>CP119317.1:0-2400000 GCA_029203125.1 Candidatus Cohnella colombiensis
AGTTTTTGCACCTTGAAAACTGGATAACGAAACAAAGCGCGAATTAAGAAATCATCTTATAGCTGAGATGTGTTGAATCGTGACGACCGAACATTAGCCTTGCGGCTAACGTTAGCGGATCGCACGTGGTTAAGCTAATAAGAGCGCACGGTGGATGCCTAGGCGCCAGGAGCCGATGAAGGACGCGACGAACAGCGATATGCTTCGGGGAGCTGTAAGTGAGCTTTGATCCGGAGATTTCCGAATGGGGAAACCCAGCTATCGTAATGGATAGTTACTCTGTAGTGAATACATAGCTACAGTAGAGGCAGACCAGGGGAACTGAAACATCTAAGTACCCTGAGGAGTAGAAAACAATAGTGATTCCGTCAGTAGCGGCGAGCGAACGCGGAGAAGCCCAAACCTAAGAGCTTGCTCTTAGGGGTTGTGGGACGTCTCACATGGAGTGATAAAAGAGCAGATTAGGCGAAGAGGTCTGGAAAGGCCCGTCACAGAAGGTAACAACCCTGTAGCCGAAAGTGTGCTCTCTCCGAGACGGATCCCGAGTACCGCGAGACACGTGAAACCTCGTGGGAATCCGGCAGGACCATCTGCCAAGGCTAAATACTACCTGGCGACCGATAGTGAAGCAGTACCGTGAGGGAAAGGTGAAAAGCACCGCGGGAGCGGAGTGAAAAAGAACCTGAAACCGTGCGCTTACAAGAAGTCAGAGCCCGATCTAGGGGTGATGGCGTGCCTTTTGTAGAATGAACCGGCGAGTTACGTTCACGTGCAAGGTTAAGCTGATGAGGCGGAGCCGAAGGGAAACCGAGTCTGAATAGGGCGAATAAGTACGTGGTCGTAGACCCGAAACCGTGTGATCTACCCCTGTGCAGGGTGAAGGTAAGGTAATACTTACTGGAGGCCCGAACTCGTGAGCGTTGAAAAGCTCTGGGATGACGTGGGGGTAGGGGAGAAATTCCAATCGAACTCGGAGATAGCTGGTTCTCCCCGAAATAGCTTTAGGGCTAGCCTCGAGGTAAAGCATCATGGAGGTAGAGCACTGATTGGGTGCGGGGCCCGCCAAGGGTTACCAAGTCCAGTCAAACTCCGAATGCCATGTATGTATACTCGGGAGTCAGACAGCGAGTGCTAAGATCCGTTGTCAAGAGGGAAAGAGCCCAGATCATCAGCTAAGGTCCCTAAGTGTGTGTTAAGTGGGAAAGGATGTGGAGTTGCGAAGACAACCAGGATGTTGGCTTAGAAGCAGCCATCATTTAAAGAGTGCGTAATAGCTCACTGGTCGAGTGACTCTGCGCCGAAAATGTAACGGGGCTAAACACACCACCGAAGCTATGGCATGTACCTATGGTACTTGGGTAGGGGAGCGTTGTATGTGGGTTGAAGTCGTACCGGAAGGAACGGTGGACTGCATACAAGTGAGAATGCCGGTATGAGTAACGAAAAGATCAGTGAGAATCTGATCCGCCGAAAGCCTAAGGGTTCCTGGGGAAGGTTCGTCCGCCCAGGGTAAGTCGGGACCTAAGGCGAGGCCGAAAGGCGTAGTCGAAGGACAACAGGTTGAAATTCCTGTACCACCGTAATCCGTTATGAGCAATGGGGGGACGCAGGAGGGCAATGACGCAGACTGATGGAATAGTCTGTCTAAGCAGTGAGAGGTGTGTGTAGGCAAATCCGCACACTGATACCTCAAGCTGTGATGGGGAGGGAAAATCATAGTACCGAAGGTCATGCACCCACGCTGCCAAGAAAAGCCTCTAGCCAGGAGAAGGTGCCCGTACCGCAAACCGACACAGGTAGGCGAGATGAATATTCTAAGGCGCGCGGAAGAACTCTCGTTAAGGAACTCGGCAAAATGACCCCGTAACTTCGGGAGAAGGGGTGCCCCGGTAGTGTGAATAGCACGAGGGGGCCGCAGTGAAGAGGCCCAAGCGACTGTTTAGCAAAAACACAGGTCTGTGCGAAGCCGTAAGGCGAAGTATACGGGCTGACGCCTGCCCGGTGCTGGAAGGTTAAGGGGAGTGGTTAGGGGTAACCCGAAGCTATGAACCGAAGCCCCAGTAAACGGCGGCCGTAACTATAACGGTCCTAAGGTAGCGAAATTCCTTGTCAGGTAAATTCTGACCCGCACGAATGGCGTAACGATCTTGGGCGCTGTCTCAACGAGAGATCCGGTGAAATTTTAGTACCTGTGAAGATGCAGGTTACCCGCGACGTGACGGAAAGACCCCATGGAGCTTTACTGTAACTTGATATTGAACTTTGGTACGGTCTGTACAGGATAGGTGGGAGCCTATGAAGCAGGAGCGCAAGCTTCTGTGGAGGCGCCGTTGGGATACCACCCTGATCGTATCGGAGTTCTAACTTACTACCGTGAAGCCGGTAGAAGGACCGTGTCAGGTGGACAGTTTGACTGGGGCGGTCGCCTCCTAAAGAGTAACGGAGGCGCCCTAAGGTTCCCTCAGAATGGTTGGAAATCATTCGTAGAGTGCAAAGGCATAAGGGAGCTTGACTGCGAGACCTACAAGTCGAGCAGGGACGAAAGTCGGGCTTAGTGATCCGGTGGTACCGAATGGAAGGGCCATCGCTCAACGGATAAAAGCTACCCTGGGGATAACAGGCTTATCTCCCCCAAGAGTCCACATCGACGGGGAGGTTTGGCACCTCGATGTCGGCTCATCGCATCCTGGGGCTGAAGTAGGTCCCAAGGGTTGGGCTGTTCGCCCATTAAAGCGGTACGCGAGCTGGGTTCAGAACGTCGTGAGACAGTTCGGTCCCTATCTGTCGCGGGCGTAGGAAATTTGAGAGGGGCTGTCCTTAGTACGAGAGGACCGGGATGGACGCACCGCTGGTGTACCAGTTGTTCCGCCAGGAGCATCGCTGGGTAGCCAAGTGCGGAAGGGATAAGCGCTGAAAGCATCTAAGCGCGAAGCCCGCCTCAAGATGAGATTTCCCAATTTAGTAAGACCCCTTGGAGAACACGAGGTTGATAGGCTCGGGGTGGAAGCGCAGCAATGTGTGGAGCTGACGAGTACTAATCGGTCGAGGGCTTATCCTAATTTCAACACTTCCGCAAGATGATCTTATTTCACCGCTTTGTTTCGTATCCAGTTTTCAGGGCGCAAGCCTGCAAATCATTGCTTTGCAATGACTGCAGACTCGCGGGTCGTGACGATTTCATCGCACGATGGCGCAAGCTCTGTATCAAGTTATTTGGTACGTTCGGACTTGTCCGAATCGTCCAGGTTTATGTGGCGGTGTAGCTCAGCTGGCTAGAGCATTCGGTTCATACCCGGAGGGTCGGGGGTTCAAGTCCCTTCGCCGCTACCATTACCTTTAATATCCCATGGAGGCTTAGCTCAGCTGGGAGAGCATCTGCCTTACAAGCAGAGGGTCGGCGGTTCGATCCCGTCAGCCTCCACCATCTTATCTTGGAGCTGTGGTGTAGTGGCCTAACATGCCTGCCTGTCACGCAGGAGACCGCGGGTTCGAATCCCGTCAGCTCCGCCATTTTTTTATTTACACGGTATGGCTCGATAGCTCAGCTGGTAGAGCAGAGGACTGAAAATCCTCGTGTCGGCGGTTCGATTCCGTCTCGAGCCACCATTTTTTTCATCGTGGAGGCTTAGCGAAGTGGCCAAACGCGGCAGACTGTAAATCTGTTCCTCACGGTTCGGTGGTTCAAATCCATCAGCCTCCACCATTTGTACGAGCCATTAGCTCAGTTGGTAGAGCACCTGACTTTTAATCAGGGTGTCGTAGGTTCGAGTCCTACATGGCTCACCATTCAAACAAACCAAGCAGACGATTACTCGTCTGTTTTTTTGTATTTAACCAAAGCAATAAACTCCTGAGATCATTTTGAATGAGCATGCACGTTTGAGGTTACGTTAAGTGCACTAGCTAAAAACGGGGGTTATCTCGCCTTGGTGTACATAGTTGCAATGGTAATCGCTTTTATGATTGTAATGTTTATCGTTCCAATTGTACGTAAAGTGGCTCTTAAGGTAGGCTTTGTCGACCGACCTACAAAACGTAAAATACACGCTACACCTATTCCATTGTCAGGAGGTGTGGCTATTTTTATTGGTGTCACAATCACGATCTGGTTATTTATGGATCACTTCACACTATTCCGAACGATTTTACTAGGTGGATTAATGTTGTTAGTCGTTGGATTGATCGATGATGGTTACAAATCGAAAGGCAAGGAATTTCCAGTATGGCCGAGGTTAATCATTTACATTGCTGTTGCATTTATACCTGTTTGGCAGGGGATCGCAATCCAAGGTATCTCATCTCCATCCTCTGCAGCTATGATAATATTCTCACCAGCAGTGAGTATAGTTGTTACCGTTGTTTGGGTATTCGCATTAATTAATATGCTGAATTTTATTGATGGGATGGATGGTCTAGCGTCGGGAGTATGTGTGCTTTCCTCGCTGACGCTTTTTGTTGCAGCGCTTATTGGCAATCAGTCAGAAACAGCAATAGTTGCAATTGTGCTTGCGGGCTCATGCCTTGCTTTTCTCGCATACAATTTCCATCCTGCACGAATTTTTATGGGAGATGCTGGAGCAACTTTCCTCGGATATACGTTAGCTGTAACCGCAATTGAAGGTGCATTCAAAGGGGCAACATTACTTTCTTTATTCGTACCTTTACTTGCACTAGGTGTTCCGATTATGGATACGATCATTGTATTCACACGCAGACTGCTTTCTGGGAAGGGCTTGCATCACGCAGATAATCTCCATACGCACCATAGTTTAATGAAATGGGGGCTGACTCAGGTACAGACGGTTTCATTTTTATATTTGATTGCTACGGTGTTTTCTCTATTGTCAATTGTAGTGATGCTGGTGCTTCGTTAAAGACAAACTCACCCTTGAGATCTTCAAATATGGTACAATGCGCATAATAGAATGCATCCTCAAGGGGTAAGGAGTACACCGCTATGAATAAAAGCAGTCTGCTCAAGCTAGAGCAGCTACTTGGTGCGTCTGTCGTTACCAACGTGCTGACCATGGAGCAATGGGAAAAAGATGGTGGTAAGCGCAAACCAGCAGTCGGAGATATTCTTATACGCGAGCCTGGTTTTAGCATAGTAACAAAGATAGGAAGTTTGGATTTACATACGATAGATGCACCAGTGAAACTGACTCCGCTTGAGATGGAACTTATGAGTTGGGCAGTTCAACAAAATTCATCTCGTTCTTCAACATCTAGCACATCAGACATTGAGAGACAGGCGCGCAAACTGGGAGAATGGATCCAACAGTCGGTAAGTGCAGGAGAATGGCGAGCTGAAATTCCAGTGCAAATGGAGTTGACCAATCGTTTGTTCGACGGGATGATTCCATTTGTGCTCTCATGTGAGCAAGTGGAAGACAAGGAACCTACCTACACTGAGCTTGAGAAAACCATTCGCACCTTCATTGCAGATGAAACATTGCTTATACCGCTTCGTGATCATGAATGGCTGATTTTAACGACGGATCGTCTTCTTATGGAAGCCGAGCTTGATGGGGATGATGTTCTTGGTCACGATGAGACCAAAGAAGTATTATCTTCATTGGCTGAAGGATTGTACAATCTGTTCACAAGTGAATGGGGTGGAGAATGCCACATTGCGGTTGGAGAACCGATGATTCCGTCAGAAAATATCGTTCGCATTGTAAGCACGTTGCGCGAAACGACCTTCCTTGGACGTAAATTCCATGTCGGGATGCATGTGCATCTTCCATGGCTCGTTCACTTAGAACGATTGCTTAGTGGAATTCCTGAACTTGTTCGTTCTAGGTTTGTGGAAGAGATGATGGGTAGGCCTGATCTATTTACAGATTCTGAGACGGTTTCCACACTAGATGCTTTTTTCTCCATGGATTGCAACGTGAGTGAGACAGCCAAAAAATTATATATTCATCGCAATACATTGCTATATCGTCTGGATAAGATAAAGAACGAGGCAGGTTTAGATGTTCGTTCGTTTAATGATGCGGTATTGGTTCGAATTTTGCTCCTTTTGTACAAAGTTACGAAAAGGAAATGAATTTTTTGTACGGTTTGTGCATAGTCTTTCGCTGGGCAGTGAGTTAAGATATTAATGTACCTTCAAACGAGTTTTAGGGGGAAATTATAATGGCTGGTGTACGTTTAGAGAATATTTATAAGAAGTATCCTGGATCCGACAAAGCATCCGTTACTGATTTTAGCTTGGACATCGAAGACAAGGAGTTTCTTGTACTTGTAGGTCCATCCGGTTGCGGTAAGTCGACTACACTGCGTATGATCGCAGGTCTTGAAGAAATTTCCGAAGGTAAGCTATATATTGGCGACCGCGTCGTAAACGACGTAGCTCCGAAAGATCGCGATATCGCGATGGTTTTCCAATCATACGCCTTGTATCCTCATATGAACGTTTACCAAAACATGGCATTCGGTTTGAAATTGCGTAAATTCCGCAAAGACGAAATCGATCGTCGTGTACGTGAAGCAGCTCGCACGCTGGAAATCGAGCATTTGCTCGATCGTAAGCCTAAGGCTCTTTCCGGGGGTCAACGTCAACGTGTTGCTCTAGGACGCGCAATCGTTCGTGAACCACAAGTGTTCTTGATGGATGAGCCTCTTTCTAACTTGGATGCTAAGCTTCGTACACAAATGCGTGCGAACATCTCCAAATTGATGAAGCGTCTTGAGACGACTTGTATCTATGTAACGCATGACCAAACAGAAGCAATGACAATGGGTGACCGTATCGTTGTTATGAAAGACGGATTCATTCAACAAGCTGCTACACCAGAAGTGCTCTATAACCACCCTACGAACTTGTTCGTAGCTGGCTTCATTGGCGCTCCTGCAATGAACTTCGTCACGGGTCAACTCGTTGAAGAAGGCGGAGCTGTTCGTTTCCGTGCTACAGGCTTCAACCTTGAATTGCCAGAAGGCAAAGCGAAGTCACTTCGTTCTAAAGGCTATATCGGTAAAGAAATCATTCTTGGTGTTCGTCCAGAAGATCTTCATGAAGAGCCAGTATTCCTTGAAGCATCGCCGAACAGCATCGTGAATGCAACGATCGAAGTTTCTGAAAACTTAGGTCACGAAATGTTCCTTTACTTAAACGGTCTTGGCAAAGACAACATCATCGCTCGTGTAGACGGACGTTCCGGACTGCGCGAAAGCCAAAATGTGAAGCTCGCGATCGATATGAACAAAATTCATATCTTCGATACAGAGTCTGAACTGAATGTGCTTGAAGGCGAATAAGATAAATAATCGAACCGTCTGACGATCTGTCAGGCGGTTTTCTTATGTGATGAAGCAACAGAGACAATCTTAATATTATAGAGACAAGGAGTAAGGGAATGAAAAAATTTAGAATCGTTATGACAGGCTCAACATGGCCAGATGCGTACAAGAAGCTACAAGAAAATTGCGTGATAAAGCAGTGGGAGGGTGAGGGGCCAATCCCCAGGGATCTCCTACTACAATGGCTCAATGATGCTGATGGATTATTCAGCACGAACGACGTTAAAGTAGACGATGAATTACTTGCTGCTGCTCCTAATCTACGTGTCGTGGTGCAATCCTCTGTGGGTTACGATAACATCGACATCTCTGCATGCACTCGTAGAGGGGTTCCCTTCGGTAATACACCAGGGGTATTGGTTGATGCAACCGCAGATTTAACATTTGGTATTCTCTTAACTGCAGTAAGACGTATTCATGAAGGTTGGGATATTGTCAAAAGTGGCAAATGGGCAACAGAGGGAGTGGGACATTTATTCGGACAAGATATGCAAGGGAAGACGCTCGGTATTGTAGGCATGGGAGCAATCGGAAGCGCTGTCTCTAAACGTGCAAGAGCCTTCGGTCTGAATGTGCTGTATTACAATCGGACTAAGAGAAGTGATGAAGATATTTTGCAAGTGCAGTACGCTTCGCTAAATCAACTCTTGGAAAAATCAGATTTTGTCATCGCTCTAGTCCCCCTTTCAGAACATAGTAGAGAGATGTTCGGCAAGGAACAGTTTGCTTTAATGAAACGAAGCGCATACTTTGTAAATGCAGCTAGAGGTGGAATTGTAAATACGGAAGCACTTTATCAAGCGCTAGTGAATAAAGAAATTGCCTATGCGGCTTTGGACGTAACTGATCCTGAGCCGATCGGTGCGGATCACCCCTTACTTACGTTGCCTAATATATTGATTACGCCTCATATTGGCAGTGCTACCTATGAGACGAGAAATCGGATGGCGAATTTGAGTGTAGATAATTTGCTTGCTGGTCTAAATGGTGTAGCAATGCCAGCTTGTGTTAATCCCATTCAAAAATAAAACAAGCAAAGGGAGTGTAAGTCAGAGGCGTTTATTGATCATGTCATGTGACATAATTAAAAGCTCTCATTGCTTTGTCTCCTTTTTTTCGATACGATAAAAAAAGCGAATGCTGAAAGGAGCTGTACGATGGCTAAAAAAGTGAACGTATCCGAGCTCGTGCAGCAATTTCACCTGGAAATAATAGCAGGTGAGGATGGGCTGCGCCGTAAAATTGTAACTGACGATCTCAATCGTCCAGGTCTTGAAATGGCGGGTTATTTCAATTACTACCCAGCTGACCGTGCGCAAATGCTCGGTAGAACAGAGTTAGCGTTTCTTGAGACGCTGTCTAGCGAAGAGCGTCATGAGCGCATGATTAGATTATGCGATGATGAAACGCCTTGTATCATAATTACGCGAGGGCTGCAAGCTCCTTCCGAGCTGATTGAAATTGCGAATGAAAGGCATATTCCTGTTCTGCGCAGCGGTGTCGCAACAACAATTCTTTTGAGCCGAATTACGAACTTCCTGGAGAAACGTCTTGCTCCTACAACGACAATTCATGGCGTTCTTGTCGATGTGTATGGCGTTGGGATGCTTATAACTGGTGGTAGCGGAATCGGGAAAAGCGAAACAGCACTAGAGCTTTTGAAGAGAGGACATCGATTAATCGCGGACGATGCTGTTGAAATTCGTCAAACGTCAGACAATCAACTCTATGGCAGTGCGCCAGAGCTTATTCGTCATTTGCTCGAAATTCGCGGTCTGGGAATTTTGAATGTAATGACATTATTCGGTGCAGGTGCTGTCCGAAATTCCACACATATTAGCTTGGTCGTGAAACTAGAGAATTGGCAGCAAGACAAGCAATATGATCGTCTCGGATTAGATGAAGATACGACTAAGATTATTGATACAGACGTACCGCTATTAACGGTCCCTGTACGTCCAGGCCGCAACTTAGCGGTCATTCTTGAAGTTGCTGCGATGAATTATCGGTTGAAACGGATGGGTTATAACGCTGCTCTACAATTTACGAACAAATTGACCGAAGCGATTGCTGAGGAAGAATATGAATAACAACTGATGGAGGATGAGTATGTACTATTCATTGATTAATCCGGTTGCATTCCAAATCGGATCATTACCGGTACATTGGTACGGGATGATCTTAGGTTTTGGTGCCTTTGCCGGATTATTGCTTGCGATTCAAGAAGGCAAACGTTTCGGAGTATCAGCCGACTTCTTCTTAGATTTGCTCTTGTTTGGGGTACCCTCTGCAATTATTGTTGCGCGAATTTATTATGTTGCTTTCAAATGGGGATATTACTCTAAGCACCCGGGCGAGATCATTCAGATTTGGGCAGGCGGAATTGCAATTTACGGGGCATTAATTGGCGCACTTCTGTGCGGATTTTTCTACATAAGAGCTAAAGGTTATTCCTTCTGGCGGATCGCTGACATCTGCGCTCCATCGCTTCTAATCGGTCAGATGATTGGACGTTGGGGTAACTTCGTCAATCAAGAAGCATATGGCGGACCAACGACGGAAACTTTTTTGCGCGATTCACTGCACTTGCCATCTTTTATCGTTAATCAGATGAATGTAGAGGGCACCTTTCATCATCCCACTTTCCTTTATGAATCGTTGTGGAGCTTAGTAGGTCTTGTCATCCTGTTCGTTATTCGTCGTCGTAATTTCTTGCGTGCAGGAGAACAACTCATTACGTATTTCATTTGGTATTCGATTGGGCGCTTCTTTATCGAAGCATTGCGTACAGACAGTCTTGCATTCCAAGGACCAGACTGGCTTGCTTCTCTTGTTAACGGTATATGGACGCCAATGACGGCTGTGTTTGAGCAAGGAAGTCTGAATGCTGCAGAAGGCAACATTCGCATTTCGCAGCTATTAGCGCTACTAATTGTTATTGCTGGTATTGTACTTATTATCGTTCGTCGTCAGCGGGGTTGGGCGAAAGAACGTTACGTTGATCCACTTGTGAATGTAAAGCTGAAAGCCAAAGAAGAAACAGATACAACAAAAGAAACAAAAGACGTTCAAAAACAACAAGAAATAAAAGAAGTACAAGAAACGGAGACAACAAAGAATGACAACACAGAGCGACAAAATAATGAATAAACGCATTACAACGGTTCTCTTTGATTTAGATGGAACGATTGTGGATACCAATGAATTGATTATTCAATCGTTCATGTATGCTTTAAATGGAATTGTACCGGAAAGCTTCGGAAGAGAGCATATCATTCCGAGCATGGGGCAGCCTTTGACTTCACAGCTTCAGGAGTTTTCTGGTCGTGAACAAGTTGATGATTTAACTGTACTGTATCGGGAGTACAACTTGAAGCATCATGACGAAATGGTAGCATTGTTCGCTGGAGTTGCGGAAGTGATTCCAGCGCTCAGACAAGCGGGTTTGCGTGTTGGCATCGTGACAACTAAGATGCGTGCTACAACAATACGAGCACTTAAGTTGCTGGGTATATACGAATATATTGAAACGATAGTGACGATTGAAGATGTGGAGCACCCGAAACCACACGCAGAGCCCGTTGCGAAAGCGATCACAGCACTAGGTGTGGAACCGGCTGCTACTATGATGGTTGGGGATAGTACGGTGGACATGCAGTCTGCAACTGCGGCTGGAGCAATACCGGTTGGTGTGGCATGGTCGCTCAAAGGGGCAGACATACTGAAAGAAGCAGGCGCAGCTCATGTTATTGATGAGATGACAGATCTGCTCAACTTAGTTGGAATTGAGGGTGTCAGCCGTTGAGAGACGTCGAGCGGTATCCGGTAGAAGGACCGAATGCGCTATGGCAAGTATATCGTACCGTATCGCGCTTCAAAGCGGTTCGCAACTTCATATTCATTCAGGTTGCGCGATACTGTCCTAGCCTTCCATTGAAAAATTGGATCTATCGTCGAGTGCTTGGGATGAAAGTGGGCAAGACGACTTCGTTCGCGCTTATGGTGATGGTAGATGTGTTTTTCCCTGAGCGCATTTCGATAGGAGACAATTCGATTATCGGCTACAACTCTACGTTGCTCACGCATGAATATCTCATTAAGGAATATAGACTAGGCAACATAGTCATCGGGTCCAATGTGATGATTGGTGCCAATGTAACGATATTACCGGGTGTGACAATCGGAGATGGTGCTGTCGTTGCTGCTGGATCAGTTGTACATAAAGATGTTGCAGCGGAAACCTTTGTCGGAGGTAATCCGATTCAGGTAATCGAACGCAGATAGGGGTTAATCGTGCATCAAAATAAGGGGAAGCGCTTATCGTGGCTATTTCGGATCGTTTTATTGTGTTTAGGAATGCTTGCATTTGCTATTTTTATAACTTATTCAATGCGTACGGAGCGATCGAGCTATAAACCTGTACGTGAGGCGCTAGAAGAGGTCCAGTCTTCCACTAACATTAAGTCACAATATGATGTCATTGTCGTTGGAACCGATCCAGAAGGTGTAATAGCGGCAATTTCGGCTGCTCGCAATGACCTGAAGGTACTCCTTATCGAGACTCGCGAACGTGATCGACTCGGTGGTCTAATGACGATTGGTTGGCTGAATTCATTGGATATGAATATATCTCCAAAGAGAGCGTGGTTTTGGCAATCGCCCGGGCAGCTCAATAGGGGTATCTTTATTGAATGGTACAAAGAAATCAGAGGCACATCCTTCGATGTTGTCCATGCTGCCAATGTATTTCATCATATGGTCCAAGCAGAGCCGAACATTGACCTGCTTATGAACGTGAAGCAGGCAATGCCCATTGTAAACAATAGCACAGTTGTGGGCATGAGCTTTGATACAGTAGCCGGGGAGAGACAAGAAGTAGCCGCGGGCACTGTTATTGATGCAACACAGGATGCTGATATTGCGGCGGCAGCCGGTGTGCCTTATACAGTTGGGCGCGGTGATATCGGTGAACCGGATGTGCAAATGGCGGTCACACTTGTCATTAAGCTTAACGGAGTGACGAATGAGGCATGGGAAGCTTTGCAGGAGGATGCAGAAGGCTACGACAGTCGAAGCATTTGGGGTTATCCCGATGCACGGGATTATGAGAGCTCAAAGCCTGATCGAGTGCGAATGCGAAGTCTCAACATCGGACGCGAGGATGGCGATTCAATACTAATCAATTCGATGCAAATTTATGGTATCGATCCACTTGATCCCGAATCGTTAGCAGAAGGGCTTAAACTTGGTGAAGAGGAAGCTCCGCGAATTGTCGCTTATTTGCAGGGCAAATACAAACCATTCAAAGAATTGAATTATGCAGGGGTAGCTCCTGAGCTTTATGTTAGGGAGACGCGTCACATCGAAGGAGAATATCGCTTAACGCTCGTTGATGTGATGGACAATCGTGATCACTGGGATGCCATTTCGTATGGCTCATACGAGGTAGATATTCAGAGCGTCGATGCAAAAGCTGCAGGTGCGATTATGATGAATCCAAAGCAATATGGCGTTCCATTTCGTTCGTTAGTTCCATTAAAGGTAGATGGTTTGCTTGTGGTGGGCAGATCTGCAAGCTTTGATTCGCTGCCACATGGTAGTGCGCGTGTTATTCCGCTCGGTATGGCAACGGGAGAAGCGGCGGGAGCGGCTGCGAAATTAATTAAGGAACGGGGCATTACCTTCCGAGAGCTATCGCGATCGGAAACAGACATTGCCGACTTGCGTAAGCACTTGGAAGATCAAGGGATGGATTTGCAGATGGAAAAATTTGCAGCCCCCGACTATACGAAACACAAGGATTATGCGGGTCTGCTGACGGCTACGAGCCTATATATTACGATCGGTGGATACAATAATGATAGTTGGGCACTTGATAAGGAATCGAATAGCAAACGGTTCTTCAACGCGCTGCGTACGTTGCAAAAGAGATTCCCAGATTCGATTCAGCAAGTGAAAATATCATCGAGTAGTCTAGGACTTACATCGGATCAACCATTGAGTGCAGAGCAATCAGCTGAGATTATTTTGAAGGTGACAGGAAACTCTGACGCTTCATCGAAAACAGCGATGCAAACACTTGTTGATATGGGATGGATCCGAGCGACAACAGTGGAAGGCTTTGAAGACTTAAATCAATTAACGAATGGCGATACGTTCATGCTGATCCGAGATTTGGTGAACAATGTTGCAGGAGTAACTTACGAGTGATCCGAATGCATAGATAAGCTGTGTTTGAAAAGAAGTCTCGCATCGATCGATCTATTCGGTCGGTTCGGGGCTTCTATTCATGCTGGGGGCGAATTTAGGAGCATTGACTCTATTTGAACTGCGTGGTAAAATATCGCTACATTCTTTATTTTGGCAGTATGGTAACTTATTATCGCTTTAATGTATTAAAGTAAAATTGATATTGACTGAGTGAAGAAATGAGGGTAATGCAGATGAGTAAGCCTAAAGTATTCGAAAAACCCAATGGGGTTAAAGACTATCTACCACATGCAGTTGAGAAGCTGCGTCGTATTGAGCAAGATGTGCTTGAATGTATGCGTCGTTGGGGTTATGAGCAAATTTTAACACCGACTTTAGAATATTACGATACCGTTGGCGTTGCGAGTTCAACGTCTGACCAGAAGCTGTTCAAGCTGCTTAATCAGCGTGGCACGACGATGGTATTGCGTTCAGATATGACAGCACCGATTGCACGTGTAGTCGGTTCTTTGCTTAAGGAAAGAGATTTCCCACTTCGTCTAAGCTATCATGCGAATGTATTCCGTGCACTTGAAGAAGAAGGTGGCCGTGAGGCGGAATTTTTCCAAACCGGTGTTGAGCTTGTTGGCGACCCATCAGCAGAAGCAGATGCTGAAATTATAGCACTCGCGATTGCATCATTAAAAGCGGCAGGCGTGCCAGCGTTTAAGATTGCGATGGGGCATGTCGGCTTCTTGAATGGATTGTTTGAGGAGACTTTACCTGGCCTAGTGGAAGCGCAAGAAGTGCTCAAAACTTGCTTGCTCCATCGGGACTTGGTTGGCTATCGCGAGGAACTGCGAAAGCTGTCGCTAGATGCAGACGTGGAGCGTGAGCTTGAAGGGATTTTACGACTGCGTGGTGGGCAAGAGGTGTGTGATCAGGCGCTCGCACTTAGTATGAACAAGGAAGCACAAACTGCAATTCGTCACCTTTGTGAAGTGTGGGATGTGCTCGAGGGCTATGGTGTGCAAGAGCATGTGATGATCGATCTTACGATGATTGGAGATTTCTCCTACTATACAGGTATGACGTTCGAAGGCTATGCTTCGCATCTTGGCTTTCCAGTATGTAGTGGGGGGCGCTATGACAATCTGCTCGGGCAATTCGGCAGACCTGCACCTGCGACAGGCTTTGCATTGAAGACAACAAGAATTTTAGACGTTGTGGAGGATGCGGTGAGAGTGCCTGGACGGACACTTGTACTCTATACAGCAAATCGTAGAAATGAAGCGTTAGCGGAGGCAGACCGTCTGCGCAGTCTAGGTTATGCAACCGTAACTAAGCGAATAACAGATCAAGATGAGCTGGCTGCAGTGAAGTACCGGGCGACCGTGACGGATACGTTCAGCTACCACGGGACCGACTATGACAATCTGCTAGAGATTGGAGAGGAATAAAAAGTGGCAGAAGAAATATTAAAGGTTGCAATGCCCAAGGGGCGTATCTATAAGCAGGCAAGTAAGCTGTTCCGCGAAGCTGGATTGCCAATTCCGGAAGATTTCGATGATTCTCGCCGTTTGATCATTCCAGTGCCAGAAGCGAATATGGAATTTATTATGGCGAAGCCGGTCGATGTGCCAACCTATGTCGAATACGGGGTTGCGGATATTGGTATTGTAGGTAAAGATGTATTGATGGAAGAAAATAAAGACGTGTACGAGCTACTGGATCTGGGGATAGCAAAATGTCGGATGTCGGTCATTGGACTGCCGAATTGGAAGCCGGTCATCCACCCGCGTGTAGCGACGAAATATTCGAATGTAGCCTCTCAATATTTTCGCGAGCAAGGGCAGCAAGTTGATGTCATTAAACTTAATGGCTCGATTGAGTTAGCACCGCTTATAGGGCTCGCTGATCGAATTGTAGATATGGTAGAGACAGGGCAGACACTAAAGGAAAATGGGCTCGTGGAGATGGAGACGTTATTCCAAGTGACAAGTCGTTTAATCGCGAATCGTGTCAGCTATCGCTTGAAGAATACGGCGATTCAGTCGCTATGTGATCGGCTTGGTGTAGTGATTTCGGCGCGTGAGTAAGAACAGGAGACAGGAGGGCTGTTCGATGTATAAAGGAAAAGCATCTGGCTTTAAGCTGGAACGTGAGAGTGAATATGGCTCACCTGAGCAAAATGCAGCGGTCAAAGAAATCGTTGACGCTGTGAAGCGCGAAGGTGATGAGGCGTTGTTGCGATATACGGCTGCCTTCGACAAAGTGTCGCTAACTCCTGATATGCTTCGGGTAACTGACGCTGAGATTCAAGGTGCGTATGCGCGTGTGGAGCCGGAATTCGTAGAAGCGTTGCGACAAGCGGCGGCGAATATTACCGCATTCCATAAGAAGCAGATGCGAAATTCATGGATGGATGTTAACGAAGATGGAACGATGCTCGGTATGATGATGAGACCGCTTAGACGTGTCGGTCTCTACGTACCAGGCGGTAAAGCGGCATATCCCTCGTCGGTGCTCATGAACGTGCTTCCGGCTAAGGTCGCGGGCGTGCCTGAGATTGTGATGGTGACGCCACCGGCGACGGCTGGGCGCGAAGGGATCGACCCCTACATTCTCGTTGCAGCCGCGGAAGCGGGTGTAACCGAGATGTACCGGGTTGGAGGCGCGCAGGCGGTGGCCGCATTGGCGTATGGGACGGCGAGTATTGCGGCCGTTGATAAGGTTTGCGGGCCCGGCAATATCTTCGTTGCGCTTGCGAAACGTGCCGTGTACGGCACGGTAGACATCGACAGCATCGCGGGCCCGAGTGAAATTGTCGTGCTGGCGGACGACAGTGCGAATCCGCGGTATGTGGCCGCGGATATGCTGTCGCAAGCAGAGCACGATGAGATGGCGTCGGCGGTACTGGTGACGACATCGCAAGGGCTTGCCGACGCGGTCGCGTCGGAGCTGGAGCAGCAGGTCGCTGAGCTGCCACGCGTCGATATTGCGCGCGAGTCGCTGAAGCGACACGGCGCGATCTTGGTTGTGGACAGCATGGATGAAGGGCTGGACGTCGTCAATCAGCTCGCACCAGAGCATCTTGAAGTGATGACGGAGGATCCGCTTAGCTTGCTTGGCCGGATTGAGACAGCGGGTGCAATCTTCCTCGGAAGCTACAGTGCAGAAGCGGTGGGAGATTATTTTGCAGGACCTAACCATATTTTGCCGACAAATGGAACCGCTCGGTTTGCTTCTCCACTCAATGTGGATGACTTCTTAAAGAAATCGAGCTTGATCAGATATAGTAAGGCTGCATTGCTTAGAGATGCGTCAGGAATTGCAACGCTAGCCCGCCATGAGGGTCTGGAAGGTCATGCTCGCGCGGTGGAAATTCGATTAGAGGGTAGGGAATCTAAATGAGTCAACAAGTTAGAAATGCCGAGGTAGCGCGTCGTACGAATGAAACGGATATTAAGCTGGCATTTGGTGTAGATGGCACAGGTGAGGTTGCGATTGAGACGGATGTTCCGTTCATGAACCACATGCTCGATCTGTTCGCGAAGCACGGTCAATTCGACTTGAAGGTCGAAGCGCGGGGCGACGTGGATATCGACGATCACCACACGGTAGAGGACATTGGCATTTGTCTCGGTCAAGTGCTTCGTGAAGCGCTTGGAGACAAGGCGGGCATTAAACGTTATGCGAGCGTGTTCGTGCCGATGGATGAGGCGCTGGCACAAGTCATTATTGATATTAGCAATCGTCCACATTTTGAGCTTCGTGCAGATTTCCCTTCGGCAACAGTAGGTAGCTTCTCTGTAGAGTTGGTTCACGAGTTTTTGTGGAAGCTTGCGCTTGAGGCGCGGATTACGCTTCATGTTATTGTTCACTACGGTCGCAATACACACCATATGGTCGAGGCGGTGTTCAAAGCGCTTGGACGCGCACTGGACGAAGCAACTTCAATCGATCCTCGAGTGAAGGGCGTTCCTTCTACAAAAGGAGTGCTGTAATTGATTGCGATTATCGACTACGGCATGGGAAACCTGCACAGTGTCAGCAAAGCCGTAGAGCGACTGGGCTGTGAAATAGTGGTTAGTGCAGACCCAGCGGTGATTATGGCTGCTGACGGTGCGATATTGCCAGGTGTCGGTGCGTTCGGCGATGCGATGGTTAATTTACGCGATACAGGTTTGGATCGGGTCGTGAAGGAATATGCAGCAACAGGCAAGCCTTTGCTTGGGATCTGCTTAGGGATGCAATTGCTATTCACTGAAAGTGAAGAACATGGGGTTCATCAGGGTTTAGACTTGTTGCCTGGTCGCGTCGTCCGCTTCCAAGGGGACTATAAGGTGCCTCATATGGGCTGGAACGAGCTAGCGTTCAAGCAGAAGAGTCCGTTGTTCGAAGGCGTCGAGCCGGGACATGTATACTTCGTCCATTCCTATCATGCGCTTCCGGAGCGGGAAGAGGATCTGCTGGCGGTTACGGATTATCATCAACCCGTAACTGCAATTGTCGGTCGTGGCTCTTTGTTTGGGATGCAGTTCCACCCGGAAAAAAGCGGCGATCTAGGCATGGCGCTGCTTAAGAAGTTCGTTGGATTAGTTGAACGTGAGTAACTAGGTTAATCGCATTAACTTAATCGTCCTCAAGTCACGTGATGTGCTCAGTTAAGTTAACTAAGTTAACTTAAAGGGACGGATTCGAGGGTTGGGAGAAGGTTTTGGAGTAACTAGGTTAATCGTATTAACTCTGCAGGTGCGTGTATGTGAAGTGAAGAAAACGGAGGTTAACACAGCATGTCTAAGTTTGTGATATACCCAGCAATTGATATTCGTGATGGCAAATGCGTGCGCTTGGTTCAAGGTGATTACAACCAAGAGACGATCTACAACGAGGACCCGGTCGCTGCAGCACGCGATTGGGAAGCGCAAGGTGGACAGTGGATTCATCTCGTCGATTTGGATGGCGCTAAGGCTGGGCATCCAGTGAACGACGAACTGATCGGACGTATTGCGAAGGCAGTCGGTGTACCAGTTCAAGTGGGCGGTGGCCTGCGGACGGATGAAGATGTGGAGCGTTTGCTTGGTTTAGGCGTTTCTCGTGTCATTCTTGGCACTGCGGCGATTGAAGATCGTGCATTCGTCTCACGTGTGTTGAAAAAATACGGTGAAAAGATAGCGATCGGAATTGATGCGCGTAATGGACTTGTGGCGACGAGAGGTTGGCTAGAAACTTCTGAAGTGAAGGCTGAAGATTTGGCGGTTCAGCTCGCAGGTGAAGGGGCACAGACATTCATCTTTACTGATATCTCGCGTGACGGGATGATGGGTGGCCCTAACGTTGAAGCGATTTTATCGCTGGCGCAGGTGTCCGGTCAGACTGTAATTGCTTCGGGTGGCGTGAGCAAGCCTGAGGATCTCGATCGACTTGCAGTACATGCGGTTGAAGGCATTGGCGGAGCTATCGTTGGCAAAGCTTTATATACAGGAAGCATTGAACTTGCTGAAGCTGTACGTAAATTCGCGAACTGAGGACGAGGGGGAGAGTCTCATGCTAGCTAAAAGAATAATTCCTTGCCTCGACGTCAAAGATGGACGTGTGGTGAAGGGTGTAAACTTTGTTAACTTGCGTGATGCAGGTGATCCAGTAGAGCTCGCAGCGATCTATGACCAGGAAGGGGCAGATGAGCTCGTATTCCTGGACATTTCTGCTTCTGTGGAAGGTCGTGCAACGATGGTTGATGTTGTTCGTCGGACTGCGGGGGAAATTTCGATTCCGTTCACAGTAGGCGGTGGAATCTCTGCGGTTGAAGATATGAAGCGATTGTTGCGTGCAGGCGCGGACAAAATCGGGATCAATACAGCAGCAGTCCGCAATCCCAGCTTAATTACAGACGGATCGCGTACGTTCGGCGCGCAGTGTATCGTTGTAGCGATTGATGCGAAGTTTAACGCTGAATGGGGCGAATGGGAAGTGTATACGCACGGCGGACGCACACCTACGGGCATTCGCGCGATAGCTTGGGCGAAGGAAGCTGAACGTCTCGGAGCAGGTGAACTGCTCTTGACGAGTATGGACGCTGACGGAACGAAGGATGGCTTTGACATTGGCTTGACGCGTGCAGTATCGAATGGCGTCGGCATTCCTGTTATTGCTTCAGGCGGAGCAGGAAATGCGCAGCACTTCGTCGATGTTTTCGCGGATGCGAATGCGGATGCGGCGCTTGCGGCTAGTATTTTTCACTATAAAGAAGTATCGGTACATGAGGTTAAAGCTACATTGCGGAGTAAAGGAGTGAGTGTGCGTTGACAGCACCTATCGATTTAGAGAAACAAATTGCTTGGAATGCCGATGGACTTGTGCCTGCGATCATCCAGGATGCAATGAGCAAAGAAGTGCTTATGCTTGCTTATATGAACAAGGAATCGTTGCAAAAATCGCTTCAGACCGGTCAAACTTGGTTCTGGAGTCGTTCGCGCAATGAGCTGTGGAATAAAGGGGCAACGAGTGGACATACGCAACAGATTGAATCGCTTCAATATGACTGCGACGGTGATACATTGCTAGTCAAGGTTCGGCAACAAGGACCCGCGTGTCATACAGGTGCGTATAGCTGCTTCTATCGAGATGCTTCTGGTGAAGTTGTCGCGGATAAGCCGGATGTGGAAGATCGCTTCGGACCACTTAGTCGCTTGGAAGCAACGATCGCACAACGTGATGCAGAGCGTCCTGAAGGTGCATATACGACATACCTATTTGAAAAAGGTGTCGATAAAATCCTCAAGAAGATCGGGGAAGAATCCGCTGAAGTTATCATTGCTGGCAAAAACCGCGATGGTGCAGAGCTTCGTTGCGAAGCGGCAGACCTTATTTTCCACTTGATGGTACTGCTTCGTGAGCAAGGTATTCCATTCGATGATGTGCTGCAGGAATTGGAATTTCGTCATCGCAAGCCGATTAAGAAGGACTAGGTGACAGCGATGCGCATCGATTACCATACGCACAATTATCGTTGTGGGCATGCTGTGGGAAATCTGGAGGAATATGTGCAAAGCGCAATTGCTAAAGGGTTGCGTGAGATTGGATTATCCGATCATATGCCACTCCTTCATGTTGATCCAGTTGCGAATGCGGACAGCGCGATGGCGATGGCAGAATTGCCTGGGTATGTGGAAGAGTGCCTCCAACTGAAGGAGAAGTATAAGGATCAGATCGCGGTTCGTGTCGGACTTGAAGGAGACTTCATCGAGGGCTATGAGGATCAGATTGCGGCAATTGTGAATGGTTATCCATGGGATTATGTTATTGGTTCCGTCCACTTCCTCGGGTCGTGGGATGTGACGGATTTCCGTCAAGTGAACCAATGGGAAGGGCGTAGTGTCGTAAGTGTATATGAGCAATACTTCGATGCGATTCAGAAAGCGGCGGCAACAGGTTTATACGATTTCATCGGTCATATCGATGCGATTAAAAGGTTCGGATATAAACCTGAGGAGG
Source organism: Candidatus Cohnella colombiensis (assembly GCA_029203125.1). Classification (GTDB taxonomy): domain Bacteria; phylum Bacillota; class Bacilli; order Paenibacillales; family Paenibacillaceae; genus Cohnella; species Cohnella colombiensis. Next base: position 20,995 of record CP119317.1, read on the forward strand.
ATGTATCCGCTCTGGAAAATGCTGCATTAGCTACGATTGCGAACCAAGATCTAGCGATTGAACTGAATGCGGCAGGCTTCTACGCCCCCGTTAAGGAGATGTACCCCTCTCAGCGGATGCTCGTACAAGCGAAGGCGCTAAACATCCCTGTGACGTTCGGATCGGATGCTCATCATCCGGATAAAATCATCCAAAAGGGCGATACTGCGCGGGAGTTGCTCCTTCAGGCGGGATACACTCAGCTGGCTACTTTCGAAGGTCGGAAACGGACACTGAAATCTTTTTGAAATCCAGTCGCACTTGTGTAATAATATAGCTTGAAATGACACTTTTCGACACTATGCTTTTCGAGAAATATTATTTGGAGGATAACATGCACAGCAGCAGCAAGCTTCGTATCTTTTCAGGATCATCGAATCCGTTATTGGCGGGTAAAATTGCCGAGCATCTAGGAATGCCGCTAGGGAAAATCAAGCTTTCTCGTTTTAAGAGCGGTGAAGTCTATGTTCACTATGAAGAGACGATTCGTAATTGCGATGTATTCCTAATACAGTCTCTATCTCACTCCATTAACGATTATTTTGTTGAGTTGCTCATTATGATCGATGCTGCGAAGCGCGCTTCGGCTCGTACGATCAATGTCGTTCTACCTTATTATGGGTATTCGCGACAAGAGCGCAAAGCTGCTCCACGTGAACCGATTTCGGCGAAGATGGTTGCAGATGTGCTTACGACTGTAGGAGCGAATCGGATTGTAACGATTGATCTCCATGCTCCCGCAATTCAAGGCTTCTTCAATATCCCTGTGGATCATCTGACGGCGCTTGATTTGATCAGCGACTATCTGAAATCGAAACACATCGAGAATCCTGTCGTCGTTTCACCTGATGCTGGCCGTGCCTCAACTGCGGAGAAACTTGCGAATCAGCTAGACTGTTCTTTTGCAATTATGATTAAGAAGCGTCCTGCACATAACGAATCCGTAATTACACACGTTATCGGTGATGTAGAGGGCTGTACGCCAATTATTATCGAAGATATGATCGACACGGGAACGACAATCGTTAACGTGGTTGAAGGGTTGAAGGAACGCGGAGCGAAGGATGGCTTCGTCTGTGCGACGCATCCATTATTCTCAGCAAACGCGATCGCTAGACTTGATCATCCGAATATTCGTGAAGTTGTAGTAACCGACTCGATCCTGTTGCCGGAAGAGCGTCCAGATCGCTTTAAGGTCATAACGGTAGCTCCCATGTTAGCTGATGCAACACGCATCATCATGGAGGGTGGATCGATTAGTACGCTGTTCAAGGATGCAGGTGTGTAATGGTGTAGCACGAATTTATATTTGTATAGTATAAGCTAAACCGTGAGGTCGCTAAGAAGCGATCATCGCGGTTTTTTGTTTGCTCTTTCTGAGTGATGAATTGCTGAAATAAAACATAGATAGAAATTGTTAGTCATCACTGATAATCTAGAATCATATCAAGTGATAGATGTTGCAGCGACAATGTTTATTGAGAGCAAACAATGGGGGATTTGTCGATATGATCCAATTTTTACGATTAACGATTCTAGTATTCCTTCTCACAGGTTGTAGTTCTGGGCATGTAGCTAACAACAGTACTCAGCAACCTGCATACGAGAGCCCGCAGTTGACTTCAGTTCAAACCGCTACAAATGATGATGAAAGTCCGACAAGTAATGTGACTCCTCCAACGGAGCCTAATAACGATGAGACGATCAAGAATACTCTCTTTACCCCTGATTTCAAAAGTATATCCGAGCTAATGAAATTAAAAAAGAATCAAATCATTGAAAAGCTAGGTACGGATTATACTGATGGAAGTGGTGAAGGTACAGAATTCGGAGAAGGATTATTTTACGAACAGTATGGATTGTTTATTACCTTCGGAATGTTTTCTAAAGCAGGTATAATTGATACCATCTATTGTCGCGACAATGTTGATATTAAAGGTGCGAAGCTGGGGATGACATTTGCTGAAATTCAGCAGGTTTTAGGTGAAGGTGACCTTACGAATGAGCCCTATATTTCCTCAAGCAATTTTGGATTGTCCTATTATTTAGATAACTTGGCAATATGGTTTGGAGCGGATGAGGAAGATGGAGTCACATCTAAGCTGGAGATTACTGTGAGTTATTATGGATCTGAGGATCCGGTCTATCCGATCTATACGCAAGGTTTCAGTGACATTGAGGATATAATGAGCCTTAATGAGGAGCAAGTTGTTGCGAAATTTGGATCTGAGTATTCACTTTATTACGGTAACGATGGTGATACTCATTTAGGAGAAGGATTGTATTATGCACAATATGGGATGGTCATTATTTTTGATTATGATCAGCAGCCAGCAAAGGTAGAATATATATTTTGTCAAGACAATGTCGACATTAAAGGTGCGAAAATGGGCATGACATTCAAAGAAATCCAAAAGATTCTTGGTAAAGGAGAATTACTTGATTTTAGTGATATGCCTTGGGGAATCGCTTACCCACCATTCTACATTTTGACCTATGAGTTTGGGGAATTCACTGTTAGGTTCGGAGCGGATGAAAAAGATGGGGTCACGACTGAATTAGATATTCGAAGACGATACTAAATAATGTAGGAATTAAATCGCTACCCCACTTTACTCAAAGTGGGGTAGCGATTTTTAGTGGAGAATGATTAGCACGAGTAGTGGTAATTCGTAGTTGTTTAATGAAAGTCGTTGCTGTGTTATAATCTTGGACATACGGAATTAATCGATTGTGTTAGATCAATTCCTGTCTGGCCGGCGCAGAGCTACTTCTGTATTCAAGGATGCAGAAGGTATTTTGCTTGATGAACTATGTACAACAAGGAGGTGCCTTGCCGATGAGTCAGCGCAAGCAAGCGGCGACCAATGACCGACGACCTAAAGTAGTTCCGATTCGGATGGATGCCACTTTCTTCTTTGAACGAGCTGTTCAGTCGTTGGATCGCTACCATTATGACAAGGCATTGAAATATTTTCGTAAGGCAGTGGAATTTGAACCGGAAAATCCGGTGAATCATTGCAATATGGCGGGGATTCTGTCAGAGATGGGACGTTACGAGGAGTCGAATGATGTGCTCCGTGGTGTAATCGAGCAGATCGACCCTAAGATGACGGAATGTCATTATTATCTTGCGAACAACTATGCGAATATGGAACAGTATTTGGATGCTGAAGAGTCACTTGTGCTTTATTTGGAAAATGATCTAGACGGGCTGTATTTGGATGAAGCGGAGGATATGTTAGAACTGCTTCACTTCGAACTACAACGTCCGACGAAAATTACGACGATTAAGTCGAGAGAAAATTACTATGCCCATGATAAAGCCCGCGAGCTGCTGGAAGCAGGACACTTTGCTGAAGCGGTCAAAATATTGGAAGAAATCATTGAACGTCAACCGGACTTCTTAGCTGCACGCAACAACTTGGGCTTGGCTTATTACTACATGGGGCTGTTCGAAAAATCAATTTCGACGATCAACGAGGTGTTAGAGGCAGAGCCGGGCAACTTGCATGCCTTGTGTAATCTCGCGATATTTTATCAGCATTCGAATCAAGAAGAGCAGCTTAGAATACTGCTTGATCGCTTGAATAAGACGTTGCCGATTCACCCCGAGCATGTGTTTAAGATGGCAACAACTCTAGGGATCGTAGGAGAGCACCGTGAAGCGTATCGACATTTCCGTCGCTTGCTACGAACAGGGGAGCTATCAGGAGAGCCGAGCTTACATCACTTTGCGGCGGTAGCAGCGGCGAACCTATCGCAATACGACGTTGCCGAGAAGCATTGGAAGCATGCGGAGAAGCTTGATCCTAATTCACCGGTGCCACAGTTCTATTTACGGAAATTAGAGCAAGTGAGGCGGGGTGAAGAACGTGCGCCTACGCACTATCACTATCATCTACCGTTTGAGGAGCAATTTCGCCAATGGGAGAAAGATCCTGGCGTTGTGACTGAAGCTCTAAAGCGGGATCCGCTTATTCGTTCGTCGTTTTTCTGGGCGCTGCGCCACGGTGACCGCAATACAAAAGTGAAGGTCATTCAAGCGCTAGGACTTGTTGCTGACGATGAAGTAATCGACTCGTTAAAGTCATTCCTCATTGATGAGGGTGAAGATGATGAACTCAAACGGGTTGCAGTACTTGTGTTGCGCTCAATTGGTGTACAGGACACCCTGCATGTTACATTCAATGGAAAGCTAATCACATTGGAATCTAGACGAAGGTCTGAGAAGTTACCCCTGTGGGATAATGTGTGGCAAATGATTCTTGATCAAGCGATTGAAGGGATGCAAGGACGGTACGACATCGTGCAGCAGCATGACATGATGACGTTATGGGTCGATTATCTCTCTCGTGTCTATCCGAATGTTCCGAAGCTCACCAAGTCAATGGGCTGGGCTGCCGCGCTAGAATATTGGACAGCGAAGATGCATCGTAAGACGGTGACTTACACCGATCTTGTCAGTCGATACGGCGTGTCGCAGGCAAGCATTAGTCGTTACGCTAATTTGATTGATGAAGCATGTGGAATTCGGGAAAAACTAGATTTAACTACCCCATCTTTTCCGTAAGTATATAAAATGAACACTGCAATGCAGCGAATTTAGGAGGAAGTAACATGCATAAAGCAATCGTGGTAGGTACAGGACCTGCCGGACTTACAGCAGCGATCTACTCGGCTCGGGCAAATCTGTTTCCGTTAGTTATTGAAGGACCAGAGCCAGGTGGCCAATTGACGACGACAACTGACGTAGAGAATTTTCCGGGCTTTCCTGATGGGATTATGGGTCCAGATTTAATGGCCAATATGCGTAAGCAAGCAGAAAGATTCGGAGCAGAGTTCCGTACAGGATGGATTGAGCAAGTGGATCTGTCCAAGCGACCGTTCACGCTATCATTCGAAGGTGGAGAAACGTTGCAAACGGAAACGCTTATCATTTCTACAGGGGCTTCTGCAAAATATCTAGGTATTCCTGGAGAACGCGATAATGTTGGTCGTGGTGTGAGCACATGTGCGACTTGCGATGGTTTCTTCTTCCGTGGCAAGAAGATCATCGTTGTTGGTGGTGGCGATTCCGCAATGGAAGAAGCCAATTTCCTTACTCGCTTTGCTTCAGAAGTGACACTCGTTAATCGCCGTGAAGAGCTTAGAGCATCGAAGATTATGCAGGACCGTGCACGTGAGAATAGCAAGATTGTGTGGGCGTTGAATAAGACTCCGCTTGAGGTCGTTGCTACAGGTATGGGAGTTACTGGCTTGAAGGTGCTTAACAATGCGACCGGTGAAGAGGAGATTCTAGAGACGCAAGGCTTGTTTGTTGCGATCGGGCATACGCCGAATACGAAGTTCCTTGGTAATCAGATCGATACGGATGAGCTTGGTTACATTCAAGTAAAGCCAGGCACGACGGAGACTAACATTCCAGGAGTATTCGCTTGCGGAGATGTTCAAGATCACAAGTATCGCCAAGCGATTACGGCTGCGGGTAGCGGCTGTATGGCTGCATTGGATTGCGAGAAATTTTTAGAAAACAATGTAACACATGATTGGAGTCAATCTGTTTAACTATTATTCCTTTAGAGGTGTCAACTAACATGTCAGAATCATTGTATGTAGGCGTAGATTTGGGTGGGACGGCAATTAAAATTGGGTTATGTAACGCTTCAGGAGAGTTGCTTCGTACTCACGAAGGGCCAACGCAAGCAGCAGATGGCGCAAACGCCGTACTATCCAACATTGCGACCTATGTTCAAGAGCTTGTCGCTCCAGGCACGCCGGAATGGGATGCGGTAGCTGGAATTGGTATTGGAATCGCTGGGTTTTTGAACATTCCAGACGGCATTATCGAATTTTCTGCTAACTTGCCGTTCAAAGATGTGCATGTAAAGCAGATCATTGAGGAAAAGCTCGGTAAGCCGGTTAAGATCAATAACGATGCGAATGTTGCTGCTCTTGGGGAAGCGTGGGGTGGCGCTGGCAAAGGCATTTCCAACTGTGTTTGTTACACGTTAGGAACGGGTGTTGGCGGTGGTATCATCTTGAATGATCGCTTGATTGAAGGTTATAAAGCGATGGCGGGTGAACTTGGACACATGGCTGTAGTTCCTGATCTTGAAGCCATTCAATGCGGTTGTGGCAAAAATGGTTGCTTGGAGACGGTATCGTCAGCCACGGGGATCATTCGGATGGCAGAAGATGCGGTAGGACGTGGTGATCGTACAGCACTTTCGCTTGTTGAAGAGCCTCTAACGGCTAAGCATGTAATCGATGCTGCTAAGAGTGGCGATGAGGTTGCACAGCGGATCGTCTCTCGTGCGGCGTATTATCTTGGTAAATCAATGGCTACGATTGCGATAGTCGTAAATCCGCAACGGTTCATTCTAGGCGGCGGAGTAAGTAAAGCTGGAGAATTCCTCTTCGGGCAAATTCGTGAAGTATTCCAAAAGCTAACACCTGCACAGGCGCAAGAAGGGGTCGAAATTGTGGCCGCAGAGCTGGGGAACAACGCCGGTGTAGTAGGAGCAGCAGGATTGTTCCTTCGCGCATAATCGAAGTGGACGCTTGACCCCGTCGCAAGAAGGGAGTCAGGCGTTCTGTCTTTCATCATGATATGCTTGCAGGGAATGGGGAGAGGGGAAGCAGATGGAGAACATGAAGGTACAGCCCACACTTGTTATTATTACTGGGATGTCTGGGGCGGGGAAAACGATCGCAGTTCAAAGCTTAGAGGATCTTGGCTTCTTCTGCGTAGATAATTTACCACCCGTTCTCATTCCAAAGTTTGCAGAATTAATTGAGCAATCGCAAGGTCGTCTTGCGAAGATTGCTTTGGTTATCGATTTGCGGGGACGTGAGTTTTTCCAAGCTTTATCTGAGTCGTTAAGTTATATTCGTGAAAACCATACGATCCATTATGAAATATTATTTTTGGATTCGACGGATGCTACACTCGTACAGCGATACAAGGAAAGTCGTCGTAGACATCCGCTTGCTCCTGAGGGAATGCCTCTGGATGGGATTCATATGGAGCGTAAGTTGCTAGAGGACCTTAAAGGTTTAGCCTCACAGGTCATTGATACGAGCAACCTGAAGCCTGCGATGCTAAAAGAGACAATTGTTGGACGGTTTTCAAATATGGATCGTAGCAACATCTCAATCAATGTAACGTCATTCGGGTTTAAATATGGCGTTCCGATCGATGCTGATTTGATCTTCGACGTGCGGTTTCTACCGAATCCCCATTATGTTGACCATTTACGTCCGAAGACGGGGCAAGATGCTGAAGTGTACGACTATGTCATGAAGTGGCCGGAAACGCAAACTTTTTTGACGAAGTTATTGGATATGCTGCAATATTTGATCCCGTTGTATCATAAGGAAGGTAAGAGTCAGATCGTGATCGGCATCGGCTGTACAGGTGGAAAGCACCGATCCGTTGCGCTGGCAGAGTATCTGGGGCGTAGATTAGGAACGGGTGAAACCGAACAAATACGAGTAAGCCATCGTGATTCTCTTCGCGATCGGCATAACTGAGGTGAGTCGATGACACCAGTGGAATCGAAGCTATCTCGCCTTCCCCGAATCGTTGTCATTGGTGGCGGGACAGGATTGTCTGTCATGCTTCGCGGATTGAAGGAGAAGCCGGTAGATATTACTGCGATTGTGACTGTGGCCGATGATGGAGGCAGCTCGGGAATATTGCGCGAGGAGCTTAACATCCCGCCTCCTGGAGATATTCGGAACGTGCTGACTGCCCTATCAGATACGGAGCCATTACTTGAGCAGGTGCTCAAGTATCGCTTCCATACTGGAGCTGGTTTAGCGGGTCACAGTTTAGGCAATCTCATACTAGCGGCGATGACAGACATTACGGGTGATTTTGTAACCGGGATTAAAGAACTCAGTCGGATCTTCGCTGTTCGCGGACGCGTGTTGCCAGCAGCGAATCAAGCGATTGTACTGAAGGCTGTGATGGAGGATGGCTCCATCGTAGTAGGTGAATCGCGTATTCCGAAGTCAGGCTTACAGATCCGCAAGGTGTTCATTGAGCCGGCAGATGTGGATGCATTACCGGAGGCTGTTGCTGCGCTTGAGCAAGCGGATGCCATTCTGATTGGACCTGGAAGTTTATATACGAGCATTATTCCGAATCTTATTGTTCCGAAGCTCGCTGAAGCGATTGTGAAGTCGGATGCGCTTAAATTGTTTGTCTGCAATGTAATGACACAGCCAGGTGAGACGGACAATTATTCGGTTAGTGATCATTTGAATGCGATTCATATGCATATTGGAGAGCATCTCTTTGATTATGTTATTGTCAACGATGGAGAAATTCCGCCACAAGTGCAAAACCTATACGCGGAAAAGGGTGCGAAAGCGGTTCACTTGGATCTGGAGGAAGTAACGAAACGAGGCTATAAGGTTATTGCAGATCGCCTTGTATTATTTCGTACCTATTTGAGACACGATGCTGCGAAATTAAGCGACCATATTTATCAGCTTGTCGAGAATTGGTTGCTGCGAAAGGAGTGAAGCCGTCATGTCATTTGCGGCACTAACGAAAAAAGAGCTAACGCTTGTTGAGTCAGAATCTTGCTGCGAGCGTGCAGAGCTTGCTGCGTTAATCCGCATGAATGGCACGATCTCGCTTACGGGAAGGCGTGTTGTGCTAGATATCTCATCTGAGAATGCTGCAATTGCACGTCGTATGTACACGTTATTGAAGCGCCATTTTACAACACAGACAGAGCTCTTAGTACGTAAGAAGATGCGATTGAAAAAAAATAATGTGTATGTCGTTCGTGTGCCTGTTGGTGTAGAGGCAATTTTAGAGGAATTGTCGATTACCTCGGAGGGCTATCAATTTCATCCGGGAATTGAGAAGGAGCTTATTCGCAAGACTTGCTGTAAGAAGGCATACTTAAGAGGTGCCTTTTTAGCAGGCGGTTCGGTTAATAATCCAGAGGGATCTTCATACCATTTAGAGATTGCATCGTTATATGAAGAACATTGTAAAGCGCTCGTAGAGCTCGCTAACAAGTTCCATTTGAATGCAAGATTTATAGAGCGGAAGAAGGGCTTCGTGCTTTACATTAAAGAAGGCGAAAAGATTATCGAGTTTCTGAGTATTATCGGTGCGCACCAAGCGCTGTTCAAGTTCGAAGATGTTAGAATCATGAGAGATATGCGTAATTCAGTGAATCGGATCGTGAATTGTGAGACTGCAAACTTGAACAAGACGATCGGGGCAGCGGTACGTCAGATTGAGAACATTAAGCTACTTCAAAGAGAAGTTGGATTAGACAACTTACCTGAGCGCTTACGTGAAGTGGCGGAAGTTCGACTTCAGCACCCGGATATTAACTTGAAGGAAGTCGGAGATTTGCTAAAAGGTCAGGTTTCCAAGTCAGGTGTGAACCATCGACTTCGGAAGTTGGACGAATGGGCAGAAAAAATCCGAAATGGTGGTGCATAAGCGTGTAGCGCTTTTGTTCTCTTCAATGTTATAATAAGAGAAGTATGCACGGGGTACCGTGTAACGGACGAATTAATGATAGGGGGTATCCGTTCCGTGACGAAACAGCCAGTCGTTGTTCGACTAAAAACAGGGCTTCATGCCAGACCGGCTGCACTATTCGTGCAAGAAGCCAATAAATTCTCATCGGACGTGTTTGTAGAGAAGGATGAGAAGAAGGTTAACGCGAAGAGCATTATGGGGATTATGAGCCTAGCTATTAGTTCAGGAACTGAAGTTGAGATCAGTGCAGAGGGTTCTGATTCGGAGCAGGCTGTAACCGCTTTAGTGCAGCTAGTAAGTAAAGAAGAATTGGAAAATCAATAATTTTATTATTGTACAGCGTGTTCAGCATCTACAAAGGCCGTTAACAGACGTATGTCGTCTAGTGACGGTCTTTTTGCACTGTGTAGTTGAGGTGCGCTTCTTTGAGCGGATAAATGAAACACCACGATCATTTGTAATGATCGTGGTGTAGTATGTGTTGTTCTTATGATTGTTGAGTATTGATAAGTTTGCGAATCGCGATTGCTTCTTCTAGCAATTCAATGAATTCCTGAGATAGGTTCAAGATCTTCGCTTCGCGATATACCTCTAACAGATGCTCATCCTGAAGTGGTCGGAGCAATGATGCTTTATCGCTAAGTTTACGACTGATAATCATTGAGTTTGCATGTTTTCTACCGTATGGGTTGTTATTTGGTTCGGTATCTTGGTTGACGGGATATGGGTAGACTGTTTTATGGGTCATAAGGCCCCGCTCCTCTCCTAAAACTACTAGACAATAACTAGAACTGGAGGTATATGGTATTACCTCTTTACTAGAATAGCATGGATTAGGTAGTTCGAAGAGGGGGCATTCAAAGAAATGAATTGTTGTTGACATACTGCCAACAATGTGGTATTAGGTGTTCTTCTCGATCACTTTATCGATTAAACCATATTGTACAGCAGTTTCTGCATCCATGAAGTTATCACGATCCGTATCTTTCTCGATCGTTTCGATGGGTTGACCCGTGCGTTCCGATAGTATGCCGTTGAGCTTGTCGCGCAACTTGAGAATACGTTTTGCACGAATCTCGATATCGCTAGCTTGACCTTCAGCGCCACCAAGTGGCTGATGAATCATAACTTCGCTATTAGGCAGAGCGAATCGCTTTCCTTTTGCGCCTGCAGCAAGAAGAAATGCCCCCATTGACGCGGCCATGCCTACGCAAATGGTTGAAACGTCTGGTTTAATGAACTGCATCGTATCATAGATGGCCATCCCAGATGTAATGGAACCTCCAGGACTATTGATATAAAGGTGGATGTCCTTCTCAGGGTCTTCTGCAGCCAAGAAAAGCAGTTGAGCAATGATGGCGTTCGCAACCACATCATTCACTTGTGTGCCTAGGAAAACGATACGGTCCTTAAGCAAACGAGAGTAAATGTCATAGGAGCGTTCACCGCGGTTACTTTGTTCGACTACCATAGGAATAAAGCTCATGTGTGACGTACCTCCTTAAAGATATTGTTCACTTATCATAGCGAATTCAATTGTAAAAGTCAAAGAAAGTCAAAGTTGTTTATTTGGCAGGTTGGTGAGTGGGAGTTCGACGTTCCGGTGGTGGCTTAGCTGAGGTTAAAGGGAGGTCGTGATATCCCTTTCGCTCAGATCGAACTGGTCACTAGACATGAGCGTGAGCGCATTTGGGGCGTTGGATATAGAGTAACGTTACAGCAAAACGCTATTACACAATTATCACCCATCGAAATGAACATAACGATATACCGTAACGCTAATTGCTCGGAGCAATAGCGAAAGAAAGTTTCGCTAAATGCTCCAAATGCGGGTTTCGGTGCCATGATGGTTACCATAAGTGGAACTCGGTGTAGGTTTGCTCAGTAGAAATAAAATCAAAAAAACCGACCGTATCGTTCGGTCGGAAATGCCTAATGCTATTAAGGAAATAGTATGGCGCGCCCGTGAGGAATCGAACCTCAATCTCAGCCTTCGGAGGGCTGCGTCATATCCGTTGGACCACGGGCGCACGAGGATAAAATCATGATTCATAATTCGAAAGAAGATTCGAACCGCTATCCTGATCTGAATGTCTTCGCAAAGCTTCTTCAACGTCAAAAATACGCCAAAGGACTTTTGCTGACAGCAAGGGTTATTATAGGGGAAATCTAGTCAAAATGCAAGTTATGCAAATGGTGAAGCTTTTATGAACATTTCAGTTGCATGTGATGTAAAAATCCGTTAATATGGAGGTGGGACTTAAATGAATGTGGTGGGACGTTATACGTCCATCTGCAAGCCGCATGAATACCGACAGCTGACCGACAGGTCAACAGGAGGAAATGCGATAAGATGCGAAAAATCATCGAGATCCAAAAGAAGCTTCTACCAGATATGATTCAGACGTTGGAGAAGCGCTACGAGATTATGCATCGTATCTTTACGGCGGGGACGATCGGAAGACGTACGCTTGCTACATGCGTGAACTTGACCGAGCGAGTGCTTCGTTCAGAACTGGAAGTGCTTCGTACCCAAGGTTTGCTGGAAATCGGCACAACGGGTATGACGCTAAGTGATGAAGGGAAGCAATTAGTTGAAGAGATGGAGCCGATGGTGAAAGAACTATTCGGACTAACTGATCTCGAGGAGCAGGTTCGTCGAACTTTCGGGTTGAAACGCGTCGTTATTGTACCTGGTGACTCTGACGAATCCGATCTCGTTAAGCAAGAGATGGGACGTGCAGGAAGTCGTGTATTATGGGAAAGCTTATCTTCAGGTGATATCGTAGCGGTAATGGGTGGAACGACAATGGCGCGGATGGCTTCTCATTTCACAGCGCCGACGCAGCTTCGTGATAACTGGTTCGTGCCCGCACGCGGGGGGCTAGGCGAAAGTGTCGACTACCAAGCAAGTACGATTGCTTCTGAGCTCGCTAAGCGAACGGGAGCGAGGTATCGGATGCTTCACGTTCCGGATCATCTAAGTGAGGAAGCATACCAAACCCTAATGCAGGAACCGAACGTGCGAGAAGTTGTCGATATGATCCGAGGTGCAAGGATTGTTCTGCACGGAATTGGAGATGCGATGACGATGGCGCAAAGACGGAAAGTAAATGAAGAGACGATGGATAGTTTGGTGAAGGATGGAGCGCTTGCTGAGGCGTTTGGTTATTACTTCGACCGAACAGGTAAAGTTGTACATCGGATGGCAACAGCGGGAATGCGTCTTGAGGATATCGAGGCGGCAGGCATCGTGATTGGCATTGCAGGTGGATCTAGTAAGGGAGAGGCAATTGCATCTGTGCTTAGGTTCGGACATGATGATATTTTGGTCACCGATGAAGCAGGCGCTAAGGAAGCACTCAGACACTAAGTTCACTACAAATTTCTAAATTCGTGGTCTCGGCGTGTAGAACGCCTGACATAGATCAAAAAAAACTGTTTCACATTTTAAGGAGGATATCACAATGGTTAAAGTAGGTATTAATGGATTTGGTCGTATCGGTCGTAACGTGTTCCGCGCAGCTTTGAACAATCCAGAAGTAGAAGTTGTTGCAGTTAATGATTTGACAGATGTTAGCACATTAGCACATTTGCTCAAATATGACACAACACATGGTCGTCTTGATGCAACTGTTGAAGTTGGCGAAGGCGCGCTTATCGTCAATGGTAAATCGATCAAAGTATTCGCTGAGCGTGACCCGGGCGTATTGCAATGGTCTTCCGTTGGTGCTGAAATCGTTGTTGAATCCACTGGTATTTTCACATCTAAGGAAAAAGCTTCGCTTCATTTGAAGGGCGGCGCGAAGAAAGTTATTATCTCCGCTCCTGCAACAGATGAAGATATCACAATCGTACTTGGCGTTAACGAAGATAAGTATGATGCAGCTGCTCACACAATTATCTCCAACGCTTCTTGTACGACGAACTGCTTGGCTCCTTTTGCAAAAGTTATCAATGAAAAATTCGGTATCGTTAAAGGTATGATGACGACGATCCACTCCTATACGAATGACCAAAACGTGCTTGACCTGCCACACAAAGATCTGCGCCGTGCTCGTGCTGCTGCAGAAAACATCATCCCTTCTTCCACAGGCGCTGCGAAAGCTGTTTCCCTTGTATTGCCTGAGCTAAAAGGTAAGTTGAACGGTATGTCATTCCGCGTACCTACACCAAACGTATCTGTTACTGACCTTGTTGCTGAGTTGAAGGCTAACGTAACAGTTGATGAAGTTAACGCTGCACTCAAAGCTGCTGCAGACGGTCCATTGAAAGGTATCCTGAACTACTCTGATGAGCCACTTGTATCTAGCGACTACAACAGCGATCCTGCTTCCTCCACAATCGATGCATTGTCCACGATGGTTGTTGAAGGTAACATGGTGAAGGTTGTTTCTTGGTACGATAACGAGTGGGGCTACTCCAACCGTGTTGTAGATTTGGCTGCATTCATTGCTTCTAAAGGCCTGTAAGGCAAAGTATAGTCCTCAAATCCCCCTTCTAGGAGGGGGTTTTCGAGGACTAAAGCTCTTTGGACACCCAGTTTGGGTGTCTTGCTTCATGCATTAGAGCAAACAGAATGCAATAGAGGAGGATGTCAGATGAATAAGAAAAGTGTAAGAGACGTTGATGTAGCAGGTAAGAAAGTATTTGTACGTGTTGATTTCAATGTGCCACTCGAAAATGGTGCAATTACAGATGATACTCGGATTCGTGAGACGTTGCCTACGGTGCGTTTCCTAATCGAAAAGGGTGCTAAAGTCATTCTTGCAAGTCACCTTGGTCGTCCTAACGGCGCTGTTGTGGATAGCTTGCGTTTGACACCTGTCGCTGCTCGTTTGTCTGAATTGCTAGGTAAACCTGTTGTGAAATCCGACGAAGTTGTTGGCGCAGCAGTCAAAGCACAAGCAGACGCGCTCAAAGATGGCGAAGTGCTACTCTTAGAAAATGTTCGTTTTCACCCAGGTGAAGAGAAGAACGATGGAGAGCTTGCGAAAGCATTCGCGGAGCTTGCTGACCTCTATGTGAATGATGCATTCGGTGCTGCTCACCGTGCGCATGCTTCAACAGAAGGGATCGCACATCATCTGCCAGCTGTATCTGGTCTTTTGATGGAGAAGGAACTTGACGTGCTTGGGAAGGCGTTGCACAACCCAGAGCGTCCATTCACTGCTATTATTGGTGGTTCTAAAGTTAAAGATAAAATTGATGTCATCAATAAGATGATTGAAATTGCAGATAATATTTTGATTGGTGGCGGTATCACCTATACGTTCTTGAAAGCTCAAGGAAATGAGATCGGCTTGTCGCTATGCGATGATTCGAAGCTTGAACTGTCACTTGAGTTCGTAGAGAAGGCGAAGAAGCTTGGCAAGAAATTGTATTTGCCAGTGGATCTAGTTATCGCAGACGACTTCAAAGTGGATGCGAATAAGGATATCGTTGACATTACGGGCATTCTTCCTAACTGGGAAGGTGTTGACATCGGACCGAAGACACGTGAAATCTATGCAGACGTAATTAAGAACTCTAAGCTTGTTGTATGGAATGGACCTATGGGTGTGTTCGAGCTTGAACCATTCTCCCATGGTACTCGTGCAGTAGCACAAGCTTGTGCAGAGAGTGAGGCTTACACGGTTATCGGTGGTGGCGATTCCGCTGCAGCGACAGAGAAATTCAAGTTGGCTGACCGTATGAACCACATTTCAACAGGTGGCGGTGCTTCGTTAGAGTTCATGGAAGGTAAGGCACTTCCAGGCGTAGTTGCACTGAACGATAAATAGGGGTGAGATAAGATGAGAACGCCGATTATTGCAGGCAATTGGAAAATGTTCAAAACGGTTTCTGAAGCAACAGCGTTTGTCGCTGAGGTTAAGGGCAAGGCTGAAGTTGCAGGCGTCGAGAGCGTAATCTGTGCTCCGTTTACAACGCTACCAGCACTAGTTGAAGCGGTTAAAGGAACGAGCATTAAGATTGGTGCGCAAAATGTACACTTCGAAGATAACGGTGCATACACAGGAGAAATTAGTGGTGTAATGCTCAAGGATCTCGGTGTGGATTATGTGATTATCGGTCACTCTGAGCGTCGTCAATATTTTGGCGAGACAGATGAGATCGTAAACAAGAAAGCACATGCTGCATTCAAGCATGACTTGACTCCAATTGTATGTGTAGGAGAGAAGCTTGAAGAGCGTGAAGCGGGACAGACGAAGGAAGTATGCCGCGTGCAAACAGAAGGCGCATTCGTTGGTCTGACTGCTGAGCAAGCTGCACAAGTCGTTATCGCTTATGAACCTATTTGGGCGATCGGTACGGGCAAATCTTCGACAGCTGACGATGCGAATGAAGTAACAGCTTATATTCGTGAAGTTGTGAAGGGCTTGTACGGCTCAGAAGTGGCAGAGCAGGTTCGTATCCAATACGGCGGTAGTGTGAAGCCTAATACAGTTGCAGAATATATGAGTAAATCCGATATCGATGGCGCATTGGTTGGGGGCGCAAGCCTTGAGCCTGCATCTTATGTAGCGCTAGTCGAGGGGGCGAAGTAAGATGACAGCTCCTAAACCTGTTGCACTGATTATTCTTGATGGCTTCGGACTTCGCGATGAAGTGCACGGCAACGCTGTTGCGCAAGCGAACAAGCCGAACTATGATCGGTATTGGAACACGTTCCCGCATACGACATTAACGGCTTGCGGTGAAGCGGTAGGTTTGCCAGAAGGACAAATGGGCAACTCTGAAGTTGGACATTTGAACATCGGCGCAGGGCGGATCGTATATCAAGATTTGACTCGCATCTCAAAGTCGATTCGCGACCAAGATTTTTTTGAGAATTCAACATTGGTCGGTGCGATTAAGCATGCGAAGGACAATGGACGGAAGCTGCACCTGTACGGTCTATTGTCTGATGGTGGCGTACATAGCCACATCGCGCATCTGTTCGCATTGCTGGAGCTTGCGAAGAAGGAAGGGCTGGACGACGTATATATCCACGCCTTCCTTGACGGTCGCGATGTCGCACCAGATAGTGCGGTTGGATATCTGGAAAAGTTGCAAGCGAAGATCGTAGAAGTAGGCGTCGGACGGATCGCTACAGTTCAAGGGCGATACTATGCGATGGATCGTGATAAGCGTTGGGATCGCGTCGAGAAATCTTACCGCGCAATGGTTTACGGTGATGGACCGACAGCGACAGACCCGATCGCAGCAGTTAAGCAATCGTATGAGCAAGGTGTATATGATGAGTTTTTCGTACCTACCGTTATCGTAGGCGCGGATGGCAAATCAACCGGATTAGTGGAGTCGGAAGATGCAGTCATCTTCTTCAACTTCCGTCCGGATCGGGCGATTCAATTGTCGAACGTGTTCACGAATGAAGACTTCCGAGGCTTTGATCGTGGCGCGGGCGTTCCGCGTAAGTTATACTTTGTATGTATGACATTGTTCGCAGAGTCTGTTGGGGGCCTAGTTGCTTACAAGCCTAAAGAATTAGATAATACTTTGGGTGAGGTGCTCGTACAGCAAGGGAAGAAGCAGCTTCGCATCGCCGAGACAGAGAAGTATCCACACGTTACGTTCTTCTTCAGCGGTGGACGCGATCATGTGCTCGAAGGTGAAACGCGTATTCTCATCAACTCGCCGAAGGTTGCAACCTATGACCTACAGCCTGAGATGAGCGCTTATGAGGTTGCAGAAGCAGCAGTGAAGGAAATCGAGGCAGACAATCACGATGCGATTATTCTAAATTTCGCAAACGTAGATATGGTCGGTCACTCCGGTATGCTTGAGCCTACGATTAAGGCGGTTGAAGCGACGGATGATTGCCTTGGTAAAGTCGTTGAAGCTGTACTTGCTAAAGGTGGCGTCTGCGTTATTATTGCGGACCACGGTAACGGCGATATGGTTATCGATGACGACGAGCGTCCTTTCACAGCGCATACAACCAACCCTGTACCCTGCATTGTGACCCAAGCGAATCATACGTTGCGTGAGGGTGGCATACTTGCTGATGTTGCTCCAACATTGCTAGAGCTACTGCAGCTTCCGCAGCCAGAGCAAATGACAGGTAAATCTTTATTGAAATAAGGTAAAACCCACTAAAACCAATTGAAGGAGTGTTACTCATGACGATGATTGCTGATGTTTATGCACGTGAAGTACTAGACTCTCGCGGTAACCCTACTGTTGAGGTTGAAGTTCGTTTGGAATCCGGCGTTCTAGGCCGCGCAATCGTACCATCTGGCGCTTCTACAGGCGCATACGAAGCGGTTGAGCTTCGTGATGGCGACAAGAGCCGTTACCTTGGTAAAGGCGTACTTAAAGCTGTTGAAAATGTGAACACAATTATCGCTCCTGAAATTATCGGTTACGACGCACTTGACCAAGTGGAAATCGACAACCGTATGATCGAGCTTGATGGTACACCAAACAAAGCTAACCTCGGCGCAAACGCAATTCTTGCTGTATCTATGGCTGTTGCTCGTGCTGCTGCAGAAGCTTTGGATGTACCTTTGTACACTTACCTTGGCGGTTTCAACGCGAAGACTTTGCCAGTTCCGATGATGAACATCGTTAACGGTGGCGAGCATGCAGACAACAACATCGACGTTCAAGAATTCATGGTATTGCCAGTAGGTGCGCCTACGTTCGCTGAAGCACTTCGTACAGGTGCTGAAATTTTCCACTCCTTGAAAGCTGTCTTGAAAGCAAAAGGCTTGAACACAGCAGTAGGTGACGAAGGCGGCTTCGCTCCAAACCTAGGTTCGAACGAAGAAGCATTGTCCACGATCATCGAAGCGATTGAAAAAGCTGGCTACAAGCCAGGTGTTGACGTATTCCTCGGTATGGACGTTGCTTCCACTGAATTCTACAAGGATGGCAAGTACCATCTTGAAGGTGAAGGCAAATCGTTCACATCCGCTGAGTTCGTTGATTTGCTCGCTAGCTGGGTAGACAAATACCCAATCATCTCGATCGAAGATGGCTGCTCTGAAGATGACTGGGCAGGTTGGAAGTTGCTAACTGAGAAGCTTGGCGACAAAGTACAGCTCGTTGGTGACGATTTGTTCGTAACAAACACAGTCCGTCTGGCTGACGGTATTGCTCAAGGCGTAGGCAACTCGATCTTGGTTAAAGTTAACCAAATCGGTACGTTGACTGAAACGTTTGATGCAATCGAGATGGCGAAGCGCGCAGGTTACACTGCAGTTATCTCTCACCGTTCTGGTGAGTCCGAAGATAGCACGATCGCTGACATTGCAGTTGCAACGAATGCAGGTCAAATCAAGACAGGTGCTCCTTCCCGTACAGACCGCGTAGCGAAGTATAACCAATTGCTTCGCATCGAGGATCGTCTTGGCTCCACTGCGAAATACGGTGGCAAAGAAGCGTTCTACAATCTTCGTGGATTGAAGTAATTCTCCTCCAGGATTATATATAGACAAGAAGAGCAGACCCTTGCGCATACGCGCGGTCTGCTCTTTTTTTGTGTACCTAAGGGTCCTCGAAGTGTACAACTCTCTCTGAGATGAAGTGATTTCTAAAGTAGGTGTTAGACATCGCAGTTCCCGACTAACTCTTGTGACCTCATAATCCCTTGTGCATCTACGGAGGTAATAACGATGAACCATGGCTCCGCACCGTTTACAATTCGTGCATCAATGAGTGCTGCTCTGGTGGTCGCGATAGCATATTCAGCTTCATTAAGATCATTCACGTTTAAGTTATAGACATGGATCCGATAAGTCGTTGAGAGTAAATTCGCCGAAGAGTCCGCTTGAAGATCGAATTTCACGTAGAGCTCTTTCTGCTCTCGAATAACAATGCGGGCTATCGCCGATCCAGTATCCCCACTCTCTTGTCGATTAGCAATGGCAGGTCCATATAGGTCATCCATTATCCAGAGCCAACGGGAGGATGGATGCACCCAAACCTCCTTGTAATTATAGCAATTTTGAACAGGCCAATAGGGGAGGTCTGCGTTCCTCTTCGTTTGAATGCCGACAGGAAGTGATCCACTAATATCCCCTGAAACAGCGGTATACTGCGGAGTATAATCGTAGCCCTCACCGTACATTAAGCTTTGACCAAAAGGATTGGCCCCAATCGTCCATTCGAGTTGTTGTCTACTGAGCTGAATTAGGGATGCCTTCTTGCGAATGGTGCCTGCAGTAGAGATCGCCTTGGTTTGTGACAATCCGGTCCCGGTGTTACCGCGCATCTCGAACCATATGGGAAAGCTGCGCAAGTAATAACGAGGAGATAACCGAACGCCATTCATGACCTGCTCTCGATAAGCAGGGTCGTCTGACTCCTCAAGGTCATACACACCCGCAGTAAGCATCCGATATGGCGCAGTGAAGGAAGCAGCCTGCTCCATATATTCCGAATGCAACACAATAACGGAGTACCAGCTTCCCCAATCGGAGTGCTCTGGAAACAGCCTCAGCAGCTCAGCCATGGCAACGATTGGCGCCTGCTCGTGTCCACGGTGAGGGAAATGCAGTAGGCGTGTTCTCTCTATAGAGGAATAGAAAAATCCGAGCAACGGTATATCCCAATTCGGCAACGTTCGCTGCTGACAGCCGATCACGTAATGTGCTAATTGTATAGCCTTATCTCTATAGCAAGCTTCTCCAGTCGCGCGGAACAGCTCGGTGGAGGCAAGAATACCTTGCGAAGCAACGATTAACGGATTAACGAAGGGGTTGTCCTCCGCACTTTCAATCATTGCATTGCCGAAAGACCAGTCTTCGCGGGCTGATCTGAGGTAATGAGCCGCAGCAATTGGATCGTAGCGCTCCCATACGCGAGCGGCTAATGCCTCCGCTGCTGCTGCAGTATAATTCGTGAGAGGATCGTTGCCAGCCGCACATACTTCATCATCCTCTGTCCCGAGGACGCCGTCTGTCCAGAGGTCCATCGTCGCCCAGGTAGTCCGATAACCATCCCCAAATCTTGTCTTCAATAGCCAATCAAGCCCCCACTTCGCTTCTTCGCGAAGTCTTACAGCAAGCGCTTGCTCACTGCTGTCCACACGTTCTGCTAATGTGAGCATCGCATACACGGCCTCTGAAGTATTCACCGCTCCTTGAGAGAGATCTCCCGCATCGTGCCAGCCACCATTAATGACAATCTGCTTGCCCTCATGCTCGCATAGGAAATCTCGATGACACGCACCATGAATTCCTGGTACCTCGGTGCCACATCTCAAGCTGTAGAAGAAGTTAATGGTCTTCCATATACTACTTTCCCCAATGTACAGCGAGATAGGGAAAGGCTCTGACTTCACACTTCCAGCTTCTAAGCGATAGATGCCAGGAGAAGTGATCTCGGAGAAATCAAGTATGCGAAACTTCCCAATCTGAGATTCTACTGTACGAATCGCTTTCGTAAGCACAGGCTGCTCTGCATGTGTATCGATTACCTGGAAATGTTCATTGGTGTCTTCGGCGATATTGAGTATGGCCGTCTTATCTGCCGTTGGAAAATAACCGATATGGGAGTATGCAAGTCTTCCCTTCGCAACGTCCCAGCCTTCATAATGATCAGGCTCAACGACCTGTAGCTCGATACCGCTGATATCATATTGAACAGTCTTGGTTGCTCCTATATCACTACCTTGCAGCCGATATACGAATTCCAATCCCGTTACACGATCCCGAGAGAGGTGATCGATCTCCCATACGATATGATTCCAAGTGTCGGGCTGCAGTAGAAAATAATGAATACCCTCTCTGAGATAGGTATCGGGCACTGTATACTCACCATCATTGTGCAGGACCACGGATAATGAAATGACTCGGAATCCCGGCAAGGTTGGATACACCCAGAAGGAAATGCGATTAAATTCAGTCCAATCTTCACCTGCGACGGTGCGCATAACGGAGCACTTGCCGTGCGGACGGCCTGGAGCCTCTGTCTGAAAGGACTTGTTAGACGTCGTTGGTGAGATGATTCTGACACTTCGACTACCGAACATAGCCCGTTCATTGGTGAAGCAGAATTCCCCTTGCTCGACGAGCTTCCATAACGATTCATCTTCACATGCGTCTAGAAGCTTAGTGCGAATAACAGGTTTGCCAAGCCAACGCTGCGTTGCCGAGCGTGTTTCGTCGATGGGGAGCGGGAAAGTGTAGTTCTCCAAAGCTGCTGTCTTCTCCATGGATTAGTCCTCCGCAATTAAATTTTGACAGATCCTGCTAGCGCACCACTGACTAAGTAACGTTGTACGAAGACGTAGAGTATGATCAGTGGAGCAGCAACTATAATAATTCCACAAGCAAGCAGTGGCCAATCATTCAGATATTGTCCATAGAATGCGAATAGTCCACGTGTAATCGGCTGATACTTCGCATCCGACAAGTAGATCGTAGGTCCGATAATATCATTCCATGTGCCAATCGCCGTTAATAAGACGCCTGTTGCCATAACTGGCTTAACGAGTGGAATGAGAATTTGGAAGATGTAGCGGAAATAGCCGCATCCATCAATAGCCGCAGCTTCATCCAGCTCCTTGGATATGGATTTGATATAGCCTACGAACAATAAGAATGCTATCCCCGTTCCTCCTGTGCGAAGTAGGATATATCCCCACTGCTCATTGTACATGCCTAACTGATTGGCTAACCAGAACTGCGGTACGAGTGGGATTGGTAAGAAAAGCGACATGATGAAGAATACATAAAGCGCATTAGGAAACTTAACATAACGACGAGCAATCGGAAAAGCTGCGAATAGTGACAACATGATCGATAAGAAAGTCGTTACTGAGGTGTACAGGACACTGTTCCAAATATATTTCGAGAAATCGCCTTTGTTCCAAGCGGTCACGAAGTTCTGAAAGCGGAATTGTTCGAACAATCCAACAGGTGATTTCAAATGTTCGATTTGTGTTTTCATAGAAACGTTAAATAGGTAGAAAAGCGGAATGAGATAGATGATCAATACGGCAAACGCGATCAAATATCGGGAGGACAAAGATAACTTAGATTCCTTAATCATAAGTCCACCTCTCTTCTCCGCAAGATTGCCAAGGCAACGATCGTAATGACGAATACAAACACGAACAGAAGCATTGCGCCAGCGGATGCTAGTCCGTAGTCGGCTGTCTGATTATTAGCAATCGCATCACGGTAAATATCGAGTGCGAGTGTGCGTGTATTAAAGCCTCCGTTGGTCAGAACATAGATAATATCAAAGGTTTGCAGAGCTCCAATGATCGAAAGTAACATATTGACTGTTGTAGCTGGAGCGATCATAGGTAAGGTCACATGACGGAACGATTGCCAACGACTTGAACCATCGATGTTCGCTGCATCATACAGATCCTTGGGAACGGATTGAAGTCCAGCAAGGAAAATGGTCATCGAATAACCCATATACATCCAGATTTGAACGAAAATAATCCATTCAAATGCAGCGCCATAGCTTGATAGAAAGGCAGACTTAATGTGAAAGAACTTTAAGAACTCACTCAGGGGTCCGCCAAGTGGATTCATCATCATGCGCCATACAAGACCGGAAACAGTTACACCTAAAACAACGGGTAAGAAATAAGTCGCTCTAAAAAAGGAGTCGCCCTTTAGCTTTCGATTCACAATGACTGCCATAAACAATCCGACGACATTCTGTACAACGACTACCACGAATGCGAATTGTAAGGAGTTGCGGACCGATCGAATTCTTTCCGCCTGATCGGAGGAGTTCAATAATCGGTCGTAATTTTTAAAGCCGATGAAATGCCATTCTGCACCAGGCAGCCCTGTAGCATTCGTGAATGAGAAGAAGACAGTCGCTACGGAGGGTCCAAAGGCAAAGATGACATAGAGCAGTAATGGTAGCATGAGCAAGACAAGGGGTAAATGTCTTGCGATTCCTCTACCGAATGGATACATCGCATACACCTCTCTGAATCATGAATAGGAAGAACGAGGTCTGATTACTACATCAGACCCCGTCAGTCTCTTCCACTTAAGTCTGTCGATTATTTCGCTGCATCCCATTCCTTCTGAGAAGTTTCAGCTAATTCTTGGGATGTTTTAATTGGTCCAGCAGGAGCAAGGAATTCAGCATGGATACTTGATCCGCTAACGTGCTCCCCTGCATTTTGGCGATTGATAAATAATTGATCCCACGCCAGCTTAAAGTTAGACAGGTAAGGGCTGATCTCATTCGTAAATGGATCTTCTACTTCAACGCTTTGTGTAGGTAGGAAGCCAGAAGCTGCTACGAACTTCGCATATTCTTCAGGCTCGGATTGCATTGCCAGCCATTTCAGAGCAGCGTCTTTGTTCTTCGCGTTCTCAAGAATCATCCAAGACATATCGTATTTCCCTGCAAGTGAGCCGTTTTGTGCAGCATTGCTGCTACCTGGAATTGGGAAGTAACCGAACTCAAGAGTTGGATCTAAGCTCTTAAGTGTTGGTGCATTCCATGTTCCGTCTGCCATCATTGCCACTTGACCGCTTGCGAACAAGCCTGGCATAGTACCATAGTCAATCCCCATTACACCATCAATAGCATTCTGAATCAGATATTGGGCTTTATCGAGAATCTCGATTTGTACATCATCTGTAAATTTCGTGGAACCCGTCCACAGTCCCTTAATGAATTCGCCTTGATCCTTCTGGATGGAAGCCGACAGACCTTGAACAGCTAGGTTGAATGGCCATATGTCCTTACCTGCGAATCCCAGAGGATTAACGCCTGCTGCTTTCAAAGTATCTACAACATTTGTGAACTCTGACCATGTAGTAGGAACCTTCAGGTTGTTCTCTGCAAAAATCTTCTTATTATAGTACAAGCCAGTGAAGGAAACCTTCCCCATGTTAACTCCGTATACTTTGCCGTTATAAGTTGTAGAGTTGGCTACGTCAGCGGCATTATAATTCGCGAGGAAATCTTGACCGGTCAGATCAGCAATCAGACCTGTATCGATCCATTGCTTCCAAAGGGGATCTTGTGCGCCAGTTGCCCAATCCTGTGGAATGGGTGCAAAGCCGCTCTTAATCGCAAGCAAGTCGGTGTCATTGGCACTAATCCGAGTTTGTTGCAGTTGATCGTAAGTAGCATCCGAAGGCACAATTTGATAATCAACTGTAATATTCGGGTATTTCTCAGTGAAGCGCTTATTAAAGTCTTCGTAGTAGAGATTAACGGGTTCATTAATCCAATGAATGATCTTCAATGTAACCTTCTCATCCGAATTTGAATTGTCTGAATCAGTAGAAGCGGACGAGCTCTTAGGGGTGTCTGAACTAGAGGAGTTGCTCGCATTGTTGTTGCCTCCACCACAAGCGGCGAGGACGGCGATCATCATTACCATAGCTAATAGTAAACCAGTGTACTTCTTCAACATGTTTTTTCCCCCATATCATGTTTTGGAAAGTTGACGAGAGCGTATTCAAAGGAATAAGGCAGTTGCGCATACTACCAGATTCTTTGAGACAACCTTACTAAACCGCTTTCGTAACTCTTGCCCCTATTATTTCCTATCTAACCCAACTTTGTAAAGAGGGTACAACAAAAAAAATAGTTTTTTGTAAATAGGTTCTGAAGAAAAGGTTGATATATAGGGGCTTATTGACGATATTTAATTATAATCGTACAATGGATTCAAATCATATTTTCGTAGAATTTAGCGAAATCGGTTTAGTACTATGGGTGAATGTCAGAAATCCAGGGAGAAATAATCCATTATGAATATTAAAACAATTGCAAAGATGGCTGGAGTATCCGTCGCAACGGTGTCCAAGATCATCAACAACTATGCAGATATCGGAGAAGAAACGAAACAGCGTGTCCTCAAGATTATGAACGATGTGGGTTATATGCCATCCTCATCTGCGAAGACGTTGGCGACTAAGAAGTCAAACCTCATTGGAGTCGTATTCGCAGGCCAATTGAATTCAGACTTAAGTCATCCCTACTTCGTCAGTGTGCTGGATGCCTTCAAGAGACAGATCGGGTTGCTTGGCTATGACCTGTTATTCTTCTCCAATGAGAAGTTCTTTCGGGAGAAGGAAGATTACTTGGCGCGCTGCCGACACTTCCAAGTCGAGGGATGTATAATCATTGCGGGCGATCAAGTTGAGCCCAGCGTTAATCTGCTTGATAGTAGCGATATTCCTTGTATCGGGATTGATATTAAGCTGACGGGAAATAACTCCGCATATTTAACGTCAGATAACGCAAAGATCTCCTCATGCGCAGTAGAGCATTTCTACATGAGTGGCTATCGTGACATTGGTTTCTTAGGGATTAATCGTGTGACTGAGGTTACGACAACAAGAGAAGTTGCTTTCAAAGAAGCGATGAATATGTTTGGCCTGAACATCAATTCAGATTGGTTCACGTACAGCGAGGATTTCGAGGGAGAGAGCGGCTATCAGGCGATGAAAAAGCTAATTGCAAGAGGGAGCCTCCCAAGAGCGATCTTCGCTGTTACCGATCTGTTAGCTTTCGGTGCACTTCGCGCGATGAAGGAGCATCAAATTCGGGTTCCTGATGATGTAGCGATTATCGGATGTGACGATCTACTTGCTTGCCAGTATTCAGATCCAGCCCTCACGACAATTAAGCAAGATAAGGAAAAGATAGGCAAACTAGCTGCTCTGATGCTATACGATATGATTAATCAGCAGATGGATCCGAAGGTGATCATTGTTGAGCCAGAGTTAGTGGTCCGTCAGTCGTGTGGTGGTGCGTAGTAATGTTGAATTCCGATAAGGAGGTAAATGTTATGCGTTCCCGTCTATGGAAACGGATCGGCATTGGGATCATAAGCGTGGTTGTGCTGCTGGGGGGTTATATGCTCTGGTTGACCAATCAAGCCCAGAATGAATCGGTTGTCGATGCATTCCAATCCAGACTTCAGAGCGATGAGAAGGACGCGATACGGGTTGGTGATGCGTTCATTCGTACCTCACTGGATGGAACGGCATTCCAGGGACCTCAATCACTGGTTTATCAGACAGACAACTTCGAGGGCCCTATGCAAACTGCGGATTGGTGGAGCTCTGCGGCGTGGGTTCCTTTTACAGGTTCTCTTTATCCACAGCCGCTTACTGCCAAGGGCTATCCAAGTGGACTTGGGATTGATTCACCTGAGATGATTGCTTCGCCAACTCGATTTCATTCGCTCTATTCTGACTCGGGGAAAGAGTTGCTCGTTGGAGGTCAGGAGTTAACCGCAAAAGATGTTCGTGTAGACGGATATGGCGATTGGTCAGTTGATCTCATGTTCGAAAATAAGGAAAAGAGCAAGCGTATGAGAGTGACCCTAGCCCATGGGAGCCCATATGCTTATTTCAGTTATGAAGGCACTAAGCCGCAGGTGACGTTCTCTAGTGAGCCTAATCTTTACTATACGTCTTCGGATGGTGCTGTTCTTGGTGTGACTGTGAATGATCGCCACTATGGTGTGTTCGCGCCGTCTGGAACAGCTTGGCTGAAACAATCATCGCTTGCCTACATTGCAGACACATCTAGTGAGAGTGCTTACCTAAGTGTCGCTCTATTGCCAGACAATTCCTCAACTACAATAGAGACATTCGCACAATACGCCTATAACTTCATTACGGATACAACAGTAAAGTGGAGCTATGATGAAAAGAAGAGCACAGTGGTCACTAGTTACTCTGTTGATACGAAGGCGCAGGAAGGGAAGTCCAAGGGGACAATCTTTGCCTTATTCCCTCATCAATGGAAAAATACGAGTGCGAGCTTAATGCCATACACCTATTCAAGTCCACGAGGAACGATGAAGGTTGTTGTGGGCACCTCATTCGATACACAGCTCATCTATCGAGGAATCCTGCCTTATCTGCCCAATTTCGATACAGATCTATCGCAGCTAAATAAACTGGCAGACGAGCTGATGGTCACTCAACCTCTCGTCAAGCCTAGTCCTGAAGCTGAAGGCACGTATTGGTATGGCAAAAATTATGGTCGCCTCGCACAAGCACTACCCATCGTGAAGCAGCTTGGCCGCGATGAAGATGCAAAGACGATCCGAGAGGCCATCCAAAGCGATATGGAGGCAGCCTTCAGCGAACAGACGAACCGACAACGAATAGCCTATTACGATCCGCAGTGGGGAACGATCAACCTGTATCCGACGAGCTTTGGTGCCGATATGGTGCTGAATGATCATCATTTTCACTATGGCTACTGGGTTTACGCTGCAGCCATGCTGGCCTATGATGATCCAACATGGGTGGCGAATGACCGCTATGGCAGTATAATTGAGCTATTGATTCGTGATTATGCGAATTGGAGTCATGAAGATCAGAGTGAGCAGGTGTTCCCATTCCTTCGTCATTTCGATCCGTATGAGGGACATTCATGGGCGTCGGGCAATGCTGCGGACGGGAGTGGTTACTCTCCTGGTAACAATCAGGAATCATCCTCTGAAGCGATATTGGCAGCTGCTGCTATGATACTCTGGGGAGATGCGACAGGCAATCGTGAGATTCGGGATGCGGGAATCTACCTGTATACAACAGAGGTAGAATCTGTTCGACAATACTGGTATGACGTCGATGGCGATAATTTCCCGCCAGATTATGATAAATCCTATGTGCCGCTCGTATTCTCTTCTGGTGGGGAATATCGGACGTGGTGGACGAACAATCCTGAAGAGGTTCGCTTAATCAATGCACTACCTTTCACTGCAGCTTCTCTCTATCTCGGATGGGATGCTGCGAATGCGAGGGAAAATTATGTAGAGATGGTTGCGGAGAATGATGGTCCCCCGCAGGAGTGGAGGGATCTAGCATGGATGTATGAGGCGCTGTTCGATTCGGAGGCTGCGATGTCCAAGGTCAATGGAGGGGCGTATCTATCTGAGTATGGGGAGAGCAAGCTTCATACGTACCAATGGATTTCAGATCTACAGGTACTTGGAGCTGTGGATATGGAAGTCGTTGCGGATAGTCCTACATACGCTGCCTTCAAAAAGGGTGAGAAGTCGACCTATATCGCCTTTAACAGTTCCTCTCGCGAGCGGGTCGTCACCTTCACAGCTGTGGATTCAGGCGAAGTGTTGTTTAAACTCACTGTACCTGCCAGCTCGGTCGCTTGGCAGACACAGTGAGCTCGGTAGGTACGCTGAGGAACGGATTATTACGGCAGCGGTAACATAAGTTTTTCAGTGGCCTCGCGCATATGCGGGGCCTGCTTTTTATGATGGTTCTTTCGCGCTTTGAATCAAAATTCACACTTCATAGAAATAGATTGAAATTTAATTAAAAATATGAAAATATAGGAAATAATTATATCGTATTCTCATTGCGAGGTGAAGGTATTGTCCACGAAAAAATCCCTTATGACGATGATGATTTTAGTTCTATTCGTAATAACAATCACTTCAGGAATTGGCGGAATCGCTCACGGACAAACATCGCAGGTGAAGATTTATGTGAACGACAAGCAAATCAAAGTATCACCGATTAATGTGAACAATCAATTGTACTTACCTGTTCGTGCAGTCATGAGTGAATTGGGAGTTAAGGTTCAATACCTGCGTGGCTTCGTCACATTGAAGAAATCTGAGATTCAAGTCAGCTTTGAGCAGGGTAGCAATGATATTAAGATGAATGGCGTTAGGACGTTTACGAATCAACCAGCCATCGTTCGAAACAATCTAACCTATGTGCCCCTACGTTTCATTGGCAATGCGTTCGGTTATCAGGTGGTATACAGCCAAGAGAAGCAGGAGGTGCGACTGACTTCTGATGAGAGTAAAGGGTATATCGTGGGCTATGTAACGGGTGCTCTAGGAGACGCACTTAGTAAGCATAATATACGTATTGTTGATGCAGGGAATCGAAATCTTGAATGGCATCCTACCGTAAACGCTGGATTTTTCAGAATTGAAGTTGCTCCTGGAACCTATGATGTCGATTCACTTTCGTATCAGGATGAGA
This sequence comes from Candidatus Cohnella colombiensis, assembly GCA_029203125.1. Classification (GTDB taxonomy): domain Bacteria; phylum Bacillota; class Bacilli; order Paenibacillales; family Paenibacillaceae; genus Cohnella; species Cohnella colombiensis. The sequence continues at coordinate 50,482 of CP119317.1, forward strand.
TGAGAATTTATAAGTTAAATTTACCTAACATTAAGGTTGCTGCTGGTGAGCGGAAGTTCGTGCACATCGAGGAGCCTACCGACAATCTTGAACTAGATGTCCGTTATGAGGATGGAACACAGGTGCAGGATGCACTTATTCAAGCGCTCATCCCAGAGAGCAGCTTTCCTGTGAAGATCAATAATGGAGTGGGCCTTACTTACCTACCAGCGGGTACTCCGATATTATTCGATCAGATCACGATTCCAGGATCGACACGGCAGGAATGGGATATCTATACGATGGCGCGATATCAGGATGATACGCATCACAAGCTCTCAATCACCGTGCATCGGCCTAATGTCCATATCTCCCTCCAAGACGATGAAGGACCTGTAACGTCCGCGGGGGCAGGTATCTCGCTACAGGGTCTGACGGACTTCGATCGTCCGATAGATTTGGGATATATGGCAGAGGGTGGAGTCGTGAATATGTACTTACCGGATGGGAAATATCAGATCGGAAACCTATTCGATACAGGATACACGAAGTACTTCTCTTCACCAGAGACGTTCCAAGTCGTTGCAGGTAAAGTCGACCGTAATCTAAGCTACACACTTCCGAATCTCGTTCATGGTACGATTAAATTTAATGATGGGACAGTACCGAAAACCGGGTATATCGAGTTTAATCTATATGAAGGAAATACAGTCTATGGAATGGGTGGACCCGTATTGGATGGCAAATTCTCGGTTCGATTGGTGGAAGGGAAATATGATGTCTATTATAAGGAGAGTCAAAGCACTGCTGGGCAATCACTCGGGTGGATTACACAGACAAAAGACAGTCTGAAGCAGCCATTGAATTTTATATTGAACATCTTCTAATGGGAATAGCAATGGAAAACAGCTGGAGCGGCTCATAACCGATCCAGCTGTTTTGTTATCGCCTATACCCTCACTCCCCAAGCTGCTCCTTCACATAAGCTTGCACTTTCTCAATATTCGGAACGATCACATCCATATCGCTAATGATCTCATTCGTAAATGCGCCTTGTTGTGGGAGCATAACACCGCTCATTGTACTCATATCGAGCTTCAAAGCGAGTCTAGCTAAATCAAACAGCTCATCCGGCGGGATGTCAGTTTGAATGTAAGGTGCAATACTGTTAAGAAGCGACGGAAGCTTAAATAAATTTGTCGTCTTTTTCAATTCTGTTGCAATAGCACCAATGAATTGGCGTTGGCGATCGGAGCGTGAATAATCAGATAGAGCATCGCTACGGAAACGTACATATTGTAATGCAGTAACTCCGTCCATATGCTGCAAGCCTGGTTCAAGCCGGATGTTATATCGAGGATCATCCCGATTGTCGATATGAACCATTTTCTTATCGACCTCATAATCGATACCGCCAATCGAATCGATGAGCGAGATGAAGCCTTCAAAGTCGGTATATACATAGTAATGAAGGGGTAAATCGACAAAACTGCTAATCGTACTCATTGCAAGGCGCGGACCACCGAAGACGATCGCTGCATTCAACCGATTCGAGCCGTGATTTGCAATTTTCACATACGTGTCTCGTAAAATCGAGAATAGCCGAACACTTTTATCCTCAGGGTTAATAGAAACAATCATCATCGTATCCGAACGCGAAAGTCTAGTGTTCTCCAGTCCTCGCGAGTCTGCGCCGAACAAGACGATATTAATTCGCTCATGACCATCCCACTCGGGAGCGGCGGACACAGGCTGGTAATCGGGATCGCCCTCCTTAGGAGCGTCGGGGTCGATGTTCGCTGGATTCTCATTGGGATCGACATATATATTACCTGCAAAGGAATAGAAAACGTGCATGGCATATGCAGTACCTAGACCGAGCACAAGCACAAGCGCAAGTGCGGAATAGATGATGATATTACGGGTTTTACGATCCATTTTCTTTCGTTTCGTGCTACGTGTCTCTAGTGGAACAGAATCAGGCTGTATAGGATCTGCTTGCATTGAATCTAGCTGTACAGAATCAGATTGCAAAGAATCGCCGGTCTCTTTCTCCTCCAAGCTAATCACCCTTCCAATACATTGTCTCTTACTTGTACGAGTGAAAGGGTAAAAAAGTTGTTGATTTGTGCTCATTTTTACAAAAAAGTTCTAAATAATTGGTAAGCAGTCCCATACAGCATTCAAAATGCCATACAAAGATGACAAAATATCGACTCGTGCACGGTCATTCTTTTGCCTATAATGAAGAAGAATGATACTAGTCCAAATCTATAGGATGGTGTGATGACAATGAGTAAACCGCAAGTGGGCATACAGTTGTACTCTGTGCGCGACCGCAGTGAAAAGGATTTTCTCAGTACGATTCGTGAGATTGCTGATATTGGGTATAAAAATGTTGAAATGGCAGGTTACTATGGGCATTCCGCAAGTGAAGTTCGCAAAGCACTACAAGATGCTGGTTTAACTGCGACTTCCGCGCATACAGGGCTTAGCGTCGGTGATTCTGCAATTTGGGAAAATTTGAAGCAGCAAGTCGCGTATAGCAATGAGCTTGGACTTACTCGCTTCGTTGTACCGTGGTACCCGTTAGGCGATAATCCGACATTGGAAGCAGTGGAAAATATGGCGGATACGCTGGCGCAAGCAGCAGTTATCGTTAAGGAAGCGGGACTAGCGTTTGGTTATCATAACCATGACTTCGAATTTAAGCCGGTTGAAGGCAAGTTGATCATTGATCGCTTGTTGGAGCGCATTCCAGCAGATCAGATGTTTGCCGAGTTTGATCTTGGTTGGGTGAAGGTTGCGGGACAAGATCCAGCAGAATATGTGAAGAAGTATGCAGGTCGTCTGCCACTCGTTCACGCGAAGGATTTCAAAGCAGACGGAGTCGACACAGAGATTGGCAAAGGCTCGGTCGATTGGGATTCCGCGCTTGCAGCATGCGAAGCATCGGGTGTAGAGTATGTCATTATCGAGCAAGAGCGTTATGATGTGTCGTCGCTAGAAAGCGCGAAGCTAAACTTTGCTTGGTTTAAGGAACGCGGTTGGATTTAATAGATGTAGGCGGGGGCTCGGCAGTTGCTGGGCTCTCTTTTTTATGGACAGGTGATGTGATTGTGATAGAGTAGAGGTAAGTATGGATTGGTGAGTAGGAGGTATGTGGAAAATGGTGCTAAGACAGCTGCGTACGGAGGAGTTTGACCAAAGTATCGCATTATCGCAATTTGCCTTTCAGTTCGTGTTGCCTGCGGATATGCTTGAGGATATGCGGAAGAAGTTCAAGCCAGATGACTATTGGGGAATATTCGACGAGTCTGATCGTCTGACCTCGAAGCTAATTTTACTGCCTCTGCAACTGTGGGTGCAAGGGCGCACGTTCGCAATGGGAGGCATCGCTGGTGTTGCATCATGGCCGGAAGCGCGCAGACAAGGCGGCGTGAAGCAATTGTTGCTCCATGCACTAGAAACGATGCGTGCGAACGGACAGAGTGTTAGTATGCTACATCCCTTCGCGTTCCCTTTCTACCATAAATTTGGGTGGGAATTTACGATTGAACGCAAGCAGTATACGATCCCAGTCGGATTGTTGCCACCGCGCGTACAAACAGAAGGGCGTGTTGCTCGTATTGCGAAGCAAGAGGTCAACGCGATTTTTGCAGTGATCGACCCTGTGTATGCAACCTACGCATCGCAATTTAGCGGGACGTTGGTGCGAAATGTAGAGTGGTGGGAAAATCGGATTTTAAACAAAGCTGGCGAGTTTGCGGTCTATTATAATGAAGCGGGCAAAGCAGAAGGCTACGTGTTCTGTGAAGTTGCTTCGCGGAAGATGACGATTCACGAGTGGGTGAACGTGACAGAGACAGCGCGACTTGCATTATGGACCTATGTGAGCAATCATGATTCGATGATTGACGAAGTGGTGATGAAAGCCCCTGTCGAAGATCCGTTGCCGTTCTTACTCTCAAACCCTCGAATCAAGCAGGAGATTGAGCCGTATTTTATGAGTCGGATTGTCGATGCTGAGGCGTTCATTGGGGAGTACCCTTGGATGGTGAGTAATCAGGATGAGACGCTCGTTATTCGGTTGTCGGACAAAGTAGCGGCTTGGAACGAGGGCTTGTTCCGCTTGACGATTGCGGCTGAGGGAACAGCGGTGCTTTCCCGAATCGATCCATCGGAGGAGACGGTACAAGATGCGGCCTGCGACATACAGACACTAACGGCGTTGTTGCTTGGTGGGCGTAGCGCTACCCTGCTAGCGGAAACTGGACGGCTACAGGCAAATGGGGAGACTGTTGCGCTATTTGAACGAAGAATACCGCGCCGTCAGACGTATTTAATGGATTTTTTCTAATGCGATTGCGTGGAATGGCGCTGTTTGGCCAAAAGAAAAGATTTATTGTCAATCAACTCCCTAATGTGTTAAAATAAAAATACTGTTTTTGTAACGTGATTTGGGAGGTGTAAGTGGTGGACGTCGCTCTTAAAATTGTTTTGGTTATTTTCTCACTCGGATTGATCGCTGTTGTTCTTTTGCAACGTGGGAAGAGCGCAGGCTTGTCGGGTGCGATCTCTGGTGGTGCTGAACAATTGTTTGGTAAGCAGAAGGCTCGCGGTCTCGATCTGTTCTTACAGCGTTTGACGATTGGACTGGCAATCGGATTTTTCATCTTAGCAATGCTAGTTGCGGTTTTTGCAAAATAATCGCCCGCATGCACCGTCAATCAAGCAGGAGCTTTGGCTTCCTGCTTTTTTTGTGCAGTTATAGACTGTTATCCGCCCGGTTCGATTGTTGTGGATGAAAAAGGTGTATACTATAAGGAAAAAAGAGGTGATCTAAGTGTCAATCTGTACGGAGCAGGAACTATTGGATTTTATGCGTGAGACGGCGTACAAGCCGTTGACATATCAGGAGCTTGAACAGCATTTTGGCCTTGGCGACGCGGTCGATTTCAAAGACTTCCTGCGTATGCTTAATGAGATGGAGCAAGCTGGGAAGATCGTGATGACGAGAACGGGGCGCTATGGCGTGCCTGAACGTATGAACTTGGTGCGTGGGCGGATTCAAGCGCATCCTAAAGGTTTCGCATTCTTAATTGCTGACGACAAAGAGCACCCGGACTTATATATCCATGCGAATGATCTGAAGGGTACGATGAACGGGGATATTGTACTGGCGCGGGTCACCTCCAAAAACGATAACGGAAAAATGGAAGGCGAAATTGTACGGATTGTGAAGCGTGCGGTAACGCAAGTGGTCGGCGTGTTCCAAAATCATGAAAGCTACGGTTTTGTTATTCCTGATGATAAGCGGATTAACAAAGATATTTTCATCCGCAGTGGGGAGCACTTTAAAGGTGCAGTGAGCGGGCAGAAGGTTGTCGTGAACATTATTCATTACCCAGAGGGTCGATCGGCCGCTGAGGGCGAAGTGATCGAAATTCTCGGGCATAAGGACGATCCAGGCGTCGACATCCTAAGCATCATTCGTAAGCATGGTCTTCCAGAAAGCTTTAGCGATGCGGTAATGGAGGAAGCAGAAGCGGCACCGGATGCGATTACTGAGGATGAGATCGTGAAGCAAGGTCGGCGTGACTTGCGTGATCGTGTCATTGTGACGATTGATGGCGAGGATGCGAAGGATCTAGATGATGCGGTCAACGTGGAGCGACTGGATAATGGCAATCTGCTTCTGGGTGTACATATTGCAGATGTAAGCTACTATGTACGGGAAAAGTCACGACTCGATGAGGAAGCATACAACCGTGGGTGCAGTGTATACTTGGTCGATCGGGTTATTCCAATGCTTCCACGCCGGTTGTCGAACGGGATTTGCTCGCTTAACCCGCAGGTAGATCGGCTGACGATGAGCTGTGAGATGGAGTTCGATCCGAAGACGATGCGACAAGTGCGACATGACATCTATACGAGTGTCATCCGAACGACTGAACGTATGACGTACACGAATGTGCGAAAAATATTAAACGATGAGGACCCCGAAGTTACGGAGCGTTATGCAGAGCTAGTGGATACGTTCAAGCTCATGCGCGATCTTGCAATGGGGCTTCGGGACAAGCGGATGCGCCGTGGAGCGATCGACTTTGATTTCCAAGAGTCTAAAGTAATCGTGGACGAGCAGGGCAAACCTGTTGATATCGTCAAGCGCGAGCGTTCGATTGCGGAGCAAATTATTGAGGAATTCATGCTTGTGGCGAATGAGACTGTCGCTGAGCATTTCCATTGGCTAAAGGTGCCTTTCCTTTATCGGATTCACGAAGAACCATCGAGCGATAAGTTGATGACTTTCATGCAGTTCGCTGCTAACTTCGGATATGCGGTGAAGGGGCAGGGCAATACGGTGCATCCACGTGCGCTCCAAACGTTGCTTGAAGAGATTAAGGATACGAAGGAAGAAACCGTGCTCAGCACAATGATGCTTCGCTCGATGAAGCAGGCGAAGTACGATGCGGAAAGCTTAGGGCACTTTGGGCTTGCTGCGGAGTTCTATTCGCACTTCACCTCTCCGATCCGGCGTTATCCGGATCTCGTCATTCATCGCGTAATGCGCGAGGTGCTTGAGAACGGCGGCACATTGCCGGAAGGGCGCTTCGATACGCTTGCGGTTCGGATGCCGGACATTGCGCAGCAATCGTCGGAGCGTGAACGCGTGGCGGTAGAAGCGGAGCGGGATACAGAAAAGCTGAAAAAGGCGGAGTTCATGCTCGATAAGATCGGCGAGGAGTTCGTTGGAATCATCAGCGGTGTGACGAGCTTCGGGATGTTCATCGAGCTGGATAATACAGTTGAAGGCTTAATAAGACTTAGTGATTTGTCAGACGACTATTACCATTTCCACGAGCTGCATATGGCGTTGATCGGTGAGCGGACGTCCAAAGTGTACCGTATTGGCGATGAAGTGAAAATTCGCGTTGCACGAGTAAACATGGATGAGCATACGATTGACTTTGAGATGGTCGATATGAAATCGCGTAGTGGCAATCGCATGAGCTTGCTCGATGCACGCGGTGGAGCGGGCTTTAAGGGCAAGAAGAAGCGTGGACCGGGCGCCGGTGACGGAGTCGGGTTTGCTAGCGGTGGACGTGGTGGCAAGAAGAAGGACGGGCGAGGCGGTCGTGATGGTGGTGGATCGCGCGATGGCAGAAGTGGTGGCCGAGATAGTAGTGCGTCGCGTGATGGTGGTGGCAATCAAGGTGGCAGTCAGGGCGGTAAGAAGAAGCGCCCCGGGAAGAAGGGTGGTCCCGGTGGCATTTCGTTGAGTGCTAGCCGTGATGATCGTGGTAGTGCAGGGAATGGCGAATTTGTAGGCGCTAGTGAGTCTTCGAAGAAAGTTAGCGGTGGCAAGAAGCGCGAAGGTGGCGGCAAGAAGTCAGGTCCAGCTACCAAGTCCGTCGATATGTGGGGGCTTCCGGTGTCGGGTGGTGCATCAGACACGAAGCCGAAGAAGAAGCGATAATGGAGTTATGGGGGCATTTCGGGTAGTTTGCCGAATGCCCTTTTCTTATGGGTAAATGGTACGGGAGCGCAATTAGTTAATAGAAATAACTAATTTGAGGTGCTTGGTGTAATTAACGAGGTGTTAAGTTAACGCGGTTAACCTATCTCGTATTAAATCGCCCTCGAACTTGAAAGTTTGGTGGGATAGGTTAACTGAAGTAACTTAATTGGTTCTGTGGAGCGCGTGAGGTGCATTTAAGTTAACGGAATTAACTTCTATTTTACTTTTGATTTCTGGCGTATTTTTTAATGAGGATAAATAGGTGTAATACCATTTTACAAATAGCTTCGTATCTTATAGGATAGAACATAGTGTCCAATGGAATCGGTCGGGGAGGCAGTAATCATGAGTGAGCTGTATCATGTGTTGGGAGCAAAGCAATTTACGAAGGACGAGCTAGAGCAATTGTTCGATAATGCGATGGAGATGGAGAAGGTCGTCGCTTCTGGCGGAACAAGAGCGCAAGAGGGACGGATCATGACGACGCTATTCTTCGAGGCAAGCACGAGAACGCGACTGTCGTTCGAATCGGCGATGCATCGGCTTGGCGGGAGCGTTATCGGCACAGAAAATGCTGCACAATTCTCTTCCGCAATTAAAGGGGAGACTCTAGAAGATACGATCCGCATTGTGAGCGGTTATAGCGATGTTATCGTTATGCGTCATACAGACATCGGCGCGGCTAAGCGTGCGGCGAAGGTTGCGAGTATTCCGGTCATCAACGCAGGTGATGGTGCAGGCGAGCATCCAACGCAGGCGCTACTGGATGCATACACGATTCGCAAGGAGTTCGGATATATCGACGGTCTCAAGATTGCGATGGTGGGTGACTTAACGTATGGGCGGACGGTGCACTCTCTTAGTTATATTTTGGCCAACTATCAGAACGTTATGATTTACTATATCTCCCCAGATAATGTGCGGATTCCTGACAATGTGAAGCGGTACATGGACGAGAAGGGCATTCGCTATGTGGAGACGGACGATCTCGATGCAGTAGCAGGGTCGATCGACGTGCTGTATCAGACGCGGATTCAAAAGGAACGGTTTCCTTCGGTGGAGGAGTATGAGAAGGCTTCGGGCAAGTATATTGTGGATGGTGAGCTTATGAGCAGGCTGGGCAAGCAAACCATCGTATTACACCCATTGCCTCGCGCAGGTGAAATTACCGAAGAAGTGGACGACGATCCGCGTGCGGCATATTTCCATCAAGCAGTGAATGGATTATACATTCGAATGGCGCTCGTCAATAAATGTCTTGGCGAAGCTCGAAAGTAGAGTGCAAAACGTTGTGAGTGTGTTACGGTGCGTGTTATAATAAGTGTCCGATCATTGGAGAGAAGGTGAAGGAAAGTGGGCAAGAAAGATCAGTTCGACAAGCCATTGGCGCAAAATAAACGGGCATCCCACGATTACTTCATCGAGGACACGTATGAAGCGGGTATGGTGCTTACCGGTACAGAGATTAAGTCATTACGTACGGGACGCGCGAACTTGAATGATGCATTCGCGACGATTCGTAATGGTGAGATTTTCCTCCATAATATGCACATCAGTCCATTCGAGCAGGGTAATCGGAATAATCCGAGCGATCCAACTCGCGCACGTAAGCTACTATTGCACAAAGTACAAATTCATAAGCTGCTCGGTTTGTCGAAGCAGGAAGGCTATACTTTAGTGCCATTAAAGGTTTATATCCGTAATGGTTATGCCAAGGTCCTCATGGGGATTGGTAAAGGAAAGAAGCAATACGACAAGCGCGAATCCGCCGCCAAACGCGACGTACAGCGTGATCTGCAGCGTATTCTTCGCGAGAAGCAGAAGGTTAGCTTCCCGACTTAATGTTGGTGTTTGGAACTGGGTCGGTTTCCAGTAATCATTTAGGTTATTTCACGCTGAGCGTGTTATAATAGAAAAGCAAGAGCTATGGATTTGCTTGATATCCTGTGTGGCTGACCTCGCGATGAGGTTGCTTTCAGCCAATATCCCCTTCGCTCAGATCGTTATTGATCTGCGGAGGTGCGACCTTATTATTTGGGGCCGTTTATGGATTCGACGGGGATAGTTCGAGCATGAGTAGCGGGTAGTAGGGCTGCGTCTGCTTCACTAACGCGGAAAGCCTATTAAACGGCAAACAACAATCTAACTACGCTTTAGCAGCCTAAGAAACTGCTCGCGTGCTTCTACCTTCCATCGCCCATGTGGCAGGCTAGGGGCTAACCTATAGTGGGATACGCTGTCACATCTCCGCCTGGGGTGTGCTGAAGAAGACAATCAGGCTGACCCGAAGGGAATCCGGTGACAGGGAGTCTCTAGGGTGACATCAAATCTGTCACTACACCCGTAGAAGCTTGTGTGGCGTTGTCTTCGGACAGGGGTTCGACTCCCCTCGGCTCCACCATAAAAACACTGACCGCGTGAGGTCAGTGTTTTTTTCATGTGGAGCAAAGTTGGGAGGCGTAGCCCCGATTCCGAAGGAGGACAGGGGGGCGATCGCGCGGAGGACTGCGGAGCAGTCTGAGCACGCAATTCAATTCTACCGCTAAGAACGTCTTCGTCGAGTAAGCTTCGTCAGCAATTTAATCAGGAATTGGATACTCCCCGAGGGGGTGCCACCATAGAGCTGCGACACAAGAACTCGACATGGAATAGTCGAGGGCGATTGGGGAGCAATACGGAGATTTTGGGCTTTTAATAATTATACTCGCTTTTATGTTGCTATTTATAGGTTGAACTATTGGTTAGACTGACAAATTTATTGTAATTATATACATAAAAATAAACTGCCACGAAATTTGTTATAATTTAGGGTTTAAAAGGAGGAGATCCAGCAATATTAAGCGAATTTTTAATATGACATACATATTTACGCGAACAATTGTTCGTAGTATAATGAGGGTGGGGAAGAAATGCCTGAGATTAGGGACCCAATTCATGGATTTATAAGCCTTAGTAGTGATGAAATGAGTATTATCAATACAAGACCATTCCAGCGCTTGCGACGTATTAGGCAACTTGCAACTACATATTTGGTGTACCCATCTGCCGAACATACGAGGTTTCCTCACTCAATTGGTGTTATGCATGTTTCAAATCAAATGTTTAACAAGTTAATAGAAAAGCGATCTCAAGTCCTTGAGTGGTCGCCAGACGAGGTGAATAGGTATAGGCAAATGTTACGATTAGCATCATTGCTTCACGATGTCGCCCATGCCCCCTTTTCTCATGCTGGTGATAATTTATATGATGACTCAGTTAAAGGGCACGAAGGAATGGCAGGTAAGATTATTACTGAAACAGAGATATCACCAATTGTTCAAAGAATTGGCGATCAGCATGGATTTGGAGTAGAGGAAATAGCTGCAATGATTACGGGAGATAGTTACAAAAAGGAAATTAGAATGCTAACTAATATATTTGCATCTGAACTAGATTCTGATAAAATGGACTACTTACTAAGAGATTCGCTTTATACTGGTGTGAAGTATGGGAATTTTGACTTAGAAAGAATCATGAATGTAATTTCTTTGTTTCCCAAAGAAGGTGCATGGCACCTTGGATTTGAATATGATGGTGTTGAAGCTGTTGAGGGTCTTATCTTAGCAAGGTATTTTATGTTTTCACAAGTTTATTTACACAGAACTCGTAGGGTATATGATCGAATTCTACATCATTTATTAAAGGATATTTTGCAATCCACATATGGTAATGATCGACTTCCAGTTGATGTAGAGGAGTATCTTAAATTGGATGATTACTCCGTCATTGAGAAAGCTAAGACAATTAAAAGTGTATGGGCTGACAGGTTTTTAAATCGTGTTCACCTAAAATGTGTATGGGAAACTGAGGCTGTTGGAAGTAAGGAGAGTAGGGCTCAACAAAGAAAGTATGATTCAATAATTAAAGCAGAACTTGAAATGAAGTATAAACCAGAGGAAGTTATTGTAGATCAATATCAAAAGGCACCAGTAAAATTTGAAATTGACGAGATTCCCACTATTAATATTATTAGCAAAGATAGTAATATTATTACTCATTCTTTTAAAGAAAAAGCACCAATAGTAGCAAAGCTTGAAGATCCCATATATATATTCAGAGTATATACTGATGCTTCTATTGCACAACAAGTACTTGGCCATATACAGATGAGATATGAGATTCTCAAAGGAGGAAAATAATTATGAGTTTGCAAGCGGTAGTATCTTATTTAGCGTGTAAAAAGGAAACTATTCAAGGAAAGAAGGCATTCCAAAAGTTTATGTACTTTATCGATGCAAAAGGGGTTCCGACGCAACTAAGTTTTAGAATTTATCATTTTGGACCATATTCTTCTGACTTGGATTATCAAACTGATAACTTAGAATTAGAGGGTTCAATTTCCTTAGGTAAGACTGGTGAGAAATTTGTAATTCAACCAGGGGATAGATTTGATGAAATATTAACAAGAGAAGTTGAGTTTATAAATCAGTACTCACCTGTCATTGATTCAGTAATAGAACTATTACCTGATGAACCTAAGGTACTCGAACTATGGTCCACAACACATTTTGTTGCAAATTCTATGTATAAGATGTATCAAAAATTTGATAAAGGCTTAGTCATAGATGAAGTTAGAAAGATTAAGCAAGATAAATTTACAATGGAACAGATAGATGCTGCATATGATAGATTGTTTGAACTAGGTTTTCTACCATGAATAAACGGGGCCCGAATTTATGGGCCCTTTATTTTTTAGTAAATTTCTAAAGTGACATCGAAGCTGTCACTGCACTCGTAGAAGTTTATGTGGCATTATCTTCAGACAGGGTAGCACGAAATTTATTTCTTCCGCTAAAGTTGTCCTCGTCGAATAAACTTCGTCAGCAACTTCAATCAAGAATTGGATACCCCCGAGGAGTCGCCACCATAGTGTTGCGACTCGAGAACTCGACATGGAATAGTCGAGGGTGATAGGGGGGCTTAATCATTGGAACTAGGGTTCGACTTCCCTCGCTTCTTCATCCCTCATTGTAAATGTGTGGAATTGGGGTGCTGTGCCAGTTTCTTTGTAAATCGTGCACGTTAGAAAAATATTAACGCGAACACATACTCGCTGACAGGATTATGTCGACAGCATCGTTTATAATCATACAAATAATGCAGGGAATACCTTAAAAGTTGTAGAATAAGACTATAGGACTACTCTCTCGCTAATACACATGACAGGAGCATCAACATACATGGCAAAAGAACAACTCGTTACCAACATGGAAGATAAACTATGGGCGGCAGCCGATAAATTAAGGGGCAGTATCGCCTCTTCTAAATATAAAGATATTGTTCTCGGGATCATTTTTCTCAAATATATCTCAGATCGGTTCGACCAACGCTTTAATGAACTCGTTACAGAAGGAGATGGATTCGAGGAAGATCGTGATGAGTATGAACGATTTAATGTGTTCTTCGTGCCAGAGAAGGCACGGTGGAAATCTATCATTGAGAGTGCGACTAAGCCGAATATCGGGCAGGTCATTGACGAGGCATTCATTGCAATTGAGAAGGAAAACAAGAAATTAGCAGGTGTACTTCCTAAGATTTTCTCGGGTGCAGATATTGACCAACGTAGAGTTGGTGAAGTGGTCATGGTGTTCGAAAACTCCGATACCCTTTTAATAGAAGAAGATGCGCTTGGACGTGTATATGAGTATTTCCTTGGGAAATTTGCATTCATGTTAGGCCAAGGCGGAGGAGAGTTCTATACACCGAGTAGTGTTGTGAAATTGTTAGTAGAGATGATCGAGCCATACGAAGGCACAATCTATGACCCATGCTGCGGTTCAGGTGGGATGTTCGTTCAAGCACAGAAATTCGTAAAAGCACATGGCGGTAACGCATATAAGTTATCCGTCTATGGGCAAGAGCTAAATGCAGATACACGTAGACTGGCGACAATGAACTTAGCAATTAGAGGCATGGAAGCGAATTTGGGAAAAACGCACGATGACACTTTCCATGGCGATCAGTTCAAGGATGAGAAGTTTGATTATATACTTGCTAATCCTCCATTTAACATAAGTGATTGGGGTCAAGAAAGTTTACTCAACGATGCTCGTTGGAAGTGGGGAGTTCCTGCCAAAGGGAACGCAAACTATGCGTGGCTGTCGCATATGCTCACAAAGCTGAAGCCATCCAAAGGTGTTGCAGGCATCGTTCTTGCGAACGGTTCTTTGTCTTCGCAAACCTCAGGTGAAGGAAGTATTCGGGCTAAGTTCATCGAAGAGGATTTAGTAGATTGTATTGTTGCTATGCCCGATCGGCTCTTCTTCACGACTGGCATTCCGGTAAGCCTGTGGTTTCTGCGTCGTGGGAAGAAACGGAAGGGTGAAGTGCTCTTCATCGATGCTAGGGATAACGGTGTTATGGTCAGTCGCAAGTTGCGTGAATTGGAAAATGAGGACATATCACTCATCGCTGATACGTACCATAAGTGGATAAACGGTGTTGGATATGAGGATGAGATTGGTTTTTGCAAGTCGACAAGTCTTGAAGAAATTCAGAAGCATGACAATGTTTTAACTCCTGGTCGGTATGTTGGAATTAAGGAAATTGTGGATGATGAGCTGTTTGAAGATAAAATGGAGAAATTGGTTTCTGAGCTTGCAGATTTGATGTCGGAGTCTTCTGGACTGGATGAGAAGATTAAGAAGAGTTTGGGGGCTATTGGATATGAGTTTTGAGGGGTTTGTAAAATACAAACTTGGAGATATCGTTGATGATATTGCAATGGGCCCTTTTGGTTCGAATATCAAAGTCGAGAATTTTATATCCCAGGGTGTGCCAGTTATTCGAGGTCAAAATTTGAATCATGGTGGTTTTGAAGATAAAAATTTTGTGTTCATAAGTGAAGAAAAAGCTCACTCGCTAAAGAGAAGTCTTGCATACCCAGATGATTTGGTTATTACACATCGTGGAACAATTGGACAGGTCAGTATAATACCGTATAATAAACATCCTAAATATTTGGTGTCACAGTCTCAAATGAAATTAACTGTGAATAAGGAATATCTAGTCCCAAAATATTTATTGTATTTTTTTAAATCGCGTTTGGGCCAATATGAGTTATTAAAAGATGCATCCCAAGTAGGGGTGCCAGCAATAGCGAGCCCAACAAAAGCCCTGAAGAATGTCGAAATCGCGATACCGGATCAATTAACACAGAAAGGGATCGTATCTATTCTCTCAACACTCGACGACAAAATCGAACTCAACAACCGCATGAACAAAGTGCTTGAGCAAATGGCGCAGGCGGTCTTCAAACAATGGTTTGTTGATTTTGAGTTTCCGAACGAAAACGGGGATCCCTATAAGTCTAGTGGTGGTGTTATGGAATGGTGTGAGGAATTGGGAAAAGAGATTCCTAAGGGATGGCCAGTTACACAAGTATCAAATAGTATAGATATCAACCCTAAAAGGATTTTAAAAAAGGGAACTGAATCAACATATTTAGAGATGAAAAATTTACCGACATTTTCAGCGAGAGCTACCGATTGGATTAGAAGAGAGTTTACATCAGGTAGTAAATATATTAACGGTGATGTATTAATGGCCAGAATTACACCTTGTTTGGAAAATGGAAAAACGATTTATGTGGATTTTTTAGAAAATGACGAAGTGGGCTGGGGATCGACTGAGTTTATTGTCTTAAGGAGCAAAAATAACAAAGCACTAGGATATGCATATTTTTTGGCACGATCTGAAGAGTTTAGAGAACATTCAATATCGAATATGTCTGGTTCATCAGGGCGACAGAGAGTACCTGAATCCTGTTATGATCATTACAAAATACCAACCCCTCCAAATGATATTCTAGAAAGATTCGATGAAATTACAAGTAGCGTGTTGCTTAGAATTAAAAGGAACGGAACAGAGGCAAAAATTCTTTCCAACCTCCGAGACACCCTCTTACCCAAACTCATGTCTGGAGAGATCGACGTATCCGAAGTTGAACTATAACATTGATCGGCGGTGATCAGATGTTCACAGAAGATAGCTTAGAGCAAGTCGTTCTTGAACTGTTACAGGACGAGCTGAACTATACTGTCCAGAACGGTTACGATCTAATACGTGACTATCACTCTGTTGTATTAGAGGAAGAGTTGCTAAAGTCACTTTACAAGCTAAACCCCACTCTTCCTGAAGAGGTTATTGGGGACGCACTGCGAAGGCTTCTGTACATCGATGATGCGAGTCTGATCGCCGCCAATCAGAATTTCCACAGATATTTGATCGAAGGTGTAAGAATAGATGTATATGGCGAAGATGCGCCTACTCTAATCGTCAAGGTAATTGATTTTGACAATCTCCACAACAACACGTTCAAGGCTATTAATCAGTTCACGGTCATCCACAAAGCCGAGAAGAGACCCGATGTTGTCCTATTTGTCAATGGCTTGCCACTTGTAGTCATCGAGCTGAAATCAGCAGTTCGTGAGGATGCGACAATTCACGATGGTTTCTTACAAATCAAGACCTATCAAGATGTTATTAAACCGCTGTTTCATTACAATGCTTTCAGCATTATCAGCGACGGCGTAAACGCTCGATTTGGTTCCATTACTGCCGATTTTGATCGCTACATGCAGTGGAAGCAGGTGGATATTAATACACCTATTGTCGATGAAGTTCATATTGCTCAGATTGGAACCTTGATTAAGGGACTTCTAAACAAGGAGCATTTGTTGGATATCATCCACAACTTTAGCTTCTTTGCAGGAGGCAAGGCTAAGATTGTGCCAGGGTATCATCAATATTTTGGTATGAATAAAGCAATTTCCAGTGTTGTCCGCGCAGTAGACGGGGATAAACGAGGTGGTGTGGTATGGCACACACAAGGTTCAGGCAAGTCCTTCTCTATGGTCTTTCTAACAGGTGGTCTGATTCACCGTTTGAATAACCCTACCATTGTGGTCGTGACAGATCGCAATGATTTGGACGAACAAATTCATGGTACATTTAGCAGTGCAGCAGATTTCTTGCGACAAGCTCCTGCGCGTGCGGAATCACGCGAGAATTTAATTGAGCTACTGGAACATCGCTCGGTGGGCGGCATTATTTTTACAACGATACAGAAATTCACTGAAGAAACAGGACTCTTATCCAATCGTCATGACATCATTGTTATTGCAGATGAGGCCCATCGTTCACAGTATGGCATTGATCCTGACATTAAGATAGATAAGCAGACGCTTGAAGCTGAACTTGTATATGGATATGCTAAATATTTGCGAGACTCATTGCCTAATGCCACCTTTATTGGTTTTACCGGCACACCTATCAATTCGAGTGATAAATCGACGATAGGTGTATTTGGTGATCTGATCGATGTGTACGATATGACGCAAGCGAAGATGGATGGAACGACTGTTGATCTGCATTATGAGAATCGTCTGGCTAAGGTGCATCTCGATGAAGGAATTCTCGATCAGATTGACCAAGAGGTCGCAAATATTGAATCTCAGGGACTAACGCCAGAGAAAATTGAGAAGCTGAAAAAGGATATTGTTACGATGGAAGCCGTGATCGGTGATGAGGATCGTTTGAATCTCGTTGTTGATGATATTCTTAAGCATTATGAGATTCGCAAAGAGATGCTGGAAGGCAAGGCCATGATCGTAGCTTACTCGCGTAAGATTGCTTATCGCATGTATCAGCTCTTCAAAGAGAAAGCGCCTGAGCTTGCTGCTCAGATTAGACTTGTCATGACGGATAGCAATAAAGATGATCAGGATATGCGAGATGTGGTGGGTAATAAACACTATAGGCAGACGCTAGCTAACCAATTTAAGAGTGAGAATAGTCAATTCAAAATCGCTATTGTCGTAGATATGTGGCTGACCGGCTTTGACGTCCCGAGCTTAGATACGATGTACATCGATAAAATTATGCGAGAACATAACCTGATGCAAGCAGTTGCGCGGGTTAATCGCGTATATAAGGATAAGGAAGCCGGATTAATTGTTGATTATATTGGGTTAAGCAAGTATTTGAAGGAAGCGCTGAATACATACACCAACCGAGATCGAAATAGCATTCCGGAAATCGAAAAAGCCAAAGAGATTCTCATGACAGAAGTGGAAATCCTAGAGGGTATGTTCCATGGCTTTGAATTCAGTCGGTATCTAAGCGCGACACCGAAAGAACGGTTCGAGTTAATTCAAGATGGTGTGGAGCATGTGTTGAAGGAACGCGCCAAGGAAGTATTCCTTAAGCATGTTGCAAGGCTGCAGAGTGCCTATAAGATCTGTGCGACTGCACTTGATTATACCGTTCGTGTTCAGGTGAGCTTCTTCGTGGCGGTTAAATCTTTCATTGTTAAAGTAGAACGTGATGGAATGCCGGATGTCGAAGCATTTAAACGTAAGATCACAGAGATGATTGAATTGGCTATTATCAGAGATGGAGATGAAGTCGTATCTATCTCAGCGAAGAAGGAGAAAAGCCTTCTATCCGTTGAGAATCTACAGAAGATTATGGCGATGAAACGCAAGAATGTAGCTGCGACAATCCTTAAGAAACTAATTGATGATAAAATCAAATGGTTCGAACAGACGAACATTGTACGCTCTGGTTTTTTCTCTGAAAAGTTGAAGAACATTGTCGAACGGTATAACCAAATGGAAGATATTAATGTGCTGATTACACAGATGATCGATTTTGCCAAAGAGATTGAATCGGCGATTAACGAAGGGATCGATATGCAGTTGACCCCTGAAGAGCAAGCCTTCTATGATGCGTTGGCAAAGCCTGAACTGGTCAAGGAGCATTATCAATCTGATGTGCTTCGAGAGATGGCGAAGAAGCTCATCGAGCTAATTGCTGAGAATAAGACGCCAGACTGGTACAAACGGAATGATGCGAAAGCGAACATGAGATCACTGATCAAAAGGTTGCTTAAAAAATATAAGTATCCACCTAACGAGATTCCGGAAGCAACAGAGCTTGTCATTAGACAAGCAGAACTGCAAATGAAGCATAATCTATATGAAACTCAGAGCTATTATACAAGTCATTCTATGGCTGCTGAATCAAAGGGGATTTACTGATATACTGCTGCGGCAATATATGTTTAGCCATTAACTCTGCGGTATTACATACGTCAGGATAGTTTTATGAATGAGCCCGGTGATTACAAGAAGTCAAATAATTAGGGAGCTAGGTGATGTATGATGAGACTTTATCAATCTGTATTTGTAATATCTATGATACTTTTAATATCGGGGTGCGTTTCAACTACTAAATATGAAGAAGTAGTCAAAAATTTAGATCAGTCCAGTGAGACGATATCAAAATTAGAAAATGATTTAAATGCAGCCAATAAGAAACTGGAGAAAATTGAAGTTGAGCTAACTGAACTTAAAAATGGTGCTGATATTACAATTATTGAAGTAAGAAAGCAATATGAGAATAATAACTATGATAAGGTGCTAGAACTAGCAGAAGTTTTACATGAAAAATTTAACGGAGTGCCTGAAGATATAGAAGCTCAAGCACTAGTAAAACAAATTCAGGAAATTAAAGAGCAAGAAGCTAAAAAAATTAATGAAGAAATGGAGAGACAACTTGCTGAAGAATCAAAATCTGCACAGGACAAAGCTCGTTCAGTATTGAGAGTATCAAAAATTTACCCTAGTAAACCCAATTCTGCAGGTGGTGTTGATTTGTATATACTGTGGAAAAACAATTCTGATAGTGTTATTAAGTATGCGAGGTTTGAAGTAGTTCCATATAATGCAGTTGATGATGTTGTAACGAGTGAAATTAGTGGGATATCAACCTTTTATGGAAGAGAGACAGGGCCTTTTAAAAAAGGGCAGGGAAGTTCTAGTGACACCTATTGGGAAAATGCTTGGTACAACAGTACTATAAAAAAAGTGAAGTTAATAAGTGTAAATATTGAATACATGGACGGAACTGAATTAACTCTTAAAGACGATGATGTAAAATACATTCAGTATTAACAACAGGCTCGTGGTTCGTTTGCTCCAGCTTGGAATATACAGATGTGATCTATTCAGAGGGACATAGACAGGGTTTTTTTGCGTGGAGCGAGGGTGAGGCGTTAGGCCCCGATTCCGGAGGAGGACATGGGGGTTCGATCGCGCGCAGGGAGCGGTGAATCGGCATCCTTGATTAAGCATCAGCGGACGAGCACGCAATTCAATTCTACCGCTAAGGTTGTCCTCGTCGAATCGGCTTCGTCAGCAATTTAATCAGGAATTGGATACTCCCCGAGGGGGCGCCACCATAGAGCTGCGACACGAGCACTCGACATGGAATAGTCTAGGTGATTGGGGAGCGTAATTATTGGAACTTTAGTGGACAGGGGTTCCACTCCCCTCGCCTCCACCAAACTTATCAGAAATGACATAGTGCAGGTGTCTCTTTTGCATCATTTGGGATTTACGGAGACTCAACTGAAACAAAGCTTATGGTGGACTTTGTGAAACTCCGACCGCAAGAATCAATGAAAGAGTCACAATTATAACTAATTTTTGCTATAATTAAACATAGCAAGTATTTGATGCCGGAAAGGCGGACAAACTATATGAATATACATGTAGTAAGTCGAAGCAAGAAGAGGATGTTGAATGTGAAGAGATATTCTCATAAAAGAAGAATGGTCGCTTTACTCAATGCTAAAGCATCGCTTGCAATTGAAGGGCTGTATCTTACTACTCAAGAAGAACAATTAATATTAAAGAGAGTTAATGGTGAGATCAGAAATACAGAATTTTTATCTCGTGCTATGGAAATTGCAAAAAATGTATGACCAAAGTAATTCAAAGTACTGTTATCCTGATAGTGATGTATTAATTAATGTAGCTGGATTTAGGGAACAGAAACAATTGGATGCATTTGAAAGAATTATTACTGTAGACAGATTAAGATTACTTGGTTTAAAGCCTTTGAAGGGTAATTATAATCGTAATCATTTATGTCACATTCATAGATTTATTTTTAATGATGTTTACCCTTTTGCAGGAAGATTGCGTGATGAGGATATAGCTAAAGATAGTTTTCGTTTTGCTAATGTAAGATTCTTAGTTAGCCAAACAGATCAATTGCTTGATGAACTTAGAACTGAAGATTTATTGAAGAATTTATCATTTGAATTATATATTGAGAGATTAGCATATTATCTTACGGAGTTGAATGTACTCCATCCATTTAGAGAGGGGAATGGTCGAACTCATCGTGAGTTTATACGTTGTATAGCATTAGAGTCTGGCTATTTTATAGATTGGGCAAGAGTTGATGCTCCTACAATGCTCAAAGCTATGATTGAGTCACCTATTAATAATACAAAATTAAAAGATATTTTATTTGCAATAACAAAGGGAATTGAGTAGATATGATTTAGTGTTCTTGCTCTGTATAGCCCATGTACCAGAATGAGGTTCAACTTTAGTGGGATACGTTGATACATCTCCGTCTGGGTGTGCTTAAGAAGACAATCAGGTTAAACTACAGAGTTACAGGGAGTCTCTAGGGTCTGTCAAACATTTTGTGTAAACTCTCTTAATGCCTTCCCCCAAGGGGGATTTATCTTAAATGCTGACCGATGCGATCCGGAAAGAACACGGAGAGCTGCAGTAGCATTTGACCCCAATTCT
This sequence comes from Candidatus Cohnella colombiensis, assembly GCA_029203125.1. Taxonomy (GTDB): domain Bacteria; phylum Bacillota; class Bacilli; order Paenibacillales; family Paenibacillaceae; genus Cohnella; species Cohnella colombiensis. The sequence goes on from CP119317.1 coordinate 71,635, forward strand.
GTACACGGCCAGTCCATTTACGAGTGACATCCATGGTGGCCAGATAAAGCATCTTCAATAAGGATTCATCCGTTGGAAAGATGCTTTTCCCCTTCGTTACTTTGCGTAATTGACGGTGGTAACTCTCAATAATGTTAGTCGTATAGATGATTTTGCGGATCTCTGGTGGGTACTTAAAGAAAGTTGCGAGCTCATCCCAGTTATTACGCCAAGAGCGGATAATGAGCGGGTATTTACTTCCCCAGGCCTCTTCGAAGCGATCTAGCTCAACTAGAGCCATCTCTTCATTAACAGCTTTGTAGATAGGTTTTAGATCAGCTGTTACTTTCTTCAGATCTTTGTATGAGACGAAACGAGTAGAGTTTCGAATCTGGTGGACGATACACTTTTGTATTTCTGTCTGAGGATAACAGGCTGAAATCGCTTGTGTGAAGCCCGTTAAGTTGTCTACGCACGTGATCAGGATGTCTTGTACGCCACGGTTTTTAAGGTCATTTAGGACACTGAGCCAGAACTTGGAGGACTCGTTCTCCCCAATCCACATGCCAAGCACATCTTTGCAGCCATCCAAATCAATCCCGATGACCATGTACGCTGCTTTGTTTACAATGGCTCCATCTTGCTTAACCTTATAGTGAATCGCATCAAGGAATACAACGGCGTAGACCGCTTGTAGTGGACGATTCTGCCATTCCTTAATGAGAGGTATAATCTTGTTCGTGACATTGGAGATGAAGGTAGGTGAGATCTCAATGCCGTAGATGGTTTGGAGGTGATCTTGGATCTCCCGCGTGGTGACACCCTTGGCATAAAGGGCAATAATTTGATCCTCAATACCGGTTACATTAGATTGATGCTTCTTCACGACAAGTGGCTCGAATTCACCTTCACGGTCACGAGGAACAACGATCTCTTGTTCACCATACTCACTTATGATGCTTTTCTTGCTCTTACCATTGCGGCTGTTATTCGTCTGCTTCTTCTGCACATCATGTTTCTGGTAGCCTAGATGCTCATCCATCTCGGCCTCTAACATCTCTTGGATCGTCTCAGCAAACAGATCCTTTAATGCATTCTGTGCATCCTGTGCGGATACCAATTTGTTCTCCTTGATGAAAGCTCTTAGTTGCTGCTTTGTCCATAATCCCATGTGTTCTCCCCAACCTCTCTTATACTTCCATTTTACTGGGTTTATGAGTTTACACAATCTATTTTACAGACTCAGTCTCTAAGGTGGTATCTAAACTGTCACTACACCCATGCGAAGCCCGGCACATGTGGCGATGTCTTCGGACAGGGGTTCGACTCCCCTCGCCCCCACCAACAATGTGAGAGAGTACCATACGAGGTACTCTCTTTCTCTATGTATAAGGCTTTAATGAGGGTGCGTGCTGGTTCGAAAGCCTTGATATCATTGAGGTTATGGTCCCGCTTATCTAACTTCCCTCCCCATGTAGATTCGGATTGAGCTTTTTTAGATATTTTACCCCTGCGCTTTCAGGTGCTCGTTCTCTTCTTCCATCGCCCACGGTAGTCCTCTGAGCTTCTCCGGGATCAGAGAGTAGCTCCATTGTTCTTCTAATCGTAAACGAACAGCTTCTCGTTTTGTCTGCTCATGGGAACCCGTCATTCTTCTATTTTCATTTTCAATAGTATTTGTCGAAAATTCACTATTCATCTTGTCGTTTTGTGTTATTCGGAGTCAGGAAATTTGCTGGTTGGCAGAAGTGTGTCGTAAGCGCGAACTTAAAGATTTCTTTACAAATCAAAATTGAATCATCTACGATGCTATAATTCTAAATTATCATTAGCTGATCGAGAGATCAGTATGGCAGTTAAATAGATTCATAGCAACTTAGTGCAAGAAGGGATGATTAAGTGTGAAGAAGGAAACAAAATGGAAGTGGAAGTTGACATCACAGATTCTGACGTGGATGCTGGTCATCAGCATGGTGGTGACCGGACTGCCGGTGCAGCAGGCGATAGCGTCCGAACTGCCGGTACAGCAGGCGGCAGCCGCCGAAGTAAGCGGGTTCAAAGATGTTAGTCCAACGGACTGGTTCTACGATGCGGCAATCTATGTCCAGCAGAATGGTATATTCAGTGGAACTGGTGGCGGATTGTTCTCGCCCAAGGGAACGTTGACGCGTGCCATGTATGTGACGGCGCTTGGACGAATGGCGGGTGTGGATGTTAGTGAATATACAACCACGACCTTTGCCGATGTGCAGAAGGGCATTTGGTATGCGCCATATGTAGAGTGGGCAGCTAAGAATGGGATTACTACTGGCACGGGTAAGCAAAAATTTGCTCCAGATGCAACCGTATCCCGAGAGCAGATGGCCACGATGACTTTGCGTTATTTTGAAATCTATCAGATTCCCTATCAAACTAGCAATTCCGTAACATCAGAGCCTGGCGATCTCGCGGCTGTTTCTCCTTGGGCGGTTGACGCGGTCGTCAAGCTGTGGCAAGCAGGCTTGTTCACCGGGGATGGGAATGGCAATTTCAACCCGAATTCGCAAGCGTCACGTGCGGAATCGGCTGTTCTTTTCATGCGCAATAGCGCTGTTGTGCAGGCGTGGGTAAATCAGAATCCATCGACAGATACGACGAAACCTGAGTCAGGCGGCAACACTGGCGGCAATAGCGGCGGCAACACCGGTGGCAATGGCGGCGGAAATCTCAATGACTCTCAGTATATCATTACGTTCGAGAGCAACGGAGGTACTGCGGTTACCAGCCAGACGGTGAAGTATGGCACCAATGCTGTGGAACCTGTAGTGCCGACAAAGGCAGGTTACACGTTCGGCGGGTGGTACAGCGACAGCAATTTGAAAATCTCCTATAGCTTCACGACAACGGTGACAGGAAAGATGACGTTGTACGCGAAATGGTTGGCCCACTACACGGTGAGCTTCGACAGTAACGGTGGGTCAGCCGTCGCTGCTCGGAGTGTAATCGAAGGGGAAGCGATCAATAATCTTCCTGCTCCCGTGAAAGAAGGATATATATTCCAAGGTTGGTTTAGAGATAGCGATCTTACGCTCATCTTCGCAAATGGCAGTACCTTTAGTGCGGATACGAAGCTGTATGCAAAATATATTGATAATGTCAGTAATGCAGTGCAAAGCACGCCTAGTGTCTCTTTACTGGATGTCGCGCCAAACTTTACCATCGCTGTAAACGATGAGAGCGGCAATCTGACGGAAACTGACGTACTTAATCGGATGATGTTCAACGACATCGCTGCGGACCCTGTTCGAGACTCACCACCGGGGATTACTGTCACTGCCGGTGCGAACGGTCGCTTCACGGTAGCGTCTGCAGCCGAAGATGGTCTGTTCGAAGAAGGTAACACTTATCAGCTTACGTTGACAGATGACAACCTATCTTTCGACGGTCAAGATGAGACGACGGACATCTTTGTGTTTAGCGTCGCTAAGCAAGAAGCGATGACTGTCCCGCTCAATCCGAACATGATCTATCTACGCTTCGCAGATGTTACGAATATGATGATCGATGACGCGGATGCCGGTTCGCTAGCAGTTCCTGTGGTCTCGGCGACGGTTGGGGACAGCGCTAACGGTCTCTCCGCGGCGAATGCGACAAGTGGAACTTTCACTTATTCTGGTAGCACGGTCATTCAAGTTGGCGATACGGTCGCCATCTATGAAGGCGTTCGTCCTGATGAACGCACGATTAATACAAGCAGTGCCGATGATGGTGATGTCGCCTATGTCAAGATCACGGCAATTAACGGCAACACCTACACCTTTGGAAACGCAGACTCCAAGCAAGTGTTGTTCAAGCCAGATATTCTGCCAGTGAGCATAACTGCGGACGAGGATGGAGACCCAAGCAACCACTCCATCTCGGTACAACGTACCGTAATGAACTACAGCGACATTTTGTATGCACAATTCGGCTTGAATGAACTCACCACTGTCGATGTGGGCGATTTTATCGGTTTCTATAATGGTAAATTTGCCGAAGCAGGTTCGACAATAGAAGGTTATGGCCGCATCGAATCGGTTACCTCAGCGGCGGAATTGCTTATCATTACCTATACCGATGCCACGATGGAAGATTTCCAGCATGCTTTCGACATCTATACGCAGCAATCGCTTGAAGGTGACATGCTAATATCACCTGAGGATATCGCAATGCTCGAAGATCAAATTAAGCGGCAAGCGATAGATAGCGGATTCGTAGTTCAAGCTGCGGATTATCTGTCCACCCTGGCTATGCAGACGGAGGAATTCAAGAAGCAGCCGAAAGCAGTCCAGGCGCTCTCAAGCGACGTGGGCAAAGTCACTGTGGAGAATGTGACAGTCGTCCCTTCAATCGGTACGACACTGACGCATATTAATGGCCGGACTTCAGGCATAAGCGCCACACTGCAAGTGGGAGCCGACATTGTCATTCGGATTCATGAAGAGAGCGACCTCGTTATCCACATGACGGGTACATTCCTCGAGGAGATCAGTCTGAGTCTCGGCGTAGACGGGGATCTGCAAGGACATTGGGAGTACTTCTGGGGGATCCCTTATTGGTACACGATTGATGATTATGTGGTCACTGTGAATCTGGATGCCTATAGCTATACGGGGATCAATGTTACGGCGAAGATCGCCACTGTTGAACACGATAAGCTGCAGGATGCACTGGATGACTGGGATAAGGCAGCTACTGGTGGCATGCTAGGCAAGATACGTGACATCACGACGGAAATTAAAGCATTAATCGATGGTGTGCAAGATACTGATGTTGACGATGAGTCGCTTCGGGAAATGTATAAAGAGATGATGGAGAACGATACCGATTGGGTTCCGTTAATTAAGAAGGAGCTCGTAAGCAAGAGCATGCGTGTGGCGCTTGGTATCATTGAAGTCAACTTTACAGCAGAATTCGTTGTCAATGCGAATGTGAACCTGACGGTCGGGGCTGATTTCAACTATACGTCTGCTAAGCGCTACTCAGCTACCCTGCGCGTGCTTAGCTTCACAGGCAAGAGCGACACAGTCAGCTTGCCAGGTGATGGAAATTATCAGTTCACCTTCTACGTGATGGGAACGCTCGGATTGCGGGCGGGCATCCATATGGAGCTAAAAGCTGGGATAGGAAGCGTCAAATTAAATAGTATCGGGCTGGCCGTAGAGCCTGGCGCTTATGTGAATCTGTGGGGGTACTTCTTCTATCAGATCAAGAAGCTGAATGGAGTGGAGTCCTCCAGGTCTTTAGGTGCTCTGTTAGTAGAGATTGGCATCTATCTGGAAAGCTCAGTAGGCGCCCAATTAGGGGATGGATTGCTCTCGGCTAGCATTCCAGTGTACGAGAATACATGGCCGCTGTACACCGTAGGAGAACAGCAGCATGTTGTCGACTTCGCTTATTCGCAGGAAGACGCACCTACAGTGAACTTGAGGGGTTCCGCGTCAGCCATCCCAGTCCCAGCGAGCCTGTTAACGATGAGTACGTTTGATTTGAAGACAGGCGAGATGGATACGCAAGTGTATGACCGCTCGAGATTTGATTTCCAAGTAGACAGTCGGGATTTCAGATATAATGTGTTAACTCAAAAGATCGAAGTGATGAACCCGAACATTCAGGTGAGTGATGGCAACCTGATCATCACCTGGAAGGGAGCACCGCTGTCGTATTCATCAGAGAAGCTCACGCGTAAGGTTCCACTCAGCTGGTTAGCAAGAGTAGGTGACTATATTATGCAGCTAGATCCGCAGAATGGCGAGATGACGGAGGTTGTCGCTGCTCCATATAATACGGAGATCAGCGTGAAAACCCCAACGTATCAGGGATATACCTTTGATGGTTGGTACTGGGCACCTACAGGCAGCACGAAGGTGACGATTCCGAGCCGTATGCCTGCCTCGGATTGGACGCTGTATGCACACTGGATCCCGAACACGAATACGCCATATACTGTACAGCATTATTTGATCGACCCGAACACCAAGGCACCCGCCGCATCACCTGCAGCAACTGAACAAATGACCGGAACAACGGGGACAGAGATTCAGATCACCTCCGATAAGTTCAGAGACCAAGGCTATGCGACTGCTACGGCAAGAGGTGTGATCATCAAGGGGGACGGTTCGTCAGTCATCAAGGTGTATCATTACCCAGTGAATCGCACGATGACCTTCAATTGGGCTTATACGGGAGCTCCTGCAAGTTCGTTAACCGAAGCAGTAGGCAAGAACATCACAGCTCGTGTAACAATGCCGACAAGACCAGGCTATTCGTTCGCTGGTTGGTCACCGGCACTTCCAAGTATGATGCCGGCTACGGACTCGTCCTATACCGCGCAGTGGACACCGAAGGACGATACTTCCTATCAAGTCGTATACTTGCTGCAAAATATCGGAAGTGACACCTATACAGTTGGGGATACCGAATCGTTTGTGGGTACAACTGATACCGTGGCAAGTATGACCAATCCGACAAAAACCTTTGCGGGCTTTACATTTGATGGAACCGTTGCAGGAAGTGTGCTGCAGGCTCCAATCGACGGCAAAGGCACAACGATCCTGAAGCTGTACTACAAGCGTAATAGCTACGCTATGACGATCAATTACAATGGCTCGGGCGCGCTGAATAATGTCTCTAACGTGCCGTTCGGGGCAACGACGGAGTTATACCTTGGCACGCCGACTTGGACGGGACATACATTCACGGGATGGTCTCCTGCTAATCAGACAACGATGCCTGCACAAGCTGTTACGTTCACTGCACAGTGGTCGCTGAACACGCATACAGTGAGCTTCGACAGCAAAGGCGGATCGACGGTAGCTAACCAGACGGTAGGTTATGGCTCCAAGGCAAGCGAACCAACTGTACCTACGAAGGACGATCTGGTGTTCGGCGGCTGGTACAGCGATAGTGCTCTGACGAGCGCTTACGACTTCGAGACTCAGGTGACGGCTGACATTACGTTGTATGCGAAGTGGCAGCGCAGCTACACCGTGAGCTTCTACAGTGATGGCGGTTCGGCGGTGGCTGACAAGCAGGTAATCGAAGGCGCCAAGACTACGGCACCTGCCGCACCGACGCTGGAGGATTATGTGTTCGGTGGCTGGTACAAAGAGAGCAGCTTGACAAATGTATTTGACTTCGACGTAGAGACGGTGACGACTAACATTACCTTGTATGCGAAGTGGACACTTGCTCCAAAGACCATCTATACGGTGAGCTTCAACAGTTACGGCGGAACAACAGTGGATGATCTGACGGCTGTGGAAGGATCTGTGGCTACGGCACCTACAGCACCGACGAAGACTGGACATTCGTTCGCTGGTTGGTATACGGACAGTGGCTTGACAAGTAGCTTCTCCTTCTCGACTCCGATCATGTCTAATCTTACGCTAAATGCGAAGTGGACGATTAATACCTACACGGTGAGCTTCGCCAGCAATAGCGGGTCTGCAGTGGCTAACCAAACGGTGTCATATGACGGCACTGCTACGCAGCCTACCGCACCGACGAGGAGTGGTTACGTGTTCAGCGGTTGGTACAGCGATGCCGCACTGACTACAACCTACAACTTCGGGGCGCAGGTAAGGTCTAACATCACCTTGTACGCGAAGTGGACGGCAGTCTACACGGTGAGCTTCACCAGCAATGGTGGAACATCAGTAGCTAGTCAGAGTGTGGAACATGGCAACAAAGCTGTAGAACCTACCGCACCGACGAAGCCTGGTTATACGTTCCGTGGCTGGTACAGCGACGACACATTTACTGAAGCTTATAGCTTCACGGAAAGACAAGTGATCTCGAGCATTACGCTATATGCAAAGTGGACATTTGACAGCTACACGGTGACTTTTGAGAGCAATGGCGGTCCAGCCGTACAGAGCCAGGAGGTCGTTCCTGGCGGCACAGCTGAGGCACCTGCTAAACCGAAGCGGGTAGGCTATAGGTTCGACGGTTGGTTCAGTGATGACGCGTTTGAGAACGTGTATGACTTCTCTACAGCAGTGAACGGCGCCATTACCCTGTACGCGAAGTGGACGAAGACATCATGGGTGCCTCTTGGTGAAATAGCGCCGCGTGCGAATTACCACTCCAATCTAGTTCTCGACAGCCAAGGCACAGCATATGTTGCTTTTCAGCATTCTTCTGATAATACGGTATACGTGAAGAAATACGTGAAAGCGACTGACGAGTGGCAGGACGTTGGTGCTCTAACCGAACTTGCTAAAACGTGGGGTCAGGTGAATGTTTCACTCGCGATAGACAATGAGGACACGCTCTATGTTGCTTATGTGGATGATACGATGAAAACCATTGTCAAGAAATTTGTTGATGGACATTGGGTAAATGTGGTGGATTTAACGCAAGAATTCTCGGACTACGTCACTATGGCGTTTGATGAGGATAACACACCTTATTTTGCTTATCATTATGGTACAGTCAATACGTATTATTCCATAGCAGTGAAGAAGCTTGTTAACGGGAGTTTGGTACCTATTGATAGTATGGGAGCGTCGAAAGCTAATGACATAAACCTCGAGTTTGACGGAGACACACTTTATTTGTTCTACACGAATTATCTCACGAGTACTGAAACTCGAGCTAACTTGGTGAAATACGAGGGCTCGACTCACGCAAAGACTGTTCTTAGTCAGCCTCCAAGCCCATCTAATGGTACTAGGGCGTCATTCGCAATTAGTCCGACGGGCGTTCCTTATATGACCTATGTGAATGATAATAAAGTGTATGTATCCAAGCTTGAGAACGACACTTGGCAGCCTGTAGGTACTGCTACCGCAGGGTTCCCAATAAATTATGATGGGTATTACCTGGCAGATATTGCCTTCGACAGTGCAGGTATACCTTATGTAGCTTATGTAGATGTTACACTCGGCAACAGCATGACACTGATGAAATTCGATAACAACGCTTGGAGTGTCGTAGAGTATGCGGGTGTCTCGCCTCGTAACACATACACGAACCGTATTAAGCTCTTGATAGACAGCAACGACAAAATCTATGTGAACTTTATTGTTGCAACAAGTAACGTCAAATCTGATGGTAAAGAGACCGTGATGAAGTATGATCCAGACTTATAACACTTATCTAAGGTAGATTCAACTAGCGAAGCAGCCTGCTCCGATCACGGAGCAGGCTGTTTTGCTGTGAGTCCGGCATAGCTATCACTTGGCGTATGTCAATAACAGTAATACATCCTTATAGACAATTGTGATTGCAAAAATTCAAACCCTCAATAATGCACCACCCTATTGATCGTTTGTTATAGTTACGTCCTAAGATTTATTGGGAGGTTAGAACATGGTGTTACAAGTTAGAAATTTGTCTGTATCATACGCACAGAAAACGGCTGTCAATCGAATTAGTTTTCAAGTAAAGCCTAATCTCACAGGGTCAGCTAAACCTAAGGTATTGTTATGTCCTTCACCAGTGTAAGTTCGGCTCCACATGAAAAAAACACTGACCGCGTGAGGTCAGTGTTTTTTTCATGTGGAGAAGAGTTGGGAGTCGCCCAGTCCGAAGGAGGACAGGGGGGCGATCGCGCGGAAGACTGCGGAGCAGTCTGAGCACGCAATTCAATTCTACCGCTAAGAACGTCTTCATCGAGTAAGCTTCGTCAGCAATTTTAAATCAAGAATTGGATACTCCCCGAGGGGGCGCCACCATAGAGCTGCGACACGAGAACTCGACATGGAATAGTCGAGGGCGATTGGGGAGCGTATTGGATTGATCTTGAGTTTGTAATGACTCCAGACAAGCTCAAGTTGCCTATTTCGGAGGTAGTCGAGCTAAACGATCCTTCCATTTCTTCCCTGGCGCTTGGATACACCACTTGGGCGCACCTGCAGGAAGCAACAATTAAATATCTGTATCGTTGTCCTTATAGAAGTCTTTATACTTCTCAAAAAGATACTTAAGGGTGTTGCTATCCAAATCGTCTTGTGAATTGAGAGCGGCAAAGATTTGATGTGCCTTCTCATCTGTTATAGAGAAGAGCGTATCACCAACGCGAGGTCTAATGTCTAATCCAGCTTCAGTGAGTGAGATTCCTGGCTTAGGATGGATTACCCATTCAAGATCGACAGAATAAGGCCATCTTCCGCCAATTTGTTTACACTCTGATGCTACTCTTGCTAATCCCATAATCTTCTTCTCAGGTGAAGTGACGTAGAGGAACATGAACTGACCCTTTGTTAGCTGTAAAGCCACTTTCTTTCGATTATTTGGGAATCCAGCATTCAATTTGTCTACACGGGCGAATATGCCAGGATATACGATCTTAATCATGTAATTCGATACGGTATTCGTTTGATAATCACCACCAGATTTGGGCTTGCTCAGCCGAGCCTCCAAAATGTTCACCCTTTCAGTCAGTCCAATAAGGGATCTTTCTAACACGCTAATACGATCATCCATGCTGCATCCTCCTCTAAATGGTTATGAGATATGTATATGCAGCACTTACACAAGTGATTACTTAACTCAGTGATTCACTTGTGCGATATATTTTACGTTGTGCTAGGCATTCTTGAGCGGCATTCCATAGTTGCTCAGTAACGATGGCTGGGTGGCAGTTCTTAGTCACTATCCATTAAGACTGTCATTTGCGAATAGGCTTCGTCAGCAATTTAATCAGGAATTGAATACTCCCCGAGGGGGCACCACCATGGAGTTGCGACACGAGATCTCGACATGAAATAGTCGAGGTCGAGGGTGATAGGGGAGCGCATTGGATTGATCTTGATCTTGTGATGGACGGGGGCTCAACTGCCCTCGGCTTCACCAAAAACTATGAATGGTACGTAGCCCTTCGGGGCTGCGTTTTGTCTTGGTTAGACATATGACATATGTTGATCGAAATATCGTACAAAGTGACTTGCGAGGCCGTCCTTCGCAGGAGTTTTGTGTGAAATATTGTACAAAAAGGTATGCGGAGCAGACCTGTGCAGGGATTTTGTATGAAATATCATACAAACCGGTATGTGGGGCTGTTCTTTGTAGGGTTTCTGTATGAGATATCGTACATACGACATGGAATGATTGCGCCGCCAAGCGTATCGCTGGCAGTAAAGAGGTCAGGGAGGTTGCCGCTAGAAATTTACGCTTTCGCCATACCAATTGGGCCATATACGAATCGATTCAGTCGGACATCATTGATCACATCTTTGCCATAGCGTTGGCATTTGGGCTTCGGGCGTTCCAAAATCCGATGGGGCATGATATTGCTCGTTTTGTAGAACGCAATTCCTCAGAGCCTCGAGTTGACATTAAGCAAACCGCGACAGCCGGGAACTAAGTATTGCTAAATTCCAAGGATTTTTATGAATTAAGAAATCTTCACTATTTTCTAATAAACAATGTTTAGGTGTGTACTGACGACGAATTCTTTCTTTATGGGAGAGTTTAGGCGATCATATTTATGTTATCGTGAATTCCGACAAATCATACATCTTGGAGGGATTCACATGTCTGCACGAAAACCAATCTTGCGTCAACTGATGGCACTCGGCTTATGCGTAGCCATCGGGTTCGGAACCTTTAACATCGGACAAGCCTCGCTCACTCCGAAAGCGTCCGCCGCGACCATCTACGAGACGAAAGTCACATACGGCGTGAACCTGCGCACCAGTGCGAGCACAAGCGGGCGCGTTATTCGGTTAATTCCGATAGGAGAGAATATCAATGTGATTTCAAAGGTGAACAACTACTGGCTGAAAGTCAAGGATAAGCGGGGCAACACAGGCTACATTTCGGCAGGAGATCGATACACTAATTACGGCGATTCTTCCTCCATTAGCTCGAAGGGTGACCGTGTTGTAGATATCGCCAAAAGCTATATGGGTCGTGTCAAATACGACTTCGGCACGCGCAACCCATCCAAGCTGATTTTCGATTGCTCGTCTTTTACACAATTCGTCTTTGCTAAAATCGGTGTCGACTTGAAGTGGGGCACGAAGTATCAGAAATCGGCCGGCTCCTTTGTCAGTAAGAGTAGCCTTCGTAAGGGAGACCTCGTATTCTTCGATACGATCGGGAGTAACAACAAAGTCATAAATCATGTCGGTATATATATTGGCAACGGACAATTCATCCACGATACACCATCCAAGAACGGACTCGCAATCAATTCGCTAACCTCCGGCTGGTGGTCTAATCATTACGTTACTGCACGTCATGTTCTCTAACTTCCGAAATCTAGACGATCGCGAACATCTTACCCGATGGGCCAAGATGTTCGCTGTCGTCAGCCTTGGTCAGATCATAATAATTAGTACCATGTAGATCCACAACCGTACCACAAGAGACACCGATTTGGGTGTCTTTTTTGTTTGTTCTAGCTATCTTGCAAATGCAAAACATTTACAACGAATTGACATTGTCAAAGTAATGGGTTATTTTGTAATAAGCAAACAATAGTTCTAACAGACATATCTATTAGATATAATGGAGTGATCGTAATTATGCAGGACAAAATAATTCTGGGATTGCTTTTAGATGGTGACAAATCATCCTATGATATTAAAAAAAATATGGAGATGAGCACAGGCTTTTTTTACAATTCAAGTCAAGGAAGTATTCAACCCGCTTTGAAAAAGCTGCTTCAGAACGGGCATGTAACATTTTCTGAAGAACATCAAGGAGCGAGAGTAAAAAAAGTATATGCAATTACAAAAGAAGGTGAGAAAGAATTTATAGAATGGGCAGATGAGGCAATATCCTTAGAAAAACCTAGAGACCCAGCACTTGTTAAGATGTTTTTCTCAAATTATGTTGAGCTAGATCGGAAGCTAGAAATGATAGAAGAGTATTTGCATGAAATTAAAATTGTAATAGCTACCATGAAGACAATGGAGCAAATTTCATTAGAACAGATTAAGAACAGTAAGCAAGCATTGGATAATGAAAAGATAAAAAGCAGGCTGGCTACTTTACAATTTGGAATGGATTATTATATTTTTCTGAATGAGTGGTATGAGAAATACTTAAGACAATTAAAAAATGATAACTGATATGTGGGGGATATAATGAAAGTAATTGATAAAAAAACGCTGAGCAATATTATTGTTTTTTCACTAATTGTATTGAGTTGTGGGTGGATCGGACGTCTGGTGGATTTGAAAGCTACTACAGATGCTAGTGGCAGTCTTGGACAGCTTATATGGATTGTTTCACCTCTCCTCGCAATGGTTATTCTTCGTACATTTAGGGGAGATGGTTGGAAGGACCTCGGGATTAAACCAAAAATCAAAAATAATATTTTTCTTTATCTAATCAGCATAGTGTTTCTTCCAATTAGTGCATTGATTATTGTGTTGGTTGGACACAACTTTAAGTTGATGGATGCATCCAATTTGTCCCCGGCATTTCTAACTGTATTTGCAGCAGCACTTCTACCTAGTTTTATAAAAAATATATTTGAAGAATTTGCATGGAGAGGTTATCTAACTCCGAAGCTGTTCTCCCTCGGATACAACAGACTATTAATTCATATTTACGTTGGAGTCATTTGGTCCGCGTGGCATATTCCCTACTTATTAATTCAAACAGACACTACAGAAGGGATGATCACTTTTATTCCACGAGTTATGATTGGACTTATTGTTCAATCTATCGTGTATGGAGAAATACGGCTTAGGACGAATAGTGTGTGGCCAGCAGTAATTATGCATACGATAGGAAATGCCTTTGTAGACAGCCTTATATTACATAAATATCTGAATATACAAACGGAATTCAACTATTTGGTAACACCTAGTCCTGAAGGTGTTTTGGCTATATTGATTGCTGCGATAACTGGTATATGGTTGTATAAGAAGCGAGGGTCCAAACTTTAATGGGCTACGCTGATACATCTCAGCCTGGTGTGTGCTTAAGAAGACAATCAGGTTGGAAGATCGTGCCTAGGAGGTTGACAATGGCAGAAACACAAGTGGCAGGAGATCATGGAGAACCGGAAGTACGAAAGATGAGGGCGCTGGTCTACGAAAACTACGGATCGCCCGATGTTCTCCGGATTGAAGAAGTGGAGGTCCCTGTGCCCAAAGGCCATGAAGTGCTCATCGCGGTCCATGCCGCATCGGTGAATTCATGGGATTGGGATCTCCTGCGCGGAAAACCGTATCTCACTCGTCTTGGCGCGCTCCGCAAGCCACGTTACCGGATTCTCGGCGCTGATGTCGCGGGGCGGGTTGTCTCCGTGGGCACCGCTGTCACACGTTTTCGGTCGGGAGACGAGGTATTCGGGGACATTTCCGGTTGCGGATGGGGCGGATTTGCAGAATATGCATGCGCAGGTGAGGAGGCTCTGACCTTGAAGCCTGCCGGGCTCAGCTTTGAGCAGGCGGCGGCCATTCCACAAGCGGCTGTTCTCGCCCTACAGGGATTACGAAATAAAGGAAACCTCCGGAAGGGCCACCGGGTTCTGATCAACGGGGCGGGCGGCGGCGTTGGTACGTTCGCGATTCAATATGCCAAATTATTCGGGGCGGAAGTGACTGGTGTGGACCGTGCCGAAAAGCTGGATATGCTGCGTTCCATCGGTGCGGATGAGGTACTTGATTATGTGGAAGAAGACTTCGCAGCAACCGGACGGCGATACGACCTGATCCTCGATGTCGTCGGAAACCGGTCGATTTTCGCGATCAGGCGGGCGCTCAAGCCAGGCGGAACGTATGTAATGGTCGGCGGGCCACTGCCTCGCATCCTCCAGGCGCTGTTGGCGGCACCGCTGACGGCTTGGCTTGAAAAGAAGAAAATGGCAGTTCTTATCCATAGACCGAATCATGACGATCAGTTGGTTTGGAAGGCGCTTGTCGAAGCAGGCCAAGTCGTTCCCGTCATTGATCGGAGGTATTCGTTAAACAACGCGGCCCAGGCGCTTATGTATCTTGGAGAAGGCCGGGCGAAAGGGAAAGTTGTCGTATGCATGGAACCGCCGATTGCTTCACGGTGAAGACCCGAAGACAGGCGCGTTACGCCACATCCCCAAACAACCGTAGCATCACCCTCCGGCGAATTGTGGTTTTGCATAGCCACGGTTCGCCTCCAATCTAAAAACCCGCTCATGGAGCGGGTTTTTGTCATGTCTAGGCTGAAAATGCAGCCCAATTGTAGCCAAAAGAAATTTTGACGTTATCACGAAATCGGTCATAAGGAGAGTGATAGAAATGGTAGGAGACATTGCGAAAAGTAGGTGTAAGCGAGGAAATTCGCTCGACGTAGTGCTGAATAAACTTTTTGTTTTCAGGGGAAATTAATTCAAGTTGTTTGATTCGCTATTGCATTATTTCAATTTTGGAAAGGAGAGATCGATATGAAGCTACTAAATAAAGTTGCCATCATTACGGGAGCTGCACAAGGTATGGGAGCCATGCATGTGCGTAAATTTATAGAAGAAGGCGCAAAAGTTGCCGTGACTGACATCAACGAAGAAGCTGCGAAGAAATTAGCTGATGAGTTGGGCGATAGTGCTATTGCACTAAAACTTAACGTTTCAAGTGCGGATAATTGGAAAGAGGTCGTTGAAACAACAGAGAAATCATTCGGACCGGTCAATGTCCTTGTAAACAATGCAGGAATTGGAATTTTTAAACTATTAGAAGATCTGACTGAAGCCGATTTCAGGAAAACATTCGAAATAGATGAATTGGGCGTGTTTCTGGGCATGAAAACTGTAGTCCCTTCTATGAAGCGGGCAAATGGCGGTTCGATTGTAAACATATCATCTGTTGACGGTTTGGTGAGTGCACCAACCGCAATCGCATATAGCGCATCCAAGCATGCCGTCACGGGAATGACAAAAGGGGCAGCAGCAGAGCTGGGTCAATACAATATTCGAGTGAACTCTGTTCATCCTGGCGTTATTGAATCTCCAATGGCGGAGCAGGGAGATGTCGCAGAAGTGATTAAGAAACTTGAGCAAGATATTCCGTTAAGGAGAAGAGCCAAAACGGAAGAAGTGTCCAATCTCGTGATTTATCTCGCTTCGGATGATTCAAGCTATTCCACAGGCGCTCAATTTGTTGTGGACGGCGGTATGATCTCTGATTTATAAGGACTGGAGCGAAAAGCGTCCCTGCGATGAGCGGAGACGCTTTTTCATTTGGCGCGCGCCTAGAGCCAAGGAACATTTTTCTGTTACTAATGGAAGTGGATGAATTTGATGAATATTATCATATACACAACCGAGCATTGTGCTTCATGTAATGACATACTCTGATCTTTTCAAGAAAAGGAACTGCCATAACGCCAATAGGACGTAGGAATCAATAAAAACAATTTAAAAATATGCTGCAGCTTGGCGGAATCGCGACTATCAGTATCTTTGAAGCGCTGCATCCCGGGGACTTATACTACTATGAGTTTGCATTAGCGGACATCGTCGAGGGCGATTGGGGAGCGCTAAGGTTTGTTCACTGTTCTCGAATTAAGTGTATACATTACAAATAGTCGCATACAATACATAGTGTACATTCTGTACATAAACAACTACAATGGAGGTGAGGAGGGATGAACATGCAAACAGTTCTGAATGCAACAGATGTCCGAGCTAATTTTGGCGGGTTCATTGACACGATTGTGCGCGAGAAGCCTCAAGCTGTTAAGCGGAATAGAGATGTCATTATGGCAGTCTCTAAACAACAAATGAAGGAATTACTTTCCGTCTATGAACTAACAATGGAGTACGAACAAGATGAAGACGGCAGGTATGCTGGTTCGATTGAGCAGATTGAAGACATCGTTGCAGATGGTGAGTCAATCGAGGAGCTTAGAAGCGAATTAGCAAGACTCTTAGTTGATTATGCGCAAGACTATGAGGATAACTATGCACAATTTTACAATACTCCGAACAGGCACAAACACGCTTATTATGTATTACGTGTGTTATTAGAAGACGATGTGGCATCTGTTGCGAGGATGTTCCATGCCTAGTTGGAGCGATCTTGAGAACTTTTTGAGACGCGACGGTTGGGTTATGGTGAGACAGACGGGGCGAGATAAAATCTATCAAAAAACCTTACCTAATGGAGAGATATTACGATCAGCAGTATCCAAAGGTACAGGGGAAATCGGTAAAGGATTGTTTACTCGAATTCTGAAACAACAGTTACTTGTAGATAGAGAATATTTCAATTCGAAGAAATAAGAATTTGAGGTAATTTGCTTCCGCTACACCCGTAAAAGCTTGTGTGTGTGTTGTCTTCGGACAGGGGGTTCGACTCCCCTCGCACCACAAAATAATCTCGCGCAAGCATAAACCACGCTTGTTTGCATCGCCGTCCACTCGTTGCCAGTTTTTGCTGCTCGAAGTGCCACTGGGGCGATTCTTCGGTTTGCCACGGGAAATGAATAATCCTTTCAAAATGCCCAAGCAAATCATCTCCATAAAATGTGCAAGAAACAGTGACATCTCAAAATACATCTTGTTGCGTCTCGACAGCGTGTACAGGCTGTTACAATATTCGATCTCCGCTTCGAGTGTATCTATACGTTCTTGATCTGTGCATAGTAGCGTCTCGACGGAAGCTTGAAACGAGTCATCGAAGAGGCATGAGTTCTAATTTTAAATTTCCCCTAAAGCGAAATTTCTCTTTATGGAAATTTCACTTGAAGGAAAGTTGCGGCTGTGTTATATTCTCCTCAGAAGGATCAAAAGAAGAGGAGGTGTTCCATGGATATAGCAAAGATAACCACGAAACCAAAATCCATCCTTGTAATCAACGCAGCCAGATTGTCGATTGCCTCAGGGGTGCTTTTTGTTATCCTGTTGGGCAGTCTTCATTTGCTAGAACCAGAATATGACCCAACTTGGAGCTTTATCAGTGAATATGCACTAGGAGATTTCGGTTGGATGATGCAGCTAGCTTTTTTATTGATGGCAACCAGTTTGGTTAGTTGCGTTGTTTCTGTTTTCTCGCAGCTTCGGTCTATTTTGGGATACATCGGTCTTGCTGTGCTACTCATCAGTGCCGTAGGGTTATTCATCTCAGCGATGTTTAATACGGATCCGATCACATTCAGTCAAGATGAGTATACTTTTAGTGGTAAAATGCACGTATTGGGTGCTTCGCTCGAATATACCCCAATAGCAGCATTGTTAATCAGTATCGCTCTTGCCCGGATCGAAGCTTGGCGAATCATTCGCACCAGATTGATGATTACATCAGCTATTATGCTTCTTCTTTTGATCGCATTTATACTTTTTCTGCCGTTTGATGGAAAGTTCGGTCCTGGTGTATATACAGGTCTTGTAGGACGATTTATGATTGTATCTTATGTCCCTTGGCTCATTACGATCGGGTACTATATTCTCAATAAGCGCTAGATTCGACTCGATCTATTTAATTTGATACAGGAGGGATAGTATGAATACGGCAACGATGAGTGCTCTCGCAGAACCCAATCGCGTCAACATCGTTGAATTATTGCGTGACGCAGGTGCACTGACCTTAGGTGAAATCGCCCAAAGGCTGGGTCTCAGGCTGCCTCAATCTTCCAAGCACCTGCGCGTTCTTACAGATGCCGGTTTAGTTAATGTAAAGGCTGACGCGAATCGTCGTATCTTCTCGTTATGTCCTGATCCATTCGTAGAATTGGACAGTTGGCTGGAGTCCTTCATCAAGATTAAGGAAGAACAGTATGACCGTTTTGATGAACTGCTAAAAAAAGTCCAAGAAAAAGAGTAAAGGAGCAACTCATTATGCCAAAAACTGATATTATCGCTGAAAAAGGGAAACAGGAAATCATCATTACTCGAATCTTCAATGCCCCGCGCGAGCTTGTATTCAGAACGTACACGGATCCAGTTACGGTACCTGAATGGTGGGGGCCGAGACAAATGACAATAGTGGTTGACAAGATGGAGGTGAAAAAGGGGGGCATTTGGAGATATGTCCATCGGACGCCTGACGGACAAGAGTACGCGCACAACGGAGTTTACCATGAAATTGGTTCACCTGAACGGATTATCAACACCTATGAATTCGAAGGTTTCCCAGGTGTGGTCGGGCTTGTAACGACTACATTCGAGGAACAACCGGGAGGCAAGACGAAGTTTACGGAAACGACACTGTATCCGTCTGCCGAAGTTGCCGAAGCAGTGCTACAATCGGGCATGTCAGATGGTGCGATCGAGCTCCTGGATCGTCTTGAAGAACTACTTGCGAAGCTTCAGGCCTAAACAGAGGAATACTGGATCTTGAATCGGGTCAATAACCAAACGACGAATATAATGAGAGAGGTGTCAATTTAAAATGGAAACGAATCAACCGACGAAAGTAACCGTGCAAGCCGTCATTCAAGCCCCTGTCGAGAAAGTATGGCGATATTGGACCGAGCCGGATCACATTACGAAGTGGAATCAAGCGTCCGAGGACTGGCATGCGCCGAGAGCCGAAAACGATCTGCGGGTCGGCGGCAAGTTTCTGACACGGATGGAAGCGAAGGATGGTAGCATGGGCTTTGATTTTGGCGGCGTCTACGATGTCGTTAATCGGCATGAGGCGATCGGCTACACCATAGACGACGGAAGAAGAGTGGATATTGCTTTAGTCGATCAAGGGAATGAGACGAAGGTCATTGAAACGTTCGACGCGGAAAGCTCCAATCCCATCGGGTTACAGCAAGCAGGCTGGCAAGCAATCATGGACAATTTCAAAGCCTATACCGAACAAAACTAATCATCGCGAAGAAGACGCCGGAGAGGATGCCCGGCGTCTTTCTACGTTTTTTACAGGCAGGTTGAAGCTCGTGAACGCGGACGTTAATGCCTTATTTGCTATTTTTGATCTTAAGAAATACACTACATTGTAGAATAGGACTATATACGTTTAGGGATAATGATTCGGACAGTGGACATGAGGTGGATCGGTTGACGAATGTGGTATCGTTTAGCATTATTGGGGGGTCCGGGTTTAGGGCTCAATATTTCTTAAGAGTCGCACAGGCACTTCCAGACAAATTCCGGGTGAGTGGAATGGTCGTCAGGGATGCTGGCAAAGGCCAGGAAATGGAACAGAAGTGGAATATTGCAACCTATCGATCTTTAGAGGAATTACTACAGAAAGAGAAGCCCGATTTTGTAGTTATCTCGACGAATCATTCATCTATTGAATATTTATTGCAATTAACGGAGCTTGGTATTCCGGCATTGGTGGAAACTCCTCCTGCTCCAGATCTTGACGGCTTGTTATTGCTTCATGAGAGGCTTACAAAGATCGGAGCTAAAGTGCAGGTTGCTGAGCAATACCATCTGCATCCTATGAATGTGGCACGGCAAAATGTGATTCAGTCAGGGCGACTAGGCCCTATTACGCAAGCTACTGTCTCGATATCACAAACCTATCATGGCGTTAGTTTAATCAGAAAGATGCTTGGGATTGGATTTGAGGATGCTGTAATTAGAGCGATGAAATTTAATTCCCCTATCGTTGCTGGTCCTGATCGCAGCGGCCCGCCCAAAGAAGAGGCCATCATTATGTCTGAACGAGAGCTCGCATGGATCGATTTCGGAGGGAAATTAGGAATTTATGATTTCACGGTCAACCAGCATCGATCATGGATTCGTTCCTCTCATCTTAATGTCAGAGGAGAACGTGGCGAACTATTCGATCATCGCTTGGAAGTGCTGTCAGACTTCAAGACACCGCTCCATTTGGAATTGAAACGCATTAATAAAGGAGAAGAGGAGTATGTTGGCGGTTACTACCTTGAGGGCATCATAGCTGGTGAACAGTGGGTTTACCGCAACCCCTTCATTCCTGCTAGATTATACGATGATGAAATCGCGGTCGCCAGTTGCTTGATGAAAATGGCCGAATTTGTTGCAGGCGGACCTAGTTTCTACAGTCTACCTGAGGCATCGCAAGATCACTATTTGGGCATGATGATTGCTCAAGCGATTAAATCGGGCGATACAGTAAGAACCGTTCGTCAGCCTTGGGCAGATCATAATAATTAGCAGAAAAAAGCCGGTGAATTTAATGGATATTATCGTATATACAACCGAGCATTGTGTTTCATGTAATGCAATCCTCAAATATCTTCAAGCGAAGGAACTTTCTTACCGCCAATTGGACGTAGGAATCAATAAAGAAAATTTTAATGAAATGCTACAGCTTGGCGGAATCGCGACTCCCTTCATTATCATTGGAACGCAAAAGCTCCACACCTTCGACAGGAACAAAATAGAGGAGGTGCTAAGAAATGAGCATGGATAAGCTATGGTACTTATCAAAAATCAGTATCTTTGAAGCGTTGCCTCCAGAGGACTTAGAAGAAATTGACCGCATGGCGCCAATGACGCATTTCAATGCTTTACCGAAAGGGAAGATGGTGCAGACACCTGGTGAAGAAAGGGAAGGTCTTTTTTTTGTTAAGAAAGGGAAACTGCGGTTATACAAAATCAATCCAGAAGGCAAGCAGTTTACCGTAGGTATATTAGGGAGAGGCAATATGTTTGGTGAGATTGATTCTTTCTCACTTGGAACTCAAGGCATATATATTGAAACTATGGAGGAAACGCTTATTTGCTCCGTATTGAAGGAGCATTTCGAGAAGTTTTTGAGCAATCGCCCCTTGCTTGCCATGAGGTTTCTAAAGGAATTGAGTAATCGATTAAAGGACCGGGACGAGCTTCTTGAGAAGCTGGCTTTAGGTGATCTTAGGGAAAAGTTGCTGTATCTCGTCGTGAAGCTTTCAGACGAATTTGGTGTGGAGGAGGGTGCCTATCGTAAAATTGATCTTCCTTTAACTCATCAGGAACTGGCTAATATGATCGGCGCAACCCGGGAATCCGTTACACTTGTTCTACACGAGCTGTCAGATGAAGGCTTCGTCCAAACAAGCAGGATGTCGATTATGGTTAATGTGACAAAAGTGGATGAGCTTGTGCGCTCAAATGAAATCAAATAGATAACGAAAAACCCCGACCAATTATAGTCGGGGTTTTTGACCGTTTACAAAGTAATAATTTGCCATCCGCCAGAAACTAACGTTGCAATGTTCGTATGTCCTTCTGTATCGATTTCTTTCGAGAAGGAGACATTAGCTTGGTTAATGTTTTCGGTTTCGTTAAAGGAACTTGCACAGTGACCACAAGCTTCAATGACACCAAGTTTTTTGACGGCGTTAAACAGTGGATTAACCATGTGACTTGGATCTTCCAATCTGTTAATCCACTGTACACCTTGTCCGTCAAAAATCAATTTGACTTCATGACCTGCTTCGTGCAGCTCTTGTGTATAAACCAAGGAATGGATCGCTCTTCCTATTTCATTCTCTGTTGCATGTAGAAAAATAGCTACTTTACTCATTTTATTTCCTCCTTGTTTTTAATTCATTATCACCAGATTTTTAGGAGACCATTCATGAAATGATTCCTTCAATCTAGCTTCATTAATATAGTACCGCTAAGGAGAAATGAGTTCTGTAAGGTAGATTACAGTGTTCGTAAATCCACAACCGCAAGAGGATGTACTTTTTTGCTGTATTTGGGGAATTACTGAGATGGGATGTAATCAGGAGCTGCCGTGATTAAAACTGCTTACACTTATGCTATAATTTAATATTGAGTATCGTTTCTTTCAGAAAAATCATATTTGCTATATAAATTAACTAGACAAAGGGTGCATCGACCAACCATGAACGATTATCAGGCTTCCATGCACCACAAGCTGATTATTATCGGTGCAGGCGCATCAGGACTCATGGCCGCCATAACTGCACGGGACTTGGGTATCGATACCGCCATACTGGAGGGAAACGACCGGATTGGAAAGAAGATCTCCATGACAGGCGACGGCCGCTGCAATATTACTAACGAATCCACTATGACGGGCACGGACGAAGAAGCGGTGGCTTTATCGCGCATGTATCACTGCAGTCAAGCTGAATTTCCGTTGCCTGTGCTGCAGCAATTCGGCATCCGTCAAACGATTGATTTCTTCAATGTGCTCGGACTTCCACTTACAAGATTGAAAGAGGGCTTCATGTATCCGATGTCGCTGCAGGCTTCATCCGTATTGGATATTTTTGAGCTTGCTCTAGAGGAACGAAACGTTCCAGTATACCTCAATAACAAAGTGTTGGATGTTACCGTATCGTTAGATCATCCGCGATTCAAAATTACATGCCTAACCGAGACGGAGGAGCAAGTTGTCTATACTAGCGAATACCTGTTTCTATGTACGGGTGGCCTTACCGGCCAGAATGCGGGAACAGATGGGTCCGGGTATGCGCTTGCCCAACGTATGGGGCACACATTGATCAAGCCTGTGCCGGCCATCGTGCAATTGAAGGTGCAATATCCGCATCTGAAGGCACTATCCGGCATCAAACTCCAGGGACGAGCCCACATCCTCGTGAACGGCGAAGTCGTCTGCAGCGAAACCGGCGAAATTCATTTCGCCGATTACGGTCTCTCCGGCCCGCCGATTCTCCAGCTCGGACGGGAGGCAGCCATTCATCTGGCGAGAGGGGATTCAGTGACAGTATCCGTAGATTTGATGCCGGGTCGCACGGAAGAGGAAGTTATCGAATTTCTGGAGATGAACTGGGGAACGTTCGGAAACCGGACGGTCGCGGAATCCTTCATCGGGTTTTTACACAAGAAGCTGATCCCCGTTCTGCTGAAGGAAGCGAAAATCGATCAAGAGCCGAACCTGCTCTGCCGGGATCTCTCGTGGAAAACCAAAGGGATCTTTTATAAGATATTGAAACGTTGGGACTTTAAAGTGACCGATACCCATAGCTTCGAAAAGGCGCAAGCTACAGCCGGGGGCATCGCTACGAAAGAACTCGCTCCGGACACGTTGGAATCCAAGCTCGTGCCTGGGCTTTATTTGGCCGGCGAGGTGATGGATGTCGACGGCGACTTCGGTGGCTACAACCTGCAATGGGCTTGGAGCTCCGGCTATGCGTCCGCGATGGCGCTTGGGAAACACATTTTCAGATGAAACTATTGGAAAAGGGAATGGATCCACCACTTATGTATGAATCTCAATCTTCAAAGCACCACAAGCTGTTCATTATCGGTGCAGGCGCTTCAGGTCTTATGGCCGCCGTTACTGCGCGAAACTTGGGGGTCGATACCGCGATCATTGAAAGCAACGACCGGGTCGGAAAAAAGGTGCTAACGACAGGCAATGGGCGTTGCAACATTACGAACCAATCGACGGCGATGGGTACGGACGAAGCGGTCGCTTTATCGACCAAATATCACAGCAATCAAGCGGGATTTCCGCTGCCTGTGCTGCAGCAATTCGGCGTCCGGCAAACCGTCGATTTTTTCAACACACTCGGCCTTCCGCTGATCGCCATCGAGAATGGTCGGATGTATCCGATGTCGCTGCAGGCTTCATCGGTGTTGGATATTTTCCGGATTGCATTGGAAGATCGGAATGTTCCGATATACTTCAAGACCAAAGTACTGGACGTTACCGTGTCAAGGGAACATCCGCGATTCACGATTCTGTGCCAGACGGAGACAGAGGAGAAGGTCGTGTATACTAGCGATTATCTCTTCCTCTGTACGGGCGGTCTTACCGCTCCAAAAACAGGGACAGATGGATCCGGTTACACGCTTGTCCAGCGACTGGGACACACCTTGATTGATCCTGTGCCCGGGATCGTGCAATTGAAGCTGGAATATCCCTATCTAAAGGAGCTGTCCGGCGTCAAATTTGAGGGGCTTGGCCACATCATTGTAAATGGAGAAGTCATCCGCAGCGAATATGGAGAAATTCTATTTACGGACTACGGCGCCTCCGGTCCACCGATTCTCCAGTTAAGCCGGAAGGCTGCGTATCAACTCGGAAGAGGAGAAGCGGTGACCTTATCGCTTGATTTGATGCCGGAGCGCACGGAGGAAGAAGTCGTCGATTTTCTGGAAACGCATTGGGGAACGTTCGGACACCGGACGGTTGCGGCTTCCCTGATCGGCATTTTAAACAAGAAGCTAATCCCCGTCCTGCTGAAAGAGGTGGGAATCGATCAAGAGGCGAACCTCCTTTGTCAGGATCTATCGTGGAAAACGAAGAAAATCTTTTATCGACTCATGAAGCATTGGGAATTTATCGTGACCGATACCAATGGTTTTACGAATGCTCAAACGACGGCCGGTGGCATCGACACGACGGAACTGATCGAAGGGACGCTGGAATCTAAGTTGGTTCCTGGGCTTTATTTGGCTGGTGAGGTAATGGATGTGGATGGGGATTGCGGCGGTTATAACTTACAATGGGCCTGGAGCTCTGGCTTTGCCGCTGCGATGGCGCTTGCTGATCACCTTAACGGCAAGGATTGATAATTGACTGAAGCAATAGGATAACGGGTACATTGTTCGGAAACGGTTGCTTCGGCAACCGTTTTTTATTTACTCAGCTAACAGGCAGGATAGTTAAAAGAGTGGAATCTGTGTAAGAGCAAACGCTATTGACAAACCAACTACTACGTGTTACTTTATAGCTGTAGTAAGTATCACTTCATACCAGTGATACAGAATAGCAGGGAGTGATTGTGTTGGAAAACCTAACGGAAATGCTTAAAGGGGTGCTTGAGGGCTGTGTCCTTGAAATTATTAGCCACGAAGAAACCTATGGCTACGAAATCACAAGGCGGCTGAACGCCCTCGGTTTCACAGATGTTGTAGAGGGGACGGTGTACACGATCCTAATCCGGCTTGAAAAAAACAAGTATGTGGAGATCACCAAGAAGCCCTCCGACATGGGACCGCCACGCAAGTTTTTCGTGCTCAACGACTCGGGGCGCAAGGAACTACGGAAGTTCTGGGAAAAATGGGGATTCGTATCGTCAAAACTTAACGAGCTAAAGGAGTGGAAACAATGAATTTCTGGGAAAAAATCACCGGGAGTGACCTGACTAAACAATTGAAAACTTTTGAATCGCGAGCCAAAAAGCTGCCGGCTGATTATCAAGCAGCATGGGAAAAAATTAATGCCAATCTTTGGTCGCACTCAGATTTCACCGGTCGCAACCTCATGCCAATTCTTGACGGTGTGCTTGGCCTGCTCGAAGAAACGGCGGCGGATGGTCAGAGTGTTCAAGAGGTTTTGGGTGACGATATCAAAGGCTTTTGTTTAGCGCTGGCCGGCGCTGAAGGGGCAAAGTCGTTTCGCGACAAGTGGCGCGAGCAACTCAACAATAATATCGCTAAAAAATTAGGTAAGTAGGAGGGTATTATGAGAATAAATGATATCATCAAAGGCAAAAAAGAGTGGCGAGCACACACGGCGCGTGTCAAAGCGCTCCCGCAAGATTATCAGATCGTTTATAAGGAGATTCAAAAATATCTTTTTAAGGTCGGTCCTGTCGAACTAACCGAAGGGACGGGTTTGCTCTCGGGCATTATCGATCTTTTTGAAGAGGGTGTGGCCTTGGGGAAAGGCGTGCTCGAAGTGACGGGCAGTGATGTAGCGGCTTTCTGTGACGATCTAATTAAAGATTCAAAAACTTACGCTGACATCTATCAAGAATCTTTAAAGACTACACGATGATTTCTTGAATTTAAAAACATGTAAATGATTGAATCGACTGCAAACTCAATCCAGTATACATCCAAAATCTACCGTTCCATTGAAACCCCGCAACAGAGGTAGGCCCTACGAAAACCGGAAAAAACCAGAATTGATTTCTATTCACGAGCCAAATGTACGTATTCCGAAATAAACAACCAGCAATTGCTCTAGGGTCGACAGCAAAGGACGTTACCGCAGGTTGATGAGGGATGAATCCCGGGGGAGGTGCGCTGGGTGCCATGGTTCCCGGGGGAGGTGCGCTCGGTCCCATGATTCCCGGCTGCCCTGGGAATCCTGGGAGACTGGGTGGAGGTGGCAAAAATGACATGATCTTATCACTCCTTAATTGATGGGCTAAAACATTGTATGTAGGAGCGGACATAAGTGAATGGGCGTATTAATAAATATATAAGTAAGTAAAATTCGCAAAAAACACTGACCGCATGAGGTCAGTGTTTTTTTATATGAGAAAGTGAAAAAATACTAAACATCAGTATATATCAGTTATATAGTTGCATACATCATTGTTTTAATCAGGCTAGTCAATTAAGATTTTTTTATATGAGAAGATCAGCCTTTCGCATGTTTTCGGAATTTTTTTGGCGGGATTCCTGTCAGCTGCTTGAATTGCCTGCAGAAGTGTTCTACATTCTGATATCCGCATCGTGTAGCGATTTCAGCAATACTTTGGTGGCTATGAATCATATATTCTCTGGCCAATCGGATTCGGCTGCTAATGACGTCATCCATGCAGGAAATTCCGAACGCTTTTTTGTAGATGTTCTGAAGATAGCCTGGACTGATTCGGAGATAATCAGCCATTTTCGAAATTGACCAATATTCGCCCGGATTGTTTTGGATGGCATTGCGAAGTCTCAATAGATTGTAGTATTGGGGCTTAATGTCGTCTTGTATGTAGGATTCCAATAGCTTGTTGAAGAGTGTCCGGAATAAGCAGTCGATGGAAGATTCCTTATAACCTCGATTAAAGTTGTGTTCGGTGACTAACAGCTCAAACAGCTTGTGGCAGTAGTCCGGATCATCTAACAGAAAAGGAACGCCAAAAGGAAGTGGTGATTCCGTTATATAAGGTTCATTAGTTTCGAAGCGAATCCAGTCATTAACGTAATGATCGGCGCATGCTCGGTAATAGACTTTCTGTGTTGGACGGTAGAGGATGGCACAGTGAGCAGGATATTCCTTAAGATGGCCATTAACCCAAAATTGCGCGGGGGTCTTCGTAATAACTAAGAGCCAGTGAAAGCCCATGGGAACATCGATTTCAAAATTGCTTGAGTGTGTAGTATTACATTCAACATAGTGAATAAAGGCCATCCATACCCCTCCCTATATGCTTGTTATTACTATACCATAATGAGGAAAATGGGAATAAAGATTCGAACGAGGTCGGAATTCTACCCATAAACATGGGCACCCTTGGAGGCGAAAGTAAACGATGACAAATAGGGATAGAACAGGAATTCCTGCTGCGTACATTAGCGCACCTGCGAGTGGCAAGCAAGGCACAGTCAAGGAGGTTGTCTATCCGGTTAATAACTATATAAACTCTTCGCGACAGCTCGTGACGGATCGCAATATCGATGCTGGGGAGGCGGGAAGAGACACGGTTAGTGGAGATGCGATCATGAAATCGTGCAACGTCTATCTCCCAGCGGGTTACGACGACAACGATCCGGATACGCATTACAATGTGTTGTACTTGCTTCACGGTGTAGGCGGAGACCAATACGAGTGGTTACGTGGAGGGATTGAGGGCGGCAATTCTATCTTATGCAATATGTTGGACAATCTCATCGCTAGTGGCGATATTGATCCTATCATTGTTGTTATGTCGAATGGAAGAAGCTCACATGATTGGACGGATTGTTCCTTCAATACCCAAGGGACCAATATGCTCGGATTCTACTATTTCGATTATGAGCTTAGATACGATCTAATTCCGTTCATTGAATCCACATTCAAGACGTATGCGAAAATACAAGAGACGTCTCCGATAGCGGTCGAATTCAACCGTACTCATAGAGCAATTGCGGGTTTATCCATGGGCGGCATGCAGGCATTGAATTTAATCCTTGGCGGTTATCGATGCGATTCCGCGTCTATTGCCGGAAGGGAGAGCAGTTGGAGCAACGGACTTGTCACGACTGTTCCCGCACGGGGGATGACCGATCTGTTCGCTAACGTAGGTGCCTTTTCCAATGCACCTACATCGAGCGACGGCACAATACTGGGCACGAGCATCACATTGAGTGGCCATAAGCTTCGATTGCTGTATATGACATGCGGAGATGCTGATGACATATCGATCAATTGCTATGAACAATCGATTGAAGGGCTCAAGGACATTGCAGGGGATTATCTCGACAAGTTTTATCAAGTCACGATCAAGGATGGTGTACATGATTTTGACGTGTGGTACAGCGGCGCGTATCATTTTATCCGTCTGATATACGGGAATGGAGGGGGACGCGATACTAACTGTGCTGCTAGTGGACGACGAACCGCTTGTTATTGACGGGCTGAAATTCATGGTAGATTGGCAACGCTATGGGTTTCAAATTTGCGGAGAAGCTTGCGATGGCGAGGATGCGCTCGATCGTATTCGAGAGCTTGACCCAGATCTGGTTGTGACAGACATACGTATGCCGATTGTGGATGGACTGCAATTGATCGAGCAATCCACGAATAGAATGCAAGCCCGGTGTGGATTTGTCATTCTGAGTGGACATGAGGATTTCATCATCGCTCACCAAGCGCTACAGTTTGGTGTCTTAGACTACTGGCTTAAGCCGATCAATACGGAAGAGATCCATCTTGCATTAGAGAAGCTACAAGCTCAATTGACACTGAAGCACCAAGATAGGTCGCATGTGGGTCTGCTTGAATTCCCTATTTCTTCAATTAGTGAACAGTTGCAATCGGCAGAGAATCGTCTCCTACTCGCGATAGAGGCTCATGATGCGGAGCAAATTGATATGGCTGTTCATCATTTATTTCGACAGATAGATCAAGACTTCGAGGATTCGGACATGCGAAGGTCGTATCTAGAGAGCCTCCTCTTAGAGCTTCGCTGGCAAACCTCCGAGTGGGATGAGAGAGGGAATGTGCGATCAGAAATTCCAGTTTCGAACCCTTTCATACAATTAGAATGTGAACAATGGCTGCCCTCATTAACTTCTTTATGTCAGGAGAATGCATCCATCCTGAAGCAACAACGAGCCAGAGAGGGGCCAGTGGGAGATGTGGTGCGATATATTCGTAAGGAATATACAAAGCCACTCAGGCTTCAAGAAGTTGCCAAAGCTCTACATTTTCAACCCGCCTATTTGGGACAACTCTTCAAAAAGAAGGTGGGCTTGTCTTTTATAGACTATCTACATCGAACGCGTATTGAGGAAGCGAGTAAGCTGCTGAGAAGAACAAATCTCATCATCTCTGATGTAGCTCGGACAGTCGGTTATACGGACACTGAGCTATTCTCCTATAAGTTCAAGAAATATATGAACATCCCCCCTTCTCATTACAAGAAAAGTTAGATCCAGGAGGTAACCTGATGCGCTTGAGTCGCCGTTGGTTAGGTTCAGTGAACGATATTCCTCTTACCTGGAAATTCGTGTTGATCTATCTCCTTTGCGTTATGCTTCCAATAGTAACTATTAACTTCATTTTCTATCAGAAGGTATCAGAGAATATCCAGGCGCGTGAAGAGAATCACTTGCAGATGACACTAGATCGGGCTGCTAAGAAGATAACAGACATCATTGTGGGTGGTGTCACGCTAAGTCACTCTGTTGCAACAGATCGATCTCTTTACGAGGATCTGGATCGGAGTTACACGGACCTGGTAGAATTCTACGGAACATTCTCCAATGTGCTTAGTAATAAGATGAAGCCTTTTCTCTCCGCATACGTTTATGTTGAGAATATTTCTGTGTATACAGAGAACGATACGATTGCTAGTGGTGGGAATTATTTTATTCTAGACGATATGGAAAAGGAGAAACCCTGGTACAAGCAGGCGGCTAGCTCTCCCTCAGCAGTTACTGTGATGATTTATAGAGATGTTAACCCGATAAACAGGAGTGCGAAAAGAGCTTACTTCAGTATCATTCGAAAATTGAATGAATTTTCTCTATATAACCAGCATGAAAAATACTTAAAAATTGATATCAAGGCTTCAAGTATTGATGACATCCTGAGCGAAGAAGAACAGGAAATAGAGTTGAGGGTAGTGGACCCCCAAGGTAATATATTGTTTCCATCTGCTTCTTATCTAATAGATGATAAATGGCCGGGGGAAGCTGAAGGAGAGGGCTTGCAGTTTGAAACTCTGTTAAGCTCTGCTTCCTATGTTCACAATTGGAAGTTGCACGGTTTGGCTGACAAGCTTCTGTTCAAGGTTGCGCTTCAGGATTCAGAACGGTTCATCTGGCTTATGGTTGTGATCAGCATACTGGTACCGACATCGCTTATCTTTATCATTCTGCGGTCATATAACTATAGAATTAAACGATTATCCCGCCATATGGATAAAGCCAAGAATGAGAAATTCGATCTCATTAGGTTGCCTGAGGGTAAGGATGAGATTGGCGGCTTGATCCGAAGCTTCAATCGAATGACTCAGACGATCGAATCCTTAATCAACGATGTATATAAGCTAGAAATTCAGCAGAAGGACATGCAGCTTGAACAGATCCGCGCAGAGCTGAAGTTGCTACAAAGCCAGATGAATCCGCACTTTCTGTTTAATACGTTAAACGCATTGCTCGTTGTGAGTGCCAAGAATGGCTACACCGAAGTAACGGATATTATTATGAATCTGTCACAGCTCCTCAGAAGAATGCTCAGCTGGTCAGATGATGCAGTCACACTGAAGGAGGAGCTTCATTTTATTGAAATGTATTTGAAAATTGAAAAGTTCCGATTCGCTGAACGGTTTAACTATACCTTCCATGTCGATGAATCAGTGTTGCAGTGTATGGTACCTAAGATGTGCATCCAGATGCTTGTTGAGAATGCGTGCAAGCATGGTTTGCAAACCGTTAAGGGTCAGCGCCATATTCAGATTAGGGCACGCCAATCAGATACATATTTATTCATTGAAGTTGAAGATAACGGCAAAGGCATTGATGAACAAAGACTTAACGAGATTCGTAGCCAATTGGATGGTCGCTTGGATACGGACGAGAGTATCGGGCTCCGGAACGTATATAGGCGTTTGCGATTGCATTATGGTGACCGTGTTGACTTGTATATTTTTAGCCAAGTGGACGAAGGGACGACAATTAGCTTTCGTATACCGGCTTAGCAAACGAACGAGGGGAGTGGAAATCATGTACTCAGTGCTGTTAATTGATGATGAGCCGCGTGCGATTGAAAGTCTTCTTTACTTTGTAAAATGGCAGCAGCTTGGATTCCAAGTGTGTGGCACCTGCGACAATGGTGAGGATGCATTGGAACTGATCATGAGAACATTACCGGACATCGTCGTTACGGATATCCAGATGCCAGTGATGGATGGGCTAGAGCTAATTAGTCGGTTGCAAGAGAGGATGAAGACACCTCCTGAAATTATTGTACTCAGCGGGTACAATGAATTCTCGTATGCCAGACGTGCGCTACAGTTAGGTGTTCGCCATTATTTACTAAAGCCAATTTTGGAGGATGAAGTATCTGAAGTGCTTAGGCGAGTGTACAAGAGTTTAGAAGCTCGCCTGACAATTCACTTGCCTATCGAAGCAATCCGTGAAGTTCGAATGCTCCTTGAGGCGATTGAAGCACTGGACAGGAAGAAGTCGGTAGGTTTGATCGATCGCATGGTCGAAGAAATAAGAGATAGACCTGCTGCATGGACATCTACCTTAATCAATCATTTGACACTCCAGAGTATGAAGCTGATTCAACAGCTTGTACAATATTCAGATAAATTCAATATTGATCAGCCGATGGCATTGATTCAGGAGCAAGGCCAAGGAATGAAGGAGGCACTTGTTCTTTATGTCAATCAAGTCATCGACTTTTTGCAGTCTGCTCACGAGCGGATACAAAGAAGTCGCTTGCTGGACATTGACCAATTCATAGTCGAGCATTATCGAAGCAACCTGTCTATCAAGCAAGTGGCAGCACAATTCTATCTCAACCCTGTATATCTTGGTAAAACCTATCATGAGAAGTTCGGATTTGGATTATTAGATAGAATCCATGATCTGAGAATTGAAGAGGCTCAAGGACTGCTCCGTACAACAGACCTTATATCCAAAGAGGTTGCCGAGAAAGTCGGCTACTCTCAATATAATTACTTTTTGAAGCAATTTGAGAGACGTATAGGTATGAAGCCTATGGATTATAGGGCGAGTAGCAAGTGCTAAATCATATTTTTCAGGGGGATATCCATTTAATATGTGAATTGTAACCGCATACAATGCATACTATTCTTAGCTTTAGTGAGACGAATTCGCACCGTCTTGCACTAAATATGTCGAGGAGGGTTCAACATGGGGGCACGTGCAAGAAAGGTAGCTTTCGGGCTGCTTATGCTAATCATGGTATTTAGTGTCGTTGCAGCAGGATGCTCTAGTAGCAACAAGAATAAGGATGGCAGTCCTTCGGCTTCGCAGCCGGCAAGCAGTTCAGATACTTCAGCTCCAACAACAGTTGCGATAGAGCCAATGACGATCTCAGTATTCCTAAATGTTCCGGGTCCGATTCCTACAGACAACAATAGAATCTACAAAAAGATAAAGGATGAACTTGGAGTAACTCTGAAGGAGGAATATTTAGTTGGTGATTTGGAGCAGAAGCTAGGAGTTATGATCGCGGGTGGCGATTACCCGGACATCATCTCTGCCAATGTTAAACTTACAGCAGCTAATGCGGTTTTGCCTCTCGAGGATTTAATTGAACAGCATGCGCCGAACTTGAAGAAGCATTATGAAGATGTATGGAATTTGATTAAAGATCCCGATGATGGCCATATCTATTGGTTGCCTAACTTTGGGGTGTATCAAGGAGACTTCAAACCTACTCAACACTATGGTCCAGCTTTCTTTATTCAAAGAGCCGTTCTAAAGGAATATAATTATCCGAAGTTCAAGACTCTGGACGAGTATTTTAAGTTAATTGAGGATTATCAGGCCAAATATCCAGAGATAGATGGACAACCAACAATTGGATTTACTGCGCTTGCTTTTGACTGGCGTGACTTCGGTCTTCGGAATGCTCCGCAGCACCTTATCGGTCATCCGAATGATGGTGGCGTTGTCGTTGATCCAGTAACGAATGTTGCGGAACTCTTCGAAAGTACGGATATTGCAAAGCCTTATTATAAGAAGCTGAATGAAATTAATTCGAAGGGTCTAATGGATAAAGAGGCTTTCGCACAGAACTACGACCAGTATATGGCCAAGATCGCCAGCGGTCGTGTGCTAGGAATGTTTGATCAACGTTGGAACTTCCAACAAGGGGAAGAATCGTTGATTTCACAAGGTAAGTCAGAACGAGCATATGTGGGTCTGCCACTTGTCTATGATGTGAATACAACTGATTATTACTTGGATCGACCTGTAGTCAACTTGAATAATGGATTTGGGATTACAGTTAATGCTGATGATCCGGTGAAGATCATCAAAGTCCTCGATACGTTAATGACTGAAAAATGGCAGAAGCTATTCTATTGGGGTGAAGAGGGCATTGATTATCATGTAGGTGATAATGGTTTATATTATCGTACACCTGAGCAACGTAAAGATCAGGAAGATGTCACCTGGAAGCAAGCTAACAAGGCAGATTCTTTCTATGGTCAAATGCCGAAGCTTGAGGGTAACTACCCAGACGGTAATGCAGATAGCCCTGGTAATCAGCCAGATGAATTCTTCGCGAATTTGAAAGATATTGATCGGGAGGTACTACAAGCATACGGCTACAAGGTGTGGACCGATTTCTTCTCAGCACCGCCACCGAACCGTGTGTCTTACCCAGCTTGGAATATTGATTTAATTGAAGGGTCAGAAGCAAGAGTATCCAGTCAGAAGATGAAGGACCTTGCCCTTAAATATCTTCCGAAAGCGATTCTGACCAGTCCGGAGAACTTTGATAGCGTTTGGGCTGAGTATGGTCAACAGGTTTCGAAGGCAAATCCTGAAGCCTACTTGAATCGAGTTAATGAGCAATTGAAGTGGCGCCAAGACAATTGGGGTAAATAAGAATCATGGAGACGGAAGGCGAGAGATTATTTCTAGCCTTCCGTCTGTCCTTACCAGGAGGCGGAGCCGATGCAGCAGGGCACGGTGCTTAATAAAGAAGTAGCAAATCGGTCAGAGCGACGAACTGAATCTTATTGGCGGATAATGGTCCGGCAGCGGCAGCTTATCTTCATGTCATTTCCAATGCTGATCTATGTGTTAGTCTTTGCATATTTCCCAATATGGGGTTGGTTGATGGCTTTTCAGAAATATAAGCCGGGCTTCGACATATTCGATCAGAAGTGGGTCGGCTTTTATCAATTCAGATTCCTGTTTGAGGATGAGAGTTTTATAAGAGTGCTTCGCAATACAATTGCTATGAGCGTTATTACTCTTGTGCTCAGCTTCGTTACCGCGATTGGATTAGCGCTTCTGCTCAATGAAATTAAGAGAACGGGTATTAAGCGTATTATTCAGACGATATCTTACCTCCCTCACTTTTTATCCTGGATTATTGTTACAGGTTTAGTAGCCACTTCGCTCTCTACTCAAGATGGTATCGTCAACATTGTTCTGATGAAGCTTCATCTTATTAAGGAGCCTATTCTCTGGTTAGGTGAAGGTAAATACTTCTGGGGAATTGTGGGTGCGTCTAATGTATGGAAGGAAGTTGGTTGGAACACGATTATTTATTTAGCTGCAATTGCATCGGTTAGTCCGTCCTTGTATGAAGCGGCAGAGATAGATGGTGCGGGGCGCTATCGTAAAATGATGCACATTACGTTGCCCGGTATTAAGCCGGTCATCGTTATACTTCTAATTCTGAATATCGGCTGGATCCTCAACGGTGGAGGATTCGAGATTCAATATTTTCTAGGTAATGGTCAAGTGCTCGATTGGTCGGAGACGATCGATATCTTCGTGTTGAAATATGGACTTAAGATTGGAAACTATTCACTAGGCGTAGCTGCGGGTATATTCAAAACAGTTGTCAGCATTGTGCTGCTCATCATTGCGAATTCCATAGCCAAACGACTTGGTGAAGAACGTCTGATATAAGGGGGGGCTCCGCATGCTAAAGGTTAATAAACGGATGAATACGGAGTCGTTATTCTTCCATACATTCAACTACACCTTCATGGCGCTTCTGGCCATCGTCACGCTATATCCGTTCCTCAATACGTTAGCTGTTTCATTCAATGCAGGAATAGATACGACACGAGGCGGAATCTATTTGTGGCCTAGAGTATGGACGTGGAAGAACTATGAAGCCGTATTTATTACTGGGAATGTGTATCATGCGTTCTGGGTATCTGTTGCGCGGACGGTAATCGGTACTTTCTTCAGTGTTATCTTGACGGCTATGGTTGCTTACACGATTAGTCGTAAGGAATTTCTGTTTAGAAAGCTCGTTACAATCTTGTTCGTATTGACGATGTATTTTAGTGCAGGGCTCATTCCTTCCTATTTTTTAATTAAAGATTTGCATTTGCTGAATACTTTCCTCGTCTACATTCTTTTCCCAAGCGCTGGAGCGGGATTAATCAGTGCGTTCAACATGCTGGTTGTTCGGACCTATATCCATACGCTTCCAGAGAGTTTGATTGAATCGGCTAAGATAGACGGTGCAGGAGAGTTTCGTGTATTCGCTAGCGTTGTTTTACCTCTATGCGCACCAGTGCTTGCAACGATCGCCTTATTTACTGCTGTATTTCAATGGAACACATGGTTCGATACGTTCATTTTTGCTTCATCTAGGCAGAATCTGAGCACTTTACAGTTTGAGCTAATCAGGCTGTTGTCATCGACGACGAACTTTAATGCCAATCCCAACTTAACCTCAAGTGCAGCAAAAGATACTGCGTCTATGATTACCCCGATTTCAATTCGTGCTGCCATTACGATGGTTGCGTCGATACCGATCATAGTCGTATATCCATTCCTTCAACGACATTTTGTTGCGGGGCTTCAATTGGGAGGCGTGAAGGAGTAAATATGGTTTTTGGGTGTGTTCAAGTGATAGGTTGTAAAAATGCGGCACCTGATCCGGATTTTCCGGAGGGTGTCGCATTTTTCATGGGCTTTTCGCTGTTTTGCTAGTTTGACTTCATGGTACATTACAGTGTTCGTATGGGCTTTGATCTTACGGGGCCGTTCTTCAGCTTCTCCTGCAGCCTGCCCAGCAATATATCCGCTAATAGAGCGAGTACAGCTGCAGGAATAGCCCCAGCATATATTTTCAGATTATTACGAAGGTTAAGGCCGGAATAGATTTCTCTCCCCAGGCCATCCCCTCCGAATAACGGAGCAAGAGTCGCCACGCCGATCGCGATGACGGCAGCTACACGGAAACCAGCCATCAGAAACGGTAGTGAAAGCGGCAACTGCACCTTCATTAGGAGCTGCCAATAACTCATACCGAGACCCTTGCCGGCTTCGCTAATAGCTGAATCTACTTCCTTCAAACCAACGAAGGTGTTGCGAATAATTGGAAGTAGAGAATAGAAGAACAAGCCGACTACAATCGTTTTGAAGCCCAGTCCAAGGAACATCATCAATAAAGCCAATAAGGCTAAAGTGGGTATTACTTGAATCACATTAGCTAAAGTCAAAATAATGGTGGCAAGTCTGGCATTACGTGCACAGATAACACCTAATGGAATACCTACAATCAGGGCGAGGCCCAATCCGCTGATCACCATAATAAGATGACCCCAGGTCAAGCTTAGAAGATGACCTGAATTATCGTGCATGTACTGAAAGAACGGATTCATAATTTCACATCCTCATCTTATTTCAGTAACCCGTTCGACTTCAAAAATTGTACAGCTACCTCATGGGGGCTGCGTTTATTGACATCAACCTCATAGTTTAAGGAAGTCATCGTTTCAGCATCAATTTTACCTACTAAGGTATTAATGACCTCATTGAGTTCGGGATACTTTTTTAACGTTTCATTCTTAATGACTGGTGAAGCATCATAAGGTGGGAAGAACTGTTTGTCATCTGTTAATGTCTGCAGGTTAAATTCTTTGATTCCAGGATCCGTCGTGTAGGCAAGTACGACATCAACTTTGTTGTCGGCAACCGCTTGGTATACGAGAGATATTTCCATAGGGAATTTCTCTCCGAATTCAAAGTCATAAAACTTAGTGAAAGCTCGGTAACCATCGTTATCTCGTTCAAGCCATGTCGTATCTACGCCGAGCTTCAAGGTTTTCGCATACTCCTTCAAATCGGATACGGTGCTTAGGTAGTATTGATCAGCGAGCTCCTTCCGCACAGTAAAGGCATACGTATTCTCAAAACCATAAGGATCAAACCATTTGAAATCAAACGTTTTGTCGAAGCCTTCTTGAGCTTGCTTTAAAACTTCATTGCGGTCCTTAGTAGCTTCGACTTCAAAATGATTATTGAAAATTTCCCCTGTATACAAAGTGGCCATTTGAATATCATTGGACTTCATCGCCTGAATGACAATGGGGCTTGCAGCGAGGTCAGCTACAATCTTCACGTTCACCTCTGTATTTTGTTCAATTAACGCTTTATACATTTCAGCTAGAATTTTTGGTTCACTGTAGGTTTGAGTACCGATGCTAATTGTACCTGACGCCGAATTCCCTTCATTACTACATGCGGACAATACCAACGTCCCCAACAATAGGACAATAATTGCAAGTGACATTCTCTTCATTCTCAATGTATAGTTCCTCCTACGTTTCATTTAATTTGATTAATAATATAGTTACACCGTGGATGAGACAGCAGTTGATTTGGTTTTTCGGGATACCCATCGTTCAATACTTGCTAGAATGAAATCGGCTACCAACGCCAGTAGGATCGCGGAAACAGCCCCCGAAATAATAAGCTCCTTCTTATTAACACCGATACCCGAGACGATGAGCTCTCCTAATCCCCCCGCTCCGATTAATGCCGCTAACGTGGTCCAGCTAATAATATAGACTGTGGTCATCCGCAAACCTGACATGATGTAGGGGAAGGCTAGGGGGAACTGAATGAGCAATAACCGTTGCAGGGCACTATAGCCCATACCCCGGGCGGACTCCACAAGGGAATGATCGACGGATGTAAAACCTGCATAGGTATTTCGAAGAATAGGTAATAGAGAGTATAGGAACAAAGCGAATACAGCTGATTTCATTCCGATCCCTAGTAGTGACATGAGAATAGCTAACAGTGCTAGACTAGGTATTGTCTGAAAAATATTCGCAATTGTGAATGTAAGTGTATGAAGCCATTTGATCTTATTATTAGCGAGAAACATACCGATCGGTACTGCAACCAATGACCCTAGAAGGATAGCTAATGCAGTAATAGTCAAATGCTCGCGTGTAGCTATTAATATATCGGGGTATCTTAGCTGTATAAATTCCCAATAGTTTGTCCAAAAATCAGATTGCAACATGGGAATCGCCCCCAATGTTCTCATCAGAATACACATCCGCCATATGGCTAACAACGGACCCTCTCGTGATAAGGCCAATGAGTTGATTATCATCGTTCACAACGGCCAAATTAGATAATTGATGTTTAGTCATTATTTGTAAAGCAATCGGGAGAGGGCTTCCTGATAATACAGCATGTTTCACCGGTTTCATAACATCGGCTACTGTTTTAGCTTCTTCCCCGTATTGATCAAGAATGTTGTAGATGGACACAGCTCCTTGTAGCTTGTTTGCTTTATCTACAATTAATAAGGTATCCACGCGTCTCTTCTCCATTAGCTTCATAGCAGCAGCCAAGCCGCGAGAAGGATAAGCGGTAGCTGGATTATCTACCATAACCTCATCAACCGTCGGAGCTTCCAGGATGTTCTGCGATTGCAACCGCTTGGAGCCGATAAAGCTTTTGACAAAATCATTGGCAGGGTGACGTAAAATATGATCGGGCTGCCCGCTTTGAACAACCTCTCCGTCCTTCATCAATATAATCGTATCCGCGATCTTGATCGCCTCGTCCATATCATGAGTGACGAAAACGATTGTTTTCTTGATTTCCTGCTGCAGACGAATCAGTTCATCCTGCAGTTGTTCACGACTGATTGGATCGAGTGCGCTAAATGGCTCATCCATTAGGATCACAGCCGGGTTTGCGGCTAAAGCCCGAATTACACCAATGCGTTGCTGCTGACCTCCGCTTAATTCAGTTGGATAACGGTTTCGGTACATTTCTGGATTCAAATTAACAAGCTTTAAGAGCTCATCAACCCGATCCTCGATGTTTTTTTTGTCCCATTTCAGGAGACGTGGTACAACACCTACGTTCTGAGCAATCGTCATATGTGGAAATAAACCGATATTTTGAATGACATAACCGATCTTCCTTCTGAGCTTAATCGGATTCAAAGTGGAAATATCGTCTTGATGAATGCTGATTTCACCTGAGGAGGGGTTGATTAATCGATTTATTAATTTCATCGTAGTTGTTTTCCCGCAGCCGCTTGGGCCAATCAGTACCGTAATCTCTCCTTCCTTAATTTCAAGGTTTATATTCTTTAATACCTTGTGACCATCCTCATAAACCTTGTTAACTCCTTTAAATTGAATCATGTGGGCAACCACCTCTTTTATTTTCATACTATACCAAACACTCGAGCAACTGACAACCTCTATAGTTATAACAAGTTGTTTGTTTAAAAGTGTATAAACAATTTATGAAATGAAAAAAAAGACTTTCTACTGGCTCAATAAGCCAATAAAAAGTCTTCTGCAAATAGGCGCTTCTATTTATTCTTCTGGCAGGATCATGTTGAGAAATTGCTCGGTTCTTTCTTGGACCTGCCCATCTCCCACGACAACAAGAACATCGTTTTCTCTAAGAATAACATGGGGGCCAGGGGAGATGGACACCTGTGTGCCCCTGCGAAGTGCCACGATGGTTGCCCCTGTATTTTGCCAGAATTGGAGGTTTGCTATGGTCTTACCTACAACATGAGAGTGATCTGTCACCTTGATCTCCACAGGATGGTAGGGCTTCAAATTTTTTAAGCGATCTGACGCATCTATTATTTCAGTAAGTAGCACCTCAAACTTGCTATCGATCCCTTTCTTTAGAACCAATAGCTGTTGCAATTCCTGTTTTAGCGAGTATACCGATTTGAGGTAATTGTTTTTGGTTATATAGTCATAAGCATTCTGATCTGAGACGATTACAATCTCTTTTCCCTGTGAAACGGAAACGATGTTCTCATCCTTAAGTAGACCGATGGCTTTGCGAATCGTTTCAGGGGAGACATGATATTGACTTGCCAATAAGGAGCGACCAGAAATTTTACTCTGGACAGGAAGCTCCCCACTTACAATTCTTTCGGCAATATCGAGCGCGATTGACTTATATCCAGTGACCTCTTGCATCTGCTTCGTCCCTTCATTGACCTATCGTATTTACCAAAGAAACATACACAGATCATACTATGGAAAGCTCTATGCAACAAGTCGCTAACGGGCATTCATAATATGGAAACCTCTACCCAGCCTTTGCTCAGCGGTTAAAACTATTCTATAATAGTAGGCTTACACAAGGTGCATAGGAGGAGACAATGGAATTCATAAGAAGTCAACTAGATGAATACGGAATGAATCCACAATCAGCCGTTTATGCTGCCAATATTATTATGGTCCTTTTTATAGCTGGGATCTGCATATTGACGAATTATATTGCCAAAAAGATCGTTCTGAAGATCATTATCCATATCATTACAAACAATCGGTACACGTGGGATAATATTATTGTGGAGAAAAAAGTTTTCCACAAGCTGTCTCATATCATCCCCGCCATCATTCTCTATTATTTCGGCTCTATATTTCCAGACTATCAATATTGGATTGAAAAGGGCGCATTAACTTATATGATTATAGTGACCATAGCGGTCCTTAATGCATTGCTTAATGCCGTTGATGATATCTATCGGTCGTTCGCAGTGTCCAAGGTTAAACCAATCAAAGGATATATTCAGGTTGTGAAGATCATCCTGTTTATCGTGGGTGGCATTGTAGTAATCTCGAACCTCAGCGGTCAAAATCCATTAATTCTTCTTAGTGGTCTAGGTGCATTGTCAGCTGTGCTGATGTTGATCTTTAAGGATTCGATATTAGGCTTAGTCGCAGGCGTTCAATTGTCATCCAACGATATGGTGCGTGTTGGTGACTGGATTGAGATGCCTAAATACAATGCCAACGGCGACGTGATTGACATCACATTGAATACGGTCAAGGTAATGAATTTCGACAAAACGGTCACTTCGATCCCTAGCTACGCTCTAATTTCAGACTCTTTTATCAATTGGAGAAGCATGCAAGCTTCAGGTGGTAGAAGGATTAAGCGTTGCATCAACATAGATACAAACAGCATACGTTTTTGCACGAAGGAAATGATTGAGGAATTTCAGAAGATTCATTATCTTACGGAATATATCACGACAAGAGTAAGCGAAATCGAAGAGTATAATACGAGGAACCGAATTGACCAATCTAATAATGTGAACGGCAGACAGCTTACGAACATTGGTGTATTCAGAGAATATATCCAACAATATCTCAACAATCATCCGAAAATCCATAAGCAAATGACGCTCATTGTACGGCAGTTAGCATCAGGAGATAACGGGCTGCCGTTAGAAATTTACGCTTTCGCCAACGATACCAATTGGGCCGTATACGAATCGATTCAGTCAGACATCTTTGATCACATCTTTGCCGTAGCACCGGCATTCGGGCTTCGGGCTTTCCAAAATCCAACTGGGCATGATGTTGCAAGATTTGTGGGGCGTGAGCAAGTGGTGTGATGCTCCCACTGTCAAGACAAATTCGGTTTTTTTACCCCTCATATACATGTATAATAATAACAAAATGACAGGATTGAGGGTTAACGATGATCGATATCACAAACCTTTATCAAGAGAGGCATAGACAGCTCGCCATTCAGAGATCAGTTAAGTCGAAGCTTGAGGATATCCTCCCCCTGCTCAGCAAGGGCCGCTTAACCGAAATAGCTTCATCGATCGAACTGTCTGGGCGATCAAAGATGAACAAGGCAGAGCTTGTAGCGGAGTTGCCTCGAAATATTTTGCGGGAATATCAATTGGATTTCACTTTACTTCTGTCTACTGAAGAGGAGTTTCGGTTTTTTCAAGAAGTGCTTAGCCAGCCCTATGTACAGAATAACGATATTTCACCAGGCACCTATGTACATTTTTTGAATTATGGGATTCTATATACATTCTTCAATAAGGACAAGCTCTATTTTGTAATCCCTGAAGAAGTGAAAGCAGCACTCAACAAGCTAGATTGGGATGCAGTGCATTGGACGCGGTCATGGGAGCAATTGGTGCTTCAATATGTATCGGCAGCAGTAAATCTCTATGGGGTTTGTACACCAGAATTAGTTCTCGACATCTATAACGGTCAGAATGAACAGCATCTTAGCATGCTGGACCTAGAGGAGGTCACTGATTATCATCTGAATCGTATGCAGGATTATATAAGGGTCGATGACTTTTTTGTGAGCCAATACTTTGAAGATGATAATCAGGATGAGTTTCGTGAACTACTGAGAAGTATTCAGAACAAGCCTCGATATATTCCCAATAAAGAGCAGTTTCTAAAGTACTCCGACGATCTCTATTTCGAGATGACACCACAATTGCTGCAGCTTAGACTGTTTATTCTGAATCAATTGTGCAAGGATGCTGAGCTTGTTGATCATATTATTGATGATATTCAGCTTGCTTG
The DNA here is from genome assembly GCA_029203125.1 of Candidatus Cohnella colombiensis. Classification (GTDB taxonomy): domain Bacteria; phylum Bacillota; class Bacilli; order Paenibacillales; family Paenibacillaceae; genus Cohnella; species Cohnella colombiensis. The sequence continues at coordinate 115,132 of CP119317.1, forward strand.
CTCCATGGAAGAGCCATTGCAGGCCATTGTGAATGAACTGGAACGAAGGAATATCGTGTTCGACAACATGGATCAAGTCAAAAGGTTCACCGATCTCGTTACGGAGGTGTATAACCATACCCGGCTTTGGTCCAATTGTGGGTATATGCCTGCTGAGATGAGAGCTCTGACAGGTGGTTCTGCTAACCGAATGGTTCCAGGTCAACGCAATACTGCGGTTAAGGTTGGGAGAAATGATCCTTGCACCTGCGGAAGCGGGAAGAAGTATAAGAAGTGTTGCGGAGCTGTGTGAATAATGCTGAATCCTTTTGATAACGGGCGCTTTTTAGCGCTCGTTTTTTTTATAGTGCAGAATTTATTAGTTTCACACTTATCATTACCTGTATGATCTCCGCAAAGCTTCATCGGCGTTTATAGACGCAGAAGGTGTTTTTGCTTGCATTCAGGGATGATGCGGACGTATGTTCCGTTACTTTCGGTTTTTGATGTGATTATCAGTTTTTCCGGACACACGTTCCGTTAATGCCCCCTTGCCCGTTGATTTTAGCCCCATTCCCCACGAATAACGAATCTGTTGACCGCACATTTTCATCTAGGCACTATTTTTGTCTATTAACGGATTTCTTGTCCGATGCATAAGCGTGAGAACGTGTGGCGGTTCGAAGATCGTATTGCAATTCATACATTCCAATAACCAATCCCACCCTTAAAAGTGTTGTCTAGTGCGATTTCATTGTATGGACTACAACATAGCCAACATCCCAGTAAGAAGAAGCTAGTTATATTGTAGAAAGTGCAATGTGTAAATTCCCAGGGGACTCTACTCCTTTACATTAGTTTAATATGAACGTCCATCTAAGATAACATTGGTGGCTTATGATGACTGAATGCCTTACTCAACTTTGTACAGCACCCTGAAAGGAGCTAACATGATGAAAGCAACAAGAACTAACATGATGGAAGTAGCAAAACCTAGGAGGACGTACTTCACACGCAAAATGAAACGTTCATTGCTCCTATGCACCGCCGCTCTCGGCATTAGTATAGGCTCCATCCCTTTTTCAGCACCCTATGCGCAAGCAGCAGAATCTAGCGTTCTGCTTCCTGATTACAACATTTATTATGGGATTCCCCATGCTCACACGGGATATTCTGATGGCTCCAAAGACACAACGCCTCAAGATGCGTTTGCTTATGCAAAATCAAAAGGCTTAGATTATCTGTTTATTACCGACCACTCCAATATGTTCGATGGAGTAACTGATGATAAAAAGGAATATGTTTCTGAACGTAATGAATTCGTCGGAATCCCGGATTCAGAATGGAGCAATACAAAAGAAATGGCAGAAGCCGCCTCGTCCGATAGCTTTACCGCGTTCCGTGGCTTTGAAATGACATACCAAACGACTGGCGGAAACTACGGACATATCAATGTGTTCAATACAGACACCTACGTTGAAGCTGCTAAACAAATGCCTGAGCTTTCTGATTTTTATAGCTGGTTAGCCAAGCAAAATGGTGCTCTAGCCATGTTCAATCATCCGAATCGCCCGATCACCGCTTTTGAATCACTACAATACAATGCGGAAGCGGATGGTGTATTTCAACTGTTGGAAGTATCCAACGGCTCACTAGGTAGTAATTTTGTCGATACCGAGTCGTATTATTATAAAGCGCTGGACTACGGTTGGCACCTCGCTCCTGCATCCTCACAGGACAATCACGCTGTGAATTGGGGAGACACCGACAACCTGACTGCCATTGTTGCACGCAGCAATGATGCTGCCAGCCTACTGGAAGCGATTCAGGAGCGCCGAGTATATTCGACCGAAACGCGTAATCTGAAGCTTGATGTACTCGCTAATGGATTACCGATGGGCAGTCAACTTGACGCCTCTTCTGGAGATGAGATTCAATTTTCCATTCACGCTGAGGATCTAGACGATCCAATTAAAGAAGTACAGATTATTACGAACAATGGAGTCGTATTGACACGCAATACGTTACCTGAGGCAAGTACAAGCGTTAACTGGAACCCAACTGTAACAGCAGCTACAGGACAGAACTGGTACGTTGTGAAGGTCATTCACGCTAACGATCGCATGGGCTTGGCATCTGCCGTTTACACCCAACCTGCCGAATATGATGTCAAACTCATAAACTTTACTGTTGATCCTGCAATGAGTACTGCTAATTACGATACAACAATTTCTGTAGAGGTTGCAAATGCAGGTAGTCATGATTTAACAGAGCCTGCTACGGTTTCCTTATATGTGGGAGCACCAGAAGACAATCAATTAATTGGAGCTGCTACCATTAATCAATTAGTATCTGGACACAAGCAAAGTGTAAGCGTCAAATGGACACCAATTATAGCAGGTGTACATACGATTACCGCAGTGCTCACACCTATCGCCGGAGTAACGACAAAAACGACGTTGCAAAAGGATGTAGAGGTGCGCGATACGAATGGAAAAACGGTTATGATCGATAACAGCCACCGTAACATTGGAGTATCCAACGGTACGATGGCGGAGCTGACCGAGCTTCTACGCTTTATGGGGTATATCGTTGAAATTAACGAGCAGCCAATTACGGATTCACTTTTGGATAGTGTAAATGTATTTATTTATAATACACCTTCAAGCGTAACCTACCAGTTAACGGCGGATGAACAGCAGTCGCTTGCTAATTGGGTACGAGAAGGCGGAAGCTTGATGGTTTCAACGCAATCCACCGATCAATCCAAATATAATACGACATTTTCCAATGGTTTGTTGGCTGATATTGGTACGGATATTAGATTTAACTATGACTCGATTCGTGAAGCTTTAGTGGAAAATCAAGATAATAAAAATGTTCAATCATTCTATGCTCGTGCTTTCCCTAAAACTGCAGATGGTATTAATGACGATATGGCAGCTATCCGTGTTTATCGTGGTGCTTCCTTGGTTAATGCTGATAATCAAGCATTAGTGAACGATGATTCGAAGCAGTTGGATATTTTACTTACTGCAAATGCGAGTTCATATAATGCTAATGTACTGGGAGACGGTTACGTATACAGTACGGAGGAAGATCTGAATGGTGAGCTAATTCCAATCGTTGCACGACAAACGATTGATCAAGGTAAATTGGTCGTATCCGGACGCTATGCGTATTCTAACTACGAGATTGCGAATGATGCTTCTAATGCGGCATTTTACTTGAACATTATTGACTATTTAGCAGATTACTCCCGTGTTACACCAATCAGTAGCTTAAAAGCATCACTAGCTAACCGTACAATCTCAGAAGGGGATTTAGTATCTGTTGAGGGCATTTTGTTAAGAGATACGGAGGAAACTTCTCACGATAACGAATGGCATGATGTGTATTTGAGCGATGGTACTGGAACTGTATCTATTCAAGGAAATGAATTGGCTAGCAAAGAGTATACAGCTGGCACGAAGCTGTCTGTCCACGGCAAAGTATCACTTGTCGATAATGAGCTTGTTGTAACATATGATAGCTTCGACTATGATGTATTGTACATTGGAGATGGATCTAAGTATCTGGATGAGTATTTAAACCCATCGAACCCGAACCCATCAAACCCCAACCCACCGTACCCATCAGGCTCTGGCAATAGCACTTCCACTCCGGAATCATCCGATCATGTTGTGGAGCTCATTGTTAATGGTGTGAAATTAGGACAATTGGCAACAGCAAGTGAAGGTAATATTGGAGATCAAGCCGCTACAATCATTTCGGTTGACAATGATAAAGTGATCGACATGCTGAAGGAAGAAGAGATTAGCGTATTGACGATCTCTGTTAACGAGACATCGGATGTCGTTGTAGGCGAATTTAATGGCAAGCTAATCAATGAATTGATGAATAAGGATGTCATCATTGAATTGAAGACCGACCTAGCGACCTATAGAATTCCTGCTTCTCAAATTAAATTGGATAGCCTTGCCCTTCTAGGCAGTAATGTGAATCTCGAAGATATAACGATTCATATTCAAATTGGAGCATCAACTGATTCAATCAATCGCATTGTTACAGAAGCTGCAGTAAGCAATGGCTATTCAGTCGTTGGTCTGCCTGTTGATTTTGAAATTACAATTGAGTATGGCAACCAAAGAGTAAATATGAATCAATTCGACAGCTATGTGGCACGTTCCATTGCTATTCCAAATGGTGTCGATGCTTCCCAAATCACGACAGCTGTTGTCCTTCATGCAGATGGTTCGTTATCTCATATACCAACGAGAATTGTAACGATCGATGGGACACACTTTGCTGTAATCAACAGCTTGACTAATAGCACATACGCTCTTGTATCTAACTCTAAGACATTTTCTGATGTAGAAAACCATTGGAGTGCGAAGGATGTAAGTGACATGGCTTCAAGATTGATTATTCAAGGCGTAAACGACCATGAATTCCAACCTAACAAAGCCATTACACGTGCAGAGTTCGTGTCCATTATTGTCAGAGCGCTTGGCATGAAATCGAAGGCGAATGTAGAAGCTCCTAAGGATGTTCGAGCATCAGATTGGTTTGCTGATACAGTAACGACTGCAATATCCTACGATCTTGTAAACGGATATGGGGATGGAACTTTCCATCCTAATCAGAAGATTACAAGAAATGAAGCTGCAGTCATTGTGGCGCGTGCTCTAACGATAGTGAATTTGGACACCCAATTATCTGCTAACGAAGTTACTCAATATTTAAGCTCCTATAAAGATGCTTCAACGGTTGCTACTTGGGCGGATAAAGAGGTTGCCGCTGCAATCAAATACAATATTTTGCAAGGAAACAACGGAAAGCTATTAGCGGGTGACGATGTTTCACGTGCTGAAACAGCTGCGATGGTGAGAAGACTGTTGCAAAAGGCTGAATTTATCAATTCGTAATAAGAACCTCCACAATGCAATTCCACAACCTCTACGGTTGTGGATTTTGCTTTTCATTTGTTAAGTTCATGATATTATTGATTTGTAAAAAGAAAATGAAACGTTAGGAGAGATAATATGAATCTATTCAAAAAGTGGTTGAATGAATCACAGATCGCTGAAAAGGATAACTTAATTCAAATCTCAGCACCAGCGAATACGGACTTTTTCATTAATCCGGAAAATGGGCAGATAAAGAACAATGCCCCTTTTTTATATGCGGATATACAAGGTGATTTTGTTCTAAGCGCCAAAGTAAGGCATGATTTCATCTCGAAATTTGATGGGGCCGCACTTTTTATTATGGATAGTGATGATCGCTGGGCGAAGCTTTGCTATGAATATACGGATTTTAATACATATGCTGTAGTCAGTGTAGTAACAAACGGAGTATCTGACGATGCAAACGGCATAAACCTAACTGATAAAAGCGTCTGGCTTCAGATAGGTCGGAAGGGCGATGCATTCGCGATGCATTACTCCACAGATGGGTCTCATTATCAGATGGTAAGGGTTTTTAATCTGAAGGTTTCGGATACGCTAAAAGTAGGAATTGTATCTCAATCGCCAACCGGTAAAGGTCTGGTCAGTGATTTTTCCGATCTTCAGATTAATAAAGTAACTATGAAAGATATTAGAGCAGGTAAATAAATTGCAAAGAATTACCGATAGACATCATTCAAAATGAACCTCACTATACAACCTTGGTCTAGTATTCTTGGGACCAAGGTTTTTTCTATGAATATGCACCCTCTAAAAATAATCCACCTAATCCCGCATATTCCTTATATGTCCTGCGCGTAAATTCAAGTTATGATAGAGGGAGCGGTTCATCCCGCTATTTTCGCCTGCAAGATCTAACTGGAAAGGATTGAGCCTCTACGTTTATGCCGATGAAAAGATTGAATAACATTACATTTAAGAATAGAATCATATTCATCTTTCTAATTAGCACCTTGACCCCTTTTATTAGTCTTGGCTTCATTTCCTTCTACACGATCGATTCGATCATCAATAATAAAGTTGAAAGCGCTCTCCAGAGCAATCTCCAGCAGGATCTTATGATGCTGGAGAATACGTTAAACAACTTGAATCATGTTTCGCAGCAGTTTGCCTACGGTGGCAACACCAATAAGTTGTTTGAGCAACTAGGGATGACGCAGGAGCCATACGAGAAGCTGCGTTTGGTCAATGAAATTCGTAGCGAGCTGAATAATATTACATTCTCGAATCCGAATATCGGTTTATTGATGTACTATGACATGGATCGGGATTTGTACGATTTCGAAAATTTCCGCGTTCGGGGGGAATTTAAACCGGACAATCTTCCGATATTGGCCCAGTATTCAGAGATTACTTATTACGGCCCCTATCTCAGTTACAACGGCTCGATCAATCAGTATGTGTTTAGCATAATGCGAAAGGTGAATTTGCCGGACCAGAATTTATATTTATATATTGAATCAGGCCGCAATGCGCTGAAGACCTTATTCGCCCCTCAGAATCGTAAGGAAAGCTCGCGACGGTTGCTTCTGCTGGATCCAACGGGTCGAATCGCGTTCAGCGAGGTTACAGATGCATTCTCCGTGAATTCCTCTTTTCCTGGAGCTAACCCCGAAGTGAAATCTGGCTATTCCGGAGGATATTTCTGGAGTAAGGAAGTGAGTAATCAAGGCTGGAGTATTGTTTCTGTCGTGCCGAAGACGGAGCTCACTCAGGAAAGGAACAGGTGGTTGCTTCAAATTTCGGGTATTTTCTTCTTTTTTCTAGTCGTAGCTCTTGTATTCGCATGGCTGCTACGGAAGATGGTTTATCGTCCGCTTAAAAAGTTCCATCACGAGATTAATTCGTTAATTCATTCTAACGAGAAGGAACATGAGGAGAAAACCAATATTCCGGAATTCGATTATTTACTCTATCAGACGCGCGATATGAAGCGGAAAATTTGGGCTCTCTATGAGGAAATCGAACAGAAGGAGAAACGAAGAGCTGACCTCGAGGTAGAGAAACTACTCTATCAGATTAATCCGCATTTCTTGATGAATACGCTCGATACGGTTCATTGGCTCGCTGTGATGAACGGGCAAAAGGATATCGATAAGCTGGTGCTCAGCTTGAACAAGCTTCTCTTTTATAATCTAGGGAAGATGGGGGAGACCTCAACCATCGGCGATGAGATCGAAGCGCTTAAGGAATACTTGCAGTTGCAGCAAATTCGATACGATTTTCAGTTCGATGTGGACATTGAAGTAGACGAGCAAAGCCTAGGGCTACCAAGTCCACGCTTCTTGCTGCAGCCAATGGTAGAAAATGCCTTGTATCACGGTGTAAGTGACGACGGGTATATCTATGTGGGAGTGGCGCTACAGGAGGATGGGCTTATTATTACTATTCAAGATAATGGAGTGGGCATGACTCGGGAGATGATTGACGAGCTTCTTAACGATAATAAGGAAGAAAGCGATCAGGTAGGGATGGGAATCGGTATGAAGTACGTTAGACGTATTTTGAAATCCAATTATGGCGATCAATCTAAGCTCCAGATTAGAAGTGAACCGGGAAAGGGAACGGTTGTTACCTTGAGGCTGCCTGTTGCAGCACTAGAAGCACCATCAACATCAGGAGGCGAGCCGCAATGATTCGTATATTGATCGTGGATGATGACAAGCTTGTGCGCAAGGGGCTGACCTCTTCCATGCCGTGGCAAGCTTATGGCATGGAGGTTGTCGGTGAAGCGAATAATGGGGAGAATGCGCTGAAATTCATGGAGGTGAACCGGATTGATCTGTTAATGACGGATTTATCCATGCCGGTTATGTCCGGAATCGAGCTAATGAGAATCGTTCGGGAGAAGTACCCCTATGTTCAAATCGTCGTATTGTCATTGCATCAGGATTTTGAATATGTACAGGAAGCGCTCCGACTTGGGGCGCTTGACTATATCGCGAAGACGCAGTTGGAGCAGGAGCAATTCGAAGAGGTGCTCAGCCGAATTGTGAGGCTGATTGAGCGCAAGGGAGAAGTAAGAGCAGTAGCTGATCAGCAGAAGAATGAAGCGATAGTTGGCGGCATGTTGTGCGTTTATTACACTTTGAATCCGAATCTCGAGGAATCTGTGACTGAGCATTCAGTTCCCAGCAACGCAACGGAGTTAGAGTCCGGCATTTGGTATGCCTCGGAGCCGCCGACTGTTTCCTTCGAGCCTAATCTGAATATAGCCGTCATTCAGTTCCTTGGCTTGGACGGTATGGACACTAAGTCCGTGATGCAGATGATACGGACATTCAGCAAAAATGATTTGTTCTATGCCTATCATCCTAATGAGGCTATTCTACAGATGGACGCTGAAATTTACTTGCAGCTGGATAAAACGGCGAGCGTCATTCCTATCGACCAGATCAAAGAGCAGTGGGGAGCAACGGATTGGATCTATGAGGAAGCGGTGTTCTATAAGCAACTGTCTGAGCTGAAAGCTCTATCTATGCCACCAGTTCGTCTAACCCGTATCTTCTATTCCTTAACCGATGAATGGAACAGGCTGTACCTGCCGATTATGACTGAACCGATTTCGATTGCGGATTTCTTCCCGAACTGGTTTCTATTCGAGTCATGGCTGAAAGAGGTGCGTGAACGAATCGGGCGTGCAGGTGCCAAGCCGCTCTTCTCCCAAGAAATCCAGAAGAGCATTGTGAAGGCTATGAACCTTGTACAACAAAATATAAGCAAGCCAATCTCTTCCTCGGAAATCGCACAGTTGGTCAATATGAGCGGAAGCTACTTCAGCCAATGCTTTAAGCAATATGTTGGCCTAACGTACACCGACTATGTGCGGGATATACGGTTGGAGCGGGCGAAAGAGTATTTGCGCGGCACGACTAAGACGATTCAGTGGATCGCGGAGCAGATCGGATACAGCGATGAGAAATATTTCAGTAGATTGTTCCGGGAGCATACGGGGGCATTGCCAAGCGAGTTTAGACAAATATCCGACAGCGGTCGGAGTAAATAAGCAAGGGTAGAAAGTGTGTGGAAAAAGGGGTAGACAGTTTTCGCGCACTCTTTGTTATGGACATAAAATTCATCATCCTGATTGAGGAGCACTCTCTATCTCAGCAAATGTAACGGCCGTGCTATATTCAATTTGTCGAGAAGACATGAATGAGCAATAAGCTTATTCTTACGAAGCAGGTGTTGCTTCTTAAAACTTTTAAGGGGGATGTAAATGAAAAAGTCTATTATTTCGATTTTAGCTTTGTTGATTGTAATGATGAGCTTAGCTGCGTGCAGCGGCAACAGTAGCAACAATGCCGGCGAAACGGTGACGCCTGCCAACAACACAGGGTCATCGGACACCGTGCCTGTTGTGGAAGATGTTATTGATCCGTTTGCCAAATTCGAGCAAGTGACAGAAGTGTCTATCGGCCGCGGGATTGACCCGAACTACAAGTTTGACGGTAGCGATACCGCGGAAGATAACGTGTATACGCGTTGGCTGAAAGATAAATACAACATCGTGGTGAAGCATGCTTGGGAAGCGGCTAACGGCAATGACTACCAACAAAAGGTAAGCCTCGCGATTTCCAGTAACGACTTGCCGGATGCCATAGTGGTCAATGAAACGCAGCTTCGCCAAATGGTGAAAGCAAACCAACTGGCTGATCTTAGCGATGTGTATGACAAGTACGCAAGCTCGGAGCTCAAATCGGTATATGACTCCAACCCAGGTTTACTCGACAACGTCACTTTCGACGGCAAACTGTACGCGCTACCAGAGACGACGTTGCCTTCCGCTCCACTGACTTGGATCCGTAAGGATTGGCTCGAAAAACTTAACCTCCAAGAGCCAAAATCACTTGAGGATCTCGGCAAAATCGCCCAAGCGTTCATAGACAACAAGATGGGCGGAGACAAAACTGTTGGTATCATTGGTACACAGCAAGGCGGATCGTTATCGTCCAACTTCCTGAATTCAACTGACCATTGGTACAACTTCTCCCCGCTGTTCTTCGCTAACGATGCTTATCCAGGTATTTGGGTGAAGGATAAGGACGGCAATGCTGTATATGGTTCTACTACGGAAGAGACGAAGAATGCTTTGGCTATGATGAAAGATTGGTACGCAAAAGGCATTCTCGACAAAGAGCTTGGTATTCGCAAATCAACAGCTGAAATTGTGGCAAGCGGGCAAACCGGTATTTTCTTCGGTCCATGGTGGTCCGCTTATAACTTGACGGATTCAATCAAGAACGACCCGAATGCGAACTGGAGACCTTATGCAGCACCTCTTGACGCAGGGGGCAAGTTCAACTCAAATCAAGCAACGGGCAGTAATTATATTGTAGTAAGTAAGAATGCGAAACATCCTGAGGCTGTCATTAAAATGATGACTCTTCACAAATGGGGCAAGGACGAAGAATACAAAACGTTGACAGCCGGTAAAGAAATGACTTCCCAAGAGGTTCCGTTGTTCTTAATTTTGGGCGCAGGTGATCAATTAGAGTACGCGGTTAATAACCTTCGCAAGTACTTGAAGGATGAAATTAAGCTAGATGATATCGACGAAATCAACTATGGATGGGCACATGAAATGGGAGTTCACGCCAAAGCCGTTAAGCTGGATCCAGTAGATGATTACGATATTCAATACTTTGATCAGAATACAGATGCCGGTTTCTTCACGCATATATATGCGCATTTGAATGGCGGCTCCACATTTGTAGACGCGAAAATCAACTGGGTGCGAAGTATTGCTACAGCACAAACGAAGACGATGGAGTCCAGATGGACGAATTTAAAAAAGCTCGAGGACGAGACATTCCTCAAGATTATTATGGGCACCGCGGATATCAGTACGTTCGATGAGTTCGTAACGAAATGGAAATCGCAAGGTGGCGACAAAGTAACTGAAGAAGTGAATCAATTGAAATAGGGCTTATTAGAAATAGGATGATCAATCAAGACGAGTGCTAGTCGCTCGTCTTGATCTTTGAAGAGGGGAAGTGGAGAAAGTGTTACACAGAAGTTATACCAAACATTTTTACCTCATGCTGATACCAGGACTGCTGTGGTTAATCTTCTTTAACCTCTATCCCATGTATGGAGTAATAACGGCATTCAAAGAATTTAATCCCGGCTTAGGGATATGGAGATCGCCTTGGGTCGGACTCGAGAACTTCGCATACATGTTCGAGTTGGATGACAGCAAGCTAATCTTCCGGAATACGGTCGTTATTGCGTTCGCGAAAATGGTCGGCAATTTAATCGTGCCGTTAGTGTTTGCTCTCATGTTGAATGAAGTGAAGAGCAGAGTGTTCACACGTACGATTCAGACCGCTGTTTATTTACCACATTTCCTGTCATGGGTTATCGTAGCGGGCATGATGCTGGATATCTTCTCCTATTCGGGTCCCGTTAATCAAATATTGGCCGGACTTGGCTTTGAGCCGACTTTATTTTTTGCGGATGCAAGGATTTTCCCCGCTCTCGTTGTCGGTAGTGATGTCTGGAAGGAATTCGGATTCAACGCCATCATCTTCTTCGCTGCCCTAACGTCCATTAATCCTGAGATGTACGAAGCAGCGGCAATTGACGGGGCATCGCAGTGGAAGCGATTGATAAAGATTACGATTCCGAGCATTCTCCCAGTTGCCATGCTGCTCGCGACACTTAGCCTTGGCAACATTCTGAACGCAGGATTCGATCAAATTTTTAACATGTACAATCCATCTGTTTATTCGACCGGCGATATTATCGACACTTGGGTGTACCGTGCAGGACTTATCGACTTTCAGCATGGTTTGGCTACGGCTGTTGGGCTATTGAAATCGGTTGTTGGATTCATTCTCATTACGGTTTCGTATACACTGGCATACCGTTTCGCGAATTATAGAATTTTCTAAATATAGAAGCAGGAGTGGATAGACATGATAACCGAACGTTCTGCAATTTCCAGATTGTTCAATACACTGAATCCCATACTGCTAATTATCCTGATGCTGCTGTGCTTGCTTCCAGTATGGTATACCTTGTCCATATCTTTGAGCGATAAAGCGGCGGCAGCAGCTGGCGAAGTGTTCTTGTGGCCCAAAGGGTTTACTTTCGGATCTTACGTAACCATTATGGAAGATCGCCAATTTTTCCAATCGTTTTTTATTTCGGTACAGCGGGTTGTGTATGGTGCGGTGATCTCCTTCTTCGTCATTCTGTTGATGGCCTATCCGCTATCGAAAACCTCGAAGGAGTTTAAGCCAAGGAATAAAATCATGTGGATTTTGGTGTTCGCAATGCTGTTTAATGGTGGTTTGGTTCCATGGTACCTCACTATGCAATCGCTTGGAATGATCAATAACATTTGGGGCTTAGTGCTCGGCGGCGGCTTGCCTGTCTTTAATGTCATTCTTGTTATGAACTATTTGCGGAATATGCCGAAGGAAATGGAAGAGTCCGCGATGATCGACGGAGCGGGGCCGTGGCGCATATTGTTCAGTATTTGTTTGCCTCTATCTGTTCCTGTGCTCGCTACCATTATGGTATTTACGATTGTGTACCATTGGAACGAATTTTTCCAGGCTCTTGTTCTGATGAATAAAGCGGATCATTACCCTCTTCAATCGTACATTAGGCAGGTGGCTGTCGTGATCGATCCGACGAAGCTGGATGAGGAAGCAGTCAAACGGATGTCATCGCTGTCCAACCAGACGCTAAATGCGGCCAAAATCTTTATTTCTATGTTGCCGCTGCTCGTCATCTATCCATTTCTGCAAAAGTATTTTGTTAAAGGGATTACTTTGGGATCAGTCAAAGGATAATGTCGTCGACTGTAACTGTCCATTCGGGAAAGGGATGGCATTTCAAATATATTCTATAGCTACATTCCAGATTTGAGGGCTCTGGTTACTGGTCATTTACTCCAGATGAAAAGGATGGTGCTACAAATGCAAAGGAGAGTGAAATGGATGACGGCTCTATTCCTGGTTGTTTCCATCGTAGGAATATCCGCTTGTTCATCGGGGAATGGAGAACAGCCGGAGCCGAGTAAGGAAGTTGCAGTACAGCAGCATGGAGTGCCGATACCGGAATGGGTGGCAAATTCGGTCATGTACGAAGTCAATGTGCGTCAATATACGAAGGAAGGCACTTTTCAGGCCTTCGAAGCACATTTACCGCGGCTCAAGGAGCTTGGGGTCGATATTCTTTGGTTTATGCCGATTCATCCAATATCCAAGACAAATCGGAATGGAACTCTCGGCTCCTACTATGCGGTGGACGACTACAAAGCGGTAAATGCTGAATTCGGCACAGAGGAGGATTTTAGATCGCTTGTCGATAAAGCCCACGAGATGGGTTTCAAGGTTATTCTCGATTTGGTAGCCAACCATACGGGGTGGGATCATGCATGGATGGAAAATCCCGGATGGTATACAACGGATGAAACCGGGAAAATCATTATGCCACCCAACACCAACTGGACCGATGTGGCAGATCTGAACTATGACAATGCGGACATGAAGGCTGCTATGCTCGATGCGATGAAGTATTGGGTGACGGAATTTGATATTGACGGCTACCGTGCCGACTATGCTGGTGGAGTGCCTAAGACGTTCTGGGAGCAAGCGCGGGCGGAGCTGGAGAAGCTGAAGCCGGTCTACATGCTGGCCGAGGATGACCAGCAGATCAGTCTGCTCAGCCATGCCTTCAATGCCAACTACGGATGGCAGCTTTACAACATAATGAATCGAGTTGCGAAAGGACAAGGCAACGCCAAACAGGTTAGGCTCTATGCGGAGCGGCTCGAGAAGGGCTATCCGAAGGGCACTTATCCGCTTAACTTTACGTCCAACCATGACGAGAATTCCTGGACAGGAACGGAGTACGAGCGACTAGGTGATGCGGTAAAAGCAATGGCGACGCTTAGCTTTACGCTACCGGGCATGCCTCTGATCTACTCGGGACAGGAAGCTGGTCTGAACAGGCGACTACTGTTTTTTGATAAAGATGAAATTGTATGGAATGACCTGTCGATGCAACCGTTCTACAAGCAACTAATTGCTTTGAAGCATGACAACCCAACGTTGTGGAACGGAAGTGCGGGCGGAACTTATCGCTCGCTGGAGGTCGGCAATGACAACATTATTGCTTTTGAACGAACGAAGGAAGGCAATACGATTATCGTTATAATGAACCTTTCTACGGAGAGCGTGGCAAGCACAGTTCAAATCGGGGAATCTGCAGGCACGTATCAATTGCTGGGAGATGAATCCACAGTGGAGCTAAATGTGGAGCATGCGGTGGATATGGAACCGTGGGCGTATGGGATTTATGTAAAACGGTAATCTGAGATTAGTCATAACGGTTTGGTTGGTTTTGCACAATCACGGTTCGCCTCCACCATCAGTAAAACCGACCGCATGCGGTCGGTTTTTGTGTGTTTGGTAATACATGTTGACAATGGTAAAGTAGCTACTGCAAGATGAACCTAGAGCACTTGCCAGAGGGGGAAAATGAGTGTGATTGATAGAAAACCTGTAATCGTAGTCATCGGCAGTCTGAATATGGATATTGTGATTGAAGCTGATAGACAGCCACAGATGGGTGAAACTATCTTGGGCAATAAAATCACATTTCTGCCGGGAGGCAAAGGAGCTAATCAAGCAGTGGCCCTGGCACGACTTGGAGCTCGTACGGTGATGATCGGAGCGGTTGGGAATGATGCCTTTGGTCAACAAATGATCGCTTCGCTTGACCGCGAAGGGGTCGATACAAGTGGAATAAAAATAGTGGACGGTGAAGTCACTGGATTAGCATCTATCCTTCTAGCGCAAGGGGATAATTGTATTGTGTGCATACCCGGCGCCAATGCACATTGCACACCTGAAGATGTTGAACGGAACTTATCTATCATCGAAGCAGCAGATATGATCTTACTTCAGATGGAGATTCCTTTGGACACAATCCGATATACAATTACAACAGCGAAACGTCTAGGTAAGAGAGTGATCTTAAATCCTGCACCTGCAACACCATTACCTGCTGATTTGCTCGAACAAGTTGATTATCTAACCCCGAACTTCTCCGAATTACAAATCTTACTGGAGACAAATGAAGGAAATGTAACGGAGCTTATCAAACAGATGCAGGTAAGGAAGGTTGATCATATTATTGTGACACAGGGCGACGAAGGTGCAACATTTGTAGGTCAGGATGGTCTTGTAGGCAGGGTTTCGAGCCACAAGGTTAATGTCGTTGACACTACGGGTGCTGGTGATGCATTTAATGCGGGGCTCGCATTCTCTATTGCTATGAATGAATCGCTTAAAGATGCAGTTTTCTTTGCGAATGCAACAGCTGCTCAAGCGGTTACGAAATACGGTGCACAGAATGGTATGCCGAATATCGAGGACGTTAAGAAATTGTTGTCTGAACTTTAACAGCTGCCTGATCAAATCGTTTAATAATCTTCTGTATACGTTCGATTCCATCCCACATGTTACCCTCGCGGTCAAAGATAATGGAAATCGGCGCGGTGCATTTCGTCTCTGTCAATATCGTAAGCAGATGACAGAACTCTTCCTCGTTCACTTCATCATCTGACGAATACACAGGCTTTGCGTGAATGGAATGTGCCAATGGAGCGCCGTAACGGATGCCTTCTTCTTTCTCATGAGGGGCAAAATTACCGAAATCTACGATAGTTCCAAAAGAGTGTGCCTCGCCAGTGACAACGCTTGACCAACTTCGAACGGTAGACGTCAGGGAGCGGAAATTTTCAGTGACGATAGCAACTTTCTTGCTCGCGGCATAGTCTCTTAATCGGTTCAATGCCTCAATACTGCGAGCAATGGATGCCTCATCTTCAGCAGGCTGCTCACCTGCAACAATACGAATTGCTGATGCTCCTGCCTTATGTGCGGTTTCGATCCAGCCCTTTAAATAGTTAATATCGGATTCCCGACGAATGGGATTAGGGGAAGAAATATCACCGTAATCAACGAGCAAGGTATGAAATATAACTCTAGCAGCTTCAAATGAATGGCGCAATTGAGTCAAATACGCTTCATCCCGTGCTGGAAAATGAAAGTGGCATAACTCCAAATGAGTAAGTCCTCGAGCAGCAGCTAACCTAGGCAATTCGATTAATTCAAACTCCATGGGTTGTTCTTGGATAGCTGTTTCTTGAGCTTGTGTGTCTTCGTTCCAAATGGTCCAACGCAGCGGACCCATGCATCTGTGTAAGCTCCAACTGCTAATTGAAAGTCGATTACTTAGCAAAGTTTTCTCACTCCTATGTAACCTATTTGATCCTATGGTAGCTATGGTAGCATAACTATGGATTGATTTGGGTTTATAAATTAAAAACAATAGGAAGGGGGCGAGGTGCCCCCTTCCTATTATTCGACTAAGATTTTCGATTATGATTTCAGCTTCCAGATGCGGTATAGGATGACTGCCGCTTCAGCGCGGGTGAGTGGATCGTTCGGCGCAATTTTGCCGTTCTTGCCATTCACAACCCCGGATTTCACTAGAACAGCTGCGCTATCCTTCGCGTAATCGGAAATGCTCGCCGCGTCAGGATAAGCGTCTAAAGTTCCGGCAGCTTCGACTTGTTTACCGGCTGCTTTTAGCGCGCGTGCTGTCAGCACCATCATATCTTGACGTGAAATATTGCTGTTTGGCTTAAATGTATTGTCTCCAAGGCCAGTAACGATTCCCAATTCATTTGCGATGACCAGCTCATTATAATAATAAGCGGTTTGAGGGACATCGCTGAACATCGCTGTATTTTTACCTGAACCTTGCAATTCAAGCGCTCTTACAAGGAGGGCGATGAAGTCCGCTCTCTTGATGAAAGTTGAAGGAGAATAGCTGTTAGCGGAGATGCCTTTGATAACATCTCGTGCTGCCATTGCTTCAATTGCTTGCTTCGCCCATGGCACGTTATTCAGGTCTCCGAAGGTTTTAACGACGGTGGCCACAGCATAGGTACTGAAGTGTGTTGTTTGGAATACAACTGTTCCAGTCGCCGTATCATAACGTCCGTTCGGGATTGCTGTTGCGTTGCCATTGCCATCAATATACCAAACCACGATTGAATCTGGATTACTAAGCTCTTCCGCAGTTGGCGTGTAAGGAATAGAAATCGTTACAGGCGCATTAGGGTTGTTCCAAGCGATGACTTTGTCACCGACAACCATGCTCAGATCCAGTATCGGGCGGTTACCAATCTGTTCACGAGTAGCAGCATCCAAATCGTCTGTAGAAGCTTTGGCGATACGGATCGATACTTGGTCGGCGCTTACCGTTACATTGGACAGCATGTTGCTTGGAACCTCGACCGTTGCATTTTCTGTTTCAATGGAAAGCACGAAGTTTTCTTGACCTTTCAAGCTTTGAGTCGGAAGTTGTACTTCATACGACTTCGCGTCTCCTTGCTTCGGAACCTCGACTACAATTTGTTTCTTGCCGTTTGCTGCTGAAGCAGCTTGCTCCAACGCATTCTTTAAATTTTCGGCGGAAACTTTGCCTGTTACGCGACCGCCCTCGTTATTCACTACAGGCTTGATCGTAACAATGCCGTCTTTGTTCACAACGTTACCGGTTGGCGGGATAAATACAAAGCCTCCGCTGTTCGGATCAGTAGCTTTGCCAACGAGGGTAAGTACCCCGTATACAGATGTATCCTGATATCCTTGGCCGGTTGTATCGTTCCATGTGGCTACACTTTGACGAGCGCCGTCTTTGCCATCATTGATCTGTACGTCGAAACCAAGTTTCATGTCGATATCTGGGGTGATCGATTTAAACGGAATTTTCACTTCAACGACGTAGTTTGTTCCGGAAACCTTCGTTGCCGATTCGAAACCGTTGGCGATGCTTGTTGGATTGAAGGAAGTCTCGTTGTCAAAGTTGACTCTGTACTGTCCATCATCAGGTTGATAGAACGAAGTCTTCTCATTATTCTCGTCCAAGAAGACTTCGACGGAATCCTGTTCATAGGCATTTGCGCTTCCTTTATCAAGCTGTGCATCGCTCACCTGGAACAATACATAAAGGTTTTGATCATCCCAGAGTGCTTTTGCTACTCCACTCGCTCCTTGCCATGCCATTTGAAATCTGTTAATCGGTATCGAAGGCGCCCCACTCCAAACAGCGTCAATTGTTCCATCTATTGTAGGCGTACCGTAAGTAGCATTTGCTTGATTTACGTTTGCTGACTCAGGGTTATGCTCCTCCATAAATTTTTCTGGATCGATAACGCCATCGTAAGCTGGTTTGGCCTGAAGATCCTTATCGAATAATAATGGGCTATTAGCGGCCCGCCAGCTCGAAGCATCATTCAAACCCCAGAAGGTGACGCGTTTGATATGTGAGGCGTTAGACTTAAACAAGTCAAACAATTGCGCGTATAAATAGCCCTGAGCATTGGAAAGTGTTTCGGAAAGCTGAGAATTAGATCCGGCAGAAATGTCCAGCTCAGTTATGCTTACTTCCACGCCTAAGGAAATAAATTTCTCCAAGGACAACTTAACATTGTTCGGTTTCGTGTTGATATTATAGTGCCCCTGCATGCCGACACCGTCGATAAGGAGTTTCCCAGGGTGTGTCTGCGCATACTTATCATTAATATCTTTCACCATGCTGTAGATGGCTTGAGCTTTATTTTGATTATCCTCGTTATAATCATTGTAATATAGCTTGATATCCCATGATGGATGGTCATCCAGCACTGCTCTTGCTGCTAGAAAGGCCTGCTCTACATAATCGTCACCGATCGCAGCTTTCCAAGGAGCTTGACGCAGCGCCGCTTTCCAATTCGTCGGGTTAGACGGGTTATCATTCATCGCTTCGTTAACAACATCCCATGAAATCACCTTGTTTCCAAAATGCTCCATGACCGTCCGGATATGGGTTTGCAGATTGAGAAGAGCTGTATCTTTGTCCAATGGGGAGCCACTTGATGTATTGAGCCAATCTGGCGATTGTTGATGCCATACTAGTACGTGCCCATGCATCTGCAGACCCTCAGCCAGCACTTTATTGACAATCGCATCCGCCGCGCCAGGTGTAAATTGTTTATTCGCATCGTATAGCGCATCCGGTTTCATTGCGTTCTCAGCTGTAGCGATATTGTGATGTAGCTTGAGAAGCTCAAGTCTAGAGCCATCGAGATCTGCAGACGATACCGCGTTTCCGATAAGGAAATCGTTTGTATAAATATCCTTTATCGGAGTCAAATATTTCTGTACGCCACCTATTTTCTCAGTGATCAATACATCTCCAATGTAGAACGGAACTCCTTTACCTTCCTCGTTTGATTGAACGCGCAGTGTCGAATCTTTGCTCGTATCCACAGTAAATTCCTTAGACAAGGTGAGTGCTGCACCAGCTACATAATTCGCGTTTGCCAAAAGGCCATAGCTGCCAATGGTTTGAAGATAAGCTTGAGCACCTGATGGCACAGTCACATCATCGTCAACATAAACGGATACGGTTACTGTGTAAGTATGTTTGTCTTTCAGACCGATGGCACTGTATTTAAAATCAGCGGCATCCCAGTTGTTCGACCTGTTACTCACATATAAAGCAGCGCCGTCAGCATTGCCATTAAAGACTTTACCGGTGACCACTTCCAGGTTAGCGCCACCCGATTGACTAGCACTTCCTTTACCGCTATCAAAGGATTCATGATAAACCACGTTCGCATCTGACTTCTCGGTGATCAATACATCACCAATGTAGAACGGTACCTCTTTCCCAGCTTCGTTCGATTGAACGCGTAGCTTCGTATCTGATGTTGTATTCACGGTAAATTCTCTAGTCAAAGTGATCGCTTCACCAGCTACATAATTCGCATTTGCCAAAAGGCCATAGCTGCTAATGGTTTGTAGGTAAGCTTGTGCGCCTGATGGCACAGTCACATCAGGGTCAACATAAACGGATACAGTCACTGTATAGGTTTTGCCGTTAACCAGACCAATTTTACTATAATCAAAATCAGCCGCGTCATAGTTGTTCGTTCTGTTGGCTACATATAAAGCAGCACCGTCCGCATTGCCATTAAAAACTTTACCGGTGACCGGCGTTAAGGTAGCGCCGCCCGATTCATAAGCAATTCCTTTACCACTCGCAAAGGTTTCGTGATAAACCGTAGTACCTGATTCCGGTGCAGGTGTCGGCCCGCCAATCCAGCTAGCGATTTGGCTGAGTGTCGTATCCTTCTGAATGTAATGGCGCCCCATTGCATGATCGCCATTATTTGGATAGCCCACTTTAAAGGAATATTGAATGCCGTTTGCTTGAGCTGCGGCCTGAACATTTGCATTATATTGGCCATACGGATAAGCGAAAAGAATAGGATCTTTGCCCGTAACACCCTTAATGTAAGTATTAGCTGTGGCAATTTCGGTTGAAGCTGCTGACTGGGTCATACTGTTCCATGTATTTTCTGCATGGTTTACAGAATGGTTCTGAATGCTAATATTCGGATGGTCGGTTACAAGCGTATCCAATTGCGATTTTGTCATACTATAGCCGCCGCCGATCCAGCCAGTGACGACGAATTGAACGGCATTCATCTTTGGAGTTTGCTCTTCCAATATCGGAACTGCGTTGGTAACAAAGTCAGGTGTAGCGTCATCAAATGTGAGTAAAATCGGTTTTGGAGGCGCTGTAGCGCCGTTCTTAATAATAGCTACATACTCATCTGCAGTTAACGTAGTGTAACCGTTGGCTGAAAGATATTTCATATGCTTCCTGAAGTTCGCCACACTTGTTTGAGTATCTTGTGTCGCAGTAGGTACAATTTGATGGTACAAGAGAACCGGAATATCCGGTGTTGCTGCTTTTGCGGTCGGAGCGATCCAGCCTGACGGGATGATCAACGCTGATGCGAGTAAGACAGAGATGAACTTTTTGAACGGCCTATTCATTTGTTACAATCCCCCTCGAATAATTTGGTGAACCAATTTAAGCGCTTACATTTATTTCGGACTGATCCTCCTTTATTTTGCTTAATTATAACGTGTAACAAAAAATGGTTTTACTAGAAGAACTATAGAATGTACTCTACTAATTAAATATGGAGGCAAAACAACTTGTGTAAAAATGAGGATATGTCAAAAAAACAACAGTCGATGTTAAATGCTTCACGTGTAAGTGATCCATTATGACTTATAATAGGCTTAAAGAGATTAGAGCCCGCCACGGGATAGGAGGCAGAACTAGATTGAACGATCAAAACATCGTCACGATTACACTGCTTGAAACTAGCGACTTGCATGGACATTTTTACCCGACAGATTACCGTGGGCCCGGTGACAAACCAATCGGTCTTGCTAAGCTATCAACAATTATCCAAAGGGAGAGAAGTGAGAATTCGGCGCTTCTGTTGATCGACAACGGAGACATTTTGCAAGGTACGCCTTTAATGTATCACTATGCCAAAAATGACCGAGGCGGGATCCATCCTGCCACTAGAGCTTTGAACGCCCTTCGCTACGATGCAGCCGTCCTTGGCAATCATGAATTCAATTATGGGTTGGAGCTGCTAACCAAAGCAACGCAGGAGTCCTCTTGCCCATGGTTATCGGCTAATATTGTGAAAAAGGTTGATGGCCAACCCCTGTTCGGACAGCCTTACCGGATATTCGAGATGGAAGAAGGCATCCGTATTGCCGTGCTCGGTATCACGACACACTTTATCCCGAACTGGGAGGCTCCAGCTCATATTCAAGGGCTTGACTTTGAGGATGCACTGACTACCACACAACATTGGGTCAAGCATATTCGTGAATCCGAAAATCCGGATGCAGTCGTTGTCTGCTATCATGGTGGCTTTGAGCGAGACCCAGCCACTGGTGAGACGACCGAGCCACTGACTGGAGAGAATCAGGGTTATGAGATGTGCCAACAGGTTGAAGGCATTGATGCCCTTCTGACTGGACACCAGCACCGGCTACTTGCGGGTGAATTGAACGGGATTGCGTTTGCGCAGCCTGGTAGCGCCGGACAAGCCATTGCCAAGATTCAGTTGGCATTCAAGCAAAAGGCGGGAGGCGTTTGGGAGATTGAGCAGAAGATGGCAGAATTGATCCTAGTGGATGATTCCGTAACGGCGGATGCGGAGTTCCTCGCCTTGTTCGCAGAGGATGAACGGAAAACTCAGGAATGGCTGGATCAGCCGATCGGTACGGCTGAAGGCGATCTCTCGATCGCAAACCCATTCGAGGCGCGACAGGGGGATCACGCCTTCACGGAATTCATCAATCGTGTACAGATGGAGGCAACGGGGGCGGAAATTTCTTGCGCAGCTATTTTTACTAATGAGGCTAGAGGTTTCGAGCAAAGGATCACAATGCGCGATGTCGTATCCAATTATATTTATCCCAATACGCCCAAGGTTGTGCTCCTAAGCGGTCGTGACATCCACGAAGCGCTGGAGCAGAATGCCAAATACTTCTCGATTGAGGAATTGACGGGCAGACTGCAGGTATCCGATTCCTACATGTGGCCTAAGCCACAGCACTTTAATTACGATATGTGGGAGGGAATCGAATATGAGCTTGATATCTCGAAGCCAGTTGGACAGCGGGTTGTCAAGCTTCTGCAACGAGGCGCTCCATTGAACCCCGAAGGGACTTATGAGGTTGTCATGAACAGCTACCGTGCAGGTGGCGGTGGTAACTTCGACATGATCAAAGGCAAACCGGTCATTCGGGAGATTCCGACCGATATGACGGAGATTTTGGCCGATTATATTATGAGGCGCGGAATGATCCGCGCCTCATGTGACCGTAATTGGAAGGTCGTTTATTGAAGTGTAAATGGTGCGTTTATCCTTTTATCAGCTTGGTGCGAATTCTGTTAGACATCCATTCGATGATCAAGATGAGAATGACGAGTCCAATCAGGATCGATCCAACCTGACTCCATTTGTACGAATTCATAGCAAAGATCAACGGGGCTCCGATTCCTCCTGCGCCGACAAGGCCGAGGATCGAAGCCTCGCGCATATTCATATCGAAGCGATAGATGGTTACAGAGAGGAATACTGATAATAATTGCGGGAAAATTCCAAAGCGAATTTTCTCAAGTGTCGTACAGCCGATAGAGGTCATCGATTCTAGCACGCGTGTGTCTAACTCTTCAATGGCATCCACATACAGCTTGGATAGCATACCGATGGAGGTTAGGCAGACGGTCAGTACTCCAGCGAATGGGCCCGGACCCGATACCCGAATAAACATTAGGCCATAGACCAAAGCTGGAATCGTTCGGATCACAATTAACAGAAGCCTAGTCAGCCAGGAGATAGGCTTAGGCACGATGTTAGAGGCTGCTAGAAAAGCGAGCGGAATTGACAAGATCGCGCCTACAATCGTGCCAAGAAAAGCTATTGCAGCTGTCTGGACAAGCAGGAATAGCACGCTTTGCTTGGAAACATTGAATAACAAATCGAGATCAGGGCTGAAGATCCCTTTCAATATATTAAGCGCAATTTTGAACCCGTTCTGATTCATATCCTGGAGATTTACGGAAGCCAAGGACCACAGGAAGAGAATGAGGATGATCGCCGTAACGGTCAGAATATAACGATGGTTACGTGGCGATGCAAGTAACTGCTTTTGTATTGTCGTCATAGCGCCAACTACTCCTTAGATTAACTTTTTTCTGAAGTGTTCACTGACCGTCTCGATTAGATATACGACAACGACCAATCCCAAGATAATGATCCCCACGCGTGGATAATCGCGCCAGCCAATATTTTCTTTGATAAGCAGTCCTATGCCTCCAGCCCCTACATAGCCTAGAATGGCTGCATAGCGGACATTCCCTTCGAAGCAGAATAAGGAGGTAGACAGATATCCCGGTAGCACTTGTGGCATAACGGCATAGCGAAACGCTTGAAGCCGGGTCATGCCGATCGATTCCATTGCCTCGAAAGGCCCCATATCAACATTTTCTATTTGTTCGTACAACAATTTCCCTACATAGGACAGAGTAAAGAGCACAATAGCGACAACCCCAGCCGTAGAACCCAATCCAAACACAAAGGTGGCAATCAAAGCCGTCACTAGCGTTGGAAATGTCCTTAAAAGACTGAGAATGATTCTAAAAATAGTCACAACCGCTCTGTTTTGGATAACGTTAATAGAAGCCAATATGGCAAAAGGGAGTGCCAGAAGCGCCCCGATGATCGATCCGAACAGCGACATCTGAAGAGTGGAGACTAACGCCTTCCACAGGCTGGACGTATAGCTCCATTCTGGAGGGATCATCTCACCAATAATGCCGAAAAATTTAACAAGTCTTGTGAATAGAATTTTAAGATCAAAATCCGTTAAGTTCACGGACAGAATAGTCGCAGCAATGAGTACAAGCAAAATAAGCGGGATACGCGTCCGCTTTTCAAGAACGATCTTGCCGTCTGTCAGCATCATTTTTTTGGGCGGAAAAATTTTATCATACATGGGCAGAGGACTCCTCTAACGTGTCTTTTATTTCTTCTGCCTTACCTCCATAAATATCGTTCAGGGTGTCTTTGGTTACACTTGAAGTATTACCATCGAAGACGACTGCTCCTTTGCTAATTCCAATAATGCGATCTGCATATTCCAAAGCAATTTCCACATGGTGAATGTTCATGATAACGGAGATATTCATCTCTTTGTTAATCCTCTTGAAGTCATCCATGACCAGTCTAGCCGTGACTGGATCGAGTGAAGCAATCGGCTCATCCGCCAGAATAATATCAGGGTTTTGGGCAAGCGTACGCGCCAATGCTACCCGCTGCTGTTGGCCACCAGACAGCTGGTCCACGCGAATGAACGCTTTGTCCAGGATGCCCACCTTATCAAGTGCCTCCAATGCTTTGATCTTGTGTTCTTTGGTGAAGATGCCCGTCAACTTACGCCATAGGGGGAGGTCGGGTACAAAGGAAACAAGAACATTTTTGATCACCGTAGTTCTCGTCACGAGGTTAAAGGATTGGAAAATCATCCCGATTCTTCTGCGTAAGCTGCGGACTTGTTTGCCCTTGAGCTTAGCTACGTCGACATCATCCACGTTTAATCGCCCACCGGTAATATCATGCATGCGATTAATGCACCGAATTAGTGTTGATTTACCCGCTCCAGATAGACCGATGACCGCAACGAACTCGCCCTGATCTATTTTTAGATTAATATTTTGTAACGCGATCGTGCCGTTTGGATATGTCTTGTGTACATCGATAAACTCGATCATGAAAATTCCCCAATCTTGTAGTTTAGAAAAGATGAGAGCATCAATTGGAGATGATGCTCTCATCTTTATAAGGAAAGTACCTATTCAAACCTCTCTGAGAGCTTACCGTTGTTGCTTGTAAGGGTTTGAAATTACTTCTTCAAGCTTTTGATTAGCGCTTGAGCGTCTCTTTCACCGTCATAGTCGGAAGATTGGGCAACTTTGTAGCCAGCATGGCTGTAAATCGCGATAACGTTTTTACCTTCTTCCGTTTGAGCGATAGCAATAAAAGCATCTTGAAGTGCCTTCTTAAAATCATCGTTCATCAGTGAAGAATTTTTGCTAACGCTGATTGTATCGTTGAAGATGCCTTGCGTGACACCAATGACGTTCGTCTCATCCCAGATCGAAGTGCTGCGGCCTAATTCGGCCGTCCACTTCTCGACATAGTCTCTTCTTGCATCTGCGTATGCGACAATGACGTCTGCTTGTCCAGCTGCTAGACGAGCGAATGAGCTACCGTACGAATCGGAAGTTACGACATGGGACAGATCCGTAACACTCTTACTGTAATTGCTTTGTAACCACAAGGTTGGATAGATATAGCCTGCAGATGATGAACTCGACATAACAGCCCAGTTAGCGCTGTTTAGATCTTCCCAAGTCAATTGCTCACCATTGTTTACTTTCGCCGACAACTCTTGACCCTTCGCGGAAGGACCAGCGATGAACAATGAGCGATAATAAGTCGCTTGCGTTTCAGTTGGTTCCGTCGGCTTGTTATCGTTCCAATCCTTTGCAACATCAGAATCGTTCGACAATCCTGCACGAGTAGCTGTCAGAATCACATCTGCGCCATCATCGTACAGTGTATATGTGCCACCAGGAATAAAGCCGATATCGGTCGTTCCTGCGATCAGCGCTTCTCC
Source organism: Candidatus Cohnella colombiensis (assembly GCA_029203125.1). GTDB lineage: Bacteria > Bacillota > Bacilli > Paenibacillales > Paenibacillaceae > Cohnella > Cohnella colombiensis. The sequence goes on from CP119317.1 coordinate 141,227, forward strand.
AACAGCTTCATAAGTTGTGCCCACGTCGATAGTTACTTTCTCGACATTGTAGCCTTGAGCTGCCAATTGAGTCTTCAACAGTTCCTTAAGTGGATCGGTTGCAGTAATGATTTGGTCTGGATCCTTAGATGGTACAAAGCTTACTTTAAGCTCTTTAATGTCTTGGGCTGGAGCTACGGGTTCCTCCGAAGGGCTAGCCGCACTATCAGTCGGGGATGCAGGGGCACTTTCTGATGGGCTGCTTGTCGAATTGTTATTGTTCGAGCCACAACCAGCAATGAGTCCAATTACTAAAGCTAATACAACGAACGACATAAATTTCTTTTTCACGTACGGTAACCTCCACTATATCTCTATTTTTTTTGTGTCGACAAGATACAACATAGCTGATCTTGTAGCACTAACTCATCATAGCCTCAGTCCGTTAAGCCATTGTCACCTGTATGTTAAATAAAATGTAAACAAGATCATTATTGGTAATAACTATTTATTACCCCTGCCACCATTTAATTTCTGGCAAAGTACTAGCTATAAGTTCATACTTTAATTGATAGCGAGATCATTCTAATTAGAAGGTTACATAATGGCTAGTATTAAAGAAATACATACAGTAACAGGACAGCAGGAGATGAGCAGATGAAGAAATTGTTGACTATTTTATGTGTATTGGGAGTTGCAGCTTTGACTGCATGCGGTACGAATTCTAGCAAAACTAATGTAGAATCAGAACCAGCTACACCTAGTAGTAAGCAAAGCAGTGATCAGAGTGATGAACAAAAAGTATTTGAGCAAAATTTCGGTGAACCCTTTTATTTTGAGAGTAAGACGATGAATGGTACCTATAAGGTAATGATCACACTAACAGATCATGAAATCGTAAACGAAAGACATGCCGAAGATAGACTTAAGGATGACACTGATTACATTAAGGTTTTTTTACGGGTAGAAAATGTAGGTGATGGAAATTCGTCATCTAATGTGATAGACTTTGGTTCCTTCAAAGCTTATAACAGCAATGGAGTAGACATAACAAAAGAAATAGGATTTTCTTCATTCGATATTCGTTATGTAGATGGTGAGTTTAAACAGGCAGATTTGCGACCAAATGGCAAAAACGAGGGCTACTTATATATTCCAATTGAAGAAGAAGCAATACCAACTGAACTCATTTTTTATGAATCAACACTTGAAATGTTTATTGCACACTCGAAACAATATGTATATAAACTATAAATCTTGAGGGGTATCCCCTCACCTCTAACATCGAAAAAACCCAATCCTCACTCGGATTGGGTTTTACGATGTTTAGAAGTGATTTAGGACCAAGTCTATTTAGCGTTCTCGTCAGGTTGATGAACACCAAAAATGTTACCTTCTGTGTCTAAATAATAGCCTTGCCACGCCATACCAGGAAGGGCGTACTTAGGCAATGCGACCTTTCCTCCATAATTTAGAATCTTTGCTTCAGTTGAATCATAGTCCGCTACTCCCATTGTACTTGCATAGCCATTTAAAGGCTGGCCTGGTGTTGGGGAAGGGCCTTGGCGTTGCATCAAAGCCCCGTTAATTCCAGGCTCATTTGCATCACCTGTCACAGCTCCCAAATAAGGTATACCAGCATAACTGCTCCAATCCTCAAATTTCCATCCGAATACTTCTCCATAGAACTTCTTGGCACGTTCCATGTCATCAACATGAATCTCAAAATGAACTAATCTGCCCATGAGTACCTCCTGCTTATAAACTTTCCTAACCCTATCTAATTATGTATTTGCATAGGATTATCCTGCTATAGTAATCTCCCAAAATCGATCGTGCCATTCCAAAGTTTAGAATTTGTTAATAATTTGATTAGATCGGTTTAATCTTTGTTTCGAGGCGGTTTAGAAAGGTTGGTTATTATTGGTTCATGGGAAGCAGATCATGCATCCACAACAATAACACTACCTGGAGGTAATGAAATGAAGAAGAAATTTATGTTAATGGGAGCCGGACTGGCACTCGGAAGCGCACTATTGGTAACGTCTGCATTTGCAGGGATCGGAGGGGCCAAAGGTTATGAGGCTTATAAAGCCGCCATTAAGCAAACGGCCACGGTCTCCAATGCGACACATCAAGTAACACTATCAGTACGGGATAATGGAAACGAGTTGCTAAATGTGAAGTCAACGATGAAAAGAGACGAAGCGACCCAAAGCTTCAGTGGCATAGCGGCGATCACCGCGGGCACCACCGTTCAAACGATTGATTTCCACAATCAAGAGGGCAAAAATATTTTAAAAAACAGTAACAGTGATACTTATTATGTGATTGCTGAATCCGGTCACAAGGAACAGATGAGTAAGTACAAAGGATGGGAGGATTCAGCCCATAATCAAGTGCTAGAGAATATCGTCGACACGCTAGTTGGAAACCTCAAAAACTATGTCGTTCTGGGCAATACTGCCGGTGCACATCAAACAGTCACTGTGTCCCTAAGAGGATCACAAATTCCATCCGCAGCTAATGTTATTGGCTCGTTGATCGTGAAGGAAGCATTGAATAGGGATCATTCTCAAGAGGACATGGATTGGCAGAAGATCGGCAATAACCCGCTCGGTCTTGATGTTAAACAGATCGCAGCGCATTTCCCTAAGCTGTCGCAAGAGGTGAACATTGACGAAGTTGCGCTACATGCCACAATCGACGAGAACAATTACATTATGAACCAGGAGATCGACTTCACCATTTCAGGCAAGGATGCTTCTGGTCAAGCGCACAATGTCATCATCAGCATAGATATCGATATGTCCGATATCAATTCGACGATACCAGATATCATTGATTTGACTGGCAAGAATATCAAAACGATTAAGTCGTCTGATTTCGATCACTAATCTACAAGCTGTGGGAGCGGCCACTTGGAAAGGGCTGCTCTCATTCTAAAGGAGAGAAAGTTATGTTCAAAGATGCGGTTCTAGACATACAGGGCGTATCCAAATCCTATAAGAATCATCGAGGAGTTGATTCTATAACGCTACAGGTCTCAAGAGGCGATGTGTACGGCTTCTTCGGATCCAATGGAGCGGGGAAGACTACATTAATGAAGATCGTTACTGGCTTGATCAAAGCAGATCAGGGAATTGTCCGGCTGTTCGGTCACGATATCAATGAACATTATGAGGACGCCATGAAGCACGTAGGAGTGCTGATTGAGAAGGCTGAAGCATTCGAATATATGAGCGGCTATAAGAACCTGGAGCTGGCCGCCAGATTATATCCACAGCTTCCGAAATCAAGGGTCGATGAGGTACTGGAGCTGGTGGGACTCTCGGCAAGCAAGAAGGAGAAGGTCGGTCACTATTCGCTTGGGATGAAGCAACGGCTGGGTATCGCGAGTGCGATACTGTCTAAGCCGGAGCTGCTCATTCTGGATGAGCCGACAAATGGCCTTGACATCGAGGGTATGGTTGAAATCAGACAATTGATCGGTCATCTGGCAAGAGAGGAACAAATCACATTTTTCCTATCCAGTCATTTGATCTCGGAGATGGAAAAGATCTGCAACCGGATTGGTATTATCCATAACGGAAAATTGATCCAGGAACGCAGCATGGATGAGCTTGTACAGGCATCGGGTCAATCGCTCGAAACTTATTTTGTAGAACAGATTAGGGCAGAGAGAAAGGGTGAGCAGCATGAACCTGTTGAAGCTAAGTACCATTAATGAACTCGTGAAGTTGTTAGCAAGGAAAAAAACAGGCTTCTTCCTGCTGCTGAGCGCACTGCTCCCGTTCATTGGATTACCCATCGTTATGAAGCTCCAAAGCGGGTTAGGAGTCATGGGAGTATCCAATGTCCAGTATCCGATCACTATCCTAAATATTTTAACCGTATTTGTTTTACCTCTTATGATGTTCATGTCGGTATCCGATATGTTCTCTGGGGAGTTTGGCGATAAAACCATACGATCCGTACTTGTTCGTCCGTTGAGCCGCTTAAAGATCTTCTCCTCGAAGCTTCTGGCCATGTTCATTCTTATCGCTGGACAATTGCTTCTAGGGTGGATGGGATCGGTTCTGGCTACCTTCTTCCTTCCGACATCTGCAAACCTGATGGGCGGTCTTGCGGAAGCAGCCCTCGCCTATGCCGTAGCGGCGTTGCCTATGTTCGCGCTGTGTACGGTTACTGCATTCATCACGCAATTTTTCAAAAACGCGAGTGGTGCGTTGGCCATCTGTATTCTATTATATGTAGCAGCTAAGCTGATCACTTTCGTATACCCGCAATTTACAGTGTTATCGCCTACTACCTATACGGACTGGCACGAGCTTTGGATAGGTAGCGTAATTTCAATTCAAAAGATTGCAACCATCTTTAGCTTTCTACTAGGTTGCGGTATAGTGTTTTATACATCGGGTTATTACTTTTTTGATAAAAAAGAAGTGTAGGTGACGTACTATGTCGATTCGAATTCGGCTCCTGCTATCATACTTTGCTATGCTGATGGTGCCGCTGGTTCTGCTGACCATCGCAATCGTTGTCATCAGTGTCACGGTAGTTGGGGACCTTCGTTCGGTTTTTACGCTGGATACTCAGAACAAGAACCCGATTGCCGCGATCTTGGGTGAAGAGTCAGATATTGCGAAGGATATCCGGTTACGAGTCGACAGCAACCCGGATTCATTGCGAGATCAGAAGCTGCTGCAAGAGTATAGCGATCGGCTGAAAAGAATCAACATGGGGCTTGTCGTACGAGTGAATGATAAAGTGGACTTTACTTCCCCTAGTCTACAAGGGACGAATGTAGCGATAGATTTGCCTCCTTTCGGTGTCGAACAAAGCCCTGACCGATTTGAAAAAGTATTTAGCGAGATGTGGGTTTTGGACCGGCAATATGACGTAACCTTCACGGATGGCTCCAAGGGTAGCTATTACATGTTGTTGGACCTTGATTTCCTAGGTGGATCGGCAGGAAAATTCTTTAAGATGTTTATCGTTACCTTGCTTGTTATTCTTGTAGTGACCAACGGTATCCTGACTTATTTTGTTTCCCGTAAAATTATTAGACCGCTACATGCTTTGAAGCGTGCGGCAGGAGAAATCAAGCAAGGCAACCTGAGCTATCAGGTTAAAGCGGAATCACGGGATGAGATCGGTGAGCTTGCCATTGCCTTCGAGGAGATGCGAATTAAGCTCAAGGATTCGGTAGATATGCAGCTGCAATTCGAGGATAATCGCAAAGATTTAATATCCAATATATCACATGATCTGAAAACTCCGGTTGCTGCGATTAAAGGATATGTGGAAGGCATCATGGACGGTGTGGCAAATTCCCCGGAGATGTTAGACCGGTATGTAAAGACAATTCATAGTAAAACAATACAGATGGATCACCTCATTGACGAGCTGTTTCTGTTCTCGAAGCTTGATCTGAAACGACTTCCTTTTCATTTTGAAGAAGTAGATTTGGATGCTTTTCTGCAGGATTGTACCGAGGAGCTCCAGATGGACGTGGAGAAGCGCGGTGTTAAGCTAGATTATGAAGCCCCGAAGCTTCCAGATTCCGCCGTAATTATTGCCGATCGTGAGAAGCTAAAGCGCGTACTCGTCAATATTATTGAGAACGCAGTGAAGTATATGGATAAGGAAGACGGCAGAATATGGATGGATTTGAGAGACGAAGGGGATTTCTATAGAATTGTAGTTAAGGATAACGGTCAGGGGATTGCGGCAGACGCGTTGCCATTCATCTTTGATCGGTTCTACCGGGCAGATCCCTCGCGTAATGTGGATACCGGCGGGAGTGGCCTTGGGCTTGCCATTGCACAGCACATCGTTGAGGAGCATGGTGGTATTATTACCGCAGGCAGTGAGCAAGGAGTCGGCACGGTGATCATGATCTCCATCAAGAAAAGAGTAGACAGGGGGCTCATGGAATGAAGCGCATCTTAATTATCGAGGACGACATCAGCATGGGAGAGCTTGTGCGCGATTATCTAATGATTCATCAGTATGATGCACATATTGAAACAAGCGGGGACAGAGGGCTGAAAGAAGCACTTGAAGGAAAATATGAACTGATTATTCTCGATTTGATGCTGCCTGTAATGGATGGGTTTGAGATCTGCCGTAAGCTTCGAAGTCAGATGGATATTCCGATTCTCATGGTTTCTGCAAAGAAAGAGGATATTGATAAAATTCGAGGACTCGGTCTGGGTGCGGACGATTATATCGTCAAACCGTTTAGTCCAAGCGAATTAGTGGCTCGTGTCAATGCTCACCTGGCCCGGTATGATCGCCTGTCAGGTGGTGGACAGAAGAGAGAGGAAGTTCGCATTCGCGGTCTACTTATCGACAAGACTTCCCGTCGGGTATTCGTGAATGACAAAGAGGTAGCCTTCACGACGAAGGAGTTCGACCTGTTGACCTACCTCGCATCAAACCCGAATCAGGTGTTCAGCAAGGACCAGCTCTTCGAGCAGTTATGGGGAATGGACGCACTGGGCGACATCGCTACCGTTACGGTGCATATCCGTAAGATTAGGGAGAAGATCGAGATCGATCCTTCCAATTCACAATATATCGACACGATATGGGGTGCGGGTTACCGCTTCAAAGTATAAAAACGGTATAATGCGAATAAGAGATTGACTACAGTAAATGGTGAAGGGTGTTTTTGATGAATGAACGTCCTCAGGTCCAAGGGATAGGGCAGGAAGAGGCCGCTATGCCCCTATCTAATAAGGAGAATGCAGTGTCTTTTTTGCGTCTTGTGGCATCGGGAAAGGTGCGCGAAGCATACGAAAGCCACATCGATTCAGGCTTCCGCCATCATAACCCCTATTTCCGAGGCGATACGAATTCACTAATGCTTGCAATGGAAGAGAATGCCCAGAAGAGCCCTGAAAAAGTGCTTGAGGTCAAGCGAGCTCTCGAAGAGGGTGATATCGTTATGGTTCACTCCCATGTAAAGCAAAATCCAGTAGATCTAGGTGTGTCCGTAGTACACATCTTCCGCTTCCAGGATGGACGCATCGCCGAATTGTGGGATGTAGGTCAGGCCATTCCGGAGAGTTCACCTAACGAGAACGGTATATTCTGACGTTCCGCACTGAACGGGGCGCATAACTTGGGAGAATCTGGACACTTTAATCAGGTACAAAATCTCACGTTAAAAGGATGATTTGACCTGTGCGATTGAAGTGTAAGACCCTTGCATCAGTCTGCCTTTCGGTGCTGATCGGAGTAGCGTTATTCGGCAACGACATGGCAGAAGCCGGGCCTAGTGCACCTTCTCCAGATACCGCAAACGAAGTCGTGCTAGAGCCGGAAGCCCAAAAAGTGATCAAAGAAACCGCCAATCCGCCCTATTTGTACGATCTCGGCCCACAAAAAGGTCGCGAGCAATTGAACAATACACAGGCCGGGCATGTCAAGATGCTTCCTGCCGATATTCAGAACATGACGATCAAAAGCGGGCCAACCGGGAAAGTATCACTAACGATCGTTCGGCCGAAAAAAGCTAAGGGCGAACTCCCTGTCGTCCTATATTCCCATGGCGGTGGATGGGTGCTTGGAAACTTCGGTACGCACGAACGACTGATCCGCGAACTGGTAGTCCGATCGAATTCGGTCGTTGTCTTCGTCAACTACAGCCTTTCTCCGGAAGCGAAGTATCCGACCGCTCTCGAAGAAATATACGCAGCATTGCAATGGGTTGCCGATAACGGCCGCAAGTACGGTATGGATCCGAAAAAGATCATCGTCGCCGGCGATAGCGTAGGTGGCAATATGACCACGGCCGTCGCCATCCTGGCGAAGGAGCGTGGCGGACCGAAAATCTCCAAACAGATGATGTTCTATCCGGTAACGGACGCTTCCTTCGATACGCCATCGTACAAACAGTTCGCCGAGGGCTATTACCTCCGCCGCGACGTCATGCAGTGGTTCTGGGACCAATACACGACAGATCCTATGCAAAGAGCGCAGATCACGGCTTCACCGCTTCGCGCAACGACTGAGCAATTGCAAGGATTGCCACCTGCCATGATCATCACGGGTCAGGCAGACGTCCTCCGCGACGAAGGGGAGGCATACGCCAACAAGCTGCGGCAAGCAGGCGTTCGTGTTGCTCAGGCTCGCATACAGGGCACGATTCATGACTTTGTCATGCTCAACTCGCTCGCGGATACGGCGGCAGTCCGAAGCGCGATTGCGCTGGCTGTCTCCTTCATTCGCTGCGAAGTTTAAGCCAAACGTAGTTAAGCACACGACGGCGAATTGTGGTTTTGCACTGCCGCGGTTCGCCTCCACAATAAAAATCCACAACCGAATGAAGTTGTGGATTTTTATTGTGGAGGCATATACAGCCATTGGATGATTATTTGATATTGAGATATTCCTTGAATTCTTTCATTAAATCCTCATTAGATTTTCCGAAAGCATTTTTGAACGATGTAGACAGATCCGTACCTTTAACAATCTCATCAAACAGTTTTAGGTATTGATCGTGGCTGTAGTTGTTTTCGAAGAAGAATACAGTTGCTTCTGAAGCAAAATATTCGTTAGGGTATGCGTTCAAATCTTCAAACCGTGTTACTTTACTCCAATCGATAGGGGAGTATCCGGTAGCACTATTACGTTTGGCGATTTCTGCTTTGTAGAAGGATAGATCACGTTGGGCACCAGCAGGATCGACAAAAGATCCATATTGGGTAAATCCAGCAACCTTCTTAGCTACATAGTCTGCTTGACCTTCCAAAAGCCAGTTAAGACGACCTTGAAGCTTCTCACCAAGCTTCCCGATGCCCCATCTTTGATCTTGGTACGCGTGTGTCATTTCATGTACAAAAGTAAATCTACCATCGTTACCAACGTCTCTATCACCAAATGGGGATAAGTGAAGAGCCATGAATTGCGGATTGTAGAATGCACCATTGAACAATTCAAATATGCCATCATTGTCATGGATCCAAATATCAACGTTTTTCTTCATGATTCCTGTACCGAAGAAGTTCTCATGAACAGATAGCATCTTTTCAGCATCAGTTGCAAGATATTTAAAATGACTCTCGACTTTAGGTGTCATATAGATCGTGGTAGACTTGGTTTGGTATTTAGTCCAATCGGAACTACCAGATGGTGAAGAACTATTATTCTTAAGTTCTTTATTCTCTCTAGTTAATTGATCAATTCGTTCTTGAAGAACAGAATCACCATCACTCCCATTGCCCCCTGTTGGGCTGTCAAGAAGGACATTGTTATTTTTGCCATCCCAGATTACATGAATGCCAAGTTTATCGGAAACGAATCGAACGGGTACGTATATTGAACCCTTGTATGAGATTGGAGCCATGCCTTCGGGCATTGCTTGTTCGTTTCCGTCAAGATAGATCTTTGCATCCGTTAAATATGCTTTAATTTCTTTCAAGGTTGAAGCAGCGAAGGCGTCAGTCATATTCAGTGACAACATTGCTACAACTGTAAATGCAATCAATTTTTTCTTCATCTTGATGTCTCACTTTCTTCTGTTGAAGTTGGCTCTGTAACTTGTCCCTCAGTAGAAATTGCGTTCCATTATTGCCATGTTTCATCTCCAATTCTTAGGTGTATAGTAATGGGGTAATATTTCTTCAACGCCCACATTTCGACACGTGCTGGCCAGTTCCTCCTAAAGATTCGTTAAAGCAGGAGTTCCTATTGCTCCGTTCGCGCTGATGATTTCCATGTGAAAATCCACAATCGCTCCCATTACTCCGCCTTGCGGCAAGCTGCTTGCAAACCGTTGAGTTGCCGAAAGCAGAACAGACCACGGTCAAGTTAGCACGCTAGTATTCCAGATTCCGCTAGGCTCGTACCTAATCATTCGGACATTGGTGACCGTTAGCGTCAATCATTCGAACTTCTAGCTTTCTTACGGACGCTAGTGTCCATAAGCGAGGGAATGGTTGGAGAAAACCGTGAATGTACCTTCTAATGGCCATTAGTGTCCTTAAATACTGCGGATTTCCATTATTTTTGCTTTAACGGTCATTGTTGACCACTGTATAGGTGCGATAACGCTGCTGTCCATTGTGAACATTCAAAACATTCATTTTCACAAGCTTGTCTAAAATACGTCTCACCTGTCTGGTAGATCGATTGAGGTGCAAGGCAAGTTCATCAGAGTGAAAAGGTCGAATAACTCCGCGCGCAAACCGCAAAGTCTCTGCTTCAATCCAACTGAGCGAATGATTGGTTGACAGGGACACAAACTTACCGACAAAGGATAGAGCCATCTGCTTGATAACTTCTGGTTCTTCTTCGATCGACAAATACGCAACAGGCATGAATAGCCAATCGTCCAATACCAGGTACGCTTGTTTCTTACACAAATCCCTGAACCGCCATGCTTCAATATCTCTCGCGTGAGATCGGTATCCGTGGATTTCGATGCAGCCTTTGACTCCACCGGGCATATAGGCAAGATCTAGATAACGATATCGGTTGCCATAATCGCGAACTTCCCATTCCGCATACAAATGATTAAAATTTCCAACAGCAGGATACCAGATTGTTCTCAAAAACTCCTTCGTACCGTGTCCAATTTCCTTTTGTAGCATTTCGCGTCTTCTCGGATTTTTTTCTATAGCAAGTTGCTCGCAAAGCCATTGGGTCATCTTCGTCTCAAAACCGCTCAATCGCATTCCCGCCTTTCAAACTGGAAAATTAATAATGCCGCTTTGATTATGAAGAATCGATAGCGATTCCTTATAATCAAAGCGGCATGTGCTTCACACCGTTTCCTAGTTTTCAAAAGTATATTTCATGAGTTTAGTTTTGGCAATACTTTAACGAAATTCAAACTTAATATATGGTAATAATATTCAAATTAAGATATGATTAAGCCAGTTAAATATACGATAATTAAGGGTGTAAGCTTTTGAATATAATGAAAGAATTATTGCTTCAGCAGTTTTTTGCCCTTATGCCATTTGTCATGTTTAACATCTATTATCGGGATAAGATGCAAAATTACGATCGAAAGTTTATCATCATCACTAGTGTAATTTGTCTGTTCCTTTCTATGACCTTTGGGGCAGGTGTCATTACTGGTTTTTTCTATGACATCAGATTTGTTATTATGTTTTTTGGACTCATTTTCGGTGGTTTACAGACGGGATTTATTCTTCTGTTTGAATTCGTACTTTACCGCATTTATTTAGGTGGAGACGGAACATGGCCCTCGATGATAACAATGTCAATTGCGTTTCCTTTGTCAATTCTCCTTTATAAAATGTATCAAAGAATCCATCGAAAATCGCTGATTATTCTAATGGCGGGCTTTATCATCTCCCTCATTCCATTAGCTACGGTTTATTTTCATAATCCTGAGGACGTTACATCGCATCTTGTGTTTCATACCTTTGCGATCCCTATTCAAAATGCAGCTGGGATTTGGATATTAATTCCTTTATTTCAAAGGGCGATTTCAAATAAGGAGTTATTTATTATCTATGCACAAAATGAAAAGATGGAAGCGATCAGTCATGTTGCAGCCTCGCTTGTTCATGAAGTTCGAAATCCGTTAACGACTGTAAAAGGTTTTCTGAAATTGATCCGTGAAAGTCCGATGGAAAGGAACAAAGTAGAAAGCTATATTGACATATGTACGGAGGAGATCCAGCGGACAGAAAGTATACTTTCTGAGTATCTTTCCATATCTAAGCCAATGACTGAAAAGCGCGAAGCAGTTGATTTATATCTTCAATTACAAACCATCATAGATGTGATGAAGCCTTACGCGAATATGTACAATGTTAACTTAGATATGAATAAGACTGCGGGGCCAATTCAAATTCTCGCGAATCAGGATAGAATCAAACAATTCCTAGTTAATATTATTAAAAATGCGATTGAAGCTTGCGCCAATGTTCCTCTTGGCGAGGTAAACCTTCGACTCGAAGTCATTAATAGAAAAGCTATACTTACAATTAAAGACAACGGGATTGGGATGAGCCAAGAACAAGTCAATCGCTTAGGATCGATATATTTCTCGACTAAAACAAAGGGTACAGGCTTAGGACTAACGTTCTCTTATCAAGTCATTCACGAATTAGGCGGTTCGGTATCTGTACATAGTATTCCACAAGTCGGAACCCAATTTAGCATCACATTGCCTATCCTAAAAGATGAATATACATAAGAAAACATGAAAACCACATCCTCATGCGGATGTGGTTTTTTACTAATACAAAATATCGTGTTCCAATAGAGCTATCGCATTGTCGAATGAGGCTTCAACGATAGTTAATATTAATGTTATGATGATTCTATCATTCAGCAAGCTAGAAAACGACATCAAGGGGCTAATGTACGATGGGTTTAGCGATTTGGTCTTTTGATCCTACGATTAATAAATTCGAGTTCATATCAGAAGAGTTTACATATATTACGGGAGTCCCTGCGGAATCATTCATTGACTGGGATTCATGGAAAGCGATTATTTACCCCGATGATCTGCCGTTGTTTAATCGTATGACTGCAGAAGTTCATCAAGGAGCTCAGTATAGTAGTAATTATCGGATCGTTCATGCCGACGGTCAAATTCGCGTTATTCAGATTAAAGTGATCCCGACGAATATGAGATCCCGTGACAAATCTCGGATGAACGGCGTTGTGATAGATGTAACTTCCTTGGCGTGTAGCCAAGCGGAAATGGCATTAATGGAAAGTGAAGAAATGAATCGGCGTCTTGTTGAATTATCCCCTGAAGCGATTATTCTCCATAGCAATAACGAGATCATTTATGTAAATCCTGCGACTGAAGAGTTGTTCGGAGCGACAAAGGACATTACTGGGCAATCCGTACTCGAAAGAATCCATCCCAATGATAGGGAAAAGGCGGCTTCAAGAATAGACAAGGTGTATAATCAGAAGTACACAAGCCCTCTAATCGAACAGAAGATCGTTCGTTTTGATGGATCTATCGTTGATGTCGAAGTCATTGCAACGTCAATGTCCTTCATGGGGACCAACGCATGCCTTTCTATGATCAGAAATATTACGGAACGAAAAAAAACAGAAGAGCATAATAAACAGGTAAGGAAATTGCTGCTTGAAAGCGAAGATCTCTATTTCCGGTTGCAGACAAGCTTGGATCGCTTCTCAAGTGACTTGTTCGGTGTGATGAAGGTACAGGAGCTGGAGCACCGTTTAATACATGAAGTCCAGAATATGTTGAACACATCGAAGGTAAGCCTAATCGAGGTAGCACAGGAGAGCCAGATTGTTGTAAAGTGCGGGAATCCTTTGTTGGATACGGTTTCGAATAAACTAATCGAATGGAATAAAACGGTTTCTCTCTGCAAAATGTTTGATACGGCGAATGGTTATCTTCTGAAGCTCAACGAACATAGAGGTAACAGCTATTTGCTGTATATCGGGGAGAAACCTCATGCTTTAACCCTCAAGCCCCAAAGGATATGGCTTGAGACGATTTGCCGTTATGTCAGCGTACTGTATGATAATTTCCGCATCATCGAAGATTTAACCAAAGAGCTTAAACGGATTTCGAGCAGTTCAACAGCTCCCTCTTGGCTCCTTAGGCTTTTATTTCAGCTTTCTGAGCATGAGAGAAAACAATTGTCCCAAGATCTTCATGATGCTGCCTTGCAGGAACAAATTATTTGGTATCGTAAGCTAGATCATTTACTAGTGAATGGATCACTTCCCGTCCAATTTCGTGAACCGCTGGATCAAATCAAGCAAGGACTTTTGGATGTGATTTATCAAATCCGTATCACTTGTAATGAGTTAAGACCGCCGTTGTTGAAGGAAGAAGGCCTTGTCTCCTCCCTCGAAGCCTTATTCGAAATGACGCAGCTGCGAGCTAATTATTCCATTCAGTTTGATTATTCGGATTCTCATATTTCATTATTGGATGATCAAATTATTGGCGTATACCGGATCGTGCAAGAGCTTTTAGCCAATGCTTCGAAGCATTCCAATGCAACAAAGGTGAATATTTCCCTGAGAAGTGGACCTAGTTGGTTGCAATTGATATACGAAGACAATGGAATCGGAATGGATATCAATAAGGTGGAGGATAGCTTTGTCAGCATGGGCGTCTATGGGATGAAGGAAAGAGTTCGAAGCATGAACGGAACAATAGAATTTAGATCCTATCGGAATCAAGGATTGGCAGTTTACATTAATATTCCGACTCCTGGAGAAATCACTGAGTAGTCAAATTGAGGTGTGCGGACAGCATGATTGACATTCTATTAGTTGACGATCATCCCTCGGTAATGGAAGGTACGAAGGTTTTGCTGGAACAGGAAGGAGATATGAAGGTTTTTTTTGCACAAACCCCTGCGAACGCTTTAGAATTGGCGGTGAATCAACATTTCGATGTGATTCTCGTTGATCTCCATATGCCAGAAATGAACGGGATTGATCTTGCGAAAAAAGCATTGAGCAAAAGTCCCAATATAACGATATTGATCTATACCGGTTTTGAATTTAATAAACATTTTAACTTAATGATCGAAGCAGGAATCTCTGGTTTCGTATTAAAAACGGCAAATAAGGAACAACTGGTCACAGCTATTCGTTGCGCAATGCGAGGAGAAGCCATTTTGCCGGTTACCTTGATGAAGCAGCTAAGAAGGGTAAACATCGCATTGCAGAATGAGATAGAGGCGCTCGCCATTACGGATAAAGAACAACAGATTTTGAACCAAATAGCGATAGGAAAGAGCAACAAAGAGATTGCTGAAGACTTGATCATGAGCCAGCGCTCATTGGAGTATAGCTTAACCACACTTTTTCAAAAATTAAACGTTAAATCAAGGTTTGAAGCGGCAATGAAGGCCAAACAAATGAACCTTATAACGGACTTGGATCTTCCTCCAATCTCAAAGTAAGGATAGTTAAAAACACAATACGTTCAACCAAACCACTTTCGAAGAGTGGTTTTTTTCTATTGATAATAAGGGGATTCGGCATAAAATTACAGAATTCCGCATAATATTTGCGTTATCACGCAGGTATTTTTCGGTTACACGCCATTGTCTGGGATCTTATGATTAGATGTGGTTCCAGATAACTAATTTGGGGAATCTATGAATCAACAGACTAAAAAACTACAAAAGGATGGCAATTAGTGGAGGAAACTACTGAAAGAATTACCGGATTGTTATCAAACTTCATTGAATCCTTTCGCCAGGTCATTCCGATTCCCGCTTTTGCTCAATCTCCGAATGTGTTACTAGATTCGGTGGTTCAAAGTGATATCGGAGTGCTTATAGGCTTCACTGGCGATATTCATGGCAGAATCGTCATGCAGGGTGATTCATCAACCTTTGGCAAGCTAGGTCTATCGATGTACGGAATGCAGCTTGAAGATGAGGTCCTACATAGCTTTATTGGGGAGCTCGCGAACATGATAGCTGGAAACGCGTCAACCCTTATATCTAAGGCGGGGAAAACAATTGATATTACACCCCCTACAGTGATGGTAGGTGCACTTCATTTGTATGGATTTGATAGGGGACTCTCGGTATCCTTAAGGATTGATCAAGTTGGAGAAATCAATATCATCTTACTTTTACAGAAGCAAGGAGTGTAATAATGGGAAAAGTTTTAGTCGTTGATGATGCCGCGTTTATGCGTATGATGCTCAAAAGCATTGTTCAAAAGGGTGGTCACGAGGTCATAGGTGAAGCAGAAAATGGATCTGTGGGAGTAGAAATGTACGCGAGTCTCAAACCTGATTTGGTCACGATGGATATCACGATGCCCATTATGGATGGAATCCAAGCAGCCACATTAATTAAGGAGTCAGATCCGAATGCCAAAATTATTATGTGCTCCGCTATGGGACAGCAAGGCTTGATCGTACAAGCTATTCAAGCCGGTGCTGCAGATTTTATTGTAAAGCCTTTCCAAGAGGAACGCGTGCTGGACTCCATAAAAAAAGTATTAGCTAAAGGATAAATACACTAACGAAAGAGGGTTGGAATTATGTTGCGAATGACCATAAAAAACCGTTTAATAATCGCTTTCCTAGCCATTCTTATTTTACCAAGTAGTGTAATTGGATGGTTCTCTTATCAGAGCGCATATGACGCGGTCGTCTATCAAATGAATAAAAGTGCTAATCAAGGCCTTCAGGTCGTAAACAATGAACTTAATCAATTACTTGCCTCAAGTTTACTGGATGTGGGCTACATGGCCAAAGCCGTGAAAGGAACGATGGTTGATGGCTCGACGAATTCAGCGACTATGCAAATTCTAGATCCTTTAATGGCAGTTAAAGAACAATATGGGAATGTACAATTCGGAACAATGTCAGGGCAGTTTATTTCATCGCCTTATAAAGATATGGGAGAAGGCTTTGATTCTCGGACGCGTTCATGGTATATCAATGCAATGGAGAAAAAGGGGCAAGCAGTGGTCAATGATCCGATCGTTTCCGCTGATGGAACAGGCAATGTTACCGTAATCACCTCCAAAGCAACTGAAGATGGGTCTGGAGTCGTTGCCGTAGCTTTGAGCTTAACGAAGTTGGCTGAGCAAACTAATAGAATTACAATCGGAGAAGAAGGCTATGTAACGATTTTGGACAAGGAACATAAATACATTACTCACCCGACGAGTGCTGTAGGGACGGAAAATACAGAGTCATTTATTACGAAGTTTTACGAGAAAGACTCAGGGTTTTTTAGGTATGAGTTTAATGGGATGTCCAAAACTGCAGTGTTTATAACCAATGAGCTTACCGGATGGAAAATTATTGGTGCTATCGAGTTATCGGAAATCTCTGACGCAACCCGAAATATTCTGTACACAACGGTAATGGTTATAGTCATATCTATTTTGATAGGGGCTCTTCTCCTCATATGGATTCTTCGTTCCATCACTTCACCTCTTACAAGATTAATAGGTGCAACGGAAAAGATCGCGAACGGGGACTTGACGGAGGAAATTGAAATTCGTTCGAAGGATGAGCTGGGGCAGCTGTCATCCTCTGTGAATCATATGGTTCATAAGTTAAGAGATTTAATCGAAGATGTCATTAATTCTTCTCATAATGTTGCTTCCTCCTCGGAACAAATATCAGCAACTACCGAGGAAATCGCCAGCGGAAGCTCGATGCAAGCCGAGGCGGCGATGAACATGCAAGAGCGGTTCAACGAGCTTTCGTTAGCCATTAATGCCGTTGCCGAGAATGCCGAGGGCGCAGCTGAATTGGCTTCTAAAACAACATCCATTGCACAAGAGGGCGGAACCATCGTTCAGAACTCCGTCGATAGCATGACCCAAGTCAGTTCGCAAATGACATTGCTGGAACAAGACTCCGGAAAAATAGGCGAGATTATCGAAGTCATTAACGATATCGCGGATCAAACCAATTTATTAGCACTTAATGCAGCTATTGAGGCCGCGCGTGCAGGGGAACAAGGCCGAGGTTTCGCTGTCGTTGCGGATGAAGTACGCAAGCTTGCGGAACGTAGTAGCGAGGCTACCAAACAAATTACGATCATCATTAAAGAAATGCAAGGAAATACGCATCGTAGTGTAATCGCCGTTTCCAATGGAGTAAACCAAACACAAGAAACAGGCAAAGCCTTTGAACGAATTATCGCTATGATTAACGATACGGAACAGAAGGTTAGTGAAATTGCAGCCGCAAGCGAAGAACAAGCTGCTCAAACGGATGAAGTAAGAAAGTCAATTGAAAGCATTTCGGCGGCCAGCCAGGAGGCAGCTGCAGCAGCAGAAGAAACTGCGGCAACCTCGCAGTCCTTGGCACATCTTGCAGAGGGTTTGAACGATTCTGTTTCCATATTTAAGATAAAATAAACTGAGGATTCCCAGATCTGTAGAGCAGAGGTGAGGATGTGCAAGTAACGGCACAAGAGCAATATGTAGAGTTCGGCATTGAGGACGAGCAATATGCGATCCGAATTCAAGATATATATGAGATTATTAAAATTCAAGACATTACCCAAATCCCTAACGTTAAGCCTTATGTAAGAGGGGTTATCAACCTTAGAGGAAAGATCATACCAGTGATCAGCCTGCGAAATTTGTTCGCAATCGAAGAGACAGATTATTTGAAGACGACACGGATTGTGGTTGTACATCACTATGAAGACACAGTGGGAATCATCGTCGACCATGTCAATAAAGTCACAACCTTCACGGATATTCAACCTCCTCCGGAGCAGGTGGGTGGTATCGCTGGTAACTTTTTCGTGGGAATCGGTATAACCGGCAATGGTTTGGTCGGCATTCTAAAGCTGGATGAGGTCTTACTTCATGACTAGTACTGGAGATAGCATGTTAACCGAATATAGAGAGGTTTTTCTTGAGGAGTTGGAGGAGCAGCTTCAGGTGATGGACGATGAAATCCTAAAGCTGGAGCAAGCAGGCTCCGATGAGGTTGTGCAAAGCCTATTTCGTGCGGCTCATACCTTGAAAGGTTCCTCTGCGGTTATGGGTTATGAAGATATGAAGCAATTAACCCACCATATGGAGCATCTTCTAGACCAGGTGAGAAGCAAGAAAAGGGAGGTAACTTCTTCGCTTACGGACCTACTCTTCAAATCTCTCGACTGTTTGAAGCTGTTGAAAAGTGATATTGTCCAAAACGTTGAAACCACAACGGATATTTCAAATTTCGTCCGCGAGCTACAATTGTTCGCGGAGTCTCCCACGGAGTCTCCCGAGGAGCTTCCGCATCATACAGAGCCAACGTTCCCTTCTTTTCCGGAGCTTAACTTGTCCATGCGTCTAGCTGTACAGGAAGCACAAGAAAATGGAACCAACGTATTCTGGATTCATGTCCGGATTTCTTTGGATTGTCTAATCAAGGGGGCTAGGGCCTATGTGATCCATTCCAAATTATCGGAATGGGGAGAGGTACTACTTTCGTCCCCGGAATTGGATAGCATGGATGAACAATTAAGCGACTCGTTCACGATTGTTACTTTTTTATATGCAGGGTCTCATCAATCGGAGGACATTCACGCACTTGTTGCCAATTTATCTGACGTGGCGGAGGTTCAGGTTGAAAGGGTAGACATTCAGAAAACGGAGTTCAGGAATGCCCAAGACGTACAAGCCGTTCCTATAGCTTCTGAAAAGTCCAAGCAGGCGGGGAAAGCTAAATCCTCGCCATCCATCCGGGTGAGTGTGGAACGTCTGGATCATCTCATGAACCTTGTAGGTGAACTGGTCATTGACCAGACCCGAATCCATCAGATAGAACGAACACAGAAACGACGTTTGGTGGATGAGTCAGTTGGTGAGCTTGCGGATATTGCTGACCATCTTTCTCGGATCATAGGCGACCTGCAGGAAAGCGTAATGAAAGCAAGAATGCTTCAAATTGAGCAGCTGTTTAACCGTTTCCCCCGTATGATTAGGGATCTGTCCCGTGACCTAGGTAAGGAACTCGAGCTGATTATGGAGGGGAAAGATACGGAATTGGATCGGACGTTAATCGAAGAAATTGCCGATCCAATGATCCACCTCATTCGAAATGCCCTCGATCATGGACTTGAAACTCCGGAGAAAAGGAAGCTCGCGGGCAAGAGTCCCCAAGGTAAGCTTCTAATTCGAGCGACCCATGAAGATAATCAGGTGGTCATCTGTATTGAGGATGACGGGGCAGGGATAGACCCGGCTAAAATGAAGGCCTCCGCATTGAACAAAGGGGTAATAACTCAGGAAGAGGCGGAATTACTCAGCGACAAGGAAGCGATAGAGCTGATCTTCCGCCCGGGCTTCTCAACAGCTCAGACCGTGAGCGATGTTTCCGGCCGCGGAGTAGGGATGGATATTGTCCGAAGCCATATTGAGAAGATCAATGGTCTCATAGATATCCAAACCAAGTTGGGGCGGGGAACTCGGTTTCAAATCAAACTTCCATTAACGCTCGCTATTATTGTGGGACTCTTGGTTAAGCTGCAAAATCAAACGTTTATTATTCCTATGAGTAATATCGCCGAGATTGTAAGGGTGACAGAAGATGAGATAAAGAATGTTCAGGGCCGACCGGTTATTTTGATTCGTCATCAAGTGATACCGGTCGTATGGCTGCATGACCATTTGGGCATCAACAGAGGGGCCAGAAGAGAGATCGGCAGCAAGAAAACTTTACCTCTAGTGATCGTGGGATCTGCGGAAAAACGTTTAGCTCTTATTGTCGATGACCTCATCGGTAATCAAGAGATCGTCATAAAATCCCTAGGCTCTTATTTAGGGAAAGTAGACGGGATAGCCGGAGCTACAATATTGGGAAATGGTGGTGTTGCCTTAATATTAGAAATATCCGCTCTGTTTGACTGAACGATTGTGAAGGCAGGTCACCTTTATTGACACGCCCCTATCGATGTGCAGAGCTACTATCGACAGTTGGAGGCTCACGATAAGGGGGCGAGTTGCCCCCTTAGATTTGGAATTTGATTACATAAAACATCTATTATCTAATCGGTAGCTTTTCCAATAAGGGTTAACACACCGAAAACGGATGTGTCCAAATATCCAGTACCAGTTAGATCGTTCCAAGCTACAACGCTTTGACGAGTTCCAGCTTTAGCATCATTAATTTGCACGTCAAAACCTAACTTTGTGTTGTTCATTGGCGTTATATATTTCAACGGGATCATTACTTCTACTGTATAGTTTGTTCCTGAAACTTTAGTTGCAGAGATGACACCATTTGCGATACTCGTTGGATTAAATGAAGTCTCGTTGTCAAAGTTTATTCTGTACTGTCCATCGTCATCTTGATAGAACGATGTTTTAGCATTATTTTGATCTAAGAAGATTTCAACAGAATCCTGTTCCCATGCGTTTGTACTCGTCTTATCAAGCTGTGCATCGCTGACTTGGAATAGAACATACAGGTTTTCATTATCCCACAGTGCTTTAGCTACTCCAGTTGCTCCTTTCCAAGCCATCTGATATTGATTCATCGGTATTTCGGGAGTCCCACTCCAAACATCATCGACGATTCCATCGATGGTAGGATGAGCAAAAGCTGCCGTTACTTGCTTGGCTTCTGTCGACTCAGGCTCATGATCGGCTATGAATGCTTCTGGATTAATAACTGCATCATAGGCTGGTTTAGCTTGCAGGTCTTTATCGAATAATAACGGATTTGAAGAGGCTCTCCAGCTTGTATTGTCATCCATTCCCCAGAAGGTAACACGTGTGATATTAGCAGCATGTTCTTTGAAGATCTTAAATAACTGCGCATATAAATACCCCTGAGCATTAGCTTGCTTTTCGGATAACACAAAATTGTTTCCGGCCTGAATATCCAGCTCAGTTATGCTAACTTCAACGCCTAAAGATATGAATTTTTCGAGGGACAATTTAACATTGTCTGGATTCGTATTTATATTGTAATGGCCCTGCATGCCAATTCCATCGATCAGGAGCTTCCCTGGATGTTTTACCGCATACCTGTCATTGATATCTTTGACCATATTATAGATGGCCTGTGCTTTGTTCTGATTATCTTCATTATAATCGTTGTAATAAAGCTTGATGTTCCAATCGGGATGACCGTCTACAACTTCTCTTGCTGCCAAATATGCCTGTTCTAAGTAGTCGTCACCAATAGCCTCGTACCATGGGGATTGTCGCAGCGACGCTTTCCAATCTGTAGGGTTTGTTGGGTTATCGTTCATTGCTTCATTGACAACGTCCCATGAAATTACTTTATCTTCAAAATGTTCAATAACCGTTTTGATATGATCTCTCATATTGGCGAGAGCTTCATCTCGTGACAAAGGGGCACCTGCTGCTGTCTTATTCATCCAAGAAGGTGACTGCTGATGCCATACGAGCACATGTCCGTGCATCATCATACCCTCATCTAGGATTTTATCGACAAGCGCATCTGCCGCGGTAAAGGTGAAGTTACCCTTTGTTGGCTGGAGTGCATCCGGCTTCATGGCATTGCCTGTAGTTGCGACATTGTGGTGTAACTTGAGTAGTTCAAGTCTGACTCCTTCTAAGTCTTCTGCAGAAATTGCGTTTCCGATTAAGAAATTGCTTTCATAGGCATCTTTAATCGGAGTAAGAGCTTTTTGTATGGAAATCGAACCAGAGTCTGTACGTTCAAAGCTGATATCATCAATATAGTAAGAAGCTGTAGCGTTACTAGAGCTTTCAATATAGATGGTTAAATATTCACTACTTACATTGTTATAACGGTAGCTCCCCTCGAATTGAACCCAGCCATCGCTCGTACTAATCGTTTTGGAAGCAAGCGTAACATAATTGGCGCTGTTTCCGTCACCCACTTGAGTAGACAACTGAAGCTGGGAGCTCTCAGGGGAGATCAGCTTGACCCAAGCCGTAACTTTATATTCATAGCCCTTGTCAACATAGGTTTCTACACGCAATGATGGTCCATGCCATGTATCTAATCGGCCCTCTACTTTTAAAGCTTTTGACCCTGCTTCGGTATGATTGCCATCGCCGGTAATCGTTAGAGTTTCAGTACCTGCTCTTCCTGAAAAGCCACCTGCCGTGTCATCCTCGAACGTGATTGTTTTGAATTGTGAGGAGGGTGCTCCAGATGTCTCTGGTCCAGGATTAGGTTCATTGTTAGAGCCATCCTTAGTAGTGTTTAATATATCTCCATTGTAGATGGCAGTATCTGCTGGCGTGTCAGCTCCTTTATTAAAGGCTAGCCAGCATAACGAAACAAGCACGACCGCTATGAATAAGATCATGATCATTCTTTTGTATTTGCCACTCATCTAACACATTCCTCCCAAATGATTAAACATTGTATAATAGCGCTTACATTTTGGTGCGATACTCATCTCTATCTAAAGTTGATTATACCGTGTAATAAAATTGGTTTTCCCCGTAATAAGTTTACAATTCACTATGGTTATTAAACAAATTAACAAATAACTTGGTCACATCAGTGAGAAAGCGGTATGAATGGAATCTCTCTCTTCGCCCAGAAATTCAAAGCGGACAGATAGACTAATAATAATCGGTATGGTAGTATTCTTGGAATGTTAAAAAATAACTGCATAGATGGGGGTTCATCATGATGAAGAGATCGCTAAGTATTTTATTGGCAATTGGATTATTGCTCCAGGCAGGTGCAGTGTCCGCTGCCCAGCAGACGACCAACTGGAGACAGGCGTACAAGGCAAAAATAATAGAGTATATACAATCAGATAAATGGGATCAGACGAGTAAAATTTCTATGTTTGATATCGACAGGGACGGCGTTCCAGAATTGTTCGCAGGAGAAGATTACAGATTGACTAATAATATCGATATGGCTTATACATTCAGAAATGGAAAGCTAGTTGCGTTAACGCACAAAGGACCAGGCTCTGGTTACGGAAGCGTCAATGGGATTAAACTAGGCTTTCCTTCATTCTCCTTGTATAAACATAAAGAATCTGGAAAGTATAGCATATTTGCTTACGATGGTATGAGCGGTATTGCTGGCTGGGACAGTCATGAATATCTGATCACACTTAGCGGAAGTGTGCTCAAAACAACGGAGATCAGTGCAAGTTCATACAGTGACGAGACTGGAGATAGTTACACCTTTAAAGGCAAAGCGGTGAACGAAAAACAATACAGTTCAAATCGCAAACAATATTTTTCGCCCTACACACAAGTGAAAAAGACCACGCCAAGCCTAGAAGGTCTAGACTTTGTATATCGTAATGAGTCCTATGTGGAAAGAGCGGTAGATCAATATTTGCAAATCAAGACGGTTAATAAGAATAAATTGTATAGTAGCGCAGATGCATTCATTAAGGAATATAACAAAGACAAGAATTTGATGGATCAAGTTGTAATAGACAAGTATCAAGTTAAGACAGTGAATGGGGTTAAACAGCTAATAGGGAATACATGGTCGGGTACACTTACTGGAGTAATCAACAATGACAACACTTTGAAAAGCGTTACAATCCGCGAGAAGATGACTTATCCAACGCAACGAGAGATCAACGATGCAGCAGAAGCGGGCATGAGTCCAGTACATGGTGCAAGAATCGGACATATCCTAGCAAGCCTTTCACTCGTGTATACACTTGATCCGGACGGTAATGAAGCTTATGGTGCTACTATAATCAACGATTGGATCAATGCACTTCCTAACAAAAAAACGAGTCAAACCCAGTCTAAAGAGTTTACTAAGAACGGAATGACTTATAAAATGTGGGTCAAGGATGGCTATTTTAATATCACAGCCACTAAAGCATAACGAAGAAGAGTAGCCACGGGCTCGTTTCGTATATAATATTTAAACTATCAAAGCCAGCCTAATAGGCTGGCTTTGATGTGTGAAGCGACGGTAAGTCCATTACCGTGAATCCATAGGACAAACAGTCGCTGCTAAGTGGTAGATTATGTAATGTTTCCATGATAACCTAGATCGTAACGAATTAAGAAAATTCGACAGATAAGTATGTATTAATTGTGCAAACGCTTGCAATTACCGTTGTGCTAACCTATAACTGAATTAAAGGGGGAGGAACGGTGCATCGTTACGCCAGAAGATTCAACGACATGAAACTGCGCAACAAAATGGTGTGGTCCTACATGCTGGTTTTTATTTTGCCAATCATGGTTATCGGATTTTTTGTCGTTCAGGAATTCCGGCAAACAGCGCTGGAACATGCAACCCAACAATCGGAGAGCACGGTGGAGCGCGTCGCTAGCCGCGTTCATGAGCTTTTGAGCGTCCCCGTGCTGCTGGCCAACCAGCTCACTCTCGACTCCGATCTGGCGGATGTTGCAACAACCAATTACCAGAGTGTCTATCAAGTTGTAGATGCATATCGTAACTATAAAAAATTCAAAACTTTTCTCGATTTCAATACAGAAGTGAAACGCTTCAAAATATACGTGGATAATCCGACGTTGATCGACAATTGGGAGTTTACCCCGCTCGACGAGCAAACCCGGGCAACGTTCTGGTACCGCGCAGCGATCGAGCAAACAGGACGACTCGGCTGGTATTACTTCAAGAGCATATCTCGTTCGTCGGACAGCATGCTGAGTCTTGTCCGAAGCGTCTATTTCCCCGAGAATAGATCGGTCGGTTTACTGCAAATCGACGTCAACACGACAGAATTGAGCGCGTTCCTTAGACAGGAAGAACCGGAAATTGCGCTTGCCGATGAGATGGGTATCGTCGTTGCCTCGAATCGCTCGGAGATGATAGGCAAAGGGCTTGCCGATTTGGCATGGGGGGAGCAGATTGCGGGCCTTGGTCCCGGCAAGTACGAGCTGTCAGCGAATGGCGTTGTATCCAAAGTAATCGTGGAAAACATATGGCCGGAGAATAGCTATAACGACCTTAAGATTGTATCCGTTTTTCCGGTCGAGAGCATCATGAAGGAAGCAAACCGAATTACGTCGGTCGGATTTCAGATTCTCATTGTCGTTTTTTTAGTTGCGCTCGTGCTCATCTACTCGATTTGCACTGTTCTGACTAACCGTTTGCTGAAGTTCAACAAGCAGATCAGCAAAGTATCAATGGGTAATTTCAATACAGAGCTCATCGTGGACGGGAACGACGAGATCGGACAGATCAAGCGTCAGTTCAACCAAATGGTCGGCAGTATTCGGGAATTGATGGAGGAAGTGCAAGCTTCATCCGAGCTCACCCGTAATATGGAGCGGAAGCAGAACGAGATCCAACTGAAGATGCTGGCAAGCCAGATCAATCCTCACTTCTTGTACAACGCGTTGGAATCAATCCGAATGAAGGCGCATGTGAAGGGGGAGAAGGAAATTTCCCAAACGGTAAAAATGCTGGGTAAGCTCATGAGAAAAAACCTGGAATTAACCGGGAAAGAAATTCATTTACTCGAGGAATTCGACATCATCCGTTGCTATCTTGAAATTCAGAAGTTTCGTCATGAGGACCGGATTTCGTTCGAGCTTTATCTCGACCCGGCTGCGGAGAAAGCGAAAATCATGCCACTTTTGATCCAGCCACTCGTCGAGAACTCAGTCGTGCACGGACTGGAGAAGGCGATTGGCGGAGGTACAGTCGCTGTCAGAGCTTGGCTGGAGGATGATAAATTGAACGTGATCGTCGAAGACGACGGAATCGGCATGACGGAGACGAAGTTTGAAGAAGTGCTTCGCTCACTGTCGGATGAGAAAGCAGAACGCATTGGTTTGCACAACATCCAACAAAGGCTGCTGATGACCTATGGAGAGGCATCCGGATTGAAGATGGAGAGCAAATTGAACAAGGGCACCCGGATGTCGTTTATCATACCCGCGGAAGGAGACGGTAGTGATGTATAGCATATTAATCGTAGACGACGAGCCGTTGATCCGGGAAGGGTTGCGGACGATCATAGATTGGGAGGAGCATGGCTTTCGGGTTGTGGATGTCGCTTCCGACGCTGCGGAAGCGCTACGCAAGCATCAACAGCTGGAGCCTAGCCTGATGATCGTCGACATTCGCATGCCGGGAATGGACGGCCTTGAGCTGCTGCGTAAAATTCACGAGCAATACCGGCCATGTCCTCATTTTCTGATTCTTAGCGGGTATGCTGATTTCGAATACGCGCGCACGGCGTTGCAATTGAAGGTCGACGGCTATTTACTTAAGCCGATCGATGAGGATGAACTCATTAGCTATCTGCGCAAGGTCAAAGATGAGATAGATGAAGATAATCGCGTAATCAACCGAGGCCGGGATCGGGACTGGGAAAGCCGGATCTTAGAGCTACTATCTGGGAAAGATCCGGTGCCGATCGGAACGAACGATTGGAATTGGTCATCTTATGAGATCGCCCTCGTCAAGCCTCTGAGTCGTGAAGAAATCGACGCAGCAACGATCGCCCAAGTCAAACGGCTGTTGGCAGAGTCCTTCGATCATACAGGCAGAGGAATCGTGTTCTCCATTGACTCTTATGTCGGCGTGCTCTTAAAGGAGACTGCGGAGTCACCGTCCAAGCACCGCGCGACCTACAATCTAATCAACGAGGCTTGTGGGAAATGCGGGCTAGATTTCATCGTGGTCGCGGGAGGCGCGGTACCTAAACCTGAGCTGCTAGGGCGTTCTTACGAACGGGCTTGCTCGCTCATAAAGCAACGTTTTCTGTATTCGGGAGGTAAGCTTCATCTTGCAGAACCTGAACTGCAAGGCAACGGAACGGATTCGGAAGCCATCTCCGCGGACGACAAGCTGTTCCTAGCCTTGGATGCCGCAAATCCGAAAGCCGCCGAGGACGCTTTGCACGGGATGGGCTCAAGCTGGTTGGCTGCGGGAGCGAACGAACTGGAGATCAAGGGAGGCTTCGTCTCAAAAATGTCGGCTACGATTTCCAGATTGTCGCTGAACAGGCCAGAGCTGCGGGAACATGTTCAAACGTATAATGCGGAAGTGACCGCGTTATACGGTGAATACCGATACGAGCACTTGCTGAAGAAACTGTCCTCGATTTGCATGGGGATTTGCGACAAGCTGAACGAGAAGGATGCGGGACCGGATAAACAAGTCCGTAAAATGATCGAGCTCATCCATCGCAACAGCTCCGATCACCTGAGGCTGGAAACGTTGGCCGAAGCGCTAGGTTACAACAGTTCTTATTTAGGCAAGCTGTTCAAAAGCACAACCGGCGACAATTTCAACACATATCTGGACAAAGTCAGAATCGATAAGGCGAAGGAATTGCTCCGTCAAGGAAAAAAAGTATACCAAGTCGCGGAACAGATCGGATATACGAACGTGGATTATTTTCACGCCAAATTTCGCAAGTATGTCGGCTCGTCTCCGATTTCATTTCGGAAAAACCCCGAGGGAGACGAACCAACCGAGTAAAGCCTAATTTGGGTGACCTGATCGGCATGCCGTTTCCATCATCTTTATGGGAACGGTTTTTTTGTTCATTGTCTGTAAATCCTCCGCAAAGCTGTCTAATGAAGTTGGACCGCGTATTCGGGCATAATCCAGTCCAAGGACTGCGAAGCCGTTTTTGTTTGTCTGATTTTCACATGAATATTCTACGGATCCTGAGTGTAGCCGAATGAATGCGTTTTCATTATTATTGATTAATACAGCAAGGAGGGATTTACATGAAAGCGATACCGGAAAGTGGTACCTCGGCGGTCGTGGAATCGGAACCATCGAAAATTTCGAAATTTCTCAAGCGAGCTATCCAAAATCGGTATTTGTACTTAATGTCGTTGCCGTTCGTGGCTTGGGCGTTCCTCTTTACCTATTACCCCTTATGGGGTTGGATAATGGCATTTCAGAAGTACAAGCCAAAGCTCTCAGTATGGGAGCGGGAATGGGTCGGATTTGATAACTTTCGGATGCTCTTCCATGATGATACGTTTTATCTGGTAATGCGCAATACGCTTGCGATGAGTTTCATGTCGTTGATCGCAGGCTTTACAATTCCAATCATTTTCGCGCTATTACTCAACGAAGTAAAACAAATGGCGTTCAAGAAAACGGTGCAAACGATCTCGTATTTGCCACACTTCGTCTCTTGGGCGGTCGTCGCAGGTATCGTGTCCAAGATGCTATCGACCGACAATGGAGCGATTAACGATTTGCTAGTGTGGGTCGGAATAATCGATGAACCCGTTCAATGGCTGGCAAAGGGGCATTACTTTTGGGGAATTGTAACGCTGTCAGATGTCTGGAAGGAAACAGGCTGGAATGCGATCATCTACTTGGCGGCGATGGCAGGCATTGCACCGGAGCTTTACGAAGCAGCCAGGGTCGATGGTGCTAGCCGAATACGGCAAATGTGGCATATTACATTGCCTAGCATTCGTCCGACAATTATTATTCTCATGATCCTGTCGATCGGCAACCTGATCAACATCGGCTTCGAGAAGCAGTTCCTGCTCGGTAATAATCTTGTTGTAGATTACTCGAAGGTGCTCGATCTGTACGCGCTAGAGTATGGAATTAAGATCAACCGGATTTCATTCGCTACGGCGATCAACATATTCAACTCAGTCGTCGCAATCATTCTGCTCTTCACGGCAAACGGACTTTTCAAGCGATTCTCGAAAGAAAGCGTATTCTAGGAGGTGACCCGCATGTCGGCTCGCAGCATTCGCAGAGGCGTCTCCCGGTCCGAAAGGATTTTCGACGTTCTCATCTACACTTTTCTCATCGTCGCAGCGTTCGTCACGCTCTACCCATTTCTCAACGTGCTCGCTATATCGTTGAATGATTCGACTGACAGCGTGCGTGGCGGAATTACAATCTTCCCTCGTCAATTCTCGTTGGATAATTATAAAGCGATCTTCACGTACGATACGCTGTTTACCGGCTTCAAAAATTCATTGCTACGTACACTCATCGGGTCTGTACTCGGATTGCTCAGTGCATCGATGCTTGCATATACACTTGCGCGACGCGATTTCCAAGGACGCAAGTTCGTATCGACATACTTGGCCATCACGATGTACGTTACTGCCGGATTGATTCCGTTCTATATTTTGATAAAAGATTTGCATATGATGAATACTTTCGCGGTATATGTTCTTCCTGGTATTGTTAGCGCATTTAACGTTTTCGTTGTCAGGTCGTTCATGGACGGCATTCCTTACGAAATTCAGGAATCGGCTAAGATAGACGGAGCTAACGATTTTACAATCTATTGGCGAATCATCTTGCCGATGACGAAACCCGCGCTTGCGACGATCGGTCTGTTTCTAGCGGTCGGCCAGTGGAACTCTTGGTTCGATACTTACTTGTACAACGGTTCTAGCGAGCAGTTGACGACATTGCAATTCGAGCTTGTGAAAGTACTTCAAAGTACGACAAACAATTCCGGCGATTATCGATCACCGAACATTAGCCAAATCACGAACACTGTCTCACCAGATTCGGTTAAGATGGCAATCACGATTTTCGTCTCGGTGCCGATCCTGCTCGTCTATCCGTTCCTGCAGCGTTATTTCGTCAAAGGCTTGACGCTTGGCTCGGTCAAAGGCTGATCGATCCGTGCGAAAACCTTTCCCGGGCAGGCATTAACAGCGGTATCAACGGGTTCGCCCGTAATACAATAAGCAATTGAAATATACATTAGGAGGGTACAAAATGGCATCAAAGAGAAAATGGCCAGGCCTCGTGTTAAGCGTTGCGCTTCTGGCAGGTTTGCTAGCCGCTTGTGGCACGAAAGACAACAAAGGTTCTAGTAGTCCTAGCGCCTCCCCGAGTGATTCGAGCTCGCCAACTGCTTCTCAGCCAGCTGAAAAGCTTGCACCGCTCACACTCACTTATTACAGCGAAGATGTAAACCCTAACTGGGCGAACAATCAGGATGACACAGGTAAAGCACTAATTGAAATGACGGGCATCACGTTGGATGCGGAATTTGCTGTTGGTGACGCTGTACAGAAATCTGCGCTCATTGCCTCTAGCGGAGAATATCCGGATCTTATCAGTGCAAAAACAAGCATTAGCAAATTCGTGGACGCTGGCGCTGTGCTAGATTTGACCGATTTAATCGAGCAGCATGCTCCGAACTTGAAGAAGCTGTTCGAAGGCAAAATGAATCGCCTTAAGTATAGCGAATCCGATCAAGCGATTTACGTTATTCCTTCGTATGACGGTATTGATAAACAAGATTTTGATACTGGCGGAGGTTTCGAGCTGCAGCATCGTGTCGTCAAAGAACTCGGCTATCCGACGATCCGCACGGTCACGGATTATGAGAATGCGATCAAAGCATACCTCGAAAAACATCCAAAGGACGAGAACGGCAATCCGAACATCGGTCTTTCACTTATTGCTGACGACTGGCGGATGTACATCGGTGTCACGAATCCCGCATTCCAGGTTACTGGTGGCTCCGATGATGGAGAATACTATGTTGACATCGACACGAATGAAGTAACGTATCACTTCCGTCGTCCTGCAGAGAAAGAATACTTCCGCTGGCTGAATCACATGAATGCGGAAGGGCTGCTTGACAAAGAATCTTTCGTTCAAAAGTATGACCAATACAAAGCAAAAATCGCAACGGGTCGCGTTCTTGGCTTGATTGACCAAAAGTGGGAATTTGACGATGGTCAAAAAGCGTTGAAGGCAGAAGGAAAGTTTGATCAAGCTTACGGTCATTATCCAGTAACAATGTCAACAGATTTTAAAAACACGACATTCTGGCCAACAGGCTTCACAGGCGGTTCCGGTGTTGCGATCTCGGTGAACAATCCGGATCCGGTACGTACGATCAAGTATTTGGACTATCTTGCTTCCGAAGAAGGTCAAATACTCGTGAACTGGGGTATCGAAGGCAAGCATTACAACATCGAGAACGGCAAGCGCGTCATTCCGGCAGAAGTCAACAATCGCAAAGTTAACGATGCGATCAATTTCCAAAAGGAATCCGGAATCGGAAGCTACAACTTGCTGAGCGGTCACTACGGCGACGGCGTCAAAGATTCAACAGGCAATTACTTCACTACGAGGTATCCAGAGCAATTAATAGTCGATTATAGTGACGTGGAAAAAGAAGTTCTTTCTGCGTACAAGGCAACGACCTGGAAAGATCTCTTCCCACAAGAAACTGAGTTTAAGACAAAGCCATGGGGTGCTCTCTGGAACATTCCGATCCCGAGTGATAGCGAGCTTGTAGTCCTCGAGGAGAAGATCAAGAACATCACATGGAAACGGATTCCTGAGGCGATTCTTGCTAAGCCAGAGAAATTCGACGAGATCTGGGACAAATTCTTGAACGATATCGAAGCGGCAGGTGTCAAAAAGGCAGAAGGACTTCGTCAAGAGTTGTTAAATGAGCGCCTGAGTTTATGGGGTAGCTGATCTTGAAGCAATAATTAAACCGGATGAGCGGATCAATTCCGTCTCATCCGGTTTTTTCGACATTACGTATAACGGACTGTAATCGTTCATCCGTACAGAAGTTAACCTAAATCATGACCGGTTATTATGATGTAAGCGACTAGGAAAATATTTAAAGATAGAATAATCACAGTAGAAAGCCAAGATAATACTTTAACCCAAGTTCGGTTTGCAAACTCTCCCATCTTCCTTTTATCGCTTGTGAATAATACGAGCGGAATAACTGCAAAGGGCAATTGTAAACTGAGTACAACTTGGCTCCATAAGAGTAAATCCCCTGTTCCCTTTGACCCGGCAATCCACGTAACAACAAATGCTGGCACGACAGCTATTAATCGAGTAATTATACGGCGTAGCCATGGGGTGACTCTAAGGTTCACAAATCCTTCCATTACAATTTGTCCTGCTAATGTTCCAGTGATCGTTGAATTTTGACCAGATGCGAGCAAAGCAACAGCAAATAAAGTGCTTGCAATTCCTACGCCTACAGTAGGGCTCAATAGTTGATAAGCTCCTTCAATTTCAGAAACATCCAAACCTTTTCCGTGGAAAGCAGCCGCACCAAGAATAAGAATGGCAGAGTTTATTAAGAAGGCAATAATTAGTGATATATTCGAATCCAATATAGAAAACTTCAAAGCTTCTTTCCGACCTTCTTTATTTCGTTTGAATTGTCTTGTTTGCACGATGGACGAGTGCAAATAAAGATTATGTGGCATTACAGTTGCTCCTAAGATCCCTAAAGAGATAAACAACATCTCCGGATTTGTAACAATTTCAAACCTCGGTACATAACCACCTAATAACGCTGATATTTCTGGTTTTGAAACGATCACTTCAAATACGAATACAATGAATATCGTCGCCATTAAGACGATGATGATGGATTCAATAATACGAAACCCTTTCTTCTGTAAAAGCAACAAAAGCAACACATCTAGTGTTGTTATTAAAATACCCAGTAGTAACGGTATTCCGAATAGTAAATTAAGAGCGATGGCCGATCCGATAACCTCTGCTAAATCACACGCAATAATTGCAATCTCGGATAAAATCCAAAGAATAATCGATGTTTTTTTTCCAACCGCATCTCTAGTCGCTTGGGCTAAATCCCGACCCGTCACAACCCCTAATTTTGCCGCCAGAGATTGAAGTAACATTGCAATCAAATTGGAAATTAGAATAACAGACAACAAGGTATAGCCAAAACGCGCTCCCCCAGCAATTGATGTCGCCCAGTTGCCAGGGTCCACATAACCTACAGCTACTAACGATCCTGGGCCTGCAAAAGCAAAAAACTTCCGCCAAAATTTCACCTTGTCTGGAACTTTAATAGAGTTGTTAACTTCCTCCAAGCTTACATTAGAACTGCGTCGTAGCCACCCGGTATTTTCCTGTACCTGTTCAACCTGACCATTCATTTATTTGTCACACCCTCGCTATACGTACAATCTTTCCCTAGGTAAACTTTTTTTGATCTAACAAAATTTTATTCCTCAGGGCAACTAATTGCAAGTTTTTTTTATGCACTTTTTTATTTTTTTTTGATGTAATTACTCGCACGAACTATGATATTAACCTATTGCGCAAATGTTTCCTATAGGACAAAAACTTTGCCTAGGGCAAAAAAAGCGGCGAAATGTCAGTAACGCTAATGCGTGCGTCTGAATTTCAAGCTTTAACAGGTTGGGAAGGCTAAAGAAGCTTGGCGTTCACGTTGCTAGGTTACCGCAGATTATATTAATTCGAGACAAATTCGCTCAATTGATAGAGTATAAGAGGCTAAGAAAGAGTATCGTGCGGATTGCAAAACAGGTAAAGGTAGGCGGAGGATTTTATTAATAAGTTGAGGTAAACAGAGGTTAACCAAAGACTTACGGAGGAAGTGAAAGCTAAGAGGCTAACGCTTCTTTCGTAATCTTTTCAATATCGATAGGGGATTTTGATCCTTCGCTTACCAAATCGGGCAAGATATCCTGAAGAAAATAATTAACGCAATGAAGTTTAATTTGTTTAATTTTGATAAGCGCATTTCGATACATGACGATAAATTCTTTTTCGGTGTTCCCTCGTTGTAGCTCTGCAAAAGCTTCATAGATCTGATCCATTTTATCAGCAACTTCTAAGATGAGTCCTTCCACTGAATCGTCTTTGCCTTCACGTAATTGTCTACGGAAGATAGGCTTAAATTCCTCTGGAATATGCTCATCAATGAAATGAGCGACCATTCCTTCTTCTACTTGCTGCAGCATGGATCGAAGCTCTAGAGAATAGTGCTTCACGGGCGTTTTAATATCCCCAATGAAGATTTCACCATAATCATGACTGCTTGTTACTTCATATAGCTTCTTCCAATCTACAGTGACTCCGTTGCTTTCTTCGATGTCCGCCAACGTTTTCGCATATTGAACGACCTTCCAAGAGTGAGCCGATACGCTATGCTCTTGAAACTTGAATTTACCTGGGCAGCGAATAATGCGCTCAAGATCGTTTAGCGATTGAAAATACGTGTGAATACCCATAGGATGATTTCCTTTCTTTGCTGAAAATGATGTTTACATACAGCATACATTCTATTTGTTAACAGATGATTAACTTTAACTTTACAGACCTTCCTAATTTGTTTGAGGAGACATCAACAACGGAGCAATATGTAGACGGAAGAGATCGTGTGGGGACAAGCCCTTCTTACGCTGTTTGCGAGTGAGTACAACGACAGTCTCGAAAGTGGGTACAACAAATATAAATTGTCCTCCAAATCCTCTCGCGTAATAGTAGTGGAGCGCATCTACACTATCAATCCACCAATGCCAGCCGTAATATCCTCGCTCAGGTGGTGTTGCAGCAATGGCCGACTTCGTTGAATGATCCACCCGGGTAAGAGGGATAATTTCCCTATTATTCCAGACCCCTTTATGTAAATAAAGCAGACCGAATTTTAGCATGTCTTGTGCAGAAAGCTGCAATCCAAATCCGCCAGTATGTATCCCCTGTGGATCACTGTTCCAGTCATATTGTTCAATTCCGAGTGGATTGAACAGATGAAGCTCGGCATAACGCGTGATTTCCATCCCTGTCGCGCGTGTTAATATCGCAGCTAGTAATTGTGATACGCCCGAATTGTAAACCATTTTAGCGCCTGGTGTATCAGACATAGGTTGTTCAAGCACATATTGTATCCAATCCGAAGATTGGGTCATTTTTGGGAAGGAGTTGATTCCGCCAAATTCATTCCAGTGAAATCCTGCTGTCAGAGTTAGCAAATGCTCAAGTGTAATCTTCTTCTTACGTTCGTCTTGTTCATAACGCAACTGAGGGAAATAGTGTGAGATTAAAGTATCTGGCGATGCAACGAGCTGTTGTTCCATAGCAATGCAGATGAGGGCGGATAGTACACTTTTGGTGCAGGAGTTAATAGGCATTAGCTGAGAGGAAGCATTTCTCGATTTTTCATAGTGATACTTTAGCTCTCCGCGATAATTAATGATACAGCTACTTAAATCGTAGGCTACAATTTCGTGTGACAATGCTGTGGTATCCATAGAGTTCATTCCTTAAAGTAGTAGTAATTATCATTTAATAATAATCTCTTCAGATGTCTAATCCTAGCCTTTATTTAATTTCTCAAACACATTATGGCTTTTCTGCTCTATATCCGGCAGATCGACACTCAACTGCTTTAATAGCTGCTTTAACTCGCCATGCGTTAAAGGCTTGGCGGATTGTGCGAGTTCATAACCAAGCTGTCCGTTTACTTCAATCGTTGCGCAATGGATGTCGGATATATGGGATATTCCAACTTGACGTATGCGCATCTCCAATTGTTCAGTAGTCATTCGTAATTTTGATAAATTTTGTGTCAAGATAACACCGTTCATGATGACTAAGGTGGGGTTACCTATAATTATAGTTTGAAATAATCTCCACTTTAATGCAACGGTTTGAAATACGATTAGCATAGCTACAAAAATCGCAATCGTTACAATCGTTTTCCACAGCGTGTTATCAGATACGGCGTGTCCAATAATTGTACCGACTGCTAGTGTGGTGACCATTTCCAGAGGAGTCATTTCAGCGATTACTTTCTTACCAGCAATTCTGAATAAAATAAATCCTGAAATAATAATACTCAGTGCTTCCAAAGCGAACACGGCGGGATATCTCCTTTTAAAGAAGTCGTATCACTTATTTATTGCCTCATGGACAATCATTCATACGAACATTCCATATTAATTAGAAACCTTCCAGTATTATCAAGCGTATACAATATTAACATCGAAACGTGGAGGTGATTGTACTGGAAACGTTATATTTGGCACTTTTTTTAATCGGTTTGGTGTATGCAGTCATAACGATATTTATTGGGGATATATTTAGTTTTAGCTTTGATGCCAGTGGAGGGAGTCTCCCCTATTTATCCCCTACAACAATTGGCTCTTTCCTTACAGTATTCGGAGGCTGTGGCTATTTTCTATCCGTCAACACAAGCCTTCCCGGTATTCTGATTGGTATTATCGCAAGCTTAACAGCACTCTGCATATCAGCGCTAATGTTTGTATTTATCGTATTGCCTTTGATCAGGTCGGAGAAAAATGCGGCCAAATCTTCGCAAGAAATGATCGGTAAAGTGGCGGAGGTGGTTACTACGATTGTGGAGGGTTCCAAGGGAGAAATCATCTATGAACAAGGTGGTATCCGACTAAGTGCACCAGCTAAGCTCACGGGTCATGGAGAACCGATCACGCAAGGGGAATTGGTGAGGATTGTTGATGTCGTAAGCGGTACTTTTATCGTTAAACAAATATAATATCCCGGTTTTTCGGTAGTCTATCTGACTACATCATCATAAGCTCAGAGGAGGAATTACAATGGATAATGTGACTTACCTTGTTCCTATCGGAATTATCGTTGTGTTGTTCTTGCTAGCAATTGTGTTCTCAACTAGATATCGCACAGTGAAAGCTGACCAAGCCATGATTGTTACAGGTGCATTAACGAAAGATGGCATGAAGGTTGTTAAGGCGGGTGGGGCATTCGTATGGCCTGTCGTTCAAAATGCGGAATTCGTCTCCTTACAGGTACATACGCTAGACATTAAAACGCCAGAAGTATATACCTCACAAGGTGTGCCGGTAATGGTTGATGGTGTCGCACAAATTAAGATCAAGGGAGATATCGAGTCTATCTCCACTGCAGCAGAACAGTTTCTAGGCAAACCGGAAGACGAACTGCGTATTATTGCAACTCAAACGTTGGAGGGACATCTAAGAGCAATACTTGGACAAATGACTGTTGAAGCGGTGTATAAAAATAGAGATGAGTTCGCTCGCAACGTACAGGAAGTCGCAGCGAGTGATTTGAACAAGATGGGACTGCAAATCGTATCGTTCACGATTCGCGATGTGCGAGACAAGAACGGATACTTAGAAGCACTCGGGCAACCGCAGATCGCTTCTGTGAAACGTGACGCTGAAATTGCGAAAGCGAACGCATTCCGCGATGAGACGGTTGCGAAGGCGAAAGCGATGGAGGATGGAAAGAAAGCAGAATTCAACGCTGAAACGAATATCGCTGAATCCGAGAAGGAAATGGAAGTGAAGAAGGCGTCCTTCAAGAAGGAACAGGATATGCGTAAAGCCGAAGCGGACCAATCCTATAAGCTTCAGGAGGCCAAAACGCTACAATCGGTTAAGGCAGAAGAAATGCAGATTCAGGTTATCGAGCGGGAGAAGCAAATCGAGCTAGAGACGAAGGAAATTGAACGTCGTGAGAAAGAGCTGGAAGCTACCGTGCGTAAGCAAGCGGAAGCGGAGAGATTCGCTCAGGAGCAACGTGCAGAAGCGGATCGTTATCAGATCGAAGCTAAGGCAAGAGCGGATGCTGAAGCCGTTCGCTTGTCAGGGCAGGCGAATGCGGATAAGGAGCGGGCAGAAGGTACTGCAGAAGCCGAGGTAATCAGGCTGAAGGGTCTTGCTGAAGCAGAAGCGAAGGATAAGATTGCGGAAGCGATGAAGAAGTACGGTGAAGCAGCAATAGCGGAAATGATTATCGATCAGTTCCCGGCGATTGCTAGTGCAATCTCTGAGCCGTTGTCGAAGACAGAGAAAATTGTAATTATCGATAGTGGCAGTGGTCAGGGCGGAGGAGCATCCAAAGTAACGGGTTATGTAACGGATATTTTGGCTAAGATGCCCGAGACGGTAAAGGCATTGACAGGTGCGGATATTACGCAATTAGTACGTCGCATCTCCCAACTCCCAGAGTCGACGGAAAAAGTAGATAAAGAGGATTAAGAAGACAGGTGTTGTGAGGACATACGATTCAAATACGAAAAGGGTAGCACAGGAATAACTTCCTGGACTACCCTTTCGATTTAGATCAAGACCATTTTCTTTTTTAATTACGGATGAGATAATCGAATGCACCTAATGCTGCAGTAGCACCAGAACCCATAGAAATGAGGATCTGCTTGAAAGGACTATTCGTACAGTCACCTGCACCAAACACACCAGGTAAGTTAGTAGCACCGTGACTGTTAACTACGATCTCACCCATGCGAGTGCGTTCAACCGTGTCGCCTAACCAATCTGTATTAGGTACAAGACCGATCTGAACGAATACACCCTGCAATTCAATATGATGAGTCTC
Organism: Candidatus Cohnella colombiensis; assembly: GCA_029203125.1. Classification (GTDB taxonomy): domain Bacteria; phylum Bacillota; class Bacilli; order Paenibacillales; family Paenibacillaceae; genus Cohnella; species Cohnella colombiensis. The sequence continues at coordinate 179,703 of CP119317.1, forward strand.
TCCTGTATCGCGATCGATATAGGAAATCCCATCAACCTTGTCTGTGCCGGTAATTTCTTTCGTTTGAACGTTCTTGAGGACAGTTGCATTAGGCAGACTGTTAAGCCGCTCCTGTAGAACAGAATCAGCCTTCAGCTCTGGGGCAAACTCAAGCACTGTTACATGTCCTACGATCCCTGCGAGGTCAATCGCTGCTTCGATCCCAGAATTACCTCCGCCAATAACTGCGACATGTTTCCCAATAAACAATGGACCATCACAATGTGGACAGTAAGCAACACCCTTGTTTTTGAGCTCTGCTTCTCCTGGAACGCCGAGATTCCGCCAACGCGCTCCTGTAGATACAATTACAGTCTTGCTCTTGAGAATAGCACCATTCTCCAACTCAACTTCGATTAAATCCTTCTTCTCTAAACGGTTGACACGTTGCAAGTTCATCACATCAACATTGTACTCTTTCACATGCTGTTCCAGGCTTGCAACGAGCTTAGGACCCTCTGTATATAGAGTACCTACAAAGTTCTCAATGCCTAACGTATCATTGACTTGTCCGCCAAAGCGTTCAGCAACGATACCTGTGCGAATTCCTTTACGAGCAGAATAGATCGCAGCGCTAGCGCCGGCAGGACCACCGCCAACAACAAGCACATCGAACGGTTCTTTATTCGCAAACTCTGATGCGTCCGGAGCACTTCCGATCTTGGCAAGAATCTCTTCAAGCGTCATACGACCACTTTCGAAGAACTCTCCATTCAGGTAAACACTTGGCACAGACAGGATGTCCTTGCTTTCTACTTCGTCTTTGAACGCTGCACCGTCAATCATCGTATTCGTAATGCCAGGATTGAGGATACTCATTAAGTTCAAAGCTTGTACAACATCAGGACAATTGTGACAGCTCAAGCTAACATAAGTCTCAAACCGATATTCGCCTTGAATTTTTTTGATTTGATCAATGGCGTTCTGCTCAACTTTTGGAGCTCTTCCACTAACCTGAAGTAGCGCCAACACTAATGAAGTAAACTCATGACCCAACGGAATTCCAGCAAAAGCTACGCCAGTGTCTTCGCCTTTACGATTAACACTAAAGCTAGGTGTTCTAGGTAACTGTGTTTTCTCAATCGTAATCTGGGTGGACATACTAGCTATTTCATTCACTAGCTCCAGCATTTCATTAGATATGTCATCAGAGCCTGCACTGACTTTGAGGACGACATCTCCTTCCATGAGCTGAAGGTATTGTGCGAGTTGTGTTTTAATTTCTTGATCTAGTGCCATCATATGCTCCTTATATCTTGCCCACAAGATCGAGACTTGGCTTCAGTGTTGCAGCGCCTTCTTGCCACTTCGCTGGGCAAACTTCACCTGGATGATTCCGTACATATTGTGCAGCTTTGATTTTGTTGACAAGCGCACTTGCGTCGCGTCCAATGCCACCAGCGTTAATTTCCAATGCTTGGATCACGCCGTCTGGATCAATAATAAAAGTACCGCGATCAGCGAGGCCATCTTCTTCGATCAGTACATCAAAGTTGCGGGAGATAACGTGGGAAGGATCACCGATCATAATATACGTAACTTTACCAATGGCATCCGAGCTTGCATGCCATGCCTTGTGAGTGAAATGGGTATCCGTTGAAACGGAATAAACTTCTACACCAAGATTCTTTAGTGTTTCATATTGGTTTTGTAGATCTTCGAGCTCAGTCGGGCAAACGAATGTAAAGTCAGCTGGATAAAAGCAAACTACGCTCCATTTCCCTTTAAAGTCAGCTTCAGAAACATCGATAAACTTACCGTTGTGGAATGCAGATGCTTTGAATGGTAGTACTTCTTTTCCGATTAGTGACATTTTCTCTCATTCTCCTATTAGCTCTTTTTTTTTATATAAAGGATTTTCAGCACTTAAATTCAACACAAGCTGAACATACTTTATAATAATTATAATTAACCATATTGAATGCCTCTGTCAAGCAAGTTCACATACCTTTCATTTTCTACATTCCAAACCGGAATATACGTGAACCGGAGATTTGGACAGCTGAGCACTGGCTAATTAAAGATCGTGCGTTCAGAGAAAGCGATGCTGTTCTTGGGTTTTATGCCTTAGTATTTGGAGGGATTAGATAACTAGCCAGTCCTTTAGCAATGACGTGATGCCCGCGATCATTTGGATGAATGGGCAATGTACCGCTTAAAGCATCTTCAATCTTACCTTTATGGTATCCATAAATAAGATCTGCCTGTTTATCTTCAAACCACGTGTGAGTAGGTGCCACAACTACCCCGCAACGATGGGCGATTTCACTAGTTATCTGATTGAGTTGGTGTATTGAATTAACCGCGAGAGGGCTGTTCGGAAACGGATTGTATTGTGTACAGCAAACGATTCGGGCGAGGCTCACTCTTTTTATTCGCGTGAAAAGGGCACTTAAATGTCTTTTGTAGTCCGTCGTCGTGCGTCTTAAATTTAGTGGATGTTTCGATTTTAAGGATTGAAGCGCTGTGTTCATTAAATCGACTCCACCGATCCATACGGAAATAACGCCTGATTGACTGATTACGGGAAGGCCATTCCAAATTACAGCGTCCAAAAGATCACCGCTACTCCATCCGGGTCGAGCCAGCACATTCACCCGAACTCTATGCGAGCTTGATTGTAAAGCAGAACCAATCAAGTGAGGATAACCTTTAGTCATCGAAGATGCGTTTTCACCGAATGTAATGGAATCTCCGAGTGCTGTGTAGATCATCACAATACCACCCTCTCCAACATTAAAAACCCTACAGTGTTACAATAAAAATATGTCGCTTAGGAGCATCTTGTGTACGGCGTGACAGCTAAGATTGGGCGATAATTACAGGATGAAATTCGATGTAAGGGGAAATATAACGTTACTATGAACAACTTAAAGACACCTGAGATTTGGTTGGCCGGCTTACAATGGATGTTCTATATCTTCATGAATACGATTGTTATCCCTTTGTCATTGGGAGAAGCTTTCGAGCTGTCTGCCTCAGAGACGACTACGTTGATGCTCAGTGCTTTTATTTTGACGGGAATCGCCTCTATCCTGCAAACTTGGCTAGGACACGGCTACGCTCTTATGGATGGGCAAGCTGCAATATGGTGGGGGTTAGTGCTCAGTCTATGTGCGGCTGCACCTAGTATTGGCATGAGCTTGCCAGAGGTCGGCGGCTCGTTAGTGGCAGGATTTCTGATATCGGGTCTGATCACGCTGCTACTTGGGGCCTTGGGATTCGGTAAAGTGCTCATTAAGCTGTTTAATCCTGTTGTGATCGGTGTTTCTTTATTTTTGATTTGCATTCAACTGATCTTGCTCTTTTTCGCGGATATGATTGTGTGGGATGATCAGGGGCAGCTGCAATACTTGGCGACCGCTGTTACGTTCATTGTGGCAATAATCGTAGGTGTACTGCAGGTGAAGGGATCTAAGCTGGTTAGCAGCTTTTCGCTATTGATCGGGATCGTCGGTGGATGGTGTGTATACGAATGGATCGTGCCAGCTCCCTCGATATCGATGGCTGAGAGTGCGCCGCTGTTTTCCTTGTTTCCATGGGGCGCTTTGCGAGTGGATATTGGTATTATGCTTACGGTTATCGTTGTGGGGCTGATTAATATGGCCAATTCGATATCCGGGATCAATGCTGCAGAAGAGCTATATCAAAGGAAAGCAACTGAAAATAACTACAAGAGATCCTTTATGCTTACGGGTATCTTCTCTATTGTCGCAGGTATATTTGGGCAATTGCCTTTCGGAGTGTACGCCTCCTCGATTGGGTTTTTGGAAAGCACCAAGATTTTAAAGCGTACTGCACTTGTAATTGGCAGTGTGATGATTATTGCGTTAGGACTGCTACCAGCTGTAGGGGCATTTTTTGCACAACTGCCAATTGCAGTGGGTAGTGCCGTATTATTCATTGCGTATTTGCAGATGTTCGGCACAGCTTTTCGAACGGTACAAGGCATACGCTTCAATTCGAGGACAATCTTCCGTCTCGCCCTGCCGATTCTACTCGGTGTATGCATTATGAATACAGATGCCGAGGTGTTTACCAGCCTCCCGGTTTATGTTCAGCCATTGCTTAGCAATGGACTTGTAATGGGTGTACTGGTATCTATCCTGCTGGAGTCGACTGTACGCTGGTCGAAGTATGAAGAATAGGGTGTACGGATAGAAAGCTCAAGCATTATTTGAGTTTCCATAGGACCATAAATATCCTTTGGACTCAAGTAAAAGCGCATCTGTATTTTCTTTTTGTTCAAGAGTGATACTGTTGTTAGTGCTCATAATATATCCTTCGTTAATCCGATCGATGACGATTGGAACATCTAGCTCCATGAATAGCTTCCGCATCCGGTATATCGTGTTGTACAGATTAGAAAGAGCGCGCTTGTCATCAATGTTTGCCCAGAGATCATCAATAATTCTCCACTTCAAACACAATTTATTTTCATGAAGCAGAAAATAGTAGAAGAGTTCCTCCGTTATGCGAGTAGGCCATTTTACAAGGTGATCCCCTTTTTTAACATATGCTTCTCCGTATAACTGGACATAGAGTGGAGTCTTTGGGGTTTGAAGCCTTTTATGACCATAATACTTTTGGAGACGTTCATCCAGCTGCTTAACCGTATTCGGGGTCATGGGCTTCAAAAAATAATCGAGAGCTTGAACTCGAAAGGCTTGTACTGCATATTGCTGGTATGCGGTTGAGAAGATGACAGGTACGTCGATCCCACTTTCCACTAGATTTTGAGCCAATTGGAGTCCAGTCATTCTCGGCATCTCAATGTCGAGTACAAGAGCGTCTACCTCTAGCAGCGGTATTTCCTTCAATGCTTCGAAGGGAGATTCGAAGCAACCCACAATTTCAAAGGAACCGTAGGCTTCAAGCAATCTAGCGTGCAGTCCTAGAATCGGTTTTTCATCCTCTACGATAACTACTTTCCACATGGAACTGTCCCTCCTTAATAGGAAATTTCAAATGAATTGTTGTTCCTTTATCCGGCAACGAGAAGATCTCCAAGTGACCTTGAATGAGTTCGTGCACTCGTCTGCGAACGTTTGTAAATCCGATGCCTGCGTTAGCAGGTGCTTCTCCCATCAATTGAGCGCATTGGACGGCTGACATGCCCACGCCATCGTCGACAACTTGGATGTGCAGATGAGCTCCATGTACAGAGATCGTAACCTGCACCTGTCCGGGTCCTTCCTTCTCAAATAATCCATGGCGAATTGCATTTTCGACTAAGGGCTGTAAGAGCAAGCTAGGAATCATAACATTGTCAGTCGCAATTGCTGGATCGATTGCATAGGAAAAGGACAATCGTTCACCGAATCTAGCTTTTTCGACTTCCACGTAAGCTTCAATAATTTCAAGTTCTTTTTGAAGGGTGGAATATTGTCCATCACGGCTTGTTTCGAATATGTAACGTAAAAAAGAACTGAGCATCGTTAGCAGATAAGCCGCACGTTCTCCATCGGTGTAGCAGAAGGAGATAATACTGCTAAGTGCATTATATAGAAAGTGTGGTTTGATTTGCGTCTGAAGGAAAGCCATTTCATGTTCGATCGCTTTCGACATGTATATCTTCGTTTGTTCCACCGCATTCAAGCGAGCCATTAGTGTTTCCTTCGAGAAAGGCTTAACGAGATAATCGTTGGCTCCTGCTGCAAATATTTCTTCAATATAGCCTGGATATTCGGAAGAAGTCATCATTAAGATGGGAAGTTCCATTAATGATGCATGTTTACGGATTTTCTGCAGCAGCTGTAGCCCGCTCTTGCTTCCGGGCAGTATATCATCAATAATCATCGTTAATAATTTCGGATGTTGTTCGAAATAGGAAAGTGCTTCTTGAGTTGAATATGCGATGTGCACTCTGTAGGTGTTGTTCAACATGCCACGTATCACTTCTGCATGCATCACATCGTCTTCGACAATGAGAAGCGCTGCAAGCTCCGTTTCTTCTACTGTTGCAGCTACCTGTATGTCAGAATCGCGTTCGGACAATACGTCCGGATTCTTATATTCGCTGAAGGTCAGTTGAAGTGTAAAGCTGAGTTTGGATTCAGTTCGTTCAAGGGTGAAGTTGCCGTTCATCTGGTGCATGATCTCTTCAGTCATCATCAGACCAGAGGATGGCTGACGATCTGCATAGGTTGATGATGTTGCTCGGACGGTTGTAAATCGTATTTGCACGCTGTCGCCAACGATTATGGAATCAATGGTGATGCTACTCTCCACGGTATCAAGAGAGATCTCTGTCATGATTCGCAACATGACTTGCGTCAGTCGCTGCTTGTCTGCCCAAACATAGAACCCATCTGGAACTTGCTCGTAGATTTGAATTTTTTTCTTCGTAAATGTGAGCTGCATCAGTTGGATGACATGGAGAACGACCATGCGAACATTGGTTGATCCAAGCTCAATGGCACCGTAGTCATCGAACCGAATGCGAGTGAAATCGATAAGATCTCTCAGCAAGTAAACCATTCTTTCCATGATCTGTTCAGCAAGATACAATTGCTCGCCTTGCTTCACTTTGTGTTCCTCACGAGCAGTCGATTTGATTAGATTTACTGCATCATGCAAGGGCTGTTGCAATTCTTGTGTAGTGACCTTCAAAAAATCATCTTTTGCCTTGTTGGCTTTCTCTAACCGAGCATTTAATTGCTCTGATTGTTCTGCACGATTCATCAGACGCATGCCAAGGAATATATTCATGCACAATACAAATCCGACCAAACCAATTCTGTTTAGACTGTTGCGACCATTGAAGAAAAGGGAATCGAACGAACCGCTTAATGAAGACAAGACTAGGAATAAGAGCGTAAGACCTAGTATAAGAGCCTCGTTCCTGCTGAAGTTGATTTGATGTCTAAACGTCATATAGAAGATACGAACAATAGCAATTATAACGATCAGACTGCCGTAAAAGAAAAAGACATACTGAGCGCCCGACACCGTTCTTGCCGGTAATATGATATTTAAGAACGTATAGATAGTAATAGGCAGGTAGAGTAAAAACATCGCTCGTTTATGAATAATCAAAGGAAACATCATTGATATAAAGGCGATTAATAAGAGTACACTCAGAAAGGTGACAGAGTCTTGAAGGCGGAAAAAGAAGTCGAAAGGGATCGATGGAAACTCCCGAAGCAATAGTCGTTCTCCTCGCGTCATGATGAGTATTGACAACATCATAAAGTACAACCCGCTGTATAAAAAGGCTTCATCTTTCGTACGAAGCAGGTAGATCGTGATGTGGAATACACTAAATAGCAGTAAGCAGAAGACTGCTGACCATTCGATCATAATATCGTGTTGAACGTCTTCCTTCATCAGTGTGGCATCCCCTATATCGATCGGAAAGACGATTCCGCCTCTTGCGTTATAGAAGTTGGACACGTGAATGGTAATAAGAAGCTTATTGCTATCCGGTGTTATATAAATTTCATAGGGGCGATTATCTGGGCTCATCTCTTGTTTAGATGGAGCCTCTTTTCCGTATTCCGATAACTTTTTACCGTTCACATAGAGGGAGTGAGCAGACCAAATATTGCGCACACGAATTCCAATATCAGAATGATTGTCGGGCAGATATACGATCAATTGGTACGAACCCCATTGCGAGTCGGATGACCAAGGACCGGGAACCTGTAAATTCATCGATTCATTCTTAAAGTTAGTAGGGGGAACATAAGAATCGGATGTAAATTTCCAATCTCCAGCTAGCGATATAAGCATAGAGCGATCTGTGAGTTCACGGAGATCAAGCACGCCGTCTACTGCTTTTATTTCCACAGAACTTGTATCCTTATCACTAAAGACCATATATAGAATGGCAAGTAAGGCGCAAAAGGCAGCCAAACACCCTATCAGCTTCTTCATCAAATATCCCCCTCTGAACACTATCATACAAGATCAATCTCTCAAAAAACTATCATAAAAAATGGTGCAATGAGCTGGTGAGATATTGGAGAGAAGCTTGGTACAATCATTCATGATTCCAATAATTGTTTTGACAAATAACGACCTTATTATTACTATCTAGTTATTACTATGAATAAAAGAGTCTTAACTTATTGTTCTACAACTGAAAGGGCAAACCTATTGAAAGATAGGGACGCAAAGCCAAGGGCCTAAAGTTTAATAACTATGGCAGCCGGATACCAAGAGGACAAGAGTAGACTTTTTATAAGCCTATTCCTTTTGTTTGCGGGAGTAGGCTTTTCTGTCTATCTAAATTTGTCGACATTTGTCATTTTATGTCTAATTAATCAGGTTAATCAAGAGGAGGAGGTGAAGCTGTGTCCGATTATTCAACTAATGAATCCATTTTGGAGATGTTTCTTTTTGAATCTTCCACGCTAATCGAACAACTTGAACTGACAATCCTAGAATGTGAGAAAACAAATTGTTATTCCATGGAAACTGTCGATGAAATTTTCAGAACCACGCACACGATCAAAGGTTCTTCAGCAATGATGGAATACAACAACATCGCAATGCTAACGCATGCTGTGGAAGATTTGTTCTCTTATATTCGTGCCCAAAAACTTCAACTAACCGATTACAAGCCCCTTTCCGAACTGCTATTGGACAGTATCGATTTTATTCAGGTTGAGCTACAGAAAATCAAAAATGGTGATGATGCCGATGGGGAAGCATTATCGCTTGTCGAAAATGTAAAAGTGTATCTTGGCGAGCTTAAGCAGATGGAAGAGTCCCCTGTCGTTAACGCAGACTTATATTCATTCTCGGACGAACAGCATTATTATCAGGCAACCTTGTTCTTTGAAGAAGGCTGTGAGATGGAAAATGTCCGCGGGTTCCTTATTGTGAAAAATTTGAAGGAAACGGTGGAAGAGGTCCAGCATGTTCCTGAGAATTTAACTGAAGATGCTACTGCAATCGATACGATACGAAGTCAAGGCTTGCAGCTGTTTATTACAACTTCTAAGTCGCGAGAAGAGATATTCCAGCTTCTAGATGGTTCAAGCTATATAAGCAAGCTGGAACTCAATGAACTGCGTAGTGATCCTGCATTAGAGCAGAGTGATGCAAATCTATCATTGCAAAGCGAATGGTCATCATTGATGGACAATCGCAGTGAGAAAGAGATCAATAACACTCAAAAGCAATCCAAATATATTAGTGTAAATGTTGAAAAATTGGACGAGCTGATGAACCTAGTAGGAGAATTGGTTGTTGCGGAGTCTATGGTCACACAAAACCCAGATTTGCTTGGATTAGAGCTTGAGCAGTTCCAGAAGGCTTCACGACAATTAAGGAAAATTACAAATGAAATGCAAGATATGGTCATGTCCATTAGGATGGTTCCACTCACCAATACTTTTCAAAAGATGCAACGCGTTGTCCGCGATATGAGCAAAAAATTGAATAAAGATGTCATGCTAGAGTTAATCGGGCAACATACCGAGGTAGATAAAAATATTATTGAGCAAATTTCCGATCCGATCATGCACATCGTGCGAAATGCAATTGATCACGGCATCGAATCTACACAAGAGCGAGAATTGGCAGGTAAGCAGAAGATGGGTACGCTGACACTAGAAGCCAAAAATGTAGGTGGTGAAGTGTTCATTATCGTACGAGATGATGGTCGAGGGTTGAACAAAGAGAAAATTGTAAGAAAAGCCAAGGAGAACAATCTTCTATTTAAAAGCGAAAGTGAGATGACGGATAGGGAAATCTATAGCCTTATTGTTCTTCCGGGGTTTTCCACTAAAGAGCAAATTACAGAGTTTAGTGGGAGGGGGGTCGGAATGGATGTCGTTACGAAAAATATTGAAGCCGTCGGCGGGGTAGTAACTGTGGATAGTGTTCCAAGCGAAGGAACGACAATTACGATGAAGATCCCGCTAACGCTAGCCATTATGGAAGGTATGAATTTAAGGGTAGGTTTATCCAGATACACTTTGCCTATAACCGCAATCAAGGAATCATTCCGGCCGACGAAAGATGAGGTGATTTGCGATCCTGATGGCAATGAAATGATTATGGTGCGTGGAAAATGTTATTCAGTCATACGCCTAAATGAACGGTTTAATGTCAAAACCGAAATCAGTGAAATAGAAGACGGTATCGTCATTATGGTTGAGCAGGATGATAGACAAGTTTGTCTATTCGCGGATGAGCTGTTAGGTCAACAGCAGGTAGTTGTTAAAGCGTTGCCGACATTGATGAAGAACATTAAGAAAATTGAAGGTGTGTCTGGTTGTACACTTTTGGGCGATGGTAGCATCAGTTTGATTCTTGATGTTGTAAGTCTGATTACGAGCAAAAAATGAAGACGCTATCATTGATGGGAGGAGTTGGATTGTATGTCGCAATATTTGGTGTCGGACGAGGCTGAAGCTGAAGATACTCAGAAAGGGAAATATCTCACTTTTCAACTGGAACAAGTGTTTTATGGAATTGAGATTAAGAATGTAACGGAAATTATCGGCATTCAGAATATAACTGAAGTGCCCGAAATGCCAGATTTTATTCGCGGAATTATTAATTTGCGAGGGAATATTATTCCCGTTATGGATGTCCGGTTACGTTTCAAAAAGGACTTTCGAGAATATAACGACAGGACATGCATTATTGTTATCGACATTATGGACATTTCGATAGGGCTCATCGTAGACAGTGTTTCTGAAGTGCTAACTATTCCTGAGGAGGGAATTAATCCACCTCCGGAAGTGCACAACATAAGCAGCAGGTACATCAAAGCGATCGGAAAGGTTGATCAGAATGTCAAGCTCATACTAGATTGCGAGAAACTGCTAAATGATGTGGAAGTTGAGGATTTAAGTGCTGTGATGATGAGTAATTAACAACAACTAGGGGGAGTTCTTAATGAGTGCATTTCAAAATTTAAGCATAGGCAAAAAGCTGTATACGAGTTTTATTGCGGTTCTTTGTATCCTTGTAGTGTTGTCTGTATTGACTTATCAAAATTTCAACAAGCAACAAACATCGAATGCTTGGGATAAGCATACCTAATAATGTGCTTATCGCATTAGATGGAATTTTGGAAAACATGATCAATATGGAGACCGGTCAGCGGGGATTTGCTCTAACAGGTAACGAGGATTCTCTAGATCCATATCATAATGGCAAACTGAGTGTTGACCAATATTTTAGTGAAGTGTTGGAACTGACTTCCGATAATCCGCAACAGCAAGGGCGACTTGCGGAACTTAACACGATCTATCACGAATGGATGAAAGTTGCAGAGAATAGTATTAGTCTGAAACGAAATGTTATGCAGAGTCAAGGTTCGATGGATGCTATTGTCGCCGATGAACGAGCTGCTAACGGGAAGAGCGCGTTTGATAGATTTAGAACAAAGATTGCAGAAATTTCAAGCGCCGAAAAGCAATTGTTAGAACAAAGAAGTAAAGATACACAGGCTCTGCAATCTGCGACAGAATTAATGATCGTGGTCGGGACTGTGATAGCTGCAATTCTATCGTTGTTGATTGCATTTATTATTACTAGAATGATTACACGCCCGATTTTGGGAATCAAACAAGTCGCTGAGCAGGTTGCTGACGGCAATTTGGATGTGTCCATTCAAGTTACTTCCAAAGATGAAATTGGAGTGTTAGCAGCTGCTTTTAAGAAAATGGTTGAAAGAACGAATGCGGTAATGTTGAATATTCAATCATCATCAGAACAAGTAGCCTCAGGTTCGAGGCAGGTGTCCTCCTCAAGCATGCTATTATCTCAAGGTGCAACTGAGCAAGCTAGCTCCGTCGAACAGCTTACAGCATCATTGGAGGAAATATCATCGCAAACGAAGCATAATGCTGATAACGCCAATCAAGCGAATGTATTGGTAGAAACTGCAAAGAAAAATGCAGAGCAAGGAAATGCGCAAATGAAGGATATGTTACATGCGATGGATGGCATTAATAAAGCATCGGAGAACATTTCCAAGATCATAAAGGTTATCGATGAAATTGCTTTCCAAACGAATATTCTTGCACTTAATGCGGCTGTTGAGGCAGCAAGGGCTGGACAACATGGGAAGGGGTTCGCTGTTGTTGCTGAAGAAGTTCGGAATCTAGCGGCAAGATCGGCTAACGCAGCTAAGGAAACTACAGAAATGATTGAAGGATCAATCAAACAAGTAGGGGATGGAACGAGAATTGCGAATGAAACAGCGACTGCTCTTCAGATGATTGTGGAGGATGTTGCGAAGGTTGTAAATCTAGTAAATAATATTGCCATTGCTTCAAGTGAGCAAGCTTCTGGCGTAAATCAAATTAATTTAGGCTTAATGCAAGTATCGCAGGTGATTCAAGCCAATACGGCAACCTCAGAAGAAAGTGCGGCAGCCAGTGAAGAGTTGTCTAGTCAAGCAAACCTACTGATGGAGCAGGTGAAACAATTCAAGCTTGGAAGGAATTCGATGTCTTCCGGGACTTATCGGGGAATTGATGAGCTGTCTCCTGAAGTGCTCAGAATGCTGGAAGCTATTGGGGAGAAGAGAAGCGTAAAGCAAGCACCTCCCCAAGAAGAAGCGATAGTTGGAAAGAGAATTCTACTAAGTGATGATGAGTTCGGCAAATACTAAAATGTTCAATATATCAAATCGAGAGTTTGCGCAGCTTGCATCGTTCATTCAAGAGAACTACGGTATTTATCTGAAAGAAGAAAAGAAAACGCTAGTTACGAGCAGATTGCACAATGTGCTTCAAAAGCTAGGGATTGATAACTTTACGGATTATTATCAACACCTAATCTCAGACAAAAGCGGTGCTGCTGTCGAACAGTTTATCGAAAAAATTACAACTAACCATACCTTTTTCATGCGGGAATCTGATCATTTTCAATATTTCAAAGAGAAGGTATTACCGTACTTTTCTTATTCCGTGAAAAGTAAGGATTTGCGTGTGTGGTGTGCGGGTTGTTCTACTGGGGAAGAAGCCTATACACTTGCGATGTTGATGGATGAGTTTTTCAGCTATGATAAATCCAAGTGGGATAAAAAGTTGTTGGCTACGGACATTTCAGATAAAGTTCTGAATATTGCCACCAACGGTGAATACGAAAGTGAGAACATAGCGACATTGCCCAAGCGTTGGCGAAATACCTATTTCACAAAATCGGGAGAGGATAAAGTACGAGTCAATGACTGGATCAAGAATGAAGTCATTTTCAGACGCTTTAACCTCGTAACCCCAATCTTTCCATTTCGCAGAAAGTTTCATATTATCTTCTGTAGAAACGTGATGATCTACTTTGAGAATCATACGAAAAACCAATTGGTTCAACGCTTTAGCGAATGGCTGGAACCGGGTGGATATTTGTTCATTGGTCATTCTGAATCGATTGATCGGAATCAAAGTGGGTTTAGCTATGTCATGCCAGCAGTCTATCGAAAGAATTAACGAGGGATGAGGTAATGAAGAATGAGGTAATGAAGCACGAGAACAATAGGATTAAAGTATTAATCGTCGATGATTCCATGGTGTTTCGAGAGGTTATCGCTAGAAGTATTACAATGGATCAATCGATCAAAGTCGTTGCCAAAGCTACCGATCCTTTCGATGCCAGAGATAAGATCATTTCGTGCAATCCAGATGTGATGATCTGTGATGTCGAAATGCCACAGATGAATGGCATTGAGTTTTTGCGGAGGTTGCTGCCCCAGCATCCATTGCCGGTTATCGTTGTTAGCTCCATCAGTGATGCTGTCTTTGATGCAATGAATGTCGGTGCAGTTGATTTCATCCCGAAGCCCGATATCCATTCGTCGATTAGCATGGAATCCTTTATCGACGAGTTAATCCAGAAAGTGAAGATGGCTTCCAGAGCTAAAATATCTCGATTACCCGTTGAAATGAGTAAACATTTGAGGAGTACTAGTAACGTTACAACGGATTTGGATATGATCGCTGTCGGTGCTTCCACTGGAGGCACTGAAGCGATTTACAACTTGCTCAAACACGTCCCCAATGATTATCCCGGTTTTGTTATCGTTCAGCATATCCCTGAAGGGTTCTCAAGAATGTTTGCAGAACGGTTAAATCAATCGACTCCCTGGAGAGTTAAAGAAGCGGAAACTGGCGATCTGATTGAACCAGGAAAAGTGCTTCTTGCACCAGGCAACAAGCATATGCGGGTCAAAAAGGAAGGCAAACAATATAGGGTGATCTGTGAGTATGGGGAAAAGGTAAATGGTCATTGTCCGTCTGTGGACATCCTTTTCGAATCTGTTGCTAAAGAGGTCAGAGAAAAAGCGATAGGCGTTATATTGACAGGGATGGGTTATGATGGAGCAAGAGGTTTGCTAGCAATGCGCCGCAGAGGGGCTCGAACGATTGGACAAGATGAAAAGTCTTCAGTTGTATATGGAATGCCTAAAGTTGCCTTTGAGCTCGGCGCCGTAGAGAAGCAAGCCCCCATTATGAAAATCCCATTGCTATTGGAAAAGATAATAGAATCGTGAATGATAAAAAGCTACTCCATAAGTGATCTTATGGGTAGCTTTTTCTATTTATGTGATCCCGTTCACACTTGTGATAACCATTATCGATTATGATGACAGTGAAAATTCACGAACATAAAGGAGGTAGCTCTACGATGGTAGCCTCGAATAACAAATATGAAGATGGTGCAGATGCAGGTGGCAAATCAAAGGTGATTGGGACGATCATCTCCGTAGCGGTAGTCGGACTTACGATCTTAGCTGTGTATTTACTTGTATTCGGATTGTATATGGCGAGAATCTAGGGGGGAAAGACGTGAAAATGCACCGAACTGAGAAAGTGTGGTTAACTGCGAGCTTCGGGATGATTATGATGTTCATGCTGCTTACCGGTTATCAAGTATTCGCCAAGGATATGGGAATGCCCAGTAACAAGGAGACGATTGATTGGAAAAAGGTGAGTGAAACGGCTCCGTTCGACAAGCCGGGAGTTTATCAGATTGGCGACAAGGAATATGAAGTGGTCATGACACTGGAAATATTCGCATTCGATCCATTCGACATTGAGGTGCCAGCGGGATCCACGGTTCATTTTACACTGACATCCAAGGATGTTGTTCACGGCTTTGAGATCGCGGAGACGAATACGAATGCGATGGTGCCACCGGGTTACATTCAGAAGGTTAAGCAGAAATTCGATAAGCCTGGACAATATTTAATTCTATGTAATGAATATTGTGGGGCAGGGCACCAAGGGATGTATACGACGATTAAGGTTGTATAAAGGAGCGAAGCGAAATGGAAGCAAGCCTATCACAGCCAATAGACGGCAAACCCCGGACCTTGGTGGAAAAAGCCAACCATGCTTTGGGGATGAATACAAAAGATGCCCGAATTTCTCGAACTTACTTGTTTGTTGCTTTTGCAGCGCTAATGCTTGGAGGACTCTTCGGATTGCTGCAGGTGCTCGAGCGCGGTGGTGTGCTGGAGGTACCGCTAGGGCTCAATTACTATCAAGTTTTAACCGCGCACGGGGTGCTGATGGTTGTAGTGTTCTCGGCCTTCTTCACGATCGGTTACTTCTACGCAGGGCTATCTCATACGTTGGGAGGACTGCTGCCTAAAGTGAGGAAGATGGCATGGATCGGCTTCGGAATGAAGATCTTCGGATTCATTCTGGCAGTTATTCCGATTCTGACGAATGACGCTTCTGTCATGTATACCTTTTATCCCCCTATGGCTGCATCGCCTTCTTTCTATATTGGTCTTGTATTTATCGTGCTCGGAGTATGGATGCTCGCTTTTGGAGCCTTCATCAATGTTGCGCATTGGAGAAAAGCTAACCGTGGCAAGCACGTTCCCATTCTCGCATTTTTCGGTACTGGCGTATTTATCCTTTTGTTCTTCGCTAGCCTTCCGGTTGCAGTTGAAGTATTAACGTTAATTCCGTGGTCGCTGGGTTGGATTGATACAATTAATGTTATGGTTTCCCGAACGTTGTTTTGGGCTTTTGGACATACGCTCGTTAATATCTGGTATTTAACAGCGGTTTCTGCATGGTATGTTATCGTACCTAAAATTATTGGTGGTCGCAGATTTAGTGACACGCTGACTCGTGTGGTTATCATTGCGCTAGTCATTATGAACATTACCGGTGGATTCCACCATCAAATTATTGATCCGGGCATCTCTGAATCTGTGAAGTTCATGCACGTATTTATGAGTTTAGCGATCGGCTTCCCCTCACTGATGACGGCATACGCTATGTTCTCTGTATTCGAGCGAACGGCAAGACGGAAGGGCGGCAAAGGGCTGGTTGGATGGTACAAAAAAATGCCGTGGGGAGACGTTCGTTTCCTAGCTCCAATGATTGCGATGATTGCATTCATTCCTGCGGGTGCAGGCGGAATTGTCCAAAGTACGAACCAGCTTAATCAGGTGGTTCATAACACATTATGGATTACAGGGCACTTCCATCTAACGCTTGGAATGACGGTGACGATGACCTTCTTCGGGGTTTCCTATTGGTTGATTCCCTATGTATCGAAGCGGGTGCTAACGCCAGCGATTAATAAGCTGGGCGTCATTCAGACGATCCTCTGGACAGTTGGGATGTCTACGATGGCAATCTCGATGCATACTGTAGGCTTGTTCGGCGCACCACGCAGAACTTCGTTCACTACCTATGGTGACAATGCAACAGCAGCAGGCTGGGATCCCTATTTAACACTCATTGTGATTGGAGGGTCGTTGCTCGTTGTTGCTGGTATTATGCAGCTGTATGCGATGTTCCATCTGATGTTCCGAGCGCCAAAGGGTGAAATGGAATTCCCGATTGCTGAGGCGGAAGAAGGGGAGTCCACGCCATACTGGACAGAACGCTGGGGTGTGTGGATCGTATTGATGTTAGTTGTTGTTGCGATGGCCTATGTCATTCCGTTAACTGAATTTATTTTCAATGCGCCACCGGGCTCACCTCCTTTCAGGACGTGGTAAATGTGAGGAAAATCAAGCATACAACGATAGCCAGTATTCTCGTGATTGTGTTTGGAATTGGATTGTTTGCGCTTGGGACAGACGGGTTCCGTGCATACACGGCAGAAGCCGCAAGGGTGTTAGAGTTAAATAAGACGAATCCTCTGTTTTCGAATGCAACCTTAGAGGATAGTACCGGTACAACCTATTCGATATCCGAGTTTGAAGGCAAGTATGTGCTCATTACTTTCATCTATGCATCGTGTGGCACGTTCTGTCCGCAATTGGAAATGAATATGGCTGAAATTTACGACAAGCTGCCTAGCTCCTATGTGGGTGAAGAAATTATTTTCCTCAGTATCACCTTCGATACAGTCAGAGACACAGTGGATGTATTGAAGAAATACAGAGGCTATTTCGATAAAGAGGAGTCGTCATGGCGAATGGCGAGAATTCCTGATCAGAAGGAGCTGGACACTCTATTAGAGGCGTTTGGTGTAATCGTAATACCCGATGATAGTGGGAATTTCACGCATAATGGTGCGTTTTACTTCGTCGATCGCGAAGGGCGCCTGATTGAAGTCATGAACTATGCCGAGATTGATCAAGCTGTGGGAAAAATAACAACGAGAATCGAGCGTGACAAGGGGGCGTAAATCCGTGAAGCAATCGGTGTATGGGCTACTGTTGTTGATGGCATTAAGTATCCCCCCTGTCGCGAATTTGATGGAATCCATTATGATCGTACACATGCATATGCAGATGCCGCTGCTTGTCGTTGCAGGATTTTTCATGGCTCGTTATTTGCAGCTTCGCTTCCCCCATTTTTTTGAAAGCTGGAATAATAACGGCGTGCCGGGGATGATCTTGTTCACGATTGTTGTGTCGTATTGGATGATTCCCCGGACGATGGATGAAGCGATAACGATTCAGAGCGTTGAAATTTTTAAGTTTTTCAGCTTAGCAATATTAGCGGGGGTCCCTCTTCGAGACAGCTGGAAAAAGCTCGGCCAAATCGGACGCAACATCATGATAAGCCTCTTTGCAACTTTGTTCTTTGTGATGGGCTGGGTGTACGTGAATTCGCCGGAGCAGCTGTGTAACAACTATCGGTTAGTTGAACAGATTACGCTCGGCTGGGGATTTTTTACGACGGCGATCTGCATGGTCATCTATTTGATTTACATTTCTATTGTAGATCGTTCGGCGTATGAGTAGGTGAGAATTATAGTCTGTTCTAACGGAATGTATGTCCTCTCCGTCTCACAGTTAGTTGAGATCAAGCACGAAGGAGATATGGATACGCAAATAGCCAAGCAAAAAACGGAGTGATGGGAAATCCCCATACTCCGTTTTTTGCTTGGCTATTTGTTCGTGCTATGCTGCTTCCCTGGCAATTTTTCGCCAGGATTTCCCTCACCGTGACGTTGCTTGTTTCGTTTGTTTTTGCGTTGCTTTTCCTGAACATCCGCTACGAATTGCTCAGTACTATCCATCGAAAATCGATCCTCCTCTATATGGTGGCTCATCTTATGTTTACCATTTTCGCAAGGACTATGTGAACTTTGGATAAGAATTATTGAAAATTAATCGAACGAGCTAATCTATATTTTGAAGAGAAACGATAAGAATAACAGCTTAGGAACGCGTGGGGGCCATGTAAGCGTTATTCACCATCAATATCCATTAAAATGACTAAAACCCGTTCCAATACAAGTTTTACAAATTGAAACCGCAAGCGTAATATTCTATTCATCATTCAACATCAATTTGTTTCCAATTCTGATATCGCTTAATTTCCATGAAGGAAAACGGGGGAACCAATTGTGATGGAAGCCTGAAGCAGCAGGCAAACATCATATGGGGTGAATCCTGATCGTGAACGACATTGCTCGCACGATGAGGTAGGGCGACTCTTACCGTCCGAATCCGTCAGCTAACCTCGTAAGCGTTGTTTGAGGGAGGGTTGTGAACTTGTGGTTAAAAACACAGGTTGTAACCTGTGTTTTTGTTTTGCCAAAATAACGATGTGGAAGTGACCTGGCGTATGTTTCCTTCATTGAAAAGAATGCTAATCGGACGCCCATTGAAGTCAAAAGAGTTAGGCGAGCAGAAGCTGAATAAAACGAAGGCGCTTGCGATTCTCTCATCCGATGCGTTATCCTCGGTAGCTTATGGTCCTGAGCAAATTCTGATCGTCTTAGTGACAGTGAGTGCTGCAGCCTTCTGGTATTCGATTCCGATTGCGATGGGCGTATTGATTCTACTATTAGCACTGATTGCATCGTACAGACAAATTATATTTGCGTACCCGCACGGTGGTGGAGCATATGTCGTATCGAAAGAAAATCTGGGGCTCTATACGGGACTAGTTGCTGGTGGCTCTTTGTTAGTAGATTACATTTTAACGGTTGCAGTAAGCGTATCTGCCGGAACCGATGCGATTACATCTGCGTTTCCTAGCTTACATGCGCATACCGTACCTATTGCAATCGTATTTGTCATTGCTATAACGTTATTGAATTTGAGAGGGGTAACAGAATCCGCATCGATCTTAGCCTATCCGGTATACTTATTTGTGCTAGCTTTATTCATTCTTATAGTAAAAGGGATGTACGATATTGCTACGGGCCATGTGCCTGCTGAGCTTCATACATCATTAGGATCTCCTGTGGCAGGGATCAGCTTATTTCTCCTCCTCAAAGCCTTTGCTTCGGGTAGCTCCGCTTTAACAGGAGTTGAGGCCATCTCCAATGCGATCCCGAACTTTAAAAAACCTGCACCAAGCAACGCGGCCAAAACACTGATCGCCATGGGTTCACTATTGGCAGTATTATTTACTGGCATTGTACTTCTCGCATTTTATTATGGTATCGCACCAAAAGCAGATGTTACGGTCGTATCCCAAATCGCTGAACAAACCTTTGGGCGTCATTTCATGTACTACTTCATTCAAGGAACAACAGCACTTATATTAATTCTTGCGGCGAATACAGGTTACTCGGCGTTTCCACTACTTGCTGTTAATCTCGCTAAAGATAAGTTCATTCCAAGGATGTTCACCGTTCGCGGAGATCGATTAGGCTATTCCAATGGGATTATTATGCTTGGATTTTTTTCAATCGTATTAATTATGGCATTCAATGGACAGACGGAGCATCTCATTCCGCTCTATGCGGTCGGCGTGTTTATTCCCTTTACGCTGTCGCAGACAGGGATGGTAGTCAAGTGGATTCGTGAAAAGCCGAAGGGTTGGGCAACCAAGTTCATCATCAACATGACAGGGGCTGTCATCAGTTTAATAGTCTCCATGATGTTCTTTCTCACCAAATTTGCGCAAGTGTGGCCAATCCTTGTGTTTATGCCTTTAATTATTTTTCTTTTTTATCGTATTAGGCGACATTACGAGGCAGTGGGGGACCAACTTAGACTTTCTACAAGTGAGCCTGCTATAAAGATAGAGGGTAATGTTGTCATTGTTCCTGTGGCAGGAATTACGCATGTGGTAGAGAATTCGTTGAACTATGCTAAGTCTCTCACTCCTTATCAGCTCATTGCGGTTTATGTGTTTTTTGAGAAAGAGGAAGAGGCGGCATTTGTAGAAAAATGGAGTAAGTGGCAGCCTGAAGTCAGGTTGGTTACGCTACATTCTCCTTATCGAAGCATCATTCAGGTATTGTCAAAGTTTATTGATACGGTTGAGCGTAAAGCGAGTCAATCAAATTATCAGGTTACAGTCGTGATCCCACAATTCATTCCAAAGAAGGGCTGGCACAACATCCTGCATAACCAATTTAGTCTATTAATTCGCGAATACTTGTTGCATCGCAAAAATGTAGTTGTGAGTACAGTGCCATATCGCTTAAAGAAATAACCGATTCGCAGACGAGATTCCTCTTGCTCTGTTCTCAAATTTTTTCCAGAATGACTTATCAGCCATGAGACTGTAATTGGAAAGGTGTGATCAGTGATGTTGACTGCGATTACTTTAGGAACGACGCTCATCCTCTATATCATTTTACTTATTACTTATAAGACTCAAGCGAAATATAAGAGGGGAATGTTATTTGCTGTTACGCTTCCTCCGCACGCGGTAGAGGATGAGAGAATTCAGCGCGTTCAAGCACAATATAATAAGCAGTTGATGAAGGTATGCATAGTGATGGGTGCCCTCCTTATTCCGCTTATCCTCTTATACAATTTGTGGGGTTATCAAACGATCTACATGCTTGTTTGGATTATCGTCTGCGTCATCGTATTCACCGTACCATTCCGAACAGCATTCAAAGAAACGCTTGGCCTTAAGCGGGACAATGATTGGTTTGTTGGCGCAAAACGAGTGATCCACAGCGATCTAAGAGTTGAACAGTTGAAAAATGAGCGAAGTGCACCGATGTCGCTCTACCTCATTCCTGTCTCGCTTAACGCTTTGCTAACCTTGTGGATTGCCCAGTTTTACATGACGATCATTGGTTTAGCGATCTGCGGATGGGTCATGACTGCGATCTGTATGCTTACCTCATTAGGTATGCGTGGAACAAAGGCTAAGGTTTACAGTGAAAATAGTGAAATCAATGTTAGCTTGAATCAAGCTAAGCGCAGAGCAGTATCGTACATGTGGTTGTGGATAGCCATTGTCGAAAACATTCATTTTGCCCTCCTAATTCTACTACTTACAAATGAAAATGAGGTGATGAATGGTACCTGGTTAACGCTTGTACTTTTATTTAGCATCGTTCCGGTTGGGATCGTGCTCAATGGCTATCGCAAATTTCATGCACTAGAACAGGAAGTGCTGGAGCACGACGGCAAGCAAATCTATTCGGACGATGATGAATATTGGGCGAACGGCTTCACCTATCATAACCCTCATGATCGAAGCCTTATGGTGCCCAAGCGTGTCGGGATAGGAGAGACGATCAATACTGGCACGTTAGCTGGAAAGATCATTATGGGAGGCATTTTAGGATTAGTTGCGACTGTTATTGTTGGCACCTCGTTTCTCATAATCCGATCAGAGATTACGTCGCCGAGTTTGACAATAACGCCAACACATCAGATTGAGATCGATTACCCGATGTATTCGGTACAATTCGATATTTCAGAAATTGAGGCAGTAACGCTCGTAGACACTGTGCCATCGGGGTCGAAGACGAATGGAGAAGCAACTGACAAAGTTTTACGTGGACAATTTCGCTTGAAGGAGTTAGGTAAGTCACGGCTCTATCTATTCAAAAATAATCCCCCATATATTCAGATAAAGCTGAAGGATAGCTACATCTTCTACAATGATCAAGATCCTCTTGTGACAGAGAAACGATTTGAGGAGATTAAACAATCTATCGATAACCGATTTTAAGAAAGCCATTCCAATTGTCAGAGTACAGGTCGGTTCTCAAATAAGTTAATGGGAATAACCTAAAACGATCACTCCCAATGGAATCTCGGGAGTGATCGCTTATCCTTCGTTTTATGCCTCGGACTCATAAGGGCGTGTCCCTGTTGCATTGATGATAGGGGATTCGTCTACCGTGTTGTCTTGATGTGCGGACAACTTCGCGATTAACCAACCCGCCATTACATTGACAACCGCCATTGCACCATATAATAGATAATCTCCCCACGGCTCTGGTAGCATCAGGTCAGCTAGTAGCCAGCCACCTGTCATCACAAGCCCCATGAATGCGCCCATCATTGCTTTAAAGGAAAGTTTCCTTTTCATTTACACAACCCCCTGTTCGTTTGTTTGAATTCATAACTGTAATTGTTGCTGTGCTGCTTGCATATCCGTGAACAATCAACTTGCCCCTCTTAAAATTCATTGTATGTGAGGGAGATGAGTGAATATGCTTATGAATCTAAAGCTTGGCTGAGGTATAGCGCACTAAATCCGTCATATAATAAACTGTTCTTCTACCTTTTGCTTAAATACAGTCAGTCGCGCTAACTTTCATATGGAAAGGGGTTGAGGAAATGTGGGTTAAACCAGCTTTTATAATCGTCGAGGTTTGTGCTGAGGTTACAGCATACGCGTATCAAAAGTGATACATCTAGTTGCCTCTTGGCGCTATCGCAACAATCGCACCAACATTCCTCATAACATGATTACGGCGTTGCATGGGGGGGAGTAAATGTTCATAAGAGTGTTAGGCTCGGCAGCAGGAGGAGGATTACCCCAATGGAACTGCAACTGCCCAAATTGCCATAAAGTACGGAATGGAGATCGTGCTGTTCATGCTCGAACGAATGACTCGCTAGCGATTAGCGACAATGGACAACGATGGTATCTCATAAATGCAACCCCTAACGTAACTGCACAGATCGAAGCTTTTTCTCCCCTATACCCTGGCCCCCATATACGAGCAACGCCAATCCTAGGTGTGTTACTTACTGATGCAGAGCTGGATCATACGATCGGCTTACTTCAATTAAGAGAATGTGCCCAAATCGAAGTCTATGCTGCCCCTCCTGTACTACATGCGCTGAATGGCGCCTTTCCTATCAAGCAAATACTCGAACCCTATGCCCAATTTCGTTGGTCGGAGGTGAGTGAACGGCAATCTTTTACCCTTTTTGAGGATAGAGTAAGGGTATATCCCTTTCAATTAGGAAGTAAACCACCTCGATATGCGTCCAAGGGTGAAGAAGGCGCTTGGGTGATCGGATATCGCATAGTTGATCAATGGACAGGTGGCGTTGTCGTTTATGCACCGGGAGTTGAGTCATGGTCAGAGGATTTAGATGAACAGCTCGCGAATGCGGATTGCGTCTTCGTTGACGGTACGTTCTGGAGGACTGATGAGTTACGTCAATTAGACATCTCCCAGCTAGGTGCAATGGAGATGGGGCACATACCGATCTCTGGGGCGGGTGGGAGTCTGGAACGGCTTGTGAAGGTTGAGGCTCAGCGTAAAATATATATTCATATTAACAATACGAATCCCATATTGGATCAACATTCCGAGGAGTATCGAACGCTGCAGGCACATCGTATCGAGGTTGGTTACGATGGGCTGGAATTGGAGGTTTGATCATGGACGATGAATTGCTGTCGTCGGAGGCGTTCACGGTGCGCTTGCGAAGAGTAGGGGAATTACACTACCATGACAAGCATCCTTTTCATACGCGCATGCATGAGGGCGAACTAAGCCGAGAACAGCTTCAAGCATGGGTGGCAAATCGGTTTTATTATCAGCGGAATATCCCGGTCAAGGATGCGCTAATTCTATCGAAGATCCCCTCAAGAGAGGATCGCCGCATTTGGATACAACGAATTGTTGACCATGATGGGAGCACGGAGAATGAAGGCGGTATTGAGACATGGATTCGGCTAGGCGAAACTGTAGGATTGTCGCGTGAGGAAATGTGGGATGATCGCCATCTGCTTCCTGCAGTTCGTTTCGCTGTCGATGCGTATGTAAACTTTTGTCGTCATAAACCATGGGTAGAGGCGGTTGCTTCTTCGCTGACAGAGCTATTCGTGCCTATTTTGATGTCCCATCGGATTGCCGTATTCGAACGTGTTTATCCTTGGATTAAACAGGAGGGCTTGGAATACTTCCGCTCCAGGTTGGTTCAAGCACCAAGAGATGCGGAACATGGCCTGAGAGTTGTATTGCGCGAGTGTAGCAGTCGTAAGGAACAGGAGCAGGCGATCGCTGCGCTTACGTTTAAGTGTGATGTATTGTGGTCGATTCTTGATGCGCTCAGCTTGAAATATCCTGTGAAGGATCATTAGCCATGATCGTGTGGGACTTGTCTGATAGACCGAAGCTAAAGAGTCCATCACGGATGAAATATGATCAAGCACGTCAAGCAGACATGCTGCTGTTACCGGAACGAGTCGTTACGTTGAATGAGACTGCGGGAGCCATTCTATGGCTTTGCGATGGGCAACGTACGATTGCTCAAATAATAGAAGAGCTAGAAACAAAGTACGAGACAACGAATTTAGAAGAGGATGTTGTTGCGTTTCTAGTCGAAGCGGCAGACAAGGGGTGGGTGGAAGCATGGAAGTAACGATACCCTATGCGCTTACTGCGGAACTTACCCATCGTTGTCCGCTTCATTGTCCTTACTGTTCGAATCCGATTGAACTTCAGAAGAGAGAGGACGAATTGACTTCGGAGCATTGGCTGAAAGTGTTAGGGGAAGCTAGTGATTTAGGTGTCGTTCAGGTTCATTTTACAGGGGGGGAGCCACTCTTACGACCAGATGTTGATCTGCTTATTCGTCGCGCTCGTGAATTGGGTCTATTCGTCAATTTAATTACAAGTGGTGTTGGGCTGACAGACCAGCGAGTGAAGCAGCTCGTAGAAGCGGGTGTGGATAGTATTCAGCTTAGTGTCCAGTCCTCTGAGGCAGAGCTTGCGAATACGATTGCAGGCTTTAAGGCTCATGAGCTGAAGCAACAAGCAGCAAAATCGATTCGTGCAGGAGGTGTTCCTCTACATATGAATGTGGTGCTGCACAGGCACAATATTCATCTGATTGAGGAAATCATAGCGTTGTGCCAGTCATGGGGAGCTAAGCGCTTAGAGCTTGCTAATACGCAATATTATGGATGGGCTTTATTAAATAGAGATCAGCTTATGCCTACAAAGGACCAGCTCTTGGCAGCAGAAGAAGTATACGATCGCGTGAAAAGTCGATTGGGTAATACCATCGAGCTCATTTGGGTTAAGCCTGATTACTATGAGGACTATCCGAAGCCATGTATGGGAGGGTGGGGGAAGCTATCATTGACAGTCGCTCCGGATGGACGCGTGTTGCCATGTACGGTAGCGGGTAATATTAAGTCATTGCAGTTTGAAACGGTTAGGGAGCAGAGCTTGGCTTGGATTTGGTACGAATCTTCTAGCTTCAACGCCTATCGTGGATTTGATTGGATGGCAGAGCCCTGTAGAAGCTGTGACCGGAGATTCGAGGATTTCGGTGGATGTCGCTGTCAAGCGTATTTGCTTACCGGTGATGCCAGAACGACGGACCCAGTGTGTAAGTGGTCGCCGAATCACGATCGGATCGTAGAGGCCGTAACTGTCGCTGATAAGGGAATCTCACTAGTCCAAGCTTCGCCTGCCTTCAAGTATCGTGGGAGATAAAAAGTATCACAGAACGGTGGTTCAGGAATAGTCTCCTGTACCACCGTTTTTTTAAAGTATACTTATATGCCAGCCGTTTATTTGAATTTCGGGAGCTCGTCTAGTGTAAGGACATAATCGTGATTGAACACCGTGTTGAGATATTCAGCAGTGTTTTGCTCCATAATGTGCATCGTATGCCAGGTTAGAAACCAAGACCACTTTGCACCGTCCTTTATCATATCGTCGGGATTTGGGATTGGACCATTTTCATGGTAGGCGATTGGCATTTCAGTTCCTACGATAGCTGCAACTTTATCATACTTACTCAGCTGCGTGCCCTCGCTATAATTGTCCGCACCGGCAATATCGACGTATTCATCGCCCGGATACCAACCGTCCTTAACTTCGCCACTATAGCCTAGAACCCAGATTAAGTTGTTTAATCCGTGGACGTTGGTATAGCGGTCATACATGAGCCGCCAAAGCTTCTTGAAGTTTTCACCGCCACCCTTACCCCACCAAAACCAAGCGCCATCAAATTCATGGAACGGTCTCCACAGAACGGGAACGCCTGCTTCCTGTAGCACCTTTAATTCCTCTGCGACACGATCCATCTGAGCAATCATACCGTTATATAAATCGGAACCTTCGGTCAATGCTTCCTCCAAGTCGATCTTACCTTTGCTTGACTCATAGCCAACACCATCAGGAGGAGTACCCCAATGCCAGCAAATCGAAACGATGCCTCCGAGTTCCCACCATGCGATTGCTCTTTGTGTGACCCCTGAAAAGTCTTCATTAATGTAGTCAAGACCTCTGATGGCAGGGAGTCTTCCGGTGTTGTCCTTAATATAATTAATTTCAAAGTCTGGTGTACCCTTCCACGTTGATTCTTGTTGCCCACTAATGATGTAATCACCGTAGATGTCACGAATGTAGTTGTACAAAATTTTTGCTTCCTTAGTCGCATTCGGATTTTTCAAATGGTTTGTGTCTGATAGTGTAATTTGCGGAGATACGATAGAAACCGGCTGTACTTGCACAGGATCATCGCTTACTAACGGATCAGTAGAAGTAGTCGCGATCGGTGTCTCGCTTGCGGGTGAAGGCGATTCAGGATTTGTAGAAGAGTTGCTTGGAAGGGTGTCCTTTTCTTTGGTGCTGCACCCTACAATGCTAACCAATAGTACACATACAGCTAAACAAGTACAGCTTAGTGTCATTTTTTGCATTTGATTAAAACCCCCAGGAACGTTGTTGTGAACCCTATTGTACTTACTTCAATTAAGGTTCTCTACAAAGTTTCGCAACGGCTATTCAAACCACTGCCTTTAGGTATATAAAGGGGGGTCAATATGGAATAAGCTCTGTTAAACACAGAGGTTTTCTTGCAAGTTTTTTATGACTTCAGGGACTTCCGAGCTCGCAACTTATGTTGCAGATGATGCAGTTGCTGCATCAACTGCTCATATTCTTGAAGCTCTATTTTGCAGGATATAATCGTTGCGCCTACAACATGAGTAATCGCCTGTTTTTGTGTGATCGCCTTTGGTTGTAAGTGGATATATACCTTTCGTTCATCCTCAGTGGACCGTTCCTTGCGTAGCCAACCGCTGGCTTCCATGCGTGCGATCATCGGTGTTAACGTTCCTGTGCCTAGCTTTAAGGCTTGCCCCAGTTCTTTAAGCGTTACGCTGTCCTTCTCCCAAAGTGCTAAGAGTACAAGGTATTGCGGATAGGTTAAGCCAAAAGGGTGCAGCACATTCGTATATAGCTTAGTGAATTCACTAGACGTTTCATAGATCGCAAAGCATAGTTGATTTTTAAGTGATAAGAAGTCCTTCATCATATCCTCCATTGGGCTAAGTCAGCAATTGTAATACATCCTTCGCCATCTTACTTGGGTCAGTAGTGGGTGGATAACGCTTCACGACGCGACCATTGCGGTCAACTAGGAATTTGGTAAAGTTCCACTTAATGTTTTTGAAAATAAAGCCTTTCTTCTGATCCTTCAGGAAAGTGAATAAAGGATCAGTATGCTCCCCATTCACATCAATCTTGGCAAACATCGGGAAGCTGACCCCATAGTTCAATTGGCAGAATGACGTTGTTTCATCGATATTGTCGAATTCCTGATTATTGAATTGATCGCAAGGGAAGCCAAGAATTTCTAAACCCTGCTCCTTATAAGCGTCATATAGATTCTGAAGCCCTTTGAATTGAGGGGTTAAGCCACATTTGCTTGCGGTATTCACTATAATTAACGGCTTTCCCTTGAAATCCTGTAACGAAATCTGCTCTCCATTAGGCTTATTAACCGAAAAATCATATATCGTTTTCACATTGTTTCCTCCCCAGCACATATATATCGTACACGATTAAATCTTACACGATATATAATACTGTAATTACTAGAGAAGTGCAATTAGAGGAACACTGCCTCATCTGAACCAGTGTGTTAATGTTGTTCGCTTAGAGCTACGGCAGCTAGTGTATGAAGCACTGTGTTATCCATCGGCGGGTTATGCAAGCCTGCGCGAACATCTCGATAATAGCGTTCTAACGGCGAGTTCCTCGATAGACTAGTGCCTCCAACAATTCGCATGGCTAAATCAACTACTTTAAGGGCATTGTTCGTTGCAACATATTTCGCCAGTCCAAGCTCAGGCCTCTGGTTCGGCCGATTGTCCAATTCGCGATCCCAGCGGTCAGCAGCGGAATACAACAGGCAACGGGCCGTTCGCAGTTCGGCCTCCATTAAACCAATCGTTTGCTGTACTGTTGGCAGCTCGGCAATCGTTCCTGAGAGATGATTGGGGCGGTACGATTGAGCGAATTGTACTGCGTAATCTCGTGCCGCGATAGCGATACCGATGTAGCAAGCGGGAATATGCAACAACCAGCCACCACCGTCGTCTATACCTTGGCCATCGAGACGCGCATCCGAGGCTACGAATGCATCATCCAAGACGACATCGTGACTACCAGTTGCACGCATTCCGATTGTATCCCACGTTTCGATGAGAGTGGTTCGGTACGATTTTCGAACTAGAAAATCGTTCACGCAGTTCTCCTCTGGAATATAGGCAGAAATAACGAAGCGATCGAGAATCGGTGATAGCGTGCTGAACGTTTTGCGTCCGGTAATGAGCCACCCTCCATCGGTTCGAATTGCAGTTGTCGCAGGCTTACCTCCACGACTAGGACTTCCTGAACCCAGTTCACTGCCGAAAGTATTGATCATTGCACCATCATTAACAATGTCATGGCATAGCGCAGCGAAAATGTTCTTCGGCCATTTATCGCTTGATCGCAGATGAAGCACCTGACCCAGATGCCAGCCGACAGCAAGTGCAGTCGACCCGTCCCCATAGGCTAGCCTCTCCTGAAGCATCACCATCTCATATAACGATCGCTCATCCCCACCGAACTCGCGCGGCACTGTCATTTTCAAATAGCCCGCATTTCGCAGATCTTCGAAGTTATCGAACGGAAAGGAGCCTTCCCGATCATGTTTGGCTGCTCGCGTAGCGAAACGTCTAGCAAGTGCCTCAACCTTCATCACGTTTGATTGTTCCGCATCATTGCGAATATATTGATCGATTAAGCGACTCATACTTTAGCCCACCTCATTAAAACAGATTGATGTCTCCATATTACCTATATTTTCGATTTAATAAAAGAAAACCAAAGTAACCTCAATAGTTTGCACCCTTGTTGCGATAACGAGATTAGCGATATAATTATGATGATTTTCTTTTATTTACTAATTCGAATAATAAAGGAGAGCATCGGAATGTCCCAGTCTGTTAAGCCGAATGAACCAATCGTCACGCACATTTATACCGCTGACCCCTCTGCACACGTGTTCGAGGGCAAATTGTATATCTACCCTTCGCATGACATCGATCATGATGGGCCAACGAACGATAATGGTGATCAGTATGCGATGGAGGATTACCATGTTCTATCTCTAGATGATTTGAACTCACCGTGTATAGACAATGGTGAAGCGCTCCATGTGAGGGATGTTCCGTGGGCATCGGAGCAGATGTGGGCACCGGACGCAGCATATAAGAACGGCATCTATTATTTATTTTTCCCAGCGAGAGATCATGATGGCATCTTCCGAATTGGAGTTGCGACAAGCACTTCTCCCGCAGGTCCTTTCAAAGCCGAAGACAATTACATCCCAGGCAGCTATAGCATAGACCCTGCGGTGCTTGTCGATGAAGACAACAGAGCCTATATGTATTTCGGTGGTCTGTGGGGAGGTCAGTTGGAAAAATGGCAGACAGGAGCATACAAGCCTGAAGCGCCAGATCCAGCGGCTACAGATCGGGCATATGGACCAAGAGTTGCAGAACTCAATGAGGATATGCTGACATTCAAATCGGAACCGGCTGAAATCGTAATTGTCGACGAAGAAGGTAAACCATTGCTTGCGGGAGATGAGGAGCGGAGATACTTCGAAGGCCCGTGGGTGCACAAGTATAATGGAAAGTATTATCTCTCCTATTCTACGGGAACTACTCATAAGCTCGTATATGCAGTTGGTGATAAGCCTGAAGGGCCTTATGTATTCAAAGGTACGATATTGACACCTGTGCTCGGTTGGACAACCCATCATTCGATTGTGGAATTCAAGGATAAGTGGTACCTGTTCTATCATGATTGCTCCCTATCGGGTGGGGTAGATCATAAGCGTAGCGTCAAATTCACAGAGCTTAAGTATAATGAGGATGGGACGATTCAGACGATCGATCCGTATAAATAAAGCTTGAGTTTGTGGGCAAGTAGCGAGAGAGCTAATCGAGCAAGTGGATTAGCTCTCTTTTTTGTGTTGTGTAGCCAGTTAATGTAACGCTTGAACAGTAATGATCGGATGAAGCTTGCCTTCCAGCGCAAAAGAAACTCTACCGGTTTCCTCAGAAACAACGAGCACTAATGCATCACTTCGCTCGGACAAACCGATTGCAGCACGGTGCCGCGTGCCAAGCTTTTTGCCACTGATGATAGTCGTTGTCAGCGGAAGAACATTTGCAGCGGACACAATTTCGTTAGCTCGAATAAGTACAGCACCATCATGCAGGGGGTTGCCAGGATAGAAAATCGCTTCTAATAGAACTGGAGTTAGCGTCGCGCCTACAGGCATTCCCTTCTGAATATGAGGCTCAAGCGGGTCATTTCGTTCCACAACGATGAGGGCGCCATGTCTGCTATTGGAAAGGCGTTGTACACAGAGGGATAGATCTGCGAATTTGTCAGTGAACGCAGACAAGTAGCAGTTGAGATAGAAAGACGCAGCGACAGCTTCTAATTGCATGAATTTATTTTTAATATCTTCAAGATTAGTTAAGAGGCATTCCTTATCGTTATTAAGTGCCAGCATACCATGATGCAGATCGCTCGTGATTTGTTCCATGCCTGATGCTAATTGCTCCTTCATAGGTGAGAAATCACAATTTGGTGAATTCACTGCTTGAAACCTCCATTTTCCTAGACATCCATAGACAGTTCGTATGGAGGATTCCCTTAATGTTGAATTTTATGCTCGACTTGATTTAACAAATCTATTCAATATAGATAATCTGGCGCAAACAGTCACGACCTATACTTTAGAAGGGTTGAAACCAACATAAATTCATAAAAACCCACAACAAATCACAGGGGAGTGCGAAGAAAATCATGAAACAATCGTTGAAGAAGAAGTTTGGAATCGGTCTTGTTCTTACATTAATGGTTCTCGTCGTTGCGGCTTGCGGTAACAAGGATAACAAAGATGCAGATGCTAGTCCGGCTGTAGCTGAACAAATTTCAGTAGCAGATCTTGAAGCGAAAGCGAAGGAAGAAGGCTCGGTCGTCAGCGTAGGGATGCCAGACACATGGGCGAACTGGAAAGGGACATGGGAAGATCTTCAATCCAAATTTGGTTTAGCACACAGCGATACAGATATGTCGAGTGCAGAGGAAATTGCGAAGTTTGATGCGGAGAAGGATAAGCCTTCTGCGGACATCGGCGACGTAGGGATTGCATTCGGTTCAGTTGCGATAGATAAAGGTGTAACGCAAGCTTATAAGACGACTTACTGGGACGAAATTCCGGATTGGGCAAAGGATGACGATGGTCACTGGATCGTAGGATACCAAGGTACAATCTCTTTCCTAACGAACACGGACCTCGTTAAAAATGCACCACAAAGCTGGGAAGATTTGAAGAACGGTGATTACAAAATCATCGTAGGTGACGTAACGAAAGCAGCGCAAGCACAGATGGCTGTTCTTGCTGCAGCGATGGCATTCGGTGGAGATGAGAAGAACATCGAGCCGGGAATCGCATTTTTCGAAGAGCTTGCAAAGAAAGGGCGTCTATCCAACGCTGAAGCAACTCTAGCCAATATCGAAAAAGGTGAAGTAGAAGTAACGTTGCAATGGGATTTCAACGCACTTAACACGAAGGATGCGCTTGGCAAAGATAAATTCAATGTAGCTATTCCTAAAGAGGGTAGCGTTGTAAGTGGTTATGCGACGATCATTAACAAGTATGCACTGCACCCAAATGCAGCGAAATTTGCAAGAGAGTACATCTTGAGCGATGAAGGTCAAATCAACTTGGCTAAAGGCTATGCTAGACCGATCCGCGATAGCGTTAAATTGCCAGAGGACGTTGCTGCGAAGCTGCTGCCACTGGAATCTTATACGAATGTTAAGCCGGTTAACGATTATAAGGCGTGGGAAGCAACAGCAAAGACGCTTCCGGAGCTGTGGCAAGAACGTGTTCTTGTTCATATGAGCTAATTCAATAGGCAATAAGCTAAGAGTCGGGCGTCATCGTCTTCGTGCGAATGGCGCCTGCTTCTTATTACAGAGGAGAGTGTAAGGCGTGAAGCGTAGAAATCGTTGGGTTTTTCTAGGGCTGATCCCCTTTGCGGTAATGGTTGTTGCCTTCCAGCTTGCTCCGATTATTTCGATGCTGACCGGAAGTGTAAGTAAAGATAAAGGCGCAGGATTTACATTTCAATTTTATTCAAAAATATTAAATAGCCCGTTTTACTTGCAAGCGATTAAAAATAGTGTGCTAATCTCAGTGTTCTCTAGTGTAATTGGAATTGTGATCGGACTCGTTTGTGCGTACTCGATTACGCGATTCTCGCCCAAGGTGCGAGATCGCCTGTTAATGCTGTCTAATATGACTTCGAATTTTGCTGGTGTGCCGCTCGCCTTCGCCTACATTATTTTACTTGGAAGTAACGGGGTATTCACCTTGCTATTCCAACAATGGGGCTGGAGTGTGTTCGCCGATTTCAACTTATATAGCTGGTCTGGACTTGTGCTAGTCTATGTTTATTTTCAAGTACCGCTTTCTATTTTGCTAGTCTACCCTTCATTCTACGGCATTCGGGAACAGTGGAAGGAAGCTGCTTCACTGCTCGGTGCGAGTAAGTGGCAGTTCTGGAGAACGATTGGTATTCCTGTATTAATGCCTGCTGTGTACGGGACGCTCGGAATATTATTCGCAAATTCGATGGGTGCTTATGCGACCGCTTATGCGTTAGTCGGTGGCAACTACAATCTACTCGCTATACGAATTGGCTCGCTTGTGACAGGGGACGTCGTCAATCAGCCACAACTGGGGAATGCGCTGGCAGTTATATTAGGGCTGTCGACGTTGCTCGCGGTATTCCTTAATCACAAGATGACGAAGCGTTCGCGAATGCTGCAAGCTGTGAAGGAGGCGAGCTAACATGGTTCATCCGGGAAAAAAGGCAGGTTGGGGCCATCGCTCGTTCATGCTGGTGCTCATGATTTATTTGCTGCTTCCGCTAATAGCGACAAGTATTTATGCGTTTGCAAGGGAATGGCAGACGACGCTGCTTCCAGAGAAGTGGACATTGGATTGGTTTCGCATGATGTTTGAGGATGTACGTTTTCTGGATGCCCTATGGACCTCGTTGTATCTGTGCTCGATTAGCGTTGCGCTGAGCTTAGTCGTTATGCTGCCTACGGTATTCATCATTTCAGTATATTTGCCAAAGTGGGAGTCGTTTATGAAGGGGATTGTTGTCCTTCCTTATGCGGTACCTGGTGTTGTGGCGGCAGTCGGACTCATTCGCGCCTACTCTAGTGGACCGATTAACATCGCGGGTACGGCGTACATTTTGATTGGGGCATATTTTATTGTCGTTCTACCCTATATGTATCAAGGTATCCGCAATAGTCTGCTTACCGTATCTGCAGTCGAATTGTTAAATTCAGCGGAGATCTTAGGAGCTAGTCGAAAAAAAGCATTCGTGAGCGTTGTGTTACCGAACATCTGGCCTGGGGTCATTGTGTCTACGTTATTGTCGTTCTCCGTGCTTTTCGGTGAGTTTGTGTTAACGAATATGCTCGTAGGAGGTCATCTGAAAACGATCCAAGTGTATCTCTACCAACGTGTAGGCGAAAGCGGACATTTGGCCAGTGCGATCGCGATTACGTACTTCGTCTTCATCCTTGCGCTATCTATGGTACTCATGATGCTTGGCAAAAAAATGAACAGGGGGACTCATGGATGAATACGTACTTGAAGCTACAGGACATTCAGAAGCGGTTCGGAGGAAATACGGTGCTGGACAATGTGAACCTGGATATCCGTGAAGGGGAGCTTGTAACGTTGCTTGGGCCTTCCGGTTGTGGGAAAAGCACGTTGCTGCGCTGTATTGCGGGATTGACGGAGCTTGATGGCGGGCATATTTGGCTAGAGGATAAAGATATTGTGAACTTACCGCCACGCAGTCGTGAAATCGGAATGGTATTCCAATCCTATGCGCTTTTTCCCAACTTAACGGTTAGCGAAAATATCGAATATGGGATGAGGATGCGTGGTGCATCAATAGAAGAGAGACGCAAGCGTTCGGATGAATTGCTTGCTCTCGTTGATCTGATAGAGAAGCGCAATGCGTATCCTCAACATCTGTCTGGCGGTCAGCAGCAACGGGTTGCACTTGCTCGCTCTTTGGCCGTACAGCCGAAGGTGCTGCTGCTTGATGAGCCGTTGAGTGCGCTAGATGCGAAGATCCGCAAAAATTTGCGATCTGAAATTCGTGACATTCAGAAGAAGTTCAATATGACGACGATTTTCGTTACCCATGATCAAGAAGAAGCGTTGACGCTGTCCGATCGGGTATGTCTCATGAATAAGGGGCGGATCGTGCAGCAAGGATCGCCAGAACAGCTTTACTCGACGCCGCAAACAGAATTTGTGGCGAGATTTATGGGGAGCTACAATGTGCTGACACGTGATCAAGTGTTGCGTTTATTCAAGGAAGTGGATAGTGGAGCTGATAGCTTCGCAATCAGGCCTGAAGCTCTTGTTGTGGTGGGCGAGAATGCTCGTCAAGATGCGGATCTTGTGGGCAAACGAATCGTTGAGGGTAAAGTGACTTCGGTAACAATCCTCGGAAACATAGTCCGCTATGCAGTGGAAGCAGCAGGTATAAGCTTGACCGTTGATGCGCTAAACCATGGTCGTTCCCTGCGGGTAAGAGAGCAGAGCACTGTCAGCTTAGCGCTCGATCATACCCAATTGCTGCAGCTAGAGAAAGAAGGGGCATAATCGGTGTCTGTCTCATCTGAGGAACGCAAACGGGTTATTTTAGACCAGCTTAAGGTAGAAGGGCAAGTGAAGGTGCCTGATTTGTCTGTACGATTTACCGTATCTGAGGAAACGGTGCGTCGAGATCTGATGTTATTAGAGAAGGAAGGCTTAGCGAAGAGGGTCTATGGCGGGGCTGTGTCGGTTAAACCAACGAGCTTTGAGCCTCCGTACCTCCAGCGTCAGAAGGTGAAAATGGATGAAAAAGCACGGATTGGGCGCACCGCAGCGAAGCTCATTGAATCAGGTGATACGATAGCCATAGATGTAGGAACGACGACATTAGAGCTTGCGAAGGCGATTGCGGGACAAGAAAGATTGACGATATTAACGAATTCTCTCGCCGTAGCATACCATCTCATGGAGTCGCTCAACAGCGGGCGATTTTCCGGAAAAATCATCGTTATAGGAGGAGAACTGAACCCCGAGCAGCAATCGTTGTCAGGCACGATTAGTGAGCATACGATGTCACAATTTCGAATTGACAAAGCTTTTATCTCCATTGGGGGGCTCTCGCTTAAGCGGGGGATCAGCGATTATGACTTGAACGAGACGAGCATGTCGCGACGGATGGTCGAGGCAGCATTTCAGACGATTGTATTGGCTGATAAGTCTAAGTTCGATAAAGAAGCATTTGTAGAGATTGTGCCACTGCGCCAAGTTCATACGATCGTTAGTGACATAGCTCCGCCTAAGGAATGGATGCAAACGCTGAGAAGTCTTCGATTAGAATGGATAGAATCTGAATGATCGGGGGAAAGTTACATGGCACAAAATGAAGCAAAGCTCGTCGTTGTCGTATTAGACGGATTGAGATATGATGCTGCGCGTAAATATTTGGGATATATGGAGCATCTCGTTGAGCAAGGTGAAGTAACCTGTTATCAGGTGATGTCGGAATTGCCGAGTCTGTCTCGACCGCTCTATGAAGTGCTGCTAACCGGAACGCCAGTTGTACGAAATGGTATAACTGCCAATCATATTGCTAGACTGAGCTATGAGAAAAGTGTATTTCATATCGCTAAAGAAGCGGGATTAAGAACGGCTGCAGCGGCGTATCATTGGGTGAGTGAGCTGTACAATCGTGCACCGTTCAATCTCGCTCTTGATCGTCATCAGCATGATGAGAGTATGCCGATTCAGCATGGGGTATTTTACTTTGAAGACCATTATCCAGATAGCCATCTATTTATTGATGCAGAATATTTACGGACAACATACGATCCTCATTTTCTATATATTCACTCTATGAATATTGATGATATGGGCCACAAGCATGGGGGAGAAAGTAAACAGTATGAAGGCTCTGTACGTGTAGTAGATGGAGTGCTCGCTGCACTCGTTCCACTCTGGCGGTCGCAGGGATATGATGTTATCGTCACGTCTGATCATGGGATGAATGCGATGGGTCAGCACGGAGGGACTGACAATGCGGAGCGTCATGTGCCACTCTATGTATTTGGGAAACTGCCGGCTGGACTTGATCAGCACGAGGGGTCGGGGATTCCGCAGCTCAATTTGGCTCCGCTCATGTGTCATTATCTTGGAATCGAACCTTCGGAAGCAATGAATAAATGGACTACACGATAAGGGGGAGTGTGACGCATGAAGGTTGATATGCATTTTCATCTAGAGGAAGGCCCCTATTCGTTGCGATGGTTGTCGCGCACGCTTCAGGCACTGTCGGTCACTGATCCAAAGCCGAATGGTTCACTCGGTCATCATACATTGCAATTCACTGAAGAAATGACAGAATTACTGGCTAATCGAATGCAGCAAGGCTGCTTTAACGAGCAGTGGTTGGATCGGTATTTGACAACTGGACGCGAACGGGGCATTGAAGCGTTCGGTGTCGTCGATCACCTCTATCGATTTCGTGAATGTAGAGCCTATTACGAGAAACATATGCTGTTGGATGACAGCCCTGTTGGTCAACTGCAAAGAACGTGGCTCGATCAGGTGTGCGTTGCTTCGCTCGAAGACTTTGTTGGCTTCGTGAAAGAAGCGAAGAAGACGCGACCAGAGCTCTCTTTGGGGATCGAGGCGGATTTCTTCCCTGGTGGGGAGGAGGAACTGCGAGTAATTTTGGAAGAACACGATTGGGACTATGTTATCGGATCGGTTCATTTCTTGGACGATTGGGGCTTCGATAATCCTGTCACTAAGAGTGAATTCGAGGGTATGGACCCGCTAGCCTCTTATGCACGCTACTATGAATTGCTGCGACAAGCCTGCGTGTCCGGATTATTTGATCTGATTGCCCATCCAGACAATCTGAAAGTATTCGGGTTCCGCCCGGCTGATGAGAGCGAATTGCTCCCCTACTACCGGATGATTGCCGAAACGATGATTCAATGCGATGTGATAACGGAAATTAACACAGGTCTCGCCTACCGCTTTCCAATCGCTGAGAGTTGCCCGAGCCCTTTGATGCTGTCGGTTATGGCTGAGTACGGCGTGCCACTAACGCTATCATCGGACGCGCACTTCCCAGACGATATTGGAACGATGCTGGATGAGGCTAAGGCTACTGCTGCGGGGTTAGGATATAAGGAACTAACAGTATTCAAGGATGGTAAGCGGGTTCAGGTTCCGATCGAATAAATGCATGCGAAAGGGACATGTGTAGGTAGTGTACGTATAAGCGCATGCGAATATATTGATTGAAAGAAGGCCCCTGACCAAATTGCATGGTTGGATGGGGGCTTCGTATGTGTCAGGGAGTGATACATTTTTGCTGGCAGTGGTCATAGGATCGCGCTGTAACAGATCTCGGGTGTTAACTAACTATCATTTGTTCAAGTGGGCTCACAGGTTAGACATCGATCGGACATGAGGGACGCTATTTGTAGATTTTCGTGGGGTTTTGGTTATTGATCGGACATGAGAGCCGTTATTTGTGCTTTTGGACGCTGAAATCAGCTAGATTGGTGCAAATAAGGTCCCCTGTGTCCGCAAGTTTCGTAAATGTGCTCAAATGGGCGAAATAAGGGATCTCATGTCCGCTACGATGAAATGCACGCTTTACTTAGGACCATCTTAAGAACCTCAAGGTATTTATACGCAGGGTGGAAATGCCTCAATGTTAATGAGAAAGGGATTTTTGTATACCTTGTTGAATCAATGATATAGTAACCGACTTGTGTACTATCATGTATGACAAGTATTATTAAGCTAATACAATTATTCTGCGGAGGATAGGATGAAAAAGAATATATATGTTGTTGGAGCTGTAATTATTCAGGATGGTAAAATCCTTTGTGCTCAAAGAGGGGCAAATCAGAGTTTGGCGCTAAAATGGGAATTTCCTGGTGGAAAGATTGAGGCTGGGGAGTCTCCACAAGAGGCATTACAGCGAGAAATTCAAGAAGAGATGGAATGTCAGGTTGAGATTGGTGAACAAGTGGAACATACTTCATATGAGTATGACTTTGGTGTGGTCCATTTAACTACATTTTATTGCGAACTCATTTATGGAACCCCAGTGTTAAATGAACATGCAGCAATTAAATGGCTACATCCATCTGAGTTGGACTCACTTGATTGGGCTCCTGCGGACATACCTGCTATTCAATCGATCATGAAGCAGGACTACGAGAACGTAACTAACAAATAAGACTACCTTAAATTGACTGTCTGCAGTATGCGGATGGTCTTTTTTACTATATTATTATATTAACTATTAATAGCATAAACATACTAATATTTGGGGTGAGCGACATTACTACACCAACACCAAAGTACGTACAAGATGAACTTTCATTGAATAATTTGATTCCGCAGATCACAGATAAATCATTGAAGAATCCCCCTAAATTGCTGATAAATAATCCTAAAACTAACGAGAATATCTTAACACCTATACTCGAAGAGTTATCTGACTGTCATTCCTTTATGTTTATAGTTGCATTCGTAACGGAGAGCGGATTGGCAACGCTAAAATCCCATTTGCTTGATTTGAAACAGAAGGGAGTAGGTGGAAGGCTACTTACTTCTACTTACCTTTATTTTAATAATCCTAAAGTATTCAGAGAATTATTGAAAATAGACAATGTAGAGGTGCGACTCTCCGATCTTAAAGGATTTCACTCTAAAGGGTATATCTTTATTAATGCAGTATCTCATTCACTCATTATTGGAAGTGCGAACTTAACAGCTCAAGCATTGAAGGTTAACTATGAGTGGAATGTCAAATTCACTTTATACCCTGAAGTCGATCTGATGCGTCAATTTACAGAACAATATGAGGAGGTTTGGCGAGACGCCACTCCATTAAGTGAATCATGGATATCGAGCTATGAAGTTACCTATGTGAATTATTCGGCCAAGAAGATCATAACTGACGAATTAGCGACACTGGCTCTAGCACAAGGAGTACAGGTTGAACCTTCTCCGACAATTGAACCTAATCAAATGCAAATAGCTGCTCTACATAAGATTGATTTGATTCATCAGGCTAAGCAACCCAAGGCATTGATTATTTCAGCGACTGGTACTGGGAAAACATATTTATCTGCTTTTGATGTGAAAAGATTTAGTCCGAAGCGAATGTTATTTATAGCACATCGAGAACAAATATTGATAAAAGCAAAATTAGATTACATAAACATAATTGGTGGCTCGGATGGGGATTTTGGGATCTTATCTGGCTCGGATAAAGCAATACAAGCTAAATACTTATTCGCTACGATACAATCAATTTCCAAATCTGAAACGCTAGAGCTATTCAATCCTGAGGAATTTGACTATATCCTGATTGACGAAGTACATAAAGCTGGTGCCGAGTCGTATCTAAAGGTGATTGAGTATTTTAAACCTCAGTTTTTGATGGGGATGACTGCAACACCAGAAAGAACAGATGAGTTCAACATATATCAACTATTTGATTACAATGTGGCTTATGAAATCAGACTACAGGAAGCTCTTGAAGAGGACATGCTATGTCCATTTCATTATTTTGGAGTTACAGATTTTGAATATAACGGACAGATCATTGATGATGCGACTGTGCTTGCCAAGCTAGTCACAGAAGAACGTGTAGATCATATGATCGAGAAGATCGAATATTATGGGTTTTCTGGTGAAAAAGTAAAGGGTTTAATTTTCTGTAGTCGTAAAGAGGAAGCGATAAAGTTATCTCATATGATGAATGCTAGAGGGTATCGTACTGTAGCTTTAACAGGTGAAGATGATGTTACACATAGAGAAACACAGATGCGA
The DNA here is from genome assembly GCA_029203125.1 of Candidatus Cohnella colombiensis. Lineage (GTDB taxonomy): Bacteria > Bacillota > Bacilli > Paenibacillales > Paenibacillaceae > Cohnella > Cohnella colombiensis. The sequence goes on from CP119317.1 coordinate 220,594, forward strand.
GATTTGGAAGAGGGTATCCTTGAATATATCATTACAGTAGACATCTTCAATGAAGGCATCGATATACCAAGTGTGAATCAAGTGGTCATGCTGAGGCAAACGCAGTCTAGTATTATTTTTATACAGCAATTAGGTCGTGGACTTAGAAAGCATGAGGCGAAGGAATATGTCACAATTATCGATTTTATTGGAAATTACAAGAATAACTATTTGATACCAATCGCATTATCCGGGGACAAATCTTTAAACAAAGATAATATACGGAGAAGGATGAAGGACACAACGTATATTAAAGGGATATCTACGATTAATTTCGAAGAGGTAGCGAAGGCTCAAATTTATAGATCCATTAACAATAGTAATTTAACAGAACTAAAAAAGCTAAGAGATGCTTACACTGAACTAAAGAACAGGATTGGTCGTGTTCCAAGTTTATATGATTTTATGTTGCATGATTCTATCGATCCGCTAGTTATTGTGAAAGCTTATGAAACCTACTATAAATTTTTGAAAAAGATTAAAGTCGAGGTTCTCGATTTGTCTGCATATGAAGAGAAAGTTTTAGCTATGCTATCCGCTGAAATATTACCTGGTAAAAGGAAACACGAAATCATTCTCTTAGAACTGCTGTTGAAGCAGAACGAGGTTTCATATGATCAATACCTTGAAGCGCTAAAACAATCTGGATGTAGGATAGATCAGGCCACGCTAAGTTCTGTTCAGCGTGTATTGGACCTGTCATTTTTTGTTCTAGCGTATCGTCAAAAGTATGGAGATCAACCTATTTGTACACTAAAAGGCGAAAGTACCTACTGCATCAATGAAGTGCTGCTACAAAAGCTAGAGGAGAATAGCTATTTTAGAGACATGGTACTCGACATTGTGAAATGTGCAATAGAAAAGTCTAACCTATTTGATAGTGGGGTACCATTAACACTTTACCAGAAATATACACGCAAAGATGTTTGTAGACTCCTCAATTGGGACAGCGATGAAAGCTCGACTATGTATGGTTATAAAACTAAACATAATACGTGTCCGATCTTTGTTACCTATCATAAAGAAGAAGCGATTGATTCTGGCATTAAATATGAAGACGAACTATTATCGCCGCAGATTTTAAGGTGGTTTACCAGAAGAAATAGGACATTACATTCTGAAGAAGTAATGAAAATTGTTAATGCTTCAGAGGGGGGAGTCGATGTCCATATTTTTGTAAAAAAAGATGACGATGAAGGTAGCGACTTCTATTACTTGGGTAGAGCGACTCCTGATCAGTCAACTGTCGGTGAGACTGTAATGGAAGGTAAAAATGGTAAGGAGGAACCAGTTGTCTTTATGAACATGATTATGGAATATGCAGTTGAAGCTAAACTTTATAACTATATAAAGTATGGGAATTTGAATTGAAGTAAACATCGGGTATGCAAATGACTGAAAATGCGAAACCAAAATATGCATATTGCTAGACAAAGCTCCTCCTGATAAAATAAAACTAAAGTCTCAGGAAATTATACCCAACCTTGATAAGGAGTTATGTGGAAAAGAGGAGGTCATGAATGTTGGCTGTGCATCTGGAAATAGAAGAACACTTCATCCAGAACAGGCTGCAGGAATTAGGATTGACTCATCTACATGTGCAGACTCATAGCAGAAGCGTAATTGTATTTTCGACAGAATGTGATCGTGTTGTAGAGAAGAGAGCGATATTCACAAGGATGCAATCAGGCGATTATGCGTTATCTATTGTAGATCAGCATGACCACTGGGAATTACTTTCCGTTGTCGGGCCATTAGCTGAGATGGTGAAGCTGCTGACGGAAGAGCTCCTATATGTGCTGGAGCAGCAGACAAATTATCAGAGCATAAGCTTAATATAACGAGAGAAAGACGCGCCATACGGCACGTCTTTTTTTGTTAGCGCATTAATTTGCAGTTTATTGATTCAAATGCTTCTCAGTCAGTACAGATAGCAGTTGAATGCCGACCTCGTTCTGACCACCCTCAGGGATAATAAGATCAGCATATTTTTTGGATGGTTCTATAAATGCTTCATGCATCGGCTTCACCGAAGTCAAATATTGCTTGTAGATCGATTGAATCGTACGTCCGCGCTCTTCCATGTCACGGATCACTCTACGAAGTACGCGCACATCGGGATCGGTATCTACGAACACTTTGATGTCGAGCATTTCACGGAGATTTTCATCGGATAATACATGAAGCCCTTCAACAATAATGATATTGTTCGGCAGAAGTTCTATTTTTTCATTCTTAGAGCGAGCGTGGATCGTGAAGTTGTACACGGGCGCGTATGCGGAATGACCACTGCAAAGTAGCTTCAAGTGCTCAATGAGCAACTCGTTATCGAAAACAAGCGGATGATCGTAGTTAAGTGCCTCGCGTTCTTCAAACGGAAGCTGAGGGTTGTCTTTGTAATAATTGTCTTGAGAGATGAACGTGACCTTATCTTGGCCGAGTCGTTCGATGACAGATCGCGCAACCGATGTTTTACCGGAGCCTGTACCACCAGCGATTCCAATTATGAGCATGTTGTATGGGTAAACCTCCTGAAGCGGACTGGTCTTACAAAGTAAACATTATAGCATATTCCCCTAAGTTCAATCACCTCAAACAAATATGCAAGTGTAGGGAATAAAATTAACAAAAATAGTAAAAATCGTTCTCAATCGACAGTTTTTTTGCTACAATAATCCTATCGACTAACACGGAATATCTTCATTGAAGATGTCTCTTTTTCATTATGATAGTCGTAGAGGGGGCTAGTGATGTTGGCTCTTGGTTTGGAAGAGGCGAAAGCTTACGTCCATAATAAACTGTCCGAATTACAAAGGATGGACCTGCAAGTTCAGATCGAAGGAAAAAGCATCGTGATCTCTTCGTACGAGTCGAATGAACGTATTCGAAGAGTGCTCTTTACTAGCGTCTTTAGTGATGAATATACGCTATGTTTCTGTGATCATAGAGGGATGTGGCAATTGCTCGCGATTGCAGGTCCATTACCGCAGATGCTGGAAATTTTGCTGAATGAATTTGATTTTGTGCTGTCGAGACAGGCAGAATGAGAAGGTTGCGTTAACATTTATTGTGTGAGATGAGAGGAACTTAAACATCTATGAAAAACTTCATTACATTTATCCTGTGGGCAGTAACGACTTTAATCATCTTAATGCTCTATAAGTTTGGTGCGCTCAAGGGTGCTGTCGCTTTAATTGTATTTGCTTATTTGATCGTTATTAACGTTGTTGGAATAATGGCAATGTGGATAGATAAATCGAGAGCGAAGAGATCCAGACGCAGAATTGAAGAAGCGACTTTGTTTCGTATTACAGCCATTGGTGGTGGAATTGGCACGACAGCGGGTATGAGGTTGTTCCGACACAAAACGAAGCATCGGAGCTTTGTCATTTTCCTGCCACTGATGATGTTCAGTCAGTTGGGCATCATTTTGGCTACAATTCTCAAATTAATCTAAAGTTTACCTAAAATCGACATTAAATCTAAAAAAAGCCGAATAAATCATAGACTAATAGCACAGTTCTTTGGTACTATTTCCAGATAGTAGGTGAATCCCCTCTTCGGAGGAGATCGGGTCATGTCACAACTTGTCAGTCTCAGCTCATCGGACAATGACCTATAAAAACTAGAGGAGCTGTGATGAATGGGTTTTAAGAAGAAAATGCTTCACGTGTTGTTGGCGCTAGTTGTTGTGTTAGGAATTTTGCCGAATGCGGTGTTCGCATCGGAGGGTTCAGCACAATTTTCGGACATGCCGAATAATTGGTCGACAGCTGCGCTTCAAGATGCTGTAGCGAACGGTTTGTTGACAGGTGCAGACGGTAAGATCAAGCCGAATGCAAATCTAACAAGAGCAGAGATGGCGGCAATTATTGTTCGTGCTTTTGGTGCGACAGTCAAGAAAGACTTGTCGAGCTTTACGGACATTAAATCATCTGCGTGGTATGTGGATGATTTGGCGAAGGCTTATCAAATGGGTGTTATTAATGGCTCAGGTGGAAAGATGAATCCGAGCAGTACGATTACTAGACAAGAAGTATTCGTTATTCTTGCTCGTGCGTTTAAGCTTCAGTCAGCGAGCGCAGCTAAAGTTTCATTTTCTGATGTGAATGATATTTCAGAGTGGGCGAAGGGCGATGTATTCGCATTCGTAAATGCGGGGTATGTCCAAGGGGCGAACGGTAAGTTGAATCCTAAGGCTCCGATTACAAGAGCTGAGTTTGCTCAAACACTGAACAACATTTTGAAGCAATATGTAAGAACAGCGGGCGTGGTTACAGAGGTTGTTGAAGGCAATGTGATGATCAACAAACCTGGCGTTACTCTTGACAATGTTCAAGTAAAAGGTGATCTCATTATCGGCGATGGTGTCGGTGACGGAGAAGTTACTTTGAACAATGTTGCAGTTAGCGGAAGACTTGTCGTTCGCGGTGGTGGCGTTAATTCCATCATTATTAAAGGCAACTCTACTGTTTCGAATGTGATAGTTGCGAGAGTAGACGGTGCTGTTAGCGTTAAAGTCCAAGGAGATGCAACGGTGGAAGTCATCTACATCGATGACGGCTCGGACGATGTAAATGTTCAAGGTTCGATCGGTAGCATTGAAGTGAAGGCTACTGGTATTACTGTAACAGCAGTGAATGCGGATATCCAAGATATTAATCTTAGCGGTGGAAATTCGAAGGTTGTTATAGATTCGAACTCCAAAGTGAATAAGATTGATGTTGCATCAGGTGCATCGAATGCACAGGTTGATGTTGCGGGGAAGGTAGCTTCCATCACAACAGCGGCTCCGAGCACCCAGATTTCGGGTAAGGGTGATGTAGCCAAGGTTGATGTTCAAGCGGGTGCAACGAATGCTAAGGTTGAAACACCGAAGACACAAATTACTGTTGCTGCTGGGGTTACCGGTGTAACTGCAGCGGACGGTGTAGCTGTCAATGGAGGAACAACGGTAAGTAATAATGGTGCAGGGACGATCGTGTTCGTTCCGCAACCATCGAATGATGGTACAGTCGCGAATGTTTCGACATTATCAGATCTTAATACTGCTTTATCTAACACAGCTATTCAGACGATTAATGTAACGGCTAATATTATCGATATCGAATCAACGATTGTTGTGAATCGTGCTGTAACGATCAATGGTGGATCACATAAGCTAACTTTCTCGACGAATTTCGCAGGAGCACCTAATGGCGAGAGACAAGGGATCTTAGTTCAAGCTAATGGTGTAACGATCAATAATATTGAAGTTGTGGTTCAACAAGCTTCGGGGTGGAAAGGTGTATACGGCGTTCAAGTTTACGATGTAACAGGCGTAGTCTTGAACAATTACATCGGTTCTGGTGCTGATGCAGCGCTGTTAGTGAATGGCTCGTCTGTAGAACTTACAGGTACAACAACTGTAAGCGGCAATGAATTTGGTGGCATTGAAGTCTCAAGAGGTACTTCTGCTAGCCGAAATTCTACTCTTACAGTAACAGGGTCACTTGTTAACACGGATGAAGCTTACGGAAAACCAACAATATGGACTGTGAATGGTCAAGGTTCTGTTACAGGAACGAATAAACCAACGTTCTCGAACGGGTCAATTGGTGCATCACAGGAACAATTTTATTTAGTGAATGTGCATGCAGGTATCACAGATGCTGCGACGCTGGATGAGCTGAATAGTGCGTTAGCGAATACAACTATTGAAGCGATTAATGTAACAGCTGACATAAATAACATTCCTTCATCCATAGTCATCAATCGATCTGTATCTATCAATGGAATAGGGTCTGGGAAGAAGCTAACGTTCATTGCAGATTTCTCAAACCAGGACAATGGTCAAAGACAAGGGATCTTAGTTCAAGCCAACGATGTAAATATCAGAGGGATTGAGGTAGTTATTTCATCACCAGCTGGATGGAATGGAATCTACGGTGTACAAGTATATGATGCAAAAAGAGTAGTTCTGAACAATTTCAAAGCATCTGGTGCAGATGCAGCGTTGCTAGTGAATGGTTCATCCGTTGAGCTTATAGGTACAACAACTGTAAGTGGCAATGAATTTGGTGGCATTGAAGTCTCTAAAGGTAGCTTGGCTAGCCAAGCTTCGACTCTCACAGTAACCGGAACGCTAGTCAACACGGCTGAAGCTTATGGTAAACCAACGATTTGGGCTGTGAATGGTCAAGGTTCGGTTACAGGTGTGAATGCTCCAACGATTACGAATACGTTAATAAAATCTGATCAGACACAATACTATGTGTCGCACTTGAGTCTTGAGTCCGCATATGTTGCAACCGAAGCAGCGCTCAGAGCGGCTCTTGCTGAGACCAATGTATACAATGTTTATATTACAGCAGATATTAATAACATCAGTTCAACGATTGTGATCGATCGTCATGTGACGATTAATGCAGGAAGCCATAAGTTAACATTCTCAACCGACTTTACAGGGAGACCTGCCGGGCAAAGACAGGGAATCTTGGTACAAGCGGATAGCGTATCGATCAATAACTTGGAAGTCGTGATTCCATCTGCAACAGGCTGGAATGGGGTATATGGCGTTCAGGCTTATGATTCAGAAGTCGCATTCAGTAACTATAAGGGATCTGGTGCAGATGCGGCATTACTCGTGAATGGTTCTACAGTTACGCTAACAGGTACAACTACGGTAAGTGGCAATGAATTTGGTGGTATTGAAGTTGCAAAAGGTACAGCTGCTGTGAAGGAGTCTGTCTTAACATTAGCTGGGCCACTTGTGAATACTGATGAAGCTTATGGAAAGCCAACCATATGGGTTGTAAATGGCCAAGGTCAGCTCAAGTATAGTGGAAGCTCGACGTTTATGCCTAGCTATACGAACACAGTAATCAATTCAACGCAGACACAATATTATTTGAACTACGCAAGTGTTTCGACAGTTAGTGTTACATCGGAAAACGCATTAAGAGCAGCACTAGCTGATCCGCAAGTGTTTACGATTAATATTAACGCTGATATTAATAATATTAGCTCCACGATCCTCGTTCAACGTCCATTTGTAGAGATTAATGGTAAAGGTCACACGTTAACATTCTCAACAGATTTCGCTGGTGAAGCACCTGGCAGTCGACAAGGCATAGGAATATTCGCGAAAGAAGTTGTAGTCAATGACTTGGAAGTTGTAGTAAAGAATACGACTGGATGGCAGGGTGCATATGGCATTCAAGTGTACGATGTCACGGGAGTCATCTTGAATAACTACACAGGGTCAGGTGCTGATGCGGCGTTGCTGGTGAATGGCTCGTCGGTTGAACTTAAAGGTATAACGACGGTAAGCGGCAACGATTTTGGTGGGATTGAAGTATCGCAAGGAAGCTTGGCTAGCAAACCTTCCACTCTTAAAGTGACTGGAACGCTAGTCAACACGACTGAGAGCTCCGACAAACCAACGATTTGGGTTATTGATGGTCAAGGGACAGTTACTAACCCTCCTTTAAATACTTTGCCGAGTGGCGATGGAAAGACATACTATTATATTAAAGTTGAATCCCTACCTGTTTAACATCCTACCAAAAAGCACCGTACATGCAGAGAATTTACTCTGAATGTACGGTGCTTTTTTATGAACGTAGCTACGCCTCATGTTGCAAGACCGCAAAACGGTCTTAGAGCCGCCAAACTAGCTTCATCACATGCTGCAAGACCGCAAAACGGTCTTAGAGCCGCCAAACTAGCTACGCCACATGCTGCAAGACCGCAAAACGGTCTTAGAGCCGCCAAACTAACTCCATCACATGCTGCAAGACCGCGAAACGGTCTTAGCACCGCCAAACTAACTCCAACACATGTTGCAATACCGCAAAACTAGCTCTGCGGCATGGATTAGATCGGTGAAACCGACTTAAAAGCTCTAAACTAGCTCTGCCGCATGGATTAGATCGGTGAAACCGACTTAAAAGCTCCAAACTAACTTCGTCACATGGATTAGATCGGCGAAACCGACTTAAATGCTCCTAACCAGCTACGCCACATGCTGCAAGACCACAAAACGGTCTTAGTACTTATGAAGCGAAGTTCTGAGAGCTTCAGTGTGAAGCTATTTGGCAATGATCAAGCATTGCTTTAGAAGCTACTCTTATGCGGAACGTGACAGGCAAGACGCCGACAGAATTCCGGACAGCTCGGATGGAAGGTGCTTCGTAGTTGTTATTGTTCGGTTAATCCGTAAAGGGGAAGTGTTATGCTAAAAGTGCTGCCTCTGCCTACTGTACTCGCTACACCGATGTGACCTTCATGACAGGCGATGATTTCCTTCGCGATGGCGAGCCCAATGCCGCTGCCCTGGTAATCAGCATAAGAAACACTTTGATCTTCTCGATAAAAGCGTTGGAAGATAAGCGGTAGCGCTTCTTCGCTGATTCCTTTACCCGTATCGCTCACATCGATTATAAGCTCACCCAAGTAAGGCTCATTCGAAGGATTGTCTTGATAACGGCAAGTGATGGCGATTTCTCCTCCAACTGGCGTATGATGAATCGCATTAACGATCATATTCGTCATCACTTGGTCGATGCGATCGGGGTCGATGACGACATGAAGCTCTTCTATCGATGGCGGTAGCTCCGCCAAATCAAATCGGAAGTGCAGACCTGCTTGGTGCACATCTATTTCTTGTTTAGACTGAATCTGGTGAATGAGCTTCATCACGGGGATGAACTCGAACTCCATCTCCGTGCGCCGAGTTTCAAGGCGAGATAGCTCCAGCAAATCGTCGATTAAACGGTTTAGTCCGATTGCTTTGGCTAGAATCGTCTTTAAATATTTCGTTCTGCTCTCTTCATCCTCGACCATTCCTTCTACGATAGCTTCCACATATCCTCGTATCGAAGTCATTGGAGCTCTGAGTTCGTGCGAAATATCGCTAAGCAAGTGTCGCCTTGCGAGTTCAAGTCGATGGAGCTCCGTATTCCTTAAATTTAGACTTTCATTCGATTGAGCGAGCTGTACAGTCCGTTCATTGATTTTCTCTTCAAGATCTCTATTGAGTTCGCTCAGTTGTTTGTTCAGAAGTTCAAGCTCAAGCGCATTGAATTGGACCTCCTGTACAGCATGCTTTAGCCTCAATAACGTATCTGCTCGCGACACTAACTCACCTTTATTGAATGGCTTGGAGATATAGTCATTAGCACCTACACGGAATGCGGCGATCATGCTTTCCTCTCGGTTTTGTGCAGTCATCATTAAGATCGGAAGCTCGTATAGCGGATAACGCTCGCGAATGCGCTGACTCAATTCCAAACCAGAGATACCCGGCATCATAAGATCTAAGATTACAAGATCAAAGCGATGAAGCTCGGTAAGCATTGCGAGTACTTCTTCTCCATGATGTACAGTGGTGATGGAGCATTGCAGTGTCTGTAGCTGCTGCGTCACGACATGCAAGTTTACAGCCTCGTCATCAACGACAAGCACGTTGAATTTGGATTTTGATTGATTCGCTGTTGCTGATATTTCGCCCAGCTGTAAGAAGTTAGCCGTACCCTCCACACTTGCAGCAGCTTCTTGCTGCGCCATTTGCTGATCGTGATTTGTGCGAATCGCAGGGAGAGTAAAACTGAATTGTGAACCCGCTCCAACCTCCGAATTTACAGTAATTGTACCCCCATGCAGCTCGACGAGCCTCTTGCTAATCGTAAGCCCCAGACCAGATTCCATCGTCGTTGTGCGTTCTTTATGCAGCTCGAAAGAATGAAACAACTCCGCAATGCTTGCTTCAGCAATCCCTACCCCTGTGTCCATTACACTTACAGTCACATAGTCGTTGTCGAGACTAGCTGCAATCGAGATCGACCCGGAAGGTGTATTTTTAATGGCATTATCCACGAGATTGTAAATGATTTGTTGAAGCCTGGTTTCATCTGCGAATACAGGCGGAAAGTTGACCGGCACCTGATTCAATAAGGTCAGCGTTCGCCCTGATGTAAGTGGCCGAACAATAATAAGTACAACCTCAGCAAGCTGACGGAGATCGACAGCAGTCTTTTGGAGCAAAAACTCCTTATTTTGAAGTCGCGCATATTCCAAAATATCGTTAACGAGATAAGATAACTTTTTGCCGCTGGAAATAATCATGCTCAAATGCAGTTGCTGCTCGTTCGTTATCGTACCTTTCGTATTCGTGAGAAGAGATTCTGCTAGGCCGACAATCCCATTAAGTGGCGTACGCAATCCATGTGAGGTGTCGCTAATAAATCCGTCCTTGATTTTACTGACCTCGATGATCTTCAAGGAGAGCGATTGTACTTCTTTAAATGCTTTCGTGTAGCTGATCGCGAGGATAATGGCAAGGCAGATGATAAAGATGAGCAGCCCGTAGGCGAAATAACTGCCAGTATGGATTGTTCCATTGTTGTTCAATATGTCGTTGACGACGAGAATGGCAAGGATACTCCCCCCGAACACGCACAGTTTAGAGCCTGGTCTACGATTATAGACGCTCTTCATCATGACAGTTATGAGTACAATTAAGGTAATGACGCAGTATGCCTGATAGAGAAGCGCCCAAGGGAGAAAGACGTGTAGCGGAGTTGCAGCGATGAATAACGTGAAGAAGACCCCGATCCAAACGAGTGATTTACGAGTGATTCCAGGCTTCTCATGAGGGAAATTTTCAGTAAAAAAGAGTATGAATGCAGGATTACTTCCCAGAAATCCGATGTATTCAAGCTTCATTAAAGTGTAAAAGGTCGTATCCGGATATAAGATGTGAATTAATGAATGACCTTGCGAGCTAAGCTTCAAAGATAGCAGCAGACAAGCGAGACCGAAGAAGAGGAAGGCACGATTCTCTCTTCGTAGCGCGAACAGAATAATATGATAAATACCGATGATGCTCATACATCCGATCAGGAGCATCTCGATCGCAATGGCTTTAGTCTCTTGTTTCGCAAGCTGCTCATATGGACCGAATTGGATGGAGGCGAAGATGCCGGATTTACGGTGATCGTAGTTGGAGATTTGAATGACGAGTTCCATGGTGGTGCCGACGTTACCGAGATGAATGAGTTTAGGTAATACTTGAGGATCAGAAGTAGCCGCATTAACACCAACTTTACCTTGCTCAGAAACGAGCGTTCCGTTGACCCATAGACGATAGGCGGAGCTCCACGTATCTGTTACTAAGCCACTATCATCAAGATCCGAGGGGAGATTAACGATAAGACGATACGTTGCATAACCTTCAAGGGGCAAATCGTTCCCGTCAACTTTCATTAGAGACCACGAGAGAGGGACGGCAATATAGTCAGTCAACTTCGCGGTTGCATTAGCGATACCAGAAGGGTCTAACAACTGATTCCAATAAAACTCCCATTGACCGTTTAATTTAACGATCCCTAATTGATTCGCATCTCGATCCGTGAAATCGAGTGCACCATGAACAGCTAGCTTCGCTTTTTGATCTTTATTGGCGGGGAAAAGTATGGTGAATATCGTCGTTAATAATGCGGAGATCAGAACAAAGCTGATTAGGATGATCCATTTCGACTTGTTATTCTTCATCAGTCTCTCCCATTATTAATTTTAATAGGTATAACGGCTAAATTTTACAATTCATTCTCTCTATTTTAATTCTGAATGTCGAATTTATGCAATAGCTGATTAATGAACGGTCGATTCAATTGGAGATACGCATTAATCCACGATAGCAACAAAGGATGATTAGGAGAAACAGCTATAGCCAGCGGATCTACATAATCATCAAGCACGATATATTGTAGCGTTAAAGCGCTACCTGGGTTTTGTTTGAGATATTTTGCAAATTCAAATTCATCATAGAGTGCGGCGACAATCTCACCTTTGCTGACAGAGTCTAGTAAATTCTGACTTGTAGCAAAGGAGGAAATTTCAGATGATGAGAACAAAATTTCCGCGAACTCGCGATAAGAGGTGCCGGTTATTGTTCCAATTGTACTGCCATGCTGCTGTATTTGCTCTACCGCATTCGTTGTGCTCTTTCCTAGTCTAGCTAATTGCAGACGATTGATAAGTAAAGATTGATGCAAGGTAAGATAAGGCTCCGAAAAAAGCACATGCTGTGCGCGCTTCAATGTGATGCTCAGCTTAGATAGCGCAATGTCGGCTTCACCCGTAGCCACTTGATTTGCAACTTCATCGAAGCTAGTTGCTGTGCGGAGAAAGACAGCTTTAACGCCAAATTTATAGGCGATGTCTTGGGCTAGCAGGACATCGCTTCCGGTTAACTCGCCATTATCATCTACATAGAAGAATGGAAAGCGATCCTGTCCATACATCGCGATCCGAAGCTCCCCGCGACGATGGATGTCCTGAAGCTCCTTGGGGAGTGTAGCTACAATATCGCTAGACAATGGAGCGGCTTGTACAGGGGCTGCTGACGATGTCGCAGACATATCCAGATTAGGGCTAGTGTTAGCGGTTGAAGAATTCAGTGTGCCGCAAGAAGCCAATAGGAATAGCATAAAGAGCCAGAGGAGGCTCTTCTGTAAGGGTGAATTGGTTATCCGCATAGGTCTGATCATCGTATTATCCCTTCCATTCGCTATCGGCAGAGTTGCTCTTACGGAAACATTCCGCACAGATCTTCATGCCGGAGACAGCCGTTCGATGATTACATTGACTGCAGATCGGAACGCGTACACCTGCTAACCCGCCTGCGATTTGTTCTAATTCATCTTCATCCAACGATGGATCGCTATTCACAGGTAGAGCGTGCTGCGGATTACGGTCTGTCCCCAGCGGATCCTGATCGGGCTTGTTCGTGTCTCGGATTAATCTTCTATTTAGGTTGTGCCACCATCGGTTCCAACTCATCGACTCGTCTCCTGTTCTAGATATGCAATTCCCATCGCTGTCTTCCTTGTGTAGCTAATACTTAAAGCACACTTTACAGAATGCCCGAACCACTCACTTACGGTTGAAGGTAGAATGACAGAGGGTTGCAATGAAGGATGAGTTGAAATCTGGATCTGATAAAGCATGACTCTGCCATCGAATCCAGTACCACACGCTTTCAGTACAGCCTCTTTAGCCGCATATCTTCCAGCTATCCATTGCACGAACTTATGCTTTGAAACAATTGATTCAGCGTACATATATTCCTCATGGCTTAGTAGCTTTTGAAGGAATAGCTGAGAGTTTCTGCGCAGAATGTTTTCCATCCGTTGAATATCCAAAAGATCAATACCGACACCCATGATCATGGATTTACCCTCTCTTCATAGCTAGCTGGATGAAAGTGTCCCATACCCCCAGCATAGATTCTGACCGCTCATACCATCACCGTAATCTAGGAGTATGTCCAACGCGCGTAAGCCTTCAATCTGTTGCGGTACCTGTGCCTTAAGTGAATAGATATCCAGCTTTTTGCGAATGCTGCGCCATTCATCAGAAGAGACATCTAATTGGAAGGGGCCCAAAGTGAGCGCATTAACGGTAACCTTGAATGGAGACAGCTCCTTAGCCAAGCTCTTTACGACCGATAATGCGCCTTCGTTATAAATTGGCGAGCTAGGGTAGCCCGCGGAATAGAGTGAGTCTGCGAGCAACGGGAGGATGATGCGGCCGTTCCTCTTCTTCGCCATCGCTTGGCCGATTGAACGGCAGAAAAGAAACAATTGGGTGAACCGTCGCTCAATGTCATGATGGAAGGAGATCGGATCCTGATCGCGCAGTGCAGCCTCATCCTTCCAGTTCGTACCATGAATATATAGATCAATCGTAGATAGCTCTTGGATTACGTTTGTGATTAGTTGTTGGGAATTCGCTATGGTTTCAATAGGATCGCTAATGATCGGCAGGCAGTTGGATTGATGCGATACAGGCAGTGATTGTATGAACGACTCTGCTTCTTTTTCAGTCAGAAATTGTGCAGCCAGTACAACTCCACGTTCTAGCAAATGGCGACCAAGCAGCTGATTCACTGGTGACCCTGCTTCACTTAGAAAAGCGGTTGTTCGCATGGGATGCTCACTCCTTTTCTTAACGCAGAAATCCGCCGTCTTGTTTGATGACTTGACCTGAGACGTATTCAGAGAGCGAGCTAGCTAAATACAGGATCGTAGAAGCAGTCTCGTCCGATGTCCCCATTCGGTTATGATGAGTGTGCATCAGGAAGCCATCGACATCCGAGCTGGGAACTTTATCTGTCATATCTGTCTCTATCATTCCTGGAGCAATAGCGTTAATAGCGAGACCATGTGAGGCGTATTGTCTTGCAAGCAGCTTGGTAAGTCCAATAATTGCACCTTTAGAAGCTGCATAGTTGCTCTGAGCCTCTCTGCCGTACACTGCGCTAACGGACACAACATTGACGATTTTGCCACGGTTGGATTTCAATAGATAGGGAATTGCGGTCTCGCAGCAGACACTTGTACCGATGTAGTTTGTATGAAACACATGCTGCCATTGCTCCAATGTCATCATAAGTGCAAGTTGATCCTGTGTGACTCCGGCGTTATTCACAAGTACATCGATATGACCGAATGCTTCATAGACATCGTTCATTAGCGTTGCAATGAAATGAGCATCTGTTATGGAACCTTGATACATCCGTAGCTCGATTCCTTTAGCTGCATAATCCGCCACAAGTCGATCTGCGGCATCCTTATTGCTACTATATACGCCGACTACGGTGGCGCCTTCTAGGATGAATCGATCAACAACTGCACGACCTATGCCTCTAGTTGCTCCTGTAATTATCGCCACTTGATTGGATAGCAGCATAGGGTACCCTACTTCTGCGACATAATGAAGGCCGCTATTGAATTTACATTATATAAGTGGAGCTTTAATTCATCCGCAGGGATGTTCTCCACCATGACACCGTACACTTCTTCTAAGCCAACCATTATTTCGAATGCCTCAATGGAATCTAGTCCCAAGCCTTCGCCAAATAGAGGCATATCGTCGCTAATTTCCTCAGTCGTAATATCCTCGAGTTCTAGTCGTTCGATAAGTAATTTTGATTTAATCGTTTCTTTGATTTGTTCAAGATCGAGTACCGTTGTCTCATTCATCTCTCAAGTCCCCCTTGAAAATATAGTTAGATGCTGCAGGCACAGCTCGATATTACGTTCACTGTCCATCGACACTGCCGACAATTGCAGCGGTGTAACTCCCGTTAATCGTGGCGCTTATCGTTAAGACGTATCGGAGTTGCCGTCCCGCAAGTTCAGGCCATTGCTCCAGAATGGTGTGAGGCGAGCAATTGGACACCAATTCTGCTGCGGCAGCGAGCTGCAACATTGAACTGAATGAAGGGCCATAACCAAATTGTATATTTAAGTCAATTAATAGAGGTGCATTTAGCGGGTAGATTTCGGATAACCACTGCTTTATCAGGATGTAATCATTCGCTCTACCCGGACAATTGAGCAGAATCAAATCCAATTGGTTGGGAGACAGAGAGGCTTCTGCGAGTGCTTGCTCGATGGCTAGTGCAATCGCTGAGGGGATAGGGCTGTCAGCTTGTCCCCTTCCGAAAGCAGTGCCGAAGCCGAGCAATTCGGCATAGATTCGTTGTCCCGAAAGTTGGGCGTTGTCGAGCTCGGAGAGAGCTAAGCATACGCTTCCTTCTGTACGTGTATAAGGAAGCTCATGGAGTGCCTGTGCGCGATCGATCGCATCTGACAATTCAGAGTGATCGTCGCCAGCGCCGATTAAGCATCTTTGCTGCAACCCGCCGCGAATCGTTCCGGCTGCATAGAGAGCTGCAGTAAGCCCATCGCTGCCTCCTGTGCTGAGAGAACTGCTGAAGCCTGTCAATCCAAGCTTCTCAGCGGTTTTGCCAGAGATCGAATTAATAACGGTATGCGGGAAGTAAATGCTGCTAGCAAATTCAGCACCCTTCTCAAAGATCGAGCCAAGGAATTTGGCAATGCTGCTCGTGCTCCCCCGTGCTGTCCCGTAGATGTAGCCGATCTGTCCAGAGGATAGGTCCTGCTCGGACCATCCTGCATCCTCATAAGCCAATCGCGTCGCGCCAATGCTGCTCTGGCACAGCGTATTCATTCTTCGTTCATAGTGGTCAGGATGAAGCTCTTTGAGTGAGAAAGGCTCCGATTCGCTTCTCCGCCTTGCAGTCATCTCAGCGAGTACGCCATTACCCGGTGTCATCCAGTTACTGACGGCTCCTATTCCGACAATTGCGACGCGATGGTGGACGTGCTGCTTCTCAAGTGAACTTTCTAGCTCATCTTCAGCGGATGGAGAAGTTCTCAACACTAGTGAAGCATTGTGCCCCCCGAACGCTGAATTATTGTTTAATACATATTGTGGACGCCGAGGCTCCATCTTTTCTCCGATAATTCGTGCGCCTTCACAGCCTTCACGGAGAGCATCGAGTCGCAATGTGCCGGGGACGTATCCGCGGTGAATCGCATAAAGAGCAGTGACAAGCTCGATCGCTGCGGCTGCGCCAAGATTATGTCCAAAGTAGGCTTTGCTAGAGCTGATCGGGACGGACATCTCTGCGCCGAATACGCTTCTTAAACCTGCAATTTCCGCTTGGTCGTTCGCTTTCGTTCCTGTGCCATGTGCATTGATATATTCGATCTGATCCTTAGGAACACCCGATTGACGCAGCGCCATATCCACAGCCCTCTGAATGCCTCGACCTTCGGGATGAGGTGCTGTTTCGTGATGAGCATCGTTACTGAGCCCGTATCCACACACTTCACCATAGATTGTTGCCCCCCGCTGTAAGGCAGATTCCAGTGTCTCCATCACGACAAAGGCAGCGCCTTCTCCAAGGTTAAGTCCCAAGTTCGTGCCGAAAGGGGACGAAGGTAAAGGATTCAGAGCGCGGAGCACGTTGAAGCCTGCATATACCGTATGGGACAGTGGGTCAGAACCTCCAGCAAGCATCGCATCCGCATAACCCCAACGGATCATGTCATAGGCATAGCCGATCGCATTGCCACTTGCCGCGCAGGCGGTGTTGATCGTGGTGACAGGTCCTCGTACACCTAGATAACTTGCAACATCATCGCTTTGTTGGTAGAACGGATATTTTCCGGTCAATTTCGTATCTAGCTCGGTTACAGTCCACTGCGCTTCAAGAGACAAGATACCGCCATTGCAAGTGCCTAGTGCAAGACCGAACCGCTCTGCTCGAATTCCGGTAATAGATGTTCCCTGTTGTAGAACCGACAAGCCACTATGCTGTAAAGCCTGCTGGGCTGCAGTGATCGCGAATTGCGCACATTTGTCGTATGAGAGATCGCCGAAAGCTTCTAAGGTGTCCGTGCCCCAATCGACCTCGCCGGCGATATGACACTGAAGTGTATCTGTTGGAAAATGAGTAACAGGGCGGATTCCACTCGTGTTCGCGAGCATCGATTGGAATACTTGTTCGGGACTAGTACCCAGCGAGCAAAGCACGCCAATTCCAGAGATTACAATACGTTTATTAGTTGGGGGGGAATGCACAGCTTTCACTCCTCTGCGCGGATCGTTTTGTAGGCAACACGCTTCTCGCTAATTCGTTCTGCATAGGGACGGAGCCTTCGACCTGCGAGGGTGAACATCCCATGTGACGTTGTGTTTACAGTAAATAATGCTTTAGGAATATGCTGATCAAGCTGCAAGCGTATCGAATGAGAGAGCAGTTGGAACGCAACTCCACTGTGCTGATAGTCTGGATGGACGTAAATACAATCATATAAAATTTGGCTTGCACTAAGCTGGTAATTAATTGCCCAGCCTACGACATGATCTTCTACGCGTAAGCCTATGCTATTGCTTGCTAATGCGCCAACTGACTTGAATGGGGAGAGGAAGCGCTCATATAGTGTCCCTTCCTGTGAGCGAAGAAGTTGCTCATCTGTGGCGCTCAGTTCGCTCCAAGGAAAGAAGGTTGCTCTCGCCGGAAGCGGGCGCTCACGTAGCCAAGCGGCTTGTGCAATTCGCTCATCGACATGGTAGATTAGTGCTTCGGTGACCGGTGTGGTCCATCCTCTAGTCGATAAAAACTGTTCAAGCGCAGCAGTATTTTGTTTCCCGGCATAATAGACGAAGCGTAGCGAATGACAGCTTGTGCTCTGTAAGTCACGTTCCACCTCATGAGCCAGCGCAGTTGCTAGTCCTTGCTTGCGATAGGGTTCAGTAATGAAGAGGGAAAGCACCTCTGCGACATTACTCTTTAAGTCGAGGTAAGCTACGATAGCGCCGACGGGAATTCGTGATGCGCCGGATCCGATAGGATCGACCTCTACTCCATATGCAATAATGCTACCGGTTTGATCGCGCACATTCAGCCTGTGGTATACATTCTGAAACATGAGTGACTGGAAGCGTGACCCGTTATCCGAGTTTAGCTTTATCCTATGAAACATGGACAACCTCTCCAACCTCTATGGGCTGCACCTGAACTTGATTAATGTCACTAGATATTAATGTCGTTGCAGCGCAATTCGCTAACACGCTAGCTGAAGTAATGAATGGATCGATAAGCGGATTAATGGCGAGCAGTAAAATGATTGTTGTGTCTGCTGGCAAATGTAAAGGCGATGCGAGTAATGCGAGCATTGAAATCGATACGAGTGCAGGTGAACCGGCACCCGCTAAAGCTGCGAGTGCAGCGACGACCCAAACGGTTAATAATTGTGTAGCTGTGAGTGAAACATCATAGAGTTGGGCTGTAAATGTGATACCGAGTCCATAGATGAGCACCATGCTGTAGCGACATAGAATCATTCCAAGCGGGACGACAAGTCGCGCTGTGGCGGCATCTAGCTTCAGATGATTCGTTAAAGCGTGTAAAGATGAAGGAATCGAAGCGATGCTGTTGCGCGTGCCAAACGCAATCGTCAACACTTCCTTCAATGACCGGAAAACGACAAAGATTGAAAGCTGTAGCCTATGAGCGATAATCGCTATGCTAATCAGAGCTACGATCAAGCTTGCAACATTGATCCATATAATTAATTTGAAAATTGCAGGGAATAAGTCCGCACCAATGGTGGATAGCTGGTCGGCCATCATGCAAAACAGCCCCATTGGAAGCAAGTACATCGACCAAGCAATCGCCTTCTGAAAAGCTTTAAAAGCGACATCAGCGAGATCAAGTAGCATTTCACCGGGCTTCGTCGATACGATTCCGATGGTCGCCCCTGCAATGATCGAGAAAAATAAGATTTGAAGACTATTTCCTTCGCCTAATGCACTGAATATGTTAGAAGGAACAAGACCGAGCAGAAAATCTAACAACCCGCGTTCAGACGAATCTTGAACGACGATTGCAGAGCCTTGTTCACTTTGGTTGACAATTGAACCGAGAACATGTTTAGCTTCCTCAGACAATCCACTTCCGGGTTGCCCGATCATCCCTGCAATTAAAGCAAGCGCACTGACAAGCAACAGTCCGATGAAGAACACGACGACCATACGTCGAATGAGCTTTATCGCACCGCGATTCATGAACAAGCTTCCGATACTCGACACGATTGCGGTCATCATAATAGGAATGGCACACATCTTAAGGAACGCCAAGTATAAGTCGCCGAACGGAGCTACCTGCTCCGCTAACGATGGCAACATGAATCCTGTTGCCCCACCAAGTACGATGCTCCCCAGTATGGTCCATACGGACTTCAGCCAACGAAATGATAATGTACGCAAGGTATTGCTCCTTTTGTGGCGCAGTCTTAAATAAAATGGTAGGAGAACCCCGATGGCTCGGGGTTCTTTAGGAATTAGAATATATCGTTTGCCGTGAATGTAATATCAGGACTAACCGTGTTCAAACCGCTTTTCAGGGTATTATTTATTTCTACCTACTGCATCGATAACATCAATTGCGAGTTTGGTTCCGCCCTCAATTGCAGTGCCAACACCATTGAAGAAGTCTGTTGCAGCGGACTTGCTACCACCTGCTACACTTTCAAGCTCTGTCTCGGACAGTTCATCTGCAGAAGCCTTGAATGCAGGCAATACGATATTTGCATGATATTTAGCGCCATCAATCACATTGATTTTGAAATCTCTCGGCACTTCTTGACCCGATACTTCCTTGACTGCAGCATAAACATCGTTAAGAACGACTTCGCGGAATGCCGCGTCTGTGCTTGCCTTTTGAATGACCTTTGTTGTTACTTCAGATACTTGTTCTTGTGTCCAGCTCATTGAATAATTCCTCCTAAATAATTTGGGATTTGATCTTACTAAATTCAGCATAACAGCCACAATTGAAGTTCAATTCAAACGAACCTCAAATTTGGTTCAAATTTGCAACGGTTTAGGCCAATTGACGTTTCGCTAGCTCTGCGAATAGCCCTGGCTGCGCAATAAGCTCGCCATATGTGCCTTGCTGGACGATGCCACCCTTGTCTAATACATAGATGCAGTCGGCATTCATAATCGTACTTAGGCGGTGGGCAATGACTATTCTCGTTGCCTTTAGCTGCTCCAGACTCTCGCTAACGATAGCCTGTGTTCGATTATCAAGAGCGCTTGTCGCTTCATCAAAGAATAGAATAGAGGGCTTGCGCGCAATAGCTCGCGCGATCATTAAGCGCTGGCGTTGTCCGCCGGATAACGTAGAACCGCCCTCGGATACGACGGTATGCATTCCCATCGGCATCTGCCTAATGTCTTCGTCAAAGCCTGCCATCCTTGCAGCTTCCCAAGCTTCTTCGATCGTTAAATTCGATGTACCGACAATATTCGTGTAGAGGTCACCTGACATCGTTTTACTATTTTGCAACACAACTCCGAACTGAGAGCGCAATAACCCTACGTCGAGCGTCTTCAATTCTTGTCCGTCAAAATAGATCGAACCACTTTCGGGCTTCTCGAAGCTGAGCAATAGCCGCATTAAGGTGGACTTCCCACACCCGGAGGCGCCGATAAAGGCAACAAACTGTCCGGGGTTAATCTGCAAGCTTAGATCGCGAAGGACGAGAGGTTGATCCTCTTGATAGCGGAAGCTGACATGCTTCACTTCGATCATCCCGTTAAGATCGCCTGGGTCCTCTAGCTGCTCATGTACTTCAGGAACCGCTTGTAAGATCGGCTTTGCACGCTCAAACAGCGGTACGATATTGACGATGGAGACGAGTGCGGAGGACATTCCCATCATCGCGCCTAGAAAGGCGGAGAATGCTGCGAAGAATGCGATGAACTGCCCCGCTGACATTCCGCTTGACCTTGTTGCTGCAAAGTAGAACAACACAATGGATGTGACAATTGGGAAGAAAGCCATAAATACGCTGAACGCGTTATCGAGCATTCTGGACTTGAAAGAGATTTCCTTCTGGCGAGCGAACATCTTCGACCAGAGGAAGAAGGCGCGGTTTTCCGCGGCGGCCATTCTGAATTTACTAACTCCATTGATCAGCTGCAGAATCATACCAGAAAGCTTCCCGCCAACCGCAAGCAATTCGCGTTGGTAGCGTACCTGCATAATGCCAATCGCAATAGTTACGCTTAAGGTAATGAATACGAGTGCAGCCGATACGAGCGCAAGTGTTACATCGTAATAGAATAGCAAGAAAAAGTTAAAGGATGAAAATAGACCTGAAAATAGGGAGGTCATTGCGACGCCTGATATCGTCTGTCGAATGGAGTTAATGCTGTTCGCCCGTATGGCTAAATCGCCGGATGTGAATTGGCGAAAGAACGAAACGGGAAGATTGAGCAGTCGATCCCATACGGCTGCTTGAATCGCACTATCCATTCTTGTTTCAAGACGAAGCATGGCGAACGATCTTGTTAGTTGGAATAATGCCGTCGTGACCGTTACTGATCCAAGAATAAATAGCATTTGGAGTAGCAAGCTGCGGCTCGATTCTGGAATGATCGTGTCGAATAAGATTCCGTTCGCAATCGGCATCAGCATGCCTAATAGTCCCATCGTAATACCGAGAATGAGTATAATGACTAAATCTTTACGAATGGAGCGCACCGCTCCGAAACGCATAATATCAATCAGCTTAAGCGGATGAGCGGGTAACGTTCTGTAAAACATGTGAGCCATCGGTTCAAGCTGCTGTGCAAGTTGAGCTGACACTGCCTGCTCGGATGTATCTGCGGGATTGATGAGCTGATAGCCGCCCGGTCGTGGAATAAGAGCTACTGGCGAAGCAGCTTCGCCGATAAATGCGACAAGTGGTCCATTGTCCTCGGTCCACCACTCATCACGAAGCACGACTTGTCGTGTTCTGACACCGGACGCTTGAGCGATATCTCGAATCGGATTGACATGTCGAGCAGATCTAACTTGACGGACAGTAGGCTTCATCGTAATACCGGCATGATCTCCGACAATTTGACAGGCTGAATATAACAAGCTGTTAGAGCTAGACAGAGGTGGGAGCGTATTGCGACTTCCTGTGGTCACTTCTAGCAAACGAGTGATGGCGGTTTTCATCAAATTGTCGTCATTCGCTTTGCGTAGAACAAGCTTTTCCCGATCTCGAACCTCTTCCTTCAATAGCAGACCCTCAACTCGCAAGGTGACAAGCTGGTGAAAGCAGGAGAGGTGATCCCAGATTTGCCTCGTTGCAAGAAGATCCTCTGTAAGAGAGAGATGCAATTCGCTTTCTTGTTGTAAGTTCAGCCAGCATGAAGCTGCTAGCGGAATACAGATGGGATCTCCCTGATTCAGGACAACATCATGCGTAGGCTCATCCATCCAATAGATAGCGTCTGAGTTTGCAGTTACCCAAATTAACCGATTGGAGCGCACAGTACTCCCCTCAGTCACTGTAACGCTCTCACTCTGATTCAGATGAATGAAGTCAGTTGGTGGCACTTGAGTTCGCAGTGCGTTGCTCCATTCATTGATCCAATGTTCGAATTGCTGTGCCGTTTCACTGTGAATGTGCGAATCCAGTTGAATTGCGTCTATGAAAGTAGATCGCTCAATTCGCAATACCTTCGTCTCTGTTCCTATTAGCAAGAGTGCCGTAGGTGAAGGATCGAAGATCGGTTTGTAGCCCAAGATGATATTTCCTTGCGACACACTAAATAGATAGCGCCGCTGTGAGGAATGACCAGACAGTCTGTTTTCTGCGAAGAGATCCACCATGCCCGATTGCACATACCATACGTATTGCTCATCTGTAACTTGGATGGGATTGTTCCCTTCGATGTTCAGTTCTGTACCATATTGTTTAAATAGGTCGCTGAGGGCGCTCATCGTTTGATATTTCATCGTTCTCACCTCCGCTCGGGTAGCATCGTTCAATGCTCTTGGATTAATGCTGCGTATACACCGTTCTTATCTAATAGCTGTCTATGCGTGCCTCTCTCGGCAATCCTCCCGCGCTGCATCACAATAATTTCATCTGCATCTCGGATGGTGCTTAGTCGATGGGCGACGATGAGGCAAGTTACCCCTCGTCTACGCAGGCTGTCATCCACATGCTTCTCCGTTGCTGGATCCAAGGCGCTAGTTGCCTCGTCTAGAATGAGAATGGAAGGATTGCCTGCGAGCGCACGAGCGATTTCAAGTCTTTGACGTTGTCCGCCGCTGAAGTTGCCGCCATTTTCAGATATTTGATGATCATACCCGCCACTGCGCTCTGTGATGCTGTCATGAATGGCCGCATCTTTCGCCGCGCGAATCAAGTCCACTTCTGAAACAGACGTGTCCCAGAATGACAAATTTTCTTTGATCGTTCCCTCGAACAATGCAATTTCCTGATCCACCACGGCCATCGAATGTCCGATAACTTCTCGAGGAATCGCGCTGCGTGGTGCCTCGTCGAACAAGATTTCACCAGACCAAGGCTCATAGATTCCGGCTACGAGCTTTGCGACAGTTGATTTACCACTGCCTGATCCACCGACCAATGCGACTCGTGCGCCAGGCTTAAGTGTAAGGGAGAAATTGTTAATGAGTGGCTCTTCAAGTTTGTTGTAGCCATAGGAAATGTCACGAAGCTCCATCGTACCTGAAAGCTTAGCGGATACGTGGGCAGGGTCGCTCGTATGCTCATTATGCGTATTTCTGTCGATGGGGTATTGAAGCACGTCGTCGAGTCGTTTCAGCCCGCCCTTTGCTTCTTGGAGACTGCCTCCAAGCTGAACTAATTGGTTTACCGGTTCGATGAAGCTCGTGGCTAAACTTTGGAAGGCGACAAGCATCCCGATCGTTAGCGCACCGTCCATGACTTTAAGTCCGCCAATCCCAAGAATAAGCACCGAGCTAATCCCAGCCAGTAAAGGCGGGACAGCAGACAGCAGCTGGTTGGATACGCTGAATTGTTGAATCGAGTTCAGTAATTTGCTCTGATAGCCAGACCACTTGGAGAAGAAGTCTGATTCTGAGCTGTTGGACTTTAACGTTTCGATGAGCTGCAAACCGTTCATCGATACGCCTGATAGCTTACCGGAATCTTGCAATAGCTTTTGATTCTGATCCTCGCGCTTACGAGAAATGTAGCGAAGAAAGGCGATGTTGAGAACGGCAGCAACTACAGCGACTAAGGTTAAGACGACGCTATATTGCAGCATCAAGATGAAGTAGAACAGGATGAGGAAGCAGTTGATGAGCGAAACGGTAAGATCTCCAGATAGCAATTGTGCGACGCGGTCGTTAATCATGACACGAGAAGCGACTTCACCGCTGTATCGTTGCGAGAAGAATTCGATCGGTAGCCGCAGGACGTGCCAGAAGAAGCGACTCGATGAACTAAGCGAGAACTTCATCTCTAGACGCAGTAGATAGTATCGCTGAAGCCAGGTGAGCAGTGTGCGCATGAGCGCAGTGATTCCCATCCCGAGCAATAGTGGAATGAGCCAGTCGGTCATGTGCCCGAGTAAAATATCATCAATGAAAATTTTTGTGAAGGTGGGAATGACTAATCCGGGAACAACGAGAAATAAGCCAGCTAGAACCGTGTAAGTGAGCGCTGGTTTAGAGCCCTTCAGTCTAGACATGATCGACTCTAGCATGCTAGGAGCGCTACCCCGTCTGACATATTCAGTAGTGGGCTCTAAAGTGATCGCTACACCTGTGAACGATTGATCGAATTCTTCCATACTGACGATTCGCGGTCCGGCTGCAGGGTCATTCAAATACACTTTGTCTTTGCGAAAACCTTCAAGGACGAGAAAATGGTTGAAGTTCCAATGGATAATCATTGGAAACTTCATCGTTTGCAGATCGCCTGGCTCTTTACGATAGCCTTTGGCGTTAAATCCATATTTGCGCGCAGCTTTCAACACGTTGCTCGCTTTGCTTCCATCGCGTGATACACCGCATTCGATGCGCAGTTCTTCGAGAGGAATGTAGCTCTTGTAGTAGGCAAGAACGATGGCTAGCGCTGCTGCGCCACATTCGACCGCTTCCATCTGGAGAATGGTCGGTGTTTTGACGCGTTTGTGCTGAGCTTTTTTTGGCTGTATTGTTGCGTCCAATGGTGAAACCGGGTTTGAGGACGTCATGGAATAGATTCACCTTCCGATCATTTGAACTGAGGAAGAATAGAAGCAATCGGACGTCGCTTGCTGACCGTGATTGATCCATTCACGAGCGTTCCGCTATTTACCGTTACTGGAGGACCATCGAGCGTCGACCATGCGTAGCCGCTGAAAGTGTTGCGGTCAGGCACGAGGTCGACACGCACCTCAAGCACGACACCCTGCATCGCCATCTGCTGGACGAGTCCTTCATTGCCAAGGGTGACCATCATCCCTTGAGCGGTAGCAGGAAATTCGGAGACTGAAATGACTCTACCAATCATGAAGCCATATTCTTCGCGATTAATAGAACTCGGGGATAGGTCCACATCCATGCCGGGCAGCAACTTTTTCCCTTGCTGAATCGGAACGTAGAGTACAGCCTCCAAATTTTTGGAATTGGTACCGATCGTCTCAACCGTCGCAATAGCAGACCCACTCTGGACAAATCCGCCTTTATTAATCTTCACTTCCTGGACGCGGCCAGAATAGAGACTAACGACTTTAGAAGTAAGTTCATATTGTTGCAACAGCTGCGAGTACGACACTTCATATGCTTTTAATTGCTGCTTGGCCTCGGCGTCCGTTGTAGCACTAAGTTTCAGCTCTGTGATCGCGGCTTTGGTCTGCTTGATCTGCTCCAGCAGCTGTGGCTGATCAATGCGTGCAATGACATCGCCCTTCGCCACAACATCGTGCTCTTTGACACGAATATCGGTGATAGACCCGCTTGAGGATGCGAACACCGATTGGAGCCCACCAGGTCGAATTAACACGCCTTGGCTGTTCAACTTCGTGGATAGACTTCCGAAAAATCCCCAATATAAACCGATAGCAATGAGTAACCCTAATCCGGTCAAGGCAAGCCATCCCCGTAAAGAAGTAACTCTGACAAGGGTATCGAGCTGCTCAGGAGAGGATAGTCGCTCTAACGCCACCTTGCGGAACACATTTTTGTTCATTAGCGAAGGCTCCTTCTCAATCTATATATTGAAACGTTCCGTTACGCACTTGCTTCATGACGATTGGAAATTGTTCAGTGCTACCGTCTGAGTTAAAGGAGCGAGGACCAGCAGTACCTGTCCAAGCCTCTTGACTGTGCAACTGATTGGCAATGTCTACGGGGAGACGTGAATGAGCACGTTCGATTGCGTCAACGAGCAAATGTAGACAGTCATAGCCTTGTGCAGCCCACTTCGTAGGCTCCACGCCATATTTTTGTATAAACTTTTCACGAAACGCTTGATTCACTTCAGACTCTCCGTCTGGACGATAGATTGAAGCGACTACAGATCCGTCAATCGACTTGCCTGCTGCAGCGAATGTTTCTGTATCTAGCCCATCCCCCCCAATTACAGGCAAAGTAACGTTAAGCTTGTGAAGGTCGCCGAGTACAGCGATACCGTCAGAAGCAATGCCGGCGAATACAAGGAGATCGGTCCCGAGCGCTTCCCATTTGTCTGCAATTCTCTTGAGATCCGCAAGATCCTTATAACCTGAAATTCGGTCTGTAATCTTCAGACCCGATTCCTTCGCTTTGTCTTCGAAGGCGTTCGCGAGGCCTCTACCATATTCATCATCCGTGTAATAGATCGCGATGTTGTTGAAGTGATTTTCTAGGGAGTAGAGGGCGAGCGAGCGACCCAATTCCGAGTCATCGGGAATGTTGCGAAAGATGAGCGGGCTATTGCTGCTAGTTAATTTGGGGGAAGTTGCTGCGGGTGCTAGCAATAGAAGTCCAGCATTCTCGTAGATTTGTGAAGAAGGAATCGTCACAGTGGAGCTACGATGACCGATGACTGCGCTGATGGAATGATCCTCTGCGAACGATTGTGCAATCGACATTCCTTCAGTTACAGAGTTGTGATCATCCTTCTGAATCAATTGGATCTTCGTACCGTCCCATATGCCTTGCTGATTGACTTCATCCAGTGCCATTTCAAGACCTTCGCGAAAGAAGTCATTGCGGGTTTCGAATGGCCATGCGACCCCGATTTTAATATCTTCAGAGCTACGGTTCAACGCTTGTGCGCGTTCTTCTAGCGGACTTCTCTGTGAAGTACAGCTAGTTAACAGGCAGACGACCATGACAACTACAGCAAGTTTGCTTCCGTGTGTCGACAGGAAACTCCAACATTTTCTCAATGAGAGACGCCCCTTCTATCCTTATTCGTGCTTTTACAGCATGAGTTAAAATAATTGTAGGTCTCTCCGACTAGTAGGGGCAATCAATTCGACTTCAAGTCTGGTTCAAATTTAGTTCAAGTTTATTGAGAGTGTCGAAATATGTTTTGCAAAATGTTGTAAATTCTACTACCCTTAGAAGAAGATGGGGAAAGGGGCGCTTCGTACGGTGAAGACAATTTTAGTTGTCGATGACGACAGAGAGATCAATGAACTGGTTCACATGTCCTTAAGTAGAGAAGGCTATCGTGTCGTCTCTGCATACCATGGCATGGATGTGCTACCGCTTGTTGCAGAGCATAATCCAGATTTGATTGTATTGGATGTCCTGCTTCCGGGAATGGACGGATTCGAGATCTGTCGTGAGCTAAGACGTACGAGTGACATTCCGATCCTATTTGCGAGTTGTAAAAATGAAGATATTGATAAGGTGCTTGGACTGGGGTTAGGTGGAGACGATTACATTGCGAAGCCGTTCAGCCCTGTCGAGCTTGTCGCGAGAGTGAAGGCTCACCTGAGAAGAAGTGCGTTGAGAAGTAAAGACGTCGACGACCAAAGCGCGATTTTGAAATATCCGGGGCTCACGATTGATCCGATCACGCATACAGTATTAGTTGAGGAATCCGCTGTCGCGCTATCGGCCAAAGAATTCAAACTGTTATTTCAGCTTGCTAAAAATCCAAACCGCATCTACAAAAATGATCAACTGTTCAGTCTTCTGTGGGACGAGCAGTTGATTGGAGATCCGCACACTGTAATGGTTCATGTCTATAATCTCCGTAAGAAAATAGAAAGCAACCCCGCGAAGCCGAGATACATTCTGACGATTCGCGGGGTAGGCTATAAGTTTAACCATGCTCCGTAAGCAAAAACGACTTTGGCGTCCTTGGACGCTGAAGTAGCTTTGCGTAGACATATCAGATAAGTATAGAAAATTATATACTTTCTGATATGTTAAGAAAGAAGTTCACCTTATCCTTTCAACTGACTTCGATACCTACTAGGTGACACCCCTATGATTTTCTTAAACATTCTAGAAAAGTAATAAGGGTCCTTGAATCCGAGAGAGTGGCATATTTCTTTGATGCTGAGCTCGGTTAAATCCAATAACTGTGCGGCGCGCTGAATTTTCATCCGATGGTAATAATCAATAGGGGCAAAGCCGGTAGACAGCTTGAACAGTGCATTGAGGTGCTGCTTGGACACCTGCGTGTGAGTTGTTAGTTCCTCTAATGTGAGTGATTGCGCAAGCTGCTCCCTCATATACTGGATAGCTTGTTCGATATATTGCTGCTGACGTTCTTCTTGCTTACGGCTGGGATTGAGTCCCAGCAGACTTAGCAAATAACGAACGGTTTGGGATACGTGTACATGGTGGGGGATGGAATAGGGCTTCGTTAGTAAAATGTCATAGCATTGATGAAATAAAGTTACGAATTTCTCTTCATCGCCTGCTGATAGCTGCATCGGGTTGTCCAGTAGGTTCAGTGAATGGAGGAAAGCTGCGGATGCATCGCCGCTCAGATGAAACCAGAATATACTCCAGGGGTCGTTGAGATCTGCACCGTAACAATGAGGAATTCCAGCAGGCAGGATGACCATTGTACGCTCGGTTAGGCGTAACGGCTGTTTCTGGTCAATCGTCACTGTACCTTCTCCACCTATACAATAAATGAGGATGTGCGAGTCACATCCTTCTTTGCGTTCTCTGAAGTGGTTCATCGCACGTGGGTAATAGCCAATGTCTGTAATGAACAAAGGTGAGATTAGCGGATGAAGGATAATCTCATTCAGAATATAGGGGGGCAACACTACAATTTTCTCCGATTGAAAACCATCAGCCTTTCTCACCATTACGAGTCGCCAGCCTCTCAACTATTTTTCTAAATCGTATATTAAAATCAGAATATCGTCCATCATAAACAGGATATTGTGAATTGTTGGAAGGACTGCTCTCAGGTAATGTTGTCTTAAGTCATAAGACATCTAACAGGGAGTGAGCTCATTGTCTAGGTTCCAGGGAAAAGCCCGTGTGTGGGAAGAACAAGTGGAAATTCCGACATACGAAGCCGGCAAGCCGGACAAAAATCCAATGTTTCTCGATAAGCGCGTGTATCAAGGGAGTTCAGGGCGTGTGTATCCTCATCCTGTCATCGATAAGATTGAAGATGCACGTACAATGAAGACTTACCGCATGATGATCTTGGAAAATACTTATTTACGGATCGAGATTATGCCAGAGCTTGGCGGTCGAATTTATCGAGCGGTGGACAAGACGAACAATTATGACTTCGTGTACTACAACAGAGTCATTAAGCCAGCGTTAGTGGGACTTGCAGGACCTTGGATTTCTGGAGGGATTGAATTTAATTGGCCACAGCACCATCGTCCAAACACGTATGGACCAGTCGAATGCAAGCTGGAGGAACATGATGACGGTCGTGCAACGGTATGGGTGAGCGAAATCGATCGCATGTATGGAACGAAGATGACGGCAGCATTTACGCTCTACCCGGACAAGGCTTATTTGGAGATCGATGCGCAGCTCTATAATCGCACAGCTCAGCCACAGACGTTCCTTTGGTGGGCGAATCCGGCAGTTGCTGTCAACGAGCATACACAGTCGGTATTTCCACCCGATGTGACGGCGGTATTCGATCATGGGAAGCGGGACGTCTCGAAATTCCCAATCGCGACAGGCACTTATTATAAGATGGATTATTCAGCTGGTGTGGACATCTCGCGGTATAAGAACATTCCAGTGCCTACATCTTATATGGCGTACAAGTCTGACTTTAATTTCGTGGGAGGCTATGATCACGGAGTAAAGGCTGGACTCCTTCATGTGGCGAATCGACATATTTCACCTGGGAAGAAGCAATGGACGTGGGGGAATGGGCATTTCGGTCAAGCTTGGGATCGTAATTTAACAGATGAAGATGGTCCATACATTGAGCTGATGACAGGCGTATATACAGATAATCAGCCAGACTTCGCGTGGCTTCAGCCCTATGAGACGAAGGCCTTCAAGCAGTATTTTATGCCGTATAAGGATATTGGAGCAGTGAAAAATGCATCGATTGAAGCGACTGTTAATTTAGAGGTGGACAATGCTCAAGCGACAGTTCAAGTGTATGCAACGTCGCTATTCGAACGTGCAACAGTGGAGCTTGCGAGCAAGCAGAAGAGCTATTGGAAGGAGGTTGTTTCGCTTTCTCCTGAGTTGACTTTTACTGCTACTGTGCCATTAACGGCGGGTGTTGAAGCACATCAGCTTGCCGTGACGGTTAGTGATAAATCTGGTCGGATACTAGTGAGCTATCAGCCGAGCCAGCCTTCGATTGAGCAAGTGCCTGATGCAGCGAAGCCACTTCCTGAGCCGGAACAGCTACTGACGATTGAGGAGCTCTACTTAGCGGGGCTTCATCTGGAGCAGTATCGTCACGCAACGTTTGAACCGGAGGTCTATTATTTGGAGGGGCTGAAACGTGATAAGGGTGACGTTCGGATTAATGTTGCTTACGGGACGTTGCTACTGCGACGGGGACTGCTTCAAGAGAGTGAAGCATATTTCCGGACAGCGATTGAGCGGCTAACATGTCGGAATCCCAATCCTTATGATAGCGAAGCCTATTATCAATTAGGGGTTACATTGAAGCTACAAGGACGCGAAGACGAAGCGTTCACAGCGTTATATAAAGCGGTATGGTCCGCAGCTTGGCAAGATAGTGGCTATTTCGTGCTGGCGCAGATTGCTGCAGGAAGAGGCTCATTCGAGGAAGCTTTAGAGCTGATTGAGCGTTCACTTAGCCGCAACACGCACAATTATAAAGCGCGTCATCTTAAGTCGGCGATTCTCCGAAAGCTTGGTCGATTGGAGGAAGCTATAAATTGGAGTCGAGAGACGATCGGGATGGATATAGCCGACTTCGGTGCGCATCAGGAACTACGACTTGCGTTGCAAGCATCAGGAGATGCTGCGCAAGCGGAACAAGTATGCGAGCTATTGAAAGGATTGCTAAGAGGAGATGCCCATAACATTATTGCGCTTGCTTCGGACTATGAGGGTGCAGGTCTTTATGAAGAAGCAATCAATGGGTTGCAAGTAGCTGTACATGACGGTTTAGTGTATCCGATGGTTCATTACACACTGGGCTATCTACACGGCAAGCTTAGACAAGAACAACAGGCGCTGCAAAGCTTAAAGCATGGCAGCTTAGCGAAGTCTGATTATTGCTTCCCCAATACATTGTTTGACCTCGCAGTACTCAAATATGCGATCGATAAGCAAGCTGAAGATGCGAAGGCACATTATTATATTGGCAATCTACTCTATGATAAGAAGCGTCCGCTTGAAGCTCTAGCACATTGGGAGACTTCTGCTGAGCTTGATCCTAGCTTTGCGACCGTACATCGTAATTTGGCATTAGCTTACTTCAATAAATTGAATGAGCCAGAGAAAGCGTGCGTTGCGCTCGATCGTGCATTTGCTTGCGACTCTACCGATGCGCGTGTGTTCTATGAACGAGATCAATTAGCGAAGAAGTTAGGTGTATCTCCTGACGAACGGCTTGCGAGATTGGAGCAGCATGTAGAACTGATTAGGGCAAGGGATGATCTTTATTTGGAATATGTCACCTTGCACAATGTGTTGAAGCGCCATACGACTGCGATTGAACTCATTATGGAACGCGTGTTTCATCCGTGGGAAGGTGGCGAAGGCAAAATTCCTGCGCAATACATCTTGGCTAATGTGGAGTTAGGTAAGCAACTGTTGCGACAGCGGCAATATGAAGACGCCATCGACCATCTTCACCAAGCGCTTCAATATCCCGACAATATCGGTGAGGGCAAGCTGTTGGGTGCGCAGGAGAACGATATTTTCTACTATATGGGTTGTGCATTTGAGGGGATGGGGCAGGATGAGCAGGCAATAAATTGCTTTGTAGTAGCTTCGAAAGGACTAGATCAACCCACAAGTGCGATGTATTATAACGATCAACCACCGGAGCAAATTTTCTATCAAGGGTTAGCGTGGAAGAAGCTGCATAATGATCGCGAAGCGAATCGTAGATTTCATAAGCTAATCGACTACGCGGAAAAGCACCTATTCGACAAGGTGAAGATTGACTACTTTGCGGTATCGTTACCTGATTTTCTTGTGTTCGAGGATGATCTTGATCGCAGGAATGAAATCCATTGTAGATTTATGAGAGGGTTAGGCTTACTAGGTTTAGGCAAGGTCGCCGAAGCGAAACAGGAGCTGGAGCAAGTTCTTCGTTTGGACGGTCATCACCAAGGTGCACAAATTCATTTGGAGCTACAACTATAATAGGGGGACTCAATATGTCAATCCATTCGTTACAGCTTAATGCGGGGAATAAGGAGATCAAACCAGGTAAGCTAGCGCGTAATTCAGGCGGTAACCCACTAGGAGAAACCTATGGCTTTACTAATTTCTATATGACTCGCAATGGAGCACCCATTATACCCGTTGTCGGTGAATTTCACTTCTCCAGGTTCTCTTATTTACAGTGGGAGGAAGAGCTGCTCAAGATGAAGGCAGGAGGCGTTCATGTCATTGCCACCTATGTGTTCTGGATTTTTCACGAGGAGGAAGAAGGAGTCTTCGATTGGAGTGGAAGCCGTAACCTCAGACATTTCATAGATTTATGCGCAAAGGTTCAGTTGCCCCTCATATTGCGAATTGGACCGTTCTGTCATGGAGAAGTTCGTAATGGTGGCATACCGGATTGGGTGTTCAGCAAGCCGCTGGAAATCCGTTCGAATGATCCGACCTACCTTCAATATGCGAAACGATTATATCGTCAAATTGCTAAGCAGGTTAAGGGGACATTTTATCGGGAAGGCGGGCCAGTTATCGGAGTGCAGTTGGAAAATGAGTACATGCACTGCGGTGCACCCAATGATGCATGGGGATATAAGTCAGGTGTATATTTATCATCGGGTAACGGTGGAAACGACCACTTGGCAGAGCTGCGCCATCTTGCAGAAGAGGCGGGTATTCGTCCAATGTTCTTCTCTGCTACTGCTTGGGGGGGAGCTGCTGTACTCGAAACGGATACATTGCCGATGTTGGCGGGATATGCGTATACGCCATGGATTCCGAATCAACCACCGAGTGGTGAATATATTTACCGCGACTTGCATGTAAATCCTGCCGAGCCTGTTAATTATGACACACTAGAATACCCTGTGGCGTATTGCGAGATGGCAGGCGGTATGCAGGTAAGCTATCATGCGCGTCCTTGGGTGAGTGCAGACAGTGTAGAAGCGATGTCGCTAGTGAAGCTTGCAAGCGGGAGCAACCTATTAGGCTATTACATGTATCATGGCGGTTCCAATCCTGTTGGGAAGCATGGATATTTGAATGAGTCTGCACTGCCAAAAATTACGTACGACTATCAATCACCGTTAGGTGAGTTCGGTCATGTCGCACCTTCATACCATCGTATCCGGTCGCTGTCGTTATTTCTTGAAGCCTATGGCGAATGGCTTGCTCCAATGGGGACACAATTGCCTGAAGGACAAAGTACGATAGATCCGACCGATACAGATTCACTTCGGTGGTGCGTTCGTCATCGCGACGGGGCAGGCTTCCTCTTCCTCAATAACTTTCAAGATCATGTGGACATGCCTGACCGCGAATCATTGCAATTTAAGCTTCAAACGTCTAAAGGCGAGGTCGCCTTTCCATATCAAGGCACAATCGGTTTGAAAAGCGGAGCGAGCGCAGTATTCCCATTCAACCTCAACATCGATGGCGTTGAGATCGTATCCGCGACCGTGCAACCATTGACACGGTTCAAGGTAGCAGATCAGGCTGTACTCGTATTTTATGCGCATGAAGGATTGAAGCCGGAGCTCCTATTCCATTGCGATCAGGTTGTAAATGTGAGTACGGATGCAGGGGATGTTCGCCAAGAGGGTGAAGTATGGATCGTACACCCTGTTGCAGGCAAGGAGTATTCTATCTCGCTTGAGCTAGTAGGCGGACAAAAGGCACTCGTTCTAGTATTGACGCGAGAAGAGGCGCTGCAGACATATCGTTTCTCCCTATGGGGTGAGGAGCGCTTGTTCATCAGTAATAGCGATCTTTATCAGCAAGGCGAGCAGCTAATAACGGCATCTAAGGGAAATGAACTATGGGAAGTGTATATGTACCCTGCGAGTGAGCTTGAGCTCGGTGTGCAGGTCGGGTCTTGTTCAAGTGGACAAGCCGGAGTATTCCAAAGGTATGAATTGAAGGTAGATTCGTACGTACCGAGTGTGGATATTCGTATGCCATCCGAGCGTAGTGCGATGCTCACGGTGGATACAGAGTGGCCAGATACAGTAAGAGATGTCTTCCTTCATATCTCTTATGATGGAGATGTTGCTGCGGCGTATGTTGGCAATCAGATGATTACAGACCATATTCACTACGGGGATACGTGGCGGATCGGACTGCAAGCGTTCCAGCTAGAGCTTATTGATCGTGAGCTACATCTGTCCATTACGCCTCTTCGTAAAGGGACGACGCATACTTTCGTCAATCAGGCATTTGTTGAGCGGTTTGATGGTGTGGAGATTGCTGCGTTCCATCAGATTAAGGCTGTTCCACATTATGTGGTGGCACTTTATCGCTCCAATATAGGGGTAAAAGAGCAAATTTCAATAATCTAACCAAGAAGAAAGTGATATTGGCTAATTATCACAGTAGTTTCCTCCTTCCATAATAGGTGTAAGCGTATTCAATAACTATTTATTGGGGAGGTTAGAACGTGAGAATGAAACAAAAGATAGTCTCTGTTTTTTTATCAGTGTTGTTGGCGTTAAGTTCATTTTCTTTCAACATGGGGACTACATCGGCTGCAGCTTCGGAAAGTAATTATATTGCGAATGGAGGCTTTGAATCCGATTTTTGGAGTGATCACTCATGGAGTGTGGAAACGGCAGACTGGAGTAAAGTGGATATTCAGAGATATGCATATGCTGGAGATCAATATATCACAAAGGATGAAGGAGCTTACAGCTTCAAATATTGGATCAAAGATTCAGCTGTTGTAAACCAATTGATCACAGTGGAGCAGACCATTCCGTTACTTCCTGCTGGAAGATATAAGCTTTCGGCTAATTCAATGGGCGGAGATGGAGTTCAAGTGGGAAATGTTGAATTGTTTGTAGGAAACAAGAAGTCACCTGTAGTTGCCACCAAAGGCTATAATCAATGGGGTAAGGTCAGCCTGGAATTTGTCTTGGATCAGGATACCACTGATCTTGCGATCGGGGCGAACATAAGTGGCGCTCCAAATGCATATGGACATCTGGATAGCTTTGAATTGAAACAAGTACCCCCTCCGGTAGCTGCGGACATTTTTGTGGAGAGAGTGGTAGGACTCCAGTCCGACTTTATTAAGGGCGTGGATATCTCCAGTATTATTTCTTTAGAAAATAGCGGAGTCAAGTTTTATAATGAGAACGGAGTAGAGCAGGATATCTTTAAGACTGTAGCTGATGCTGGGGTTAATTACATTCGGGTACGTGTTTGGAATGATCCTTTTGATTCAAACGGAAAAGGTTATGGCGGTGGCAACAATGATCTGGCAACCGCGATCAAAATCGGCAAAA
Organism: Candidatus Cohnella colombiensis; assembly: GCA_029203125.1. GTDB lineage: Bacteria > Bacillota > Bacilli > Paenibacillales > Paenibacillaceae > Cohnella > Cohnella colombiensis. The sequence goes on from CP119317.1 coordinate 256,867, forward strand.
GAGCGACTGCTAATGGTATGAAGCTGCTGGTCGACTTCCATTATTCCGACTTTTGGGCCGATCCGGGCAAGCAGCATACACCTAAGGCGTGGGCAAATTTGAGCTTTGGAGATAAGAAGACCGCACTTTACACCTATACCAAAGAAAGCCTGCAAGCCATGAAATCGGCGGGTATTGATATTGGCATGGTTCAGGTGGGCAATGAAACCAATGGACAATTCGTCGGCGAATCCAATTGGACGAATATGAGCGAATTGTTTAATGCGGGAAGTGCAGCGATCCGAGAGGTCGACCCTAACATTCTGATCGCACTGCATTTTACGAATCCAGAGTCAACGGGCAGATATGCTGGATATGCGAAAACCTTGAAAGATAATAATGTAGTCTATGATGTATTTGCAAGCTCTTATTACCCTTTCTGGCACGGCACATTAAGTAATCTGACATCCGAGCTGAAGCAGGTTGCTGATACTTATGGAAAAAAAGTAATGGTAGCCGAAACCTCTTACGCTTACACCGCTGAAGACGGGGATGGGCACGAAAATACAGCGCCTAAGAGCTCAGGTCAAACGCTGGACTACTCTATCAGCATTCAAGGTCAGGCCAATTCGCTTAGAGACGTGATCGAAGCTGTTGCGAATGTGGGTGAAGCGGGAATTGGTGTGTTTTATTGGGAGGCCGCGTGGCTTCCAGTAGGTCCGAAAGAAAACCTGGAGCAAAATAAAATGATTTGGGAACAACACGGATCGGGTTGGGCCGCAAGCTTTGCGAAGGAATATGACCCTAAAGATGCAGGGGTATGGTATGGCGGAACTGCCGTAGACAACCAGGCGTTGTTCGATTTTAGCGGACATCCGCTTGCTTCGCTGAATGTGTTCAAATATGTGGATACAGGAGCTGTTGCTCCGATTGCCATAGATGAAATCGAGAATGTCTCGATGACAGTGAGCGCTGGGGAGACAATTAGTCTGCCGACAGTCGTAAGTGCGATTTACAATGATAGAAGTACCCAGATGGTATCGGTTACGTGGAATCAATCCCAACTTGATCAAGCTAGTAGCAAGGGTGCTGGAAACTATGTGATCAATGGAACGGTAGCAGGCGGACGTACTGTAAAGGCGTTTCTCGAAATTAAAAAACAGAACCTCATTATCAATGCAAGCTTTGAGAATAACGATAGAAGTATGTGGACAATCACCTATGGAGACGGAAGAGCGACGCATACAGATTATCAGAATAAAATGGCAGACGCCAAGACAGGGAACTATTCTCTGCACTTCTACGCTGCGGATGCAGTGGACTTTAAAGTAGAGCAGACGATCACCGGACTGAAATCGGGATATTATGATCTCTCCATGTTTATTCAAGGTGGAGACGCTACAAATTCCGATATGAATCTCTTTGCCGTAACAGGTGGCAAGGAAGTGAAGGTGAGTACAGGTGTGAACGGGTGGGTGAATTGGAATCATCCTGAGATCCACAATATTCTCGTTACCGATGGAACTCTTACGATTGGAGCTACTATCAAAGCAGATGGCGGCGCATGGGGTACGATTGATGATTTCCATTTAAGCTTTGATAGGGATGTTGTATCATCATTTCCATTTCTTACATCAACTCCGCCCAAAGTAACATCAACCGATGGTAATATCACGATACTGGTGGGTGGAGCAGGTGAGGTTAGTCTTGGAAATGCAATCACCATCCAGATTCCTGCTGATGCTTCAAGCAAGGAAATCAAGATAACGATTCAAGAAGTGTTGAATGCTCAGGGCTTGTTAACCCGGCAGGAGATTCTAGCGAGTCCGATCTATGAAATTCTGAAAAACTTCTCGGAGAACTTTACTAATCCGGTAACACTGACCTTCACATTTAATCCGGACATCTTGAAGAGCAACCAAAGGGCTGGCGTATTCTACTACGATGAAGTGAAGAAGGTCTGGGTGGAAGTCGTCGGTGGCAAGGTGAGTGGCGATAAGATCACCGTAGATGTTAATCACTTTACGAAGTTTGCGGTCATGGCTGTAGACAAAGACGTAGAAGCACCAACATTCAGTGATATCACTGGACACTGGGCAGAGGTTAATATCAACCAAGCAGTGAGCAGTGGAATCGTGAAGGGGTATACGGACGGCACGTTTAAGCCAGGTAAAACCGTGACTCGATCAGAATTTGCGGTAATGCTAATGAATGCATTGAAACCGCAAGGTGAGGGTGTAGAACTAAGCTTCACAGATACAGCGAACATTGGAGCTTGGGCGAAGAAAGCCGTTGCACAAGCTGTACAAGCGGGAATTATTCAGGGCTATTCAGACGGCACATTCCGTCCGAATGCGGAAATTACACGCGCAGAGATGGCAGCGATGATCGCAGTTGCTTTGGGACAATCAATCGAAGCGAATGCCGTAACCGGATTTGCAGACGATGAGGATATCCCGGCATGGGCGAAGGGTAGCGTTGCTTATCTGAAGCAAGCAGCCATTATGAACGGGAAAGGCAATAACCAATTCGCTCCGCGTGATCATGCGACAAGAGCTGAAGCTGTCACCGTTATACTGAAGATGCTGGCGTTAGTAAAATAATAAGTCAACGAAGAGTGGCGCTACAGGAATTCCTGTAGCGCCACTCTTCGTCGTATGCTGTAAGACCGCCAATCGGTCTTAACACCGCCAAACTAGCATCGCCACATGATGCAAGACCGCGAAACGGTCTTAACACCGCCAAACTAGCATCGCCACATGATGCAAGACCGCGAAACGGTCTTAACACCGCCAAACTAGCATCGCCACATGCTGCAAGACCGCCAAACGGTCTTAACACCGCCAAACTAGCCTCGTCGCATGCTGCAGACCTCGAGATTTCAGTGTATATATAGTTAGCGGACAGGAGATCCGGTATTAGACAGTTTTAGTGCCTAAATGAAATTAAGCGGTCACCAGATCCGTTGTTCGAGGAGAATGGGGCTGAAATCGACGGGCAAGAGGGAAATAGCGGAACGTATGACTGGGATAACTGAAAAGAACATCCAAAACCCAAAATAACGGAACGTACGTCCGCTCAGTGTCTGAATGCATCAAAAAAGTGCATAAGCACCAAAACAAAGAGGCCACCCATAAGTTTACTTATGGGACAGCCCCTTAAAGTTTATTTAGCTGCCATTATGCTTCAGTGGTAGGCTGCGCCGGTATTTTGATCTTTACTGTCGTGCCTACACCTCGCGTGCTTTCCACCGTTAATCCGAATGGATAACCGAAAATCAACTCCAGCCGACTATGAATATTTTTCATTCCATAGCCTCCACTTACTTTCTTAATGCTGCCATCGAAGATGCGACTTAACGTCTCTTCTGTCATCCCGATCCCATCGTCAATGACTTGAAGCTCGATCGTATCTCCCTCTCTAAAGCCTCGAATCGTAATGATGCCACGCTGGGTATCTTTCTCCATAATGCCATGAAGAATCGCATTTTCGACGATCGGCTGCAGCAATAGTTTAAGTGTTCGAAGCTCCATCAATTCCGCTGGAACTTCAATCTGCAGATCGATACGGTCACGGAATCGCATGTTTTGGATCGTCACATAAGCGTTGACATGATCGATCTCATTGCGAATCGTAATGAAGTCTTCACCATTACTTAGGCTGATTTTATAGAAATCAGAAAGTGAAGAGATGAGAACTCGAATATCCTCAGCGTTATATTTCATCGAGAGCCAGTTGACCATGTCTAAGGTGTTATAGAGAAAGTGCGGATTGATTTGCGCTTGAAGCGCGCGCAGCTCCATATTTTTCACTTCTAAGCCAAGCTGATATTTGTCGGCAGCCAGGTCATCAATTCGAGTGATCATCCGGTTAAACGTTGTCGTTAGCTCACCGATCTCGTCGTTGTTTTGTGGATCTAGATTTGCTTTAAAGTTCGTAACGCCGACCTTCCTCATGTTTTTCGTCAGCTTGCGAATGCGCTTAGTTCCGGATGCGGATGCCCAGAATGCGAGTGGGAATGTCATCGCTGCAACGATTAGGAAGATAATGATCATCTGATTGCGTGCTTTCTGAGCGATATCTACAATGTCCTTGTTCGGGACGACGAGCAGCAGTCTCCAATCGGTGTTTTCCACCGGCAAGGAGCCGATGAGCACTTTTTGATCATCCACGGTCATATTTGAAAAGGTAGGTTTAACGCTCGTAGCCTCTTGTACAGCTTGGATGACTTGATCCAATGCGAAGTATTCTTCGTTGCTAGAGCGTGCAATGATTTCATTCTGACTATTAATGAGTATGGCAGAAGTAGATGTGGTAAATCGTGCTTGATCTAAAATTTGCACAAGGTTTTTCCGTGGCATCTCCGCTCGGATCAATCCAGCAAAATCATTATTATCAATCGGGCTAGGCACTTTGCGGAAGAAGGAAATCGTATCTTCGCCCTGTGAGGAAACAGCTTCAGATGGAATCCATAAATAGGGGCGATCGTTCCGAATTAAGCGTTGCATCCACGGCTCAGCTTGTACCTCTTCCAGGCTTAGGAATTGATCTGTCGCTTGAACGGCTGCCATCCCATCTCTCATATAGAGGCTGATTTTCTGAATGTCTGGGTTCGTTTGTACATTGTAAATAAGCTGGTTAAACACATACTCATCAAACAGCCAATTGCCGATGTTGTCACGATAGATGTCTGAGCTTTTGGATACGAGTGCTTGAATGGTGTCGTGTAAGACCATAATATCGACAACTTTACGTGTGGAGCTTGTCTTGTAATTCAAGAAGGAACGCGATTGCTCTAAGACGACTTCAAGTGAATAACGTGTCTGATTTTCAGTGTCTGTCGCCGTTATGTAGCTATTTACAGCAATAAAAAGGCTAGATGAAACGATAAGGATAAATAAGAAGGACAGAAACATCTTATTTTTTATACTAAGGTCTCGGAGAGGGTGGATAATCTGCTGTAGCTTCATCATCGCTTATCCCGATACTGACTTGGCGTTAGTCCGACTGCCTTCTTGAACATGGATGAGAAGTAGTTCGGGTCAGTGAAGCCAATCGCATGAGCGATTTCATAAAGTTTAAGCTGACGATTTTTTAATAGTTGCTTGGCCTTCTCCAGACGAACCTCGGTAATATATTCATTGATCGTTTTGCTAGTCTCTTTCTTGAATAGGGCACACATGTAATTTTGACTTAAAAAGGTGTTGTCTGCGATCGTCTTCGTCGTTAAATCTGCATCGGCGTAATGGTTTTTAATATAGTGAACGATAGTGCTGACTCTAGCATTAACAGCGTTATGTTCCTTGAATTGCGAGAAGACGGCTTGCACATTGCCTACGACATAATCCTGAAGACATTGCAATGTTGTCATCTCACCGACTTCCTTCCAGATGAATTTTTCCTCCTGATGCGGATCGGTTACACTTAGCCCTTTCTCAAGCGCGAATTCATGCAAAATCATGAGCAGGCGAAAATACACATTTTTCACACGGCTAATTTCCGGATCGCGGAGCGTGCGCATATCTGTCGTCAGTCGATCAATTAGAACGAGTGTTTCTGGCTCCTGATCGTCTCTTAAAGCCTGTCTGAATTCGTTATATAGCACTTCAATAGAATTGTTCGGATCAGTACCTGATAGCGTCGGTGGCTCGGAGAACACAAGGCCTGTTCCGAAATAGAAGGACGACTTGACTGCGAATATCGCAGAAAGACAAGCCTCCTTCAACTGATTTGGTTGGAGATTTGGCGTACCTATACCGATGGAAAAGGCTAGTGAATCGCCGTATTGCTGGTTGAAGCTGTATAACAACTGACGAGCAAGTGTCTTGAATGTGTCTGCGTGTATAGGTTGGGCATTCACTAACAGAATCAAAGTATCATTGTGAACGAACCCGATAAATCGTTCGCTGTTATTCAGATCATTTATTATTTGTTGGGTTTGATGGATGAGAACGGTTTGTTGTTCATCTGTGATAACGAGCTTCGCGTCTGAGGGATGGGATAGCTGAATAGCCATCGCACGAACAGGTTGATCAAGGAAAGCAGGGAAGTGCGCTCCAAATTTAAGTCTAAGCTGAGCTTGGGGGACAGATTCATTCACCAGCATGTTGAGAATTCGCTCATGTATGGCAAACTGGGTCAACGTCTGATTCGATTGTTCAGCGATGAGCTGGGAGATGCTTTCGCGGATCGCAGCAGTCAGTTCCTCTAGCTTTACTGGCTTTTCCACATAATTAATAGCTTTCAAATGAATAGCCGACTTCAAATATTCCTTGTCGGAATAACCGCTCAGGAAAATAAGCTTAATTTTCGGAAAAGCTTCACGTGCCTGTGTGGCAAATTCGATTCCATTCATTCGCGGCATGCGAACATCGCTGACGATAATATCCGGAACAAAATCACGCATCAATTCCAATGCCTCGACTCCATTAGCCGCGCTCCTTACATTAGAAACCCCTAATAGCTCCCAATCCATATAGCGCTCTAGACTCTCTGTCGTGAGCGGTTCATCATCGACCAATAGCACTTTCATCTCTGGACCCCCTCGTCGTTGGGATGGTTGCCTTCAATATATACGCTACAAAAATGTTGTGCAACTACTAGCTGTCGAATGCAATTAATTCCGTAATCTAACCAAGAAAATCGTAATCCTGTGTCATTCTTCGGCTGCGATTATCTCCTTATAATTACAGTTGTAAGCGCAACCAGACCAAGACAATCGGTAGGAGAGAAGGGATTTGGATGGCAGTATCTACTAAGCTCTCGACACAGCCTCAGGTGAAACCACGTGTAGCCCGGCAAGGTGTGCTTCATGAGCTAATGAAAAACAAAATACTTTATTTGATGTTTGTTCCAGTAGGCATATACTTTTTAATTTTCAACTATTACCCGATGGCCGGCATTGTGGTTGCATTCAAAAACTTCAACTATCGCGGTGGGATGTTTGGTAGTCCATGGGTCGGACTGGAAAACTTCGAATACTTCTTTCAATCAGGTAAAGCTTGGATCGTAACACGTAACACCTTTCTTTATAATATCGTATTTCTCGCTGCTTACACGTTTTTTTCGATTATGGTCGCGGTTTTTATCTCAACAATGCTAGGAAAGATATTTAAGAAGACGGCACAGACGTTGCTCTTCCTACCCTACTTCCTATCGTGGGTAGCGGTATCAGCGATCGTGTACAACTTGTTCAATTACGAGTTCGGTATCGTCAATTCGTTGTTGAATTCGCTCGGCATGGAAGCGATCGATGTCTATTCAGAAGTTCGCTATTGGTATCTCATTCTCCCGTTCTTCTACGTTTGGAAGTGGGTAGGCTTCGGCAGCATCTTGTATCTGTCCGCAATAATGGGAATGGATCATTCCATTCATGAGGCGGCAACAATCGATGGCGCGAATATTTTCCAAAGAATTCGCTACCTAACAATTCCATTGCTCAAGCCGACGACGATCATTCTCGTACTGCTAGGAATTGGTCGGATCATGCGTGGAGAGTTCGACATGTTCTACCAGTTGATCGGCAATAACGGCATCTTAATGGACGGAACAGACATTATCGATACGTTAGTTTTCCGTTCACTTGTTCTAAGTCCTGACTTCGGGATGGCATCAGCAGGCGGACTATATCAATCGTTGCTCTGCTTTGTCATCGTCATGCTAGCGAATGGAATTGTGAAGAAATTTGATCGCGATTATGCCTTGTTCTAAATCGCAGCTAGGGAGGTTAATCGGATGGGCGTTCGCACACGTGACATTATCGTTTTAAATATTATCGCTTATATCGTTGTAGGGTTGTTTGCACTCATCGCAGTTGTACCCTTTTTCATCGTTGTCATTAACTCTTTCGCGTCTGAGCATTCAATCATTTACTATGGCTATTCTCTCATTCCTAAGCAATTTTCACTCGGTGCTTACGAAATGGTATTCCAAAATCCTCAGAAGATGCTGCGAGCCTATGGCATTACCATCTTCGTTACCGTCGTCGGAACGGCAGTGTCACTGTTCATCTCCATGATGGCGGCCTACGTTATGTTCCGTAAAGATGTGAAGTATCGTAACGGACTAGCATTCTTCCTCTTCTTCACGACGCTGTTCAATGGGGGCTTAGTACCTTTCTACCTCATGATTGTACAAGATTTACATTTGAAAAATACGATGCTCGTACTTGTGTTATGCGGCATGTTCAGTGTGTTCAACATTCTTATACTACGAAACTTCATTAGCGGATCGATTCCCGAAGCGCTGATCGAATCTTCCAAAATCGATGGTGCGGGTGACTTTAGAATATTCATTCAAATTATTTTGCCACTCTCGAAGCCTGCGCTAGCCGCAATTGGGATGTTCACTGCATTAGGGTATTGGAACGATTGGTGGACCCCGCTCATGTTCATTGAGAAGGACAACTTGTACTCACTTCAATATATTTTGTACCGCATCTTATCGAGTGCGAACTTCTCCTCTCAAATCGTTAATAGCATTCCGCGTTTGGATATGCCGAAGGAATCGCTCAAATTAGCATTAACCGTCGTTGCGACTGGGCCAATCGTTCTACTCTATCCTTTCGTGCAGAAGTATTTTGTATCTGGAATTACAGTAGGTGCAGTAAAAGGATAATAAGCGCAGGTAAGTCTCTTTAGGGAGGTGAGTTCGGGCGAATTAAGCGCGATGAAGTAAGGCTAGTCATAAGGGGATCTCATGATTTAAGAATTCAATTAAAGATCACTAAGGAGGATTACGATGAGAAAGACGAGAAAAGGATTTGTGGTTGTTGCACTAATATTAGTATTGACCTTGCTTGTAGCAGGTTGCGGTAGCAGCAACAATAATAGCTCGGAAAGTTCAACAAAGCCTAGTGAGTCTAGCAAATCATCAACGACACCGACTGAATCTACGCAAGCAGAAACAGACAACACGCTTGATACGTCTAAGGAAGTTCATCTCATTGGGTATTTGCTAGGTGAAGCGCCTGCAGGAATGGATGCAGTTGTCGAAGCGCTTAACACGAAGCTTAAGGCTGACATCAATACGACAGTTGAATTTCGTTATATTGGCTGGGGAGATTTGACTGCGAAATATCCGCTTATCTTCGCTGCAGGCGAGGACGTAGACTTTGTCTACTCAGCAAACTGGGCATTCTACAATCAAGAAGCAGCGAAGGGTGCATTCCGCGAAATTTCAACAGACGATCTGCAGAAGTACATGCCACGCCACTATGCTGCAACGAATGAAGCGGCATGGAAGGAAGCGCAAATCGGTGGAAAAATCTACATGATTCCAACTTCGACACCGGATCAGAAGATTCCAGTAACGTTGATTCGCGGAGATCTTCGCAAAAAGTATAACATCCCTGAAATTACGAAGTTCCAAGACATTGAGCCATACCTAGAAGCCATCAAAAACAATGAAAAAGGTATGATTCCAATTAATGCGGACAGCCAATACGATTTTACTAAATCATTCTACAACTGGGAGTGGGCAACGGGTCACGGGGCTGTTGATACCGTATTGATTACAAACGGTTGGTCAGGCACTTATACCGAATGGGATGATCCACAAGGCAAAGTATACTCGCAATTCGATCCGTACATTTTGGATAGCCAAAAGGCATCAGCGAAAGTAATTAAGTCGTGGTACGACAAAGGCTACATTAACAAAAATGCGATTTCGAACAAAGTACGCAGTAAAGATGCATTCGAGCAAGGCAAATCAGGCGTAGCTTATGGAAACACCAACGATATTCAATCGACATTAGCTAAAGCATTAGAGAACGGTTGGGAAGTCGAAATTATTCCTAACGTTTCCGCCAAAGGTACTTATCCGCAAGACCCGTTCATTAATAACGGGGTGTCGATTGCAGCGAATTCGAAAAACGCTGAACGTGCGATGATGTTCATCGATCTCATTATGGAAGAGCCTTCTTATAACAACTTGGTATACTTCGGTCTTGAAGGTGTTAACTATGTCGTCAAGGATGGCAAAATTGCATTACCGGATGGCGTCACTGCGGAAACGAATACGTATCCACCGGATGCAGCAGGCTTCTGGTTTACGAATAAGTCTCAGCATCTCCCGCTCGCTTCGTGGAACGAACAGTATATTGCGCATAAAGCGAGTTTGAAAAACATCCTTGTCCCTTATATCTATAATTCATTTGCAATGGATACAGAGAACATTAAGGGCGAACTTGCGACGATGGGAACAGTAGGTACGCAATATCTTTTACCGATTCAAGGCGGTATTGTGAAGGATGTTGACGCGGCATTCACAGTACTTGAAGAAAAAGTGCGGGCTGCGAGCTTGGAAAAAATATTAGACGATGCGAATAAGCAAACACAAGCATTCTTGGCTTCACAGAAATAATCGCACGGTTAAGGTGAAGAAAGAGTCGATCACTAGTAACTAGTGTCGGCTCTTTCGCATACATAGGCAGGATTTTGCAAGAGTAATCTAGAAATGAATTACAGATTATTGTAACTATGTGCATCCAAGGAGGGGCAACATGAATATTTTCAAGCGGATGCTGATTCTGTGCATTACAGTATGCTTATGCGCAAGTTTAGTCGCATGCTCGTTGCCATGGAATCGTTCAAAACAAAGTATAGGATCCAATAGCGATGTGACGACATTAGTCGGTTATTTAATCGGGACTGCTCCACCAGGTCTCCCTAAGGTGTTAGAGCAATTGAATCATAAGCTGGAGCAGGACATTGGAGTGAATCTTGACCTTCAATATATTCAATGGGGAGACATGGCGACACGTTATCCACAAATCTTATCATCTGGTGGCAACATTGACTTCGTATTTGCAGGCAATTGGGCCTATTATGCTCAGGAAGCGAATAAGGGGTCATTCTATGAAATTACAGAGGATATGGTGAAGAAGTACATGCCACGCCATTATAAGGCAACGAATGAGGTCGCGTGGGAGGAAGCTAAGGTTGGCGGGAAAATTTATATCATTCCGTCATCTACACCGGATATGAAGGTTCCCGTTACGTTGATAAGAGACGATCTCCGTAAGCAATATGGTCTTCCGGAAATGAACAGGTTGATGGATCTGGAGCCTTTCCTCGCAGCAGTTAAGGCGAATGCACCTAATATGATACCTATTCAAGTGGATAAGCAGTATGACTTTATTAAGACCTCTGCGAACTTGATGTGGGAGATGGGACCGGCGACGGTAGATGTTGTAATGACAACGAACGGCTTCTCGGGAGTATATACGGATTGGGATGATCCGAGTGGAAAGCTGTTAACGATCTACGATGAACCGTTGCGCTCTAATTATATCGCCGCCGCCAAGCTGGTGAAAAGCTGGGTGGATCAAGGTTATATAAATGCAAATGCATTCGTAAATAAGACTAGAAGCAAGGATTTGTTCGAGCAAGGAAAGTCGGCCGTAGCCTACGGTAATTCGAATGACATTCAATCGACTATCGCAAAGGCGGATGAGCAGGGGTGGGAAGTTAAGATAATCCCGAACCTCTCAATTAATCATACATATATTATGGACCCTTATATTAATAATGGAGTGGCAATCGCTACTGATTCTAAACATGTTGAGCTTGTGATGCAGGCGCTTGATCTGATCATGGAAGATCCCGAGTATAACCAGCTTGTTTATTATGGAATACAAGGTGAGCACTTTACAATTGATGACGGTAAAATTTCAATTCCGAATGGGATGTTGAGCGAAGAGGATAGTTACCCACCGGATGCGGCGGGCTTTTGGTTTACGAATAAAAGCCAGCTGTTACCGCTGGCTTCATGGAATGATGAATACGCAAAGCACAAATCAGAAATTGGGGACATGCTTATTCCGTATGTGTACGCAGCTTTTAACTTTAATGCATTGAATGTGCAACGAGAGCTTGATCAGGTGAATCAAGCAGCGATTCAATATTTGAATCCAATTTTGAGTGGTATGGTTAGTAATGTGGATGAGGCCTTTAAAGTGGCGGAATCTGAAATCAATAAAGCTGGTTTCGCTACAATTCTGAAAGAAGCACAAAGACAAACGAATGAATATTTACATCGCTGAGCTTCCAGCAGGATTCTCGTGTAGAAATCTCGTATAATGATAGGGAGAAGTTATGGCAGATGATGGTGAAAGAATAAGTTGGGGAGGTAGCAAGTGGTGAGCATGATGGAATATTTGCAAACACCACGATTGCACATTCAGAGTAAGCTACACCAGCTGGGCCATACACACTTATACGTGAAGCAAGAAGAGCAATATCTATATATTTATTCACTAGAGGAACAAGAAGCAACACATCGCGTACAGCTGATTTGGTTTACAGGTGACGTTTACATGCTAAGCGTTGCAGATCACCGTGGCCAGTGGCAGCAAATTCCGTTTATTGGAGATTTAGAGCAGACGCTTGCATTAGTGACAGGGAAGCTAGCATTTTCGTTAGCTCGATGGCCTGAGCGTGGTAAAGCATGCTTCAATGATTAGATAAATGCACATTACTTCACATAATTGATTGTGATCTTAACAATCTTATCGTTGATCGAAGTACGTGCAAAGTTTTCATACGTGTACTGATAACTTTTCAAGCCTTTGATTCCGACAAATGCAGCTTTCATATCCTTTTGAATGGAAGAACCTTTCGTGTAGCGGATAATTAGCGTGGTTTCTCTAGCAGTAACAGCTGCGCTAATTTTACTTTTCAGCTCCTGCGCGCTTGATACCGTATATTCATCGGATAAATAATTGAAGCCAATTTGATTGTAGAAGCTCGTATAAAACGTTGCCCTGTTCTTTTCTTTGGCGGAAAGAGCTAGCAACGTTTTTTCGTATGAAGTTATAGCTAGAGGAAGGGAGCTTGATTTCTTCCAAGAATGGTCTTTGCGGATTTCAGTATCAGTTAGATTGTAATAGTCGTAACTGACACGACCCGCAACATCTGGAATCGGATCGTTCCAAGTCGTATCTAAGTGATACCAATTGCCCGATAGCTTTACAAGGTTCCACGCGTGCGATATTCCTCTGGATGTACCTTCAATGATTTTCACTGGAATCCCGGCTTGGTTCATCATCTCATATGTGAGAAGTGCATAGCCCTGACATACTGTTGTGCCATTAGTGATGCCATCGTAAGCAGAGTAAGCAGTAAGGCTTGTATCATAGCTTAGTGTTGTAACGATCCAATCGTTAATCGCTTTCGCTTTCTGATGGTCATTCATGTTTTTAGTGATGATTTTGCTAAGTGCCTGGCGAACGGTATCCTTCACGACTTTCGTTTCCTCTAACGATTCCCAGTATGTAAAGTTAAACTTTATCGTAGCAGTCGCTCCAGTAATCGATGCAGTGTATCCATATTTTTTTAAAGTATAGTGCAAATAGTCATTGGAGTTGATCGCTGCATCTAATGTGCTTTTAATGTCTTTCTTGAGTGTTTTCTCATTACCTGTATAGATGACTGTGATCGCAGCTAATCGTTCGGTGAGAGCGTCGACCACTTCTTGATAAAATTGATCTTTAGCTGATATTTTCGCTGCAAAAGCAGTCGAGTTATATTGATACTGTGCAGTGATCGGTAGCAGTGATAATAGGAAGGCAAATGTGATTGTAATTTTGAGCAGCTTTCTCATGGTGAAACTCTCCCCTCACGCCATAATTGATTTGTAGACCTGTAGCTTGCGTACCAACGTACCAACGTTTCCTTTAGTTTGCCATTTTCAATTCTATGCTAACAATAGCATAGAAGAAGATGCTAAGGTAGTTTATTAGGTGTTGTGAGGGATACATTTGAATTGACAGTGTATATTCAGGCGTATATGATAAAATCATAGCTTATTGCGCAAACGTTTGCACTAAAATGAAAGCGTTAACAGAAAATGGAGGGGTTCAAATGTTAAAAAAAGCATTATTGTCCGTATTATCGTTGGTGCTAATCGCAGTGACGGTGCTGATGCCTCATGCAATGGAGGTTCAAGCTGCGGCCAAAACAGATATAACGATTCACTACAAACCAGCAGCAGATAACACAAAGGATTGGAGCTTGTGGCTGTGGGAATCTGGGAAAGACGGGAAGGCATATCCTTTTAATGATAATGATAGCTTTGGAAAAGTAGCAAGCTATGCTTTGGATGGGAAAATTACGACTGTAGGGTTTATCGTTCGCACTGAAGATTGGGAGAAGGATATCGGTGAGGATCGTTTTGTTGAAAATATTCAAGGGGAAACCGAGATTTGGCTCATCTCAGGTGATCCAACAATTTATACGAGTAACCCAGAAGGTGGATCAGATACAGCTCAGAAATCATTTGATGAAATTAAAGTGAAGCTTCATTATCATCGGGTGGACAATCAATATGAGGGATGGAAGCTGTGGCTTTGGCCGGATGGAAAGAAGGGGGCAAGCTACGCTTTCACAGGAAAAGACGAGTTTGGCGTCTATGCTGAGGTGACTGTTAAAAATACTGGCGATGTTAAACGATTGGGATTCAAAATAGGCAAGGGGACATCGGAAAGTAATTTGACAGCTAAAGAATTCGACGAACGTTTCATTAAGAAATTTACTGATGAGGGTACTGCAGAAGTGTGGATTGCTCAAAATCAAGAGACAGTCAATTACAAGCAGGAATATGTGGATTTAGCACCAGCAATCCTATCCGCAACGCTAGAAGATTTAAAAACAGTATTGATTGAAACATCAGTTCCTTTTCAAATAGCGAACAATAAGGATGAAGGGTTTACAGTTGCGCAGGGGAACAATTCTATCCCGATTGCCTCAGTTACACTACTCAATAAAGACGAGTATGGCTTAGCAACTAAGGTGCAGCTCGTAACGGCTCAAGATCTCGATTTTCAACATACGTATCAGATTGCCAAAGACAATTACAAATCGGTAGATGTGACTTATGGTCAAGCCATGTTTAATAAACCGGTGTTCGATCAATTGTATCGATATGAGGGTAATGATCTTGGACCGGTCTATACTGCCGATAATACAAAGCTACGTGTATGGGCTCCAACAGCTGCTGAGGTGAAGGTGGTCACTTATTCTGCTGGTGTAGGCGGTAATGCGACAGAGCAAGCGATGACGAAGGCGGAAAAGGGAACTTGGACCGCACAGCTATCGGGTGATCAGCATGGTACATTTTATACGTACAAAGTTTTCATTAATGGCAAATGGAATGAAGCGGTTGATCCGTATGCAAAATCAGTGTCGATCAACGGTGATCGTGGGGTCATTCTTGATCTTGCACGTACGAATCCAGAGGGATGGGATGCACAAAATCGTCCGAAGGTGAATGAAGCGGTTGATGCCATTATATATGAGTTGCACGTGCGGGACTTATCGATCGCAGCGAACAGCGGGATTCAAAATAAAGGTAAGTTTCTCGGTTTAACGGAGACGGGGACGAAGGGGCCTGATGGTAAGGCAACTGGGCTTGATTATATGAAAGAACTAGGTGTCACGCATATTCAATTGCTTCCTATCTTCGACTACAACAGTGTAGACGAAAGCAAGCTCGATCAGCCAAGCTATAATTGGGGTTATGATCCGAAAAATTATAATGCACCTGAGGGCTCGTATTCGACGGATCCTAATAATCCAGTTGCGAGAGTGAATGAACTCAAACAAGCGATTCAAGCTTTGCACAATAACGGGCTGGAAGTCATCATGGATGTCGTGTACAACCATATGCATGCAGTAGATCCTTCAAATCTAAATAAGCTTGTACCAGGCTATTATTTCAGATATGACAATGATGGCAAGCTATCGAATGGATCGGGTGTAGGAAACGATACCGCTTCTGAACGTTCGATGGTACGTAAGCTAATCGTGGATTCTGTCGCTTATTGGGCAGAAGAATACAAGCTGGATGGTTACCGCTTCGATTTGATGGGCATTCACGATGTTCAGACAATGAATGATGTGCGTACAGCGCTTGACCGTATCGATTCGAAGATGCTAATCATCGGCGAGGGCTGGGTATTGGGGACACTTCTTGACGAGAAGCTAAAAGCAAATCAAAAAAATGCGGAACGTATGTTACGGATTGGTCAGTTCAATGACTATTTCCGCGACGGGGTTAAGGGCAGTGTGTTTAGCCATAATGAAGGTGGATTTATTAATGGGTTAAAGACGAATAAGACGAAAGTAATGGGAGGAATCGTAGGCGGTATTCGCTATTCATATGCCATTGGCCATTATGCCGTATCTCCCGACCAATCGGTCAATTATGTAGAAGCTCATGATAATAATACGTTGTGGGATAAGCTACTACTGACGAATCCCGATGATTCCGAGGAAACTCGGATGAAAATGGCGAAGATCGGCGGAGCACTGGTGTTAACCTCTCAAGGGATTTCGTTCCTGCATGCAGGGCAGGAGTTTTTAAGAACAAAGGGTGGCAACGATAATAGTTATAATTCTCCGGATGCAGTCAACCTAATGGATTGGGATCGTAAGGCGAAGTATGAGGATGTCGTTTCTTATTATAAAGGGATGATCGAGCTTAGAAAATCTCATCCTGCTTTCCGAATGACGACTGCAGAGCAGATTAAGGAAAACTTAGTGTTCTTGAATACAGCTCAAGAGATGATTGGCTATACAATAGGCAATCATGCAAATGGGGATTCGTGGGAGACGATTGCCGTATTCCACAATACATCGAAAGAGTCACAAAAAGCTACATTACCAGCGGGAAAATGGAAGGTTGTCATGAACGGGGAACGAGCAGGTATTGAAGTGATTAGTTCATTAGAAGGTAACGATGTTGTCGTACCTGCATTGACATCGATGGTGCTATACAGTGGTGAGGATGTAGCTCAAGCTGTCCCTCAGGAGCAGCAAGACGGCAAGTCCAGCGATGAGTCGACTACGGGCAAATCTATGAATGTGATTTGGACATTAATCGTTCTTTTGGCGGCAGCTGCGATTGGTTGGGTAATGTTCAAAAGATCTCGCAACGTATAATTGCTCGGGAAATAAAGGGTATTAGCGATTATTGTCGAAATAATCATCGTAATAAACCGTATGTAGGGAGGAAGATGTGAATGCAGCAGTTTACAGTTGTACTTCATGAATTACGCAAGTGGTTTGAATCGATCAAAGCCTATCAGCTTCTTAAGGGCTATGAGCTTCATCTTATGTTCGGCGGTGTAGGACTCCTAATGCTTAGAAGCTTGTTGTTTCAGATGGTTAGCACAGTGAAAGGCTATGAAACCCTGCATACGTTGTTCTATACGATTCCACTGTCATCATTAGCATACTTGGCATTCTTGATTGGGGTATGGATGACATTAGTATCTCCCAATATTAAATATGCGCCCTATGCGCTTTGGGGATATGCGTTCTATATTCTATATCCGTTCAAGAGCATTTCATTGTCGAGTGCAATTACACCAGCAGTGTATGTGTTCCTCGGTGTGATACTCTACAAATACGTTGTTACAATTAGTAAGCCCACTCAAGCGAATTCAGAAATTTGAGTTCATGTAGGTATATGTTAAAATCAATTCATATTCGACATTGTATATGGATGGAGTGGGAGTACGAACGTGGAGTCAGCAATCATCGGAAGCGTCATATCAGCAATGGCCACAGTACTCGGAGCTGCTCCGATCTTCTTCATTACGAAGTTATCTGAGAAGTGGAAAGATATATTGATTGCATTCACAGCGGGAATTATGGTATCCGCTTCGACATTCGGTTTAATGCCGCAAGCGATTCATGAATCTGGGATGATTGGCTTAACCGTTGGCATTTTGCTCGGAATTGTTATGTTAGACCTTATTGAGCGTAATATTCCGCATATCGATGTGGAGAGCGATAGTCCGCTTGCTGCGTTCGATGCCAAATCCTTGTTAGTTATCGTCGCATTGTTCATTCACAATATCCCTGAAGGGTTGAGCACAGGGTTCAGTTATGCTAGTCAGAGCAGTGGGCTAGGAGTTATGGTTGCCATCTCGATTGGCGCGCAGAACATTCCCGAGGGACTTATTCTGTCCGTATTCCTAATCAGTTCTAATGTAAGTAAGCTAAAGTCCTTTTTCATCGTATTCATCACGGGGTTGATGGAGCTTGTATCTGCAATCGTAGGCTACTTCACAGCCAGTGGATTTGGGTGGATTAGTGGCTATGGTCTTGCGTTCGCAGCTGGGGCGATGTTATTCATATCGTACAAAGAACTCATCCCTGAAAGTCACAGTCACGGATTTGAGCGACCATCGACTTATTCCTTTATTGTCGGGTTGCTTGCAATGGTCTATATTAGCCACTGGTTTGGTTGAGTATAAGCAAAAAAAATGGTGATGCAGATAATTGCATCACCGTTTTTTTATTATGTATTACTGAGCTGCGGAAGTTCTTACTTGTTCATTTAGCTTTAGAAGATCTTGGAATTGCAACGGTTTACGATCGGTTTTATCACCTAGATTAACCCGTGGAGGAAACATAGGATCACCATCCTTAAAGAATTTATTAGGATAATAATATCATGGGAAATATTAGGGGTCAATACGATTATCGACAGATTTCGTGGTCAATAGATATTGCATCAAACTCTGGAAATCTGTTTCATAAACGTTCTCGACGCCATGATACCCCTCGCTTTGTCCGATCCGATGGGCGAATTTGTGGTAAAGTCGGTTTAGGTAGTCATTGTCCGCGAGAGCATGGAATTGAACGGTTCGTACATGTGGATTTTGAGCAGAGATTTGATTGACTAAAAAGCGAAAGCCTTGCAGGAATGTACGCCCACCTCGATAAGCCGGTAGCAAGATTGTAGAGTCTAAGAAGGCGAGCTCTCCGTGAGGATCATGCTGCTGCTCTGCGTTTAAAAAGCGATAATGTCCCCATCCAACGACTTGATCGGAATCGTCTAGAACTAAGATGTAGTGCGAGTGCTGCACAGTTCTTAGAATATGGATTAGACTATTCGCGAGAGAGAACTGATGATTGAACTCTTTCTGATGGCGGATGAAAAAGAGTGCGTATTGTGCAAGATCGGCATCGCTTTGACAGACCCGGAAATGAGCTCGCATGTGCATTCCTCCTAATTCATTCTTTCTTTCAATGTTTGGCGCACATGTGCATCGATTTCTGGATATTTCGACAAAACGTAATGAAGCACCTTGCGTTGTAATGTGAGAAAGATGCAGTCGGTCATCGCTGTAACATCGGCAGTTCTAGGAATGTTTTCAAGCAGTGCAATTTCTCCAAAGTGATCGCCATCCTCGAGTACCGCTAATCGTGTATGCTCATTAGAATGCGCGGTGTCTCGCTTCGAAACTTCAACTCTTCCACGAGCGATGAGGTAAAACTTCTCGCCCTGTTCACCAGCTTGAATAACGACCTGTCCAGCGCGAAACGTCTCGGTATTGAACAGGGACTTGATTTCCGAGAGGACAGACGCTTCCACTCCGCGAAAGAAGGGAAGACGCGATAGTCGCTGCTCATCGATGTCTGCTTCCTGACCTGTGACAGAGACGGATAAACCACTCTGTTTGTCCCATAGATTTTGATAGAACCCACCGCGTTGCAGCATCTCTTCATGTGTACCTTGCTCAACTAATTTCCCTTGATCGAACACGAAGATACAATCGGCATGCTTAATCGAGGAGAGGCGATGCGTGACTGTGACCACAGTCCGATCGTGAGCTAACGATTCAAATGTTCGGTTAATTGAAGCTTCAGAAATGGGGTCTAATGCAGATGTCGCCTCATCTAGCACGAGTATCGGAGGATTCCGCAAAATCGCTCTTGTGATTGCGATGCGCTGACGCTGGCCCCCGGAAAAGTTGCTACCTTCATCCAGCACTTTCGTATAATAGCCATCAGGTAAGCTTGCAATATACTCGTGAATTTCCGCTTTGCGTGCTGCGGATTCTACTTCTGCTTCAGAAGCCTCAGGATAGCTTAGTCGAATATTGTCCAGCACTGTGCCGTGGAATAGGAAGTTGTCTTGAAACACGATGCCGATCTGATCTCGATAAGAACCGCGATTGAGATCAAACAGAGAATGATCGTTCACTTGAATTTGTCCCAATTGTGGCTCATAGAAGCCAAGGATTAATTGCACCATCGTGCTTTTACCAGAGCCGCTTGACCCTACAAAGGCTGCGGTTGCGCCAGCGGGTATGTAAAGCTTGATTTGATTCAGTACGGAGCTGCTATCGTTATAACCGAATGTGACATCATTAAATGTAATCGAAGGTGATTTCCCTTGAAAGGGCTCCAGTGTAGAGCCACCATTCGATTCTCTGGGTGCGTGTAGCAGGTTTTCGATTCTCTCGATACTGACAGATGCATCTGTCAGAGCGGGCAGCGTGAACGTTAAATTGAAAACAGAGTTACCCATCGATGTATACATGGTGAAGAAGGCAACGAGGGCGCCGGTTGTAATATGACCCTTCATCGCAAGAAAGGAGCCAAATCCGATGATCGTTAAGTTAACGAGTAGAAGACTGACCATGGGAGTTCGTTCTAGCTGGGCGCCGATCACATTTTTACGATAATGAACGGTGAGCATCTCTTGCAAACGAGTCGTAAACTTATGAATCATAGCTTGTTGAAGATTAAAGCCTTTAATGACCTTCTGCGCTTTAATGTTTTCTTGTAAATCTCCTGTCAGTAGATCGAGTTGCTGCTTGTGCTGAGCATTGATCGCTTGTGCGCGGTTACCAAGAAGATAGGGTCCCACGAAGATGATCACAGCTCCTAGCAATATGGCGAGCGACATACTCCACTGAAGATAAAATAAAACCGATGTGCTAATAATGACTACACAGGTTGATTGAATTCCGACAGTTAGAACAACGCTCATCGCGCGTTCGATCGCAGGTAAATCTACGGTGAAGTAAGAGAGCAGCTCGCTCGCTCGCGTTTTTTGGAAATGTCCGATATTGACGTGCTGCATATGCTCGAAAAGATGTGCTCTTAAGTCTCGCTGGATGAACGCAGTCAGCTTGGCTAGCGCATAATCGCTTACGACACCTGCACTTATACAGACAACACCGGTAATACCCAGAATCGACATGATGAGTAAAAAAGCATTCATATCTTGAGGAATAACCGCACGGTCGATTATGAATTTAAAGCTGAGCGGGGCAAGCGAGATGAATACGAGATCGAGCATTAAAGTGAAGAAGAACAGAAAGGCAAGTGGCTTGTAAGCACGCATATACTGAAACAGCTGTCGGAGAACGCGGATGACCATGGATGTAGCTCCTTAGGGGCTAGTAGTAGATTTCGTGTGAGTACTGATGAACCTTTTCATGCAAAGTCGTTAAGGGTGTAGAATAATGGACGAGCTTCCCTTGTGGTATGTCTTGAACATGGGTTGCGGTGCCGAGCTTGTTCCATAGACTGCTCTCAAGCGACCAAAAGCGGAGCTCTGTAACTGTTGTCTCTATTTGTAAGAGATGCTGCGTTAAAAATTGAACACTATGTACAAATAAGCTAGTTTTGCGATATTTGGGAAGCAGATAGATGATTTGAACTTGTACGATGTGTATGTCGGAATAATTGTTTTCACCTGTACCATGTATATAGCCGATAGCGCCAGCGATTTCATCGTCCTCGTCATAGATCAGAATGCTTTCTCTATACATGAGCACAGGGCTAGAAATATAACTTAAAGCAACAGGAAATGAGTAGGGTAGATTCAGAGAATTATAATGAGATAAGAGAAAATCGATATATTTCTGTTGAGAGCTGGCGGTAGCGCAAATTGAGAAGTAGGCTTGCATCTGGAACTCTCCTGTCATGCGATTTGGATTACAAAATTATACCATGCCCTGAATTTATGCAAAACTATATGTATAATAGTAGTAAGAAGATTGTATTCACAATGAATGATCCTGAAAGGAATTAATCTGCACATGAATAATAAAACACGTTCAACACTCGCTGCGATTGGACTGTTTATTGTAGCGAAGTCTAAGTGGGTATATGCACTGCTCAAATTGACAAAGTTCGGTGGTACGCTCATCTCGATGGCGATCAGTCTAGGTGCTTATGCGGCATTCTATGGCTGGAAGTTCGGCGTTGCGCTCGTCTATTTGATCTTCGTTCATGAAATGGGACATCTCATTGCAGCGAAGCAGAAGGGAATTGCGACTTCACCAGCTGTGTTCATTCCGTTCATGGGTGCACTCATTTCACTTAAAGAGCGACCGCGTAGCGCAGCGACGGAAGCATACTTGGCCTATGGGGGTCCACTTGCGGGGCTTATTTCCTTCTTGCCGGCCGTTGTGCTGTATGAGTGGAATGGCGATCCGTTCTGGGCACTTGTTGTATACTTAGGAGCATTAATCAACCTATTTAACATGCTTCCGATTTCCCCATTGGATGGTGGAAGAATTGTATCTGTTTTATCTACGAAAATATGGCTAGTCGGTCTGCTGATTCTTGTTGCTGTTATTCTCGTTACTCGGACGAGCCCGCTCATGTATCTGGTGTTGCTGATCGGTGCATTTACTTGGTGGAACCGTGCGCGTGAAGGGTTCCGCGCATCGATTTTGTCTTATGAGCGAGAGAAGCTAGGCGCATTCCGTAGCATGATTGCGGATTGGCCCAGTTTAACGAGCACATACGAGCTTAAGGCGATGATTGCGTCGGACTTGAAAATTGCGCAAGAGCACGCAGCAGGAGATCGGAAGTGGTCGATTCCGTTCCTGCACGATCGTGAGAAATACGCGAGAGATACTGCGAAGATTGACTTGTTCTATGGCGAGCGGACGCTTCGCCTGCTCCAGGAGTGGGAACATCAGCCGGTTCAGTATGAAGATGGAGACGCTTCAAGACCTATACCCTCGCCATTGCTGTCGCGGGCTGATCGTGAAATAGGATCTCGTTCGGAGCAAGTCGATGAAGAACTGAAGCGTTATCGCACCTACTATGTCGCACCTAACGCACTGAAGTGGAAAGTTCTCGCTGCCTATCTTGCACTTGCGGGCGTGCTATCCTACTTCATGATATATGGATTTAGAATCATGGAGCTGCATCGGTAGTTAGAGGAAAAAGAGTAGACATTCCACCGGTAGCCATTGAGAATGTAAGGAGTATTAAGTAATTATTGATCTAATAGATGCAAATATGCACTTATTTGATCACCACACATTCATTACAAAAAGGGTCGTCTCATTCGCATGAGATGACCCTTTTTGGCGTGGTTGTGCAGTTCACACAGCTATACCTGCAAAGCAATTATTTGCGTGCGTACTTATATGTACCAAATGCAAGAAGGATACAAGCGACTATGAAGATATATGGGCCTGTTCCAGAAGCGTTAATCGTTGTACCGAAGAGAGTGGTTGATTTTGCATTAATATATGCAATTCCACAAATCACTCCGATGACCGCGCAGATATACCCAATGATTTGATTCAATGGCTTCTCTTGGAGAAGGACAAGAACAGGATAAATAAATACGGCTAGGAAGAGGTAAGCGTCTTGCTCAATGCCGTTTTGGGAGATAAAGCTAAATTCTACCCAGTTGAAAAATAAAGAGACGATTGCTAGACATGCTGAGATAAAGATTGATTTACCCCCGAGATTCCATGAGTTGAAGTTGAATTTCATAAGTTCCTCCTGATGTATGTTGATTTTTCAGCGTCATTCGACGACCGTAGTTATTATAACAACTTTCGGAGTTAACTAATATGGTGCTCATTTCCATTAATGAAAGAATAAATCCCCTATCTCTTTATAAAGTAGACGAGCAATGCTAGAACTGCCAGATGTGTTGGGTAGAAGCTGCGCCAAAGCCAACGTGGAGGTACAACGTTAATTCGAAACTCGCTAAAAAACGTGTTACGGTATGCAAGCCATAATGTCGGGATAATGCTGCACGATTGTAGCCACCAGCCGGTGTCTACGACAAACATAGCGATGTTAAGTGAAAAGTGTGCCAACACCCAATATTTTTGATCCAAGTAACGAAAGATGAGAATGAGCAATAATGCGTAGAAAGTATAGTCGAAAGGCAGGAAGTAGAGTAAGAGTAAACCGGTAATGATCGTTATGACAGATACGAGCCATTGCTCGTAATGATCCATTATCAATAATACGGCGAGACACACAGCTAATGTACCAATGACATTGATCTGCATGGTCTGCAAGCTTAAGATATATGGAATTTGAGAAATTGCCGCTAGTATAATCAAGCGCCATAGATAACGCTGCCGATTGCTTGTATGGTGGAATCCGACCACGATGAAGTAAGCGTAGATCGGGAAGGCGATTCGCCCGATGATCCGCCAAGTAATGCTATCGCTGAAGAAGATATACCCAATATGATCAATGAGCATCGTAAGCATCGCGATAATTTGCATGTTGTCGCCCTCCCGCCTTTTACTATATCAAGAATCAGATGATTAATGAAATGAATGTTAGTTAGTATCGTTAAATAACGAAACAAAAACTAACAAATATCCAAAATTGATAGAAATGCGAGGTGTTGGCTGGAAAATGACCATACAAAATAACAGTCAAGCTTTTTGTTTTGTACTAGTTAGCCATGTTTTTTTTTCGAATACTGCCACTTATAATATATTTTAAGCGCTTACATACCCATTTGTTGAAATATGGGGACGAATAACCACAACCATGTATCAAATGATTTTGTTAGGTTAAATCTTCCTAACAAAGCAGATGGGTGCAGTATCATAGAAAAGCGCGTGAAACCTATTATGCTAGAGGAGGGTTTAAATGAAGGGGATTCGAAAGTGGTTTAGTTTATCTGCTGCGTTAATCCTAATTGTTTCACTGGTATCACCTGCAGGTGCTAAGGCAGCGTTGCCATCTGATGTGCAGAAGCATTGGGCGAAGACGAGTATTGAACGCTGGATCTCAGAAGGTGTCGTCCAAGGTGGCTCGGATGGCAAGTTCAATCCGAATAAACCGATCACGAGAGCAGAGCTTATTCGTATTTTGAATAAGATATTCGGATTTACAGTTCCAGCGAGTGAGCAATTCTCTGATGTACCAGCTGATGCATGGTACGCGAAGGATTTAGCAATTGCGAAGGAAGCGGGCTATTATCAAGGCTATCCGAATAATGTGGCGAAGCCTACGACGGATATCACTAGAGAGGATGTCGCTGTACTTCTTGCTAGAGTATTTAAGAAATCAACTGCGCCAGGGGACAGTTCCTCAAGTGGGACGACTGGAATTAGTACAGGCTCATCCACAACTGCATATGATTTCGAATCATCGATTGAAGGTTGGGAAATCAATACGCAAGAAAATAATAAATACAACACGGCAGGAGCATCGGGCCTAGCGATAACGACGGAAGCTGCTGCCAAAGGAACGCATTCCTTGAAAGCAGATTTCAACTTGAAGGCGGGCGCAACCTTCGACTTCCGTAAGATTGAGACGATCGATCTTAGCAAGAAGACAGCAGTTAGCATGAAGGTCAAGGTTGTTCCGACTAAGGGCTCTGTTGTCGGGAGTGACGGCGTTCAAGCTAAGCTCTATATTCAAGCAGGGGAAGACTGGAGCGTGTGGAAAGATTCTGAATTGCAACCGGTAAATGATAAAGGCTTTGCTACGCTTACTGTTGATCTTGCTGGTGTTAAGAACTTGAATAAAGTGATGGCGGTCGGGGTGCAGATTGTTGGGGCTGAAGGCTCATCAGGAACAGCAATAGCTTATGTGGATGATGTATCATTCACGGGTGCCAATGCTGCATCTACAGCAGCCTCCAAAGAAATGAAGACGGATTTCGAATCATCAGTAGAAGGCTGGTCCATCAATACGGATGAATCGAACAAATATAATACAGTTCTCGCTACTGGTCTGGCGATTACAACTGATGAGGCATCAAGTGGCACACATTCCTTGAAGGCTGATATTAAGCTTAACGGCGGAGAAGTGCAGATCAGGAAAATTGCCGATGCCGATCTAAGCGCACAGAAGACGATGAGTGCTAAGCTAAAGGTTGTTCCGACAGAAGGATCGAAGATTGGAGCGGATGGCGTTCAAGTGAAGCTGTTCCTTCAAGCGGGCTCTGACTGGAGCACATGGGACGACTCTGGTCTTCATCCAGTAAGTACAGATGACTTCGTTACAGTTAATTTTGATATCAGTAAAACTCCGAATAAGAATCAAGTAAGAGCGATTGGCGCACAGATTGTGACGCCTGCAGGCTCATCAGGCTCAGCAACGGTGTATATCGATGAAGTTGTGCTGAGTGGAGTGAAACAAGCTGCAACACCGGTTAGTCAGCCAAAAACGGACACTGCTGGATCTGGATTTACGGATACAGATCAGATCGCAAGCTATGCTGCCGGTGCTGTGAAGGCACTGTCAGATAGCATTAAAGGATATCCAGATGGCACATATCGACCGAAAGGAAAGATTACGAAAGCTGAAGTGCTGTCACTGCTTGACAAAATGATCGCAGGATACTACGGACATGCAGGCACGTTTAATGGTGGAGACATTAAGGGAGATGTCATCATCAGTCATACGGGTGTCATACTGAAGGATACGAAAATCTCGGGCAATCTCTACCTTGCTCCAGGAATCGGCGACGGTGATGTGAAGCTAGAGGGCGTAACTGTCGGCGGTATGACTTACGTTTCCGGTGGCGGTGAACATACGGTTACGATCACGAATTCAACGCTTGCAGGCATTACAATGGATCGGAAAGACGGTAAAGTTCGTGTTCTAGTAACCGGTAATACGGTTGTCGACACACTAGTCATTGATGAAGATGCAATACTTGAGCTTGAAGAGGGAGCCTCTGTTACGAATGTTATTGTTCATGGCAATTCGAAAGTCGTCGTAGGTAAAGGTGCAACGATAGAGAACTTGACGCTTGCTGGTGATGCAGCAGGAACAACGATCACCGGTGACGGAGATGTAACTTATGTAGACAATCAATCGAATGACATTACGATTAATGGGAAAGTACTTAAGCAAGGTGAGTTTAGTGTCAAAGGTGGAGCAGCCAATGCGGTTGGCGGTTCAACAACTCCTACTATATTTTATAGCGGTCCAAGTGGCCCGACAGAGGTTTGGGAGCTGTGGCACGGCTTTGAGGAGTCTACTGAAGGATTCGCGATCGAAGAGGCGTATAATGGTGTAGGTGCTAGCGACGTAATGATTTCCACTGATTATGCAGCTGAAGGCACGCATTCTTTGAAGGTCACCATTCCATTCGTAGAGAATAACAAAGGTGTTCCAATCAATATTAACTTTGAGGAAGGCAATGAAATTGACTTTACTAAATATTCAAAAATTAGAGCTAAGGTCAAGTTCGTTGCAAGTGAGTCTGGAGCAGGTTTCGGGGAATGGGGAGTTTGGTCTAGTCTTTTTGTGTCAAAGAATAACTGGTCACAATTGTCAGATGGTGCGAACTTAACACCACAGAATGGATTTACAACATTCACAATCGATTTAAGTAAAGAAACCAATGTTGATAAATCTCGACAGTATGGAGTAAGTGTTTGGGTTCCAAATGGAGCTTTCGGAACAGCGTACTTATACATTGATCAGATTGAAGTGGTAAAGAAGGCTGGCGGGGATGACGAAGATGATGATACAACAACGGGAGTACTATATAATTTTGAATCTGATGTTGATGGATGGAGTATAGAAACTGGAGAATGGGATGGTGTTTCTCTCAATTCTGCAGATGCTAACAATTTGGCAGTAACAACTGATCAAGCTTCCAAAGACAAACAATCCTTGAAGGTCGATTTCTCGCTCGGAGCTGATAAAAAGTTCACATTACAGAGGACTTTTGACAATGCCCAAGGCGAAGGTGACTTCAGCCAATACTCCTCAATAAGTGTAAAGGTGAAGGTGGTTGCAACAGATGGCTCAGACCTTTCGTGGGGTCCATGGGTGTCCTTCTTCATTGAGAAAAATGGTTGGTCAGGCAGGGTTGAAAAAGCAGAAGGCATGACAGATAGTGATGGTTTCAAGACGTATACTATAGATTTGAGTAAATTAGAACAGAGTGAAATAACCAAAATCACTCAGTCTCCTAGAATGGGTATCGGGGTAGATACACCTGAAAAATCAAGCGGCAGTGCTATACTTTATATTGATGAGATCACATTTGTAAGAAAATAGTTCGCTTAATTGTTAAGATTTCCATACCTCGGGGGCCGATCGATTCTGATCGGCTTTCTTGTTGAATCAATCTCGTAACTTGGAGAGCAATTGACTTCCCTCTGTTCATGGAGTAAGATATTCCCATAAACGCGCGTTCACGAACTCATTGATGGAGGGTTACTAATGAACAATAACGTAATTGGAATCGGGCATGTTGCTTATACAACAGGGCAGATGGATGCGATGCTGCATTTTTATTGCGAAATACTAGGCTTTGAGAATTCATTCGCGCTCCATGATGAAGCAGGTAAACCATGGATTCAATATATCCGAGTAGCAGGCTGTCAGTTCATTGAGTTGTTCTATGCCAAGGAGGGCTTTGATCCTAAAGAGGGAACTTATGCTCACCTATGCATTCAAGTAGCTGACGTAATGGTGATGAGCGAGCATCTGAAAGCTGCGGGAATCGATGTATATTGGGGGCCTGTACAAGGTCTTGATCACAACTGGCAATGTTGGGCGAAAGACCCGGACGGCAATCCGATCGAATTCATGCAGATTGATCTGAAGTCACCACAGGCGAAGGCTGCAGGATTATCCTCATAATGAGAGATGTACATTGATAGACAATTTAATGATGAAGCCGACTCTATTGGGTCGGTTTTTGTCGTTGTATAGGTATATACGGTTAGAAGATGAATAACGGGGCCGATATACACGGAGCTGTCAGAGTTAGCTACGCAATGGGGACTAATCCTGCTAAAGTGCAGTAATTTTACTCTAAAGTGATCCGTATTGAAAACAAATGCTCCAAATCCTGCACATTTGCAGTATTTAATAGTTCACTTTAAAAATAATCAACCTCGTTATCGCAGAAAAACTCCGACATGACGCAGTTTTTTCACACATTATTACTCCTCTCGCCATAATAAACCCACATCACTATAAAAAATGTTATTGACAAATGAAAGCGCTCCACTTAAGATAAATCTCAAATAGATCTATCTTAGATCTATGATAGATCTATCAATGGAGGTACTACTCAATGTCCCAACATCATGTGATCGCAACCTATCTCATTGAGACACCCTATCCATTGGAACTAGCGGCAGAAGTGATGGCTGGCGAGCAATCCACAGGAACCTTCATCTCTGTACCGGGCGAGACGCCTGAGCTTAAGGAACAACATGCAGCTAAAGTTATCAGCATCGAAGAGTTAGAGTCCTCTAACACCGCATCGCTGCCTGGTGTACACCTTGCTCAAGGAATGGATCATCCCGTTTACAGAAGAGCCCTCGTCAAGCTGTCATTCCCGTTACACAACTTTGGACCCTCATTAACAAATCTACTGTCTACAGTAGCGGGGAATCTATATGAACTGCGTGAATTTTCAGGCTTGAGACTTGTCGATCTTGAATTGCCTACAGCTTTCTCGGAACGCTATCCTGGACCTAAATTCGGGATCGATGGTACACGCAAGCTTGCTAATGTATATGATCGGCCTATTATCGGAACGATTGTGAAGCCAAGTATCGGTTTGCCGATCGCTGAATATGGCCCTCTCGTTCGACAATTGGCTGAAGCGGGACTTGATTTCATTAAGGATGATGAGCTTTGTGCCAATCCTCCAGCAGCACCGTTTGAACAACGTGTGGCTACCGTAATGAACGAGATCGAACGCGTGGCAGATCGAACAGGCAAGAAATTAATGTATGCGTTTAATATTACAGGCGAAATCGATGAGATGAAACGAAATCACGATTTGGTGTTAAAATCTGGCGGTACTTGTGTAATGGTCAGCCTGAATAGTGTTGGATTTGCGGGCGTAACTCATCTTAGACAGTATACAGAATTGCCGATTCATGGACATCGTAACCAATGGGGAGCAATGACTCGCAGTCCATTGCTAGGCATGAGCTTCACAGCTTATCAGAAGCTCTGGCGTACTGCCGGGGTAGACCATCTGCATACGAACGGTGTGAATAGTAAGTTTACAGAAAGTAATGAATCCGTTATCAAGTCGATTCAAGATTGCTTGACTCCGATGTTTGGAGATTACAAGGTTATGCCTGTACTTTCCTCGGCGCAATGGGCGGGCAGTGCAATTCCGACCTATGAGGCGATACAATCTCGCGATGTAATTCATCTTGCTGGTGGAGGTATTCTTGCTCACCCAGGAGGCATTGCAGCAGGAGTACGTAGTATGCACCTCGGTTGGGAAGCAGCAGTACAAGGCATTCCATTAACAGAATTTGCTCAAACACATCCAGAAATATCCGAGGCGATTCGGATCTTCGGCAAGAAGTAGTTGCAGCTAGGAGGTTGAACATCATTAATGATACTACGTTATTGCTCGCATTCTATGGAGATGATTTCACAGGCTCTACGGATGCAATGGAAGCGCTCGCTTCTCGTGGCTATCGTACCGTACTCTTCCTTGAAGCTCCCAGCCCAGAACTGCTTGAACGCTTCGAAGGGATTCGATGCATTGGAGTAGCAGGGACAAGCCGAGCGAAGTCACCAGAAGAGATGGCATTAGAAATTAAGCCGATTATGAAGCAATTGTCTGAGCTTGATATTCAGACAGTCCACTATAAAACATGCTCAACGTTTGACTCATCACCAAGTGTAGGCAGCATTGGAGAAGCGATACGCGTATCACGTCAATTTTTCGAAGATCAGCATACGATTCCATTACTAGTAGGTGCACCGGCGCTCGGAAGGTATACGTTGTTCGGTCAGCACTTCGCGCGGATGGATGGTCAAGTATTTCGGCTCGATCGACACCCAGTAATGTCGCGCCACCCTTCGACTCCGATGCATGAAGCAGACCTTAGGTTACACCTCCAGGCTCAGCTAGATGAGCCAATTGCGCTGATGAACATCTTGGAATTAGATGGAGATCAGGAGGAGCGCAAACAGCGCTTCAACGAGAAGCTTGCGGACAAGCCATCTGTCGTACTGTTCGATGCCCTCGATGATGAGCGTTTAACTGCTAGCGGTCAATTAATTTGGGAAGCGGCAGCAGAAGGACAACGTTTCGTCGTTGGTTCATCAGGTGTTGAATACGCACTGACGGCGCACTGGGAGCAAGCAGGAATTAAGCCATCAGAGCAACCGCTTAAACTGCAGGAGAAAGTAGAACCAGCCAAACGCATTCTAGCCGTATCCGGAAGCGCATCCCCTGTAAGCAAACGGCAAGTTGAAGATGCAATCGCACAAGGCTTTCACGGCATTCGGATACCCGCATCAGCACTCACGAATAATGAAGAGCTGCCACAGCAACTGCTTGATGAAGCGGTTCGTCATCTGAATGAAGGGGATAGCGTTGTGATGTACACCGCACTAGGTCCTGAAGATGAAGCGATCGCAGAGACACGCAATCAATTCGCAGCGCACAACATTACAGGCTCGCTAGCAGGTGAACGAATCGGCAGACAGCTCGGTCGTTGGACGAAAATCATCATGGAGCAGGCACAACTCCGAAGGGTTGTTATCGCTGGTGGAGATACTTCAGGATTTGTAACGAGCGAAATGGGAATCTACGGGATGGAGATGCTGCTTCAGATCTCACCGGGGGCGCCTTTATGCAAAGTATATGCGAAGGATGAACGAATGGACGGCGTAGAGCTTGCGCTCAAAGGCGGTCAATTCGGTAGTGTAGATTACTTTACTAAAGTAAGAGATGCGTCATCGAATTAAGATTATCGTCGCACTGACCTAGAAAGGAATGATCAAGGTGGAAGAGTCCAAGACATCTAGCCCTGCCCCTCTACTAAAGGATGTTGCTTATGAGGAGATTAAGGAGCGCATATTAGATGAAAGATTCGAGCCGGGTAGATTCCTTTCTGAACGTGAATTAATCGAACTATTAGAGATGAGCAAGACACCGATTAAATCTGCGCTAACACGGCTTGAAGCAGAAGGGTTTGTGACGGTATTTTCCAAGCAGGGCATCATTATTAATGATCTTGCCTTGAACCGCATTGTCGATATTTACGATTTGCGAACGGCGTTGGAATCGTTTAACCTACAAGCCATTCTAGGTAAGATAACGGATGAGCAACAACAACTGCTGATAGATAATTTGAACAGAACAAAGCAGATTGTGGAGCAGCTAGACGTGAAAGCGTTCGCGAAAGCTGACCATGAGTTCCATCTACTAATCTGCGGGTTCGCAGACAATGGTGAAATCCTACGTGTGCTCATGAATTATCAGGACCATTTGCTACGAATAACGTTGCGCCACTTGCGGAAAGACCCCCATCGTATGAAGGGCTTCTGGCAAGATCATATGGATATTTACAATTTGCTGATAAAAGGCAATGACGAATGTATCGCAAAGATGAAAGACCATCTGCAGCATTCGAAAAGCAAACTTTTTATGTAACAGTCAAGCCAGCTAGAGCAGTCAGAGGAGGATGAAAATGAAAGCGGTTTATGTAGAAGACGCGTATAAAGTTGTGGTTAAGGAAGTTGACCTTCCGGAGTTAAGCGATCAGGATGTGTTGATTAAAGTGAAGGTAGCGGGCATTTGTGGCTCCGATCTTCATACGTATAAAGGCTTGCATCCGTTCCGGAAGCCTCCGGTTATTATCGGGCATGAAGTATCAGGTGAGGTTGTGCAAGTAGGTTCAGCGGTTAAAAACATTAAGCCGGGGGATCGTGTAACGGTTGAACCGCAAACGGGTTGCGGAACATGTGAATACTGTCTAACAGGAAAATGGAACTTCTGCGAAAATCGCGGAGCGCCGGGAATTGGAAAATGGTATGGAACGATGGCGGAATATTTCGCAGCACCAGAGGTAACGGTGTTTAAGCTTCCAGAAGATATGTCTTATGAGCAGGGTGCATTGGTGGAGCCTTACGCTGTAGGCGTTCATGCTGTTCGTAAAGCAGACATAGGTGTAGGTGACAAAGTTGCCATACTAGGTACGGGTCCGATTGGCTTATTGGCAATGGCTGCTGCGAAGGCTGCAGGGGCAACGACGCTGTTGATGACTGACATTATGGATTATGCGCTAGATAGTGCGAAGCAAATGGGTGCAACACACACATTGAATATTCTTAATAATCCAGATTGGACCGATGATGCAAAAGCATTGGTTGGAGGCAGCTTCGATAAGGTTATGATTGCTGCAGGCGTTCCCGGGATTATCGACCAATCACTTAAGCTCCTGCGTAAAGGTGGCCGTATCGTTACCATTGCGATGTTCCAAGGAGACCAGACGTTCAACATTCACAATTTGCAAAATCAAGAAAAAGAAATCGTAGGCTGTATGACTTATACTCGTGAAGATACTTACACAGCTATCGATCTTATCGCTGCAGGTACGGTAAAAGAAGATGTGTTGATCACTCATCGTCTAACGGCTGAGCAAGCGGCTGAAGGGTTTAGAATTGTAGATAAGAAAGAGGACAATTCGCTTAAAGTTCTCGTCACGTTCTAACGCAAGACGAATGGCAACATTCCGGCTTCACGCCGTAGCGCAGTGAAGCCGGGTATAGAACTAAAATAAAAGATTCAAACATCAGGAGGTCACTAACAATGTTTAAGAAGTCAATCGCAGTATCAATGATGATTGTTCTGCTTCTTGTAAGCGCTGTCGCATGCGGTAAAGCAAATAATGAATCATCTTCATCAAGCTCTTCAGCAGCTAGCGGTTCCAATAGTACCGACAAGAGTGTTACATTGCGTCTAGGTCACATAACAGGCGATTCGGATGCTTGGCACATTGGAGCACTGAAATTCGCAGAATTAGTGAAAGAGAAATCCAATGGCACTGTAACGGTTGATGTATTCCCAAGCTCAACGCTCGGTAACGACCGCGACTTAATTGAAGGAATGCAGCTTGGTTCAGTTGACTTCGCACTAGTTGCGGGCGTTCTCTCAAACTTCTATGAGCCATATTCAATACTAGAGCTTCCGTACTTGTTCCGTGATGAAGATCATCTGAAGAAAGTATTGTATGGAGAAGTAGGCGAGAAGCTACAAAATGATTTGCTCGCAAATGCACAAATTCGTGGGCTTGAGTTCTGGGTTAGAGGTCCTCGCGAATTGACAACGAACAAAAAGGTTGAGAAGGTTGAAGATTTGAAAGGTCTGAAAATCCGTGTTCCTGAAATTCCTGCATCGATCGCTGCATGGCAAGCAATGGGCGCATCCCCGACTCCAATGGCGTTCGGTGAAGTGTACTCTTCCTTGCAAACAGGCGTAATTGATGGTCAAGAAAACCCATTCGCCTTGATCTCAAGTAACAAGCTTCAAGAAGTTCAGAAGTACCTTGTATTAACGAATCACTTGTATGGTTATGTTCAATTGACGATGAGTGACATCACTTACCAAAAGCTGTCTCCAGCTCAACAAAAGGCAGTAGAAGAAGCTGCAAGAGAAGCAACTGAATTCGAAAACAATCTTGTTGCTGAGAATGAAATCAAATTGCTTGAAGGACTGAAAGTAGGCGGCATGGAAGTGATCGAAGTAGATACGACTGGATTTGCGGAAAAAGCATCTACGGTTCATGCTGACTTTGCTAAGAAATATGGACAAGAATTGTACGATAGCATTGTTAACACGAAATAACAATTAGATAGCCGGTGTCTGTATTTACATTCATCATGCGGACACCGGCTTTTTGGTTTCATGAAGTGGGATTGTCCCCTGAACAGGAGGTTTAATGTATGAAGTTATATATGAAGGGCGTAGACTACCTGAACAAATTAGTAGGTATCGTAGTCGGTTTAATGCTAGGAGCAATGTCCATTTTAATTATTGCTCAAGTCATTAGTCGTTTCCTTATTGATATTCCGCTTACATGGTCAGAAGAAGCAGCCCGATATTTAATGATCTATTCAGTATTCCTTGGTGCATCACTTGCATTGCGGAATCATCGTCTCATCGCCATTGAGGTTGTTTCGGAGCTTGTTAAGCCGAAAATAAGAAAAGTATTAAGAATTACGGTATTGGTGATTTCTATCATTTTCTGCGCAATGCTATTGTTCAAAGGAATTGATATTATGGAAATCGTAAGCCGGCAGAAATCAGCAGCGCTTAGAATTCCAATGGATATTCCATATATGGCAATCCCAATCGGCGCTGCACTTATGATCATCAATGCGATTGCTTGTATTATTGAGTTCTGGACTACAGAAGATGTGGATACCTCTGAAGCTACAGAGGCGCTTAAGGCAGGTGAGCAGTTGTAATGGGAATCATATTATTTGTATGTCTTATTATATTCTTTGCTCTAGGCGTTCCAATTGCAATCTCGATGGGTCTAGCATCAGCCGTAGCCATTCTATGGGATGGTGGCACACCGCTAATCGTATTGGTACAGCGGTCGTTTACCTCCATTGATTCATTTCCGATTATGTCGATTCCTTTCTTCATATTAGCCGGGGTATTGATGGAGTTCGGTGGGATATCCAAACGATTGATTGCGTTCGCGAACGCATTGACGGGTCATTTCACGGGTGGTCTTGCGATTGTAACGGTCGTTACTTCGATGTTCTTTGCGGCAATCTCAGGTTCAAGCGCTGCGACGACTGCTGCGTTAGGAAGCATCCTCATTCCTGCCATGATTGCACGGGGATACCATAAGAACTTTTCTGGTGCAGTGCAATCTGTATCGGGGGAATTAGGAGTAATTCTTCCGCCAAGTATTCCGCTTATTCTCTATGGTGTATCAACAGAAACATCAATCGGCGATTTATTCATGGCAGGCTTCTTGCCAGGGATATTGATTGCTCTATCATTGATGTTTACCGTCTACATTATCGCTAAGAAACGTAAATATGCGAAAGAAACGAAGAAGTCCGGCAAGGAATTATGGCAGGCATTCAAGTCTTCATTCTTCGCTTTATTGATGCCTATAATTATTCTAGGTGGAATTTACGGTGGGTTCTTTACACCTACAGAAGCATCTGGTGTCGCTGTTGCGTATTCATTCATTGTAGGTGTACTCATCTATCGTGAAATTAAGATACCGAAGCTCATTACAATTTTGACACAGTCTGTCATCACGACATCTTCCATCATGTTCATTCTTGCTAGTGCTGGATTGTTTGGATGGATTCTGACTCGTGAAGGGATTCCACAAGAAGTTGCACAGTTCTTCATGAGTATCTCTGACAACCCAATTATATTCTTGTTGTTAGTTAACCTCTTCCTACTCATCGTAGGGATGTTCATGGAGACGAACGCTTCTATCATTATCTTAGCTCCATTGCTGTTGCCTGTAGCGATACAACTCGGTGTAGATCCTGTTCACTTCGGTATTATTATGATTGTTAACCTTGCGCTTGGGATGTGTACGCCGCCGATGGGAATCAATTTGTTCATCTCGGCACAGATCGCCAAGATCAATCTATTGCAAATTACACGAGGCATGCTACCGTTCTATGTTGTACTGCTGATTACTTTACTCATGATTACGTATATCCCAGGATTTGCAATGTGGATACCTAATTTAATGAAATAGAGTAGAGATTCGTATTATCATGGTGTACCGAGGAATGGCCGTTTCGCGGTCATTCCTCTCTCGATTTGTACGTTTATAAACAGGAGGCGTTCATAAGTTATGCCTGAGACTAACCTTGTTAGACAACAGCTTCAACAAACAGGAAAATATATGATGGAATACGGGCTCGCATGGGGCAACTCCGGCAATATCAGTGCGAGAACGACGGATGATCGCTATTTGATTACCGCTAGCGGAACGTTCTTAGGTGAGCTCGATGATGCAGACTTAATCGAGTGTGACTTGGCTGGTAACGCCTATGCGACTGAGGGACGTAAAGCTTCTAAGGAAACGCCGATGCACCGCGCCATCTATGAAAGTAGACCGGAAATTGGCGCAGTATTGCACGCTTCCCCTTTTTACAGCACACTAGTAGCTAGTTCAAAGCTTGAAATTCCAACGAATTGGTTCGTGGAAACGATGTATTATTTGGAAAAGGTTGAGCGTGTCCCTTACTATCATCCGGGTTCAGAAGCGCTTGGTGAAGGGGTGAGGGAGAAAGCGAAGCTAGCGAACGTGCTTCTTTTGGACAATCATGGCGTTCTTGTGTATGATACTTCCATTCGTGAAGCAAGAATGGCTCTACAAACATTGGAAATGGCATGTAAAATGCTGATCACATCACAATCTGCGGGAATAACGATGTCGGGACTCCCGACAGCAACAGAAAGAGAGTTTCTCGAACAAGCTGCTTACAAACCAAGAAGAAACTGGAGCATCTCTTAATCGTAGTGATGCACTAGGCTAGGAGGACACATGGAACAGCAAGCTATTATTGCACTAGCAATCTTCTTAATAACCTACGGTCTGATTATTGCAGAAAAGATTCACCGTACGATCGTTGCAATGCTTGGTGCTATTGCAGTCGTCGTTTTTGGGATCGTTAGCGTCGATTCAGCAATTATGCATCATATTGATTTCAATACGCTTGGTCTCTTGATCGGGATGATGATTATTGTTGGTGTAACAGCCAAGACCGGATTGTTTAGCTATGTAGCGATGGTGGCGGCGAAGAAAGCGAAAGGCGAGCCAGTGAAGATCATGATCGCACTTGCAGTTGTTACCGCGATTGCTTCGGCTTTTCTTGATAATGTGACGACAGTACTGCTTATTGTGCCAGTGTCGTTCAGTATTGCGAGACAGCTCAAAGTACATCCGTTTCCATTTCTCTTCACACAGATATTAGCATCCAATATTGGGGGAACAGCGACGCTGATCGGAGATCCACCTAATATTATGATCGGTAGCGCGGTGAAAGAGTTAACGTTCATGGCGTTTATCAGCAATCTTACACCTATTATAATTATTATTATGTTAGTGCATATTCCGATTTTCATTATAATGTTTCGCAAGAAGCTTCAAACAACTGAAGAATATACACGTAATATCATGAACACAGATATTAGCGGATTAATTACCGATCGACCGTTGCTTAATCGTTCTCTGATCGTACTCGGATTAACGATTGTTGGATTTTTCTTGCATCAGACGCTTCATCTCGAATCTTCGGTTGTTGCGCTAGCGGGCGCATTTGTTCTGCTATTGCTAGCTGGAGAGCATGCGATGGAGGACGCACTTACGAAAGTAGAATGGACGACGATCTTCTTCTTCGTTGGGTTGTTTACGCTTGTTGGTGCGCTCGTGGATACTGGAATTGTGAGTGATCTCGCTGTGAAAGCGATGGATTTAACCGGAGGTAATGTTGCAGCATCCGCAATGCTTATCTTGTGGATGAGTGCGATTGCGTCCGCATTCCTCGACAACATTCCATTCGTCGCAACGATGATTCCATTAATACAAGAGATGGGCAACATGGGTGTGAGTAACCTCGAACCGCTATGGTGGAGTCTTGCGCTAGGAGCATGTCTCGGTGGTAATGGGACTTTAATTGGTGCAAGCGCGAATTTAATTACGGCGGGGCTATCGGCTAAGGAAGGGTACCCGATTACGTTTTTGAAGTTTTTAAAGTATGCGTTCCCGTTAATGCTACTTTCAATCGTCATCTCCAGCATCTATGTATATCTAAGATATTTGTTGTAACGGGCGGTGTCTCCAGAGTATACTTATGGGCTGGGCTGCCACATTGTTATTCATATCGATTATAGATTTTAGGGATGTATCTCCTGCGTATTGCTGCTGAGGAGGTACATCCCTTCTTTTAATTATCGACTCAAGCAAAATTAGGATGCTTACGCGCATTTTGATGAATTCAGAGACGGAGAGGACTGCGGATATGCGGATATGCGGTGGCAGTATGAGCTTGAGGTGGCTATAATTGTACATGGATCGGTTGAATGAGAAGGAGTGTAACAGATGGAGAAAACTGCGGAAGAAGTTGCCGAGTGGATGGTACAGGAAATAAAGTTTCGGAGTATGTTACGTCAAGAAGAGGCAATCGCCCACGTACGAACCCACTTTGGAGAAGAGCATGTATTCGTGAATGAGAAAGGCAATGCGTCGCTATCCAAAGATGTAAAGAAAGCTTTTCGCAAGTTGCACAACGGAAGAATTGCATGGGATCGTGACGGTTTTTTCTGGGGATGGACGTAGAAAGGAGGGGGCGACCCCTCCTTCATTGATTATTGATTGAATTCAAAACAGGATTGTTTGTAACGTTATGTTGAGAAATTGCACGCTTGTTTTTTTTATGTTGTAATTAGATGAATGACTAGGGAACAATAGAACATACATAGATTCGAACATGCGCATGTAAGGATATATAGAGTAAGAGGAGAGTAGGTATGGCGAAGCAAAAATATTATGTTGTTTGGGTAGGGAAAGTGCCAGGTGTATATACAAGTTGGTCGGAGTGTCAGGAGCAAGTAAATCAATTTACGGATGCAAAATACAAGTCCTATGAATCGAAGAGTGAAGCTGAAACGGCTTATCAATTAGGGTGGAAAAAAAGCTGGGGGCTAGCAAAGGCTGGTGCTACTAAGGATGCCGGGAAGCCTAAGAAAACAACGGAATCTACTATAGCGATGAATGAGCAGATTGATTATAACAGCATATCTGTTGATGTAGGTACACACGGCAATCCAGGGCCGGTGGAGTATAAAGGTGTAGATACGCAAACGGGTGATATTCTTTTTTCTTATGGTCCTATTCGGAAAGGGACGAATAATTTAGGCGAGTTTCTAGCAATAGTGCATGGGTTGGCTTATTTGCAAAAGCTTGGGAGCGATAAGACGATCTATAGTGATTCCGTCAATGCCCTTAAATGGGTGAAGCAGAAAGCAGTGTCATCCACACTCGTAAGAGACGAATCTACAGCGGAAATCTGGCAGTTGGTAGATCGTGCGGTTCTTTGGTTAAAGACAAATTCGTATAAGAATAAAGTAACCAAGTGGCAAACGAAGGAATGGGGCGAAATCAAGGCAGATTACGGACGTAAATCGTGAAAGGGTGAAACAAGCATTGTTACAACGCTTTGGGGCATACCTATTATTGAGTGCGTTAGTGCTGGGAGGATGTAGTTCTTCGACGGAAGCTCAGCAACAATTACTACAGACTTCGTCACCATCATCCTCACAGATACCATCACCGTCTCTTTCACCGGCAACTACCGCAGATTCGACTATGAAGGACGTGGAAGCTCAGCTATCAGAGCTTCAGGTTCAGCTTGTATTCGAACAGGTTATCCAAGCCCAGACCGTCAAGCAGATTTCTAGCATTCCTCCTGATACAGTTCTAAAAGAACTTTCGATTTCGAGCGGGAAACTGGTATTTTTCAAAAAAACAGACGATGTTGAAAATGTGTATGCTGCCTATCAATCCGGAAATTCCCTATATGATATTGGCGCAGTTGGTGGAGAAGTATATATGGACGACCTGTCTGTTACAGAGTTAAGTCTGTTCAATCGCTCGTTATTGCGTACGATAGGATCAGTTGGTGCAAATGCGTCAATCTATCGTTACTTTTCCATTGCTGATGGGACCATCGAGCCATTTTTAACGGTAGACAACGGGCACGCTCGGGAGATTGATGTTGACGGGGATGGAGTAATGGAAGTTATAAGCTCACATGGTCTGCCGATGCAGACATTCCTTTACAAGTGGCAAGACGATCAGTTCATGATGGCGAATGTGAATGAAGCATTAGGCGCTGTGTCGGTATACTTTGATGAACAGGCTAATGATTTTAAGGTTCAGTACGAGGTTGGTGGTGTAGAGAAATCGTTCATCTATAAAGATGGAGTAATGAAACAGTCTGTGCGTTAGACTCAAACCATATCAGAAGCAGTTCTCGTTGAATGAAACGGGAACTGCTTTTTTTTTTGGATTGTCTAGGACACTAGTCCCTACATGCAAGTGCATAACTTATGATGTGATATTGGAAATCTTTTGCCTGAAAATCTTTTTTGTAATTTTTTTTATAAAGTAGCTTCAAATCTTACTAATCTATCGAATATAATAAAGTAATATAGTACTAGTAATAAAAACCTATTTTTCCTTTTAGTCATAGTCAATAAGTTTCAGTTATTGATGTAAAATGCTGTCGGTGAGATCAACGCAACCAGAAAATGGAGGAATTATCTATGAAGAAACGGGCTCTGATTTATTTGCTTAGTGTATTATTAATTTTTTCAATGAATACTACGGCTTTTGCGGAAGTTGAATTTACACCGGGTGGTGCTAACGGAACAATTAATACGACTCTAAACAATGGAGGAGAATCCACGGTTACTGATATTCCTCTCGGCGTAGTCGGTTTGACGATGAATATATCGGCGGGAGGCGCGGATCTAGACGTTAGACTTTTCGATTTGGATGCAAATAAGTATATCGTTGCATACGATGCTAATGGTAATGCAATTGATTTATCGCCGACAGAGGGTAATTCGGGAAAAGAGATAACTTTTACATATAAAGGGATGGACATTAATTATACAGGTTATGGCGGTACGGCTGAATCCATAACAATAACTGGAGCAACTACAGTTAGATTGCAAATTCGAGTTGCGGCTTTTGCTAATGGAACCGGAACGGGAACTTATAGCTATTCGGATTATGTTCCTTCTTATAAGGTCACTTACAATGGAAATGGCAGCACAGGTGGCACTGTTCCGGTAGATAACGGAGTATATGCTGTTGGTGCTCAAGTTACAGTGAAGGGCAATGAAGGGAATTTAGTTAACGCAGGGTCCCAATTTGTTGGCTGGAACGATAACGCATTAGGTAATGGAACGTTTTACACTGCAAACTCAACGCTTGCGATGGGATCTGCTAACGTCGTTCTTTATGCGATATGGTACAACAATGCAGCTCCGACAGTCAGTAGCGTTACGGTTACTGGAACTGCACAGGTTGGAGAACATCTCACAGGCAGCTACACGTACAACGATTCAGACAGTGATTTAGAAGGTATCAGCGTGTTCAAGTGGTACCGCGCGGACGATGCAGCGGGTACGAACAAGACAGCGATTGCAGGAGCAACGGGTACGACATATACGTTGATGGCAGCAGACTTAGGAAAGCGTATTAGCTTTGAAGTGAAGCCAGTCGCACAAACAGGTATTACGACTGGAACAGCTGTAGAGAGCAGCAGAACTTCGGCGGTCATTCCGGCTGAAGCGGCGCCAGTAGCAAGCAACGTCGCGGTAACTGGAACGGCACAGGTAGGTGAGACGTTGACAGGCAGCTACACGTATAGCGATGTGAACGGTGACGCTCAAGGTACGAGCACGTT
The DNA here is from genome assembly GCA_029203125.1 of Candidatus Cohnella colombiensis. Lineage (GTDB taxonomy): Bacteria > Bacillota > Bacilli > Paenibacillales > Paenibacillaceae > Cohnella > Cohnella colombiensis. The sequence continues at coordinate 299,091 of CP119317.1, forward strand.
CAAGTGGTACCGCGCGGACGATTCAGCTGGAACCAACAAGATAGCAATTGCAGGAGCAATAGGTACGACATATACGTTGACGATAGCGGATCTTGGCAAGCATATCAGCTTCGAAGTAACGCCAATAGCGAATAAAGCGCCTACAACAGGCGTAGCTGTTGAGAGCAGCAGAACATTAGCAGTCATTCCGGCTGAAGCTGCGCCAGTGGCAAGCAACGTCACGGTAACTGGGACGGCACAGGTAGGCGAGACGTTGACAGGCAGCTACACGTATAGCGATGTGAACGGTGACGCACAAGGAACGAGCACGTTCAAGTGGTATCGCGCGGACGATGCAGCTGGAACGAACAAGACTGCGATAGCAGGAGCAACGGGTACGACATATACGTTGGCGGTAGCGGATCTTGGCAAGCATATCAGCTTTGAAGTAACACCAGTAGCGAATAAAGCGCCTACAACAGGTGTGGCTGTTGAGAGCGGCAGAACATCGGCGGTCATTCCGGCAGAAGCTGCGCCAGTGGCAAGCAACGTCACAGTGACTGGTACAGCACAGGTCGGCGAGACGTTGACAGGCAGCTACACGTATAGCGATGTCAATAACGACACTGAAGCCACAAGCACGTTCAAGTGGTACCGCGCAGACGATGTAGCGGGTACGAACAAAACCGCGATTGCAGGAGCAACAGGAACAACATATACGTTGACGATAGCAGATCTTGGCAAGCATATCAGCTTTGAAGTAACACCAGTAGCGAATAAAGCACCTACAACAGGCGCTGCTGTAGAGAGCAGCAGAACTTCGGCGGTCATTCTAGCAGAAGCTGCACCAGTGGCAAGCAACGTCACGGTAACTGGAACGGCACAGGTAGGCGAGACGTTGACAGGTAGCTACACGTATAGCGATGTGAACGGTGACGCTCAAGGAACGAGCACGTTCAAGTGGTACCGCGCGGACGATACAGCGGGAACAAACAAGACTGCTATTGCTGGTGCAACGGGTACGACATATACGTTGGCGGTAGCGGATCTTGGCAAGCATATCAGCTTCGAAGTAACGCCAATAGCGAATAAAGCACCTACAACAGGCACGGCAGTTGAGAGCAGCAGAACATTAGCAGTCATTCCGGCTGAAGCTGCGCCAGTGGCAAGCAACGTCACGGTAACTGGGACGGCACAGGTAGGCGAGACGCTGACAGGTAATTACACGTATAGCGATGTGAACGGTGACGCACAAGGAACGAGCACGTTCAAGTGGTATCGCGCGGACGATGCAGCTGGAACGAACAAGACTGCGATTGCAGGAGCAACGGGTACGACATATACGTTAGCGGTAGCGGATCTTGGCAAGCATATCAGCTTTGAAGTAACACCAGTAGCGAATAAAGCGCCTACAACAGGCGTGGCTGTTGAGAGCAGTAGAACTTCGGCGGTCATTCCGGCTGAAGCTGTGCCAGTGGCAAGCAACGTCACAGTGACTGGTACAGCACAGGTCGGCGAGACGCTGACAGGAAGCTACACGTATAGCGATGTCAATAACGACACTGAAGCCACAAGCACGTTCAAGTGGTACCGCGCGGACGATGCAGCGGGTACGAACAAGGCAGCGATAGCAGGAGCAACGGGTACGACATATACGTTGACGGTAGCGGATCTTGGCAAGCATATCAGCTTTGAAGTAACACCAGTAGCGAATAAAGCACCTACAACAGGTGTGGCTGTTGAGAGCGGCAGAACATCGGCGGTCATTCCGGCAGAAGCTGCGCCAGTGGCAAGCAACGTCACAGTGACTGGTACAGCACAGGTCGGCGAGACGCTGACAGGAAGCTACACGTATAGCGATGTCAATAACGACACTGAAGCCACAAGCACGTTCAAGTGGTACCGCGCAGACGATGTAGCGGGTACGAACAAAACCGCGATTGCAGGAGCAACAGGAACAACATATACGGTACAAGAAGCAGACTTAGGGAAGTTCATCAGCTTTGAAGTGACGCCAGTAGCGAATAAAGCACCTACAACAGGCGTAGCTGTTGAGAGTAGCAGAACTTCAGTGGTCATTCCAGCAGAAGCGGTGCCAGTGGCAAGCAACGTTACGGTGACCGGAACTGCGCAGGTCGGCGAGACGCTGACAGGTAATTACACGTATAGCGATGTGAACGGTGACGCTCAAGGTACGAGCACGTTCAAGTGGTACCGCGCGGACGATGCAGCGGGTACGAACAAGACTGCGATTGCAGGTGCAACGGGTACAAGCTACACTTTGACATCACATGATCTTGGCAAGCATGTCAGCTTCGAAGTAACGCCAATAGCGAATAAAGCACCTACTACAGGCTCTGTTATTGAGAGCAGCAGAACATTAGCAGTTATTCCGGCAGAAGCTGCGCCAGCAGCAAGCAACGTCACGGTGACCGGAACTACACTTATCGGACAAACACTGACAGGCAGCTACGCATATAGCGATGTGAACGGCGATGCAGAAGGTACGAGTACGTTCAAGTGGTATCGCTCGGACGATGCAGCTGGGACGAACAAGGTGGAAATTACAGGAGCAACGGGAACAACATATACGCTGCAAGCAGCAGATATTGGCAAGCATATCAGCTTTGAAGTGACGCCAGTAGCGAATAAAGCACCTGTAACAGGCGTGGCTATAGAGAGCATTAGAACTTCGGCGGTAACAACGCCAGTATCGGTCGTTATCCCACCAAAAGATACTGGAGTGATTGTTCTCGTTAACGGAAAGGCAGAAAGTACAGGAACTGCTTCCACTAAGGAATTGAATGGACAAAAAGTAACGAGTGTTGTTGTAGATGAACAAAAGCTGCAGGAAAGACTTGACGCTGCAGGCGATCATGCAGTGATTACGATCCCGGTCTCATCAGACAGTGATGTTGTAATCGGTGAGCTTAACGGACGCATGATCAAAAATATGGAATCGATGCAGGCAATTCTTGAACTTCGTACGGAGCAAGGTTCCTATAAGCTACCAGCGGGACAGATCAACATTGATGCCATTTCAGAGCAATTCGGTAAAGAGATCGATCTGAAAGATATCACCATTCGAATTGAAATCGCAGAGCCGGCAGCGAATACTTTGCAGGTAGTTGACAATGCTGCGACAAATCGCGGATTTACATTGGTCGTTCCGCCGTTGAATTTCAAAGTAGTCGCAGTGAACGGCAATCGCGAGGTAGAAGTGTCGAAGTTCAGCGCATATGTCGAGCGTACGGTAGCAATCCCATCCGATATTGACGCAACTCGTATTACAACTGGCATAGTCGTGGAACCGGACGGTACAATACGACATGTGCCGACTAAAGTCGTGAACATTGACGGCACTTATTATGCAATCATTAACAGCTTGACGAATAGCACTTATTCCGTCGTTTGGCACCCGATTACCTTCAAAGATGTCGAAAACCATTGGGCGAAGGACGCTGTCAACGAAATGGGATCGCGTATGGTCATCAACGGTACAGCTATAGACCTGTTCAGCCCAGATCGAGACATTACTCGTGCTGAATTCGCTGCAATTGTCGTTAGAAGCTTAGGCTTGCGTTTGGAAAATGGGGAAAGCTCGTTTAAAGACGTGAAGTCTACAGATTGGTATAGCAGTGCAATTCAAACAGCATACTCGTACGGACTGATCCGCGGTTATGAAGATGGTACTTTCCGTCCGTTGAACAGCATTACGAGAGAAGAGGCAATGGTCATTATCGCAAAAGCGATGAAATTGACCGGTTTGAAAGAGAAGCTGTCCGTCCAAGCGACGGGGCAACTGATCGACACCTATAAAGATGCAGAAGAAGTATCGACTTGGGCGCTGAGCAGCATCGCTGATGCTTTGAAAGCAGGCATTATGACAGGAAGAGGGCAAGCGACGCTTGCGCCTAAAGCAACAATCACAAGAGCTGAGGTTGCAATCATCGTTCAACGCTTGCTCCAAAATTCCGATTTAATCTGATGCAATGATCAAGCAGGATGACTTTTAGAATAAAATAAGCTGTGGTAAACCCAATAAGGCATTTCGCTCTTTCTAGAGCGAAGTGCCTTGTCGCATATTTATTGAATTATTACACTCACCCCAGAATATTCGAATCTCTTAGGCCACCATAATTGAAATAGTCTGCAAATTGCGCTGCTTCTGTGCCAATATCAAAACCTATTGGAAAGGTAGTCCTCTTGATTATTGGGCTATGTTTTCAACACTTGCTCTCGATGACTGGAAATTACCGGACATGAGAGACGCTATTCTTGGATTTAGTGGAGGTTGCGAGAAACGAGCGGACACCACAGCCCTTATTTGTGCTTTCATGCTCCAAAACCACATGATTTATTGCAAATAAGGTCTCTCATGTCCGCTAAGCTCCAAAAACGTGAAAAATGGAGCAAATAAGGACTCTCATGTCCGCTACGCTCCCTAAACGTGCAAAACTGGACATCGAAGGCGTCCCAGGACGCCCTAGCCGTTTTTATTTGGTAAGCGCTAGTGTCGAATTCCCATATTAAAACACGAAACGCAAATTTCTATTGTGTTGGTGTGCACTTAGTAGGGTAGTATATCGGACCAGACTGCAACATAATTAAAATCGCTAGAGGTGAATCACTGCGTAATCATAAGTCGTAATGGTGGTGGGGATAAAGCAATGTTAAAAAACTTAAGTGCTAAAGCTCGAATAGGGGTAGTCGCTCTTATTGTTCTAATTGGAATTGGGATCGTTACTCTCGTAGTGATCTTAGCTTCGAATAAAGATCAAGCAACGGAGGCAACTCCAATTGTGAAAGATGTCATTTTATTTGAGGATGCTGACGGAATGTTAGGACCTACGCTAATAGAGACAACTGTAATGGTCGAGCAACCAGGCTTATATGAGAAGTTCGAGCTTATGTTAAAACTTCAGCAAACGTATAATAATCCATTTGATCCTGACGAGATCGATCTTAGTGCGGTCTTCGTATCTCCGCAAGGAAAAGAGTGGCATATTAATGGATTTTACAACGGGTATAACTGGCGTGTGCGATTTGCTCCGAATGAGGTTGGCAATTGGAGATATCGTATCGTCATGAAGGATAAGACGGGAACGAATTATGGGGAGGAAGCCGGCTTTGAAGCAGTGACTTCTGCTCGTAAAGGCTGGATTCGCGTCTCAAATCAAAATAAAAGGTTTTTCGAGCATGACAATGGTACTTCATTCTATGGGGTGGGTGTTGCTTATCCGTGGAGTGTATCTGAATCTAGACTAGACATCATTAAGGCGAGCGGTGGTAATTTAATTACGTATTGGAATGGCGATTACGACTCTGGTGGCGGTAAGAACCAATTGGAATCGGTAAGCTCAGGAATTGGAAGGTACGATACCTACAAAGCAGAGCGCGTAGATGAAATCGTTGATTTATTAGAAGCAAGAGAGATGAAGATGAATTTCGCGATTTGGCCTCACGACTCATTAACAGATAAGCTGCCTGGGTGGCCAGCGACATGGCAGAAGAATGCGTACTCAACTCTTGGAGAAGCGAAGGATTTCTATACAAGTGAGGAAATGTGGAAGTATCAAGAGAAGCTATATCGCTACATCATCGCACGTTGGGGTCATAGCGAGGCCATTGGTACATGGGATTTAGTCGTTGAAATTTCAGGCACAGATGGATGGGCGCTTGGAGATCCGAAAGCTGCGAACGCTTGGATCGAGAAGGTTCACCGTTATTTCAAAGAAAATGATCCCTACAATCATCCAACGAATGGCTCGCGTGCTGGGAATGAGGATGATTATTGGGCAGAAGGATACAAAGTTCTCGATGTATCAGACCGTGAGAATTACTACGGGCTAAATGCAGCAGAATATGCTAAGGACATTCAGATGAGATGGCCAAGGTATGAAAAGCCACTCGTTATCGGAGAAACTGGCAATATTGCAGACGTAAATACGTATCACGATGCGATATGGACAGGATTATCGAATGGTCTAGCGGGCATTCCCGTATGGTGGGACATTACGAAAATGAACGATGAAATGTTCACTCAGATGAAGGCGATCTCTACCTTCGTAGAGAGGATCAGCTTCAATGAAGCACGTGAACCAATCGCTCTAGCATCGAAGATGATTCAGCAACAGTTAGATAAGGAGCAGCCGATCCCGTACGGGAAGTCGGCAACGGATTGGAGTCAGCCTGATTGGGCTCAGGCAAATCTCGATGAGAATGGTGCCCAATATTCCGTTAAGGAAGATGGGGATGCACTGGCAACCCAAATGCGATTCGCCACAGGCAGTTTCTCGCAAGGAGCGGTTACGACCTATTTTAACAAAAGTGATTGGTCCTATTACGATCAGCTTCACATTGATGTATATATCGAGCAACAAGGATCGGAGGAAATTAAAGTACGTCCAGTACTGTTCCCGAACAACACTTGGGACGAAGGCGAAGACATTAGCGATGTGAAGCTTACATCTGGACAATGGACAACGCTTGCTATTCCTTTGCGTAACGCTCCTGAGTACTATTGGCGCAATGCCTCGATTACTGAAGCTGATCTGAAGCTGATGATGGGACTGGGATTGAAATTTTATACGGTTGCGTCATCAACGAGTGCAAAGCCAGTTGTAGTGAAGTTTAAGAATCCAAGGCTGATCGCAGATCAAGCACCTACCATCGAGGTACAGGAAAGCAAGGGTTGGGTAATGAAGGGCAATTCAACCTCGTATGGTTGGTTGATCGCAGGAAACGGCACGGCTGGTGGCAAATCGGCAAACATTGAAGGTTTAGGGCCAATTCATGCAACGGTATCTTGGTTTGATCCATGGAAGGGCGAATTCATTGGAGACACAGCTGTGGAGTCGAAGGGTGATCGACTAACGATTACCGCACCGAACACGAGCAATCGAGATGTCGCTTTCATCATAAGTAGAAATGAATGAGATAGAGAGGAAGGTTGTTCCTATGGAGAGTAACTTATTCGTAAAAGGAATGACGTACGGCTGGGATACGACAAGAGGTGCTTATCGTCAGCCTTACGCGTTAGAGTCATTAATCAGATTGAAGGAAACCGGTAGTGAATGGATTGCATTATCTTTCTACACCTATCAAAATACAACGTTCTCAACTGAAATTGTATTCGATTATGGACACACGATGACGGATCGAGATATTGAGCATGCAGTGAGGCAAGCGAAGGAACTAGGACTCAAAGTATGCTTGAAGCCAGTAGTTAACTCAAGGGATGGAATTTGGCGTGCACATATTGGTTTCCCTAACGAGATCGGAAGCGAGCCCTATTGGGAGGCCTGGTTCAAGTCGTATCGAAATTTCTTGTTGCATTATGCGGAGCTTGCAGAAGAATTAGATTGTGAAATGTTCTGTATCGGTTGCGAAATGGTACTAACGGAATCAAAGACGGAGTATTGGCGGGAATTGATCGCAGAGGTTCGCGCCATCTATAGCGGCCCACTGATCTATAATGCGAATCACGGCTCAGAAGAAGGGGTCGATTGGTTCGATGAGGTTGACCTCATTGGGACAAGTGCTTATTATCCTGTAGCTTCTAAGCCTGGAGATAGCGTTGAGGCTATGGTAAGCAAGTGGCAACCTGTGAAAGAGAGGTTTGCACGCTTGCATGAGAAGTTCGGCAAGAAAATTTTATTTATGGAGATTGGTTGTCGCAGTGCTAAAGGCTGTGCAATGATGCCGTGGGACTTCACCCATACAGAACTACCGTTTGACGAGGATGAGCAAGCGAATTTCTATTCCTCAGTCATAGAAGCATTTTGGGATGAGCCTTGGTTTTCCGGATTTTTCTGGTGGGATTGGAGTACGAAGCTGTACCCCTTAGAGTCTGCACATGAGGATCGCGGGTTCGATATCTATGGGAAGAAGGCAGAACATATTGTAAAGCAATGGTATGCCAAAGACAGATAATTCAAATGAAGGGGCTTGCGTAACAACGCACGTCCCCTCTTTTATCTATTATTAGTAGGGTTATTTGGTGCAATTTCACGGATTGTTGGATCGGGTTCAGACTCATAAAATAATAAGATCAAAGTCATTCTTTCTATCTATACAGCAATAGGAAAATGAAGAGAGATTTTTTAGAAAGCGAGTGATTGTTATTGTGTTGAAGCGACTTCGCCGGTATATCAAGCCAGCACTATGGACAACAGTCGTCGTCACCATTCTAGCTTGGTGGATCTATGGAACAGATTCAACGATGGTGCACGCGAATTTGATCAATAATTTAGATGAACTACATACCTACTCAGAAAGCAGCTACCAGAATTATAAGAACAAGCATGAAGATACGACAAGGCCGACTAAGACGATTCGAATTGAGGGTGAGGCTTTTACCTCATCAGACAATTGCGAATGTACAGTATTAAAAGATTACGAGGGTGCAACGGGAGAAGCATTGCGTACAAGCGATACGGGCTCGGTGACATGGAAGTTTAATGTGCCTGAAGAAGGGGCTTATACACTAAAGCTTCGTTATTTCACTGAACCCGGTAAAAGTGCTGCAATCGAGCGTTCCCTTTTGGTAGATGGAGCGTTGCCTTTTGATGAGGCTTCCTCAGTTACCTTTGATCGTGTTTGGACGAATGAAGTGGATACTTTTAAGAGAGATAATCGTGATAACGAAATTAGACCGAGCCAGGTAGAAGTTCCGACATGGCTAGAGCGTTCGTTCAAGGATTCCCAAGGTCTCTATGCGGATCCATTCCTCTTCTTCTTTACGAAGGGAGAGCACACGATTACGCTTGAGGGCAAGCGCGAGCCGATCGTCATTGATTATTTAGAGCTATACCAAGAGCAAGAGCTTCCAACCTATGCTGAAGTCAAACTACAGTATGAGGCAAACGGATATCAATCACCAACGAATGTATCGGTTAAAGTACAGGCAGAGCATGCGGTGCGTAAATCTTCACCGACATTGTATCCGGTTTCCGACCATTCAAGCCCTGCAACTGAACCGTACAGCGTATCCAAGATTCGTCTGAATACGATTGGGGGCAACAACTGGCGGATGCCAAGCCAATGGATCGAATGGGAGATCGAGGTACCGCAAGATGGTCTTTACCAGCTTGGACTTAAGATTCGTCAAGACCAACTTCGTGGACTTTTCTCGAATCGCAAGCTATCGATTGATGGTGTCATTCCGTTCAAAGAGATGGAATCGCTTACCTTTAATTATAGTTCCAGTTGGAAGATGTTCGTCCCTGGAGGCGATGATCCGTATCAATTCTATCTGACGAAGGGCAAGCACACGATTAAGCTGGAAGCAGACTTAGGGGAAGTGTCGTCTCTCGTTCGTACAGTCCAGTCAAGCATGCTTGAAATTAATCGAATCTATCGCAAGATCTTGGTCATTACATCTGCAGATCCTGATCCGTTCCGCGATTATCAGTTAGGCAAACGGATACCAGAGATGGCAAGCGTGTTTTCCCAGCAAAGTGATGTTCTCTATTCAGTTGCGGAAAAACTGTATGAGCTAACAGGTGAGAAGAGTGATAAGACAGCGATTCTGTACATGCTAGCAAAAGAATTGAAGGAATTTTCGGAGGATACCGATATCATTCCGCGCAACCTGAAGCAATTCAAGACAGACGTAGGCTCTTTAGGAACATGGCTGTTAACGGTGCGCGAAATGCCACTACAGCTAGATTATTTAATGATCACTAGCCCGGATGTACAGTTGCCTGCTGCAAGCGCGAGTACGCTTGAAAGCTTCGGACATACGGTTAGCTCATTCGGACACTCTTTTATTGAAGATTACAACTCCATTGGCAACTTAGCCGAAGGAAGCAAGAAGGTAACGGTGTGGATCGGTACAGGGCGAGATCAAGCACAGGTTGTCAAGCAATTGATCGACGATACCTTTACACCTGAGATGTTAATTGGTGTAGATCTTAAGCTCGTTGATATGAGCATTCTATTATCTGCAACGTTAGCTGGCCAAGGTCCAGATGTGGCGATGATGATAGGGAATGGAGACCCTGTTAACTATGCAATGCGAAGTGCCTCCTATGATTTATCCCAATTCCCTGATTTTAAACAGGTAGCAGATCGTTTTACTGAAAGTGCAATGGTGCCGTATCAGTTCAATGGAGGTGTGTACGGACTTTCTGAACAACAAATCTTTGATGTTTTGTTTTATCGAATCGATATTTTGGAAGAGCTTGGCTTGAAGGTTCCTCAGACTTGGGATGATGTTTATAAGATGATTCCAGATTTAAAAAAGAACAACATGGAGTTCGGCTTGCCGATTCTAAATACGAAGATTCAGCAGTCGCCAGCATTACCGATTAATGAAGCGTTCGCTATGCTGCTCTATCAGCATGGTGGCAGCTTCTACAAAGAAGATTCATCCGGCAGCAACTTAGATACTGAAATTGGAATGTCCACGTTCCAGCAATGGACGGACTTCTATACCGCATATAAGTTCCCGGTAGACTACGATTTCGTGAACCGCTTCCGTCTAGGCGAAGTACCAATCGGTATCGATCCGTATACGACGTATAACACGTTGTCTGTATTCGCGCCAGAAATTCGTGGTCAATGGGCATTTACCCTCGTGCCTGGTACGTTGAAGGAGGACGGCTCAATTGATCGGTCTATTGCCTTTAACGGAACATCGGTCATGATGCTAGACTCCGCGAAGGACAAAGATTCCGCTTGGGAGTTTATGAAGTGGTGGACTTCGAAGGAAACACAAGTGCAATATGGACGCGAAATGGAAAGCTTGATGGGTGAATCCGCACGCTATCCGACATCGAACGTTGAAGCGCTAGCAGAGCTCCCTTGGCCAGTGTCCGACTTCAAAACATTGAGCGAGCAAAGAACATGGGTTAAAGGTATTCCTGAAATACCTGGTGGCTACTTTACGGGACGTATTCTCGACAATGCATTCCGTAGGGTAATCAATTCTAGTGAAAATGCGCGCGATGCTCTCTATGATCAAGTGCTGTATATGAATAATGAAATCGCGATTAAGCGAGATGAGTTCGGCTTATCGAAGAAAGCAAGGGGGAGCAGCCAATGAGTAGAGCGGGAATAGATAATACGAACATACCGCAACAAACAGCTTTAATCGGGCGCCCAGCCCCTACTCGTTTTCAGCTTTGGTGGCAGGAGGTTAAGAAGAATAAGCATTCTTACGTACTGATGAGCCCGTATATGCTGCTCTTCTTCCTGTTTACAGTTCTCCCTGTATGTATCGCGATCGTCATCAGTTTCACCTACTTCAACTTGCTGGAATTTCCGAAGTGGGTGGGCTGGCATAACTACAGTCGGATGTTCCTCGAGGACGAAATTTTCCTTACTGCAATTAAGAATACGTTTATCTTCGCAGGGATTACCGGTCCGATCAGCTACGCGATGTGTTTCGTCTTCGCATGGCTCGTTAATGAACTGAAGCCGAAGATGAGGGCCTTCATGACGCTAGCCTTCTATGCACCATCCATTTCAGGTAACGTCTTCTTCATCTGGCTCATTATTTTCTCAGGTGACCGTTACGGATTTATGAACGGCTTCTTGCTTGAGCTTGGTTTCATCAATGAGCCGATCCAATTTTTAAGAGATGAGCATTACGTGCTTTGGATCGTACTGATCGTACAGTTATGGCTTAGTCTCGGTGTCAGCTTTCTGGCCTTTATTGCGGGCCTACAGACGATCGATCGCACATTGTTCGAGGCAGGCGCTGTCGATGGAATTAAAAACCGCTGGCAGGAGCTCTGGTTCATCACATTACCTTCAATGCGACCACAGTTGTTGTTCGGTGCAGTTATGCAGATAACCGCCTCATTCGCCGTCGCCGACGTCTCGACGCAGCTCGCCGGATTTCCGAGCGTTAACTACGCGGCGCACACGGTTGTTACACATCTTGAGGATTATGGAACGATTCGGTTCGAGATGGGTTATGCGTCTGCGATTGCAACCGTACTGTTCTTAATTATGGTCACGGTCAACATTGTTGTGCAAAAACTGCTTAGAAAAGTAGGTGAATAATTCCCGATGAACACGATATCCGCAGCCAAACAGAAGCGGTTGAACCGATCCTTCTTAGGGGATGCATCCCTCTTTCTATTCTTGTCCGTATTCGCGGCGTTCATGGTTGTACCATTGGTTTATACAGTTAGCAATGCGCTCAAGCCACTCAATGAGTTGTTCTTGTTCCCTCCGACTTTGTGGGTGCGGCATCCGTCGCTGAACAACTTTATTGATTTGTTCCATCTGATGTCGAATTCATGGGTGCCGTTCACACGCTACATTTTCAACACGGTATTCATTACATTGGCAGGTACGCTGGGACACGTCGTATTAGCATCGGCAGCAGCATATCCACTAGCGAAGCACAAATTTCCTGGTGGAAAAATTTTGTTCTCGATCGTCGTGCTTTCCTTGATGTTCTCGCCGAAGGTTACGAATATTCCAAACTACGTCATTATGTCTTGGTTAGGTTGGATCGATAACTATGCAGCAATCATCGTGCCTGCATTCGCATATTCACTCGGGTTATATCTGATGAAGCAGTTTATGGAGCAAATTCCAGATGCATTGCTAGAATCGGCAAAGATTGATGGAGCGAGTGAGTACAGGATTTTCTGGCAAATTGTCATGCCACTTGTTAAACCAGCATGGTTGACGCTGACGATCTTGTCCTTCCAAACGCTATGGGGGACGTGGGGCGGTAACTTCATCTACAGCGAGCAGTTGAAGCCGTTGCCTTACGCGCTTAATCAAATTGTACAGGGCGGTATCGTTCGTGCAGGTCCAGGCGCGGCCGTCGCTATGTTCATGATGATTGTACCTGTAACGATATTCATCGTATCCCAGAGTAGCATCATTCAAACGATGGCTAGCTCAGGAATGAAGGAGTAGAGCTATGAGAATTTCTAAGTGGTTTCGGACGCTCGCGCTCTCGTCTGCTCTCTGCGTTGGAGGGTTAATGCTCGTAAGCAGCGCTCAAGCTGCAGTTCCTTATGTTGGATACACGTATGATGGTTGGAATGATCGTGTATGGGCACCTGTAGCCTACGCACCAGCTGGTGTTATAGCAGGTGAAACGCTGGGGATCGGTGTGTTCAGCAACCCGGATGATCTGTTCGTCACTGACGATAAGCGCGTTCTTATTGTGGATACAGGAAATAGTCGGATTGTCGTTCTGGATGAACAGTATCGCTTACTGCAAGTAATCGACTCGTTTACCTATGAGGGAAAAGAAGATAAGTTCAACAAGCCAACAGGCGTCTTCGTAACACCAGACAATGAAATCTATGTTGCAGATACGGACAATCATCGTGTCGTCCGTATGAGCTTTGAAGGACAATCGGATCACATTATTGTAGCGCCATCATCTGAGTTTTTTGCTACAGGCTTTGTATTCGAACCGAAGAAGATTGTAGTAGATTCAGCAGAACGCGTGTATGTCATTGCCAATCGGGTATTTGATGGCATCATGCAGTTTGATAGCAAAGGGAACTTTGAAAACTACTTTGCCGCAAATAGGGTTAAGTATAGCGTTGGCGACTATGTGTGGAAAAAGTACTTGTCTACGAAGGAGCAACAGTCACGGACGGTTCAATTTATTCCGACAGAGTACTTGAGTATGGATATCGATAAGACTGGATTCGTCTATACGACTAGCGTCGATGACACGTCAGCTGGTCCGAAGCCAATCCAACGTCACAATCCTACCGGCACGGACGTACTCATTCGTCAAGGGTTTGCCAATCCTTTCGGAGACTTGCGTTATGGACCTGCAGGTCCATCGCGATTGATCGATATCAATGTTGGTCCAGACGGCACTTACAGTACAGTCGACTACAAGCGAGGCAGAGTGTTCACTTACGACTCTGAAGGTAAGTTGCTTTACATCTTTGGAGGTATAGATGATCGTGTGGGTACGTTCCGTGAGCCTTCTGCGGTAGAGAGAATCGGAGATTCCTATCTGGTGCTCGACAAAAATTTGCAACGGATGACAATCTTTAATGTTACGCATTTTGGTCAATTGATGAACGATGCGGTTCACTATCATTACATTGGGGATGAAGAGAAAGCAGCCGAGCTATGGCGAGAAATATTGAGCCTGGACGCGAACTTGGATATCGCTTATAGCGGTGTGAGTAAATCCATGGTTCGCGAGGGTGACAACGAGAATGCGGCTGACTACGCGAAGTATGGTATGGATCGCAAATCGTATTCGAAGGCATATAAGGGCTTACGGAAAGAGGTATTGAAGGAAAACTTCAATGCGATTCTTACGACGATTTTAGTGCTAGCGATCGCGACCTTTGTGCTCGTGCAAATACGGAAATACAGAAGAAGGAAAGGGGGGGCTACACATGTGGAAAGCGCGGATTAAGTATCCCTTTTACGTCGTCCTCCATCCGTTTAAAGGGTTCTGGGATTTGAAGTATGAGAGGCTAGGAACTTTAGGCATTGCAATGGCAATCCTGTTCCTAGTGTCTTTGGCAGAGATGTTCCAATATCAGTACGCAGGCTTTGTAGTAAACAAAAACCCACCGATGTCGTTCAATAGCTTAATTCAATTAAGAAACATCATATTGCCGTTTTTTCTCTGGTGTGTAGCAAACTGGTCGTTAACAACTTTGATGGATGGCGAAGGGAAATTTAAAGAAATCATCATCGCAACAGCCTATTCAACTCTTCCAATCTTTCTGTTATTCGTGCCTGCAACGATATATAGCCGATTTATAACGTTGGAAGAAACAGCATTTTACTATTACTTGAATACGTTTGCGATTATTTGGTTTATGTATTTGCTGTTTGTTGCAACGATGACAGTCCATCAATATACCGTTGCGAAGACTTTGGTGACCATTTTCCTAACGATCGTCTGTATGGGCTTTATTATCTTCCTCGGTATGCTTTTCTTTAGCTTAATTCAACAGATGTACAGCTTTTTCTATACGATCTATCGAGAATTGCAATTTCGAAATTAGGGGGGCCGAACGAATTGAAAAAGAAACTTACGATTGGTGCGATCGTTGCGGTCGTTGTGTTCGGCCTCGCCTTCTGGGTTTATTGGATTTCGAGATCCGTACCTGCACTAGAAGTGTTGCCGGATTTACGTAATGTAACGAACAATGCAGCGAGTGAAACGTACACGAAGCCAACGATTCCGCTAGAAGGAATGGAAGGCATCGCCTCGAACGGCAAGCTATCGTTGTACATGGATAAGGAAACAATGGCGGTCGCTATTCGCGATCAAAGTGGTAAAATTTGGAGATCGAATCCAGAGAAGCTAGCCGAAGATGAGCTCGCCAATGCATCGGTTAAAGATCAGATGTCCTCTCAGGTGCTAATTAGCTACAGTAACATGACTGGACAAGAAGCGACGAAGACGTCTTATCAAGATAGCGTACTGCTTGGTCAAGCTGTTGCTGAGCCGATTGAAGGTGGCGTAAGAGTCACTTACACGATGGGGAAGGCAACCAATGCGATTGATGCATTGCCCGTAAGTATAAGCGCTGAGCGTTATCAGATGTTAATCCTTGATAAAGTCGGAGAGAAGTATAAGCGCTACCTCACGGTAGGCTACAAGAATGATTCCAACCCGGATGTCTATGTCCGTAACGATCGTGAATTGACCGCAATCAAGCTGACGAAGGTTGTTGAAGCTTTCAAGGAAGCGGGATATACACCAGATGATCTGGCCATTGATAATGGCAGCTCTGGTGTGAATGGTGATCGTGAGGTGTTCACTGTTCCGGTCGAATATACGATTCAAGGAGATCAATTCGTAGCGAAAATTGCATCGAGCGGCATACAGTTTCCGAAGTCGTTCCAACTCACAGACATTGCGCTATTACCCTACTTTGGCGCTGCGGATTTGCAAGATGAGGGATATATGTTCGTACCGGACGGGATTGGCAGCTTAATTCATCTGAATAATGGCAAGGAGCGTTATGAAAATTATATTCAGCCCGTTTATGGCGATGATGGCGGTACGTGGAATGGTGAGTATGATGACGATCCGACTGTTGAACCGATTCGGATGCCTGTATATGGCTTGAAGAAGCAAGGTGCAGCATTCCTTGCCATAATTGATCAGGGCGAAGCGGTAGCATCGATCCATGCAGAAGTAAGCCGGTCGAAGAGCTCTTATAATAGCGTATATGCAAGCTTCCTGCTTGTGGCGAAGGAGAAAATTAATCTCTCAGCGACAACAGCAGATTCAAGCACGAAGTCCAAAACAATTCCTGTTTTCCAGCAACGCCCTGTGTACTCAGACTTTAGCATACGTTATGGATTTCTATCGGATGATTCAGCGGACTACATGGGAATGGCAACGTATTATCGCAACTACTTGCAACGCAATCAAGTGTTGACGAAGCTTGAGGAAAAGGCCGATACGCCTTTCTATCTGGAGGTCGTTGGAGGCATTACGAAGCGCGAGTCGTTACTCGGTGTTCCGTACCAAGCGGTTATTCCACTCACGACCTTCGATGAGACGAAGTCGATTATCAGTACATTAAAGCAACAGGATGTTTCCACATTGAAGGTTCGCTTGTCCGGTTGGTTTAATAAGGGAGTTACACACGGAATCGCTGATCATATCAAGATTGACGGTGTATTAGGTGGAAAGAGCGGGTATAAAGATTTAGTCTCCTATGCGAACGATGAGAATATTACGTTGTACCCTGACGTCTCATTCTCCCATCTCTACTATGATGCTTCAAATGGAAGGTACACAGACTCCAAAGCAGTTGTCAGACAAGTTAATCGACTAACAGCATGGGTGTGGGAGCGTACAGATTGGGCGAGACCGCTGTCAGCTCGACTTATCCCGCATGTCGTTAGTGAATTCCTCGATTCCTATGAGAAGTATGGGACAACAGGAATTTCGCTGCGCAATATGGGTCACATGCTCGAAGGCGATTATCGCAGAAATAACGTCGTCGACCGCGTTCAAGCGCAGAAAATTTATGAGGATGAGTTTGGTGTCATTCAAAGCCAGTTGCCTGATGTTATGGTCGACGGCGGTAATATCTATAGCTTGCCCTATGCAAAAGATATTGTAGAAGCACCAATGACGAACAACGGCTATAACTTGACGGATGAAGCTGTGCCGTTCTACCAGCTTGTACTTCATGGTTTTGTAGATTACACAGGAACAGCATTGAACTTAGTTCCAGATGCGGATTCAAAGCGATATATTCTGAACTCACTCGAATACGGTTCGAATGTGTATGTGAAGTGGATCTACGCCGACAACTCAGAAATTAAGGATACCTTTTTCCTCCATCTCTACTCTGTTAACTATGAGGTTTGGTTGGATGAGGCGGTTGCCGCTTACAAGACGGTCAATGAAGTGCTTAAAGATGTACGCGACAAGCCAATCGTGAACCATGAGAAGCTAGCCGACAACGTCTATCGTACAACTTATGAGGGTGGCAAGAAGATCACTGTCAACTACAACCCATTCGCAGTGAAGATCGATGGCCAAGACATCCCGGCCCAAGATTTCTACGTTGGAGGTCAGGCCTGATGAAAACATCGAAACGAACTTTTGAGCAGAAGAAGGCGCAAACCGGGATGGTTTTCCTCATTCCGTGGGTTCTTGGATTTTTATTTTTCTTCGCTGTACCGATTTACAACTCGATTTTGTACAGCTTTAATGAGCTCAAAGCATCTGATACCGGCTACTCCTTGACGTTCAAGGGCTTAGCTAACTACAACAAAGCACTGTTCGTTGATGCGAATTTCGTACGTGACTTAACATCAGTTATTTCGCAAACGGTCATCAATGTGCCACTTATTATTATTTTTAGTTTGTTCGTGGCCGTGCTGCTTAATCAGAAGTTTTTCGGACGTGCGTTCGCACGAGCGATCTTCTTCTTACCGGTTATTCTAGCGTCGGGTATAGCAATCAGTATTTCAAATGCAGGGTTCATGCAGCAGATTATGCAAGCGAGTATGGCGAACACGGATCCGACGGGAGCATCTGCTTCTGGATTGCTAGAAAGTATCGAGCTACGAGTCATGTTGCTTGATTTAGGAGTAAGTGAATCGATCGTAGCGTACTTGTCCGGTGCGGTAGATCGTATATATGAAATCATTAGCCAATCAGGTGTACAGATTTTAATCTTCTTGGCTGGTTTACAATCGATCTCGCCATCGCTTTATGAAGCTTCTAAGATTGAAGGGGCAACAGGCTATGAAGCATTTTGGAAAATTACATTCCCTATGGTAAGCCCGCTCATTCTAACAAACTTGATTTATTCCATTATCGATTCATTCATGAATAACAAGATTACACAAACAGTCGATACGACTGCATTCAAAAACTTGGATTTCGGACTTAGCTCTGCAATGTCATGGATCTATTTTACGCTCATTGCAATTATTCTCGTCATTAGTACGTTCATTGTATCTAGAAGAGTGTTCTATCACGATTAAGGAGGGTTGGCTATGAACAACGATACGAGTATTACGGCCCCCTCCGGGGAAGCTGTCAAAGCATCAACGGATCAAAATACACTTTGGTATGCGATTAAACTTAGGGTTTTTAACTTGGATAAGTGGTCAAGATGGATTTGGTCGATCGTAAGGGCAATTCTCCTTATTGGGATGGGCTTCGTCATCTTATATCCGATCTTGTTGAAGATTTCTGCATCATTTAAATCGATGGATGATCTATATAATCCAACGGTTATGTGGGTGCCACAGTCTTTCACTTTGGAAAATTTCAGAACAGCCATTGATGTGATGAAGTATTATGACGCTATCATTAACAGCTTTTCTCTTGCTGCAGTGACGACGATTTTGCAAACATTCAGCTGTGCGTTAGCGGGATATGCCTTCGCTAAGCTTCCTTTTAAGGGAAGCAAACTCTTGTTTGCTGGGGTTGTATTAACGATTCTCGTACCGCCACAGACGATTCTAGTTCCGATGTATATTAATTTTAAGGATTTTGATTTCTTTGGACTAATTACGTTATTTAAAGGTAGTGGAATTAATCTACTTGATTCCTATTGGCCCTTCATCCTAACTGCTGCAACAGGGAATGCACTGAAGTCGGGATTGTTCATCTATATTTTCCGGCAGTTTTTCCGGGGGATCTCGAAGGAAATTGAAGAGGCTGCGTTCGTGGATGGCGCAGGGATCTACAAGAGCTTCATACGGATAATGCTACCGAATGCGATTCCAGCTATGGTAACGGTCATGCTGTTCGCCTTTGTATGGCAATGGAATGATACGTTCGTCACATCGAACTTTTTGCCTAATATGAACACGCTAACGACTGCAACGCTTAGCTTGCCGTATAAACTAAACGTCTTGCTCGGTACTGGGGCAGGAGGTGGCAGTACGCAGGTTGACCCATTCCTAGCCTCTATGCTCGTAGATACAGGCTTGTTGCTTTCAATTTTACCGCTCATTATTATGTACTTCTTCGTCCAACGCTACTTCGTTGAAAGTATTGACCGCGCAGGTCTCGTAGGTTAAATTGCGCATTAATCGTCCGGAGGGTGATTGGTGCGAATGTATAATCTGTGGGGCTAAATGTATCGTTACAAGGATTGTCTGTATACGGGGTTGCAACCTACAATAACATTGAACCACCATTTACTAGTTCGGTTATCCGAGACGTGAAATGGAATTATAAAGGGAGGTATGAAAGTTGAAACAAACAAGAAAGCTGCTATTACTCGCTCTAGCGCTCGTGTTTGCCTTTACATTGGCTGCATGTGGTGGATCAAGCAAGAACAACGATTCAAGTCCTTCGGTAAGTTCAACTACACCTAGCGAGAGCTCCGTTGAACCAAGCCCAAGCCCGGATGAGCCGTCAGCGTCATCTGATGAAATGGAATTTGATTTAGGTGGTCGTACGATTACAATCGCAGCATGGTGGGATGCGACACCAGCAGGCAACACGCCAGCTGAGCAACAAATCCTTCAGAACATTCAAGATCTTCAAAAGAAATTCAACTTTACTTTGAAATATGAGAACGTTGCTTACGACCAAATCGCTGAGAAAACAATCAGCTCCGTGCTTGCTGGTCAACCGTTCGCAGACATTGTTCGCTTAGCACGCGGTATGTCTTTCCCAGGGATGGTCACGAAAGATATTCTTCTTCCGCTTGATGATATTTTGACAGCAAGCGGCACAGATAAAGAAACTTTCCTGAGCCCATTCAACACAACTGCTTCCACTTTCGGTGGCAAATTGTACGGATGGGGAGATAACCCTTATTTCGATTACAGTGGTATTGTTTACAATCGTACATTACTTCAAAAGCTGGGTATGACTGATTTAGCAACATACGTGAAGGATGGCACTTGGACTTGGGATAAGTTCAAAGAAATTGCTAACCAAGCAACGCAAGGCGACAGCTTCGGATTTGTTGACTTTACTTCCGATTTCCTTGATTTCGCTCTTGCATCTAATGGTGTAGACCTTGTAGACTTGGCAGCGAACAAGCAATCGCTTGATAACCCTAAAGTTCTTGAGTCGATGCAATTTACGCAAGATGTTATGAACGCTAAGTTCTTCCCTCCAGGAACACGTAGCGACTGGCAATATCCAGGTGCTGCATTCCGTAAAGGTAACGTATTAATGTATGCGGCGTTCAACTGGATGACGCAATCTGTTAAGCAAGATATGGGCGATGTAGATATCGGTTTCGTTCCATTCCCTAAAGGTAAGTCAGAAGACAAGTTTGTTACGAACGCAACTGATCCTAGCTACTATGTAATTCCTAAGGGCGTTAAAGATCCTGAGAAGGTAATGTATATCTATCGCAAGATTTATGACGTACCTCCATCAGAAGAATATCCAGGTCAAGACAAGCTAGAAGCGACGTTTACGAATCAAGACGATATCGATTCCGCAATCGAAGCTTCGAAGCACTTGAAAGTTATGGACTACAAATTGTTGATGTCCATTTACTCGGGTGATTTCTATGCGATGGTTGACGAGTTGACGAACGGTGAGGCATCGCCTGCTTCTGCAGTTGAAGCTCGCAAAGAAATTTTCCAAAAAGCGTTGGACGACACGTTCGGCAGCTGATTAATGAAATAATTATTCGTATCCAAAGCGGTCCTACAGGTGCAAGACCTGTGGGGTCGCTTTTTGCATGCCATTAATGCCGCTAACTCGCTCCCTCGCACGGAATAAGTCGGCCAAACCGACTTAAATGTGCTAAACTCACTTCGTCGCACCGAATAAGTCGGCCAAACCGACTTAAATGCGCTAAACTCGCTCCCCCGCATGGAATAAGTCGGCCAAACCGACTTAAATGCTCTAAACTCGCTTCGTCGCATGGAATAAGTCGGCCAAACCGACTTAAATGCACCAAACTCGCTCCCCCGCACAGAATAAGTCGGCAAAACTGACTTAAAACATCAAAAGTAGCACCATCGCATGATGCAAGACCGCGAGACGGTCTTAGAAACTCAAAAGTAGCACCGCCGGATGATGCAAGACCGCGAAACGGTCTTAGAAACTCAAAAGTAGCAACGCAGGATGATGCAAGACCGCGAGCCGGTCTTAGAAACTCAAAAGTAGCACCGCCGGACGATGCAAGACCGCGAGCCGGTCTTAGAAACTCATAAGTAGCACCGCCGGATGGTGCACGACCGCGAGACGGTCTTAGAAACTCAAAAGTAGCACCGCCGGACGATGCAAGACCGCGAGACGGTCTTAGAAGCTTAAAAGTAGCACCGCCGTATGATGCAAGACCGCGAGACGGTCTTAGAAGCTCAAAAGTAGCACCATCGGATGATGCAAGACCGCGAAACGGTCTTAGAAGCTCAAAAGCAGCACAGCCGGACGATGCACGACCGCGAGCCGGTCTTAGAAGCTCAAAAGCAGCACCACCGCACGTAATAAGGCGGAAAACTCGCCTTAAATGCTCCAAACTCGCTTCGTCGCACGTAATAAGGCGTAAAACTCGCCTTAAATGCTCCAAACTCGCTCCCTCGCACAGAATAAGGCGTAAAACTCGCCTTAAATGCTCCAAACTCGCTCCCTCGCACAGAATAAGGCGGAAAACTCGCCTTAAATGCTCCAAACTTACTCCCTCGCACAGAATAAGGCGTAAAACTCGCCTTAAATGCTCTAAACTCGCTCCCCCGCACGGAATAAGTCGGCCAAACCGCCTAAAATGCTCTAAACTCGCTCCCCCGCACGTAATAAGTCGGCCAAACCGACTTAAATGCTCCAAACTTAATGTTCGGCGATTTTTGGTTCATAGATAAAGAGCTATTGGTTGCGGATCAGAAAGTGTTCATCATGCTGGAATACCTGTAACGGACGAGGAGGATATAATTTGTCGTTAGGTAGGTTAGGGAGTCGAAAATCGAGTTTGAACACGTGTTCAGGCTAATCGCGGAGTCTAATAAGAACAAACAATCGCCAAACAAACCATCTGTTTTCTATTTGTTTGGATAACGTTTCACCTAACAATAGTTTAGAAAACGTTATAAATACAAATAAAGCGCTTTATTCCGGTGAAGCGCAGAACATATTAGAAAAATTATTTTTTATAGTTAGCATAAAAACTATTGTTTTTATAATAACTTGTAGTATTATTAGGGTAAGAAAAAAGGGGGCGTTGTGAATGACGGTTATGAATGCGTTTCCAGCCCAGTCAAAGGCTTATCCATTTCCGATTACACAGCTGCTAGACATGACAGAAGCGAAAGAAGACTCTATTCAGAGAGTGCAAAGAACGATGGTCGTTAAGTGGACAGAGGAGCTATCTCCATCTTTCCAAGATCGTGGAGTCGTTCAGTTTGCGGTTTTGAATGTGTTGGAGGACCTCATCGGAAAGACGGGGACTGTCTTTCATATTGGTGATCGTAGCTTTGGCATCGTTCTCTATGGTTCGAAGAAGGAATTAACTGATGAAGCGATGGACACTTTCGTAATTTTCCTAAGCTCATGTTTAGCCAAATATGCAAAGATCCATGCGATGATTGGAATCGGTGAGATGATGGACACCTTTCTCGATTTGAACAAATCGCTAATTATGGCATTACAGTCGCTAGATCATCGTTATAAGACGAATGAACCGGAAAGTCATCCTTTCGTTGAAGAGGCTAAATCGTTGCTACAGCAGGACTATGGCGACGGAGTATGCTTAAAGCTAATTGCGAAGAAACTCTATGTTAATCCCGCTTATTTAGGAAGATTATTTAAGACATATCAAGCGATCACTTTCAATGAATACTTGATTCAGGTTAGAATGGAGAAAGCTAAAGAACTGTTAAAAACAACAGATATGAAAATATATGAAATCGCACATGAGATCGGGTATCGACAGTTGGATTGGTTTTATAAGAAGTTTAAAGAGTATACAGGATACAGTGCGAAAGAATATAAAGTAAAACAAGTGTAAGTAATTGATGTCGGAACTGACGGAGTGAGGCTCGATTGAAAAAAGTGACGATGCAGCAGATTGCTGAACAGGTGGGAGTGTCGAAATTCGCGGTATCTCAGGCCTTATCTGGTAAACCCGGTGTCGCTGAAGACACAAGAACGAAGATCGTACAAACTGCGAACGAGCTTGGTTACTTTTGGAAAACAAAAATTATTAAGCGGTCCCCATCCACTGGACTAGAAATCAACGGGAATCGAGCACAGGATGCTGCGAAAAGTACCGTCATTATTCTAATGCCCAATGTTCGTTTTCAAAGTCGTGAGTCATTATTCTGGGGTAGAATAATAGATGGGGTATCAGCGGCTTTAGCAGAGAAAGAAATCGGCGTGATGATGATAACTGAAAATTACTCGGAAAGATCACTAAAGAGCATTAATCCGAATGGTGTGCTGGGCTTGATCGGAATCGGGTATATTGCTACAAATCTATTGCTTGAAATTCGCCAGATGGGTATCCCATTTGTTCTAATCGATCACGAGGATCCAATGATCCCATCAGACACCGTGTTTATGAACAACTACGATTGCATGCGTCAGATTACATCGTTGGTGCTACAAGCTGGACATAAGGATGTTCGATTTATCGGGGGACCGCGCTATTCTCGAAGCTTTCATGATCGGTGGCTTGGATTCCGGATTATGATGGAGGAAAATGGGCTGTCAGTGCCTAATCCGGAAGAGGACCCACTACTTCAGCTAGAGCTCGAAGAAAACGAATATATTGTCGTACGTCGCGAGCTAGATTTGTTAATCGCTCAGAACAAGCTGCCAACCGTATTCGTATGTGCCAATGACTTTCTAGCCTATCTAGTGATGGAAAGGCTAATTGAGCGCGGAATTAGTATTCCGGATACAGTTTCTATAACGGGTTTCGACCATACAGATGAAACGAATGATCCAAAGCTGCCTACCTTAAGCACAATTCATGTGCCGAATAAGAGAATGGGTAAGCGAGCAGTAGAGATGCTGTACACAAGAGTGAATGATCCAGATCGTCCATTTGAGAAGACACTTATTAACGGTAACTTTATGCTTCGCAATTCGTTTAAGAAAATTTGAATGCTATATCAATATACATAAAAAGCGTTCGCTTCTCGGGTTACTCACCGAGAGACGAACGCTTTTTATATATTACTTTATGACATCTGGTTCTGGAGCATCGACACCGCGTGTATCTACTGTAACTTTCGTCATTATAGCAGGTGTCTTCGGACGGTTTTGTGAACCGGTAGGTGCAGATACGATTTCATCTACGACATCAAGCCCTTCGGTTACTTTACCGAATGATGCATATGCGCCATCAAGGTGAGGAGCATCTGCTACCATGATGAAAAATTGGGAGCCTGCAGAGTTAGGGTCACCTGTGCGAGCCATGGAGAGTACACCACGCGTATGCTTTAGGTCATTCTTGAATTTGTTTTGCGTAAATTCGCCTTCGATGCTGTAATCTGGGCCACCCGTGCCTGTCCCATCTGGGTCTCCGCCTTGAATCATAAAGCCTGGAATAACGCGGTGGAAGATTGTACCATCATAGAAGCCTTTCTTCACTAAGGATATGAAGTTGTTGACGGTGTTGGGCGCAACCTTCGGGTACAGCTCGATTGTAATTGTTTTGCCGTTGTCCATCTCGATCGTGACGATCGGGTTGTCTCCGGATGTGTCGACATTGCTCATTGGTGGAGCCTCCTCATTAGGTGTAGGGGTAGGTGTAGCTTTTGGTGTAGCTTTTGGAGTAGCTTTTGGTGTGGCTTTTGGTGTAGCTTCTGGTGAAGCTTTTGGTGTAGCCGCAGCCGAATTTGAATTCGAAGGTGACTCTGATGCGGATGACCCTTGATTGTTACTGTTTGTGGTTTTGTTCTTATCTCCACATCCTGCTACAACGAGCAATAATGCAAGAAAAGCAACAATAACGACTACAGGACGAAGCTTAAATGAACGCAAAACAGATCCCCCTTGATTCAAATCATCTACACGTATCATATCATGAGTCGAATGGGGATTCCAATGTGCGTTAAGCTACGACTTATTGATTGTGTTAGCTTGTCTTCGATAGCTCGGTCTTTGTTTTCACAATAATATCATTGATTTTGTTTTCTAATTCAAGTATTTTCTTTTGCTTCGTATTGATTTGCTGTGTAAGCGTAACTAAGGTGCTGAGCGCATCTAAAGTGCTCTTGGGTTCAGTATTCTTAATCGCATATTTGAAATTGCTCCATACTGTCGGTTGGCTCTTGCGAGGCAAACCGGCTGCACTTCGTTGCGACTTGATTTGTACTTTGATGGGATCGATCTCCGCTAGCATCACTCGTAAACCTTTAACTACAGCAGAGTTTTCTGACTTAGCCTTCTTTAAATTCGCCTCTAACTGTTTGATCTCGTTCTTAGCCAGCGTTACGAGCAATTTCATTGCTTCTGCCTGTACATTTAATACAGAGGTAAGCGTTTTGTTCTTCACCGCTTTAGCAGTCGCAAGTTGTTTCTTCAATAGAGTGTAGTTATTGAATAGCGGCTTGTATTTCGCTTTCGCATCGGTCACTTGCTGCTCGAGTTTTTTCTGTTTATCTTTGCCTACATTACTGATCGCTTTGCGTAGTGAGATCAGCGTCTCCTCGCTACGGTAATGCAATGTCTTGATCTGTGATTCTAAGTCGAGGTCTTGGGCTAATAGAGTTGTAAGTTCAGTATACAACGGTTTTAGCTTGTCTGAAGTTTTGCCGTCTGCAGCAGAGACAGTTGCGTCAAAGCTAGTTTTAATTGCGGTCGTGAGTTCTATGCTAGCGGCATTCGTAGAAAGGGGGGAGAGCATCGTTGCGCCAATTGCAACGATGAGCGACAGTAAAGTCTTGAATAGGTTGGACATCTTCATTCCTCCTCATAGTGGGTAATGCTGCACGCCAAAAAGCACCCGCAACAAGGGCGATGGCTCGCCTTTGCTTACGGGTGCTTCCTACGTAAGTGATGATAAATTCAGTTGTGTGCGTTCAATATAACTGATGGAAAAGCGGTGTGTCAAGCAAAGTTAATTCAACAAGCTCAAGCTCTTCAATGCACGGAGTAAAATAACTGCAGCTTCAGCACGCGTAGCGGATGCTGTCGGTGCAAATGCACCTTTCGTATTTCCTTGCATTATTCCTTGGTTAGCAAGCAACGCAACTTGTCCGGATGCCCATTGTGGAATTGTTGTATAATCCGAGAAATTGTTCAATACTTGCTTGTCGCCAGCTGCAATATTCGGATTAACAATCGTAATTGCACGAGCGATCATGACCGCCATCTCTGCACGTGAGATCGTCGCATTCGGTGCGAACTTATTCGGCTCTACACCGTTAACAAGTCCGAATTGAACAGCGGTAGATATAGAACTCGCATACCAAGCATCTTGAGCAACGTCCTGGAAGGAATTCGTTACTGTCGATGGTGTGAGGCCTAGACTGCGAACGAGTAGTGAAGTGAATTCCGCTCTTGAGATTGCTTTGTTCGGAGCAAAATGAGAGTCGTTAATCCCTTTAATGATCATCTTGGAGGCCATCTTCTCAATTTCATTTTTGGCCCAATGTCCGTTCAAGTCAGTGAAGCTTTTGTTGTATTGTAAAAGGGTGTATGTGCTATTGCCCGGACGCTTCATCTCCACTACGACCTTGCCATCGATTATCGATGTAAGATGTGGGACGAAGAGAAGCTCGCCAGTAATTGGATCAAGCATTACTGCAGTTACATTCGTAGCATTAGCAGTAGGGGTGTTCATCGTACGAGATACGAATGTTGTTCCGAAATTGTTCAGCACTTGTCTATCATTGCCGTTTACGAGTGTGACTTCGAATTCATAAGCAACATCGCCAGCAAGCTGTGCGCCTAATTCGTTCGCTTTGTTCTTCAAATCTGTTAGTAATTGCTGATTGACAGGTGTAATGGATATGAGCACTTCATTCCCATTCATAGAGCCATTACTTGGCAAGTTAAGCACGCTTAAAGGCAAAGAGTAAGTTGCTTCCGCTGTTGCGACCTTAATAATGACAGGCTGGGTCGGGGTGCTACCTGCAGATAATGATGCAACTGGAAGTGAAACGACCGTCGCTCCGCTTAGATTGTGCATATTAATAAGCAATTCAGCAGGTTGGCCTGTTGCATTAGGCAAATTCTTTAAGGCAGCTTGCAGATCCGTTGCCCCAATTGCAACTTGATTAACCATTTGACCTGCCGCATTCGTGCCCGCTGTAACTTGAATAGCATCTTGAGCTAGTTCGTTACTGTTTGCTGGGGTAGAACCCTCAGTAGTTGGCTTTTCTTCCTTTGTAACCGGAGGGATATAGCCACCGTTGTCCGTGCTCGTCAGCTTCGCTTTCTCGATAATTCTTCCCTCAACTGTAGGTGAAATTGTACCGCCCAGAGAGGTCATATATTCGATGAATATTTCATAGTCTGCATAGCCCAAATCCTCATGATATGCGCCATCCACAATGGCTTGCGCGAAGGAAGTGTAGCCATCGCCACCTAGTGCGACAAAGCTGTTTGTTGCCATGCGATAAGTTTTCGTCAAATTAAGCGCTGTGTAGCCAGTTGCTGTCTTGATCTCAACGTCATACACTTTGCTACCGGCCGCTTGAGTCGGATCCCATTTGAACCGCATACCTGCGATTTGGGGGAACTTTCCTGGTAAATCGCCAAGCTTCGCTCCACTGATTCCATTTTCCAAACCATCCTTAAGCTGTTGGCCTGTTACGTCGAGTACAAACAAAGTGTTGCCGAATGGCATTACGGTACGAAGCTCGCCCATCGTAATGTCACCTGTATCGATCGGAGCGCGTATGCCGCCACCATTCATAATTGCAATATCTGCGTTTTTCAGCAGCTTTGCCTTATATAGCATGCCATCGGCGATAAAGTTTCCTAAATTCGTTTCCTTTGATCGAACGTCAGCGCGTGCACCATCAAGGACGACAGTTGTTTTCCCAATCACTTGTTGTTTCAGTACGTCCAGTTCCGCGTTGTAAGGGCTAAGCATGCTTTTGATAGTTGCATCTTCTGCGACAGTGTTATCGACGACAAGAAGTCTTCCGTTAACTTGCTCGGTTAAAATAACGCCGTCATTGTCGAAGGTCAAATTGACGAGACCAAGAAATTTGCCCCATTCATTTGCTTGTACGATGACAGTCGGTGCGTCATGAGCGTTGGAAACGATAACGGGCGCATCGAGCATCGTATGCGTATGCCCGCCAACGATGAGGTCGATGCCTTCAACTGCCTTCGCGAGACTTACGTCGCGATTGTAACCGAGATGCGACAACGCGATGATTTTATTGACACCTTCGTTCTCGATAGCGGCAACTGTAGCTGCTGCTGACGCATCTGCAGCTTTGAAGGTAACGTTCTTGCCCGGGCTTGAAGTTTCGATCGTATCTTCAGTCGTTAAACCGAATACGCCAACTTTTTGTCCGTTCACACCCAGGATGACGTAAGGATAAACTCCTGCATCTGCTGTCGATTTCACCGCACCTGTATCGATCGTCTTCGGTTGCTTCAACAGCGGACTAATGTTTGAATCTTTACTGAAGTCAATATTCGAGGTGACCAATGGGAATTGAGCTGCTTTAATGAAATCGGCAAGTACGGATGTGCCGGAATCAAATTCATGATTTCCGAATGTCATGGCATCATAGCCGAGTGCATTCATGAACTTGAGATCTGCTAGACCAGCCCATTTCGTGAAGTACAAGTCGCCAGAGAAAACATCGCCTGCATCAAGCAACAGACTGTTCGTCGAACTGTTGCGAACTTGCTTCACAAGTGTTGCGCGACGAGCGACATCAGCCAAATGCGCATGTGTATCGTTCGTATGCATGATCGTCAAGTTCCAGTATCCAACGGTGACATTCGCTTGCGCGACTCCGTAACCATCTCCGCTTATTGCGGTAATGATTGCAGTACCGACTTTAGAGCCAGGTGTGACTAGTCCCGTATTGCTTACACTTGCTACTGCTGTGTCAGAGGAAGTCCAAGTGACAGTTGTATTAGAATTGCCCACAGGGACAACGGTAGCTTGAAGTTGAGCTGCGCTACCATTCTTCTCTAAAGAAAGTGAAGATTTGTCCAGCGTTACTTTCGTTACATTCATCTGAAGCACAGCGATCGTCCCGCCGACTTCATTCGCAACGAGAATGAGTGGCAAGCCTGTTGGGCTGCTCGTAGCCGGAATGAATTCTAGCCCTTCCGGTCCGGTATCTGTATTCAAGCCTGCTGTGAAATCTCGCGTATTGATGTAATTCGCGAATTTCGGATGCGTTGGATCGGTAACATCGTAGGTCATTAACCCGCCGATACGTTCTAGTCCAATGAAAGCGAACGCTTTGCTGCCAACTTGTCCAACGGCTACATATTCAGGCTCAGGTCCTTTTTTCGTACTTCTGTTATCCAATGTTGAGTTACTATTGCTTGCGTTAAAATAAGTCGGGAATCGTTGACCGGTAATCGTCTCA
This sequence comes from Candidatus Cohnella colombiensis, assembly GCA_029203125.1. Classification (GTDB taxonomy): domain Bacteria; phylum Bacillota; class Bacilli; order Paenibacillales; family Paenibacillaceae; genus Cohnella; species Cohnella colombiensis. The sequence goes on from CP119317.1 coordinate 328,959, forward strand.
AAATCGCTACCGCTATCATAAACTTGCGTCAATGTGCTTGCATTCCATATGGAGAAGGAGCGTCCGCCGTACATATAGATGCCGTCATTGCCCATATCGCTCACAACTTCTACATCGTCATATATGGTCTTACCATTTAAAAATTGCGCAGCTGAGGACGAGGGATCCAGACTATCCTTGATCTTGCTAATTTTAGTCAAATTTGTTCGCAACAGCTTACCTGCATCAGCTGGCCATTCTGTGGCATCGCCTTCATTAGCTGTGAATAGGTATTGTGTGCCGTTCAGCGTGTAGCTCGCGATACCATCTGGCATGTACATGCCGTAGAATGGAACGTTTTCAAGCTTCACTGCGTTGTCTTTGACGAGATCAAGCGCGTTGCTCGGCACATTGAAATCTTTGAAGCCCAGCCCTTTAACGGACAATACCTTTTTAGTAGCAATATCAATAGTTGCGATCGCGTTGTTCTCTTGCAATGCGACATAAGCGAGTGTTTCATCCTCGTTCAGTGCAATGTACTCTGGCTCGAGATCGAAGATCGCATCTGCTTTTGAACCTTTGCTGGTGATTTGACCTGTCGTAGGATCAGAAGCTCCGCGAATGTGTACCAAGTTATCGATGACTGTAGGGTCGTCGAATTTGACACGAGTAGTAACATTCGTCGTCGTATCTACTATCGTTACGCTGCCATCTGGATCGTGGATTCCGTCGCGCGGTTCACCCTCATCAGCGGTTAAAATATATTTCCCATTGCTCGTAAATTTGACCATATCAGGCTGTACGCCAGATGAGTAAGTTTTTAGTAAATTGCCATCGTAATCAAGTACGAGGATTTTACCGTTCTTCAGTGCATCTGCTTCTTGGATCGCTACAGCAACTCGCTTCGTTGTCGTATTGACGTCAACGCTTGTTAAGTCGCCATAAGTGAAGCCATCATTTCCGGATTCGGCAAGTGCTTTGACAAGAATGGATTTCTCCTTCGTCAATGTCGCATTGTTCGTTAACGGAACGATGTCAACGCTAGGAGGTGTACTCGACCCATTGACGACGTACATTTTGCCATTGTCGCTGTTGTACTTAACGATCTCAGCAACGCCGCCGTTACTGTTCGATTGACCTACCGTGTATTGACCGATTTTAGTTACGCTCAGTGTGTCTGGAATAGCAGCATTTTGAACTTGGAGCGCAAAGGTTTTGCTCTGCGTCACTGGAGAGCTAGCGCTGTCTGTTACACTAATCGACACGTTAGCCGACGTGATTACAGTAGGTGTACCAGAGATCAGACCGTTTGAACTGATCGTGAGACCTGCTGGAAGTCCAGTTGCTGTGAACGTATAAGGAGCGGTACCGCCTGTTGCTGTGATTTGAGCTGAATATGCCGAATCGACTGAACCGCTCGGAAGCGTTAGCGTCGTTAGACTGAGTGCTTGTCCCCAAGCAAGATCTCCGCTGTAGCGGGGCTTCTTGCTACTTAGAGGTGTAGCGGAATAATCCACTAGCTCGAAGTCGGTCTTGTTATTGTCTGTGTCGGTAAAGCCGATGCGACGAATGGCAATTTTTTTCGAATTGCTCGCATTTTTGCCTGTTGTGAAATCTGTCTCATAACCGTCAATGAGATTGCCAGCATCATTGCCGGCAGTCCCCACCATATCTACATAGCCTTCAACGGTAGGAAGCTTGGTGGTGGAGTTGAATGGATTGACTTCGGTTAATACATTCGTGTTACTGAAGAGTGCAACTTTAATTCCTTTATTGTTAATAAAGATATCAATACCGTTGCTGTCCACAAGCTTTTGGTCATAGCTGTTTGATACATTCAGAATGGGTGATGTAGTATTAAGATCTGCCCCTACAACTAAGTATGATGAGTGGGCTTTAATCGTATTTTGCAAGTCGAGCTTCACCCAGCTTGTCGATACACCCGTTATAGGTGCATCGGCATAGTGCAGCGACCAGCCTGTGAGATTGACATCACTGTCTGTAGGATTGTAGAGCTCGATGAAGCCGTTGGAGACTGTAACCGTTGTATCGGTACCACCACCGTATATCTGATTGATAACAACGTGTGGTACGGTTACATCATAAGCGCTGTTTGCTTGATACGGTGTGCCTGCGAGTGGAGTCGCCGGCGCTGCATAAGCGGAACCACCGGATACAAAGCTGCTCAATAATAATTCTGCTGCTAGTACTAACGATAATAGCTTTTTTCCACTGAATTTCAAGTGACATTCACTCCCTATTTTTCATTTTCTCTACCAGTATAAAAATTGTATGTTAACGTTATTGATCGGCTTTGCTAAAGTTGTGTAAACTCGACGGATTTGACCTGTGTACAATAATCAGTTACATTATCAATAATGATAATATTGATAATTGGAGGGACGATCGATCTATGAAAAAAGCAGATGTCATTCTCCACCCGATTCGGATGCGGATGATCCAAGTGCTCATTAATGGAGCGAAGATGTCCACCGGGCAAATACAAGAACGTATCGCGGATGTCCCACAAGCGACACTATACCGCCACTTGAAGAAGCTGGTCGATGCTGGTGTACTGATCGTAGCGGAGGAGGTTCCGATTCGTGGGACGATTGAAAAAATATACGCACTTCCTGCTCAAGGGGCAGAATTATCAGCGGAAGAGATCCAGTCTGCTTCGGTGGAGGATCATTTTTCGTTATTTGTGAAATTTGCAGCGCACTTGATCGGTGAATATGGAGCCTATTTGGATCAACCGAACTTTGATCTGTATAAGGATGGCGTATCGTTCCGGCAGATTTCTTTAAACTTAAGCGATGACGAAAATTTAGAATTACTTAGTGCGATAAAGCAGCTTTTGCTGAGTGCGATGAATAATGAGCAGAATGAGGAGCGGAGGACGCGACTGTTCTCTGTCATTGATTTTCCGCAGGAGGCAAGAAAATAAATAGAGAAGGGGGTGTCTCAAAGTATAAGTGACTGTTGAGACACCCCCTTCATCTTTTTTATTTTCCTACTTGACAATTATTATGTTAGACGATTATATTATTATCAAAAGTGATAATATTAATCAATATGATAATGATGGTGGGGAATGAATTTGGAAACGATGAATCGTAACAATGAAGTCACGCTCGAGCAAACCTTGGATGTGAAGTTTAAAACAGCCTCGCGACGATCGCTAATAATTATGCCGTTATATGTGCTAGTGCCAGTGCTCTTCGCAGTCGCTTTCCACTTAGCCGGATACGAACTGGAGTGGAAAGCATTTGGGCTAGGCGCACTGGGTTGGATGATCGCATTAGTGCTGCGAGCACCGGTTGGCTTGCTGATCCAACGAATGCCGCAACCTAAAGCCAAAAAAATTATGATTGCTAGCTCGGGAGTAATGGAAGAAAGCGTAAGGCTGATCTTGCTAGCACTTACCTCCGTCGCATCTTCTTGGGCACTGTCCATTGGTCAAGGTTGGGCTGCAATTGAAGTAATCTATACGATGGTAAGCGTCATTGCGATCGCATCGCTTGCGAATCGTACGGATGAGAAGGCGATGGAAGCCAAGGCATTCCTCGAAGCACAGGGCTCCATTCAAACGAGTCCGCTATGGGGAATATTAGAACGCATCTGGGCATCGGCTTTCCACATCGGTTGTACTTTAATTGTTGCAAGCAATCCGTGGACAGTTGTTCTTCTTATTCCGCTACACAGCGGTGTAAATGCGCTTGTTGTTAAGCTAGCGGCGAAATCTATTCCAAAGTCCAGTCTAGCGATTGCAGTATTTGGACTTGGAAGCTTAGCGATCGGAATTACTTTAATGCTGTAATCAAAGATAGTTCATTCATCACTACTTATTAAACTGGAGGAATTCACAATGAATTTAGAAAATATCAACTGGCAAATTGTTGCCCCCCTGATTGCGATTCAGCTAATTTTGATGATTGTTGGACTTATTGATTTGTCTAAGAGAGAAGCGACGAAAGGTCCAAAGATATTGTGGGTCATAATTCTTGTATTCGGTAGCTTATTAGGCTCGATTGCATACTTCACGATTGGAAGGAGAAACGATGCATGAGCTTGCTCGAAGTTTCCGGATTAACGAAGCAGTTTGGCACGAGTACAGCTGTGGATCGCTTATCATTCACAATTGCACAAGGACGCTGTATGGCGTTGCTTGGTCCTAATGGAGCAGGAAAAACAACAACTTTACGAATGCTGTCTGGTTTGCTCGAGCCGACATCAGGTACGATCCGCTTTAACGATGCGAAACAGCAAACGGATATTCGCGCATCCATTGGTTATTTGCCTCAATATCCATCATTCTTTAACTGGATGAGTGGCAAAGAATTTCTCACCTTCTCGGCCGAGTTAGCAAATCTATCAAAGAAGGAAGCGACTGTTCGCGCAGATGAGCTGTTGGAGCGAGTAAGCTTGAAGGATGCGGCTAAGCGCAGAATAGGCAGTTACTCTGGCGGCATGAAGCAAAGACTTGGTTTAGCACAAGCGATCGTACATCGTCCCAAGCTGCTCATTCTAGATGAACCGGTATCGGCGCTAGATCCGCAAGGACGTCGAGATGTGATGGAACTATTGTCTGAGCTTAAGCGGGAAACGACCGTACTATTTTCAACACATGTACTGCATGACGCAGAGGAAATCTGTGATGATGTCCTTATTATGTCTAATGGGAAAATCGTCGTCGAGGGAGAACTGCAGCAGCTTATGCGCACTCATCAGAAGCCTCAGCTTGAGCTTGTCGTCGCACAGCGGCATATGGAGTGGGCTCGAAGCTTAAGTAATCGTCCTTATATAGAATCTCTTGAGATGACGGCGAATCGGATCTCTATACAGGTAAAAGATTTAGATCTAGCGAGAATCTCGTTATTACGAGAAATTGCCGATTCCAACATCACAATAGAACGGTTCGAGGTCGGCAAAACAACGCTAGAGGATCTGTTCATGAAGGCGGTGCAAGCATGAGCACTTGGATGCTGCTATTTCGCAAGGAAATGCTGGAGAGTACCCGCAATTTTAAGTGGCTGTGGATACCGCTCGTCTTTCTCCTCTTAGGTATATCAAACCCGATAAGCTCTTACTATATGCCACAAATTCTAGAGGCGAATGGTATTGATTCGGAAACAGTAGCTTTGTTGGCAATGCCTACAGCAGCAGAAATTATGGCGAAATCGTTGTCGCAGTATGGGACGATTGGAATAATTGTGCTTGCTCTCGGATTTATGGGAATCATCGCAACCGAGCGGCAATCAGGTTCGGCAATTATGGTACTGGTCAAGCCGGTCTCCTACACGAGCTATATTATGGCAAAATGGTCAGCGATGGCTGTCATTACGGTTGCAGCATTGGGGCTAGGGCAGCTTGGAACGTGGTATTATACAGGTGTTTTGTTCGAGACGGTTTCCTTCCAGCTCATCTGGACCAGCTTTCTAGTGTATGCACTGTGGCTGCTCTTCCTCAACTCAATTACGTTATTGTTCAGTTGTTTATTGAAGTCGATAGGAGGTATCGCCTTCATTACAGTTGGCGTAGCTGCACTATTATCGCTTGTGACAGGCTTATTAAGTGAATGGATGAAGTGGAGTCCGAGTCGACTAAGCTCCGAAGCGGGAAATCTATTGCTAGAGGGTCAGAGTAGCAATGATCTGTGGCTCGTCATCGTCGTCACAATGATAATTATTGGAGGACTAGTAGTCGCTTCAGTTGCTGCATCCAAACGAATGTGGAAGCGAGAATAGAGACATCAGCATTGCACGAAAGAGCCATTGGCGTCGAGAGTGACGCTGGTGGCTCTTTACTTTAAGAATAGCTTAATTCGCTTCAGCCCGTTCTTGATGTGGGGGTAGCGGAAAGGAATATCGAACCAGGTTGTCTGCTTCAATACGCTCTTGTGATGCGAGAATAGCTCAAAGCTGCTCTTCCCATGATAAGCGCCAATTCCGCTGCTGCCCACTCCCCCGAATGGCAAATGCGGTGAGGTGAAATGGTATAGTGTATCGTTAATGCACCCGCCCCCGAAGGACGTATGATCGAGTACACGTTGCTGCACTTGTTTGCTTTCCGCAAATAAATAAAGCGCCAGCGGCTTCGGTCTGCGATTGATTTCGTCTATGATATGATCGAGGTCGGTGTATGTGAGAACAGGAAGTATCGGACCGAAGATTTCGTCCTGCATAACGGGATCATCTGCCGTGATCTCCGTAAGTACGGTCGGCGCAATACGAAGCTGCTCGCGATCGAATTGACCGCCAATTGCGACTTGACCCTCATGAAGATAAGCTTCTAATCGTTCGAAGTGGCGCGCACTGACGATCCGAGTAAACGTATCGCTCTGAAGCGGGTTAGCGCCATACATCGTTGCGATGGCTTGCTTTAGCTCAGCGATAAAGGCGTCCTTCACGGATTCATGCACATAGAGATAGTCTGGCGCAATACAAGTCTGTCCGGCATTCGTGAACTTTCCCCAAGCGATACGTCTAGCGGCTAGTGGTAGTGTTGCATCGGCATGTATAATACAGGGGCTCTTGCCCCCGAGCTCTAGCGTGACGGGAGTGAGGTGTTTGGCGGCGGAAGACATGACAATATGGCCAATGGCAGTCCCACCAGTGAAGAAGATATAGTCGACCTTCTCGTTCAGCAAGCCTTGACTTGCCTCGACTCCACCTTCGACAACAGCAACATATTCGTCTAAATAAATACCGCGAAGGAGCTTTGCGACTATTTCGGAAGTGCGCGGTGTTAGCTCAGAGGGCTTCACAATTGCACAATTGCCCGCAGCTATTGCCCCGATCAGCGGTGCGATTGCGAGTTGGAACGGAAAGTTCCACGGTGCGATGATGAGTACAACGCCATAGGGGTCGTGATGGATCGTGCTTTTGGAGCCGAAGTGTGTGAGCGGTGTCCGCACCTTTGTCGGTCGCATCCAAGCGCGAAGGTGCTGCAGCGTATGACGAATTTCCTTAAGCACGACGCCAATTTCAGTGGAGTAAGCTTCGAATTCCGATTTGTTCAAATCCGTCTTCAGTGCTTGAACAATTTCCCCTTCATGAGCGCGAATCACATCGCCTAACTTGCGGAGTGCGTCTGCTCGGAAGGTGTAGGACTTCGTTCCATGTGTCCGGAAGAAAGCATTTTGCCTAGCAATCAGTGAGCTGTAAGGGTTGTCCGTAGTCATTCATCATGAGCTCCCTTCACTTCTGTTACCCATTAGAATAGCACGGGTTGTTCCTCTATACATTCCGCTGTATCATTCTTTACGTTGCCGACGATCGAAGAGACGGGGTAGGCGCGCATTGCAGCAGCATCATAGGGACGTAAGAGGCTGGTGAGTCCGGCCGTATCCGCGTTGCTGCGATCAAGCCAGAACGCCTCGTCCTCTGGACGCAAAATGACAGGCATCCGGTCATGAATGTCAGCCATCAAGTCATTTGGCGTCGTTGTAATGATGGTGCAGGTGCTTACCTTCTGACCCTCTGGAGAGGTCCAAGTGTCATACAAAGCTGCCATAGAGAAGATTGCTTCGTCCTTCATCGTAATGCGCATCGGCTGCTTTTTCGCACCGTAAGGCTTCCACTCGTAAAAGCCGTCAGCGGGGATAATTGCCCGTTTGCGCCCAATGAGCGTTCGGAAAGAAGCTTTTTCCAAAATCGTCTCTGCGCGCGCATTGATCATTTTGCTGCCGAGTCTGTCGTCTGAAGCCCATGCGGGCACTAAGCCCCAACGAAGCTCGCCGAGTCGATTGCGCTTTCCGTCATGGACGACGGCGAGTACTTGCTGCATCGGGGCAACGTTGTAACGTGGGGTGTGATAGCGATTGGTAGGCAATTCGCTCATATAACGCAACATTAATTCTTCAATGGAAACTACGACCGTATATCTTCCGCACATCGACATTCCCTCCTTCTTATAGTATAAGCTTGAGGGGCGGGCTAGACAATCGTGAGGTTGATTTGTAGGTGACATGCGAGGAGAAAGTATATTCGTATTTATACATAGCCCAATATAGGTAGGTTTTGTACACCCTATATAACCTTTAGGCTACCTACAAAGACAATGAAAGCGCTTATAATACTTACATAGGCAGTCTATCAATTGTGAAAGAGATCATCTTTCATTCTTGAGAGATAGGAAGACAAAGGTAAGTTTATTCGACCTATTAAAGCTCGCCTTGAGAATATTTGGAAGGGATGTATTGAGTAAATCATGAAACCGATCTCATTGAATAAAGTGGAGATAAAAGATAAATTTTGGACGAGATGGCAAAGGCTGATAAAGGATGATATCGTTCCCTATCAATGGAGCATCTTGAATGACCAGATTCCAGGAGTCGAGAAAAGTCAAACGATTGAAAACTTTCGTATGGCGGCTGGAGAAGTTAAAGGTGAATTTTATGGAATGGTGTTTCAGGACAGTGATCTTGCGAAATGGTTGGAAACAGCTTCTTACGTTCTGACGATGGAACGAAACGAACAATTAGAGCAATGGGCAGACGGAGTCATTGACATACTCGAGCGAGCCCAACAAGCAGATGGATATTTAAATACTTATTTTACAGTCGCAGAACCCGATTTAAGATGGAAAAATTTAAAGGATGGCCATGAGTTATATTGTGCCGGTCATATGATCGAAGCGGCAGTAGCCTACTATGAAGCGACAGGGAAAAGTAAGATATTGCACATCGCATCCAAGATGGCCGACCAAATGGACGCTGTGTTTGGCATAGAAGAAGGCAAATTAAGAGGGTATGATGGTCATCCAGAGATCGAGCTAGCCTTAATACGATTATACCGAGCGACAAATAACAGGAAGTACTTGAATTTGTCCAAATACTTCGTCGAAGAGCGTGGCAGAAAGCCTAATTATTTTGACCAAGAAGACATTGAACGTCAAAAAATTGGAGCGAAAAACCTCACTCCCCCTAAAGAACTGGATTATTATGTAGCTCACGCTCCAGTTACTGAGATGGAAACTGCGGAGGGACATGCAGTTCGGGCTGTGTACCTGTTCAGCGCGATGGCTGATCTTGCTGCTGAATATCAAGATCAAGCTCTGCTGCAAGCTGTAAAAAAAATGTGGCAAAATATCGTGAACAAAAGAATGTACATCACCGGTGGGATTGGTTCTTCCGGACTTCATGAACGATTTACTGTCGATTACGATCTGCCCAACGATCGGGTATATGCAGAGACGTGCGCATCTGTCGGTTTTATTATGTGGGCGTATCGAATGCTAGAGTTGGAAGAAGACCGACGGTATGCGGATGTGATGGAGCAGGTACTGTACAACGGAGCGCTAAGCGGCATTTCGTTGGATGGCAAAAAGTACTTTTATGTCAATCCGCTTGAAGTAAAGCCAAGCTTGCTTGGACACCGTAATGATCTTTATTTCGTCAAAGGAGAACGGCAATCATGGTATGGCTGCGCGTGCTGTCCACCTAACATTGCCCGGCTTCTAGCTTCATTAGGACAGTACATTTACTCTTACAATGAAGCTCGCAAAAACTTGTTCGTTCATTTATACATCGGCAGTCAGATCGAACAGGAGATAGAGGGTCAGCTCGTTCAAATCAATCAGACAGGTCATTACCCTTGGAATGGGGACATCCAGTTCCAAGTCGCAACAGAAAGTCCTGTTCATTTCACATTAGCATTGCGTATCCCTGCTTGGTGTGACAGCTTCGAAATCACAGTAAATGGTGAACGGGTCGAAACGATGGACAGTTTGGATAAAGGCTATTTGAAAATAGCAAGAACGTGGAATTCTGGAGATCGCGTAGAGCTCCTCCTTCCGATGAAGGTGCGTGTGATGAGAAGCAATCCTCTTGTGCGAGACAATGTCGGGAAGATTTCTCTACTGCGTGGCCCGATTGTATATTGTTTGGAACAGATCGATAACAAAGAAAATTTACCCGATATCGGGGTTTCCGCGAAGACAGATTTCCAAACCGTGTTTGCAAATGATTTGCTGGAAGAAGGGGCAATCAATCTGGAGTTTGATGCTTGGGTAACCGATTCCTTATCGCTCAATGTGGACGAACTCTACTTCCAAACAGAAGTAAAGAGAAATCCCTTTCAGGCGAAAGCCATACCTTATTTTCTTTGGGCCAATCGGGAGCCAGGCGAAATGCTCGTTTGGATCAAGGAAGAAAAATAGTTAGAGTAACGCGAAAGGGGTGATGTCCACAAATTGGTTCTGAGTAAGTGGGATTAAAGTATGCAAGGCATCGCCAAAAGGCTGGATTTCATCATCTAAATAGGGGGCTCACCAATGTCAAAGAAATTCGGGTTTTTAGCAATTGCGCTTATTATGCTGTTAACAGCATGTTCTACTGGGAGTAATAGCAACAAGAATAGCGAATCAAGCCAATCCTCAACGGCAACTACTAGTGAAGCGCCTGCAGAGAAAGTAACGTTGACGATGCAAGACTACTTGCAAGGTGGAAACAGCGAGGCGATGGATGCGTTAATTAAAGCTTATATGGATAAGCATCCGAATGTGACGATCGACCGTCAGAATGTGCCCTTTGCTGACAATACTAAGAAACTGATGGTGGGGATTGTTTCCAAAACATTGCCTGACATCGCACTCGTGGATGGCGCAGATCACTTATCTTTAGCTGCTGCAGGTGTATTCGCAGACATCTCGGACCTAATTAAACAATGGGGCGAAATTGACCAATACTTTGATGGGCCAATGTCTTCAACCATTCTAGACGGTAAAAATTATGGGATCCCGCTTAGCAACAACCTGCTAGCACTTTTCTACAACGTCGACATGTTCGAAGCAGCTAACCTGCAACCGCCGACAACCTGGGAGGAGCTTAAGAGTATTGCTGCAACGCTCTCGAAAGACGGCGTTTACGGATTCGGAGCTTCGGGTATTAACAGTGAAGAAGGCGTGTTCCAATTCCTACCATTTGTTTGGCAGGGTGGTGGAGATGTGACCAACATCAACAGCCAAGGAACGATAGATGCTTTGAACTTGTGGAAGGGATTAATTGATAATGGAAACATGACCAAGGATATTCTTACACAGACGCAACAAGACGTGATGATCCAATTCGCTGCTGGCAAAACAGCAATGATGGTTAACGGTCCTTGGCAAATTCCGAACCTAACCAAACAAGCTACTTTTAAATGGGCAACGGTACCGCTTCCTAAAGGACAAGCAGATGGAACGATCCTTGGCGGCATGAATCTGGGAATTTCTTCAGAGTCAAAGCATCAGGACGCGGCATGGGACTTTTTGAAATTTACGCAAGAAGCTGAAAACTTGAAAAATATTAACGTAGCTATTGGAAACGTAGCACCTCGTAAAGATGTTGTTCAAGATGACCATTGGCAGAAGAATGCATTGCTGAAGCCGTTTGCAGATAGTATGCCATTCGCCAAAGCTCGCGCTTACGGACCTGACTATCCAAAAATGTCCATTGCAATTCAAGAAATGATGCAAAAAGTGTTCACGAATCACACAAGTGCTGACAATGCAGTGAAAGAAGCGGAAGATATCATTAAGCCGTTCCTTAAGTAGAGAAGCATATGTTGCCGGCAGGAGGAAAGGAATTGACACTGCCGGCAACTCGTTAAAAGGGAGCGATCGCCTGACATGGAAACTCGTAAGATAAACGTGACTAAGTTTAGATGGAGCCGATTCAAGGAAGGCTCTGGTAATTATGCTTTTCTGGTTCCAGCATTACTGTTTCTTGCTGTATTTATGATTTACCCAATTGTTTACAATATAATTCTTAGTTTCAAAGATGTCACGGTAAGCAATATACAGGGCGAACAGCATTTTGTTGGATTTCGCAATTACGCAGAGGAACTGAAGAGTGCGGCGTTTATGATCTCGTTAAAAAACTCCACACTATTCACTGGTTTAAGCTTAATTTTTCAATTTGCAATTGGGTTTATGCTAGCTCTCTTTTTCAACTATAAATTTCCCGCCAGAAATCTGTTTCGCTCATTGATGCTTGTTGCTTGGGTCATCCCTTCCGTTATCAGTGGGTCGTTGTTTAAATGGATGTTTGCAGGAGAACAGGGAATCGTCAATTACATTCTGATTGTCATTGGCGTTATCAACGAACCGATCACTTGGTTGACGGATCAGAATTTTTCGCTGGCAAGTACGATAATTTCGAATATATGGCTGGGCATACCTTTTAATATGTTGATTTTACTCGCAGGCCTGCAATCGTTGCCAGAGGATGTGTACGAAGCTGGGAAGATGGATGGGGCAAATCCGATTCAACGATTTTTCTTCATCACATTACCGATGTTGAAATCAACGATTTATATTTTATTAGTGCTAGGTTTCATTTATACGTTTAAGGTTTTCGACTTGATCTTAGTTATGACGAACGGCGGACCAGTCAATTCTTCATCCGTACTCCCGCTTCACGCATACAATCTCGCTTTTGTCACGTATGACTTTAGTAGGGCGGCAACGGTTGCTGGCTTTATGCTTATCATCGTGATTGTAGTCTCGATAGGTTACCTTAAGTTAATCCGTAGTGAGGAGGAATGAGTAATGAATGAATTGAAACCAATTAATAAAGCCATTTATTTCATAGTTGGATTGATCATTACAGTACTCTTCCTCTTTCCAATTATATGGATGATTTCAACTTCAGTGAAACCAGTAACGGAGTTGTTCGCCTATCCACCCAAAATTATACCGTCCGAATTTGTATTTGAAGCGTATGTAGACAATTTCGTTAAAAGCAATAAGATGCTTAATTATTTCGGGAATAGCTTCATCATTGCAGGGGGTACGATGATTTTCTCTCTTCTTGTCGCTGCGCCTTCGGCTTATGCGCTAACCCGATTGAAAGTTAGAGGGAAAGGCCTGATTCTGTTTCTCTTACTAATTACGCAGATGATGCCTACGATTATGCTAGCCATTCCGTTTTTCATCACGTTTGCTAATATAGGCCTGTTGAACAATTACTTCTCGCTTATATTGGCGGATGCTACGATTGCAGTTCCATTTGCAATTATGATTCTTCGCCCATTTTTCCAAGCACTCCCAAGTGAGCTTGAGAGTGCGGCATTAATTGATGGGTGCGGTAAATTTGGAACGTTTACTAGAGTGATCCTTCCGCTTGTGAAGCCTGGACTTTATACGGTTGGCGCGTTCTGTTTCCTGTATGGATGGGGAGATTTGCTGTACTCGTTGATCCTGACAACGAATGAATCCATACGCCCGATAACGCTGGGACTATACAACTTTATCGGTGTATACGGTACGGAATGGAACAGCTTAATGGCTGTCGCAACGATTGCCATGGTTCCTATTATTCTGATTTTCATCTTGATACAGAAACATATTGTTAGCGGGCTGACGACTGGAGCGATGAAGGGCTGAGTCGGGTCACAAGTTGTTCATATGCGTTCTGTAATAAGCTTCTCTGTATTCCGTCGGGGTGATTTTCCCGTACTTTTTGAACAAACGCATGAAATACTTCTCATCATTTATTCCGATCGAATAAGCAATTTCCTTCGTGCTCTTCGATGTGCGGGACAGCAAATCTTTCGCTTTGGCAATCTTAACTTCATGGATGAATGACTGCAGGTTCATATTTGTTTTTTGTTTAAATAAACGGGATAAATAATCTCTATTGTAATTAAATTGTTCGGCGATTGTGGAGACGTTGAGAGTGCTCGATGACGAATGAATACGTACCCATTCCATAATTTTCGCCAAATTTTTATCCGTTTCCATTCGAAGTCCGGGATGAAGTGATTGTTGGATTGTTTGCTCCGTCATTTCGATTAATAGGGATGTCAAAAGAAAACTGACACCTATGTTGGTGTAGTAATTGGAGTATGCAATATGAAGGATTTGTTGAAATTGAATATAGATTCTTTCGATAGCCGGTGGATGGCTGTAAATCGGAATATAAATGGATGAGCTGTCTTTGTTATTAGTAGATTGCGTGTGTAGCTGTTGGAGTTGGTTCATCACGAAAGGCTTATCCAATAATTGATATCCTTCAGGAGTATCAAAGTGCATCCAATAGAACGAGATATCCTTATGGCTTTCCGCGTAGCCTTGGTGAACCTGATCGGGTAGAAGCACCAGAACGTCTCCAGGCCCCACCTCGTATTTTGTGTCATTTTGTTGGATATATAGCACTTCTTTTATTCCAATGATGATTTCAAAGCTGTTGATGATACGTTTGCTATGTTTCCAGGGTTCATTAGTAGAAAATTGTCCGCATGAGATAAAAGTAAGAGGCGTTGTCACATTGGAGTTAAGATATTTCATTCTCACAATCTCCTTAAGGCTATTTTCTTAGAAACAAGTGTACAAGAGTGAAGCGCGAACATCAAGGAGGTACCTAACTTGTCACAAATTATTAAACTTTTACCGGTTTCATGGAAGGATACGAATGTCCTCGGAGGATTGTGGGGCAGAAGGCAGCAAATCAATCATTTTGTAACGATTCCGAGTCAATACAAACGCTTCGAGGAAAGAGGAAGTTTCGAAGCGCTTAAGCGGAACTGGAAAGCTGGCGATCCGAACGCCCCCCATCCGTTTTGGGACTCGGACTTTGGCAAATGGATCGAAGCTGCGGCTTTCTCGCTTGCCAAGTACCCGGATCCGGAGTTAGAAAAGCTGGTTGATAGTGTCATCGACGAGATTGCAGAAAATCAGCAAAGTGATGGATACTTCAATACGTATTTTGATTTGATCGAACCCGACAAGAAGTGGACAAACCTCTATTATATGCATGAGTTGTATTGTGCGGGTCATTTGGCTGAAGGCGCAGTCGCCTATTATTTGGCCACAGGTAAACGCAAATTCCTTGATGTCATGTGCCGATACATGGATCACATCGATGCACGCTTTGGCAGTGAGCCAGGCAAGATTCATGGCTATTGCGGACACCAGGAAATTGAGCTTGCGCTAGTCAAGCTTTACCGCGCGACAGGCGAAGAAAGATATTTGAAATTGAGCAAATATTTTATCGACGAGCGCGGCAAACAACCGTATTTCTTCGAGCTTGAATCCCTGCAACGGGGAGTCGACACGGAGAAGACAGCCAATCAACAACGGCACTTGAAATATTATTTGAAAGAACACGGACCCTACGCCGAATACCAATCGCATCTTCCAGTAAGAGAGCAAGAGGCTCCGGTGGGTCATGCTGTCAGAGCGATGTATATGTACAGCGCTATGGCAGATTTGGCGGCGGATACCCAAGACAAGTCGCTACTTGATGCATCAGAGAAACTTTGGGATAGATTGACGCAGCGACAAATGTATATTACGGGCGGAATCGGTCCTTCGTCTGATGGAGAAAGATTCACGTTTGATTATGACCTACCTAACGAGTATACGTACAATGAGACATGTGCGTCCATTGGGCTCGTGATGTGGGCGCACAGAATGCTGCAATTTAACGCCGACAGAAAATATGCCGATGTGATGGAACAAACGTTGTACAATACTGTGCTAAGTGGCGTTTCTGTGAATGGAGATGAATATTCGTACGCCAATTACTTGGCTGTATATCCGGATCGATTCAAATACGCCAGCACCCTAATCATTGACAAAATGATGCCAGGCCGGCACAAGTGGTTTAATGTCGCGTGCTGTCCGCCTAACGTGGCCAGACTGATCGCATCGATCGGACAGTACATGTATTCCACGAGTGAAGATGGGATCTATGTGCATCTATACAACGACAGCGAGACGACGGTAGATGTAAAGGGCAATCGGGTTACACTTACCCAACAAACGAATTATCCATGGGAAGGGCATATCGGCTTAACGATTATGCCTGAAACAGCCGCAGAATTTACCGTCGCAGTTCGATATCCAGGCTGGTGTTCACATGCGGAAATAAAAGTGAACGGAAATAAGGTAGACGCTCCGATCGTTAACGGTTATTTCATGCTCAACCGCAATTGGGCGCAAGGAGACGTTGTAGAACTGCTGCTCGATATGCCCATCCAGCTTGTGGAGTCGCATCCGTCGGTCCGAACGAACAGCGGCAAGGTCGCTCTGCAACGTGGGCCGCTCGTATACTGCATGGAAGAGACAGATAATGCTAGAGATTTAAGTGATTTGTCGCTTGTGGACGAAACGGACATCAAGGTTCAATACGAAGCAGATCTATTAGATGGTGTTGTAACGCTAGAGTTGAAAGGGCAAAGAAGAGAGACTTCCTCGTGGGAAGGGCAGTTGTATCGTCCCGTTCAAACTCAAAAAACCGATGTGTTAGTAAAAGCGATTCCCTACTTCCTATGGGCCAACCGTGATCCTGGCGAAATGCTCATTTGGATTAATCACAATTGCAGCTGTGGTTCCCATTAAAAACTTAATTTAAAGGAGAGATTTCCATGTCTATGAAAATTCCAGCGAATAAAACAGCGATCGTATTAATTGAGCCTCAGAATGATTTTCTTTCACCAGGAGGCACCATGTACGCGCACATTAAAGAGCAATTGGCAGAGCGAAACGTCATCGCCAATTTGAAAGGCTTGCTCGATTCAGCTCGTGGCAAAGTGAAGATCTTCTACGTCCCCTTCCACCCGTTTGATAAGGGTTTTCCTGAGCTAAAGAAGGGCGGTCCTGCTTACGAGGGATTGAGGGGCATTGAGATTGATATGGAAGCCGATTGGGGAACAGGTGCATGGCTTAGAGGCACACCGGGTCCAGAAATCATTGACGAGCTGACGCCTCAGGATGGAGATATTATTGTAGAAGGTAAAAAGACGCTCGACGCGTTTCATTCCACGGGTCTTGACTATTATTTGCGAGCGAATGAGATTGAATACGTTGCATTTACGGGTTTCCATACGAACTGGTGCGTTGAATCCAGTGCGAGATCGGCATATGACAAAGGCTACAGAGTAATGGTTGTAGGGGATTGTACGGCAACAGATACTCAGGAAGAGCAAGATTATGTCGAGAAGTTCATCTTCCCGAAGATCGGCAAAGTGTTGAATGCCAAGCAGTTTTTGGAGGCGCTAGAATAGTTAGAATAGTCCGCGAATACACCACCGAAGCGCTTCGGTGGTGTGATTTTTATTTTGTTCAATACGAGGAGAGATTTGGATGAAAATTGTAATTGCGCCTGATTCCTTTAAGGGCTCCTTATCTTCACAGCGTCTGTGTCATGCGATTTCAACAGCGGTCCGCAGCATTGCCCCTGAGGCTGACGTGATTGAGATCCCCTTGGCTGATGGCGGAGAGGGTACTGTAGTCAATAGTATTCAAGCTACAGGGGGAACGCTTCATAAAGAGAAGGTAACGGGCCCGATCGGACAAATCGTAGAGGCCACTTATGGCATCTTAGGAAACGGCAAGACCGTGGTCCTTGAAGTTGCGGAAACTTCTGGATTAACGCTGGTGCCAGACAAAGAGCGCAATCCGTTAGTTACCTCGAGTTATGGACTGGGTGAATTGATTGGTAGCCTGTTGAATAAAGGTTATCGGGATTTTATTGTGGGGTTAGGTGGAAGCGCGACCAATGATGGGGGCATGGGAATGTTACGCGCTCTAGGTATCCAATTTCTCGGAGAAGATGGTCAGCCTTTGCCTGAAGGAGGAGGTTCATTAAATAGATTGGCGGACATTGACGAATTGGGCTTAAATCCAGCTGTGCATGAATCCGTGTTTACAATCGCATGCGATGTCGATAATGTGCTATGTGGCAGTCAGGGTGCATCCGTTGTGTTCGGTCCACAGAAAGGAGCCACACCTGTAATGATTCAACATCTTGATGCATCGTTAGCGCATTTTGCAAATTGTGTTTTGCATCAAAAGGGAATTCAGATGCTAGATATCATTGGCGGTGGAGCTGCCGGTGGATTGGGTGCTGCCTTTGTGGCCTTTATGGGTGGGAAACTGAAATCAGGTATCGATATTATGCTAGAGAATGTGGATTGGGAGTCCACCATTCAGAATGCCGATTTGATCGTCACCGGAGAGGGAAGGTTAGATCATCAGACACTATCGGGAAAAGCAATTAAGGGTGTGTGCGATTCGGCGAGAAAGTACCGCATTCCCGTTATCGCATTAGCGGGTTCCGTTGAGCTTACAACAGAGCAACTGAAACAGTTAGGCGTTACTAGTGCATTTTCCATTGTGCCTGGACCTGTTTCCTTGGATCTTGCGCTTGAGCATGCTTATGAATGGGTTCAAAAACAGATGCAGCAGGTATTTCAATTATGGACAAGTAGGGTGGAGAACAAATGAATATTGTAGTTCTGGACGGTTACACGTTAAATCCGGGAGATCTAAGCTGGGGTAGACTGGAAAAGCTGGGGCGAGTGACTGTGTACGATCGAACTCCAGCGAATGAAATTGTCAGCAGATCATCGGAGGCCGATATCATTCTGACGAATAAAACGCCGTTGACAGCTGAGACGATTGCCAATCTTCCACGTCTCCGATATATCGGTGTCCTGGCCACTGGGTACAATATAGTAGATATACAAGCAGCTCAAAAGGCTGACATCTTGGTGACGAACGTACCGGGATATAGCCGTTCCTCGGTGGCGCAGCTCACTTTCGCCTTGCTGCTAGAATTGTGTTTGCATGTAGGGAAGCACAATGAGGCGATTCATCAGGGGAAATGGGCAAATAGCCCTGACTTTTCCTTCACGGTATCCCCGCTTTCAGAACTGCAGGGTAAAACATTCGGCGTGGTCGGATTCGGTGACATCGGGCAGGCCGTAGCTCAAATCGCTTTAGCATTCGGCATGCGAGTTGTCGTTGCTTCTCGTACCCGCAAACAGGACAATCTAAATGGTCAAATCGAGTGGCTTGACTTACCTGAGCTTCTTTCGACGGCCGACGTTATTAGCCTTCATTGTCCACTCACTGCTAGCACGGAGAGGTTAATTCGATATGATACGTTGAAGCAAATGAAGCAGACAGCGTACCTCTTGAATACGTCAAGGGGTGGTTTGGTCGACGAGCTTGATTTGGCAAATGCCCTCAATGAGGGTGCGATTGCAGGATGTGGTTTGGATGTTCTCTCATCAGAGCCGCCACAGACATCAAATCCGCTTCTTACCGCTCGGAATTGTATATTAACACCGCATATCGCATGGGCTTCCAAGGAAGCGCGAATACGGCTTCTAGATATCGCTGTCACTAATGTGGAGGCATTTCTTGAGGGGGATCCAGTCCATTTGGTCATCTCATAATATTTTATTATCCATTATGTAAGCCTTTTCATTGATCTCCTAAAATAACTACAGTTTTTCAAAAATAGTCTTACTTTTATGTTCGATTGAATTTTTATAATGAAGTTGCAATCGACAAAGTAAGGCTAATTTATGAGGGAGGTCAGAAAATGCACAACATATCAAAAAGAATGTTTACTGCGGTTGTCCTTATCATTATGGTTTCAATGCTTGTTGCCGGATGCGGTTCGAACAACAACACCAGTACCAACGGCAGTGCTAGCGCGAATAATGCTGGTAGCTCGGAGACCCCATCTACGGTCGATTCGAAGAAGGACCCCGTCACCTTGAAGTTCACCTATTGGGGAAGCCCGTACGAAAAAGCTGCAATGGAAGCTGCGGTTGCCAACTTCGAGAAGAAATATGATTACATCAAGGTTAACGCGCAGCATATTCCTGCAGACTATGAGACTAAATTAACAGCGATGGTTGCCGGTAATGAAGCTCCAGACATCGGATATGTGAGAGACTTCATGGCTTTGCCGCTGGCTGAGGAAGGTAAGCTTCACAATATCTTCGATTTTATTGATCAGGATCCAGAGCTGAATAAGGAAGATTTTCTAGAACAGGCGTTTATCTATTGGGCACCAGAGAAATCTTTTGGGATGTATACAGCGATGGAGTCATATGGCATGTTCTACAACAAAGAGCTTTTCAAGGAAGCTGGGGTTGCAGAACTCCCGACCACGGCAGATAAAGCATTAAATTGGGATCAGTTGATCGAAATTGCGAAGAAACTGACACTCGACAAAAAAGGCAGAAACGCAAATGATCCGAATTTCGATCACAATCAAATCAGACAATATGGAATCAACTTTGCTGCGAACTTCGTCGGTTATATGCCGTTAGTTTCGTCAGCAGGGGGAGATTACATCTCGGAGGATGGTCAATCATTCGGACTAACGCAACCTGAATCGATTGATATGATTCAAAAGATGTCGGATCTGATCAACGTACACCATGTTGCGCCTTCTCCTGCGGAGTCGAAATCCATTCCTGCCGCAGCGGCAAGCATACAGTCTAAACAAGTTGCTATCTTGATGACAGGTCAGTGGGTACTTCTCGATTTAGGAAAAAGCGGTGTTGATTTTGGCATAGGCATTATGCCGAAAATCAAATATCAGGTGAGTAGCCCGGGCTTCGGAGTGGCATCGATATTCCAATCCTCCAAACATCCGGAAGAAGCTTATCTGTTCTGGAAGTGGCTAGCGAATCCAGAAACTTCTATGGATCTTCACGCGAACGGCTTATGGATGCCACTCATGAAAAAATACTATACGGATCCAGAATTTATTGCGAAATGGGCAGATGTTAAACCTGCACATCCGGACGGATACAAAGAAGCGATCATGGAAACAGGCTTGAACAACTTCAAAAAGCATCCATCTGCTTATGTGAAGAACTTTGTACGAATCGATTCCATCGTTCAACCCGCAATCGAACGCACCTATTTCGGCAAAACAACGGCGGAAGATGCGATGAAATCGATTGAGCAGGAAGTTAATGCACTCATTCAAGGCAGATACGATAAGTAATTCACTCCAACATATAGAGGGTTGTGTATTTCCAACCCTCTTTTCGTATGAAAGCAGGTGTAAACCATGAGCGAAGCCGCATCTAGAACAAGACCAAGATGGAAAAAATTCCGTATACCTGCCACTAAGAAAAACCTGTTTTATGGTTTAATGTTTACTTCTCCCGCCGTACTAGGATTTATTCTTTTCGCTGCAGGTCCGATGTTGGCAAGCTTGGTCATGAGCTTTACCAATTATTCTGTTATCGGTGATGTGAAATTTATTGGCTTTGACAATTATACGCGTCTGTTTACTGGCGAGGCTCCATTTTATTTCAAATCGATAATGGTAACCGTGTACCTTGTCGTTTTAAACGTGCCTTTAGGCATTATTGGAGCTTTCTTGGTTGCGTTGTTATTAAATAATAAAGTTCGCGGTTGGTCGATTCTCAGATTGGTTTATTACATTCCGACGATCGTTCCTATAGTCGCTTCCGCCATGATCTGGATGTGGATGATGAACCCGGACTTTGGCCTCCTTAATTATTTGCTTGAAGAGCTGCATTTACCGACCAGCAAATGGCTTTTCGGTGAAGATTCGGTTATTCCATCACTGGTCATGATGGCTGTGTGGTCAACCGGCAACATAATGGTCGTTTTCCTAGCTGGTTTACAGGGAGTTCCCCATCACCTGTTTGAAGCGATTGAAATCGATGGCGGAGGTACATTTAGAAAGCTGATACATGTAACCTTACCTTTGATGACGCCGATTATCTTTTTCAATGCTGTTATGCATATGATCGCCAGCATGCAAACCTTTTTGCAGGCGTACATCATTACAGATGGCGGTCCAAATAACTCGAGTTTATTCTATGTCTATTACTTGTACCGTGAAGCTTTCACGTTCCAGAATATAGGTGGATCAACAGCAATGGCATGGGTTCTATTCGTAGGGATTGCCACGATGACGGGGCTAGCATTCCTCACCTCTAAAAAATGGGTGTTTTACGAGGGGGATGACTAATGAGACCGATCAAGGTGAAAACAATTCAAAGAATTCTGTTATACGTCATCCTATATGGCGGAGCG
This sequence comes from Candidatus Cohnella colombiensis, assembly GCA_029203125.1. Lineage (GTDB taxonomy): Bacteria > Bacillota > Bacilli > Paenibacillales > Paenibacillaceae > Cohnella > Cohnella colombiensis. The sequence goes on from CP119317.1 coordinate 350,751, forward strand.
GCCATCTGTATCGTGCCATTCTACTGGCTGGTGCGCAGTTCTCTTATGGATATGAATCAAATTTTCGAGTATCCGCTTGTGTTTTTCCCGGATCCCTTTAAGTGGGATAATTACATTGAAGCTCTTACAGCGCTACCTTTCGGGCGCTACTTTATCAATACATTTACGATCGTCATTCTCAGTGTTGCCGGAATTATTGTATCGTGTTCATTAAGCGCTTATGGCTTATCTAGAATTCAATGGCGGGGCAGAGAAATTGTATTTGCACTCATTATGTCGAGCATTATGCTTCCGTATTTCGCCACCTTGATTCCAAGCTTTGTTATGTGGAAATATCTTGGTTTCGTTAATACGTACATTCCTTTGATCTTACCTTCATGGTTTGGGGTAGGGGTCGCCAGCGTGTTTGGAGGAGGAATGTTTAATATTTTCTTACTCAGACAGTTCTTTAAGTCTTTGCCCAAGGAACTGGATGAAGCGGCATTTATGGATGGAGCAGGTCATTTCACGATCTACCGAAAGGTTATCCTTCCATTATCTAAACCTGCTCTAATTTCGACAGGTTTGTTCACATTCTTGAATACGTGGAATGATTTCATCGGGCCACTAATCTTTCTTAATGGGGAACAGAAGTATACGTTACAGCTTGGTCTTCGCACGTTCATTGGCATGTATGCCTCACAATGGCATCTTCTGATGGCAGCGGCTACCGTTGTTGTCTTACCGGTCATCATCATCTTTATGTTTGGCCAAAGATACTTCGTTGAAGGGATTGCCACTACAGGGATCAAAGGCTGATAGAATATTTTGCCCGCCTAAATATAGGCGGGTTGTAGTATTTTTGTGATTGAATTTACACTATCATTTTCGAATAGGTGAAATGATGATAAAGATGCTGATTGTTGATGACGAGCAGGGACAAGTAAGAGAGCTCGTAGACATCGTTAGTGCACTCAGACCCGATTTTGAGGTGAAAGGTGTTAATTCAGGTGCAGAAGCGCTCAAGCTCATCCGAAGTCATGAATTTGATGTCGTTATGACCGATATTCGCATGCCGCAAATGGATGGTCTTGAATTGATTCGGCATATTCTGCAAGTCAAGAATGATATGTTGCTTGTCATCTTAAGCGGCTTTGGTGATTTTCAGTATGCTAAGAAAGCCATTGAATATGGCGTTATTGAATATTTAGTAAAACCCGTCTCCAAAAAGAGTCTACTGCAATTGTTCGAACGGATTGTTAAAGCTAGAGACGAGAAGAAACTGCTGCAGGAAGGACAAAACAGCCTTCATCGGCAGTTGGAGCAGTCGTTGCCGATTTATATGGAGCACCAGCTAAATAAGTGGGTACTCGGTGAGATGAACGATAACGAACTTCAAGAAATATCCGATTTATTACCTGATCAAGGCAGGGGAATTGTGATGGTCAGCGAAGTCGGAAGGGTTAAAGGGATGTCTGGGCAGTATACCTCTTCACAGCTCAAAAGCATGATGGATCAGGTGAACGTCTTACTATTAAACACATTACAATCGGTAGGGCACACACTCATGTTTACGCTAATGTCTCATAATAAACGAATGGTATTCGTCACACATGCGGAGCATCCTGTAAAGCTCCAAACCGAAAATTTGATCAAGCTATTGATTCCAGCCATCGATCAAATCGAGAACGAGTTGAAGATAACCCTCACGATCGGCATCAGCAATCCGTCCGATCATGTCTTCAGAGATATCCAAACCCAGTTTGAGCAGAGTGTAAGAGCGTTGGACTACAGTTTCTTCAGAAGAGACGAGAAATGCATTCCTTTCAATACAATACGGATGGAATCAGCGAAAGGTCAATTAAACCTGTACGAGCTGGAAAATAAATTGACCGTTGAGATTAATCTCGGGAATCTGGCCACCATCTATGGAATTCTTAACGAAACCTTCGATCAATTAAACCGCACCACTCTGATGCTCCGACCTGTTCAAATCAAAGAATACTGCATATATATTGTGCTAAATCTCGTTGAGAAAATAAAGCTAGCCATTCCTGACGATCAATTGGAGGAGCTGACGAAGCGATATTCGAGCCAACTCTATGAGAGCGAGAAATGCGAAGAGATCAGAAGAGTGATGAAATTGATTATGGACGAGCTAGTCGGTTTCTGGACAAAACGGGATATGTATAAAAATGAGTATTTGATTCAGCAATGCAAAACGTATATTGAGCAAAATTATATGAAGGATCTTTCACTGGAAGCCATCGCCAGCCATGTTCATTTTAACCCGTCGTACTTAAGTAACTTATTCAAAACATATGGCGGAATTGGATACTCGGAATACTTGACCAAAGTTCGGATCGAGAAGGCGCAACATTTATTGCAAAGCTCAAATTTAAAAATATACGAAATCTCCTCCATGGTCGGATATAGCGATTCTACTTATTTTATCAAGATGTTCAAAAAAGAGACTGGGATTTCCCCCAACAGATTTAGGAAAATGCACAAGGTTAATTAAGGGGTTGCATAATGAATAAATTATGGAATATATGGGTCAATCTTGGAATCAAGGAACGATTGCTCTTCACGAATATTTTGCTAATAACGATTCCATTAATCATGATTGGCATCCAATATTATGGGGCTTCAAAATCGATGGTTGACAATATCGCTCGCAAAAACCTTCATGAAACGATAGTGAAGAATAATGAGATTATAGATTCAAAATTAGAGCAAATTAAGGAGTATATATTAGGTTTTGCGGTAGATAAGGATCTTGAGGAGCTACTTTCGATAACGTACGATTCAAACGACGAATATGCCATGTATTTATTGGACCAGGAGATTAGCAACATCTTGAATAAATATTTTTTACATTCTTCCGACATCTATTCTGTGTATTTGGTGACAGAGCCTTATATATTCGGAAACAGCTCGGCTAGAGGATACCTTCCTAAGCAAACCTTTCATCAAACGGATCTCTATGAACAAGCAATTAAAGCAGACGGAAAGCTAACCTGGGCGCCTACTTATTCTTTCGTGGATATGTTCAAACAGCCTCAGATGTCTAGTGTCAGCTTTGATTATAGTCGAATGTTCTCCGCGATTAAGCTGCTGAATCATGTTGACTTCACCTACAAGAGAGAAGACATACCTGATGCGCAGAAAGGGGAAAGCCCGGTTTTACTCGTTAATTTCAATGATCTCTTCTTTAATAAAATATTTGAGAACAATATTCCAATTAACAATATGTACTACTTTGTCATCTCGAAGGACGGTCATTATATTACGCATCAAGATAAAGAGAAGTTAGGACAGAAAGTCAATTTCGAATGGTTGGACAAAGTAGTTAGCGAAGGCTCGGGAATAGACACAGTCAATATAGATGGACAACGAATGATCATTACGTACGATACGTCCAAGACGACGGAATGGATTTCGGTATTTGCCGTTCGTGAGGATTTCATCGTTACAGACATGATTCCTGTTATACGAACGAATTTGTTCTCTGCTGTCATCGTGCTCATTATCATTTCACTATTCATCTCCATTCTAGTTTCCACAACGATCACTCGTCCAATTCGGACATTAAATGCAGCCATAAGCCAAGTGGGATATGGAAATTTTAATTTGATCGTTCCGGAGAAAGGAAGTCTCGAGTTCCGCAAACTGATATACAAATTTAATAGTATGAACGGAAAGATTCAAAACCTCATCGAAGAGAACTATAAGAGCACAATTATGAAAAAAGAAGCAGAAATCAAAGCGCTCAATTTGCAACTGAATCCTCACTTTATGTATAACACATTAAATATTATTAATTTGAAGCTCATCAAGAACGGACAGGACGAAACCAGCGATATTATTATGAGCTTATCGACGATGTTGAAGTATTCGCTGGAAACGGGGAAGGATGTCATCCTGCTTGAAAGAGATTTGAATTATACAAAAAGCTATATTCATATTATGGAGACTCGATTTGAGGGGAAATTCAAAGTGGAGTATCATATCGATCCAAGGTTATACGAGTTCTATGTTCCGAAGTTTTTCCTGCAGCCTCTTGTCGAGAATGCGCTCATTCATGGATTTAATGGTTTGAAGCGAGTCGGAACATTGAAAATCTCCGGATGGTTCCAGGACGATAATCGTTATTTCTGCGTCGAGGACAATGGGGTCGGTATTAGTGAGGATAAGCTGCGTGAACTATTGGATGAGAACTCTTCCTCTATCGGCATAAATAATGTGCGAGACCGGATTCGAATCATCTACGGGGAACAGATTGATTTTACGATCGAATCGGAAGTGTCCGTAGGTACGAAAGTGATTATCCAATTGCCGAAATAAAAGCTAAAGATAGTACAGCTTTTTAAAAAAAGTGTGATTTTTCGAACGGATTTATTCCCTATAATCATAATGAATTCCACAGTTGTGTTTCTTCAAAGGGGGTAAATCATTGAGCGATGTGATACGGCAAGCTCAGGCTGTGCAAAAGTTGGCACCCATTTCCTGGAAGGATACGAATGTCCTCGGAGGATTGTGGGGCAGAAGGCAACAAATCAATCATTTTGTAACGATTCCGAGTCAATACAAACGCTTCGAGGAAAGAGGAAGTTTCGAAGCGCTTAAGCGGAACTGGAAAGCTGGCGATCCGAATGCCCCCCATCCGTTTTGGGACTCGGACTTTGGAAAATGGATCGAAGCTGCGGCTTTCTCGCTTGCCAAGTACCCGGATCCGGAGTTAGAAAAGCTGGTTGATAGTGTCATCGACGAGATTGCGGAAAATCAGCAAAGTGATGGATACTTCAATACGTATTTTGATTTGATCGAACCCGACAAGAAGTGGACAAACCTCTATTATATGCATGAGTTGTATTGTGCGGGTCATTTGGCTGAGGGCGCAGTCGCCTATTATTTGGCCACAGGTAAACGCAAATTCCTTGATGTCATGTGCCGATACATGGATCACATCGATGCACGCTTTGGCAGTGAGCCAGGCAAGATTCATGGCTATTGCGGACACCAGGAAATTGAGCTTGCGCTAGTCAAGCTTTACCGCGCGACAGGCGAAGAAAGATATTTGAAATTGAGCAAATATTTTATCGACGAACGCGGCAAACAACCGTATTTCTTCGAGCTTGAATCCTTGCAACGGGGAGTCGATACGGAGAAGACAGCCAATCAACAACGGCACTTGAAATATTATTTGAAAGAACACGGACCCTACGCCGAATACCAATCGCATCTTCCAGTAAGAGAGCAAGAGGCTCCGGTGGGTCATGCTGTAAGAGCGATGTATATGTACAGCGCTATGGCAGATTTGGCGGCGGATACCCAAGACAAAACGTTACTTGATGCATCAGAGAAGCTTTGGGATAGATTGACGCAGCGACAAATGTATATTACGGGCGGAATCGGTCCTTCGTCTGATGGAGAAAGATTCACGTTTGATTATGACCTACCTAACGAGTATACGTACAATGAGACATGTGCGTCCATTGGGCTCGTGATGTGGGCGCACAGAATGCTGCAATTTAACGCCGACAGAAAATATGCCGATGTGATGGAACAAACGCTGTACAATACCGTGCTAAGTGGCGTTTCCGTGAATGGAGATGAATATTCGTACGCCAATTACTTGGCTGTATATCCGGATCGATTCAAATACGCCAGCACCCTAATCATTGACAAAATGATGCCAGGCCGGCACAAGTGGTTTAATGTCGCGTGCTGTCCGCCTAACGTGGCCAGACTGATCGCATCGATCGGACAGTACATGTATTCCACGAGTGAAGATGGGATCTATGTGCATCTATACAACGACAGCGAGACGACGGTAGATGTAAAGGGCAATCGGGTTACACTTACCCAACAAACGAATTATCCATGGGAAGGGCATATCGGCTTAACGATTATGCCTGAAACAGCCGCAGAATTTACCGTCGCCGTTCGATATCCAGGCTGGTGTTCACATGCGGAAGTAAAAGTGAACGGAAATAAGGTAGACGCTCCGATCGTCAACGGTTATTTCATGCTCAACCGCAATTGGGCGCAAGGAGACGTTGTCGAACTGCTGCTCGACATGCCCATCCAGCTTGTGGAGTCGCATCCTTCGGTCCGAACGAACAGCGGCAAGGTCGCTCTGCAACGTGGGCCGCTCGTATACTGCATGGAAGAGACAGATAATGCTAGAGATTTAAGCGATTTGTCGCTCGTGGACGAAACGGACATCAAGGTTCAATACGAAGCAGATCTGTTAGATGGTGTTGTAACGCTAGAGTTGAAAGGGCAAAGAAGAGAGACTTCCTCGTGGGAAGGGCAGTTGTATCGTCCCGTTCAAACTCAAAAAACCGATGTGTTAGTAAAAGCGATTCCTTACTTCCTATGGGCCAACCGTGATCCTGGCGAAATGCTCATTTGGATTAATCACAATTGCAGCTGTGGTTCACATTAAAAACTTAATTTAAAGGAGAGATTTCCATGTCTATGAAAATTCCAGCGCATAAAACAGCGATCGTATTAATTGAGCCTCAGAATGATTTTCTTTCACCAGGAGGCACGATGTACGCGCATATTAAAGAGCAATTGGCAGAGAGAAACGTCATCGCCAATTTGAAAGGCTTGCTCGATTCAGCTCGTGGCAAAGTGAAGATCTTCTACGTCCCCTTCCACCCGTTTGATAAGGGTTTTCCGGAGCTAAAGAAGGGCGGTCCTGCTTACGAGGGGTTGAGGGGCATTGAGATTGATATGGAAGCGGACTGGGGAACAGGTGCATGGCTTAGAGGCACACCGGGTCCAGAAATTATTGACGAGTTGACCCCTCAGGACGGAGATATTATCGTAGAAGGTAAAAAGACGCTCGACGCGTTCCATTCCACGGGTCTTGACTATTATTTGCGAGCGAATGAGATTGAATACGTTGCATTTACGGGCTTCCATACGAACTGGTGCGTTGAATCCAGTGCGAGATCGGCATATGACAAAGGCTACAGAGTAATGGTTGTAGGGGATTGTACGGCAACAGATACTCAGGAAGAGCAAGATTATGTTGAGAAGTTCATCTTCCCGAAGATCGGCAAAGTGTTGAATGCCAAGCAGTTTTTGGAGGCGCTAGAATAGTTAGAATAGTCCGTTATGGGGCTGTCAAGTAGATAGTGGAATAAGTGTTTATACAGCGATCTTTTCCCGGTACTTCACCGGGGAGAGATCGCTGTATTTTTTTGGTTATACAGATGAAAAAAATAAATGTGGATATTAGAACTCATGTTCGCATATAATGTACAATACGGACATATGTTCGTATTAGAAAAGGTGTGTGAAGAAGACAGGGGGATGGCAGATGAAGCCTCCAGTGCTAAGTAAAGAAGAGCTACGAATGGTGAAGGAAGCGATTCTAATTCCGATCATGCTCGATTACCTCGAAAGCGACATTCATATGGCTCATTCGGCAGGATTTAAGCTGGATTTGATTTTAATTAATGGTTTGAAAAAGGTGCAGAACGACATCATTGACGAGCACTATGGGCTGAAGCGCGGATTGCGGGAGCGTGGTATTAAGCTGCTTCCGGTTCGGCAGACGCGGGCGGGGCTTGAGGTCGATTATTTGTGCCGTGGCTATACGCATCAGATGCTGCTACAGTGGGGAACGGTGCGAACCGAGACGTTGAAGAAGGCAAGTGTATATACCGGAATTGCGTTGGCGAAGGAATAACGGACGGGGACTGGCTCAGTTCAAGGGAACGGACGGGGGATGAACAATGGTACAAAACAAGCGGAGAGTCATTATGCTGGCGGATTGCCAAAGCTTCTATGCTTCGGTGGAAAAAGCTGCCCATCCCGAGTATGCGAATAAGCCGCTCGTTGTCGCCGGAGATCCGGAGCGACGGAGCGGAATTATATTGGCGGCGTGTCCGCTGGCTAAAGCGTATGGCGTGACAACGGCAGAAACCATTCGTGAGGCGCTGCTCAAATGCCCTGAGCTTGTAATCATCAAGCCGCGCATGCAACAGTACATCGATGTGTCGATGCAGATTACAGACATTTATCGGGCATACAGCGACCTTGTCGAGCCATACTCGATCGATGAGCAGTTCATTGATGTGACTGGTAGTCGGCAGCTGTTCGGCTCGCCGTTAGAAATTGCACAGGCGATTCAGGATCAGGTGCGCAGCGATACAGGGATCTATACGCGGGTAGGGATTAGCTATTCTAAGGTGACGGCGAAGATGGCTTGCGACTTATGGGCAAAGAAGAACGAGAGCGGCATCTTCGTGCTGCAAGAAGATGATCTGGAGACGGCGTTATGGACGCAACCGATCAACAAGCTCTTTATGGTAGGGAGTCGTATGACCGCGCATTTTACTGCAATGGGGTTTGCGACGATTGGCGATTTGGCGCGAACACCGCTTGTAGAGCTCAAGCGGCTTATGAAACAAAAATTTAAAAAAAATTGCGATATTGACGCTGAATTGTACTGGCGACTGGCAAATGGCAAGGATGACAGTCCTGTTAGCCCTTATACACACACCGTACCTCCGAAGAGCGTCGGCCATCAGATGACGCTGCCGCGCGACTATCGACAACTGGACGAGATTCGGGTCATTTTGCTCGAGCTGGCGGAGCTCGTTTGTCGGCGGTGCCGCGGGCTGCATGTAATGGGTCAAGTTGTATCGGTCGGTTGCCAGGGTGCTGATTTCGATCATCCGACGGGGTTCTATCGGCAGATGAAGATGGCAGAGCCTACGAATGTGACGAATCAGGTGTATCATGAGGCGGTTGAGCTGTTTGAGCGACATTGGGAAGGGTTGCCTGTACGTAAGCTGGCGCTTAGCTTAAGTCAGCTTTCAGATGATGCCGTTTATCAGGTGTCGTTATTCGATGAGCGTGAACGGTATAGAGTACTAGAGCGTGCAACGGATGCGCTGAAGGAGAAGTATGGCAGTGCGGCAATTGTGAGAGCGGTCTCGATGACGCAGTCGGGGCAGGCACTCGATCGTGCAGGCAAGATTGGAGGTCATTACAAGTGAGTAAGAAGCTAGAAAATAACGGATTATGGGAGTCGAGTCGAATGATGCTGCCGGAGCACAAGGAGCGGATTATCGCATTGAATCATGAGCCAGAGCGCCGGACGAAGCCGGTGCTCGACCCTCAGCAATGGGAGGAAATTAACGATCGCCTTTCAGAGGCGAGCCAAACAGGCGAGGTCGTTCAATTGCGTGTATGGAATCCCCGCGGCGATCGAGTAATTAGCGGTAGTCTTGTGAAGATAGATGTGCTTGGCTATCGGATTTTTGTGGACGGGCAATGGGTGAAGCTGGCAAATATTTTGGAGGTCACGATCTCTTCGTCCTAATTTTCAATTAATTGACAAAGAGAAAAGTAGAGCGTATAGTGTTAAATACTTTAGTTCTAAAATATATATATCTAAAGTAATTTAGAAGCATATAGAGATAGGAGTGAGAGCGAATGGACAGCAATCCAAGATTTGAGCTGACAGTTCTTTTCAAGGATGTAATCCATCATATTAAACAGAAGTGGGGCAAGGCTCTGGGTGATGATTTGTCAATTACGCAGACAAGGCTAATTTATGTATTACAGCATGATGGTCCGCAAAAAACCGTCGAGCTCGCCCACCGCTTGAGGGTTACGCCCGGCGCGATTACGGGCATGGCCGATAAGTTGACGAAGCTAGGCTTTGTTGAAAGGGTTCGGGGCGATGATGACCGTAGAGTCGTTATGCTCCATGTTACAAAGAAAGGTGCAGAACGGATTGAATTTTTAAAGGCAACACAGATGGAAGTTATCGAAACAGTGCTAGGTGACCTATCTGAAGAAGACATGCGCCATCTCAAGCGTATTTTTACACATATACTTATGAGTGATTCAAAGAAGGAGTAAATGAAAATTGGAACATCTTTCACACAAACGTAAAGTAACCATTATGATCGGGATTATGGTTGCGATGTTTTTCTCTGCTATAAATCAGACAATTGTTAGTACGCCGATGATACGCATCGCAGCAGATTTAAACGGGTTGGACCACTATACATGGATCATCACGATCTATATGCTTACCTCAACAATTGCAACGGTACTCGTTGGAAAACTGTCGGACATCTATGGTCGCAAGCCGTTCATACTGGGCGGGATCGTCGTGTTCATTATCGGGGCGTTCTTATCTGGGCTGTCCAAAGATATTTTTCAATTAATTACGTATCGCGGTATTCAAGGTGTAGGTGCAGGGGTTATTATGGCTACTGTGTTTACCGCAGTCGGGGACTTATTCGCACCGCGGGAAAGAGCAAAGTGGACCGGCATCATGATGTCAGTATTCGGACTATCCAGTGTGCTTGGACCTGCGCTTGGTGGGTGGCTCTACGACAATATGAGTTGGAAATGGTTATTTTGGATTTTCCTACCGCTCGGTATCGTAGCATTCATTATGATCTGGATCCTATTTCCGAAGGTGGAACGCAGACCGTCTGAAAAGATTGACTATTGGGGCTCACTATTCCTAACGTTATCGGTCGTACCACTCTTGCTCGGTTTTTCATTAGGTGGTACGAAATACGATTGGGATTCAGTAGAGACGATTGGCTTATTCGCTGCAGCTATCGTATTCCTTATCATATTCGTAATTGTAGAGAGCAAAGTGGCAAGCCCAATGCTGCCATTGTCGTTGTTCCGCAATTCAATCGTCACAATTTCCAATTTAGTTGGATTTCTGATGAATGCGGGAATGATGGGGGCACTCATCTACTTGTCGTTCTTCGTTCAAGGCGTTGAAGGTGTGTCAGCAACCTATTCGGGTTATGTAACGATGCCGATGATGATTAGTATGGTTATCATGAGCATGATTGGCGGCAGATGGATTACGAAGACGGGGAAATATAAGCGCTATGCACTCATTGGGATGCCGATCTTAGTCATTGGTATGGTGATGATGGCTTATATGAACAGCATAACGATGGCGGTCTTTAGCATGATCGTATTCGGCCTAGGACTCGGAATGGGGATGCCTGTATTTTCGCTTACAGTGCAAAATGCAGTTCCACCTTCCGAGCTAGGGGTAGCGACAGCGTCCTCACAGTTGTTCCGTAATATGGGGGGTACCATCGGGATCTCTGTCATGGGAACGATTATGGCTACGAGTATGAGCAATAACCTTCGCGCTGAATTCACTGGAGGCAATGGCCCAGACTTCTCCACTGTAGATGCGGGGACTGCGGAACAGCTAGGTAAGCTGGTTGATATGCAGACGTTGCTTAATCAGCCGATGGTAGCTGCGTTGCAAGAAAAGCTTCCTCCTGAGGCGACGCCAATTATTGAGAAGATTATTGATATGCTGAAGAGCGCGCTCACTTCATCGCTTACAACAGTGTTCCTCTCGGGTGCAGCACTGCTGATGGTAGCATTCATTTTGACGGCGTTCTTGAAGGAAATTCCATTGCGTAGTTCCAATAAGGCGAAGGAACCAGCGCTGGAAAAAACCGAATCTGTCTCCGTTTAAAACGAATTGATGGATAACAGCATGTAGAGGAACTCCCCCGACTCCGTAATTGGAGCGAGGGAGTTTTTTTTCGTAGTGAGATCTCAATGTTCACCTGTAATTATTTTGGGTAATTTCGGATCGCTTTTGCTGAGTGCTAATATGTATCGGACAGGAGATCCGTTATTAAACTAAATTACTGTATATATGGAAATGAGCGGTCACCAGATCCGTTATACGAGGAGAATGGGGCAAAAATCAAAGGGTAAGTGGGTAATAGCGGATCGTATGACCGGAAAAACTGAAAATTACATCCAAAACCGTAAATAACGGAACGTATGTCCGATCCGTCACTATATGCATCAAAAAGTGTGTAAACACGATCCACTCAGAGTTTTCTCATGACCGTGGATAATCTTTTCCGCAGGTTTCTTCATTGTGTTCTTGCAGATGAAAAAAAATTCTGCTACAATTTGTTTGAACGTTCATTCAAACGGAGTTGGAGATAACAGAAATGCTTCACTCCATGCGTAACTCCAATACGATTCAGAGGTGTGCCGATGACAGAATTAGATAAACGCGAGCAGATTATTGCGGCCGCTTACGAAGTATTGTCCAAGAAGGGCTACGATCGTGCTTCCACGAAAGAAATTGCCAACGAAGCGGGCGTTGCTCAAGGGTTGATCAATTATTATTTTTCCAGTAAGGATATGCTGTTTGCTGAAGTGTTCCGCCGTGAAACAGAGAAATACTGCACATCATTCCATGGTTTGCGCCATATGCAAAAGCAGACATTAACGACAGAGGTAATTACAGAGTTATTAGAAATGCCTAAGCGCAGAGCGCTTGAAGACCCTGATTGGCTTAGACTTCGTTACGAGCTATTCGCGATCGGACTGCGTAATGGGTCAGCATTGCCAACGTTAAAAGAGATGCTTTCACAACAGCGTTCAAGCATTAGCGACGTCATCCGCAATGTTGGTGGTTTTTCAGATGCGGAGTCGAATATTATGGCTGCACTGTTGTATTCATTGATCGAAGGCTTGGGCTTGCAAAAGATGGCGGACCCTGATTTCCAGTACGACGAAGCCTATAACATGATGGCAGGGATGCTCAGTGCATTCGCTGAGGTTTTGATGAACAATAAAGAGAAGTAGGTCTATTCTCTTTATTTTTCTCATATTGTTTGATCGTTCAAACAGAAACAGAAAGCGGGATGGTGGAGAATAATGCATCGTTTACTGAATGGTTGGGGTAAAAAGCTGTACAGAGTAAGATGGTTGATCGTCGTGTTGTGGATCGCAAGTATGCTGTTTGGGGGCTATGCCTTCGGTAAGCTTACACCATTGTTAAGTGGCGGGGGCTGGGACGTGCCTGGTTCTCATTCATTATCAGCGAGCAAGCTGATGAGAACTCAATTCGCAGGCAGATCGGATAGCGCGTTAACACTTGTCGTCAAGGATTCGCAATATGAGGCAGGGTCATCAGAATACAATGCAAAGCTTCAACAAATGGTAGATCGAATGAAGACAGAGGAAGGCGTAGTGGATGTGTTCAGTATTTTGGATGCCTCTGAAGGTGTGCGTGCTGGGATGATTGGTAAAGATCCTACCGTAAGCATTGCCTTCATCGACATGGATATGCCTTACGACTTTCTTATCAACCATACACCTGACTATCAGCAACGTGTCGTGGAGCAGGCCCAAAGCTTGGGGATTGAAGCCTATCTCGTAGGGACGGCAGCCTTCTGGGGCGAGAGCAGTGTGCAAAGCCAGGAAGGATTAGCGAAGGCAGAAATGATCGTTTTCCCGCTCATTATTATTATATTACTTATCGTATTTCGTTCCATTGTTGCGACGATTACGCCACTTATTGTTACGATTGCTTCCGTGCTGGTAGCGATGGGGATCGTTTATCTTGTGGCACAGCAGATTGAACTGTCTGTATTCGTAACAAACTCCACAATGATGTTAGGACTCGGTGTAGGAATCGATTACTCCCTCTTTATCGTAAGTCGATTCAAGCAGGAGCTTGCGAAAAATGGCAACCAGGTGAGAGAGGCGCTAGCGGTCACGTTGCGTACAGCGGGTCATACCGTATTATTCTCAGCGATTACCGTAGTTGCAGCATTGAGCGCGCTCTTCATTGTACCGATTGCAGCGATCAAGGCGATTGCCCTTGGGGGTATAATTGTTGTAATTGTAGCAGGCTTGGCTAGCTTGTCATTGTTGCCCGCAGTATTGGCTATATTGGGCACACGGATTAATAAAGGGACGATTCCGTTCTTAAAGCCCCGTGCAAGCGCGAAGGTGAGCGGGTGGAAGAGATGGACGAAATCGATTATGAGTCGTCCTGTGTTATTTTTAGTCATCGCATTAGTCGGTTTAATTGCACTGGCGATGCCGGCTAAGGAAATGGAGCTCAGTTCACCGGATATTCGTACGCTACCAAGCGATTCTTCCGTTCGTCAAGGCTTCTCGCATATGGAAACTTCATTTGGAGTAGGGGCAACGAGCCCGATCTTCCTTGTCTTTCACAATGAGAACGAAGATTTGACGACACCAAGTGCGTTGGCTCAGTTTGGGGCTTTAGAGGCAAAAATTATGGAACACCAGTCGATTGTAAGAGTTGCATCAGTATCGAGCTTCTTCCCAGGTATGGACAGCAAAGTAGTGTCAGCGCTATTCGCAGCAGGAGAAGGGGCTTTACCAAATGACGTTCAGTTTATGATCGACCGATACATGAGTAAGGATCGACACACGAGTATTATCGAAGTGCAGCTGGATCAATTCGGATCTAGTGATGTAGGTAGATCGGTGATTGCAGAGCTAAGGGATGAGATGCTTCCGCAAGCGGACTTACCTACAGGGACAACGTTCAGTATTGGCGGAGAGACGATGGTCGGTATGGATACATCAGAAGCGATAAAGGACAGCTTGCTGCCATCGCTTGGCATGATGTTGATTTTGATCTTCATTATTTTAGTCATTACATTCCGGAGTTTGCTGCTACCCCTGAAGGCGATTATCCTTAACCTATTCTCTGTCGCGGCAACTACGGGCGTACTCGTACTCGTGTTTGCGATGGGGTACGGTTCGGAAATCTTTGGTGTGGAGGCGAACGGGCATATTGCCCACTTCGTTCCGGTGCTCTTGCTCGCACTATTGTTCGGCCTTAGTACTGACTATGAGGTATTCCTGGTGAGTCGTATTAAAGAAGAGTACGATCAGAACGGCGACAATGAAGAGGCAATTCTTGAAGGAATGGAGAAGACAGGTCCGCTTATAACAGGTGCTGCTGTGCTCATGGTGGCAGTATTCACCGGATTCTCCTTCTCAGGTGTACCGCCAATTCAGATGCTTGGCTTTGGCATGGCGATCGCTATTCTCATCGATTCGACGGTTATCCGGATGCTGCTCGTTCCAGTCGCGATGAAGCTAATGGGCAAGTACAATTGGTGGTTTCCAGGTCGCAAGACCGTTAAGACAATAGAGAAGCAGCCGAGCGGAAAGTCTGAGGGTACGATCCTGCAGTAACGGGACTTTAATAGGTAGGGTATAAATCTAGAAGAAGTCGCGCTTAGGTGAGCGACTTCTTTATTTTGATGAGAAGGACATGTGTTATAATTGGATAAGTTTGCAACGATACCACTAGAGAGGGACGAGTCTCGATTGAAGACGTTGATCATTGCGGAAAAGCCGGACATGGGCCGGAATATTGCCGCCGTCATTGAGCCGAAGGCGCAAAACAAGCGCTCCTATTTAGAGGGTGAACACTATATTATCACCTGGGCGATCGGTCACCTGATTGGATTGGCGGAGCCAGACCTCTACGACGACAAATATAAAAAATGGAGATTCACCGACCTGCCCATTATTCCGGACACCTTCAAGCTCCTACCCAACCCGCGCACTGTCGATCAGCTTCAAGTGATTAAGGAGCTTGCGACCCGCAGTAATGAGCTTGTTAATGCGTGTGATGCTGGGCGAGAAGGGCAACACATTTTTTCTTTGATTCGTGAGCACCTCCACTTACATCAACCCGTAAAACGATTGTGGATTTCGGATTTAACAGCGGAAACGATTCGTAAAGGGTTTGACCAATTAAGGGATAACGCGGAGTATGACAATTTGACGCGTGCGGCGCGAGCGCGAAGCGAAGCCGATTGGCTCATTGGAATGAATGGTTCCCGAGCATTTACGACAAAGCACAATGAATTGTTGTCTGTTGGCAGAGTTCAAACCCCAGTACTTGCACTTATCTATGATCGTCAGAAGCAAATCGAAGCGTTCGATTCGTTGAAATTTTATGATATTACAGCGCTGTTCAACCAGCAGGAGACGGCGTATCGGGGTATTTGGCAAGGCGATCGGATCACTGATGCTGACAAAGCCGAAGCGATTGCGTCGAAGATAAAGGGGAAGTCAGGCACGATTGCGAGCTATGAGGTGAAGGATACGCGTGAATATCCATTCAAGCTCTATGATCTAACGCTACTGCAGCGTGAGGCGAATGGGAAGTTCAGCTTCTCTGCGAAAAAGACACTGGATGTAGCGCAGGCGTTATATGAGAAGCATAAAGTGATTTCCTATCCGCGGACGAACTCGAACTATGTGAATGAGCAGAACATTCCTGAAATGCACCGAATCTTGGACTCGCTTCGTAGTGCACCGGATTACAGCGACTTCGTTCAAAATGCGAATAAACGACTCGTGAACACGAATAACAAAAATGTGTGCAACCCGGCTAAAGTTGAAGATCACCACGCCATTATGCCAACGATGAAGAAGCCGCAAGGGCTTAGTCCAGATGAGCGTAAGCTTTATGATTTAATTGTGAAGCGGTTTTTAACCCATTTTTACCCGCCGGCTGAATACAAGGTACATACCGTAATGACTGAAGTAGCGCAGGAAATGTTTCGAACGACAGTCAAGCAACTGCTGTCGCTAGGCTGGAAAGTGATCTATGCCGCTGATTCGAGTAAAGCAACAAAGGAATCGGGTAAAGATTCAAGCAAGGAAGAGGGTGCGAATGCTCAAGAAGAAGAGGAGCAGGAAACGGATGCTCCGTTCGAGCTGAATGCTACGCTTCCGGTAGCTTGTACCGATGTGGAAGTGAAGGCGAAAGAGACGCAGCCACCAAAGCATTATACCGAGGGTACATTGCTGAAGGCGATGGAGAGTGCGGGCAAGCAAATTGAGGATGAAGAGCTTCGTGATGCGATGAAGGATTCGGGGCTCGGAACACCAGCGACACGCGCTGCTACGATTGAGCGTTTGAAGCAGGTCGGCTATGTGGATATGCAGGGCAAAAGAATTATGATTTCGCAAAAAGGGCGCACGGCGATTGAGCTCATTCGCGGAGCAGGGGTGCAATTGCTTACTTCGCCGGAGATGACGGGACAGTGGGAGCGGAGATTGACGGAGATTTCGCGTGGACAAGCTTCTGCGGACACGTTCATGAGCAATGTGAAGAGATTCACTTGTTTGATTATCGAAAAAGTGAATCATCAACGTCCAGCGCAGAAAAATGCTTTTGCGAAGGCGGAGCCACCAGCTAAGGAAGCGAGATCCAGCAAAAAGTATAGTGCAAATACTGCTATCGAAAGCCGTGCTAAGAGTACGGCAAAGAAGACCGCCAAAACTGCAACAGATAACTCTGATAGCACATCGCCAACTGTCATCGGAAGCTGTCCAAGACCGGGCTGTGGAGGCCATATTTTCATGGGACGCAAGGGCTATGGCTGTAGCAATTACCGTTCAGGCTGCGGTTTTGTCATATGGAAAGATAGCTTGAATCGTAGCCTCACGGATGCGATGGTCAAAGGCTTGATCGAGAAAGGCAAGACGAGCAAGCTCAAGTTTAAGTCAGATAACGGTGAAGGGTACGAAGCTCGCATCGTGCTACACGATCGTACGACGGGCGAACTTGCACTGGACAAGGAATGAAGCCTAAGAGGAGCAAGAGGTGCAACTTTAGATGATATTGATTAATGAACAGATCGGGGCTTCCGAAGTGCAACTAACGGGCATTCATGGCGAAGACCTAGGAGTAGTGTCCAAAGTAGAAGCTTTGGCAATGGCTCGCAAGCTCAAGCTTGATCTCGTCTGCACTTCGATTTTCAGCAGTCCACCCCTATGCAAGCTAATGGGGCGCGGAACGGCGAAGCAGGCTATAGCGAAGAAGCAGAAGAGAGATCAGGGACAGCCTGCAAAGGTGAAGGAAATGAGGCTTACAGTCCATATTGAAGATCATGACTACGAGACAAAGCTGCGTCAGGCAGAGAAGCTGCTGACCGCAGGGAATGCTGTGCAATTTGTCGTTCGCATTCAGGGCAAGGAAGGACCGCAAGCAAAGGAGCTGCTAGAACGGTTACTCAAGGATCTAGCAGAGTGTGGCAAGAAGGAGACGGGAATCCAATTAAGCGGTAAGCAAGCGACTATAAAAGTGGATCCGATCTAGTTGCTAACAGATCAGTAAGGTATCCTTTTTTTGATTGTCTTCGCCAAGCTTCACTTGCGTCTATGGACGCCTAATACGAGGTTACTTGAGCAGATTTTTTTGGAATCAGCATATGCCGTTAACATCTTCTGTAGAATACGTTTGCAATTTCAATTTGAACCTGATATGATAAGTAGTATCGAAATCGTGACCTGAATTCACACTGCGGAAGGGGTTATTATTTTGAAATACCCCCGGATGTTAGTGTGGATTTTTTATTCGTACGAATAAAAAAGTTCATGAGGCAATTGGAGTTGGAGGTGAATTTATAATGGCATTGGGAACAGTTAAATGGTTTAACGCGGACAAAGGCTTCGGTTTCATCGAGGTTGAAGGTGGTAACGACGTGTTCGTACACTTCAGCGCTATCACAGGTGAAGGCTTCAAAACTTTGGACGAAGGCCAACGCGTTGAGTTCAACGTAGTTCAAGGCAACCGCGGTCCACAAGCAGAAAACGTTGTGAAGCTGTAAGCTTCTCACAAAAGTACCCTTAACTATCGTTGAGGGTACTTTTTTTGTTATAAAGAATTTATTATTTTCACACTTATCATTGTCTGATACACCAAGCTAAATCGTCACACCTCACGAGAGGAAGCTCCAAGTCGCAAAAAATCCCAACCAATAGAGAAAATATCTAAATACAATTTTACATAGTGAGCGCTATACTCTTCTTCTTTACCCTATATTTACCGATATATAGAGTAGAACCTATTATTAGGGGGTGTGCGCAATGGCTAATCCTAAAATTATTGTGTTCACAGGAACGAGTGGCTCAGGCCGCAAGACAGTTGCTCGTCGAGTAGGTGCGAAGCTAGGGTGGGGGCATGTCTTATCTTGCACAACACGTCCAGTTCGCAATCCTAGTCAGCCTGATGGAGACTACAACTATATGTCAGAGCAGCAGTTTGCTGAAGCGGATGAGAATGGCCAATTCGTGCAAACGGTAGTTATTGATAAGCACAAGTATGGGATCAGACACGAGGATCTGTTGGCAGCAATGAGCAATGGACAACATGTCTATGTTATCCTCAACCGAGACGGTGCCGATGCATTTAAACGGAAATATGGTGATCAGGTCATTCGCCTGTTCATCTATGTGGACAAGCAAACCGTTCGCGAGCGGTTGGAGACGAAAGGGATGGCCTACGAGGTCGTTGAAAATTATCTCGAGCACTACATGGATGAGGTAACTTACCGTCGACAATGTGAGCATGTGGTTGAAAATGTGGAGCTAGGACGTACGATTGAACAGATAAGTCAGCTTAAGCTATCCAATTAGTTCGTAGGAATATATACAAAAAAGCTGCGCTATTGCGCGGCTTTTTGTGCTTCTTTAGCTACTAGCTCGGCTTCGATCTGTGCACGCTTTTCAGCCCGATCATCCTCTTTCAATCGTGGACAATTATAACATTTCACGCCGTTGTCTCGTTTATCATATAAACAGCATGCCGAACGAACCATGATTTGCTTACCAGGATCATAGGGATTGTCGATGAAACGCGGTGAGTGCTGGAACGGATTTTTGCGCTTACGGTTGAAGCATTGTGCGGGCAATGTCTCCAGCAGTGTAAAGTCTTCATCTAGACGTTGTAATGGGAGATCCGGTGGGAGGTTCTCACGAAAATAATTCATCACATAAGCAGTCCGCGTCCCGAACTGATTCCAGATTAGATTCGGTTTTAAGCCTGCGACTGCTGTAATATGCTCAATGATCGGGTTAAAGTGTTGCTCAAAGTATTGGTTCCATTCAGTGATGACGGCATCCGCTCTATTTTCCATCATGAGGTTTGTCCAACGAACATGATGTATCTTGAAAACAATATTCGGATAACCGTTGTGACACTCGATTTGAATCGTTAGATTGGATGGAGAGAGGTCAAGGATACGGTCATATTGGGACATGACGACCTGCTTCGTTACAGCAATTCCCAAAAAGGCCAATCCTGTGAACGATACAGCAAGCTCTAATCCGATCCCGCGAACGAGCTCTTTCCCCTTCTGGAGAAACTGTAGCATCTTCGCTTCAGATTCCAGCAGTTCGTTTAACGGTACGGAGATTTCAGGCGCTTCTGCACCATTCGTTGAAATATGAAATAAACGTTCAAAGAGTGAAAGATCCATTTGCTTCGCCTCATGTTCAATAATGATAATCATTATCACATTATAACCTAACAATAGTGTGAAATGCGACGGATGTCAACATCGGACGACGTTGAGAGAGGGAGATAAGAAAAATAAAGGTTGTCTAAAAAACAATAAGAAATAGCGGACGAAGTAGGAAGATAGGAGTATAATAAGAAGGTTAATTTAGAAAGGCGGGAGTTCGTTGTCGTGGTTAAAGGGGAAAATATCACCGCTTAATGCTGTGGTATGGACGCAATTTCTTAGTGCTTTTTCGGATAACTTAAATTTCTTCCTGATTGTCGGAATTGTGAAACGGCAAGGGGCGGCAGATATTGACGGTACAGTCACTTATATTCAGATGGCTGTGTTGTTCGCTTATGTTGTGCTTGCACCACTCGTCGGTGCTTTTGCAGATAAGAAGGCGAAGGCTCATGTATTGCTGTTAGGGAATATGTTCAAGACGATCGGCATATTATTGCTGTTATTCGGCGTTCCGCCGATTATCTGTTACTTCTTCGTTGGAGTAGGCGCTGTTGTCTATTCTCCAGGGAAATATGGGATTTTGTCGGAATTGACGAGCAATGAACGGGAGCTGCTGCGAGCGAATGCGATGGTTGAAGGCTCTACGATCTTTGCGATTCTTGCGGGGACAGTTGCAGGGGGATTACTTGCAGTGCGTTCAGACTTGCCTGCGATTATTGTCTGCTTATTGATTTATGCATTATCACTATTTATGACGTTGTTAGTGCCGGCTAAGGCAGGTAACCCTAATATTCAATATCGAGCGGCTGCAGGACAATTTTTCCGAGATTTGATTACGCTATTTCGCAATGCGCGTAGTCGCTTTTCGCTCATTGGAACAGGAGCGTTCTGGTTAACCGCTTCTGTACTTCGGATTGCGCTAATCGCATGGTTGCCATTAAATCTTGGAATTGAAGATACAGACCAGCAATCCATGATCATTGGCGCAACAGCCTTAGGAGTCGTGCTGAGTGCATTCATGACTCCTAAGTTCGTGCCGGAAGGAAAGCTTCATCGAGGTTATTTTTTTGGAATTGCGATGGTACTCGCAGTGATGTCGGCCAACTTCACAAGTAATGTATGGGTTACGGTGACGCTGCTGTTCATAACAGGGGTTATGGGAGGAATCTTCCTCATTCCGCTTAATACGATGCTGCAGGAGGAAGGTAAGGACATCGTTGGACCGGGTCGAACGATTGCTGTACAAAACTTCGTGGAAAATTTCTTAACGGTGGGCGGGCTTTTCATATACCTGATGATGCGTGAGATGAAAGTTCCCGTGAACTCATCTGTTATCGGCATCGGGGTTGTTCTGACCTTGTTCATGCTTTACCTCGCAACGCAAGTTCGCAAAGTGCGTGCGAGTAGTTCTACTCGCGCAAAGCAATGATGTGAATAAGCTGCTCACTCGCAGTTACTCGAATTAAGCTTCGGCTCGGGTCGTATTCTGCTGTTCCTGAGCCGATTACCGCAGTGTTCTCTGCTCCGAGCATGTAAAATAAATCATCTGCAAGCGTGCGGACGCATACCTCTTGCTCTTCTTTTTGCAACGCATCCCATTCTACTTGCTCCATTTCGAATGCTTCATAGAATTGTGGGACTGTTAATAGTGCGCGAGATAAGTCGTCTAGTATGTGATCGTAGTCTCTAGTGTAGCGAATTGCCATGCTGTCACATCCTTTCTTATCGTTACATTATACGTGACATCGATTTCTTAGCCAACCTTTAGGGTGGAAAAGGAGCAATACTTTTACACTGCGCTTACATTCGGTATAATGAATAGGTTATGGAGGTGAGAAAGGTGGGTCAACTGTTACGCGGTTGGCGATCAAAGCCTATGGTATTTTTCTCACTGTTGATGGTGTTGAAAATTTACTTGGCTCATATCGTGATTTTTGGTGGTCATTCTTTATGGAGACCGCTAGTGACTGAACTGCCTGCAATATGGGTTGCGTTCATGATCATTGAATCGTTCGCATCACGCAGGAAATTCGGTATTTACATTGCTGTGAATTTATTGATCACAACAATCTTCTTTGCTGTGATTATGTATTATAAATATTTTGGAGTTATTGTTGATTATCATGCTTTAAAGCAGATTGGACAGGTGACGGAGGTTAAGGGGAGTGTATTCTCGTTATTACATCCGTACTTCTTGTTCATCTATACGGATATTGTGCTAGCATGGCTACTCATGTTCAATCGACGATTTAGAGCGTGGGGCAAGTCTCTTGCTACTCGTGAGTCAAGGAAGATCGTATGGATTACACTGGGTGTGGCTCTGTTGATTAGCATTGTGAACGTTGTTCTGCATACGGAAAGTCGGAATGAACTTAAGCAAGCCGAGAATATGGGGATCTTGAATTACGAAGTGTATCAGTTTTTCGCAAGTGCAACGATGAAGCTAGAGGATCCGAGTAAGGTAACATCTGAATCAATCGCTAGACTGAAGCAAAATCGACCTATCGCTGGCACACCTGTAATGTGGGGAGAGGCGAAAGGGAAAAACGTTATCATCGTACAGCTTGAAGCTGCACAAAATCTATTGCTGGGCTTAAATATCGATGGCCAAGAGATTACGCCGACTTTGAATGGACTAATGAAGGAGCATTACTACTTCCCGCACTTCTATCAGCAAGTCGGGCAGGGAAATACGGCAGATGCTGAATTCACAGTAAATACGTCCTTCTACATTCCGCCCCATGGTGCAGCATCACAGGACTATGGACATCTCGCGCTTCCGAGCATGCCAAAGTTGTTGAAGGACAAAGGATATGAGACAGCGACGTTCCACACTAACGATGTCCAATTTTGGAATCGTAAAGAGCTGTACAAAGCTTTAGGCTTTGACCATTACTATGACGCTGAATTTTTTGGTGAAGAGGATCTCGTATTTTTCGGCTCTTCTGATGAGGTGCTTTATAAGAAGACAGCCGATCAGTTGCTTAAGATGAGTCAAAGTAACAAGCCATTTTATGCGCAGGTTATTTCGATGTCGTCCCATCATCCGTTCAACATTCCAGAGCGCAAAGCGCGTATTACTCTTCCAGAACGTTATACGGGTACGCTTGTCGGCGACTATATTGTTGCGCAAAATTATGCAGACTATGCACTGGGACAGTTCGTAAGTGAATTAAAGGCGAACGGTTTATGGGAGCAATCAGTAATTGTTATTTATGGTGATCATCTAGGCTTGCCGGTATATACGCTCGATCAGAATGAGAAAAACCTAATGCAAGAGATCGTAAACCATGAATATTCTTACACCAATATGTTGAATATTCCTTTGCTCATTGTTGCACCAGGAGTAACAGAGCCACAGGTGATGACTCAGGTGGGTGGGCAGGTCGACATTTTCCCAACATTGGCGAACTTACTCGGGATTTCGTTGAAAAATCACATTCACTTCGGGCAGGATTTGCTTAACCAGACGAGTAATTTGCTGCCAGAGCGTTATTACTTGCCAACGGGCTCTTTCGTTAATGATCAAGGGATTTTCGTGCCGGGCTATGACTATAGCGATGGGGAGCTGTACCGAATTGATGGGCACTCTTCCGCTGAGTCAGATTCCTCGGAGGATGAATATAATCGTGCATTGGAACTTTTACTGTTATCCGATAGCTATGTGAGTCACTTACCAAGTCATGAATGATTGCGGTTGTGCAAGGAATTTGAATGGTTATTGTTAGGAGGGACGAAATTGAATATTCGAAAGATCGATTGGAAGAAATACACTCCTCTTCTGTCGATGCTTGTGTTTCCATTCTTAGGAGCGATGTACGCCTGGACGAATGGTTTGAGCGCTAATGAGGAAGTCTATCATCTAGCAACTTGGGTAGATGATCTCATTCCTGTTATTCATTATTTTGCTTTGCCGTATTCGGTATGGATCTTCTATATATATGTCTGCTTGGTCTACTTCTTTATTAAGGATCCAAACACTTATTATCGCGGTCTACTTACGTATACTGTATGTGCATTGCTCTGCTATTTGATCTACTCGGTATTTCAAACGACAGTTCCTCGGCCGCTCGTGACGGGTCAAGATCCTTTCTCGGAACTGTTAAGGTTCATCTACAATCGAGATTTACCTTTCAACTGTTTCCCAAGCATTCATTGCTTCTCTAGTTATATGGTCATGCGAATGGTGTGGACGAGTTCTTTCCGCAATCGTTGGAATGTAACGCTCATTACAACGATGTCTTCACTCATTATCATGTCCACATTGTTCGTGAAGCAGCATGTGATACTCGACGTTATCAGCGCAATTCTACTTGTTGAGATCGTAATCCCGTTATTGCTCGTTGCAGAACGAAAGTTAAAAGCAGTTCGAGCGCATCGGCAAAAGGGTACATTCGGAGCTTGATAAGGTATTCCTTGACAGTCAAGGTTTCATTCTGTAACATGCGAAGCGTGGAAATAAATGTGTTATAGGGGGAAATACATGTCATCGCAGTCAACTCATGAAGCACCAGCAGAAGATGTTTCAATAACGAAACTACTCGTGCCGCTCATCGCAATTATCGTGGGTATCTTTATGGTTATCTTGGATGGTACAGCGGTTAACGTTGCGCTTCCTAAATTTCTAACGACTTTCTCTACGCCTGATAAGATGCTCTCGTATTCTGTCGTTCAATGGACGGTTATTGGATACGCATTAGCGCAAGCAGCAGTTATACCGCTTGCTGGCTGGTTATCAGATCGTTTTGGAGCGAAGCGAGTATTTCTCATTTCGATTGGTTTGTTTACGATCAGTTCAGTGTTGTGCGCATTGGCAAACACGATTGAAATGCTGATCGCATTTCGGATCATCCAAGGTTTAGGCGGTGGCGTTGTGGCGCCAATCGCAATGGCGTTCGTTTATCGTCTTGCTCCACCAAGTAAAGTTGGTGCAATGATGGGGATGATGGGGGTTCCGATTCTACTTGCTCCAGCTCTCGGACCTGTTCTTGCAGGCTGGTTAGTGGAATACCATAGCTGGGAATGGATTTTCCTGCTTAATCTTCCGATTGGTATCATTGGAATTATCATGGGCATCCGTTCATTGCCTAACATTGCTCGTCAAGCTGTACCTTCGCTCGATCGTCTCGGTATGATTCTAGGACCGTTGGCGTTCGCAGCTCTTGTATATGGTGTATCTAGTGGTGGAATCGATCTAGAGACAGGAGAGTCTACATGGACAAATATGGAGACGATCGTTGGGATCGGTGTAGGTGCAGTGGCGTTGGTTCTATTTATTATCGTGGAGCTGCGCAAAAGAGATCCGTTGCTTGAGCTGCGTGTTTTCCGTTCAGGCAACTTTACCAAAGGGATTATCGTGCAGTGGGTATCGCAAATTGCGATGTTCGGAACACTGTTCCTCGTCCCATTATTTTTGCAGCAGGCTCAAGGCTACACGCCGTTTGAAACAGGTATGATTATGCTGCCGCAGGCACTTGCTTCCGGATTGTTTATGCCGATCGGGGGTAAGCTGTCGGATCGTTATGGTGCAAGACCACTCGTAATTGCTGGGATGATTATTACGACAGGAGCAGCCATACTACTCGCGAATATTACGGGTGATGTGAGCAAGCTTCAGGTGATGATTCCGCTTACGATGTTAGGTGCAGGTATGGGCTTGTTCATGATGCCGCTCAATACACACTTGATTCAATCTGCTCCTCAAAACCTAGTCGGTCGTGTAACGTCGTTGACGAATGCAGCCCAGCAGGTGATGATGTCGTTCGCAATTGCTGTACTAACTACGCTCTCGGTTACGAGGATGCAGGAAGTAATGATCGCAGATCAGATGCAAAAGCCAGATGCACATGCATATGCTTCAGGCTTCGGCTATGCGTTCTTCATCTTGATCTTCATTGCGGTCGTTGGTGGGATTTTGGGACTTATGCTCACGAAGCCTGCTAAACTTGAAGGGGATTCGAACAATAAAGCGGATCTTCATACGATGGTTGGTTAAGGATTCGCTGGCTGGCGTTAAAATACTCAATAGAAGAGGCTACCCATTAGTATTATGGGTAGCCTCTTTTCATTATCGACTCAAGATATAATAGCTCTATAAATTGGACGACCCCCAGTAGAAAGGTTCTCTAGTGGGGGTCAAAGATATTGAAGCGCAACCGCGCGATTCTTCCTAAATTCACTTGCACGAATACAACGATAGCCCTACCTCTCAACCGTTCTTGCGGCTCCGTGGCCGCGCCAGTGAGAATCCGTGTTTCCTTCCAGCAGCCAATCTTAATAAGGAATGTGTTCGTTGGGTAAAAAGAGGAATATTGCCCATGAGGAAAAATCCGAGGGTAACTACTTCATACGAAAAATAATTATACTATATCTGCATGTATGTGTCAATCAAAGGGAATTCATATTTAACGATTAGGGAAATGATGGTATAATTTGAAAGATTATTACGCGCTAAAGGGGAATGTTAAGGATATGATGAACGGTTTGCACGTTAAGTGGTTTACCGATGTGAGTTCCACGAAGGAATCTTTGGACAATGTGCTATCACCTGTCTTTATGTGGATCGCGCTTGGCGTAGCTTTACTATTGGCTGTGCTTACACAGGTCCTTCCAAGCATTATGCGTGTTTCTGCGCTAGGTAAGTTTGATCAACAAGTGGAGCGTCTGCGTCCGTGGACTTTCCGTATTTTACAGTATGGCACTGCAGTTTCGTTGTTATGGAGCTTATTGGAGGGCAATCTGTTTGCGCCTGAATTTGCACCTCCTGAGGGAACAGTTTACATTGTCGTATGGGTTACGATTGCCTTACTGCTCATTCCGTATCATTATACGTCAAAATTAGCAGCAGCTATATTATTAGGTTTGTTCATTTATAACATCTCAGAATACGGGCTTTTCCATATGCTGGATTACGGATTTTACTTAGCGATTGCGGGGGCGCTTCTTCTTCATCAGACGCCACTTCAACGTTGGGCATATCCACTGCTTTATCTTGGGACTGGATTATCCTTATGCTGGGTTGCCGTAGAAAAGTGGATTTATCCGGCGATGAGCCTTGATATTATTTCGAATCATCATGTGCCAACCTTTGGCTTTGCACCTGAAGTATTCGTAGTACTAGCGGCTTTCATCGAATTTGTAGTCGGTTACTTGCTAGTTGTTGGGATCTTGAATCGTTTGCTGTCTATTGTTTTGACATTGATATTCATATCAACAACGATGCTGTTTGGTTATGTAGAAATTGTTGGGCATTTTATGATTCATATTATATTGGTGCTGTTCATTGTTGAAGGCGTAAGTTTCTACAAGCCACCAGTGGAGATGCATAAATCGAAGCTGGATCGAATGGTATTCGTAGGACTGAATTTCTTGTTCGTACTCGCAACCTTTTTGCTCATCTATTATAAATTCGCTTAATTTTAGACAACGGACATGCGTCTGCGCATCAATACACTACAGATAATCGCAATCCCGATAATGCTGTAGAATAAGAAGTGGGACACAATTAGGAAATTGGCTATCGAAAGCGTATAGATTAGCCATATGCGTATGATCGCTTCTCCAATTAATAGGACGGCCCATATAGCGGTAATTAGGCGGCACCCCTGACGGAATTGGGGGTGTCGCCATTTTTGTTCAAGAGCCTGAACGTTAGCACTTGGGACGAAGCGGATGGCTAAGTGGTAGATCAAGGGCTTGCTTAGTAGCAACGAGATCAGAAAAACAGCTCCCACTGCAGCAGTTACGAACGATTCTCGCAAAAGCACAAGCTCCTCGCTCCCACCGAGCAACACTAGCCCAACACTGAGCACGAACGTCCCAATCATGAGTAATCCGAAATGATCGAGCACTCTCTTTTTTACAAAGTAGATCAGTTGCTCAAACAGGGGAATGCACGTTGCAATTAATAGTGCAGTTAATCCAGAAGTTCTATCTTTCAGAAAGATATAGATGAAGTACGGGACAACACCGTTTAGAAGAATAGTGACGACGACACTTAGCGGGATCTTTGTAAGCTTTGTCATCATTGGAGTGATTTGAAAATGACGTTGAAGATATCTTCAACGCTAATTTGATCATCATTCGGGTTGATTACGCGATGTGTGCGCAGTCCGAATGTGAAAATGTTAAAGATGGTAGATAGCTTCACAGCATCGATATGTGCAGGGATTGCACCGGCTTTTTGGCCAATCTGAATCCATTGGATAGACAGATTTAAGGAGAAGTCATAAAGTTCAGTTAAAATTAAGGCAACTTTTGGATTTTCGCTTTGACTAATGAGATAAGTGAAAATTTTGTTCGTGACGGAATGACTGTCGGTATTTTTCATCATCCCTTGTGTGAGCATCTGAACCGGTGAGGTTGCATCGCTCTTCGTCGCGTTAGACACTGTTTGATTAAATTGTGTATTCATTTGTTCCATCTTAGAGATCAGAACACGACCGAATAGCTCGTCCTTTCCGGAAACATAGTGATAGATCGCCCCCTTGGAAAGACCGGAGCGATCGATAATATCCTGTAATGTTGTTTTGTTGCAGCCCTTCTCACGAATGAGTTGTTCTGCTGTATCTAAGATAAGCTGAAAGCTAGAGCTTGGTGAGGTAGTGTCTGGTTTCATCGTGACGTGCTCCTTCCTTGTCCCTCTATTGTATACCAACGGTCGGTTGGGGCAAAGTGCCATTTTGGTGCTTCTGGTTCGTGCGACCTCTGCGATAGATAACCCATTCTACAACGATTAAGTTCACTAGCCAACATGCCCATGCAGAAATTCGATAAGCGGGGTCGAATTCGTTAAACATCATCATGACCGGGAGGACGAAACGTAAGCTGACGCCTGCGAATGTTAGGGCATAACTACGATACATCCAGCGTGTATGAGCTTCAATCTGTTTATTACGAGCAAAACTAATCGCTTTAAAAGTCGTATAGATCCAAAGGAAATCGAGTGTGAAGAAGCCCGTCTTAGCGATCCATCCACCACTTGCGAAGAGGGATAAATAGATGTTTACGAGTGCACTGATTAAGATCGAATAGGCATATACCTTTCCTAATTTCCGATGAAGTGCAGTGCGTTTCGAGTTGACAGGTTTGCGAAGAAGTTGGAGCAAGCCGATCCCTAGAGCAATGCAACCTGTAATAATATGCGTATAGAGAACATAGATCCAAGGCTCATAGTTAAAGTCGGGGCTTTTCAGCTTAAAGCTAACGAGTGCGCCTTGCTTAGCGCTGAAAATCCCATATTGCACGAAAGTATATCCGAATATGATGAACATAACTAAAGTAACCGCTAAGAATATAAAAATCGTTCTGACCCACTTTTTCATAAATGCTCCTCCTTAGTTTTGAACCACAATTGGATTTGAGTTTGCATTCGGTAACACTTCTGATTGCGCATTGTTTTGTTTTAACAGCTGTCTGTAACTGAAATACATGTAAGAGCGCCAAATGAATGTATAAATCACAAGTGCAGCAATATACATTGCGAGCATCAATTCAATATCTGGGCGGTAATCGGCAGTGAGAATCGGGTGGGTGTGGAATACTTCATCGCGAATGAGGTACCGGATATAAGGTAGTCCAAGCAAGATGGCATAAAATAGGTAGCTCGTTTTGAAAAAGATTCGTCCACTTTTGATCATAAACTTACTTGTTAATACATAGGGGATGGCTAGTGCGACTCCGAGAGCAATTGTCCAAAGGAACTGCTCAAATGTTGCGCGAGTGCCCATACAATAGCCTATCCAAGGGAGGGGAGCCAGCATGAGCCAGTCACCTAGCAGAATACGAAGGCCGCTGCCCGTAAACTCTCTTTTCGTTTGCATAAATTGCTTGAGTGTTACCCAGATGATCAGCGCCCATACTGCATAACCAATTAAATCCCATTGTTGTTGCGTCATTAATAAATATCTCCTTTGTAGTCGATTCAACATACCGACCGTCGGTCTTATGAACTTTAGTTTACATACCAACGGTCGGTATGTCAATATTAATTTATTTTTAACTTTCAATCGATAATGGAATGATTTGACCAAGTGTTCAAAACAAATTTACATTCATTAAATAATTCAATGCCTTCAACGATTTGACTTTCGACCGACCGTTCAATATTATAGAATTTAGGATATTAAGGAGGTAGTAGAGAAATGAGAAAATTAATAGGGTTTTCATTAAAGAGAAAATTTGCAATGTGGATGATGACAATCATTGTTATCGTAGCCGGGCTTTATTCCGGGTTGACAATGAAGCAAGAAAGCTTGCCGAATTTAAGCTTTCCTTACTTATCGGTAACAACGATTGTGCCTGGTGCTGCCCCGGATGCTGTCGTGAGTCAGGTGACAGATCCATTGGAGCAGCGGTTTATCAATATAGACGGAGTCAAAAATGTGACTTCAACCTCGATGGAAAACGTATCCTCGATTATTCTCGAATTTAACTTCGGACAGGATATGGATTCGGCAATCAATCAGATCAGAGAAGCAGCAGCAGGTGCAGCATTGCCTGAAGGAACGACATCTCCAACGATCAATAAGTTTTCCATCAATTCTTTTCCAGTAATTTCACTTAGTGCTTCTGGGGCGGGTGAACTTGATCAGTTAACGAAAATTGTTAAAGAAGAGATTCAGCCACAGTTAGAAGGCATTAGTGGTGTCGCTTCGGTGCAGATTGCAGGGCAATATGTACAGGAAGTTACGTTGAAATATGATGACGCAAAGCTTGCTCAGTATGGCCTAACGAAACAGATGATCTCCGGAATTATTCAAGGCTCTTCCTTGAAAGTACCGCTCGGACTATTTGAAATCGACCATTCTGAGAAGGCGGTCGTTGTAGATGGTCGAATTGTTACGATCGATGATTTGCGCAAGCTGTCGCTTCCGGTAATGTCTGCCGGTGCGGAGGGTGCGCCTGTAATGTCGAGTATAACACTTGATGAAGTTGCAGATATCGCTATCGTTGGTAAAGCAGAGTCGATCTCTCGTACGAATGGTAAAGAGTCGATAGGGATTCAAATCGTAAAAGCGAATGACGCGAATACGGTTGAAGTTGTAAATGACGTGAAAGCTGAAATGAAACAAATTAACGAGAAGTATAAGGACATCAAGCTGGATGTATTGTTGGACCAAGGTAAGCCAATTGAGGAATCGGTTAGTACGATGCTTAGCAAAGCTTTATTTGGAGCTATATTCGCTGTCATTGTAATCATGCTGTTCCTGCGCAATATTCGGACGACATTGATTTCCATCGTTTCAATTCCATTGTCGCTCATTATTGCTTTGTTATTGCTTAAGCAATTCGACATAACGTTGAACATTATGACGCTAGGTGCGATGACAGTCGCTATTGGCCGTGTCGTCGATGATTCTATTGTCGTTATTGAAAATATTTACCGTAGAATGTCATTGCGTGGTGAACGCTTGAAAGGTCATGAGCTCATCGTTGAAGCAACGAAGGAAATGTTCATACCCATTATGTCCTCGACCATCGTGACGGTTGCTGTATTTTTACCGTTAGGTCTTGTGAGCGGGATGGTGGGGCAATTGTTCCTACCGTTTGCACTAACGATCGTATTTGCACTTCTTGCGTCATTGCTTGTGGCGGTTACAATTGTGCCGATGCTTGCACATCAAATGTTTAAAAATGGTGTGAAGCAAGGGAAGGGTCATGATCACGAGGAGCATGTAGGCTACTTATCACGTCAATATCGCCATTTCTTATTATGGGGATTGAATCATAAGCTGATTACGCTACTCGTTGCCTTTGTCGTCCTG
The DNA here is from genome assembly GCA_029203125.1 of Candidatus Cohnella colombiensis. GTDB lineage: Bacteria > Bacillota > Bacilli > Paenibacillales > Paenibacillaceae > Cohnella > Cohnella colombiensis. The sequence goes on from CP119317.1 coordinate 382,591, forward strand.
ATCGGCAGTATAATCGTAATTGTTCCGGCAATCGGTGCGAGTTTCTTGCCTGATCAAGAAGAGAAGAATGCGATGCTTACGTATTCGCCTGCGCCAGGAGATACGCTGGAAGATGTGAAAGAGCGTGCGTTGATCGCAGAGAAGTATTTACTAGAGCAATCCGACATTGAGAAGCTACAATATTCGATAGGCGGATCAAATCCATTACAGATGGGTACATCGAAGTCCGGCTTATTCTACATGCTGTACAAGAGCGATACAAAGGATTTCACAGATAAGAAGGCAGAAGTTCTAGACGGATTACGTGAGTTGGTTCCACAAGGTGATTGGAACGAGATGGCCATGGGTGCTGGAATTGGAGGAAGCGGCTTCAGTCTGGGTGTATATGGCGACACGCTGGAAGAAATTAAGCCAGTCATTGATGAAGTAGTCGCTCTGATGAGTGAGGATGCGGCATTCGCTGATATTAAGACGAGTCTGTCGAAGACGTATGAGCAATATACGATTGTTGCAGATCAAAAGAAGCTAAGCCAAGTGGGCTTAACCGCGGGTCAAATTGCGATGGAGCTAAGTCCAGTCCGTCATCGTCCAATATTGACAACGGTTCAAGACGGCGGCAATACCCACAACGTCTATGTTGAAGTAGATGCGAAACAATATCGTACAATTGAAGATATCTTAGATGCCAAGCTGTCATCACCACTCGGAATGCAAGTTTCCATTCGTGATGTAGCTACAGTAGAGACTGGAACATCACCGAACTCCATCGCGCGTGAGAATGGAAAGATGGTCGTTACGATTTCGGCGAATATTACGGAATCTGATGTAGCGAAGGTGTCCAAAAATCTTGAGCAAAAAGTAGATCAGTTAAACATACCAACAAGTGTCGATGTGAAGTTCGGCGGTGTCACAGAGCAAATTAATGAGACATTTACACAGCTAGGTCTGGCGATGCTGGCGGCGATTGCAATTGTTTACCTTGTGCTCGTATTGACATTCGGTGGCGGTTTGGCACCGTTCGCGATTATGTTCTCGCTGCCGTTTGCAATTATTGGTAGCTTGGTCGCATTGTGGATTGCGGGAGAGACACTCAGTGTATCTGCATTAATGGGAGCGCTGATGTTGATCGGGATCGTTGTTACGAATGCGATTGTTCTTATTGACCGTGTTATTCATAAGGAAAATGAAGGGCTATCGACGCGTGAGGCGTTATTGGAAGCAGGCGGTACGCGTCTGCGCCCAATTCTAATGACGGCATTAGCGACCATTGGTGCATTGCTGCCTCTGGCCTTCGGCTTCGAGAGCGCTGGGATTATTTCGAAGGGTCTAGGCGTCACAGTTATTGGCGGACTTATTAGTTCGACAGTTCTGACGTTGTTGATTGTGCCAATTATTTATGAACTATTGATGAAGCGTCGTCGTAAATCGAAGCAAGAGGTCGTATCGTAACTTGAGCATTACGAGTTGCTGAAAGGAGGAGTAACGATGCAGGGAAAGAAGCGGAAAATATTAGATATTGCTATGAGATGCTTCGCACGAAAAGGGTATCACGCAACTTCGATTCAGGAAATTGCCGATGAGCTTGGAATGGCGAAAGGCTCTATCTATTTCTACTTCAAGTCAAAGGAAGACTTGCTCACCTCCGTTTTAGAATATTATGTGGAGCTTTTGCAAGAACGAATGCAGGAGTTTCCGAGCGATCGAAGTTTAACTCCGCGAGAGGTGCTTAGCACGCAGCTTGAGCAGCAGTTCATCTTCTTTAGAGAGAATATGGATTTTGTAGCGATGTTAATGAATGAACCCGTTACAGGATTGCAGCCTGATATCGAGCAATTATTGCGCCGATTTAGAGCCAGAGCATCCATATGGAATGTGAAGCATCTACTCGCGATATATGGCCATACGATCGAGGAGCACACCGGTGATTTGTCTGTGTTATTAACAGGGATGAGCACTCAATTTACCCAATCGGTTTTAATCGATCGTATACAGCTCGATGAACGCAGGCTCAGTCGGTACATTGTGAATCGGTTAGACGATCTCGTTACAGGTATTCTCAAACGGCAAGAGGAGCCGCTTTTACCGAGCGCCGACTTACAGACTCTTTATAACGTTGCGGGATTAAAGCGGGATGACTTCGACCGAGAAATTCATGATTTGGAAAAGTTAATTGAGCGAGTGTCTGAATCGGAAAAAGAAGAAATGTGGACTGAGAAGCAAAGATCGGATGTCATTGCTGCACTTACGACGTTATTGGTGGAAATACACAGATCTCAGCCGAGCCGTATTGTTTCGCTAGGCATGCTTGCCTACTTGCGAGAGCAGGGCCCTGTGGAGTGGCAGGAGCTTTTAATCCGAGTCGAACAGAAGCTTTACCCGGAAAAGTTATAGCTAGAAAACTGCCCTGCAAGCGAAGCTTGCGGGGTATTAACATGTTGAAGGAGGCAGGAATTGTGAAGCAGGTCAAAGCATTCGGTCCTCAGGATCTCAGGTTCGTAGAAGCTTCTGTACCGGTATTGGCAACAGATGAAGTATTGATCGATATGAAAGCATGTGGGATCTGTGGCTCAGACAAATGGTTCTGGTACGTGAAGGAGCCGACCGATTACGTGGCGGGTCATGAGGTTGCCGGAGAAGTCGTTGCGGTTGGGAGCGATGTAAGCAGCTTGCAGGTTGGCGATCGGGTTGCCGTCAACAATGTGAAAGGCTGTGGTACATGTGAAGCGTGCTTAGGGGGACAATTCGTTCGTTGTCCAAACGGGATCACTCATATGGGGTTCGGTTTCTCAGAGCAATTAGCTGTGCCTGAACGTAATTGTTTGAAGCTTGACAACTCAGTCAGCGATGAAGTCGGTGCTCTGATCTTTGACAATTGGGGGACACCCTATTCCGCAATCGATCGGACAATGATGAAGTCAGGAGATTATGTACTTGTTATCGGATGTGGACCGATCGGGCTTGCTGCGATCAGGTTGGCGACAGTAAGAGGAGCTATTGTAATTGCAGTAGATCCGATTGCGGCACGACTTGAGATGGCGAAGAAGCAAGGGGCGGTTGTTGCGCTATCACCTGATGAGGCGAACGATGAGGTATTGAACGATTTTACGAACAATCAAGGAATGACAATCGTGCTGGAATGCTCGGGTAAACCGGCATCCTACAAGCTTGCTTATCGTGCACTAAGCATTGGCGGAACGCTAGTATCGATCGGTGAAGGTGCGAAGTTCGAATTTCATTCTAGTGATTGGATTCATAAGCATTTAACGTTGATCGGATCGCTCTATTCAACAATGGAAGCTGGAGCACAGGTGCAACAGCTTATCGTAAGTGGAGAGATTGCCCCCTTGGCGATTGTGACGCATCGCTTTAAGCTGGAAGAGGTTCCTGCGCAATTTGGCAAAGTTATTGAATATAGCGAGGGATTGCTAAAATCGATTGTTGTCCGATAATGCGGAATGAATAGAGGAGGGATGAGAATGATTAGATTAGGTGGGCCTATTTATATTGCTAATCCAGACCCGGACCAGTGGATAAACGCGTTGAAGCAAGAAGGCTATACCGCAGCTGTTTGTCCAGTGGACAGCGATGCGGACACATCGCTGATTGATGCTTTTCGAGCAGCAGCGGAGCAAAATGATATCCTCATCGCAGAGGTTGGGGCTTGGAGTAATCCAATCAGTCCGGATGATGCAGAGCGCCTTCAAGCACTAGATAAGTGCAAACGCCAATTGTACCTTGCGGATCGAATCGGTGCTCGTTGTTGTGTTAATATAGCTGGTTCTCGCAATCGTGACCAGTGGGATGGTCCTCATCCGGATAATTATAGTGAAGATACATTTGCTCTAGTTGTTGACACAGTGCGCAATATTATTGATGAGGTAAAACCGGAAAATGCTTGTTTTGCTTTGGAAGCGATGCCTTGGATGATCCCGGACTCGGCGGATTCGTATCTTGAATTGGTACGTGCAATAGATCGGAAGAAGTTCGCTGTTCACTTCGATCCTGTCAATATCATTAACCATCCAAGGCAGTATTACCGAAACGGAGCGATGATTCGTGATTTCATTGCTAAGTTAGGTTCTGCCATCGTTACGTGCCATGCGAAGGATATTCGTTTAAACACGAAGCTTACGGTTCATTTGGAGGAAGTTGTACCTGGCAACGGTGAGTTAGCCTATGGCGTACTCCTTCGCGAGCTTCATAATTTGGGCAGGGAGATTCCACTCATCCTTGAGCATCTTTCCAGTGAAGAGGAGTATCGTACCGCAGCAAAATATATTAGAAGCGTAGCAGCAAGAGAGCAGATTGAGCTTCGTGCCTAGGCAAGCAAGGGGGGGACATCCCCCTCGCTTATACGCCGCTCTCGAGAGAAATAGAAAGCGATAACTCCAATGTCTGTTCTGGAGCAATGAATATTAATTCTGCTTTATCGTTCAGTGCTTCATTCAAAGCAGTCCACGGCTCTACACAAACGAAAGGTTTGCCTTCTACTGACCAGAGCACAACATATCGGAACTGTTTGCTATACTGGAGATGTACAAGCTGATTATCTCCAATCGGGAATTTGATTTCTGAACGATCTGCGTCCAACAGGGCTACTGATTCAACGAGACCCGTAAGATCGAAGGACTTATTAAAAGGCTTTACCTGCTGATCGTTATAATCGAGCATCGTTGTTGCATCGGAGAGATAAGTCAGATCTTTACTGGCTGTAGCGAAGTAAGGGTGGAATCCGGTTACCATAGGCATCTCTTCTGAGGAACGATTGTGATATTGTTGTTCGATTGTGAGAATACCATCCTTTAGTCGATAGGTGAACTGTAGTCCGAATGCAAAAGGGAACGCGCGTAGCGTTTCGGCATTGCTGTGGAGCGAAAGAGTCAATGAAGCGCCCTCCTCAGTCGATGAGGCGATAACCTCCCAAGCCTCAGTTCGTGCTATACCGTGATTTTTCATCTGATAGGTATGACCGTTCCAGTCATACTTTCCGTTAACGAGTTGTCCGCAAATCGGGAATAAAATCGGAATTCCTCCGCGAATGTTGGCATTGGGGTTGAGGAATGTATCTCGATCGAGGTAGAGGAGTTCCTTGCCGCGAAGTTGGCAGCTAATCACGATCCCACCTCTTTCAGGACAAATAATTACTTTGGAGTCTGTTGCGTAATCGGACAGTTCATATAACAGATAAGTGTCTGTGTAAGAGCGTATTTCAAATTGAGAACTCATAGCGGGTGTTATGCCTCCTAAGTGAATATGTTTGTGTCTTATAAGTATACCGATGCAGAGTTCATTGTAAACAATACAGAGAGATCCCACGCGTTTAGACATTTCCTAGGAAATAATGTCGAGAATATTTCAAAGGCAGAAATTGACTAGCGTGAGATTTTCAGGTACGATGGCATTATGAACGCGCGTTTATAGGGGGTGATTCAGAGCGTTGAAGAAGTCAGAGATTAATGCGAACGAAATAGCCAAACTTGCAGGTGTATCTCGCAGCACAGTGAGTCGAGTCATTAATGATTACAAGAATGTTCCGGCAGAAACTCGCAAGAAGGTCATGGACATGATCGAGCAATACAACTATGTCCCGAATATATCTGCACAAGTATTAGCTGGCAAGAAGACACAGACGATCGGACTGTTCATGATTGAGACAGGTCATGTTTCTAGTGATATGATTTCGAATATGTTACTTGCGAGTGTAATTGAGAGCGCTTCCTCTCATGGTTACTATGTTCTTACACAAATCATTCGAGGTACTGATGATGCTGGCAGCATTCGAGGCGTGAAAGATATTTTCTATCAGAGAAGGATTGATGGAGGGATCTTTATTGGCGCAGCGAACGAGGAACCGTTCATTGAAGAGCTGATTGCCGAAGGTTATTCTGTGGCGATTGTCGATCAGGAGTTACCTGGGCACTACGAAGTAAACCGAATCGTATCAAACTTTGATAATCATAAGGGTATGAGATTGGCTGTACAGCACCTTGTAAATTTAAATCACACACAAATCGGACATGTTAGTGGCGACATGAAGCGATACTCAGGACCCTCTAAGCTTGAAGGCTTCTATGCAGCGATGGAGCAATTCAATCTTCCTATTGTCCAGGACTGGATTATACCTGCGGGTTTTAATGAAGAAAGTGGTTATCACGCTCTTCAACAGTTTATTATCAGCGGTAAACAATTGCCGACGGCGATCGTGATGGCCAATGATAGTGTTGCATTCGGTGCGATTCGCGCCTTGAAGGAGCATGGCGTCCAAGTACCGGATCAGATTTCGATTGTAGGGTTTGATGATCATGCGCTTAGCGAACGATTCCAACCTGCTTTGACGACATTAAGAATCGATTTTTCCAACATGATGGAGCGTCTTGCGACTTCTCTCATTGAACAGATTGAGAAGAAACGGACAACGTATACGAAGATTACAGTGGATATGCAGCTTATTGAACGGGAATCTACAAAACAAAAATAAACGATTATGAGGGGGAGATTCAAGATGACAACAAATCTGCTCGGTAATAATGTCATTACTCAAATTGGTTTACTAGTTAACGATATTGAACGAACGTCTCAAGCCTATGCCAACTTCTTTGGTATGGATAAACCTAATTGGTTTTGGACGGATACACCGGATGTTGCTCAAACAGAATACTTGGGAAATGCTTCAGAAGCTCGGGCGAAACTCGCATTTTTCGATATGGGCTCGTTACAGCTCGAATTGATTGAACCGGATCATCATCCGAGCACATGGCGTCTGTCGCTAGATGAGAATGGTGAAGGTGTACATCATATTGCGTTCGGAATAAAAGGAATGAAGGAGAAGATTGCTGTGCTCGAAGGTGCGGGAATGCCTTTGCTGCAGAAGGGTGAGTATACCGGGGGACGTTATGCATATATCGACTCTTTCAAAGAACTGAAAGTGCTGATCGAATTACTAGAGAACGATTAAAAGTGAAGAGGGGTTTACGAGGATGAATGTTCTGATTACGGGTGCAGGTAGAGGATTAGGCTATCAGTTAACTGAACAAGCAGTACTTCGCGGACACTTCGTCATTGCCTGCGTGCGTGGAGGGATTGAAGCTTCTGAATCGTTACAGGCTCTCGCTCGGGAGCATACGGATCGCCTTCGTATCGAGTCTCTCGACGTTACACAGGAAGAACAAGTGAGTCGGCTAAATGAGCAATTGCGAGAAGATTCTATAGAGCTTTCTGGAATAATAAACAATGCAGGCATCTTATTGGGACGTGAGCATAAGATCGCTTCACTTCCGATGCAACAACTTCGGATGACGCTTGATGTGAATTTGTTAGGTCCGATGATCGTAGCTAAGCATCTTTCATCGCTACTGAGTGAGCATGCAAACGCCAAAATTCTCAATATTTCTTCAGAAGCAGGCAGCTTCGCGGGTGCGTATGGTGGAGACTATGCTTATGCGTTATCCAAATCTGCATTAAATATGTTTTCCAAGCAGCTAGGAGATGAGCTTCGTCCGCGTGGAGTTCGGGTGCTTGCGGTTCATCCAGGTTGGATTAGAACGGATATGGGTGGGGATAACGCGCCAAATTCGGCAACGGACAGTGCATTGGGTATTCTTGGTCTATTAGAGGGAACAACTCCCATTGCAGAACAATTATTTTTCGTTGATCATTTAGGCAAGGAGATGCCTCTCTAAATATATCTGAGATAATGAGCGTCAAGCATGAACGGAGGCGAGTTCAATGAAGCACATTGTAGCTGTATTAGGTGACTATTATCATGCAACTGAAGATAGCATGGCAGCATTGAAGCTGGCATTACAATCATCGATCGCAACGGGACAATGTACGTTAAAGGTAATCTCCATCGATGAGTTAGTAGAAGCGTTAGAGAGTAAACCAGATGCAGTCATTATGTTTGCAGAGGATCGACTAACACCTCAAGAGGATACGACTGTACGATGGATGACAGCAACAATAGCGAAGGCGATCACACAGTATGTCGATGCTGGCGGTGGCTGGCTGGCGTGGCATTCTGGGCTCGCTTCCTATGAACCTGATGGTCCATATATAAAGATGCTGCGAGGACATTTCCTTCATCATCCTCAGGAGCATCAAGTTGTTACATACACGGACTGTAATGGGACAGAAGCATTCGAACTTCTTGATGAGCATTACTTTGTTCAGTGTGATGAGATGCATACAGAGGTATATTTAAGATCGACATCGGTGGATGGACAATCGATTGCGGGTTGGCGTCATCTATATGGGAATGGACGTGTAAGTTGTCTTGCGCCAGCACATCGCCCAGAAGGACTACGACATCCTGAATTACTTAAACGGTTAGAGCATGCAGTGTTGTGGATTATCGGGGAAGTGGACTAATGGGTAAGTTAGATGGCGTTCATATCGCGGTGACGGGTCCTCGTTGTGAGGTTGAATTTACGAGAATCGTAACGAAGATGGGGGGGCAACCATCGATTGCGCCCGCACAGGGTATTACCTATATGGATGCAAAGCAGTTGCAAGTGCAGATTGAAGAACTCATTCGGCATCGTGTCGATTGGCTGCTGTTAACGACTGGAATTGGGACAACAGCGCTCTTGGACCAAGCGGATGAACTCGGACTGAAGGATCAGCTCTTGACCGTAATGAAACAGACGCCAATTGCCGCTCGGGGCTACAAAACCTTGAATGTGCTGCGCAAACTAGAGATCACGCCGACAATAATCGCTGAAGATGGCACGACGGAGGGGTTATTTAAGGCTTTATCTGCGTACCCATTAGAAGGTGCTAAGCTTGCTCTTCAGCTTTATGGAGATCCGTCCCCGAAGCTGACGGAGCGGTTGAGACAATCGGGTGCACAATGTATCGAGCTTCTTCCGTATATTCACATTATGCCTGATAGGGGTCCAATTGATCTCTTAATTGGGCAATGCTTAGACGGTACGATGGATGCTGTATTGTTTACAAGTACAGCGCAAGCCCGCTGTGTATTACAACGGGCGCGTGAGTTGAATGTTGATCAGCAGTTGCTTGAAACTTTCGACAAAAGCGTACTTGGTGTAGCTGTCGGTCGAGTGACAGCTGAAGCGATGCGTGAAGAAGGCATTACGCGAGTGTTGTTTCCAGAAGAAGAACGGCTTGGCTCTGCGCTACTTAGCGCTGGACGTTGGTTCGAGGAGCGTCGATCTACTTAATTAAATCGAATTCGATAAAGAGTTCTTCAATGGAAGCGTAAGCGTCAGTTCACTGTCAATCGGACCTAAAGTAATTGTTAATGAGCCTTGAAGTTGTTCAATATGCTCATTCATCGTTTGCAGGCCAACTCCTGATGTATTTGGCAATGAGGATCGTCCGCAATACGTTAAACGCATATAAACAACATCGTCGTCGGAACCAATGCTGAGTCTGAAAGATTGTGGAATGTTCGCAGGATCAAGCTTGATTGCTTCTTGTAATGTTTGAAACAGAACTCTCTTTTGCCATGTAGATAGGGCGGAAGGGAGTTCTTTAATGTGTTGCTCGAACCTACATGAATACATTTGCTCTGTGTCTCGTATTAATGCTCCAATCGCTGCAGGTAAATTGTAGTATCCAGAATCCGCACGCAACAGCCTTACGGACTGGCGAATATCTTCCAATCCTTGTCGAACGAGATCTTGTGCGGATATGAGCTTGGCCTGTGCTTGAACTTGATCTCTATTAATTAATCTCTTAGCTGCTTCCAATTGAATGACGACAGCGCTTAAAGTATGACCTACTGTGTCATGTATCCCACCAGTGACCCGATGTCGTTCTTCCATAATTAAGGTTTCTACCAATGCTTCAGTATTATCTCGCATGGATGCAGCTAACCTTTCGTGCGTAAGCTGAAGCTGTTCAGTTTGTAATTGAAGCTCATGAGTACGATCTTTTACGATCTGCTCGAGCGAACGATTGAATTCCAACATTTGGCGATTCATTGCTGTGTAACGATAAATAATGACCCGAATAAGACAGACTACGAAAGTGAAGATACCCCAGTATAGGAAGTTGGTTGGAATCCAATCAAACCAGTCAAACGAGCTTCTTATCGGTTCGGGAAATATATTTTTTAGGATAAAGCGGAACATATGCATGAATGAGATCAGCATCATGGAGAGAAAGCCAGCCATGAGCCAGATCGATTCGTTGTCCTTACTTTGTTTATAGGCGACACTAATCGTCCGGAATGCGGCGATCATGACGAGTACGAAAATTGACAGATAGAAATTTACAGTCGTTGAATAGAACGACACACTCTTGAGAGACGCAGCAAAGATAAATATCGTATAGGCGAAGGAGATCCATTTCAACCATTGATTCGTTCTGGAAAGAATAGTAGGGAAAACTTCTTTCAGAGCGCCAACAAAAGCGAACGTCCCGAGTGGTAGAAATACATTTTGAAAATAGCTTAATATTGAACCATTCCAGATGAGTGTGAGTAGTTGTATATTTGCAATCGCCGGAATACCGCCCGAGAATACTAATAGGCAAAAATAAATATAAAGTCGATCACGTTGCGTAATATAAAGACCAAGTGTAACCAAACCACTGAACATCAGAAGTACGCCAAGGATGATTGAATCGAGGTCTTTGTGAAATTGTTTTAAAAAAAGGCTCGATTTATTATCGATATGTACGGTAGCAGTGATAGGTTCAAAGGACTTGTAGTGGACGAGCACATCGATCGTAGCGGGTAGAGGTAATGGCAACTCGACTAGCTTCATATTTCTCCCGGGGGTCCACCATTTTGAATCATCTGGTAAGAAATAAGCATAGATCATCTCATGATTTACAACGACCTGCAGACTGCCAATTCCCTCAATCTTTAAATAGGGATCCGTCAAATGATTTGAGTCAATCGGAATTCTTATCCAATAATTAATAGAAGGAATTGTTGATCCTTCTTCGTAAGACTGCCAGCCCTCGATAGGCGAGTTGCTCGCGTCAAAGCGTGGTTCAGCTACCCATTGCCATGTGCTACGATTAGGATTTTTTTCGGCAGGCGATATTTGCTGGAACATGATTACAGCCCAACTAATAAGACAAAGTGAAAGCAGGATGACGGTGCTCGTTCTAAGGAGCGGAGCATGGACCTTCCAATTATGGCTTGTCACGATACACTCCCCCATTCTCCTCAATAGGCAGTTGAATTTTCAAGATACAGCCAGGAGTGCCCGGATCAATTGTAATCTTCCCTCCAAATTGTTGAACACGATCAGCCATTGTCTGAAGCCCGAAGCCGAATTTTGTCGGCGCGTAGGTGTGCCCATTACTATTAAGTGTGAAATCTAAGTACTTGTTATTCATCATTAAAGTGAATTCGAAGTGGGTGCTATCGCCATGACGAATGCCATTCGTCAGACCTTCTTGCAACGCTTGAAAGAGCACTCTTTTTTTCAGTACAGTAAGTTCAACAGGAATCGGATCGATCCGGGCGATAATACGCACACCAGTCGTTTTCTCCGTTTCGTTAACGAGAGATAACATCGCTTCGTGAAGATCGTATTGAGTGGAATCATTGCGAACAAGTCTAATAGACTGACGAATATCTTCCAAGCCACGGCGAACGAGTCCTTGTGAAGCAACGAGTTTTTGTTCAGCAAGAGCGGGATCGCGGGTTAAGAGTCGCTTTGCTGCTTCTAGTTGGACGATTGTCGCTGTCAGTGAATGGCCTATGGTGTCATGAATCGTTCCAGTAATTCTGTGGCGCTCTTCTAGCACCATTGTAGATGCTGAAGCCTCCGCTGTTTCCCTTAGTGAGAGAGTAAGCTTCATGCTCGCTTCTTGAAGCTCAAGCTCCCGTTCGTGCAGCTCTGCGGTACGTCTTATAACCATATTTTCAAGATCGGTATTGAATAGACTTAGCTGTTGATTCATGAGACTGAAGCGGTGAATAATGATACGGGACAAACAGAAGATGAATAACAATAAACCAAGTGATAGAATGTCAACGGGAATAACAGATGAAAGCTCTAGCTGTCTAATGATGTATCCATATAACCCCGTTGTATAGTTGCGTATGACGTGTATGGATGCGGTAAAGGTTAACATGAGAAAACCAGACAGCATCGTGATGGAATCGGCGTCCTGCTTGTCTCTGTAAGATTTCCATATCGTATACAAAATAAAAAATGCAGTGACCCCAAATAGCGCAAGTAGGGGGTAGCTCAAATAAAGTACAAAGAGACTATTATTAAGCGTTAGACTCGTAATGAATGTAAATACAGTAAATGCTAGAATAATCCAGCGGAGAATGCGAAGAACGTGCGTGTGATTCGAATGAAGCAGTTCAATCATAATGCTTAGCGTACCGAAAACGCCAAGAGGGAAAATCGTAAGCTCAAGGTAACTCAACCAAGGCTGATCCCATAAAAGCTGGATAAGGTACGTACGTACAACAACAGAGTAACAGCCACAACAAGCGACAAGAGCGAGATAGAGGTGTAGATTCGCTTTATTGATGGAATATAGATAAATGGAAATACAAAAGAAAAATATGAATATCGCACCGAATATTAAAGCATCGATGTCCTTCTGAATGAGATAAGAGGTGAAGTCGCCTTTTCCGATGAGATAAATTTTGGGGGCCAGATGGATGTCCCCTTGTTGTTTAAGGAGTAGAACTAGCTCTGAAGAGTGTGGTGTAGGGAGTGGAACGAGATTCCAATGATAATTCGTATTTAATCGTTCGGCATGTTCTTCTGGATTATACGCGTAGATTCGATCTCCGTCAGAATAGACAGAAAGAGAGGATACATTCAAGATCCATAGCTGTGGCTCTCGAATAGCATCTTTTGGAAGCGATATACGAAGCCAGTAGGCATCAAGCTCAGAAGAGATGCCTGTTATATAGGGGAACCAATTGTTTTGTGGTGGTGCAGAATAAGCATAGTCGGTAGCAACGGCGTACTGCCAGGACGACTCGTCTACATTTTGACGTTCAAGTCGACTGTTTCGTTCGAAGGAGGTCAGTGTCCATGCGAGTAAAAGCAATAAACCGAAAAGCACAATGTTCGTGCGTAACAACGGCAAATGTGCTTTGAGTCCGACTCCCCGCAATAGCTATTCCTCCTGCCTCTGCTTTTAATATTTATATTGTACAGGGGCGCTACGAATGATCATAGTGACAGGAGTCATATGACAGTCATATCTTTCAGCCAGAGAACAGCTTGTGTCCGATCATTTGTGCCAATTTTATCGTAGATCGTGCTGATGTAGTTTTTAACTGTACCTTCACTCATAAAGAGAAGTTGGGCGATTTGACGATTGTTACGTCCCTCGACCATCAATACGATGATGCTCATTTCCCGATCAGTGAATTTAAGATCCGATATTTTACCTCGCTTCTGTGCGGAGAAAGTGCGTTCTTCAGAAGAGGGAGTTGCCAATCTAGCAGCTAGCTTAATCGCAATTGAAGAAGGGAGCATCAGTTCACCTTTGGCTGTATCACGGATCGCTTGTAGTAGCTTATCTGTCGGGATGTCTTTAAGAAGAAAGCCTACTGCGCCACTTGCTAGGGCATCTATGATGTAATCGTCCTCATCGAACGTCGTTAGTACAAGCACCTTCGTATGTGGGGAGTCCAGTTTTAGCTTCTTGACAGCTTCAATTCCGTTCATGACCGGCATACGAATATCCATAAGCACGATATCGGGTTGAAGAGTCATTACGAGGTTGCAAGCTTCTTCACCATTTTCTGCTGTTGCAATCACATCTATATCATCTTCAAGCTGAAGAATGGTTTGTAAGCCATCTCTCATAAGTGTTTGATCATCAGCAATTAATATTTTCAGCATCGGATTATCCCCTCTCATTTCCATTATAATAGATTTCCAAATAATTTACAGTATTCATTATTTATGACATGAACGATGACCCCCGTCACTAGTCATATGACCTTCACCTTCGTTACGATAGAGTCATGAGTCGGTTGTCCGTGGGATGAATCGTATGAAGAGAAGGAGTGCTGGGAAATGATTATTGTTCATATCAGTCAATGTCGTCCAGGAATGAAGCTAGGGCGCTCAATCTGCACAGAGCAAGGACATGTATTAGCGGGAAGAGGTTTCTTGTTAACAGAAAGCGCACTGAATCGATTGAAGCAGATGGGCTTGCCTTATCTTCATATTGAACAAGAAGGTACGGATGATATTGCTCCGGATCAAGCAATTACTGATGAGACGATCATTGTGCTACATGGTGCGCTGACACATATTATGGATGAACTATTCGATCGAACGCGAGAAAAGCTTTCAGCTTCAGTCGCACACTTTTGCCATGATGCTGTGAAGCTGCTAGTAGGTGATTTAAGAGCGCATAAGAATGAACTGTGTTTGCCAGTACATCTAAGCACGACATTAAGTGATGGAGAAAAGCAGCACTTCCTAGAGCATGCGATTAATGTTGCTGTATGCGCAGCACGTTTGGGTATTGAAGAGAATTTGGCATCGGATGAGCTCCATGCGCTTACGATGGGGGCAATGCTTCATGACATCGGTAGGCTAATGCTCCCCAATGGTCTTCAAAGCCGCGCGACGCAAAGCGACCGCGCACAATATTTATCACATACTGAACTTGGCTATCGTTTGCTTAGAGATAGTGGCTTCCCAGCATTGACGGCGCAATGTGCGCTATTCCATCATGAGCGAATGGATGGCAGTGGATATCCGTTCGGAATGGAAGGGGAGCGAATTCATGCTCATCACCAATGGATTAGCATCTTTGATATGTTCGATACATTGGTGAATGGACGGAGCAACGGTGTTCCTATGCTGCCACATGAAGCACTAGAGGTGCTTTTTGGCGGAGCAGGTACGCTATATGATATGAAAAAGGTGTGCAACTTTCGCGACAATATGGCGCTTTTTCCACGAGGGATGACGGTACGCCTAAGTACAGGCGAAGTGGGTATTGTGTCCGATGTGCATGAGGATAGCAAGCAACGTCCGATTGTGCGAGTCATTCGCAATTCGAATGGAGATTCGCTCTTGAAGCCCTATGATGTAGATTTGAAGCAACAGCTTCATCTCATGATTAACGGGATCGGCAGTGATAAAGTGATAGGAGAATCGTTGTTGAAGCCAACACTTCAGGGACCGTCCCCATCGCGTACTAATGAACTCTTTCATGTGGTTTGAATATAAAAAAGCACGACTCCTCATATTCGGAAGTCGCGCATCTTGTGAGTTTCGTTAATGGTGCTGATGAAGGGATTCGAACCCCCGACCTACGCATTACGAATGCGTTGCTCTACCAGCTGAGCTACATCAGCAAATCCTTTATAAGGATATTCATTTTCATAAAGAAAGTCAAGCGAAAATCGCATGGTTTTTTATGGTTATTCCACCCAGAGTGCTAGAGAAATAATAGGTGAAAGTCGAATACAATAAGCAGGGCTGTTAAACATCCTAGGCACTTGAAAAGGTCGGAACGAGTCCGACCTTTGCGAAGAGAATACTATTCATTTCAATTACAGTGAGATCGGATCACAGTTTAGAATGATGTGCCTTGTTCTAATTCATACATAAAGTATACACGTTCAGCGATAATCGGTGCATTGTCTTTGGTTGTAAATTTCTTCAAGTCTCCATAACCGCGGCTGTCGTTATAATCAGCAAGGTAGTAGATCTCTGAACTACCATTGAAGAAGTAATGACCAACATCATTTGCAATCTTAGTCGTCTTGTTGTTGCTATATTTTGAAAGTGTGCCTGTGCTGGAGCTGCTGTAGAAATCAGTCATAAACAAGAGAACATCATTTTCTTCATAATAAGTCGAGTAGCCCAATCTTACATCCAATGCAATTCGAGTGCTCTTCCCGTCTACATATTGATAGAGTTCTGCTGAATTGTTGGATTCTTCCTTGTAATAGTACAGTCTTGATTTGTTCTCAATATATTGCATTCTGGAAACATCTTCGTCGATGACTTTGCGATTGGAAAGCTTACCCTCTACTAAATCGTATACAACAAGCGATTTAGCGGATTTTTTGTACTCGATTGAGAACAATTGCTTGCCGTCTGATGAAAGTGCGATCGAATCTAGTTGTTCACCATCCTGAAGGTGTTCTGAACTTACTGCTTGCAAATTGGCTACATAAAGTGTTGGTGAAGATGTTGTCAGGTTGCGATATGCCTCATACACATCATCTGCATAAGAAATTTCCGAAAGCTTAAGCTTGTTCATCGTTGAACGATCATTCTTTTTGTAGAAAATCAGTTTGTTTTTCAAGTTGCTATACGTGCTGGATGAGGAGTAATAATCATTCGCGTAATCGTCCGTAATCTTCTTGCTTTCACCATTATTGAATGCATACAGAGAGTAGGAAACATCAGAATAAGTTTGACCGCTCAAGTTTTGACGGAGCTGATCTCTCGAACGCTTCGCACTGTAATTGTCGTACGCAGCATAGTATGCGTCGTAGTCGGTGTTAACAACGTCTTGGTAGTAGGTTTCTCCTGACCACCAGTCTGTATAAGGTGTGGATACGACCGTTTGGAAATTTTCATAAGTAGGCTCTGTTAAAGCTGCATCAGCTACAGCAAAATCGTCCTCTACTAAGCTTGCAAGTTCCACTTCATTCTTAACAGCAACAGTGTAGTAGAAAGAATTATTGTCAATCTGCGACACTACAGAATAAACGCCATCGATTAGCTTCACTTTGTCCTTGTCGAGCGCTTTACTATATATTGTGGATAATCTTTCACCGTTTTTATCTTCGACATACTTCACATAATTGATATTGCCCGTTTTCAAGTCGACATTGAGCATATATGCGATATTGGAATCCATCTTGACTTTGTCATCGAGTTTATCCGTACGAACCATGTAAACACTAGATTCGTCGTCGTCGTTAGTCTTCGTGTAGATGATGAGAGATTGGTCTTCGGAATACCAATAGTTAGTTACTCGTGTATCGATGAGCAACTCATCTTTCAAATTGTGTAAGTAGAGCTTGTTACCATAAGTATTCTCTACTTCCTTGGAATAGATGATAGCTGTACCTTTCTTGTTAATGCTGAAGGTGTTGTATCCAAATCTAATACCTGATGCAAGCTTCACACCTTGCTCATCATCCCAGCTAGATGCTTTTTTGTTCAAATCACGGTAATACAACGTTGCGGCATAATCATCATTAATTTTTTTGATGAAAAACAGCTTGTCCTTCTTTTCATTAAGCTTGACGAAATTACCACTAGACATCATCCAGCTTAAATCGCTGGAGATATTACTCCAATCACTGCTACTCATAAGTGAAGTGCTTAGCTCGATAGGTTTCTCTACTCCTGAAATTTGCATTTCGAGACTGTTGCGACCCATATAGATGAGTGGTGCGTCCTTCGATTGGAACATCGGGAGGATGAAGGCAATTACTACCCAGACGAGAAGTGCTGCACCGATCACACCGCCGATAACAAATTTATATTTGCTAAAGATTGGGCCGATCGGTGGCAGTTGCTTCGGACTAGACTGTACTGGTGGCTGTGATGGCGGTTGCACAGGTTGTGCGGGTTGTGCGGGCAAAATAGGTGTAGCAGGCACAACTGTCGTTACAGGATCAACAGTCTGAACCACGCGCTCGATTTTTCCCCCGCAAGTTCCACAGAAACTTACGTCACCTTCTACAACGGAATTACAATTTGGACAATTCACGTAATAAACCTCCTCATAATTGTTCATGCCTAAATCAATCTATTTACAAGCTACAATTGTCGAATAAGTATCGTCGGTATAGCAAGTCTCAGAGGAATTGGACTCCTCTGTAGAATCAACTAGCCAGACGCCATTCTGCTTGACGATATTGTAGGTGTAAGCTGTGCTCTTGAATCTTGTATCCGTAATTACGCCTTGCTTCGCAATGGTTCTCTTGAAATATTTTTTCAGCTGTAATTGATACAGACTCTCGGATACTTTCTTCGCATCTATCAAATGGTAGATAGGAACTCCGAAGGTCGTAACACTGCCTTTAGATTTTGCATCATTCAGTGCGACGAGCTGATCGTTAACAACTTTGTATACTGCTTTTTTCGATGTCGTGTCATAAGTCACATAGGGTACGAGATAAGAGATGTCACCAGAGCTCATGGACACAGACCAATTGACTTGATAATTTTCCATGACACGCGCTACTGCAGGTTCATCGATCAAACGAGGTGTTACAGTTACCTCTTGTTTGGACGAATAGGCTTCATTCAGTAATTTAATTGAAGTAGAACGCGGTTGCTTCTGCGGGCTGTCAGAGCGATACTTGACGACATATTGCGCCTTCTTAGTCGTAAAGATCGATTGATAAAATTGTCCCAGCTTCTCTATATCCGAACCGATCGAAATATATTGGCCATTCGTTGCAACAGTAATCGCTTGAAGTTGGTCATCTTGATCTACACCGACTGCATAGATTGGAATCCCGAATTGCTTAGCAGTGTTAATAACGGTCTGTGGGCTTATAAAGTCTTGATTCTCATAGCCATCATTACTGCAATTTTCACCACCATCCGTGAAGATCACTATGTACTTGGAGCCGGACTCCCCATTATAGGCGGTGTTGTATACTGCTTGCTCAATGGCACGATATAGTGCAGTACATTGGCCAGCAGCGCTTAGTCGCTTAATCTGAGGAACAATAGCGCTCGTTTGATTCGTGAATTCGGATTGAACAATTTCAGAGGCTCCAGCGAAGCTCATAAATCCGATTCGATCATTCTCTGTAATCGTAATTTGATCTAGGAATTGTAACGCTTCTTGTTGTACACGGGACAAAATTTGGTCCATGCTGCCACTGTCATCCATGACAAGATTAATGCTCAATGATTCGTCAATATCGGACATTTTCGAGATTGACGAAATTTGCTGTGGTGCGTTATTCTCAGCTACTTGGAACAGACTATTGTCAGAAGGAATCGTCTCTACGAGCTTATCGAATGCATCATAGAGTGAGAAGTATACGTTCACTTCTGGGTATTGATCTGTGTTGTAGCTGATGTCTCCCATTCGTAACGACAACGGCTGTGGTGCATCGTATTGGGATTCAGACTGTTTTCCCAATAGGGTCAATGATACTTGTCTAGGATCTTGCTGACCTGGGTTGCGATGGAACTGCAAAGAAGCGTATGAGACATTTAGAGCTTGGTTTCCTTTGTCATATTGAATGTCACTTACTGGCAACGTCACGCCGTCTTCGAGAATAGTGAAATCCTCAGCAGATAATTCGCCAACACTAGCTCCACCTACATCAATCAGGAGCTTAATAGTAGGGAAACTGGAGTTATCCACCTTCGTAATCGTGAGAGTATCGAGCGTTGTAGGTATATTGACTTCAGCCGAAGCCTGCTCAGAGGGTGAAGGTGTCACTTCACTCGATGGAGAAGGCGCAGCACTCAATTCTTCTTTCGGTGAGAAAACACCTAATAGCCACAATGAACTAATTACAACTACCGCTACACTAGCAAGACCAACAAGGAGTCCTTTTTTGCTACGTGGGGAAGAGGTTGGAGTAATTGGGGATTCAGGTGATATTTCAGCACTATTCGGAGGTAGGATCTCGGCTACAACTGTGGCTTCATTCTCGGGTTCGTTCGCCGGTTCTATCTCTAATGTCGTCGCCGGTGTCTCTTTAATGAGTTGTGTTGTATTCAGTTCAATGGGAGGAACCTCTTGAAGATGACCGCAGTTCGTGCAAAACGGGCTGTGATTCAAATTTTCTTTTCCGCAATTTGTGCAAAACATGGAAGTTATCTCCTATTTCCGTTGTGAATTGGTTATATTTAGCACCCTATTAATGATAATCGATAATATGACACCTATCAACTAGATTCGACTTTTTACTACATTAAATTTGTGTAAATATACCTAGATTCAAAGCATCTAATGTGTCATTAGATGGAGAATGTGCCGTGATGGACGAGGGTGAGGTGGAATAGAATAGGATGAAATATAGTGTGAAAGGAGGAATAATAATGGCAAAATATAACAAACAACAATTTTATAATCTATTGCTACCGACTGTGTTGCTGGTACGTAAAGAGGGTTCGAAGTTATTTCCTTCAGTTCGTCTCGCACAAAGCTGGCTAGAGACAGGCGGCGACATCCATGCGTGGAATAACCTAGGCGGAATTAAAGTCGGTAGCGGGAAGACAAATAACTATTGGCACGGTCAATGGGCCAATAAAGCAACATGGGAAGTGGAAAGCGACGTTAAGGAAAATATTACTGCACAATTTCGAGCGTATGCCAGCATCTATGATTATTATAAGGACCAAGATATGTTGCTAGATCTTCCGCGTTACGAGCGTGTTAGATTGGCCACAACACCGCAGCAACAGGCAACAGCGTTGCGCTTATGTGGCTATGCGACGGACCCGCAATATGATGTGCAGATTGTTGCTATCATTCGTGGGGATCAGTTATTGAAGTATGATCAAGAAGTGGAAGAGCATCCACTGCCACCGTCGAACGACGAATCCTTCAGGAGTGTTGCAATTCATGTTAATGGTGTCCAAGTGGCTGAGGGACAACTAATCGATAATCGGACATGGGTGCCTGCAAGAGTCGTTAGTCAAGCGTTGGGTCTATCTGTAGCATGGAATGGAAATATGGTCTTCGTGGAGGGACATGAACTTCCTACTCTATTAAAGGGTGATATGGGGTTCGTTCCTATTCGTGAGCTGACGGCACTTCAGCCGAAAGCTAAGCTAGAATGGAAGCAAACCAATTATTCAGTGGAAATTACACTGTAGTTTCATAATTAACGAACGTTCCTCCTCCTTTCCGATCATTGTACAGGTTACGTCTGCATATAGTAGTGACAGACAATTCGCGAATCTAGCCAAAGGTAGAAATGCTAGACGTAAGGAGGAGGCTTCTCTATAATGTCGATCATTCAAAATTTTCCGAAGCAGCTACTTGATGAACATATGAAGTGGCATCACGATAGACACAATGTGAATATCGAAAACCCACCTTCTGGCTATGGGTTGGAGTTTCTTCAATTCCATCGTAGATATATTGCGAAAGTATTAAGATGGTATAGGCAACAAGGGTACGATGAAAGCTTAGTGACGCCATGGGCTGCTGTTCCAGAACCGATTAGACAGTCTGCTTGTTACAATCAGGCTGCGGAGGCACGGATATTGTATCAGCCTGAATCGTTTGCGAGTGCGGATGAACTAGGAAGATTCATAGAGGCCTCAGACATTCATGGGTGTATTCACCAGGAAGCGGCAAACCTATTCGGGCAACCAGACATTAACGATTTTGACGTCGCGCCTCGCAATACAATATTTTATAACATTCATGGGATGGTCGATCGGTGGTATCAAAACTGGGAAGGGCTAGGGAGATTTGATTCCGGATTGTCTTACTGGTGTGGAAATTTCACGGGAGCGGAGAATGAGGTGCTCTATTATAGTCAGCAGGATGGGATCTGGTGGCTAGGACAGCAGCAACTAGCAGATGACATGCATCGTACGGAAGTGACTGCGCCTGATTGGGTTCTCGTAGGCGACAGTACGGAAATAGGCACTCTCGATAATCGTAGACCCTTCCGCATCTGGGATATCGATGGAGATGGCCAGCTGGAGGTTGTGATGCTTCATCTAGGAGATCGATTGTGGCGTGTAGGCAAAATAAAAGACGGTAGGCTGCAATGGCAGCCTACGCGTCTTGAAGGTTGAGATTTAATGTGCAGAAGCTGCCCCAGCTTCGGGAACCTCAGAGGTACAATGCCCGCAACGCGTTGCTGCGACTGGAATAACAGATAAGCAATACGGGCAATCGCGTGTTGTAGGGGCGGCTGCTGGCTCATCTTTATTTTTCTTAGTCGTGAGCTTGTTCAAAATCTTGATTAACATAAATACGGCAAAAGCTACGATGATGAAGTCGATTAGGACGTTAATGAATTGTCCATAAGCGATAATAGCTGCGCCTTCTTCTCGAGCTTTATCCAAGGAGACACCGCTAAGATCTTTGGATGAATCCAAGTTGAGATAGAGATCTTTAAAGTTGACTCCACCTAGCAATTTACCAATCGGCGGCATAATAACATCGTTAACGAGCGATGTTACGATTTTGCCAAACGCAGCCCCGATAATGACCCCGACCGCTAAGTCTACAACATTACCACGCATGGCAAATGTTTTAAATTCACTTAACAAAGATTTAAACATAAAGATGTCCTCCAATATTAGATTGAATATAGGAAAGGGTTTCGCATCGAACAGTCAAATGGTAGTATTTGTAGTAGATCATAATGCGAATACTGCGAGGGAACTAACTATGACTGGTACCGTAGCGACGATGCCTGCCTTTTTCCTACTCTTAGGCTTACTTATTAGTATACTAGCATCATATACGATGTTTAACTTTATTGGCAATCTCAAACGAACGGATGGGAACTTTCGGCAATTTTGGCTATCGGGGGGCGCAACCGTATTTGGTATTGGTATTTGGGCTAAGCATTTCATTATATTGCTAGCACTTGAAAAAACATTATATTTAAATTGGACGATGCTCGTTGCATTGGTATTTATGGTGTTTTTTGCATTGATGTCGTTTGTGACACTCACTTTGGAAAGCTTTTTGAAATATCGTTCATTGATAGGCAGCTTAATACTCGCTTTCGGAATCGCGTTTATGAGTTATTTTACGATATTTGGTCAACCGATCTCACAGCTGCAAATTAAACCTGTATTTGTTTTTTCATCGTTGATCATCATTTTTACTTTCACTTATGTGGCTTTTCTGATCTCTGAGGGTAAAGAGCAAAAGATGAAGTGGTTAGCTAGCTTTATTATGGGTATAGCGGTTGTGATCGTTCAGCTCTTAGTGAACAAGGGAATGGATATTGAGTTTGTACTAAATCACTTAGAGCCTGAAGAATTGAATCAAGACATTCAAATGCTCGCGCTTGTTGTGGGTATTGCAGCATTGCTCATTCTATTATCGACACTGTTCACCTGGTACATCGATAAGCGGTTAAATCAAACGGATGAGCGGTATCGTCTGTTAGTTGAAAACTCTCTTGACACGATTGCAATATTTAAAGGGGATCAATGGAAATATGTAAATAAAGCGGGTCTGACGATGTTTGAGGCAGAGTCAACCGAGCAGCTGATTGGGAAATCGATATATACCTTCATCCCTGAATCCAATCATCAGGAAGTTAAGGAGCGACTTTACAACCTCGTCTATGTGGGTGGCGGGAGACCGCGGGAGCAAGATTGGCGTACGCTTCAAGGCAATATACTACATACGGAAATTGTCGAGACAATGACCACACTCAATAGTGAGCCTGCAATACAGGTCATCATACGTGATATATCCGAACGTAAGAAGAATGAGGAGCTGCTGATTAATTCGGAGAAGCTGTATATCGCTGGGCAGTTGGCTGCAGGAATCGCGCATGAAATTCGCAATCCTTTAACATCACTCAAGGGCTTTCTTCAGTTGATTGCTTCCGGAAGGAATAACAATCATACCTACTATGATATTATGAATGCGGAGCTTGATCGGATTGGGAGCATCGTTAGTGAATTATTAATGCTGTCCAAGCCACAAGTATATGATTTAACTTTCCTGGATATGCGAATGCTTATGAGGGATACCGTGACACTACTTGAGGCTCAGGCAGTGTTGCACGATATTAAGATTGAGGCGCAATATAGTGCCGACCCGCTGTGGATATACGGAGTGGAAAATCAAGTGAAGCAAGTGTTTATTAATCTAATCAAAAATGCAATCGAAGCGATGATTGATGGAGGGAAAATTAAAATCCATCTGTTCCGAGAGCGCGATCAAGTGTCTGTCCAAATTCATGACGAAGGACCAGGCTTTGAGCATGAACAAATGGCTAAACTTGGACAACCCTTCTATACAACCAAAGAGAAGGGTACTGGATTGGGCTTGATGGTGAGCTACAAAATTGTTGATAATCACCAAGGAAAAATTAACGTAAGTAGTGAGGTCGGTCGCGGGAGTCTATTTGAAATTAGGATTCCTTTCCGTTATCCTGATAGCTTGGTCACTATGAGCAGTTGATCGACCAGTAATCTAGCTTCGATTGGGGTCCTCCCAATCAGTTCACCATCACCACAGGCAAGGAAGGGTGCTGACGTCGTTATATTGACTTGTTGACCGGATAGCATCTTAACGTAGGGCTGCTTCACGTGTGTACCGGTTAATAACGTGGGGAATAGTCGGATGATTTGCCAAAGAGAACAACTATGTACAATGCATACATGTAATTGCCCGTCATCGGGACGGGCTTGAGGACAAATCTTTAATCCACCACCATATGAGGGTACATTGGAAATCGCAGTTAACCAGCCTCGATTATATTGATGGGTTACTCCATCCAATGTGATCGTGACTGATGAAGGCTTGAAGCGAAAAAGAGCACGTATTAGCCCAATAATATAAGCGAAAGAACCGATCCGCAGTCGATTACACCACCGCTTATAATTTGATTCGTTGACGTCTGCAGCAACCATTGCATCGAGACCGATTGCGACAGCTGTAAGCGTAAGCTCGTCACCTCGATCAAGTTGAGAAGTGAGTAGTACGTCCGAGGGAAGAGCATGTCCGGTTAAGAGGATCTCTAGTGCTTTGATGGGGTCGTGTGGGATATGAAATGCTCGAGCGGTGTCATTGCCTGATCCGGTAGGAATAAGTCCTAGTGAAATGCCGCTCCCGACAAGGAGTGGCAATAAGCTATGTATCGTGCCGTCTCCGCCGACGATTCCGATCGTGTTTACGTTCGAATGTTTCAGAAATGCTTTCGTGCGCTCGATGGCGTCGGTTGCACTTTCTGATGAAATTTTATCAAAGGAAATTTCTCGTTGCTTTAAAATGGACTCAACCTTATTCCATACTTTTCGACCGTGGCCGTTTCCTGATGCTTCATTAACTACGAAAAGAATCAAATCAGATAGACCCCCTATAGATAATCGCTATGGGTTTCATTATAAGGGGAAGTATATCATTGTGGAAGACCCAGTGAGAAATCACTTGAAGCGTATAAGTTTTATCTCGAAAGGTGGCATAGGCCGTGACAATTGGTGCAAGAGTACTAAAAACAGGCTTAGCTATCGCAGTCGCATTATGGGTAGGCACTTTACTCCATTTGGAAGCACCTATTATTGCGGCAATTGCCGCGATTTTCATGATTCAACCGTCTATTCATCGCTCGTGGCTACAAATGCTTGATCAATTGCAAAGTAACGCTCTTGGAGCTGCGATTGCTCTAGGTTCTGTATGGATAGTTGGAAGCTCGCAGAGCTCGCCGATCTTGGTAGGACTCGTTAGTGTGGGCGTTATTTTGCTTTGTATTCGATTCAAAATGGAAGAAACGATCGGACTTACGCTCGTAACGGTTGTCATCGTAATGGAGGCGCATGGGCAAGGTTGGAATATCGCACTTGATCGTTTGGCGGCGTTGCTGACCGGGATCGTTTCAGCATTTGTCGTCAATGTCGCTATATCACCTCCACGTCATCGCGTACGATTAGAGAAGTTCATGCAGGATGCAGAGACGATGCTATCACGCTTACTACGTACAGTCGTTTCTAAAGAGCTTAAGGAAAATGTAGCCCACGAGGATTACGAGCGCTTGAAGACGATGCTGCGCAAGCTAGATGAATTTTTTGAGCTGTATTCAGAAGAAAGAATATTGTCTAAAAAGTATCGCATGCATAGAGACGATTTGCTCGCCGTCTATAAGGGGATGTTGCTTACATTAGAAAAAGGGGGTAACGTTATTTGACGCGGTCGCAGAGCATTATGGAAGTATAAATTCGAAGCTAGAATGGAGCGAGCTGATCGATCGTCATATTGAATCACTTTGTGGCTATCATGAGCAGCTCGTGTGGAAGTGGCAAGGGATGATGAAGCCCGGCTCATCGGCTGCTGCTCCCTCTATAGAAGCGACGCTCGGTCTATCTGAACTCATTGTTGATCTTGTACATACGGAAAAGATAATGCATGCTCAATTGCTCGTTATAACGTCAGCAGTATACGTTTACCATGAGAAGCTGATCCAATTGGATAAGTTGATGGAGATTTGGCTGGACAATAATAAAAAGGAGCTACCCATTACATAAGTTGTAATGAGTGGCTCCTTGCTTTATTACTTTTTTCCTCGATCGATTTGTCTGCGAGGGTGGGTGATCTTACCCATCTTGTCTGTATCGTTCTTTTTCGGTACAAGCCTTGGATCGGTTCGACCTTCATGATGATTATCGTAGTTGTATTCAGTTAGCTTCCATTCCGTCTCGCCAAGCATAAAGTCCGAGGGGAATGTTTGCCCTCGTTTGAGGGGCTCTTCATGACCCCATTCATCCTCATAAACACCATCAACCTCAACCGATTCGCCCGATAGGGGCAGCATAGGTTCTTCGCTCATGTTTGTCCCACACCCCTTTACCATTGTTCATAGTTAGGTTGTCTCGAAACCCGCAATGTTATGCTTTCGAGCCTTCACCACGGAAGATGCGGAAGGGAAAGAAGATATAGAATAAACTAATGAGGATAAACAATAGTCCTGCAAGCGCAATGACAGACGATTGACTGAATGAAGTTGCGAGCACACCACCGATAATAGGCCCGATCATCCCGCCAATGCCTTCTACTGTGGATAAGACCCCCCAACCGAGACCTTGCTGACCCGGAGGCACGTAAGCAGCCAAAAGTGCGTTCCAGGCGGGCAATACAGCAGCATATGAAATCCCAAGTACGGAAGCCCAGAAGAATGCTAATGAGATTGGGGGCGTAAAGGTTAATGCGAACAATATTGCGCCGAAGCATAGAAATCCGATAACGAGAAACCACTTTTTTCCGTATGCATCTGATAGCTTTCCCATGGGGATTAATCCAATGATCGTACAGCCACCGCCAATAAGTAAAAGCATGGAGTAATGGGTTGCTGACATACCGAGATCATTGACAGCAAAGCTAGGTAGTATCGGCAGTAGCATCCCCGCAGAGAGCGTCTGCAAAACCATTCCTGGAAGCAGCAGCTTCATCTCTTTCAAGCGACTTCCGAGAATGGACAGTTGCTTACGGAACGGGACGACGTCAAGGTGAATGCTACGTCCGCCAGTGATGAGCAGTGATAAAAGCCAGGAAGTGAGAGAAACTGCGACTAGCACCCAATAGGTGAGCGAAGCATCATAATCGAGTAACAAGTTAGTAACGACAGGACCAGTGCCTAGACCGACGAGCCAAATTGTATACAATACGCCCATCTGCGTTGCTCGCTGATCCTCGCGAATTTTGGTTAGACATACGATCCAGATCGGTGAGATCCCGATGCCATAGATCGCGGCAGCTGTAATGAATATCCAAGCAGCATCTGCATATTGCATGGCAGTTATTCCGATTAGAGACAGTAAGCATCCTACGCTAATGATCGTTCTCACTGATAATCGATCAAGTAAATAGCCGATCGCAAGCTTTAGTCCTGTATCTGTTAAGTAATGAGCAGTTATCGCTGCCCCAATTACATCAAGGCTTAAGCCTAGTGAGTGCTCACCATAGATGGGTAGAAAGCTGAACAAAGCTGCTCCACGCACGAACTCGACTAGAAAAAGGATGATTGTATAAAGTAGCATGTCTGGATGAAAGAATAGACCGATTGCAGACTTTTTCACGATAAAATGCTCCTTCGAGATAATCACTTTTTAGGTGAGAACAAGGACTAAATCAACAGATTGAATAAAAGCGGATCTTTATTAAGCTCAATAAAATGGAATCCTTTGCGCTCCATGCGTTCAATTAACGGGTCATAATCTTCGCGACTCTTCAGTTCAATTCCAACGAGTGCAGGACCATTCTCTTTGTTGTGCTTCTTAGTATACTCAAATTGGACAATATCATCGCTCGGACCGAGTACATCATCAAGAAATTCACGCAGGGCACCGGCTCTTTGAGGGAAATTCAGCATGAAATAATGCTTTAGGCCCTCATACATGAGGGAGCGTTCTTTTACTTCTTGCATACGATCAATATCATTGTTGCCCCCACTTACGATACAGACAACATTTTTGCCCCGTATCTTCTCAGGATCAATGATGGAGAGAGCAGCGACAGCGAGTGCACCTGCAGGCTCTGCAACAATCGCATGTTCATTATATAGCTCAAGCATAGTTGTACATACGCGACCTTCCGGTACAGTTATGCTGTCATCAAGAAGTTGCTTGCAAATTGAAAAGGTGTAGTCTCCGACTCGTTTCACAGCGGCTCCATCCACAAATTTGTCGATCTCATCCAGTGTGAGCACCGCATTTTCTTCTATGGCTCGTTGCATCGAGGGCGCGCCTTCTGGTTCTACTCCGATGATCTCGGTCATAGGACTAATCGCCTTAACATAAGACGATACTCCTGCAGCCAAACCACCGCCGCCGATGGTAACGAGGAGTAGATCTATGGGCTGGACACCAGCTTCAATAATTTCTTTGCCTACCGTCGCATTACCTGCGATAATGCTTGGATCATCAAATGGATGAATAAAGGGTAGTCCGGATTGTTCACTATAACGAATTGCCTCTGTATAAGCATCGTCGAACGTATCTCCGGTCAAACGAATTTCTACTTGATTGGCTCCGAACAGCTTCACTTGATTGATTTTTTGTCTCGGTGTTGTTGATGGCATATAGATGATACCGGGTATACCAAGCTTCTGACAGGAGTAAGCGACACCTTGTGCATGATTGCCTGCACTAGCGCAGATTACGCCATTAATACGTTTAGCTTCTGGCAATGAGGATATTAGAAAGTAGGCACCGCGAATTTTAAAAGAGCGTACGACTTGAAGGTCTTCTCGCTTGAGATAGACATTACAATTGTATTTAGCAGATAAGCTACGGTTGTGTTGCAACGGGGTTTGTGTCACGACTTCTTGTAAAATACGATGTGCATTTAAGATCTCTGAGAGCGGAATATGATGGGATTGCTCTTCATGCATCTGGTATCATCCTCTCTGTATAGCCCAATTCATTCCTGTTATACTCTTCCATTCGCGAATAGTCAATGTATGGGGCTTGCAAAAGCATGACAATGATATTCAGAAACCAGTAATGGGAAAAGGTTAAATATTACCTAAATTCTAGTCGATATTAGCGTTCCTTTTATTGAAGAGCAAACAGATATTCGCTATAATGAAAGTAATAAATATACTGAATGTTTTTCTTTTTTGGCTATTCAGGTAAGCGTTTACATTACATATAATTGGATATTGGATCTTTAAGGAGGTGAAAATGGTGTATGGAATTGAGCTAAGTGTTGCAACAGCAATGGTGACATCTGATATGGGAACATTACCCTTGCTTGCCGCATTGACGATCGGCATTGTTGTTGCTATCGGAGCCGTCATTGCATTTTTGAACATGACAGTCAGAAGCAGAGATATCAGTGATTCAGCAATAAATCTCGGGGACCTTTCGTTGCAAGAGGAAGACAAAGTTATTTCCGCAGAATGGACAGAGGATGATGATGGCACAGATGATTCTTTTGAGGGTGATGAATTAACAGACTATACGATCCCGATGACAAAGTTACTACTACAGCCTGAACAAGCCGAATTTGCACAAGAGCATGAGCCGCGATTGTTCGGTGTAGAAGGTGAACATGCAGGGGCGAGTTTCCGATTGCTTGATCGCAAGCTTTCACTTGGTCGTGATTCCATTCACTGTGGCATTGTTTTTCCATACGAAGCGGGTGAGGTTAGCCGGAGACATTGCACAATACGTTATATTTCGGAGACAGGAAAATTTCTTTTGGAGGATCATGGATCCTCCAATGGTACCTACTTAAAAAATGGTGAGCGGCTGCAGCCAGGTGTATCTTATGAGCTACATGACGGAGATCAGTTTTCCTTGTCAGGCAATCGTCAATGGTTTATGGTATTAGCTGGGCAATGAATAGGCAAATTTTACTTTAATACTCCTACAAATAATGGTATAATCACATAATGCAACATAAAAATTAAGTCCGCTTGGAATCCAATCCATTGGGAGGGGAATTGTATGGCGAAACGAAGCCACAATGAAGTTCAAGAAAGTTTGCAAGAACTGACGAGAATTTTCCGCCCGAAGGACCCGCGTAAGTTTGTAAAGGATTACATCCGGAAATATAGAATTACCGGTGGATACGAGGATGAATTGACAACGATCGTTGAACGAGAGTTAGTCAAATTAAATTCCCCAGCGTCTTAAAACAGTGATTGTACATTAACAAGTTGACACCTTAGGGTCGGTTAGCTTGTTTTTTTTCTGATATATACAATTTAAAGTTTCACACTTGTCATTGTCTGTATGATCTCCGCAAAGCTTCTTCACCATTCAATGATGGTGAAGAAGTATTTGCTCGTGTCGACTGTGTTTCATAAAGCGGGAGAGGTATTTGGTCGCCATATCCGAAAAAGTATTGTACGAGCACATTGAACTCAGGTATTAGTGCGGTATTTGAATCTCCGGACCATATGGCCTTTACGAATTCAAACGACTGATTGACATATTCCTGATTTGCGGAGATATGCACCTCATTCACCCGAGGATGCGCCATACGGACACGCTCACCAATCACTTGGCGTAGTTCTGTGGAGATGTTTACCGAATCCTTTTGTGAAATATACGGTGTGTACGGCGTAATCATCTTCCGATTTTCTTCAACAGGGCTTTCATTCGCAACATCGTACCTTCCCATAATCGAGCCACCACTGTGTTGTTCACGAGTATTAGCGCCTCCGCGTGCTTTTGTGCCTGTTGCAGTTGCGTCCATCACAATGCCAACATAAGCATTTTTATCTGTTAGGAATACGATTGCTGAATTAATACCAGGTAAGCTCGCAACTTTAGTGGAAATGGCTGAGCTATATTCGAAATAACGATTGTTGTGTTGATTTGGATGAGCATTTGTTGAACCATATGATCTCACGCCCATCATCTTTGGATCGTTACTTGCTCTGCTCGCGTAGTCTTGGTTGCTGTTCTGATAATGATCTTTGTAATTACAACCGGTTATCAAGCCGAGTAGAATGGTCAGTAAAGCCAGTGCCATTTTACGATAGATATACATGAAGTGAGCCTCCCTTTCGTTGCTGTCCATGGGGACGAACAGTTTGTTTACAACTTTTCATGGATAGCGTGCACCACCGTTCAAAAACTATGTGATGTTCCATGTATATAAATGGAGGTATTAATGGAAAAATGAAGGGTGTGACTCAAGTCATTGCATAAAGATTTGACAGCTTTGAGGACAATTTGTGAACTGCTTTGTGAACGTTGACAAATCAATGAGTGAGTCCGTATAGTTAGTTAGAGTGATAAAACGCACATATGTTGATAGATCCAACATTCGTGTACATAAGGATATTGCGAATTTAGTTAAAATTTGCTATCTACGAAAACGTTAAAGTGGGGTTGATACAATGAATCGGTGGCACGTACTAAAAAGGCTTCTTCCGCTGATGGTGGGATTAATGCTGATTTTATCGGCATGTGGAAGAGAAGACCTTTCTACGCTGAATCCACAGGGACCGGTGGCACAATCGCAATACGACTTAATGAAGTTGTCTATCGGCATAATGGCTTTAGTCGTCATTGTAGTATTTGCCATTTGTATTTATGTTCTCATCAGGTTCCGTCGTCGTAAAGGCGACAACACAATTCCTAAGCAAGTTGAAGGGAATCACACATTAGAAATCATTTGGACATCAGTACCGCTTATTTTGCTTCTTATTCTTGGTGTACCGACGATACAACAAGTATTCAATCTGTCGAAGGACTATAGCCAAGATCCTGATGCGATTCAAGTTAAAGTTACAGCGCATCAATACTGGTGGGAATTCGAATATCCTGATTATGGCATTACGACAGCACAGGATTTAATCGTTCCAACAGGCAAGAAAATTTACTTCCAGCTTCATACAGCAGATGTAAAACATTCCTTCTGGATTCCAGCAATTGGCGGGAAGATGGATACGAATGCAGGTATAACGAACAAGATGTATTTGGAATTCGATAAAGAGGGCGTTTTTAGAGGGAAGTGCGCTGAATTATGCGGACCATCTCATGCTTATATGGATTTCAAAGCAAAAGCAGTAAGCGAAGAGTCATTCAACAATTGGATCGCAGCGATGCATGAACCGGCACAGGTAGCTGCCGATGCTGAAATTGCGACATTGTTCACGAATGCATGCTTGTCCTGTCATGCGATTGGGGAAAGCACCGCAGACTCGGCTCGTACAGGTCCTGACTTAACAGGGATCGGTGGCAGGGTAACGGTAGGTAGTATTCTATACAATGACGAAGCACCAGTAGCGGATAATCTTGTTGAATGGATAACAGATCCTCAGAAGATTAAAGCGGGAGCAAATATGCCTAGTGCAGGAGATATGGGACTGACTCCTGAGCAAGTTCAAGGTATTGCCGACTACTTGGCTGATTATAAACTGAATTACTAAATTCATGAGGATTCGAAGGGGGGCATGTGGTTTTGGCTGCACATGCGCATAAGGTCAAGCGATATTCAGGCTTGATGGACTGGTTAACGACCGTAGACCATAAGAAGATCGGGATCCTGTATTTGATTGCTGGGTTTTTGTTCTTTATCATCGGTGGCTTGGAGGCACTTGTTATTCGTTACCAATTGATGGTGCCGATGAACGATGTAGTGTCTGGTCAGCTTTTTAACGAATTAATTACAATGCACGGTACGACAATGATCTTCTTGGCAGCAATGCCAATGCTGTTCGCACTAATGAATGCGGTAATTCCGCTTCAAATTGGTGCTAGAGACGTTGCGTTTCCGTTCCTCAACTCTCTGGGCTTCTGGACATTCTTCTTCGGAGGAGTGTTGCTGAATCTGAGCTGGTTCGCGAATGCAGTTCCAGATGCGGGTTGGACATCTTATGTGCCGCTAGCTAGCACAACTTATAGTGATGGACATGGTGTTGATTACTATGTCATCGGTTTGCAGATTGCAGGGATCGGGACATTGCTTGGTGGTATTAACTTCATGGCGACGATTATTAATATGCGTGCGCCAGGACTTACCTTCATGCGTCTTCCGATGTTCACATGGACAATATTCATCACTTCTGTATTGATCGTATTTGCTTTCCCTGTGTTAACCGTCGGCCTCGTCGCGCTGATGTTCGATCGATTGTTCCATGCGAACTTCTTCGAATCAGCCAATGGCGGTAATACCGTGTTATGGGAGCATATCTTCTGGGTATTCGGACACCCTGAAGTATATATTCTCATCCTTCCGGCTTTCGGTATTATTTCCGAAGTTGTAAGTACTTTCTCGCGTAAGCGTCTCTTCGGATATAGCTCCATGGTATTCGCGACGATGTTGATCGCATTCCTTGGATTCATGGTATGGGCGCATCACATGTTCACAACAGGATTAGGCCCGGTTGCGAACGGATTGTTCTCCATTGCGACGATGTTGATCGCAGTTCCGACTGGGGTTAAGATCTTCAACTGGCTGTTCACGCTGTGGGGCGGATCGATTAAATTCAATACATCGAGCATGTTTGCAATCGGATTTGTCCCAACCTTCGTAATGGGTGGGGTAACTGGGGTAATGCTTGCATCCGCTCCAGCCGATTACCAATATCATGACACATACTTCGTAGTTGCTCACTTCCACTATGTAATCGTAGGTGGATTGATCTTTGGGATATTCTCAGGTCTCCACTATTGGTGGCCGAAGATGTTCGGTCGTAAATTGAATGAAGTACTGGGTCAAATTACGTTCTGGACGTTCTTCATTGGTTTCCATATGACATTTTTAATCCAGCATTTCTTGGGTCTACTTGGTATGCCTCGTCGTGTTGTTTCGTACTTGCCAGGTCAAGGCTTTGATAACATGAACTTGATTAGTACGATCGGTGCATTCTTGATGGGCATAGGTACAATTGCTTTCATAATCAACGTGTTCGTAACTTGGAGCAAGCCACGCAATGCAGAAGCAGATGCATGGGGTGATGGACGTTCGCTTGAATGGACGATTCCTTCTCCACCTCCAGAATATAACTTCAAACAATTGCCACTCGTTCGTAGTTATGATGCTTGGTGGAAAGAGAAGATGGATGGCAATAAAGCGATGACACCAGCTGAACCAGTAGGTCCAATCCATATGCCGTCTCCATCGATCTTACCTTTCATTATGAGCGTTGGATTGTTTATTGCAGGGTTTGGATTTATGTATAATAAACTAATCGTTGCGGGCGCTGGATTGTTGATCACGTTTGCTTGTATGGCAATCCGCTCCTTATTCGATGATCACGGCTTCCATATCGAGCCGGAAGATCAGGAGAAAGAGGTGCACGTATGAGCGCACACGATCACGCAGCGGGACAGTTACCGCATGAGCCAGAAAAAGCGACATTAGAAGGTCGCAATAAAATTGTCGGCTTCTGGATTTTCCTTGGTGCAGAAGTTGTACTGTTCGGAACGTTGTTCTCTGCATATTTAGCACTTCGTGGTCATTCAAGCGAAGGTCCAACAGCAGACGAATTGTTCCAATTGCCGATGGTATTCGCAGCAACGATGATATTGCTGACTTCGAGTTTAGCTAGTGTATTTGCAGTTCAGGCGCTACACCAGCATAAAGTGAAGTCAATGATCACTTGGTTATTTATAACAATTGCACTTGGTCTTGGGTTCCTGGTGTTAGAAATTTATGAGTTTGTAGAGTATATCCATGAGGGACATGGCTTTACTACAAGTGCATTCAGCTCATCATTCTATACCTTGGTTGGGTTCCATGGAGCGCACGTTGCGTTTGGGGTAGTCTGGATCGGATTGGTAATCGGTCAAATCTACAAAAAGGGCTTAACAGTGGTAACAGCCCCTAAAGTGTATGTGTCGGCCATTTACTGGCATTTCATCGACGTCGTTTGGGTATTCATCTTTAGCGTTGTTTATTTGATGGGAAAGGTGGGTTAATCTCATGTCGAGCAATCATGCAGGGACAGAACAATCTGCAAGACGTCATCGCGTAGAAGGTCCACAGAAACATATCGTTACGTTTATCCTGTCATTAGCATTGACGATTATCGCATTTGCTGCAGTTGCATCAGGTGAAATCAACACCACTTTCACTTACATCATTCTTGTCGTGATGGCAATTATTCAAGCAGCGCTTCAATTAGCTTTCTGGATGCATCTCAAGGATCGTGGACATCTATTTCCAATCATTGCGATCATTAGTGGAGTAGTCGTTGTATTCACAATGGTAATTATGGCGGTTTACTGGACTTGGTGGTAAACCACGAATTGCATTAAATTGCAGAGAGGCGGGCCACAATCCGTCCTCTCTTTTTTGTAATAGGTTAATGTAAAGGAGTTGCATTGCAATGCTCGGTCTGGAGTATTTCTCATTTCAAGACTTATGGAGTCCTCTGTTCCTTACGTTCATGCTTGTGATCATTGTGCTATACACATTCATGGTCGGTCCATGGAGAGAACGACTAGGTGGGACTGCGGTGTCGTGGCAACGTCAGTTCGCTTTTATTTTAGCGATCGTTCTTTTGTATTTGACACAAGGCGGTCCTCTTAGTCTGTTAGGTCATTTGATGTTTACGTTTCATATGACTAACATGGCGATTTCGTATGTTATCGTGCCTCCATTGTTGATTTACGGTATTCCAGATTGGATTTGGCGTGCAGTGTTTAGTAAAAGCTTTTGGCGTCCTTTTCGAATATTGATGAACCCGATTGTTTGTCTCGCGCTGTTCATTCTATTGTTCTCGTTCTATCACATGCCAGCTAATCACGATTGGATTATGCTTCATTTTACAGTTCACCGGATCTATTACTTCGTTCTGTTAGTGTCTGCGGTTATGATGTGGTGGCCGGTATATGCTCCGATTCCAGAATGGAGAAGGATATCACCTCTGATGACATTAGGGTATATTTTTCTTGGAGGACTGTTACTCACGCCGGCATGCGTTATGATTATTTTTGCGAACACACCATTGTTTGCAATGTACAATGATCCAGATGTATGGGTTCAGGCTATGGGTTACTGTGTGTCGGGGGACCCTGGGATGCTGCTAAAGCAATTTGAAGGTCCTGCATTTTTCAATTTATTGAGTGTTATGGATGACCAACAACTGGGCGGAATCATCATGAAGCTGGTACAAGAGTTTGTGAATGCTATTGCTCTGTACACTGTTTTCATGCGTTGGTATCGTAGAGATCATAATAACGATGAAGATGCTGTGTTAGAACCGACGGGTTAACAGAATGGTTGTGAATGTTGTGTGGAATATTCCTATAATAGTTTGTACTAGACAGCGAACATCGGTACAATAGGGATATCTCAGTGGGATGGAGCAGGTGATTAGCAAATGACGTTGTTTGAGATTTTCCCTATGGTTAGTACGAGCTTCATTGCAATAAGTGCAATTCTTGTTGGAATTGGCTGGAGATTGATCATTAAAGGGAAAAGAGAGCAGCATGAAAAAGTAATGATCGCTGCGGCTATTGCAGCGCTATTGTTTTTTATTATCTATGTTTCGCGTACAATCTTCGTCGGAAATACAGTATTTAATGGACCAGAAAGCTTGAAATCAATATATTTAGCATTTTTGCTGTTTCATATTGTGTTGGCGACTGTTGCAGCGGGATTTGGGATTACGACGTTAACGCTCGCATTTCGCAAAAATTTTGCGAAGCACAAGAAGTGGGGACGTAAAACTGCTGTAATCTGGTTTGCTACTGCGATCACAGGAATTACAGTCTATGTGCTGCTCTATCTGTGCTATCCAGGTGGACATACGAAACCAGTCATTCAAGCCATCTTCGGCTAACTGAATAGAATTTAGAGTGAGTAAAGCTCGCGAGCCCAGTGGCTCGGGGGCTTTTTTTGATGATGTTGGCGGTAAAAGTGGCATTACCATACTAACTTGAGTCTATTCTGCCATCGTTGCACCCAAGTAACTAAGGTTTTCCTCTAAGATTTTCTCTGAGGTTTTTTCTGAGGTTTCTCTGAGGACTTATTCTGAGGGCTTATTCTAACACTTAGCGGACACCAGAGACCTTATTTACTATTTTAAGGTGGTTTGGGCGGATGGATCGGACACTAGAGACCTTATTTCACAATTTAGATGCTGTATATGATTGATTTTGTACAAATAAGGTCTCTCATGTCCGCTAGGTGTGCGAATCGTGCCTAAATGGTACAAATAACGTCTCTCATGTCCGCTACGATAAATAGTAGAGCCCCAACCGCACCAAACGCACCAAACGCACCAACCGCACCAAACGCCCGGGGTTTTAAGTAACTCGATTTAACGTTATGGCATCGTCTTATATATGCGATATGAACTAATGAGTAGCGAATAAAGCTGCATGGTAAAGCTATTTACTCAAAAGCGTTCGTGTAGACCCTCAATACGTGCAGATAGCATTACAGTGTAACTTTATACAGCGAAAGGTGAGAGAAAGATGTGCGATAGAGTTACCGTATAACGCTATCCCTCCCCAAACGCACCAAACTCCCGGGGTTTTAAGTAACACGATTTAACGTTATGGCATCGTCTTATATATGCGAAATGAACTAACGAGTAGCGAATAAAGCTGCGTGGTAAAGCTATTTACTCAAAAGCGTTCGTGTAGACCCCTAATACGTGCAGATAGCATTACGGAGTAACGTTATACAGCGAAAGGTGAGGGAAAGATGTGAGATAGAGTTACCGTATAACGCTATCCCACCCCAAACACCCCAAACGCCCCAAACGCCCCGCTAAAACTCCGTGTACCACATTGGACAAACCCAGTCATGATCGAAGCGCTTCCCTAATATAGTAGAAGAGATCAGTTGTTAATGAGCGAATTTACTGGAGAGGGCAGGGGATGTGGCGGTGTTACATATTGTTGTGTGCATAAAGCAGGTCCCGGATACGAAGATCATTAAGATGAATCCAAAGACGAATACGATGGATCGGTCCAGCGCACCTGCGATTTTGAATCCCTATGATACCCATGCTGTGGAAGAGGCTGTTAGATTACGTGCTCGCTATGGTGGACGGGTGTCGGTATTGACGATGGGGCCTCCACCTGCAGTAAAGGCAATCAAGAAGTGTATAGAGATCGGTGCAGATGAAGGGTATATGATTTCGGATCGAGCTTTTGCAGGTGCGGATACTTTGGCGACGAGCTATGCATTAACGAAGGCGCTGGAGAAGATCGCAGCAGAGTATGCACCAGTTGATCTTATTCTCTGTGGCAAAATGACGATCGACGGGGATACGGGTCAAGTCGGTCCGGGCATCGCACGTCGGTTGGATATGCCCCCACTAACTTCTGTGAATAAGGTAGTTGAACTTAATTTAGAGGAGCGTTTTGCTATTGTCCATCGCAAATTAGAAGATGGCTATGAAGTCATTCAATCCACACTACCTTGTCTAATGTCTGTAGAGAAAACCATTAATGAAGTACCGTACTCTACGATGCCGAATATGCTTCGTGCTGCCCGATATCAGCCTCAAATATGGGCGGTAAGTGACTTGCCCAACATAGACAAAACGCAGCTTGGCTTAAAAGGTTCGCCAACGATTGTAAGCGCAGTGTGGGCTCCTCAAAAGCCGCAAGGAGGTAAGCTCATTGAAGGAGATGCCAAACAGCAGGTAGAGGAGCTAATTTCCGTTTTAATGGAGCAACGAATACTGTTTGAAGCTACACCGAGAGGAGGCGAGCACTGATGGAGCGTGAGGCTGAGCAATTTCACGGTCAGCATCAAGGGATTTGGGTGTTTATCGAGGTGAAGGACGGTGCAATCGCACACGTGTCCCTAGAGTTGTTAGGCGCAGGGCGAATGCTTGCAGATAAGCGCAAATCTTTGCTATCGGGCATCCTGATCGGCGATCAAGTAGATCACTTGGCTGATGAGCTATATGAATATGGTGCTGATCAAG
This sequence comes from Candidatus Cohnella colombiensis, assembly GCA_029203125.1. Lineage (GTDB taxonomy): Bacteria > Bacillota > Bacilli > Paenibacillales > Paenibacillaceae > Cohnella > Cohnella colombiensis. Next base: position 421,520 of record CP119317.1, read on the forward strand.
TATACGTATATGATGATCCCATTTATCGCTTCTATCGAACGGAGTCCTACATGCGTGCACTCCTCGATTGTATTCGGAAGCATAAGCCTGAAATATTGCTCTATGGCGCGACATCTACAGGAAAAGATTTGGCGAGTGCAGTTGCTACAGATTTACCGACAGGTCTTACTGCGGATACGACGCAATTGGATGTAGAGGCAGACACTGGCTTGCTTCAAGCGAGTAGACCAGCGTTCGGTGGCAACATTATGGCAACGATTCTTTGTAAGAAATATCGCCCTCAGATGGCGACAGTACGCCCTAAGGTTATGAAGGCACTCCCTCAGCAAGCAGGCCGACAAGGTGTGCTCATCCAAGAACGTATAGCGATAACTGAAGCACAGATTCGTACGAAGGTGTTAGAGATCGTTCGTTCAACGATACAACGTGTTCGGATAGATGAAGCGGATATTATAGTGGCGGGTGGCAAAGGGCTCGGAAGTCCAGCGGGATTTGAGCTGATTCATGAGCTTGCGCATACACTAGGGGGAGCTGTAGGTGCGAGCCGGGATGTTGTAGAAGCAGGCTGGGTTGCTCATCACCACCAAGTCGGTCAGACAGGAGTTACCGTTACGCCGAAGATTTATTTTGCCATTGGCATATCAGGAGCGATTCAACATATCGTAGGGATGCAAAATTCGGCACTTATTATCGCAATCAATAAAGACCCTACAGCGGCGATCTTCCAAGCAAGCCATTATGGAATTGTTGGCGATGCACTTACGATCGTACCGATGCTAATCGAAGCCTTCAAAGTAGCAATAGGGAGAAAGGAAGAGGTCGATGTCGGAAAAATTTGATGCGATTATTGTAGGTGCGGGTCCTGCGGGGATTGCTTGTGCTTATGAGCTTGGCAAGGCTGGGCTAAAAGTTCTTTTACTAGAACGAGGAGAGTATCCTGGTTCGAAAAATGTAATGGGTGGCGTGCTCTATCGCAAAATGATGGAGGAGATTGTGCCGAACTTTCATCAAGAAGCGCCGCTTGAACGACCGATCGTTGAACAGCGGTTTATGATGATGGATAAAACGTCTGCGGTTACTTTTTCCTACAAGGGGTTAGAGTGGGCACAGGAGCCGTTCAACAATTTCACCGTGCTTCGAGCAAAGTTTGATCAATGGTTTGCTGCGAAGGCAGTGGAGCAAGGGGCATTGCTCGTCAATGAAACAGTCGTACTTTCCTGCATTGTGGAAGACGGTAAAGTGGTCGGAGTGCGTACCGATCGTCCGGATGGCGAGCTTCGCGCAGATGTGGTTGTGCTGGCGGATGGGGTAAATTCATTGCTCGCGAAGTCGCTTGGCTTTCATAAGGAATTTAGACCCGATGAAGTAGCACTTGCTACGATGGAAATTTTGAAGCTAGATAAGCGCATTATTGAGGATCGTTTCAACTTAGAGGAAGGTCAGGGCTGTACGATTGAACTTTTTGGGGATGCGACAAAGGGGATCTTAGGTACAGGTTTTCTTTATACAAATAAAGATTCTTTAAGCATCGGCGTAGGGACACTTCTGTCAGGATTAATTAAGCATAAAATAAAACCATATGAGCTCATTGAATATGTGAAGAAGCATCCGATGATTCGCCCTTACATCCAAGGCGCGGAGCCTCAGGAGTACCTCGCTCATCTTATTCCTGAAGGCGGTTACCATTCGATGCCGAAGGTCGTTGGCGCAGGGGTGCTCGTTGTAGGTGATGCAGCACAGCTCGTTAATGCGATACATCGAGAAGGCTCGAATATGGCAATGACTTCAGGCCGTTTAGCTGCAGAGGCGATCGTTGCAGCGAAAGCACAAGGCGATTTCTCAGAGTCTTCGTTATCATCGTATCGTCAAGCGTTAATGGGTAGCTTCGTCGGTCAAGATTTGAAGAAGTATAAAGACGCTACACACCATTTTGACAAGTTTCCGCAATATTTCGACCAGTATATTCCGATGATGAACCGCGCAGCCAGTCAGATGCTAACGGTAGATGGCACTTCGAAGCGACAGAAGCAGAAGAAAATTTGGCGCGACATCGGGCCTATGAAGGCGAAGTTCAAAATCGCTCGAGACATGTATCGGGCATGGAAGGTGATGAAGTGATGAGTGAGGCAGCCTCTTCGGATAAGGGTACCCACATTGAAGATAAGCAGTATTTGCTCCGATTTAATGCGGATACACAATCTCACTTGCATGTCATGGATCCGAACGTGTGCTTAACGAGCTGTCCGGATAAAATATGCACCATCTTTTGCCCGGCAGAGGTATACAAGTGGGAGGATATTCGGATGCACGTCGGGTATGAAGGTTGTCATGAATGCGGTAGCTGTCGGATTGGTTGTCCGCATCAAAACATTAAGTGGGTGTATCCAAAAGGTGGGCACGGAATCGTCTTTCGACTCGGTTGAATGGGGGAACGCGAGATGCTAAAGGTCGGCGATTATGTGGTGGATACCCGAGATGGCTCCAAAGGTACAATCATGGAAGTGCAAGGAAATCTGTATCATATTGTGTGGGAGGATCACTTCAGCAGTTGGGAATATGGAAATACACTACGCAAGCAAGAAGCCCACCCGTCTTGATGACGGTTGGGCTTCTTGCTTGTTTTGTTAGATGAGAGCAATCGCTAATAGGGTGAACAATGACAATGCGAGTATTCCTCCACCAGGGAAGAATCCAAAACCCCACCGCCATGCGGACGTATGAACTTTACCTAACGTGCGTACATCGCCAGTCGGCTGCAGATAAACATGATGGTCATCGACATTAACGATCATGCCTTCATAGCAACAGCCGTCACGAGTGTGTATCCGAACACGGCGGTTCATATGCTGCATGCATTGGTGATACATCTCCATAAGTGAGAGACCTCCTATATATTATTACACCTTATAGTATGGAGGCTTATGACGCTTGGAGTGGACAATTGTGAAAATGGTTGTATGGTAGGTGGTCGGTTTGATGCAATATTCTATAATCCCATAATAAAAGCACAATTCGCGATAATGATTTCATATCAGAAGTATTGTAGAATAGTGTTTAAACGTGTATGTACACTACATATATTTTAAGGAGCGTATTTTAAATGGGAAAAATTAAAGTTGCAGTATTTGGTTGTGGTGCAATTGCACAACGCAGACATATTCCAGAGTATGCAGACAATGCGAACGTTGAGCTTGTAGCATTCGCCGATCCCATACTAGAGCGCGCACAAGAAATGGCAGCAACCTACGGTGGTACAAGCTATGCAAGCTATGAAGAGTTGCTGAAGAATGAGAAGGTTGATGCAGTAAGCGTCTGCACACCGAACTATCTGCATGCACCAATGGCGATTGCTGCAGCGAATGCAGGAGCACATGTATTAGTTGAGAAGCCAATGGCTACAACCGCTGAAGAAGGAGAGCAAATGATCGAAGCTGCGAAACGCAACGGCGTTTTCCTTATGGTCGGTCACAACCAACGCTTAATGCCTCCTCACGTGAAAGCGAAGGAGTTGCTTGATTCAGGGTTGCTAGGCAAAGTACTTACGTTCCGTACTTCCTTCGGTCATCCAGGACCTGAGGCCTGGAGTGTAGATGGTCGTGAAAGCTGGTTCTTCCGCAAGGAAGAGGCGATCATGGGTGCAATGGGTGATCTTGGCGTTCATAAATCAGACTTTATCCGCTATTTGCTGAGTGATGAAGTGGCAGAAGTTGCAGGCTTTATCGGTACAATCGATAAGAAAGACACAGATGTAGATGATAATGCAACTTGTATCGTACGGATGAAGAGCGGAGCAATCGGTACACTTGTAGCAAGCTGGACGCAATACAAGGGCGGAGACAACAGCACAGTATTGTGGTGTGAAAAAGGTGTCATGAAGATCGGTACAGTAGAGGGTGACGAGGTCATCATCGAGTTGACTGATGGGACTTCAGAGACGTTCAAAGTTGGTGCAATGGCAACGAATGAGAAGCAAGTACCAAGTGGTGTCATCGATGCATTTGTTGAATCTATTATTACGAATACGCCACCGACGATTTCAGGAGAAGAAGGCTTACTCTCTTTGAAGGTGATCTTGGCAGCATTCGAGTCACAAGCTACAGGATCCATTGTAAAGCTGTAACTATAGAATTGCATGTTGGGGGCGCACCTTTGGTGCGTCCTTTCCGCATTAAATCAGCCAATCTCGCCCCCACGCACGGATTAAGACGAAAAAATCGCCTTAAATCAACCAAACTCGCCCCCACGCACGGAATAAGACGGAAAAATCGCCTTAAATCAACCAAACTCGCTATGAAATTAGTAGATAGGCCATCTCTATATAGGTAAAATCTATAAAGTAAATAGAACTTATATATTATACAAATAACAGAACGCATGGTACAACGTAAATAACAATAATTCAAAGGAGTTGGGTGAGATGAAACAAAGAGATCGCGATCAGAAAGTGCACTGGGAGGCAACGGCATACGATCAAACGATGCGTTTTGTATCTGATTACGGTCTAGATTTGTTCAAGTGGTTAAACCCGCAGCAGGGTGAAAGCATCGTTGACTTTGGTTGTGGGACAGGTGATTTGGCTTCACAGATTGCAGGGAGCGGAGCAGAGGTGCTCGGTGTAGATATTTCACCAGAGATGGTTCAGCGTGCAAGAGAGAAGTATCCGTTGCTACGATTTGAATGCGCAGATGGAATGAGCTGGACGCCCACACAAACTTATGATGCCGTCTTCAGTAATGCAGCGTTGCACTGGATGAAGGATGCTGAGGCAGCTGTGGAAACGATGACGAAATGTCTTCGCAAAGGTGGGAGACTCGTCGTGGAATTCGGTGGCTATCGTAACATCCAATCGATTATAGATGCGATGCAGGCAACATTAGAAAATAGCGGAAGAATGGATGCATTCGTGAACCCGTGGTACTTTCCAAAGGTGGGAGAATATGCTGCGATCTTAGAACGACATGGGATGGAGGTTAGTCATGCGATGCTGTTCGATCGGCCGACAGCGCAAGAGAAAGGTGAGAAGGGGATGTTAAATTGGCTTCATATGTTTGGTACAGCTATGGTCCCCAAGGCTACGAAAGCAGAAACAGAAGAGTGGTTCAATGAGGTTGTTATGCGGTTGAAATCTACTCAATATCAAGAGGGCAGTTGGATCGCAGATTATCGAAGAATTAGAATGTATGCACTTAAACAACAATAATGGATTCCAATTTATGGTTAGACGGGTGCGTAGCAACATCTTATAATACGAGTAGTCAACTTGGAATATGTCACAATTAACTTACTCAATTTGGAGGATGAGATTCGAATGCAATGTGCCCAATGTGGTCATCTAAATCAAGTAGGGAAATTTTGTGTGAAGTGTGGTGCAAGTCTTGAAGGAGTGAATATGAATAAGCCGAGTGATGTGGTGCCCGTTCAACCTCCGATTCAACAACCACAGCAGGTGCCTCCTGTGCAATATGGACAACCTGCTCAGCCTATTCAATCAGGGCAACCTGCTCAGCCTATTCAATCAGGGCAACCGAACCCGCAAATGGAACAAATTAAGAAATCAGCGACAGACTATTTTAGCTTCTTCATACAAATGCTAAAAGCGCCTGTGCGCACGGGTCAACAAACGAATGCAGGGCAGATGGTCAACGGACTAATTACGATGATTGTGTTCTCCTTGATGCTGCCGTTAACGATTTATTTTGAACTTCGTCAAGCATTTAAAGATGTGTATAGTTTCTTTGGAAGCAACACGATTAATTTACCTGCGGGAGATTATATCTTTAAGCCTTTCTTTGTTTTAATTATAGCTGTCCTGTTAGTGACGGCTATTATGCTTCTTGTACTGAAATTGGGCAGGGTCGTTACGAATTTTAAAGAAGTGATTGCGAGATTTGGAGCATTGATGGTTCCTGCAGCCGCGCTGTTCACGATTAGTTTCTTGTTTGCACTGATTAAAATTGATGTGGATTTGATTGGATGGCTCACCATGCTCGGGTTCTTCTCATGGCTCGTAGCGATCTGCTATACAATTTATAGCTTTAAAAAGGATCAACCGGATGGACTAGATACATTCTATTGTCTATTACTTACGTTCATTGGATCGTTTATTGTATTTGCAATCTTCGGTGACAGTATCCTGTCTTCATTTTTCGGCGGTATTGAACGTCTGTATTAAAAACGAGATCATAGAAGCGTAAAAAAGCCAAGCTGTCAGCGGACAGCTTGGCTTTTTTATTGCTCTTCCTCACGGAACTGGCTAAGGAACGCTTTAGGAATAGGTGTTTCGAAACGCATCGTTTCACCGGTCGTTGGATGCACGAAGGATAGAACGCGAGCGTGTAGACCGAGGCGATTGATCGGCTTCGTCTTGGAGCCATACTTCTTATCCCCGACAATTGGGTGACCGAGATCTTGCATGTGAACGCGTATTTGATTTTTTCGACCTGTTTCGAGCTCTACTGTGAGCAATGAGTATGTGCGAGTGGCTTTAAGTACTTTATAATGCGTCACTGCATGTAATCCATCTTCCGGATGCGGACTAGAGTACATCTTCATTGCACTATTTTCTTTTAACCATGAGGTAATCGTTCCTTGTGATTTTTTGACTAGTCCTTCTACTAACGCCACATAGGTACGTTCCTTAACGGTATTTTTCCAATCATTTTGCATCTTCTGCTGGACTTGTTCACTTTTGGCGAACATCATGACACCAGATGTGTCCCGATCAAGACGGTGCAAGACGAAGATGCGGTTTTGTGCATGCTTCAAGCGAACATGTGCGGTTAACTGACGATAAGCCGTTAACTCTGCATCTTCAGCTGTTGCGATCGAGAGTAAGCCGGCATCCTTGTAAATGACAATGACGTCATTGTCTTCATGAAGAATTCGTAAACCAACGAATGAAGAAGATGAAGTGGCGCGTTCTTTACTGATTGAAACGATCTGACCGGGTTTCAAAGGATGGTTGTAAAGCTTCTCCACACGATCATCCACTGAAACTTGTCCATGCGACAGCAATGATTTGATGGAGTTGCGACCTTGCCCGGACAGCTTCGCTAGTAAAAATAATAACAATTCGGTTTCCTCGGTAACTGGAAATTGCCGTGGGGGTGTTGAATGGTTACGTGCCGGACCGGCTTGGTGGCGGGAAGCCGACGGTTTGCTCTTGAAAGCCCCGCCAGAACGGCGGGGCGACTTATTGTTCTTCATGTAGAAGCTCGATCCTCTCTATTCCTTCATATACCCGGCATCGAGCAGGTTTTTAAGAAACTGCACAGCTTCTGCGCGGGTTAACGTATCAGCACCTTGGTACCCCTCAACAGTGGCAGACGACTTACCTTGGGAGTATCCATTGTCTAGCAAATATTGAATGGCAGCATCGTCAGTGTACGATAATCCAGCTGCAGATGCAATGAGCTCTGCGACGGACAAACGGCTCATCGGCAATAGGCGAATTGCTGAATCACTGCTCCCTAGCAGATTATAACCGTTCGCACCTGCATATACATAGTACTTGTTGGACCACCTTCCATCCGACTCTGGCACCGGAATTGCTAACGCGCCTATGAACATTTTCAAAAACTCTTCCTCGGATACTTGCTCTTTAGGTTTGAACTTTCCATCAGCATATCCAGAGACGATCTTGTTATTGTTCGCCCAAATGATCGTATCTCGCGCCCAATGCGTTGCGATGTCTGAGAATGGATAGACTTCTTCAGGCTTGGGAGGTGCAACGTAGTTTTGTGCGCTCATGAATTCAACGGAATAGTTAATTTTTGCTGGGCTACCGCTCAATGTGAGCAGTCCAGAGACCACCACTTCAAACTTGTCCCCTGCAGCATACTTATCAATGCCATTCGGACGGAAAATAATTGCGGGACCGGAGCCATAATTTGTCTCATCGACATTGAAGTAGGCATCGCTGCTTGTTACCTTATTGTTGGCTTCGCCTAATTTCCATGTTTTCTTCTGCTTATCTCGTGTCCTTGTTAAGGTTACGGTTACCTTGCTTGCATCTGGAATCTCGTACATGGACATATTCGGACTTATCGACCAAGCATAATCGGCATTGAATACTTCAATCGGAAACGCGCCTTGCGCAGGGTATGCGACATAATTGTAGGCTACTTTTTCCGTCCGACTACGATCAAAAACTTGCATCGCCGAAAACTTTGAACCCGATGTGGATTCTGCAAGACCGAGCCCGATGTTGAGCAACATCGGATTTAATATCCAGCGGCGATGTCCGACGGCATCCAGATTGTATACGTCGGAATCCTCCATGTAGGAATGGATGGAATGGATTAGAATATGCGTCCTAAAGCCAAAAGAAGAGTATATATTAGCGGATGAGGTAGACGCGTATCCTTTCTTATAGAAGTCATCATCCATGTTCGATGGTTGGCCGGGACGATGGCTAAGTGATTTGTTGGCAGCGAGCAACACAGAACCATATTGCGCTTTCTCGTTTAATTCAGCGGATGTCTTCAAGTCGTAAGGCAAGCCACTGATGAAGCGATAGAAATTAGCTGCGTTTACTGCATCCTTCAAGTAGTCGGCTTTTAATGATCCTGGTGTATGATTTTTACTGACTGAGGGCTGAACCTGATAAGGTTTATTGATATCGCTAGTAGGGCTCATCAGTTTTTTCCACTGCTCGGCAATTTCTTTGCCTGTACGGCTTGGTAACCCACTGCTTGTGTCTGTAGTTAATTCAGCTGTAGCATTCGCGCTTGGTGTGACGAGTACTAGGAGCATACAGACGAGTAGAATGACGGGTAGGATCTTCGTAGAATGTAGTTTCTTTTTCATAATCATTCTCCTAATCTTAGTATTGATATAGTTATTAATTCGCTAGACAGAATAAAGTTCCTGTTCGTGCCCGTTTTTAATCCTATAGTCCTTGACGGATAGGAATCTACTCGTGTATAGTGTGTATAACGATATACACACTATACAGTCAAGCAGGAAGGGGTAATCATAGTGACCCAGTGGCAAGCGGTTCGATTAGTTGGGGTGCACATCTTGAAGCGAGAATGGATTGGTGTAGTTGCAACTTTAATATTCGCGCTCTATTGTGGCTTTGTATCGGGATCGATGATCGGGGAATACTTCCATAAAGCGAATCCTCCAGGTGCCATCATGTCACTTGTGGATCTCATGTATATCGTGGTCTACCCTTTCTTTGGAACGATAATGAATCGATCGGTTATGACGATTTGTCGTGAAGATGCCTATTCGAAACGAATTGCGGTGCTACGAGCGTTACCGATTTCATTCCGTGCGATTCTTCAAGCTAGACTGCTGCAATCGTTCATTATGATACCGATCATCGGCGGTGTATCACTCATTTTTCAATATGTGTTGTACTCTAAAATACGTGAAGCGTTGTCGTGGACAGAATGGCTTACATTCACCTTGTTGGTTCTAACTTATTCTTTAATCGCAGGTACGTTGTACTTCGTAATAGAATCAGTATGCAATGGAAAGCAATATGTCATTGTTTATACGATTATGATGTTTGTAGTGATCGCGGTCGGTATTACGATCAATTTGTTAGGAAAAAGTCTCTTTGAAAGAGTGATGACGTTCGTGCAATCTGGTTCAGCAACGATAGGCTGGATGTTAGCGCTTCTCGTGCTTGTATGTGTCATTAACTGGTTAGGCTACAATTTCACTCTCCGTCGAATCAAATCACGCTCAATTATGCTATAGAATGAATTTTAGTTTGAGAGAAACAGGGGGTGAAACTGTGTGGCTGCCCATTCAAATCGACGAACAACGACCAGAACCGCTCTACCACCAGATTGAAGTTCAGCTTCGCGGTCTCATCCTTAGTGGACAATTGAAAGAAGGAACTTTGCTACCTTCGATTAGAGAGCTTGCAGTATCCTTGAAATGTAGCGCAATAACGGTACGAAGAGTGTATCAGGACTTGGAAAATGAAGCGTTAATTCGTACGAGGCAAGGGATGGGGACATTCGTTGCGGGCATTGATACAATGGCATTAGATGAGCATCGACTGGAACAAGTAAAAGAAAAGCTTATACGTGCGATTAATGTAGGACTAGAGCTAGGCTTTGCTATAATGGAAATAGAGCAATTGTTCAAGGAGCTCGTTGAACAGAAGACTGTTGATTTAAAGGGGGGATCGCTGTGACACTTGTCGATACAGATCATGCTATCGTGTTAAAAGGGGCAGAGCATCATCAATCTCCTTTTACGTTAGGACCGCTAAATTGTGAAATTCCAAGAGGGTATGTAACTGCAATTGTTGGACGGAATGGATCAGGTAAGAGCACACTGTTCCGTATGCTGCTTGGACTTGCACCTGTTAACGGTGGAACGATAGAGGTGCTAGGAACGCTTCTGGGACCTCAGAGCGATGAAGCCTATAAAGCCAAAGTGGGTTTTTTACCAGAGAATCCTTTCGCATATGAGAATTCAATCACAGCAAATGAGAAGGCAGCCTTCGCCTCAAAGTGGTATCCCACTTGGGATTGGGAGCGTTATTACAAAATTATGCGCCATTTCGACGGTGAGGGAACAAAGAAGCTCTCAAAGCTATCGAAAGGGATGCGCCGCAAAGTAGAATTGGCCGTAACGTTAGCCCATGATCCTGAATTGCTGCTTTTAGATGAGCCATCGACAGGATTAGATCCTTTCGCTTGGAAGAGTATGATCGAGCAGCTGCAACGTTACATGGAGAATGGTGATCGCACGCTCGTTATTGCTTCACACATCACGGAAGAAGTGCGACGGCTAGCAGACTATATTCTGTTTATGTATCGTGGCTCCATTCTAGGAATATATGAAAAAGATAAATTGTTCGATGATTGGCGGGTACTCGTTGTTCAATGGCAAGGTGAATCGATTCCGGATCGTGGAAAACTGGGAGGAATTCCAGGCGTTCAGGGAATTACGGAAGCGGGTCCAGGCATCTTTCGGATTGAGGTCAATGAGCCTGCTTCAGGAGAACAATATTGTCAAGCTATCGGATTCCATGTGCTGTCCGTACAGCGAATGGAATTGGAAGATATATTAGGTTGTTTAATACGTAAGGAGGATGCAAAGAGATGAGTGTACTTCAGGTCGAACGAATTACTAAAAATTATGGTGACAAAACAGCAGTTAACGGTCTTAGCTTTCAGGTCGCAGAAGGTGAAATTTACGGCTTGCTCGGTGCCAATGGTGCGGGGAAGACAACGACAATGCGGATGATTCTTGGACTAATTTTGCCAGATGAGGGTGACATTCGTTACTTCGGTAAAGGGTACAGCAATGAGCAGCTCAGTATGCTCGGTTACTTGCCAGAAGAGAGAGGGATGTATCCCAAGATCAAGGTAAGCGAGCAGATTATATATCTTGCACAGCTGCGTGGAATGTCGCGCAAAGATGCGGATCGCAATCTTAAGAATTGGTTAGAGAGATTTCAAGTACCTGAGTATTATAATAAGAAGGTTGAAGAGCTATCCAAAGGTAACCAACAGAAAATCCAGTTCATTGCATCAGTTATTCATAATCCGAAAATTGTCATTATGGATGAGGCGTTCAGTGGGCTTGATCCGGTGAATGTGGAGTTATTGAAATCGACGGTTAAGGAATTGCGCGATCAAGGTACGAGCATCGTATTTTCTACACACCGAATGGAGCATGTAGAGGAGCTGTGCCGTAACATCTCGATTATGCATAAGTCAAATGCGGTACTGCAAGGATCAATCAAAGAGATTAAGAAGAAGTTCCCGCAGGAAAAGGTCATCGTTGCTGGTGAAGGACAAATTAATGGACTCGATACTTTGGCGGGTGTTACACAAGTTGTTCGTCATGAGCATGGCGCTTATGAGTTGAAAGTGAGTGCTCCTGAAGTCGGTCAACGCATTTTGCAGCATGCATTATCACAAGGGGCGGTTACGCACTTTGAAGTGAAGGAACCGACTTTGAATGAAATCTTTATTAAGACGGTAGGTGAGAGCCATGAATAACGGATTCACAACAGTTATCGGATTTACGATGCGCAATAAATTTCGGAGTAAAAGCTTCATTATTACAACAGTTATTCTTGCAATTCTAGTCGTTGTAGGTGGTAATCTTCCATATCTGATCAACAAGCTGGGCGGTAGTGGTGATAAAGTAACGAATGTTGGTTATGTGCAAAATGCTCAGGGTAGTGTAATAGATGGCTTGAAGGCTTATTATGGTAAGCTGCCAGAGGCAAACATAAAGCTAATGGCGAATTCCTCGGAAGAGAAGCTTAAGGAATCTCTTGAAGCGGGAGAGATTAAAGGGTATTTGATCTTCGAAGAAGATGCGGTTATGGGCTTCCCGAAAGTGACATTCAATTCGGAAAGTGCTTTTAGCGGTGGTACGAGTTCTTCATTGAAAGTTGCTTTGCAGCAGGTGAAGACGGATTTAGTTGTCAAGGATGCGGGACTGACAGATGAGCAGAAGCTACAACTGTTCTCTCCCATTTCATTCGACACCGCTCAAGTCAGCTTCACGAACGATGCGGGCAAGACGGAGCAAGAGCAAGGGATCGCCATTGGACTCACTTATGTAATGCTCATTCTACTGTTCATGAGTGTTATGATTAGTGGACAGCTTATTGCAACGGAAATTACTGCCGAGAAGAGCTCACGTGTAATGGAGATTATCGTGACTAGCGTGTCACCGCTCAAGCAGATGTGGGGCAAAATCATCGGTACGTTCGTTGTCAGCGTCGTGCAGCTAGTTGTTCTTGTTGGAGCGCTCGTTGTCAATCTTCAACTGCCACATAACAAAGATGCACTTGCAGGCTTTGGCATTAATCTTAGCGGTATCGAACCACAGTTGATTGTATATGCAGTATTCTTTTACCTTGCTGGATTTTTCCTCTATGCGACGTTGTTCGCAGCTGTTGGCTCCATCGTTAGCCGTACAGAAGATCTCGGGCAAGCGGTTATGCCCATAACGATGCTTACACTAGCAGGTTTCTACATCGCAATGTATGGTTTGAACGATCCGAACGCTGCGTTCATTCAAGTGTGCCAGTACATTCCGTTTTTTGCACCATTCATTCTGTTCCTAAGAATCGGCTTGGTTGAGCCTGCTTGGTGGGAAATCGCGGTATCTATCGGAATTTTAATTGCAACCATTCTTGCAATCGGTTGGCTCTCAGCTAAGATCTACCGCGCAGGCGTACTCATGTACGGCAAGCGTCCATCGATGAAAGAGCTGTTTAAAGCTATGAAGGCTTATAAGGTTTAAAATGAGATAAATAACTGTGGGTAACGCTAAACTGGCTACCCAAGTCGAGAGGTTTATTATAGAGATCCATTCCGATGATGTAATCCGGAGTGGGTCTCTTTCTGTTTGATAGCTATTCGCCAAGATATGAAGTTAAAAAAACGAACAAAATGTGTGTTATTGTAAAAAGACGGAAAATATTATCCCCTCTATGATGATAATGGAAGCTTAGGAATCGGAAGGAGGCTTTTTTTTTGAAAAAACCCATTTTACTAATCGTTTATGGCCTTGTAACAAGCTTATTTGTGCTGTTCTTCTGGTACTTTGGCATTCGGGAAGATAAGCAAAATTTCTGGAATGAGAAACCTATCGGATTGATTGGAGAAATTGAAGAAAAATATGTGATGGTTACATTTCAGTCGGGGCTGGATTACTGGAGAAGCATTATGAAGGGATTCGAGGATGCGGCTCAAATACTGAATGTCTCGGTCGATTTTCGGGGGGCGACGCAGTATGATGCAAGCGAAGAAATTACCGTTCTTGAGCAAGTCATCGCGAAGAAACCAGCGGGCATTGCGGTAACAGCTATTAATCCTGATGCCTTAATTGGAACGATCAATAAGGCAATAGAAGCAGGCATTCCGATCGTACTCTTTGACTCAGATGCGCCTAACAGCATGGCTTACTCTTTTTTGGGAACTGATAATTATAGCGCGGGAGCACAAGCGGCTCGTGAATTTGGTAGATTGCTAGTCGGAAAAGGGAAAGCGGCGATTGTCACTCAACCTAATCAATTAAATCATGAAGAGAGAACAAAAGGCTTCAAAGAGACGATAAGTAAGGAATTTCCAAATATTGAAATCGTGCAAATTGCCGATGGGAAAGGCAATGTGCAGGAATCGGAAAAAATAGCGGAATCGATACTGCGTAAATATCCAGACATCGACGGATTTTTTGCGACGCAGGCAAATGGTGGTGTTGGGATTGGACAAGCTCTAAAGAAGTTAGGTTTGGCGGGTAAAAAAGTGGTTATCGGATTCGACACCGATAAAGGGACATTGGATTTGGTTAAAGACGGTACGATTAATGCAACGCTTGCTCAAGGTACATGGAATATGGGCTACTGGTCGTTGCTGGAGCTGTTTCATCATTATCACAATTTAGTGCAGCCTGATAGTGAAGATATGAATGGTGCTCACCCGCTTCCTCCGTATATCGACACTGGTGTGACCATTGTGACGCAAGCTAACGTGGACAATTATTATGCTAAATAAGTTTAGCTTGGGGAGGGTCGCGTGTGCATCCGTTTAAGAGCCAGGAGCGACGGTCTTTATTACGGCGATTACTGCCAAGAAACTTGCCCATTCGTTATAAATTACTTGTCCATTTTTTGTTGATTACGATTTTGCCATCGTTAATGCTAGGTGTTCTTACCGATTTGGTTGTAAATCGAATCATTGACAGACAGATGAACGAGAATACGCTTCAGCTTATTACCAAAGTTAATCGATCTCTTGAATTCTACGTTAGCAATGTGCAGAACACAACCTACTTAATCTCCTATAATCCGCAAATTCGTGAATTCCTCTATCAAGAGAAGCTAGATCAAGCAGCTCGGGATGAGGGATTGGAATTTATGAGAGGGTTTCCAACGCTGCAGACAGAAATTGCCGGTATTATGGTTGTGAATTCGCAAGGGGATTACTTAAGCAATGATATGTATTCGCGATCTTCGGCTAAAGATTTGACGTTAGAGCGATGGTATCAAGAGGCGGTTGCAACAAAAGGGATTTTCAAAGTTATCGGTCATCCTCATGGACGTAATATCACCACGCATGCGAACTATAAAGACAATGAAGTGGTATCCGCAGTGAGAGCGATTCTGGATCCGGAGACACAGAAGGTCATGGGCGTCGTGCTGATCGATTTAAAGCTGAGGGTCATAGTGGAAACAGCTCAAGATGTCCGTCTAGGGAAAACGGGTCTGCTCATGGTTATGGATGAGAATGGGGACCCCATCTATGTACCCAAGCAGCTCGGATTTCAATCTATTCCGTTAAATTGGTTCAAAGGGCAGACTTCCGGACAATTCGTGGAGCAAATTAACGGACGGGAGCTGCAGTTCATTTTTCGCAAATCCTCCTTCACCAACTGGTCAACAATTGGAGTGTTTTCCACGGATGAGGCCGCTCCTGAGGTGCGCCAAATACGGCTCTATATTGGAACCTTTGTCTTTGTTGTTTGTTTATTAGGAATAACAGCCTCCTTCGCTCTATCTCATGGAATATCAAGACCTATTCATCGGTTAATGGCATTCATGCAACGTGCAGAATCTGGTGATTTAAAGACCCGCTACTGGGGTGATGCAATGGATGAAATCGGGATGCTAGGCCGCAGTTACAATAGTATGCTGACTAAAATAAATGATTTGCTCCAATTGACGGAGAAACAGGAGAAGCAGAAATGGGAAGCCGAGCTGCGTATTCTTCAGGCGCAAATTAAACCCCATTTCCTGTATAACACGTTAGACACCATACATTGGATGGCTCGTAAACAGGGAGCAGAGGATGTATCGGAAATGGTAGAGGCTTTATCGAAGTTGTTCCGAATAGGGCTGAGTAAAGGGAATGAGTTCATTCCGCTCGCCGAGGAATTCGACCATATCCGCAGCTATTTGCAAATTCAGAAGCTCCGTTACAAAGATAAACTGAAATATACGCTAGATCTCGATTCGCGAATAGCACATCTACCCGTGCTTAAGGTCATCCTTCAGCCTATCGTAGAAAATGCAATCTATCATGGCATTAAAGAGCGTCGCGGGCCCGGGAATATAACCGTCACTGGAATGCGGCTTGATGATCGAATTCATCTGTCCGTCAGTGACGATGGAGTGGGAATGAACGAACAAACTCTGGTTCAAATAAGGGGGCGATTGAATAACCCGTTGAATGCACAGGCCGAAACGAATGGTTCTGGTTATGGTCTTGCAAATGTACAAGCTCGAATAAAGTTAACTTATCATTCAACGAATTGTGGCATCTTTATCGACAGTAAGCCAGGGAGCGGAACAATTGTGTCGCTTACCTATCCAATCCATGAAGAGGAGGAATAGACTTGCAGTCATCCAAATGGAAGGTCATTATCGCCGATGATGAACAGATTATTCGTGAAGGCATTCGAGAGGTAATCGATTGGCCAACTCTTGGAATGGAAGTTGTGGCAGAGGCGGAGGATGGGGAAGAAGCGCTAGAGCTGGCGATCCATCACAAATCTGATGTTATGCTCGTAGATCTCAATATGCCGATTATGAATGGGCTTACGTTAATTCAAGAGTTGAGACGTCAACTTCCGGAAATTCGAATCGTCATTGTGACCGGCCATGATGAGTTTAATTATGCTCAGCAAGCCGTACATTTCGGAGTGGATGAGTATATTCTAAAGCCAGCTTATCCGGCGCAGCTAACAGAGGTGTTGCACAGAATAAAGCATCAACTGGAGCAATCCTATGAACAGGAGAAGCTTATGGAGCATGCCTCACGTCAAATTCGCAAGAACATTCCGCTGCTTCGGGAACGGTTTTGCAACGAGTGGATTGAGGATGCACTTAGTAAGCAAGAGGTACAGGAACAATTACGTTTCCTTCACTTGCCGAATACACCCCCATCTATATTCGGGATCATCCGCTGGCCAGAAATTGATTTGGGACAATCTGTACGACCGGAGCGGGAGCGCCAGCTTATGCTTTTTGCCATCGAGAATATCGCGGAGGAAATTATATCTCCATATACAACCGTTCTATTTAGAGATCCTCTTGGATTTATTTGCGTAGTTGTATGGGATACGACGGATATTACGCTGTTCACATCCATTGAACTTTCTGTTAATCAGTATCTCAAGCTACAAGTAATCGCAAATGCGGAGCCCATTGACTGTGGCTTAGACGGTGTTGCTGCAGCGTATCGTAAAGCACGTGGAGGCGTCTACAAAGAAGCATCAATTTCCCCCCTCGTGAGACGAGCAAGACAATATTTACGCGACCATTATGAAGATCCGATGCTTTCATTGGATGGCACAGCTAAGGCAATCGGGGTGTCATCCGTCTATTTGAGCCGCTTGTTTAAACAAGAGCTGGGCATTTCTTTCGTAACACTGCTGACTCAAATTCGGATTTCGAAATCAGCCCAGCTTCTCAACGCTACGACTCGCAGTATTGCCGATATTGCTGGAGCAGTGGGGTATGACTCACAGCATTATTTCAGCACGATCTTCAAAAAAACAGTAGGCGTTTCTCCCATCCGTTATCGAAAAGGTGAGCCCTTCGAGGAGGAATAAGCGAGATCGGGTAGTTGATTTGATCCTAAACAAAGGTTTGTTTTTTGTAAAAAGTTGTATGGATTACCGAAAGACCCGCACACTCCCCTCATGATAAATTCAACTTAGTCAAAGACGAAAGGGGAGTTTCACTTGAAGAAGAGTTCAATCATTGCACTTATGTTAGTTTTAATTGTCGTACTGGCTGCATGTGGCAAAAACAACAATGAGTCCACCGGAGGTAAAAGTAGCGACGGGGAAAAAGGGACGATCGGAATCGCGATGCCGACGAAATCGTCTGAGCGTTGGGTCAATGACGGCGCGAACATGGTGAAGGAATTCAAAAATCTTGGATATGGTACAGATCTTCAATACGGAGAAGACGTCATCGAAAATCAAGTATCCCAAATCGAGAACATGATTACTAAAGGTGTGAAATTACTTGTTATCGCTTCCATTGATGGTGAAGCTCTAACAGACGTGCTGCAAAAAGCGGCAGATGCCAAAATACCTGTTATCGCTTATGACCGTTTAATCAAGAAATCCGAACATGTCAGCTATTATGCGACATTCGATAACTTCAAAGTCGGTGTACTGCAAGCCTCCTACCTGGAGGAGAAGCTTGGCCTCAAAGAGGGCAAAGGTCCTTTCAATATTGAGCTATTCGCTGGTTCCCCAGACGACAACAATGCTTACTTTTTCTTCGATGGTGCGATGAGCGTACTGCAGCCGTATATCGATAGTGGCAAGCTGGTCGTCAAAAGCGGGCAAACGAAATTCGACCAAGTTGCAACCCTTCGTTGGGATGGCGGGGTAGCTCAATCCCGTATGGACAACTTGTTATCCGCTAACTATTCTTCCGCCAATGTTGATGCCGTATTATCGCCATATGACGGAATCACGATCGGAATTTTATCATCGCTTAAAGGTGTAGGTTATGGCTCATCTGACAAACCGCTTCCGATTACTTCTGGTCAGGATGCGGAGTTGGCTTCGGTTAAATCGATTATTGCCGGTGAGCAAACATCAACTGTATTCAAAGATACGCGTGAGCTTGCTAAAGTAGCTGTTAATATGGCTGTTGCCGTTCTTTCTAATAAAACACCGGAAATCAATGATGAGAAAACCTATGACAATGGCGTGAAGATTGTTCCTTCCTACCTGCTCGTCCCGATTTCCGTTGATAAATCCAACTATAAAGAAGTGTTGGTCGACAGCGGTTACTTCACTGAGGACCAACTGAAGTAAGAGTTGGACGATTAGCACGGAAAAAGCCGAATGGTTTAGTGATGGCCGTCATCGGGTCATCACTAAATCATTTCTACTTTCAAATGAGGGCCGGGTGAGGAAATGGCAGACTATATCTTGGAGATGCGTAATATAACCAAGACATTCCCCGGCGTGAAGGCGCTTGCGAATGTCAACCTGAAAGTTGCTGAAGGTGAGGTTCACGCTCTGTGTGGCGAGAATGGGGCGGGCAAATCTACCTTGATGAAAGTACTCAGCGGCGTGTATCCGCATGGGACCTATGAGGGAGATATTTTATACAAAAATCAAATCTGTGAATTTAAAGATATTAAGCAAAGCGAAAGCTTGGGAATTGTAATTATCCATCAAGAACTCGCGCTGATTCCGTATCTGTCGATTGCAGAAAATATATTTTTAGGGAATGAACAATCAAGAAGAGGCGTAATCAATTGGAATAATACGATCATCCGAACAAGAGAGCTGCTTCAAACGGTCGGTTTGGGTGAAAACCCGAACACGCTGATCACGAACCTAGGAGTCGGTAAGCAACAGCTTGTAGAGATCGCTAAAGCGTTGTCTAAAGAAGTGAAGCTACTCATTCTGGATGAGCCGACAGCTGCTTTAAACGAAGAGGACAGCGAAAATTTATTGAAGCTTATTTTACAATTGAAGAAGCAGGGCATCTCATCTATTATCATTTCTCATAAGCTGAATGAAATCGCAAAAGTAGCTGATTCGATTACGATTTTAAGAGATGGGGAAACGATTGAAACGTTGGACATGCAGAGGGATGAGGTGACTGAGGATCGTATTATCAAAGGGATGGTTGGCCGGGATCTAACGAATCGTTATCCTGAAAGGTCGCCCGACATTGGTGAAACAATCTTCGAAGTTAGCCATTGGAATGTCTACCATCCTCAGCATTTGGATCGCAAAGTCATCGACAACGTTCATTTTCATATTCGCAAGGGCGAAATCGTGGGAATTGCCGGACTGATGGGCTCTGGTCGAACGGAGTTAGCGATGAGTCTATTTGGCCGTTCCTACGGACGCCATATTAGCGGTCAAATTAAGAAAGACGGTAAGGAAGTTCAATTTCATAATATTACTGAAGCCATTGACAACGGTGTGGCTTATGTAACAGAAGACCGCAAAAATTATGGACTGATCCTAATCGATGATATTAAGAACAATATATCACTAGCGAGTCTAAAGAA
Organism: Candidatus Cohnella colombiensis; assembly: GCA_029203125.1. Lineage (GTDB taxonomy): Bacteria > Bacillota > Bacilli > Paenibacillales > Paenibacillaceae > Cohnella > Cohnella colombiensis. Next base: position 441,514 of record CP119317.1, read on the forward strand.
AATTTCGCGTAGAACAGTCGTTAACGAGAATGAAGAAGTCGTAGTCGCCGAGACGTACCGTAAGAAGATGAACATCAAGACACCGAGCGTCTTGCAGAAAACAGGCAATTTAAGCGGGGGAAACCAGCAGAAGGTCGTACTTAGCAAGTGGATATTTGCCCAGCCTGATATCCTTATTCTGGATGAACCGACACGAGGGATCGATGTCGGCGCCAAATATGAGATTTATACGATCATTAATCAATTGGCGTCGGAAGGCAAGGGAGTTCTACTCATATCCTCAGAGCTGCCGGAAATTATCGGAATGTGTGATCGCGTTTATATGATGAGTGAGGGCCGTATTACCGGTGAAGTATTACGGACAGATGCCACACAAGAGACGCTCATGAAATATATGACGAAGAGCAGGGGGGAATAACGGATGGAAGTCATGAAGAGCCTTTTTAGAAATAACATTAGGCAATACGGAATGATTCTAGCGCTAGTACTCATTGCAGTACTGTTTCAGATATTGTCCAACGGTATACTGCTAAAGCCTCTTAACGTAACAAATATCATTCAGCAATATGGATTTATCCTGGTGCTGGCAATAGGGATGGTACTCGTTATTATTACGGGGCACATCGACCTCTCGGTAGGATCGGTTGCTGCTTTCGTTGGTGCTGTATCCGCCATTATGATGGTTAATTATCATATGCCTTATTATCTAGCAATTGTATTGTCGCTGCTCTTAGGCGCTTTAGTAGGAGCTTGGCAAGGCTTCTGGATCGCATATATGAAAATTCCATCGTTTATCGTTACCTTAGCCGGGATGTTGTTGTTCCGCGGGTTAACGATGGTTATATTGGATGGTAAATCGATTGCCCCTTTTCCTAAAATGTTTCAAAAGATGAGCTCTGGATTTCTACCAGACATCGATGGTGGCGCGTCGATCCATATTCTGACACTGATCGTTGGTGTATTTTTGTCCATCGTTACCGTTATTCAGGAGTTGCGAAACCGCCGAACGCAGCTGAAATATGAGTTCGAGGTTCTTCCTGTTCCTCTATTTATCGCTAAACTTATTGCAATTGTCGCGGTAATCAATATATTCACTTACGTGCTTGCGAAGTATAGAGGCATTCCATTTATTCTCATCATCTTATTCGTGCTCGTAATCGTATACAGCTTCGTAATGAAGAAAACCGTCATGGGTCGTCATACGTATGCGCTTGGCGGCAATCAAAAAGCAGCTAAATTGTCTGGAGTAAAGACGGAGCGGGTCACCTTCTGGGTATTCGTGAATATGGGTGCTTTAGCCGCTTTGTCGGGCTTGATCTATGCAGCACGACTAAACGCAGCTACTCCTAAAGCAGGCGTGAACTTCGAACTAGATGCGATTGCGGCTTGCTTTATCGGTGGCGCATCCGCATCAGGCGGGATCGGAACGGTTATGGGGGCGATCATCGGTGGTTTGGTTATGGCCGTTATGAATAATGGAATGTCGCTCATCGGCCTTGGAATCGATTGGCAGCAAGGCATTAAAGGTCTAGTGTTGCTACTAGCGGTCGGATTCGACATCTACAATAAGAATAAAACGGCGTAACGTATTTTAAACTATTTTTATGAAATTAAGTTATAATCTTACTAATATGATTTGAGATCGCCTGAACATGAGATGAAATAATAACAGGGAGGAGTTAGGATTGAGTGATCAGATGCTGATTGAGACATACAAAGATGATTTGCAAAAATATTCGCCGGAGCAACTTAGGTATAAAGCTGAGCAACGGGTTTGGTCTATCGGTCAAATGTACGACCATTTGATCCTCGTGGCTCTGGAGTACCTTGACAATGTGGAAACTTGTAAAGCAGCAGATGTGAAGCAGCCACTCGGCAAGACTGAGGCTGGTGAGGAGTTGTTCTCACTTGGCGGGTTTCCACCAGTCAAAATCAAATTACCAGACCACCTTGACTTACCCAGTAATTCGGAAAGTAAAGAGGAGCTCACCGTTGGTCTCGATCAATTACAGCAGAAGATGATGGAATGGGAAGATAAAGTGGATACAGTGAACCCAGACTATAAAGTTGTACATAATGGGTTCGGGTGGCTGAACGCGCGGGAGTGGTTTGATCTTATTGGTATGCATTTCCGCCATCACCTACGTCAGAAGGATGAACTGGAACAGAGGCTTGGGTTATGAGTATGAAAGCATTGACCTAACGTAATATAACATGAATCTCTAGTAATGGAGGTCGAAGTTAATACAAGCGAGAGAAGACTACGAATCGCTAAGAAAGTGGTTTGAAGCTCTGGGTATTAGCGGAACGGATTGGGAGCAATTTCGAGATCGGTCACAGCATAAGCTTGTCGAGCAAGGCTCATATCTCGTACGGGCGGGTGAACAAGTTCGGCAGGTGTACTTTTGTACGCAGGGGTTGTTTCGCTTCTTTTATACTCTCGTTGATGGCAAGGAGTTTAATAAGAGTTTTGCGCAAGCCGGCGAGGTCGTTACTTCATATGGTGCGATGATTAGTGGCGAGCCATCTTATTTCTCTATTCAGGCGCTAGAGCATTCAAGAGTAATTGAGATTACTTATGACGCCATACAACAACTGATAAATCATAGTCATACATGGGAAAGAATGCTTCGAAAAAGCGTGGAACAATTGTATCTGAAAAAAGAGGAACGTGAGCGCCAGTTGCTCTTCCTTAACGCGGAAGAGAGGCTTGAGCAGTTTCGTACGAAGTACCCTGGATTGGAATTGCGTGTTCCACAGTACCAAATTGCCTCATACTTAGGAATTAGCCCCGTCTCACTTAGTAGAATCAGCAGCAAAGCTAGAAATTAACCTATGTTAATGCGAAGCATTCCCTTCACAAGTAAGATTAAGCTCATATGAGCGAAGGGAAGTGATCGCATGAAATTAACAGGACATACAGTGCTTATTACTGGCGGAGCATCCGGAATTGGATTTGCATTAGCGAAACAATTCGCGAGCAGAAATAATCAAGTGATCGTAGTCGGGCGCGATGCGAGCAAATTAGACAAAGCTAGGAGTGCGATCCCTGGCATAGTGACACTGTGCTTCGATATTAGTAATGAAGAGAGCCGTGTAGAGCTAGCTAATCGCATAGCGGAGCTATACCCAGACCTATCGATTCTTATTAATAACGCAGGAATCCAAAATCATTATTCCTTTATTGATGCGCCACCCTCACATGAAGCGATCGTACAAGAGTTGGAGACGAACTTCGTTGCTCCTGCCCGGCTAAGTGCATTGCTGATACCACACATGATTAGGCAGTCTGAGGCTGCGATCATCAATTTATCTTCTGGGCTGGCGATTGCACCAAAGGCAGCGTCCCCCATCTACTGTGCGTCGAAGGCCGCGTTATCGTCATTCTCGAGGACGTTGAGGTATCAAATGGAAGGTTCATCAGTTAGCGTATTTGATGTGGTGACCCCTTTAGTAGATACGGGCATGACAAAGGGACGAGGTCGTGGCAAAATAAGTCCAGAGCAGTTCGCGCTGGCTATGCTTGCAGGTGTCGCTCAAGATCGCTACCACTTACCGATTGGCAAGTCGAAGCTACTAGTGAAGCTTCATCGCCTAATGCCAAATGTCGCTTATCGGATCACCAAGAATGGGCTGTAAATGATCGTGGGGACACGTAGTGATACTTTTTATCACTAAAACGCGGTACAAATAAAGAAAGCTCCTCATAAGATCACTTATGAGAGAGCTTCTTATTTAAGCCTTCACGATTTTAGAAGGATTATTGATCTTGTATGGCACAGGGTGCTTTGTCAGCTTCTTGGCGATAATCTTCGCATCGAACGTGAGCTTGTCCCCTACCGCAAGCTCTAACTTCTTCATCGTCGCGCTGTGGCTAGACCACGCTGTATCCAGCTCGGTTTCAGGTTCAAGTATCTTAACATCCTCGTAGATAATGACCTCATCATCCGTGTCGGCGAAGTGGTTCGGCACCGTGGTGAATTCCTTTATCGTCGCAGACATTTTCACCTTATCTTCAGGAAGCTGAAGCTTAGGTGATTTTGTCTTTTTCGCGGGCTTTTCGGTTGCTGCGATCGAGGGAGGAGGCGATGCTATAAACGGAGGTTGTGCAGCAGCAGTCTTATCTGTAGCAACTGCAACATCTGCAACAGTCTCTACATCCTCAACTACCAAATTGTCCGCATGATCTTCATTCTCCGCTTGCAAGGACTGCTTTTGTCCGTAACTTGAAGCCTGCATCTCTTTTAAGTAAGAAGGATGGATACAATGTTGATCACCATTATCAAAGGAGATTACAGCCGTCAGATAATCGACATAGCCTACAATTTCCACAGGTACATTCAACCCGTTTCCCTTGTAATTGAAAATTTTCATCTTCGTCGCTTTGTCTGATACTAATCCCCACTCTCTACACTTTTCAAGCTGGGCGTCTTCATCCTCGAACCGTTGAAATTCGTTTGGTGTTAAACGGAATGCGTAGCTCACATCAATTCCACCTTTGCAATTTATTCAGAGATCGTTGCACTCGCCATTTGCGGAACTCTAGCGGTATTCGGGTAAACCGTCACCCCGAAAGTTATCCAATACATTATCGATCAAGTGGTGGTCAACAAGGACACTACGTTATTTATTATTTTATTGTCAGCGTTAGTCTTGGTCAATCTTATTATGCTTGCTGCGAAGAACTATCGCAACCTTGTACAGCATCTGCACAAATATAGTTGACGAGTCGCCACTTCCGTGTGATAATGTACGCGTGTACATTGTGACATATTTAAATAAGGATGGCGTTGTTGGTGGCGAATCGCAAAGATGTAGCTAAGCTTGCAGGTGTATCCGAAGCGACGGTGTCACGCGTGTTGAATGGGATTGGACCCATGAAGGAATCCACGAGGCAACGTGTGATGGCGGCGGCAAAACAGCTCAATTATGAGCTTAACGCAATTGCGGCGAATTTTGCTCGCGGAAGAAGCGGGAATTTAGGGGTCGTGTTGCCAACTTTACCTAAGGTGCATCTGTTTTCCACGCACTATTTTTCAGAGATATTAGGTGGCATTGGCGAGGCTGTGCGTGCAAAAGGATACGGGCTGCTGTTGCTCTTTCGTGATCCTGAAGAAGTATTCGACTATGTTTCGTTATTTCGAACACAACGCGTGGATGCATGTATCGTGCTTGGGGCGAGTGCACTTCCTACTGAGCGTGAGGCGATGGAAAGATTAGCAGGGGAAAATTTGCCGATCTGTGTCATGGACCAGCGATTCGAGGGGTTAAACATTTGTAGTGTCGCTACAAATCATGAGCAGGGTAGCTACGAAGCGGTAAAGCATCTGATCCACAATGGTTATCGTCGTATCGGATTTATTAACGGCTCCCTACAATATTCGAACAGTACTGATCGATTGGCAGGGTATAGTAAAGCCATTCAAGAAGCGGGAATCCCGTATGACGCCTCCATTGTCTATCAAGGGAACTATAGTCGGACAAGTGGACGTAGAGTTGCCAACTCGGTTTACGAGGATTTGCATAAGCTTGATGCATTGTTCGTCGCGAACGATCGTATGGCGATCGGGTTAATTCAAGGACTTCGAGAAAAGGGTGTTCAATTGCCTGAACAGCTTGCGATTGTTGGTTTTGACGATTCCGATGCCGCGAGCATGACGGAGCCACAATTAACGACCGTGAAGGTGCCTTTTTATGAGATGGGACGACAAGCTACCGAGCGACTGCTCACTAGAATATCGACTTCAGAGCATGAGAACGAGCAACCCCCTTTTCATGAAATATTAGATACACAATTAATTATCAGAAAGTCATGCGGGACAGTGAAAGATCAGCTGACACAATGAGGGAGGAAGTCACAATGATGAACGGAGCTAAAGCACCAAGGAAAGCGTTGATTGTATGGGGTGGATGGGATGGACACCAGCCTAAAGAAGTGGCACACATATTTGAAACACAGCTGCTTGCAGAAGGCTACGAGGTGAACGTGTCTGACAGTTTGGAAGCTTTTGCAGACGGTGAGAAGTTGAAGGAGCTTGATCTGATCGTACCTGTATGGACAATGGGGCGCATCGAGCAAGCTTGGGTGAACAACGTATCTGCAGCTGTTCAAAGCGGGGTAGGCTTAGCGGGCTGTCACGGTGGGATGTGCGATGCATTTCGTGACAACACGGATTGGCAGTTCATGACCGGTGGGCAATGGATTGCGCATCCCGGCAACGATGGGACCGAATATACTGTGGAAGTGAAGCACAGTTCTAGTCCGCTAGTCGCTGGAATCCAGGATTTCACGGTGACGACCGAACAATATTATCTTCATGTAGATCCTGCAAACGAAGTGCTCGCTACGACAAGATTTCCAATCGTTCCTGGACCGCACTCGACCAATAAGGCGGTAGATATGCCGGTAATTTGGACGAAGCGCTGGGGTCATGGACGTGTTTACTACAATTCGCTCGGTCATCAGGCGAACATTATGGAAATTCCAGTTGTACAGGAATTGATGCGTAGAGGTTTTAATTGGTGTGCAGAAGGCAAGACGCTTGCTCCAATCGAAGAAGTACAGCAAGCTTACACAGGCATGGCAGACAACCAACTATAACTATAATGTTCGGAGATGAGTATACAGATGGACAAAATAAAAGTAGGTCTCATAGGTACAGGCAACATTAGTGCAATCTATTTGCAAAATGGTAGCAAGTTCGATGCGATGGAAATTGTCGCATGTGCGGATTTGGACGTAGAGCGTGCAAAAGCGAAGGGTGCAGAGAATGGGATTCGCGGTTGCTCTGTAGACGAGCTTCTGGCTGACCCTGAAATTCAGATGATCATCAATTTAACGATTCCTGCCGCCCATGCTTCTGTTTGTATGCAGGCACTTGAGGCAGGTAAGCATGTCTATGTAGAGAAGCCATTAGCAGTTACGCGCGAAGAAGGACAGCAGGTATTGGAGCTAGCGAAGCGAAAAGGACTGCGCGTAGGCAGTGCCCCAGATACGTTCCTTGGAGGAGGTATCCAAACTGCGATTAAGCTTGTTGAGGATGGCGCGATTGGCACACCTATTGGAGCGACGGCATTCATGCTCTCCGGCGGTCATGAAAGCTGGCATCCTGCACCTGAGTTTTACTACCAGCAGGGCGGCGGTCCGATGTTCGATATGGGTCCTTATTATTTAACCGCTCTCATCGCGTTATTAGGACCGATCACAAGAGTGACAGGGTCAGCCCGGATCTCTTATGCTGAACGCACAATTACGAGTCAGCCGAAGCACGGTCAGACGATCAAAGTAGAGACACCTACTCACATTGCAGGTGTCATCGACTTCGCAGCGGGTCCAATCGGGACGTTGCTCACGAGCTTTGATGTGAAGGGCGGCACACAGTTGCCACGCATAGAATTATATGGAAGCGCGGGCACGCTTGTTGTTCCAGACCCGAACGATTTCGGCGGTGTGATCCAGCTCCAACAAGCAGGCTCACGGGAATGGACAGACATCCCGTTAACTCATGGTTATGCAGTCAATGCGCGCGGAGTTGGCGCTGCAGATATGGCAAAGGCGATACAATCCGGTCGCAAACATCGCGCAAATGGCGAGCTTGCCTACCATGTACTAGAAGCGATGCACGGCTTCCATGATGCATCGGCGCAAGGCGTCCACTATATCATGAAGAGTACATGCGAGAAGCCTGTACCGCTTCCATTAGGATTATCGGATTTTACATTGGACTAATAAATAAGGACCGCACCCTGTCAGTACTGTAGGGGTGCGGTCTTCGCATATTTGGGCATCAAATCCGACAGACCGATTTCGAGCAAGCAGGGCAAGTCGGACATTGGCACACCCCGCGTAATGCGTCGAGCTTGATAATTGTAATTTTACCGCTAATCATCTCGATGATGCCGTCCTCCTTGAAGCTATGCAGTAAGCGGTTGACGCTTTCGCGCGTCGTGCCGATGAAGTCTGCTAGCTCCGCGTTCGTTAGCTTTAGATCAATTCGAATGCCTGTAGGTGTGAGAACACCGTAGCTATTGCTGAGTCGAATTAACGTCGATGCAAGCGCGCCAGGTTTACCGAATAGCAGCAAGTCGCGAAACTTCGATTGTGTAATCCGGTGGCTTAGCGTCATCCAGCTCATGAAGCGGATCGCCATATCTCCATTTTGCTTTAGAAGACCTTCTAATTCATTCCAACCGATAACACCAATCTCGGCATGCTCGATTACTTCTGCTGTATAGCTATGATGAACAACCGAGCCATCCAACGTTTCACATATTAAATCGCCAGCTTGCAAGATCGAGAAAATAAACTCGCGACCTTCCTCAGTCGATTTTCTTAGCTTCACTTTACCTTTTTGAATATAGTAAAGGTTGGCGGTTGGATCGCCTTCCCAAAATAAATGACTCGTAGTTGCTGCTTTCATCGGAATCATGATGCTGCGCAGTTGTTCAAACTGCTCAACGGTTAGAAAGCTTTCAATATTGGAATGTTCAGCTTCTGTAGCTGTGCTATGTACGTTAGCTGTTTGAGTAGGCATTGGGTAGTTCATTGCCATGAAGTTCATCCCCTTTTTGTGTTCCTACATTCATACTACAAGGTTTAACACATAATTGTTATCGGGGAATTCACTGAAAGCTGAGGGAGAATTCCCTTATTTTTGTGTGAGAAATGTCACAGCAGAGGGCAAGATCAGTAGTTTCCCAACTCATTAATCAGGGAGTTCCCTGACTTACAGTACGTATAACTATCGGTACAATAGAGGTAATGATCGTGTTTTGTCTGTTTTAAGGGAATTGGAGTGAATGCTATGAGTACGAATGAAGCGGTATCCACGTTATTGAATAGGTTGAATGATCTTAAAGAACGTATAAATTGCGAGTTTGTTTCGATTGCGTTAGTCGATAATGACAGCGGGATGATGAAATGGAGATGGGCTTGGGGCAATCTCAATGACAGATATCTATTCATAGAGCATAGACCTAATCATGGACTTTCTGGACAGGTCATGAAAATTGGTCGCGGAATCGCTTGGCAGAGAAAAGAACTGGAAGAGAAGCGACTGCTGAACGAATACTCGATCATGCTTGTTGAACGGTTGCAGTCTGTCTATGCAGTTCCTGTTAAAGTTAAAGTAAATACGAAATTCGTAGGCGTACTTTTAATCGGAGATCGTACCGAGCAGGTCTATGATCAACTTGTACGTGATTCGGTCAATGAAGCTGCGGATCAAGTCGGCGAAATCGTCTCAAATCTGCTATGATAGTGTAGTGGAAGGGAGAGGTTGAGAGATGATCCGTATTATGGTTGTCGATGATCATGCAGTCGTTAGGTCAGGGCTGAAAATGTTGCTGGACGCTCATGCCGATCTTGAAGTAATCGGTGAAGCTGCGGATGGTGACGAAGCTATTCAGAAGGCACTCTCGCTACTACCTGATGTTGTACTTATGGATTTGAGCATGCCACACGGTAAAGATGGACTTCGTACGACTGAAGAACTGAAGAAGCTGCAGCCTGACGTCGCTGTACTTATTTTGACGATGCATGATGATGAGGAATATTTGTTCCGTGCGATTCATTTTGGCGCATCGGGTTACATTCTCAAGAGTGCTCCACACGAAGAATTAATAAGTGCAATTCGCCTCGTTGCAGCTGGTGATGCTTACTTGCATCCGAACGCTACGAAACGTCTCATGGGTGAATATATAGATAAGTTGAAGAACGGCGCAGAAGCTGGCACGTATGAATCGCTTTCCGATCGGGAAAAGGAAATTTTAGCGAAGGTCGCACAGGGCTATTCGAACAAAGAAATTGCAGAGCAACTCATCATTAGTGTAAAAACGGTGGAATCACACAAAAGTAATTTAATGGAGAAGCTGAGTTTAAAAACACGGCCTGATCTCGTTAAATTCGCGCTGAAGAAAGGGTTGTTACATTTTGAATCGTAATTATGGAAGCAGAGACCCCAATCAGCCCGATTCGATCGATGAGACGTTGAAGCAATTATCGGATTTGAAGTTCGCATTAGATGAGGCATCGATTGTCGCGGCGACAGATCCGAAAGGTAAAATCATTTATGTAAACGATAAATTTTGCGAAATATCGCATTATCGTAGAGAAGAATTAATTGGGCAAGATCACCGAATTATTAATTCCGGATTGCATACGAAAGCATTCATAAAAAATTTGTGGGATACGATCGCCTCAGGCCACGTATGGCGTGGTGAAATCCAAAACCGTAATAAACACGGGGGACTTTACTGGGTAGATACGACGATCGTACCGTTGCTTGATAAGGAAGGAAAACCGTATCAATATTTAGCCATTCGCCATGAAGTTACTGCGCTCAAGCAAGCTGAAGCGGAACGACAGCAATTGCTGACCCAGATGATGCAAATTCAAGAAGAGGAACGCAAGCGATTTTCTCGCGATTTGCATGATGGGATCGGGCAAAGTCTGTTCTCACTGCTCATTTCACTAGATCGGATGATAGCTGAGGGACGGAATGCAGGGCTAGAAGACATTCGTCACAATGTGTCAGAGCTGATGGCAGATGTTCGAAGCTTAGCTTGGGAGATGCGACCGTCCGTGCTTGATGATCTTGGAGTCGTTCCCGCACTGCGTACATACTTGGATAATTTTTCGAAGCACTATGGGATGAAGGTTGAATTTATTAACGATCTACGTAAACGTCTGCCCATTCAAGTGGAGACAGCAATCTATCGCGTCATTCAAGAAGCGCTCACCAATATCGGCAAGTATGCAGATGTTGCGACGGCAACTGTAGAAGTTCGTGATCTTGGATCTTCGCTTGAAGTGGTGATCACAGATCAGGGTAGAGGCTTTACGAGAACAAGCACGGTAAAAGGTGTCGGTCTGCTTAGTATGGAGGAAAGAGCACGTGCGATTGGCGGCGAGCTGCGAATTGCATCTGAACCTAATGTGGGGACAACGGTAACTTTAATCATACAGAATTTATAATTTCACAAATATACGCCCATTAATCGTATAATCGATTGATTTTAGGCCTTTCGCCAAGTAGCGGAAGGCTTTTTTGCAGTTTTTGCCCTATTTTGCAAGTGAGGTTTGAAATTGGGTTTCAGTTGATAGATGCGATGGTGGCTTCGACATATGATAATCCCGAGCGACTGTTGGTGGAAATGAATGCGGAGGGATATAAGGATGAAGGAGCAATCTCATAAGATGAAGGTTGCGATTGATGAGCATCGGTCGCACTTGGAGAAACTTAAGAAATTTTATGAAGACTTGGATCGTGAAGGAGTTACGATCGAGACAATGCCACAGCCACAGCGTGAACAATATCAACTAGAGGCAATTAACCTCACTCTTCAGCATGTTTGGGACAATAACGAATTTTATCGTTTATCACTTCAGTCGGCGGGGTTTGAAGAGCCGGTACTTGATCGGTTAGAGCAGCTGTCATCCGTGCCACTCTTGAACAAAAGCGTAATCCGCGGTGACAAAACAAAGCTGCTATGTGTGGAGCCGAAGCAGATTGGGCAAGTTCACTTAACGAGCGGGACATCGGGTAAGCCAATCTATACATCCTATACGTTGGCGGATCAGTATGTATATGATTTATTGCCAAAATACAAGGAATTGTTTCCAGAGACGAGTGAGGATGTGGCGGCGATCGCACTTCCTTACGAATTTGCGCTGCCAGGGCTTGGGTTTCAGCGCTTATTTCAGTTTGCTTTCGGGGCAGCTGTCTTGTCTTTGGGCAAAGGGGGGTATATGGCCCCGGTAGATAAATCACTAGAGCTGATGAAAGAGTTTGGAGCGACGATACTCGTTACGACGCCGTCGTATGCGGCATTGCTGGCGGAAGAAAGCGAAAGCTTCGGTATTAAACTCGGTAGCGACATTCGATTACGACGTATTGTGCTCACTGGGGAAGGCTGCTCCTACACATTCCGTAAACGACTCGAAGCTTGGTGGGGATGCGAGGTTTCATTTTTCTATGGTTCAACGGAATGTGGTGTGGTCGCCGTCGAGTGTAAGGAGCACACAGGTTACCATGTCGCAGAGGGGCATGTGAAGCTTGAAATTGTTGATCCAAGTTCAGGTGCGGTGCTCGGCTATGGGCGTACGGGCGAGATTGTCGTAACGACTTTATTGCGTGAAGGGATGCCGATGGTTCGTTATCGCAGTGGCGACATCGGGTATTTGCAACAGTCGCGTTGCAAGTGCGGGACAACAATGGATATTTTGCAGCTCAGAGGTCGGATGGAAAATATGATGAGGCTTGGTGGAGAAGAGTACTCTCCTTTTCTAGTAGAGCAATTTTTACTCGAAGTGCCGGACGTTGGGCTATGGTATCACTTTATTGTTGAGGCGGAGAAGCTGACGATTGAAGTAGAAGCTTTTCGCACGAAGTTAAGCGATAGGGAGCTTGCGGATCAAGTGCGAAAGCATATGCACGATCGTATGGGATTAGATTGCGAAGTGATCGTGCTTCCTAAATTGCCTCGCACGTTCGGAAAAGCAACGAGGGTAATTATGAAGTGATCAGTGACTAGAGAGGGGAGTTGTTTGGGCAGATGCAGGAGCGGGAGCTTCAGTTCAGAGATTTGCTGCAACGTATTCAGAAATCGCCGTTATATCAAGCGAAGCTGTCGGGGATCGAGATTGAAAAGTTGAGGTTAGCACAAATAGACAACCTTCCGCTAACTCGTAAAGATGAACTGCGGAAGGCTGGAGCATTCGGACATCTTGCAGTAGAACGCAAGCGAGTTGCCCAATATCATGAATCGTTCGGTACGACGGGAGAGCCTGCGTCATCTTGGTTTACGTTGGATGATCTAGCGGTTGGAGGCACGCAACTACTGAGCTGTGGAGTTCGGCTTAATGCAGATGATATGGTCCTAATTCGGTTTCCTTATGCGATGTCGCTTCCTGCATTCTTAATGCAACAAGCATGCTGGCAGGTCGGCGCGGGTATTGTTCCAGCTAGTAGTCGGACTGCAGTAACGCCTTATCCGCGTGTCCTCAACTTGATGCGGAAGCTTCAAGTTACGGTGTTGGTCGGACTCCCTCGAGAAATGGAATTGCTGGCTGAGACGTCGCGTTTATTAGATGCCAAGGAGGAAAATCAACCGCACTTATTTCCTGAGCTTCGAGCGATTTGCGTGGCTGGCGAACTCATGAGTGAGCGTCGTAGAAAGCATATCGAACGATTATGGGGCGTGCCTGTGTTTAATATGTTTGGATCAACTGAAACAGCGAACATTGCCGTCATGTGCGAATACGGAGTTATGCATGTGGCGGAGCAGGATTTCATCGTTGAAGCGCTCACGGAAGATGGCACTGCATCAGTTGCAAGTGGTGAACGAGGTTTCGCAGCGATTACGACACTGTCTCATCAGGCGTCACCGTTGTTGCGTTATTTTAACAACGATGTTATCGCACTTGAGGAAGTGCATTGTCCATGTGGGAATACGGGAAGAAAGCTAACCCACTATGGTCGGAGCAATGATCGCATACAGTTCGGGAATGTCGTATGTGATGCGGCTGATATTCAAGATGCAGTTTATTCGCTTGATCCTGTACCCATGGCATGGCTTGTAGAGGAACAAGAGCAGGGTCTTCATTTTAAGCTGGAAATAGAGGGTTCCGTATCTGCGGTTCAAGACATGTTATCGGAGCAATTGCACTTTCCCGTCACAGTTGAATCAGTACCCGTTGGAATGATGTTGGATCGTGAGGAGCTTGTGCGCAACGTTCCATCACGGAAACCAATCTATATACGGAAGTTTGAGCAGGATCGGAGGTAGGAGAGATGGGGAAGAAGGAAGATCGGAAGCATGGGGAGGAAGGGGCGAACAATGCTTCCTCCCAGTCGGTATCAGACAACCAATTACGAGAATGTCTCGATCTTGGAAAAAATCATTTTTTATCCAGTCGCTGGTTAGAAGCGCAGTTGCTCTTCGAGCAGGCAATTGTTATCGCACCCAAAGCAGCTGAACCACATGCATGGCTTGCAGCAACGTACGGTCGTCTAATCGAGGGTAAAAGCATGATGGAGAAGATTGAGCTACTGCCTCGATTTGAGAGCGAGGTTCAAGCGGCGCTGGAGTACGGCCCGAAGCTCCCACTCGCTAGGCGAGTGAATGGGGGAAGGTTGCTTAATACTCCAGATTCACTCGGAGGTAACGTCAGAGAAGCATTAGACGAATTTCTGTTTTGTATTAAACACGGTGTAGATGACGCGGACATCTGGATGTCCTTAGGTGAGTGTTACGCAAAGCTCGGAAATGCGCCAAAAGCAGTTAAAGCGCTCCTCACTTGCATCGAGCGCGATCCGCAGCATGTTAACGCCATTCAATTGCTTCAAAGATTGGAGAGTGAATCGAACTCATGAAGGGGGGAAACTGTAATGATAAGTGAGGATTCGAACGATGGGATATGCAGATTCGAGGAATTGCACCACCTATTGTTTGAACTATTGATGAAGACAGATGGACGAACGACAGATATGCTGGAGGCGCTCGTTGGAGAGAAGGTTAAAGTAGAAGTCATCTTGCAAAGGCAAATCGAGTCTGCCGACGCCATCGGCTTTCCGGGACTGACGGGCGAACCATATTATGTGAGAGAGTCAATATTAATAAGTGAGCTCAGTGGATGCGTCGTGTCGCACAACATCGTGCTCGTGTGTGCTGCACACGTTCCGAGAAAGATGTTCGAGGCGTTAGCTTTGAAACAGGAAGGAATTGGAAAGACAATCATAGCGCACGGTCTGCCCACTTCTCGCAAGCTCATCGACTATGGCTGGAGAGAACAGACGGCGATCAACGATTTATTTCAGCAGCCGCTGGAATTGAAATTTTCTACGAGTGTTACACGTGTGCCCTTTAAGCAATATGCGATCTATTTCGAGTCGGAGCCCGGAATTTACTTGCTGGAATACTTTAATCCGGACATTGTCAGCCTCCGATTGGGTCAAGCCCCCCAGGTTGACCAACCGGATGGAGCATAAGCGGTGGACAATAAGTTACTCCGGTTAACCTACACGCCGACCATTGGAGCTTCGAAGTGAATCTCAGCAAAGTGCCTTCGCCGTCCGAGGACGCCGAAGGCACTTTTTCCGTGAAAATAATAAATTACAGCTTGCTCCGATAGGATTTCAATGCATCAATGAAGTCCAAACTTGCAGCCTTCAGCTGGTCTCCTGCAACGACTGCGCCACTTTTAAACGCGTCTAGAAATTTTTCGGTAATGATGGATGAAGGACGAGCAAGCTCCTCCGCTGATTCTTTTAAATTGTCGCCTATATTGGTTGCGCCTTCCATCATTGCGGATACACATCTGTCTGTGTAGCTTGATAACGATTGGGTGAAAAGCTTCTTTAATTCGGAATAATCTTCATTAAGTTTACTCATACGGTTCACCTCCTCCCATAAATGCAGCTTAAGAATGGTTCTGAGTCCATTGAAATAGAGAGATCCCCGCAAGACTGAGTAACGCGCCAACCAGATCTAAAGTGCTCGCAGGCTTCCGCTCTTCATGAGCTGTCACAGACACTGGTGTAACTGAAGACTTTGTGACTGTAAGCCCGTCATTATTGGATGCGACCGGAACTCCATTAAGGATCTGTACTTGTTTCTCGCAAAGATCAGCCTCATGTAATCGATGAGTCCGTCGATACACCTGTCCCAATTCCTCGATGAGCGATTTGTAAGTTCTCTCATCCAAACTGCCCGGATGGCGTATTTCTCCATCAAGCAACACAATAAAATCTTCAATCACCGATTCTGATCGATGGAAATACTGCTCTGGCAACTTCGAAGTGACCAGTCCCCGTAGTAGACGAATGGTTCGGTTCCACGGTTCAGCCAATATTGCCTCATCAAGGTGCTTAAGACCTTGCTTAGCTAGTTGCATTCGAGTGTAGGTGCGAACTTCATCTCTAGCCATTAATATTAATGAGCTCCCGAGATAAGCGCGAGTTACGGCACTGGTCGGATTTAGTTGATGTAGATTCTCGAAGGCCTTCTTAGCCACACGTACAGATTCAGCATGTCCTGCGACTGCTCTGTTGTGCAACTTTATCGCTTCTGAAAGCTGCGACTCGAATTCAGGATCTACCCTAATTGCTGTCATCAGTTTGTACAACCTCCTCGAACATGTCGTTGTTCACGTCATTACGATCCATTAAATGAGGTTGAACATCGACAACAGAGTTATCTGACTTGGATTGTCTTCTCATCGCAATAATGACAAAATTGACAATCGTAAGCAGCACTATAATGCAACCGAGTACGAAACTGACGATAAACAGTGCTTTGTTCGATTTGCTCATCATTTTTCAATATCACCTTACTTCCTTAATAGATCTAGCTGAATCTTTGCCTCATTCGCTGCAATCTCGTTGCCTAGCTTCCGATAAGCGACAATTAGATCTTGAAGAATGAGAATATGCTGCTGTTGTGTGATCAAGCCCGGGGTAATTTGAAGAGCGTTAAGCACTGTCATAAAATCATCTATTGCAAGCTGTGTGCGGTGGAACACATCCTCGGGAAGCTGAGTACATACTTTCCCCCGCATTATTCGTATCATCGATGAATGAGGGTCCCATGCAACTGCACGGTCTAATGCGGCTAAGCCTTGTTTAGTTCGGTACATCTTTTCCAACGTATCGGGCATATCTCGTCCCATTAGTGTCAACGTACTGCCGTAATAGGCTTCGATTAGTGGATTGGAATAATGGGTCATTCGTAATTTATTGAATCTAATGTATGCTTCATTCACCGCCTTCTTGTTGCCTTCTACTGCTTTGTCGTGATGCTTTAATGCTTGTGCCAATCGATCCTGATCTGACTTTTTCTCCGCCATCCTACAACCTCCAAACCGTAACTACATTCCACGTTATGGTGAAGGTCAGAGAGAAGTGTTGGGCGAGCGCGACTTTTTCATGATGGAAGCTAAAAATCCGCTGATGCACAGTGCGCATATGCATTCGTCTACATAAGCTTAGGAGAGAACCTGTCAATCGATTAGGGAGGGTGCGAGATGAGTGAGTTTGAAGAGAAGAGAGGAACAGACGAAGCAGAACTTACAGCGGAAAATGATACAGAGCAACTAGAGCTCATCGTAGTGGAGGAGCAACAAGAAGAGCAATTAAGTAGTGAACCGGAATTAGAAGCTGAATCGGTAGACAACCTAATGGCAAAGGATGCACCTCCGGAAGAGTTTGAACAGTGGCGAAGACTGATTCAAACGGAGTGGCAACGATTGGAGCTAGGAGACATGCCGATTATGTTAGAGCCGGATATCGTCCCGCTTATTGTGGCTGATTTTGTTGCACAGAAGGAACCTTCAACGTTAATAAAAGAAGAACAGATAGATCATAATAAGATGCAAAAGGATATGGCGGGAAAAGAGCACACAGAGCACAAAGAAGACAAAGAGGTCAAGGAAGGCAAAGAGGCTGAGAAAAAAGCGAAAAAAGAACGGAAGCGTGAGGAACGCCGTCGTTTGATTGCTTCAGAGCAAAGAGTGCGTCAGCAAACACAGACATTGCAACAAATACAGCAAACACAAGTAGATCCAACTCCAGTCAAAGACATTGTAGAGATGCACGATGAAGTTCAGCCACAAATCGTGGAAACGAAGAGTCCGTCTAAAATATTATCGCAGTTCCATAATAACAGCACTAGACAAACAACAATAAAGAAGCGGAAGCTAAGAAACAAAATCCGCTCATCGGCGCAAAGAGCAAAGCCGATAGCTAGAATGACTAAAAAGCCGGTAGCGCGACGAAGCAGTAGAACTAAACCGCTCATACGTCGGACGAAAGCGAAAATTGTGAAAAGAATTAGACGTGGGGTCAGGAAAGTGAAAGGGGCATGAGTTTCAAAGCATGACCTGTCCAGGTAAATGGGGATGACTGTGTCAATATTGTTACGAAGTGATCTAAATCACAGTTGGAACCCCTTCTCCAGTTTATGATGTACTAGAAACAGGTTGAAGCCGGAGAAGGGAGCAGGAGTCATATGAAAAAATGGTTGGGTATAAGCAGTTTAATGTTAGCATTGGCGTTAGTAGCATCAGGGTGTGGAGGTAGCGGAGATAAGAAGGAAAGTGCTTCTTCACCAGCTGTATCGGACGAAGCAGGTGCTAATGCAATTACGCTCGAAGCTAAAAACTTTGAATTTAACACTAAAGAAATTAAGGTAAAGAAGGGTGACAAAGTAAGCATTACTTTGAAGAATACCCAAGGGAATCACGCGGTACACATCGAAGGTTATGACAAAACAATTAAAGCGAACGCAACCGTTACTTTCGTAGCCGACAAAGCGGGAGAATTCAACTTCATCTGTTCCATCTACTGTGGTAAAGGTCATGACGACATGGTCGGTAAGCTGATTGTAGAATAATATAGGCAACAGGAATACGAAACCCCCGCTCAACGATTTGTTGGGTGGGGGTTATTTGCATTGATGTGAGCAGCTATCAATTTACCGTGATGACGACCGCTTTCGATGAAGATTTCGTTTGCTTCACGACCTGCGGCAATGACACCTGCGATATATAGGCCAGAGACGTTCGTCTCCATCGTCTCGGGATCGAAGGTCGGCACAGTGGATTCGGGATCGACGATGGCTCCTGCTTCGGTGAGCATCGTTCGCTCTGGACGGAAGCCGGTCAATGCCAGCACAAAGTCGTTGTCAACTGTGTAAGATTCACTTCCAGAATGTGTAGGTTCAACCGTCACAGTCTGCTCAGCAATTTGCACAACCCTCGCTCCGAATATCATTCGAATCCGCCCCTTGTTAACCATACCCTCGAACAGTGGACGAACCCAAGGTTTGATACTCGGTGAGTACGTTTCCCCGCGATAGACGATCGTGATCTCCGCTCCTACTCGCAACAACTCCATTGCCGCATCAACAGCGGAATTATTACCTCCGATAATCGTTACTTTCATTCCCGTATACGGATGAGCCTCCGTGAAGAAGTGACTCACCTTAGGTAGCTGTTCACCTGGAATGCCGAGCATATTCGGATGATCGAAGTAGCCAGTAGACACGACAACGAAACGCGCGGCATACTCGCGAACAGCTCCGAAGCGGTCTTTCGTCTCTACTCTGAATAAACCATCTTCGTCTCGAGACAGCTTTACAGCTTCTTCATACGAACGAATACGTAACTCACGTCGCAATGCGACATCGCGATAATATTGCAGTGCCTCGCGACGATTCGGCTTTTCATTCACAGAGGTAAACGGAACGTCACCGATCTCTAATACTTCAGCTGTGCTGAAAAATTGCATATAGGTTGGATATTGATAAATGGAATGAACGATCGCATGTTTTTCAATCAATAGTGGCTCTATACCGATGCTCTGAAGCTCCAATGCTGCGGATAATCCGCATGGACCGGCACCAATGATGATTACATTTTCCACAGAGGTTTGTACCGTAATTTCACTCATCTTCTTTCTCCTAGCGCTTAATATGTATCGTTCTATATTATCACAAATTCGGGTGTTCATGATTTCGACACGGATATTGTGATAAAATTCACATTCGCATTCTCCGACATGTTGCATAATGAAGGTGTACCAAATAATTAAACAAAACTAACCAATAGATAAGGGAGATGGCGATTATGTTAGCGAAATTCGTGAGAGAGAACAAATGGGTAGCAGTAGTCTTGACAGTATTGAGGGTTTACATCGGGTGGGAATGGCTCCATCACGGTTGGGATAAGCTGAAAGGCGGCTTCGACGCTACAGGCTATCTGACCAATGCAGTAAATAACCCGGTACTCGACAAAGCAACTGGTGAACAGATTTATCCAACGTATACAGCATTCATTGAACATTTTGCTCTGCCAAACGCTAAGCTATTTAACTTCGTAATCCCGCTTGGTGAATTTCTAGTCGGTCTTGGACTTATTCTTGGAGGCTTAACAGTGGTAGCTGCTCTTGGCGGATTGCTCATGAACTTCATGTTCTTATTCGCAGGAACGATCTCGACTAACCCATGGTTCGTATTGTTCGGCTTCATCTTCGTATACGCAGGATACAACACAGGACGCTTTGGCTTAGACTACTACCTGCTTCCACTTATTCGCAAAGGTTGGAAAAAAGTAGTCAAACGTGAAGCAGCCGCCTAACGTATAGCAAGGAGGGTTGAACAATGAAAGCAAACAGTGCTCCGCCCTTACTAGAGCTCTATAACGGGTATGATCGATGGAAGGATGAATACCTATCATTAAGAATAAGACATCGAGAGCTTTGCCGCTTACTCAAGTGGAATCCTAACAACTTCGATTACCCAGACTGGGATGGCTTTCATAGCTCGATTCAACAGAGGTTTCTAGATTTCTTTCGAGATTGGGAACAGCATCAACAGCAGGAGCAACGCTTCATCTACCCTATTGCGAAATCGAGCACCGGTGGCACTTCGCTACCGGTCTCGGTGTTGGAGCAGGAGAGTGGATTAACACAGCAATTTTATGAAGCATATAAGGAGAAGGCGGGACTTTTAGAATCTAATTCTAACTTGCTTGCCGAAGAAGCCTTAATCTCGATGTTACAGGTGTTACTGTTGCTTTCAGAGCATTTTCGAGTGGAGGATGAGTTCGTCATTCCTATCATTGAAACGCTGCTGGAGCAATTAGAATATAATTCACTTTAGCTTTTACTTACGTTGGAGGAGGAGAAGGAACATGGCTACCAAAGAGAGAGTTCAACCGGAAGTCAACACCGCTCAGCAGGAAATTAACCGACTAACAGAGAGAGCGAAGAAAGCACAACAAGCTTACATGGCACTAGATCAAGCGCAGGTCGATGAAATTATTCAACAGATGGCGCTTGCCGGACTCGATCAGCACATGGTGTTAGCGAAATTAGCATTTGAGGAAACAGGACGTGGTGTGTATGAAGATAAAATCACGAAAAACCTGTTTGCAACAGAGTACATTTATCACAACATCAAGGGACATAAGACAGTAGGTGTCATTGAAGAAAATGCATACGAAAGCTATCAATTGGTTGCAGAACCAGTCGGTATTATAGCAGGGATTACTCCGGTAACGAACCCGACATCTACGACGATGTTTAAATCACTCATTTCTGCGAAGACGCGCAATCCGATCATCTTTGCGTTTCACCCATCCGCGCAGAAGAGTAGCGTGGCAGCTGCGAAGACATTATTAGATGCAGCAGTAAAATTTGGTGCACCAGAGCATGCGATCCAATGGATCGAAAATCCATCAGTAGAAGCTACACAGTTGCTCATGAATCACCCGGATGTTGCACTTGTACTCGCTACTGGAGGTTCCGCAATGGTTAAAGCTGCTTACAGTACGGGTAAGCCAGCGCTCGGCGTTGGTCCAGGTAACGTTCCATGCTTCATCGAGCGAAGTGCAGATTTGGCCCAAGCGGTGACGGACCTCATCCTATCTAAGTCGTTCGACAATGGTATGATTTGTGCTTCTGAGCAGGCGGTTATCCTTGACGAACCGATCTATGAAGCGGCGAAGAAACGAATGGCGGATAACGGCTGCTACTTCTTGAATAAGGAAGAGACTGAAGCGGTTTCGAAGCTTGTAATCAATCCTGAAAAATGTGCCGTCAATGCCGTGATCGTCGGTCAGCCTGCAGTGAAAATTGCCGAGATGGCAGGTCTAGTCGTTCCAGCTACAACGAAGATTCTTGTCGCAGAACTGCAAGGTGTTGGTGAAGCGTATCCGCTATCTGCGGAGAAGCTCAGCCCTGTGCTTGCATGCTATAAAGTTAAAAATGCAGAGCAAGGAATTGAGCGAGCAGCGCAAGTCGTCGCATTTGGTGGAATGGGGCACTCCTCGGTCATCCACTCGACGAACCAAGATGTGATCGCAGCATTTTCCAAACGACTACAAACGGGTCGGATTATCG
Organism: Candidatus Cohnella colombiensis; assembly: GCA_029203125.1. Taxonomy (GTDB): domain Bacteria; phylum Bacillota; class Bacilli; order Paenibacillales; family Paenibacillaceae; genus Cohnella; species Cohnella colombiensis. Next base: position 463,413 of record CP119317.1, read on the forward strand.
TAAACGCACCATCCACACATGGAGCAATTGGAGACCTTTACAATACGAACCTTCCATCGTTGACACTTGGCTGCGGCTCATACGGAAGCAACTCGACAACTTCGAACGTATCGGCTGTAAACTTGATTAACGTGAAGCGGGTAGCTCATCGCACTGTCAACATGCAATGGTTCAAAGTACCGCCGAAAATTTACTTCGAAAAAGGCTCGACGCAATATTTGGAGAAGATGCCGGACATTACAAGAATTATGATCGTCACAGATGCTGCGATGGTATCGCTCGGATATGTAGAGAAGGTAGAGCATTACTTGCGCAAGCGTAAAACACCTGTTCATGTGGAAGTTTTCTCCGACGTTGAGCCAGATCCATCTGTAGATACGGTAGAGCGCGGAACTCGAATGATGGCGCAATTTAAGCCAGACTGTATCATTGCTCTTGGCGGTGGATCACCGATGGATGCTGCAAAAGCGATGTGGCTGTTCTATGAATATCCAGATACAAGCTTCGATTCGCTTAAGATGAAGTTCTTGGACATTCGTAAACGGATTTACAAATATCCGCGACTCGGTCGTAAAGCGAAGTTCGTTGCAATACCAACGACTTCGGGTACAGGCTCGGAAGTAACCTCGTTCGCAGTTATTACGGATAAGACCAAGGGGAATACGAAGTATCCTCTGGCTGATTACGAATTAACACCGGACGTAGCAATCATCGACCCAGAATATGTGTATAGCTTGCCAAAAACTGCAGTTGCGGATACAGGGATGGACGTTCTGACTCACGCAATTGAAGCCTATGTGTCAGTTATGGCGAACGATTATACAGACGGATTGGCGATGAAGGCGATCAAACTGGTGTTCGATAATTTGGAGAAATCTTTCTTAACGGCTGATCCTTATGCAAGAGAGAAGATGCATAATGCATCGACGATCGCAGGGATGGCATTTGCGAACGCCTTCCTTGGCATCAATCACAGCTTGGCGCATAAATGGGGCGGACAATATCATACGGCACACGGACGGACGAATGCGATATTAATGCCTCACGTCATTCGGTATAATGCGAGTAAGCCTTCGAAATTCGCATCGTTTCCGAAATATGGACACTTCGTCGCAGACGAACGCTATGCTGAAATTGCGAGAATGTTAGGCTTGCAAGCTCGGACAACAGAGGAAGGCGTGAATAGCCTTATTACAGCGATTCGTCGGATGAACGCTGCGCTAGGCATTCCGGAGTCGTTCCAAGCTATCGGATTTGATGCAGAAGACTTTGAAAGCAAGGTAGATTATCTCGCTGATCGCGCCTTCGAGGATCAATGTACAACAGCGAATCCACGCATGCCACTTGTTACAGAGCTTGCAGATGTATACCGTAACGCATTCTATGGCAAGTTTGAGAAATTCGAATAAGGGAGTGACAGGCAATGGGAGCCGTGTCTTCAGAGAATGTACAATCGCAGCAACGACTAGACGGCTGGCGGAGTTTTATAGGCGGTAATTGGCAGCAAGCGATTGATGTGAATGATTTTATCGGATTGAACTTGCATCCGTATGAGGGTGGCGATCAGTTTCTCGCCGCTCCTACGGAAGCAACGCTATCCCTGTGGGATTCTGTACTGGAGCTCATGAAGCAGGAGCGGGCAAACGGCGGTGTGCTTGATGTCGATGTGAATACAGTCTCATCCATTGCGTCTCATGGGCCAGGATATATTAATCGCAATTTCGAGAAAATCGTTGGGGTACAAACGGATGCGCCATTAAAGCGCTCCGTGCAACCCTATGGTGGCATTCGGATGGTCATCGATGCGTGTAAAGCATATGGCTTTGAATTGCCAGAAGAAATCGCTCGCACATTCACTGAGTTCCGCAAGACGCATAATCAAGGTGTCTTCGATGCTTATACCGATGAGATGAAGCTCGTCCGTAAGGCAGGTACAATTACGGGGTTGCCCGATGCGTATGGTCGTGGACGGATTATCGGTGACTACCGCCGGGTTGCGCTATACGGCATCAACCGTTTAATTAAAGCGAAGCAAGCGGAAAAGCAAGAGATCGGCAATGATGTGATGAGCGAAGAAGTCATTCGTGCACGTGAGGAGCTGTCTGAACAGCTTCGCAGCTTAGAGGAATTGCGTAAGATGGCAGCGAGTTACGGCTATGACATCTCCGAGCCAGCAACAAACGCTGTTGAGGCCGTACAGTGGGTTTACTTCGCTTACTTAGCTGCGATCAAGGAGCAGAACGGTGCAGCGATGAGTCTCGGACGCGTATCTAGCTTCTTGGATATTTACATCACACGCGATATGGGCGAAGGTCGCTTAACTGAACAAGAAGCGCAAGAGCTGATCGATCAATTCGTCATGAAGCTTCGTCTCGTTCGCTTTTTACGGACACCAGATTATAATGAATTGTTCAGCGGTGACCCTACTTGGGTAACAGAATCTATTGGGGGTATGGGACTCGACGGTAAAACGCGGGTAACGCGCAGCTCCTTCCGGTTTCTGCATACGTTGTACAATCTAGGCCCTGCACCAGAGCCGAACTTGACTGTGTTGTGGTCTGAGCAGCTTCCTGATGGATTCAAGGATTACTGTGCGAAGGTGTCCATTGATACGAGCTCGATTCAATACGAGAATGATGATCTGATGCGTCCGATGTTCGGTGACGATTATGGAATTGCTTGCTGTGTGTCCGCTATGCGGATCGGGAAGCAAATGCAGTTTTTCGGAGCAAGAGCTAACTTGGCTAAAACATTACTGTATGCGATAAATGGTGGTGTCGATGAGAAGCTAGGTATCCAAGTCGGTCCGAAGGCAGATCCAATCACGTCTGATGTACTCGATTATGATGAAGTCATCGCTCGCTTTGATGTGATGATGGAGTGGCTAGCAAAAGTATATATGAATACGCTCAACGTCATTCACTTTATGCACGATAAGTACAGCTATGAGCGAATTGAGATGGCGTTACATGATCGTGATATCGTACGCACAATGGCTTGCGGAATTGCGGGATTGTCGGTTGTGGCAGACTCCTTGAGTGCAATCAAGCATGCGAAAGTTCGCCCGATCCGTAACGAGCAAGGTATTGCAGTAGATTTCGAGATTGATGGCGAATATCCGCAGTATGGTAACAACGATTCACGTGTTGATGATATTGCTGTGAAACTCGTAGAAACGTTCATGAGCAAGCTACGCAAGCACCCAACTTATCGCAACGCCATTCCGACGATGTCTGTATTGACGATTACGTCTAATGTCGTATATGGTAAGAAGACGGGTAGCACGCCAGATGGACGTAAAGCAGGGCAACCGTTCGCACCAGGTGCAAACCCAATGAGTGGTCGTGATCACAAGGGTGCGCTAGCTTCACTTAGCTCAGTTGCTAAGCTTCCATATAACTGTAGTGAGGATGGAATCTCTAACACATTCTCTATTATTCCGAAAGCACTCGGACGTGAAGGCGATACGCGCGTCAGCAACCTTGTTGCAATGCTAGATGGATACGCAGCAAATGGTGGGCATCATCTAAACATTAACGTATTCAATCGTGATCAGCTCCTTGATGCGATGGAGCATCCAGAAAATTATCCACAGCTTACCATTCGGGTATCTGGATATGCTGTTAACTTTATAAAGCTGACGCGTGAGCAGCAGCTTGACGTTGTAAGCCGGACCTTTCACGGTTCGGTGTAAGGGGGAAGGAGAGGAGTCCTGTGAAAGGGAGAATACACTCACTCGAAACTTTTGGAACGGTAGATGGACCGGGCATTCGCTTCGTACTCTTTATGCAAGGATGCGCGCTCCAATGTCGTTACTGTCATAATCCTGACTCATGGGACACAACCGCCGGAACACAGATGTCAGTAGAGGAAGTACTCGCCGAAATTGAGCCTTACGTTCATTATTACCGCGCATCTGGCGGCGGATTAACGGTCACAGGCGGCGAGCCAACCTTGCAAGCGCCATTCGTTGCGAAGCTGTTCGAGGAGTGCAAGCGCCGTTTCGGTCTTACAACAGCGCTTGATTCCTCCGGCTTCTGCGATCCGAGCCATGCAGGCGCGCTGATTGATGCTACAGATCTTGTGCTTTTGGATTTAAAGGTAATGAATCGTGAAGCGCACACAGCGCTAACCAGTCAGCCTAACGATCGGATATTGAAATTTGCACAATGGTTATCGGATCGCGGACAGCGGATGTGGATACGCCATGTACTCATTCCAGGCCTAACAGATGATGCTGAGGACTTGCTAGAGATGGGTCGCTTTATCGGATCTTTAAATGGTGTTGAGAAGATTGAGGTGCTGCCTTACCATCGTATGGGCGTCTACAAGTGGCAGCAGATGGGCAAGGAATACACACTTGATGGCTTCACAGAACCAACCGATAAAGAGGTTACACGAGCCTACCAACTCATTGAGCAAGGTCGTACTCAGGTAACAGCTAATATTGTTGTTTAAGACAGAGGGCCACCCAATCGGGTGGCTTTTCTTGTTGGTCTCGCTTGAGGCAAACTAGTAGTGAAACTAACTAACGTGGCAGTGCACCACTAGGCATTAACACAACTAGCAAAAAGCACATGACTCTGGTTTTAGTGTAGGTTGAGATGTTTTGTACGATTTATCACACATATAGCGGTCAGATGGCGAGGAAATCATGAATTTTGTACGAAAAGTCGTTTGAATTCGCTTAATTAGAATCGTATCGTTTTGTTTTATACGAAATTTCACCCAAAGTGGCGAAGCACACCCCGATGAACCTGCACTGCACAGGTGAATTACCCATACATATGCAACAAGAAAAACTGCACCTAAGTGCTTCGAACGAACTTGTTCGAAGCACTTAGGTGCAGTTATGGCGTATATGCGCACTCACACTCTACAAATGTCGGCTGGACAATTTTCGCAGTGGCAAATGTCACGCAAGTACTCGATATCGTGAATGACCAAGAGATGTCGGTCGAGCGTTACGATACCTTTTTCTCGTAGATCTGAGAGCATGCGATTGACGCTTTCACGCGTTGCACCAATCATCTCAGCAATCTCGGTGTGACTAATTCGGCGATTGATGACGATCTTACCATCTCGCTCAATGCCATAGGAATTGACGAAGCGAATGAGCGTCGAACAGAGTGCGGTAGGCTTGCCGAACATGACGAGATCGCGGAATTTGGTTTGTGTAATACGATGCATCATGCCCATCCAGCGCATAAATTCGATAGCAAGCTCACCATTCATCGCAAGTACATCTTCTAGCTCCTTCTGCTCAATGACACCGACAATCGTATCCTCTAGCGCTTCACCAGTGAATGAATGCGTAGAGTGCGTAAAGGGATCGATCTGACCGAATAGATCCCCCTCCATATATTGGCATAGCGTAATCTGCTTACCGAACGGGGATGATTTCGTCATCTTTACGCGTCCTTTTTTCACATAGAACAGCTTGTCTGCAAGATCGCCCTCAATGAATAACGTCATGCCTACTGCTGATCTTTTGTCGTGCATCAACTCACTCAGCCTAATGAAGCTTTCAGTTGAGAAACATGTGGTATTTCGGAGTGTGCTGTCGCCCAGCGGCATATTGATCATGAACAACCTCTCCTTCTTCTAACAGTTGTCTTTATTATAAAGAGTCGTGGACCGTTGGGTTGTGATATCTGTCACATGCAGGTATCACGTGGAAGCGCTGTAACAAATCGTACACATGTAAATATGACACCCTGTGACATATCTCACAGTAGCTAGCCCTAAATGTCCTTACAATAAAATCATTCTTATGACGGGAGGAAACAACAATGCGTGATGAACCAGGGGCAGCAAAGCCAGAAGATAAGAAGCCTGTAAACCCGGAAGAACATTCGCTTAAGGGGACGTTCGTATCTGTCATGATTCTCGGTGCCTTCTTAATCGTTTCTTGGCTCGGTGTTTTCATGCTGTTCATTGATCGACAATAGAAGTGAGAGTAGAGAGGGGAAGTTGAATTTATGCACATGCATCGATTAGAAAAAATATGGCTCGTGTTCGGTGTAGCGATGTTGGCCGTATTTTTGATCGTACTCGGGATTATGTCCTTCGGAAGAGGAATTGCGCCACCGAATGAACACATACATCACGTTGACGCAGCAACGGTAACTGATTCAGCGCCATTCAATGAGCCTGGCTTGAAGGAAATCGGTCCGAATGAATACGAGGCAATAATGGTTGCTTATGCATTCGGTTATGATCCAGTACCTATGGAAGTTCCAGCAGGAGCAACCGTACATTTCACGATTACTTCTACTGATGTTATCCATGGATTTGAGATTCCAGGCACGAATGTGAATGTAATGGTTATGCCGGGTGAAGTTAGCCACGTCACGCATACGTTCAATAAGCCGGGCGAATATCTCATTCTATGTAACGAGTATTGCGGGATCGGTCATGAAGTTATGCAAACCACAATCAAGGTAATATAGGAGGCCGCATACGATGAAGACAACGTTTGATCGTAAGGATGGCGGCTTAGTGCTCGCCCACATTTTATTCGCTTTTGGAGCGTTGCTAATAGGTGGAATCGCAGGACTACTTCAAGGATTGGTGAAAGGCGGTACGATTACGCTTCCTGCCAATATCGGCTACTATGAAGTGCTGACTGCTCACGGCGTTCTCATGGCACTCATTTTCACAACTTTTTTCATTATTGGTTTCTTGTACTCAGGGCTATCTCATACATTGGGTGGCAGCCTGCTACCACTTGTAAGAAAGCTCGGGTGGGCTGGATTTATCGTAATGTCATTGGGTACAATTATCGGCGTGGTCGTGATTCTGCTTGGTAAAGCAAGCGTGCTCTATACCTTCTATGCACCAATGAAAGCTTCACCGTTCTTCTATATCGCATTGGCACTTGTCGTAATTGGTAGCTGGCTTGCTGGATTTGGCGTATTTTATCAATATCGTTATTGGAAAAAGAACAATCATGGCAAGCTCTCGCCATTGTTCGCCTTTATGGGTGTCATGACGATGATCCTCTGGCAAATCGCAACGTTGGGGGTAGCGCTTGAAGTTGTCGTTCAACTGATCCCATGGTCGTTCGGTTGGGTAGATACAGTAAACGTCATGCTGAGCCGTACGTTATTCTGGTTCTTTGGCCATCCACTTGTCTACTTCTGGCTGCTCCCGGCTTACATCTGCTGGTATGTCGTCATCCCTAAGGTGATCGGCGGTAAAATCTTTAGTGATGCATTAGCTAGAATGTCGTTCGTCCTATTCCTTATGTTCTCTATTCCGGTTGGGGTTCATCACCAGTTGATGGAGCCGGGCATCAGTCATTTCTGGAAATTTTTCCAGGTTACACTTACGTTCATGGTCGTTATTCCATCGCTTATGACTGCATTCTCGATGTTTGCAACGTTTGAAATGAATGGAAGAGCGAAGGGCGCAAAAGGGATGTTCGGTTGGTTGAAGGTGCTTCCGTGGGGAGACGTTCGCTTTTTCGCTCCTTTCATGGGTATGCTTTTCTTCATTCCTGCAGGCGCGGGCGGATTAATTAACGCAAGTAACCAGATGAACGCAGTCGTTCATAATACACTTTGGGTTACAGGTCACTTCCATATTACTGTAGGAACCGCTGTTGTTCTTACATTTTTCGGAATTGCATATTGGTTAATTCCAGTCATCACAGGCCGTACGCTCACGAAGCGTTTGAATAAGCTGGGCATGATTCAGACTGTGCTCTGGTGTGTCGGAATGTTCTTGATGTCCAGTGGCATGCATATTGTCGGTCTATTGGGTTCACCTAGACGTACAGCATATTCGACTTATAATGATCACCCGGATGCTATACTTTGGATGCCGTATCATGTGGCAATGGCAATCGGCGGCACAATCCTCTTTATCTCTGTATTGTTGATGGTGTACAACGTTATTTCGCTGCTTCGCACTCCGAAGGGTGAGACAGAATATCCAATCGGTGAAGTATCAGAGCAAGCTCATCCAACGCCACGTTTCTTGGAAAACTGGAAGTTGTGGATCGTGATCACAGTTATTTTAATTCTGCTCGCATATACTATGCCAATACTCGAACTGTTTGACAGTTCCGTTATTGGATCAAAAGGATTCGTTACCTGGTAAGTCCTAGGAAAATAAGGTTATCTGCGAATGGCTACTCCTTAACGGGGTGGCCATTTTACTGTTACTATCACTCTTCCTGTGCTATAATGAGTCGTTTGCTTCGCAAAGCGAAGCCGCGGTTCGCAAACTCCCGCGTTAACAAAACTAGGAGGAATGATAGAATGTTTAATTTCGGTTGGGGCGTGTTCTTCGTCCTGGTCAACTTTGCGTTGTTCTTGCTATGCTATCGATTGTTCGGTAAGCAAGGATTGTATGCTTGGGTAGGAGCAGCAGTAGTGCTTGCTAACATTCAAGTGACGAAGACGATAGAGTTGTTCGGATTAGTAATGACGCTAGGTAACACCATTTATGGCACTGTCTACTTGACTGCCGATCTCATCAATGAGAAGTATGGGAAGAAGGAAGCGCAGCGGGTTGTCTGGTTCGGCTTCTTCATTCTTATCATGTCGACGATCGTGATGCAGATGGTACTCAAGTTCACCCCGCAGGAAACGGATTTCGCCCAAGGCTCATTGGAAACGATTTTCGGCCTCTTGCCACGAATTGCACTTGGTAGCCTAGCTGCTTATGCGATCAGCCAATTGATGGATGTGCAAATCTTTAGTCGGTTGAAGCAAAAGTTTCCTTCACGGAACCAATTGTGGCTTCGATTAAATGGGAGTATCGGGATTAGTCAGCTAGTGGACACGCTCGTATTTTGTACGATCGCGTTTGCTCCGCTAACCGCAAACCCAGAGTACACATGGGACGTATGGTGGGAAATTGTGCTAACGACTTACTTGGTCAAATTTGTGATCTCGGTATGCAGTACACCTGTAATTTATATTGCTAGAAGCTTCAAATTTAAAAACGAATAGTTTGCGAACAACGAGCCCTCAGTCGTATTTCGACTGGGGGCTCGTTGTTTTTCTATTGATTCAGCACACCCAATGTTTCTTCCAGTTATTTTCCTTTTCGTATTACGGTTGTGAATGAAATGAACTGTGGATACTGTGGACAATGTGGATAAACTCTGTATAACTATTGCGAATATTGTGGAAATTGTCGAAATTAGGTGTGGGACAAAGTATCTCTATCGTGGGCAGGCAATGTCCCAGTATGGATTAGTTGTTATTATTGTGGATAACGCTGTGTACAAGTCGAAGAAGTTATAAAATTGGTGCTGCACGGATAGAAGTGGCGCCTCTGCAAGAAACCGAGAACCAGCTGTGTACGCTAAGGATCAGAAGTATCGTTAAGCGTTATTGTGTAGTAAGTCCCTTATCAAGTAGTAGCTGTCCTTCGGATTGAACGATCGCTAACGCTTGTTCAGTTGTGATATTGCCAGCAATCGTTGCCTCCATCTGCTCGTTCACAAGTGTGGAAAATAAGCGGTAGGTTTCATTAGAAACGATAGAATTCACATAGCTATTATCATTGTCCCAGCCGATCAGATTGTAGAACGCTTCATATCTGGGATCATCTGTCCAGCTCGGATATTCTTTTAATGTGGATAGCCCTTGATCCGTTGCTTTCAAAATATGACCGACTGTGTCTGAATGCAGGTGGTGGATAACTTCCCATGCAGCATCGGGATGTGTTGACACTGTGGGAATCGTGAATACGTAATCTAAGGTGATTGCAGCGACTTTATTAGCGTCTCTAGAACTAACAGGTCCAGACACGACGCCCCATTGAAATTTCGGTGTTCCACTATTGAGCTTCCGCAACAGATCATCTTCTGCAAGGGTCATCGCACTTAAGCCCTTGTAGAATAAATCCGCAGTCTCTAGATCCTCTTTGTCAAAATATTGCACACCATCTATGATCCTAGGCGTGCGCTTCAGCTTACTTAATGCGCCTTGTGAATAGGAGTCTGCTACTAGACGCCAGATGTTAGTCCATGCGTCCGATTGCATCATAACTTTGCCACGCCTATTGTCTATATCAACAATCCCTTCTGTGTGTGCGATCGTTTCAATCATATTGTAGGGAGACGAGAGCATCCCCAAGTGAAAGCCGTAAGAGCCATTTGGCATCCGTTGATCTTTCATGAACCGATTCGCAAGCTGAAGCACTTCGGTCCAGGTTATCCGTTCTGGAGGTTCCTCTATTCCGAAAGACTTGAACATCGATTTGTTGTAGTAAAGTGCAGAGGTTCGGAAAATAGGGGATAGACCGTACAGTTTGCCATGCTCATTGTTGTTTAAGAAGCTGATGACGCTAGGTGCGAATGTATCCAAGTTCAGCTTGTGCTTGCTCTGAGACATCTGCTCCTGTAGATCCACGAACACGTCTTTGTTAGCAAGCACATCGTACATATAACCTTGTACCATCACTAGATCAGGGTGTTCCTTATTGATAACGTTAAATATAGAATTGGATGCTTCAGGCTCTCTAAGAACATAGAAATTGTCGTCATTCAATGGCACAACTGTAATTTCCCAATCCGGGAATTGCTTCTCGAGAAGAGGGACATAAACTCTCGTGAATAAGTCCGCGTGAAAAACCGCGACTTTCAACTTCTGAGGTTCTTTAGGCACTGATGATTGCTGACAGCCAGACAACATCAGCGCGATTAGGACCATTAGAATCAATGGTAATGTAATTTTATTCAAGATCGATAACCACTCCCTCACGGACTATGAATGATTCTCACGCGCACCCGCTTTAACTTGTTCAGCCACATTTTCCGCTACCTGCTGTAATGCCTTCAATGCTTGTTCTGTCGTATGTGTACCGGCAACAATTGCCCTCACCTCTTCGTCACCTGCGACTTGTAGCTTAGCCCTAAATTGCTGATAGGTTACGTCATAACTTTGGTTACTTTGTTCAATAACGGCAGAGCTGTCTACATCCAGTTTGTAATATATCCCATCTTGATGGGGCGACTCCGAGCCTATGGTCGGTAGACGGGCTAGTAGTCTGCTATAGTTGAGCTGATTATTTTGTTTGTCTGCATCAGGACCGACAATATGCTGGAGCAGTGCCCATGCAGCCTCAGCATTAGGTGACTTCGCATGAATGGCATAGATGTAGTTGACGGTTAGGTGAGAGGCGATATCGGGATGACTTGGCGATACAGGCTGGGTGACGATATCCCAATCTACAGTGAACCCGACAACTTCTTTGGCGTTCTTGAGAATCCATTCGTAGTAACTGGGCATAAGCGTCATCGCTGATCGGCCATTCAGGAAAGGGTCAACCTGATATTTGTCTTTTAATAGAAAATGTCCTTGTGGTATAGTGAAATACTCATCAGAAATCCAACCATCTCGAAAACCCGGAATCACACGGTCCCATACGGTCTTCCATCCTTCAGTATCTAGAGTCGGTTTGAGATCATTGGTGCTTGCAATGTTCAACCCATCAATCTGACCGATATTCTGGATAAATGTGAATGGAGATGAAGCCCAAGGGGAATCAATCCCATAGATCGGTTTGCCTTCGGCATCGGTCCCCTTAAAACGGGACGCAAGGGTTAACACATCCATCCAGCTCATCTGGTCGGAAGGTGGATCTACACCGAATTGTTTGAATAACGATTTGTTATAGTAGAGTGCGTAGGTATCGAATTGGTATGGCAGCCCATACATTGATCCAGCTCCCGCCTCTCTAATTGTACGGATGACTGGCTCATAGTACTCGTCTAGTGAGAACTGATCCCTATGGATCCAGCTGTCAAGAGGCTTAATTAAGCCTTCGGCAGCCAAATCGTCGATGAGTCCCAGAGGAATCTGGATCAAATCGGGATTGTTGTCTTCGAGCCATTGCTTATATACTTCTAACTCGTAAGAAATCGGTTCAAGTGGTACGTCAAATTCAACCTTGGGATGATCGATGATGAAGCCACGACCGATCTGCTCAATGAAGTTGAATTTGTCTACATATTGGACGGAGAGTGTAACCTCCTCTTGATCCCAGATTGGAGCTTTGAGTTCGCTTGTGGATGTATCATTATTGAACCACCCAGTAATAGAATCTTGAAATAGCCAACCAGAGCCGATCAATGAGACGGCTAGAATTGCAGCTACAATCGGCTGCAACTTACGTTTTTTAGTGCTTGGCATCACGACCCGCTCCTTGATTTGTTTTATGGATTCATGCGAGAAGCCACCCATCCCAAGAGGAGCTTCATCAAGCTCCTTCTCCCAATCAAAGTGATCCTGATTCATGGTAGTTCACTCTCCTCTGCGTTCGAGTGCGCGAATTGCTGGTTGATCGCTTTACGTGCACGATGAAGACGTGATTTTACAGTACCTTCAGAGAGGTTTAATAGCGCACAAATTTCATTAATCGATTGATGGTAATGAGCGAAGAGCAGCAGAACCTCTCGTTGCTTGCGAGGCAGCGCCAATACGAGTTGCCAGATGTGAAGTCTCTCTTGTGTACCGAACCATTCACTTTCTGCGGATTGTGCAGAATCCTCTCTGACCCAGGAGGGGAACAGCTGAACTTTGCGCATCCATGCCGTTTTCAAGTAGTCGAGAGAGGTATTGCGTGTAATGGAGAGCAACCATGACTTCACGCTTGCTCCGCCGCGGTACGAATCAAGCTTTTCGTACACCTTTACGAATACTTCTTGCGCAATATCATCGGCCAAGTCACGACGCTTCGTCATAAAGTAGGCGTAATTCCATACATCCGTACCATATGTAATCATTAACTCATCGAAGATCGACTGTCGGTCGAGTCCCTTTGTAATATGTCGTAGAAAGTTGAAGTGCACAGGAATGCCTCCTCTCATAGAATAAGACGACCCGTCTTGGATAAAGTTCCCTTTTGATTTTTAGTTTTCTTTGAAAAAGATGAGGGTATTATTTACTTGACTTCGGCCATGCTCACTTCTAAACTTGAATGTCATAGATGTTCAGATGATTTGGAGTGTGGTCTGCATGAGTGGAGCTGTGCAGGCGCGGTCGGTACAGTCCCAAGCGAGGACCGTACTGCCCGTGCTTTTTGCAATTAGTTTGGTTCATATGTTGAATGATTCGATGCAAGCTGTCGTTCCTGCCTTGTACCCGATCTTGGAGCAATCGCTCAACTTGTCATTTGTACAGGTCGGTTGGATCGGTTTTATGCTCAATATGACGTCATCGGTTATGCAGCCCGTTGTCGGTGCAGTTTCTGATCGTAAGTCTATGGCTAATGTACTCCCGCTTGGGATGGCGCTCAGCTTGATTGGTATGGTCGGCATTGCGTTTGCGCCTCAATTCTGGTGGCTTCTGCTAGCAGTTGTGTTCATTGGGCTAGGCTCAGCGATCTTCCATCCGGAAGGATCGAGAGTCGTATATTTTGCTGCAGGAGGCAGGCGCGGTTTCGCACAATCGGTTTATCAGGTTGGCGGTAATGCAGGGAGCTCGCTTGCACCATTGATGACTGTATTCATCTTCGTTCCACTAGGACAGTTCGGTGCGATCTGGGGTGTCTTGTTCGCAGGTTTAGCCATTGCAATCCTGTACGGGATTCTTCCTTGGTATAAAAAGAAGCTTGTTGAGTGGGATGCTGAACGAGAACTTAGGATTGCTGCGAAAGCAGGGTCTATGGCTGACAATCAAGAAAACCATCCGCGGATGAAGTTTGCGCTAGGTTTGCTCATTTTCCTAGTGTTCGCTAGATCGTGGTACCATTCGGGAATAAGCAGCTATTATCAATTTTTCCTCGTTGAAGATTACGGCTTAACGGTAAAGGAAGCGCAAATTCCTGTGTTCTTATTTTTAGGGGCGGGAGTGCTTGGGACATATTTCGGCGGTGTGCTCGCAGATCGCTTTGGGATGAAATATATGATTGTGTTCTCGATTGCAGGGGGTTCTCCGCTTGCGCTGTTCCTTCCACACCTGCCACTATTTTGGACTTATCCGGTAATTGCTTTGCTGGGCTTTGTTATATTGTCGGGATTTTCCGTAACGGTTGTGTACGCACAATATTTAATGCCCACCAAGGTGGGCATGGCATCAGGTTTGACGACGGGATTGGCGTTCGGAATGGGAGCCATTGGCGCAGTTGCTTTGGGTAAAGCAGCGGACGTGTTCGGGCTGGCACCTGTGATGATGTTTTGTAGCTTTCTACCGCTTGTTGGATTATGTGCGTTGCTATTGCCTTCAGATAGGAAACGTACTTAATAGGAAACGCCCTGTATGTACCATTGTAGATGGTCAACAGGGCGTTTTTGTAAATTGATATAGATGTATTAGATGTCTCGTCTTAATGCACTGAGTACGTCTATTCGTGTTGCGCGCTTTGCAGGTCTCGAACCGGAAAGTAGCGCTACGCCAAGTGAAATTACGCAGGCGAGCAGTGCGAGATAAGGTGGAATGAGTGAAAATTTAAAATCATTTGGAATCTTCTCATTCATGAAATTCTCGATTATGATCGGCAAGCCGATGTTTACGAGGAAGGAAATCATATACGAAACGATTGTTCCGATAATCGCTCCAAGAATTCCAATGATGCTGCTTTCGAGCAAAAAGATACGTCGAATTGTGGATGGATGTGCGCCAATCGCCTTCATAATCCCGATGTCCTGGGATCTTTCGGTAACTGCCATCGTCATCGTATTGAATATTCCAATTGAAGCGATTAGAACAGCGATTGTTCCGACGAAGATGAGTCCGATCTTCATAATGAGGAAAACCAGATTGATCTGGCTTAGCTCATCCGCGATGGAATGGTTCATGTAGCCTCGATCGCGTATTTCCTCTGATATTGCCTTAACATGATTAGCTTTGTCAGCAATCACTTGCACTTCGTTGTAAGTGCGGGGAGCGCTAAGTTCATATTCAGGCCATATTTCTTGCCGTTGTTGGCCAGATTCTGCAGGATACCAGAGAGCGCCAAGTCTCGTTCCTGTAATGGCTTCAATCTCATCGAGCAGCCCGCTGCCAATGTAAACGGATTTATCTAAACGCCATTCTCTACTTGGTTTTTCAGTGATACCGACAATTGTGACAGTGAGCGGTGTAAGCTGTAGCTCGCCTGCTTCATTATACTGTTGGACTTCAAGCTCCATCTGCTGACCAATCCATTCTTTCACGTCGGGAGCAGTGTTGGATTCGCCAGATGAATTCACATTATCTCGAATATTGTAGCCGACAACTACCTCATCCTTGTTTGCAGGCAATTTACCTGCGAATAGCTTGAATCCTGCCTTCTTCTCTGCTTCGTAATCAACAACAATCGTTGCATCGTTGTGAACATCTTCTCCTGCAACTTTTGGACTCAAAGTTTGTTGTAAGCTATTGCGGTAAGTAATCGCTTTGACATTTGCTACACCATTTAAGTAACTGATATCTTGATCGTTCATTCTGCGATCCGCGCCGTCGGATGTAGCTTTTCCATAGATATCTATAGCAGTTACCATCCTATCGCCGACAACGTTGTTAATGATGCTCGACTGTAGCCCAAAACCTACCGATGCGAGTACGATTAGAAAAGCGCAACCCATCGCGGTTGCAAGTACGGTCATGAACAATCGAGTTTTGTTTTTTTTCATATTTTGCCGGACGAACCGGTATTGATCATTGAACTTCATAAGCGTAGCCTCCACTCCTTACGGGCTGAACAAGATGTCCGTCCTTCAATGATAAGGTGCGATGCGCAATCGCAGCGACCTGTTCATCATGAGTGATGAGTACGAAGGTAATCCCTTGTTCCTGATTTAATTGCTTGATCATCGTTAGAAGCTGAGCTTCATTCTCGCTGTCGAGACTTCCTGTAGGCTCGTCCGCCAGTACGATAGGGGGGTTGAGCATAAGTGCTCTTGCAACCGATACGCGTTGCTGCTGACCGCCTGATAGTTCACCAGGATAGTGACCTGCATACTCGGCAATTCCAACGCTATCTAGCATTTGCATGACTTGTTTTTTTCGCTGCGCTGGGGGCACTCCTTTGAGGACGAGTGGGAGCTCGGCGTTCTCATAAGCGGTCATGCTTGGGATCAGTTGAAAGCTTTGAAACATAAAGCCAAGATGAGACAATCTGAAGTTAGCCCAATCCCCCTCGCTCAGTTGGGTCACATCTTGATTGACGATCTGAAGCTGACCGGACGTTGGCTTAATATATCCGGACATCAGATTGAGAAGTGTGGACTTTCCTGATCCACTGCGTCCAACAATGGCCACAATCTCCCCTTGCTTGACGTGTAAATCGATATTATGAAGAACCGGAATAACACGTTCACTGCCCTTTTTCCCAATTGTGAATTGGTGACTAATATTGCGTAACTGGATCATCGAATCCCTCCATATGTGGTGCGCGAATTTGTTTTTCTCTGTTTTTCTCTGTTGTTCGCTTTAAACCAGTATAGCTTGAATCCATTAATTATTTAAAAATAACTCCTAAAGAAACTCTTAAGTTTTGCAGTGGGGGAAGCAAATTTGGTTACTCAAGGGGCAAAGATCACTCGTTTGCTTAGAGCTTTCGGCGGAGTGAGAAATGGGTGCTTGTAAGATCGCTTTGCGATCTTGCAGAGAGTGGCGGAGAGTGATTGGAGGTTGTAAGATCGCGATGCGATCTTGCAGAGAGCGGCGGAGAGTGATTGGAGGTTGTAAGATCGCGATGCGATCTTGCAGAGAGCGGCGGGGTGAGATTGGAGCTTGTAAGATCGCGTTGCGATCTTGCAGAGAGTGGCGGGGTGAGATTGGAGCATGTAAGATCGCGTTGCGATCTTGCAGCGAGTAGTGGAGTGAAATTGGAGCTTGTAAGATCGCGACGCGATCTTGCAGAAGTGATTAGCGAACAAAAAGACTGTCCATAAGTTCTCACTTATGAGACAGCCCCATTATCCAGTTGAGATACTTCGTGGAAATTACAGCTTAAAGTGGAATCGGAATAGCTCCTAGCGAATTGAACAGTTCTAGTCCAATCGTGCTACCGGGTTCTACTGGAGCGTTTAGCAAAGTTTGAGGAATGATACGACCGTTATACCGAACACTCACTGTTATGTTGTTCGTGATTGGAATTCCGGAAACGCTACGGATGAAGCCAGCAGGTCCGAAAGTGATGAGACCTGTTAATTCAAGAGCTTGTCGAATGGTCATTCCGGGGAAGAATGCAACCCGACTAATCGTATTCACGTTTGGGAATGAAACACCACCGGAAACATAAACCGTAATCAAACGATTATTGGGCAATGGCTGATGTCCTCCGCCAAATGGAAACGGCAGAAATGGACCTACGCCGGCGCCCGGACCAAACCCGGCGCCCGGACCAAATCCGATACCCGGACCGAACCCAGCGCCCGGACCAAACCCGGCGCCCGGACCAAATCCAGCACCCGGACCGAACCCAGCGCCCGGACCGAACGCGGCGCCCGGACCGAACCCAGCGCCCGGACCAAACCCGGGTCCCATGCCGGGTCCCATGCCGGGTCCCATGCCGGGTCCCATGCCGGGTCCCATGCCGGGTCCCATGCCGGGCCCCATACCGGGTCCCATGCCGGGCCCCATGCCGGGTCCCATACCGGGTCCCATGCCGGGTCCCATGCCGGGTCCCATACCGGGTCCCATGCCGGGTCCCATGCCGGGTCCCATACCGGGTCCCATGCCGGGTCCCATGCCGGGTCCCATGCCGGGCCCCATACCGGGCCCCATACCGGGTCCCATGCCGGGTCCCATGCCGGGTCCCATGCCGGGCCCCATACCGGGCCCCATACCGGGTCCCATGCCGGGTCCCATGCCGGGTCCCATGCCGGGTCCCATACCGGGCCCCATGCCGGGCCCCATCAGGCTGCGTTCATAGGCACTAACCCACCATGGTGCAGGATGGCTTGATTCTGAGGCTAGTTGTTCCTCGTTTTGGTGTATGTGAACGACTTCGCCTAGGGGAAGTTTTTTCTTATTAAGAAGTGATGAGGAATGTGCTTTGGGTTGACGTGCTGACAGCTTCGACTTGTTATCGATGGATGATTTACGAATTAAGGGGCGTGCTTGGGTTGATCGTAATTTCGGCATCGTGGACCACCTCTTTCTATGCCAATGGGCATAATCATAACGTTGACACAGGATATGCGCCCATTGGAATGAAGGTGCGATATAATGCTGAAAGTAACCAGAGGTTAAGCCACAATAATGTACAGATAAGTATCAAGAGTAGTCCTGAAGATTAGTTGTTTAGGGATCTCAGTCGCAGTAGTGTCACATTTGGGGGAAGATACGGAATATACCCGAAAAAATCGGATAACGGACGCAGCATTGGCATGTTTGGGAGGATCATACTAGGAGAGCGATGTGAATGTATGGTGTGCGGACATGAGAGACCTTATTTGTGGTTTTATGGGGTTTTTGAGCATCGATCGGACACCAGAGACCTTATTTGTGGTTTAGAACCTTAAAATCAATTGATTTCGAGTAAATAACGTCCCTCATGTCCGCTAGTGTCTGAAATGTGCTCAATTGTTGTAAATAAGGTCCCTCATGTCCGCAAACACCGAAACCACCGAAACCACCGAAACCACCGAAACCACCACGAGCGCACAAACCCGGAGTTTAAGTAACCAATCAAAATGAGGCAGATAGCATGCAGTAGCGATAAAAATTGTCACTGCGTGCGCCAGGGTTAGTGTAAACGCGATCTCTAATAGTTGATGGAGTCATATGTTCAGGAGTTAGGGGGATAGAATAAAGCGTTCCGCGACAAACCCCTTGTACAGAAAATGTTCAGACTCGCTTGATAAGATGAATATACTTGAGGCTTGCAAGTCAAATCTATTGTGTCTAACAACTAGCCTTTAATTCATGTGCTTCTGTTGCTCGGATGGATTAGAGGCTATTTCTACGCTAATATTAGAGTATAGAGAAAGTCGGATGGTTCAAAAAGGAGTGCGGGGTATGTCGATCATAGGCTGGATGGCGGGTAGTGTTGGAGTATTGACAGGCAGTATGGCGGCAGGTGTATATGGGTTAACGGTGAAGGCGCAAAAGCCTCGAGTGATTGCTAATGAATATGAACCTTCAGTTCCGTTTGAAGAAGTCGAATGGATAAGCCACGGTAAGAAGGTAAAAGGCTGGTTTCTTCCACAACATCAAGTGGGTGGAGAACGGAATGCGGATAGTCCTACCATAATTATTGCACACGGTTGGGGCTCCAATCGGGCACACGTGTTGCGTTATGCATTACCTCTTCATGCGGATGGTTATGCGATTTTGATGTATGATGCGAGAAGTCACGGTGAGAGTGAATATTATCGGACTCCAAATGGGTTGCAATTTCGTGATGATCTGTTAGCAGCAATCGAATGGATAAAGTCGTTTCCACATGCAAACACGAGCTGGATTGGTGTGCTTGGACATTCATTGGGTGCTTTCGGTGCAGTTTTGGCATTGGAACAAAATAGTTCTATCTCCGCGCTCGTAACCGACAGTATGCCGGTTAAATTCGCAACGATGGTGGGTGCAGAGTTGAAACGAAGAAGGTTACCGGAGTTCCCGCTTGCGCAATTAATTCCGGGCTTAATGGTATGGAGAAGTGGAATTACTCGTAAAACGATGAAACGAGCAAATCCAGTAAGGATACTAAAAGAGAATGAGAAGACAGCGAAGACGCCGGTCATGCTCGTACATTCCAATTTGGATCCGTTTATCCCTTCAACAGAACTCCAGTATGTGTTGTCTCATGTGCCGAACATCCCGCATTTATTTGTTGATGCTGAGGGACACAGCGCTTCTGATCGTGATCCCGAATTCTGGCCAGCGGTAACGCGTTTTTTTGCGAGTACACGGTAAGTCCACTATTAGCACATTGTGATGCCATAGCTCGATATAAAAAAAGGTGGCTTGCGACACCGATGTCGCAAGCCTCAAGGTATATATTATTGAAAAGGGGGGTCATGTATTTATAATAACCTGTGAATGTGAAAGGAACATGAATGATATATTACGGTTAGATTACAAATTCAGAAAAACAGTCACATTATTTAATCCGAAATAAATGAAATCGTTGGTGTTAGCTTCGTACGATAATAGGGAACGAGCAGGATAAGCAGTAAAAGCTCTAAACCAACTTCCCCGCATGAAATAGGTCGGCGAAACCGACTTAAAAGCTCAAAACCAACAACACGCATGAAATAAGTCGGCGAATCGAGCTTTATTCCGACTGTCCCTCACGCATCTTCGTCATCTGCTGCCAGACAGAACCGGCTGCTTCTTCACCGCGTTCAATCCGTGCAACAGCCATTTCAGCTTGAAGTCGAACCTCAAATTCAGACTCATTGGCAGTCACATACTGTAATGCATCAAGCGCACTTTCATCACCCGCTTCATATAAAAAGCGGGCAGCACGCCAGCGAACGAGCTTGTTCGAATCGCGTAACGCTAAGATCATGGGACCGATTGCTGCAGGATCACCGAGATCCGATAAGGTGTCCCCGGCCGTCCGTCTAACTGCGCCTGAAGTGTCTTTTAATGCTTCGAACAGATAAGGCATCGTCTCCGGAGTTCGAAGATCACCTAGATAGACAACGGCTAATCTTTTAACTGACAGATGACTATCCCGCAACGCCAATGCAATAACTTCTAAATCGTCAGCACCAGGCTTTAGTCGTTCAAGTGCAGCGTAACGTTCTCTCCAATCCTGTGAGCCCAAAGCTTCACGCACCTGATCTGCAGTTAATGGAGATGGTGGTGCTGGGGGAGTTGCTTCTGAACCTGCTGCAATAGCTTGCTGCACAAGATCGCGTAATCGTGCAGGGGAATAGGCTGCATCTAATTCTTTCGTAACTTCATCGAGCACTTCTTGAGGTTCACCATATCGAATGCCGAGCTCTTCAAGCTTGCGCTCACGGATCATTGTGGCGCCTGACGCTTCTGTTATCGCTTGCGTAAATCGCTCCGGCATCGCTGCACGGAACTCCTGCCCACCGCTTTGCACACGTAGCTGAATCGGGATGCCACGATACATTTGCACACGCACATGCGCTTCACCGAACCCATCAGCGATAGGAATGGCGGACATGCCCGAACCGTCGCCCGTCGCTCCGAAGACATCACGGACACCATCTAAGATGACCGCCCAGTCTGCACTGCCTTTTCGGTCTATCGCAAGGAAATCAGCAGCATGAAATACACCCTTTACACCGGGAAGACTTAACAATTTGGTTATTAGTGGAGGTGCAGTTTCCCTCTGTTCTACTGTATAATTAAATCTTAATCCTGATTCCAACCGCTCATCAACATTCAATTTCATTGAATTCGGACTAGGGGTTGGCTCAATGGATAACAATTTCATCGCGTACTCCTCGCTTTCGCTAAAGTCTCATCAAACTAGATACCTCTACAATACCGCATCATTATCTATTTTTCCAAATGAACCGGAAGTCTAATCGCACAACGTGTTGAAAATGGATCTTAGTATGCAGGAGATTGGTACATTTTCAGGTTTCCTGATATAGTATGAGAAGAATATATCATCGGGGGGATTGCATGCCAAGACGCTTCGGCAACTTAGATTCAGCGTTAGCAGGCAAACCATCGAAGGCTCAATTCGATCGGTGGCGTCAAGATCGATTCCGAAAGCTTAAAAATAAAGGTTATAGTGAAGGAGTACCGAATGTTGCTCCAGATCTTCGCTTTTTACAGCAAAATCGCAAGGAGTCGTCGATTACGTGGATTGGACATTCGACCTTCCTCATACAGATGGCGGGACTCAACATTGTCACTGATCCTGTCTGGGCAAGGCGTATGGCATTCCGAAAAAGATTAAGACCACCAGGCATTGAACTTCATGATATGCCCTCGACGGATGTTGTTCTAATTTCACATTCTCATTATGACCATCTGCATGTTTCCTCACTGCGCCGATTACGGGGAGCTAAAAAGTTGATCGTTCCGTCAGGACTACGTAAAAAGCTCATGACTCGGGGATTTCTAAGAGTGGAGGAGCTTCAGTGGTGGGAACAAACGATCTATCACGGCGTCAAGATTACGTTCGTACCTGCACAGCATTGGACCCGTCGTAATCCATGGGATATGAATACGTCTCATTGGGGAGGCTGGGTGCTCGAATATGATCAGGGGCCTACGATTTATTTTGCAGGAGATAGTGGTTACTTTAAGGGATTTAAGGACATTGGTCGTCGCTTTAAAATTGATATCGCCTTAATGCCGATTGGAGCATATGATCCTGAATGGTTCATGTCGTCGCATCATGTAAGTCCAGAAGAAGCTATCCAAGCTTTTATTGATGTCGGTGCGAAGTTTTTTATCCCGATGCATTATGGCGCATTCAAGCTTGCAGACGATACACCATCGGATGCATTGCAGCGCCTTGAACAAGCGCGTATTAAGCTAGACATTGCCCCGGAACGCCTTTATTTACTTAAGCACGGCGAGACGATGCGATTCAATTATAAAGGAATACAAAATGACACAAAGGATGGATTAGACTCATGATTACCGTTTCCGGCATTGGCCTACGTTATGGCAAACGCCCCCTGTTTGAAGATGTAAATATTAAGTTCACACCTGGCAACTGTTATGGCTTGATCGGTGCGAACGGTGCAGGTAAATCGACGTTCCTCAAAATTTTATCGGGTGAAGTGGAGCAAAGCGCAGGCGATGTGTTCATTACACCAGGTGAGCGCCTCGCGGTGCTAAAGCAAAACCATTATGAGTACGATGATTGCGTTGTGCTTCAAACGGTCATCATGGGTCATGACCGTTTGTATAAGGTTATGATCGAGAAGGATGCAATCTATGCGAAGCCAGACTTCTCCGATGAAGACGGCATGCGCGCAGGTGAACTGGAAGCTGAATTCGCTGAAATGAACGGCTGGGAAGCCGAGAGCGAAGCAGCGGGCATGCTGAATGGTCTTGGCATCACTACAGAGCTTCATGATAAGAAGATGGCTGAGCTAAGCGGTAACGAGAAAGTTCGTGTGTTGCTCGCGCAGGCATTGTTCGGTAGCCCGAACATTCTATTGCTCGATGAGCCTACCAACCACTTGGATCTCGAATCGATCAACTGGCTTGAAGATTTCCTTTCGCGTTATGAAGGAACAGTTATCGTCGTATCCCATGACCGTCACTTCTTGAACCAAGTATGTACGCATATTGCGGACATCGATTATGGAAAGATCCAGATGTATGTCGGTAACTACGATTTCTGGTATGAGTCGAGTCAGTTGGCGATGAAGCTCATGCGCGATCAGAACAAGAAGAAGGAAGATAAGATTAAGGAATTGCAGGAGTTCGTACAACGGTTTTCTGCGAATAAGTCTAAAGCGAAGCAGGCGACAAGCCGGAAGAAGCTCCTTGATAAGATTTCGCTGGATGACATTCGTCCGTCAAATCGCAAATATCCGTTTATTAACTTTAAACCTGAGCGCGAAGTAGGCAAACAAGTTGTAACGGTGGAAAATTTGACGATCATCGAACAGGGCGAAAAGCTGCTTGATTCACTGAACATTGTCGTGAACAGAGGGGATAAGATCGCCCTCGTCGGTTCGAATGGCCATGCGAAGACGGCATTGTTCCAAGCTCTTGTTGGTGAACGTGAGCCCGATGAAGGTGCAGTCGCTTGGGGTGTTACTGCGGTCAAAGCCTATTTCCCGAAAGAAAACGCAACGTATTTCGACGATGTAGATTTGAATTTGGTCGATTGGCTGCGTCAATATACGAAAGATCCTGATGAATCGTTCATCCGCGGTTTCTTAGGTCGGATGCTGTTCTCTGGCGATGAAGCATTGAAGAAAGGCTCCGTATTGTCAGGAGGCGAGAAGGTTCGTTGCATGCTTTCGAGAATGATGCTGATGAACGGTAACGTCCTACTGCTCGATGAACCAACGAACCACTTGGACTTGGAATCTATAACTGCGCTCAACAATGGGCTAATAGACTTTGATGGTCCAATTATATTTAATTCACATGACCATCAGTTTGTACAGACGATTGCGAATCGGATCATCGAAATTACGCCTCATGGCGTCATTGACCGGTTAATGACATTTGATGAATATCTAGAGCATCCAGAAGTTCAAGCGCTAAGAGCGAAATATTTAGTTGAATAAAATTGTAATAGGCTGGCCCAATAATCATCACTAATCAGTTGGAGGTGGATATGCATGATGGATATACAAGCAAAGCTCGATCAAGTTAACCAGCAATTAACGTTAAAAAATTGCAAGTTAACTCGGCAACGCGAGGTGATCGTTCGTGTGCTTTTGGAGAATGAACGGGATCATCTGAGTGCCGAGGAAGTGTTCATGTTAGTTAAGGGCAAATTTCCAGACATCGGTCTAGCTACTGTTTACCGGACGTTGGAGCTACTCAATGAGCTTCATATTGTTGTAAAGATGAATTTCGGAGATGGGGTTGCAAGGTATGATCTTCGTGATGATGATCATGTGCATATGCACCACCATCTGATTTGTGCCGATTGTGGCTCGTTGAAAGAAATAAAAGAAGATTGGCTAGGCGAACTGGAGCACCGAGTAGAACAGGAATTTGGATTTAAGGTGACAGATCACCGTTTAGACTTCACTGGAACACATTTAACATGTAATCTTGGAGATCAATGCAAGAAGAAGAACAAGGTGTCTTAATGTAGGAATTTGTCGAATTATGACATTAGTAATACAAAAAGTAGGAAAATATATTCACTTTTGACTTGTTCAGAAACTAAAAATGTAATAGTATCTTTGATAGTTAGAAGATGAGCTCGAGGAGGAATTGTGATGTACGATTTAAAGATACTATTATGCGACGATTCCCTACTTGTACGTAAGAAGATGATCAATGCGCTCCAGGAAAGAGGTTTTACTCAATTGTTTGAGGCTTCTGATGGAGAAGAAGCGATCAGTGTATGTCGTGCGGAGCGGCCTAATCTTGTACTCCTCGATATTGTAATGCCAAAGAAGGACGGGCTAGAAGCATTAGTTGAAATAAAGGAACTTGACCCTAAGATTCAAGTGGTTATGGTTTCATCTGTTGGGACGCAAGGGAAACTCATGCAAGCGATAAAGTTAGGTGCGTTTAGTTTCCTTCAAAAGCCAGTGACAATCGATGCGGTTATTGATGTCATTAGCAAGCTTGGTAGCGAACGGGGTGACAGCTAATGTTCGCACGATACTTCGGACAATTTCTACTTGTTGAAGGGTATGTAAACGCGGTTGAACTCGAGCATGCATTCCAACATCAAGCCGAGACAAGAGTTAAGCTAGGAGTATTAGCAATTAATCGTGGCTTCATGTCAGCGGATCAAGTTCAAGAAGTACATAGCTCACAAACTCGATTAGATAAACGTTTCGGGGAAATTGCGGTTTCATTACAATATTTATCAGAAGCTCAAGTTGATAGTCTATTATCTTCGCAATCTACCGCTCATCTTTCGCTAGGACAAGCGTTGATCGATCAAGGATCGCTCAGTTTCGATACGTTTGGAGCCGCTCTTGAGCAATATAAGGAGAAGCAAGGATTGTCCGATGAGCAATTCGAGCAAATAGCCAAGGGTGGAATTGAACCTTTACTTGCGGCTGTTCTACTTCAGGATGATTTAACGAGTAAACATCCAGTTGGATCCTATATTAATTTATTCGCGAAAAATATGATTCGATTCATAGAGAGCCATATTCGGCTGGAAAGAATTTCACTTGAGGAAGCAGGCACGTACGATTGGGTTGCGCACCAGTCCATTCAAAGCGGAGATCGTTCGAAATCGCGCATTACAGCAATTGCGGGCTCGGAAGCTGCTTTTTTGGAATTGGCGTCTCGCTATGCGCTTGAACCTGTTGATGCCCCTGACGAAATGATGAAAGCCTCAGTAGGCGAATTTTTGAACCTGCACAACGGAATTTATTTGGTTAACCGATCTAATGAAGGGGTCGAGCTAGATTTGGCGCCGCAGTCGGTCATCCATGGGAATACATTCCTAGCTCGTACTGAAATACAAGCTATTATTCGGGTGTATTCGCCAACGTTTTCATTTGATCTATTGATTTCGGATTTGTCGGATCTTTCCTGAACGTAGGACGAAGGGACGACAATAATCCGCATTGAGTAGTAGATGAACAATCGAAATGATAGACAATGTACAGCTAAAACATATGAAAACCGCCGAAAGGCGGTTTTTTTCATGCCAATATATGCTTAAGTTGGGGGCTTCAAAGCCTGATCATAGCTGGGTTGTCGTCCTTCATACTTAGTCGTATTTGGTTCATTTTCCCCACAGAGGGAAAATAGGATGGGATTGGTGGCTGATGGATGGCTCTAACTCGTATTAGTAAAATAGGATGAGGCTGTATTCATTCTTCTATTACATCTATTTAGGAGGTACATCATCGTGAGAAGAGGAATAGGATTTGTTGCTTTATTACTATTTTTAACTACAGTAGGCTCATCATTCGTCGGAGCTTCGTCGGTTGCTGCTGCAACAACAGGAACAGTGAAAATCATTTCATCGGTTAATTTCCGAACAGGTCCAAGTACATCGTCGAGCTCAATCCGGTTCTTAAAGAAAAGCGAGTCAGCAACATTAGTGGAGAAGACGAACGCATATTGGTTGAAGGTAAAAGATCTTAATGGTGTAGTCGGGTATGTGTCAACTAGTTCTAAGTATGTGCAGGTGACTTACCCTTCAGGCTCATCTTCATCGACAACTAAGCCAGCGCCTAAACCAGCGCCTAAGCCAACTCCAGTGCCGACTCCTGCGCCCTCGCCGACACCAACAACGTCGCAGCAAGTGGAAGCGGTTATTGCAGCAGGCATGCGTTACTTAGGCACACCTTATGAATATGGTTCAAATCGCAATACGACGGCAACATTTGATTGTTCAGATTTCGTAAGACAAGCATTCAAGGATGCACTGAAAATTGTTCTGCCAGCGAGCTCCAAGTCGCAGGGGACTTTTGTTCGTAGCAATAGCGCTGTTCAAACGGATTGGCATTCGCTGAAACGCGGTGATCTTATGTTCTTCATGAGCTATAAAGGTACATCCGCGTCGCTCTATAAGAATAAGCAACCGTTGAAGGAAACGATTACTCATGTCGGAATTTATTTGGGCAATGGACAAGTATTGCATACATACTCGAAGGCTTCAGGTGGCGTTCGTGTAGACAACATTTCCGGTAAACATTGGGAGTATCGCTTCCTATATGGAGGTAGTGCTCTGTAAGAGAGTTCATAACAAACCGTCTTTGCACACAAGTGCGAAGGCGGTTTTTTTTATGTACAAATCAGAAGTCGTTTTATACGAAGGATACAAATAGGCGCAAACAAGGTCACTACACGCACAAAATTTGTTTTCTTCACGAATTACAATGAAATAAGACGTAGAAAGTCTTTTCTAAGGAGGTGGGATGACAAACCCTAATAGCTTGCTGGAATTCATCAACAGGAACATGAAGCAAGGGAAGGTTGTTCGGGCAGGTGATGAACATTAGAAAAGGAGATGGAATTATGTTGATGTCACTGTTCAAACGTGGAGGAATGATTCTTTTGGCCGCCGCGCTGGCATTCTCTGTACTGTTTTCGGTTGCGATCAATAAAACCTTTGCCGCACCGACCGGCTACTATCATACAGCCGGCAACCGGATTGTAGATTCCAATGGAAACCCTGCAGTGTTTAATGGGATTAACTGGTTTGGATTTGAAACGTCCAATTATGCGCCACACGGACTGTGGCAATATTCGCTAGACAGCTTCATGGATAAAATCAAGGATCACGGCTACAACCTGATTCGACTTCCGTTCAGTACTCAAATGTTCGATTCGGGCTCTATGCCTAACAGCATCAACACGAACACCAATCCAGATTTAATTGGACTTACTCCACTCCAATTGATGGACAAGGTTATTCAGAAAGCTGGTGAACGGGGCATCCAAGTATTCCTGGATCGTCATCGTCCAGATTCTGGAGGCCAATCCGAGCTATGGTACACCGCGCAATATTCTGAACAACGTTGGATTAACGACTGGGTCATGCTAGCACAGCATTATGCGAACAATCCGACTGTCATCGGTGCAGATCTGCACAATGAGCCGCATGGAACAGCTAGTTGGGGAACGGGAGTTTTAGCTACCGACTGGAGGTTGGCTTCGGAACGTGCCGGTAATGCGATTCTTGCAGCTAACCCGAATTGGCTGATCATCGTTGAAGGCATATCGTCGAATGTTCAAGGCGAAACAGGATCGTACTGGTGGGGAGGCAACCTGAAGGGGGTAAAAAACTACCCAGTTCGTCTGAACGTGGCCAATCGAGTCGTCTATTCTCCACATGATTACGGTCCTGGCGTGTCTGCACAAACGTGGTTTAATGATTCGTCCTTTCCGAGCAACATGCCTGCATTATGGGATTCCTATTGGGGATACATTCATAAAGAAAATATCGCTCCGATACTCGCTGGGGAATTTGGCGGAAGAGGTGTCGATACGGTTAGCGCTGAAGGCAAATGGCAGAACAAGCTCGTCGATTACATTAAGGATAACAATCTATATTGGACGTACTGGTGCCTTAATCCGAACAGCGGCGATACCGGCGGGCTGCTGTTGGATGATTGGTCGACTTGGAACGCACCTAAGCAAGCGATGCTAGATCGGATTATGAAGCCGCTAGGAGGCGGTGGCACGACGATTCCAGCAGCGCCGACGGGCTTGACCGCAACTGTGGGTAATGCGCAAGTCAGCTTGAGTTGGACTGCGTCTACTGGAGCGACGAGCTACACGGTGAAGCGTGCTGCGACAAGCGGCGGTACGTACACGAACGTGGCGACAGGGGTGACGTCGACGAGCTATACGAACACGGGACTGACGAATGGAACTACTTACTATTATGTGGTGAGTGCGACCAATAGTGCCGGGACAAGCGGTAACTCCACGCAAGTGAGTGCGATGCCGAGCGCCGGGGTTACGATTCCTGCAGCACCGACAGGCTTGACCGCAACAGCGGGCAATGCACAGGTGGCGTTGAGTTGGACAGCGTCAAGTGGAGCGACGAGCTACACGGTGAAGCGCGCGACGACAAGCGGTGGTACGTACACGAACGTGGCTACCGGTGTTACGAGCACAACCTATACGAACACGGGACTGACGAACGGAACAACTTACTATTATGTGGTGAGTGCGACAAATAGTGCCGGAACAAGCGGTAACTCTACGCAAGTAAGTGCGACGCCGTCGGCGGGAAGCACAACTGGCAACCTCGTTGTACAGTACAAAGCGAGCAACAGCAATGCGACCGACAACGCGATTGGTGCCACCTTCAACATTAAGAATACCGGAACCAGTGCCATCAGCCTGAGCAACTTGAAGCTACGCTACTATTTCACGAAGGATAGCAATGCGAGCCTGAACTTCTACTGCGACTACGCACAAGTCGGAACAGGCAATGTTAGCGGCGCGTTCACTGCGATCAGCCCAGCGAAAACCGGCGCGGATACGTATGTGGAGATCTCATTCAATACGGCAGCTGGATCGCTTGCAGCGGGCGGGCAAAGTGGAGACATCCAGATTCGTCTGGCGAAATCGGACTGGTCGAACTTCAATGAGGCAAACGATTATTCGTTCGACGGCACGAAATCGGC
Organism: Candidatus Cohnella colombiensis; assembly: GCA_029203125.1. Taxonomy (GTDB): domain Bacteria; phylum Bacillota; class Bacilli; order Paenibacillales; family Paenibacillaceae; genus Cohnella; species Cohnella colombiensis. The sequence continues at coordinate 493,006 of CP119317.1, forward strand.
ATATGTCGATTGGAGCAAGGTGACATTGCATCAAAGTGGCACACTGGTGTGGGGAATTGAGCCATAAGCATCCGATTCTAACGTTTCCCGGGATAACCCGGGAAACGTTTTTCATAATCGGTTTATTAGCTTGAAGCAGTTAATTATGCAAAGCTCGCCAAAATCTACTTCTAGTAGCCTCTTTAATGTCACATTTTAGAAAATAGTTACATCAACGGTATAAAGTAGTTACATCACGCACAACTTCCTATTCTGTGCAGTTTTATAATGAAAATAGACAGTATGTTATCGAAAAGGAGGATTGGCAATTCGATCTCGCCGTGTTAGAGAAGCGAGACAGCTGTCTGGCAACTTTGCCTTGCTCAAGAAGTGAATGCCTGTAGCTATCGACTCTATTCGTAAAAGGGAGGGAATTTTGATGAAAATTCACACTTACCGGAAAGGAATCGTTTTGTTTCTTGCAATCGCTATTGTGCTTTCGTCTTATGCAAATCTATGGGTATCGCAAAAAACTGCCGCAGCCGCATCCGTCTATCAAACGCGATTCATGCAGCTTTACAACCAGATTAAGAACCCAGCCAATGGCTATTTTTCACCCGAAGGAATTCCCTATCATTCAATTGAAACACTCATCAGCGAAGCGCCAGACTACGGCCATATGACAACCTCGGAAGCTTATAGTTATTGGCTCTGGCTAGAAACGCTTTACGGCTACTACTCGGGGGATTGGACTAAGCTGGAAGCCGCATGGAACAACATGGAGACTTATATTATCCCAAGTGCAGCGGCAGAGCAGCCAACGATGAACTACTATAATCCGAGTAGCCCGGCAACTTATGCGGCAGAGAAGCCCTACCCCGATCAATATCCATCACAGCTGTCAGGACAGTACTCACCAGGCAGTGACCCTCTGGATGCGGAGATGAAAGCGACGTACGGCAACAACCAAACCTATCTGATGCACTGGTTGGTAGACGTTGATAACTGGTACGGGTACGGCAACCTGCTGAACCCCTCGCATAAAGCAGCCTATATCAACACATTCCAACGCGGCGAGCAGGAATCGGTATGGGAGGCTATTGATCATCCTTCGCAGGACAATAAGACGTTCGGCAAAGCAAACGAAGGTTTTATGTCCTTATTTACAAAAGAATCGCAAACCCCTGCCGCGCAATGGCGTTATACCGATGCGACCGATGCGGATGCGCGCGCGGTTCAGGTCATTTTCTGGGCGAAGCAGCTAGGCTTCAACAATACGACGATTATTAATAAAGCGAAGAAAATGGGAGATTACTTGCGCTACGGAATGTTCGACAAGTACTTCCAACAAATCGGCAGCTCGAAAAACGGCAGCCCTGTGGCGGGCAACGGTAAAAACTCCGAGATGTATTTGCTCGCATGGTATACCTCTTGGGGTGGTGGCCTCGGCCAAGGTGGCGAATGGGCATGGAGAATCGGTGCGAGCCACGCTCATCAAGCCTATCAGAATCCCGTTGCAGCTTATGCTCTTGGGACGACGGCTGGCGGCCTCATCCCTTCATCAGCAACAGCGCAGTCGGATTGGAGCGCTTCTTTGAAGCGTCAGCTTGAATTTTACAATTGGCTGCTTTCTAACGAGGGGGCCATTGGCGGTGGGGCGACGAATAGCTGGAACGGCAGCTATAGCGCTTATCCTACTGGTGTCAGTACGTTCTACGGACTTGCTTATCAGGAAAATCCGGTGTATTTAGATCCAGGCTCCAACACCTGGTTCGGCTTCCAAACCTGGCCGATGGAGCGGGTTGCCGAGTTGTATTACATTCTAGCATCTAGTGGAGATACGACCTCGCAAAACTTCTTAATGGCCAAAAATGCCATTACCAAATGGATCGATTGGTCGATTGATTATACGTTTGTTAACAAGCGTCCAGTATCAGATTCGAGCGGATATTACTTGAATGCATCTGGACAACGTGTTCTTGGTGGTTTAAATCCTACAATTGCATCAACATCCGCACCGGGCGAATTTTGGGTTCCTGGTGGTCAGGAATGGAGTGGTCAGCCGGATACTTGGAATAGCTACGCTACCTTTACCGGAAACCCGAATTTTCACGTTACAACCAAAAATCCGAGCCAGGACGTTGGGGTGCTAGGCAACTATATCAAAGCCCTCTCCTTTTTCGCCGCTGGTACGAAATCAGAATCGGGTAGCTTTACGACGCTGGGCAACCAAGCCAAAACGATGGCAGACCAACTGCTTGACGTTGCTTGGGGCTACAATGATGGCGTTGGTATTGCAATCAATGAGCAACGCGCGGATTACAATCGTTATTTCACCAAAGAAATCTATATTCCGAATGGCTGGAGCGGTACTTTCGGACAAGGCAATACGATTCCAGGGACAGGCAGCATTGCTTCAGATCCATCTAAAGGCGGCAACGGTGTATACATTAGCTATGCACAGCTTCGTCCGAAAATTACCCAAGATCCGAAATGGTCTTATTTGAACAATTTGTACACTAGTTCGTGGAATCAGTCTACGCAAAAGTGGGACAACGGAGTTCCGACCTTCAAGTATCACCGATTCTGGTCTCAGGTGGATATTGCTACGGCCTATGCAGAATATGACCGATTGATTGGATCTGCATCGACGACTACAGTTCCAGCAGCACCAACCGGCATAACCGCAACGGCGAGCAACGCTCAGGTGGTCTTGAGCTGGACAGCTTCGAGCGGAGCAACGAGCTATACCGTTAAGCGTGCCACGACAAGTGGCGGAACGTATACGAATGTAGCGACGGGTGTAACGGCGACGAGCTACACGAATACAGGCTTAACGAATGGCACGACCTACTATTATGTGGTGAGTGCATCGAACAGTGTGGGTGAGAGTGCGAATTCCGCACAGGTCAGTGCGACGCCGAGCGCAGGGGTTACGATTCCAGCAGCACCGACAGGGTTGACTGCAACAGCGGGCAACGCTCAAGTCGCGTTGAGCTGGACTGCGTCTAGCGGAGCAACGAGCTATACGGTGAAGCGAGCCACGACAAGTGGTGGAACGTATACGAATGTTGCGACAGGCGTAACGGCGACGAGCTACACGAATACAGGGCTGACGAATGGCACGACCTACTATTATGTGGTGAGTGCATCGAACAGCGCGGGTTCAAGTGGGAATTCCGCACAGGTCAGTGCGACGCCGAGCGCAGGGGTTACGATTCCAGCAGCACCGACAGGGTTGACTGCAACAGCGGGCAACGCTCAAGTCGCGTTGAGCTGGACTGCGTCTAGCGGAGCAACGAGCTATACGGTGAAGCGAGCCACGACAAGTGGTGGAACGTATACGAATGTTGCGACAGGCGTAACGGCGACGAGCTACACGAATACAGGGCTGACGAATGGCACGACCTACTATTATGTGGTGAGTGCATCGAACAGCGCGGGTTCAAGTGGGAATTCCACGCAGGTTAGTGCGACGCCACAAGCGACTGTTGCGAGCAATTTGACGGTACAGTACAAAACGAACAGCTCCAGTGCAACCGCCAATCAGATTATGGCCCAGTTCAACATAAAGAATAGTGGCACGAGCGCGGTCAGTATGAGTACGCTCAAACTCCGCTACTATTTCACGAAAGACAGTAGCTCAGCATTGAACTTCTGGAGTGATTATGCGCAGATAGGCAGTGGCAACGTTCAAGGAACGTTCGTAACGATGAGCACGCCGAAGACGACTGCGGATACGTATTTGGAAATATCGTTTACCGCAGGTGCGGGCTCGATTGCTGCGAATGGACAAAGCGGCGAAATTCAATCGCGCTTCGCGAAGACGGACTGGTCGAACTTCACCCTGACCAATGATTACTCCTACGACGGCACGAAAACTGCCTTCGTCGACTGGAGTAAAGTGACGCTGTACCAGAACGGAACACTCGTCTGGGGCATTGAACCGTAAATTATTTTTAATAAGGAGAGTGGACAGTAATGGCGATATCTTTATCCAGAAAAGTGCTCATGTTCATCCTTGCTTTGGCATTGATTATGAGCGGGTATTTCTATTCGGGTATCATTCAGAGCGCTGCTGCAGCTACGCATGTCGTGAACCCATTCGTAGGTGCGACAATGTATGTGAACCCTGATTATTCCGATTTGATCGATACATCGATCGCGCAAGTTAGCGATAGCTCGCTCATTGCGAAGATGCAGAAGGTCAAGACTTATCCGACTGCGATCTGGTTAGATCGAATTGTGGCGATCCAAGGCGGCGCAGCAAATGGTGGCCGTAAAAGCTTGACGGAAACGATGGATGCTGTGTTGGCACAAAGACAAGGCACCACACCGATCGCGGTTACATTCGTCATATATGACTTACCGGGACGGGATTGCCATGCTTTGGCATCGAATGGCGAACTACCATTGACTGCGGCAGGACTGCAAACCTACAAGACACAGTATATTGATGCTATCGCCAGCGTGTTTGCTAACACGAAGTATCAGGATATTCGAATTGTTACAGTTATTGAACCGGATTCCTTACCAAACCTTGTAACCAATTTGAGTGACCCGGCATGCGCAGCAGCGAATTCCACGAACATCTATCGCGATGCTACTCGATACGCATTGGAGAAATTGCATGCGATCTCGAACGTATATACCTATATGGATATCGGGCACTCTGGTTGGTTGGGTTGGGACACGAATATGCAGCCTGCGATCGATCTCTTCACAACTGTAGTGTCTGGTACAGCTGCTGGTCTTGCCAGCGTTGACGGCTTCATAACGAATACAGCAAATACGACTCCAACGCTTGAGCCCAACTTACCGGATTCGAACTTGAATATCGGCGGGCAACCTCTAAGATCTGCTAAATACTATGAATGGAACCCCCACTTCGACGAGGTTCACTTCACTGCTGCACTTTACTCGGGCTTCACTGCTAAGGGTTGGCCTAGCACGATTGGCTTCCTAATCGACACCTCCCGCAATGGATGGGGCGGTTCGGGTCGACCGACCAGCGCGAGCGGTTCTACTGTCGATGCCTATGCCGACTCGGGTCGTATAGACAAGCGTCTCCATCGTGGGAATTGGTGTAACCCGTACGGCGCAGGCATAGGTGAACCGCCACAGGTAGCGCCTTCAGGCTATGCTTCCTCACACATTGACGCATTTGTATGGGTGAAACCTCCGGGCGAATCGGATGGCTCGAGCTCCCTCATCGCGAATGACGAAGGTAAAGGCTTCGACAGAATGTGCGATCCTACCTTCACGAACGTAAATGGGACTTTGACTGGGGCTTCACCTAACGCTCCAGTGTCGGGACACTGGTTCCATTCTCAATTCGTGCAGCTCGTACAGAACGCTTACCCTGTCATTCCAGGGGGTAGCGGTACGCAAGCTCCGGCAGCACCGACAGGGTTGACTGCAACAGCGGGCAATGCGCAAGTCGCGTTGAGCTGGACAGCTTCGAGCGGAGCAACGAGCTATACCGTTAAGCGTGCAACGACAAGTGGTGGAACGTATACGAATGTAGCGACGGGCGTAACGGCGACGAGCTACACGAACACAGGGCTGACGAATGGCACGACCTACTATTATGTGGTGAGTGCATCGAACAGCGTGGGTTCAAGTGGGAATTCTGCACAGGTCAGTGCGACTCCGAGCGTAGGGGTTACGATTCCAGCAGCGCCAACTGGCTTAACCGCAACGGCGGGCAACGCTCAGGTCGCATTGAGCTGGACAGCTTCGAGTGGAGCAACGAGCTATACGGTGAAGCGCGCCACGACAAGTGGCGGAACGTACACGACTGTAGCGACGGGCGTAACGGCGACGAGCTACACGAATACAGGCTTAACGAATGGCACGACCTACTATTATGTGGTGAGTGCATCGAACAGTGCGGGTGAGAGTGCGAATTCCGCACAGGTCAGTGCGACGCCGAGCGCAGGGGTTACGATTCCAGCAGCACCAACAGGGTTGACTGCAACAGCGGGCAATGCGCAAGTCGCGTTGAGCTGGACTGCGTCTAGCGGAGCAACGAGCTATACGGTGAAGCGCGCCACGACAAGTGGTGGAGCGTACACGACTGTAGCGACAGGCGTAACGGCGACGAGCTACACGAATACAGGCTTAACGAATGGTACGACCTACTATTATGTGGTGAGTGCATCGAACAGTGCGGGTGAGAGTGCGAATTCCGCGCAGGTCAGCGCGACACCGACTGCAGGAGTAACGATTCCAGCAGCACCGACAGGGTTGACTGCAACAGCGGGCAATGCTCAAGTCGCGTTGAGCTGGACTGCGTCTAGCGGAGCAACGAGCTATACGGTGAAGCGCGCCACGACAAGTGGTGGACCGTACACGACTGTAGCAACGGGCGTAACGGCGACGAGCTACACGAACACAGGGCTGACGAATGGTACGACCTACTATTATGTGGTGAGTGCATCGAACAGCGCGGGTGAGAGTGCGAATTCTGCGCAGGTCAGCGCGACGCCGCAAGCGACTGTTGCGAGCAATTTGACGGTACAGTACAAAACGAACAGCTCAGGCGCAACCGCCAATCAGATTATGGCCCAGTTCAACATAAAGAATAGTGGCACGAGCGCGGTCAGTATGAGTACGCTCAAACTCCGCTACTACTTCACGAAAGACAGCAGCTCAGCATTTAGCTTCTGGAGCGATTACGCGCAGATAGGCAGTGGCAACGTTCAAGGAACGTTCGTAACGATGAGCACGCCGAAGACGACTGCGGATACGTATTTGGAAATATCGTTTACCGCAGGTGCGGGCTCGATTGCTGCGAATGGACAAAGCGGTGAAATTCAATCGCGCTTCGCGAAGACGGACTGGTCGAACTTCACTCTGACCAATGACTACTCCTACGACGGTACGAAAACTGCTTTCATCGACTGGAGCAAGGTGACGCTGTACCAGAACGGAACACTCGTCTGGGGCACTGAACCGTAACAACACCGGGAAACCCGGAACGGACAGGGGTATCCAATCGGATGCCCCTGTGTTGTCGGGAAGGGTTGAAGCAATTGAATGAGGAAGAGGGATCCACTTATTTCCATAAAAAAAGGATTCGTGTGTGCTCCAAACTAGTAATGTGATGAAATTCAGTCTTGCTTCGCGAACAATATTGAGGAGGGATAGTATGATCCAACGTCTTCGAAGCCGGTTCTTAACAGCAATTATACTGGTAATTGCCTTGTTTTTTTCGTTTTATCCAATTGGCTCGAACACATCATCCGCCGCACCTGCCGGATTTGTGACAGCAAGCGGCGGGAAATTCATGCTCAATGGCAGCAGCTTCTACTTTGCCGGAACGAACAATTATTACATGCATTACAAATCCCAACTGATGGTTGACGATATTTATTCAAGTATGGTGTCGATGAACTTAAAGGTTCTTCGGCTTTGGGGATTTTTGGACGGCAATACTCAGGTAGGTGTCGATATGCAACCATCTCCGGGAGTGTACAGCGAATCTGGATTTGTCAAGATGGATTACGCCATTTATAAAGCCGGACAGTTGGGAATTAAGCTCGTCATCCCCTTCGTTAATAACTGGGATGACTTCGGAGGGATGAACCAGTATGTCAAATGGTTCAACGCGGGATCACATGATGCATTCTATACGAACGCGCAGGTAAAGCAAGCCTACAAAAATTACATTAATTATATGTTGAACCGGACGAACACGTACAACGGAATTAAATACAAGGATGATCCGGCAATCATGACTTGGGAGCTGGCGAACGAGCCGCGTGCTCAATCAGACAGAACGGGCAATACGCTTGTCAACTGGGCAAGTGAAATGAGTACGTACATTAAATCTCTGGATGCTAACCATTTGGTTGCTGTTGGAGATGAAGGGTTCTACAACAAGTCTGGGAATTCGGATTACCCTTACGGTGGAGGGGAAGGGGTCGACTGGCTTCGCCTAATTGCGCTACCCAACATTGATTACGGTACGTATCATCTGTATCCGAGCGGTTGGGGCGAAACCTCGCAATGGGGCAACCAATGGATAACGGATCATATCAACGATGGAGCGAGGGCTGGCAAGCCCGTCGTTCTGGAGGAATACGGGATTGCGGATCAATCCACGCGCGACTCCGTCTATCAATCTTGGCTTGGGATCGTGAACCAGCTCGGCGGAGCAGGTAGTCAATTCTGGATCTTGACGGGCAAGGAGGACAACGGGCAGCTCTATCCGGATTATGATGGGTTCCGAATTGTTTATCCAAGTGCAACAGCGACGCTCATTTCCAATCATGCACAAGTCATGAATGCGAAAGGAGGCGGCACGACGCAAGTGCCAGCAGCGCCAACTGGCGTAACCGCAACGGCGGGCAATGCTCAGGTCGCGTTGAGCTGGACCGCGTCTAGCGGAGCGACGAGCTATACGGTGAAGCGAGCCACAACAAGTGGTGGAACGTATACGAATGTAGCGACGGGTGTAACGGCGACGAGCTACACGAATACAGGGCTGACGAATGGCACGACCTACTATTATGTGGTGAGTGCATCGAACAGCGCGGGTTCAAGTGGGAATTCCGCACAGGTAAGTGCGACACCGACTGCAGGGGTTACGATTCCAGCAGCACCGACAGGGTTGACTGCAACAGCGGGCAACGCTCAGGTCGCGTTGAGCTGGACTGCGTCTAGCGGAGCGACGAGTTACACGGTGAAGCGAGCCACGACAAGTGGTGGACCGTATACGAATGTAGCGACTGGCGTAACGGCGACGAGCTACACGAACACAGGGCTGACGAATGGCACGACCTACTATTATGTGGTGAGTGCATCGAACAGTGCGGGTTCAAGTGGGAATTCCGTGCAGGTTAGTGCGACGCCGCAAGCGACTGTTGCGAGCAATTTGACGGTACAGTACAAAACGAACAGCTCCAGCGCAACCGCCAATCAGATTATGGCTCAGTTCAACATAAAGAATAGCGGCACGAGCGCGGTCAGTATGAGTACGCTCAAACTCCGTTACTACTTCACCAAAGACAGTAGCTCAGCATTGAGCTTCTGGAGCGATTACGCGCAGATAGGCAGTGGCAACGTTCAAGGAACGTTCGTAACGATGAGCACGCCAAAGACGACTGCGGATACGTATTTGGAAATATCGTTTGCCACAGGTGCAGGCTCGATAGCTGCGAATGGACAAAGCGGCGAAATTCAATCGCGCTTCGCGAAGACGGATTGGTCGAACTTCACCCTGACCAATGATTACTCCTACGACGGCACGAAAACTGCCTTCGTCGACTGGAGTAAAGTGACGCTATACCAGAACGGAACACTCGTCTGGGGCACTGAACCGTAATCTAAGCAACAAAGGGGCATTCTCTGTTGGAAGCTCTTTTGTTGACTTGAATTCAGAGAGAGCGTCAGAGGTTCAAGGGTTTACCGATAACACAAATTGGTTAAATATGGTATAATAATAGAGGTAAGGGAGTGGGAGCGGCAAGTGAAGATCCAAACGAATGAAAGGGGGTGAAAATAATGAACTGGTGAAAATGCGTCCGTGGCGACGTCTTAGATTCAATTCGCTGCCGTGCTTTTTCCCATAACTTCATGTTAATGGCTTGAACTTATTGTATTGTCTATCATCTTAGAGATTCAGTTTAATTGTATATTTATGGATTAAAAGTAACGAAAATGCTATAAAAGTCACTCCAGTAGATAGACCGGATTCAACTTCCGTTTGTACAATGAAGAAAGGGATAGCAACCGCATCTCGAGCTTCGAAGCGGTAATGAGCGTTACCTCCTAAGAACTGTTCTCCCAACCTGCCGCTATAGCAAGACTGCGTTTAGCCTCTATTCGGAATTGCTTCTACCCACACCACTGTTACTTCATCATATTCGGAGTACAAAGGAGTGTATAAATGAGCACATGGACACTTCAATCTCAGGAGATAGCTGGATATTACCTATTCAAGTTTCCGTACGGAGATGGCACATCCCTCTTACCGATCGAGAACGCAATCTGCTGGAATATGCCCTATGCAATGCTGCCGATGAATTGATCAGGTATACACTAGCGGGAGCGACAGTTCGCATTCGTCACGGAGTGGCAGTTGTGTTATTCGATTTGCTCGAACAGAATCAGATTGTAACCGGATTGGAGCACCGCTGTCGGCAGTTGCGGAAGTTTGCAAAAACGTATTTATACGTAGATGTCGATATCAGCATCGGAGATACCGTACCAATGCATGAGCTATCTCAACAGATAGCTGGCAGTGTGGAGGAGGACGTCGCTGATGCACAGGTTTCTACTCCGAGCGACCTACATCTTTTCTCGCGTGTGAGACAAGCTCGTCATTCAGAAGACGGTGTGATTCATCAAATTCTCAATTATGTGGAAGAGCATCTGCTCGACGAATTGACACGGGAGGATATTGCCCAATACGTTCATTTTCACCCGGCATACCTGTCCCGATTTTTTCGTAAAAAAACCGGTTGGTCGCTTACTGAATATATCGTGCAAAAACGTATTGAGTACGCGAAGGAAATGCTGGCGCAGCCCAATCTGAAAATTGGCTACATCATGAATCACTTGGGTTATTATAACCTGTCCCATTTCACCCGTACTTTCAAGAAAACAACCGGGTACACGCCACAGCAATATCGCAAAAGAAATCAATAAAACAAGCACCCTTAGCCGCTTCATTGCGGAAAGGGTGCTTGTTCACTATTATTCGAACTATTCCATCAGAGCGAGTACAGCCTCTGAGCACTTGGCAGGTTGATATTCCGCATTGCGAATGGCGAGCAGTGCATCGCGATGTTGATCTGCAGCATACGGTTCCTGTATGAGACGGAACCAGTGATCAATTGTTTCAATCGATGTCATCAACTCACCAAACCCATTTTTCACGAAGTAGTCGGCGTTTTCTTCCTCTTGTCCGGGAATTGGCTCGTAGAACAACATCGGTATTCCTTTCGCCATTCCTTCTGTACAAGTCATTCCGCCTGGCTTAGTCACAAGCAGATCGGAGACATCCATCAGCTTATTAACCTCTTTGGTGTAACCAAGCACATGGATGTTCGGATGCTGGAAGCGTGGATCGGACAATAGTTTTTCACGATTTTTAATATTGCTTCCCAAACAAATAATGAGTTGGACATGATCTGCATAGGTGGACATGTGTTCCACAAGATGATCTCCATATAGCAGACCCCATCCACCTCCCATAATAAGTACGGTAGGCATATCTTTAAGATGGTATTGATCTATAATCTGTTCGCGATCTAGCGGGTACCAGAAATTAGGGTGAACGGGTATGCCAGTCACTTCGATGTTGTTTTCGCTAATGCCCATAGCCATCAGCTTATCACGAACAGCAGCAGTGCTTACAAGATAAGTATTCACTTCAGGGTTTGTCCATGTGGCATGTGCATCGTAGTCCGTAATTAGCGTATACAAAGGTACATCCAGCCCGAGTCGTTTAAGGCGACTGACTACCGTATTCGGGAACGGATGTGTGCAGACGATCGAGTCTGGCTTTAACTGACGTACAACATCGGAGACATGGTTATAAAATAGACGATGCAGAGCAAACTGCTTCATGCCGTTTAAGGATTTATGATATTGGCTACGATATAGCTTTCCTACTAGCTTAGGCTGCGAGCTGACCGTCTTTCGGTAGGCAGACAATATGAGTGGACCAATGACAGGATTTAAAAAGGTTCCTAGCTCGATAACTCGTGTTTGGATTTTAGGCGATAGTTGTCGCAACCCGACAGCGAGTGCATAAGCAGCCTGTGTATGTCCTGTACCGAAACCCTCGGAAAGCAGTAGAACTCTTTTTTTACGCATTAGAGCAATTCCCCTCACTTTTCCTACTCTTCATATTACGCTTTAGATGAGTAACGAACAAGGCATCTTACCTAATATTCTGCTAAAAGATGAATAAAGACATAAAGACAACGGCTAGCATTATCGCTAACCGTCGTCTCATATAGGGATAGTTCGGATATTAGAGTGGTCCGTTAATAAAGGCAGTTTTAAGTGTTTGTTGATAGACAAGATCGAAATCCAGCCCTTTCACGATGGCGGCTAACGGAACATATGTGTACTGTTGTTTATTGATCGTCTCTAGGTACGCTGGCGTATCTAGCTTTTGGATAACCCCATTGATAGTCATCGTATTCGCGCCAATCGTAATCATAACCTCACGGTTGTTTTTGCGGAAAGTTGCCGTCTTCGTCTTATTGTCCCACTTGAGCTCAGCTTTTACGGCATTAGCTACTTCACGAATCGGCAAGAAGTTCGTATTCTTCTTATTGATCGGTTTGCCAACAAGTTCCTTACCATTAATGATGACCGATAAGGTCACATCAGCTGCTCGTGGCGCTGGCGTACGATACTCTTTCCAGATGACATTGGCGAATTGCTGTCCGATATATTCGTAGCCTTTTTGGGTTGGATGTGGATCTTGCTTTCCAACATAAGTGTACTGTCTTTCTTTGCCGAAGAAGCCTTCAGACACATGGACAATTTCAACAAATGTTTGCACTTGATTTAGCTCGGCAGCAAGCTCATCAAGCTTCTTGCTAAGGGTAATAACTTCGGATTTCAATGCTCCATATGCAGGGTGGAGATCGATCAATGGAAGGTATTGATCGGCGATTGCGATGCGTGCTTTTGGAGCCATTTCATGGACCTGATTGATGACCTTTTTAAGGTCATTTAAGTACTGGTCACGCATCGGAATAAAGCTCGTTTGAATGAGCTGATCCAGATTAGTAGAGTCCGCAACAACGGCCTTGATGAAGTCTCCGAAATCATTGCCACCGGTCGTCATAATGACAAGATCAGCTTCGCTTAGAGTCGATTTTATGTTCCCGGATTTGGCAGCGATTGTCTGTGCATATTGTGCGATTCGTGGATCGACAAATGTTGAGAAGTCTTGTAAATCAACGGCTTTCAGTGTTTTTCCTGCTGCTGCACCTTGAAGTAAATTGCTTAATCCGGATGTTGTTAATCCTAAAATTCCGAAGTTGTTGATGACAGAATGACTATGGAACAGCGCCTGCTCATAAACCCTTTCCGTATAGCCATATGGGGTTGCTGTTTCGTCCAAACCCGGCTCATAACCTACAGTTACAGAGTCACCTAAAGCGACAATGTGATAGGGGTTGGAGGAGGCAGTTTTCGTCTCTTGAACAGCTGCGGCGAAGGTGGTAGAGGGGATCAAAATACAGGTTAAAAGTGCGATTGAAAGCAGTCGAAAAAGTGGTTTTGACATGCGAGAAATCCCTCCTAAAATGGGTATGAAATAACGATGTTAATGAAGCATACGTTATCAGTACAATAAAAATATTAAATTGATATCTTTAAAATTTCGATGTTAAAATATATAACACCAAAGTCAAATACCTGACGTCAAAAGTAGCTAATTTCTATATTAGGTGATTTAGATGGAAAAATGAAGCAAAAAGTGTAGATCTGCTATTTGATTGTTGCACCAGGCTCTAGAGAGGATGATAGATATGAATGCGAACTACCATGGAATGCCTCCAAAGCAAGGATTATACGATCCGCAGTTTGAACGCGATGCATGTGGAATGGGCTTTGTTGCTCATATCAAAGGTGAGAAATCACACGAGATCGTTGAGCAAGCGTTGTCTTTACTTATTAACATGGATCATCGCGGCGGGCAAGGCAGCGAGCCGAATACTGGGGATGGCGCTGGAATTATGCTTCAAATCCCTCATCAGTTTTATTCGATGGAGACGGCGAAGCTTGGCTTTTCTCTTCCAGCAGAAGGGCTATATGCAGTTGCAATGGTTTTCCTACCTCAGGATGATGCAGCGCGTGCGATTCATGAGCAGATCTTCACAAATATTATAGCTGAAGAAGGCCAGTCGTTACTTGGCTGGCGTACTGTTCCGACAAACGATGAGAAGCTAGGCACCTCTGCGAAGAACGTCAAACCGTTTGTACGCCAAGCCTTTATTGCACGCTCTGACTTACTAACAGATGATATGGCATTCGAGCGTAAATTATATGTCATCCGTAAACGTACAGAGCTAGCGATCCGGTTTGCAAAAGGTGTAGGGGGTGGAGATAGCTTCTACTTCCCGAGCCTTTCGAGCAAGAAGATTGTGTACAAAGGGATGCTGACGACAGAACAGGTTGGATTGTTCTATACGGAGCTTCACGATCCGGCATTGGAAACGGCAATGGCACTAGTTCACTCTCGTTTTAGTACGAATACATTCCCAAGCTGGGAACGTGCTCATCCATTCCATTACTTGATTCATAATGGAGAAATTAATACGCTTCGTGGTAATGTGAACTGGATGCATGCGCGTCAGACGTTATTCGCGAGTGACTTATTCGGTGACGATATAGAAAAGATTAAGCCCATCATTGCGCCAGACGGCTCAGATACAGCAATGTTTGATAATACGTTTGAATTTATGTACCTATCGGGTCGTTCGATGGCTCATGCTGCGATGATGATGGTACCGGAACCGTGGCAGAATGACCCGCTAATGGATGAGAACAAGAAAGCATTCTATGAATACCATGCATGCTTGATGGAGCCATGGGATGGACCTGCAGCGGTTGGATTTACAGATGGCGTTCAGATCGGTGCGATACTAGATCGCAATGGTTTGCGCCCAGCGCGATACTATGTGACGAAGGACGATAGGATCATTCTTGCTTCTGAAGCAGGGGTCATCGATATTCCACCAGAAGACATTGTATTGAAGGATCGCTTGCGTCCTGGGCGTATTTTACTTGTAGATACGAAGCAAGGTCGTATTATCTCTGATGAAGAAGTGAAGCATGCGATCGTAACGGAGCATCCTTACCGTGAGTGGTTGGATGATCATCTCGTTGATCTGTCAGACTTGCCTGATGCACCCGAATTGCCTGAAGCGGATCACGAGAATGTACAGCAACGTCAACAGGCTTTCGGATATACGTTCGAAGATGTACGTCGCGTAATGGAGCCAATGGCACTCACAGGGGTAGAACCACTCGCTTCGATGGGATATGATGCACCTCTCGCAGTTTTATCTAAGAAACCGCAACGGATCTTCAACTACTTTAAGCAGTTGTTTGCCCAAGTAACGAACCCGCCAATAGATGCGATTCGTGAGGAAATTGTTACTTCAACTTATACGACAGTTGGACCAGAACGGAATTTGCTCAACCCTGAGCCTGAAAGCTGTCGTCACATTAGATTGTATTCACCGATTCTTTCTAATGAAGATTTTGCTAAGCTACGCCATGTTCACCGCCCGGGCTTTAAGTCGATCACATTACCGATCTTCTTCCCTGCTAGTGAAGGCGAGGCTGGGTTATGCGATGCGTTAACATTGCTCTGTGAAGCTGCTGATCGGGTCATGTCGAAAGGACATAACATTCTAATCTTATCCGACCGTGGTATTGACGCGGATAATGTAGCCATTCCATCGTTGCTTGCAGTGTCGGCTTTACACCATCACTTGATCGCGCAGGGCACTCGTACAAAGGTGAGTATTTTACTAGAGTCGGGAGAACCGCGTGAAGTGCATCACTTCGCATTGCTAGTTGGATATGGCGTGAGTGCGGTTAATCCTTATTTGGCTTTCGAGACGTTGGATGATCTCATTAGCCAAGGGCTGCTAAACGGCATGACGCATCATAAAGTAGTGAAAAACTATATTAAAGCGCTCACGAAAGGTGTCGTTAAGGTGTTGTCCAAAATGGGCATCTCCACGATTCAATCCTACCGTGGGGCGCAAATTTTTGAAGCCGTCGGTTTAAACACCGAGTTAGTCGATCGATACTTCAAATGGACACCATCACGAATTGAAGGTATCGGCTTGGATGTCATTACGAAAGATACACTTGCAGCGCATGAGCGTGCCTTTTCCAAACAATCTGGCGCGAACAGTGAGCTTGACTCGGGTGGCGATTATCAATGGCGCAAAGATGGGGAAGAGCATATGTTCACCCCACAAACGGTCCATGCACTCCAAAAAGCAACTCGCACGGGCAACTACGAAACGTTTAAGAAGTTTTCTGCGATGCTTCAAGGTGAATATGAGCAGATTAGTACGCTGCGGTCGCTATTAGAATTTAAATACGATCAGCCTCCTGTGCCTCTTGAAGAGGTAGAACCGATCGAATCGATCTTTAAACGGTTTAAAACCGGTGCAATGTCGTTCGGTTCAATTAGTAAGGAAGCGCATGAATCGCTTGCGATTGCGATGAATCGCATTGGCGGCAAGTCGAATTCAGGCGAAGGTGGGGAAGACTCCTCGCGTTATATTCCGGATGTGAATGGCGATTCACGCCGCAGTGCGATAAAGCAAGTCGCATCGGGTCGTTTCGGTGTAACGAGCTATTATCTTTCGAATGCGGAAGAGATTCAAATTAAGATGGCACAAGGTGCGAAGCCAGGCGAGGGCGGGCAACTCATGGGTCGCAAGGTGTATCCGTGGGTAGCGGAAGTTCGTGGCACGACTCCAGGTGTCGGATTGATTTCTCCACCGCCTCACCATGATATTTATTCAATTGAGGATTTAGCAGAACTGATTCATGATTTGAAAAATGCGAATCCACGAGCCCGTATTAATGTAAAGCTAGTGTCCGAAGTGGGTGTGGGTACGATTGCGGCTGGTGTAGCGAAGGGGCGTGCAGATGTTATTCTCGTCAGTGGTTATGACGGAGGTACCGGTGCTTCGCCTATCGGTTCCATTCGTCATGCCGGATTGCCTTGGGAGCTTGGTCTAGCAGAAACCCATCAAACTCTAATCTTGAACAATCTTCGTGACCGCGTCGTTGTGGAAACCGATGGCAAGATGATGACGGGTCGTGATGTCGCGATCGCTGCGCTACTCGGTGCAGAAGAATATGGCTTTTCAACAGCTCCACTCATTGTACTTGGTTGCATTATGATGCGAGTATGTCAGCTGGACACTTGTCCGGTAGGTGTCGCAACTCAAAATCCAGAGCTTCGTAAGAAGTTTGTCGGTGAGCCAGAGCATGCAGTCAACTTTATGACGTTCATTGCGACAGAGCTACGTGAAATAATGGCACAGCTGGGTTTCCGTACAGTAGAAGAAATGGTGGGCCGGGTTGATCGACTCCATTCGAAGAAAGCCATCACACATTATAAGTCGCAGGGTGTTGATTTGACTCCTTTACTGCATATGCCAGAATTGCCCGTCGGCTCGTTCCGTTATAATGCAAAGGCGCAAAATCACGATCTTGAAAATTCATTGGATATGCAGCAGTTGCTTCAAGCGGCGCAGCCTGCGTTGGTGAACAAAGATGTCGTAAAGGCTTCGTTCCCGATAACGAACGTGAACCGAGTAGTGGGTACGATTGTTGGCTCGGAAGTTACGCGATTACACGGGAAGAATGGCTTGCCGGAGGATACGATTCAATTCCACTTTACTGGAACTGCTGGGCAAAGCTTCGGAGCATTCGTTCCTCATGGAATGACGCTAACGATTGAAGGCGATGCCAATGACTATCTCGGTAAAGGTTTATCAGGAGGTAAGCTTGCAATTTATCCATCGGCGAAAGCGAACTTCAAGGCTGAGGATAATATCATCATTGGTAATACTGCATTATATGGTGCAACCAGTGGGGAAGCTTTTATCAACGGAGTAGCGGGAGAACGATTCGCTGTTCGTAACAGTGGTGCAAGTATCGTAGTTGAAGGTGTAGGCGATCATGGCTGTGAATATATGACCGGTGGACGTGTTGTTATCCTTGGTAAAACGGGTCGCAATTTCGCTGCAGGGATGTCTGGCGGAATTGCTTATGTAGTCGACTGGGATAATAGCTTTGTGAATCGTTGTAACTTCGAGATGGTATTGCTGGAGAGGATCGAAGAGGCTTCGGAAGCAGCAGAGGTACGTACGCTCATTGAGAAGCACGCTCGCTATACGAATAGTGAACTGGGACGCAACGTACTCGACAATTGGACAGAAGTGTCCGAGAAGATTGTGAAGATCATTCCGAAGGATTACAAGCGAATGCTGGAGCAAATTGCTAAAGTTCAAGCGCAGGGGCTCAGCGGAGAGCAAGCATTAATCGCTGCTTTCGAAGCAAATATGCGTGATCTTTCACGGGTAGGCGGAAGCTAATAGATAGAGGATAAAAACAAACAGAGTGGCGAAACAGGTTGTTCCTGTATCGCCACTCTTTGTTTTTGGACGATGACCGCATATTCGGCATAATCCTGCAAAAGTACATCAATTGTGGTGCCTGATCCACGGAATGCGTAAACGATACTGGAAAATCGATATCATTGTCTTTCCTGAAGCTTCAGTTCAGAGATGAGCTTATCGCCCTCGACGTCCAGATTAGGGAGCAAACGGTCTAACCATTTCGGCAGCCACCAAGCTTTATCGCCAAATACCGACATGATAGCAGGAACGAGCGTCATACGGATGATGAAGGCGTCAATAAGGATGCCGATCGCCAGCGCAAAACCGATTTGCTTGATCATGATATCATGAGCGAAAATAAAGCCGGCGAAGACAGACACCATAATTACCGCTGCTGCTACAACGACGCGGCTGGCTTGATCGTATCCGTGAATGACGCTCTCCGTTCCGTGATGCCCATGGACGTAAGACTCACGCATGGAGCTGACAAGGAACATCTGATAATCCATCGCCAACCCGTAGAGAATGCCTGTAACCATAATTGGCATAAAGCTAAGCAACGGACCGCCGGTGTCAAAGCCGAATAGAGAGTGTAGCCATCCCCATTGGTACACGGCTGTAGTAATTCCGAACGTGGCGAGCACGCTGAGAAGAAAGCCTACTGTAGCTTTGATCGGAATGATGATGGAGCGAAATACGAGCATTAAAATAATGAGCGAGAGAATGACGATAATGCCGACGTAGAGCGGGAACACCTCGGCCAATTTCGCTGACATATCAATGTTGATTGCGGTAAACCCAGTAACACCAATGGAGACAGCATACGCCTGAGCTATGTTAGAATCGGAAGCTCGAAGCTCTTGCACTAAATCTCTCGTCTCTGCGTCAGTCGGGCCTGTCTTCGGAATGAGGCTGATGATGGCCATATCGCCAGTTTTGTTTAAGCCCATAGGCGTTACGAGCGAGACGTTATCATGTTTCTGGAGCTCCTGTACAAGAAGGCCAAGCGTTTCAGGCGTTAGCGTACCCGCGGATGCTTGTGGCTCGGCGACAAGTAGTAACGGACCATTAAAGCCCTCGCCGAAACCATCTGAAATCGCGTCATAGCTTTGTCTTGCTGGGGTGTCCAAGTTCGCAGTTGCACCCGAAGGTATGCCCATTTCCATATTTGCGACCGGGAGTGCAGCCACTCCAAGGAGGACTACGACGCCAACAATAATGATCCATCGGCTTTTAGTAACTCCCGTTGCCCAGCGTTTTGCGACCCCATGACGAGTTTTATTTGCAAGGTTGCTGCTTTTCATACGAGCTTTTGCTGAGCAGATGCGTTCACCTACCAGAGCGAGCAAAGCCGGTAATAAGGTCAGTGCCACTAAGACATTGACAAGAACAGCCAAGGCTGCAACAAGCGCCATCGCAGATAAGAAGCCAATCCCGATGACAAGCATGCCGCACAATGCGACAATGACCGTTAAGCCGGCAAAAAATACCGCACTCCCGGCCGTTCCGACCGCTCTGCTGACTGCTTCTTGCGCACTAAGTCCCTGTTCGAGAATCATGCGACGTTGGCGGTTCACGATGAACAGAGAGTAATCGATACCGACGGCAAGCCCGACCATAAGCGCCAGAACAGGTGTGAGTTCGGTCATATGGAACATTTTTGAGAAAGCGTAGGCTCCACCTACACTTATGCCCACTCCCAATAAAGCGGTCAGAAGAGGCAAGCCAGCGGCTACAACCGAACCGAGTGTCATGAAAAGTACAACGGCAGCTACAACAATTCCGATCGCTTCAGTCGAACCAATAGCAGGCTTGCTCATAAGCGAGTCGCTAGGCAATGCCGAAATTCCGGTCTTTTCGACGGCAGTAACTGCTTCAATGACGGAAGTAGGGACCGATTCGGGCAGTGACATTTGTTGAACGGTGAATTGGAATTGGAACAGTGCAACGCCGCCATCAGCTGCGAGCATTACGCCAGGAATAGGGACGCCGTTAACCATCAAAGGACCGTAAGGGGGCATTTCACCAGCGGTTGCTTGCGTGGCTTCATTGCCTTGAGCGACATCGCTCATCGATGCACCGGCTTTTGCAGCCATTTCGATAGGATTAATGACATAGTCAAGATTGTATACCTTATTTACAGCTTCGCTAATAGCACTCAAACGCTCCGGCGTGTCCAGGCGTTCGCCTGTAGATGTCGTAAACACGATGCTGGCTTGTCCACCAGAAGCTTCCGGTAGCTCTTCTGTCAGTTGGTCCAGCACCTTCTGCGATTCCGTTCCTTCGATTTTCATATCGGAACTGACATGTACGCCGTTGACCCCAAGTACTGTGAGCACAATCCCGAGGATTGCAATCCAAGTGACAATGAATAACCATGGTTTGGTATATGCTGACCTACCTAATTTGTACAAGAAAGTTGACATACGGTCATATTGCTCCTTTGCATTATCATATAATAGAGGCGTTGATTTAGAAGCCACTGCGCAAATAGCTGAACATGGTATCTAAATACTGATCGAACGTAACCGCATATGAGGCTTTGTCGGCTGCTTGATTGGGGAGCAGAATGTTTAGACTGCCGTCAAGCAACGGCAACACAGCTCCATAAACAGCGCCTGTTAGTAAGTGGGTGTACCCCTCGTGATAACGTCCGCGGGCGAACTCGTTTAACATCTTCTGAGCGGTTAACTGTAAACCATGAAGCGCGCTAAGGATGTATGGCTCAAGCGTCGGATGCTGCTTTGAAAGTAACACGAGCTGGCGCAATTTGTGGAAATGCTCTGTCGTAAGCTGCATTTTCATCAACTGGTACAGACAATCGAGTGGAGAAATGTCCTGGTGCAAGCTTCCTAGCCATTCATTAACTTCTTCCTTACCATTAAAGCTAACTGCCGCCCTCGCTATTGCTTCCTCCTTGCAAGAAAAGTGGTTAGCAAATGTTCTGCGAGAATAGCCGGCCTGCTGTACGATATCTTCGACGACGAAGCCGTCCAGACCCTTTTCCAGAGCAAGTTTGAATGCTGCATCGGCAAGTGTATTCGCAGTTGCTTCCCTTTTGATATGGCGCAGACTTTGTTTGTTCATCATGGATCGCCTAAGCGGACACCTCTTTTTGAATGGAAT
Organism: Candidatus Cohnella colombiensis; assembly: GCA_029203125.1. Lineage (GTDB taxonomy): Bacteria > Bacillota > Bacilli > Paenibacillales > Paenibacillaceae > Cohnella > Cohnella colombiensis. Next base: position 514,248 of record CP119317.1, read on the forward strand.
GGGGTTTAGATCCAAAACTAATTTACATTAATATTATTGCCCAATGAGCAATGTTGCACAATGGGCAATTTGTTACAGAATTGTGGCGGGTATAAAACAGCCAGGCATTATGAATTAAATAAATAGGTAGTATTATGGAAGACAGATAAGACGAAAGTCTATGGTCAAAAACGAGTCGAGCAGGATCTTCTTTTTTGCTCCGATGTTCGACAAAACTACTGAAATAAAAATACTGACATGACAACACAGGTCGACACTCTCTGCGGATTGAATCTCTTATAATGATGAGGAAAGATGCGAATCAATACTTAATGAGAGGATTTGGGACCGGAAATGGAGACGGATTTGATTCACGAATCGAAGGAGGTCGAAAAGCCTTTGGAGATCGATATCCACAAAATTCTTACTCAGATTGGAATCGCAGTAGATAAGTGGCCAGAGGAATTTAAACGCTCACCCAAGTCATAATTAATAAGCAAATATTACATATACATAGTCAAAACAAAAACCTCATGGAGAGGTGCCTCGACACCCTCCATGAGGTTTTTTGTTATTGCTACCTACTCACCCATCGTGCGTTCCGCACGTACGAATGCGATAAATCTCCTTGCTTCATCTGCAGATAACTTACGTCCATCGATGGTTAATGCGAATCGTTCCAATAATTCAATGTCTGATAGCTCTAGTTCATCTGCAAATCGTCTAACGTCCGTATCTAAAGTGGTGCTCGCTTGATGCGTTCTGCCGGCCAAGTAGTCGAGTGACACCTGAAAAAGATCAGCGACTTTAGACAACGTTTCGGTATCAGGTTCGCGACGGTTTTTCTCGTAATGGGAAAGAGCTGCACGCGATATGCCAAGGGAAGTAGCCAGCTCCTCTTGAGTTAACCCTCGTTGATCCCGTAGGAACGCAATGCGTCGACCGATGCTCATTAAATTCCCCCCAATCTTCTATTACTCTCATAATAATACGGAATGCTATCAATTGTCACCTTTTGAAACAAAATGTATCACATCGAGTTTAGTAGATTAGTATACTCGATCGAAACGTTTTTTATACTCGTCCAAATGTCAATTGTGGAGCAGACTGCTACATTTTGAGAGGGGTATCAACTTATCTTGACATGATACAAAATGTATCGTAAATTAAATTCATATCATAATGATACAAATTGTATCAAGGATGTGTGATGACATGAATGAGATTGTACAGCCTAATCGTAGAAAGTATATGAGGTTTGAGCTGCATATTCCGCTTTTCGCGGAGTTTGCTTTGTTCAGCGTTGGGGAACGGGCTCTACGTAGTCGCTCCCAGAAAGTGATTGTAAACAATATCAGCTTTGGAGGCTGTCGATTTTCGACGCATTTGCAGATTCCACCTCGTGACGACGTGAGATGGTGTCTTAAGGTTGACCTTGGCCGCAGTACGATGAGTCTTAAAGGTGTCATTGTACATGTCGAAGAAGCAGAGGGACTTCATCAATACGGCGTTCGTTGGGAACTATCGAATTATGAACGACATTGCTTCGAGTACAAATTGAATGAATATTTGATGACGGTGTACACCTTTAGTCCACATATTCAATCGTTATACAAGCAGGTCATTGCACGATATCCGGAGCAGCATTTTCAAAAATTAGACTTTAAGTCGTAATAGAAAGGTATGTGGATTAAGTATGAGAAATAGACGAATGTGGAAAATCACGCTGTATTCCGTATCAATATTCTTAATCATTGTGCTCGTTGCAGGCGGGTACACTTGGTATACGCTGAAGCGAACATTGGATGCGATTTACGAACCGCTGCCACCGCGAGATTGGAATCAGCCATTGTTTGAGCAAGATCCTAGCGTTGATGACAATGAGACAGAGGCTATTGCAAGTACTTCGCTAACCGATCAATTGCTGAGTAAGCTCCGTCAACCAGATTTGAACAATCAAGATCCATTTTGTATGCTACTACTCGGCGTGGATGAACGGGAAGGGGATCGAGGGCGAAGCGACACGATGATTTTATTGTCAGTGCAGCCAGCGAAGCAATCCGTAACTGCCCTGTCGATCCCAAGAGATACAAGGATGCTTATTCCAGATAAAGAAGTGTACGATAAAATCAATCATGCTTATGCTTTCGGAGGAACCTCATTGTCTGTATCTGCAGTGGAACGGCTATTCGGCATACCTATTGCCTATTATATGAAGACGAATATGGAGGGCCTTGTAGATATTATTGATACGCTTGGTGGAGTGGACGTCAATAATGAGTGGGCGTTTACGCATGATGGCGTGACGTTTCCACAGGGCGAGCAACATCTTGAGGGTGCGGATGCTTTGAAGTTTGTCCGAATGCGCAAGCTTGATTCGACAGGGGACTTAGGGCGAATAAAGAGACAGCGACAAGTACTCTCCTCAGCAGTAGAGAAGGCTGCGAGTTTTCGAAACATTGGCAAGCTGCCTAGCATCCTATCGCAATTGTCAAAGGATGTGCGGACGAATTTAAGCACTAACGATTTATATGAAATTGCGACGGAATATAAGTCGGCAATTAAACATGTGGAGACGCTGACGTTGCAGGGATCAAATCAGATGATAGATGGAATCTACTACTATGCGGTCAAGCAAGAGGAGCGCAAACATATTCAGGAGCTTTTGCTTGATCAGCTACAAGTGACTTAATATGGCAGCACCCGACAAAATGAGTTGACACATTCGACGAAATGGCATATTCTTTATCTTATGATACAAAACGTATATTTAGGAAACGAATTGTATATGAGAGGGTGGCTATTTTGTCTAATAGTGTCCAATTTTATTGCATGAAATGTAATCGGTTGGTTTCCTTACACCATGCAGCAAAACTGTTTCGTACAGGGTTCTATCGGGTACATTACTCACTAGGTTGCTGTACGAATTGCAACAGCAGGTAGTCCATCTAAAAATTACATTAATTACAACCTCTCTTTGGAGATGACTGGTATAATAAATTAGTTAGTCATACTGGTAATGGAGGGAAGTTCATGTCTGAGGATGCTGTCTTACGTTTACAATCAGTTACGAAAGTAATTGGTAAGCGTACGATTATCGATCGAATTTCATTCGAGGTTCGACCCGGTGAAGTATTCGGATTTTTAGGTCCGAACGGATCGGGGAAAACAACAACGATTCGGATGATTGTCGGATTAATGGGGATTACATCAGGAGATATTCATATTGAAGGTCACAGTGTGAAAGGTGACTTCTCGAATGCAATCGTTAATGTTGGAGCGATTGTTGAGAACCCTGAGATGTACAAGTTTTTATCAGGATATCAAAACTTGGTGCATTATGCTCGAATGAATCCTTCTATTAACAAGGAGCGTATTCAAGAAGCAATTCAATTAGTCGGACTTCAAGATCGGATACATGATAAAGTTAAGAAATACTCTTTAGGTATGCGTCAGCGTTTAGGGATTGCACAGGCGATGATGCATCGACCGAAGCTACTTGTGCTTGATGAACCAACGAATGGCCTTGATCCTGCAGGTATTCGAGAACTCAGAGATTATTTACGTCGCTTGGCCAAGGATGAAGGGCTGGCTGTTGTCGTCTCCTCACACTTATTGTCAGAGATGGAATTGATGTGTGATCGTGTTGCAATTCTTCAGAATGGGAAAATTATTGATGTCCGTTCGATTCGTTCGGACAATCCAAGCAATGAGACAAGTGTAGTGGAAGAGGTATTATTCGAGGTCGAGGATGCCCAAGCAGCAATTAGGATCTTAAACGGTACAGGTAATGGACGAGTCGTGGATGGACAGTTATTGATTTCATCTGATCGTAAGGGGATCGCTGCGATTAACCGTCAATTTGTTGAAGCGGGAATGAATGTCTACGGAATTCGCGTGAAGACGAAGACGCTAGAAGATCAATTCCTTGAAATTACGGGGGGTGAATTGATTGGGTAACTTTTTCAAGCTTATTCAGAATGAGAATATGAAGATTTATCTTCGGATTCGTACTTGGATTATGTTCGGGATTATTGTGATACTCCCGATTATTATCTCCTTATTAGTCTATGGGTTTAGTGAAGATATTTCAATGACTAATTGGACTGTTATGATTATGGAGTCGTATGCCCTATTCTTCTTTATTACGATCTTCACAGTCGTTATTGCTTCTGAGACTGTCGCAGGCGAATTTTCTTGGGGGACCATCAAGCTGCTTTTGATTCGACCTTGGAGTCGTTCAACAATTCTTTTATCTAAATACATTGCAATGATCTTGTTTGCACTGGTACTAACCATTACAACGTTTATCGTATGTTACTTGGTTAATCTCGCTTTCTTCGGAAGCGGAGATACTATAGATGTCATATTATCCAATGATGAGTCTGTATGGACATACGTTCTGCAGTATTACTTACTTAAATTTGTTGGGTTGATCATGATCGTTACATTCGGTTTTATGATGTCGGCTGCATTTCGTAGCAGCGGACTTGCGATTGCCCTGTCGATCTCCTTCCTGTTCGCAGGTAATATCATTACAACGATCTTCGCATTAGCAGAGAAAGCTTGGGTAAAGTATGTGTTATTTATCCATCTCGATCTAACACCTTATTTGAGTTCAGATGGCGAGACGAGTTTAATACCAGGTCATCCTACAACCTTAGGCTTTTCATTGGGTGTGCTTGCAGCTTATTTTATTATTTTCAATGCAATATCATGGATCGTATTCAAGAAGCGAGATATTACGGCATAGTAATGAATGAGTGTAATCAATACGAAGCGCTTGCAGGTGTTTTCTGCAGGTGCTTTTTTTTGTATAGAAAGTGATATTATCACCAGCCCCAAATATCTCTCCTCCCTAATTGATACTATATGTATCCGTACCTCATGAAAAACATCAAAAAATCGTAAATATATGTAAAAAACCAGTTGACACGACCTGTAACCTGTAATAAAGTGTTAATAAATGATACAGTTAGTATCATTCGACGAGATCGCGAGGGGTTGCAATAGATGAGTGCTATACACGGTATCTATCATTTCCATAATCAACCGGTACCTCTAGAGCATGGGTTAAACCTGATGCAGGAGCTTGCACAATATCCGGCAGATGATACCGATTACTGGCATAGCGGTTCGATCTTTCTAGGCAATCATGCTCAGTGGATTACGCCAGAGTCAATTCATGAACAGCAGCCCCATTTTAACGCAAACCTAAGATTGGCTATTACAGCTGATGCGATTATAGACAATCGTGATGAACTCTATGAGCGACTACAAATCCATCATAACTATCGAAAGGAAATAACGGATAGCGAGCTCATCATGCTTTCATATCATAGATGGGGAGAAGATTGCCCTAAGTTTCTCGTAGGCGACTTTGCCTTTATGATCTGGGACGAGATGAAACAAGCGCTGTTCGGAGCACGTGACTTTTCTGGAACACGAACACTTTATTTCCATCAGAGCTCGGATCGATTTGCTTTCTGTACAACGATCAAGCCTTTATTGACACTCCCCTATATCGATCAACAATTGAATGAGCGCTGGATTGCAGAGTATTTAGCTACACCTGGCAGGTTAGAGACAGTCGATGCTTTTTCAACAGTTTATGGGAGCATCGGGCAGGTTCCGCCATCGCATTCGATTACGATTTCGAATGGAGCAGTCACGTTTACGAGGTATTGCACCTTTAACGATGATCAATCGCTCAAGCTGAAGTCTAATGAAGAATATGAAGAAGCAACCAGGGCAATTTTTCAACAAGCAATTGATTCACGACTTCGTACATACCATCAGGTTGGATCTTACTTAAGTGGTGGTCTCGATTCGGGATCGGTCGTAAGCTTTGCTGCAAGAACATTACGCGAGCAGAATAAGCGATTGTACACCTATAGCTATGTTCCGGAGAAAGATTTCGTGGATTGGACCTCGAAACGAAGGATGGCCGATGAAAGGCCTTATATTCAATCGACAGTGGCGCATGTAGGCAATATTGACGATCATTATCTGGATTTTCAGGGTAAAAGTCCACTATCTGCAGTAGATGAATGCTTAGACACGATGGAGATGCCCTACACCTTTGTGGAAAATTCATTTTGGGTCAATGGGATCTTCGAACGAGCTAAGCAGCAGGGGGTAGGTGTGCTTCTGAATGGTGGCAGGGGAAATCATTCAATCTCCTGGGGACCAGCCGTTGATTACTACGCTACACTACTTAAACGCTTTCAGTTCATTCGCTTATATCGTGAGATGAATCAATATCGCAAAAATTTTGATTTGGGAAGACGTCAACTACTTTCTCTCGTAAGTGACAAGGCGTTCTCTAAGAAGGAAAACTCCGCGGATGGAATGACTGATCACATACTCATCAATTCACAATTTGCTAAGAAAACGAATGTGTATGAGATGCTCGAAAGTCATGGGATGACAAGAACAGGTACGCATGATTCCATTCAAAATCGGATTGGAACGAGGGCGTTACCTTTCAATCGAATTATGAATTGGACGAATAGCGGTGTGAATGGAACGAAGCAATCTTTGCGGCATGGTATTTGGTATCGCGATCCGATGAACGATTTGCGAGTCGTTAAATTTTGTTTATCGGTTCCAACAGATCAGTTCGTACAGAATGGGATGGATCGCGCACTTATACGCAGGTCAATGGTAGGGTTCATTCCGGATAAAGTCCGGTTGAATTATAAAGTACGTGGAATACAAGGCGCGGATGCACTATATCGTATGCAACGCGAGTGGTCTACCTTCATGAATGAGCTTGAAGAGGTATGTCATGATGAGCGGATGAATGAATATCTCGATATGACGCAGCTTCGGGCGATTATATCGAGGATGCGCAATCAGCCGGACTCAAAAGAGGTGTTCGATGGAGCGTTTACGATGCTCATGCGTGCTCTGATCGTATATCGCTTTGTTGGAAGTCTTGAGAGGAGGTGAAAATATGAATAAAGAGTGGAATAAGCCATCGTTAGAAGTTCTTGATGTACAAATGACCTTCGCTGGTCCGGGGGTTAGACTTCCGGATTCCTACGATCCGGATGAGCCGACGCAGCATCACAGCTAATGAAATTTTTCCCTGTGGAGCCCTTATACGTGGTTTGTATGAGGGCTTTTCAATTAAAGCAGAGCAGGTTGGAGTGACTGAGATGGTTTCAATAGCTGTTAAGCAGCGATATCAAGCTTTCGGATATACAGTGGCAAGCGATATTGTATTTCCGGAGCTTATACAGAGCCAAGATGATTCATGTGATGATGTAACGATTCAGCTTGGAGATCTTACTGCAGAGTGGCAGCAGCTTGGAATTGCAGAGCGGGCTTCTTTTGTGACAGAGCAACGAATCGTATTTAAGATTGCGAATACTGCGATCTTTGCCATACAGGATGGAGCAACGATCACCGTATCTCCATTGCCTGATGCGGATGAGGATCACATTCGATTGTATTTGCTTGGGTCCTGCATGGGTGCGCTGCTCTTTCAAAGAAAAGTATTACCTTTGCATGGGAGCGCAATTGTAATCGGCGGTAAAGCTTATGCATTCGTCGGTGATTCTGGAGCAGGCAAGTCTACATTGGCATCTGCTTTCCTGCAACGGGGACACCAGCTAATTAGTGATGATGTGATCGCGATCTCACTATCAGCAGAGGGAATTCCGATGGTTACGCCATCATACCCGCAACAGAAGCTTTGGCAACAAAGCTTGGATGGATTCGGGATGCAAAACACGAATTTACGTCCCATTTTTCAGAGGGAAACGAAATTTACAGTACCTGTACGTTCGATGTTCCAATCTGAGCCACTTCCCTTAGCAGGTGTTTTTGAGTTAAGAAAAGGCGAGCTAGACACGATCCAGTGTCAACCGATAACGGGGTTAGCAAGACTCTCAATGCTCTATCAGAATACGTATCGCAACAACTTTATTGCAAGGATGAAGCTACAGGAATGGCACTTGAGGATGACAGCCACAATTGTTAATCAGCTTTTACTATTTACGATTACACGGCCATTGTCTGGATTTACTGCACCAGATATCGTGAACCGAATATTACAGATTATAGATCAGGAAGGATAATTCGATGATTACGAATGTAGGATTAACACTGGAGCAGGTCGTTGTTCAAGCTGAAGGAAATGTCGTCAGTGACATGGACGGGGACAAAGTGATGTTGAATGTGGAGAAGGGTAAGTATTATAACCTTGGAGCAATCGGCGGGCGGATATGGGATGCGATTGGCAGTCCAATCTCTATAAGGCATCTCGTACTCATTCTGATGGCGGAGTACGCTGTTGATCAAGCACAATGCGAGGAACATGTACTGTCTTTCTTAGACAATTTGCATGCTGAAGGATTGATATATGCGACTGAGTCGGGACTTCAACAATGAATGCTGTGAAGTATGTTCGCAGGTTGTTTTCACTTGATGCAGGTATGGTGCTGCTAATGATAGAGTCGTTCTTTTACTTAGGCTGGTCGCGTATTCTGATTACGCTGCCCTTCGCCAAGATTGCTCCTTCTTTAGGAGCAAGGAACGAAGAAACCCGACTATTAACGTTAGAAAAGGATACGCTCGAACTGAAGCGATTATCGACAGCGCTAAATAGGATGAGCCGCCATACACTTTGGGATAGTAGATGTCTCGTGAGAGCGATCGCAGCCCTCAAGATGCTTGATCGTCGAGGGATTTCGAGCACGCTATATCTTGGCACAGCTAAAGAGCAAGGTGGCGAAATGATCGCACATGCGTGGCTGAGAAGTGGCACATTGTATATTACAGGTGCAGAAGAGATGCGCAGATTTACGGTTGTTGGAACGTTCGCCAAGAACGGTCAACGATTGAAAGATCGTACAGCCAGGAGGGTATAAGCTTGCAACCAATTTTCTACTTTATGAAGCGACTACATGCTTACACAGGGAAGGCCTTATACATTAACCTCGCTGGAATGGTATTTGTTAGTTTACTTGAAGGGATCGGGATTTTGCTCCTAATTCCTATGCTTAGTATGAGTGGAATTGTTGGAGCGGAACAGCCCTCGATGAAGTTGTTTGGTTTCACAGATTTATTTCATAGTGTACCTAAAGTGTGGGTGCTGCCACTGATCTTGCTCGTCTTTGTTTTAATTATGATCGGTCAAGGAGAATTGAAACGAAGAATATCGATTCAAAATGTAAAAATCAACTTTGGATTCATTCTTCATCTGAGAAGAGAAACCTATCGTGGGCTACTTCAATCGAATTGGGACTTCTTCATGAAACAGAGAAGGTCTGATTTCATTAATGCATTAACTACTGAGATTGGCCGCGTAAACGGTGGTGTAACCCTAACGCTACAATTGCTAACCTCGTTCATTTTTACTTTTATTCAAGTAGGCATTGCATTTTTGTTATCGCCAGAGCTTACGGTCTTCGTCATCGTATGCGGGCTCATTCTCACATTCTTTTCAAAAAAGTTCATCCACCGTGCGAAGAGTCTAGGTCAACTTACAATAGATTTGTCTAAGGAATTTATCGGGGGCATTACCGACCAGTTGAATGGAATTAAAGATATTAAGATCAATATGCTCGAGCAATCCCGATTAGCTTGGCTACAGCAGATGAATGGCAAAATGCAGAAGGAACAGGATCAATACATTAGGCTAAAAACAAGCTCTCAATTTTATTATCAAATGGTATCTGCCGTATTGATCGCAGCGTTTTTGTTTTTATCGGTGAAGCTATTAGGAGCAAGAATCGACCAGCTACTGCTGATTATCGTCATTTTCTCACGGATTTGGCCGAGATTCACCGGCTTTCAGTCGAGTTTAGAATTGATTGCTTCGATTATTCCCTCCTTTCAAAGCATTATTAAGCTACAGGAGGATTGCAAGGCTGCAGTTGAATTGAATATCTCAGATACGCCAATCCAGGAACAAGAGACACTGGCATTTGAAAAAGTGATTGAATGTAGAGAGGTGTGGTACCGCTATAACAGACAGGAAACACAATATGCGCTCCAAGATATTAATCTGCACATTCCTGCGAATCAAATGACTGCGATTATTGGAAGATCCGGTGCGGGTAAGAGCACCTTAATTGATATTTTAATGGGACTTGTAACGCCGGAAAGCGGTCAAATCATGATTGACGGCGTGGAGTTGACGGCAGACCGGTTATTATCATGGCGACGATTGATCAGCTATGTTCCGCAAGACCCATTTCTCTTTCATACGAGCACTCGAGAAAATTTGCTGCTTGTCAAGCCTGATGCCAGCGATGAAGAGCTCTGGGAAGCGTTGGAGTTTGCAAGGTGCGCAGAGTTTATCCGCAAGCTTCCTCAAGGCCTTGATACTTTGATTGGCGATCGAGGAATCCGATTATCCGGTGGCGAGCGACAACGTCTCGTACTTGCACGGGCGATCTTGCCCCGTCCGGCAATTCTCGTGCTTGACGAAGCAACGAGTGCGTTAGATGTGGAAAATGAAACGAAAATTCAAGAGGCGCTGGATCGGTTAAAAGGAAAGATGACACTGATCGTCATCGCCCATCGCTTATCGACGATTCAGAATGCGGATCAAGTCATCGTGATGGAGCAAGGGACAATTATCCAAAGGGGAATAAATGATGCTGATCACCTTTCTACAAGCGCTATACAATCGGAGCTCCGCGCTACCAATTGACGAAGAAGAATATCGCAGTCTTCAGAAGGATATTAAGCTGTTTGCGATTGCACCTCAAATATACGCTGTACTTAAGATGCAAGGAAGATTGCAAGATATACCCGCTTTTTTTGAGCAATGGTTGAAGGAAACGCACACTCGAGTTCTTTATCACAATCTATATATGAAGCATAAGGAAGAAGAAATTTTGAAGGCGCTTGAGCAGTGGCAGATTCATGCGATTCCACTTAAGGGCATTAATTTTGCAGATCGGTACTTTGGCCATATTGGTGCTCGAGTCACCGGCGATATTGATATCTACATCCCGCTTAATCGACTTGAAGAGGCGATCGAATGCGTCAAAGAACAAGGGTATGTATACGAGATTACAAAGGATCACCATGCGCGTTTGCATCTGAATGATCTTACTGTGGAATTGCATTGGACGTTGGATAAGGAGTATTGGTCGGATTTGAATTCGCATGCTTTCTGGCAATCTTCTGAAAACCTTCGAGAGTATCAATATATTAAGCAGCTATCAACGCCGTCTACTTTTTATTTCATTTGCCTGCATAGTGCGAGACATCAGATGGATTCGATTCGATATTTGCTAGATATTGTGCAGATGCTTGATCGCTGCGGGGATGAGATCGATTACGAAGCGTTATTCCAGCAAGCGGATCAGGACAAAACATTACGACGGGTACTGACGGTACTTTCGATCGTCTATGAGCAATTTCCACATCTTCAGCAAACTAAGCCACTTCCTTATCCGTATATTGACTCGCGCTGGAATTACGAATCGATTAAAAATGCGAAGATGGGGCTTAGAGATTGGAACTTCTATCGTTACAAGCTTCACTTCAAGCATCTCATTTTCGATTCGTGGAAATATACGTTAAAGTCGATTAAGAAGTCTTATTGAGTTAAAGAGGCTGCTCATGTGATCTCTTGGGCAGCCTATTCAACTTTCTATTTCGATTATGCTTTTTGTGGGATGTATCTCCTTGCGGTTGTTGTTACAGCCGTGAAATCTGAATTTGTAACCTCGGATCGAGGTAATTTCACGTCTGTAAAGACAAACGCTGCGCTCCTCCAGAAGATACATTCCCTTTTTTCTTAATCGAATAAAGTAATGACTGCCAATACCCGAAATAATCGGGTATCTCCGCCCAAAAGTGCCACAGGAGCAACTGTTACCCGAAATAATCGGTTATCTCCGCTCAAAAGTACCGTTGGAGCACCTATTACCCGAAAAAATCGGGTATCTCCGCCCCCAAGTTCCATTGGAGCATCCGTTACCCGAAAAAATCGGACATCTCTGCTCAAAAGTACCGTTGGAACACCTGTTACCCGAAATAATCGGTTATCTCCGCTCAAAAGTGCCAACCTAGCACCTGTTACCCGAAAAAATCGGACATCGCTGCCCAAAAGTACCAACCTAGCACCCGTTACCTGAAATAATCGGTTATCGTGGTTCTCTTTACCATGTATTCGATTATATTTCTTGTGGGGATGTATCTCCTTGCGGTTGTTATTACAGCCGTGAAATCTGAATTTGTAACCTCGGATCGAGGTAATTTCACGTCTGTAAAGACAAACGCTTCGCTCCTCCAGGAGATACATTCGCTTTTTTCTTAATCGAATAAAGTAATGACTGCCATTACCCGAAATAAGAGACTGTCGATTAACTCTGCTTCAATAAATGCTTATTAGTTAAGATCGTAATGGTTACCACGGGGCTTATTATTGATAAAATCGATGGTTTCAAATTCTAATGGTTGCCAACGAGCTTAATTAGTGTTTATTTTTTAAAAAAGGTAGCTTTTACTGAAATAACCGCTACTACAACCGTTATAGTTTCAAAATGGCCCAATTCATCGAAATAGCCACTACCACAACCATTAGCACATAGATGACGACCGAGCATACAAAAATTGTCATACTCTCGTTATATTCTCAACATAATTGCAACATTGAACCCTTTAACATTCACTAACAATGAATCGACAGTCTCAATAATCGCACAACTCGTGCCCAAAGTACCCCCCTCTAACTACTAATCGTACCGAAAGATTTGAATACGGCTGTGCTTCCCGCCATGCCAGCTGTTACACAGACCCACCCGATAGAATCGCCGGCTTTGGGTGTGCTGTTAAAGATGCGATCCCCGACATTCCAGCTTCCGATCGTTGGAGGAGCGGACAATTCGATCACTTTTCTATTAAATCCGGCATTGTTGATGACTGTCGAGCCTTGGTTGTGGCGAATTACATCTTTTCTTGTGCCTACGCCGACGATCTGATTACCCAGAATAATGTTGTTCGTCACATTCGCATTTTCAGTTATTGCGGGCAAGGATGTAATCGTTACATTCGCTAAGTCAATGACGTTATTCGTAATGACGTTGTCGCTACCTGCGACATTCAGTAATCCCCCCCACGTGTTGCTTCCTGAAGCGCCGATTAATTCATTGTTCGAGACGACTGAGCGATTGCCATTCAGTCTAATTCCACCCACACTATTGTTCGAGCATATTGAATTGGAAGGCACCCACATATTCAGATTCGGAATGCGATTGCCAACGATTGTCCATCTCGTATCAATGGAAGCTCCATTGTAGATAAACAATCCAACATCTGTACTCAAATTCGTACTATTAATTGTATTACCAGAAAACGTGAGCTCTCTCGCATTGCGAATTTCGACCGCGTTCTTCGATGAGTTGGTTGCTGTAATCGTATTTTCCGAAATGTTAACTGCAGCTATACGATTTTGGTCGCTAGCGGCAATCGTAATCGCGTCAACTTCTCCGTCATAGGAGATATTATTGCCGATCACGTTCACATTCGATAGATCATAGCCCAAAGTCATTTGTTCAAAATGGATTGCATGCCCCGTGTTTACCCCGCGACTCGTAATTTTTATTTCATTATTGGAGACATTGATTTGCTCGCATTTGCCTCCTATACCGATCCCGCTATTCATACCGTCGATCTGATTCGATTGAATCGAAATTTGCTTGTAGCTGCTTCCGCCGAGTGAAATATTGCCGAAGTTCATAATTCGGTTGTTATGAATGTCGCAGGACACTGAATCTTTCAGGATAATGCTTTCTGCGCTTCCATAGCTGCTCGCGGTTGCAAGTAAAATGTTCTCGATCAAATTGTGGTCGATTGTTATTCCTGTACCTGCTACGCCCATCGCATTGGAATTGAGATGGTGGAAATGACAACCTGTTATGCGATAGTTGGAGCAATTTCCAGAATAAAAATAGAGTGCCTTGCCATTAGAATTTCTAAATTCACAATCTTTAATTTCGAAGTTTGTATAAGGTCCTGCGCCATCGCTGATAATTTGCCAATAGGCGAATTCATTCGTATTTACACGGTTTCCCCCATCAAACGTGATCCCCTCGAATGACCAATTTGTAGCCGCTCCATTTTTCCCCGAAAAGATTTTAGTATTATCCAGCGTGAAGTTGCAATAAGTTTGGATGATTGCCTGTTCGTTGGATACCGTTCTCACATTAGACACGAAGTAGACAGCGCGCGAGTTGCTCGAATCTATCATCAGGTGATAGGTGCCATTGGAGAGATCTAATGTTCCGCCAGCGCCACTATCCAGAAAGTTGTAACTCTTCTGAAAGGCGCTCGTGTCGTTATTCATAATGATTTCGGAGGTCACTGATGTTGTGGCTGCGTCTTTCAATGTGAGTGTAGTCGTGCCTTCTCCTGAAATGACACTGGTAATAAGATTGTTGTTCATCGACTTTGTTGGTGGCTGCGTAGGTACCCATGGAGGAGCGGAGTTATCAATGGGGCCATTACCCGTATCCGCCCAAGTTGTTGTTGGTTCGCGAAGTAAAGCGAGCAAGCCTCTACTAGATGATGGATTTGTACTAGCGCCATATACAGCCCAGCCATTACGCAAAGAAGTTGGAAACGTTAACTTTACTGAATGAGAGTAATCGAGTTGTGAATAGCCTGTTGCAATTTGAGCTGCTACGCTGGTCGCTGTAATACCCCCGCGTTTATCCAAAGCTGCGATCACATAACTATACGTTGTCGTTCCGGTCGTACCTTGGATCGTTAATGAAGGGGGTGCGGGAACCGGAAAAGTAACGGCAATACCAGCGTGTAATACGATGATCGATTGGTCGTTCCATAAATATGAAGGGGTAAGATTTAGCGTTAACGATTTAGACCCACTTGCTATGCTTCCAGATGCAGCGATTGCTCCGCCACCATTCGCTCCGAACCATTGAGGAAATACGGTTGTCCCATTCGTCTGTGTTACTGCTGCCCCTCCTCCAACAAAAAGAGGGTGTCTTCCTGCTCGAATTTTCGAGTTTATCGTAATCGTTACACCATCTGCGACTCTAAATCGGGCTCCATAAGCAAATATTAGTGTAGTCGCTTTAGGGAAAATGATATTTCTATTGATGTTGTAAATCCCCTCTGGAAATACGATCGTTCGGTTGCCACTATTGACTGCGTTGTTGATTGCAGTCGTATCATCGGCAATTCCATCACCAAATGCAAGATAAGGAGACTCGGTAACATTGATCCAAACTTGTCTCACCACGCACACTCACCCCTTCATTTTTGAACGAAAAGCGTTCAGTTCACTTAGTTTATGGTGCTAAAAGGTGAACGGCTTGGACGGGCATTACTGCATTTACTAGATACAAAACGGAACATTTAAGCGACTAAAGCTAAAATAACAGTTGACATGTTACAAATTGTAGCTTAGTATTAATGTTACATAACGTATCATGTTTACTCATAATGTATCAATCTAGGAGGTAACAATGGAATTTATTGAGTATTTGAAAATTGTTTACAAGCGACTGTGGCTCATTCTTTTAATTGTTGGAATTGCAACGACTGTTGCAGCGGTTTATAGCGAACGAGAGTACGTGCCTATCTACGGAGCGACAACGAAGTTGATCGTAAGCAAGACACAAAATCAAGATCAACTCATTAACACCTATAAAGAAATTATTAAAACACCTGCAATTATGAATAAAGTTGTTCAGAAGTACCCCGAACTCGACATCTCCGCCAAAGAACTGATCACTGATGTTGATATTTATGCGTTAAGTGGCACACAAGTCATGTCGATTTATATTAGCGATTATTCGTACGTGAGAGCAGCACGAATCGTCAATGCGGTATCTAATGTGTTCCAAACAGAAATTCCATTATTAATCGATGCTGAACAGATCAAGGTGCTCAATGAAGCAGATGAATTTGAACCTTATCCCGTTCCATTAAACGCTAAAAATAATCAGGCAGCCATCGTAAGCTTTGTTATTTCTATGCTTTTCGGTGTTGGAGTCGCGTTCCTGCTCGAATTCCTAGATGATACGCTGAAGACGGAAGAGGATATTCAACAGATGTTCGACTGCTCAACCTTGGCGACAATTGCGAAAACAAAAAATAAAAAATATAAGCGCAGCACCGTAAAAAAGCAGCAAAAGAAGGCAGGTGATTTGAGTGGTGCAGCCTACTCTCCACTTAATCGGTAAAGCTAGCAATCCTATTACGAATAGCTTGAGCGGTTTGACCTCTGAATCGTATCGAGCATTGAAGATTAATATTGATTTTCTATCTGGTCACAGTGAAATTCGTTCGATCGCAGTTACTTCTTCGATTCGTGGAGAAGGGAAAACTAGAACTGCTCTGAATTTAGCAATCGCTTATGCACAAATGGGAAAAAAAGTGCTGCTCATTGATGCAGACTTTCGCCACCCAGGTGTTCATATGCTGTTTGAAGGCGAGATGAATAGTGGTCTTACCAATATTCTTGTTAATCAAAGTGAGCCAAGTGAGGCGCTTCAGAAAACAAATATTGAGCATCTGTCCGTTCTTACCGTTGGGACGAGTTCGCCAAATTCAACGGAGCTGCTTACCTCTCAAAGAATGGACGCCTTGATCGGGCAGTTACAGCAGCAGTTCGAAATGATTGTATTTGATTTACCACCCGTACTGAACTTTATTGAATCCAAGGTTTTAGCGTCGAAGTGCAGTGGTGTGGTGCTCGTCGTAGAGCAAGGCAAAGTGAAGAGAGCAATTGCACGCAAAGTAAAAGAAGAGCTTCAAAGTGTCAAAGCAAATTTGTTGGGTGTGGCATTGAATAAGACGAAGAAAATGGGCATGGAAGTTTATTATTACTAGGGTTTCGTCATAGATTGAGGTAATGTCTACTCACCTTTATCAATGTAGGCACTCGGCTATGCTGTGGGCTGTCATGCCTTAGACGTGGATCGTCAAGGGTGTAGCGTGAGGCGGGGTTGAATGCCCTCAAACGATGTTTGAAATGAAGGAGGAATTACAAATGAAGATTCGGAAAGCGATCATTCCCGCTGCGGGTTTAGGAACTAGATTTCTCCCTGCGACGAAGGCGATGCCGAAGGAAATGTTCCCTATCATCGACAAGCCAACGATTCAATATATCGTGGAGGAAGCCATCGAATCTGGGATTGAAGACATTATTATCGTTACAGGCAAAGGAAAGCGGGCAATCGAGGATCACTTCGATCATGCGTTTGAGCTAGAGAGTAACCTGGAAGAGAAAGGCAAGCTAAAGCTTTTGGAAGAGGTTCTAATTTCCTCGAAGGTAGATATTCATTATATTCGCCAGAAGGAACCAAAGGGATTAGGTCATGCAGTTTGGTGCGCACGACGATTCATTGGAAATGAACCTTTTGCCGTGCTACTCGGTGATGACATTGTTGAGTCCAAGGAGCCTTGCCTGAAGCAATTGATATCGCAGCACGAAGCGACAGGCTCATCTATCATCGGTGTGCAGCAAGTATCAGATCAAGAGACGCATCGCTATGGCATTATTGATCCGATTCATTCCGATGGCAGACTCTATCAAGTGAGCAATTTCGTTGAAAAGCCTGCTCCCGGGCATGCACCTTCTAATTTAGCGATTATGGGGAGATACATTTTAACTCCAGAAATTTTTCAGTTTTTAGCTCTTCATGAAACAGGTGCTGGTGGAGAAATTCAATTAACAGACGCCATTCAATTATTGAATCAAATTCAGAATGTGTATGCGTACCAATTTCAAGGTAATCGATATGATGTAGGCGACAAGCTCGGTTATATTTTGACGACGCTTGGTTATGCCCTTAAGAATGATGAGTTCCGAATTCCACTCTTGAAGGCGATGGAAGAAGTGCTCATTCGAGAGAAAATTCAGGAAGTTATTGCCTAGAAGGAGCAGAGTCTGATGCCGCTTTATAGCAAGGATTTGGAATTGGTGAAGCCTGAGCTTTATGCCGTCAGAAATCTAGGTTCATATCCATTGCGTGATTTAAGAGCATACTTCGCAGTGAAGCGCGCATTCGACTTTACCGCTTCTCTGACAGCGATTGTGCTCTATTTACCTTTTTTTCTCGTTATCGCGATTTTAATAAAGCTGGAAGATCCTAAGGGACCAGTCTTATTTAAACAAGTGCGGATAGGGAAAAATGGTAAGCCTTTCTGGATGTATAAGTTTCGTTCGATGATCTCGAATGCAGAAGAGCTGATCGAAGATTTATTAGATCAGAATGAGGTAAAAGGTGCAATGTTTAAAATGAAGGACGATCCCCGGGTGACGCGCCTCGGCAAGTTCATTCGAAAGACGAGTATCGACGAACTTCCTCAGCTATGGAATGTTCTTAAAGGCGATATGAGCTTAGTTGGTCCACGTCCTTCATTGCCGAAGGAAGTGGCGCAATATAGCACTTACGATCGTCAGAGATTACTTGTAACCCCTGGATGTACAGGGTTATGGCAAGTAAGCGGGCGAAATGGACTTTCATTCGCGGAGATGGTGGAGCTAGATTTAATGTACATTCAGCGTCAAAGCATCGCCTTGGACATACGGTTAATTCTGAAAACGATATGGGTCATGATTGTTCCGAAAAATGCTTATTAATCGGCAAGTTGCGAGGAGTATGTAGAGATGAAGGTTACAGTCATTGGTACGGGATATGTCGGCTTAGCGACAGGGATCTCACTAGCTTATCTAGGTCATCAGGTAAGCTGTGTCGACATCGCTTGGGATAAAATCATGGGGCTAAGAGAAGGTAAGCTTCCCATCTATGAACCTGGGTTAGACGACTTATTCATGCAAGCAAGAGCAAATCTTTTGTTCACGACATCGTATATTGAGGCAATTGAGCAGTCGGAGGTTGTATTTATTACGGTGGGCACACCGGCTAACGTGGATGGCTCCCCAAATCTGACGTATTTATTCGCTGCAGTAGACGAAGTGCTTACATGTATTCGTGCAGTTAATCAACCGATCATTCTCGTTAACAAAAGCACTGTGCCCGTCGGAACAGCAGACTTGATCGCTGAACGAGTAGCTGAATCTGGATTATCTGATTATATTACAATCGCATCAAATCCGGAGTTTCTCAGTCAAGGTAACGTTGTGAGTGATACGTTATATCCAGAACGAATCGTGATTGGTGGTAACGATCATGCGTGGCGCGTCCTAAGTCAATTGTATGAAGCGATTGAGTTACAGCGCTTCGATGCTCCTGATCGCACACCCCGCACGCATGAAAAGCAAGTAATTCCGATACTTTGTGTTGATACAAGAAGTGCTGAGCTAGCCAAATATGCGGCTAACGCTTTTCTAGCGATGAAGATTAGCTTTATTAATGAAATTGCAAATGTATGCGACCGTGTAGGTGCCGACGTCTCGCTTGTTGCCTCTGTAATTGGTAAGGATCCGCGTATTGGCGCCTCATTCCTTAGAGCGGGAATCGGATATGGGGGGAGTTGTTTCCCTAAAGACACCAAGGCATTACAGTATATTGCAGATACGAGTGGGTACGAATTTAAGCTGCTATCTGCGGTCATCGAGGTGAACAATGAGCAGAAATATCGTGTCATTGAAATCCTCCGCCAGCAATTCGATTCTTTATACGGCAGGAAGGTGGCCATCCTCGGCCTCACCTTCAAGCCGGGTACGGATGATTTGAGAGAGGCGCCAAGTATACCGATTGTTCATTCACTATTAAGCTCAGGCTGTGAAGTATACGTGCACGATCCGATTGCATTAGACAAGGCAAGAGAGCTGTTACCTGCAACTGTAAATTTTATGGCGCATTGGTCAGATGCTCTACGAGATGCAGATGCTGCAATTCTGCTTACGGAATGGCCAGAGTATGTGACCATTCGAGCAGATGATATTCTCGCGTTGATGAATTACCCGCTGTTCATTGATGGTCGAAACGTGATGGATTCAAAGGAATGGAATGGAATTCAATATAGAGGGGTTGGCTTGAGACAAAGTGAACATAAGCGTATTAATTCCAACATATTGCAGAGTAAATGATTTAGATCGTTGCCTGAACGGCATTTACTCCCAAACAATTAAACCTGCTGAGGTCATCGTTGTTGTAAGAGAAGACGATCATGAAACTTTGCAATATATGGAGGGGCTAATACCTTCAGATATTAACCTAAAGGTTGCATTAATTGCCATTCCAGGTGTTGTGCAAGCGTTGAATCGAGGGCTTCAGGAAGTGTCGGGTGATGTTGTTGCAATCACAGATGATGATTCTGAGCCCTATGTTCATTGGTTGGAACGACTGAAGCTTACTTTCGAACAAAATCCAGAAGTTGTTGGGGTAGGTGGACGCGATTGGATTCATCAGGATGGCTCGATCATCGATCAAGAGGCAGACATCGTTGGCAAAATACAATGGTTCGGCAGGAAGATCGGCAATCACCATCTTGGTAATGGAAGGGCAAGAGAGGTTGATTTTTTGAAAGGTGTAAATTGTGCATACCGCACTGTTCCTCTGCAAGAGATCGGATTCGATCAGCGGTTGCTAGGTAATGGTGCCCAGGTGCATTGGGAGCTTGGCATTGGACTTGCTCTCAAACGCAAGGGATGGAAGTTAATCTACAATCCTGCCATTGGAGTGGGCCACTATCCTTCCCAACGGTTTGACGAGGATCAACGTAATGAGTTTAATCGTTTGGCTATAAGAAATGCGATTCACAATGAAACGATGATTATGCTTGAACATTTGCCCTTTTTTAATAGGGCTATTTTTATTTGTTGGGCATTGCTCATTGGAACGATGAGCTCGCCAGGGCTGCTACAGCTTTTTCGAGTGGTAATGAAGAGGGATGCAAAGGCGGGTACTCGATTTCATGCAGTGATGGAAGGACGTTTCATGGGGTATAAGAGTTGGATCAAATATCAGAAATTAGCGGGAGGTCCACACAGATGAAAGTAGGCATCATCATGCCTCTTGGTCACATGAAGGGTGGCGCCGAAATCATGCTGTTGCACCTGCTTCGTGCGAACAAGCAAACGGAAGGTGTTGACTATACGATCATCTTCTTTGAACGAGGGCCGCTCGTTACAGCAGTAGAACAGCTAGGCTATCCGGTTCAAGTGTATGAAACCGGTAGATTACGTCATGTGATCGCCTATACCCGAGCTGTCCATTGGTTGTACAGGTGGATCAAGCGAGAAAAGATTGGAATAGCGCTGTCATGGATGAGCAAAGGACATCTATATGCGGGTCTTGCAGCAAAACTGGCAGGTATTGATGCCGTATGGTTTCAGCATGGAGTTGCTGCACGGACATTGATGGAGCGTTGTATTAATGCCATTCCAGCAGCAGCCGTATTATGTCCGTCTCAAATTTCTAAAGCCTCACAATTGAAGAATAATCCGAAAGTGAGAACAGAAGTGCTTCATCCAGGAGTGGATCTAAAGCTGTTTGAAGTACGATCGTTACCCTCGCAAGAAGAGACACGAACGAAGTTAGGACTTCCCCATCCCTCTCGTATCGTTGGCATTGTAGCCAGGCTACAGCGTTGGAAAGGGGTTCATGTTTTTGTAGAAGCAGCAACTTATCTTAAGGATAAGTATCCAGATGTACATTTTGTCATCGTGGGTGGAAGTCACCCGTCTGAACCGGATTATTTGGCACAATTGCAACAACAATCAAGTGCTGCAGAGATGACCGATCGAATCTATTTTGCAGGTTATCAACCTGATGTACCGAGCTGGATGCAGGCAATGGATATCGTTGTACATAGCACAGTAGGAATTGAGCCATTCGGAATGACGATTATTGAAGGGATGGCGCTTGGGAAGGCAGTCATCGCTGCCGCAGCGGGAGGTCCGCTAGAAATTGTGGCGCATGGGGAAAATGGATTGCTCGTACCTATAAATCGAGCAACTGAATTAGCACAAGCGATTTCGCAGCTTCTAAAAGATGAAGAAGAGTATCGCAAGCTATGCTTGGAAGGTCGGAAGCGGGCAGAACAGTTCAGTACGCAGCGGCTGTCCGAGGGTATGGCCGTTATTTTACAATCGTTGAGAATAGGAGCTTGAACTTGAATATCCGTATGAGTAAGCTACTAGACGAGCGATGGGTCAGAGCGATTGCCATTGCAGGTTTTATTGCCCTAATGGGTTATATGGTAGGCAAGCTGACGCTCGATCCGAGTAAAGTAAGACTATTGCTCGCATCGGCTTTCATTCTCATCTTAATGTCGTTTAGCCTGCGCAAGCCTCAAATTTCGTTGTATATGCTTCTCTTTTTCCTGCCTATGCTTGGTTTTATTAGACGAACATTAATTCCAGTAGCAGGATGGAATTCACTAGATCCGCTTGTGCTTGTTAGTCCTGCCATCGCTTTTCTTCTCGTCTTTCATTGGTTCTATTTAACCTACATTCGCCGGACAGCAGCGGTAACTTATACCCCCCTATTTCGAATGATTGTTTGGATGCTCATTGTGGACTGCATTCAAATTTTCAACCCGGCACAAGGAAGCTTATTTACAGGCTTCGCGGGAGTTTTATTTTACATCGTTCCGATGTGCTATTACTTTGTCGGTCGTGAATATTTGGATGCCAAGCGAATGAAGTTTATCCTAGCAACGGTTTATAGCATTGGATTACTTGTGGCTTTATATGGATATAAACAATATTACTTTGGATACTACTCCTTCGAAGAAATGTGGGTTGAGATATCCGGATATACAGCGCTCAAGGTTTATAACATTATGAGGCCGATCTCTTCTTTTTCGAGTGCTTCTGAGTATGCTTTTTATTTGGCCATTGCGATCGTAATTGGTTGGGTTTATGTGCTGCGTAGTAAAGGTGGACTTAAGATTGTCGGGTTATTAGGGACTGTGTTTCTCTATTCCGCATTGTTCGTCGAATCTGCTCGGGGAGCGATCGTTACGGTTACATTAGCATTGGTGGTCATCTCCATCCTCCATGCGCGTAAGCTGTCCAATAAAATTGCAATTACGATTATCGCATCTTTGGTGCTAACCGGTCTATTTATAGGAATGTCAAAGTTAAATACAACGAACGACCTGATCTATCATTCAGTCATTGGATTAACAGACCCGTTAGGTGAACAATCTACAACGATTGGCCATGTAGATAGAATGTTTGAAGGTTTTATTAAAGGATTTTCGAGCCCACTGGGACATGGGCTGGGAAGTACAACGATCGCTGCGGGTAAATTTAATAGTGCTTCCGTAAGCTCAGAAGTCGACCTTAGCAATCAATTTATTGCGACTGGCTTTGTAGGTGGCATTCTGTATTTAATTAGCATGATTATTATATTAAAGCTTGCCATTCAGCATGCTCGAAGAAGTGCGATCCATCTTACGATTTTGGGTGTTCTCATTGCACAGGCGGGTCAGTGGCTTAATGGCGGACATTATTCAACCGTCGTTCTCATTTGGTTGTTGATCGGTTTTCTAGATAAATCTACGCTGCAGAAAGAGGAGTAGACATGAGGATTGCTTGGATTGGCCCGATGCCGAATAACGATGGTGGGGCTAAGGGTGTAGGAAGAATGATTTTGCTCGAGCTTGCCAAACAGGGTATAGAAGTCGATTGCTATTTTCCTGGGAAGCCTGCGGACTTGCCGAAGGAGCTCGTTCGTGAGGAGAAGCTTAAGATTTATTGCCAGCCTTCGAATTGGGAATGGAACCGCTGGTATAGTCGAAGCAACTTCATGAAGTTTCTAACCGGACAGTTGGCGAATTTAAAGTGTGAGGTAAAGCTTGCGAAGCTGCTTGTAGAACAGCATCAGCGCAACCCCTATGACCTGGTGTATCAGTTTTCTCATATCGAAATTCATGCGTTGAAAAAGTATAAAAAGAAGCTTCCTCCCATTGTCATCCATCCGAGTGTACACGCAGCAGGAGAGCTAAGATGGCATCGTAAAGAAGCACATCTATCTCGCCAATCAGAGCCATTGTTTAAGCAAATCGCTGTTCGATTGTTGCTCATGACACGCTCGTACGTGCAGCGTCGACATATTCGAGTGGCCAATCATGTGCTTAGCTTAAGCGAGAATTTCGCTAAAGAGATGACTCAAGATTATCGTCTCAGCCCAATGAAGAAAATGTATTACGTGCCTAATCCGATTGATCTTGAGCGCTATCATCCCAATCCCAATGCGATCAAATATGATGCGGATGGTCGAATGACATTTTTATTCGTATCTCGAATCGCGGTGCGTAAAGGGGTTGAGATGATGGTAGAGCTCTCCCATCGTTTAAGCGATATGAAGGATCAGATTCATATTCTGATCGTAGGCAATCATTCGTTATGGTCCGATTATCGGGGGCTGCTACGTCAATTGAATACAGATGTGGGAACCTATGTAGGCAAGCTGACAGGCAATAAGATGAACTCGATCTATCATGCAGTCGATGCGCTCATTCAGCCTAGTCATTATGAGCCGTTCGGTCTTACGGTTGGAGAAGCTTTAGCGAGCGGTCGTCCGGTAATCGCAAGTGACAAGGTCGGTGCTGCTGAAGGTGTAGATGAGCGTTGCTGTCGAACGTTCACAGCAGGTGATATGGATCAACTTGAACAATGCGTTCGTAAGCTCTACGCCGATTTGAACTCCACACAAGCCATTGAAATTGCAACGTTAGCTCGCTCGGAGGCTGTGCGCTTATATTCGAATCCGGTTGTCGTGTCTCATCTCGTCTCGATCTTGCATGAGATTGCCGGAGCTTCTGAAGTGGCATGTGCGCGTGAATAAATGGGAGGCTGCAGAAGCGGATGAATGAAAGTACAGCAGCACGTCAAAGCTCACTGATGGCCAGAACTGCTCAAACCTTCTTCAGTATGTTCGGTGTGCTCGGGATTGGCGTCTTGTCCGCCATCATATTATCTCGTGGGTTATCGCCAGAGGATCGTGGCATATTTCTAGGAATCTCCATGTATAGCGGTTTTATCTTAGGTCTATGTGATGTTGGCATCTATATGACGACGATTTATCTATGGGGCAAAGGAGCAGTAGAACAGAGGGCAGATATCTTCAAAACCTTGTTGGTATGGGCTCTGGTCACTGGCGGAGTTGCAGTAGTGGTCGTTCTATTCGTCACACAGTGGCTGATCGAGGGGCATCTAGTAGGTGAGATTCGAATGGCTGCCTATGTGCTCTATGCAACGATGTTGACAGGCCCGTTAGCGAGTATGCTCTCAGGGGTGCTAGCCGCACAGCAACGCTTCTCGCTCATTAACCTCATCCGTGTGGGAGTACCGGGTACTCTTACTGTATTGTGGCTAATGTATTACCTGACAGGAATATTGAGTATAATCGCATGCTTATATACAACTGCGCTCATCTCCTTTAGTAGTTTAATTCCTTATTTATGGCAGTCTCGTAGACTTCTGATGTCTCGGGGGAAATTCAGACTTTCGATCTTCCGCACTGGGATATGGTATGCGTTGAAAAGCTTTGGAGGTTCAGTCATTACGGTGCTAGGCAACAGCGGAACACAAATATTACTCTTTTCGCTTACTCCAGCTGCACTGGCATTTTATCAAACAGCGAGTAGTGCGACAGGCGTCTTATGGTCAATTCCGAAGGCGATTGGATTAACGAGCTTTCCGTATATGGTCATCGTAGATCGAACACAGCTACATGAGAAAATGTGTCGCTTCTTCCGACTTACAATTCTGTTTACCGGTTTAGGGGCGATTGCACTCGGATCGGTTATCCCCTATCTGATCCCACTATTTTTCGGAGATGCGTATGCACCCGCAATTTGGCCTGCGCTCCTGTTGCTTCCAAACGCCTTGTTTGGTGGATTATCAGACTTGTTGGGCAATGCGCTTAACAGTACAGGAAGAACACTGCACAATACGATTGCAACAGGCTGTTATGTGAGTGTTGCTTTGGGAAGTATGACCTTGACACTCGATGCTTGGGGAATCAGCGGTGCTGCCATTTCGATGGGACTCGGCTTTCTGATCAGCTTTATCGTTCGTTATTTGTGGTACTCCTATACGATTCAACGAATCTCGGTTAGACAATTGCTTCCTGCGTACGGAGATCTGAAGGCTGTCGTTCAGATGGGATTAACAATGATGAAGAAGCGCGACCATCGAGTGAAAGCCAAACTTACAATGAAAGAAGGTTCCTCATGAATACGTCGCTGGACATTCCACTCTTTCAGTTTACAGTATGCATATGTACGAGAAACCGTCCGGAAGATCTGGTGAGAGCACTTCGCTCGATTCAACATTCTGTGTTCCAGGTTCATGAAGTCATTGTCTCGGATGACAGCACCGATGATCGAACGGAACAGGTCATACATGCTGATTTTCCTGAAGTGAAATATATAAGAGGACCGAAAATGGGGTTGTCTGCGAATCGTAATCATGCAATTCGTGCGGTAACTGGGACGCATCTGCTTTTCATAGATGATGATGTCATTCTATCCTTTGATTTCTTTCTTCAGATCGTGAACATGTATCGTAGACATGAAGCGAACTATGGTAATCAGATCATTATTACAGGGTTGGAAAATAAGAATGGTGTGATCATCTTTCCTCATGATCAGACGTTTCTTGGCTTTCAAAACCGACCCTATGGAACAGGAGAACCACTTCATACGCTAGTCATTAATAGTAGCGTCTTTCCATTAGCTGTATTTCAGCACATGAAATTCGATGAGCAGCTTGTTTATGGCTATGAAGAAGTAGATTTAGCAACACGCGCTGTAAGAGGCGGATATCCGATTCTACTAACGAAGGATGCTATCAATATGCATTATCCGTCTGAAATCAATCGGGACTACTATAAACCACACCTAGTGACCTCCAGATTATATGTGACGTTCAAACGATACTTTTTTACGGAGAGAAAGCGGCTTAAGGCGCTTTCTTTTTTTGTGATTGCTACGGGTCACACTTTGCTCCACGCGATAAAGACAGAGGGGAAGCAGGGAGTGATTCGAGCCTGTAAAGCCATTTCCAATTCACTCAAATATATGCGTGTTTATCTCAAAGAACGAAGAGCTTAACGGGATGGAGGCGAATGATGGTGAGACCGACAATCTCGGTCATCGTTGCGACATATAATGCGCAACACGATATTGAGCGTGCGATCCACAGTGTGCTTGCACAGACCTATTCTGAATTCGAATTAATTGTTGTCGATGACTGCTCGTCCGATCAGACAGTGAGTGTCGTTAAACGAATATCGGATGACAGAATCAAGTGTTATCTCAATTCGAGCAACGACGGACCGTCGTATTCACGCAATCGAGCAATTGGGCTTGCACAAGGAAAGTGGATTGCGATATTAGATGCGGATGATTGGTGGGACCCGCAACGTCTCGAAGTGCTTTTGGATACTGCGCTGGAGCATCAAGTACAGATTGTATGCGACAATTTGCATCTTATTCGTGACGGAGAAGACAAACCTTTCACATCTTATTTACAGTCGAGAGAAAGCGTGATTGGCACCATTCCTGATGGTTATCTTGTAGATGCTTTGAAGATGATCCAAGAAGATTACGGCTACTTGAAGCCGTTCATCTCTTCTGACTTTGTTCGCGACAAGCAGGTATCGTATGCGGGAGAGCAACGTGTCGGAGAGGATTTTCGGTTTCTACTAGAATGCTTGCTTGCTGGTGGGCAAATGGTGATCATAACAACTCCCTATTATTATTACACTATTCGGATGGGATCGTTATCGAATCAATCGAACGCAGGGAAGCTGTTTCAAGTTCAACTGCGACAGATCGATCAGCTCACTTTACGGTATCGTGACAGAAGTGATGTTGTTGTAGCACTTGCCAAGTATAGACTCAAGAAACAAGCAGCGTTGACGCACCAGCAATTTCGGCAGGAGCTGCAGGAGGGGAAGCTGATTCAATCATTCGTACGAATGACAAGAGAGCCGCGTCTTATTCGCTCTCTCTTGAGAGTGCTCTACTACAAAGTAATGAGGAAAACGAACAAACAGGTGGGATTGAAATGAAGCTTTGCATCGTTACACATAAGCTGCTCAAAGGCGACGGTCAAGCGAGAGTCAATTACGAGATCGTAAGCGATATGCTTCAGCGTGGGCATGAAGTTACGGTATGCGCTAGTAGCGTTGCTCCAGAATTACTCGCGAGGTCTAATCTCATATGGAGGAAAGTACCCGTAAAGGGCTGGCCAACACAGCTATTAAAAAATCAAGTGTTCGCCGTTCTAAGCACGTTTCAGCTGTTAAGGTTACGACAACATTACGATGTGTTAATGGTGAATGGATTCATTACTTGGCTCAAGAGTGATATTAATGCGGTTCATTTTGTACATAGCTCTTGGATAAAGTCACCCGCCCATCCTTTTAAATTAAAGAAAAATTTGTTTGGTTGGTACCAGCTTTCTTTTACTTTATTGAATTCTTTGTTGGAAAGAGTCGCCTTCGCTCGTACGAGTCAATTGGTCCCCGTATCACACAAAGTGAAGAATGAAATTCAGGCGGTCACAGCACGCGGTAATCCAAATGTCATTATGAACGGGGTAGATGTTACCGAGTTTCATCCTGATCAGAACGTGAGTCGTGAACGATGGGAGCTGCCTGAAAATGTACCTCTAGCACTCTTCGCTGGCGACATCAAATCTTCTCGCAAAAATTTGGACAGTGTTCTTAAAGCGATGCAGGATGTTAAAGAGTTACACTTGGCTGTTGCTGGTGAGACGCAGGGAAGTCCTTATGTGAAGCTTGCGGAGCAATTAGGATTGAGTGAGCGCGTACACTTTCTAGGCTTTCGAAAGGATCTTTCTGAGCTAATGAAATGTGTCGACTTCTTCGTCTTCCCATCGAGGTATGAAGCATGCACATTGGTTGTGATAGAAGCATTAGCATCAGGTCTACCTGTTATTACAACCTATGAATCAGGTGTGTCTGAATTAATTGAGATGGAAGCAGGGTTCATCCTACATCATCCTGAGGATGTTGCAGGATTAGCTACTGCGATGAAACGGTTAGCAACGAATGCTGAACTGCGAAGCGTACAGGGCAAGAAGGCAAGAGAAGTTGCGGAGCGCCATAGCTGGAGCACTGTCGCAGCAGCCTATATGCAGCTGTTTGAGAAGGTGAGTGCAGAGAAGAAGAGGGGATCATATGGAGCAATTTGATGTGCTAGCCTTCGCTACACAAGGTAACAATGGCGACGATGAACGACGATTGCAGCAACTATTATCGCGTGTTCGTACATCCTTCTTTCCGATTGAGCGGGTGAAGAAGCGTCAAACCTTTTGGGCTTTACTGCGCTATATCGTCCGTGAAAGACCGAAGCTTGTTGTGATGGAGGGGACAGGGCTTTTCGGGGGGCTTGCGTTACTCATCGGAAGTAGATTTGGAAAAGTACCTTATGTCATTAGCAGCGGAGATGCTGTAGGGCCTTACATTGCGAGCAAACATCCGATGCTCGGCCCGCTCTTCCACTGGTATGAAAGACGACTGTACCGCAATGCAATTGGCTTCATCGGCTGGTCGCCTTACCTTACAGGACGCGCATTAACTTATGGTACGAAGTTCGCGATGACTGCGCCGGGTTGGGCACCTTCAGCACTTACTGACGCGCAACATGATGAAGCGAGAGCAGACATTCGTACGCAATACGGCATACCGAACGAACAAATCGTAATCGGCATCGTCGGCTCGCTCAATTGGAACAAGCGTGTGGGTTATTGCTACGGATATGAGTTAGTGAAAGCGGTACTGTCTGTGAAGCGTCAAGATATTACTGTGCTGATCGTGGGCGATGGAGATGGTAAAAGCAAGCTAGAGCAATTGGCGATGCAAGCAGGTGCGAACCGAGTGATCTTTACAGGGCGTGTTTTGCGAGAGGAAGTTCCGAAATATATGTCGGCTATGGACTTGGCAAGCTTACCTCAAAGCATCGACCAAGTAGGGAGCTTTCGCTACACGACTAAGGTTAGCGAATACTTAGCTGCGGCATTACCTATTGTGATGGGAAAGACGCCAATGTCTTATGATCTGAATGGAGATTGGATCTATCGGATTCAAGGGAATAAGCCGTGGGAACCCGCGTATATTGCCGCATTGGGAGAGCTACTGGAGCAGATTACGCTAGAGGACATTCAGCAAAGACGGCATAAAGTGCCTAAGCACTCCCCAGTGTTCAACAAAGAGGTTCAGATTCATAACGTGAGTGATTTTATACAGGATATATTACTCGAAGTGAAGCGATAAAGAAGGTGTAACAATGAAACGCGTTTTATTGTATGGGGAAAGTGCGAAGAATGGGACTGGAATAGCACGTTATGTCCAGACGATTGCAAAAGGTATACAGCAAAGCGAGCCCTGCTTCGACTATCAGGTTGCAGTTAGAAACTTTCATTCGATTCCGAACCTAGACCGGATACGCGTTGCTTATCGAACGAACCGGCTGAAAGGAAAGCTGCAACATTTCGTGCGCAAGCTCACAACCGGAGATGAACTGCTATTTGGCCGGTCGGATGTCGTACATGAGCCGAATTATAATTTGTGTAAAGTCAGTAGAGGCACCAAGGTGATACTGACAGTGCATGACGTAGGCTGGAGAATTGATGCGACGCCGTATGGCTTGACGGAGCAATTCATTTCTGAAGCTGAGCAAGCGATCAAACGCAGCTCGATCATTATTACCCCTTCTCAAAGTGTAAAAAATGATCTCGTCCGCTTATTCGGGATAAACGAGGACCATATCCATGTCATCTATCACGGTGTTGACGCGTTCTTCTTTCAACGAGATACACCAATCGCGCATCGTGCAATGCCCGAGAGATATTGGCTATTCGTAGGCACAGCACTGTCTAGGAAAAATCTAGAACGAGTGATCGGGGCAATCGCAATGATGCACCTCAAGCTGCCACTCATTCTAACGGGCGAAAGAACTCCCTATGGGGATCACTTAGCGAGACAAGCTAAAGCGGTCGGTGTTGAAGTAATGTTCTTCAATCGCGCATCAGATGCGGAGTTAAGGCTACTGTATAGAAGAAGCACCGGTTTAATTTACCCTTCTCTCTGGGAAGGCTTCGGCCTACCCTTAATTGAAGCGGCTGCGGCCGGGACTATAGTTATCACTTCGGATAATACAGCAATGAAAGAAATTGCGGCTGACTACGCGCTCTTAGTTAACCCTACGAATGTCAAAGAAATCGCAATGGCCATGCAATATGTTTTGGAGATGGATCAGCAAGATCGACAAACGCGAATCGTTAAAGGCAAGGAGATTGTAAAATCGTATACGTGGGAGCGGTCGATTCAATCCCATATAAGACTGTACGAGATGTTATAAGAGTAGTGAGCTGAAGAAAAGGGAGCATGAATGATGAAAGACCGGATCAAACAGTTGGATTCTGTTAGAGGATTAGCATCTTTGTCGGTATTGCTCAATCATATGTATTTAGCGACTCCGATCATACCAATTGTTCTCTGGCAATCGCCATTTCGAATATTGATCAATGGGCGCGGTGCTGTACTTTTATTTTTCGTTCTGAGTGGGTTTGTTTTATCGATTCCTTATTTTAACGGAAAGCAGCCCACCTTCTTCATCTATGTTGTAAAACGGATCTTTCGAATCTATATCCCTTACTTGTTTGCTATTTCCGCAGCGATTATCGCTTGTGCATTATTTGCTAGTGAGTCAACGTTCACTGAAGGGTGGGTTAGCGACTTCTGGAATGTGAAACCAGATCTTGCGTCTGTTATTGACCACCTCAGCTTGATCGGCAACATTCACACCGATTACTTCAATACAGTAATTTGGTCGCTTGTACATGAGATGAGAATCTCGTTGCTCTTTCCATTTATCTTAATGGTTGTGGGGCGACTTACTTTCGGATTGAATCTTATCATCTGCATACTGCTTACGATTGTTGCAGGACTTAACGATCTATTGTTACTGCAGCCTAGCTATGGGTTCCACACAAGCTATTTTGATACGTTGCACTATTTATCCATGTTTATTATGGGCGCCTTGCTTTATAAGCATAAGCTTGAAATTGCTAATCTCTATAAGCAACTATCGATGCGTATGAAATGGATCATACTCGGTTGCGCTCTTTTACTGTATAGCTACTCGGCAGCTATCGATCGGTTTTTCAACTTCGCTTATAACAACAAAATCGCAGACTACGGCATTACATTAGCGGCGCTTACGTTCGTCATTTTTGCGATTCATTCAACGACGCTATCCAAGCTTCTTCTACATAAGAAAATTCTTTTCCTAGGGAAAATTTCGTATAGTCTCTACCTCTATCACCTGACTGTGTTGCTTAGTGCAATGTTTGTTCTTGATGGCTTGATTCCGGTATGGCTCATACAGCTTATCGTGTTCGTGCTCGCAATTGTGCTGGCTTATGTGACATGGTACTTGATCGAGAACAACGCGATTAAGCTGGGCTACTTCCTTACACGCAATCGGAGCAGCAACGCACACCATTCTAATCAGATCGCTAATCATAAAATACAAGGAGACTTACAATGAAGATTCTTGCAAGTGGCATGGAATGGGCGGAGCACCGACCAGGGGGGCTTAACCATTACTTCGCAGATTATTTGAAGGCGATGGTAGAGTACGGGCATGTTGTTGAGGGTCATCTCTCGTTAGAGCATAAGCCACATCAAGCTCCATCTTATATCCAAGATATTAGCGCAGGGAGCAAGAAGCTAGGCGCGATACAGCGTGTGAGGTCGTTTCAAGCTTCGATCAAGCGTAGGACACCGGATTTCAAACCGGATGTATTCAACCCTCACTTTGGGCTATATGCTTCGATGGTTACACGTAAAGCGATACCTAACAATGTGCCGATTGTGACACATTTTCATGGACCGTGGGCGCAAGAGTCATTAGTAGAGGATCGAAGTGGCTCATTGTTGAAGCTACTGAAATACAAGTGCAAGCACAAGATTGAGCTTGAGACGTATCACCGCTCCGATGGCTTCATCGTGCTTAGCGACTATTTCGGGGAGCTGTTAGCGCGTGAATACAACATCTCACCTGAACGCATTCACCGCGTTCCAGGTGCTGCGGATGTGACGAGGTTTCGTCCAGCGGAAAATCGAGTAGCCCTTCGTGAGGAGTTAGGTATTCGCGAAGACCAGACACTGCTGTTCTGTGCACGCAGGTTAGTGCGCCGAATGGGGATTGATCGGTTAATTATGGCGATGTCGCAAGTGATTGCCGCGCATCCTAATACGATTCTGTGCATTGCGGGACAAGGAGCAATGCGCGAAGAGCTAGAGCAGTTAATCGCTCAGCGTCAATTGCAAGCTTCAGTGAAGCTACTAGGCAGAGTCTCAGACGAAGCACTCGTGAAATGGTATCAGGCAGCGGATCTGAGTATTGTACCCACGATAACGCTGGAAGGATTCGGGTTAGTGACAACAGAGTCGCTCGCGTGTGGGACGCCTGTACTGGGTACACCGTATGGAGGAACGAAAGAGATACTAGAGCCACTATCACCCGAGCTCCTATTCAAAGACGGATCATCTATCGCAATTGCAAGTAAGTTAATTTCCGTGTTGCGAGGCGATTGTCAACTACCGACAAGAGAGCAGTGCAATAGTTACGTGCTAGAGCGTTATACGTGGAAGCAAGCGAGTCAATCAATAACTGCGATTTTCGAGCAAGCGATTGAACAGCGGAAGGAAGTAACTCAATATGAGAGTAGCCTTTTATAATCATACAGCGGTAGTCAGTGGGGCGGAGATTAGTATGCTCTTAACGGCAAACCACCTGACAATAGCAGAACCGATTCTCTTCTCGCCAGAAGGAGAACTAACGGATCGTGCTCGCGCATTAGGGATGCAGGTTATACCCATCCAGGGATATCGTGCTAGAAAGTCACGCAACCCGTTCCTTCTTGCAAGAGACATATTCGGAATGGTTGCAGAGGGCTATCGCTTCGCCCGAACGATTCGCAAGCATTCGATTGATCTCATTCATGCGAATTCTCTCCGCGCAGGTATGATGGCCGCATTGTTCGGATGGTTACATCGACGTCCTTTGATCTGGCACATTCGAGACATTCCTCCGCAGGGGATGATGGGAGCAATCATTTCACGCTTAGCGACTCGTACAGTTAAAGCGATAATTGGCATTTCGATGCCGGTCGTTCAAGCGTTTCACCTGAAGAGCTTATCAGATCGTTTACATCTCGTTCATAACGGGGTAGAGCTTCGTTACTTTTCGCCTCAAGAGAAGCAGCATTGGAGACGTGAGCTCAGATCGGAATGGGACATTCCGATGGAAAGCAAGCTGAATCTTATCATCGGGCAAATTGCCCCATGGAAACGCCAAGAAGATGCCATTCATGCAACGCATCTACTGGTACAACAAGGACATGATGCCTATTTATGCGTCGTTGGAGAACCGAAGTTTGGCGCAGCCTGTAATGAATACCGCGACAAGCTGTACAGTTTAGTAAAGAAGTGGGAGCTTGAAGATCGCGTTCGGTTCTTAGGTCATCGTAACGATGTGATGGAGATCTGCTGTGCAGCGGATCTTCTTTTTTTATGCTCAGATCAGGAGCCATTCGGTCGAGTCATCATCGAAGCGATGTCTCAATCACTCCCTGTCATTGCAACAAGAGCGGGCGGTGTGCCTGAAATCATTACACATGTTGATGATGGCATGCTGTATGAGGTTGGAGATACGAACCAACTGCGAGAGCTTGCAGCGATGCTCTATGAGGACCACATTCTTATGCAAAGTATAGGAGAACGGGCAGAGCGACGGGTTCATGAAGCTTTCTCAATCCAGCATACGGTGAGTCGGGTAGAGCAAGTCTATCGAACGATTATGAATCAACAAGCTCTAGAAGTACCGGTGCGAGCAGGAGGGCAATCGTATGAACAGTAATTTGCGAGTGGCGATCGTACATGACTACTTGAACCAGATGGGGGGAGCGGAGCGGGTCGTTGGCGTGCTTCACAAGATGTTTCCCAAAGCCCCGATTTACACGACAGTAGCGGATCGCAATAAGCTGCTTCCTGAGCTTATGGATGCGGATATTCGGACCACTTGGATGCAGAGACTCCCGGGAATTCTTAAGCGATATAAGCAATATTTCTGGCTCTATCCATTCGCTGTGCAGTCGATGGATTTAAGTGGTTATGATCTGGTGATCAGCTCAAGTAGCGCCTACTCAAAGGGGGTAGTTGTGAAAGACGGTGCGGCTCATATTTGCTATTGTCATACACCGATGCGGTTTGCGTGGGATTTCAACAGCTACATGCAAGGCAACGATGTGCCTCGCATTCAGAGGTGGATCGCGAAGTGGGCAATGTCGCCATTACGGACATGGGACCGGAAGACTTCGAATCGTATCGACCATATTGTTGCGAATTCAACCATCGTGCAGCATCGAATTGCGCAATGCTACGGCAGAGACGCGCAGGTGATCTTTCCCCCCGTTGATGTAGCACGCTTCCAAATCGGAGCGACCGCTCCCGACGATTACTTCTTAGTCGTGTCGCGATTAGTATCTTATAAACGAATCGACTTGGCTGTTAAAGCCTGTACAACGTTAGGTAAACGGCTATTGATTATCGGGGAAGGACCTGATCGGCAACGACTTGAGCAAATGGCGGGACCTACTGTGCAATTTTTAGGCCGGATCTCGGATGGACAGGTTGCGCTTTATATGCAGAAGTGTCGCGGATTTATTTTCCCAGGGCTAGAAGACTTCGGAATTACACCGCTTGAGGCTAACGCTTGCGGAAGACCAGTGATTGCCTATAAGGGTGGAGGGGCACTGGATACGATCAATCCGGGTGTGAATGGCATTTACTTCGAACAACAGACAGCGGAGAGCTTAGCGAACGCCCTTCAAGCCATGAATGAATTAGAGTGGGATGCGCAGACGATTCGCAATCATGCAGAACAGTTCAGCGTAGTGCAATTCGTTCAGTCATTCTCTCAATATGTAGCGAGCAATCTCGCTAAGGAGGAACAGCTGTGAAGCTTGTTTTATTGTCTGGAGGGTCGGGGAAAAGACTGTGGCCACTTTCGAGCGACGCGAGGTCTAAGCAATTTCTGAAGGTTCTTAATAATGGCGATAATCAATTGGAATCTATGATCCAGCGTGTATGGGCTCAGCTTAGTCGAACACAGCTCGCAAGTAATGCCTATATCGCAGCAGGTAAAGGTCAAGTGGAGATGATTCAAGGCCAACTCGGAATGGAAGTGCCAGTAATTGTTGAGCCTGAACGTCGCGATACTTTTCCGGCAATTGCATTGGCCGCAACATACTTATATTCCAAGGCGGGAGTTGATCTCGATGAAGTCATTACACTGATGCCGGTCGATCCGTTTGTGGATGATGCTTTTTTTGAAAAAATGAAGCAATTGGAGACAGCACTGAAGCATTCGGAAGCCTCGATTGCGTTAATGGGGGTAACCCCGACATATCCTTCAGAAAAATATGGTTACATCGTTGCGCATGAAAATGAGCAACAGTCCTATCGGAAGGTAAGCCATTTTGTAGAGAAACCTCGCATTGACAAAGCTGAGACGCTAATCGCGCAGCAGGGGCTTTGGAATTGCGGGGTTTTTGCATTCAAGCTCAGCTTTATGATTGATTTGCTCAATGCGAAAGACATTACAGTCAATTACGATGAGCTTGTCAATCAGTACCACACCTTGCCTCGAATCAGCTTTGATTATGAAGTGCTGGAGCAAACGCGGAATACGATTGTTATCCCTTATGATGGCTATTGGAAAGATCTTGGAACGTGGAACACGTTAACAGAGGAGATAGCATCGCAAACCATTGGAAATGGCACAATTTCTCCCGAATCGGTGAACACTCATGTTATTAACGAGCTCGACATTCCTGTTGTTGTGCTCGGCTTATCGAACATCGTCGTGTCTGTAAGCCCTGATGGGATTCTTGTATCCGACAAGCAGGCGAGTCCCGCGATCAAGGAGCTCATCAAACATGTCGAGCAACGACCGATGTACGAAGAGCTAAGTTGGGGGTATTATCGCGTGTTAGATATTCAAAAGGTTCCTCAAGGGGGAGAGGTGCTGACGAAAAAAGTTCATATTGAAGCAGGGTATCATCACAGCTATCAATTGCATCGCCGAAGAAGTGAAGTGCTCACAATTATTTCTGGTAAGGGTGAGTTTATTATGGATGAGCATTTACGGTCTATAGGACCAGGAGATGTGCTAATCGTACCTGTCGGTGCAAGACACAGCATAAGAGCGCATGATGAGATCGAGCTTATTGAAGTACAAACGGGAGGGGTACATGAGGAGGAAGATGGTGTCGTCCTTAGCGAAAGATGGGAGGATATTCCGATTGTGACTAGTTTGCCATCGTAATTCGTTAATTTGCCCCTATTAGTAACATATTTTGCGACGTTTTGTTGACAAGGATACAAAGTGTATCATATAATAAAAATGAAAAGCGAGGTGATAACAATGACAAAAAATTATGTAGCACCTGAAGTTATTCTCCATCATGATGTCGTATTTGAAGGTGGGGCCGGTAGCGGTCACCAAAATGGTGGCGGAAATCAAGGTGGCGGAAATCAAGGCGGTGGCGGGAAAAATGGCGGTAACCACGGCCACGTTGGACATGGACCTGGCAAGGGCGGTGGTCCACGCGGTGGTGGAAAACGTTAATGTAGCGAGTTTAGCTACATAGCAATTCTACTAGTGTGAAGGGGAGAGTGGAAACGAAAGTTTCTCTCTCCGCTTAGAAGAACTGCGGGAGGCATATTCATGGTTGAGGTATGGAAGAGCATAGGAGAACATGTCATTCGTTTTCAATGCATCGGGCCAGGAGCACTTAGATTTCTAGAAATGATGTTCGGTAATCGTCCTGACCCAGAAGAGGTCGATAAACGAACAGCTTACACGATCCGAATCGAGCAAGGCTGCACGATGAATGATGGGAAGACGACAACGGTTAGTCAAACGCGTTCCGGGTGCTATCGGTTTGAACGACCGGATTACGAGCTTGTAATTCAACCTGATTTTCGTGAAACGAGCATTCGATTTTATGATTTTATGGGTTTAAGAAGCGTGCTTGTCAATTGGTATAGTGCACTGATTACTTATCTGGATTGGGGCGTCGTCATTCATTCGTCCAGTTTAGTCCACAATGGTGAGGGCTATCTCTTTGCCGGGTTATCAGGAGCTGGTAAATCTACTGTCGCTAGATTATCTTTACCCAGACCGTTGCTCTCAGATGAGGCTTCCATCGTCAAGCTGGACGGCGAAGGTCAATTGCGAGTCTATGACTCCCCGCTAAGAAGTGATTTGCTGCAAAGTGACGCGGTGCGATCAGTTCCTTTGAAAGGAATCTATCTCCTACAACAAGCTCCCCAAATAAATGCGTATTCGCTGGATGCAACGAGTGCGTTGATGTCCATCTTCGATAAAGTGTGGTATTTCCCCTATGAGACAACACAATCAATGAAGCTTGTACGTTTGTGCAAGCGCTTAATTGAGAGAGTTCCGATCTATCGTCTAGAGTTTCAGAACAATGATGCTTTCTGGGAGGCCATTTCATGAGTACGATGTATTTGAAAAATGAGAAAATTGAAGCGATGGAGATGGACGGACAGTTGCTTCTCTTAAATCCGGATTGTTTATCGGTGACGAAGGTGAATGAGGTTGGAGGTTTCATCTGGTCATATCTGAACGAAAGTGTAACGATTGATTATCTTGAGCAACGTATATTGCAGCAATACGAAGGAATTGAGCCGATACAGGTGGAACAGGACGTACGGCGATTTTTGGATCATCTGATCCGCATAGGGTTGGTTAGATGTGCGTGAAAACAATATTCTAACCTTTACCTATTTAATGGAGCAAAAAGGCGAAGTCAGACTTCGTGCACATGGATATAGCATGTATCCGTACATCCATCCGGGTGACGAGTGCTGCTTCATTCCTGCGGTACAGCCATTTATGCTAGGACACATCTATTTGGTCGCCATGGACTCTGGACAACTATATTCGCATCGGCTACATGCGATTATGGAAGGACCTGAAGGGACACGTTACATCTTTCGAGGAGATGGCAATAAGCAAAGTGATGTGCCTGTTAATGCCGATCAAGTTATTGGGGTATTGGGTCACTTGATTCGCAATGGAGACCCGGTGAATGAGAAGTCTAAATGGCGTAGTGCATGGTCGCATCTAGCGGTTAAGCTACCAGCAGTACTGCGGATGACAGTTAAAATGAGCTGGATGAAGCGTAGGCGACAACAAGAAGCAGACAAACAATTGAAGCTTGAGCATGAAGGCAATGAGCAGAAACAAACCTACTCGTACAAAATGTTGAATGCTGCGGGAAAGCTTGTCCTGTGTACAATAGTGCTAGATTGTGATCATTTTCGACTCTATGATGAGCATCAAATACAACTGTTGAGCATCGCTAAAATACATTTTGCAAAAATGTCACTCGTGGAGACGGGAAGTGGCGCTCATCTTGAATGGATCGAAAAAGGAAGTGGATCAGCAAGGCGAATTGGTTTTAGTCCATTATCTGAGCTAACGCAATTACAAAACATTGAAGCGCGTATGAATAGTTGGGCTGAGGATCTGTCGATCAATGATGACAATATAGACCACATTCAGCAGTCGGAGTTGCAGATACGATTATCTTGGCGCAGACGACTTCAAATTGGAATGAAACTGCTTCGATATATAGCGCCATTTCGCATGCAAATATTATTTTCAAGCGTAATTATGCTACTAATGGTTGGGCTGGAAGTCATTCCGCCGCTACTAATGAGACAAATCATTGATGGAAGCGTGCTCACTTCCAAAGGATCTGGGTTTACTTTTTTGATTTTGCTACTCATTATGGTGTATTTTCTGCAATCCGCCTTTCAAGTCGTTCGTGAATCGATCGCCATTCGGGTCGGCGGTAAAGTGATGAGTCATCTTCGCACAGACTTGTACAGTAAGCTGATGGGTGCCTCGATTCGTTATTTTGAGGAACGTAGAACAGCGCATTATAGCGGCAGAGTGCAAAATGATACTGGAGGTATCCAACGATTTCTTACGAATGATCTATCGTCACTGTTCGTTGAAGGAATGATGGCGATTGTCATATTCGGAATGATGCTTACACTCGATTGGCAAATTACACTTTATATTGTTGGTGCGATTATGATTGGTATAGCATTGACATGGAGAGTATTCCCGCTTATGAGGAAGCTTATGAATCGAAGCTGGAATGCGGATTATTGGCTGAGCCAATATATTACTGAAACATTGTACGGCATTCGTGTCGTTAAAGCATACAATCAGGAACGGCGCGAAGAGAGACGATTTGCGCAGCTTAACGATAATGCAGTTCGTAGAACGATCGAAGTTCAGAGGCTTTCACGCTGGATCTATCCGGGTATACATATTGCATTTTCGATTACGATTGCACTTGTATGGTATGTCGGGGGTAGACAAGTGATGAGTGGCGGTATGACGCTCGGCACGGTAATTGCGTATACCTCTTACCTATCGATGTTCTTGGGTCAGCTTCAGCAAAATTTCCATCTTGCCAAAAATTCGAATTCGGTATTTCTCTCGGCAGAGAGGGTTTTAAATATTTTACAGCTGTCTGAGGATGCTACACCACGTATTGGCACAGTAAAGCTTCCAAGTGTGAAAGGGAATATCCAAATTCGTGGACTTTCGTATGGGTATGAGCAAGGGAGTACGGTGCTAAAAAATATTTCTGTAGACATACGAGCTGGGCAAAAGGTTGGAATTATCGGTAGCTCCGGAGCGGGAAAAACGACGCTTATTCATTTGCTATGCAGATTTTATGATGCCGATGCCGGAACCATTAAGCTTGATGGTATTGATATTCGTCAGATTGCGATTGAAGACTATCGAAAGCATGTCGGAATTGTGTTTCAAGAGACGTATTTATTCGACGGTACAGTTGCAGACAATATTGCGTATAGTCGCCCAGATGCTTCACCTGAAGAAATTATTACTGCAGCACGCATGGCGAATGCGCATCGTTTTATTATGGGCTTGCCCTTCGGCTATGAAACGATGGTCGGTGAACGCGGGCTGTTTCTATCAGGCGGTGAACGTCAACGTCTTGCGATTGCACGGACGCTATTGCAAAATCCATCTATTCTAATTTTGGATGAAGCGACTTCGTCTGTAGACACAGAGACGGAGCAAGAAATTCAAGAGGCGCTTCATCGCTTGTGTAAAGGGCGAACAACAATTGCAATTGCTCATCGGTTGAATACGCTTAAAGACGCAGATCGGATCCTGACTCTCCATCAAGGTACAATAATAGATGATTCGAGTCTGTTAGAGCGAAATGCTCGTGTGGAGGAGAAGGATATTCATGAACGAGCAAACAAGCATGCATTGGCTTAATCCGCACGAAATGACATTTTATCGAGATGAATATGACTTTATATGTGCACAATGGAAGGGGAAACAGGAGCGGGTAAAAGTCTCACATCTGTTCCCTATGACACATCCAGAAAGTTGGATTTCGGTTTGCAGCCTTCAAGGCGAGGAATGGGGGATCATACAACAACTATCAACGCTTGATTCAATAAGTAGCACCCATCTCAAGCGAGAATTGCAGATGAGCCCGTACCTCCCTCGAATAGAGCGAATCATGATGATTCGCCGGCGATTTAATCATTTTCAGTGGGATGTCGCGACTGATTTTGGACAGTTTAGCTTTACAACAGGTCCGATTTACGAAGCGGTATTGCGATTAGAAAATGGCACGAAGGTTATTACAGATGTAGAGGATCAGAAGTATATCGTTGCGAATAATTTCACTTTGGATCCGATCAGCGGTAAGCTGCTTGCAAGATGGCTATAGGGCTAGCCCATCGGTGATGATATAATGACCTCAAGAATGTTAATGCATCTAGAAAGGCTGGGTATCTTGAATGGTCATGTTCTGGATAGTGATCTCGCTGTGTGTATTTATATTTCAAGCGGGAACGATATTATTGCTTGAATATCGTAGACCTGCAAATGCGACAGCTTGGTTATTAATTTTATTTTTATTTCCACTGGTTGGCTTCATCCTGTATTATTTCTTGGCAACCGAGTATAAGAGACGTCGAAAAGTGCGTAAGCATGCCGCTCTAGACCAACGTCGACGGGCACTTTTGCTCAGACAAAGTACAATTATGACAAACCCAGAGGACTCATCTTATTCTAATATTGCCAGCAATAAACGGCTTTATCGCTCTTTAATGAAGAGTGGAGAGCTTCCGATTTCAATGAAAAATCATGTCGAGGTGTACAATAACGGCGAGGATACCTATCGAGCAATGCTGACAGCGATTAAAAATGCCACACAGCATATCCATATGTCTACCTATATTGTGCGTGATGATGAAACAGGGAAGCTGTTTTCAAAGGCGTTAATCGAAAAGGCGCAACAAGGGGTTATAGTTCGTTTACTGTACGATGGAATTGGAAGCATCAAGCTAAGTGATTCTTTCATCCGTGATTTGAGAGCAGGAGGGGTACTTTGCGCCTGCTTCTTTCCCATTCGACCATCCTTCCGTAAAAAGCGAATGAATTATCGCAATCATCGTAAAATTGCTGTGATCGATGGAAAGTTTGGGTATGTTGGTGGAATTAATATCGGCGATGAGTACATAGGGAAGCACCCGCGATTGGGATTTTGGCGTGATACACATCTCCAATTGGAAGGTGATTCCGTTTATCAGCTACAGGAAGTGTTTCTGAAGGATTGGGAAATCGCAACAAAGGAAAAACTGGTTGACCCCCAATATTTCCCGATTCATGATTGCGACTCGAAGGATGAGGTTCAAATTGTATCTGCAGGCCCGGATCGTCGAGGAGATGCGATCCACGAAACGTTCTATTCGATGATGTCTGCTGCCCAGAACCGGATTTGGATTACGACACCTTACTTCATTCCAAGCCCTAGTATTGCGATGGCGTTGCATGACGCTGCGAGGAGTGGCCTAGATGTTCGAATTATGATGCCTTATATTCCGGATACATGGCTTGTTCATCACGCTTCAATGTCCTATGCAGAGGAGATGCTAAGGTCAGGAGTTAGAGTATGGCAATACCACAAAGGCTTCATTCATGCAAAGACGCTACTCATCGATTCCATGATCGGTGTTGTGGGCTCAGCGAATATGGATTTGCGTAGCTTCTTCAGTAATTTCGAGATTAATGCTCATCTTTTCTCAGCACATCCGATTGAACGCATTGAGTATGATTTCCTTCAAGATATGGAGGCGAGTGTGGAACTCGATTATACGACTTTTCGCGGTCGACCACGTCGTCGGAAGGTGAAGGAAGCGTTGGCACGGTTATTATCACCACTCTTGTAGTTCAATCCTGAATGAATTGCTACCCTCATGGAAACCATGTATGAGAGCTTTAGACACACATGGAGGTGATGGCGATAATGACATTGAACTCGAGTCATGAAGAGGACGAATCGTTACAGGATTCAAGGTTTGAAGGTAGAGAAGCTTATGATATGGATGTCGATCGAATGATCAATGAAGGATTGGGCGGAGGG
Organism: Candidatus Cohnella colombiensis; assembly: GCA_029203125.1. Taxonomy (GTDB): domain Bacteria; phylum Bacillota; class Bacilli; order Paenibacillales; family Paenibacillaceae; genus Cohnella; species Cohnella colombiensis. The sequence continues at coordinate 557,719 of CP119317.1, forward strand.
CAAGTCACCTTCCATAATGGCCTTATTAGCGAAACGACAACTGACGCTATGGAGGCAGATGAACCATGAAGCCAGAGAGAGCGCAACAAATATATGAGTCCAGTGACAACTATGCGGTTCAACTAGATGATGGTCCGACTGTATGGATTGAAAATGTCGATGTAGAGAATGGGGTTGCGACGGTACAAGTTGGGATGAATCCCACGGATACGCAAACTGTGGCGATTGATCGGCTGCATGAGCGACAATAAGCGTCCAAAAAATACCTGTTGAGCAACAGGTATTTTTTGGAGTTTACAACTTGATAAATTCCTGTATGATGGAAGTGATATAAATACATAACGAATGGGGATGATTTCGATGACGATCAAAGATGAATTAAAAGGAAAAAACATCATCGTTCCAGACAATCCGGTGTCTAATTTCTTCTTTAACAACACGAGATCGGGACTTATTTGGTTAGTGATTAGGCTTTACCTTGGCTATCAGTGGTTGAATGCGGGTTGGCATAAGGTAACGAGTGAGAAATGGGTTGGAAGCGAAGCGGGTGCAGGACTTTCAGGCTTTTTGAACGGTGCAATTGCAAAAGCTAATGAGGGCAAGGACGTTACAGATTGGTACGCCTCGTTCCTCCAAGATTTTGTTCTTCCGAATGCGAAGGTATTCTCATACTTCGTTGCTTTCGGAGAGGTTTGTGTAGGATTAGGACTAATTCTAGGACTCCTTACAGGCGTGGCTGCTTTCTTCGGAGCATTCATGAATGCCGCTTTCTTGTTCGCGGGTACACTCAGCACGAACCCATTGCTGTTCATCTTAGCTACCTGGCTCGTATTGGGCTGGAAGGTTGCAGGCTGGTACGGCTTGGATCGTTGGGCATTGCCACTGCTCGGAACACCTTGGGGCAAGAAGAAACAAGATCAGCAAGGCGATCCGTCAGCGACGGTTTAATTTCGCACACATATTAAGAGGGCATATCTGTTCGGTTAATAACCGATCAGGTATGCCCTTTATTTGATATGTCAGAAAGTAGTGGGGAATTAGCTCAGCTGGGAGGGCAACTCGTAATGCAACGATAATCAACAATTTTATCAAAAGAATTATCTTTATCCCAGTTTCGTAGTTGTGGGGCTTTAGCTCAGTCTGGGAGAGCGTTTCGCAGGCAGCGAAGAGGTCAGCGGTTCGATCCCGCTAAGGTCCACCAACAACAATTAATAACGGCAGAGATGCCTAAGTAGATCCTTTCGGATAGACTCTTTTTTCGTTGTTGCATTGTGCACGCATTAACTACTCATGGGGACACTTTTGACCGTTAGTGACAGTAATCGAACATTTTGATCTCCTTACAGTCATTGATGCCCATTAGCAACAATAATATCGAAAAAACTCGCGAATAACGCATCTAATGGTCATGAGTGTCCGTAACTGCAGCGAGTCATCATCATTGTTGCATCTAACGGACATGAGTGTCCATTTTTCTGCTCGAACGGTGACCAATGCCCACCATTTCTGCTCGAACAGACGCTGTCGGCGCGAGCAACAAAACGACGTGTGTAGAGGTGGGACACAAGCCTATTGCTGTTGTATTTTGGATTTTGTACGATGAATCATACAAGTTGGCTGGACATTGGCTACGAATACTAAGTCTCAGATATCCTCGAAACCGAAAAATACCGCCAGGGGGAATTTCCCTGACGGTTTTTCTTAGTTGTTATGCTATAAATTCTTGAACCCATACACCGTTGTAGTAAGCGACACCGATCGTTGTGAAGTTAGCACTTAAGATGTTGGCACGGTGTCCCGCGCTATTCATCCATGCAGTCATTACCTCTTGAGGAGTACGTTGCCCTTTAGCAATATTCTCTCCCGCATAGCTGTAACTTACTCCATATTGCTTCATCATATCGAATGGGGAACCATAAGTCGGTGAATTATGGTCAAAATAATTGTTGTGGTACATGTCCTTCGCTTTATCAAGAGCGACTAGCTTCAGTGTGGAGTTTGTCGTCTTAAGCGGGCTGAGTCCTGCTTTCGCACGTTCTTGATTAACTAACATGACAACTTGTGTAGCAAATTCCGATTCAGCGACAGTAGTCGTTGGTTGGCTAGGTTTTGTTGTCGTAGTTGGTTGTTTCGCAGGTGTGGTCGGTTGCTTTGTTGTAGTTGGTTGCTTTGTTGTGGTCGGTTGTTTTGTTGTAGTTGGTTGCGTTGTCGTAGTCGGTTGCTTTGTTGTAGTTGGTTGCTTTGTTGTTGTAGTTGGTTGCTTGGTTGTAGTTGGTTGCTTGGTTGTAGTTGGTTGCTTTGTTATCGTTGGTTGCTTGGTCACTGTTGGTTGTTTCACGATAGTATAAGTGCCTTGCAAGTATTGTTGAATTAATGCATCGATATCAATGTTGTATGTGCTCAAAACTTGTTTGACTTGAGTTTGATTCCAAGTTGTTGGAGTTGCTGCTGATGCCGCACCTGCTCCTACTGGTACGGAAAGTGTTAATGCTAGCGTTCCAAGGATAAGCGACTTCTTCCATCTGCACTGTTGTTGCTTTTTCATATATAATTTCCTCCCTTAGTGTGCTGTTGTTTTGGCTCGACACTAAGTCTATCAGCTGAACTCTATGATTTCATGCTCTAATATTTAACAATGAAATAGTTGCACCAATGAACTCGTTGCGAGACAATGGATTGCGAGCTGTCTTCCAAATAATGCTCATTTGAGATTTTGAGAGGTTGAAAGTGATGGCTGGATGGGTTGATCAGAGCGTATCTTTGCTCATATTGATTGTGGCGTTACTCTCTGTTGTATCGATCGTATTCATGAGCTGGAGCAATGGAATTTCTCCTATGCCATCCGCATCTTCAGTTCGTAAAGTCGTAGTAGAGATCGTAGAGAAGCTACCAGGAACAGGTACGATTATAGAGGCTGGATCTGGTTGGGGAACATTAGCGCTACAACTTGCAAGAGAGTGTGATAATCGAAAAATTATTGGAATCGAAAACTCTTTAATACCGTATGTTGTGTCTAGAATATTTGCACGGAATGACCGACTTTCATATCGTTTTAGCAATATATATACCTATAGTTATAGTAAAGATAGCATCATTGTTTGTTATCTATACCCCGGCGCGATGCAAAAGCTAGCTGAATTAGCTAGACAGGGGCGATTTGAGGGGATGTACCTCGTCAGTGTATGTTTCGCATTGCCAGGTTGGGAGCCTGTTCAAGTCCTCACGTGCAAAGATCTTTATTTGACGAAGGTATATATGTACAGGTTTGACTTTGCATGTTCGGGCATGCACCGATATAATTAAGGTCAAAATGACGTAAAAGGGGATTGCTCCGTGGCTCCACTAGAAGAGTTCGGACGCATACGCGAATGGACGGCAGGGCGACACAGCGATACATCATTAGCTGCTGCAGGTGTAAAATTAGGCATCGGTGATGATACGGCGGTAGTGTCTGGGACATCCGGACTTGAATGGCTGCTTGCTGTCGATACGATGGTTGAAGGTGTGCACTTTCGTCCCGAGACGATGGAGCCTGAAGATATCGGGTATAAAGCTCTTGCAGCAAACATTAGTGATATCGCGGCCATGGGTGGCATACCCAAGCATGCGCTAGTTGCTATAAGCATTCCTCCGCAATGGGATACATCGTTGTTGAAGCGAATATTCGACGGACTATATGAATGTGCAGAACGCTATGGGGTCATCGTTGTTGGTGGAGATACGACATCGGCGCCGGAGTCTCTTGTTATTTCAGTGACGATTGTCGGACAGGTTGAGGCAGGTAAAGCCATTTATCGCAACGGTGCTCGGCCGGGACATTTTATATTTCTTACGGGTCCTACAGGGTTGTCGGCAGGTGGTCTCCATGGGATGCTACAATCAGAGGAACATCGTAGGCTTGTCATCTCCCCGCCTCCTAAGCGACTAATATCCGCTCACAGAAGACCCAATCCATCTGTGAAAGCGGGAAGATTGCTTATTACGAATGGATGGGGCGCATCGCTGAATGATGTTAGTGATGGCGTATCAAGCGAAGCTTGGGAAATTGCCGAAGCGTCAGATGTGAAACTTGTCCTCCATGAGGCCAGTCTTCCACTTGCAGGAGAGCTAGTCGGTTACGCTGGGCAATGCAATATTCCACCATTGGATTGGGTGCTGTATGGTGGAGAAGATTATGTACTTATAGGAACAGCAGAACGAAAGTATGAAGCATCCATGAGAGAAACTTTTCGCGCTGAAGGGATTCCATTGTTCATCATCGGCGAAGTGGAAGCAGGATCGCCAGGTGTGGACCTAGAATATGGTTCTGGTAAGCGTAAACCGCTCGAGAAGCGGGGATATAATCATTTTCCGAAGGGATAATGGGACGAATGCAACGGAATGAAGAGGATAGACAATTTCGATTTATCGTGAATGATGAAGCGGGCACGGTCGCGATTGCGAGCATACTTGCAAAGCTAGCTTACCCGGGAGCAGTGATTGCGCTGGATGGCGATTTAGGAGCCGGAAAGACAAGGTTTGCACAAGCCTTTGCTGCGGCATTAGGGGTTGAGGGAATTGTAAACAGTCCTACGTTTACGATTATTAAGGAATATGAGAGTGGCAGATTGCCCTTATATCATATGGATGTTTACAGAATCACGCTTGAGGAAGCAGATGAGCTGGGGCTAGATGAATATTTTCATGGGAATGGTGTGAGCTTGGTGGAGTGGGCTTCTATTATCGTGCCGATTCTTCCTGAGGAGCGGTTACATATCCAGCTTGAGACGAATGGTACTAGCGCGCGAACAATTGTGTGCATTCCACAAGGTGAACGATATGTGAATTGGTGTCATAAACTTGTGCAAGAAGGTTTTGGTGAGGGGGAGGAATTAGCGCAATGAGCAACTTAGATTTGACAACACGTTCGTTGACGACGCTTGCGATTGATACCTCGACGGCATCATTAACAGTCGCCATTGTAAGGGATGGACGATTAGTAGATACATCTTTGACGTTTGCTGAACGCAATCATTCTGTGCGGATCATTAGTGAAATTAAGGAGCTCCTTGCGCGCAATGGGATTAGGGGTAATGAGATTGATCTAATCGCAGTTGGGCAAGGACCGGGCTCATATACTGGCGTACGGATCGCAGTAACAGCTGCGAAAACTTTGGCATGGACATGGAATAAACCATTAATTGGCGTATCTAGCCTGGAGGCATTGGCATTTGGGGCGTGCAAAGCTTTAAAACCTGAGGGGAAAGCGTGGATTGTCCCTATAATGGACGCACGTCGTGGACAAGTTTACAGCTCGCGCTTCGAGGCGATTTCAAATTCTCATGGTGACACCCATTGGCAGATGCTTGATCCCGATCGCATTCGTATGATTGCGGATTGGGCGCCAGAGCTTGGTGAACTCTCGATGAGTCGGTCAGATCATGTGCAGGAGCAAAAAAATGACGGGTTAAATGAAGCGGATATATGTACGGTGTGGTTTGTTGGAGATATAGGCGTACATACAGCAACGATTGAGCAGGTACGAGAGACGTACCCGCAGCTAGAAATATATAGTTGCAATTTGGATGCTGGAGCTATAGGGCAACTCGGCGAACGTAGATTTCGCTTAGGTGAGCGTGACGAGGTTCACACGTTCGTTCCGAACTATACACAGCTGACAGAAGCGGAATCGAAACTCCTTTCCGCATCGCGGGGAGAGTGAAACGATGAGGCAAGAGCGGGTTAAAGCGCAAAGTACTTTTGAATATCGAATGATGGCCATGGATGATATTAGCACAATAGTACAAATTGAAAACGAATCGTTTAGCTCTCCTTGGACTGCAGAAGCTTTTCGCAACGAGTTAACCAACAATCTATTCGCAAAATATATGATCATGGAACAGGACGGAGTTATTATCGGCTATGGTGGCATGTGGATCATTATTGATGAAGCACATGTGACCAACATTGCGATCCGTGAGCCTTATCGTGGACAAGGTAATGGAGAACGTTTGCTCCGCGAGCTGATGAGAACAGCGAAATGGTTCAGTGCTGAGCGGATGACGTTGGAAGTACGTGTGTCTAACGAAACAGCCCAAAGACTCTACAGTAAACTAGGTTTTAAATCATCGGGCGTTCGCCCAGCCTATTATTCAGACAATCATGAAGATGCACTAATTATGTGGGCAGAGCTCATTCGCGATGAAGCAGATGGCGACCCGATTGGAGCGAAAGAAGGAGAAGCACAATGATACAATTGAAAAATGAACCTTCAAGCTCCCCCTATCTGATGCTCGCAATAGAGACTAGCTGTGATGAAACATCGGTAGCTGTCGTACGTAACGGACGCGAAGTGTTATCAAATATCGTTTCAAGCCAAATTGAGACTCACCGCAAATTTGGTGGCGTCGTTCCGGAAATTGCTTCGCGTAAACATGTTGAGAGCATAACAGTTATCATTGAGGAGGCGATCGCCGAGGCAGCAATTTCACTCGAAGAGATTGATGTCATCGCCGTCACACAGGGGCCAGGGCTGGTCGGTGCGCTGCTTGTTGGAGTTGTTGCTGCGAAGAGCTTAGCGCTTGCACTTGATATTCCGCTCATCGGAACACATCACATTGCAGGACACATCTATGCCAATCATCTTGTTGGAGATATAGAGTATCCCTCACTCGCGCTCGTCGTTTCAGGTGGTCATACGGAGATCGTATTGCTAGAGTCAGAAGGTAACTTCCGCATTATCGGGAGAACGCGAGATGATGCTGTTGGCGAAGCGTATGATAAAGTAGCGAGGGCGTTGCAATTTCCTTATCCTGGTGGACCGTATGTCGATCGCTTAGCGCAATCTGCAGAAGATGAGGTTGTGTTGCCGCGTGCATGGCTGGAGCCTGATTCTTTTGATTTCAGCTTTAGTGGCTTGAAATCAGCGGTCTTATCTGAAATTAATCGTTCAAGAATGAAGGGGGAGTCTCCCGATTTTTCCGCATTGGCGCGAGGCTTCCAGCAGTCGGTGATCGACGTTGTCACAAGCAAAACGATGCGTGCTGCAAAAGAGCTCGGTGCTAAGCAGGTGCTCTTATGTGGAGGTGTTGCTGCAAACCAAGGGCTTCGTGAAAGGTTGACGACAATGTGTACAGAAGCGGGATTACCGCTACTCATTCCACCGCATTCACTCTGTACCGATAATGCAGCTATGATAGCGGCTGCAGCCGATTTGAAATGGAGACACAAGCAGTTTAGCTCGTTAGACTTTAAAGCAGAGCCGGTATTTTCGCTTGAGGAATGGTCGGTTGGAAAGTAGGCATCAAAACCATTGACAGAATATTCGATGGTGAATATAATGAATACCAATCCCCAATACTAGGGATAATAACAGCATAAACATGATGATCAGGAAAAGTAGAGTATGCCCGGCATACAGAGAGCTGCGGGTTGGTGCAACGCAGTGGAAGGGGTCTCGAACACTCGCCTGGGAGTGGATCGTTGGAACATTTGGGATCGTTCTGGATGCGTACAACGATACGGTTAACCTCCGTGATCGGGTAAGCTGTTGGGCTTGTTTTAGAAGAGCTTGCAGCTTTAAGCGGATGTTCCCAGCAATGGGGATATCAACGAGAGTGGTACCGCGGATGGCTAATGTGCCCACCGTCTCTTTTACAAGAGATTGGTGGGCTTTTATATTTGTTAACGCGTTGAACGGGAGTAGTAGGATTTCCTCAAGTTCAGAGAGCTGCGGGTTGGTGCGACGCAGTCAATGAGGAAGCTGAACTCGCCCGGGAGCGGAATGGTGGAACGGTGATCAAGGTATATTGCAGACCTCGTATATGTCGCAATATCCCCCTCGCTCAGGTACATCGTGACGGCTTGCCCCCGGTATAGGGCGTCCGCAGAAATGTAGTCGACCGAACGACTGCATCAATGTGGCATAAGGGGGAGGATACGTTTGCCATTCGGAAGGCAAACCCCTCCAAGCGGAGTGGTACCGCGGCGGCTTTCAAGCCCGTCGTCTCTAGCATGAAGAGACGACGGGCTTTTTGTCGTTCTCTTCGCGAACTATCCGATATCCCATTTGAGGAGGAAACACTAATGACAATCGACAATAAGAACACGAGTAATACGGCCAAGCGCCGCATCCACATTTTTGACACGACACTTCGAGATGGTGAGCAAGCGCCAGGAGCTTCGATGAAGCCTGAACAAAAAATTGTAATCGCCCGCCAGTTGGCGCGGCTAGGTGTAGACATCATTGAACCTGGATTCCCGATTTCGAGCCCAGGAGAGTTTCAAGCGATCGAGCAAATCTCACGAGAACTGCAAGGAACAGAAATTTGTGGATTCGCTCGTTGTGTGAAGGCTGATATTGATGCTGCAGTTGCTGCTACTCAAGCTGCGGCTCGGCGCAGATTGCATCTATTCATTTCTGCTTCGCAAATTCATCTTGATTTCCAGTTGCGTAAAACACAGGACCAAGTGATTGACATGGTTAGAAGCATGGTTGCGTATGGCAAACAATTCGTGGACCAGATGGAATTTTCGCCAATGGATGCATCACGGTCGAGCGAAGAGTTTCTGTTGCGTGTAGTGGAGGCAGCAATTGATGAAGGTGCGACCATTATTAATATTCCAGACACAATGGGATACGCGCTGCCTGAGGAATTTGGCCCGCTTTTCACGAGAGTACGTGAAGGTGTGCGGGGTGGCGATAAAGTGATCTACAGTACGCATTGTCATAATGACCTGGGTCTTGCTGTTGCGAACAGTCTCGCTGCGATTCGGCATGGTGCGACTCAAGTGGAGGTTAGTGTCAATGGAGTTGGCGAACGCGCAGGCAACTGTGCGTTGGAGGAATTGGTGATGGCGCTTGAAACGCGCGGTGAATCGCTAGGTGTGGAAACGGGGATTGCAGTAGATCAAATTTATGAAACGTCCCGGATCGTCAGTCGCACGATGCATTTTCCAATTGCCTATAATAAACCGATTGTTGGACGCAACGCTTTCCAGCATGAATCAGGCATTCATCAGGATGGGCTGCTGAAAAATCGTAATACCTATGAGATTATGGACCCTGAAGCAATGGGCATTCCGCGCAGTATGATCATCCTTGGTAAACATTCGGGAAGACATGCGATCAAGCATCGAGTTGCTGAGTTCGGTGTTGAGCTTTCTGAACATGAAATGGAGGCGCTGTATATTCGGTTCAAGGAAAAGGCAGATGAGTTGAAAATCGTTACAGACGACGTGATGCTTGAACTCGTGGGAGAAGCGACAGATGCCCATGTGCAGCCTTTTGCATTGGTGGATCTTCAAGTGCTCGCAGGCTCTCAGAAATCGCGGATTGCGTCTGTTACGATTCATCGTTCTGAGGATGGAAGTGAAAATACCTATACTGGATCAGGAGAAGGGCCTCTCGAAGCAGTGATTAATTGTATCCGTCAAGCGATGCCTGTCGATGCGGTGTTCGAGGATTTGGAATTACATTCGCTATCCACGGGTGAAGATGCCTCTGGCGAAGCGGTAGTATCGGTCATTAGTGGTGGCGAGAGATATCGAGGTACTGCGATTCATAAGGATATCATACTAGCTGCCGCCCGTGCATATGTATCGGCGTGTAATGGAGCAGTTATTGCTGGGCGAAATGCAGAAGCTCAGAGAGCGGAATTGGGGTGAGCCTATCGAGTTCGTTCATCTAATATTGCAGTTTATATAGGTGTTTATTTAGGGTGTGGACAAAGTTGTTCACACCCTTTGTGGATAATGTGGGTAACTTGGTGAAAGCCTTGGTAGAGTTGTGTTGTGAGTAGTATGAAAATGGGATGAGTTTTTCACAGTTGATCTGTGGATATTGTGGATAATGTGGACAATTAAATGAAAAAGTATTGTGAATTGTGAAAAAATTGTCGGAATACGTTGGAGTTCAACGATTTGTGAATGTGGATAAGCATAATTTGGTTTTGGGGCGCGGTTGAGCAGTGTGGATAAGGTTGTGTGTAACTTGGAAAAGGTGTGCGTAGTCTGGAACTGGTGAATGATGTACGCAGGAAAGTAGCTCCGTCGCATGTTGCAAGACCGCGAAACGGTCTTACATGCATGAAAGTAACCCCGACGCATGGTGCAAAACCGCGAGATGGTCTTACACGCACGAAAGTAACTCCGTCGCATGTTGCAAGACCGCGAAACGGTCTTATACACACGAAAGTAACTCCGTCGCATGTTGCAAGAACGCGAAACGGTCTTATACACACGAAAGTAACTCCGTCGCATGTTGCAAGACCGCGAAACGGTCTTACATGCACAAAAGTAGCTTCGACGCATGTTGCAAGACCGTGAAACGGTCTTACATGCACGAAAGTAGTACCTAGTTAGTTTGATTAGGGTACATGCTCTGTGGAAGGGTATCATGTTATTACGTGCGACGAGCGAACTGAGCGAGAGGGATACTGTGACATGGGGTTCAACTCATGAAACAAAAGCCAAAAAAAAGCCACCAAGACGAACAATCGTCCTGATGACTCCGCTGAATTTATTCTTCCATTAATGCTTCCCAGGACGCATATGCTTCTTCAAGTGCAGCTTGCACTTTCTCGGTCTCAGCTTGTTTATCTCGCAGCAGCATATAGTCGCTGACAAGCTCTGGTGAAGTCATCTCCAGCTCTAGGCTCGCAATTTGTTGCTCCATTTGAGCAATATCGGCTTCAAGCTGCTCGCGCTTGCGTTGTTTTGCACGTTCTTCACGCTTTGCTTGCTTGTCGGCTTCATAATCGCTAACGGCAGCTTGCTCTTGCGTGCCTTGCCTATGAGAAGCGGACTGTGTCGATTGTGCTTGCTTGGCGAGTTCCCATTCGAGCATTTCTTGTTTTTTTATGACCATCTCGTCATAATTGCCCAGGAAATGTTGTACACCATCAGGGTGGAGTTCGACAATGCGATCAGCGAGCCGATTCAAGAAATACCGGTCATGCGATACAAAAATGAGTGTGCCATCATATTCATCGAGAGCGGCTTCCAACACTTCACGGCTCATCAAGTCGAGGTGATTCGTAGGTTCATCTAGCAGAAGTACGTTCGCCTTACGCAACATGAGTTTGGATAATGCGACGCGAGCTTTCTCCCCACCGCTGAGCGAGCTTACTTTTTTACGTACGTCTTCTCCACTAAACAGGAAGTTGCCGAGCACAGTACGAATTTCTGCTTCGGGGAGCATCGGGTACGTGCTCCATAGCTCTTCAAGCACCGTATTCGCTGGATTGAGCTCTCGTTGCTCCTGATCGTAGTAGCCTAAAGACACACCTGCACCCCAATCCACTACGCCTGAGCGTAGCTCGAGCTTTCCAATAAGTGCGCGCAACAACGTTGTTTTTCCGACCCCGTTAGGACCGAGCAGCGCTAAGCGCTCACCGCGCTTCACTTCAAAGCTAACTCCGCGGAACAAAGAAGATAGCTCTACAACAGGTGCTGCAGATGCGTTAACGACTCGTAATACTTCCTTGCCACTGCGCCGCTCAGTTGTAAATGAAAAGCTTGCTTGCTTTAAAGAGCCCGGCTTCTCCAGTCGTTCAATTCTTTCGAGCGCATTTCGTCGACTTTGGGCACGCTTTGTAGTAGTTGCACGTACAAGATTTCGCTGAATAAAGTCCTCCATACGGGAAATCTCTTTGCGTTGTTGCTCGAAAAGCTTGAGCTGCTGATCGAATGCGGCAGTCTTAAGCTCCATAAACCGACTATAATTACCCGTGTAACGCGTCGCTTGATTACGTTCAATCTCTACAATAGAAGTAACAATCGCATCAAGGAAGAAACGGTCATGTGACACGATGACCATAGCACCCGCATAGCTACGTAGATAACCCTCTAGCCATGTGAGCGTATCAATATCGAGATGGTTTGTAGGTTCGTCAAGCAGCAATAGATCAGGTTGAACAAGCAACAATCTCGCAAGTGCAAGTCGTGTACGCTGACCCCCACTCAGAGAGGCAACTTCTGTATCCGGTTCAAAATTGCCAAAGCCCATACCGTAAAGAACACTGCGTGTACGGTTATCCATTTCGTAGCCGCCTAGTTCACGAAACTTCTCACTGGCATCTGCGTATTGAGCAAGTAACGTTTCGTATCTTTCAGCATTTTCGAGTTCTGCAGGGTCAGCGATCCGCTCTTCCATATCGCGCAAACTACGTTCGTGATCTAACAATGGTCCATAAGCGGATGTCATTTCTTCCATAATAGTACGATGACCTTGCAAACCACCATTTTGCGCTAAATATCCAATTTTTAATTCTCGTGGTTTTGACACTGAACCAGTATCTGCTCTGAGCTCGCCTGCAAGTACTTTCAAAAATGTCGATTTTCCCGCACCATTGACACCAACTAAGCCAATGCGATCACGTTCTTGAACTTGTAGTGAAATGCCTTCGAGCACAGGTGTTATTCCATAATGTTTTGTTATTCCAGATGCTTGTAATAGCAAGAGGATTCCCTCCGAATCTTTCATTTATCCTAATTATCCTAGTGTATCGCAAATTGCATGTAACGTCCAAGTAAGCCTGATTTGGAGAAAAAAGTGGAAAATGGTATGATAGAACTATGTTTTTATTGCGATTTTGAGGTGGTTATTGTTCTTGGGTCAATTAGCGGATTCACCCAATAAATTAGAGTGGCGCCGCATCATGAAACAAGCTCGAGACGAACTTGATGTTACAACACGGACAAACCAATCGAAGATACTTTGCGAAAAGGTGGAGTATGAGCTACTTGCTCCTTTAAGAGAGCAATTACGCCGACCACTTACAGTATGTATCTATGCTGCTTTTCGATCAGAGGCCGATCCTTCAGCGATTCTCTCACGTAGCCTAGTTTCTGGTGATCGATGTTTAGCACCGCGAGTTGTCCATAATGAAGCTGAGATGGAGCTCAGAGTTGTAACAGCAGTGTCACCATGGTCGAGAGGTCGATGGAGTGTTCCTGAACCAGATCCGATGCATACAGAGCTTTGGGATTTGGCGCAACCGATCGATGTAGTGCTCGTTCCAGGGCTTGCCTTCAACGTACGTGGAGAACGTCTCGGATATGGCGGAGGGTATTATGACCGCTTATATGAGAAATTGCATCAGGTCAGTCAGCATCCTAGTTTATGGATCGGTTTCGGTTATTCAAACCAATTTATTGGTCAAAGATTGCCGACAGAAACTCATGATCTGAAGTTAGATGGTGTAGTCACCGATCAACAGTTTTGTTGGACAACGAAGACGGAGTAGTCGGATCAACTCATGGGATGGAGGGGTTCAGAATGCGTTGGAAAGTTGCTTTACTTACAGCTAGTGATAAAGGTTCACGAGGTGAACGTGAGGATACTTCCGCACAAGTCATCCGTGAGCTTATCGATGAAGAGCTCGGTGGAGAAATTGTAGATTATCGCGTTGTTCCCGATGATCAGGATGAAATTCGTGCTGCTCTTATAGAGATGGTTGATTATTATCAAGCAGATCTCGTTTTAACTACTGGAGGCATCGGACTGGGCTTACGTGATGTAACACCCGAAGCGACGATGATGATTGCCGACCGGAATGTTCCGGGGATGGCAGAAGTGATGCGTGCAGCGGTATCCAAGGATTCTGCTTCGGGTATGTTATTTCGAGGGGTATGCGTCATTCGAAACCGGACATTAATCGTCAATTTGCCTGGAGAGCCAAAGGGCGTCCATGAGCAATTGATGGCAATAATGAACGTATTGCCAGAAGCATTGCTGCAAGTCAAAGGGTTGCGTAAAGACGAACAGTAATGAACTTCGAATGTTCGACATATAATTGTCATGAATATTCACTATTTACTGAAGTTGCGGTATGATATGATACGTGTAAAAGATAGGCATTTAATATCGTCGAGACTGCATGATGTTGATGTTCTCGTTGTTGAAATAGGAATAATTTGATGATATTCAAGTCAGATCGGAGGAATGACAGATGTCTGGTATAGGTCCAACGGGGGTTATTTTGCTCGTACTCGTTGCATTGTTATTGTTTGGTCCGAATAAGCTGCCTGAATTAGGACGAGCTTTTGGTCGTACGCTGCGTGAATTTAAGAAAGGTGCGAACGATTTAATGGACGATTCGAAGGAACGTAATGCGAGTCGAGTGGATGTATCTTCAGAGCAGAAGGATTTAACGAAGGAAGAAAGACGTCTTCCAGAGTAAGTGGAACGGAGTTACAACAACACAAACAGGGGCTGACTCTAGCGCAGTGTAAATATTGCGCTTAAGTCAGCTTCCTTGTTGCATGGAGGATCGCACGGGATGAAACACGCGACTGAGGGGCAAGCGGAAACTCCGATGCCTGTGATGGAGCATTTGGGAGAGCTGCGCAAGCGACTAATCTACTGCCTGATCGTACTTGTTCTCGGACTGGTGGGTGGTCTATTTGGGGCACAACCCTTATTCGATTATCTAGTTGCGGCGGCTCCAGTGGAAAATCTAGGGCTACACGTATTTTCGCCTTGGGATGCGATTGGTCTATATGTGAAGTTTGCATTCATCATTTCACTCATTGCTGCGATTCCTTTTACGCTGTTTCAACTATGGGCTTTCGTACGTCCTGCTTTAGGGGTTAAAGAACAGAGAGCGACACTACGATATATTCCTGGTGCATTATTGATGTTCCTAGTTGGAGTTGCATTTGGCTATTTCATTGTCTTTCCGATGGCGTACATCTTCACAGAAAGTGTAACGGCGAGTATGGGATTAAGTGAAACCTATGGCGTAACTCAATATTTTTCGTTTTTATTCAATATCGTCGTTCCAATCTCATTGTTATTTGAGCTACCGCTGTTGATTTTATTCTTAACACGAATCGGAATTTTAAATCCCTTCATGCTGCAGAAGATGCGGAAGGTAGCTTGGTTTCTGCTTATTTTGATAGGAGTCATGATTACACCACCGGATGTGATCTCAGATTTGTTGGTTGCGATCCCGCTTGTAGTGCTGTATGAAATTAGTGTTTTATTGTCCAAGATTGCCTATCGGAAACGATTGGCCGCACGTGAAAAATAAATGGAATAAATTTCAACACTGTTCATCAAATTTCGATAGTCCAAACTCCCTAAATGTGATACACTCTCTTAAGAAAGTGCTTACATTGGAATTAACCATTCGGGGGGGAATTACATATGGGTAACATGTCACTCAGTCGCAAGCTAACAATGGGTTATCTAGTAGTGATTGGCTTAATGCTTGTCGGTATTATTTTGTTATTAGCGAATATAAGCTTCTCGGACAATGCGACGTTACTGACGGTTGTTATTCTACTGTTTGTTGCGATGGCAGCACTTGTCGGTTGGGGCTTAAAGTGGATTAACGAACAACTTACGAGCTCCATTGGCGGTGTAACTGCAACGCTACGCAACATCGCATCATCGGGTGGGGATTTAACTCGTCGTATTCAAGTGAACTCTCAGGATGAACTCGGTGATTTGGCAAACTCTGCGAATATGATGTTAGATGGATTGCAAAAAATGATGAAAGAAATTCGTGAAAGTACAGCAGAGCTTGCGGCTGCAGCGCTTCAACTTCAGCAAGGGACTTTGGAGAATGCGCGTGTAAGCAGTGAAGTGTCTAAGGCAGTTGAAAAAGTTGCTGCAGGATCTGAAACACAAGTGTCGCAGTCTGAGCAAATCTCAGCTGTAATGAAAGAGACGCTTGGTGGTTTGAATCAAATTGCTGCAACAACAACAGGCGTATCGGATGCTGCACAAACAACTGTGAGCAATGCAGAAGCAGGATCACAGCTCTTGAATACGACTTCTGCGGAAATCGCAGAGGTAGAGGCCGCATTTAAGTCACTTCAAGAGATTGTACGTGGACTCAATCAGAAGTCTAAGCAAGTTCGTGAAGTAACGGGATATATTTCTGAAATTGCGAATCAAACGAATCTTCTCGCTTTGAATGCAGCGATTGAGGCAGCACGTGCAGGTGAACACGGTCGTGGCTTTGCGGTTGTTGCAGATGAAATTCGCAAGCTTGCGGATCAATCACAACAATCTGCAGTTCAGATCGGAGATACGATCGGCAAGATGTCCGGTGACATTGGACAAGTCGTCGTTATGTTCGAGCAAAGTGCGAGTCAAGTTTTCTCAGCGGTAAGCGGGATGCGTAACGCTGAAGAAACTTTCCGTAATATTGTCGGAAAAGTAAGTCGTTTAAGTGGCGATATCGTTGATGTAGCCGCTTCTGTCCAACAGATGTCTGCGGGTAGCACTTCGGTTGTTCAGTCGATTCAAGATATTACTCGGATAACTGAAGAAACAGCTTCGTTCACTGAGCAAGTATCCGCAATGACCGAGCAACAATTGTCTTCCACGGAGGAGATGGCACGCACGGCTGAAAACTTGAGTTCGATGGCATCGAAATTGAAGGGATTAGTCGGTAATTTCAAAACCTAGTCTAATATCAGTAAACATTTATTTGAAAAATAACGAGTCCACGGTTGTCGCGGGCTCGTTATTATTTTTTTGTGATCGATTTCAACGAAAAGGACTTGAAAACAATCGCTAAAATCAGTATCATAGAAAATGGTTATTAGCACTTGTTGTAATCGAGTGCTAACGAAAAAAATTAAACGCACCTATTTATGAAGGAGGCTATTTACATGATTAAACCTTTGGGCGATCGCGTTCTTGTAGAAGCAAGCGCGAAAGAGGAAAAAACCCTTAGTGGCATTGTACTTCCAGATACAGCGAAGGAAAAGCCACAAGAAGGTACGATTATTGCAGTGGGTAGTGGCGCGATAAATAAAGACGGCGGTCGGATCGCTCTAGAAGTGAGCGTTGGCGATCGTGTATTATTTTCTAAATATGCAGGCACGGAAATCAAGTATGAAGGCAAAGAATACTTGATTATGAAGGAAAGCGACATTCACGCAATCGTAGGCTAAGAAAACGAGGAGGGTAATAATAACGATGGCTAAAGAAATTAGATTTAGTGAAGATGCTCGCCGCGCAATGCTTCGTGGTGTTGACGCTCTGGCGAATGTAGTTAAAGTTACGCTTGGACCTAAAGGTCGCAATGTCGTTCTAGAGAAGAAATTCGGTTCTCCGCTAATCACAAACGATGGTGTAACGATTGCTAAGGAAATTGAGCTTGAAGATGCATTCGAAAATATGGGTGCACAGCTTGTTAAAGAAGTTGCTACGAAGACGAACGATATCGCTGGTGATGGTACGACTACAGCTACTGTTCTTGCTCAAGCAATGATTCGCGAAGGCTTGAAAAACGTTACTGCTGGTGCGAACCCAATGGTTATCCGTAAAGGGATCGACAAAGCGGTTAGAGCGGCAGTTGAGCAATTACAAGCCATCTCCAAGCAAGTTGAAGGTAGTAATGATATCGCACAGGTTGCTGCGATTTCCGCTGCTGACGATGAAGTGGGTCAATTGATCGCAGATGCAATGGAGAAGGTTGGCAAAGACGGCGTAATTACAGTTGAAGAGTCCAAGGGCTTCCAAACTGAGCTTGAAGTCGTTGAAGGGATGCAATTCGATCGTGGATATATCTCTCCATACATGATCACTGACACAGACAAGATGATTGCAGTATTGGATAACCCATTCATCTTGATTACAGATAAGAAAATCACTAACATACAAGAGATCCTTCCTGTTCTTGAGAAGGTTGTACAATCCGGCAAGCAATTACTTATTATCGCAGAAGACGTTGAAGGTGAAGCACAAGCGACACTGATCGTGAACCGTCTGCGTGGTACATTCACTTGTGTAGCTGTTAAAGCTCCAGGCTTCGGTGATCGTCGTAAAGCGATGCTGCAAGATATCGCTGCACTTACTGGTGGTCAAGTGATTACAGAAGAGCTTGGTCTTGAGTTGAAATCAACAAGTATCGAGCAACTGGGTACAGCTCGCCAAATTCGTGTAAGCAAAGAAAATACCATCATCGTTGACGGTGCTGGTGATAAAGCAGATATCGATGCACGTGTAAGCCAGATCAAAGCACAAATCGAAGATACAACTTCTGATTTCGACCGTGAAAAGCTGCAAGAGCGTCTTGCTAAGCTTGCTGGCGGAGTAGCAGTTATCAAAGTTGGTGCTGCGACAGAAACAGAATTGAAAGAGCGCAAGCTTCGTATCGAAGATGCATTGAACGCTACGCGTGCTGCTGTAGAAGAGGGTATCGTATCCGGTGGTGGTACTGCACTCGTTAACGTTTACAATGCAGTAGCTGCAGTTAAAGCAGAAGGCGACGAGAAGACGGGTGTGAACATCATTCTACGCGCTCTCGAAGAACCAATCCGTACGATCGCTGCGAATGCAGGTCAAGAAGGCTCTGTAATCGTAGAACGTCTGAAGAATGAGGCTGTAGGTACAGGTTACAATGCAGCAACTGGCGAGTGGGTTAACATGTTCGAAGCGGGCATCATCGACCCAGTGAAAGTAACTCGTTCTGCACTACAAAACGCAGCTTCCGTCGCTGCTGTCTTCTTGACAACAGAAGCGGTAATCGCTGAAAAGCCTGAACCAAACAAACCAGCTATGCCTGACATGGGTGGCATGGGCGGTATGGGCGGCATGATGTAATAAGGGCTGAGCCCTTGTGTAGCAAGGGTTTCTCCTTAGGGTAACAGTGATTGCCCACATTTTGCCCACATTGTGTAAAAAGAAGACACCTTAGAGTGATCAATGAACTGTGACCCGAAAGATGGACACTTAAAAAAGTGACCCCTTTCGGGTCATTTTGCATTTAGCTCTAATTACATCAGAGTTAACCACCAAATTCCATTGATAGATCGTGACTAGCGCGTATTGGCAGAAGTTCAGACAAAAGACGCTGTTAAGGTTGGTAGTGTGACAGAAATAGTGCAATTACTCATGAATAAATAACGGCGTAGGGATCACCTCCCTTACGCCGCTATTTTTCTAGTTTAAATCATTTTCTCGCTTGAAAGCAACTACAACTAAAGGTTGAATATGCAAACCCTTTGCAGTTTTACGATTATTGCATTCATTAATCGTTATTGTAGGGCTAAGTAATCTAAGTAAAAGTCAACAACTTCCTGGATTTGTTGTTTAGTTTGCATAGGCACTCCACCATTATTGCTAGGGAAATTAATATAGGTCGATTCAAATTCATCTAAGAAATAATCGAATTCATCTTCGTCCAAATCTGTCAATCCGGTTATACCAGCGCGAGCGAATAATGCTTTGTCAGGTTTACTAGGTCCAAAACCGAAGAAAGGAGTCAAATATTCATAGATGGACAGTACGGTGAGTTCTTCAATCGTCTCGTCAACGATCTTTTGAATATCAGTAGTTGATCTTGGATAGGACTTCGAGCTAATTTCCAAATAGTAATTGATGGCGAATAGGTTATCTGATGTAACATACTGAACTCCCGCATCGGCAAAAGTCGTCACAGTAACTTGCGTTTCCGTTAAAATCGTCAATATGCCTCTCTCTGATTCATCATTGATTAAATCTAGTGCCGCTTGCTTCGTAATATCGTCAATAACCACATTAACGATGGCTTGAATTTCTGAAACGTTCCTCGGAGAGCTTCCACCAGATTCGAGTGCAACTTTAACAGCTAATACATTGGATGTCGTTACACCAGTAATACCTGCATTGACAAAAGTCGTCACATCAACATTAGCCCATGAACCGGAAGCTGATGCAGCATTGATCAAATCTAGTGGGGATAGTGTTGGCGACGAAGCTAAATACCAATACTGCTCTTCCTGCTTTTTCTCATCTTCAAGCTTCTTCTGCGCTTCTTCATGCTCCTTCTGCGCTTCTTCCTTCTTTTCCATTATCACTACATCTGCATGAAAGGCTAAATCCGTAAGTTGCGCACGTGTAGCAGGCTGAGTATAATTCGTTGGAAAATCAACCCCTGAGTTTATTAAAGCTTGAATAGAACCTGCAGCCCATTTTGCAGCTCCCTCTACTTCCGCATCCTCCACAGGTTCTTCACCAAGTACGCGTGCAGTTGCGACCGCCAGCTCTTGGACACTAATATCGCCTTTAGGGTTAAAGGTTCCATCTGGATATCCATCAATAATGCCAGCCTTTTTAGCAGTTGCAATCTCTTCTATATACCATGTTCCCAGTTCCACATCTGAGAAAGGTTTTTCTGTTACAACCGTAGTATCCGTTGCTCCTATACCCTCAAGACCTAGGATTAACGCAGCTACTCTAGCAAATTGTGCACGAGTCATATTCTGATCAAGTGCAGCTGCGCCGTTAATTCCGGAAAAAATTCCTTTCGCTGCTAAAGCATCATATTTTTCCTGCGCAGTAAGAGCAGGAGCGTCCGCGGCATTCCCTACTGTTGGGAAGAGGAAAGTTCCCATCAACAAAACAACTAACATTCGACTTAAATTTTTTTTCATCTTAGATTGTTAACCTCCATTCATAGACTGACTCCAGCGTTATTTCTCATATGCCAATAGTAGTTGTCACCACACATCCTCTCTTGTAGTTTTGAGTCATCGACAATTAGTAACATCAATTCGCCATAAATGATAGCGATTTACTTCCTTGTATAATATCATGGTAGATTAACCCATTAATGAAATGTAAAGAAAACTTTAAGTTCGCGCTCGAGATAAAGCATGCCAAAAAAACAGATCCCGCATTCGAAACATATACCTGAATAATTCCATTGGGCCGTAAATAATTATGTTGAAGTAACTCGCAGTGGTAAAAAGCTAAAATTGAATATATCATAATTGATATGAAGTCATAGGGAGGGCCAATCAATTATGTTGAAGTATGTGAGCGCAAGTCATTTTCGTGTGAGTATAAATCTATGAATATGCCAATTTTATCTACTAAACTGTATATCCCACTGTTACGTACGAGAGTTGTCCAAAGGCCACGCCTGATCGAGCGGTTGAACGAGGGATTGGATCGCAAGCTGACTCTCATCTCTGCCTCCGCCGGCTTTGGCAAGACTACCCTAGTCAGCGAATGGGTCACCGGTTGCGATCGACCTGTCGCATGGCTGTCACTAGATGAAGGGGATGACGACTTTACACGTTTCCTGACTCACCTTGTAGCTGCACTTCAGACGATTGTGGAGAATATTGGAGGAGGCGTGGTTAGCGAGCTCAAATCCGCACAGCCACCGCCAACCGAATCGATTCTAACGATCCTGCTCAATGAAATATCAGCCCTCCCGTACAAATTCGTCCTCGTCCTTGACGACTACCATGTTATTGATGCGAAGGAGATCGACGATGCTCTCGGCTTCCTCCTCGAGCATCTCCCGCCACAGGTGCACTTAGTCATCGCTACTCGTGAAAATCCGCAGTTTCCCTTGGGCCGATTACGTGCTCGCGGCCTCTTAACCGAGCTGCGTGCCACCGACCTTCGCTTTACTCCTGAAGAAGCGGCGATGTTCTTTAATCAAGTGATGGGCCTGAATCTTACGGCTGAAGATATAACTTTGCTGGAAGCCCGCACCGAAGGCTGGATTGCGGGACTTCAGCTGGCAGCGCTCTCTATGCAGGGGCGTGAGGACATTCAGGCTTTTGTTCCGGCGTTCGCCGGAGACAATCGATACATTGTGGATTATCTGGTCGAAGAGGTCCTGCAGAGTCAGCCCGATCATGTTCGGAGCTTTTTACTTCAGACCTCTATTCTCGACCGGTTGCATGGATCTCTGTGCGATGCAGTCACCGGACAGCAAGATGGAAACGCGCGGCTTCAGTCCCTGGAGCGAGGCAATTTCTTTGTCGTTCCACTGGATGACAAGCGTCAATGGTATCGCTATCATCACCTCTTTGCTGAAGTTCTCTCTGTACATTTGAGGGAAGATCAGCCCGATCAGGTAGCTGAACTACACCGTCGTGCGAGCATGTGGTACGAGCAATATGGATCGATGGCCGATGCGATACGCCATGCACTGGCCGCCAAGGATTACGCGCGAGTTGCAGATTTGGTCGAGCTGGCATGGCTCCCCATGAGCAGAAGTAGACAAGAAACAGCGGTACTGGGCTGGCTCAAGGCGATCCCCGATGAAATTGTCCGCTACCGGCCTGTACTTTGTGTTGAATATGCCTGGGCTTCACTTGCTTGCAACGAGTTAGATGCGGCTATGGACCGACTGCTAGACGCCGAACGGTGGCTTGAGATGATGGTACATCAGCATGACCTACCGGAAGGTGCATTGGATAAGATGATCGTCGTAGACGAAATGGCATTCCGCCGTCTTCCGGGATTGATCGCCGTGTATCGATCTGGGCATGCCCAGGTGCAGGGTAATGTTCCAGCTGCTATGAAATACGCCCAGCAGGTGCTTGACCTAGTACCAGAGGACGACCATCTCCCGCGCGGAGCGGCAACTGCGCTACTGGGACTCGCATCCTGGACGAGCGGGGATCTTGAGACAGCGCACCGGATGTTTAGCGATGGTTTGGCGAGTGTGCAGCAGTCGGGAAACATCACTGATACAATCGGAGGTGCAGTCGCACTAGCTACTATAAGGATTGCGCAAGGTCGACTTCGTCAGGCGATGCATACCTATGAGCAAGGATTGAAGCTTGCGACGGAGCATGGTGAACCTAAACTGCGTGGAACGGCAGATATGTATGTGGGAATGAGTGAGCTCTGTCGCGAGCATAACGATTTGCATTTAGCTACTCAGCACCTGCTCAGAAGCAAGGAACTGGGGGAGCACACCGAGTTACCGCAAAACCCCTCTCGCTGGCACGTTACAATGGCTAGGATACTGGAGGCCCAAGGTGACCTAGAAGGTGCGCTGGACCTTCTCTATGAGGCAGAGGGCCTGTTTGTGAGTGATTTTTTCCCTAATGTGCGTCCTATAGCTGCTGTGAAAACGCGAATATGGGTTGCACAGGGCAGGTTGTTTGAAGCCTTTGACTGGATAAAGGGAGAAGGGCTTTCCGCCCAGGACGACCTGAGCTACTTGCGAGAATTTGAGCACATTACCCTGGCTAGGGTGTTGACAGCCCAATATAAGAGTGATCGCGCGGAACGCTCTATACTTGAAGCAATGGAGCTTCTAGAGCGACTACTTCAATCGGCAGAAGAAGGCAAGAGGACAGGAAGCGTGATCGAAATCCTAATCGTGCAAGCACTTGCTCACCAGCTGAAGGGAAACATCCCTGCTGCGCTGGTGCCATTGGAACGCGCGTTGATTCTAGCTGAGCCGGAGGGCTATGTCCGTATCTTTGTCGACGAAGGCAAATCCATGATGGTCCTGCTGGAAGCGGCCTTGAAACAGGGTATAGCCTCGAATTATGTCTATTACCTCCTGACAGCCTTTGGCAAGGCAGAGGACATAAAGCCAGCCAAACAGGTTGTGAACGAGCCTCTGAACAAAACACAGAGTGAAGCACAAAGCGAACCTCTGAGCGAACGCGAGCGTGACGTGCTACGGTTGCTCAGAACTGAATTGAACGGACCGGATATTGCCCGCGAGCTCATGGTTTCTCTTAACACACTGCGAACCCATACCAAGAATATTTATGACAAGCTTAGAGTAAATAACCGTCGGGCAGCGGTCCGTCGCTCTGAGGAACTCGATATGTTCTAGTTAGCCTCCCATAACACCAGCCTTGGCACATGTGCCAGGGTTTTTTTGTCACTCCCGCACACTCATCCAATAAAAATCACCACATTAATCACCACATGTGGTGATGCCGTCTCACCACAGGAGCATGTATCTTCGTTATAGAAAGAAAAACACTTAACTTGCGTGGAGATGAATCCTCAGGAGGAATATGAAGGAGGCACAAATTATGAGTGAAACATACGGATCACCAAATGACCATCAAGAGCATTGCCTGTACGAAATTCGCATTAAGGGACACCTTGATGCTCGGTGGGCAGAGCGGTTTGAGAGCATGAGCTTCACCCACGAAAGCGACGGAACAACCATTCTCTATGGCCCAGTGGTCGATCAGGCCGAATTACATGGTTTGTTGAGGAAGGTGCGGGATCTCGGCCTGCCTTTGGTTTCGGTCATACAGGTTGATCTTTGACAAATCACACCCACTCGAAAAAAGGAGAGAAACAAATGAATTTATACCGTAAGAAGATAACAACCTCGAGCCTCATCCGTTGGGCAGGTTTACCCGCTATGGTGGCAGGGATATTATACGTAGTTGTCGGGATGTTCCATCAACCTAACATTGTTTCATCAGTCACCACCACCCAATGGGCAATCGTCCACGCCATTGCTACCGCCATGTGCTTCTTCTTCCTGCTGGGCATTACGGGAATTTACGCAAGGCAAGCGGAAAACGCTGGATGGCTTGGTCTGGCAGGCTTTCTCCTGCTTAGCCTATGGGCAGTGATCACAGTTACCTTTACCTTAGTCGAAGTCACTATCTTACCCTTGCTTGCGACAGAGGCACCGACGCTTGCAGAGGGCTTCTTAGGGATCTTCAACAGCTCCGCCGACAAGACGGACTTCAGAGTCCTCGCAAATCTATGGACGCTAACAGGACCCCTGTATATTCTCGGAGGACTGCTGTTAGGCATCGCGACATTCCGTGCCGGAATCCTGCCGCGCTGGGCGGCCGTTCTGCTTGCCATCGGGACCGTCTTGGCTCCCATAGCTGCGTTGCTTCCGCCCGAGCACGAGCCGAAAGTTGCTGTGCCGGTGGGAGTAGCTTTGGCTTGGCTTGGCTATGCGCTCTGGTCTGAACGGAAACGGAGCTGAAATATGAGAACGAAACTGTACGATAAAGAGAAACATCAGATCATTATGACACCAGCAAAAAAAGGTTCGGCAAAGTGGCTCATTGCCGGACTGCTCTTTCTGAGCGTCCTTCCACTCGTATTTGGTGCCTTCCGTGTAACGGAGTTGGCAGGCGGAGCAGAAATCATGCCGGCAGACGCTCGGTTCTCTGCATCTCCACTGCCGGTGGTGCTGCATATCGTAAGTGCCAGCATGTATACCCTCTTGGGTGCGTTTCAGTTCTCAAGCAGCTTCCGGCGTCGCAGGCCGGGCTGGCACCGCATGTCTGGGCGGTTCTTGGTTCTATGCGGTCTGCTTGTGGGGCTATCAGCGCTGTGGATGACTCTATTCTATCCCCTCAAGGCTGGAACCGGCGAGCTCCTTTACGTATTTCGGCTCCTGTTTGGATCAGTCATGGTTTTGTCCATGGTCCGCGGCTATACCACAATCCGTAGAGGAGAAGTGATCCGACACCGCGCATGGATGACTCGTGGCTATGCGATCGGACTTGGCGTGGGTACACAAATGCTGCTCCTGATGGTTTGGGAAATGATCATCGGCCAGCCGAGTGAGCTCAGCCATGATCTGCTTATGGGCGCCGCCTGGGTAATCAATCTTGTAGTGGCCGAATGGGCTGTCCGCAGAGCAGCACATTAAGTTAAGGAGGAATAGGTATGAAAGCAATTAAAGCGACTAGATTCGGTTCACCGGAGGTTCTTCAGTACGTTGAGGTCGAAAAACCAACGCCTAAAGACAATGAAATATTGGTCAAAGTGTGTGCTACTCCAGTAAATGTCGGTGACAGTAGAATGAGAAGTCTTGACGTTCCTGCCATAGCTTGGCTCCCTGCCCGAATTGCTCTAGGGTTCAGTAAACCGAAAAATCCGATATACGGAATGGAGCTTGCGGGTGTAGTTGAAGCCGTCGGGAAAGCTGTTAAACGGTTTAAGGTTGGCGATCAGGTTCTTGCATCTACAATGAAGCTGAAATTTGGTGCTCATGCCGAGTATAAATGCTTGCCCGAAGATGGAGTGGTGGTGACAAAATCGATAAATATGAGCTATGAAGAAGCCGCCACTCTCTCTATTGGTGCGAGCACTGCTTTGTATTTTCTCAGAAAAGGTAATATTCAGCCCGGGCAAAAGGTTCTGATCATTGGTGCGTCAGGCAGTGTAGGCACTTTTGCTGTTCAGCTTGCCAAGTACTTTGGGGCAGAAGTAACCGGTGTATGCAGTACCATGAATATAGATTTGGTCAAATCGCTCGGAGCAGATAAGGTCATTGACTACACGCAAGAGGATTTTACGAGCAATGGCGAGACGTACGATGTTATCTTTGACACGGTATACAAGACTACTTTCTCGCGTTGCAAAAGCCTGCTTGTGAACAGAGGATATTACCTTACGGTGGGCCCAGTGGTTTTTGGACCAATCCATTTGATGGCTACAGGAAAAACAGTCATTGGTGGGAATGCAGTCCAAAGCGCAGAACAACTAAATTTTCTCAAAAAGCTTTATGAGATGGGTCGGTTGAAACCGGTCATCGATCGTTGTTATCCTTTGGAGCAAGCCGCCGAGGCGCATCGGTATGTCGATCAGGGCCACAAAAAAGGAAATGTAGTCTTAACATTAAAATGAATTAATTGGTGAAGGGGGATTACCTATGCGCAAGAGAGGTACATCAGACAATGCCATGGCGTATGGACTGACAATAGGAGTTGCATTAGGAACGGCTTTTGGTTTCATGTTTAATAACTTTGCTCTTGGTGTGGCAATCGGTATTGCACTTGGGGCCGGAATCGGTGCATCAGTTGTACGGATAGAAGTGGGCGGCATGATGTAATAAATTCTTTTTCGATGTAAATCGAGGAGGAGCGACCGCGATACAGCGGTACTCGGATTGTCCATATCGAATTTAAAATAGGCATCTCATGAGTTCAATTCGAACTTTGTGAGATGCCTATTTATTATGCGTTGCAAGCGCGAACTTAAAGTTTTCTTTACATTTCACAAATGGGCGAATCAACCATGCTAAGATAGAATCTCTATGGTATTTAGTATCACTTTTTCGTCAGGTGCTACGAATGCAACAGCATTCACTTTTAAGGATCCCTATTTTGAAACAGCGGTGCAGAATGGTGTCGCAAGTAGTCGCAACTGGTTCAGTCTTGCTTTAGTTGTGAACGCCTAATCGTAATGGAGGAGAACCAATTGAGACAGATCAGAAGCATCGTAATATCCATTTTAGTTGTTTGCCTGGCTTTCACGGCCGGAGTACCTGTCAGTGAAGCGGCTGGCAGGGGAAAGATAGGCTTCGCCAGCGACATAACCGGAAGCCCCGGAGATACGATCACGGTAAAAGTTTATGTTGACATGACCATGGTGAGTGAATCGTGGGAACTCAATCCTAGTGTTGGCCTTGAAGGCTATGGCACCGCCTTTTCCTTCGTAAGCTGGGGAGGATGGGTTCAAGACGGCAATCAGGAGCGCCATTTCAGAGATTTGAAGTTGAAAATAGCTGAAGATGCCGTGCAGGGCGTATACCAGATTACCATAAACCGGGAAAACACGTTGTATCAGCTAAATGGTGTCGATGCGACGAGCTATGATACGTTCGACAAAACGATCACGGTTCTCGGATATACGGTAGCGCCCATTGCCGACCAGACGTTGAGCCCGCTGATCGAAGGGTATGATTCCGGTTCTCAGGAAACGATACCGATCGATACGACACGCACCGGCAGCGGCAATCTGGCCAATTTGCAAGCGCAGCTCAGCGGCGCGAACGCGAACGATTTCGTTGTGACACAGCCGCAGCCGAATATGTTGAATACCGTAGGGGATGCCGCTTCCTTCAGCGTCAAAGCAATAGATGGCCTTACGCCGGGCACGTATACGGCAACGGTAACCGTATCAGCCGACAGGATGGCGGCGGGAGCAACATTTTCGGTGACGCAGGTTGTATACCAGCGTCTGTCGATTACCAGCCATCCGCAGGACCAACTCGCGAAAGAAGGCGACGACGCAAGCTTCGGCGTAACGGCGACAGGCGGGAGTCCTACCTATCAATGGCAGGAGGATACAGGAGAAGGCTTCTCGAACATGGCGGGTCAGAACGGAGCGACGTTGAATCTGTCAGCGGTAACCGGGGATATGTCGGGACGCCAGTATCGCGTCGTGGTCGCTACCGGCGACGGGCAAACCGACACATCGAACGCTGCGCAGCTCACCGTGAAGAACGTTCCAGGTACGTTCGAGCTTCTTGGCGCTTCGGGATCCGACGGCAAAGTTACGTTGACCTGGACGCCGTCAAGCGGTGCGACCGTTTACAAAGTATACAAAAGCGAGACGGCAGGCAATTATGCCGGGGCGGAAGAACGCACAGTAGCGGCAAACGTATACGAGTACGAGTGGTCGGGGTTGACAAACGGCGCGACATACTACTTCAAGGTGAAAGCCGAGAACGAGGTCGGAGACAACACATCGAACGAGAAGAGCGCAACACCGCAGGTTCCAGCGCCTGGAGTACCGGTACTGGGGCTTGCTACACCGGGAGATGCCCGAATAAGCCTAACGTGGGATCCGGTGATCGGTTCCACGGGGTACAAAATATTCAAAAGCACGACCTCTGGCACTTATGGATCAGAGGAAGCTTCGGTAAGCGGTTCGGTATACGGTTATGATGTAACAGGATTAACAAACGGCACAAAGTACTATTTTGTCATCAAAGCGACGAACCCGGGAGGAGACAGTACTGCTTCCAATGAAGTGATTGCAACGCCGCGAACGGTTCCATCGGCTCCGACGGGCGTAACTGCGGTGGCTGGCAATGGACATGCAACGGTAAGCTTTACTACCCCGGCGAATGGCGGAAGCGACATTACTTACTACGAGGTTACGGCTATGCCGGGAAATATTACCGTAACAGGGACGGGGAGTCCGATCACGGTAACAGGGCTATCCAACGGAGTAGCGTATTCGTTTACGGTACAAGCTGTCAATAGTGCGGGCAGTAGCGTGGCTTCCGACGCCTCTAATTCCGTGACGCCGAGAAGGCCGTCCGACAGCAGTATGACATCGACGCCATCTCCAACGCCTGCTACTCCATCGCCTACGGTTGATGTATTTAATAGCAGCATTGTTAATGAAGCCAACTTAGTACAGACGATTGAATCCAAAGCAGCGGAAGCTAAGGAAGCAAATGCTGCAATGGACTTTGCTGATGCGCAAGGGCACTGGGCTGAAAAGACAATCGATATCTTCGTCCAATTGAATCTGATTAATGGCTACAAAGATGGTACGTTTAGACCGAACAGTCCGATCACACGCGCTGAGTTTGCAACGATTTTGAATCGCGCGTTCCATATCCAAGGTGGCAGCAATACGAGTGTTGTATTGAAGGACATCGACGCTACTTGGGCTAAAGATGATATTGAGAACCTAGTAGTGGCAGGGGTAATCAACGGCTACACGGACGGTACGTTCAAGCCGAATCAAACGATTACACGAGAAGAAATGACCGTCATGCTGTCCCGCATAGTAAACCTTAACAGCTTGGAGAAGGACACCGCAAAAGGCCATTTCAGTGATCTAAGTGATGCTTATGCAGTTGAGGAGATCCAAGTGGCAGCGCAGGCAGGTATCGTTAGCGGTAAAGGGGATGGAAGATTCGATCCCAAGAGCGATGCCACACGTGCAGAAGCGTTGCAGATGATCTTGAATGTGCTCAAGCTTAACCCACAGCTGAAGACGTTGTTGGATTCGCTTGCGTAATAGGTAGATGGAAGGCACCTAGTCGGGCTCCTTCGAATTCTCAGTACAGTATTCGAAATGATGAAGAACTTCCCGGAGAATTTCAATAATGAAATCACACTCACTTTCAAGTTCGATCCACAGAAAGTGAAGAAGGATCAAGAGGTTGCCGTATATTACTATGATGAGTTGAAGAAGGAATGGGTGAAAGTCGGCGGAACGGTAAGCGACAATCGCATTACTGTCAAAGTTAATCACTTTAGAACAAATAATTAGCTGTTGTTTTATAAAAGTCCGATCGGGGTCTTGACCCTGATTGGACTTTTTATTTGTCTGCGTGCCCAGAGGCAAGCATTATCTAGTTGCTGAAAGTCCAACCGAAGGATGAGCCAAGCCACCTTTGTAGCTAGGATACCTGCGTATGGCGAAATCTGTGCGTAGAAGCGTATCGACGAAAGTACCTGTAAGAGATTGGTGTGCGCAGATCGTCATGCGCGAACTTAAAGTTTTCTTTACATTTCACAAATGGGCTAATCTACTATGATAGAATCGAAGATATTTTGACGAATCTTGTAGCTAATAGCGTGAGCTTCAATGTTGGTGTGGCCACGCCAGACTTGGTGTAGGATAAAAAAGGGGGAACCGATTTGAAAAAGATAGCGGTATTATTGTTGGCTTTGATTTTATGTGCACAAACCTTCACTCCCGGTTCAAGGTCATTCGCATCAACCGTAGATGGGATTATTCTTACCTTATCTACAAACAAGGTTTTAGTTGATTCGGGTGAAGAATTCAGCTATCTCATTTACTATTCTACCTCTTCAACATTTGGCGACTATGCGGATCCTAGAATTTCGTTTACTGTCCCGCTAGGGGTAACGTTCACGAGTAGAGCGGACAGTTCGATTACGACGAGTACAGTTACCGATTCAATTGCTTTTCCGGGGCAGAAGGAGGTCACATTTCAATTTAAAGGCGGGATTTTGCCTGCGGGTGCAGCCGGTCAACTTGTGGTAAATGGGAAGTTTGAAAATTACGTTACGCCCGATGGCACAACGGCGACAACGAATGCCGTATTTACGGCAATTGAAAATGGCACTCTTGTATCAATGGAATTCAATGAGGCGACGGTGACCTCCCATGCATCCGCACCTTGGAGTATTGAAATGAGGAAAATACTTCCAATCCCAGAACCTTTTAAAGGCTCCGATGCGCAATATGAAATCGTCGTGAAACCTGTTAACGGGGACAAGAATGGTTCGCTAGATATTCAAGATATTGTCGTTACAGCGAGATTAGCTGCCGGCGCAGTATTCGTTTCGGCTGACAATGGTGGAACAACAGGTCCAGATAATACCGTAGTGTGGAATTTAAGCGACGGCCTTCGGAATGCGAAGAAGCTGAAACTTCTCGTCAATTTTCCTACTTCCATATCTGCAAATGAAGTGACTACAGGTGTGGAGATGAGTTATACACCTCTTGGTGGAACGCCCTTTACAATTGCTTCTAGTGTCACGCATGGCTTCGAAACATCGCCAAAAGATGCGGAAACTTCGTTTAATCTCTATGCCGTCCAACGAGAGATATCACATGGTCAAACCGTAAAATGGAACCTCTCTGGCTTATCCAACAAATCAAACGTAGCGTTGTATAATAGTGTATTGGAAATATTGACGCCTACTCACACGATATCGGGTACACCAATCGCACTGGAACTGCAGTCGGTCAAGATGGCCGCTTTTTCGGGTATAGCGACTTATGAAGTGTACTATACGTTAACAGAAGACCCTGCAGCGGTTGATTGGATGCAATGGACCACCACAAATGCAAGTACTTCAACAACTCTTAACGCTACAGAACTCGGAACTGTAAAAGGAATCCAGGTTAGATTCGAAACTTTACCAATCAACTGGAGCCAAGAGAGCGATTTTGAGTTTACGTATAAGGTTCCCAGCGATTTTCCCGTACCCTTGAGTTCAAGCGAGATCATCCGTTCGTCGGCTAATTATTATTATGTTTTTGACGGAGCTACGAAGAAAATATCTGATGATAGCGAGACTTCCATCGTAATG
Organism: Candidatus Cohnella colombiensis; assembly: GCA_029203125.1. Lineage (GTDB taxonomy): Bacteria > Bacillota > Bacilli > Paenibacillales > Paenibacillaceae > Cohnella > Cohnella colombiensis. The sequence continues at coordinate 589,219 of CP119317.1, forward strand.
CATCGTCCGCTGCTTGAGCTGCAGAATACCGTTAGTCAACCAAGCGCAGCTCCTTCGGAAACCGTGACTTATACCTTATCGGTTACGAATCACGATCAGCTAAGCTCTGACAAGTTGGATAACCCCGTCATCTATAATATGTTGCCAGCAGATCTGGAATACGTGCCGAATTCGTTGATGATTACTAAACCAGCAGGCCTTCCCCTTGATCCAATGTTCACAGCTGAGCCCCAAGCTTCGGGTGAAACGAAATTGACCTGGAGCTGGGATGAGATTAACCCGGGAGTACTCCTCATCGGAGAAAAAGTACAGATCCAGTTTAAAGCGAAGATAAGACCGGGAACGCAACTCAAGACAGTCATGAATACGTTTGGCGTAGAATCGCTTCTTCTTTACTTGAATGACGTTAACTACAGTAATCATAAAACACCTATTAATACACCTAGTAATACACCTGCGGATGGGTTTTACCGAGTTGAAGCAACGAGCAGCATGACGGTGACTTCGAGTGCCGCTCTCCAATCCCGGTTGTGGGTAAAGGGAGAGTTGGATGCAAGCTGGTCGGAAACGACGGGATCTACGACTCCTGGTGGCCAAGCGTTGTATCGATTGGAAATCCAAAATATCGGCAATGTCCCAATGAAGGGACTCACCATCGTAAATCCATTCCCGCGGATTGGCGATACGGCTGTTCTTAATGGCAGTGTCCCGCGCGGAAGTCAGTGGGGTCCCGTGCTCATGGGAGCGGTCGATGCGCCATCCTATGTGACGGTATTTTACTCAACAACGTCTGGAATCAGTATGAATCCGACAACAGGGGTAGATAATGGCGTTTGGACAGCGGATCTTCCTGCCGATCCGACCTCGGTTACAGCAATTAAATTGATATTTGATCCCTACTATGTGATGGATCCCCTGAATACGACAACTTTGGAATGGGCGATGAGAGCGCCAGTCGGAGCGCCGACTGGCGGCGAGATTGCTTGGAACTCTTATGCTTATCGAGTGAAAACTGAATTAGGGCAGTCCCTTTTACCTGCAGAGCCTAATAAGGTCGGAATAAAGATTCAAAGCTCGCCAAAGGCTGAGATTGGTGATTTCGTCTGGCTTGATTCGAATGAGAACGGGCTGCAGGATGCGGGTGAGTCAGGGTTGAATGGCGTTACCGTCGAATTATATGACGCAATCGGCAACAAATTAGCGGAAACGGTTACTTCCAACAATTTCATAGGACAGCCAGGTGCTTACTTATTCCCGAATCTCGAACCAGGTGAATATCGGGTGGTCTTTAAACTGGCTTCTTCATACGAGGCTGTGAATCCCAAGCTCGTTACCTTGGAAGATGGAGAAAAAAACTCCTCCCTTAATGCAGGGTTAGTGCTTAAAAAAGGGAAGATCGGACACTATGTATGGGTCGATACGAATGAGAATGGGTTGCAGGATGCGGGAGAGTCAGGGCTGAATGGCATAAAGGTCCATCTATACAACGGGTCAGGCAAGCTGGCCACAACGACATCTGCAACGCATAACGGGCAAGACGGGCACTATGTATTCGATAATCTAAATCCGGGTAATTATCAGGTTGAATTTGTATTGCCGTCAGTTAAATACGGATTTACAGGGAAAACTGTAGGCGCCGATCCGACAATAGATTCCGATGCCGATCCGGCAACCGGGAAGACATCGGTGTTCTCGCTGGCGCAAGGGGAAGAGAACCTCACGGTTGATGCAGGCATCATTCAACTGCCGCCGTCTGGTGCACAAACAGCGACAGCATCACCAGCAACGCTGACACCTGTTGCTGGTGCGAACAATACCGTGACACTTACCGTGTATGATGAGCTTGGGAATACGGATACGAATTTCAACGGGGATTATAACGTGACCATCTCTGGCGCGGAGCAAGCGCCGAAGGGTTCATACGGAAGCTTTGCTGGAACGGCGATAAGCAGCGGATCACAGACGATCAGCGTGAGCTTCACCAATGGCGTGGCTACGCCAATCCTGGCGCTGCACAAGGCTGACGAGCAGACGATTGGGTTCAGCATTACTGGCGTAGCGACTCCTGCGACGAATACGCAGACGATTACGCCAAGTGTGGGCAGCTTGTCGGCGATGGAACTAACGCAAGATATTGTGGCACCTACAGCCAGTGGCGGTCAGTTCGCGCAGCAGCCGAAGGTGGCGCTTGTCGATGCATACGGCAATATACGAACAGGGGATAACAGCACCCAAGTCACCGTGGTGAAGAAGGATGCGGGAGCTTGGACGCTGACCGGAACGACTACCGTAACCGCAAGTGCAGGTGTAGCGACATTCAGTGATCTGGGTGCAACGAATGCGGAGCAGGTAACGGGCGTAAAGCTGGCTTTCCAGACTGGAACATTGACGGAAATTACGAGTTCAACGGTGACGTTACCGTGGTCTTCACTTACTGTACCAAACATTATATCAGTAACAGCTGGCGATGGTCATGCGGCTATTGGCTGGAATGGCGTGTATGGATCTGTTTCTTATGCGGTGTATCAACGTGAGGCTCATGAAAGTTACGGGGCAGCAATCGCGACCGTAGATGCATCCATACTTGAGTATGATGCTCTCGGATTGACCAACGGTACAACCTATTACTTCATGGTCAAGGCGATTAATCCAGCAGGAGTAAGCGATCCATCCAATGAAGTCAGCGCAACGCCGATGACGGTTCCGTCTGCCCCGACAGAGGTGCGGGCTGTTGGCGGCAACGGCCAAGCCACAATTACGTTCACTGCGCCTGATGATCAGGGCGGGAGTCCAATTACGGGATATGAAGTGACGGTATTACCGGATCAGCGTACCGTAACAGGTCATTCCAGTTCGATAACGATAACGGGATTGACCAACGGCAGTGCATATACATTCATCGTAAAGGCAATCAACAGCGTGGGCTTAAGCACGGCTTCTGTGGAATCCAATGCAGTTACGCCATACTCACCTTCCAGCGATAATAATGATGCATCACCGCCTGCTCGCTCAACAACGGAAGTAGAGGTGCTCGTTAACGGCAAGCGGGAAAAAGCCGGAATTGCAGCAACGACAGAGAAGAATGGTCGTACGATCATGACGGTAACGCTTGATTCGAAGAAGCTTGGAGACCGCCTTCAAGCGGAAGGCAGTCGTTCTGTCATTACCATTCCGTTTAGCACGCCATCTGATGCGATGATCGGTGTACTGAATGGACAGATGATTAAGGATATGGAAATCAAGCAGCAGACGATTGAGATTAAGACAGAGAAGGCGACTTACACCATTCCTGCACTGCAAATCAATATTGATGCCATCTCTGAACAGATCGGTCGAGACGTGAAACTGGAAGATATTCAAATTGAAATTGAAATATCCGAGCCTACCGAGGAACAATTGAAGATCGTGGAAAATGCGGTTCATCAGGGAGCGTATACACTCGTTGTACCTCCACTAAACTTCTCAGTCAGGGGCAGTTACGGTGATGTGACCGTTGATGTGTCCAAGTTTAACGCTTATGTAAGTAGAACATTTGCCATTCCATATGGTGTTGACCCGAATAAGATCACTACAGGCGTTGTGGTTGATCCAGATGGGACGGTTCGCCATGTACCTACCACAATCGAACGAATAGATGGTAAGTATTATGCAACGATTAATAGTCTGACAAACAGCACGTATGCTCTCATCTGGAAACCAGTGGTGTTCAAGGATGTAGTTAGTCATTGGGCAGAGAAAGCTGTGAATGAAATGGGATCACGTTTGGTGGTTAGTGGAATCGGTAGTGATCTATACAATCCGAATCAAGCGATAACCCGTGCAGAGTTTGCGGCGATTATCGTACGGGCAATGGGGCTTAAAGAGAATAGAGGGGTAACGCCATTCTCTGATGTGCGTTCATCGGATTGGTATAGTGGTGCAGTGCTAACCGCACTGGATTACGGACTGATCAGTGGTTATGAAGACGGAACCTTCCGTCCACAGCAGCGAATCACACGCGAGCAGGCGATGGTCATGATCGCAAGAGCGATGGAAGTGACGGGGCTTAGGAATCAACTTCCTGCTCAGGATTCTAACAAGATCTTGCAATCTTATGACGATGCGAAACAAGTGTCGTTGTGGGCAAGGGACAGTGTTGCCGATGTGTTGAAGGCTGGAATTATTACAGGAAGAAGCAACTCACAGCTTGCTCCACAAGCATTGATCTCACGAGCAGAAGTTGCGGTGATCATCCAGAGACTTCTTCAGCAGTCTAAGTTAATCTAACAGATTACATCAGCCACTTTCCTTGACGGTGCTTAGGTACCGTCAAGGAAAGTGGCTTTTTGTTTGCAAAAAAATCTTCGGAGGTGAATCCCAAGGTGGCAGCAATACGAGTGTTGTATTGAAGGACATCGACGCTACTGGATGGAAGATTAGATCCCAAGAGCAATGCCACACGTGCAGAAGCGTTGCAGATCATCTTGAATGTGCTGGAGTTTAACCCACAGTTGAAGACGTTGTTGGATTCGCTTGCGTATTATTAATAGGGAAATGAAAATGAGTGACGAATCGTAATCTTTGTTGAAAAGAGCATCCCTATCAGCAGGAATGCTCTAACGGTTTTAATGGGGCTAATATATGCTAAAACCTCACATAAAATAATCTAATGGTTGTACAAGAGCCTATTTGGACAGATTGCGGTTAATCTGGACTTATCTCTCCCAATAACGCCTCTCGCAACCGTTAGATTTTTGTGTCACCCTTTTTCGAGACATTAGCATCTGTGGCAACCCTTAAGCTGGTCACGTTGTCAGTAGCTCTGTGTAATGGGCCGTCCAACTTTATATCAGCTTATGTTTATACCACTGTTCTCCCTTAAATCTCAATCCAAAGATTATGCCTCGTACCGCCCATTCAGCGACCATTGCGATCCATACCCCCATCACGCCAAGCTGAAGCGTAACTCCCAATATGTAGCCAAGAATAACTCGGAATAGCCACATGGTGAGAAGCGAAGCAATCGAAGTGAATTTGGAATCGCCCGCCGCGCGCAGAGCAGAAGGTAATATAAAGCTCAATGACCAAACGATAGGCTGGGCGATTGAGATTAATAGAATGAGCTGGAAGATGTCTAATACAATAGATTCAGGTGGTGAGTACAGGTTAATTAGCCATGGAAAGATGAGTAATAAAATTGCCGTAATCAACACGAAGAAGATGCTTGAAAGGCCTAAGAATGATTTAATAAACTTTCTTGCATCGGCGATATCTCTACTCCCGATGCATTGTCCAACGACTGTAACAATCGCAACGCTTAATGCAGTTCCTCCGATTTGGAATAGCATAGATAATGAATTACTAATGGCATTGACCGTAATGGGCAATGTGCCGAGTTGAACGATATAGGTTTGTGTAATCAATTTCCCACCATTGAAGAACATTTGCTCCGCTGCAAAAGGAAGTCCAATAAACATTATTTTTTTCAAAAGCGAAACTTGTATTTTAAGCGTGTTTTTAAGCTTAAAGCGTAGCGTATGATTGTAACGTAAAAGATAGATTAGTGATGCAGCAGCTCCAATTACACGTGCACTAATTAAGGAAATCGCTAGTCCAAGCACACCCATATTCAAAATGGTAATGAATACGATGTTTAGAATAAAGTAGGACAGGTTTAGAATGACAGACAAGACGAGACAAGCTTTTGTCTCAGACACACCTCGTAAGGCTCCGACAACACCTTGATAGATGCCAATGAAGGGATAGGAGATACAACTGCCAATTAGAAATATTTTCGCATTAGCGATGACGTTTGAATCAGCACTACCAAATAGAAAGTTAATAATGGCGGAATTAAAAATGAGAACGAGCACGCAAATGACGATGGAAAGCGTAGCGACTGATGAAATCGCCTGATTTGCGGCACGAGATGCCTGCTCTTGATTTCGGCTGCCTGTGTATTGAGCGACGATAACAGTTCCACCAGTGGAGATCGCAATAAACACGCTAACAATGAAAATGTTTACCGAATCGACCATGCTTACTGCACTAACTGCTTCAACGCCTGAAGAGCTGACCATTGCTGTATTCAAAATGCTGATTAATACAATGAAGGCAGAATCCACAAAGATGGGTATAATCATCGAAAAGATTTGTTTGTAGTCCATCGAAGCTCCTGTGAAATATTTATTCAACAGGGAAATGATTGGAGTTTTCAAGTTAGTATTCATTTTTCGCATGATATCATCTCGTTCCAGTCTCACTCATCTGAGTATAGTTTGCGCTATTAATCTTGAATGCCTCTTTGGTTCAGTACATTCTCGACTTTATGTAAATGAGTTTTAATTAACTGGCTGGAAAGCTCGCTATTTTGAGCTGCTATGGCATCATAAATGGATTGATGCTCTTTGAAAAGCAGTTCGGATGAGGATTTATCCTCGAAAAACCACAGTTGACGAGTTTTTCCTATCGTTTCGGAAAGCTTATTAGAAAGTGAACTCATTAATGAATTAAGCAGATCATTATGTGAGGCGGCTGCGATAGCTAGATGAAATTCAATATCCGCCTGTTCACTCATTTGTGTATCGTTCATTTCCAATGCTTGTTGCATTTGTGTAATGATTTGTTTTAACTTCTCGAGATCCTTATCATTTCGACGCTGGGCAGCGAATGCAGCACTTCCACTTTCAAGCCAAATACGAACTTCCAATATTTCTCTCAAATTTTCCGATTCCTCGAATGGGTTCCGAGAGATGCTTTGAGAGGTAGGCAGTACTTTGTTGACGAAGGTACCTCCACCATGCTTCACATCTATCCAACCTGTAGCCTTTAATGCGCTCAATGCTTCACGAATGGTGGAGCGGCCTACGCCAAAGGAGGCACTCAAGTCAACTACGGACAGCAGTTTTTGACCAGGCTGTAAGAGACCTTCATCAATTTGTGAAAGAATGACTCTTTGCACAATCTCATGTCCCTTTTCTGTTTCTACCTTAATCGGCTGCATAGAGCTACTAACCTCCCGAAGATCTTATTATCGACTATACTGTACAACTATATTGCGTTATAATCAACATAAAGTCATCTGATGACCTGCTCACTTTTGCTTTGGAGGTATCGATCATGTTAAATGAAGCGGTAGTTAGACAATTACGAGAGATAGTCGGAGAAAAGTACTTTCGGATAGATCAAGAGGCATTAATTACACATTCCTATGATGGAACACCTATGCTACAGGCTTTGCCTGATGGCGTTATTTATCCAGAGTCAACAGAGCAAGTTTCAGAAATTATGAAAATTGCTAGCAGCAATCTAATCCCGATTGTAACAAGAGGCTCAGGTTCGAATTTATGTGGTGGTACAGTACCATTGCAGGGCGGAATTGTGATGGTTATGCATCGCATGAATAAAATCATTGAAGTGGATATGGAAAATTTAACAGCAACTGTCCAGCCGGGCGTAATTACAGGACAATTCATTACCCATGTTGAAGGGTTAGGTCTGTTTTATCCTCCAGATCCGAGCAGTATGAAAATTTCCACAATTGGCGGTAATATCGCTGAATGCTCTGGTGGTCTGAGAGGCTTAAAGTACGGAACGACGAAAGATTATGTCCTTGGCTTAACAGCAGTGCTGCCAAACGGAGCAATCTTACGGACGGGTGGAAAATTAACGAAAGATGTAGCGGGGTATGATTTGACGAAACTATTAGTAGGCTCAGAAGGGACACTTGCCGTCGTTACTGAGGCGATTCTGAAGCTTATTCCACAACCCAAAACAAAGAAAACGATGGTTGCGATGTATAAGGATATTTATGGTGCCGCGCGCACTGTATCTAAAATTATTAAAAATCAAATTATTCCAGCAACATTAGAAATATTAGATAATCCAACCATTCGTGTTGTTGATGATTTTGCAAAAATCGGGTTGCCTCACGATATGGCTGCAATTCTCATAATTGAGCAGGATGGAGAACCAGAGGTGGTTGAACGTGATATTGAAAAGATACGACTCATTTGCAAGGAAGAGCAGGCGGATCGTATTGATGTAGCAGCGGATCGTGAAGAAGCTGAAAAGCTGCTGACAGCGAGACGAAGCGCATTTACCGCATTAGCTCGCCTTCGTCCGACGACGATGCTTGAGGATGCAACTGTCCCTCGTTCAAAAATTGCGGACATGATATTGCGAACAAATGCCATTGCCCAAAAATACGACGTAAATATCGCAACGTTCGGGCATGCGGGTGATGGAAATCTCCACCCTACTGCAACCACTGATGCACGCGACCATGAAGAGGTGCATCGTGTCGAGGAGGCATTTGCAGAAATTTTTGAAGCTGCAATCGAACTCGGAGGCACGATTACAGGGGAGCATGGAGTCGGTATTGTGAAGGCCCCTTATTTGGAATGGAAGGTTGGAGAAGCTGGAATTGATGTTATGAAGGGTATCAAAGCCGCATTCGATCCGCTGAATATTTTGAATCCAAGTAAGATTTTTGCTAAAGAAACGAAGAAGAGAGTGGTGGTGCAACATGGCTAGTACAGCAGGAAAACCAGCAATCGAGCATACGAACCCGTTAGCTCGAACTCTATTAGCGAAGCTCGACTATGACCAGTTAACCAATTGTATGCGATGTGGCTTCTGCTTGCCTGCTTGTCCAACATTCAGTGAGACGGGCATGGAGCCAGCCTCTCCACGTGGACGAATTACGATGATGAAGGCGGCAGTCGATGGATTAATGGTTCCGGATCAGCAATTCCAAGATCAAATGCACCAATGCTTAGGCTGTCGTGCTTGTGAACCAGCTTGTCCGGCAGATGTAAAGTATGGTCAATTAATTGAACAGACGAAGGAAGCGATCGAGGAGCACACTACGCATTCATTGCCGATTAAAGTGATACGTAAGACGGTATTCAAAACGTTATTTCCGAAGCGTGGCAGTTTGAAGCTGCTCGGAGGCTCAATGGCGTTCTATCAAAAATCCGGTTTGCAAAAAGTAGCGCGAGCAACTGGTGTAATGAAGCTGTTACCGAAGCAATTATCGGAGATGGAAGCCATTTTACCACCAGCCAGCTCTAAGGGGGTAATTGAGCGCATCGGTACTTTTTATCCAGCAAAGGGCGAAGCGATCGCCAAGGTTGCGATGTTCCGCGGTTGTATAATGGATGTGATGTTCGCAGATACAAATGTGAATACCGTGGAACTGCTGTCTGCTGCTGGCTTTGACGTCTACATTCCTGAAAGTCAGGTATGCTGTGGCGCGCTGCATGCGCATAGTGGAGAAATGAAAGACGCTAGAGGCCTGGCAGCCATAAATATCGATACATTCAAACAGCTTGATGTCGACTACATTGTGTCCAATGCAGGTGGTTGTGGTGCGCTGCTCGTCGAATATGATCATCTGATGCAGGAGGATGAAAAGTATCGTGAGTCCGCAAAATGGTTTGCTTCAAGAGTGATCGATGTCAGTACATTGGTTGTAGAAAAGGGTCGTATACCGAAATTTGAACAAAAAGAAAGCTCTCTACAAACGGAGAAAATAAAAGTGACATATCAGGATTCCTGTCATCTACGCAATGTAATGAAAGGCTCTAATGCCCCACGTACATTAATGAAGCAAATCGTAAACGCTGAATATGTGGAAATGGTCGAATCTGATCGTTGCTGCGGTTCTGCCGGTATATACAATGTTGTACAGCCCGAGATGGCGGGTTCCATTCTTGAGCACAAGATGGAGCATGCGAACAACACACAAGCAAGCTATATGCTGACGAGTAATCCAGGCTGTCTGCTGCAAATGAAGCTTGGTATTGAAAAGCATAAACCTGAACAGCCGATGAAAGCGATGCACATCGTTGATTTTTTACATGATCGGATGGTTGTATCAAAGTAAATAAATGTTTATGATAATACTATTAAATCTAGAGTAGGTTAAATAATGAGTTTAAATGACAACGTATTAATTAAGATTCGAGAAATGAGAGAAAGCTTTACTCCAGTTGAACGATTGGTTGGAGATTACATCTTAGAAAATACGAATGAAATTCCTCATTTATCGATCAAGGAATTGGCTCAATCAAGTAAAACAAGCGATGCATCTGTCCTTCGTTTCTGTAAAACGATGGGTTACAGCGGCTATCGTAATTTTATTGTGAGCATATCAGCTTCTTTAGGTTCTCGTGATGAGGATCTAAAAGATCAATATACAGATATTCAACCGGGTGATGATCTCACCACAATTATTTCAAATATTTCATTGAATAATATGAAGTCTATCGAAGACACGCTTAGTGTCGTTGATCGAAAAGAAATTGCTAGAGCTGTAGAATTGCTGTGTCATAGTAAGCGGATTGTTTTCTTCGGGATAGGTGCCTCAGGTATCGTTTGTAAGGACGGGGAACAGAAGTTCTCGCGAATTAATAAGATGTGTCATGCCTACACGGATGGTCATAGTCAGCTCACAGCAGCCACTTTGCTGGAGAAAGATGATGTTGCCATTTTCATTTCTAATTCTGGAGCGACGAGTGATATTATTGACGCACTGGATATTGCTCAGAAGAACAAAGCGAAATGTATTGCGATTACGAAGTACAATAAAAGTGAGCTCGCAGAGCGAGCGAATATCGTTCTTAGTATATCTACACCTGAAATCACAATTCGCAGTGGTGCTATGGGCTCGCGTATCGCTATGCTCACGATCATCGACATCTTATTTGCTGGTGTCGCAAGTGCAGAGTATAAAGATGTGAAATCCTACTTAACAAAGACGCATAACATATTGAAGAAAAAACAAAAAAATTAGGTTCTGACGGAACGAAGTTAGAGAAAAGCATTGATCATCGATCAATGCTTTTTCTATGTGAAATGGATACATTGATAGATTAGCTAATCAACATAGACAGTGGTTTCCTTTTTCAGGAATGGCGTAACGATGGCGTTGTAAGCGCTTGAAGAAAATAAATTTTCAACTTGTAAGCGGTTTATTAATGTGATATAACATAAATAGAGATTGAAATAAAACATCAGAATATTATTCCGATATGAAATTTTATTTCAAAATCTATTGACGGAGAAACTTCGATAAAGTAGGATGTGGATAAGGTAGTGTTAGTTTACATAACACAACTTGTTAATTACATGTTACTCGATTCGAGGAGAGGGAGGATGGCTATGAATGACTACTTTGCGGGATTAACGACAGAAGCCGTGAATCCAGACACATTTATGATTGATGAATTTACGACGGAACAGATGGTCCAGTTAATGAACCAACAAGATGCTCTAGTCCCCGCGGCTATAACTGAGGTAATTCCTCAGATTACAAAGGCGGTAGATGTTCTACATCATAGGTTGTCTCATGGTGGAAGAATGTTTTATATAGGAGCTGGCACATCGGGAAGGTTGGGTGTTCTGGATGCTTCAGAATGTCCTCCTACCTTTGGTACAGATCCTTCCTTAGTACAAGGCTATATTGCTGGTGGTGATATTGCTTTGCGAAATGCAGTAGAAGGTTGTGAAGATGACGTTGATGAAGGGAGAGCGCTAATCGAAAGCATCGGTGTTACAGACAAAGATGTAATTATTGGGATTTCGGCGAGTGGTAGTGCAAGCTATGTGATTGCAGCTTTAAAGAAAGCAAAGGAACATGGGGCAGCTACTATTGGTGTTTGTAACAACAAAGGCTCAAAGTTTGAACCCATCGTAGATGTTTGTATATCACCTGTTGTAGGTCCTGAGGTCATTAGTGGCTCGACTCGATTAAAGGCGGGAACTGCTCAAAAGCTGGTGCTAAATATGCTAACAACATGCACCATGGTCAAGTTAGGAAAAACGTATAACAACTTAATGGTCGATCTAAAGGCAAGTAATATAAAGCTAGTAGATCGCTCAGTCCGAATGATTATGAATACGACTGGTGTAGATGCTTCAACTGCCGCAGAAACACTTGAAAAAGCATCTATGAACTGTAAGTTGGCAATAATGATGATTAAAACGGGGTTAGAAGCAAAAGAAGCAGAGCACGCGCTTGACGCAAATGGAGGACGCTTGAAACAAGCAATCCTATCATTAGCTTAGGTGGAAAAAAGAAAAATAGGTTTGTTGCAATTCATAATTGAGGAGGCTACTATCAATGAAAAAAAGTTTGCGTGTATCAACTCTAATGCTGTCAGTAATTATGATTTTATCCCTATTATCCGCTTGTGCAGGTAAAGCTAATAACTCTCCAGCTGCAAGCTCCGGGAGCCCAAGCAGCAGTAACAGCAACAGTGTTTCTGAGAATAAAGATACGATCACTGCGTTATTGCCTCCAGTGTCGGCTAACTACCAAGCACGTTTTACTGATATGGAAAAAGAATTTAATCAATTGTATCCACACCTGACTTTGAAAATCGAACCAGCGAGCTGGGAAGATATGACGCAAAAGCTGGATACACAAGTCAATGCAGGTTCACCTCCAGATATCGCATGGGTTGGTGCTGCTTCGACTTCTAAATATGCAGCACTAGATGTTCTACTTGATCTGAATTCTGTACTTTCGGATGAAGTGAAAGCGGATTATGACGCAGTTGCAATGAAATACTTCCAATTGGGCGATGCGCAATATGGTTTGCCAGCTTACTTGGCAATTCATTCGATCGGCGGTAACAAACAGTTCTTAGAGGACGCGGGTATCGACTGGAGAAATGTTCAACAAAACGGTTGGACTTATGATCAATTCCGCGATGCAATCAGTAAAGGTGTTGTTAAAAACGATAAAGGTGAAACAGATCGATATGGTTTTGTTTTCGCAACATCTGGTGTTACCTCTAAAGACTATCTAAGCATTATGGCTAAATCCGCCGGTTTGCCGGACTACTTTGATACGAACCTTAAGTTCTCTTACACAAGCAAAAACTTCTTAGGTTTACTTGAAGGTATCCGTCAATTGATTGATGATGGCTCGATGCCTAAAGAACTAAGCTCTATCGATGCAGGCAAGCGTTGGAACATGTTCCTAACTGGCCAAACGATGATCACAGGTAAAGGTCTAGCGAGCTTTGAAAACTCTGCACGTCTAAACAATGCGAAAATTAAAGCAAATGATGGTTCAGCTGTAGCAAATTCTATCGAAGCTGATTACATTGCGCTTCCTGTTCCTACATTTAACGGTGCTCAATATATCCCTACATCCGTTGTTGATGGCTACATTGCGCTTCGTGGCAAAAAAGCTCCTTCTGAAGAGCATATTAAAAATATTGGTTTAGCGATTAATTTCCTATCTTCCGGATCCATTGCGGCTAACTACAGTAATGAGCTGTTCTTAACGCCAATTACAAAGTCTGCTCGTGATGCTGCAGTGCTTGAAGAGTATCCTCGTAATGAAGATAACATTAAAGCAGACCAAATCATGATGTCAAAGGCTGTTCCAGCTCGTACAGATATTCCAACTGATCTAGCTGCTGCAGCAATTAAAATTGAAACGGAAGTAATCGTTCCTAAACTACAAGCGTTGCTAGCGAATGAAATTACTCCACAAGCGATGTATGATGCAGTTAAAGCAGCAGCAATTAAAGCCTTCGGTGCTGATGGGGTTGTCGTTGACTAGGTTGTCCTAGACTCGCAGGTGAAAGCTGTACGTAGCTACAACGTACAGCTTTCCTTGCGAATGAGTCTAAAGCTTGTATTGCTTTAAGAAGAGAGGTGCGACCCAATGAATCAATTGAATCAAATGTTAACAAAAAGAAAAAAATTGAAGCTTGAAAGTGACTCAGGCTGGGGATACTCGTTTATTGCAATAGCACTTATTGCTTTTTCTTTGTTTACTGCCTATCCAGTAATTAATGCTTTTATAATCAGCATGCAAAACTATCGTCCATTAGGGTCCACATATGTCGGCCTTGAAAACTTCATTAACACATTTTCAGATGCGCTCTTTTGGAAAGCATTGAAAAACACGTTGGTATATACGTTATTAACTGTTCCAGTTAATATCTTTCTATCTTTTATGGTTGCAATTTTGATTATACCTTTCTCGAAGAGAACTCAAACGACATTCAAAGCCGTATTTTACTTGCCGGCTGTAGCATCAGGTGTAGCACTTGCTGTTGTATGGCTGTGGATCTTCGACCCGTTGAAGTCAGGTATTGCCAATCAAGTTGTGGGTTTTTTTGGGGCGTCTAATCAAAACTGGCTTGGCTCCAGTGCGACTGCAATGTTTTCACTTGTATTAATGTCTTGGCTATCCAGTCACGGTACAGCCATTATTATCTATCTAGCTGCATTACTAGGTATTGACAACAGCTATTATGAAGCAGCTGAAATTGACGGTGCGAATTTCTTGCAAAAGCTTTGGTATATCGTCGTTCCTTTCCTTAAGCCAACAACGCTATTCCTACTTGTTACTGGTGTCATTGGTTCCTTCCAAGTATTCCAAAACGCTTATCTCATGACAGGCGGCGGACCAGACCATGCAACAACTATGGTAGGTTTATTGATCTTTAACAATGCGTTCACATATTTTGAGTTTGGTGAGGCAGCAGCACAATCATTGCTTCTGGCAGCGATTATCGCAATTATTTCATTCATTCAATTTAAGTTTTTGGGTAAAGATGTTGAATACTAGGAAAAGGGGGCGGATACTATGAGTTTATACAACAATGACACCAAAAGCAGAGGGTATCTGTTCGTTCGTAATGGTCTAATCATTACGTTCCTTATCCTATTTGCCGTTGCTACAATTTTTCCAATCTATTTTATGATCATTTCCTCATTCGGTGATCCGGTAGAAGCTGGTGCAATGAGCTATTCTATCTTCCCTTCGAAGATTTCATTTGAATCCTATAAATTCTTCTTTAACTTCAGCCCTCATTCATGGGATTGGTTATTGAACTCAACGATTGTGGCAGCGTGTATTACGATAACTAACGTGTTTTTTGCTACACTTGCAGGATATGCTTTTGCGAAAATGAAATTTAAAGGGAAAAACATTTTGTTCGCTATTTTGCTTGGATCTATGATGATTCCTGGTCAAGTTACACAGGTTCCACTATATATTTTGGTCGTAAATATATTCGAGTTACAAAATACGTATACAGCGCTGATTATGCCAAGCATAGTAACGGTGTATAACATTTTCTTGGTTAAGCAGTTTATGACTTCCATTCCTAAGGAAATTATTGAGGCTGCTAAAATCGAAGGATGTTCGCAACCGAAAATTTTCTGGTATATCATTATGCCGCTATCTAAAACAGTTATGGCTGTATTAGCTATCCTTACGTTCATGTCCGCATGGAATGAATTCTTCTGGCCATTCCTAGTTACGAATACGATGGATATGCAAACGATTCAGGTCGGCTTGAAAAACTTCCGCTTTGCGAATACGACTTACTTTGCACCTATGATGGCAGGAGCAACAATTTCAGCCATTCCAATGTTTATATTGTTCTTCAGCTTGCAAAAATACTTCCTTGAAGGGGTAACAGTTGGAGCGGTGAAAGGCTAATGGACAAACAATCAAAAGTCGATGCAACATACTTAGTTGGCCTGATGTCTGGTACATCAGTAGATGGTATTGATGCAGCAGTAATTAAACTCTCTCCAGTATTGGATCAAGAGCATGGAGTTGAGGTTACATTATTGGCTTTTGAGAACACTCCTTTTCCGATGCATGTGAGAAACCTCATATTTGAGCTTTTTGATCTGGCTAACGCCACGATTGATAAAGTTGGCGCAATGAACATGTGGCTGGGCGAATTATACGCCCAAGCCACATTATCCGTTATAGGGAAATGCGGACTTGAGCCGTCACAAATATTTGCAGTAGGTTCACATGGCCAAACGATCTATCATGCGCCGGAAGAGAATGTTATGGACGGCTATAACTTGCATTGTACAGTTCAGATTGGTGAGGGTGCAGTTATCGCAAATCGCACAGGAATTCCTTGCGTTTCAGACTTTCGGGTCGCCGACATGGCAATGGGTGGTCAAGGAGCGCCGTTAGTACCCTTTACTGAATATTTATTGTTTAACCATCCAGAGAAAACTCTTCTGCTACAAAATATTGGTGGAATAGGCAATGTGACCGTTCTTCCGGCAAATGCCTCTCTGGAAAATGTATATGCCTTTGATACGGGTCCTGGGAATATGATTATCGATGGACTTGTATCGCAACTGTATGCGCCAATGACTATGGACATTGGTGGCGAAATTGGTGCGACCGGTCAAGTGATTGATGAGCTTTTGCAATGGATGCAGCAAGATGAATATTATACGATGCCATTGCCAAAATCGACAGGCAGAGAACGATTTGGCCAACCCTACGTAGCACAAATAATTGAATTGATGATCGCTAATGACTGGAAGAGTGAAGATGTGATTGCAACAGCTACATTCTTAACCGCATGGAGCATCGTCGATAGCTATAATCGGTATATTGCGCCACAGCATCAAGCTCAGCAATTGTTAGTTGGTGGCGGTGGCAGCTATAACAAAACGCTAATGCGAAATTTACAGCAATTATTTGCACTCTATAACGTACAGGTACTGACACAGGAGGATATCGGTGGCAATAGTGACGCTAAGGAAGCAGTTGCCTTCGCTTTATTAGCGTATTATACGATGAAGCGCTTGCCAAACAATATTCCGCTAGTCACGGGAGCTTCTCAACCAGTAGTTATGGGGAAAGTTTCCTGGCCCTATCGCGATCGTTAACAGGAGGCTTGAATGATGCAAATTAGACCCTTTTCTATTGAAGATCTTCCTGCAGTTGTAGCGCTTTGGAATCGAGAGGCTACTAAATATGACTACAAATCATTTACTGAACGAGAGTTTCAAGACACCTTCATTGATCATCCTTACTTCGATGCGCAGTGTATCTGGTTAGGCTGTGATGAACAAGGGATTGTTGGATTTGCAGCTGGCTGTAGTGGTCTTGATCTCCCACTTGGAGATGTAGCCGGGTATATTACAAGTGTTATTTTGGATGCCGATGTCGCTTCTCCAGAGTTATACGATGCATTTCTTGTAAACATAGAAAATAGATTCAAAGAGCTTGGGAAAAAACAAGCGGAAGTATTGTTTTTTAACCCCGTTAAGCTGAAATGGTGTATTCCAAGTGCTCCACAGTATGAGCATAATAATGCCCCAGGCATTAGTAAAGACCAGCCATTATACGATGCATTAATCGCTAGAGGCTATGTGGATCGCGCGACGCAATGTGGCATGTACTTAAAGCTCGGAAGCTTTATTGTTCCTGAGGATATTATTAGCAAAGAGACTCAAGCAAGTCGTAATGGCTATGATGTTAGGCCTTACACCCCTGAAATGCATAACGGACTTGAAGCAACGCTTGCTGCCTTGCAAAATCCGCAGTGGCAAAAGGATGTTGCTACTTATGTGAAGAATGGCGCCCCTCTTGTTGTAGCTGTATACGGTAAAGAGGTTGTTGGCTTTGCAGGCCCGATTATTTCTGAGCCTGATGGTCGAGCATTTTTTTGCGGGATTGGTGTGCATCCAGATCATGAGGGTCATGGTCTGGGCAGTGTATTATTTTTTCGAATGGTTGAAGCTTTTCAACGTGTAGGCTGTCAATATATCTCGTTATTCACTGGCAGTAATAATCCGGCTCTTCGAATCTATGAAAAAGCGGGTTTCGCTGTTGAAAAGCAATTTTCTATATTACGGAGGGAATTTTAGAGATGAGCGAAAAATTAACAGTATTAGCAATTGGGGCGCATGTTGGCGATGTGGAGCTAGCATCTGGCGGTGTACTGGCTAGTCATAGTTTAAAGGGAGATCGCATTGTGACATTGGCACTAACTGCAGGTGAAAGAGGGGTACCGGCAGGACAGGATATGAAGGAGTATCGTCAGCAAAAAGTGAAGGAAGCAGAAGTATTTGCTCAGATGCTTGGCGGTGAAGCGATTGTGTTCGATTATTGTGACGGAGAGCTGCCTGACAATGAGAAAGTTCGGATGGAGGTATGCGATGTAATTCGTCGCGTGAAGCCCAACATCATTATTACACACTGGAAAAACAGTATGCACAAGGATCATGCGCTGACGCATCATATCGTTAACGATGCTCGTTTCTTTGCAAGCCTGCCAACCTTTGAACGAGAGCATCCTGCTCACTTTGCCGCAAGACTATACTATTCCGAAAACTGGGAAGATGCTGTTGATTATGTTCCTTACGTATACGTGGATTTTGACCAAGCGGCATTTGATCTTTGGATTGATGCTTTAAGCAAGCATTGGTTCGTTACCAATAGTAAATCTTTTAAATATATGGATTACTATAAAGCCTTAGCTGTTGTTCGCGGCTGTGAAGCAAGAAAAACATATGCAGAAGCTTTTATGGTACCTGCTGAAACGATGAAGGTTAGACAACCGAGTCTTTGGTAACAATTGAACGGAGGTAGCTTCATATGGTGTTAAATGGGATCGATTCGATTACGAAGTATCGTCATTTGTTTGAAGGTAAGCGTGTAGGACTCATTACAGCGCCGACAGGGGTTACCAAAGATTTTAAATCTACGATTACCATCTTGCATGAAAATTTTAATCTTACTACGATGTTTTCACCTGAGCATGGCGTTCGTGGAGATTTGGATGCAGGGGCACTAGTAGACACGTATAGGGATCCCTTTACGAATGTTCCAGTCTATAGCCTATATCGTAAAGATTCTAAGCGTTTAACAAAAGATATGCTGGATGAAGTCGATATCGTTGTATACGATATTCAAGATGTGGGTGTACGATATTACACATTTATATATACGATGCTGTATGCACTTGAGGATTGTGCGAAGGCAGGTGTTGAATTTGTTGTTCTCGATCGCGTCAATCCGCTGAATGGGTTGGACGTTGAAGGGAATATATTAAAACCAAACTTCAAATCCTTTGTCGGAAATTACGAGCTAGCTGTGCGATACGGGCTAACAGCCGGTGAAGTAGCAACGATGGCAAATGATCAAATGAGCTGGAATGCATCGCTTCATGTTGTTCGTTTGGAAGGCTGGGAACGGCGCATGTCCTTCCCGGATACAGGCTTAACCTGGGTTCATCCTTCACTTGGAATTCCGCGATATGAAACAGCGTTACTATATTCAGGCACATGCCTATTTGAAGGTACGAATTGCTCCGAGGGTCGCGGTACAACCTTCCCGTTTGAAATGATTGGCGCTCCTTTCATTCAAGCGCAGCAATTGGCGGATGCGATGAACGCCAAAGCCATTCCGGGAGTACGTTTTCGCCCTGTTCATTTCAAGCCAACATCATCTAAGCATAATGGCGAGCTATGCGGCGGGGTACAAATTTATATTACAGACATCCAAGTGTTGAAGCCGCTTGAAGTAGGCGTAACCTTATTATTTACGATAAGAGATTTATATGAGCAATTTGCATTCCTGCCTCCAGTGAAAGAGGGCTCACGTCCATTTATCGATTTATTGGGCGGAGACAGCATATATCGTACAGCAAATATCCAAGCAAAGCAGTTGCTTGAACAGTTTGCAGAGGAAAGCAAGCAATTTGCGGAAATGAAACAGCAATATCATTTATATCGCTAGAGGATGGGGAGCAATTGATGAAAACAATAGATCAAATGAGCTTGCGCGAAAAGATCGGACAAATGTTTGTAACAGGCTTCCCGTCAAAGGAACTATCAGCGGATATGAAGGAAGTCATCGAGCAGTATAAGGTCGGAAATATGATTTTATTTTCACATAATATCGACAATAAATATCAATTAGGCGGGCTTGTTACGGAGCTGCAGCAATGGTTCACGACACACACAGGCATCCCAGGCTTTATTACAATAGACCAAGAGGGCGGCCGGGTTACGCGAATGCCTAAGGACGCGACCAATGTTGCCGGAGCAATGGCAATCGCTTCTTCAGGACGACCTGAAAATGCGTATGCAGCAGGCAGAATAACTGCTAGAGAGCTGAAAGCGTTAGGAATCAATTTCAATCTAGCACCAGTCATGGACGTTAACAATAATGCATTGAACCCCGTAATCAACGTTCGCTCATATGGTGATTCTGCTCAAAAGGTATCGGAGTATGGGATCTCAATGATGAAGGGACTGCTTGATGGTGGCGTCATGTCCTCGCTAAAGCATTTTCCAGGACATGGGGATACAAGTGTCGATTCTCACATTGGCTTGCCCACGATAGATAAATCGTTAGAGGAATTAGAGCAACTTGAGCTACTGCCATTTAAGGCTGCCATTGAGCAAGGCGCTGAGGCCATTATGAGCGCTCATATTTTATTTCCGCAAATCGAGAAGTCCGGCGTACCAGGAACGATGTCTTATGCGATAATTACTGAGCTATTGAAAGAGAAATTAGGATACAAAGGGCTAGTCATTTCGGATTGTATGGAAATGGACGCGATTAAACGCTATTATGGTACTGCAAAAGGAGCGTTAGGCGCTGTCAAAGCAGGTATTGATTTGGTATTCATAAGTCATACGCCTAGTACGGTTAAAGAAGCGATTCATTTGATTGAAGAAGCTGTCGCAGTCGGTGAATTGGATGAAGCGATAATTGATGCAGCGGTTACTAAAATTTTAGCCTACAAAGCCCAATATGTGGTTACTGAGGACTTGGATTACGAAATCGTTGGCTGCGATGTACATCGCCGTGCGAATGAATTGATGCGTACGGAAACGATCTGCCGTACTAATGGTGAGATAGAGCCCATTCAAACAGGTGATGAGCATGTATTATTTATGGGCTCCTATTCCTATCGCACTGATCTTGCATCTAGCAGTGTGAATCAAGAGATTAGCTTCCCGCAATATATGGGTGAGCACTTTCAGGCAACGTATGAGGTTATCGACATTGATCCGAACGAGGAGCAAATTGGCGCAGCGCTGCAAAAGGCTAGAGGCTACAGGCATGTTGTATTCGGCTTGTTCAATGCGCGTGAAAACAAAGGTCAGCTTGCACTTGTGCAGAAGCTATTGTCAGCTGACTGTAAAGTAACAGCGATTACATTAGGTCGACCCTATGATTTAGCTTTAATCGAAGGCGAATATTATGGAATTGCAGCATTTGAATATACATTAGACGCATTCAAGTCCCTCATTCCGATCCTTAATGGCGAGCTTGACCCGACAGCCAACATTACAATTCAGCTCTAGGGGGACATGAGTATGGCATATATCGTTGGAATAGATGGGGGCGGCACCAAGACAGCTATCACAATTGCTCATGACAGGGAAGATGATCTAGTCACCTTTACTGTCGGACCTATCAATTATAACGGTGGTGATGCTGATGCAATTACCGCCTCCTTCGAAGAAATTTTTAATCGCACAATGCTCATTTGTCACAATTTAGAAGATGTTGCTCATATCTGTATAGGCGCGGCAGGAGTAAGCAATCCGTTAGTCGTTGGTTTTTTGGAAAAGCAGGTGAGAGATAATGGGTACACAGGGCCATTAACAATTACAGGCGATCAAGAAACAGCATTATACGGTGCGCAAAATGCGATGCAAGGCATCATCCTTATCGCCGGTACCGGATCGATTTGCTTCGGGGTCAATGAAAAGGGACAGCAGCATCGTACAGGAGGCTTTGGCCATCTCATTGATGACGAGGGAAGCGGTTATAGCATTGGGCGTGATCTCTTATCCATTTTAGTCCAAGCAGAGGACGGAAGGGTAACAGATACGATCATTCCAGCGCTTGTATATGAGCAGCTTGGACTGAGCAATGTAAAAGAGATTATTGGTTTCGTCTATCATAAAAATACAACGAAAAAAGATATTGCGCAGCTCGCTCCGATCATGACGATAGCATGCGAGAATGGGGATGCGAAGGCGCTAGAGCTGGCGGAGCAATGTGCAATCCATTTATTTAAGCTTGTAGCGCCTGTTATTGAGCAACTGGAGTTACAAGACAGTCCAATAGCAATTGCAGGAAGTGTGCTGCAAAAATCTCGATTCGTTAAGGAAGCTTTAGAACGAAAGCTTGCACAATGCTTCCCGCAAACTAAGCTGATCTTGCCGATGAAGGATGCAGCTTACGGGGCTGTTTTGTTAGGAAGATCAAGAATGAATAACGATTAATAGTCAACGTTATGAAAACAAGGGTGTGTCATCAGTCCAAGCAGTTTTGGACTTGCGACACACCCTTGTTTTTTAAAATTTGTCAGCAGAATAAAAAACGGCTTGTTGTTTTGGGAATAGAGCTTGCAAAATGTTGGCGTGTTCTGCACGCGCCATTGGTGCATCTGTTGAATGATAGCCGAACATGATATAAGTTATTAGATTACGTTCATCTACTTCAATCCGTTCATAGGCTTGTGTAGAGCTAACATCGGAAATAGAAAGACGCTGCTGCTTGTAATCAAGGTAGACTCGATCCTCTCCGCATTGAAGCGCGATGTGCAGCTCTTGATCTGCTATCGAGGCATTACCGATTAGACGATTTTCCAATTCAGGCTGAAGCTTTTGGAATGTAGATTTTAGGTTAATCATTTTCCACATCGCCAAATGAATTTGAATGGATTGTGCTTGATGCTGATGAAAATAGGAGTACAAGTGATGATCCTCTGGCAGCATCGCTAATATTTGCTTGGCATTGGGGCGCAGCTGACATAAGGCATGAAATAAGTGTTCAACACCGTCTAGTGCCTCGTCCAAATACAGTATTTCATTAATAAATACTTGTTCAGTTTCCTTCTTTTCAATCATTCCATAAGCTACAACTTTATTGTTTTGGAGCAGTAGCAGGCAGTCTAATTTTCTCCATTCCGGCCAGCTCAAGAGATCATTCCAGTAGGTCTCATTACGGACTACGGTGTAGGTGCGATTCTGATTGAATTGTTCATATATTGAACGGATGTCATCAAGATACCGAGGTTCAAAAGGAATGATATCGTAAACGCTTTGCTGCTCAAAGCTTGCTGGCTTGTCAATGGAGTAAGCAGTTTCGGGAATCAGTCTCCATCCAGCCTTCTCATAGAACGCATGCTTGCTTGCCAGAAGAAAGCTAATATCATAATCGGATTCTTTCATGTACTCGGTTTGTGCATGAAGAATTTTGTGAGCAAGTCCCATTCCGCGATATTTTGTATCTGTACCGACGCTACCCATCGCACCTGTTTTCAAGATCGCTTGACCTACTCTAATAGATAGAGGGAAAATTTGGACGTTGGCAGCAATCTGTCCGTCGACCATCGCAAACCATGTTGTATCTGGATCATATGCGTTATCGCGATCTAATCTTTCTTGGAAAAAAGCTCTGCCTACTGTAAAGCATTCATCTAGAATATCGTAAATCTGTTCAAGCTGTTCTCTAGTTGGCCGATTCGTTACGTTAATGCTCATGTCTGACACTGTTGTCATCTTTCATTTCCTCCTGCCTGCATTGCTTACTACACAATAATTATACCCGATAATAGGACTACAGGATACTGAAGGGTGTCGAAAAAGACAGCGTTAGCGAACTAGTGGGAGACTTCTATTTACTATTTAGTAATTTTCATATAAATTGCACACTTATACAAATTATGATATATTTTGCTATGAACAAATTTGTAAGTGTTTTCAGTAACATAAATAACATAATTTGGGGGGGATGAGTATGAAGGGTACATGGGAATTGTTGAAGCAAACGACACCTTTCATCTGGATGCGCATGCTGATTTACTTAATGTTTGCAGTAGGATCTGTATTGTTGTTAGCCATTGTTGTTGGATTAAGTGCACTGCTTATTAAATGGTTCGGTGACTCAAGTATACTTATTCTGTTCTTGCTATTAGCTACATTAGGAATCATATTTACTGCATTTCGTCTTTTAGAGCGATATGTACTTTACTTATTGAAGGCTGCTCATATCGCAGTGTTGATAGAATTAATCGATCATGGTCAAGTGCCTGATGGCAAAGGACAGATTGCCTATGGGAAAGAGAGAGTCAGTGCGATGTTCGGTACGACCTCGATTTTCTTTGCAGTAGACCAATTGGTGTCCGCATCAGTAAAGCAAATACATAAGTGGTTAATGCGTTTAGGAGATTTTCTTAATGTTATTCCAGGGGCAAAAATTATCATTAGCATAATCAGCTCAGTGTTGGGCGTTGCCTTGAACTACATCGATGAAGCAGTTTTAAGTCGTGTGATGAAGCATAAGAAGGAAGATCCTGAAACGAATGTGTGGAAAACGTCGGCGGATGGAGTTGTACTCTACGCTCAAAGCTGGAAAGGGATGATTGGAACAGCTACGGGAGTGGCATTGTTCAGCATAGTACTTTCAATTGCTACATTTTTCATTACGTTATTCCCGCTGCTAGCACTGGTGAATAGGATCAATGATGACGCAGGGGCGTTGCTGGGTGCTCTTGCCTTTATCTCAGCTCTTTCTATCAGTTTTGCAGTTAAGAAGGCATTGGTCGATCCGATTGCGACGATTGCAATGATTCGAACCTATCATTTGAAGACAGCGGGTGTGACACCTTCCATCGACTTAATGGGCAAAATGGTTGCTGTCTCTGCTAAGTTCAAGGAATTGTTCCACCGCTCGGATAACGAACAGCCAATACCTGCTCCAGCTACGAATACATTTGCCCCAGTACCTGATACAAATCAATTCAGTCAATAAAAAGGTCAAATACAAAGCACGTTTCAAGGTAACTCTTGGAGCGTGCTTATATCTATTAAATAAGTGAATTACATAGTTGGGGAGTGTTTCTGTTCATGGTCGCTTTGTCACATCGAATCAAGTTGACTGTTTTATTGTTAATTTTTGTAATGGTATTCGCTGTACCTAGTATCGCAACAGCAGAGGGAGAGTTTAATTGGGTAGAAGGAAAGGGGCAACTCGTTCAACTGGGTGATGAATTGCTATCGCTTAAGTTGATTGAAGGATATGAGTTTCTAAATGCAGAAGATACGAAAGCTTACGAGCAAGGAAATGGAGATTTGCCGTCAGGTCAAGAGATTGGGGCAGTATTCCCGATCGACAATTATAATTGGTTAGTTTACTTTGAATATGATGATGTAGGTCATGTATCAAATGAAGACCAGCATTCGATCGATGCAGAAGAACTGCTGAAGAGCTATAAGATAGGCACAGCAGAGGCGAATAAAGAACTGGAAGAGTCCAATCATTTATTCGTAGATGGATGGGACATTGCACCGTATTATGACGAGAAATTGAATAGTCTGAAGTGGTCGTTGCGTGCTCATGATATTAATCAAGAGAAAATAATCAATGACAACATTCGGATTTTGACTAGAGAAGGTTACGTATCCGTTATTTTAGTTTCTAATCCAGATAATTTGGCAGAAGCGAGAGCGCGCCTGGAGTCAGAAATATTAAGTGGGTTGACTGTAACACAAGGCAATCGTTATACGGATTATAACGAGGCAACAGACAAGAAGTCTAACCTGGGATTAGCTACTCTGATCGCAGGGGGAGCGGGCGCAGTTATTGCGAAGAAGGCAGGACTAATTGCGCTTCTGTTGGCCGGACTTAAGAAATTTGGTGTCGTAATCGTAGCCGCGCCGCTTGCTGGATTGTGGTCTTGGATTCGTGGCAAACGAAAGAGGAAACAAACTGAGCAAACGAGCAACCTCCACGAGAACAATAACACAATTAATGATGAAGCACAGTAAACAAATGAGCAGCGACATTTGCCGAAGAGGCAAGCAGTCGCTGCTCGTTTGTTTATTTTTTCTTATTAAATTCCTCACGGATCCGTAGTTGTAAATCAGCGTCCGTCAACACATCGAATGCGGTATTCGCGAGTAAAGTCGCACCAAGTACCATTGCATCATATGCACGCTCGGTTTGAGCGGCATCTCGGAATTCAATCGTATGCAGATTGTACGGTTGATCCACAACTTGAACATAAGGATGAATAGCTGGACAACGAAGTGACACATTGCCCAGATCCAGCGAGCCGTGGTCGTTTCCAATCTGAATTTCCTCCGGTTTAATCCCTGCAGCGATCAAATTCGCAGTATAAGCAGCAGATAACGCTTCATTCGTTCGTAATTCATCATATGAGTACTCATAGTTACTTACAGTCAGCGTGCAACCCGTCGCTAATGCTGCTGCTTCTCCACATTGGACGACTTTCTGTGAAAGCTCTGCAGTATAGGCACGCTCTGCAGCTCGGACGTAAAATTGAGCCACCGCATAGTCGGGAATGATGTTCGGAGCACGCCCCCCTTGAGAGATAATCCCATGAATCCGAGCGTCTGGTCTTGTCTGTTGTCTGAGTGCGTTGATGGCATTGAACAATTGAATAACCGCATCCAATGCATTAATTCCTAGCTCGGGATTGGCTGCGGCATGCGCAGCTTTACCGTTAAATTCGAACTGAAGAGCATCCATTGCCATAGAACTGCCTGAATGCTCAAAGTGGTCGAATGGATGGGCCATAATCGCGATATCACAATCATCGAATAGCCCCGCTGATGCCATGTCTACTTTGGCCCCTTTGGTTTCTTCTGCAGGTGTTCCATATACTCGAATTGTTCCCCCAGTGTGATCGACAACAGCTCGTAAGCCAACGGCAGCGCCTAGTGCCATTGTGCAGATGAGATGATGACCGCAAGCATGTCCCAGTTCTGGCAAAGCATCGTATTCTGCAAGCAGTGCAATAATTGGACCCGGTTTATCGGACTTATATTGTGCGATAAATGCCGTTTCTAGATCGAGTGTCCCTCTGTTTACTTCATAGCCGTGTGTTTCAAGCTCGTCAGTTAATAACGCAGAAGCTTGATATTCTTCATGCCCTAGTTCAGGGTGTGTACCGATGAAAGTGGCAATTTGTTTGAGTCGAGAAGAATAGATTTCGATTTCTTGCTGTATTTTCACCTTTAAATTATTCATCTATGTGGCTCCTTTGGATCGTCATTAATCTCCTGTAATTATCGTATCGTTTCGAACGCGTGCAATCAAGTAAGTAATGGTGTCGTTTATTTGTAGTAATTTTGACATGAAATCACACTATAATTCACAAATCTCCTGTGTTATCTTCAAAGTATGTCGTAAATTTATAGAAGAGGTGTGATTCTGTTGATTAGAATTGGAATGTTAAGCTATTGGCATGTTCATGCCGAGGATTATACACGTCAAGTACTTAATCATCCCAATACACAAATTGTTGCGATTTGGGACGAGGATGCTACGCGTGGTGCAGCGATGGCTAATAAATATGAGACATCGTTCATAGCCTCATTAGACGAGCTACTCGCGCAGTCCAATATCGATGCAGTCGTGGTCGATGTGCCAACGAATCTTCATCATGAGGTGATGATTAAAGCGGCGAAAGCTGGGAAGCACATCTTCACTGAGAAGGTGATTGCTCCTACCTTTACAGAAGTTCGTGACATTATTAACGAGGTAGAGCAAGCAGGAGTTAAGCTCACTGTTTCATTGCCCCGATTGTATGATGGCTATACGAAGACGATCGAAGCAGTCATTCAAGACGGTACATTAGGTCAACTCACGCAAGCGCGAGTTAGGCTTTCTCATAATGGTGCAACTGCGAATTGGTTGCCGCCTCACTTCTATTCCCTTGAGCAATGTGCGGGGGGCGCTTTGATTGACTTGGGCTGTCACCCTATGTATCTCGTGCGTCGCTTTCTAGGCTTGCCTGAATCTGTGAGTGCGCAATTCGGATATGTAACGGGACGCGAGGTTGAAGATAATGCAGTGGCGTTGTTGAAATATGCAAATGGAGCGCTTGGTATCGTAGAAGCCGGCTTCGTTAACAGCCACTCTCCTTTCGCTATTGAAATACATGGGACTGAAGGAACGCTACTCTATGGATTCCCTGAAGACAAAATACTAGTTCGTAGTAATAAGCTAGAGTCATCATGGCAAGAGGTTAAAATCAAAGAGAATGAAATTACAGCTTTCGAGCAGTGGGTTGAACATATTGAACGCGATACGAAGGCGACTGACAATGTGGAGATTGCTATAGATTTGACAAAGCTTATGGAAGCTTCAAATCTATCAGCTTCTACAGGAACGACAGTTGCGCTTAATCAGTTGCTGTGAGCTCTTTCCCATATGCCCGAATGGAGACGAAGCCAGATGCGCTTGATCGTTTAGATTTGCAATTTAAGTGGGGCAACTATCGTATTCGCATTTTACGCTGTCATCTTATCCAGTTTCCGCCTGGGCACATCATTCATTTCCATAAGCATTCCGAGTTTGAGTTTCACTTTATTCCGAAAGGTAAAGGAAAAGTTATTATTGGGGACCAAAGCTACAATTTGCATGAAGGATTATTTTACGTGACTGGGCCGGATGTCATCCATTATCAGGAGTCGGACAACAAGGACCCGATGTATGAGCTTTGCTTGCATTGTGAAATTGTTCCACTAGAGCAGGCTGCCGAACAAGGATCAGTATGGGTGGATGAACTTGAAGTTTCGGAAGCGCATGAGTGTGTGGAGGCATTGCATGCAGTGCCGACATTTCCTACAGTTGATCGTTTTCATGCGATGAGTTGGTTTTTGGAAGCTTATCGAGCTTGGGAGGAGCAACCTCTTGGTGTAACTACGCAGATGAAGCAGGCGATGCTTCAAATTTTGCTGCGTGCTGTGCGTTCTTATGATGATCGATTGATCGGGCAACGTCTTCCGGAGCGAGATATGAACTTTCATCGGTACCAGCTTGCTTCGCAATATATTCAAGATAACGAAGGTATGCAGATTAGCTTGGAGCAAGTGGCTGAGCGAATTAATGTGAGTCCTCGGCAGCTGCAAAGAATTTTTCGTAGCGCAGGACAAACGACGTTTCGAGAATATTTGGAACACATACGCATGACGCACATCTGCAATGAGCTGCTTCAGACAAATAAGTCGATTGAAGAAATTGCACTAATCCACGGATATATGAACCCGAACTACATGTACCCTGTATTCAAGAGAAAGTACAAGGTGACGCCTGCAGCCTATCGACGGATGCATGGACGATCAGCTTCGAGTGAAGGTGCAGATGAAAATACAAACATATTAGATAAGAAAGGTTAGGTGCAAATATGAGTAAAACACTAAAAATCGGCATTATCGGTAGTGGAGGCATCGCGAGAGCACACGTTTCAGCATATCAAAAGCTCCCATTCGTAGAAATAGTTGCTGTAGCAGATGTCATTCCGGGTAAAGCTGCTCAGTTCGTCGAGTCAGAAAAACTAGATAGCGCTGCAGCATATGATGGACATGAGAAATTGTTGGCGCAAGAGCTTGATGGCGTAAGCATTTGTACGCCGAATGTGTCCCATCATATAACGACGGTCGATGCACTGCGTGCAGGAAAGCAAGTTCTACTAGAGAAGCCGATGTCAGTCACGCTTCAAGAGGCAGTTGAGATGACTGCGGCAGCGAAAGAAACAGGCAATATGCTTACACTTGGTTTCCAGCCGCGTTACGATCCGAATATGAAGCTAATGCAGGAAATCGTACAATCCGGTCGACTAGGAAAAGTCTATTACGCGGAAACGGGTGGTGGACGTCGTCGGGGTATGCCGGGAGGCACATTCATTAGCAAAAAACTTGCGGGAGCAGGGGCTATGGCTGATATCGGCTGTTATTCTCTTGATATGGCGCTACATGCGATGGGCTATCCAAAGCCGATTAGTGTATCAGCATTTACCTCGAATCACTTCGGTACGAACCCGCTCTATCATCCAGAAGCGAGCAAGTTTGAAGTCGAAGACTTTGGGGTAGCGATGGTGCGGTTCGAAAACGATCTTGTTCTCCAATTCAAGATTTCATGGGCAATGCATATGGACACGCTAGGTGCTACGATGTTCCTTGGAACAGATGCAGGACTAAAGATTACACCTGCAGGCAGTGGCCCATGGTCCGGAGTATGGGATGGATCTGTCGGATCGATGACGCTGTTCCATGATGAGTATGGCAGACAGACGCAAACTGCAATTCCACTCATTGAGCACCGATTGAACTTATTTGATGAAAAGGTAAGAGATTTCGCAGAGGCTGTGCGTGACGGACGCCCTGCTCCGATTCCGGGCGAGCAAATTTTGATTCAACAAGCGATTATCGATGGCGTACTCCGGTCAGCGGAGTCGAAGCGGGAAGTTGCAATAGAGCTGCCATAAGGTAGTTTGTAAATACAAAGAGATCGCTTGGAATGGAGAGTGAAACTTCCATTCCAAACGATCTCTTTGCTTTGTCTTGAACTTATGCTCTGTCGATGATGAAAAAAGGGAATGTATCTCCTGGAGGAGCGAAGCGTTTGCCTTTACAGACGTGAAATTACCTCGCCCGAGGTTATCAAACCAGATTTCACGGCTGTAACAGCAACCGGAAACCAGCTAATACTTGTCAACATTTAATCCCTTGGCTTACATGTATCTAGCTGATATACTTTTACTGCATACCAAATAACCTCCATGGTCGTGGAGGATTTTGGATAAATATGGATTATGGTTGGTAGGGCTGGCCTTTCTTCAAGATGGCGTAAATGTGATGCAATAGCTTGTTGGCGCAAGCAATCACCGTCACCTTGTAGGGCTTGCCCTCTTTTCTTTTCTTATCGTAGTAGGCTTTTAATTTCGCGTTGGCGTCACGTCTTAATCCACATTGTACGGCTAGAAATAATGCCCGGCGAAGCCGTTTGGAGCCCCGTTTTGTTATTCGACTGCTTGTGGCCACAAACTGACCTGAACTATGAACACCTGGATCTAGCCCCGCAAACGCCACGAGTTGCTTCGGATCTTGGAACTGTTGCGCGTCTCCAATTTCTGAAATAATGGCTGCAGCAAGCTTATCACCTATGCCCGGAATACTTTTTATTAACTCCACTTCCGGTAGTTCTCCGGCTAGTTGTCTTATCTGGTCCTCGATCACCTCGATTTGCTCCTGCATGGAAAGAAGCAACGACACCATGCTTTTCAGCATCTGCATCTGAGTAGGGCTATTCTTGTTCTCTTTCCATTGTCGATAAATAAACTCTAGATGCTCAATTTTCGTGCAGATCCACGATGCAGAACGAGATTTACTCGCTTGTTTACGAATGGCTTCGTCCCATTCTAAAGTTTGATCGGATAAGCACATCTGCAACGTAGTGAGAGCTGTCGCGGAGAAAAGATCCGAAAACACCCCCTCATAGGTTGGGAATACCTGATCTAATAAAGCACGCATATTAAGCTTTGCTTGCACGTACAGTGAGGTCACGAACTCGTGTTGCCTTGTTATGTGTTGCAACTCCGTGTAGCACTCGTTCCAGGTTCGATGAGGCTTCACGTCCCCTCTGTAATACATTTCGGCCAAATGCCAGGCATCCGCTGCATCTGTTTTCACCTTACGTAACTGTGCGCTCTTCGAACGTTTAGATAATAGCGGATTAACGATGAAGTGCGTAATTTCCATACGCTCCAAATAGGCTATAACGATGCGATGATAGTGCCCTGTTGCCTCCAAAACCACAACCGCTCGGTTACCCGTTTGTTCCTCAAGCGTGCGTATCACTTCGCCAAGTCGTCCGAACCCTTCCTCGGTATGCCGAATTGTTACCGACTTTCCACACACCTCATTACGCTTCACGAACGCTTGAAATACACTCGCGCCTTTTGCCACATCCAGTCCGATAACTGGTTCCATGTCAGCTCCTCCTGATATCATTCTAGCCGGCAATCCCACAACGGTTCCAAACCCATAGCTTCGCTTGTTATACGAGGTCTCAAGCCTCAACCAGCCCAAACATGGTCATTGGGAGTAGTGGGAGAACAGTTTCCGGTACGGGGTAAGCTCCCCAAGGAGATACGCGTTCTCCCGGCTACCACCATCATAGAATGCCTATAAAAATAGGCCAACCAGAAATAACTGGCTGACCTAATAATACGAAGGAGATACATCCCCGCCAAAACTATAATCGAATAAATCTAATAAAGGCTTATCGACCAGGAAGGAATTTCTTGATCCAGCTACCAAAGCTAGCAGGATTACGGGTTTGTACGAGTACGACACCCTCACCACGGAATCGACAGACGAGCGCTTCGCCACTGGTGAAGCTTGAAATCCAACCATTAGAAGCTTTCTCAATATTGTACTGAACATGGCTCGGCCATGCGACCAAATGTCCGTTATCGATAACTATTTCTTCGCCATGTGCAAGATTTATTGCATGAATTGCGCCATAAGAAGATAAGAATACAGTCCCACGTCCGCTGATTTCCATAATGAAGAAGCCTTCTCCTGAAAATAAACCTTTACTCAAATTTTGCATTTTTGTATTGACTTCAATTCCGCTTGTCCCAGCCAAGAAGCTGTCTTTTTGCACTAATAGGGTATACGAGCCGTCCAGCTCAACAGCTTGAATATCGCCAATTGATGCAGGTGAAAGCAATGCTTCTCCGTGTCCTCTAGCCGCACGAAGCTCTTGAAAGAAAAATGTTTCTCCGCTGAGCATTCTTCCGAGTCCTCGCATGATTCCGCCGTCTGTCGTCCCTTTAATATCGATTGAAGGGGACATTGAAACCATAGCACCGGATTCTGCCTTCACCGATTCTCCCGAATCTAATTGCACCTTCAATAATGCAAATGCACCTTGATACATGATCTCGTATTTCATTGGGGCACTTCCTCCTAGAAAATTGAGTGAGTAAGAGTCTATTCTTTAATATCGTCTGAAGTGTCGACCTCAATGAGATCTAGCAGGAACATAAAGATCGGAATTCCGATAATTAATCCCCATATACCAAAATAGTGCTGACCAAAGACGAGTACTACAAACGTATAGAACATCGGAAGCTTAGATTTTGATGCCATGAGTCTAGGATTTAATATATAGGTTTCAACTGCATGGATAATAAGAATAATTACGACTGTCCAGATGACTAGCGTCCATCCGCCCGTCTGGTAGCCTATGAATGAAATCGGAACGAAGCTGATCATGACCCCAGCGACTGGAACAAGGCTAAGTATGAGCACCATAACGGAGAGCGCGAATAAGTATGGATAACCGAGAATCCAAAGTCCAACCACTGTGAGGACGGTATTCACTACTGCAATTATGAGTTGAACCTCGATTACTTTACCGAATGATTGAACGAATTTCCTACAGATGTATGATAACTCGGTATAAACCCAACCGAGCTTGCTATTGTTAAATTTTTGTGTGAATTGCGACACCTTCGACTTTTGCAATAGGAAGAACAGACTGAGGATAATGACAATGAGGATGACCTCGAGCCACTTGCTTAGCTTTGCAATATAATAGAGTGCTTGATCGGTATAGGTCTTATATTCGATTTTGTTAATGGCTTCAGTAATCTTCTGAGCGATCACATCATCTTGGTTGGAGCTTAGGAAATGTGTAATGCTGGTAATGATCTCTGAGATCTGATTGATAATCTTAGGGACATAGTTTGCAATTCCAATGACAAGGCCCGATATGATAATAATATAAATGAGTAGAGTGACTACATTCGGGTGAATCGGAATCACTTTGCGAATTTGCTTGGTTAGGAACACCTGCAGACTGTTCATCACGAATGTCACAAGGAATAAGAGCAGAATTAAGTTAAGCATGCTCTTCAGACTAAATAGAAGAATGACGAATAACAACAGCACTGTAATTCTGCGAACAAGTGGTAATGTGAAAAACTCCCGCATTTTCTCCATCGACGTCCCTCTTTTAAACAATATATGTCACCTACTTTACTACGGTATTGCCCGCGAAAAGTTTCTTATTCCGTAAATTTGTTAAACATCGCGATTTCGGCGATAAATCTTATGCAAAAAAGTGCTTTCTTATGATGTAATCGTTTCGGTCAAGCTGGAACTCGTCTGCATAATCGGCCAAGTCCACTCATATGCATGAATCAGGGAATAACCAATGTGCAAAAGGGGTGGATCGCATGCGTCGTCGAATCACATGGATCTGTGCTCTTGCCCTACTCATGACCGGCCTATTGGCGGCTTGCGGAAGCAAGAATGCAGACTCGATCGTGAAGGATCTGGACAAAGTAGTAAGTAAAATGGAAAGTTATCAAGGTAGTGGCACAATGACGCTACATACCGGGCAGCAACCGCAAACTTACAAGGTAGAGGTATGGTATCAAAAGCCGGATTATTACAGGATCTCTCTTACGAATGAGAAGCGGGATATTACGCAAATTGTGCTTCGTAACGATGAGGGTGTGTTCGTGCTCACGCCACAATTGAACAAAAGCTATCGTTTCCAAAGTGACTGGCCGAAAAACCAAGGTCAAGTTTACTTGTACCAGACGCTCATTCAAAGCATCGTCCTCGATAATTCGAGACAATTCACGAAGGATAAGGACGCTTATGTGTTCGACGTAATGGCGGCTAACTATCAGAATGGATCGTTCGCACGCCAGAAAATATGGTTAAACCAAAACAGCTATGAACCACAGAAAGTAGAAGTGACCGATACAAATTCGAATGTAATGGTCGATGTGAAATTTGATTCTTTCACTTTTGATGCGAAGTTTGAAAAATCTGCATTCGATATGAAGGAAATTATGAATATCCCGCAAGCTAAACCATCTGATTCCAATCAAAATAATGCAAGCCCAAGTCCGAGTGCATCAGCAGATGCGTCACAGGCGCCAGATGCGACAACTCCAGAGGATGATGCAACAAGTGCGCAACCTCAACAAAGTGCTGTTATTTTAGAGCCGAACCTAGAAGACCTTCCAGTAGGGGTTGAATTGCTCGATTCGAGTGATGTGCAGTTAGGTGAACAGCAGGGTGTAATGTTCCGTTATACAGGTACTTATGACTTCACAATTGTGGAGAAGGTATCCAAAGATCGCGCTGTTACACTCATGGAAGGGATCGGAATCGATCTAGGGTTTACGATGGGACACCTCACAGAGGGAGATGCGGTTACATTAACTTGGACGTATGAAGGAACAGAATATCGCTTAACGAGTGCAGATTTACCACAACAGGAAATGGTCAGAATTGCGCAATCGATGGAACAATCTTCAAGTAAATAATAATGAAGCAGGAGGCTGGTCGCAGGTCGATCGGCCTCTTATTGACAGTACCGCTTCCTCCAAGTAACATGAACCTATTGTTGGTTTTTAGGTTTGTAGGTTGGAAAGGTGGCAGTACCGTGGATACCCATTATCGGTCGACCGTGGCCGAGATTTCACTGGATGCAATTGAAGGTAATATTCAAGCTTTTCGAACACAGCTAGCGGCAGGGACGCGAATGCTTGCATCTGTTAAGGCTAATGCCTATGGGCATGGAGCAGTAGAGGTGGCACGTCAAGCGATTGCGGCTGGTGTTGATTATTTAGGTGTTGCTTTTTTAGATGAAGCGTTGCAATTGCGTGGCGCAGGCATAACTGCCCCCATTCTTGTATTAGGATATACCCCGCCAAGCGGATACCCGCTTGCGCGTGAACATGAGATTACTGTTAACCTCTATCGAGAGGATCAATTAAATGATGTGGCGTTGCTGCCTCAAGCTGGAAAGAAGCTCAAGGCACACATTAAGATTGATTCTGGGATGGGACGGTTAGGACTGCTCCCAGGGGAGGCGGCAGAACGATTTCTGGAGCGGGCTTTTCAGCTTTCTGTGTTAGATGTGGAAGGGTTGTTCACCCATTTTGCACGTGCGGATGAACTGGATAAGCAATATACGATGATGCAAGTGGAACGCTTCTCGACAGTTGTTGATTATATACGGAAGAATAGTATGCCGATATCGATCATCCATTCGGGCAACAGTGCGACAGGAATTGATCTCCCTGCACATGTTGGAGGGATGTTGCGTCTTGGTATCAGTATGTATGGACTCTATCCAAGTGACGAAGTGAAGCAGGATGCGATCTCGCTTGAACCTGCCATGACACTTAAGACGACCGTTGTACATGTGAAAGACCTCGCAATGGGCGAGGGGATTAGCTATGGCACTCGCTACTTTACAACCGGAGCTGAAAAAATTGGTACGTTGCCGATCGGTTATGCGGATGGTTACAGTCGTATGATCAGTGGCAAGGCTGAGGTGCTCGTACGTGCGCAACGCGTTCCGATTCTTGGTACAATCTGCATGGATCAATGCATGGTACGTTTAGATGGCGCAATGGAAGTAGACGGTACAGCGATTGAGCCTGGTGAAGAAGTCGTATTGCTCGGACGTCAACGAGATGCGATCCTTTCCGCCGAAGAGGTTGCAAGCTGGATGGGTACAATTAATTATGAGCTGATCTGCATGCTGGCTTCACGTGTACCACGAATTTATCGGAGCAAGGGTGAGGTTGTCTCTGTCGCCAATCCGTTGCTGGGTCATTTTGGCATATGACAAATTGAGAATTCTAGCAGGAATATGAGCGCACATCTAGAATAAATATAGAATTCGTATAATATTATAAGATCTCATGCATACTGGGAAATAGGTTACGTGTTGGAAAATGTTTGGAGGTGTCTGTTCGGTGGCCAATCTGCACAGTACAAAACGCATTATGATCAGTCTTCCCGATCAATTGTTGCGTGAGGTTGATTATGTCGTAGCGAAGGAAAACACCAATCGCAGCGAGGTTATTCATCAAGCGATGAAGGTGTATCTTGTTGATCGTAGAAGGCGTATGATTCATGATGCGATGCAACGTGGTTATATGGAGATGGGAATGATCAACCTTCATATGGCTTCAGAAGCTTTTCTTGCAGAAGAGGATGCGGAAAGTACTTTAGGACGTCTCGTTAGCGGGGTGTAGTCATTGATCGTCAAACGCGGGGATGTGTACTATGCGGAATTATCTCCGGTCGTCGGTTCGGAACAAGGCGGCGTGCGTCCCGTGCTGATCATCCAGAATGATATCGGTAATCGCTTCAGTCCAACAGTAATCGTAGCAGCGATTACCGCGCAGATCCAGAAAGCGAAGCTGCCGACACATGTGGAGATCGAGGCGAAGACTCATGGCATGGAACGAGATTCTGTTATCCTCATGGAGCAGATCCGCACCATCGATAAGCAACGCCTAACCGACAAAATTACACACCTAGACGAAGAGACGATGCGTAAAGTTGATGAGGCTCTACAAATAAGCGTTGCGTTAATCGACTTTTAATTTGGGGTAACAAGGGAACGCCTTCGGGCGTCTTTTTTGTAAGTCTATGAAAGATGAGTAATTTATTGATGCTAAGGAGCTGAGGCATAATGACAACTTTTGAAAGTAATTTGGATCAATATGCGGATTTAATCGTTAAGATTGGCGTGAATGTGCAACCTGGGCAGGAGGTTTTTATTACTGGCTCAGTGGAAATGGCGGATTTGGTGCGACGAGTTGCAACGAAGGCGTATGGAGTCGGTGCAAGCAACGTACATGTGGATTGGATCGATGAGGCATTGACACGCTTAAAATATGAGAATGCTGCGGACGATGTGTTTACGCGATTCCCGGAGTGGGAGTCGGCTAAACGGAACGCTTTCGTGAACAACAATGCGGTGTTCATCTCGATCGTCTCGTCGAATCCGGATCTGCTTAAAGGGATTGATCCGAATCGGATTAGCAATTTCCAAAAAGCTTCTGGTCAAGGGCTGTCCGAATTCCGTAGAGCGATTCAGGCAGATAAAGTGAGCTGGACGGTTGTTGCCGCTTCGACAGAAAGCTGGGCCGTGAAAGTATTCCCCGATGTTGCGCCACAGCAAGCTGTGGATCAGCTATGGGAAGCGATCTTCCAGTCGGTAAGACTGCATGCGCCTGATCCAGTGAAGGCGTGGGAAGAGCATAATGCGACGCTTCATCAGAAGAGTGATATTTTGAATGAGAACCATTTCCATAAGCTTCATTATCGAGCTCCGGGAACAGATCTAACCGTTGAATTGCCCGAAAAGCATGTATGGGTAGCGGCTAGTAGCACAAATGCGAATCAAGTGCCGTTCATGGCGAATATGCCAACGGAGGAAGTGTTTACAGTACCGCAGAAGACTGGGGTAGATGGTTATGTGTCCAGTACAAAGCCGCTGAGCCATGGGGGCAACATTATTGACGGTTTCCGCTTGGAGTTCGAAAAGGGCAGAATCGTTAAGGTTGAAGCGAAGCAAGGACAGGAAATTTTAGAGAGATTGGTAAGCACGGACGAGGGCTCGCATTACTTAGGCGAGGTGGCGCTAGTGCCGCATCAGTCGCCGATCTCACAATCCAATATTTTGTTCCTGAACACATTGTTTGATGAAAATGCATCGAATCACTTGGCGATCGGGAGCGGCTATGCCTTCAACGTTCAAGGCGGGAAGAGCATGAGTGCGGAGGAGCTTGCGCAAAGCGGTGTCAATGCAAGTATTATGCATGTTGACTTTATGATCGGCTCGGCAGAGATGGATATTGATGGTGTGCGTAAGGATGGTTCTGTCGTTCCGATTTTCAGACAAGGGAACTGGGCGATTTAATTTTAGTAGGGGGCATTGATTCATGGGTGACGGAAAAACGACAGCGGTAATCGATACACAAGCAAGAATGATTAAGCAAATTGCGAGTGAGCTTGGGATTAGCGTCCAGCAGGTGCGAACAGTGGCCTCGCTGCTGGATGAGGGCAATACGATTCCTTTTATTGCGCGTTACCGGAAAGAGATGACCGGCGAGCTTGATGAGGTCAAGCTTCGGGATATCGATGACCGTCGCACCTACTTGAAGGGGTTAGAGGATCGTAAAGGCGAAGTGATTCGTCTGATTGAAGAGCAAGGGAAGCTGACGCAAGAGCTTCAAGCTGCAATCGAGCAGGCGAGCAAGCTACAAGAGGTCGAGGATTTGTATCGACCGTATCGTCAGAAGAGGAAGACTAGGGCTAGTGTGGCGAAGGAGCGTGGGTTAGAGCCGCTCTCAGTATGGGTGCTGTCACAGCCAAAACAAGGTGATTTGCTCGGTGAAGCTGCAAAATATGTAGATAGCGATAAGAGCGTAAATACACCCGAGGAAGCGATTCAAGGTGCATCGGATATTATTGCGGAAGGCATCTCTGATGATGCTGACATACGGCGCTGGGTTCGCAGGTTTACATGGGATCAAGGGGTGCTAATCAGTAAGGCAAAGGATGCGGATGCAGAATCGGTATATGAAATGTATTATCAATATTCCGAGCCTGTAAAGCGTCTTCCCCCTCACCGTGTATTAGCGATGAATCGCGGGGAACGCGAAGAAGTTCTCGGCGTCTCGATTGATGTTGCGCAGGAGAGAATCGTGGAAGAATTGAATCGCCGCCTCATTCGCGGGGCTTCTGTTACACGAAGCGTGCTCGAAGCAACGACTGAGGATGCATACAAGCGACTCATTTCACCATCAATCGAGCGCGAGCTACGTGGAGAATTGACGGAACGGGCAGAAGAGCATGCAATCAGCATCTTCTCTGAAAATTTACGTAACCTGTTGCTACAACCACCTGTAAAAGGTCGCGTCGTGCTCGGTGTCGACCCCGCCTATCGGACTGGCTGTAAGCTTGCAGTAATCGACGATACGGGCAAACTGATTGAAGTTGCGGTAACCTATCCGACGCCTCCGCACAATAAGAAGGCAGAGGCTGAGGTTGTGTTCCGTCGCTTCATTTCACAGTATAATGTGACGCTTATCGTCATTGGTAATGGAACTGGATCGCGTGAAACGGAGCAGTTCGTTGTCGGTATTATTCAAGCAATGCCTGAACACAAGCTGCAGTACTTGATCGTGAATGAAGCGGGCGCGAGTGTTTATTCAGCCTCCAAGCTTGCTGCGGAAGAATTCCCAGATCTCGACGTATCTGAGCGGAGCGCAGTGTCGATTGCAAGACGTCTGCAGGATCCACTTGCGGAGCTAGTCAAGATCGAACCGAAGGCGATTGGAGTTGGACAATATCAGCACGATGTGTCGCAGAAGCGACTGGATGAGAGCTTGTCCGGTGTTGTTGAATCGGCGGTTAACCATGTGGGCGTCGATGTGAATACAGCTTCTCCAGCACTTCTGTCATATGTGTCAGGTATAAACGCAACGTTAGCGAAAAATATTGTAAAGCAGCGCGAAGAGACCGGCAAATTTTCCGATCGTAAGCAGCTGCAAAAGGTTCCACGGCTTGGAGCGAAAGCTTATGAGCAATGTGCAGGTTTTCTGCGAATTTCCGATGGTACGAATCCACTGGATCGCACGCCAATTCACCCTGAATCTTACGAAGGTGTGGGCAGGCTGTTCAAGGAACTCAGTCTCAAGCTTGATGATATTGGCTCGGAGTCGTTGAAGGAGAAGCTGCAAGCTATTCAGTTGGAAGATGTGTCTGTACGGCTTGGCGTAGGTGTGCCGACGCTGCGTGATATCGTCGATAGCCTCATGCGTCCAGGTCGTGATCCGCGTGATGAATTACCGCCTCCGATCTTCCATACAGATGTGCTTAACATCGATGATCTTAAGTCTGGTATGGAGCTCAAAGGGACCGTTCGTAACGTCGTCGATTTCGGCGCATTTGTCGATATCGGCATCAAAAATGATGGATTGGTTCATATTTCGCAAATTAGCAATAAATTCGTAAAGCATCCTACTGAAGTTGTCGCTGTTGGTGATACAGTTATCGTGTGGGTGCTTGGTGTAGATACGAATAAAGGACGAGTCAGCCTGACGATGCGCCAGCCTTAGGGCTGGCTTTTTCGTAATTGGGCAGCAGATGTGCCTTGTGCTAATGAGAGGAGTCCGTTACAATTTAAACAAATGGAGGCGATAAAGTGAACCCCGAGAAATGTATCGGAACCCATCATCCTAGATGGTTTGGATTGGCGTTGCAGGCGCTAGTCATTTTATCGAAGAATGAAGTGCAGAAATGCCCGAGCGTGGAGCTTGCTGCTCAGCTGCAATCAGAGCCGACGCAGCTTAGGCGTATTCTCGCAACACTCGCTAAAGGAGACATTCTGGAAACGCAGGAAGGTCGCGACGGGGGCTATCGGTTGAAGAGATCAGCGGATACGATCACATTGGCGGATGTTTACAAAGTGCTTCAAGTCAGTGATCCGCTCAGCTCTGGTATTAAAGAAACGGCAGGCACGCATCCTTTTGGAATAGAAATGAAATCGATTTTCTGCGAATTGACTTCCGAAATGGATCGCTCGCTAGTGGAAACTTTGAGCAAGTACACAATTGGACAACTATCCCATCGCGCATTTTCATGTGAAAGTCAGCGTGTGGATGAATTAAAGGTGTAAGAGGATTGACATTGTTTTCAATTCGCCGTATACTGTGCAATATCTAACACAGTTACGTCTTTTTATTTAGTCTTAATTGTGCGGAATTCATCACAGTTAATACTGTGCAAAATATATCACAGTTTAAAAAAGGTTTAAATATCGAGGAGGAATTGCTAATGTCTACGAGTACGGTTGTGCGAGATCAATTATTTTCTACGGTTGTACAAGAACGTCGATCAGTGAGAAGCTATGATCCGAATTATAAAATTGCTAAGGAAGAGATCAAAGAGTTATTGGAGGAAGCGATACTCGCACCTTCATCCTCGAATCTACAGCCTTGGCGGTTTATCGTCATTGATTCTCAGGAGCTACAAGAAAAGCTGCTTCCAATTGCATACAACCAGAAGCAAATTGTAGATGCTTCAGCCGTCATTGTTGTGCTGGGTGACCTAGAGAGCTACAAGTTGACCGAGAAAATTTACAATCGCTCGTTTGAACAAGGCTTCATGCCGGAGGATGTCAAAAATTCGATGTCCGAGCGCACGTACAAGACGTACTCCAGTCTTCCCGTTGAATCTGCCAAACAAATCGTATATACGGATGGCGGTCTCGTATCCATGCAGTTGATGCTGGGCGCACGTGCGAGAGGATACGACACGGTGCCGATGGGTGGCTACAATGCAGAGCAGCTCAAGGAGGCTTTCGGCATTAGCGAACGCTACGTCCCAGTAATGCTCATCGCACTAGGGAAAGCGTTGAATCCAGGGAGACCTTCGGTACGATTGACAGTGGACGAAGTGACTAGCTGGAATGAAATGTCCTTGTAAACAATAGAAAAGGGAGCCCTGTGTCGCCTTGCTGGCGATGCGGGCTCCCTATTTACTTTCAAAACTCGATTGTATCCTTCGTCCTGTCGGGTTTCGCGCGGTAATAATACCAACAATCATTCAATAGACAAATTTGCCGACGGTCCTTTTTCTGAAAAGCGGACATAAGCTGATTACATAACCAAAGCGGCATCGGAATCGTCCTCCTTCCGTCACATGCTGTATGGCTAGCATATGAAGCTGGGCGATTGACCGTGCAAGTCCGGTAACAATACAACTTCAAGAACTATGACAACATATCCTCATCTTCGTACCATTGCTCAAGCTGTGCTTGAAGAGCACGAATTTCCGTTAGCAAGGAAATGAGCGGATAAGCGTCCTCACGAATCTCGTTAAAAGTACGTTCAAGCTCATTGATATATTGTAGTCCCGAGAACAATGTAAGCTGCTCGTCGAGCAAATCTAGCTTACTGCATTCGGCAATAGCCTTTGGCAGCTGAGGAACATTGTCAGCGGTTAACTTAAGCAGTTCCTTATGTAAACGAAGGTTAAGTGCGCTTAATTGGTATGCATGGGATGCGGGCATCTCGACGAATTCGAGCTTCCCTTGCTCCCATTGCAATATAACATAAGACATTTCAGGCATCGATTATGTAGCTCCTTTCATCCATTCCTACTTGACAGTGTAGCCCAATCACGAGCTACAATTCAAGTAGGAAGGAGGACGAGAGAGTGAATAATTCACAGCTGCAACAATGGGTCGAACGGATCTCACTCGATTCCTTCGGCATACCGTTCCGGCATCAAGCTACGTTTAACGCGAGATTGAGGACGACAGGTGGACGCTACTTCACTAAGAGTCATAACATCGAGATCAGTCCGCATCAGCTTGCTGTTCATGGAGAGGCTGAGACGGAAGCGATCATTAAACATGAATTATGTCATTATCATCTTCATATTCAGCGTCGAGGCTATCAGCACCGTGATGCTGATTTCAAACAGTTGCTGCAGCAGGTAGGCGCAACAAGACATTGTCGTTCACTCCCTGGTCTAGAGAGGAGACGTCAGACTGTAAAGTATAAGCTGAAATGCCACTCGTGTGGGATGGAATATCCGCGCAAGCGTCGCTTGGACCCACGCAAGTACGTATGCGGTCGTTGTCGCGGTAAGCTGGAGCTACTGCATGTGGAGCCAACTCTAGCACAATCAGAAGGGTGATTCGCAGGAAATAAAATTGGTTAAAGTTGTCAACCCTTTTCACAAGAGAAAATGCAATAGAATGCTTGACTTCGGTTTTGAAACATGATAAATTATTCTATGTCGCTTTTGAACATTCCCTGATAGCTCAGTTGGTAGAGCACTCGACTGTTAATCGAGTTGTCACAGGTTCGAGTCCTGTTCGGGGAGCCATGGGGAGATACCCAAGTGGCTATAAGGGGCTCCTCTGCTAAGGGAGTAGACGTGTCATGCGTGCGAGGGTTCGAATCCCTCTCTCCCCGCCATGTAACTTCAATTAGACGACATAAGAACTCGTTGGCCTTGCGCTGACGGGTTCTTTTTTTTGTTGTTGCGACAAAGGTTTAATTAGTTCCATATCGAATAATTTAGTGTATAATTCCAATTAATCGAGGATTTTCGACAATTGTATCTAGGTACATCGAGTAATGAAATGAAAGCAGGCGTACATATGGCTAAAATAATGGATTACATTAGGCGAAGCATTAAAGCGAAAATGACAGCAATGATGGTCATGAGCCTTTCACTAATTTTGCTCGGTGCGGTTGTCGTGCCGTGGGGAACGCTGCAGTCCGTTCAGAAGTTTGACCAAACAACGAATCAATTGCGTAATAGCCAAGAGCATATTACGAATATTGCAAATGAAACGAATGAAATTATTTTACGGGTACGGGGTTATTTTGCGTATTTAGACAGCTATGAATATAATCACATCTTTGAAGCTAAGGACAAGCTGGATAAGGCGCTAGCATCCTTTAAGAGCACCCCGCTGTCTGATGATGAGAAGGGCCTTGTAGAACGCGTAGAAACGTTCTTCGATAACTACATCAATCGTGTGTTACCACAAGGAGCCGCATTTGCTGAGAAGGGTGATTATACATCGCTCCGCAAGCTGATTACACTCGGGGCGAACAATCCGGTTAATGAAATTATTTTATATGCGCAGACATCTGAGAAATTAATACAAACGAAGCTAAAAGCTGCGAATGAGAAGCTATTGAATAATCTTTTTTACCAAGGCGTTTATTTTATCGTATACATTATGGTAGTGATTGTGCTCTCCATTTATATTATGCGCAAGCTCGCGACAGACATTGGAAATCCGCTTGGACGACTGGCGCAATATGCGGTGAATTATG
The DNA here is from genome assembly GCA_029203125.1 of Candidatus Cohnella colombiensis. GTDB lineage: Bacteria > Bacillota > Bacilli > Paenibacillales > Paenibacillaceae > Cohnella > Cohnella colombiensis. The sequence continues at coordinate 633,483 of CP119317.1, forward strand.
AGAAGGGAATTGTGATTGAGGGAAATCTTCAAGAGCGCAAGGATGAGATCGGTTATTTGACTCGATCGCTGAACAGCATGATTTATGATATCCAGGAGCAGGAAGAGGAATTGCTTGCGCAGAATGAAGAGCTGCAGGCTCAGCAGGACGAGCTCCATGCCCAGCAAGATGAATTGCAACAGGCGATTAGCATTATGGAGGACAATGAGCAGTATTTAAACAAACGTAACCTGTTGAACCAATCGCTTGCGAATACATTGGATAAGAAGGAGCTTTTACATAGCATTGTTCGCAACATCGTGGAAATTACAGGCTCAGAAAAAGGGCTCATGAAATTAATGAATGATTCCAATGATTATGCAGCATATGGAGTTTCTCAGGAGGAAGCTGTTCAATTTATGAATGGCTTCGAGCAAAGCCCTGCTATTCGTGCGATGGATACTAAGAAGCTGTACATACGCGAAAGAGCAGCGACTGCAGGTGAGAAGGGCTACGTCTCAGAGCCTATCCAAGCAGTTGATATATATGTTCCATTATTTAAAGGAAATAATGAAATTTCCGCAGTCATTGTTCTTACTCGTGTTGGCAAAGCGGTCGCGAATCGTGAAGAGCAAGAAATCAAAGGACTTGCCGGTCAAATTTCATTGTCGCTCGAAAAGCTGGAGATGTACGAAGCATCAGAGAATCAGCGTCAGATGACGCGGGATATTTTGAATACCATTCAGGCTGGCGTACAGTTTGTGAACCTTGAAGGACAGATGCTTTTAGTGAACGAGAAGCTTAATGAAATGTTGGAGCTGTCTCCGAACTCTACACAGCTTGCCGGCAAGTCAATAGACCAAATTCAAGCGTTGCTTGGGTCCAAAATTGAAGGTGCTGAACGGTTGTTTGAATTTCAAAGCGGGGCTATTCTCAGTGACGAGACGCACGGGGGCAGCACGAATTATGTATTGTATAAAAAAAGTTCGCAGCACTACATCCAAATGTATTGGGAACCGATCTATCGCAATAAACAGAAGTTTGGCGTCTTATTCGTGCATCGTGATATTACGAAAGAGCACGAAGTGGACAGGATGAAGTCTGAATTTGTAAGTACGGTCAGCCATGAGTTACGCACTCCGCTCGCTAGTATTCTTGGTTTCTCGGAGCTGTTGTTGCATCGGGAGCTGAAGCCGGAACGTCAGCGCAAATATATGTCAACCATACATCAAGAGGCGAAACGCCTTACACAGCTTGTTAACGACTTCCTTGATCTGCAACGGATGGAAAATGGTATGCAGTTTTACGATCAAAAGCCGTTCGATCTCATTCCTCTCATTGAGGAAGTTAAGGAAATCGAACAAACAACGACTTCTAATCATGCGATTAACTGGAATACTGAGCTTGAGCATGCGATGGTGCTAGGAGATCGCGACAAAATATATCAAGTCATGATTAATTTGATTAGCAATGCAATCAAGTACTCGCCTGCCGGCGGTCGTATTCAAATTTCTTCTCGACTTGACGGTGGAAGTATTAGGATAGATATTTCTGATGAAGGATTAGGTATTCCCGAGTCAGCAATTTCGAGCTTGTTTAGTAAATTTTATCGCGTAGATAATTCCGATCGACGTGAAATTGGCGGTACAGGGCTTGGGCTAGCGATTGTTAAGGAGATAGTGACTCAGCATCAAGGAACGGTTAGCGTGAAGTCCAAGATCGGTGAAGGCAGTACGTTCACATTTCTGATTCCGATGTATATAGAGGAAGCGAATGTTCTGTTGGAAGCTGCAGCTACTAAACAACATATGGACAGTACTGGCTTGAATGTTATGCTCGTGGAAAATGATCATAGCTTGTCAATCATGCTACGGGACGAACTGGTCGAGAAGGGTTATCACACAGCCGTATATGTGGACGGGTTAAGCGCTCTTGACGCGATGGAGCAGGAGCAACCGGATCTACTTATCCTCGATCTCAAGCTTGCACCTGAACTGAGTGGTTGGGAAGTCATTGAACGGATGAAAGCTTCAAAAAAGCTAAGAGGCATTCCGATAATCATATCCAGTGCATTTGAAGAGAAGGAAAGAGCTCTGGCGTTGGGGATTACACACTTTTTAATAAAGCCGTATATACCGGCTAAATTAATTGAAGCGATTGAACAGTTACTTGAATCTCAAAAAGGCGAGGAGAAGACCATTGATCCCACCTAAATTTAAACAGCTTGTTGAGCAACGAATCCGCGGTACATTTGATGATTGGGCTAGTAAAGGCTCAATTGAGGAAACGGAAATTTATCGGTTTCTGCACAACTTGAAGGGTACAGCAGGAACGATCGGGATGAAAGCCATCGAACGAGAAGCAGATCACTTACTTGGTTTATTCTCAGATGTAAGCAGACGGTTATTTGACTATGGGGAGTGCTTTGATTTGCTCAAGGGACTCCTCCTTGAGCTACCGCAAGAAGGAGATCAAGAACAGCTGGAAGACAGCGAATTGACAACTTCGACTGCTGGGAGTAGTCAGATAGGTAACCGTATTCTCGTCATTGATGATGACGTGGAACTGGCAGCTTATTTGAAAGCTGTTCTGGAGGAGCGCAATTATCCCGTAAATATCGCATTATCAGCTGAGCGTGGTTTAAAGATGTTCTACGATCTGAAGCCGGATATGATTTTATTAGATATATTCCTGCCGGATACAAATGGTTTAGAAGTGTTGAAACAAATCGTAGAGAAATCGCATCAAGAGCATTCACCAGTCATCGTAATAAGCAGTGAAGATACGAAAACGCATCGAATAAATGCGTATCGCTTCGGTGCGATGGATTTTTTTGCAAAGCCGATCGATCAAGAGTTGTTGCTTGCGCTAATTGATAACCGCTTTAAAATCAAGCAGCAATGGGAGCAATCTATTATCGTAGATGAACTGACCGGTGCGTACAATCGCAAATATTTCAATCGAACGCTAAGACAGCTCATTATGGACTTCCAACGCACAAAGCGTGTGTTTACAATTGCAATTATGGACCTTGATCATTTCAAACGAGTAAATGACACCTACGGTCATCTTAAAGGCGATGAGGTGCTTAGAAGCTTTGCAGAAGTTGTAATGGAGCTTAAACGAGAGGAAGATTCATTGTGTCGCTATGGAGGAGAAGAGTTTGCTCTATTGCTCCCTAATACGAGTAAGGAACAGGCGGTACATGTGCTTGATCGAATTCGAGAACGCTTGTCTGCTCGATTATTCGAAGCTGATGGGGGTCCGTTCCAGGTCACTTTCACCTCTGGAGTAACCGACATACATTTAGATAACATGCACGCTGAACAGCTCGTGGAAGAAGCAGATCAGGCGCTTTATGTGGGCAAGGAATCGGGCAGGAATCAGACTGTTATCTTTGCTCCTCAGCTCATTAGTCATAACTATGAACAGATGTTAAATATAGTCGTGGTTGACGATGATCCGCTTATTCGCGAGCTTGTCGTCTCGGAGTTAAGTCAGTGGCAGCCGAATCGGAGCCTTGAAGTAGCGGTGAAGAGCTATGATAATGGTGTTGAATTTTTACAGTCGGACTGGTTCAAAGAGAAACAAAAGTACATTATATTACTCGATGGTGCAATGCCGACAATGGACGGTGTTGAAGTGTTAAACGAGCTTCGTGTGCAATATCAAGAAAGAGATATCGTTATTGCGATGCTGACCGCAAGGGGTAATCAGACCGATATTATTCATGCATTGCAGCACGGAGCGGATGACTATATTATTAAGCCATTCCAGATGACCGAGCTTGTAGCCCGAGTGGAGCGCTTGGTCCACAAATTATTCAAATGAGTAGGCGAGGGAACGAATATGCGTAAAATATTAATTGTAGATGATGAAGAGATACTGCGGATGTTGATCGCGGATACACTTGAGGATTTGGATGTTCAGATTGATGTCGCAGAGGATGGAAAAGTGGCGCTGCGCAAATTGGAAGAGACGAATTATGACCTGATGTTACTAGACTATATGATGCCGGAGCTGACAGGTATGGAAGTATTAGAGCAGCTACCGCAACTCAAGAAAGATAGGATGCCCATTCTGATGTTAACAGCGAAAGCTCAGGAATCAGATCGGAAGAAAGCGATGGATGCTGGGGTGAGGAGTTTTTTGCCAAAGCCGTTTAGTCCATTAGAATTGCTTCGTGTCGTTGAGGAAATATTGAGTGAAACCTAATATTTCCATTTAAAAATTAAGTAAGAAATACTTGCACTTGCTACATGGATCAGATATAATCATCTTTGTCGTCTGAAACGGGTCATCCAAACTCGGAAGCTTATCCCGCGAATTGGCCCGTTGGTCAAGTGGTTAAGACACCTCCCTTTCACGGAGGTAACAGGGGTTCGAGTCCCCTACGGGTCACCATGCGAGCCATTAGCTCAGCTGGTAGAGCACCTGACTTTTAATCAGGGTGTCGTAGGTTCGAGTCCTACATGGCTCACCATTTTCAAGGCTCCGATTGGCGCAAGCCGGGTCGGGCGACAAAGCTAATACTATGCGGTCGTGGCGGAATGGCAGACGCACCAGCTTGAGGGGCTGGCGGGAGCAATCTCGTGGAGGTTCGAGTCCTCTCGACCGCACCATAACTTAAAAACGTTGAGAATCCTTGTGTAGCAAGGGTTCTTTTTTATTTTCGCTACGGTTGATCAATCTAATCCCTTCTAAGATACTGCTTAGGCGTGGTCCCATATGTACGCTTAAATATCCGAATAAAATAACTCGTATCCATGCCGACTCTCTCAGCTACTTTTTCTATGGCGATGCCCGGATGTTCCTGAAGCAATTGAACAGCGATGCGCATACGAAGCTGTTGGATATATTGTTGTGGCGTCATACCAAAGTTAGCGACGAAGAGTCGGTGAAAATGCTGAACGGAATAACCCGCTGTTCGGGCAACGTTAGACAGCAATAATCTCTCATTATAATGATCGTGGATGAGATTGATCGCGGTTTGGAATGAAGTGTTCATGTGGCCAGATGTGAAGGTGTTTCTTATCGATCTACGATTCGCATATTGAGTTTCCAGTACCCCAATCAGTATCCCATAGAGGCGCTTAGACGATTCCCAATAGGCATGCTCTTCGCTGGAATGGAGCAGATGCCAAAGCGATTCGAGATGTTCCCATAGTTGATCAAAGGAAGCCACAGGTATTGCGCGCATGAGCAATTCGTTCATCTGCTGAAGCATCGGATTTGCCGCGGAGCCGTTAAAGCCAATAAACCCCAGATTCCATTCTTTATCGGGATCAATCGAATAATATTCGTGTGGAGTATCGGCGGGAAGCAATAGTAATTCTCCCGCTGACAATACGATCTCTTGTTCTCCATCAATTATGAAAACACCTCGACCGCCCCGCGTCAAAAAAAGCTGGTGTGCGGGATAACCGTGAGGCCGAGAAAGGTGACGTTGAGCATGGTTACCGATGATTCGGACATAGAGAGGTAAATATTGTTCGAGATTTACATTTTCCGCAAGCAAGAACGGCAACATGACTAATCCCTCCATTTGCAATGTTAATATTGTACGATTTTTCGGAGGGAAAATTCAATGTATATTTGCCCAATCCTAACTATAATCAAATCTAAGATGCGTGAAATTGATCATAATTTTGAAGGAGCGAGCAAAAATGACACGACAACATGCCCCTATTAGTCCTAAGCTTCCTGGTTTAATGCATGGAGCTGATTATAATCCAGATCAATGGCTCCACGATCCAGCTGTTCTGGAGGAAGATGTTCGCCTCATGAAGCTGGCTGGCTGCAATGTCATGGCAGTCGGTATCTTCTCCTGGGCATCGCTTGAGCCCAATGAGGGCCAATTTACGTTCGAGTGGATGGATCAACTGTTGGATCGTCTACATGCGAACGGCATATTCGCTTGGCTCGCTACGCCGAGTGGTGCGCGTCCGGCTTGGATGTCGCAGAAGTATCCTGAAGTGCTTCGCGTTGAAAGCAATCGGGTTCGTAACCTTCATGGCATGCGTCATAATCACTGCTACACTTCGCCGGTATACCGTGAGAAGACAAGTCTAATTAACCGAAAATTGGCGGAGCGATACGGTAACCATCCGGCTGTTGTCGGATGGCATATTTCGAATGAATTCGGCGGAGATTGCCACTGCGACTATTGCCAAGTGGCGTTTCGCGATTGGCTGAAAGCAAAATATGGATCGCTGGACGCTTTGAACAGAGCATGGTGGACGGCCTTCTGGGCACATACATATACGAGCTGGGACCAAATTGAATCGCCAGCGCCCCACGGAGAAACGATGGTTCATGGTCTTAACTTGGATTGGCGTCGTTTCGTTACTTCGCAAACGATCGATTTCTGCCGTCATGAAATTGATTCGGTCCGTAGTGTGAACCCTTCGTTGCCGGCAACGGCGAACATGCATATGATCGAAGGTCTTGATTACCGTAAATTTTCCGAAGTTCTTGATGTCATCTCGTGGGACTCCTACCCAACTTGGCATGATTATAAGGATGACAGTCAATTAGCAGCATCGGTTGCGTTCTATCATGATCTGTTTCGTTCTTTGAAGCAGAAGCCATTTATGCTCATGGAGAGTACGCCGAGTTTGACGAACTGGCAGCCGGTCAGCAAGCTGAAGCGTCCAGGTATGCATCAGTTATCTTCACTGCAAGCAGTGGCGCATGGTTCGGATTCCGTGCAATATTTTCAATGGCGCAAAAGCCGTGGCTCGAGCGAGAAGTTTCACGGTGCAGTTATCGACCATGCCGGTCACGAGAACACGCGTGTATTCCAAGACGTTGCACACCTAGGTCAGACTCTGAATCATATTTCGGAGATCGTTGGTACGGCAACGCCAGCTGAGACGGCTATCTTGTTTGATTGGGATAATCGCTGGGCATTGAAGGATTCGCAGGGACCGAGAAACATGGGGATCAAATATGAAGAAACTGTCTATGCGCATCATCGTGCCTTGTGGAAGCAGGGCATTGCTACAGATATTATTGGCTCCGAGGATTCATTCGACGGATATCGGTTAATTGTTGCACCCATGCTGTATCTATGTCGCGAGGAGACGGGAAGCAAGCTTCAGCAATTCGTTGAACAGGGAGGTACATTAGTATCGACCTATTGGTCAGGAATTGTGAATGAAAGCGATCTTTGCCACCTTGGCGGTTTTCCGGGTCCGCTTAGAAAAACGCTTGGTATTTGGGCGGAGGAAATCGAAGGCTTGTACGATGATGATCGCAATGGGTTGAAAATGTTGAACGACAACGTGCTCGGTCTTAGCGGCACGTATGAAGCGCATGAAATATGCGAATTGATTCATACGGAAGGTGCTGAGGTTCTTGGTGTATATACGGATGACTTCTACGTTGGTCGTCCAGCGCTGACATTGAACCGGTTAGGGCATGGGCGCGCTTACTATATCGCAACGCGTCTAAAGGAAGATTTTCTATCCGATTTCTACGCGACCGTTACTGCGGAGGCAGGTGTGAATCGTGCTCTGCAGACTAAGCTACCACAAGGCGTGTCTGCAACGGTTCGTACAAATGGAACCACCGACTATGTTTTTCTAATGAACTTTAGTGGCGAGCCGCAGCAAGTCGAGCTTGATGAACGAAATTACACGGATATGGAAACGGGCGATTCCGTATCTTCGACAATAGGATTGCCAGTCAACGGAGTGAGGCTGTTGAAACGTCAATCAACTTACTCTGAGAGCTAGTCTCAACATTGAGAGACTGGCGGGAGCAATCTCGTGGAGGTTCGAGTCCTCTCGACCGCACCAAACAAGGAAATTAAGCGAATTTAAATAGTCAATTTAGTTGATATGTATAGGTATACACGATTCTAAATGACGAAACCACTTTCTTATCAGAACACATTTCTGAGATGGGAAGTGGTTTTTTGTTGCACGCTTACTGTAACCATTTCAATACTTCCTTCGACGCACCGTAATCCGTCGAAGATCGACCCCCAATAGGCGGAATCCTTATTCTGTTACCGAAAATATTCGGGAATAGCACCACGATGGTGCCACTCGCGATCTGGCGAGAATCTAACAAATAACGGTTGACAAATTTATCCGTCACATTTTATAATACGAGTAAATAAAACTGACCGTGTAAGAAAAAGGGGACGAGTGAAATATGCAACAGTGCTACATGATTAAAAGTTACGACCAACTCAAAGCGATCAGCGATCCTTTTCGGGTGAAAATTCTCAATATGCTCATCGAAGGCGCGTATACCGGCCAGCAGATTGCTCAGCAACTTGAGATTCCAAGAGCCAAAATTCATTACCACCTCAACGAGTTGGAAAAGAACGAATTGATTGAAGTCGTGCGGAATGAAGTAAAGAACGGAATTATCCAAAAATTTTATCGTTCCATCGCCTACAGCTTCATTCCGGATGCCGATCTGCTTCCGTTCACGACTGAAGTGGGGGACTACTACCGTTCCACGATGCTTGAGGTATTGAACCGTGCTAGGCTCCGCGTTATTTCGGCACCGGATGAAGCTTTTGAGATCACGAACCCAGACCGCAACACTTGGCCTCGAATCGCCCTGAGAGCGGAAGTAAAACTAAGTGAACAGGTATTCGTCGAATGGCTGGGAAGGTTTCGTTCCCTTGTAGATGAACTCGCGCAGAAGGAAAGCACTGAAGGCAAATGGTTCTATCTATCGACGATAGGATTGCAAATAGACCAACCGCTATTCGAGAATGTCACAGATTGTGACTATGAAATCACAAATCCCGAAGCTGAATTTAATAAACCTGATAATCCTTAAGGAGGAGATAAAGTTACTATGCTACATATGAGCCCATATGCATTCGAGAAAATGCTGCAAGAGCAAGCAACGTTCCGCAGACATCAAGACGCAAGCCGGTTAAAGGAGACCGCCGTCCGACAAGCTTGGAGCCCTGCTAAATGGATCGCTTTCTTCCGTCATTCAAAAAAAAGCACAGTAAAGGGACATGCGTACCGAGTGCTTGAAGAACTACTGAGTCACGAGAGGGCAGAAATCCGCTTGCGAGCAGCCGAGATCATCATCGGTACCCGAAGAAACGGACGTGCACACTAAAAGTCGATTCATTGGCAACTTGAACGGGCTGTCTCATCATTAAATGAGACAGCCCGTTATAAGTTTTCTATAAAGGAAAATGGCAAGCCACTTGCCCATCGTCGCCTGAAGGCTCAAGAAGCGGCTCTTCAATCCTGCATTTCTCCTGAACATAAGGGCAACGAGTATGGAAACGGCACCCTGACGGCGGATTGGCCGGCGACGGCACGTCGCCTTCCAGAATGATCCTTTCCGTCTTGCGAAGTGTCGAAGGCGTAGGAATGGCCGAAAGCAGCACCTTTGTGTAGGGATGCTTAGGATGGGCAAACAGGTCCTCCGTCCGTGCGACTTCCACCATTTTCCCCAAATACATGACGCCGATGCGGTCCGAGATATGCCTCACGACATTCAAGCCGTGCGCAATGAACAGGTACGTCAGCCCAAGATCCTTCTGAAGCCTCTGTAGCAGGTTTAATACCTGAGACTGCACAGAAACATCCAAAGCCGATACCGCTTCGTCCGCTACGATAAATTTCGGGTTGAGGGCGATCGCCCTGGCGATGCCGACCCGCTGGCGTTGTCCACCAGAGAACTCGTGAGGGTAGCGGTTACGGCGTGAAATGTCCAGCCCGACGAGCTCCATCAGCTCCACGACCCGATCGTCCACTTCTTTGGCCGACATTTTTCGATGCGTCCGCAACGGTTCAGCGATCACGTCTTTAATGAGGAAACGCGGGTTCAAAGATCCGTATGGATCCTGGAAAATAATCTGCATCTCCTGGCGAAGCTTGCGCAAATCAGAGGAACCGACATGATCAATGTTCCGTCCGTCGAAATGAATGTCCCCATCCGTCGCTCTCTTTAGCTTCAGCAGGACACGAGCCAACGTGGATTTGCCGCATCCGGATTCGCCGACTAGTCCGAAGGTTTCCCCCGCTCGGATCCCGAAGGACACGTCATCCACAGCTTTCACATGGCCGACCACTCGGTTGAACAATCCGGTTTTGATCGGGAAATACTTTTTGACGTTCTTCGCTTCCAATAAGTACTCATTCATCAAGGCAATTTCACCTCCGGCCTTTGATCGTCCGCTTCCGTATCGTCCAACCAGCAAGCAGCCTTATGACCTGTCGGTGATTGACGGAGTGTAGGCTCGTTCGACCGACATACGTCCATCACATGAGGACAGCGAGGATGAAATCGGCATCCTGAAGGAATGTTGCTAAGTGGCGGAATCGATCCGCTGATCGTATACAATTCCCCACCGCGCTCCCCTTCCAGTCCTGGGATCGACTGCAGCAGCCCAATCGTATAAGGATGACGCGGTCTCTCGAAAATTTCTGCCACTGTGCCTTCTTCTACGACCACGCCAGCATACATCACCGCGATGCGGTCAGCGACCTCCGCTGCAATCCCCATGTCGTGGGTGATGAGCAGCATGGACATCTGGAACTCCTTCTTAAGCTGGAGGAGAAGCTCCAGAATTTGCGCCTGTACGGTAACGTCAAGAGCCGTGGTCGGCTCGTCCGCGATTAGCAGCTCTGGATTGCAGGCCAGTGCCATGGCAATGACGACACGTTGGCACATGCCCCCGGACATCTCGTACGGGTACTGATTTGCCCGAATTTGCGGATCCGGGATTCGGACCTTCCGCAGCATTTCCAAACTTTGCAGTCTTGCCTCTTTCTCACTTAACCCTCTATGAGTCCGAAGCGTTTCTGCGATTTGCTCGCCAACGGTGAATACAGGATTCAAAGCAGTCATCGGATCCTGGAAAATCATCGTGATCCGATCGCCTCTAATTTTCAACATGTCGTTTTGTTTTTTCTGAACCAGATCCTGCCCGTCAAACAATACTTCACCTTCTGTAATCAACCCGCCCGCATAATCGATTAGCCGCATGACGGACAAGGCCGTGACACTTTTGCCGCTGCCGGACTCGCCGACAACGCATAACGTTTTCCCCTTCTCAATGTCGAGCGAAATACGGTCCGTAGCTTTGACCATCCCTGCATCCGTTAAGAAGCCGGTGGTCAGGTTCCGTATTTCGAGTATTTTTTCCGCCATTGGTCCAGCCTCCTTCGGGGAATCGTCGTTTTTCTAGGGTCGAGAGCATCGCGGATGCCATCGCCGATGAAGTTAACGGCGAGCACGACGATCAGAATGCATAAGCCTGGGTAAAGAGCCTGCTTAGGATCGGTTAACATGAATTCCTGTGCGTTACTCAGCATCAGGCCCCAGCTTGTATTCGGAGTTTGAATACCTAAACCCAGATAAGAAAGGGCAGACTCACTTAGGATCGCGCCCCCCACCATCAAGGTGGCGGTTACGATGATTGGGGCGGATGAGTTGCGGAGCAGATGTCCGAAAATAATGCGCCAATCGGATACTCCGATCGCCTTTGCAGCCTCCACATATTGCATCTCTCGAAGTTGCAAGTAGTTCCCGCGGACGAGCCGCGCCACACCCATCCAGCTAGTAAAAGCCAGTACCCAGATTAGATAGGAGGCTTTGGCACCAAAGATAGACAAAATCAAAATGTTAAGAAACAAAGACGGAATGGAGTACATAACGTCGACAAAGCGCATAGCGATCGTATCCACCCATCCGCCGAAGTAACCGGAAATCGCGCCAATTAATGTGCCGACAAAGACAGATACAAAGGCGACAGAGAAACCGATGGTGAGAGAAATTCGGCTGCTGTATAGCAGTCTGGAGAAAACATCCCGACCCAATTCGTCCGTTCCAAGTAGATGACCAGGAGAGCCAGCCGGTAGGTCAGCGAACAGCAAATTCTGCTTGATCGGATCGTAGGGAGCTATCCATTTTGCGAATAGCGCACCCAAAATAAAAATCAATAAAATGACGAGGCCTGCAACCGCGAATGGATTGTGCATGAATTTCTTCGCTCCCGTCCTCCATGGTCCTGGAGGGCGCGCCTCAACAGCATCGTTGTTGGGGTCCGTCGGAACTCCATGAGTAACACTGAGGTTCTCCTCGGGAACATGCTTTTGAACATTCGTGTCGCTCATGATGCAGACCCCCCTCCCTTTCCATACTGAACCCGCGGATCCACAACAGCGTATAAAATATCCGCCAATAAATTACCGATAACGACAACGACGGAAACAACTAATGTGATGGACATCAGTACCGAGTACTCACGCGCAACCGCCATATCCACAAATAAACGACCCATGCCTGGCCAATTGAAGACCCTCTCCGTCAAGGTGGCACCGCCTACCAGAATCGGTAGGTCTAGACCTAGGATGGTGATGATCGGAATCAGTGCGTTTCGCAATGCATGGCGGAAAACCACTTTACGTTCCGTCAATCCTTTGGCGCGCGCTGTGCGGATATAATCTTGGTTCAGAACCTCCAGCATGCTAGACCGTGCGTATTTCACGTAAGCGGCCAAGAAGCCAAGTGACAGCACCGTCACCGGAAGAACAAGATGGTAAAGCAAATTTCCGAAATTCCCTTGCTTGTCCATATCGTACATATCGGATAGCGGCAGCCAATTGTACTTAAGCGAGAAGTATTGCTGCAAAATGATTCCGAACCAGAACGTGGGCATGGCAAAACCCAAATAGGAAATAAACGAAGACGTCTGATCGGACAATCCGTACTCTCTAGTACTGTTATAAATCCCCCAAGGAATCGCAATGATTAGTGAAAGTAGCCAAGCCGCAGCCATCAGTATCATCGTATTGCCAACGGTAGGCCACAGGATGTCGCCAACAGGGATATGATTTTTGAACGTATACCCCAGATCCCCTTGCAATAAGCCTCGCATCCAGCTTAGATACTGTACAGGAATCGGTCGATCGAGTCCCAAGTTGTGCGCTTGAATATTCGCAGCTTCCGGTGACAATCCCGGAGCAAGGAATATTTTAGTAGGTCCTCCTGGTGCCAGATGAATCATGGTGAAGGTCAGGATGGAAATCAAAAAAAGAACAAGCACAGATTGCAGTAATCGGCGAATCAAATATTCGGTCATCCGGTGTCCTCCTTTCCCCCGAAGCAGGGGAAGGGCCCTAGTCTCCTAGGGTCCTTCCTCTGAATCTGTCTGCTGTTGGTTATTAGCTTACTCTAGCCACCATTTGATCGCATGGAATAGGTAACCGTAGCCCATAGAAGATTCCGGACGATCGACTTCATTCCATTTCAGCTTAGTGGAGTCATAAGCTTGTGGAAGACCGTATTGATACAAGAACACGTATGGCAAATCAATAGATAGTTCTTTACCGATTTGATGATAGATTTTCGTACGCTCTTTTTGATCGACCACTTGCTGACCTTTCACCCAGAGCTCGTCGACGCTTTCGTTGACGTACCAGCCACCGTTTTGGCCCGTTGGCGGGAAGTACTTCGAGGAGAAGATGCTCTCACCATCCGGATCAGGGTTATTGAGTGACCATGCAAGTAGAATCGCCGGGAATTTACCCGGAGTGATGTTCTGGTCGATCCATGTAGCGAAATCGATGCCTTTAGGAGTTACTTCGATGCCAACATCTTTCAAATTTTCTTGAATGATTGCCGACACTTGCTCACGACGGCTATTACCTGCGTTGTATTGAAGCTCAAAGGAGAAACGATGTCCGTCTTTTACCAGGATTCCATCTTTACCTGGTACCCAGCCGTCTTCTGCTAGCAATGCTTTGGCCTTCTCGGCATCATAAGCGTAATTGACTGCTTCTTTGCCTGGATCTGCCCAGCTGCCCGGTAGGAACGGTGAGTTCATTAGACCGCCTGAACCTTTGAGCACATTGTCCACCATGCCTTGGCGATTGACGGCACTTGCGATTGCCTGACGTGTTTTCTGACCTTTGAATGGTGAATAATTATCAGGGAAATTCTCATCCTTGAAGTTGAATTGGATGTACTCGTATTGTGGTCCTGGTTCCAGGATGACCTCCAGGTTATTCTTGCCCTTTATCGCAGCGATTTGCGTAAGAGGTATGGCTTCCGACATCTGGATGTCACCCTTAATCAACGCTTGAACTTCCGTATTTTGGTCTGCGTAGATTTTGTAGATGATTGTGTCGATGTGCGGCTTCTCTTTGCCCCAGTAATTCGTATTCCTGTTGAGCGTGATATATTGTCCTTGCTTCCATTCTGAGAACGACCAAGGGCCGCTCGTGACGGTTCCCGCAGGATCCACACCGAACTTGCTTTCCTGCAGACTTGTGACGGGAATGTCTTTCAGAACATGCGCCGGTATAATAGAGGAATACAGTGCGAATTGGAATGGTGCATATATTTGTTTGAGCTTGATATCGAGGGAGTAATCATCTTTCACGGTAATTGACTCGATCTTGTCGTACTGACTGATTCCCGGTGCCCCTGTATCTTCATTACGGATCGTGTCAAAAGTAAATTTCACGTCATCCGCTGTGATCGGGTTACCATCGCTCCATTTGGCCGTTTTTTTCAACTTGATCGAGTACGTCAGATTGTCAGCGCTAACTTTAGGCAGTTCCGCTGCGATAGACCACGACTCTACCGCGAGATTGGATTCGCGGTCCAGATCGTATAGCTTGGCGAATACAAGCTGTTCGATATCTCCGGAAGCCGTGTCATTAATGAAGATCGGATTGACAGATACGATGTCGGAAAATGTTCCGACGATTAACGTTCCGCCTTCCTTCGCAGATGAATCCTTCGATTTATTGCCGGTACATCCTACAATAAGTATTGCAATAAGTGCAAAAACAGTAATACTAGAGATCCACATGTTTCTTTTCACTTGCAACTCCTCCTTAATTATTTGGGATATACTGGATAAAGATTGAAAGCGCTTACGTATAGCATACTCACTTATTGTAGTAATCGCAAAATCTTTTTTTTTGCTTTTAATTAACATATCATCCTTATCGTCTTGAAATATTAATATTTATTAGTAATTATTAATAAATATGCTTTAGCCGATTGACCCCGACAAATCGAACCGCATAATCCCGATGTATCTATCTGTCGGCATATATTCGGTTATATTCATTCTCAATATTGTAAAACCACGGAAAAATAGAGACGTCGTGTTTCTATTGATCTATTACGGCTATCGTATAATCATACAATATAATTTTTTTCATTTTTTATACAAAAAGGACGGAAATCCCATTGAACCAATGCGAATAGAGTCAAAAAGTTATGCCCTCATATTAGAAAACTGCCCCTGGTTGTTGACATCATTGACTGTGTCGCAGTCCACGATTGTCCTATGTAGCATATGAGCATTACGGTAAAGCCTAAACTTCTATTATTATCTCTATAACCTCCGCAAAGTTTCTTCACCGTCCAAGGACGGCGAAGCCATTTTTGCTTGGTGTCTTGATTCTAATCATCAGGTATAATATTCTGCATGTGCTTAAAGTTCTATTACGGGAGTGAAAGAGTGAAGAGTATAAATCATACGCTGTTAGGGTTTAGAGGACTGCTAGCATTTTCTGTCGTGATCTATCATATATTTGAGTCAGCGGGGATAGAAGGCTATATTCAGCGGTTTTCGGAGGATAGCGTACTCTATCTAATCAACTACGCGGGTGTGATTTCGGTAGATTTATTCTTTGTCATTAGTGGTTATCTCATTATGCAAAGTCTATCGACTAAACGAACACTACGACAATTTGCGATCAATCGCCTTCTTCGGATTTATCCTGTGTTTTTGACAATTCATTTGATCATCTTTGTGGTTGGTCCACTGATTGGATACAAATGGATGGATGGGATTAGTGTGGGGGCATATGTCACTCATTTTGTCTCCAATTCACTTCTCCTTCCGGGGATGTTGGAGTTGCCTATTGCTCAAATCGTCGCTTGGTCGCTCAGTTATGAAATGTTCTTTTATATCATTGCAGGCTTAATATGGTTTACCTATCGCAGTTCGAAAATTCGCACATACGGAAAATATAGCTTGTATACATTGATGTTCTTCAGCAGTGTGGTAATTGTGTATTTTCATCGGGATGCGCTTTTCTTTGTTGTAGGTGTTGCGGCGTACTACAGTCAAACGAAATGGAAGCGAAGTGGGGAACGACATAAAGCATTATATTTGGATGGAATGATATATCTTGTGGCCATTTATGCTGCTTTTCATGTGATGAAAGCCCCACTCGCGGTAGCATTAGGATTAAGTTTTCTCCTATTTCGTACGATCATCATGGAATATGGGCTATTGTCTCTCATTCTGCGAACAAAACTGATGAATTATTTGGGTAAAATAAGCTTCAGTCTATATATGTGGCATACGATGGTGATGTTTCCATTGAAGAAGCTCATGCCGAAGCTGAGCAGTTTAATGGATTCCTCTTCTACGAGCTTTGTCCTTTATATGCTAATGTCATTGGTTCTGTCGTTGATTGTCTCACATCTTTCCTACAATTATATTGAAACGCGGTTTACGAGGAAGAAAGTGGAGAGTTCGGCAAACTCAAGCATTACACCATACTTTTAATATCAAGAATCCTTGTTCATCAAGGGTTCTTTTTTTTAGTTGCGTACAGTCGTTTAATGCCATCTGAATCGGTTGAGATCAATATAAAAATTATGTAAAAATGAGGAGTAATATGTAGAAGTGTGGTATAAATAATGTGGATAAAAATGGAGGTTGAGGAAACGATGGGAATGAAGCGAATGAAGAAGCTAGGTTTATGTACCATAGTGGCGACTCTGATCTTACTTAATGGCCATTTTACCCCAAAAGGTTATGCCGCGGATGACAGCAATGAGATTGTCGTTTTTCCTGATGCTAATTTAAAGCAAGCATTAATCAGCATCGGGGTGGATACGAATGGCGATGGTGAGATTACTAGAGGAGAGATGGCAGCGCGTTCTGATCCTCACGGCATGGCCAATGGTCTAAGTAGTTTGGCACTTGGAAACAAGAACATCTCAAATCTCACCGGACTTGAATATGCGGTCAACATCGCATCGTTAGCGCTTAGCGGCAATAATATCACGGACCTAACTCCGATTAGCAATTTATCCAAATTAACTAGTGTGGATGTGGGAAATAACCCTATTCGTGATTTAAGTCCTCTTGCTAAATTAAATACGATTCGATTTATGGTTGCCGATAATGATAAGAATCTGGATCTAAGTACGATTATGTCGATGACTAATCTAGAGTATTTATATCTGGATCAGAGCAATATCAGTGACATTAGTCCGCTTGCGAATTTAAAGAAATTGAAAGTACTTCATATGTTCAACAATCAAATTAGCGATATTAGCCCTTTGTCTTCACTGTCCGATCTGCGGGAAGTAGCCATTCGAAGTAATCAAATTAAGAACGTTAACGCATTTGCAAATAAGCCGTATCTTGACACTTTGTGGTTAAGCGACAACATGATCAATGATGTGAGCGGATTAAAGAATGTGCCCAATCTGAAATCGTTGGAGCTGGATTATAATCAAATTAGTGATATTTCATCCTTTTCTAGCTTAGTAAATTTGAAGGATACGCTTTTGGATTACAATCAAATTACAGATATCTCACCGCTTGCGAATATCAAAAATATTGAGAAACTCGGAATATATGACAACCGAATTAGCAATATCAATGCACTAGCAGGATTAACGAAAATAACGCACCTATATATAGGGAAGAACCAAATTCAAGATATTAGTCCTTTAGCTAATCTTAACGCAATGAAAGAGTTGTTGATCGCATCTAATCCGATTAAGGACATCTCTTCGCTCAAAAACATGAGTAATTTGTTAATACTGGGCGCCTCTGATGCGCAAATCAGTGATATTAGTGTACTGGCTGGGTTAACCAAATTACAGCAACTTGGACTAGATAAAAACACTATTAGCAACATTACTCCGCTTAAGGGTCTGGTCAATTTGAATTTATTAAGTATTAATGACAACCCGTTTAGCGATGCAAGCCCTATTCTAGCGCTCACAAATTTAACGAGGCTTTATCTAGAGAATGATAAAAAGGCAACAATCTCACCCGTTGTATCAGGTGTAAAGAGTGGCGAATTCTATAATACCGATCGCGTCATCACTTTCAATCGAGGGACAGCTCAGCTTAATAACAAGGCATTTGCTAGCGGTACGACGGTCAGCCAAGAGGGATTCTATCAATTATTTGTCCAAGATTTTGCTGGAATTAATACGACCATAAATTTTGCGATTGACAAGACGCCTCCTATCGTAACGGGAGTAACGAACGGCGCTACATATGACAAGGACGTAACCATCTCCTTTAATGAAGGTAAGGCTACATTGAATAATAAACCGATTGGGAATGGCGCTAAAGTAGATGCGGATGGAGATTATACTCTCGTCGTAATCGATGAAGCGAATAACCGCACGACAATTCAATTTAAATATAACGGTGGCGGACCTGTTGTGCGTGGAGTTTCCTCAGGCGGATACTATAACACGGACAAAGTGATCACTTTTGATCAAGGCACTGCAACGCTTGACGGTAAACCATTCATTAGTGGAGGCAAGGTGACTGAGGATGGTGTGCATACGCTAGTCGTTACAGGTAAAGCGGGAAAAATAACGAAAATCGTGTTTACGATTAACAAAGGAAAAGGTGGGGAGACATCGGGGGAGGGGCAACAAACCAACGTTGGACAAGGTGCGGATATTAGCAAGCTTCGAGGCGTGTCGAATTGGGCAAAGCCTGATCTGCAATATGCCAGTACGATCGGACTCATAAAGCCTGTTGAAAGTAGCGTTTTCACAAGCAACGTTACGCGGGAACAATTTAGCGAGATTGCCGTGAAGCTGTATGAGGCGATCAGTGGCAATAAAGTAAAGGCTCCTGCTACGAATCCTTTCAAAGATACGAGCAATACTGAAATTTTGAAAGCTTATCAGCTTGGCATCGTGAAGGGTACATCTGCACAACAGTTCTCTCCTCAAGCTTTCATAACCCGCGAGCAACTTGCAACAATGCTGATGCGAGTGATGGAGCAGGCAGGTCAAAAGATTCCAAATGGTAGCCCGAAGAAATTCGCCGATCGCTCTACTTTTAGCGCATATGCGGTCGAAGCAATAGATTTCATGTCTTCAATAGAGGTTATTAAAGGCATAACATCCACCACCTTCGGTCCGAAGTAAAATGCGAGCATCGAGCAAGCGGTCATTATGGCGAAAAGATTACATGTGTTAGCAACTGATGCTACACAGCAGAAAGAAACGGTTCAACCCAAGGATAGCCAAACAGACAATGGCACAAGTTCTGTTAAGCCGGAAGACGCGCAGACCTTGTATACTTTCGATGGGAGTGCTTTTGAACTTTATGTAGAGGAGTCGCACCCTCAGCCAGATGGGAGTGTGTACAATGTATATGCGATCAGAAACGCTCGCACATTAACTTTACCTGCATACAGCGCAATATATGTGACGGCGGGATACTCATATATTGCTTTCAAGGATGATCATTATAACTATAATTATGGCGGGTATATCGTCATTGCGAATCATACGGATAAGCCCAAAACGATTCAAGCGGGAGAAATCAATTATTCCGTATCCTACTTTTATCGCGATAATATGGGAACGACGACCAATCCAGATGGGACAAGTCATAAGATTACTGCAACAGGACCTTATGTGCGTTTAATTGCTTACCAAGGCGACTTCGATGAATCCAAGGAGTATATGGATTATTTGACTGCGAATAAGGATCTATACCGTGGTGATTGGATGACGGTAAAGCCTAGAAGTGTAAAGTGATAGACGAATGAGTATAAGTGGGAGCTGGATTCAACTTAACTTGCTTTGCTTTCCGCAAAAAGTCCCTGACTACACATTGTAGGCAGGGACTTTTTGCATTTCTGGAACGGTACGCAATTGATATCCTCGACTTCTTAGCGTTTCAATAATATAGGGGAGTGCGTTTACGGTGTTTTGCAGGCTTTGTCCGACGCCCCCAGCCGAATGCTGTAATATGATCGAGCCTGGCCCGGTATGGGCAAGAATATTGGCTGCGACCTGTTCGTCTGAAATTTGTGTCCAATCCAAACTGTCAACATTCCACAGGATGATGATTTTATTTAGTCGAGTAGCTTCCTCGATCAACTCCGTGCTCAGAGCACCATAGGGTGGTCGCAACAGGTGTGGGGTAACTCCAGCAAGCTTGTTCATTACCGCGTCTGTTTTGTTGATCTGCTCTCTCAAAGCTGTAATGGAGAGATTGGATAGGTTCGGATGATCCCAAGAATGATTACCCACTACATGCCCTTCTTGGATGATTCTGTGGAATACATCTGGATGAGCTTCGATTCGCTGGCCAACAAGGAAAAAAGTTGCCTTAACGCCAGCTTCGCGCAAGTCGTCGAGGATTTGCGGAGTCCATATCTCGTCAGGTCCGTCGTCGAAGGTAAGCGCAACTTCCTTAACAGATGGACCGTGCAAAATGACTTGATTCGGAAATTGCCCTGCCCAGTCGACGTGATCCGCATGCGGCTGCCGTTCGTTTAAGCGCTCGGGACCGCCTTGTAATGCGGGCTGTGGAGCGCGACCCCAATATCCGTAAGGTGCTGCATAGAAATAGGGGATGGAGTAATAAGAAGGATACATCATCTTCACCTCAATACATAGTTTCCTGTACCCTATGTAAGAAAGTGAATAGAGGTTCATCCCTCTCGATCATGTTTTCTCAACTTCTGAGCTTTGCCGTTACTTTGTTCGTCCATACTGCTTGGCGTATGAAAGAATTTTTTTATACATCGTTCGATCCCTCATATGTTTCAATGGGTATATTTGGGGTCTCGTATTCACCTCGAGAATCCATGGTTTTTTATTGGCATCCAAAGCGACATCGAGCCCCAGTTCCCGGAAGCCTTTAAGATAACGATCGAACTGTCCTCCAACGGCAACACCCATCTGCTGCAACTGTTGTTCCATCTGTTCGGTTGAAGTCGTATCGAAACCTGCACCAGACAGTGTTGGTTGCAAAAATCCGATTTTCCCGCCTTGATTATAATTTGTCGCGACTTTGCCAGGTTTACCGATCTTCATAAAAATCGCGGTGCTCTTCCACTCTCCGCTATTCGTCTTCTGTACCATGACCCTGATATCGAAGGGCTTACCATTAGTTCGAGCCAACTGAATCCCCTTCTGTAGCAAAAAGGCACGTTGATTGGAAAATCGATTTAGCTTGTTATACAGAGAATTGAGAGTAGAATAGTTTACTTTGGTTGTGTTGTAATGTGTCTGATAGCCACTTGAAAGCTTTCGAATTCGGATAATACGAGCTCCACCTGAGCCTACTGTCGGTTTAAAAAATACAGTTTCATATTTCGATAGCATCGTGTTTAAGTTAGATTTATTAAATTGCAAGGTGTGTGGAACATTGTCGCTTAACTCGGAATGCTTTAATAGCCATTTCGTCTTTGTCCACTTACTGTTAATGGATGTACTCTTATACCTCATCATCAGCCCTCCAGTCCATATTCAGAATATGAATAGGTGTGAGGGTCTGCCAGCGCATTTGCCTATGCGTGTATTAAAATCTGTTGTTCTATCTGCATGACATAAAAAATCCCAGCTCTATAACATCACTTTAAGATTCAGCCGATAAATTAGAATAATATGACAATGGAGTTGATCCTATGAAAGTGACAACTGGAATGATGGTATCCTATCCGAAGTTGTCTGATGTTCAGGAGCATAAGGAGAAGCCTTTACTGCAATCAGGGGTCCATTTGCCTCGCCCAGAAGTCTATCAGGACTTGCTAGAAATTAGCGATCAAGCACGTCAGATCGCAGCCGATATTAATCATGAACTGGTTAAAGTTAACATTCCAGACAGACCAATAGGAGCACCAGATGATTATATTCCGGTATCCGAATTAATGAGACGATTTGATCCACAAAACTATGAGAAGATGAACCAACATTTTGGAAATAATGAAAGTGAAAAGGGGCTGCTCCTGTTAATTGATTTCACTAAGAAGCTTCCACTGCATCCGGATTGGATAGAGAAATATAGGGAAGAATTGCAGCAACCTGTAGATGACGGATTCTCCTCGTAGAAAATATACTTAGCATGATTGGAGTTATCGCTGAAGGGTTATAATCTAAGTCGGTAGCCGATACTGAATTAGATTCGCTCAATTCGAAGAAGTATTGACGGCAGCTGATGTTGCAACTGCAGCAGCAATAGCTGCTTGCTGTGCGATAATGATGTTGGTGAGGCTTGTGGAGAGAGTGGAAGTCAGTAAGCCGATCTTCATATCCGACATGTATTCATAGGCAATCAGTGTTGCTGAGTACATAGATAGCTCCTGCTTCGTTACTGACCAGATTCCAAATCCCTTCTTGGTGCGCAGGTATTCATTGACTTCTAAGACACCGTTGACGATTGAATCAATCTCTGCAGGTAATAATGATAATACTCCAAGTGTCGAAAGTGTGTGTACATGGTCAAGCTTTACATTTCGTTCGCGAAATGCGCCACGCATGGAAAGCACACGAGCCTCAAGCTCCCTATTTTCCTCGCCGAGAACTAATACTTGCGCCAACGCTTGTACACTGTCACCTGAGTGAAAATGTGGCTTGAATGTTGCGTACAACTGCTCAATCCTTGTTAAGCCGTAGTTGATGTCTAAGCTGGACATACCCAGCATAGCTGCATAGATATAGTCATTCTGCCCTGTGATGAAACGATGTTCAGCCTTCATACCCACATAGAAAGCCTTCGCTCTATTGACTGTATGTGAATAGTTTTCCGGAAGAGTATGGGCTGCGATCTGATAGGCTGCAACGACAAGGAAGTCCGATGCTCTAAAATTTACTTCCTTCATCATGTCGTATATGGCGAGCGTGTTCGATAGCTGTTCGTTCTTCTCTTCGGAGAGTGAGAGAAGTGCAGAGATACTTATTGCCGAGCTGCCACGTAAGGAAGAAAATACACCTGTGTTTTTCTTAATTAATTCATAGCTCTCTTGGATCGCATCTATGTCAATTGCTTTATCCTCAGCGGCATATAACAACGAAGCGAGTCGCTTGATTAAGGTTGGCTGCCATATAAATTTGCTTTTCATTAATTGTGAATTGGCAACGAATAAATCAAGTCTTGATAGCGTTTGTTCTTTCAACGGGCATTCCCCCTACTTAATTTGTACCCATCCTTGACACATTCGAGCTGACACTATAGGTTTAGAATACCATCGGAAAATCTTTGGTTCAATCTGGAAATTCGTGCAAAAGCATTACCTAAGAGCTTAATAAATTGAAGGAGGTATTACAATGCAAAGTATTGTCCCACACTTATGGTTTGATCGGGAGGCAGATGAGGCATCTCGCTTCTATATTTCCTTATTTGAAGGATCAAAGATCATCGACAGGACGATCCTGAACGAAACACCATCTGGCACATCCGAGTTGATTATTGTAGAGCTTGCAGGACAACAATTTATGTTGATCTCAGCGGGGCCCTATTTTAAATTTACACCAGCCATCTCGTTCGTTATTGCATGCAACACGGTCGCTGAAGTGGAGCGGTTATGGGATAAGCTGATAGAACAAGGCCAGGCACTTATGCCATTAGGCGCCTATCCATTTAGCGAAAAGTTTGGTTGGGTAGCTGATCGGTACGGCCTATCTTGGCAAGTGATGTACGTAGGAGAGAGGGAAATAAAGCAGAAGATCACACCGCAGCTCATGTTTGTTGGAGAGCAGTGTGGAAATGCTGAAGAAGCAATGCGGTTCTATACCTCTGTATTCCAGCAATCTGAAATAGGCGAAATCCGTCGCTATGGTGAGGGTGCGTTACCGAACAAGGTTGGCACGGTGCTACAAGAGAGCTTCATGCTTAATCAACATCGATTCTCGGCAATAGATAGTGCGTACAACCATGAATTTCAGTTTAGTGAAGCCATTTCTTTCGTGGTGAAATGCGATACGCAAGAAGAAATCGATTACTATTGGGACAAGCTATCTGCAGTACCTGAGGCGGAGCAATGTGGTTGGCTGAAGGATAAATACGGAGTATCATGGCAGATCGTACCAGCGATTATGGGTGAGTTGATGCAAAATAAAGATCCTGAGAAGCAGGCGAAGGTGACCGAAGCCTTCCTCAAGATGAAGAAGTTTGATATTGCTGAATTGATGAGAATTTAACTGGATTTAACCACTCACAAATGTTGAGTTGAACGACGAACAACAAGCTCAGGTTCTAGGTGAACAGTTCTAATCGTGTTCGGATCTTCAATGAGCTCTAGAAGGGTTCTTGTGATCGTTGTCGCTATTTTGGCAAGAGCGACTCCCACAACGGTCATCGGAACTTCAAGCTCCTCCATCTGAGGAAGATTATCATAGCTGACAACAGACAGATCTCTAGGCACACGTAATCCTTGCTCATTAAATGCCCGCAGTATACCGCTAGTAAGATCGATACCACCGCTAATGACAGCGGTGGTTTTTATGTTGTTGTCAAGTAGTCTCTTGGCAGCTAAATAACCGTCGTGAAAAGCTAAACCCTTCATCTGCAGGATTGAATATTGCTTGTAGGGAAGGCCAAGCTGGGTGAGTTCATTCTGGAACGCTTCGATCTTAACAGCTTGAAGAGGATCGTAGATTTCGGGCTGTCCGATAAAAGCGATCTGTCTGTGACCAAGCTCTGCAAGATGGCGAACGGCTAGCCGAATCGCTTGGCCACGATTTACATCGACTGCTGAATGAAGCGTATGACTGGCTGCACCATATGTAAGAATAGGAATGGGTGACAAGTGATTGTTAGATAGGCTGGATTCGGTCTCATCTCTGTCTCCGAAGACGAGAATAGCATCCACCTGGAACTTGAGGAATGTGGCAATAGCGGAGTCGATGTGGCTCATCGATAAGAGCGTCGTGTAGCCTTCTTGCTCAAGCTGCTCATTAAGATTCGTGATGAGAGCAGACAGAGCGGCTCTCTCAATAGACGGCCAAATAATTCCGATAACCATACTTCTTTTGGACACTAACCGCCTAGCTGCAAAGTTAGGCTGGTAGCCCATCTCCTGGGCGATCGCATGAATATGTTGTTTCGTTTTATCTTTGACGAGAGGGCTGTCAAGCAATGCTTTAGATACAGTGGAGAAGCTGACGCCTGCCCGCTCAGCGATATCTTTGATCGTTACCATGTGAAGATTCATTCCCTCCATATTTCGTGTGGACAGTCTAATTATAATCGGATAATATAAAAATAACAACGTTGTTATTTTACCGATCAAGGAGATGAAATGTATGTTTAACTTGCAAAATACAGTATCTGTTGTAATCGGTGGGAATGGTGTGCTCGGGAGTGCGATGGCATCTGCGCTTGCAGAGGCTGGATCACGTGTAGCCATCGTTGGTCGCGATATGGATAAGGCTAGAACCGTATGCGAGCATATTGAAGGTCTCGGTGGAACAGCAATCGCTATTCAAGCGGATGCGACCAAGCAAGGCGATCTTGAAGCTGTGCTCGCACGCGTCTTAGAGTGGGGGGGACGAGTGGATACTCTTGTGAATGCCTCAGGGACGAACAGTGCAACACCGTTTTTCGAGATTCCCATGGAAGAGTGGGATCGTATTATTGACGTTAACCTTAAAAGTGTTGTGCTAGCGTGTCAAGTTTTCGGCAAACAAATGATTGAGCAAGGAGAGGGAGGCTCAATTATTAATATTTCTTCTGTTTCTTCTGGTCCACCACTATCTCGTGTGTTCACGTACTCCGTTTCCAAAGCAGGAGTGAATAGCGTGACACAGTTTCTAGCACGGGAGTTTGCACCGAATAAAGTGAGGGTAAACGCCATTATTCCTGGGTTTTTCCCTGCTGAGCAGAACCGCGCGATTTTATCCCCAGACCGAATCGATTCGATCATGCGTCATACTCCGATGAATCGATTCGGTGAACCGGAGGAACTGAAGGGAACAGTCGTTTATTTGGCATCAGCCAAAGCATCCTCATTCGTCACAGGGGCGCTACTTCGCGTAGACGGTGGATTTGGAGCGATGACAATATGAGCGACATTCTTAAACAATTAGTGGAGAACACCCCGATCCCTAAGATGGTGAAGATTAGACAATCCTTTGATGAGACGAAATTAGGTGACCCTATTGGAGAACTCAAGAAACAATTACAGAGCTCAGAGGCGATGAAGGGGATTGCTGCGGGTCAGAAGGTTGCAGTAGCCGTGGGTAGTCGAGGAATTTCACGGATCGATGAATTGACGAAAACCGTTATCGATGAGTTGAAGAGTAAGGGAGCAGAGCCGTTCATCGTTCCTTGCATGGGTAGTCATGGCGGGGCAACAGACAAAGGACAGACGGAGGTGCTGGCTCATCTGGGAATCGATGAAGAGCGGATGGGCTGTCCGATTCGATCTTCAATGGAAGTGGTCGAATTAGATCGCTTACCGAATGGGTTGCCAATCTATTGCGACAAGATTGCCGCAACAGAAGCAGATGCCATCGTAGTAATTAACCGGATCAAGCCACACACCGCATTTCGCGGGCAGATTGAAAGCGGACTGCTCAAAATGATTTCCATCGGATTAGGGAAGCAGAAGGGTGCTGAAGCGTGCCATCAATTAGGCTTTAAGTACATGGCGGAAAATGTACCTGCAATGGCTCGTGTGATGATGAATAAACTTCCGATTTCATTCGGCGTTGCGATCGTTGAGAACGCTTATGACCAGATTTGCCGTGTTGAAGTCCTTGGAACCGATGTCATGGAGGAACGGGAGAAGGAGCTGCTGGTTGAGGCGAAGAGTAGGCTTCCAAAGATTTTGTTCGATGAGTTTGACGTCCTCGTTATTGACTATATTGGGAAAAATATTAGCGGAGATGGAGCAGATCCGAATATTACAGGAAGGTATCCAACTCCCTATGCGCATGGTGGGCCAGAGGTCAATAAGATGGTCGTACTCGATCTAACGCCGGAATCCAAAGGGAATGCGAATGGGGTTGGAACTGCGGATTTCACAACTAGTCGTTTAGTGGAGAAGACGGATTGGCCTGGTACTTATGCGAATGGCCTTACTTCAACAGTATGTGCACCTACGAAGCAGGCAACGACGCTCGCGAATGATCGCGATGCGATAAAGGCAGCGATCAAAACCTGCAATATTCTAGATTATACAACCTGCAGGCTTGTTCATATTCGGGACACCCTTCATCTGGGAACCATTGAAATATCGGAAAATCTCGTTGCTCAAGCACTGCGTCACCCTAGAATTGAAGTGATCGAAGGACCCTATGAGTGGACGTTTGATGAAGAGGGGTTTTTGCCCAAATGAATAATTCATTGAAAGTTGTGCTGGCTGTAGATATCGGAACGACCAGTACGAAGACGTTAGCAGTTGATCATTCGGGTCAGTTGCTCGGTAGCCACTCGATTGGTTACCCGCTTCATACGCCGAAGGCTGGTTACGCTGAGCAGGATCCCGAAGTCATCTATGAAGCTGTAGTGAATGGGATCGCGCAAGTGATGAATCAGGGGGGCTGGGTAGCAAGCGAT
The DNA here is from genome assembly GCA_029203125.1 of Candidatus Cohnella colombiensis. Lineage (GTDB taxonomy): Bacteria > Bacillota > Bacilli > Paenibacillales > Paenibacillaceae > Cohnella > Cohnella colombiensis. The sequence continues at coordinate 660,997 of CP119317.1, forward strand.
ATTACCTGTGTAACTTTTAGCTCTGCTAATCACAGCTTGATACTGGTCGATGCGAACGGACATGCACTTACACCAAGCATCACCTGGGCGGATCAACGGAGTGCGGCGCAAGCGGAAAGAATGGTGAAGGACGGTACGGGGCTAGCTATCTATCTGCGTACGGGAACTCCGATTCATCCCATGTCTCCACTCGTCAAGCTGGTATGGATGAGAGAGGAGTGTCCAGAGTTATTCTTCTCTGCTCATCAATTCATCGGAATTAAGGAATATATTCTGAATAAGCTATTCGGAACGATGGTGATGGACTATTCGATCGCCAGTGCGACTGGATTATTCAATCTGCAATCGCTGACATGGGATGAAGAGGCACTGCAAGTTGCGGGCGTCCGCGAGGATCAGCTGCCACGGCTCGTGCCGACCACAGAGCGGATTTACGGCTTAAACAAGGAAGTAGCAGCAATCATGGGACTAGCAGAGAATACACCCTTTGTCGTTGGAGCGCAGGATGGTGTGCTTGCTAATCTAGGTATCGGTGCAGTGGAAGACGGTGTGATGGCAGTAACGATTGGAACGAGTAGTGCCATCCGGACAGCTGTCGCGGAGCCGACATTAGATCCGAATGGTCGATTGTTCTGCTACACCTTGACTGAAGAACAGTGGATCGTCGGGGGAGCATCCAATAATGGGGCAATTGTGACACAGTGGATCTCTGAACGTCTGTTCCCAGGGCGTAGCCTGGATGAGGTGCTTCCACTTGCAGAATCAATCGCTCCAGGCGCGAATGGACTACTCTTTCTTCCCTTGTTGTCGGGAGAACGTGCTCCCTTCTGGGATGCAGAGGCTAAGGGGGTCATGTTCGGACTGACACTCGCTCACACCGAGCTACACATGCTCCGCGCTGCGATGGAAGGGATACTTTTTCAAGTTACAGCGATTGCTTCGTTAATGGAGCAAGCGGGTAAGAAACCTCGGGAAATCCGCGCTTCTGGCGGCTTTGCTCACTCCACCTTAGGGTGTCAGATGCTAGCCGATATGCTTGGATTGCCAGTGAGCGTACCCGATCTTGTAGAGAGCTCAGGACTTGGAGCCGCTCAACTGGGCTTATATGCGATGGACGGTTGTCAAGGTCCATTACTGAGATGGCGAGAGCAACATGGAAAACGGTATGAACCGAATGATACCCATCATCAGCTGTATCAACAGCTTCTTCCTCTCTATCTTAGCCTTTATGATCGATTGAAAGAGCCGATGCACGAAATTTCGAGAGTACAGTGGAACACAGCTAACGTGAGCTCATCGAAAGAGGAGGGATCACTCGATGCATGATAAATACAATAAGCTGCAATCCATTTTAAGAGATATGGGATCAGTGGTCGTTGCATTCTCAGGAGGGGTAGATAGCACATTTTTACTCGATACTGCTCTAAAGACACTCGGACACGATCGCGTATTGGCGGTTACCGCAGACTCGGAGACGTATCCGACAGAGGAATTGCTGGAAGCGAAGCAACTAGCGAAGCAGCTTGGAGCCACTCATGTTGTGATCGAGACGTCTGAGCTTAGTATTCCGGGATACAAGGAGAATAACGGAAACCGTTGCTACTTTTGCAAAAAAAGTTTGTTTGAGCATTTAGAGCCGTTCGTGAAGGATGGCGTTTATCGTCAGATCGTCTATGGGCTAATCGCTGATGATATGAATGAGCATCGACCAGGGGTGCAAGCAGCGAAGGAACGCGGTGTGCGAGGCCCCCTTCAGGAAGCGGGATTATTTAAAGGGGAAATTCGTGATCTTGCGCGCGAGCAAGGTGTTCCTGTATGGAATAAACCATCCTTCGCTTGTCTTTCCTCGAGGATCGCATACGGCGAGATGATTACAGTTGAGAAGCTTGGCCGTGTCGGTGAGTCTGAAAAATACATTCGTTCACTTGGCATTGAGCAAGTGAGAGTGCGAAGCCATGGAGACATCGCCCGCATTGAAGTTGAGCCGAACAGGATGGAGCGATTGATCGCTCATGCGTCGGATATCACTACCAAATTGAAAGAGTTCGGATTTATGTATATCGCCATGGATCTGACAGGCTATCGTAGCGGCAGTATGAACCAAGTGCTTGATCAGGGAGGCGCGAAGGTGTGAATGCGTTCGAGGATCATGGATTTGTTAAGCTGGACGTTGGTCGCGAGGAACGAACAGGGCACCCAGAGGTGGTGTTTGGGCAAGGGAAGACCGCAGAGCAAGTCGCTGTCATTGTATCCCGACTCATCGAGGTTCATGGTCGGGCTCTTGTGACAAGGGCGTCAGTTGAAATGGCTGAGCGGGTCAAGGAGAGTTACCCAGAAGCCACTTATGATGAGCAATCAAGATTGATCCGATACGGTCAGGCTGCTCGCAAGCTTCCGGGTAAGATCGCTGTTCTAACTGGAGGAACATCGGATATTCCGGTGGCGGAGGAGGCAATTGGAACAGCGGAGTGGATGGGCTGTGACATAGACCGAATATTTGATGTTGGAGTTGCTGGCATTGACCGTCTGTTGGCGCAGAAGGAGCGAATCCGAGAAGCGTCTGTTGTGATCGGAGTTGCTGGGATGGAGGGGGCACTCATTAGTGTTGTTGGAGGCCTTGTTCGCAGACCGGTTATCGCAGTACCGACCTCTGTGGGATATGGAGCGAATCTGCAAGGAATCACGACGTTACTCGCGATGATGACATCGTGTGCAGCGGGTGTGACCGTAGTTAATATCGACAATGGCTTTGGTGCGGGTTATCAGGCAGCAATGATTTTACAATTAGTCGCGGAGGCCACCTAAAATGAGAACGCTTTACTTGGATTGTATATCGGGCATTGCTGGCGATATGACTCTGTCAGCATTGGTAGATGTAGGAGCTGATCCAGAATACATTATCAGGCATTTGAAACAATTGCCGATTGATTCTTTCCAGTTGGAGTTTGTTAAGGTCGATCGACGAGGCATCACTGCACAGTGGCTGAAACTGAGCTTTGAAAGCGGTGAGCAAGAGCGCGACCAGGACCATGGTCACGAGCATCATCACCACCATGATCACGAGCACCACCACCATCATCATGATCACGAGCATCATCACCATGATCACGAGCATCACCATCATGACCACGAGCATCACCATCATGATCACGAGCATCACCATCATGATCACGAGCATCACCATCATGATCACGAGCATCACCATCATGATCACGAGCATCACCATCACCATGAGCACGAGCATCATCATCATGATCACGAGCATCACCATCACCATGATCATGAGCATCATCATCATGATCACGAGCACAGGAAGGCTTCCGACATCATTCGGATGATTGAACATTCCAGCTTACCACCGCGTGTTAAGGAAAGAAGCTTAAAGATCTTTAACTTGATTGCTGAAGCAGAAGGCAAAATTCATGGGATGAACCCTGCCGATGTTCACTTTCATGAGGTTGGTGCGATGGACTCCATCTTGGATGTTATCGGGGTGTGCTTGGCATTGGAGAGTCTTGATGTAAGCACCATCATCGTCTCCCCAGTTCCGACAGGGACGGGTAATCTCCGTATGGCGCATGGCTTATATCCAATTCCTGCACCCGCAACAGCTGAGTTGCTTCGGGGAGTACCATTATCTGCGTTCACGGCTCAGGGTGAGCTGACGACTCCAACAGGAGCAGGTATAGTGAAGGCATTGGCTTCTAGCTTTGGAACGTTACCAGCAGGTACAATTGACCGAATTGGCTACGGCGCAGGTACGAAAAATTATGAACACCCCAATGTCGTTAGGGCGATTCTATATCAACCTCAACAAGTGAGTGGAACGGAAGAAACGATAGTTATTATTGAAGCGCAGGTGGATGACTGCACGGGGGAGACACTCGGCTATGCGATGGAGCGATTATTCGAGGCCGGAGCGCTCGATGTATTTTACACACCGGTCTATATGAAGAAAAATCGTCCGGGCGTACTTATCAGTGTGCTATGCCTTGAAGCTGATCTTGATTGCTGTGAGGGGACATTATTGGCGGAGACGTCCACTTTCGGTGTCAGACGAAGCAGATGGCAACGTAAAGTGCTAGAGCGTCGTTGGATTCAGGTGGACACTCCTTACGGGATAGTTCGGGTGAAACAAGCATGGGACAAAGGTCGTATCGTTCACCAAACTCCAGAATACGAGGATGTTGCTCAAACGGCGCGTTCATCGAATATTTCACTTGAGGCCGTCTATCGTGAGGTATATAAGAAGCTGGAGGAATAGGAGGATCGTGAGTGGAATTCATCGGATTATTGGCAGTTACCATCGTGTTAGGTCTACGTCATGGCATTGATTATGATCATATCGCTGCCTTAGCAGATATTACTGGAGGAAGTACAGGTTCAAAAAAGGAGCGAATGAAGCTGTCGTTGTGGTACGCAGTCGGTCATGAGGCAGTTGTATTTACATTGGGATGCAGTATCCTATTGTTCGCATGGAGTGTGCCTGTTTGGGTTGATGATCTCATGGGCAAGGCAGTAGGACTTACGTTAATTTTCATGGCAATTCTAATGCTGATCAGTAGGAAGAAGGGGTCAGCCACGTATTGGAGTAGGGGGATTACAGCTTTTCAGAAGCTCCGTAGGAGCAAAAGTGAGCCATTCACGTTTACACGTCGGAATGTGTTCACGATCGGTATCATTCATGGGATCGGTGCAGAGACACCAACACAGCTTCTCTTATTTACGACGATTGCAGGGGTGGCTGCAACGAGTAACGGATTATTCGCTGTGGCGGCATTCAGCTTCGGTTTATTAATTTCACATGCGCTTATCGCAATTGTAAGTATTTGGTCGCATGATCTCGCAAGAAAAATCCGTCCTATTTTTCCATTTACGATGTACGCTGCGTGCTTATTCAGCTTTATTCTTGGTGTTAGCTATTTGATAGAGTAGATGATCTACGAAGGGAGACTTCTTGTGCAATGGAACTAAAATTAAATGAAATTCGCGAGACCGCATTGCGCTTAGCTACAACTACACCTGTTACTGACATGCATACGCATCTCTATTCACCAGAATATGGGCAATTACTTCTGTGGGGAATTGATGAATTACTGACCTATCATTACTTAATCTCTGAGTCGTTCCGTTGGTCGAATGAAGATTATGACCATTTCTGGTCGATGACGAAACGTGAGCAAGCGGATTGGATCTGGCAGAAGCTCTTTATCGATCATTCACCTGTAAGTGAAGCAGCAACAGGCTTCATTACGATATTGCAGCGTCTTGGTCTGGATGTATCCTCACGCAACTTGAACGATTATCGGCAGGCACTTGAGCAACGGTCAGTCAACGAACAAGTGAACACAGTCATGGAGCTAGCTGGTATAGAGAAGATCGTAATGACCAATGATCCGTTCGACCCACTAGAGCGTCCAATATGGCTATCGGGTAAGGGGAAGTCAGATCCACGGTTCTATGCCGCACTTCGTGTCGATGCGCTATTGAATGACTGGCCACATGCGGTTAAGGAGCTTCAAAGTCTTGGCTATGAAGTACAGCAAGCGTGGACGGAACAAACTGTTGCAGAAGTTCGCAGATTTCTAGGAGAATGGATTGTGCGTATGGATGCACTCTATCTAGCCGTCTCGATGCCGGGAGACTTCTCCTATCCAGAAGAGGATCATCGCAGTCGGATGATTGATGATGCCATGATTCCAGTCTGTCAGGAGCAGAACATTCCTTTTGCGCTCATGATCGGTGTGCGTAGGAGAGTGAATCCAGCGTTAAAGCTAGCTGGGGATATGAGCATGTTGTCAGATGTGTCGGCAGTGGAAGCCTTATGTCGTCGCTATCCGAATCAGAAATTTCTTGTTACGATGCTCGCAAGAGAGAATCAGCATGAATTAACGGTGCTTGCGCGTAAATTCCGGAATTTAATGATCTTTGGTTGCTGGTGGTTCCTCCATATTGAATCAATGGTCGAAGAGATGACGCGGTTCCGCATCGAACTGCTAGGCACATCCGTCATTCCACAGCATTCGGACTGCCGTGTGTTTGAACAACTCATCTATAAATGGGAGCATTCGAGGAAGATTATCGGTAAGGTGCTCGCGGACAAGTATGAAAAGCTGTATTTGAGTGGGTGGCATGTAACCGAAGCGGAAATTCAACGTGACTTAGACGATATGCTGAATCATAACTTCTGGCGGTTTTTGGGTAAGGAGAACGAATTGTCGAAATAAAGGCGAACAGTAAAGAGCTGAGTGAATGCACTCGGCTTTTTTTTTTTTGCGTAAATCAAACGAAAAAGGAGTATATATTTTTTTAAAATAGTCAGATTTATTCCTTATTTTAAAGTCAGATTTCCGGTATTATGTCATCAAATTACTAAGGTCAACCTATTTCCTATCAATTCTACAAACAGTTAACAATAAAATATCTGATAAGTAACAATATTATGAATTTTTAAAAAATGGTACATATTATCGAAAGAATAACACGTATTATTCGCCTCATGAACGGTTCTATACTTAACATTGTCTTGCGAAACAATCGAAGTGGAATTGCTCTCCAACTTGAGAAAGGTGGTGACTTTCACTGTATTTGAGCAATTCATTAGTAGGACAAGTAAGTCTACACAAAATCGTTCTCAGGAGGTCTATGTACATGTTAAAGCGGAGCTTAGCTTCAATTCTTGCCTTAACCTTATTTGTAAGCCTTTTCATTATTTCGCCAAATGTGACGAATGCGTATGTCGCCAAAGATAATTCCTATATCATTGCGATGGGTAACTCCAAGATGATCAAGGCTAGTGGGACGAATGGAATAATCGCAGATAGTGCAGCTACGAGTGCTACAGCTGGCAACCCAGAATCCTTCTTGATCGTTGAAGGTAAGGATGGAAGTGGAAATCCTGATGGTTCAGTCAACATTAAATCGATTGCGAACAATAATTTTCTAACGGCAGAAGACTACAAAGTTGGTAGTGATGTTATTCAAGCGAATGGACTAAAACCTACAAAAGGAACAGCTGGAACGACAACGACTAGCTGGGAAAAATTTTATATTGAGAAGTTATTGGATGGAAACGGAGACGACACTGGACTTGTAGCCATCAAATCGAATAAAAGTGTTGGTGGCAAAAAATATTATTTAACAGTAAATACAAGCAATCCGAATGGCCCTTATATAGCCATCTCAACGATAGACAAACTCCAAGATCTTACGATCAATGAAAAATTCATGATTCACACCTCACTTGGTGCACCTACTGCGCCAGCAACACCTCATGTCGATGGTTCTACGAATGATACTGTAAAACTGAGTTGGGCCATCGTAGCTCGTGCAGACAGCTATAATGTATTCCGTTCAAAAACAAGCAATGGAACCTATACAAAGGTGAACACTTCTGCTGTAACAGCAACCAGCTTTGATGATACAGGCTTACCTGCAAATGCTGGATATTACTATAAAATTACAGCGATGAGCATTGATGGTGAATCTGCAATGTCAGCTGCTGTGTCTGCAGCAACATTACCAGATCAATTCGGAGTCAGCACGGTGACAACGACGACAGCCAGCTTAGCTTGGCCAACAGTGCCAGGTGCAAATAGCTATAATGTCTATCGTTCTACTTCCAGCAACGGCAACTTCGATAAGGTGAACACGACTGACATAACGACTTATCAATTTGATGATAGTGGGTTGTCTCCTAACACGAGATACTACTACAAAGTGACGTCCGTGAGTGGAAATGTAGAGTCGCCACAATCTGTAGCTGTAGCAGCCTTAACACAGCCGGATTTCGGTAAAAATGTGTTTGTGTTCGATCCTGCAATGCCTGCAATGGATATCGCAACCATTGCAACCAATGTATTTACGAAACAAGAGACGAACCAATTCGGTTCTGAGAGATATGCTCTGCTCTTTAAACCAGGAACTTATAGCACACCGATTAGAGTTGGCTTCTACACACATGTTGCTGGTCTGGGAATGATGCCTGATGATGTACAGATGACAGGCGGGGTAACAGTTGATGCAGCCTGGTTTGCGAATCGCAATGCGACTCAGAACTTCTGGCGTTCGATTGAGAACCTAGCAATCACACCAGTTGGGGGAGATATGAAATATGCGGTATCGCAGGCCGCATCGATGAGACGGTTGCATGTAAAGGGAAATCTGTCTCTGCACGATCAAGGTGGATGGGCGAGTGGTGGCTACCTAGCTGATTCCAAGATCGACGGCAGAGTTATTCCAGGATCGCAGCAACAATGGTTTTCCAGAAATAACACTTGGAATGAATGGGCAGGCTCACTTTGGAACATGACATTAGTTGGAAATAGGAATAATCCTATTGAGAATTATCCAACGAATGCCTATACCATTGTTGAACAAACACCGGTCGTACGTGAGAAGCCTTTCCTTACCGTCGATGCGAATGATAAATACAGTGTGTTTGTTCCAGTTGATGCTACGGGCACGATTGGAACCAGTTGGGAGAGCGGGTCTGCAGCAGGCACTTCCATTCCAATCGATCAATTCTACATCGCTGACGTTGATAATTTCGATGTAGATGAGATCAACGCCGCTTTAAATCAAGGCAAGAACCTGTTGCTTACACCGGGTGTATATCATGTAAGCAAACCAATTGTGGTGAACAATCCAAACACGGTTGTGCTCGGTCTTGGACTTGCAACTCTGCACTCCGATAATGGCTCCGTAGCGCTGAAAATTGCAGACGTTGATGGTGTGAAGATTGCAGGGTTGCTATTCGAAGCAGGATCGATTAGTTCACCAGTATTGTTGGAGGTTGGCCCTAAGGGGAGTACAGCGAACCACTCGCTTAATCCGACCTCGTTGCAAGATCTCTACTTTAGAGTAGGTGGAGATGCCCTTGCTTTAGCTGAAGTATCTATTGAAATTAACAGCAACAATGTAATCGGCGATCATTTCTGGGTTTGGCGTGCGGATCACGGTGAGGGTGCTGCATGGAATTCAAACCTTACGAAGAACGGTTTAATCGTAAACGGTAACGATGTAACGATTTATGGTTTATTCGTAGAGCATTTCCATGAGTATCAGACACTGTGGAATGGCGAACGAGGCAAAATGTATTTTTATCAATGCGAAATTCCTTATGACGTCCCAGATCAAGAGAGCTGGATGAGCAACTATGGCACTGTGAATGGTTATGCAGGGTATAAGGTTGCAGATTCGGTCAATGTACATGAAGCCTATGGGCTAGGGGTTTACTCTTTCTTCAGGGATGTGCCAGTGAAGCTTGAGAGCGCGATTGAAGTTCCAGACAAGCCAGGCATCAAAATCCACCATGCAAATACGGTGTTCTTGAATGGCTTTGGCGAGGTTACACATATCGTGAACTCCAAAGGTGGTACTGTTCGCAGTGGCAACATGACTGAGAGACTTGCAGACTACATTCCTAGAACGGTTTCCAGCATTACAGAAGTAAATCTCATTACGATTAAGAATAAAGCACCAATATTACCTGAGGTTGTATGGCAAGTGTTCGACGACACTAGCACAAGGGTTGCACCCGTAACGTGGGACAGTATTGCACCGTCCAAATATGCAATTGCAGGTAGCTTCACTGTTGAAGGATCGATCGCGAATAGTCCGCTTAAGGCTAAAGCGAACGTTACAGTTCAAGCTGGGCCTGGTATAGCTGTAACGAGTATCGCTGTCATCGGAGCAGGCAACGCAACGTCGATCAACGAAAGACGTGGCGAGTTGCAGATGTCAGCACAAATTACGCCTGCAAATGCAGACCAAAAAGTGGTGAACTGGTCGATCGTTGGTGCAGATGGTAAAGCAACGACCAAGGCGACGATTAGCTCCACGGGATTATTATCAGCAATTGAGAACGGCACAGTAAAAGTCATTGCAACAGCAACTGATGGCACTGGGGTTACAGGTGAAGCAACGATCACGATTACGAATCAGTTCAACTATGTTTCCAATGTGACTGTAACTGCTATAGGTGGAGATACAACAATTACAACTAAAAGTGGGAAGCTGCAATTAGCCGCAACTGTTTTGCCACTAGATGCAGATAATGCTTCAATCACTTGGTCTGTCGTTAATGTAGACGGTTCCGCAACTGACAAGGCCTCAATCAATGCTTATGGGTTGTTGACTGCTCGTCAGGACGGTACTGTAAAGGTCATCGCCTCATCAAATGATGGGTCTAACGTTCAGGGGCAATTGATGATCAACATTGTTGGTCAAACTGTCGTGTTGGATACTGCATGGTCATGGGTGAGAGAGAGTCAATCAGATTGGGCGACAGTTCCGAATAATGCTTACGGAATGAGATTGACGACAATCGAAGGAAGCTGGGGTGGTAATAAGCCGAGCAATATTCTTCTAAGAAACATTGATCCGGCGGAAATGACGAACTTCTCCATTACCACGAAGCTGAATTTTGATGCGACTAACGGCTATGAATATGCAGGATTGATCATTTATCAAGATGACGGCAATGCGATTACTTTCGGGCGTCAAGCGAACGGTACACCTGGTGTGAAGCAACTTAGGTACTCGCAAATTAAGAATGGGGCACAAACGGATAAAAACTACACGGATGATGTTGCTCCGGGAGATGTCTATTTAAGGATCGATAAAGCTGGAGATACGTATACGGGTCACTATAGTAGTGACGGGGAAACATGGACTCAGGTGACGGATACGTTTACCTTAACAATCTCGAATCTCAAGATGGGGATCTTTACTAGAAAACTGAACACTTCTATTGCACCTAGAACAGCTGAATTTACGAATTTCACATTTAACAACACGGTAGTCGATACGATCATTCCTTTCTGGAATCCAGTAACTTCAGTTTCGATTACAGGTGGAACAGAGATCACAGATCTTGATGGTACATTGCAGTTGTCTGCGTCGGCGTTGCCTGTCTCAGCCAATCAAGCGATCAGTTGGTCAGTAACGGGTATAGACGGTACGGTTACGAACAGAGCGACAATTTCTAACGATGGATTGTTGACCGCTAATCGTAATGGTCAGGTGAAGGTTATTGCAACTGCTACTGACGGTTCCGGTGTGAGGGGTGAGACAATCATCACGATTACAGGCCAACCTGTAGAAGTCGCTTCGATCACAATTACTGGTGAATCCGAGATTACTGCCAAGGGTGGTACACTGCAGTTAATGGCAGATGTAACTCCAACTGATGCCGTAGACCTGTCAATCACATGGTCCGTTGTGAATGGAGATGGAACTCCAACAGATAAAGCGACGATTGACACGGATGGATTGCTAACTGCTGTTAAGGATGGGGTCGTGAAGGCTATCGCAGCAGCAAACGATGGCTCTGGTGTTGTAAGTGAGTTCACGATCACGATCAGTGGGCAATCGGATACTGGCTGTAAGGTGAATTGTGGTGGAGAAGATATGACTTCACCTCCGACAACAACACCAACACCACCAGCGACAATAGATGATCCTACTAAGGAGAACCAACTACCTGTAACAGCAGCAGATTTGAATCATATGCAAGATGGCAATGTGATTGTTAGTCTAGGTGATGGGAAATCAGAAGCGATTATACCAACAGACCTTGTGAAAAACATCATCCATCCAGTTGAATTTCAATCAAACGGTGCATCGATCGTAATTCCGTCGGAGGTGTTCCATGAATTAGTAGGAAAGCAGCAAGGAAATGATGGTGAAGCCCATATTGTTGTAAGGATCGAAACGGATATGAGCAGTGTGTACACCTATAATCTAGATGTAGTGCTTATAAGCAAAGACGGAACAGAGACGAAATTGAGCAATTTCCCTGAACCGGTGCAGTTGAAATTACCTTACGACTCTAGCATGAATAAAGATCTGATCGGCATCTACATCTACGACGAAGCATCGAAAGTATGGAAATATGTCGGCGGTAAGGCAAATGATGTGAATCATACGATTACGGTCAACGTATCTCATTTTAGTAAGTATGCAGTTCAAGAATTTAATAAGACTTTCGCAGATGTACCAAGTACTCATTGGGCTAACACTGCGTTAAAGGTTCTAGCAGCAAAACACGTTATCACAGGCGTATCAGCAACAGAATTCAAGCCGAATGGCAGCACAACACGAGCAGAATTTGTAGCGATGCTGGTAAGAGCTCTAGGCTTGAAAACGACCAGCACAAGTACACAATTCTCTGATGTAAACGTTACGGCTTGGTATGCACAGGATGTTGTAGCAGCACTCGAGGCTGGATTGGTCACAGGTAAGTCGGCTAATAAGTTCGCACCGAATGCACAGATTACAAGAGAAGAAATGGCGATCCTGTTGGTTCGTGCTTACACCTTAGTCAAAGGCGCGAAAACCTCGGCTGGAGATAACCTGGCCAACTTAAAGGATCAGCTACAAGTATCTGGATGGGCGAAAGCAGACGTGAACTTGGCGATCGAGCTTGGACTGATGAAGGGACAGTCGGCAACCGTATTCGCACCACTTTCCAATGCGGTCAGAGTTGAGACTGCACAAGCGATCTATAATCTAATGAAGCTTTTCGAAGCTGAATAATAAGGGCTGAAGTGATCGTAAAAATGCTGAGCAACCTTGTGTTGCTCAGCATTTTAAATGTACGCCCAAGTCAAATTGGAATTTTGGTCAAAATAATTCTAAAATAGTCATTTTCATTTCTTATCCAATTTTCTCTAATTGGATAGGATGTAGTTTAGATGATATATCATTATACGTTGTGTAATTAACATGTACCAACAAGCGGAGTATAAATCTATGTAAACGCTTTATATGGTTTGAAAGGCGGTGATGAAGCACGCATCGAGTCAACGTTGTACATTCATGTTCTGTAGCAAGAGGGTCATCAATCGTTAATATGGAGGTAAGAGTGAATGCTAAAAAGATCACTATCAACTGTGCTCACCTTTGCTATTTTATTTAGTCTATTTGTCGTTTCTCCAGCTACTGCTAACACTGCTAATGCAGCATCCGGGATCGACTATGATCCGGATCATATTGTTTCCTCAATCACGAAAAACACTATCAATTTAGTATGGCCGTCACCAGATGGCCCCTTTGACGTATATCGTTCACAGGATAGCGTGGCTGGTTTTACTAAGATTAATAGTGTTGATGTAACAGATTCTCTTTATGGAGATTCGGGGTTACAGTCGAACACGAGGTATTATTATCGAATTACAAACATAGATCATGATGTTGATACGCCTCTGTTTGTAGCATCGGCATTAACTGAGCCTGATTTCGGCTCAAATGTGTATGTATTTGATACAACAACACCACAGGCTGACATTCAGACTGCGGCTACGAATGTATTTAACATTCAAGTGAAAAATCAATTTGGTCCTGAGAGATATGCTCTCTTATTCAAAAAGGGGACATATAACGCCGATGTTAGAGTCGGTTTCTACACGCATGTCGCAGGTCTTGGTCTAAGTCCTGATGATGTTACAATCAACGGTGGAGTCACAGTAGATGCTGAATGGTGGTCAGATCCGAAAACACCGTATAATGCAACTCAGAACTTCTGGCGTTCGGTGGAAAACCTCGCCATTACCCCGACAAGCGGTGATTTGAAGTATGCCGTGTCACAGGCAGCTTCGATGAGACGTTTACATGTAAAAGGTAATCTGACATTGCATGACCGTGGAGGCTGGGCAAGCGGTGGCTATTTGGCCGATACCAAGGTCGATGGAACTGTCGGCTCTGGATCACAACAGCAATGGTTTTCTAGAAATAACAATTGGACAACTTGGAACGGCTCCAACTGGAATATGGTTTTTGTTGGTAACAAAACAGCACCTCTAGATTCCGATTGGCCAACTAAGCCTTTTACAACGGTAGCACAAACCCCTGTACTTGCTGAGAAGCCATTCCTTACTTATGATGATACAGCTAAGCAGTACAACGTATTTGTGCCAGGTCTTGCTCACAATTACTCAGGAACAAGCTGGGAAGGAAAAACGAATCAACAAATTGCTGACGCTGGAAGATCGGTTTCACTTGAAGACTTCTACGTTGCTAAGCCTGAGAGCTTCGACGTTGATGCTGTGAATGCCGCACTGAGTGCAGGGAAGAACTTGTTCCTGACTCCTGGTGTATATCAATTAAGCAAACCAATACTAGTGAACAACCCTGACACGATCGTGTTTGGTTTGGGACTTGCAACGTTGCATTCAAACAATGGCTCCGTAGCCATTAAAGTTGCAGACGTAGATGGTGTGAAGATCGCAGGAGTACTCTTCGAAGCTGGCTCCGTTAACTCGCCAGTATTGCTGGAGGTTGGTCCGAAAGGCAGCTCAGCAAATCATGCGTCCAATCCAGTTGTTTTATACGACCTGTATTTTAGAGTCGGTGGAGATGCCCTTGCGTTAGCGGACGTCAGTATCGAAATTAATAGTAACAATGTCATTGGTGATCACTTCTGGGTATGGCGTGCTGACCATGGAGTAGGTGCTGGATGGGATTCGAACATTACGAAGAATGGTCTGATTGTTAACGGGAATGATGTTACCATCTATGGACTTTTCGTAGAACATTTCCATGAGTACCAAACGCTATGGAATGGTGAAAATGGTCGAATGTATTTTTACCAAAGTGAAATTCCATATGATGTTCCTAACCAACCAGGTTGGATGAGTAGCGGTGGTACGGTGAATGGTTATGCGGCTTATAAAGTTGCTGATCATGTCAAGAACCACGAAGCTTATGGATTGGGAGTCTACTCCTTCTTCAGAGATGCAGCAGTTAAGCTTGAAAGTGCGATCGAAATTCCAGATACGCCAGGTGTGAAGATCCACCATGCGACAAGCGTCTTCTTAGGCGGCGTAGTAGGCAGTGAAATTACACATATCGTCAACAATATTGGTACAGCTGTAACCACTGGTGGAAAGAATGAGAGATTTGGAGACTATACACCTAGAACAGTCGATACAATTGCACCAGTGGCAATCAGTACGATTGCAGGTAAAGTACCAGTTCTCCCAGGCTATGTGAATGAAATATTTACGAATGCAACATCTAAACAAGTTCCTGTTATTTGGGATAGTATCGATGCTTCTCAATATGCTTCTGCAGGAAGCTTCACAGTAAATGGGACAGTCGGTAGTAGCACAATAAAGGCAGTAGCAACTGTTACTGTTTCAGCAGCGCCGAATGTTCCTGTAACGGGTATTACTGTAGCAGGCGAAGGCAATGCAACAACCATTACGACCAAAGATGGCACATTACAAATGGTAGCGACTGTAGCACCTGAGACAGCAGACAATACAAGTGTTACCTGGTCTGTTGTTGATATGAATGGCGCATTTACGGATAAAGCGACAATTAGCGCGACTGGCGTATTAGCTGCTCTTAAGGATGGTCAAGTGACAGTCATCGCGACAGCTAATGATGGTACGGGAGTTCAAGGTCTGGCGACGATTACGATTAGTAATCAAGGCGTTAAAGTCGCAGCGATCACAGTATCAGGCGCGAACGGTGCGAAGACGATTGAAATTAAGGGTGCAACGCTGCAGATGGCGACTACAATTCAGCCAGCGAATGCAGTAGATAAGACAGTAACTTGGTCCGTTGTTAACGGAACAGGCCAAGCATCGATTAACGCCACCACTGGTGTTTTGACTGCTCAGAAGAACGGAACAGTTAATGTCATTGCAACAGCGAATGATGGATCAGGTGTGAAGGGTGAATTCACAGTTACCATCAATGGCCAAAATATGGTGCTTGGGAATGGCTGGTCATGGGTAGTAGAAGACCCGACGAGCTGGTCGATTGTTCCTCAAAATCCAAATCAAATTGTCATTCGAACGCAATCAGGCTCATGGACGGATGGTACCATTAAAGGTCTCCTTCTAAGAGACGCAGGTACGTCCGACTTTACGATAACAACTAAATTGAACTATGGTGGATCAGCGAGTTATGAGTGGGCTGGGCTAGTCGCCTATCAGGATACGAAAAATGCCGTTATATTCGGTAAACAAAGCGGAACTAACCAATTTAGATTTGGTAAGATAACTAACGGAACTGAAGTTAATAATGATTTCAGTCTCGTAGTAACACAAGATATCTATTTGAAAATTCAAAAGACTAATACCACATATGAAGCATCATATAGTGATGACGGGGTAACGTGGACTAAGTTTGGAACACAAGTTACTAGTACTATTAATGCTGCAAAAGTCGGTGTAGGTGGAAGACATAAAGGACCTGCAACTGGTAAAAATGCAACATTCACTGATTTCACATTAACTAGCACAGTAATACCGTTCTGGCTTCAAGTTTCTTCGATTACCGTTAGTGGTGCAGCAGGGGCGACGAAGATCTCAACCAAAGAAGGAACGCTGCAAATGAATGCATCGATCCTACCAGCGGGTGCCAATATTCAATCGGTTACTTGGTCTGTAGTGAATACAGACGGTACACCGACGGACAAAGCGACGATTAGTGATACAGGATTGCTAACCGCGATCAAAGATGGACAAGTGAAAGTCGTGGCTACGGCTAATGACGGTTCAGGTGTAATGGGCAACGCGACGATCACAATTAGTGGACAAATTCTTGAAAGTGGTTGGGAATGGGTAAGAGAGGTCTCCGGCAGTTGGGCGATCGTGCCACAAAATCTGAATGCAATCAAGATTACGACATCAGATGGTACATGGTCGAACACTGCTAATTATCCGAAGGGGATCTTATTGAGAGATCCTGGTGCAACCGACTTCACCATTACAACGAAGCTTAACTATAGTGCATCGAACAACTACGAGTGGGCAGGGTTAATTGTGTACTTGGATGATAAGAACGCAATTACATTAGGTCGACAAGCTTCTGGTTCTCCTGCGAATAAGGAACTTAGATTCTCCCAAGTAAAAAATGGTACACAAACAGATAAAACCTATGCAGATTCATTGTCTGCTAACGCTAGTATTTATCTGAAGATCGAGAAGGCTGGTTCTGTCTACAGTGGTTACTTTAGTGCAGATGGGTCAGACAATTCATGGACGAAGGTAACGGATACGTTTGACTTCGCAATGAGCAATCCGAAGGTAGGCTTCTTTACAAGAAAGCTAAACGCACCTTCAGCTAGAGTTGCTGAATTTTCAGATTTCAAAGTGAATGATGTTATCATCCCTTTCCGTGTTGGGGTATCAACAATCACCGTTACGGGTGGATCGGCAATCACAACGCCAAGAGGTACATTGCAAATGTCTGCAGCAGCATTGCCTGCGAATGCAAATGATAAGTCGATAACTTGGTCTGTTGTGAATGGAACGGGTTCCGCGACAATTAGTCCATTGGGATTACTTACAGCAGTTGCAAACGGAGAAGTAACCGTTATCGCGACGGCTAATGATGGATCTGGTGTAACAGGCAGCACGCCAATCACGATCTCAGGTCAACCAACTGCAGTTGCATCGATCGCTGTTAAGGGTCAAGGGGATGCAGCAACAATTACAACGCATGGTGGCACATTACAAATGTCAGCAGACGTATCGCCATCAGATGCAGATGATAAAACGATTACGTGGTCTGTTGTGAATGGAACGGGTTCTGCAACGATTAGTCCATCGGGAATGCTAACAGCAGTAGCGAACGGCACAGTAACCGTTATCGCGACGGCTAATGATGGATCTAGTGTAACGGGTAGTACAACGATTACGATTAGTGGTCAGATTGTACTTGTGAACAGTGTTAGCGTAACTGGTGCAGGCGGTGCTACGATCATTGCGACGAAAGACGGTACATTGCAAATATCGGCTACAGTATTACCTGCGAATGCGACCAACAAATTGGTATCGTGGACCGTTGTTAACACAGATAACTCAGTTACAGATTTAGCAACAATCAATTCAGTTGGTCTGTTATCAGCTGTTAAGGATGGAACTGTGAAAGTTGTCGCAACAGCTAATGATGGTTCTAATGTTACAGGTACTTTGACGATCACCATTAGTGGTCAAACCGTGGGTAGTGGTAGTGATGATGAAGATGATAATAATCCACCTATCTATGAACCGGGCTTCCCATTTGAGCCTACGAATGACAAGCAACAGCGAGTAACAGCACCAGAACTGAACAAGCTTCAGGGAGGCAGAGCTGTCGTTAACTTGAATGCTGGAAAGACTGAAGCCGTTGTATCTGTTGATGCAGCGAAGACGATCAACAATCCAGTAGAAGTCAAGTCCAATGGTGTATCTGTTACGATTCCGGCAGCTGTGTTCCAGGAGCTGGCTGGTCAAGCTCAAGGTGCTGCTAATGACTCAAGAATTGTCGTACGGATCGAAATGGATCAGAGCAGTGCTCACACCTATAATTTGGACATCGTGCTTATTAATAAGGACGGAACAGAAACGAAATTAAGCAATTTCTCAGAGCCTGTGCAGCTGGTATTACCTTTTGACACCAGCATGAACAGAGATCTGCTTGGTATCTATGTCTATGATGAGGCTTCGAAGCAGTGGCAATATGTTGGTGGTAAAGTTGATGATACTAAAAATACGATCGCAGCTAACACACTTCATTTTAGTAAATATGCAGTGCAAGAATATAACAAGACGTTCACGGATGTATCTACATCTCACTGGGCAAATACTGCATTGAAGGTTCTTGCAGCCAAGCATATTATTACAGGTGTGACGGAAACAGAATTCAAACCGAACGGCAACACTACACGTGCAGAATTCGTTGCGATGCTCGTAAGGGCGCTTGGGTTAAAAGCAACGCATGCAACTAATCAATTCTCCGATGTGAAAGCTACGGCTTGGTATGCTCAGGATATTGCAGCAGCCTATGAAGTGGGATTGATTAGCGGTGTATCGGATACGAAATTCGCACCGTCTGCTCAGATTACTAGAGAACAGATGGCGATCCTGATGGTTCGTGCATATGAGTACGTCAATGGCACGAAGACCTCATCGGGTAATTACTTAGCCGAATTGAATGATGAGCAGCAAGTATCTGGATGGGCGAAGGCAGGCGTAAACTTAGCGATTGACCTCGGATTAATGAAGGGACAATCGGCTACTCAGTTTGCTCCACAATCCTATGCAGTAAGAGCAGAGACTGCGCAAGCAATCTACAATCTACTGAAGCTAATGAACTAATCTACGGTTAGTCTTTAAACAGTATTTAAGAGGGGCTGTCCCATAATTAATTTTATGGGGTAGCCCCACTTATTAAGGAGTCTATCGATATGAGACGAATCGCGATGATTGCTATTGCAGTGATCCTGTTATTACAAGGGATGCCAAACCTATTGGCTTCTGCAGCAGAATTGCCCGGAGTAACCTATCAAGAACCTGCTTCTCTACGTCAAGATCAGCTAATTAACGATGATTGGAAGTTTATCAGACAGGATGTTGTCTCAGCGCAAGCAGTGGGCTTTAATGATTCGTCATGGAGTTCTCTTAATCTACCTCACACTTGGAATAATGTGGACGGACAGACTGCTGGGAAATATTACAGAGGAATAGGCTGGTATCGAAAAAATCTAACGATCGACGCTGCTCTACAGGGTCAAAAAATCTACCTTCAATTCGACGGGGCAAATACAACTACGGATTTATATGTGAACGGCACACAAGTAGGAGAGCAGCACGTTGGGGGATATGCAATATTCCGTTACGATATTACGGATCTGGTCAAATTTGGCCAAAACAACGTCCTCGCGGTGAAGGTGGACAATGCGTTTAATCCAGACATTCCGCCATACGATGCTGATTACACCTCATTTGGTGGCATCTACCGTGATGTACATATGATCGTTGTCGATCCAGTTCATGTGGACTTAATGGATTACGGATCGCCAGGCGTATATTTGAAGCAAACGAATGTTAGTGCCTCCTCAGCCGATTTGGAAGTGAAGGCTACCATTGTGAATGATAGCACGCTCAATAAAAATATAACGGTTAACGCAACAGTCGTAGATGCGTCCAATAATGTGGTGGCTACATTATCCCAAAATTCTACAATTAACGCTGGACAAAAGTGGGTGTTCACACAGTCTACGAGCATTTCACAACCGCACCTATGGGATGGATTAGCTGACCCGTATATGTATAGTGTTTACGTAGAAGTAAATGAAAGCGGTTTAACGAAGGACTTGGTTTCACAGCCATTGGGCTTTCGCTTTTTCAGTGTAGATGCGAATAATGGATTTTTCCTTAATGGCCGTTATTTGGACTTGCATGGTGTGAACCGACATCAGGATCGTCAAGATAAAGGTTGGGCGATCTCTAATGACGATCATCTGGAGGATTTTACTCTCATTCAAGAGATGGGAGCTAACTCCATCAGGCTTGCACATTATGAGCATGCACAATATTTCTATGATCTAAGCGATCTGAATGGGATGGTCATTTGGGCAGAAATTCCGATTGTAGACAATATCGTTGCATCCACCGCATTTGAGAATCATGCCAAGCAATATCTAATTGAACTCATTCGTCAAAATTATAATCATCCCTCCATTATGTTCTGGAGTGTGGCGAACGAGATAACCCTTCATACTAAAGATAGCAACAACGTTCCTTTTCCCGACCCAACGAGTCTGATCCAGAAGCTCAATACGCTAGCTAAGCAAGAGGATCCTACAAGGCTGACGACGTTAGCCTCTGCTTCAGATGATCACTCATCCAACTTCATTACCGATACGATGGGCGCGAACAAGTATTATGGTTGGTACTATGGTAAAATGGCCGATCTCGGAACGTGGGCAGATCAATTTCATCAGAAGTATCCAAACACGAAGATGGGATTGACAGAATACGGAGCGGGGGCAAGTATTCTGTATCATAGTGAATCTCCGAAATCAGGAGACCATACAGAAGAATATCAGAGCCTCTATCACGAACAATCGTGGATCGCACTGAAAACCCGCCCATATATTTGGTCCAAATATGTGTGGAACATGTTTGACTTTGCAGTAGCAGCTCGTAATGAAGGGGACACCTCAGGAAGAAACGACAAAGGGCTAGTCACCTATGATCGAAAAACGAAAAAAGACAGCTTTTATTGGTATCAAGCGAATTGGTCCACCATCCCTGTTGTACATATTACAGCGAAGCGGATGCAGACTGTTACGACGCCGAGTGATATCAAAGTGTATTCGAATATGGATTCGGTAGAGTTGATTGTGAATGGAAAGTCGCTCGGCTCGAAATCGAATGCGGATCATCTCTATATATGGTCGAAGGTCAAATTGATTAAAGGTAAGAACACCGTAGTTGCGATCGGTTCGAAGGACGGAATCGTTGTTACGCAGGATAGTGTATCTTGGAACAGTTTTGAAGATCGACTGATGATTGATGACGAATGGAGCTGGGTGAGAGAAGAGCCTAATTCGGCGGAACTAGATCGTAACAATCCAAATTACATCAAGCTACCAACCTTGGAGGGGAGCTTAGATGGAACTAGCTTAACGTCGAACAATGTGTCTAACATTCTTTTGCGTGATCCACAGTCGTCAGATTTTACGATGACAACGAAGCTTAATTTCAACGCTAATCAAAACTTTCAATGGGCAGGCTTAGTTGTCTATACCGATGACGACAACTTTGTCACGCTAGGACGGATGGCATCAGGTACTCCAGCGAAAAGGTATATTCGGTTCAGTAAAGAAGTCGGTGGAACTACTAATAACGGTACGAGTATAGAGGAGACTGTGAATGCCTCTGTTATTTATTTGAAAATCGTAAAGACCGGCAGCACCTACAATGGTTATTACAGCTATGATGGAACGTCTTGGACAGCTGCTGGCAGCTGGTCTAGCATTAACCTGAACAATCCCCAAGTAGGCTTATTTGCAAGGAAGAAATCGGGGAACGTCACGAATGCCGAATTTACTAATTTCATGTTGAATGATCAATTGATTCACTTTGCGAAGGCTCAATCTGATCCGGAGCCAGAGCCAGAGCCAGAGCCAGAGCCAGAGCCA
Source organism: Candidatus Cohnella colombiensis (assembly GCA_029203125.1). Taxonomy (GTDB): domain Bacteria; phylum Bacillota; class Bacilli; order Paenibacillales; family Paenibacillaceae; genus Cohnella; species Cohnella colombiensis. The sequence continues at coordinate 682,925 of CP119317.1, forward strand.
GAGCCAGGACCAGGACCAGGACCAGGACCAGGACCAGGACCAGGACCAGGACCAGGACCAGGGCCAGGGCCAGATCCACAGCCAAATCCAGGGCCAGGTTCGGGGCAGGGTTCACAATCAGGATCTCAGCCACCGCAATTCAGTCTCAATGATGAACAACAACTGTTTACGCAAACTGAATTGACCAAAGTTCAAGATGGGACTGTAATACTCCACTTAAATCAAGGGAGTACGGAAGCGCTAATACCTATTCATGAATTACAGAATGGGCTTGACCATCCATTAGTCGTTACAACAGGCGAAGTTTCAATTACGATTCCACTTGTAACGCTTCGAGACTTGGCGAAGCAACTGCCAGCGGATGATCAAGAAGCAAGATTGATTGTTAGAATCGCAACAGATTCGAGTATCAAGCTAGACGGTCAAGTGTACAATCTCGATGTGTTCCTTGTAGCTGCTAGTGGGAAAGAAATTCGATTAAGCTCATTCTCAACACCTATTCAAGTTAAGCTTCCTATTGGCAGTAAGGTAGTCGACAAATCATTGCTGGGCGTCTACGTCTATGATGAGACTTCAAACAAATGGGAGTATATAGGTGGAAAAGTAGATGCGGATAACAAATTTATTACTGCAGATGCTCCACATTTCAGCAAATACTCGGTAATGGAGCTTAACAAGACGTTTGCTGATGTTCCTTCCCATCATTGGGCATACCAGACGATTAAGGTTTTGACAGCGAAGCATATCGTCACTGGGGTATCAGCAACAAAGTACAATCCTAATGGTCATACAACCCGAGCAGAATTTGTGTCTATGCTAGTAAAGGCGCTAGGACTGAACTCCGACAGCCACAATTTACCGTTTGCTGATATTAGAGCATCGGATTGGTATGAAGGGGACATAGCTACCGCATATAACGCTGGATTAATTAAAGGTCTAACCACCACTCAATTCGCACCTAGAGAGCGGATTACTCGTGAACAAATGGCCGTATTGATTGTACGAGCCTATGAATATGTTCATGGCACGCAGCCTATTTCGTACCAAGGATTGATAGGAATGAACGATCGTACGCTAGTGTCTGCATGGTCTGAGGCGGGGGTGAACAAAGCGATCAAGCTTGGCCTCATGAAGGGCCAATCAGCATCATTATTCGCACCGTTGTCCTATACAACCCGTGCTGAAACCGCACAAACGATTTATAACTTGATTCAAAGCATTGAACAGCCTAACTACTATCATAGGAATCAGGAGTGATTATAGGATGAGAGCAAAGAGGGTAATTGTTACATTTTTCTCAATGATGCTCGTATGGTCTATGGCTTTCTCAACCAACTATTCGGCTACAGCAAGCGTGGCATCCGATATTAAGTATCATTGGGCTAGCCCACAATTGAACAAGTGGCTTCAGCAAGGTCTCATCTCTGGATACAGCGATGGCACAGTTAGACCTGACAACCAAGTGACGCATGCAGAGTTCGTGACATTAATTAATCGTGTATTCGGTTTTAATAGTAAAGCGGAAATAAACTTTAAAGATGTGAAAAGCTCAGATTGGTTCGCTGAACCAATAGCCATAGCAAGAAAAGCTGGATACGTAAATGGATATGCAGATCAAACGTTTCGCCCTCAAGAGTTAGTTACAAGAGAAGATGCCGCTCTTATGCTGAGTAAAGCATTTAAGCTCTCCGCTGCGTCGAATAGTGGTGATCTTCATTTCAGTGATACGGATCAAATTCATAGCTATGCAAGATCAGCTGTGAATATTTTGACTAGCAACGGGTACATCAAAGGGTATGCTGACAATAGCTTTAAGCCACAGAAGCCAATAACCCGGGCAGAGGCTGTATCCATATTGAATCTGATCGCTGTCAATATCTTTAACAAGGCAGGCACGCATTCCAAGCTGCAAATGAGAGGGAATGTTGTAATTAATACAACCAATGTCAAGTTGATCGATTCGGTCATCGATGGAAATCTCTATCTGACGGAAGGGATCGGCAGTGGAGATGCTACTTTGGAAAGGGTAGTCGTTAAGGGGACAACTTACATTAATGGCGGGGGAAGTCATAGTATTCATATTAACTCCTCTTCTCTTAATGAGGTTATTGTAAACAATCCTAGCCAGACTACACGGATTGTTGTTGATGGTACTGTACAAGATTGGGTTATTGAAACACCTGCTATTCTGGAGATGAGTGGGGGTACAGTCATTGACCAGTTGACCATTGGCAATAATGGGAGTGGTACGATTGTAACGGGTAACGGCTCGATCAATCATGCCAATGTTGGTTCAGATATTTTACTGAATGGAATGGAATTGAAGGGTGGAACGACCGTTAAGGTCGTAGATGGGAAAGTTCCGAGTGCGAATGGGACGTCACCTGCTACGCCACCAGTCAGTGGTGGAGGAACAAACCCAGGAACAGACCCGGGAACAGATCCGGGAACAGATCCGGGAACAGATCCGGGAACAGATCCAGGAACGGATCCAGGAACAGATCCAGGAACGGATCCAGGAACAGATCCAGGAACGGATCCAGGCGACCCAATGTGGAAGCTTGTATGGAATGATGAGTTCAATAGTGCAGCGGTGGATGAGTCAAAATGGAACTACGTCCAAGGTGGCGGGGGCTATGGCAACAATGAGTTGCAAAATTATACGAATCGCTCTAATAATGTCCGTGTAGAGGATGGACAATTGGTCATTGAAGCACTCAAGGAAAACTATGGTGGAAGCCAATATACTTCCGCGAAGCTTCAAACGAAAGGGAAGGGCGATTGGACTTACGGTCGATATGAGATTCGAGCCAAGCTACCAGATGGGAAAGGGATTTGGCCTGCAATCTGGATGATGCCATCCAATGCTGAATATGGCGGCTGGCCAGCGAGCGGTGAAATTGACATCATGGAATTCCTGGGACATGAGCCAGAGAAGGTCTATGGCACAATCCATTATGGTAACCCAGCAACTCATACAGGAAATAATTACACATTGCCAAATAACCAAAAGTTTTCAGATGATTTCCACACCTTTAGCTTGGAATGGGCTCCTGGTGAAATAAAGTGGTATGTCGATGGCATCCTCTATAGTACAAAAACAGATTGGTTCAGTCGAAGTAAAGACGCGACGACAGACAACGATTATCCAGCTCCATTCAATCGCGACTTTTATCTTCAATTGAATTTGGCAGTTGGAGGAGATTGGCCAGGGAATCCAGATGGGACCACGAATTGGTCAGTTCCAAAGCAGATGTTAGTTGATTATGTCAGAGTCTATGAATATCAAGGTCAATATGCAGATCCCGGTCCACGTCCTGGCAAAAACTTAGGGAGCGGCTGGTCTTGGGTGAGAGAGGTAAGCAGCAGCTGGAACGTAGAAGGTACTCCGAAGTTGATGAGACTGTCTACTGTAGAGGGTAGCTTTACAAACTCAACTGTCTCGAAGCCGAGTAATATTCTTCTTAGAGAACCTGAATTCAAGCCTGGAACGACGAATGATTTCACAATTACAACAAAGATCGATTTTAAAGCTACTGTAAACTTTGAATATGCGGGATTAATTGTGTATCAGGATGACGGTAATTATGTGTCATTAGGACGAGCCTTCTCTGGTTCTAACCAAATCAGATTTACAAATGGAGTTAACGGTGGGGCAACTGACAAGAATTATTCAGATTTAATCACTCCAGCTCCGATCTACCTCAGAATTGAAAAAGAAGGAAACGCGATTACTGGTTATTATAGCGCAGATGGATCCACTTGGACGAAGACGACGGATACGTTTAACACCTCGTTGACGAATGTCAAGGTAGGTATATTTACGAGAAAGTTAGGTCCTGTCTCCAAGGCTGCAGAGTTCTCAGTCTTCGATATGAACGGCAATCCAATTTCGTTCTAGTCTATGTGAGTCGTAGAGAGGCTAATAAATAATTTGCTTAGCCTCTCTATCTCTAATAATGATGAGAAGAGGGATGGTTCAATGAGAACAAAGTGGTTATCTTTGTTGTTAATCATTGCTTTATCTGCAACACTGTTGTCGGTTTCTGCAAATGCGTCATCGAATAGTAATTGGACATTAGTATGGAGTGATGAATTTACAGCACCAGCAGGTTCGCCTGTAGATTCAACGAAGTGGGTGTTCGATACAGGCGGAGGTGGTTGGGGCAATTCAGAATTGCAGAACTATACCGATCGTACAGATAATGCTAGCATTAGCAACAACAAGCTCATCATTCAAGCAAAGAAAGAGAACTACGGCAACTCGCAGTATACTTCAGCGCGGATTAAAACGAAGAATAAATTTTCTGTAAAATACGGGAAAATAGAAATGCGAGCCATGTTACCGTATGGACAGGGAATTTGGCCAGCGTTTTGGATGCTCGGAGCCAATATTGATACGGTCGGCTGGCCGAATAATGGTGAGATTGACATTATGGAGAATGTGGGACCCAAGTCTCAAGATAGAATCATTGGGACCGCTCATGGTCCGGGCTATTCGGGTGGTAACGCTGTTTCTAACTCCTATACGTTGACAGACTATAGCAATACTTATCACACCTATGCAGTCGAATTTGAACCTAGTGTAATCAGGTGGTATGTGGATGGCAATCTCTATCATCAGGTAACGCCATCGGATGTATTGAATAAGCAGTGGGTGTTCGATCAAGATTTCTATATTATTTTAAATCTTGCCGTAGGTGGCTCGTGGCCTGGAAGCCCAGATGCGACAACGAAATTTCCTCAAAAGTTTTACATTGATTATGTGAAGGTGTGGCAACGCACAGGAACTTACGACATTGTTGCACTGAAAGCCGTAAACAATGGGAAGTATGTGACGGCTTCGAATGCAGGAAGCGATTCTCTGATAGCTAGCAAGACATCAGTTGGTACATGGGAGAAATTCGAAAAGATTGACTTAGGGAGCGGAAAGATCGCCCTCAGATCTTTAGTGAATAGCAAATATGTCACAGCTGATCCGAATGGAACGAATGCGCTTATTGCAAGTAGCGATACAATCGGCACGAATCAGACATTCGTTGTGTCGACGGCGCCAGATGGTAAGCTCAATTTACTCGCATTGGCGAACAACAAATATGTAAGCGCAGACAATAACGGGGTAAGTCCACTTATCGCTAATCGGACAGCACCAGCAAACTGGGAGAAGTTTGAAATTGTTACTCAGTAATTGTCATTTAAGAAGGCGGACTGACTTAAAAGTGAAAACTTTTGAGTCAGCCCGCCCTTTTCTTTTAATAATAGACGTTAAACTCCCGAATGGACCACCAGTTTGATACTGTACCCGTCTGTACTACCTTAATATATCGAGCATTCTGCACCGAGAGCTCGATGGTAATGATCGGGGCCGTCCCAGTTCCATTAGCGACTGCGCTACCCCAGCTCGTTCCATTATTCGATACGTATACCTCATAGCTGCGGGCGTAGTCATTGTTGTTACCCGTGGAATCCATCACCAGTTTATTGAAGGTCTTCACTGCTTGCATATCCAGTATAATGGATTGTCCTGGGGCCTGAGCCTTACCACTGGTCCATCGTGTAGACATATCACCGTCAAATAACGCTTCAGGTGTACCGTTTACTGGCGAGGTCGTTGCGACCCAGCTTGTACGGTCTAGCGAAGCACCTGTTGGCCCCCCACCACTACCACCACTGCCGCTCGTATAGACATTAAGCTCTCTGATCGACCACCAGTTCGAAGCTACTCCTGTCTGCACCACTTTGATATACCGAGCATTCTGTGCCGTGAAGCTGACCGTAATGATCGGGGCTGAGCCTGTACCTGTAGTGATCGGACTGCCCCAGCTTGTTCCGTCATTCGATACATAGATCTCATAGCCACGAGCATAATCGCTATTATTCCCTGTGGAGTCCATTACAAGCTTATTGAAATTTTTCACAGCCTTCATATCCATTATGATCGATTGTCCTGGTACCTGATTTTTACCAGAAGTCCAACGTGTGGACATGTTGTTATCAAACAACGCTTCAGGCGTACTGTTAACGGGTGAAGTCGTTGCTGTCCAACCTGTGCGGTCTAGTGCGGTTTCCGTTCCGCCCCCACCTCCTGTACCCGTTCCCACGAATTCTGAGAGTGTCTGTCTCATCGCATCACTTGGTGAATTCGCATAGACAGTGCCTCCGAGATTGTTAATGATGTGTGTGATCTCACTTCCGGCTGTACCAGATAACCAAATCGTAGTCGCATGATGGATTTTCACCCCTTGGACATCTGGAACCTCGATTGCACTATTTAGTTTCACTGGTGCATCTCGGAAGAAGGAATAGATGCCAAGTCCCCAAGCTTCATGTGTGGTTACTGTATTAGCCACTTTATATGAGGCGAATCCGTTGACGCTACCATTCATCCATGCGGCTTGGCTCGGTACATCATACGCAATTTCGGACTGATAGAAGTATACTTTCCCACCATTTCCATTCCACAATGTCTGATACTCATTGTGATGCTCATTAAAGAGACCGTAAACGGTGACATCGTTGCCATTGACGACTAAACCGTTCTTCGAGACATTCGTCGTCCATCCGACGCCAATTCCGTGGTCTGCACGCCAGATCCAGAAGTGGTCTCCAATTACGTTATTGCTATTAATTACAAGGTTCGCATCTACTTTACCGACCCCGCCACCACCTGCTCTGAAGAAGAGGTCATGCAGCGAGGTTGGATTGGCGGCATGATTCGCAGAGCTACCAGCGGGTCCAACCTGTAATAATGAGGAAGAATTGCTAGACCCAGCGTCAAACAGCAGACCTGCAATCTTTACCCCGTCTACATCGGCAACCTTAATGGCAACGGCTCCATTGTCCGCGACTAATGTTGGGAAGCCGATACCTAGTACGACTGTGTTCGCATTATTAATCTGGATAGAGCTTGTGATATGGTAGATACCAGGTGTGAAAATCAAATGTTTCCCTTGGCTTAACTGTGTATTAATTGTTGAAGCAGAGACACCTGGACTTGCAATGTAAAATTGATCGATAGACAGTGAGGTACCCGGCGTAGATCCGTTCTCCCAACTCACACCCTTACTATTCGACCGAACAGATGGCACGAATACACGATAATTATTGGAGGAATCTACGTAGAGATAAGGCTTCTCCCGAACGACAGGCGTTTGATCTACAACAGTATAAGGTGGATTCGGGAAATTGCCGGTAGGAGGGTTGGTGTCTCCGACAAATACCATGTTCCAGACCCCATTGGACCATTGTGTGTATTGGCTGTTTCTCGAGAACCATTGTTGCTGTGATGCAGGAACGATTTTACTGTCTACCTTGGAATCTGCAAGATAGCCACCACTAGCCCAACCCGCATTCCAGCTTGTGTCAAAATCAAACAGGTCCATCGAGCCAGCAATGTGTACACGCCTCATCGGCGCTGCCTGTGAGACAGCCCATTGTGTTTTTCCGCTTGAGGGGGTAATTTTAATATTTTCTATTGAGCGCCAGAAGTTTTGGGTTGCGTTTCCATTTGCCCATTTTGCATCCACATTGAATCCACCTGTAATGTTTACCTCATCTGGATTTTGTCCAAGTCCCGCAACAGAGGTGAAGAAACCTTCTTTGAGATTAACATTATATGAACCTGGTTTGAAAAGCATGGCGTATCTCTCGTTGCCGAATTGATTCGTTTCTTGGGAGTTGAATATCGTATTTGCGACATTCTGAATATCGGAGGTAGCCATGGTGGGATCGAATATATAGACATTAGGACCAAAGATTGTAGCATTCGCTTGGCTGATTGGTGTTGCCGCATTGGATACCTTAGGCTGAACTGAACATAGGCTAATTACGATCGCTAGCACGGAAATCGTCGACAGCGTTCTCCTTAACATTATTTTGCCTCCTTAACGCATTTTATTTTTTCATTACAAAGTAAGCGCTTTCTATTTACATAGCATCACTTCTTCTTTTTATAAAAATTGGATAATCCAGTAAAATTATTGTATCTGCGAAGATGATGGTTTAAAATGTATTAAAATTGTGATTTAATGTATCATTTTTTCAATATTTCACCACTTTCTCATTTCTCTTCTGGAGGAGGTCAAATATTTTTGGAATATGTCAAATTAGTTTCTTTTATTCTTAAGCGTAAAGCAGTGTAATTAATATAGGGCATATTATCATTTCGACACAGAGAGGTGTTAGGGCAATGAATCAACCAGAAAATTATGTAGATTCGATTCATAATGAATCCTATGAGGCACAATATTCAGGGAAGAAAATCACGAATAAGAGCATGATAAGTGACCGTGGACGTGAGAAGGAATCATTAGGCGGTTATTGGAGCTTTGGAATCGATCAATATGATACTTGCCTCAGAGCGAAGTGGTATGAGGAAGTTTACATCGATCAGGACGGCAACTACATTCCGATGGACTTCAGCTTCGATGAATGGGAGAAGGTGCTTGTTCCTTCTAGCTGGAACACGAACAAAGAGAAGTATCTCCTATATGAAGGTAGCGCAGTATATACTCGGACCTTTCTGTATCTCGATCATGGTGAGGAACGCGTGTTTCTGAAGTTCGGTGCGGTAAACTATGATGCTAAGGTATTTCTAAACAAACAATATCTCGGTCAACACAAGGGTGGCTCGACACCTTTCTATATTGAAGTAACAGAGTATCTTCAAGAGCAGAATCGCATTCTTGTTGTGGCGAATAACACACGAAAGCAAGATCAGGTCCCATGCAAAAATACCGATTGGTTCAACTATGGAGGAATCTATCGGGATGTGGAGCTTATTCGATTACCTGCCACCTACATTAAAGACTTTTCAATTGGACTTGTTCCAGATGGTAGTTTTTCAAAGATTAAGGTAGAGCTTGAAATTGAGGGTCCTGACCAAGACGGGCATGCTTTGTTAAAGATTGACCAGCTTGGTATCGATCAGACCATCGAGGTGCGAGAGGGCAAAGGTTCTGTCGTGATTGAAGCGCAACCTAATCTTTGGAGTCCAGATCATCCTGTACTCTATAAGACGAGCCTCACCTATCAAGACGACAGCGTACACGATAAGATTGGGTTTCGGGAAATTCGTGTTGACGGACGCGAGATTGTGCTTAATGGCAAGCCGATCTTTCTCAAGGGGATAAGCGCACATGAAGAAAGCGTTAAGAATGGGAAAGCTGTTACGGATGAGGAAATCATTGAGAATTTCAAGCTTGCTAAGGAAATGAATTGTAACTACATGCGTTTAGCTCATTACCCACACACAGAGAGAGCAGCTCAGATTGCTGACGAGATGGGAATACTCCTATGGGAGGAAATCCCAGTTTATTGGAGTATTGAGTTCCATAATCCAGAAACTTATCAAGATGCTGAAAATCAATTGACCGAGTTGATTCGAAGAGATCGCAATAGAGCTAGTGTCATCGTGTGGTCCGTGGGCAATGAGAATGCCGACACCGAGGATAGAGTGAGCTTCATGAGCGCACTTGCTATGAAAGCGAAGGAGCTAGACCCGACTCGTCTCGTTTCCGCGGCGTGTATGCTCGATCATGTGAATCACATTATTGCAGATAGACTCGCTGACTATCTGGATGTAATCGGTGCTAACCAATATTACGGCTGGTATCAGACGGAGTTCAATAATCTTATCAAGCTGTTTGAGAATAGTAATCTCAGCAAGCCTGTCATTATTACGGAATTCGGAGCGGATGCCAAAGCAGGTCATCGTGGTACGGTAGATCAGAAGGGCACAGAGGATTGTCAGCAAGACATCTATAAGAAGCAGGTTGCAGTACTTGATCAAATTCCGTATGTCAGAGGTCTCAGCCCTTGGATTCTATATGATTTCCGTTGTCCACGGAGATTGCATCCGATTACTCAAAATTATTACAACACTAAGGGGCTCCTATCCGAGGACAAATCACATAAGAAGCTGGCGTTCTATGTGATGCAGCAATATTATCAAGGTAAATAACGCAAGTTTTCAACGTTTGTATATTGTGTTAGACATCTGTCCGCAGTGCCCTACAAGGGGTGCTGTGGACATTATTTATGAGCAGCTCCAATTGTGACAATCACGGAAAAGTAAAAATATTTTCAAAACGGTCATTTTCATCTCTTACTCCGTTTGTTAATCTTCTGTAGGATTATCTTATGAAATCTAATATCGGATGAGGTGCATCACATGAACAACACAGTAGCCGAGACGGAGAAAAGTAGACCTAAGTCGAAAGTCCGTTTGAGCATGAAACTAAGGGAAAATCTGACGGGCTATGGTTTTATTGGACCGATGTTTATCGGTTTATTAGTTCTCACGATTATCCCGACAATTTTAACCTTCATCCTAAGCTTTACGGAATGGAGCTTTATTGCAGGGATCGACAAAATCAAATTTGTTGGATTTGGCAATTATGCAAAATTGTTCGATGATAGAGTGTTTAAAATTTCGATGGAAAACAATATTTATATGCTGCTTGTCGTCCCCATTCAACTCGTCATTGCATTAGTTCTTGCAATCGTTATTGATAAACTTGTGTTTTTGAAAGGTTTCTTTAAGGTGATTTTTTTCCTGCCTTACATTTCGAGTATCGTTGCTGTAGCCATTGTGTTCCAACTTCTCTTTCAACCATCATACGGACCGATTAATCAGTTCCTGCATGCGATAGGGATAGAGAATCCTCCAACCTGGTTAGCGGATATTCATTATGCGCTACCGTCAGTTATGATTATTATGGTCTGGGTAGGTATTGGCTTCTGTCTCATCGTCTACATGGCAGCGTTGCAATCGATTCCGAAGGATCTATATGAGTCTGCAGATATTGATGGTGCAGGCCCTTGGACAAGATTTATGAAAATTACATTCCCATTAGTCTCACCAACAACGTTCTTCCTGCTCGTTACGGGATTTATCAGTACATTTAAAGCATTCGATATTATTAAGGTTCTGACAGAAGGTAGACCCGCTTATTCCACATCAGTAATTACTTACTATCTTTACACCACAGCATTTGAGAACATGAAGACAGGATATGCTTCTTCAATTGCTGGAATACTATTCGGCTTCGTATTATTAATTACGCTATTTCAATTGTATGGACAAAAAAAATGGGTTAACTATTAAGGATGGGGTGACTTATGCATAAAAAATATGTAGCTAGCAGGACGATCGCCACAATCTTAATGTTAATTGTAGGTATTGCATTCGTCCTTCCATTCATCTGGATGATCTCAGCTTCTTTCAAGCCGGAGATCGATGTATTCAAATATCCGATTCAGTGGATTCCAACACAGTGGAACCTCATAGAGAACTATAGTGAAGTATGGAATGGTGAGCATCCTTTTGCGGTCTATTATTGGAATACGATTAAAGTTTCTGTCTTAACGACATTGGTATCTGTTGTCGTTTCGTGTATGGCTGCTTATGGTTTCTCACACATTGATTTCAAAGGGAAAAATGTGTTATTCGTACTTGTTCTCATGACCTTTATGGTTCCGAGCTATTCCATTCTCGTCCCACAATTTCTTATCTTTACATGGTTGAATTTGTTCGATAGCCATTTAGGTCTCATCATCATTGGGTCGTTCAGTGCACTCGGCACATTCATGCTCAGACAATTCTTCATGGGTATCCATAAGGAATTTCTAGAAGCTGCTAAGATCGATGGAGCAGGACACACTAGAAGCTTCTTCCAAATTGCAATGCCTTTAGTTAGACCAGCGATCGCAACATATGCCATTCTTCGCTTCATCTGGACTTGGAACGACTACGCGAATCCACTTATCTTCTTGAGAAGCGACCGTCTTGCGACGATCCAACTCGGAATTCAGAAGTTCGCTACGGAAAGTGGAGCATATTATTCTCTAATTATGGCTGGGACTGTGTCGGCTATTGTGCCACTCATCGTTATCTTTGTCATCGGACAGAAACAGGTTATTGAAGGAATTGCACTCGGTGGAGTAAAAGGGTAAAAATATTTCTTAATAAGTCAAAATAGATGCTCTAACGATTTTGATGAAAATGATAAGTTTAGAGTGTTCAATTAAAGCTTTATATAAATGGGAGGTTAAACAGATGAAGAAAAAATGGTTGTCGATCGTAACAACTACGCTCTTAACAACTAGCTTGTTAGCTGGATGTGGAAGCAATTCGAACAACAATGCAGCATCACAAAGCCCTAGTCAAAGTACTGCACCAACTGAAAGCGCATCCCCGGTTGCTAAAGATCCTGTAACAATTAAGTTTCTTGGTTGGGAAAAGCCAGAAGTATATCAACCTGCAATTGATGCATTCCAAGCAGCGAATTCTGATATCATTGTTGAATATGTACCTGTTGTAGAGAATGATTCCAATGAGACGATCAAGAAGATCGACTTGATGTATGCTACCAATGATGCATTCGACGTATTTACACTAAACTCTGCACCGACGTTTGCACAAAGAGCAGCGAACGGAATGTTGGAGGCGCTTGACGACTATCTTACTAAAGAAGGCGTTAAGTACGAAGATGAGTACAAAGCAGAGCAACAGAAGTTCGAAAGCAAACGCTACTCATTGCCTGGTAAGTTCGGTCCTTGGTTCATTTTGCTTAACAAAGATAAGTTAGACGCAGCGAATCTTACAGTTCCAACTAGCTGGACATGGGATGAATTTAGAGATTATGCTAAGAAACTTACTTCGGGAGACGGCGCTACTAAAACTTATGGTGCACACTTCCACACATGGAAAGACTTCTTCTTATTAAACCTTTACAGCGGATCAAGCGATCAAGGGATCATGAAGGATGACGGTGTTAACCTTAACAATGATAACCCATTAATGAAAAAATCGCTCGAGTTGCGTTACGAGATGGAAAAAACAGATAAGTCCGCAACGCCTTATCAAGATGTAATTACGCAAAAGATTCCTTATCGTGATCAGTATTTCCAAGGTAAAGGCGTAATGTTGCCAACTGGTCCTTGGATGGTTGCTGAAGCTGGTGGAACAGAAAAAATTCCAGCAACATTCGTATCTGCATTCGCACCATGGCCTACGAACAACAAAGGTGACGAAATCTATTCCTATGGTGGCGCTGATCCACTAGTTATTTCATCTAAATCTGCGCACAAGGAAGAATCCTACCGATTCATCCGCTTCCTGTCCACAGAAGGAATGGCGTTGACGAAGCAACTATCTGCTTGGAAGAAAGCTGACATTGCTAATGAAGTTGATCAAATCGTATCATCAACGTTATCCCCAGATAAAATTGATAAAGCTTCTTTGATTAATACATTAAGCGTAACTAAGCTTCCAGTACCTCCTAACACCGTGTCTTATGCAGGTGACTTGGAAACTGCATATATTGCAGAAGCAGAAAAGTATATGCTGGGTGTATCTGATGTTGATACAACTTTGGCAGATATTAAAACGAATCTTCAAAAGATTATTGATGCTAATAAGTAAAAAGATCTTATAATGATAGGGAGGATGCCAGCATGGCATCCCCCTTTTTCATTACTTGTGAGGAGGCATGAACATGAGATTTCCTTTATTAGGATGGAGACAGAAGCTCATACTTACATCACTTCTATGTCTCGTTCTTCCTTCAGTGATTACACTCATTGTGACGGGACTTTATACAAAGGGTGAGCTCATAAACAAAGCGATCACCAAGGCAGAGCAATCGCTAGAAGTGGCGGAGCTATATGAATCTAATATTATGAAGGACATGATCAATGCCTTTAATTCCATTCAATATGACAGTGAAATGATCACACAGCTTAGAATTGGTTTGAAAAAATATCAAGGCAACAATTCAAAAAAGATCGATTTTTTTTCCTTTAAAGCAATTGCGGAGAGATTAGATCGCATTACCTTCTTTGGTGGCCAGACGTATGTGACAATTTTGCTTCCAGGAGGGTTATATTTCTCCAACTATTCAACATACAACAACAGTCTTGCCTTTATGTATGAAGAGCCTTGGTTTAAGGAATTAAGTACAGAACCGATGAATACGACGCGGTGGTTAGGTGTTCAAAAAAACTATATTCATAATGATGCGGATCGTTCACCTAATCTCGTTACGATTGTTCGCACGTTTAAGTTAAGTAACAGTACTCCTAATGCTTATATCATCTTAAGCAAGCCAGAAGAGCAATTTCGCCAAATTTTCGCCAAATATGCAGCTGATCAAACGATGATGCTACTGGATGCAGATGGTAAGATCATTTCACATACGAATAGCGAACGGGTAGGTCAAGTATTTCAAGAGAAACGACCATCGCCAGATTCACATGAAGTTGTCACTTTGAATGGAACCAACTACATTGCGGTGACGCACCCACTTTCCTATGCGGATTGGAGCATGCTGAGCTTAACTCGATATGAAAGCGTCACCAACAAAGTTGGAGTTTGGTTTAATTCTGTGGTAGGGTTGCAAGTGGTATTCTTCCTATTGTTTGCGATTGTTCTCCTTTACTTTTTGAATCAATGGACGAAGCCGATAATGAAGCTTGCAAGAACGGCATCCAAAGTAGAAAAGGGATTTCTGGAAGAACGATCACATGTGAAGGGCAGTGACGAGGTCGGACACTTGGGTTTTGCTTTTGATCGTATGATCGATCGCTTCGTAGAGATGATCAAACAGATTGAAATGGAACAAAATCGCAAACGAATCGTCGAGTTGGAATTGCTACAAGCACAAGTTAATCCCCATTTTCTTTTCAATACGCTGAACTCAATTCGCTTGAAGGCTATTATGAAAGGTGAGAACGAAATAGGGGAGATAATCGGTTCACTCTCTACACTTCTCAGAATGACCATTAATCGGAATAACGAGTTTATACCGCTTCATGAAGAAGCGGATACGGTGAAACATTATATGCAACTCATGAATTACAGGCATCATGAGGGCGTTGAACTAACGGTAAATTTGGCATCAGATACACTTCTTGAAGCAATCCCTAGATTTACATTGCAGCCGCTCGTAGAGAATGCTTATATCCACGGTCTTCGTCAAAAGCAAGGGGAGATCTCAATCTCTGCTTGGAAACAAGATGATTATCTGATGATTGAGATTAAAGATAACGGGATTGGGATGACGGAGGATCGGATTCAGGAAATTATGAATGGAGCGCCGATCTCGGGGATCGGATTAAAAAATGTAAATGAACGGTTGAAGATCATCTATGGTGCTCCTTTTGCAATGAATTTAATAAGTCCTCCTGGTGAGGGTTTATCGATCGTATTAAGGATACCGTTGGAGGGTAAGGAGGAGAAAGGCAATGTATCGAGCGATAGTGGTCGATGATGATGTAGCGGTGTTAGAGTTTTTGGAACGGCTCATTCCTTGGAATGAAATGGGATTCGAACTTCCTAGTGTTTACACGAATGCTCTCGATGCTATCAAGGAGGGTGATGAAGCCTACCCCGATCTTGTGATTACCGACATTGGAATGCCAGAGATGAACGGTCTAACCTTTATCCGTAAGCTTAAGGCTGATTCTCCTGATACTCGTTATGTTATTCTATCTTGCCATGATGAATTCCAATACGCTCAGCAAGCCGTACAGCTTGGAGTGCAGGAATATATTCTTAAGGAAACACTGAACGTCGACAATATTGTAAGTATCGTTAAGCGGGTGAAACATTTGCTTGATCATGACCATGATCAACGGCAAGAAGTTAAGCGACTTCATGACCAAGCAAAGGATACCAGATCAGTGAGAAAGGAAAAATGGCTCCGAAGCTTATTGTCCGATCCGTTAGGCGATGACCAATCGTTGCTGAAGCAGCTTCAGGAGTATGGCCTTAATCCCAAATTGGGTCATTTCATTCCAGTACTATGGCGGATGCATAGCTTCCAATCTGCAATGTTTCGCTACAAGAAGGAGGACATCGTTAAATTCATCGTCGAGAATGCCGCTGAAGAGCTTTTGAACGATGAACCAGATGTGTTGTTTTTCAGTTATTCGGCACAGGAATTTTGCTTATTTTATGCGTTCAAAAAGGACTTAACAACGAATCCATATGATAAGCTCGTTCGCGTTTCGCAGATGCTGCAAAAAGCGTTTTCAAAATATTTGAAGCTAGAGTTTTCCGTTATTGTTGGTGAAATGGCGACCCATAGAGCAGCGTTGAAGCAACATTTGTCAGATCTTCTCATCATGGCCGATCAATTTTTCTATAGCGATGTTCCGGTTATTGTAAAGGCGAGAGAACTTAACATTGAGAGAACAGAAGAGGACCTCTTCTTGCATTATTCTGATTATGCTGAGCGGTTTAATCGTTTGCTGATTGATGAGAATCGGGGGATCGTGGAAGCCGTTGATTCGTTCATCCAATTTATTAAGAGCAACAGATTTCAGACCTCAACTGTCAAACAATTTATATGGAAGCTCGTTTTGGATATGCAGTTGAAATTAAAATTTAGTATCGAGTATGACAAAGAAAAAGTACAACAGACAATTGGACAGATGATCAACATTAACGAGATTAGAGCTTGGCTTATTCAGTTTATGAATGATGCTGTCGTCAAAGCGGAGAAAATTTCGAAGAACAGCAAGAAAACAGAAATCATTGATGCTCAAAAGTATGTGCAGATCCATTTAGATCGGAAAATAACATTAGAAGAGGTAGCCGATCTCCTCCATCTAAATCCAAGTTATTTCAGCCGATTATATAAGAAGGAAACGGGTGAAAACTTCATTGAATTTGTCACTCGTTTGAAGATGGAGAAAGCTAAGGAGTTAATCGTTGATTCTGATCGCACAGTCGAGAAGGTTGCTCTAATGCTTGGATACGATAATAAGAGCTATTTTGTTAAGCTATTCAAACAGCATTTTGGAGTTTCACCAAGTCGATTCGTATAACTGGAGTAAGAAAGAATTCTTGAGAAGTCGTCAAGGGTTCTTTTTTATTAAAAAGTTAAGCTTCCCCCACGCAGTGCTAAATATCTTTTCTAATTTTGGGAAACGTATTTAAGTAACCTGCAATGAGGAGGCGATAAACGCGACTATGAATTTGATTAAGCTTTTACCTTTTGTTAGTTTGATGCTGTTAGCGCCCTCCAATCTGGACTTGTTCATTCACCATGAAGGACAGGCAATAATGAAGTTTGTGCGATCGGATTTCGAAATGCTTGCTTTGCCTATCATCGATGAGGAAAAGCTTCAAAGTGTTGTACAGCAGCTTGAACGTAAAGTTTATAGGATGCCGAAGGATGCGGTCATTGGACAGCGCGGTGAAATTGTACCTGAGACATTAGGAAGTAAGCTCGATAGACAAAAGCTTGTAAGCCGTATGGAAGCATTCTTTTATGAAGGTGATACATCTGTAATTGAAACGCCCATGTCTCCTGTATATCCTAAGGTGGATGGAGAATTGCTGGCTTTTATTCGCGAGAAGAGAATCGGCAGCTATGTGACATACTTTAATTCGCGCAATCGCAATCGTACCCACAATATCGAATTGGCTGCAAATGCGATCAACAATACGGTTATATTTCAAGGGGAGCAATTTTCCTTTAACAAGGTTGTTGGAATACGCACAAGTGCGAAGGGCTACACACGGGCGCCGGTCATCGTTAGAGGGGAGCTGTCAGAAGATATAGGGGGAGGGATTTGTCAGGTATCGTCTACATTATTCAACGCAATAGACAGGGCTGGGCTACGCATCATTCACCGCTATTCTCATAGTAGAAGCATATCGTATGTGCCTTCAGGCAGAGATGCAACTGTCAGTTGGGGCGGACCGGATTTTGTGTTTCAAAATGTGTATGATCAACCGATCCTAATTCGAGCGTCTACGGGTAATGGAGCAATGTACGTCACCATCTATTCATCAGAGGTCATTGATTTCACACCTCGAGAAGTACCTGGCACGACGAGGGAATTGCCAGATGAGGTTGAGTTACAATCGAGCGAGACCGGGCGTTCGCAGCCCGGTAGACCCTAGCAACCCATTAGGGTGCTATCTCGTACATTCCGCGCAAGACTTTCGAATGACGAATTTTGTAGGTATGATTAGTGCTGGCGGAGGTGAGTGTGGAGTATTGATTAAGTCATTCAACAATAAGATGGATTGATTTCCGATCGTATCGAAATCTTGATGGACCGTTGTGAGCGCGGGTATCGTATGCTTTGCAAGCTCAATGTCATCAAATCCGATCACGGACAGATCTTGAGGTATCGACAAACCGGCCTCACCAGCCGCTTCGATAACACCGATCGCAATCATATCCGAGGAACAGACGACTGCGGTAGGAGGTTCTTCGAGCTGCATGAACCCTTTCATCGCAGCATATCCCGATTCTTTTGTGAAATCCCCGATTGAAATGTATTCCGCAAAGTAAGGCAAGCCCAATTCTTGAATTCCCCGTCGATAGCCTTCGAACCGCTGTTTTCCAACGTAAGAATCGAGATGGCCATTTACAAACGCAATTTTACGGTGCTTTAATTCATGCAAATAATAGACTGCATTCTTGATGCTCTCCACGTTCTCGGAGGTGACGTAGCCTGCGCGACGTCCCATCATGTCCAAATCTATAAAAACTGTAGGAATCTCGGATTGAATGATTTCCTCGAAATTCAAATCATTCTCTTGAAACCCGAAGATGAGGACACCCTCCACATTACGGCTTAAGCAATGGCGTACGAGACTGTATTCTGGGTTCCAATCAAGCGTGAGGTAAAGTAGATCATATCCTGTTTTTTTCAAAGCGCTCTCAAGTCCGACAACGACTTTGGAGAAGAAGGGATGAGCTAAGCTAGTCGTAAGAAACATTCCGATCGTTTTCGATTTACCTTTGACTAATCCCCGTGCGGTATGGCTTGGGATGAACTGTTGATCCTGGATAACCTGTTGAACGCGGGCTCTTGTTGATGGGCTAACATTTGGCAGGTTGTTGATTACTTTAGAAACGGTTGTGACAGATACGCCTGCCAGCTTTGCAATATCGCGAATGTTGTTTGCCATCAGATCCACCCAACTTCTATACGTATAGGATTATAGCTTTAATAAGAGAATAACTTGTTAGTAGGAGATTTGCAATTACACTTTACAGGTAACGTTTCCTTTAATTTTTAGAAGGTCTGTGATATACTGAGTTTGCCAGTAAACATATTCATCCATAAACGCGTGTTTATGCATGAATTGTGGTTTTGTTTTTCCAAAACCATCAAAATTGTACTCATTATAGGTCGGAGAGGAGGCAATTCAGCTGCTGAATATAGCAGAATTATGACGACACTTGATGAAAAAAGGTAACGTTACACCTACCATTGTAGTGCGGTTTGTTGAAGAAAGGAAGCTAAATTTCGGAGGGATAAATCGATGAGGAAGATGAAAACGCGTATTCTTGCGATATTCATGGTAATTGCACTAATTAGTTCGCTTATTCCAACTTTTGCGGGAGCAGCACCTGAAGCTTTAGGCTCAAGCTTGCTTGCGGATGCGGCTGTAAAGCCGTCAGTTGGCGGAGCTCTCCAGCTCGTTACAGACGAGGATACTGGGAGCACTACACTTAGTGATCAGAATGGAGATCCAATTCAGCTTAGAGGGATGAGCACACATGGCCTGCAATGGTTTCCGGGAATCATTAACGATAACGCCTTCAAGGCGCTTGCGAATGATTGGGATTCCAATGTCATTCGTCTAGCGATGTATGTTGGAGAAGGTGGTTATGCCACTGATTCGAGTGTGAAGCAGAAAGTAATTGACGGTATTAATCTGGCAATCGCGAATGATATGTATGTCATCGTGGATTGGCACGTACATGCGCCAGGTGATCCGAATGCGGGAGTTTACGCCGGGGCATTAGATTTCTTCGAAGAGATATCTGACTTGTATCCGAACAACCCGAACATTATTTACGAGCTGGCTAACGAGCCTAACAGTGGCGCGCCTGGTGTCAAGAATGATGCCGATGGCTGGGCTGCTGTAAAGTCCTATGCGGAACCGATTATCGAGATGTTGCGCGACAATGGCAACGATAATATTGTTATCGTAGGCAGCCCGAATTGGAGCCAACGTCCAGATCTTGTCGTAGCTAATCCGATCAATGATGCTAACACGATGTATACAGTGCATTTCTATACCGGGACGCATATGCCGGATGATGCGAGTGTCAGAGACAATACGAATGTAATGAACAACGCTAGATATGCAATCGAGCATGGACTTGCAGTGTTCGCAACCGAATGGGGAACGAGCGAAGCGAGCGGCAACAATGGTCCTTTCTTGGATGAGGCCGATGTATGGCTTGAATTCCTCAATTCGAACAACATTAGCTGGGCAAACTGGTCATTGACCAATAAGGCAGAGACTTCGGCTGCATTCACTGCCCTAGAGCTAGGTAAGACGGAGGCAACCGACCTGAACCCTGGTAACGATCATGTATGGTCGCCGAAAGAACTGAGTGTCTCTGGGGAATACGTTCGTGCTCGGATTAAGGGTATTGAATATGAGCCGATTGATCGTACGAAAGAAGAGTTCTCGATTAATGTGTGGGACTTCAATGATGGCACGACGCAGGGGTTTGGGCAGAACAGCGGGAATTGGCTCACCCTGGCTAATGTGAATAAGGCATTGCAAATTTCAGGGCTAACATCAAGTAATAGTGAATGGGATAACCGTATCTCTGCGGATAGTTCCACAGCAAGACCGGATATTCTAGGCGCAGATACAATTACGATCGACGTTATTACGTCTGCACCTACTGCGGTATCGATTGCGGCAATTCCGCAATCTAGCTCGCATAGTTGGACAAATCCAACATCAACTGCTCAAGTCACAGCAGGTGATTTCGTAAGTGTTTCAAGTGGTGTTTATAAAGCGACGATTAAGCTGACAGGTGGCAGTGCGGCTAACTTGGCGAATATCGCCAACGACCCGAAAGATCATATTCTGACGAATATTATTTTCCTAATTGCCTCACCAGACGCTAGTGTTATCTCGCTAGACAACATCACGTTCTCGGGTGTTCGAACGATTGTTACACAACCCGTCGTTCATGCACCGCTTGGAACAGCAACGTTCCCATCTGACTTCGACGATTCGACTCGCCAGGGCTGGAATTGGGCGGGAGAGTCCGGTATTAAAGGTGCGCTAACGATTGAGGAAGCGAATGGATCGAAGGCGATTTCGTGGGAAATTATGTATCCAGATGTTAAACCAAGTGATAATTGGGCTTCTGCTCCGCGGCTTGTACTAGAGAAGTCGAATCTCAAACGCGGAAGCAACAAATATGTTGATTTTGATTTCTATATTGATCCTACACGAGCATCAGCAGGAGCGCTGGACATTAATCTTGTGTTCGGAGCGAAAGACTTTGGTTATTGGGCACAGCACCCAGTGAGCGTCCGAATTCCTCTGTCTACGCTTAATGCGCAGCAGAAAACGACGGATGGCCTGTATCACTACAAAGTATCCTATGACATTGACAAGATGACCGGGATTACTGCAACGACTGATTTAGGTAAAGTTATAATCGTTGTTGCAGATGTCGAGAGCGACTTCGCAGGCAGAATGTATGTGGATAATGTTACGTTTGCCAATCATACAGACCCTGATCCAGGAACTGATCCAGGAACAACAGATCCTGAAATACATTTAATAGGCAATGACAATGTGAAGAAGCCGTCAGTTGGCGGAGCTCTCCAGCTCGTTACAGACGAGGATACTGGGAGCACTACACTTAGTGATCAGAATGGAGATCCAATTCAGCTTAGAGGGATGAGCACACACGGCTTGCAATGGTTTCCTGAGATTCTAAACGATAACGCTTTCAAAGCGCTAGCGAATGATTGGGACTCCAATGTCATTCGTCTTGCGATGTATGTAGGCGAGACGGGCTATGCAACTAAACCAGAGGTAATGAAAGCAAGAGTTATTGAAGGAATCGAGCTCGCGATAGCAAATGATATGTATGTTATCGTGGATTGGCACGTACATGCGCCAGGAGATCCGAATGCGGGAGTTTACGCCGGGGCATTAGATTTCTTCGAAGAGATATCTGACTTGTATCCGAACAACCCGAACATTATTTACGAGCTGGCTAATGAACCTAACAGTGGCGCGCCTGGTGTCAAGAATGATGCCGATGGCTGGGCTGCTGTAAAGTCCTATGCGGAACCGATTATCGAGATGTTGCGCGACAATGGCAACGATAATATTGTTATCGTAGGCAGCCCGAATTGGAGCCAGCGTCCAGATCTTGCCGTAGCTAATCCGATCAATGATGCTAACACAATGTATACGGTGCATTTCTATACCGGGACGCATATGCCGGATGATGCGAGTGTCAGAGACAATACGAATGTAATGAACAACGCTAGATATGCAATCGAGCATGGACTTGCAGTGTTCGCAACCGAATGGGGAACGAGCGAAGCGAGCGGTAACAATGGTCCTTTCTTGGATGAGGCCGATGTATGGCTTGAATTCCTCAATTCGAACAACATTAGCTGGGCAAACTGGTCATTGACCAATAAGGCAGAGACTTCGGCTGCATTTACTGCCCTAGAGCTAGGTAAGACGGAGGCAACCGACCTGAATCCTGGTAACGATCATGTATGGTCGCCGAAAGAACTGAGT
This sequence comes from Candidatus Cohnella colombiensis, assembly GCA_029203125.1. GTDB lineage: Bacteria > Bacillota > Bacilli > Paenibacillales > Paenibacillaceae > Cohnella > Cohnella colombiensis. The sequence continues at coordinate 705,480 of CP119317.1, forward strand.
GTCTCTGGGGAATACGTTCGTGCTCGGATTAAGGGCATTGAATATGAGCCGATTGATCGTACGAAAGAGGAGTTCTCGATTAATGTATGGGACTTCAATGATGGCACGACTCAGGGCTTTGGACAGAACAGCGGGAATTGGCTCACCCTGGCTAATGTGAATAAGGCATTGCAAATTTCAGGGCTAACATCAAGTAATAGTGAATGGGATAACCGTATCTCAGCGGATAGCTCCACAGCAAGACCTGATATTCTAGGCGCAGATACAATTACGATCGACGTCATTACGTCTGCACCTACTGCGGTATCGATTGCGGCAATTCCGCAATCTAGCTCGCACAGTTGGACAAATCCAACATCAGTTGCTCAAGTCACAGTAGATGATTTTGTAAGTGTTTCAAGTGGAGTTTATAAAGCGACGATCAAGCTGACGGGTGGCAGTGCGGCTAACTTGGCCAATATTGCTAACGACCCTAACGATCATATTCTGACGAATATTATTTTCCTGATCGCTTCACCTGACGCCAGCGTTATCTCGTTGGATAACATTACTTTCTCAGGTGTTCGAACGATTGTTACACAACCCGTCGTTCATGCTCCACTCGGAACAGCAACGTTCCCATCTGACTTCGAGGATTCGACTCGCCAGGGCTGGAATTGGGCAGGAGAGTCCGGTATTAAAGGTGCGCTAACGATTGAGGAAGCGAACGGCTCGAAGGCGATTTCGTGGGAAATTATGTACCCCGACGTTAAGCCATCTGATAATTGGGCTTCTGCTCCGCGGCTTGTACTGGAGAAGTCGAATCTCCAACGCGGAAGCAACAAATTTGTTGATTTTGATTTCTATATTGATCCTACACGAGCATCAGCAGGAGCGCTGGACATTAACCTTGTGTTCGGAGCGAAAGACTTTGGTTATTGGGCACAGCACCCAGTGAGCGTCCGAATTCCTCTGTCTACGCTTAATGCACAACAGAAAACGACGGATGGCCTGTATCACTACAAAGTATCCTATGACATTGACAAGATGACCGGGATTACTGCAACGACTGATTTAGGTAAAGTTATAATCGTAGTTGCAGATGTCGAGAGCGACTTCGCAGGCAGAATGTATGTGGATAATGTTACGTTTGCAAACGACAAACCTTCAGAGCCCCCTTCAAATCCAGGAAGCGGCAGCTACGACTTCTTGGCAAATGTCGGAACGAAGGACCTTCCTAAGGCTGATAGGAACGGTAAAATTTCAGTATCGCTTGATAAGGGTGCAACAAAAGCAACTTTTTCAGCTAATGGGGCAAACATCTCGGATAACGATTACATCGAGCTGAACAATCAGGATGTGATCATGCAAATTCCAGCAAGTGTATATAAGCAACTTCAACAATTGTTATCTAGTGACGAATTGAAGGATGCAACCATTGCTGTGCAGATGGCACCGATCTCCTCTTCTGACCAAACGATTTTGATGGATAGAGCTGCTGCACATACCACTGCAACAGTAACGGCAGCGGGCGAGATATGGAATTTCTCGATCTCTATCGTCAGCAAGGCTGGAAAGGAAATCAAGCTAACCCAATTCAATGATCCAATCACGATTGCACTGAACATAAATAAAGGTGTGAACCCAGAACTGCTAGGGGTATATTATGTTTCAGATGAAGGCTCATTGGAGTATGCAGGTGGCAAGCTTGAAGGTGATAAGCTTGTAGCGAAGGTAGGGCATTTCAGCATGTATGGTGTGCTAAGCTATGATAAATCGTTCGCAGATGTGAGTGATACACATTGGGCGGCGAAGGCGATTAAGCAAATGGCTGCTAAACATATTATTGAAGGGATCAGCGAGACGAACTTCGCACCAGAGGGGCTCGTCACACGTGCGGAATTCGCTGCGCTTATCGTTCGAGCATTAGGAATTAAGTCGAATGGAAAATCCCATTTCAGTGATGTTGCATCTTCAGCTTGGTATGCAAGCGCTGTTGAGGCTGCCAGCGAGGTTGGAATTGTGAAAGGGCGTAGCGCATCAACGTTTGACCCTAAAGCGCCGATTAGTCGTGAGGAAATGGCCGTCATGCTCGTCCGTGCTTATAAGTACAAGAGTGGCAAAGATGCTCCAACTATAGCAGAGCTCAAGTTTGACGATCAAGCTGCAATTAGTGCTTGGGCGTTGGATGCGGTAACTAGCGCGTATTCTCTTGGCTTCATCAAAGGTCGCAATAACAATCAATTTGTTCCTCAAAGTTATGCAACTCGTGCGGAAAGTGCTCAAGTGATCTCTAGGTTATTAGTCGATTAGACACAAAGCATCCCCTGAAGTGGAGTTATTTACTTCAGGGGATGTCTGTTTTCAATAGAAGTACATCTCAAGTCTTGGACGGAAATAATAGAGTCTGAATACCGTGAGCCGGAATCGTTACTTCTGCAAGCTCGCTAAGATGGCTGAGTATATATGTCTCATCTTCGTCGCTACGGTTCAGAACGACGACTGCTAAGGTGCCGTCGATATTTTTAAATGCTGTCGTCTCTAGCTTATCTGTGTACTTGGAACAGCCGACTCTAACCGCACCTGGACGAATATATTTACTGAAATGTCCAATGTAATAGTACGAGCTTTGATACGTAATCGAATCGGTTGTCGTGTCAGCAATTATCGGTGCGTCGCAATAATTGCCGACATGATTAGGACCGCCTTGCTCATCCAAAACGATATTCCAATCGGTCCAGCCGTTCATCCAATTGTTGAGATTTCCTATAATATCGTGAGCATACCTTTCTCCACTTCGCCATGATCCGAGTTGAACGCCACCTTCATGACAGCCTTCGGTAAACATGAGTCCTTTGTCAGGAAAACGATCATGTACCGCAGATAGCGATTCAAAGTGATCGCCGGAGTACCAATGGAACCCGATTCCCCAAATGTATTTCGCCGCATCGGGATCAAGATATGCTGTCTTTGCCCGATCATACACTCTCTCCTTGTTATGATCCCATACCATTAATCGAATCCGCGTGAGATCAGCAGCTTTAAGTGCAGGTCCCAAGTAATCGCGGACGAAATCCCGTTCTTCTTCTGCAGTGTAAATACAGGAATCCCAGATTTGCGACGCCTTGGCTTCATTCTGCACAGTCAATCCCCAGATCGGTAAGCCTAGCTCTTCATAGGCTTGGATGAATTTCACATAATATTTTGCCCAAGCATGACGGAATTCTGGCTTCAGCTTGCCCCCATTGTTCATTTCGCCATTCGTCTTCATCCATGCTGGAGGACTCCAAGGGGTCGCATACAGCTTGAAGTTACTGCCCGTCTTCGCGGCAGCCTGTTGTATATACGGAATAAGTGCTTGCTTGTCTCTACTAATATCGAAGCTAGCTAACGATTCATCCCCATCCTCGACATAAGTATAGTTGCCAAGTGAGAAATCGCAGCTGTTAATGTGTGTACGGCAGAGCGTGTATCCAATACCTTGATCCGCATCGTAATAGGCGTTAATAATTTGTTGTTGGTTTCCTTCGCTAAGCTTGGCGGCAGTCACAGCTGAAGCTTCCGTGATCGCTCCTCCAAACCCGATAATTTCTTGATAGGTCAAATCGTCATATATAAGAAGCAATTTATTTTCTACTCCCTGATCATCCTTCTTGAAAATAAGAGGGGCTTGCTCGGTGAGACGATCAGTTGTATGCTGAGCTGTTTGAATAAGTCGAACTTTACGAGTGTTCATCTTGTTCAACCTCCATTAGAGTAGTTATATCATCTCGAATAATCGCTTCGTAGCCCTTTTGATATTGTCGCGGTGCAAGTCCTGTCCACTTCTTGAAGGTAGAGCTGAAGTGCCGCTCCTCCTGATAGCCGACAAGCTTTGCTACAGCATATATTTTGTAGTTTTTTCGTAACAGCTCCTTAGCTTGTTCAATCCGATATTGGTGCAAATAATCGAGGAAATTAACACCAAGCTCTTGTTTAAAAAGCGAGCTTAAGTAGGAATTGCTGACGAACGTTTCTTTGGCAGCCTGCTCAAGCGTCAAGTTGCTGTTGTATTTGCTCTTAATTAATTCAAGCGTAGCATGTACGGTTCGATGGAGCGTTTTGCGACTGGGGGCAGCTAGAACGACGCACTGTACGATTTTTTGCAAGATAGATGAGCATTCGTCTAGCGATTCCATCTCCGGCATTTTCTCGATCCAGTCTATGTTTTCATCCATCCACTCGATAGAGACTGAATATTGTTCTTCTGCGAACTTGCGAAGCGTGAGTATAAGACTCGTTATAAGTAAAATCACTTCCGATCGTGTATAACCAGGCCGCTCCTTAAAGTAGCGAAGGCCAGTTTCGATTGCATCAACAGCTTGTTCATACTGCCCATTTTGTAAGTATGTAAATAGCTCTTTCTCCCAGCGCTGTAGGAAAGGATCATCTAAAATGGAGGAGCTTGGCGATTGTTGTTGGTTAAGCTCTTCATGGAGGAAGATACCCCCCTTACCTTGATAGAATCTACCCTCCATCGCCTCGACGGCTTCCTCGTAGGCAAGCTGAGCATCGTTGACTGAAGGATGGGGAGAACTGAGCGCTATACTGAAGGATAGCTTCAAATAGGAGATTAAATTGTGTTGCACCGTTTTCATTATTTCCACTGTACTAAGTTCTGATTTGCCGATCGATGTGTTGCCCAACCATAACAGATCTTCATCATGACGAAAAACCTCGATATTTCCACTATAAAAATCATTTAGAGTTTCATTGACGATATTTTGCATGGCATAACGAATGAGCTCCAAATCTCGAGTTGAAGGATAAGGTTCTGAGCGATCATTCATATCCATGCGAACGATGCCGATCTCGATTGGACCAGGCTGAACTGCTAGATTTACTTCACGAATGACGAGCGACCGATTTTCCAATGGCATAAGCGGTTGTCTGACCCATTGTGTTAAGATTTGATTTTTCAGCAAATGAATATTCCGATTCCACGTTCGATTCAATTCACGGTTCAGAGGTACAGCAACATCAGAATGATCCAGCTTCTGCTTGACGTCCATAATGACACGGACAATGTCGTGCGGCATACATGGCTTCAATAAATAATCGGACACCCCAAGTGAGATTGCTTCCTTAGCATATTCAAATTCGTCATATCCGGTAATGAGTATCGTATGGAACTGTGCTCCACCAGCTTTCGCGGAACGAATGAGCTCCAATCCATTTAAGAAGGGCATTCGAATATCGGTCAGCAACAGGTCCGGTGAGTCGCGCTTAATCAGATCTAACGCTTGTCGACCGTTCTCAGCGACACCAGTAAGCTCAATATCGTATAGCTTCCAATCGATCAGGTTGATTAGTCCTTCGCGGAACGATTGCTCATCCTCTGCGATGATCATCTTAAGCGCCATTCGCTTTTCCTCCTTGATAGATTCGAATTTGTACCCTTGTCCCAATGCCCATTTTGCTCTCAATATCGAATTGTGATCGATCGTAGAACAGTGCTAGCCGCTCCTTGATATTTAAGAGTGCCATGCCTGAACGTGTATTGTTGAGCAGCCCGGCAGGGGAAAAGGTGGTGCGACCTGATTTAAGCTCAGCTAATTGCGCTTCAGGTATACCAGGCCCATTATCGGTAACTTCAAAGATAATCCATTCATTCTCGGTATATGCACTCAAATGAATGTTGACCGGTCCCTCAGAAGGTTCGATGGCGTGAAGGATGGCATTTTCTACAAGTGGCTGAAGCAGTAGTTTCGGCAAGCGATAACGCAATAAATGAGATGCTACCTCAATCTCAAAGTGAAGTCGCTGCGGATACCTTTTCTTTTGCAGGAACAAGTAGTGCCTCACGAGCTCGATTTCCTGTTCTAGCTCGACTTCATCATTGCCACTGTTCAGGCTTAGCCGGAATACTTGAGATAATGATACGACCATTTCGGATATTTCCTGATCGTTCTTTTGCATTGCGCTCCAGTTAATCATATTTAAGGTGTTGTACAGAAAATGCGGATTAATTTGAGACTGTAACGCTTTAAGCTCAGCCTCACGTTGCTTTAAGCTGGATGCATAAACATCATCGATTAAGAGCTTGATCCGACCAACCATTTTATTGTAAAGATGTCCGAGACGACCGATTTCATCGTATCCTGTAAATTCTACACGCTGTGAAAAGTCACCATTTTGCAACGCTCTCATTGATTGCATTAGTCGTTTCATTGGATTTGTAATAAATCGCGCAATGATCCAGAAAAGCACTATGCTGAAGAAGCCAACGATCAGCATAATCGTCAGTGTTACCGAACCGATATGCTCTAACTCTGCGAGCAACTTACTACGATCTTGAATAACGACCGTGTGCCAGCCTGTTAATTCAGAGATGGAGTCGGAGACGATTAACTCGTCTGTCTCTTTCAATTGGGTGAAAGCACGAGAAGGTGCAGCCCCTTCAATATTTACAGATTGCGGGAATACAGGCAATTGAGTGATAGATTTTCCGATCCAGCTTAGATCTGTTGCTGCGAGTATGATCCCATTGTCGTTCATAATAAACTGCACAGCATCATCGGACTCATGGAATAACGTATGACTAAGTCTATCTGCATCCATACCTACGACAATGAGACCGCTTTGTTCATAATTATAATAGTTTTTGTAAGGTTTGATGAGCGCAAGCTTATAATGATAATCCCCGGTAAGAACATGATCGGACGGATGAATGAGGTCCCAAAGCATATGCTCTGGCGATGCGTTATACCGTTCAAAGTACTTCGTCTTTTGAAATTGAGCGAAGCTGATTGCGCCTGCAATTCCTGTATGTGTAATAACAAATGGTTGTACTGCGCTATCAGATTTCGGAAATGGATACAGGATCAATGATTGGATAGATTCTCCGGTAACCATGAGCGGTAACAGAGTCTTTAGTACTTGGTCCCGCAGCTGAGGTTCATCGTTCGTTACCATCGCTTGAACAGATGGATTTAGGAAAATGTAGTTTGAAAAGCTAAGTGTATTTTTGGCGAAATAGTCCAATTGGTCTTTCGTTTTTACTGCCATACTGAGCTGCGCTTGGCGAATCTTGTCCACGACCTCCTTCGAGGCGATCGTATAGGAATACAGCCCTGTGATCCCAATAGTGATAAGTAGAAGCGGGATAATTAGGACGAGCAGCTTTCGCTGAAGGGGATAGTTCCGAAACATAGAAAATATTGTCTTCATACTTCACCTATGGACGAGGAATTAGTAGTATTAGTATATCAAAGATATACGCATAACAAGTTGACAATTGTCGATGATCAAAAAAATGAAGCATGTTATCTAAATTTTGCACCATATTTTTGATAGTGGGTTGCGACTATAATGGGGTTCAGAACAGGGAATATACTCCTGCTCAAACAAACAAAGGTGGGGTAACGATGAAGAAATACCTAGTCTTACTTGTAGCTGTCATGATGGTGTTCACAATCGTGGCATGTGGCTCTAACAACAACAATAGTAGCAGTAGCAGCGACGGTAAGAATGATTCAAGTGCTGTACCTGCAACCAAGGATGCTGAAAAATCGCCGGATGAACAAATTACATTGAAGTTCTTTACTGCGCTAGCAGATCGTACGAACGGTGCAGGTAAAGTCGAGCAAGATATCATTGATGCGTACATGAATGAAAATCCGAATGTCAAGATTGAGGTAGAAGCACTTCAAGATGAACCGTATAAAGCGAAAATTAAAGTGTACGCTTCTACGAATGCGATTCCTGACATTATTCAATCCTGGGGACAATCGTCGTTCATTAAGCCGCTAATCGATAATGATATGCTGCTAGAAATCAACGCTTCGGAATTTGCGAATCTTGACTTCGTTCCAGGAGCAATGGACGGCTTCATTCAAGATGGTAAAGTATATGGCGTACCTAGAAGCGCAGACTTCTTCGTTCTCTATTACAATAAGAAGATTTTCAACGACAATAATGTGAAGGTGCCTGAGACGTTGCCAGAACTTCTTGAGGCATCTAAACAACTGAGAGCAAAAGGAATCAATCCGATTACGACAAATGCATTGGATGGCTGGTCATTACCAATCTGGTATGAATATGCAGCGCAACGCTACACAGGCGATTTTAACAAAATTGATAATATATTAAAGGGACAAGGTACATTCTCTGGTGATGCAGACTTCCTAGCAGCAGCTAGTGATTTGCAAGCATTAGCGGAAAATAAGGCATTGGCTGACGGTTTCTTGACAGCAGACTATGGAACTTCTCGTAACCTGTTCGGTCAAGGACAAGCGGCGATGTATTTGATGGGGAACTGGGAAGCTGGTTTAGCGACTGATGAGAACTTCCCTGAAGAGGTTCGTAATAATATCGCAGCGATTTCCTACCCAACATCTGATAAAGGTAAAGCAACAGATGTAGCTGCTTGGTTCGGTGGCGGTTATTCCATCTCGAAAAATTCTAAAAATTCCGAAGCAGCGATTGCATTTTTGAAATATTTCTTCAAGCCTGAAAATTGGGCGAAGCAAGTATGGCAAAATGGCGCGGGTACGCCTGCTCAGTCCTTCACTGATTATTTGACAGGTCAAGAATCCGTGCTTCAAAAGCAACTAGTTGATATTTTCGGTTCCATCTCCTCCTCGAGCGGTACACCAATGCATGACATGGGTACAGACGAGTTCAAGACAAAGGTGATGGAAGCTCATCAGAAGCTGCTCGGCAAACAAATTAATGCAGAGCAATTCCTTAAAGAGCTAGATGATGCAGTTGCACTAATCAAATAACGAATAAAGTCGTGACATAAATGATGTAGGGAGAGCAGGCGAATTCATTTCGGCTGCTCTACCTTATTTAGAAAGATAAGGCGGGGAGAAGGATGCATAAATTATTAAGCAATCGGATCACCATTCTATGGCTGGTCGCGCCTAGTATGTTGTTGTTTCTCGGCATGGTATGTTTCCCTGTTTTAATGAGTGGATATTACGGGATGACGGATTGGCGCGGAATTGGAGCCTATGAATTTGTGGGGTTCACAAACTATTGGAATATTTTGTTTCACGATGAAGTGTTCTGGCGTTCGCTATGGAATGCACTGTTACTGCTAGCAGCAACACTGCTTATTCAGCATCCGATCGCATTGCTGTTCTCTATTCTTGTTATGAACGGAGGTAGATTCGAAAAGCTTTATCGAACGATTTTCTTTCTACCTGCGGTAATTTCCATTGTTGTCACTTCAAAAATGTGGGTAAGCGTATTCCATCCTAATTACGGGATGTTAAATAAACTGCTCGATGGCATAGGACTTTCCATGCTAAAGCAGGATTGGCTCGGCGATCCGAAGCTGGCCATCTGGTGCGTTATTATTGTTGTGATGTGGCAAGGATTTGGCTATGCGTTATTGCTCTACTATGCAGGTTTACAAGGTATACCGAAGGATATATACGAAGCGGCTGAACTGGATGGAGCAGGACGTATTAGCTTATATACGAAAGTTGTCATCCCACTGCTTAGGCCAATGATGCGCGTTGCGGTGGTCATTGCCGTGACCGCCTGCTTGAAGCAGATGGAAACGATCTTCCTTATGACCAATGGCGGACCTGCTAATACGACACAATTCGTAGGCAACTACATATATAAAACTGCATTTTCATCGTCACTGTATGGCTATGGAAATGCGATTTCTGTTATTTTCGTTATCATTTGCCTAATCATCACGGTCGTCATGAACAAAGCGTTCAGCAAAGACGTCGGTGAGTTTTAAGGAAGGAGACATCAAGTATGAAGACAAACTTGCCGATTTTAAAATCAGTTCAGCATCTTGTGCTTGGATTAGTTGCGGCGGTGCAAATTTTTCCACTGATTTGGCTAATTAATTACTCCTTCCTAAAAAGTGGTGACTTCTTCGGAAAGAGTATATTGAAGTGGCCCTCCAGCTTTCAGGTAGAGAATTATAAGAATGCATTTACTTACGGCAAAGTGCCGCTATTCATGCTGAACAGCTTTATCATTACGACCGTTACAATTGTGGTGGCAGCAATCCTTTCTTTAATGCTTAGCTATGCAATTACCCGAATGGAGTGGAAGCTACGTAAAGCAACAATGGCTTTTGTGCTATTAGGCATGATCGTACCGATTCATGCAACGCTGTTGCCTAACTTCATATTGTTCGATTGGCTTCACTTAATTGACAATCCGTTATCGCTTATTATGCCGTATATAGCGTTTTCTCTGCCGATCAGCATGTTGATTTTGTCTGGTTTTATGGAGACAATTCCTAGAAGTATTGAAGAATCTGCAGTCATTGATGGGTGCTCGATCTATGGCGTGATCTTCCGTATTCTGCTGCCGATTACGAAGCCTGCAATCGCTACTGTCTGCATAATGAATTTCATTAGCTGGTGGAATGAATTTATTATGGCGAATACGTTTTTGACTTCTGAGAAATTCAAGACGTTGCCATTCTCGATAATGAAATTCGCTGGACAATATTCTTCGAACTATGGCGCGCAATTTGCGGTCATGACGATGATCGCGTTGCCGACAGTTATTATCTACCTCATGTTTACGGAGCAAATGTCTCGTGGAATTACAGCGGGAGCTGTGAAAGGGTAATATAGATATTGCATTGGGCAAACACACAACACAAGAAGGTGTTAATCAAACAGAGTGGCAAAGCAGGGGATGAACTGCACCCCGTCAAGTAGACAGTACAAAAATAAAAATCAATTAGACGGTCTTGGTCCTGAATTCCATTGGACTGAGGCCGTTTAGTTTTGCCTGTAATCGTTCGTAATTGTAAAAGTGAATATAGTCATCAATGTCCTTTTTAAGTTCTTCAAAGGTTCGGTAGGTATGCAAATAATACTTCTCGCATTTTAGCGTCCCCCAAAAGGATTCCATCGGTCCATTATCAATACAGCGGCCAACTCGGGACATACTCTGCTTCATTTTAGCTTCGTCTAACATCCCTTTAAAACGTAGAGACGTATACTGATAACCACGGTCACTATGTAGCAACGGCGTGCTTTCCGGTGCTGCCTTTAAAGCTAGTTCCAGCGTTTGAAATACGAGAGGATTATTATTTGAGTGTCCCAATACATAGGAAACAATCGTTTTGTCATGAAGATCGAGAATTGCGCTTAAGTATGCTTTCTGACCATGGCCGTATCTGCATTCCGTCACGTCAGTTACCCACTTCTCATTCGGCACTTCTGCTTGAAACTCACGGTTTAACAAGTTCTCAGCTACTTGTTGCGGAGTGGAACGTTCATATCTCTTTTTCTTTCTACGGATGACCGACTGGATCCCCTTTATCTTCATGAGGCGCTGTACACGTTTGTGGTTAATAGACTTCATGGTTTTACGTCGCATGTGTAGGGTTAATTGACGGTAGCCGAAGGTACCCTCGACCTTCTTATACAAGCACATCATGACTTCCATCAGTTTTTTGTTCTCCAACTCACGAGAGCTGGGTTTGTGTTGTAACCATTTGTAATAACTCGACCGTGAGATTTTTGCAATTTCACACAAAAGCTGTATGCTAAATGACTCTGCTTGCTGTACGGCTTGAATGGCAAGGTAGAAATTCTCTTGTCGGTGTTGGCTTAAAGACGCCTCCTTTCGAACTCTTGTAACTTTTTTAAGAAGGCATTCTCCGCTCGGAGTTGCTCATTCTCGTACTCCAACTTCCTCGTGGCGAGCCTATGTCGATCGGCTTCGGTTAACTCTTCAGGCGACTTGGTACGCCCTCTACCATCCTGTAAAGCATCCTGACCGCCTTCTGCATACTTTCTCACCCATCCGTACACTTGCTGGTAAGAAACCTGGAACTGCTCTGCTGTCTTCGTGTAGTCTTGTCCATTCGCAAGGCAGTACAGGACAATGTCGATCCTCTCCTGCCATGTTGTCTTGCGTCCCTTAGTCATAGCTGTTGTTCCCCCTGTATAGGCTTTTAAGCTGCTATGACCATTATACTTCTTAATCCAATTGAAGAGAGCTGCTCGACTAGCTATCCTATACTTATCTATCACTTGGTTCTGCGACAATCCCCGATTTAGATAATCCATAACCGCTTGAAGCTTAATGTCTTCGGAATAACTACGATAGTGTGTGCGGATCTCTAATCCCTCGTAACCGTATAACCGAAAACGACGTTGCCAATTTGCAAGCGTAGATATGGCACAGCCATACTTCCTAACAGCTGCTCTCACTCCAATATGACCAGCTTCGATCTCTTGAAGGATAGCCAATTTTTCTAAAGCGTTTAGTTTATTTCTAGGCATGAAAAATGCTCCCCCTACAGTAAACAGGCTTTTATTATTTCACCTGTCTACCGTATGGGGAGCATATCAGGATTACACCTGTTTCGCCACTCTGTTTGTTTGGTCAATAGGTACTCATTGGAGTAACTTTAATCGATTAAGAAAATAGGGAATGTATCTCCTGGAGGAGCGACAGCGTTTGCCTTTACAGACGTGAAATTACCTTGTTAAGAATTTACTAATTCAGATTTCACGATCTCATCCCGGGATCCCCACCAAAAAATAATCGAATACAAGGTAAGAGGCACCACGATACCCAATTATTTCGGGTAATGGATGCTCCAGCGGCACTTATGAGCGGAGATGTCCGAAATTAGAGACTGTCGATTAACTCTGCTTCAATAAATGCTTATTAGTTAAGATCGTAATGGTTGCCACAGGGCTTATTATTGATAAATCGATGGTTTCAAATTTTAATGGTTGCCAACGAGCTTAAATAGTGTTTATTTTTTAAAAAAGGTAGCTTTTACTGAAATAACCGCTACTACAACCGTTATAGTTTCAAAATGGCCCAATTCATCGAAATAGCCACTACCACAACCATTAGCACATAGATGACGACCGAGCATACAAAAAAATGTCATACTCTCAACATAATTGCAACATTGAACCCTTTAACATTCACTAACAATGAATCGACAGTCTCAATTATCGGGTAACGGCATTCACTACTTTATTCGATAAAGAAAAGAGGGAATGTATCTCCTGGAGGAGCGAAGCGTGTGCCTTTACAGACGTGAAATTACCTCGTTAGAAGTTATCAATTCAAATTTCACGGCTGTAACAGTAACCGAAAGGGGATACATCCCCAAAAAACTATTATCGTTAAAAGATTTCTTCGATATTTGATGTGCTATCAAACATGTGTAGTTCTCCTTAGATGTCAAGTACATAGTATTTTTTTATTACTGAATTATTATAGTCATTGGCGTAATTTGTAACTTCATCAGTTATTGTTTACGATAGAGAGGTACATCATTCTGATTTGGAGGCGAATCAAGTTGAGTATCGATCTTAAGAAGAAAAGTGAAGAAAACTTAATTGACCTTCGTAAAAAAGCGAGTATCTCGCTGGAGAAGAAGGGACTAGGTGGCCAAGTAGCAAGAGTAGGTATTGTCCTCGATATTTCAGGTTCGATGGATGGGCTATATCGACGCGGTATAGTGCAAAATGTGGCAGAGCGTTGCTTGGCGCTTGCGATGAACTTCGACGACAATGGTGCTGCTGACGTTTTTGCATTCGGAATTCGCGATTATGAAATTGGCGAAATCGATCAATCGAACTTCTATCAATTCATAGAACGTGAAATTTTGAAAAAGTACAAGCTTGAAGCAGGAACTCAATATGCAGGCGTCGTTAAACGAATTGCGGACAAATACTACCCTAATGCGATTACTACGACAAAAAAATCAGGCTTCCTTGGTTTTGGTGGGAAGACAGAAGTCGTCGTCGATGGTTCGCGATACCGCAACGATCCTCCATGCTACATTTTTTACTTAACAGACGGAGATAATCAAGATAAAGATGAGATGCGCGCAGTTATGCGAGAAGTATCGAAGCTTGGGATCTTTTTTCAATTCGTCGGGGTAGGTCGGGATAGCTTTAAGTTTTTGAACGAATTGGATAACCTTGAAGGTCGCTACATAGATAATGCGAATTTCTTCAAAGTAGACAATCTTGACAACATTTCGGATGATCAGCTGTACGATATGATTCTGGCTGAATTTCCTGAGTGGCTCAAACTTGCGAAAAGTCATCAAATTATCGGTTAACTCGCAATAATTTGTTGAAACGTAAGCCCAAAACAATCGTATATATTGTTTATAATCCAGTTCATAACTAAACGAAGTGAGGGAATTAAACAATGGCAATTAACTTATCCAAAGGTCAGAAGGTTGATTTGACGAAGGGAAATCCAGGTTTAGCGAATATTACAGTTGGTCTAGGCTGGGATACAAATAAATATGATGGTGGCGGACAATTCGACTTGGACGTATCCGTGTTTTGCACGAATGGCGCAGGTAAAGTCGATAGCGAACGCAACTTTATTTTCTATAACAATCCACAAAATGAAAATGGCTCAGTCCTTCACACAGGCGATAACCTGACAGGTGAAGGCGATGGTGATGATGAGCAAGTTAAAGTGCAATTAGGCAACGTTCCTGCGGGCATAGACAAAATTGCGTTCACAATTACAATTCACGATGCAGCTGAGCGCAACCAGAACTTCGGCCAAGTGGCTAATGCGTATGCTCGTATTGTCAATGATGCGAATGGGGAAGAAATAATTCGCTTCGATCTAGGCGAAGATTTCTCAATTGAAACCGGAATCGTCGTAGGTGAATTATACCGTCATGGTAGCGAGTGGAAGTTCTCGGCAATTGGAAGTGGTTATAAAGACGGCTTGGCAGGTCTTGCACGCGATTATGGACTTAACGTTTAAGTCATAGATGTAACTTGAAATCCTACTAATTTGATGAATGAAAGGTGTGGCGTAATGTCAATCAATCTCTCCAAAGGCCAACGTATCGATCTAACTAAGACGAACCCCGGATTAACGAAAGTAATCGTCGGATTAGGCTGGGACACGAACAAGTACTCTGGTGGTAGTGACTTTGACCTCGATGCTTCGGCTTTCCTGCTGCATGAAGATGGTAAGGCGAAGAGTGCTGCGGATTTTGTCTTCTACAACAATTTGAAGGCTTATGATGGGGCAGTTGTTCATACGGGTGATAACCGTACAGGTGAAGGTGATGGCGACGATGAGCAATTGATCATCGACTTCAGTAAAGTGCCTGCGAACATCGTACGTGTTGGAATTACAGTTACAATTCACGATGCTACTTCCCGCGGTCAAAATTTTGGACAAGTAAGTAGCGCTTTTGTACGCGTAGTTAATGAAGCGAATAACGCTGAGCTTCTTCGATACGATTTGGGCGAAGACTTCTCGACAGAGACAGCGGTTGTGTTCTGCGAGTTTTATCGCCAAGAGGCAGAATGGAAATTCCAAGCGATCGGAAGCGGGTTTTCTGGTGGTTTAGCAGCACTTGTACAAAATTACGGCTTAAGCTAATTATGCTAACAGGCAATAGATGCCACCTCTTCTAGCGGTGGCGTCTATTGCTCTAACATTATTCAGTGCAAAGGATGGGACTTCAACGTGGCAACAGTCGTGAAAGGTCAGAAGGCAGACGTAACGAAGGCAGCACCAGGGCTTACCCAGCTTTCCGTTTATATCGGATGGACAGCATCCACACAGATCGAACTGGATTCATCGACATTTTTACTTGGACAGAATGGTAAGACAAGTGGAGATACTGATCTCATTTTCTATGGTAATTCCAGCAATGCTTATCTCACTTATTCAGAAACGCAAGCAAATGAAAGATTGATAAAGATTAATCTTCCACATGTTGCTGCTTCTATAGATCGTATGGCATTCTCTTTGACGATATATGAAGGCGAATCAAGACGTCAAAACTTTAGTCAGGTGAATGGAGCATTCATTCGATTCGTAAATGATGCAACGGGGCAAGAAATTATTCGATATGACTTAGGAAATCAGTTCTCCGTTGAAACTGCAATTGTCATCGGAGAATTATATAGATACAACGGTGAGTGGAAATTTAATGCGATTGGGGCAGGATATTCTGGGGGGCTAAATGCGCTTTGTGCTAGTTATGGCATTGATGTAAGCGATACGCCAGCACCAGCGCCAACGCCAGCACCAACACCAACGCCAGTACCAGCACCAACACCAACACCAACGCCAGTACCAGCACCAACACCAGCGCCAGTACCAACGCCAGCTGTGCCGCCGATTAACTTGAACTTATCGAAGATTGAGCTCAAGAAGAAGGGCGATACGATCAATCTGGAGAAACGTGCAGGTGGCTTAGGCGAGCTTCTCATTAACTTGAATTGGAATCAACAACCGAAGAAGTCTGGATTCTGGGGTAAGAGCGCTGGAGTCGATCTCGATCTGGCGTGCCTGTATGAGATGAAGGATGGAAGCAAAGGCTTAATTCAAGCGCTCGGCAATACGTTTGGCTCGCTCACAAGTTATCCTTACATTTCATTAGATGGGGATGACCGCACAGGTTCTGTGAAAACCGGTGAGAACATTCGAATAAACGGAGCTAAATTGAAGGAATTTAAAAGAATTATCGTATTCACCTTCATTTATGAAGGCGTTACGAAGTGGTCCGAAGCGGATGGTATCATCACGATTAAGCAAAATGGTGGACCAGACATCGTTGTGAATTTGGACGAGCACGACAACAGCATGCCCATGTGTGCAATCGCACTCATTGAAAATGTGAAAGACGAGACTTTTAGCATAGAGCGGATCGTACGCCATTTCACTGGACATGAGCAATTAGACAAAGCATATAACTTTGGCTTGAAATGGAAAGCAGGAAGTAAATAATCGGACTCAGGGAGAGTAATCATTCATGGATTGGCTAACAAATTTTTTCCACAGCATTGGAGAAAACTTCGCACACTTCTTTACCTGGCAAGATGTAGTCAACACCTTGAGCGACCCCGTTAGCTGGGGAATTATTGCCAGCTTGATTCTACTCGAAGGCTTACTTTCTGCAGATAATGCTCTTGTACTTGCTGTCATGGTTAAGCACTTGCCTAAGGAACAGCAGAGACGAGCATTGTTTTACGGGATTCTCGGTGCGTATATCTTCCGTTTCGTTGCAATCGGACTTGGAACGTATCTTGTAGAATTTACTGCAGTCAAAGTGCTCGGTGCGCTTTACCTGCTCTACATTGCCTATAGTGGATTGTTCAAGGGCTCGGATGATGGTGAAGTTAAGAATAAGGGCTACGGCTTCTGGAAAACAGTATTGCTCGTAGAGCTCATGGATATCGCATTCAGTATCGATAGCGTGATTGCAGCATTCGGCGTCAGCGAACAGGTTTGGGTGCTCTTCCTCGGTGGTATACTCGGGGTTCTGATGATGCGTGGAGTTGCGCAAGTGTTCCTTAAGCTTATCGAACGATTCCCTGAATTGGAGCAGACAGCGTTCATTCTTATCGTGATCATTGCAGGTAAGATGCTCGCAGGTGCATTCGGGTATGAGATGTCTCACTACTTGTTCTTCGGAATTTTGATCGTTGTATTCATTGGTACGATGGTAATCAGCTCTCTACGCAAGAAGGCACATGCGAAGTCAGACAAAAAATCTGTGTAAAGACGTGGTCCCTCCTGTTTCTAAATAGGGGGGATTTACTTTATTAAGTAAGAAAGGGGGGGACAGCACGATGCGTTATTTCAATTACTTATCTGGTGAACAATCTGACCAGGTATTTTATCGCGCACCAATGCCATTCGACAACACATCTGATCATCGTACACTCGCATATGCCATTGGCGCCGCCCTCTATTGCCCTGCAACAAAGCTTACAATAGCTGAGGATATCATTACGCATAGGCATGAAGGGTTGACGACACTTGTGCTCGATCTCGAGGATGCGATTGGCGATCAACAGGTTGACACTGCCGAGCATGTTTTAAAAAAGCAACTCGAACAGCTGTCAGTCGCACTAGAGCAAGGGAGATTATCAAAAGAAGATTTGCCATTACTGTTCATTCGTGTACGCAGTCCAGAGCAGCTCGTTAGAATAATGGATCGATTGGACGAGCAGCTTCTACTCCTAACAGGCTTCGTCTTTCCTAAGTTTTCACCGTATAATGGGCCTCTTTATTTTGAGGTATTAGCTTCCTATAACCGTAAGAAAAGCGCAATACAGCCGAAGCTATATGGTCTGCCGATCCTCGAAACTGACAAAGTGATCTTCAAAGAGACGAGAGTAGATACGTTGCTGGGCATTAGAGCGATTTTGGATCAAAATGAGCCCTATGTGCTTAATGTCAGAATCGGAGCAACGGATTTTTCTAGCATGTTCGGTTTACGAAGAAGTCCAGATATGACGATATACGATATTGCCCCGATTCGGGATTGTATTGCAGATATTATTAACGTGTTCGGCCGCATGCAAGATTCTTATGTGATTTCAGGACCTGTGTGGGAATACTTCTCGAATCGTGAGAGAGTTCTTAAACCTCAATTACGCCAAACCCTGTTCGAGCAATCTCTTGGTCGCGATGGTCGTCGGTTACGCATGAATTATATTACTAATTATGTGGATGGATTAATTCGTGAAGTCATGCTAGACAAGGAGAATGGGATCGTCGGAAAGACGATCATTCATCCTTCGCACATTAAGCCTGTTCAATCGTTATTGGCTGTATCCCATGAGGAATTCGTTGATGCATCGAGCATTATGGCGAGTAATGATGGACAACTGGGCGTAATGAAGAGCCAATATGCGAACAAGATGAATGAAATCAAACCTCATCTGAATTGGGCGAAACGAATTATATCCAGAGCGAACATATATGGGGTGTTAAATGAACAGCAGCACTTTATTTCCTTATTGCCAGAGCACGAGCATGCGTACGTATAATATCGCAGAGGGTTTAAACGTTAATGTTACAATTATGAGCAATCCTTATGGTCTTCCACTCGATGCATTATTTGCGATGGCAGCAAGAATCAATAAGAAGCGAGCATTTCTGTTTGTCAGTAAAATATTAGGCAAGCACATTCCGGTTAATCCCTATGTTTCATTGCTCAGTGGTGCGGCGCTATCATTAATGATCGTTGCAGACCGAGAAGAGGCGCGGCGTGAACGGGCGTCAGAGCTTTTGCAGGACGTACTTCATGCGTTAGCTCATCCCGAAGAGGCAAAGCAAGTTTACGATAAAGTGATGCTTGATGAGATCACTGTTCGCACCCCGCTAACGATAATCGGATTTGCAGAGACTGCGACTGCACTTGGACATAGCGTGTTTCATGTGTTTGCAGACGGAGCTACCTATCTGCATACGACAAGAGAGTTTATACCTGAACGTACGTCTGTATTGAACTTTGATGAAGAGCATTCTCATGCGGTCGCACATCGCTGTTATGTGGGAAAGGACAATAGCCTCATGGGGAATGGACCGATTGTACTTGTCGATGACGAAATTACAACCGGAAAAACTGCGCTTAATATTATCCGTGATATTCATGCGAAGTATCCCCGCGATCATTATTATATCGCTTCATTGCTTGATTGGCGTGTACCCGAGGATGAACACAAGGTTCTATTGTTAGAGCAAGAGCTAGGCATTCATATTCATTCACTTAGTCTAATTAAGGGTGTTATCGAAGTGGAGGGTAGCCCCGATTTAAGCGACGCGATTTCTGATCCAGTATTGTGCGACGAACAATGTACACAGACATCGATTGAGTACATCTACTTAGACGATATTTTCAACTTAGTGGATGTTAGGTCAGAGAGTGAAGATGGATGGATCAATCACTCCCCCTATATAACTGCAACAGGTCGGTTTGGCATAACATCCGATCAACGGCGTGAGATAGACAACAGTATCGAGACGGCAGCAGAGCAGCTACGTAAGCATCGGATAAGCGCGAACACACTTTGTTTAGGCACCGGTGAATTTATGTATGTCCCGATGCGAATTGCAGCAGCTCTTGGGAATGGTGTCGCTTATCATTCGACGACACGCAGCCCGATTCATGCAATCAATACGGAGCAGTATGCAATTCAGTCCGGCAACAGCTACCCTTCACCAGATGACACCTCAGTCATGAATTTCATCTACAATGTAACTTTTGGGCAGTATGAAGAGCTATTCCTCTTCCTTGAGCGAGATGTTATTCAAGCGAGAATTGAACCGATGCTGGACGTGTTTCGGACAAAAGGCTTTAAGCAGATTAATGTTGTCGTTGCGGCCGGTAATGGATGATTTATACAGGAGGTGAGAGAATGGTACAGCATCAACGAGAGACTAAGATGATTCAGCATCCAGAGCCACTGGGAAGCTATTCAAGCTCAGATGTCGTCTTTCTGTTGAAGGATTTAAGTGCATGCTCACTGGAGCGAGCTACAGATGTCCGGGAACGTGCAATTCAGTCGGGTGTTCATTATTCCGAGATGCTGCCTGTGGAGTATCAACCAACCGCACAATATATAGAACTCTTTTACCAGACTTTGGAACATGATGCACATAAAGTTGCGACTGCAGCTGGAGTTGTTGCAGAGCACATCGTTCGAAAGCGTGGAAACAATATCATTCTCGTCTCGCTTGCGCGTGCCGGTACACCTATAGGAGTATTAATCAAACGTTATCTTTTATTCCGCTATGGGATTGATCTCCCCCATTACAGCATTTCGATCATACGGGGTAAAGGGATCGATGAGAATGCTTTGCACTATATTTTTGAACAGCATGGAGATGACGCACAGCTTCAATTCATCGATGGATGGACGGGAAAAGGTGCGATTCGGCAAGTGCTCATTCAAGCGTGTGAGCAGTTCAAGCGAAAATATGGAGTAAGTCTGAACGATGATCTTGCAGTATTAGCTGATCCAGGACATTGCTCAGCGACCTTTGGGACAAGAGAAGATTATTTGATTCCGAGTGCATGCTTGAATTCAACTGTATCGGGATTAATGAGCCGGACTGTGCTTCGTGATGACTTAATTGGCCCGAATGACTTTCATGGAGCTAAGTATTACAAGGAGTGGCTACCCGATGACGTCTCGAATCTGTTTGTAGATGTAGTATCAGCACAATTTCCTCACTTGGTCGATCGCATTGATAATGGGGTGAACGAACAGCTTTCATCACCAGAGGAGGTCACTTGGCAAGGATTAAAGGATATTGAATCCATTCAAAAGGATTATGGGATCGCCGATGTAAATCTCGTTAAGCCAGGTGTAGGAGAGACAACGCGAGTACTGCTACGAAGAATTCCTTGGAAGATTCTTGTTGATCGACTCGACAATCCCAACCTGAAGCATATTATGCTGCTAGCAGCTGATCGTAATGTTCCAGTAGAGGTATATCCAAAGCTAACTTATAGCTGCTGTGGGATCATTCAGCCGATGAAGGGGGAAGTAGAATGATCTATGCAAGTGATCTTGATCAGACTTTGATCTATTCGACTCGATCGATGGGAATTGATACAGCTTCGCCACTGGTGATGCCAGCGGAAACGATCGATGGAAAAGTATCCTCCTATATCTCGATTGCTGCGTTTAATCAATTGCAACGTTTAAACGGTGAGCTCAATTTCATTCCTGTAACAACACGTACGATTGCACAATATAAACGAATAGAGTTGTTTTATGAGCAAGTGCAGCCTAAGTATGCAATTACGAGTAATGGCGGAAACATCTTGGTTGAGGGAACTCCTGACTTAGAGTGGAACGAGTACATTCGGGGTAATGTAGCATCACAATCAGCGCCAATGGAACAAATTCGTGAACTTATTGAAGCGATTTGGAATGAGGAGTGGTGCGTTGGTCAACGCTATTGCGATGAGCTGTTTATTGCCCTTGTCATTCATAGAGAAATTGTACCGTGGGACGTATTGAATCCAGTAGTGACATCCATCCGTGAGCTCGGCTGGGATGTATCCATTCAAGGTCGAAAAATATATTTCGTCCCACGTGCTGTAAGTAAGCAAGCTGCACTTGCACATCTTAAACAGTTTTTAGGTGCATCTGTTGTCATTGCTTCGGGAGATTCCTTACTCGATCAGTGCTTGCTCGACTTTGCAGACTATCCGATCGCTGCTAGACACGGAGAGTTATATCGTGAGCAAGAGCGTAATCCCCGAACGATTAACTATAGCTTCACTTCACATTCCGGCGTGCTCGCTGCTGATCAAATTGTGGATTATGCATATGATGCGATGAGGAGATACAAGGATGCAAACAAAAGTCAGAGTGTGGTTTAACCGCTGGTTTTCTGTAGCGTATCATTATATGAATGCGATTCGTAACAATCCGGATGGCATTGCTGTTGAAATCTACGGTACTCACCCTGATATCCGGCATATGTCGCTTCAAGCATGTGACTACGCGGAGGTCGAGCCTGTTCTCGATGATGATGCTTATGTGGACTTTTGTGTGAATTTCTGTAAACAGCATAAGATCGATGTGTTCATTCCGCGATTGAAGATGCTTCAAATTGCGAAGGCCATTCATCTCTTCGATGAAATTGGAACGAAAGTTATCGTGTGCCGTGATGTGAGTTTGCTTGAGCAATTGATGGACAAGAGCTTATTCTACGAATCCGTTCGCGAAAAAGACGTTATGGTTGTGCCAGATTATTACGTGGTCAATGACGGTGAAGGGTTTAAGCATGCTTATGAGAAACTGATCGCAAGAGGCCATCGTGTATGTATCAAGCCAACGAACGGCGAGGGTGGTGTCGGCTTCAGAATCATCGATAATAACCGCGACCCCTTCGCTGACTTGTTAGGTGTCTCGAATAAGTATGTATCTTACGAGGAAGTCTCACGCATTTTATCCGGGGTAGGAAAATTCGATGATTTGATGGTCATGGAGCTGCTAGACGGCCTCGAATATAGCATTGATTGCTTATCCGATCCGGAAGGTAATCTCCTTGCTGCTGTTCCTCGTCGTAAGGCAGGCGGTCGTCTTCGTCTGATGGAAAATGTGCCTGAGTTAATCGATATTGCAAAAAGGGTAGCAAATACCTACAAAATTCCTTATAATTTTAATATCCAGATGAAATACCGTGAAGGTGTACCTAAGCTTCTTGAAATTAATCCAAGAATGTCTGGGGGACTGCATGTCACGTGCTTAACGGGTATCAATTTTCCTTACTTGGCGGTGAAGCTTGCTTTGGGTGAGCGTGTAGATGTTCAATCACCGCGATATAATCTTCTGGCAAGTCATGTCGAGATGCCGATGCTGATGAAAGATGTTTCTAACAATTAGAATGAATGGTGGCATTACGCTATGAACAAGCTCCGACCGATATTAGGGTTAATTGTAGGCTATATGGTAGCACTTCTCAGTCGAGGTTTTTTACCTCTTCCTGTTGTGCTTATATTACCCGTGGTCGGCATTGCGGTAGGACTGAATTACAATCGCAAAGCTAACAAGCCTCAACAAGAGAAAGCGCTACCGGGTCCGGCTGAGGAACCTAGACCGCTGCCTAAGCGTGCACGACCAGAGACGGTTCCATTACGCAATCCGAATCGTGAACAGACACCATCTGCAGAAATCATCCCCGAGTCGCAAAGGTATGGTCCTGAATACCAGCCTGTACTGGAATATCTCGATGTATTAGAGGATATGATCATCTCCGAGGGACAGAAGCACAATCTTGACGCGGAAATTGTTGAGAAGTGCTGCGCATTATTTTTACGTATTCAACGTATTATTCCGCTCATTAGCGAATTGAACAACGATGAAATCAATCATACGGTAAAACGCCTCGTTCTTAAAGAATTGAACGGTGTCATCAACCCCTTCTTACGTTTAAGCGGTGAAGCTAAAATCAAAAACCGACGTATTCTACTAACTGGTCTCAAAGATGTGAACACGAAGATCACGGAGATCGTCTCCACTGTTGAACATAAGGATCTGTTGGAACTACAGTCAAAAGCTGATCTCATACACAGTCGTTATGGAGGAAATTCATTTTAAGAGGAGGCAATACATACGATGTCAACGCAATTGGTTTCATTGAAGAAGGAAGATGAAGCAAAGGTTATTGAAGAAGCAAGTCAGATTATTCAAAAGGTATCTCAAGCTGACGATGCCGCACTTGATTCATTAATGGATGAAGTGGGTAAATTAGGCGCGAAGACGCAAGAGCGTGCAGGTCAAACGCTGAAGCTCCTTGAGCGTCCGGTAAACGAATTGATGACGGGTAAATCTAGTCAAGTATCCAATCTGATCTTATCGTTGCGTAATGAAGCCGAATCTCTTCAGCAGAGCAAAGATGTCGGTTTTTTCGGCAAACTGTTCCGCAAATCACCATTTAAGAACTATGTCTACAAATATCAATCGGTCAAAACGAACATCGAAGGTATTGTAGCAGGTCTTAGAGATGGTAAAGATACGCTTGAAGAGAACATTGTTAGCATGCGTTCATTGAAGAAAAATTCGATCGAAGAAGTTTACAACCTGCAATATAAGATTTCGATGGGAAATCAGCTAAAGACACTTTTTGAAGAGCAAATTGCATTGCCAGAAAATGAATCACGCAAAGTGTTCCTAGAGCGCGGTCTGCGTAAAGTCGTAACACGGATTCAATCGATGACAGAAGAAATCATGTTATTTAATCAAGCGATTGCAGCAACCGACATTATCAACGATACGAATGATAAGCTAATCGATTCAGTTAATAATTCCATATATAAGACGACAAACCTGATTACGATCTCTGCGATGATTACGATGGCTCTTGAAGATCAAATGAAGGTTGCACATGCGGTTGAAGCAGTAAACAGCACAATTGAAGAGCAATTCAAGCGTAATGCCGAAATGCTCAAAACAACGACAGAGAAATCTGCGGAGCTGCTTAAGAAGCCTTCGATGTCGATGGAGGCAGTCAATCAAGCGATCAACGATTTGATGAGCGCACTCGATACATCAGAGAAATCCAATCGTGATATTATCGATTCTTGTAAGGATTATACTGTGAAGATGACAGCAATTAATCAACAAATGACACAGCGCTTAGGTTTAGAAACAGGTAAAAAGGCAGAAGCAGCTTTGCCGGAAGTGTCAACGAACAGTGAGCTAGATCAATTATTGAAGTAAATAAACATGGTCAACTAAAGAGGGGGCTAAAGCCCTCTTTTTTGTCCTAAAGCGCCATCATGATTGACTTCATTGAATCCCCACTCTCCTCATATAGATAGGAGTAGGCTAGGGAGGAGATGGTGAACCTGTGGTGGTGCTCGGAATAATCATCATCGTTTTAATATTAGCGGCCGCAAGTGAAAAGACTGAATATGTAGCAAAATGGATTGATCGCTTGCCCAAATAATCGGGGGACGTACCAAAATGCCAAGAACACACAAAAAGTATTCCTTTGCTGAACTTGTACAGAAGTTTATATTCATCACGATAGGTGCGGTAATGATGGCGGTTGCGTTGGAAATTTTTCTCGTCCCGAATGCCATTATCGATGGCGGTATTACGGGGATTTCCATCGTATTGTCAGAGATTACCTCTGTGAAGCTAGGGTTGTACATCTTTATTATTAACCTGCCATTCCTCTACATCGGATATAAGCAGATCGGAAAGACGTTCGCAATTTCAACGCTTTACGGTGTCGCTGTCATGTCAGTCTCGACGGCTTTGCTACATCCAGTGGAGCCCTTCACGAATGAGAAAATATTAGCTGTATTGTACGGGGGATTAATTCTCGGTGCCGGCGTCGGTCTCGTTATCCGCTTCGGTGGTGCGCTGGATGGATCGGAAATTGTAGCGATTCTGTTGTCCAAGAGGTTCCGACTGCCTGTGGGACAAATCATTATGGTTTTCAACGTTTTTATTTTTATTATTGCAGGCTTCGTATTCGGAGCAGACTCTGCAATGTATTCGATCTTCGCCTTTTACTTAGCAGCAAAAGTGATGGACATTGTCGTTGAAGGCTTGGACGAATCAAAATCAGTTACGGTGATTTCTCCGGACTATGAGGAAATATCAGATGCGATAATGAACCGGTTAGGTCGCAATACGACTTATTTGTACGCTAGAGGCGGTTACACGAAAGATGATACGCAGGTAATCTATTGTGTTGTGACGAGGATAGAGCTTGCAAAGTTGAAATCGATTGTACATGAAATCGATCCAAAGGCGTTCATCTCCATCTCGAATGTAGCCGATGTTATGGGCGGTAATATGGATAAGAAGAGTATACATTAATCAATAAGGCACGTTACAAGAATAACTTGAGCGTGTCTTTTTTACTTCATCTACTGTAAAAATTATGGTATATAGGATATGTGTGGTTATTGTAGAGTGGGGGTTATAAAGTGCGTTATCGAATGAGCATTATATTGCTGATTGCTTGTCTCATGATCTTATTGAGTAGCTGTAAGGCTGTAAATGGCCAGAATGTGGAGCAAGCTTTGAAACCGCTAGACAATAATGAAAAGGTTTCAATTACAATTATGTTTTGGGATTCGACCTTTTTCAATATGAAGTATGGCGATAAATTTCAAGAGTCCTTTCCGAATATCGATTTTAAAGTGATTAATATGGCAGAGCTGACGGATAATGTGCAAAGTCCGCGAAATGATACCTACGATCAATTTATCGCCAAATACAAACCTGATGTGCTAATGCTTCCAGACGATCAGTTCAGAAGGTTTGCGAAAGAAGGAAAGCTCTATGGATTGGATTCTGTAATCGAACAGGACCAATTTCCTGTAGCACGATTGAATCCAACATTGTTACGTATGCTGCTCAATGCGGGAAATGGAAAGGTGTATGGACTTGCGCCTGATTTTACGAGCTCGGCACTGTTTTATAATATCGATTTATTTAACAAATATCATATTTCATTGCCGCAGGACGGAATGAGCTGGGATGAAGTATTTGAATTGGCTAAGAAGTTCCCAACTGATGGGGAAGCAGATCAACGGGATTATGGATTTGTTCCTATTATGTTTACAGACCTATTCAATTTCATCACTTCTATTGCGAAAGTACAGGGGGCACAGTATGTTGAAGATGGTTCTACACAGTTAAGTTTAAATTCGAGGGAGTGGGTAAATACAGCATCATTCGTAATAGATGCCATTCACTCCGGAGCTATGCGGATGTACTCTGATGAAGAGCGATTTACAGATGATCTTTTTTCTCGATATATGAGCAATTTATTTATTAATGGAAGAGCGGCAATGTCATTTGCCCCGTACTACTCTGTTCAGGAGCTATCACAGGCCAGACAAAGCATTCAAAATCTTTCCTCGTTCCAATGGGCGGTTGTAACAGCACCAGTCGCATCAGGTAATCGCAGTCAAAGTGCATATAATATGCTTGGGATGACTTATGCCATTTTAGATGAATCACAAAGTAAGCGTGCGGCTTGGGAAGTGATTAAATTTATCAATAGTGAGCAATATGCAAAAGACAATCCCGAATCCATGTATGGCAATCTATCCGCATGGTCAGATGCAACATTCAAACAGGATGGAGTATCGATGGAGCCCTTCTTCAAGTTAGAACCGTTCGAAACAAATATGGGTAATGTGATCAATTTGCCACCGATTTTCTTTGATCAATTATCATTTGTCGCATCTATGGAGCTAAAACGTGTCATTGACTATGAGATGACTGCTCAAGAGGCGATGGAATCGATTCAGAAGAAGGGCCAAGTGCAATTGGATGAACTACTCCGTGCTGCAAGTGAAACTGTCACACAGAACTAGCTTACGCGTCTTGCAGTAATGTAGCGGTCTGTGTAGGAGCTAAGATTGCTAATGACCACACCGTTAACCTTGCTACCCGTCGTGTTGTGAATGAATTTTCCGTTACCCATATAGATACCGACGTGGTTGATTTTTCCCTTCGTGCTCACGCTGAAAAATATCAAATCGCCTGCTTTAAGGTTGCTTTTAGAAACGTAAACGCCTTGCTTGCTTTGAGAGCTTGATCCCCACTTTAATGAGATACCCTGAGAAGCGAAAACATATTTTGTGAATGAGGAACAGTCGAATTGATATCTGGATGGATTGTTAACACCAAATTTATAAGTGACCTTGCCTTGTAATGACTTGGCAAAATTGACGATCGCAGTCATTTTTTTAGCTTTGCTTGTGGATGAGCTGACTTGTGTTGTAGCAGCGGCAGCAGTCTGAGTATGATTAACAATCATGGAGCCGGAAAGCACCATGGTTAGACATGTAGCAGTGAGTAGTGTTTTTTTCCATATTGGATATATTGTCATGTGTAGTACCTCCAGTTGTATGGGTTGTCTTGCTGCGGTCAGTATAACATCGGATTACGAACGAATAGGCGAAATTGAGCATATCTTAATGAACCACAATCTGCTAACAGGCTGTAAAAAGGAGAAAATTGTAGATATATAGAGCAAAATAAACTTTAATTAGTGTTGAATTGACGATATCGTTACACATCTTCTATAATGATTAAATAATCGAAAATTTTGCGAAATCAAATCTAGTTTTATGAGAGGGAGATGGCGCTGATGCACGAATTCAGAGACAAGGAGAAAATCATTGTCTTCACAGGACCGGACGGATCTGGAAGGAAATCAGTTGCTGAAGCAGTCGGCCACACATTCGGTATGGCAAAGGTCGTATCGTTCACTACGAGAGCCCCAAGGCCCGGAGAAGTGAATGGATTCGATTATCATTTCATTACTCAACAAAGCTACAATCAGATGGAAGAGCAAGGAGAGTTTCTTGAAAGCGTTACGATTAACGGAAACAGCTACGGCATTCGTGGTGTTGATGTTGAAGAACATTTAGAGACGAATGGCTGCAGCTATTTGATTCTTAATCACGAAGGTGCGGACATCTTGAAAAAGGTGTATGGCGATAAAGTGATTCGGTTGTTCATTTACGCTGATCGGCAGACGGTGGAAGAGCGTCAGCGATTGCTAGGACTGGATGAAGAAATCATTGCTAATCACTTAAGTCACTACGACCAGGAAGTCGATTATCGGTCCTCATGCGAGCATTCTTACGAAAACTATGATCTGGCGCAGACAACGTACGAAATAACGAATACGCTTGAAACCTACCTTGATCGAAATTTAGTGGATAAAGATTAATTTCATAGTTACCGCGACTCCGAACATTTTGTTGTCTGAGTCGCGGTTTTTTATTGCGAAATAGATGAATTTTGTTAGCGATGTGATATACTTGTTATGATAACAATATTGCTAACGAGCGATGGTGGAGGATGAACGTGAGCGAACTAGAATGGCAGTTGAAGGATTGGAAGTTCAAGGCGTATGAGGATAACGAATGGCTAACGGCACAGGTGCCGGGATGTGTGCATACAGATTTATTGCGTAACAAGTTGATCCCTGATCCATTCGTTGGTACGAATGAAAAGCAACTTCAATGGATTGATCGAAAAGATTGGGAGTATGCAACAGAGTTTAATGTGCCACCTGAATTGCTTGCGCATACAAAGCTTGAGCTTGTATTTGAGGGCTTGGACACTTATGCAGATGTTTATTGTAATGATGTTGAGATTTTGTCAGCTAACAATATGTTTCGGACGTGGGTTATCGATGTAAAGCCTTATGTGAAGGCAGAAGGCAATACGATTCGCATCCGCTTCCGTTCACCGATTCAAGAGGGCTTGACGAAGCTTGCGGCTCTTGGTTATCCGCTTCCAGCGACGAATGACGATTCAAAGACAGGTGAGCTTGGAGAGCAGAAGGTAAGCATCTTCTCGCGTAAAGCTCCGTTCCATTATGGTTGGGATTGGGGTCCTCGTTTCGTAACGAGTGGGATTTGGAAAAATGTATATCTACGTGGCTGGAGCGGGAATGTCGTACGGGATTTGTTCATTCGACAAGATGCTGTAACTGCGGATACAGCGAAGCTAACAGCAATTTTGGAGATCGAATCCGATGTGACTGGTGAAGCAGAGCTGAAGCTAGTGACGGATCGCGGGCAATCATGGTCGACACAAGTAAACCTAACAAAAGGTCTACAGGTTGTGGAACTAGCCGTTGTCATCGATCGTCCGACACTGTGGTGGTCGCGCGGACTAGGCGAACCGAATCTATATACGTTTGATGCTACTATCGTGCATGAAGGTGTGGAAACTGCGCGCAAGTCGGTTCGAACAGGGCTTCGCTCAGTGAAGCTAATTCGCAAACCTGATGCTCACGGAACGTCGTTTTATTTTGAAGTCAACGGTGTTGCGGTGTTTGCTAAAGGAGCAAATCATATTCCGAACGATAGCTTTGTGACAGAAGTGACGGAACAGCGTTACCGTCATGAAGTCGCGAGTGCAGCGGAATCAAATATGAACATGCTCCGAATTTGGGGCGGTGGCATTTACGAGCTCGATATTTTCTACGATCTTTGTGATGAATACGGTATTCTCGTATGGCAAGACTTCATGTTCGCTTGCAGTATGTACCCAGGTGATCAGGCGTTCTTGGACAATGTGCGTGCAGAAGCAGTGGATAACGTTCGCAGACTGCGGAATCATGCGAGTATTGCGTTGTGGTGTGGCAACAATGAGATTGATGGTGCTTGGGCACATTACATTGAGGAAGGCGGTTGGGGCTGGAAGAAAGACTATACGAAGGAGCAACGTGATAAGATCTGGGCCGATTATGAGGCGATCTTCCATCACATTCTTCCTGACGTTGTCGGCTCGCTATCCCCTGAAATTGATTACTGGCCGTCTTCGCCGATGCAAACACTTACGAATAGTGTGGCACAGCATGCAACGAATGATTCGAAGCATGGTGATGTGCATTTCTGGGCTGTATGGCATGCGTCGGAGCCGTTCGAGAACTATAAGAACAACATTGGTCGCTTTATGAGTGAATATGGCTTCCAATCGTTCCCTGAAGAGAAGACGGTACGCACCTATGCGGCTGAAAACGAGATGGCGCTTGATTCGGAAGTGATGCTGCACCATCAGAAGAATGGACGCGGCAACTTCCTGATCAAGGAATATTCCGAGAAATATATGAAAGAACCAAAAGATTTCGTATCTTTCCTTTATATGAGTCATGTGCTTCAAGCAGAAGGTATGAAGATGGCGATTGAGTCACATCGTCGTGCGATGGATTATTGCATGGGTACGCTATACTGGCAAATGAACGATTGTTGGCCGGTTGCATCATGGTCGAGCATGGACTACTACGGACGCTGGAAAGCGATTCAGTATTATGCGAAACGTTCATTCCGTGATGTGCTCGTGTCGATTGATCAGAATGAGGATTCAGTGGACATTCATCTGGTGTCTGATCTTCAGCGGTCGATAGCAGGAAATGTACAATGGAAGCTGTACGATTTCGCAGGCGGACTACTGAAGCAAGGGTCCGAAGCGGTCAAGCTTGCAGCAGGATCTGCAATAAAGAGTTTGTCGCTGTCGGCAAGTGGGCTATTGGGTGAAAACAATCCGAATCAATCGGTACTCGTAGTAGAACTGGTTGAGGGTGATGCGGTATTGGATCGTAAGGAGCACTATTTTGCGTATTCGAAGTTCCTTGAGCTTGCTACAGATCCAGGTGTAATTGTGCAGGAAGTAGCGGGTAGTGAAGGAACGCGCTTCGAGCTATCGTCTACTCAGCTTGCTAAGCAAGTATGGTTGCAAACCGAAGTTGAGGGGATCTTCTCTGATAACTTCTTCGATCTTATACCGGGCGTTCCAGTAACTGTACAATTTCTGAAGCGCGATGTGAATGGCGCAGCTTTTGCACCTGCTTCGCCGGAGCGGATTGAAGTCAAGTCTATGGTGGACTTCTGCTAAGTTAGTGCAGGTGGATGCTTAGGCAAGACGAAAAAAATGTTGCCAATCCAATTTTTGTATGTTATTGTTTGCTTACATTTCAATAGCTAGCGGAAGCACCGCAAATTCTGGCGTTTAGTCGCCGGGGTTTGCGGTTTTTTGTTTTCCGTGGGAAGGAGGAGCAATGGGGACGAGAGTCATTCTGGCTGTACCACAATGGGAGTACGCTTCAAAGCTTGCGGATTATTTGCGGGAGGAGGAGCCGACTTGGGAGATTGCCGCTTTTACACACATTAGCGCCATGCGGATGGAATTAGATAATCATCGCAAAAGTGTCGATTTGCTAGTTGGACAGCTTGAGATGCTTGAAGAGCTCAACGTAGCTTCAGATGAAGTTAAGAGAATAATTGCGTTAGTAGAGTCTAATGGAGACGCTGGTGGCAAATGGACCGAGCTATTGCAATACCAACCGTTAACTACACTTTTATCGGCGATTCGCAATGAAGTAACAAGTAGAGTGGTACAAGCCCGAGAGGGGTGTAAGGTGATTACGGTATTTTCTGCATCAGGTGGAATCGGGAAGACGACTACGTCGCTTAATATGATAAGACAAGCTGGGGAACGAGGATTGGCAACCTTTTATCTCAATCTGGAGACGTTGAATGCGACAGCGATACTTTTTGGACAGGGGGAACCTGATCGGTTATCGCGGTTATTGTACGTGTTACAGGCTTATCCGGATAAGTGGGATGAGCAATTCCAACAGCTTCGCCGACATCAGCCCCAGTTGCGAACGGACTTTATTGATGCACCGGATCATCCGGGAGAGCGACTAGCATTATCTTCGGAACTGCTTGAGACATTGATAACCAGAATAAGAGATAGCGGGAAGTACAATCTCATTGTGGTAGATCCGGATAGTGGAGCGACTGATTGGCATTGCAAATTGCTAGAGTTAAGTGATGTAATCGTGTGGTTAACAATAGATGACCGACAAAGTATGAGTAAAGCGAAGCAATTACTTCACTACTGGCAAGAGCAAAATGCGGCATTGACAGACAAGTCGATGTTCATTCTCAACAAAGCACTTGGAACAGGGTTGGTGAACGCTTGGTCGCTGCCTGGAGAAGAGCCAGCCACGTGTCTACCGTATATTCCGCAGTGGAAGGCTTCTGATCAGCCAAGTCGAATGATAGGTTCGCCTGTGTTTTGTGGAGCGGTGGATGAGCTGCTAGATCAGCTTGGTATTACTAAGCGGACAGCTTCAGTGAGGCGAAGGAAGGAGGAGCACCATGATGGAGCTCACCGGGTTGACGCCCGCGGAATTAGCTGAGCTAAGAGAAGCGGTGCGTGCGAGCTTATCATGGGATAGCTCTGTATCAGATGATGAACTGCGACAATTCATCGAACGCGAGCTTTTTCGAAGAGATAGATCCCGTAAGATGACTGCTACCGAGCTCAATGCTACAGTCAACAGGCTGTTTCATTCATTTCGTGGCTTAGATGCGTTGCAGCCTTTGCTTGAAGATCCGGAAATTACTGAAATCATGATTAATGCTCATGATGAAATTTTTATTGAACGGAGAGGTTCGTTACAGAAGGTCAATCTAGGATTCGAGAGCACAGAGCGGCTAGAGGATCTGATTCAGAATATTGTTGGAAAGGTTAATCGGATGGTTAATGAAGCTTCACCCATTGTGGATGCAAGGTTGCCGGACGGATCTCGCGTACATGTCGTATTACCTCCATTAGCGCTCAAGGGACCCACAGTTACGATTCGCAGATTTCCCCACAAACCATTAGCGATGTCGGATTTGATAGCTTTCGGTGCATTGACAGAGGAAGTTGCGAATTTCCTCAGATTGCTGGTCAAAGCCAAATATAATTTATTCATTAGTGGGGGGACAGGCTCAGGTAAGACAACATTTCTTAATGTGTTGTCCCAATGGATTCCAAGTCATGAGCGCATCATTACCATTGAGGATTCAGCTGAATTGCAAATCGGAGGCGTCGCGAATCTCGTTTCGCTAGAGACTCGGAATGCGAATAGTGAAGGGAAAGGTGCGATTGGTGTCCGTGATCTTATTCGCGCTTCGCTTCGGATGCGTCCCAATCGCATTATTGTTGGTGAAGTACGCGGGGCTGAAGCGCTTGATATGCTGCAGGCGATGAATACTGGGCACGAAGGAAGCTTATCGACCGGCCACGCCAATAGTGCGCGAGATATGATCTCGCGATTGGAGACGATGGTATTAAGTGGAGCGGACTTACCTGTACCCGTTATTCGGCATCAAATTTCATCCGCGGTAGATATCATCGTACAACTGAGTCGATTCCGTGATTCTTCTCGAAGAGTTGCTGAAATATGCGAGGTTACGGGGATTTGTGATGGAGAGGTGATGCTTAATACTTTGTATCGCTTTGAAGAAACCGGTGAAGTGAACGGCCGAATTTGTGGTCAACTTCTGCGCGTTGAAGCAATTAAAGATATAGGTAAGCTGCAGCATGCAGGATTGCACCGAGAGGCGGTGGGATAGATGACGGACTATCGGCGCTACCAGTTGAGTCTACTAGAGAGATTGTGGGCATTGAGCATAGGGTGTCTGTTCTGTGCGGTCCTCACTTGGCTCATGTATCGACAGGTTTTAGTCGCAATGTGCGTTGCGCCAGCGGGTCTGCTATATCCAAAGCAACATGCCAAGCTGTTATGCAAGAAAAGACTAGACAAGTTAAGATTGCAATTTAAGGAAGCACTACATGCATTATCCGCATTATTAGCGGCGGGTCGCTCTGTAGATAATGCTTTTCTGACGCTTGAGGATGATCTGGTGATGTTAATCGGGCAAATGAATTCGGACATGATGAAGGAGTTGCAAATTATTGCAAATCGATTGCGTCTAGGTGACCCCTTAGAGGTAAGCTTGCTAGACTTTGCGCAACGTTCAGGGCTCGAAGAAGTGCGGAATTTCTCTGAGGTTATTGCAATATGCAAAAGAGCAGGAGGCGATTTAGTGGAAGTCGTGCGTAACACTTCACAATTTATTAGCGAGAAGCTAGATGTGGAGTTGGAAGTATCGGTTATGATCGCCAACAAGAAGTTTGAATCTCGCATTATGATGGCAATGCCATTCGCTTTTGTCGGTATTCTAGGGTTCATGGCAGCAGATTATATGCAACCGCTGTATACAGGGATTGGGGTGGTTCTGTTAACCCTCTGTATTTTCTGTCTGCTCGGTTGCTGTTGGTGGATGCTACGGATTATGGACATACGCCTATGAATGAATGGTTAGACAAGTTAGAACCGCTGTTACAACGTCCACGGATGTTGCTTGCCCAATTAAATGGGGGCTATTGTGAACTTGAGAAATTACGAGCTTGGACCACGAAGACGATTAAGCTTGGCTTGGTTGTTATCGTATTGTGTGGCGTACTCTCGTTTGTCGGCAATAACTTCGCCATATTCGTCATTGGCACGATTGTCGCCTGCTGCATTCCTGTCCTTCGTACAAGAGAGCTTGCTCAGCAAGTGAGTCAGCGCAAGATGTTAATTTTAATGGCTCTGCCTGAGCTGTTAGCGCAGCTGCTGCTGATCGTTAATGCGGGTGAAAATGTACTTAGAGCGCTCATGAAATGCGCCGATCAAAGGATGGATGGTGAAAATCCTCTCTACGATGAATTAAAAGCAGCGTTGCTAGCGATGAAACGGGGAGAAAGCTTGGCAATTTCACTAGAAGAGATGGGGAGACGCTGTGGTGTAATTGAAGTAAAGCGATTTGCTGCAACGGTGCTCATTAACACGAGGCGTGGAGGTGATTCATTCGTCCCGGCATTGCGTGAGCTCACAAGTCAAATGTGGGATCAACGAAAGGCGCTCACTCGAACGTTAGGGGAGCAGGCATCGACGAGATTAACTTTTCCGCTTACAGTCATTTTTTTGCTCATTATGGTATTGGTTGGCGCACCAGCGTTTTTCATGATGTAGAACAAATAACAATAGAGAGGATGAGTGCAATGCTGTTAGCACTTTATGGTTTAGGAAGTAAGGCAGTTAATCGGTTGTGGAGAGATCAAAAAGGGATTGGCACTTTGGAGCTCGTATTGATTGTAGCCGTCATAATTATTCTAATACTGATCTTCAAGGATTGGATTGTTACGTTTATAAACAAGATGTTAGGAAATGTAGATAACGAATCGAAAAAATTGTTTAGCAACAATAGCTAATGAAGCAACTGACGACGAATGCTCCAAGCTCGCTAAGGAGAAACACCTCGGGGTCGT
Source organism: Candidatus Cohnella colombiensis (assembly GCA_029203125.1). Classification (GTDB taxonomy): domain Bacteria; phylum Bacillota; class Bacilli; order Paenibacillales; family Paenibacillaceae; genus Cohnella; species Cohnella colombiensis. The sequence goes on from CP119317.1 coordinate 741,362, forward strand.
TCACATTGGAAGCTTCGATGATCCTCCCGTGGGTCTTCATGTTAAGTATGGTTGTATTGTTGTTTTCTTTGTTTATTTGGCAATCTACAGCACTCTATTATCGCTCTTCCATTGCTGCGGAGAGAGCTGCCTATAGCTGGTCAAATTCTGCAAAGGATATCCATACGGGGCGTTATCCGGAGGGGCAATATGATGGATTATATTGGCGACTCACTGATGATGCCCTCTTCCAAAGCTGGTTTGGTTTAGCATCAGGTAATCCAGGTGTTCGCGTCAATATTTCTTCTGGTAATGTTAACGTTCAGGGAAGTTCAGCAGCCGCAAAGCTTAGAAAAATCGGTGCGCGAATGCCATCGGCAATCCAAGGGAGTTTGTCCTATGACAACATTGGAATTCGCCAAATGGTAACCGTGCAAACAACTGCTTCATGGCTTCCTCAAGCACTTGTCTGGATGAATGGCCAACAGCAAGCAACAAATAAGGTAACTGCGTTAGTTGTTGAACCCACTGAATTTTTACGTACATTCGATCTGATCCGATACTATTCAGCGAAGTTTAAATCATCTATGCAAGATTCCAAGTCAAAGAAAGAGCAAGCTGCTGCGAGCGTAAGCACGCGACAGTAGTGTGCCATGTTCAAGGGAGAGGAGGAAGCGCTAGATGGGGCAACAGATTGGGCAGATTAAGCATTCTGTTCCGACTCGACAAGGTGTAGTGGCACATACAAACGGAGCTGTAACGATTTATTTTATCGCAATAACGGCTGCTCTTGTGCTTCTTACTGCACTATTAATTGATTTTGCTAGAGTCGCAGCATTTCGTAAGCAAGCGGAGCTAGCTGTGAAGTCGGGTGCGCGATCTGTACTCTCCTCCTTCGATCCTGTACTTTATGGAAGATACGGGTTATTTATTAGAGGCGGAGAAGCCTCTGACGAGCTTTTTCGCGAAATTGTATTGGGGAATTCAGTACCAGCTGAGGAGCAGATGTTTCCTTACTTGAATGCAAGGTGGGAGACAACAGATCTTATGGAAAGCCGTCCGATTGCAACTCATGAAGTATTTCGTAGACAAATACTTGAGGAAATGAAATATAAAGCACCCATCGATCTTACACTGGAAATGGCACAACGTATGCGCGGAGTGTCGGCTATGCTGAAGGAAACAGCAGATACAGTTGCGATCGTCGAGCAGATGCGCAAAGCCTATGATCGTCGTGAAACAGCGCTAGATCAGGCGTTGGAGTATCAAAGTAGCTACGGAGAAAAGGTACAAAAGCAACTGAAAGATCTTATTCCTGATTCGGCACAGAATCTGAATGCTGAACTGACCGACGGGAAAATCGAGACGATTGCTGATTTAGTGAAGGGATATGACGATTATGTAAGCAAGCGGACAGAGGATGAGGCTCGGCGCGAGGCTATTAGATTGAAAGAGCTGGAGCGGGAAAAGCGTAAGCAGGATAAGAGAAAAGGGTTAGATTTCGATGGAATCGTGGATGAGAAAGAAGAGGAGCTTGCGCAGCCACAATATGAAGCAATTGTCGCAAGATTCGAATCGGGTGCTACCAAGCTAGCGACATCCCTTGCTTCAGTAGCGTCGAAGACAACTAGCCTAGCGGAGCAAGCTTATAACAAGACGCAAGGAGCTTGGCGAGATGCGCAAGAGGCGAATGAGGAGATGCGAGCGATTGCTGAACAAGCTAGAACATTAACTTCTACTGAGGTTAATACAGAGGATACGAGCAAAGAGCAGCAGGAATCACTAGCTGAATTAAGACAAAGTATCGAAGACTTGTTGCTGGATTCACAGTATTTTGACCAATATGAGGCGGAAATTGTGCTTCAACATCAGCGAGGCGCTGATCTAGCGAATGAACTGAATATGATGTCAGCGTTAGTGGCTTCTGTTCCGAAATCGACGGGTAAAGGAGCCAAGATGAAGAGTGAAGCGGAGCGATTGTCCAAAGATTTTGATATATATACGAAAGCATATGGTCCGTCAGGTTCTGTTATTAGTGAGCGTAGTGCTTCATTCGAGGAATATCGTTCTAAGGATGAAGAGCGCAAACAAGAAGAAGAGAAAGCGAAGTCGGAATGGAAGGGTGCGTTGCGCTTACTTAGCGCGTTGACTGAAAGCAAGGGTACTGAGGAGGAAAGGGCTCAGTTCAAGCAATTGGATCATTTCACGCAGCAGAACTTGGAATGGAACAAGACCCATGCAGTGCAATTGAAGGTTGAACAATCGAAAGACCCGTCTGCAGGTCGTGATGAGGCGATGTCTGCATCGAATGTGATGCTGGATATTTTGCAGGATGCATTGATTAATTCAAGAGATGAGCTTTATTTCACGGAATATACGATGAGCAGATTGTCCCACTATGACCCACCCTTTGTGAAGCAATTGATTAGCGGTGGTGATGCGCCACTTTCCTATGAATATCAAGAAGCGGAGTATGTGCTCTATGGCTTCAATCATCCTGCTGGCAACATCGCTGCAGCATATGGTGAGATCTTTGCTTTTCGTTTAGCAATTCGAACGATGGAAGGTTTTGTAGAATGTCGTACGATGGGGCACCCGTTGTTAGTGTTAGCTGGGGCTCTTGTTTATGGCATTACGAATGCAATGAAAGATCTAACGACATTAATAGAGAAAGGTAAAGTTGAACTTTCGAAATATGTGAGGATCGATACGACATATACGGATTACTTGAGACTGTTTCTTCTCTTGCATGGCGGCGGGACAGGCCAGATGGCGCGAATGATCGCTGTAATGGAAATCGAAACGGGTGTGTCATTTGATGGGGCTTATACTTATGTGAGTGGTGAAGCTACAGCTTCGATTAAGCTCTGGTTTTTCCCAGGTTTACTGAAGATATTTGGCGGTGAAGGTGATTTAGGTGGAACGATAAAGGGGAATCGATATGAAGCAACATATATCGCAGATAGCTCCTATTAATAGCAGATTGAAGTCATCTGAGGGAAGTGTAACGCTAGAAGCGGCAATGGTAATGCCCCTCTTTTTAATGCTTATCGTTTTCCTGATCTTCTTGGTAAAGACGGCAGTCATTTCGATGGCACTCCACGGCGCCTTGTCTCAGACCGTGAGGCAGTCTGCAGCGATGTGGTACCCGATATCGCTCGGAATTGAGCAAGTGAGGGGAACAGCGGCGGACGAAAAGCTACAGCAATGGAATGAAAAGCTGAGCAGCGTCGGTGAAATGATGAATGAGGTTGGGCCATTGCTGCCCTCGCCGATGAAGGAATGGGCAGAACAAGCGTCGTATGGTAGATGGTCTATTGAGGGGGAAGTTGCAAAGCTAGCTTTCGCACAATTGATGAAGCAATTCGTAGACGATCGTGTCCTCAATGACGAGAAAATTCAGCTTATTAATGTCGAGCTTCCCTCTGATTATGACAGGTCTAAAGCGAATCTAACGATTCGAGCCCAATATACCTTGCCTTTCCAAGTTCCGTTTCTAGATAAAAAGCTAGTGCTACGCGAATATGCGAGCGAACGTGTATGGATTGGAGGAACACCTTCACAATCGCGCATCGTTGATGACGATGTCGCTGATTTCACAGCCACATTCGTTTCTTTGGATCCGAATCCGGCACAACCGGGTCGGAAGGTTACACTTACGATCCGTGTTAAACCTAATGAGACGGTTGATTTATCCGTGTTTTACAAGAGTGGACAAAGTCAGGCAAAGCATCTAGGCGAAGCAACCGCAGATGCATCGGGACTCGTCTCTTGGACATGGCTCGTTTCGGGGAGAACAACACCAGGCGAGTGGAACTTGAAGGTTAACAATAGTGAAGGGGCATCGTGGGATCATTATTTTCAAGTACAAGGAAAGGACAAAACATAAACAGGAGGTTAAGCGTGAATATCTCAGTGTTAGTGGCAGTAAGTGTATTTCTAGCAATTGCTTGCTGGACAGACCTCAGAACGATGCACATTTCCAATAAGCTTGTGCTACTGTTCGCTTGTAGTGGGCTGCTCTATCAAATGCTTTCTTACGGTGCGCTTCATGGGATCGAATTTGCACTTATGGGTGCACTTGCGGGCTTTGTTCCACTCTACTTACTCTTCTTGCTGCGCGGGCTTGGTGGAGGCGATGTGAAGTGGTTCGGCGCTTTCGGAATGTGGACAGGTGTGCTTCCCACTCTTCAACTTATGATTTATTCACTGCTCTGCGCAGGTGGTATCGCGTTATTCGTACTTTTCTTCCGTTTGCCATGGCTACGTGAACTAGCGATGCGTGTAAAATGGCCTTGGGGATCCCATCCGACAACTTCGGGTAGGGCGGCACATTTTCCATTTATGCTTGCTGTTGCACCAAGTTTTATGATACTTATCGCGAAAGGGTAGTGGATATCGATGTCACAACTGCATGTTCGCTTCGAGCAGCACAGAGGGCATTTTATGAGAATTGAACAGGATCCACCTTTACTACAACAATCGCTTAATCGCACCCAACTCCAAATGTTGAAGGATTGCGAAGTATTGGGGATGCTTCCGATAGAACTGGAGGAAATGAACGGCAACGTGTCTCTGCGTTATTGTATTTCTGATACACGAATGTTATCTGAAGTTTTACGGACAACGAAATGGTCGATGTCGGATATGATGGTAGCATTATATCGAGTCACAGAAGTCATAGAAGAAAGCCGTATATATATGCTCGATGCGTCGCGGATCAAACTAGAGGATGAATTCATTTTCGTAGGACGTGACTGGCAGGAGCTACACTTTACTTATTTGCCACTTCTAGAAGTGATTGATATGCCTGATCTAGCTACACAATTAGAGCGTTTGGTTATTAGATGGATGCGATTTGTAACAGATCTGGATGGGCGCGCCGTGCAAGAGGTACTTCAACATATTTCTTCCAAAGCGTTCACACCAAGTCTATTAAGACAATATACGAGACAGTATTTAATAACCTCTTCAGCAGGTAAAGGTGAGGGGAGAGTTATTGATGCAGTGAGGGCTCGAGACCCCAAAGTGTCAATAACAGCATCTGAGGAACCTCAATTGAACATCAATCAGCAGGTGGCGGAGCAACCTCATGCGAAGGTGAAGGGGGGATGGAGCTTGATTGGTCCGCAATCAGGCGATCCTCATTCAGCCTCGGGGTTTTTGGGCGACCCCAGTAGTGAAGCGGTTTTGGGCTCGTCTGCTGCTGTACAGGAGGTAACACACACATTTGGGTTGCCGATGGATCGTTGGAGAGTTGTAGTTGGGAGTATTGCAGTAATACTGATGGCGATGATATGGAAGCTTATTTATTTGGATGCGCCGAATCAACAATCGATGCTCATTTGCGCGGGGATATCGCTTTTAACGACTGCAGGCGCGATCGTGCTTTGGAATGGGATTCCAACTCGTGGCAAGAAGACTGTGAAAACGATGGAAAGTAATGCTTATACCAACATTAGTCATAGCTTTGGAGGAAGTGGAGAATGGGGAGAAGCTGAATCTTACTCTGAAATACCACGCTTTCAGGTGCATACCTCCGACGAAGGCAAAAAGTCGTCAGTCAAGGCTATTACCAATCGTAGTATACAATCTGATACGACGTGGTTAGGTGTACAAGTTGAGCAGACCGCACTGCTTGATGGTACAAGTAATGGACAGCAGCAAACTTCAGGTTCTTTTTTGTTATGGGAGTCGAAGGGAGACCAGTGTCAAATTCACTTGATAGAAGAATCACTCGTCATCGGAAGGTCGTCCGAAGCTGCGCATCATGTTGATGAGTCCAACGGTATATCTCGTGCACATGCAGAGGTGCGTCGGATTGATAATAATTGGAAGGTCAAGGATTTAGGTTCGCGCAACGGAAGTAAGCTGAATGATCAGCCGATGATTCCCTATGAGTTCTATCCGTTACAGTCGGGTGATCGTTTAGCGCTTGCCAATTCTTGCTATCGATTTATGAATGTGACCAACCACTAACAGAATAAGGGTTGAACACTTCATTCGCCGGTACAGCGCGAGCGATCAAAAGAAAAGCCCTAGCGAGAAATTTCTCGCAGGGCGTCTTCTAGTTGAGGGAATGTAAACGAGAATCCAGCGTCGAGTGCTTTGCGTGGTGATGCACGTTGTCCTGTAAGCACTAAGGTACTCATCTCGCCAAGGACAGCTTTCATAAGCCAGCCAGGCACATGAAACCAATGCGGACGACGCATGACCTTGCCAAGCACGCGGCCGAATTCATCGTTAGAGACATGTTCCGGAGCAACACCGTTTACGGGTCCTTCCATTGTCGAGGTTTCCAGACAGAACAGAATAAGTGAAACCATGTCCAGCAAGTGAATCCAGGGCAACCCTTGCTGACCGGAGCCCATTCTACCACCACCGAAAAGGCGATAAGGCAAACGTAGGAGCGGGAATGAACCACCTTCCCGTGCGAGCACTAAGCCAATCCGAAGCTTAACAAGCCGAGTGGCTGGAATGAGGTCTATCGCATTCTCCCACTCTATTACAGTATCGCCCAGAAAGTCAGCAGGGTTCACATCACTAGACTCATCGAAAACTTGCTGTCCAGAATGACCATACAATGATATACCAGATGCATTTACTACGACTGGAGGTGGAGAAGTCATCCGCTTCATGTTGTTAGCGATTGTAGTAGCAGCGTCGACTCTTGACGATACGATCCGCTGTTTCGTCGCGGATGTCCAACGTTGACCAATAGATTCACCCGTCAAATTTATTAGGCCATCATAACCACTCAATAAATCGGGTTGATCAGACCATTGATTCCATGTGATAAATCGGGGATGAGGTAGCGTCTCATCGTAGCGAGGCACAGTTGGAATCTTTCGTGTTACGATCCATACTTCGTCACCACGAGACAGTAAAGCTTGAGTAAGTGATGTGCCGATAAAGCCTGTTCCTCCACATACGATTAACCGCATGCTACCCCTCCTCACAAAATACTCCGAGCATTCACCGTTTGAATCCGGATCGTACTCGGAGATTTAACCGCACAGTATCAAATTTTATACAAACCTATTCAACCGCATGATTCCTACGAAGCTACGTAAGAACTATTGTTGGTTAATCGATTGGATTATATATTGCTTCACTTTGCTGCCATCTACGTCAATTTCCTGTTCGGTATATTCATAAGTAACAGATATTCCAGAATCCCAAGGATCTACAAGATCGGCGATTTCAGAATTGATCCGATATACGATTGGACCGTCTGGTGTATCAATCTCCAAGGAATTGTTATCTGCCAATCCGACATATTGTCCGGTTCCGGTTTTCACTTTAGCATTGTCTGAAGGGTTATTGGCATTATCGCCTTCTTCGCCATTTTGTACCTCATCTGGTGATGGACTTGGTTCTGCACTCGCTGTAATCGTTGGAGTCGCGGGTGAGCTCAAGCTCTGGTTGTTATTGCTGCTGCATGCTGTTGCCATAAGGACTAAGGTGAGAGCTGCAACGCTCAATGTTAGTGTCTTCGTCTGTTTTTTGCCCATTTTGTAATGCACCTCCTAAGAGGTTAAACGATATTAAATCGTAAAGGTTTCGATATTTATGTAATGTTTCGAATCGATCGCCCTATTGCAGCAGATGCTTATAGGAGGTATAGTCGATTTCATTCTTATCCAAGAACACTTTCAAGCTCTTGTAATCCCGCTTAGGTGTTGCCAAAATATAACCCTCAATACAATGCTCATTCGTAACCTTATCAGCACCACTTTCGATGGCAATTTGTCCGATTCGAGCTGCGATGGAATGGCGTGCAATATCGCGGAAAGGTGCTGGGACGGGAGATACAAGTGTTTCGAGCATCGCTTTTGAATCATCCGTCCACAAAGAACGGCTGAGATCCACCCAGTGATTTTGCCAATCGAGCTTCGATTTACCATCGCCCTTGGGTAGTACCTTCATAAATTTGCGGAACATGAAGAAACCACCTATAGACATTCCTGTAAGAAGAACAATTGTCCAAAACCCAATGAAATACATAAACCAATCTGGTGCATTTTTCATGAATAGATGTCTCCCTTAGATCGTTGAATCTTACTTTCTATAAAATTATAGCGCATTTCTAGATTTATTTCGACGTTCACGCTACAATATAGGGTAATTGTGATGACGGCCTGAATTGTACGAAGGGCGCGGACTAACTAAAAATGAGGTGTATATTGAATATGGTGAAAATCGGCTCGCACGTTTCTTTCTCCGATAAAGGATTGTTGAATGCAGCGAATGAAGCACAAACTTACGGCTCGAGTTCTTTCATGATTTATACGGGGGCTCCTCAAAATACGAGACGGAAGCCAATTGAGGATTTGTATATTCCTGAAGGTAAGGCTGCGATGGCGGCTAGTGGCATTAAAGTAGAAGATATCGTCGTGCATGCACCATACATTGTAAACTTAGGCTCCTATAAGGAAGACACATTCCGATTAGCGGTTGATTTCCTGCAAGAAGAAATTCGCCGCACCAATCAAATCGGGGTGAGCAACATCGTGCTACATCCAGGTGCATTTACAGACAAAGACGCTGAATATGGCATAGCTCGAATAGCAGAAGGCCTGAATGAAGTGCTGGATGGGACGAAGGAGACGAACGTCAATATCGCGCTGGAAACGATGGCGGGTAAGGGGACAGAAATCGGTCGCAGCTTTGAAGAAATCGCGCAAATTATTGATAAGGTTCGTGCGAATGATCGTCTGACCGTATGTATGGATACGTGCCACATTCACGATGCTGGTTATGACATTGTAAATGATATTGATGGCGTGCTTCACCAGTTCGACGAAATTGTGGGGTTGAATCGGATTGCGGTCGTTCACGTGAATGACAGCAAGAATCCGCGAGGAGCAAGCAAAGATCGCCATGCACCGATCGGATCTGGGTGGATTGGCTATGATGGCATATCAGGCGTCGTTCGGCACGAGCTATTGAAGGACAAGCCATTCATTCTGGAAACACCGTGGATCGGCAAAAATGATGCAACTGAGCGGCCGATGTATGAACTGGAAATCGCAATGCTGAGTGGCAACACAGAGCAACGGTTCGGGGGCAAGTTTTTGGAGGATGTGGAACGACTGCACCATCTTTTCAACGGGCAAGGCATTGTAGGTCGAGAGTATGTTCTGCAAACGTGGGAGCTGCTCAAATCCGATGCGAAAGCGAGAAAAGCAGACCCGCGTGAACCGATGGAACGTCTGTACGATATATTAATGGAACATCTAGTATTTGATCCACAATTGAGCGAGGAAGCGGTCAATCACCGATTACTCGCTTATCTTGCAGGCAAGGAATGGCTGAACAGCTTGTAAGCAAGCAGTCATTTCATGGTGAACAGAGGGAGAGAACCGTCAATGAGCAAACAACAACAATATCAGCCACAAGTAATGAAAAATAGAGAAGATAAGGTCAATCGAGCACGGATGCTGATTTCTTGTCCAGACCGCGCAGGTATCGTCGCCTCGGTATCACAATTTCTATACGAGCACGGAGCGAATATTATTCAATCTGACCAATATACGATGGACCCTGAAGGTGGCATGTTCTTCATGCGGATCGAATTCGATCTTGAAGATCTAGAGCAGAAACTAAGCTCGCTTCAGGAAGATTTTACTCGGGTGTCTGATCGCTTCTCCATGAGATGGAGCATCTACCGTGCCGCAAGACGTAAGCGTGTAGCCGTTTTCGTGTCTAAGGAAGATCACTGTTTGCTAGAATTGCTATGGCAATGGCAAGCAGGCGACTTGGATGCGGATATTAGTATGGTTATTAGCAATCACGAGGACATGAGGGGGCTTGTCGAATCCTTTGGAATTGCCTATCATCATGTTCCAGTTACGCCAGAGACGAAGGCCGACGCAGAACGCAAACAACGTGAGTTGACGACAGGCAAGGTCGATCTTGTGGTGTTAGCGCGTTATATGCAGATTATCTCACCAAAGTTTATCGAGCAATTCCATAATCGCATCATTAATATTCATCATTCTTTCCTACCGGCATTCGTCGGCGGGAAGCCGTATCAGCAAGCGTATGATCGTGGAGTAAAGCTGATTGGTGCAACTGCTCACTATGTGACGGAGGAGCTTGATGGCGGACCCATTATTGAGCAGGACATCCAACGTGTCAGCCACCGCGACAATGTGAATGAATTGAAACGTATAGGCCGACATATTGAACGAATCGTGCTTGCACGTGCTGTAAAGTGGCATGTGGAGGACCGGTTGCTTGTCTATCAGAATAAAACGGTTGCATTTGTCTAATCATTTTCGGTACTCTTCATTGGTGTATGATGGAAAACGACAATAGACAATGCTACAATAAGTGGATGCTAGACATAGGTTATAACTGCACGATATGATGCCAAAGAGCTATCAATGTACGTGATCAGAAAACAGGAGGTTTTTTCGAAGATGTCTACAAATACGAAGTCGATTGATCAATTATCTGTTACAACGATTCGGACTTTAGCGATTGATGCGATCGAGAAAGCGAAGTCTGGACATCCTGGTATGCCGATGGGTGCTGCACCGATGGGTTATCAATTGTTCGCAAAAACAATGAAGCACAATCCTTCACATCCTGAGTGGATTAACCGTGACCGTTTTGTGTTGTCTGCAGGGCATGGTTCGATGTTGCTCTATTCTCTTTTACATTTGAGCGGATATGATCTTCCAATGGATGAGCTTAAAAAATTCCGTCAATGGGGCTCCCTGACACCAGGACACCCAGAGTTTGGACATACTGCAGGTGTTGATGCAACAACGGGGCCACTAGGTCAAGGGATTGCAATGGCTGTAGGTATGGCTATGGCTGAAGCACAGCTTGCAGGGACATATAACCGTGAAGGTTATGATTTAATTAATCATTATACTTATTCGATCTGTGGAGACGGCGACTTGATGGAGGGGATTTCCTCCGAGGCTGCTTCATTAGCGGGTCATCTTCAACTGGGTAAACTTGTTGTTCTCTACGATTCCAACGACATTTCTCTGGATGGCGAGCTTAACCTTTCCTATTCTGAAAATGCAGCTAAACGCTTCGAGGCACATGGCTGGCAAGTGCTTCGCGTTGAAGATGGCAACGATCTTGACGCACTCGCGAAAGCTATTGCAGAGGCGCAAGCTGAGCTAAGCAAACCGACTTTGATCGAAGTGAAGACCGTCATCGGTTACGGTTCACCGAACAAGGGCGGTAAGGGTGGCCACGTTGGTCCACACGGTTCACCGCTTGGTGCAGACGAAGCGAAGCTTACGAAAGCTGTATATGAATGGCCACATGAGGAATTCCATGTTCCTGCTGATGTTCGCGCACACTTTGCACAAGTGAAGCAATCGGGTGAGCAAGCGAATGCAGCATGGGATACTCTGTTTGCGAAATATAAAGCAGCTTTCCCTGAGCTTGCAGCACAATTCGAAAGCGCAACTTCGCGTACATTGCCTGCTGGCTGGGATGCAGACCTACCTGTTTACACAACGGAAGACAAGCCTTTGTCCACTCGTGTTGCTTCGGGTAATGCACTGAATGGTTTAGCGAAAAATGTTCCATACCTCGTCGGTGGTTCCGCTGATTTGGAAAGCTCGACGATGACTCACTTGAAGGGTCTATCCGTATTCAAGCCGGGCAACTACGAAGGTCGCAACATCTACTTTGGTGTTCGTGAATTCGGTATGGCTGCAGCAATGAATGGGATTATGCTACATGGTGGCTTGAAAGTATTCGGCGGTACGTTCTTCGTATTTACGGACTACTTGCGTCCAGCGGTTCGTCTGGCTGCATTGATGGGCTTGCCTGTTGTGTACGTCCTTACACATGACAGTATTGCTGTCGGAGAAGACGGTCCTACGCATGAGCCAATCGAGCAACTCGCTTCGATTCGTATTATTCCAGGCTTGACAGTTATTCGTCCTGCGGACGGCAACGAAACGTCTGCTGCTTGGGCATACGCGCTTCAAAACAATAGCAACCCGGTTGCGCTAGTATTGACGCGTCAAAACTTGCCGATCTTAGAAGGCAGCAGCAATGCTCGTGAGTCAATTACGAAGGGCGGATATGTTGTATCTGAAGCGTCGAATGGCGCACCACAAGGAATCTTGATCGCAACTGGCTCTGAAGTGCAACTCGCTGTTGCATCGCAGAAAGCACTTGCTGAGCAAGGTATTCATGTACGCGTTGTGAGCTTGCCAAGCTTTGATTTATTCGAGAAGCAAGATGCGAGCTACAAGGAAAGCGTATTGCCTAAGGCGATCAAAGCTCGTCTTGCAATTGAAATGGCTCATCCATTTGGTTGGGAACGTTACGTTGGGGATAGCGGTGCAATTATCGGGATTTCAACGTTCGGTGCTTCGGCTCCTGGCGATCGCGTTATTCAAGAATATGGCTTCACAGTTGACAACGTTGTTGCTCAGTTCAAGAAGCTTGTATAAATTAAGGTAGTAGATCTAGGGGAGCTGGAGTGCAGGATGTCTCAATTCGATAAGGTATCAGTTGTAAAAAAAGCGAATGTTTATTTCGAAGGTAAAGTTACAAGCCGTGCAGTCATCCTCGAAGATGGCACAAAAATTACACTGGGCATTATGCTGCCAGGTGAATATGAATTCGGCACTGGGCAAAAGGAAATAATGGACATTCAATCAGGTGAATTGTCTGTGTTGCTTCCGGGTCAATCCGAATGGCTTGAAATTTCTGAGCCTACGAAGTTCGAAGTGCCTGCAAATTCCAGCTTCAAGCTTGTCGTTAAGACGGTTACGGACTATATTTGCTCGTACTTGGATTAATCTGCTTTTGAAAAACCAAGGAGCTAAGCGATCTATTCTCGCTTAGCTCCTTGTTTTTTGACCTAGTTGCGTAACGTTATTCGTGACTGCTCTTGCGCTCGATATATTCCTTCAATTGAAGGTGCTGATACAGTGGAAGTGCCGACAACATACAGCCGTACTTGAACATATCCTTGTTCTTCTCGACACGGATAATTCTTGCTGTCATCGGTGGTAGCTCTGATTCCTGTAGGAAGTGGATGATGACGAACATATCTTGTGCGAGTGGCATCTGAGTTTCGAGTTGAATGCCGTCTTCTGACAAGTCCATTAAGTAACCGGTAACCGATTGTCCAGCGAATGAGCCTTCTTGCTCCCATTGGTAGATCGACATCATAATCGGGATATTGAGTGGCAATCTTGTTTTCTTTCTCCGTTCTGAATCGCTTTGCTGCTGCATCGGATAGGCTGGAGCGATATTCGTTTCACCGATTCTTTTGCCTATCCAGCTTTCGTAGATGTTCGCGAGAGCGCTTAAGTCAGAATCACCATAGCCGGCAGCTTGACCGATCTGGAACATATTTTTAGCAGCATCGAGCATAGGTGTAGGGATGCCTAATTGGTGTGTCAACGCAGTGGACAAACCTAAGTCTTTCAGCATGAGTTCAAGTGAAAACTGTACGCTGAAGTCTCGATCAATGATTTTCTGACCCTTTAACTCGGCTTGTTTACTTGCAGCACCACCGCCATTAATAATACGCAAAAATGCAGAAGCATCCATGCCATTCTTAGCAGCAATCGACATCCCTTCGATTAAGCCGACGGCATTAATACCGACAATGGTATTATGCGCTAACTTTGCAACAGATCCGCTACCTTGAGGGCCTAAATAAATAACATCTCGACCCATAGCAAGCAGAAGGTCGCGATGCTGTTCAACAACAATCGAATCTCCTCCTGCCATGAACAGGAGTGAACCCTCGATTGCGGCAGGCTTACTGCCTGTCACTGGTGAATCAATAAAATCGCAATAACGTTCACGTGCATCCGAACCTAATTTTCGAGAGAGATCTGGTGATATCGTACTGCAGTCAATCATGACTTTGCTGGGGGTGAGACCATTCAGAATTCCGTTCTCCCCGTAGTAAACCTCAGTAATTGCCTTATCGTTGCTAATCATTGTGATGATGACATCAACAGACTTTGCAAGCTCTCGGGGGGTGTTTGCCACATCCGCCCCAAGCTCGGAAAGCTCGTTCGCTTTGCCAATGTTCCGATTATAAACTGTGACGGAGTAGCCCTTTTTAAGCAAATTTGCTGCCATTGGAGCGCCCATCGTTCCTAAGCCCACAAATCCAATTGATTTCATGTTATCGTCTCCTATTCGACCTTTGATCTCATCAACCGACATATATACCTAATTAGACAACAACATCGATATTCCTCTACATTCCCTGCCAGAAGATAAGAAGAAATGATGAAGCTTAGCAATCTTAAGCCTTGATAACTTGTGCGGACATACTTTTTTCAGTATGCTTAATCTATTGTGAAATTAAAAAAATTAGTTAAGGTGAAGGGGTGCAGAATTATGACTAAAAACATTCAATTTGACTATTCTAAAGCGATCCAATTTGTTGGACAGCACGAGATCGACAACTTAGCACCAGCAGTAAAGTTGGCTCACGAGCAGCTACATAATGGTACAGGAGCAGGTTCTGACTACTTAGGTTGGATTAACCTTCCATCGGATTACGACAAAGAAGAGTTCGCTCGGATTCAAAATGCTGCAAAGAAAATTCAAGGAGATTCTGATGCGCTTGTTGTTATAGGTATCGGCGGTTCTTATCTTGGTGCTCGTGCTGCAATTGAGATGCTTCAGCATTCTTTCTACAACACATTGCCTGCGGAACAACGCAAGACGCCACAAATTTTCTACGCAGGTAACAATATCAGCTCGACGTATGTTACGCATCTTCTCCAAACGCTTGAAGGTAAAAACTGGTCAATCAACGTAATTTCCAAATCGGGAACGACGACTGAACCGGCAATCGCGTTCCGTATTTTCCGTGAAGCACTTGAAAACAAGTATGGCAAGGAGGAAGCGCGCAAACGGATTTATGCCACAACGGATAAAGCACGCGGTGCACTGAAGGTGCTGGCGAATGAGGAAGGTTACGAGACTTTCGTCATTCCTGATGATGTAGGTGGTCGTTATTCGGTGCTGACAGCAGTAGGGTTACTGCCAATCGCTGCTGCTGGCATCGATATTGAAGCGATTATGAAGGGTGCACAAGACGCGGCATCAACGTTAAACAACCCGAATTTGAGCGAGAACCCAGCTTATCAGTATGCTGCTGTGCGTAATGCGCTCTATCGTAAAGGGAAAACTGTAGAAATTCTCGTGAACTATGAGCCGGGCTTACACTTCGTGTCTGAATGGTGGAAACAACTTTATGGGGAGAGCGAAGGCAAGGATTATAAAGGAATTTACCCAGCATCCGTTGACTTCTCCACTGACCTCCATTCTATGGGACAATTCATTCAAGAGGGCAATCGGATTATTTTCGAAACGGTGCTTCAAGTTGGCGAGGTAGCCGAACAAATTACGATCAAGAGCACGGAGGACGATCTCGACGGTCTGAACTTCTTGGCAGGCAAGTCGCTCGACTTCGTGAATAAGAAGGCATTCGAAGGTACGCTGCTTGCTCACACAGACGGCAATGTGCCGAACTTGATTGTGAAGTTGCCGGATATGAATCCGTACACGTTCGGACAATTGGTGTATTTCTTTGAAATCGCTTGTGGTGTCAGTGGCTATTTGCTTGGTGTGAATCCGTTCAACCAAGAAGGCGTTGAAGCTTATAAGAAAAACATGTTCGCATTACTCGGCAAGCCAGGCTTTGAAGAGCAGAAGAAAGCGCTGGAAGCACGTTTGTAATTGTTATCGAGCAGGTTGCAATTAGCGGTAGCGCTACTGCTACGGCTTCTTGGCTTAGAAGAGCTTACCTCTGTCACCTGATGGTGAAGGGGTAGGCTCTTTTTTTTGTGGAATGTCTCCGCAAAGCTTCTTCAGCGTCCAAGGAAGCCGATGGCGTCTTTGCTTGTGAAATGTCTAACTGTAAAATGTACAGGTAGTTTGATGTCTAATTTGATTTTCAGCCAAACTAAATGCAAAACATACATTAAGAATTGAATATTCCTATTGATCTTACGGAATACGTACGAATTAAATGTAGGTATTACATGTAGTCCAAGTATATCGCCTGATCGGAGAAAACTAACTGTATGAAATCCATTTAGATTATCTAGGCTATCGTCCATAATGTCACCTGTAGCACAAAATTATAGTTTTATTAATCCCTATCGTGAGTTTACGCTGTTACACAACCCTACTATTTTCCAATGCGATGTGTCGTGCTATGCTAGGGTAGTTGTATTGCATACTACTGCAGTGGGGGATCGCGATCATGAATAACAATCAGTCTGCGCATAACACTAGAGGCGGTATGATCTGGTTAACTACTTTAATCATCGTTGCCTGTGAGTGGGGGGCAGCGATTTCATCTTGGAATACGTTATTGTTGAGCTGGGCAACGTGTATGATTGCTGTTCTTTATACGAAGAGAGTACGAGGTATAGTAAATCGTAGTCAGCTTCTTAGGGAACTTCTATTCGTAGCGATAATGTGGATCGTAGTTGTACTCATAGGGTTCGAAGTGACAAAGATTGCGACAACTTTTGTAGAAAGTACTCAGCATCCATTTTGGCAAGCGTTTCTGATATCGTTATTGCTGACGATTGGCGTTATCGCATGGCTACTAAGTGCAATAATTGTTGGAATGACATACGAGGCAACAAAAGCTGCACAGCTTCTTCGGCAAGCTTGGACCAAGCTGAGAACAGCTCCGCAGCTCTGGTCGGTGGCTTTGGTCACATTGAGTATGCAGATGATTGCGGTTCACATAGGCAACAATGGAAGTGTGCTGCTGCAGATTGTTTTCGGATGTGTTGCAGGCTACACACAGCTATGGATGCTTGGAAGACTAACTCCACCGTTAAAGATTAAGCAAACTATAACAGCCTCAACGACTAGACGTAGGCTTTCACCCTCGTTCCTTGGTCGAATTGCAATCGTTTCAATCTTTGCAGTTTCGCTATTATTTTATATCTTGCTAGGCATGTATACAGATGACGCTATATTGAGGGAAATGCTCCTCTTCATTTTGAGTTGCGCTGTCTTAGCACTAATCGCTTGGTTGATTGGATACGTCAAACCGCTATATATTGCTGTTTTTATACTGATCGTGTTAATTAATATAATATTTCTTGGCATCATTGTTGGGGTTTATGGCTCACTCATTGTAAAATAGTCATCAGAGGTGAATCCAATGCTAGAGCGCTACACCACAGTCAGACAGTACAGCAACGCAGAAATTGTCATCAAGAAATCGAGATTTATCGGTCATGCGCGTCCAGTGGCATCCGAGTCGGAAGCGGTTGCATTTATAGAGGAATTGAAGAAGAAATATTGGGATGCGACTCATAACTGTTCCGCGTATGTCATTGGCGAGCGTGATGAATTTCAGAAAGCGTTAGATGATGGCGAACCAAGCGGTACAGCGGGCAAGCCCATATTAGAAGTGATCAAGCATCGTGGATTGAAAAATGTAGCTGTCGTTGTCACGAGGTACTTTGGCGGAATTATGTTAGGTGCAGGTGGGCTTGTTCGAGCTTATACAGACGGTGCAGTTGCAGGAATTGATGCGGCCGAGCAGATTTCAATGGTGCTTCATCGTGAAGTGATTGTAGATGTGGGTTATACGTGGTATGGAAAGCTTGAAAATGAATTCAGAGGTCGCGGTCACCGGATCGGTGAAGTCGGGTTTACTGACCGAGTGCGCGTTCAATGTTTGCCGGAATATGGAAAGGCAGAGCAATTTCAGGCTTGGGTAACCGATATTACACAAGGGCAAGCGGTCATTGAGTTAGGCGAATCCTCTTACTTCATAGATGGGGAATAAGCACACCACTCTAGGTAGAAATTTACACAAAATAGGCTAAGAAGTACACTTTTTCATTGACGAGAGAACTTGTCATCTGCTATGTTAATAATACCAACTATTTTAATAGGAATTATTCTGTATAGTCGCTATTGCAGCACAGGAGGTACACGACAACGTGAGTTCCGTAATTCAGAGCCGATGGTGGAGCTGGGGTTTTCGCACCGCTGTCATGCTCTACTTTATTGTATTGATTGTACTACCGATATTCGGGATTTATGGTCATTCTCTTTCCGCAGGCTGGTCTACTTTCTTCGATAACCTGAATGAGCCGTTGGCGTGGAAAGCGGTGTTACTGACTGTTAAATTAGCAGTCATAGCGACAGTGATCAATATGCTCGTCGGTACGATGTCGGCTTGGGTGCTTATCCGTTATCGGTTTGTGGGAAGGCGATTGCTGAACAGTCTTGTCGATTTGCCATTCGCACTCCCAACCGCAGTTGTCGGTTTAATGGTCTTAGTGTTGCTCGGACCTCGCAGCTTTATTGGAGAGTGGGCAGAACGCTGGGGCTTTTCGATCTTATTCCATGAACCAGCAATCGTTATTGCGATGGTATTCGTCACCTTTCCATTCGTGATCCGTGCTGTACAGCCGTTGCTCGAAGAGATGGATCAAGCGGAGGAAGAAGCGGCTTATACTCTTGGTGCAACGAAGGCGAAGACGTTTTGGACTGTAATATTACCGAACATGCTACCAGGCATTTTGAGTGGGGCAATGCTCGCTTTTTCGCGCTCGATTGCAGAATTTGGTGCAGTTGTTCTTGTTGCAGGGAATATCCCAGGTAAAACGCTGATCGCTTCTGTGTATATTTTCGGAGAAATTGAAAGTGATAATCTCCATGGTGCGACGACGGTAAGTGTACTGCTCTTGACGTTATCCTTCTTCATTCTGTGGCTTGTGAATGTTGTACAGATGCGGAGGAAGGGCGCATGAGTATGAGACGACTATGGATTGGTTTAACTTTCGTACTATTTGGAATTTTACTCATCGTTCCCGTTATTCGTATTGCAATGGGTGCTTGGAATGAAGGCTGGAGCGGCTTCTCAATGGGGCTCTCTCGACCAGAAACTTTGCATGCGCTATATATGACGGGTTTAATTGTAGTCATTGTTACCTTTATCAATACCATTTTCGGGGTCATGTTATCCCTTTACTTGGTGCGAGCCACATGGCTTGGACGCAAGCTTAAGCAATTGATGAATAGTGTTGTAGATCTTCCTTTTGCTGTATCACCTGTCATCGGAGGACTGATGATTGTGTTACTCCTCGGGCCTGAGACAGCGATAGGCACTTTGTTTAATTGGGCTGGGATCGACATTGTCTATGCACTACCAGGGATGATTATTGCAACGTTATTCGTTACATTTCCATTGATCGTTCGAGAAGTAATGCCGGTGCTTCAGGAAATCGGCAGCCAGCAGGAAGAAGCGGCGGCAACGCTTGGGGCGAATGCTTGGACGACTTTCTGGCGTGTCACATGGCCATCGATCCGTTGGAGTGTCGTCTATGGTATCGTACTTACCGTTGCAAGATCGATGGGTGAATTCGGTGCTGTTCTCGTCGTATCGGGCAACATCATTAACAAGACGCAAACCGCGACTACACTTGTCTATCAAGATGTTGAAAATTTTAAACTTGTCGCAGCGAACTCCGTTGCGTTAGTGTTAGCGGTTAGCTCGATCGGCTTGCTCTTGTTTATGGAATGGGCTAAATCTCGAAAGGAAGTGCATTAAGATGCATGTAGAAGTACGTGGCTTGAATAAGAAGTTTGGTAGCTTTCAGGCAGTGCAAGATGTGAATTTCTCAATCACAAAAGGTCAGCTCATCGGCTTGCTTGGTCCAAGTGGTGGCGGGAAAACATCAATTCTACGCATGCTTGCAGGTCTAGAGAGCGTTGACTCGGGAGATATTATTTTTCACGGACAGCGCGTTAACGACTTGCCCCCTCAGGAGAGAGGGATTGGCTTCGTCTTTCAAAACTATGCGCTATTCAAACATATGTCAGTCGCAGATAATATCGCATTCGGACTGGAAGTAAAGAAGTGGTCGAAGGCGAAAATTAAAGATCGCGTCGCAGAGCTTGTTGAGCTTACTGGCTTAAAAGGGTTCGAGAAGCGTCTGCCACATCAGCTATCAGGCGGTCAACGTCAACGTGTTGCATTCGCGCGTGCACTTGCGCCTGAGCCACAGCTACTCCTATTAGATGAGCCGTTCGCTGCAATTGATGCGAAAATTCGGCAAGAGCTTCGGACTTGGCTACGTGACATGATCGATCGTCTCGGTATTACGTCAATCTTCGTTACACATGACCAAGATGAAGCGATTGAAGTTGCGGATGAAATTATGATTATTAATAAAGGCCGCTTGGAACAGAAGGGCTCGCCTTGGGAAATTTATAAAGATCCACAAACCCCATTCGTTGCTAGCTTTATCGGTGAGTCGACGATCGTGGAGGATGTTACTTCATTGCGCGGCTTTGCGATTGATGGGTTAAAGGCGGGAACCAAAGCTTTGATTCGTCCGGAATATGTGGAGATTGGTAGTCGAAATGAGTTTATCGTGCTTTCAGCGACAGAGCAAGGTCGCGTCCACCATATTCATTTTCGCGGTAGCGAGTGGTTGGTAGAAGTAGATGTGGGCAATACCCGCTTAGTCACTTATCGTTCCCTGGAAAAGGATGTACTGCACCCCGGAGATGTAGTTCAAGTGCTCATACATCGTGCATATCTGTTTAATGACAATGAAAGCTGGGTAATGGAGAATAAGCTGAAGGAAGATCCACTGCCTGTATTTATTTAATGCAACTTTGCTTTACGGGAGCCTTCAATGGTACCGTGGGAGGAATAACATGCGTTCGATTAATCATACCCTAAGACGGTTCAAATTTATCGATTTTGGCTTAATTACACTTGTGTTAGTGCTTCTCTCTGGCTGTGCTAGTGCAGACAATACAAAAGAATCGCCCTCTGTTTCCAATGGCTCTGACAAAGAAGTTCAACTGGTGATCGGGGCATATTCAGTCGTGAAAGATGCGCTTGGAGAACTATTACCAGCATTCAAGGCAGAGTGGAAGGCACGCACGGGTCAAAATATTGTCTATCAGGAATCCTATGAGGCATCTAGTACACAAGCACGATCCATTATTGCTGGGTTTCAGGCAGATGTGACGTTGCTTGCGATGGAGGGCGACGTAGATAAGCTTGTTCGTGCTGAGCTTGTCGATCCGAATTGGAATGCGGGTGCGCTCCGTGGGATGATTACACGCTCAATCGTTGTACTCGGTACTCGTGAAGGCAATCCGCTTGGTATCCGCGATTTTGATGACTTGAAGCGTTCAGATGTGAAGGTTTTGTATCCTAATCCGAAAACTTCGGGAGGTGCTCAGTGGGACATTAATGCCATTTACGGGGCTGGGCTGAAATACTCTGAAAAAGAGATGGGAAAGCGTGATCCGGAAGTTGCGAAGCATTTTCTTGCAGATGTCCATCGCAATATTGAATCGATGGATAAGAGCGGGCGAGCTTCGATGGCCGCGTTCGAATATGGTGTTGGCGATGTGATCGTAACGTATGAGAATGAACTTCTTGCTAGAATCGCTCAGGGAAAAAAATATGATATCGTTATTCCGAGCAGTACGATTCTGATCGAAAATCCGGCAGTAGTCGTGAGTCGTAACGCTGACCAGCATGGTGTGCGTGAAGTGGCAGATGCATTCATTGCATATCTCTATAGTGCAGAGGCACAGGAAATTTTTGTGAAACACGGATTCCGTTCAGTGGACGAGAAAGTAGCTTCCGCGCATGTTGATCAGTTTCCGACCCCTTCAGAATTATTCGATATTGCGTATTTGGGAGGCTGGGATGAGGTGCGGAATACACTGTATTCTAAGCGCGGAGTCTGGTACCAAGTGCTAGCAGGTCTTTAATCTTAACGCTATGAGAATGTTCCGGAGTTCGAGGACGTGCGAACTTCGGTTTTTTTTGCTAATATAGAGGGAACGCTTTCAACTAGGAGGATTTACTTTGCGAAGACCAACAACGATAAAAACAGTAACGATGTTAATTTATTTACAGATTTTATTTATTGCTTTTTTTGTGGGGCAACATTTAGTCATCTATTTTGTTCCCGCAGACAGCACGGGTAGCTTAGGCACATTTAAGAAGAATATTCTCGAAACGAACAAGATCGTTGAATATACTTCAGATATGCTGATCAGCAATTTGCTTTTCTTAATGATCCCTGTCATTGTGCTACTCCTCATCATGTTCTACATACGGAAACGGAAGCTAGTGCCATCGATATTGCTAACATTGATTTTACTATTAGTTGCCATTGTTCCCCTACAACGGTTCATCATTCTCGCTATGGTCATTTTCCTGTTTACTCCTAGCGCGCGCAAATACTTTAAAGGGGCATTGTTCGATGAGCCAGTGAAAGCATCTAAACGTGCAAATGATGCGATCGAAGTGGATGGTGAAGTCGTAAATACGACTGAATCAGTAGAACAAGAGAGTCAAAGAGAGCAACCGATTACACTGGAAAAGCCAAAGTCTCGACCACTTTCGGAGCTAGAGGTAACGATTCGTGAAGCTACTGCAGATGATGCAGATACGATTCATGCTTTGATGCTCATGGCATTTGAAGAGTATCGTGCAAGCGTTCCGCCATCAAGTGCATTAGAGGAAACGAGCGATTCAATTCGCGAAGCTCTAACAAGTGGTGCAGAATCCGCAGCGATTGTATATGAGGACGATTTGGCAGTAGCGATGGTTCGCTATCAGATGACTGGCGATGCGATTTACTTCTTCCGCCTTTCGGTAGTGCCGAACAAGCGACGTAGAGGGTATGCGAAGCGACTGATTAAATGGCTGGAGCATCTTGGTACATCCAAGGGTAAAGACATTAGCCGCTGTAAAGTTCGCCAGAATGTGCAAAACAATCTCGTCTTGTATCAAGACCTTGGGTATGAGGTCGTCGATCAAGAGCTTGTTGTACGTCCGACCGGAACCGTTAAGACGCTAACGATGGAAAAGAGCTTACGACCGCGATAATGTAACATTAAGACAGGGGCGCCCCATAATTGAATTTATGGGGCGCCTCTTTGTGATTTAATCGATTATAGATTTTAGGGATGTATCCCCTTCGTATTATTAGGTCAGCCAGTTATTTCTGGTTGGCCTATTTTTATAGGCATTCTATGATGGTGGTAGCCGGGAGAACGCGTATCTCCTTGGGGAGCTTACCCCGTACCGGAAACTGTTCTCCCACTACTCCCAATGACCATGTTTGGGCTGGTTGAGGCTTGAGACCTCGTATAACAAGCGAAGCTATGGGTTTGGAACCGTTGTGGGATTGCCGGCTAGAATGATATCAGGAGGAGCTGACATGGAACCAGTTATCGGACTGGATGTGGCAAAAGGCGCGAGTGTATTTCAAGCGTTCGTGAAGCGTAATGAGGTGTGTGGAAAGTCGGTAACAATTCGGCATACCGAGGAAGGGTTCGGACGACTTGGCGAAGTGATACGCACGCTTGAGGAACAAACGGGTAACCGAGCGGTTGTGGTTTTGGAGGCAACAGGGCACTATCATCGCATCGTTATAGCCTATTTGGAGCGTATGGAAATTACGCACTTCATCGTTAATCCGCTATTATCTAAACGTTCGAAGAGCGCACAGTTACGTAAGGTGAAAACAGATGCAGCGGATGCCTGGCATTTGGCCGAAATGTATTACAGAGGGGACGTGAAGCCTCATCGAACCTGGAACGAGTGCTACACGGAGTTGCAACACATAACAAGGCAACACGAGTTCGTGACCTCACTGTACGTGCAAGCAAAGCTTAATATGCGTGCTTTATTAGATCAGGTATTCCCAACCTATGAGGGGGTGTTTTCGGATCTTTTCTCCGCGACAGCTCTCACTACGTTGCAGATGTGCTTATCCGATCAAACTTTAGAATGGGACGAAGCCATTCGTAAACAAGCGAGTAAATCTCGTTCTGCATCGTGGATCTGCACGAAAATTGAGCATCTAGAGTTTATTTATCGACAATGGAAAGAGAACAAGAATAGCCCTACTCAGATGCAGATGCTGAAAAGCATGGTGTCGTTGCTTCTTTCCATGCAGGAGCAAATCGAGGTGATCGAGGACCAGATAAGACAACTAGCCGGAGAACTACCGGAAGTGGAGTTAATAAAAAGTATTCCGGGCATAGGTGATAAGCTTGCTGCAGCCATTATTTCAGAAATTGGAGACGCGCAACAGTTCCAAGATCCGAAGCAACTCGTGGCGTTTGCGGGGCTAGATCCAGGTGTTCATAGTTCAGGTCAGTTTGTGGCCACAAGCAGTCGAATAACAAAACGGGGCTCCAAACGGCTTCGCCGGGCATTATTTCTAGCCGTACAATGTGGATTAAGACGTGACGCCAACGCGAAATTAAAAGCCTACTACGATAAGAAAAGAAAAGAGGGCAAGCCCTACAAGGTGACGGTGATTGCTTGCGCCAACAAGCTATTGCATCACATTTACGCCATCTTGAAGAAAGGCCAGCCCTACCAACCATAATCCATATTTATCCAAAATCCTCCACGACCATGGAGGTTATTTGGTATGCAGTAAAAGTATATCAGCTAGATACATGTAAGCCAAGGGATTAAATGTTGACAAGTATTAGCTGGTTTCCGGTTGCTCTTGAGATCGTGAAATCTGAATTTGTAAATTCTTAACAAGGAAATTTCACGATCTCAAATGCAAACGCTGTCGCTCCTCCAGGAGATACATTCCCTCTTTTAATTATCGAGTTGAAGGCATTTTTGCCTGAATCAAAGTTAGTCACGTTTCAAAATAAATTTGTCCAAAACATGCTTAACGCCATCATCGTTGTTGCTCAATGTAACGAAGTTTGCAATTGCTTTCAGCGCAGGTACTGCGTTGCCCATCGCAACGCCTAGACCAGCAGCCTCGATCATCTCATGATCATTCATCGCATCGCCAACCGCAATTGTCTCTTCCATTGGAATGTCGTAATGCGCAGCTAGAAAACGAAGCGCATGCCCCTTTGTGCCTTCAAGATTTAAAAACTCTAAGAAATTCGGTTTCGACTTCGTAATGTAAACCTCAGATCCTTGCATCTCTCTAAGCTCTGGCAAAAGCCCATCTAACCGAGCAGGCTCATCAATTGCAACAAACTTTGTTACTTTCTCATGTTGAAGCAGCGTTTCGAAATCTGGAATGACTTTGTAAGGAATTTTCGATAATTGCACATATGCTCGGATATGTTCGTTGTCGCTAGGCGAATACAGCTCATCGTTAATGGCTGCTTGAATATGAATGCCACGCTGCTTGCAATATTCATAGATCCGCAATGCAGCAGCAGTCGGTACGTAACGTTCATAAAGCACTTCTTCATCCAGCAAGTTTTTAATAAGCGAGCCTTGGTAAGTAATGATCGGCACATTTAAGCCAACTTGTCGTGCTATCTTTTGCGCGGACGCGAACATGCGGCCAGTAGCAATCGTAACATGTGCGCCATGAGCAATTGCAGCAGCCATCGCTTCACGTGTTGCTTCTGTTACAATTCCTTCATCTGTGAGCAATGTATCATCGAGATCGATCGCAATTAAACGGAAAGTCATGGAGTTCTCCCTCTCTATCTATGGCGGTTTTTATCTTATTTTAGCATGAGATGGTCGTTTAAAGTATGTTCAGAGCAAAATTAGATAACGAGACAGCAACATTGAATGCAGGAATATAACATCAAATCTCGAAATTTATTAGAGAGGGAAATCGTTTTCTATCTAGTATATATATGGAGGGATTTACATTGGCTCGCTTAGACTTTCCAAAAGATTTCGTATGGGGTACAGCAACAGCATCGTTTCAAATTGAAGGCGCGTATCAAGAAGATGGCCGTGGTATGTCGATTTGGGATACGTTTTGTCGCACACCAGGTAAAGTGTATAACGGGGATAATGGCGACGTTGCATGTGACAGCTATCACCGCTATGAAGAAGATATCGCGTTGTTGAAAAAGCTCGGAGTTAAAGCCTATAGACTGTCGATCGCTTGGCCACGTATTTTTCCACAAGGCACTGGCGAAGTGAACGAGAAAGGCTTGGATTACTATAAGCGCGTTGTCGACGGCTTAATTGCTGCGGGCATCGAGCCATGTGTAACACTTTATCACTGGGATTTACCACAAGCGCTTCAAGACAAAGGTGGCTGGGCGAATCGCGATACGATCGATGCATTCGTGAATTATGCTGAAGTCATCTTCAAAGCATTTGATGGTAAAATCAAGCAATATATCACATTCAATGAAACTTGGTGTGTGTCGTTCCTTTCGAACTACATCGGAGCGCATGCTCCTGGCAACAAGGATTTGCAGCTCGCAATTACGGTCGCTCACCACTGTATGGTAGCGCATGGTGAAGCGGTGAAGAAATTCCGCGCACTTGGCGTACAAGGTGAGATTGGAACGACGCATAACTTGTATTGGTTTGAGCCGTACTCTACATCTCCTGAAGATATCGCAGCAGCACATCGCAATCGTGCTTACAATAACGAATGGTTCATGGAGCCAACGTTCAAGGGTACTTATCCGCAATTTATGGTTGACTGGTTCAAGATGAAGGGTGCAGAAGTGCCAATTGTTCCAGGCGACATGGAGACGATTGCTCAGCCGATCGACTTCATTGGAGTTAACTTCTATAGCGGGGGTTTTGGTCGTTACAAGAAGAATGAAGGATTGTTTGATTGTGAAGAGGTGCAAGTAGGCTTCGACAAAACATTTATGGATTGGAATGTATACGCTGACGGCTTGTACAAAGTGCTTAGCTGGGTGAAGGAAGAGTATGGCGATACTCCTATTTACATTACGGAAAATGGCGCTTGCTATGACGATGAATTGACAGCAGACAATCGCGTACACGATGAACTTCGTACGGAATATTTCCGTAAGCACTTCATTCAATGTCACCGTCTAATTGCATCTGGCGTACCTCTTAAAGGCTACTTTGCCTGGTCGTTGCTCGATAACTTCGAATGGGCAGAAGGCTATAAGAAGCGCTTCGGAATCGTATATACGAACTATGAGACGTTAGAGCGCCATCCGAAGGACAGCTACTATTTTATTCAAGATGTGATTAAAAACAACGGCTTTGATGTATAATTAATCCACAAGCCGGGCTCTTCGCTAGAGTCCGGTTATATTTCTCACCTTTGTAAACGCGCGTTCACAGGTTTATTCTTTAACAGATATCCAGTACAATAGAAGAATCACTGTATATCGAAAGAGGAATAGCAAATGAATATCGTCGTTGCGACGCTTAATGCGAAATATATCCACACCTCATTGGCATTACGCTGTTTGAAAGCATTCGCTGAGCCTGAATTTAAGGTGACCATGGCAGAGTACACGATCAAGGATCCTGTCATGAGCATTGCAGCGGACCTATACTCGAAAAAACCGGACGTGATCGGATTTTCGTGTTACATCTGGAACATTGAAGAGACGGTCGCTGTTATTGACATGCTGCGCAAGGTGCTACCAGAGGTGAAGATCTTGCTCGGTGGACCTGAAGTCAGCTATGATACCGAGTATTGGATGAATCGATTGACCGATGTAGATTTTATTATAATGGGCGAAGGAGAGGAGACGTTTCTAGATTTGCTTCGGCAAATCTCAACGGACCAAAAGTATCACTTCGTATTCGGGTTGGCATACCGCAAAGCTGGACAAGTCATTGTGAATGTAGGACGCCCTAAGCTAGACTTGTCAACGATCCCATCCCCCTATCGCTTTCCCGAGGACATACCTTCACTGGGCAATCGAGTTGTTTATTTTGAGACGAGCAGAGGGTGTCCGTTCAACTGTCAATTTTGTTTGTCCAGTATTGAGGTTGGTGTCCGTTACTTCGATATCGAATGGGTGAAGGGGGAGATTACATACTTAATCGATCATGGTGCAAAGCTGATTAAGTTCGTTGACAGAACCTTTAATATTAAGCGTGAATATGCGATGGAAGTGTTTCAATTTCTGATCGATAATCACCGTGGATGCGTATTCCAGTTCGAGATTACAGCGGATATTATGCGTCCTGAAGTGCTCGATTTTCTCGCTGAGCATGCACCTCCAGGCATTTTTCGCTTTGAGATCGGCGTTCAATCGACGAATGATCCGACGAATCTCGCTGTCCAGCGTCGTCAAAACTTCGAGAAGCTTTCTCGCACAGTTGTAAAGGTAAAGGAAAGCGGCAAGATTGATCAGCACCTTGACTTGATCGCGGGTTTGCCACATGAAGACTATGACACCTTCCGAAAGACGTTCAACGATGTGTTTGCGCTTCGACCTGAGGAATTGCAGCTTGGCTTCTTGAAGATGTTAAGAGGCACAGGGCTGCGAAATGATGCCGACAAGTATGGTTATATCTATATGGACCGTGCGCCATATGAGATGCTTGGCAACGATCTGATGCCGTTTGGCGACATCGTAAAAATTAAGCGCATAGAAGATGTTCTTGAGAAGTATTGGAATGCACACCGCATGGATCGGACGATGGAGTACTTAATCACACAAGCGTACTCGTCACCCTATGACTTTTTCCAAGCGTTTGGTGATTATTGGGAGCAGCAGGGGTGGAGTCGAATCGGGCACCAACTCGATCATCTGTTCTCGCGTTTATGGGAGTTCCTTGAAGCTGATTCTGCAGATCTGCTCAACAAGGACGTTGCATTCGGGTTATTGAGGATCGACTATTATTATCAGCATAAGTACAAGCCTCGTAAACTGTGGTGGGATGATCGCTTAGACAAGAAAGATTGGAATTCTAGCTTTAAGTTTGCGGCAAAGGAATTAGGTATGGACGAACGAGAATTGCAAAAGAAGGCTATGATCGATCGATTACCATTCGATTATACGTTATGGCAACAAGAAGGACGTGTGGATTACACTGCTCCAACACTGCTCGTAATGCTATATTCAGGTGAGGAAACATCGATGGAACTTATCGCGCTGCCTCATCCGGGCGGGATTGTGGCGGCTCAAACCTAAACAGAAAGAGGGATTATGAATGGTATATGAAGCAAGCTCGAATCGTTATGAAAACATGAAGTACAATCGCGTTGGACGTTCGGGGCTTAAGATCCCTGCCGTATCGCTTGGTCTGTGGCATAATTTCGGGGGTCAAGATTTATATGAGAACGGTCGTGCGATGGTAAGACGTTCGTTTGATCTTGGTATTACACACTTTGATCTAGCAAACAATTATGGTCCACCTCAAGGATCAGCAGAAGAGGCGTTCGGCAAAATGCTCGCATCAGACTTGAAGCCTTATCGCGATGAGTTGATCATTTCGACGAAAGCGGGCTATTGGATGTGGCCTGGTCCCTATGGTGATAATGGCTCGCGCAAATATTTGATCTCAAGTCTAGATCAAAGCTTGAAGCGGATGGGGCTAGACTATGTTGATATTTTCTACCACCATCGCCCAGATCCAGATACTCCATTAGAAGAAACAATGGGTGCATTGGATCAAATCGTAAGATCGGGTAAAGCACTGTATGTCGGAATCTCGAACTATCGCCCTGCTGAAGCGAAGAGAGCAATTGAGATTTTGAAAGACCTTGGCACGCCTCTGCTCATCCATCAACCGAATTATAATATGTTTGATCGTTGGATTGAAGATGGCTTGCAGGATGTGCTTGATGAGGGTGGAGTCGGTTCCATTGTATTCTCACCACTAGCACAAGGGCTGTTGACGAACAAGTATCTTGGAGGCATCCCTAGCGATTCTCGTGCAGCAAGTGCGCATGGTTTCTTGAAGGAAAGCCATGTAACACCAGAGGTGCTCGCTAAAGTAAGCAAGCTGAACGATATTGCTGTCGCTCGTGGTCAGACGTTGGCGCAGCTGGCACTTGCGTGGGCATTGCGTGGCGGTCGCGTAACGAGTGTGCTGATCGGTGCGAGCCGTGTCAGCCAAATCGATGATAACGTTGCAGCATTGAACAATCTCGACTTCTCTGTAGAGGAACTTGCTCGAATTGAAGCTATTTTGAAATAATATTGTACTCATAGGTTGTATGCCTGAGGGGATGTGTACGTAGTGTCAATCTATGTAGCGCTGTTACGAGGCATTAATGTAGGTGGACATAACAAGATTGCGATGGCAGATTTGAGACGTATGTTTGACTCGATCGGTTTGAATCGCGTTCAAACGTATATTCAAAGTGGTAATGTACTGTTCGAATCGGCCTACGATGAAGAGAAGCTATGTTCACTTATCGAACAGGGAATACGAGAGACATTCGGATACTCCATCTCAGTCATATTAAGATCAGCTAAGCAGTTAAGAGCGGTAGCTGAGCGTTTGCCGTTCTCTGAGGAAGCGCTCGTTGCTGCAACAGCTGCTTCGGAATTTGAAACTCTTTATATTGCGTTCCTAGGCGGGATTCCGTCGGAGGAAAGCGTTGCAAAGGTAATGTCTTATCGACTAGCTGGAGAGGACGTTCAAGTCATTGGACGCGAGCTTTACTTCCTGTCTGCTCGAAGTATACGCGATTCGAAGCTAATGAATCATATTCAGAAGCTCGATGTGCCAGCTACTGCGCGAAATTGGAAAACATTAAACAAGCTCATTGAATTAACTGACGCTATGCAACACTAAACGATAAACAATGGAGTGCCTCCCGTAAGCGGTGAGGCACTCCATTGTTTTATTTATAGGTCGAAGTATCGAATACGTATACTTCTCCTTCAAAACCATCGTTCGCAGGTTTTACGTGGATGGTTACATACTTTTCTCCCGTAAACTTGCTCACATCAAGCTCGATAGCAGTTACTTCATTTTTCACGATGGTTGCCGTTTTAAATATTGTGTCTTTCTCATCTCTAAATACGACAATTGAATCTTCTGTGGCTGCGATTTGTAGAACGAACGTTTTATACTCGCCCTTTGGATAAATGTAGAAGTTTACCCATTCACCTGGCGAATGCAACACTTTATCATATTTTTGCCCATTGAATTCGATTTTGCTTGACTCACTTGTGTTTGCTGTATAACCGCCAATCTCGTATTGTGAATCGAATAAGGCTAATGTCTTTGGAAAATCAGGAATGACCGCTTTGCCAACGGGCTCGTTGCTGTAGAATGAGGTATCGAAGATGTAGACCGCACCCTCATCGTGATTGTTGTAAAATGGGACAACAGAAACAGTCACATAGTGGTCATCTTTGATTTTACTAACATCAAGCTCAACCGGTGACAGTTTTCCTTTCGGAATCGTAACCGACTTTAGTACTTCGTCTTTGTCATTCTTAAATTTCACGATCGCTTGCTCCATGCTTGCGATGTGAAGTGTCAAAGTGGAATATGCACCCTTAGGATAAACGTACATATTCACATATGGAGTGTCAGAGTAGAGCGCTTTGCTATACTTCTTGCCGTTGAATGTGAGTTTATTCGAGCTACCGGTATGAAGCGTGTAGCCTCCAGACTCATATTGGGTTTCGAATAATGGTTTTATATTTTTTGATACAGGTGTATTCGTTCCCTCACCGTTCTGAATCGCAATCAGATTGGAAGCGGGGTTGAATTTGATATCAAGACCGAGTGCATTCGAAAGTGCACGCACTGGCAAGTAGGTCGTGTTCTTGTAGCTGATTGGATCTGCTGTAGGGGTCCAGCTCTCGCCATTGATTTGGAATTTTAAGCTTCTGTTCAATGTCGCTTTAATAGGTAAGTTTCGAGCGTCTGCTGTCGAATTCGTGGTTGTTGCACTAGCTTCGTTACTGTTCTTACCATTAACGATAATGATGGAATTGGTTGAGGCTTCGAATTTAATATCTAATCCAAGCGCGACAGAGATTGCTCTTACGGGTAAATAGGTCGTTCCATTATAGCTGATAGGTGCGGCTGTTGGTGTCCATTCCGCCCCATCAATTTTGAATTGCAGCTTGTTGTTTAATACCGCGTCAACCGATTCACTCGAACCGGATGCGCTTGCCACAGCACCCATGCACATGAAAGCTAAAATAAAAATTAAACCAGTAAGTATAACTTTTTTCAAATGGAACTCCTCCTCAAACTGTAATAACGCTAAGATCATATCAATGGAGAACTATCAAAATATATATCAAATTACTATCATTTGGGATATAATGGTCCGAGATGGAAATGCAGGGTGATTACAGCAACAAGGAGGATTTCATGCTCATCTCTGATCTGCTCAATCATACTCAAAGATCTGCTTTTGTTGGTCGCTCTTCTGAGCTTAATGCATTAATGGAGCTATTAAATAGCGATCTTCATGCATGGAAAATGTTGAATTTGCACGGTCCTGGCGGCATAGGGAAGACGACGTTGCTACGTATGTTCGCAGAGGAGGTTGGCAATTCACGTTGTATTTATATACCTAGCCACATGGGACAGCCAACGCCTGAGCATTTTGTATATTTGATATCTCGAGAACTTGAATCTAATGAACTTCATCATAAGTTTGACAAGAGCTATAACCTGCTGATGAAGCAAAAACAGCTATCTACGCTTCTAGCTCAAAAAGCGGAAGAAGTTGGAGGGCTGATTATTTTAGTAGATGCTTTCGATCATTGGGCGGATCTCGATAATTGGTTTAGAGAAGAGTGGCTGCCTTCATTGTCGTCCAAGGTAAAGTGGTGTCTCACTAGTCGAGAGCCGCTTGGCGGTGCATGGAAAAAAAGTGGCTGGAACCAGCTAATGAATCAGTTGGAACTGCTTCCATTAACGACGAGTGAAGTACGCCAATTTATTAAACGTATCGGCATTACTGAATTGTCGATTGCTCGCAAAATGCACCATGTATCTGGTGGGATCCCACTTTCCTTATCGATCGCTTGCGATATCGTAGACAAGCATGGAATCGACGATATTGAACAGCGGTTATCAAAACAAGCGATGTTCGGAGATATTTTTGAAGAATGGGTTCAGGGTCAGGCTGAGCATGAGTTTATCGAGTTGCTTGAGGCTGCTTGCGTACTATGGCGGTTCGATCAAGAGCTGCTGGAAGCGGTACTTCAGCGTTCAATATCAGTGATGCAATTTAGAGATTTCTGCAATAAGTCGTTTGTTACCCGCTACCGTAATGATTGGCGGTTACAAGATCTTATCCGTCAGTTGGTGATGGATGACCTTAATCGTCGAAAGCCTGCACAATATACGGAATATCGTATGCGTGCGCTGGAAGAGATTCAGAAGCGAGAACGCTTTGCGGATGACGGAATGTCGGAATGGATTGTAGATAAGATCAATTTACTTGAACATGATTTTATCCGAAATTTATCGTATCAACATGACAATGAAATCATGCTTAACACCTGCACACTTTCCGATCTTGATCAGGTCGAAGCGCTTTATAGTTCCTATATGGAGAAACACATCAAGTTCTATCCCAATGATCCGCATTTGTTGAAGCATATCCGCCCTCTCTGGAATGCTGCGCCATCGTCCTACTATGGGATTTGGATGAAGAAACGGATGGTTGCTTTCTGTGTCGTTGTACCTTTGAACGAAGCGACGGTTGCCGTGCTGCAACAGAGTCCAATAACAGCCCCCTTAACGTCGTGCTATGTGAAGGGACAGTCGCAATATGCAATTCCGTTTGCCGGGATGGATATGGATCTAGAGTATGAGATAAGTGGGGCGTTAGCTAAGTCACTATCCATGTTGCTTAATCTCGATGCTCAGATTGTCAATCTTTTGTCTGAACCGATGTGGGTCGACCTACTACGCTTGATCGGCTATGAACGTGCAGAATGGGCAGACGGATGGTCGGAGGATGGGGTGCACTACAAAGGATTTCATATCGATTTACGTGGTGAGCTACTTTCGAATCGTATTGATCGCCTCTTATCAATTAGAGAGTTAAGTAGGGAACAAATGAGACAGGAAGCTGATGCTGAGCCAACAATATCATTGGACGACACAGTGAGATTAGTGAAGCAGCTTTTGAAAAATTTCGGTCGATTACCCTATGAATCAAATCGGTATAAGGAGCTATATTCATTTCTTAACGGATCTGGAAGTGGACGTTCCGATGAGCAGATGGCATTGCACTTACAGCAATGGGTTGTTCAAGAGGTTGAAGGATTAGAAGTTGGTAAACAGAGCACAGAGTTATATGGGAAGCTGCTTCGTTATGCTTATATACAAAAAATCGGCACTCATGAGATTGTCGCAGAACGACTGAATCTCACAGTACCGACTTATTATCGTTATTTACATTCAGCTACGCGTAAACTAGCTTTGCTGCTGCGGCATTCGAGCTCTCTCATAAATGAGGATACAGCTCGCGAATAGCAGGGAGATCAACGTTCTTTAACGTTGATCATCTGCCGACTCATCAGTAGGTGGCAGAATGGACTCTCCTTCAGTCTGATCCTCCGGTAGTTCCGACTCTTCAAGTGGTGCGACAGCAGGCTCAGTTGGTGTTGCAGAAGCGGACTTGGATTCTCGCATCACTTGGTCGACGATCGTAGGAACGATCAATGTAAACAAATATCCGACGGTGATAAGTACTGAATAAGAGTGATGCTGACCTTCGGTAAACTTCTCGAAGATCGATTCTCTATACCAGAGAGTGAAAGTGTTGAGCAATAGTCCGACAGCTGTAGCTAAGAAGCCGAAGCGTGTTGCAGAGCCGCGTGTGGGGAACAGCTTCAATCTGATGAATAGTGCAATGCCGATTAAAAGTAGAAAAGACAGTGTAGCAAGTAGGAACAATGATGCGCTGAAATACGGATCGCTTGTCTCAAGTACGATCCATTGACCGAACAAGAGAAAGAATAGTGTAGCAACGGCCCATATTCCCAATCCTAACCCTGTTAAAATGAATCCCTGCCGCATAATACTCCGCCCTTTCGCCATCCCATTAGATAGAAACCTGCTACAACTGTTTCGATAGTGTTTGTCGAAATTCCTTTAAGGCAGTAGACTGCGTAGAATCGTCATTTCACCATCTAAAGAATAGGAGCCTAGGTTGGCTGGAATGAGGAAGCAGTCCCCAGCTTTAGCGTCAACATGGCCTTGTGACCAATCGATGCTGCCCGTTCCTTCGGCGACGATTAATACGACAAAGCTTTCGCCATTCGTTGCTTGATCCCATTTGCCATCGACGACACCTTTATCGGTTACGAAATAAGGTGAGGACGCAAGAGTAAGCCATTGACCTGCCTGTGCCCCATCAGTGGACATTCTTGTCGCTCCTGTATCTTCATAAGCGATAACGTTGAGTGAGTCTTCAATATGAAGCTCTCGCATTTGTCCATCTAAGCCGGGGCGGTTATAGTCGTAAAGTCGATAGGTTGTATCTGAGTTTTGTTGAATTTCAGCAACGACTACACCCGCACATAGTGCATGTACCGTTCCTGCAGGGATATAGAATGTATCGCCAGCTTTAACGCTAACCTCTTGCAAACATTCCATAATCCGACCTTCTTCAATAGCAGCAGCCAATGCTTCGCGATCTACTCCGGGCTCAAGTCCATAAATAATTTTTGCGCCTGGCTTTGCATCAAGCACGTACCACATTTCTGTCTTCCCAAGCTCGCCCTTCGGCAAGCGGTCATAATGGTCGTTTGGGTGTACTTGGATCGATAGATCATCGTTACAATCGAGTAGCTTAATCAGCAATGGGAAACGTCCATTGTCGGAAGCGCCCTTGGCACCAAACCAAGTATCACCAACGAGTGAACGAATTTCGTCCAAGCCTTTGCCCGCGAATTCGCCATTCGTAATATGTGAAATTCCGTTCGGATGATCGGCGATCATCCAGCCTTCGCCAATTGCGCCCTGGGGAACATCGAAACCAAATCGTTCTAGCGCGCGTCCGCCCCATACTCTTTCTTTAAATTCTGGTTTGAAATGTAGCGGATAAGGTTTTGTATTATTCACTTCTTATTTGCCCCCTCTTGTTGTTTCGAAAAATTCGATGGCTTCACCGTCTGGTCCGTTAAAGAAGAAGTAACGGCTACCATTAGGCAACGTTGTGATTTCCTTGTCGATGCCTTGAACAGATAATCCGCGAAGGCGTGCAAACTCATCATCTAATTGATCTACAGTAAAAGCGATGTGATGAACGCGACCCGCTTGTGCGACTTCACCATCAAATCCTTCAATGAGCTCAACTTCAGTGTCAGGTGAGTTTGGAAATGCTAGAAAAGCAAGTCGAATGACACCATTCGTATGTGTGATTGTCTCTAGATGAGACAGACCGATAACTTCCTTGTAAAAGGGAATCGAATTTTCTATGGAGCTAACCATAATGCCTACGTGTTCAATTTTACGTACTGCCATTTCATCCACCATCCTATTGTTATATATATGAGTGTTATTTCTTTGTTACAGCGATTAAGTAAGGGGCGGTAAGCTTCTGTGGAAAGCGATAGATCACGCATTGTGCGACGGAAGTAGGAATAGCTTCAGCCCATTTCTCAACTGCTTTCGCCTCTGAGTCGCCACCTTCATGTCCTGGATATACGACAATCGTCAAAATTCCACTGCTACGAAGAAGTGTAAGTGCTGCATTGAGCGCTAACAATGTCGTATTCGTCTGAGTAATAATGGTTTGCTGAGCTCCAGGCAAATAGCCAAGATTAAACATAACCGCGGCGATATTTCCGTGAAGAGCCGGAGGGATCGCGGCAATCATTGTCTCATGTCCGGCGTTCAACAAAGTAACTGAAGAAAGTGTAATTTTTGTATCACTAGCTGTTTGAAGTCGATTGCGGGTTTGTTCAATTGCCGTTGCTTGAATGTCAAAGGCGAAAACATGCCCTTTCGCTCCAGTTGCCTTAGAGAGAAATAGCGTATCAACTCCATTGCCTGCTGTTGCATCAATAACGGCGTCTCCAGGACGAATATGCTCGGCAACATAGCGCTGAGCTTGGCTTAGCACAGAAAGGAAGCCCATATTAACGTCCTTTCCACAGCTTGCCCTGCCACGTATTCCGTCGTATGAGCTCGGCGTCTATCGCATTCAATACTTCCCATTTGCGCAAGCTCCACATGGGACCAATAAGCAAATCTCTAGGTGCATCGCCGGTTAATCGATGTACGATCATATCCGGTGGCAGCAACTCCAATGTATCCACAACTAGACTAACGTACTCATCCATCTCAAGGAATCGCAGTAAGCCATCGTTCCATTGACGTACCATGGGCGTTTTTCGCATTAGATGTAGTAAATGAATTTTAATGCCCTGTACGTCCATCTCGGCGACAGCTTGACCTGTTGCCAGCATCATCTCATGCGTCTCACCTGGCAAACCGTGAATAATATGAGCACATACGCGAATCCCGCGTGCTCTTAGCCGTTCAACGGCATCTTTGAAACAAGCAGTATCATGTGCACGATTAATTAACTGGGAGGTCGTTTCATGGATCGTCTGAAGCCCCATTTCAACCCACAAGTAAGTACGCTCATTAAGCTCTGCTAAATAATCGACAACATCATCAGGCAAGCAATCTGGCCTTGTTGCAATGGATAGACCAACGACACCAGGTTGTTCCAAGATGACTTCGTAATATTCACGTAGTGTCGCAAGTGGCGCATAAGTATTCGTGTAAGCTTGGAAATAGCCGATATACTTTGCCTCAGGCCATTTCAAATGTTGGCGATCTCGTACGTTATTGAACTGGGTAACAAGATCATCTCGTCTGCTTCCGGCGAAATCACCAGACCCCCGCGTGCTGCAAAATGTACATCCGCCTGTGGCGATGTTACCATCACGGTTTGGACAAGTAAACCCTGCATCAAGCATTACTTTAAACGTCTTCGTTCCGAACCTTTCACGCATCTCTGAATTCCATGTGTGAAACCTTTTGTCACTCCACAATAGTGGCGTCTGATTGTCAATATTTAAGTTAGTCATCTTGCATCCGTCCTTATTAGAAGTCGTTATTAATTGTAGCGAAAATTGAGCCAAATTGCGAGTGGCGCAGCTCACTGTATTACTTTGCGAACAATTCCATATTATTTATTGCGAGCAATTGCCGGATTCCATGCCAAAATATTATCGATTCATTCCTGAAACGAGCGAATTCATCGCTTGTAATACCTAACATGATATGTTATATTAAAAATGCGCCAGATCAATAAATATACCTGACATCGGCTACGTTATACGTCCCTTTTTTATTTCCATTCGATATTCTACCAGGCAGTAATGGCAGTGAGTCACTCAGATGAAATGGAGAGGTGAATGAGATGATGAACGGAGTGAAAATTCCTCAAGGGGACGACATGGTGCGTGTAGAACTTACTGTGAAAGAATTAATGGCACTTGCAGGGGTTAATTTCCCTAACAACCATAAGATTGAAGTGTCTGCCAAGAAGAAACTGAATAGTATACTGGAAGAGCATTATGAAATTGACAATGCTCGTCCGTTTAACTAATTTAGTAACACATATATAGTTAAGCCAGGCTCGTAATTGGGTCTGGTTTTTATATTGTAGGTATAGGCTTATTGTGAACTGAAAGGTATAATGAAGCAGTGGGAATTATTCAATTAGCAATATGACAGACATGGAGGATACCCAAGATGATTAATCGCGCTGAGTTGCTAGAATCCTATGCGGAAAACCATGTCATTCATCGTAGATTATTCGATGCAGAGTGGAATCGTCAGAATACGACTGGACTCACCTATTCGCAGAAATCTATTTTGATTCTCTTAAATCGTGAAGGTCCTAAACAGTCGAAACACTTTGTTACTGAGCTGTCGATTACTTCAGGCGGTATTACTGGAATTACAGATAAGCTACTTAAAGAGGGCTATATTCAACGATCTTATGATGTGACGCGAGATCGAAGAGCTGTCGTTTATGAAATTACAGAAAGCGGAAGAAGCATCCTGAAAGAGCTCGAAATGGTTTACGAAAAAGTGTTGACAACCGTTTTTGCTGCGATCTCGGATGCAGAGGTCGCGATGCTAGAGCATATCTATCGAAAACTTACGGTCAACTGAAATAGCCTTACATACAAGCAAAATTCTGTATGATATTAAAAAAGATCGCTTATCATTGCATGAGGCATAATCTCATACACGGATAAGCGATCTTTTTGCGTTTGCAATTAAGCTACAACGAGGTTTCCAGTCATGTTGTCGTGTCCTTGACCACAAGTAATGGAGCAATGAAATTCAAATGTACCCGCTTTATCTACAACGAATTCTTTGGTTTCACCGTTCTTCACTTCAACATTAAGATCACCAAACTTGACAGCGTGCATACCTGTCTCATTAACGAGAGTTACTCTGATCGTGTCGCCAACGTTAGCTTCAATTGTATCTACATCGAACTTCCAGTTCGTTGCAGTAAGCTTTACTTCGATCGTCTTAGCTTCTGCTGCTGGTGCTTCACTCGTTGCAGTAGCAGATTCAGTTGCTGCTGGAGCGGATGTGGATGGTGTTGCGGTGTTATTGTTGCTACCACATGCACTTAAAGCGATGGCTGAAGTTAGAGCGACGAGCGTCATTAAAGTTTTTGCAGATTTTTTCAATGGGAACCCTCCTAGATGTTTTATCTTAGTAATAAGAATCATTACAATCCGCCAATACATAATAATTCGAATAATAATAAAAGTCAAATTCGATATTTGTTGACTTGTGGATATTATTGTGAGTTGAGAACCTAATCATTAACAATCTTACCAATAAGATTGTTACAACCGCAACCCATGCTCAGACATGCATTAAAGTTAAAGCTCCATCCCATGAATATAGTATGTCCTTCTTGATTCGGAAAGTTGCATGAGGGCTATCTTGTGTGTTCAGACGAGCTGCATTTTTTTTAAAAACAAGTGGAATTTTTGCAAATAAATGCATTCAAAAGCATTAAAGTGGGAATTGCTAAATTGCAGGTCTCCACATTCACCTAAGGGGGAACACACAGTTGAAGAAGTCACTAACCGTTGTAAGTGCAGTGCTTGCGGCCAGCCTTACATTATCCGCATGTTCTACCAAAAACAACAACGCAGAAACAGCATCACCTTCGGAATCACCTTCCGCATCACCAACAGCAAGTGGAACGACAGCATCATATGAGAACTTTCCAAGTGTGCACTATAACTTAGCAAGTACTCGTCACGTACCATTCACTGAAATAACTAAAGAGAATGTGAATGATCTTGGTGTGGTATGGTCGCTTGATGTTAAGTCAGTTGATGCAACCATCCCGAATGGTAGTCAGAATTATGCAACGGTCATTGATGGGATTGCTTATGTATCTACAAGTAAAAACCATGTCTTCGCACTAAATGCTGTCACGGGTGAACAATTGTGGCACTGGGTTCCTGACGACACCCTATATGAAAATTCGAAGCTTGTCCCCATCGTGGCCAATCGAGGTGTTGCAGTAGCAGAAGGCAAAGTATTCATGCTCATGCTTGACAATCGGGTTGTTGCGATTGATCAGAAGACGGGTGAAACGGTTAAGATCGTTAAAATCTCAGATGCAGTGGATGGTGCGACCGTTGAAGCTGGATATTATGAAACCAGTGCACCGGTGTATTACAAAGGGAATATTTACATCGGAAGCTCAGGTAGCGACAATGGTGTGCGTGGGTTCGTTATGGCATATAAGGCCAGTGACTTGACTGCTGCATGGGATGCACCATTCTGGACCGTTCCACCGAAAGGTGAAGAATGGTTGAAGACCGCTAAATTTGATGGTGGTGGTGCTGTTTGGGGGCCGATTACTATTGATGAAGAAACAGGCATCATGTACTTCGGAACGGGAAATCCAGCTCCAGACTTTTACGGTGCAGTTCGTCCAGGTGCAAATCCGCATACAGATTCAGTAGTTGCACTGGATAGTGCGACAGGTAAGCTTATATGGGCGAAAGAAGAGATCAACCATGACCTCTGGGACTATGATGCAGCATCATCCCCTTTACTGATCAAGGCCAACATTAATGGTACAGAACGTAAAGTGGTTACCCACGGTGGAAAGTCAGGCTTATGGTTTGCATGGGATGCGGCGACAGGTGATGTGGTCTATGACAAAGTGCAATTCGCCAAGAAGGTTGATCACCCTGATCCAACCGTAGAAGGCGTCATGGTCTACCCTGGAATATATGGGGGGCAAAACTATGCTGCAGGCACGTATGACCCTAATTCAAACTATGCTCTGATCCCAGGTATCGAATCTCCAACTATTATGAAGACTCAGGCTGAAGGACAAGAAGAGGTGAATTCATATGGTACTGGGTTTGGTGCAGTGCCAGAAGATATTGTTCCATTCGGGACGGTGACAGCTATCGATGTGAGTACAGGGAAGGTAGCATACCAATATGATACCGATCATGAAATGCGTGGAGGCTTTACAAGTACTGCATCTGGACTTGCCTTCTATGGTGAGTTGAACGGAAAATTCCGCGCCCTTGATATACAAGCAGGAAAAGTTGCATGGGAATTCCAGACAACAGGAGACAACATCATGTCAGCGCCATCGATCTTTACTGTAGGTGGTAAAGAGTATATCTTGCAGACAACTGGGGGGACGAAGCCACAAATTATCGTGTTCGCTCTAGGTGGAGATAAGACACAAGGTAAAACATCAGAAGAAATAGAAAAAGGAGCTCACGACTGATTGAGCTAAGTGACACAAACTTATTATCACGGTAATGCGATTAGGCAGGTCCTCGGACCTGCCTTTAACTGTACAGAAGGAGCGAGATTAGTTGGATATTCGGAAAAGGTTGAAGCGTATCGGAATGACTGCAGTGATGGTCACCTTGTTAACAGGCTGCTCAAATCGTTATCTAGAACAACCAGTAGGAGTCATTCAAGGAGATGCGGTAATCGAGCTTGAACAGACACAGATGACGGTTACCCGTTGGAAGATGGACAATTCACATGTGGAGTCACTTGTAGGTAAAGTTCTCGTTAATGGCAAGCCAGTGACAGATGTTGTTGTTAATGTAGCAGGAAAACGGAAGATCACAACAGATGAGAATGGGGTTTTTCGATTCTATGTAGATAGAAGTGTTCCACAAGTGATTCAGCTTCGAGTCGAAGAAGTTGACGGGGCGACGTTCGAAGGTAAATCATTGAAGAGGAAGCTGAAGAATTCTCTAAGGAAGGCTGAAAATAACATTCAGGTCAGCTACCCCATTCAAGTAACGGCTGTGAAGTCCGATCCAGAGGATGATACAAAGGTTGAAGTACATGCTCGTGCAATGACGGAGGATGGACAATCCTATCCAGTAATCAAAGCGGATAAGTATCTGATTAAAGGAGTAGTTAAGGATCATACAGGTGCTCCTGTACAGGGTGCTATCGTGGCATATTCGAAAAATGGGAACGAAGGTTTCTCGAGGTCTCAGCCTACGAACGAGCAAGGAGAATACATATTGTACTACTTGCCAGAGGCTAATGAAGATATATTATTGAGTGTTACTGTCGGTGATATTAAGTATACACTCCCCAAAAATCGGGTGAATCATTTTCCTGTAGAAACAAGTGTATATACGAATTTCATCCTTCCTGCAACGGGTACGATCATAGAGGATAAACCGCCCAATTTAGTCAGTGGTCCTGCGGAAGGTGCGCTCTATTGGTGTAGACTCATCGGGTTGAATGTGGATAAGTCTGTAAAGTATTCGGTTACTGTACCCAGCCCAGATGGTTCTTTCATCGTGAAGATCGATAAGGCAGAGTGGGAGAAGGCGCCACGCTTCTATCAGACCGTACTAAGCAAGCTCTCGATGACTGTAATGAAAGCAGGGGATTTCATTCCTTCTGAATGGCTACCTGCGCCAAAAACGACAGATCCGAGTGACATCGTAGCTGAGGTGTTGTAAATCCCACTGCAAGTAAAGCTAGATGCCGACCATATCAATCTGTTATTATATGATGATATCTAGGAAGGTACTGTGGGAGGATATTGAGATGAGCTTAAGACTTCGTGGTAGAAAAAATATACGGGAAAGCTTGGAGCAACAGCCTGAGCTAGTCGTACTTGATCCACAAACGCTGAAGGGGCGATGGCACGAGTTCTTCGGGAATGACCACCCCATTCATATTGAATGTGGGATGGGGAAAGGGCAGTTCATTAGCCGTATGAGCGTTAACAATCCAGAGATCAACTATATCGGGATGGACATCTATGATGAGTTGATTAGACGAGGCAGCGAAAAGGCAAGAGCACTCTGGAAATCGGAAAAGAATGCTGACAATGTACCGAATTTGGCACTAGTGAGAGGGAATGTTGAGCTACTTGATGAGATGTTTGAGCCAGGAGAGCTAGAGCGGATCTATCTCAACTTCAGCGATCCATGGCCGAAGGCGAAGCATGCGAGACGTCGACTTACACACCCTCGGTTTCTGGAAAAGTACAAGCACGTCCTTAGTGAGATTGGAGAAATTCATTTCAAGACCGATTCGCTCACACTATTCGAATTTTCCTTGAACAGCTTCTCTAATACTGAGCTTCAGATGCGCAATATCTCACTTGATCTTCATCGTACCGAAATTCGCGAGGATCTCGTATTAACAGAGTATGAGACGAAATTCGTCGGTCAAGGAATGCCGATCTATCGGTTGGAGGCAGTTATAGGGAAGGAAGTTCAAGCGGCGCACCGTCGTAAAGTTGCGGAGGATCTGGAGCATGAGATGCGAAGAGTCCATGTGAAAGACGAGGAAGAATAAGATAAGGCCTTGCCCGAGTGAGATTCGGGCAAGGCCTTTATTGTTTAATGGCTGATCAGTTATGGGGCTCCTGTTTAAATCCAGAGAGTAACAAGTAACGCGGTGGAGCTTCCGAGCAGTGCGCCTGCAATCGTGTCACTAGGGAAGTGAAGACCGAAGTAAACTCTTGATAATGCGACACCAATACCAATAGGCAGTAGTGCTGAAATTAACATCGGTTCTGCAATCATCCACGGGGTTAACATTGCGAATGCTGCGGTCGTATGGCCGGACGGAAATGACGGATCTTTTAGAGGCTTACTGTTCGTATTCGCCTGAGCGAACACTTGATAAGGCCGAAGTCTTGGAGCGCTTCGTTTCGCAATCGCAACGGGAATGTGGCTGATGATGATTGCGGCAAAGGCTTGCCATCCGACCGTGCTCCATATTCCGGAAGCGAATAGGGCGATGATTAAAGAAAGAGATAGGCTGAAGGTTGCTCCAGCAATCCATGACAATGTGTGAAATAACCAATTCAATGCATTGCGATTCCAACGAATGTTCACATGCAGGAACAGCGGACG
This sequence comes from Candidatus Cohnella colombiensis, assembly GCA_029203125.1. GTDB lineage: Bacteria > Bacillota > Bacilli > Paenibacillales > Paenibacillaceae > Cohnella > Cohnella colombiensis. The sequence continues at coordinate 785,414 of CP119317.1, forward strand.
TTCGACCTCTTGCAGCATCCGATAAAGTCTGCTCATTGTCGCTCACTCCTAATTGGTTGATAATCCAATTGTAGAGTCGAATTGTCAGCGCAGTATTAACGCTGCATGCGCGCAATGTGTAATAATGTGGAGATTCTAGGGTTGCCCTTGTACCTCTTCAAGCCGAATGACCCGAGTATGTTTCGTATGGCTCCAAATTTTATTGTTCTGTGTGAAGAACGCATAGAACGCAATCGGCCACCAAGATAGAAAGAATACAGGGAACATCACTAATTTTATATACATGCGCCAATTGACCTTTTCAAATATCATAGCAATTGGACATTGAATGTAGCCATAGATAACGATGGCTAATGATACACCCAAAGGCATCTGAGCGTATATCGATGTAAAGTGTGGCTCGCCTGGGAACAGCATATCGCCCCATAAGATTAATGTGATGACGAAACCGAGCAAATAGACGAATGCGTTGAAGATATAAAGTGAAGCGTCAAGCTTTACGAGGCTACGCTCCTTAATGGCTTGCCAGAGTAGTGGGAGCATATAGCGACGACTGACATCGAAATGTCCTTGCATCCAGCGAAGCCGCTGTCTGGCAGAAGCTCGAAACGTAATAGGCTTCTCATCATATACTCGTGCTTCGTAATTGAGTTTCGGATAGATGTTTCGTTGAATACAGCGAACCGTGAATTCTAAATCTTCGACTAAGCTTGTTGCTCCCCAGCCCATATCCTTCAGCAGCTGAGCATCGAAGCACATTCCTGTTCCGCCGAGGAAATTGGACAACCCTAAATTCAGGCGAGGTAGCTGCCATAATCGGTTACAGAACCAATACGTAATCGCATTCGCGGCGCTGATCCATGAATCGTAAGGATTTTTCGTATCTAAGTAACCTTGAATAACTTGATGGCCATTACACAGATCTTCATTCATATATTGAAGGAAGTCGGTCGCAACAAGGTTATCTGCATCGAACATCACTACAGCATCGTAATGTTGTGGGTTCGCCCACAGTTCCTTGAGCATCCATTCAATCGCAAAGCCTTTGCCTCGTTTGTGTGTATTCGTACGTTCGCATGCATATACGTCCGGATACTGCATGACAATGTTAGCTGTACGATCTGTACAATTATCACATATGACAAAAATGTCAAATAGCTCGCGCGGGTACTCGAATTTCAGCAAATTTTCGATCAGCGCGCCGATGACGGTTTCTTCATTGTGTGCTGCGACAAGGACGGCGAAGGACTTCGTCGGTTGATGGGTAATTGTTTCTTTTTTATGGGTCCAGCCGAAGAAGGATAAGACGATCTGATAAACTCCGATTGCAGCAGCAAGTGCTTGTAAGCTAAGCAATAGTTGGTTGAACATCGTAAAGTGTACCCCCTGTTTCAAGCTCTCTATATTCTTCCTAAAGCTTGCCCAATCTTGTGGTGAACCTTGCATCGGATAAATGCAATCATAAGAATACAGAAAGCGTTCGAAAAAAATGCTACATCCCTCGTTGACTTTAGATGGTCAACATGCTATATTACTCGTTGTGAATGTGAATGAAAGCTATTCAGCACGCACAAGCAGAAGCACCCGCTTCTCACCTGATTGGCTCTGGCTGATGGGTATGCGTAGCCGACGATGACGGGAATTGCGCGGACTAACGTTCGTAGCACCGTATAAGTTAGGACTAGGATGCGGGTCAGTGGACTCGTATTTTTTTGTGTGTAAGCAGAACTAGCATTGTCCCACGATCGAAAGCGACTAATTTTTTGGAGGTGGAACATTATTAGCAAGGACCATCAAATCAACGAGGAAATTCGGGCTAAGGAAGTTCGGTTAGTTGGACCGGAAAGTGAGCAACTCGGAATTAAACCATTCCGTGAAGCGATGCAGATGGCAATTGACGCAAATCTTGACCTCGTTAACGTTGCGCCGCAGGCGAAGCCGCCAGTATGCCGAATCATGGATTATGGCAAATTCCGATACGAGCAACAGAAGAAGGAAAAGGAAGCCCGGAAAAATCAAAAGGTTGTCGACCTGAAGGAAGTTTGGTTTCGTGCAAACATTGAAGAGCATGATTATCAAACAAAGTTTCGCAATGTTGTGAAATTCCTCGGTGAAGGCGACAAGGTGAAGTGCTCCGTGCGGTTCCGTGGTCGTGAGATTACACATGCCAAGCTTGGTCAGAAGATTCTCGAACGAGTTGCTAATGAAGTTACTGACATATGTACTGTTGAGCGTATGCCGAAGCTGGAAGGCCGAAGCATGATCATGATATTGGCTCCAAAGAGCCACTGACAGGAGGAAACAACGCATGCCTAAGATGAAAACACATAGCAGCCTTAAGGATCGCTTCAAAATTACGGGTACTGGTAAAGTGAAGCGTCACAAAGCTTACAAGAACCACTTGCTTTCATGCAAATCAGGACGGCAAAAGCGTGTACTTGGTACACAACCGCTTGTGGCTCAAGGCGACGTTCGTCGTATGCAACAACAACTAGCTAATCTGAAATAATGCTTATAATGACTTCCGGGAGGTAATGAATCATGGCAAGAGTCAAAGGTGGGTTTGTCACACGCCGCCGTCGCAATAGAATGTTGAAATTGGCTAAAGGGTATTGGGGTGCGAAGCACCGCCTGTTCAAGAAAGCCAAAGAACAAGTAATGAAATCCTTAATGTACGCGTATCGCGATCGTCGTCAGACGAAACGTAATTTCCGTAAGCTTTGGATCGTACGGATCAACGCTGCTGCGCGTCAAAATGGCTTGTCTTACAGCAAGCTGATGCACGGCCTGAAATTGGCTGGCATCGAAGTAAACCGCAAGATGCTTGCAGACCTAGCAGTGAACGACATCAAAGCGTTCAACTCGCTTGCAGGTGCAGCGAAAGCAAAAATCAACGCGTAGTATCGCGTTGTAACAATAAAAGGACGACCATCTATTCCAGTTTTATGGAATGGGGGTCGTCCTTTTTTTAGGCGAGCTTTAGTCTATTTTCCATCTCATGGACTGTGGTACATGCAGAGTCTGTACTATCCTCATAAACTAGAGGACAACAGGGGTGATGAGCATATCCCCGTTGTTACCTAAGGAGGGAGGGTCTAGGATGCCTGTGTCAAGATCGCATGCACGTAGCTTAGTAGGCAAACCAATCTATGCCGTTCGAAAAGACGGATCTGTTGTTATAGGGAAGCTTGTAGCAATAAAAGGATCGCAATTGATGATGGAAAAATCGAAGGGCAAACAGGTTCAGACTAAATTATTTTTACCACTTGCTTTATTTGATATAGCAGCCATTGGTACATTACCGTATGGAGGCTATGGATATGGATATGGTTATGGTGGTTATGGTGGTTATGATGGCTGGTGGTAGTATGACTTTGGAGTGATTGATCAGATGACGATTGACGGTTCAAAACGACGTGCTTATTCGTTCGAGATGGACGAATAAGCACGTTATTTAGATTGCGATTGTCGTCAACGCAAATGTTTGTTGAGCTCAATGACCTTCAAGGGGGCAATTGTACGTAAGGGATTATAGCCAAGTCGGCGATAAAATCGAATTGCGCGTTCATTGTCCTCATCCACGTAAACGTATGAGATTTGATACCCTTGGCTGCGTCCATAACGTTCGGCGCTGTTCATGAGTTCAGTACCCAAGTGATGATTTTGATGACGTGGATCTACTGCAATTAAATCGATGAGCATTCGTGTGTCGCGAAATTCCATGTGTAAAAATCCGATAGGGGGGCTGCTGCGATTGCGTGTGGCTACTAAAGTAGCTCCGCGTCGGAGACGACGGTGAATATCGGAGCGTAATTGAGTTGGAGTTGGATGTTGCCATGAAGAGATCGGAACTAATTGCGTTCGAACAAGCTCGATAATGCGCCCGTTGTCTCTCTTTTGCCTCCATCTGATCATAGGTAGCTCTCCTCTCTGCATGTACAGTGTGCTGCACCTGCATTGTCTGCTTGTTTTAGCTTATGTGGTGAAGAACGAGGGAGTAACGGCTCAAACAATATTGCCGAAGTTACATATTGACTAATGGTTGGATCAAGAATATAATTGAAGCTATATTAAAGAACACGAAATAGCCATGATGAGGAAAAAGTATTAGGGCTCTTATGCTCAGAGAGTGTCGGATTAGCTGAAACCGATACCTTAATCCCTGAATGCGAAGTCTCCTCGGAGCTGTTTGCCTGAACCGCCGATTGGCGCACTAAGGTGAAACGGAGTAGCGAACGTTACATCGCTAAAGTATGAATCAGATCTCCATCATTCAGATGGACAGTCGAGCATACTTTCGAAGGCCGTCACTGCGAAGTGTACGGTAAACTCGGGTGGTACCACGGAAGCTCAAGCCTTTCGTCCCAAGATTGTCGTCATGACATTGGGATGAAGGGCTTTTTTTAGTTGTTGAAAGGAGGAGTAAAGATGAGTGCTAACAGTACAACGATGAATTCTAAAGCACAACTGATCGAGAAGTGGAGCAAGGCGGAAGTAATATCCGGTTCGGATATGCTGCTCCGTAGTTTATTGCTGGAGGGTGCAGAGTGCGTCTTCGGCTACCCTGGTGGCGCAGTATTGTTCATCTATGATGCGATGCACGGATTTACTGATTTCCAACATCTTCTAACTCGTCATGAGCAAGGTGCGATCCATGCTGCAGACGGATACGCGCGTTCCACCGGCAAGGTTGGCGTATGTATCGCTACATCGGGACCAGGAGCAACGAACTTGGTTACAGGTATTGCTACAGCGTATATGGATTCAGTTCCATTGGTAGTCATAACTGGTAATGTCGTGTCAAGCTTAATTGGTTCAGATGCGTTCCAGGAAGCAGATATCGTGGGTATTACAATGCCGATTACGAAGCATAGCTACTTGGTCAAGTCGGCTGAAGAATTGCCGCGTGTAATTCACGAGGCTTTCCATATTGCGAATAGTGGACGTAAAGGTCCGGTTCTCATTGATATTCCAAAAGATGTATCCGCACAGAAAGCTTTGTTCCAACCTGTGAATCAAGTGAGCTTGCGCGGATATAATCCAACGGTTCAACCGAACAAGATGCAAGTCGACAAGATGCTGAAAGCGATCGCTGAAGCAGAACGTCCGGTTATTCTCGCAGGTGGCGGCGTTGTATACTCTGGTGCGCATGAAGAGCTATTCGAGTTCGTTACGAAAACAGGTATTCCTACGACAACGACGTTGCTCGGCTTAGGTGGATTCCCAAGTGGACACGAGCTTCATATGGGGATGCCGGGGATGCATGGTTCGTATACTGCGAACACATCGATCCAAAACGCGGATCTTCTCATTAATATCGGTGCGCGATTCGATGACCGAGTAACAATGAAGCTAGAGGGCTTCGCTCCTAAAGCGAAAATTGTCCACATTGATATCGACCCTGCTGAAATCGGCAAAAATGTCCCAACAGACATTCCGATTGTTGCAGATGTAAAGACGACACTTCAATTGGCGAACGCCACTGTGAAGTATGCTGCGAAAGCTGATGCATGGCGCAAGCAGATCGCTGAATCGAAAGCGAATAAGCCGTTTAAGTATATTGATTCTGATGTTGAATTGAAGCCACAATGGGTTGTCTCGATGATTCATGAAACAACGAACGGTGATGCGATCGTCACTACAGACGTTGGTCAGCATCAAATGTGGGCAGCGCAATATTACCCACTCAACAAGCCACGCTCCTGGGTAACATCAGGTGGTTTGGGAACTATGGGCTTTGGATTCCCTTCGGCTATCGGTGCTCAAATGGGTAATCCGGATCGCGTCGTTGTTTCGATTAACGGCGATGGCGGAATGCAGATGTGTGCACAAGAGCTAGCGATCTGTGCGATCAATAACATTCCAGTTAAAGTTGCGATCATAAACAATCAAGTGCTTGGAATGGTGCGTCAATGGCAGGAAATCATCTATGACAATCGTTATAGTCACATCGATCTTGCAGGTAGCCCTGACTTCGTTAAGCTTGCAGAAGCTTATGGGGTTAAAGCGTTCCGTGCTTCCAATAAAGAAGAAGCGCGTAGCGCATGGGAAGCTGCACTTCAACATCCTGGTCCTGCGGTCGTTGAATTCGTCGTTCGCAAGGAAGAGAACGTCTATCCGATGGTTACACAAGGCTCGACCATCGATCAGATGCTGATGGGGGATTCCGAATGAACCGTAAACATACAATCGCTATTCTCGTAAACGATCAGCCGGGAGTCATGCAACGAGTGTCAGGCCTGTTCGGTCGCCGTGGCTTCAATATTGAAAGTATTACTGTAGGCGCTTCGGAAGAAATCGGGCTCTCACGTATGGTTATTGTCACAACTGGCGATAACCATACGCTGGAGCAAGTTCAGAAGCAATTGTACAAGCTTATCGATGTTATTAAAGTCATTGATGTAAGCTCGAATCCGATGGTTGCACGTGAACTTGCTTTAATCAAGGTAGGTGCAGAGCCGTCGATGCGTCCAGAAATTCTCGGCATCGTTGAAACTTTCCGCGCTGCAGTTGTCGATATTGGTCCGAACACACTGATCGTACAGGTCGTTGGAGATTCAGATAAAATCGATGCGATGACTGAATTGCTCAAGCCTTATGGCATTCGTGAGCTATCACGTACAGGCACAACTGCAATGTCTCGCGGTAATCGGTAAGATATCATTAGAAGTAACAAGTAACGAGTAGCTGTAATGCACCCGTTCGAAGCGGGTGTTCGAGGGGAGAAGCACGGATCACGAGTTTCTCCCTTGGGACGCCCGTTTCGAGGGTCGCCAATATAAGCAAGCACCTATTTGAAGGAGGAACTCATTCCAATGGCAGTTAAGTTATTTCACGAAAAAGACGCTGATCTCGGCGCACTACAAGGTAAAACAATCGCAGTAATCGGCTATGGTAGCCAAGGTCACGCACAAGCACAAAACCTTCGTGACAGCGGTGTCACTGTAATCATCGGTCTTCGCGAAGGTAAATCTGCGGATAGCGCTCGCAACGACGGTTTTGAAGTATTCTCCGTTGCAGATGCAACTCGTAAAGCAGATGTAGTTCAAATTCTAATGCCTGATGAAACGCAAGCAAGCGTTTATAAGAATGAAATCGAGCCAAACCTTAAAAAGGGTGCAGCTCTTATGTTCTCACACGGCTTCAATGTACACTTTGGTCAAATCGTAGCACCTGCAGACGCAGACGTATTGCTTGTTGCTCCGAAGTCCCCAGGCCACATGGTTCGTCGTACTTATGTTGAAGGCTTCGGCGTACCGGGATTGATCGCAATCCACCAAAACGGTACGGGTAAAGCGTTCGAAATCGGTATGGCTTATGCGAAGGGTATCGGTTGTACACGTGCAGGGGTTATTGAAACTTCCTTCCGTGAAGAAACAGAAACAGACTTGTTCGGTGAGCAAGCTGTACTATGTGGAGGCGCAACTGCACTTGTTAAAGCAGGCTTTGAAACATTGGTTGAAGCTGGATATGCACCTGAAATGGCATACTTCGAGTGTCTACATGAGCTTAAGCTGATCGTTGATATGATGTATGAAGGCGGTCTTGCTTCCATGCGCAGCTCGATTTCCAACACAGCTGAGTATGGAGACTATGTTACTGGACCTCGTGTCGTAACGGATGAAACGAAGAAAGCGATGAAAGCTGTTCTTGAAGACATTCAAGCAGGCCGCTTCGCTCGCGACTTCATTTTGGAAAACCAATCGGGTCGTGCTTTCTTGACTGCAACTCGTCGTAATGAAGCTGAGCATCCAATTGAAGTTGTTGGCGCTCAACTCCGCGGCATGATGCACTGGATCAAGAAATAATCGAATACGATAAAACCCCTAGCTTTCGCTGGGGGTTTTTATTAACCCAAAGTTACGAATATTATGATATAATTCAGGACAAAAAGCGATTGCTTCAGGAGGTGCGGGTGATACCCAGCCATGCGTAAAATTTATATTTTTGATACAACACTTCGTGACGGAGAGCAATCTCCTGGCGTGAACCTGAATACGCAAGAGAAGGTCGAGATCGCACTTCAATTAGAAAGACTCGGCGTTGATCGTATTGAAGCCGGATTTCCGGCAGCTTCTCCTGGAGACTTAGCAGCTGTTAATGCGGTTGCTCGTGCGGTAAAAAATGCGACAGTTATCGGGCTTGCACGTTCTCGTGAGCAGGATATCGATGCTGTTCGTGAAGCGGTAAAGGGTGCTCAAGATCCAGGTATTCACTTGTTTCTCGCAACTTCACCGATTCACCGCAAGCATAAGCTGAAGATGGAGAAGGAACAGGTGCTTGAGACAGCGGATCGGATGATTCGCTATGCGAAGCAGTATTTTGACAAAATTGAATTTTCTCCAGAAGATGCGGGACGTACAGAGCTTGATTTCCTATGTGAAGTGACAGAGCTTGCGGTGAAGGCTGGAGCGACTGTCGTAAACATTCCGGATACAGTAGGCTATTTGACACCGTATGAATATGGAAACATCTTTAAGACATTGAAAGAAAAAGTTGCAGGAATTGAAAATATTCAACTGTCTGCGCATTGTCACGATGATTTGGGTATGGCAACTGCAAATGCGCTTGCAGCTATTCTGAATGGTGCGGATCAGATCGAAGGCACCATCAACGGAATCGGTGAACGCGCCGGGAATACGGCAATCGAGGAAGTCGCGCTTGCGCTTCATACGAGAGCAGAATACTTCAATGCGAAGACAGCGCTTAACCTGAAAGAAATTGCAAAAACGAGCAGACTCGTGAGTAAGTTAACAGGGATGGTCGTGCCAGGTAACAAAGCGATCGTTGGGGCGAATGCGTTCGCACATGAATCAGGTATACATCAGGATGGCATGTTGAAAGAAAAAACAACCTATGAGATCATCTCTCCGGAGACAATCGGTCTTAAGGATAGTAAGCTTGTTCTCGGTAAACATTCTGGACGTCATGCTTTTCGTGAGAAGCTCGTTGATCTTGGATACGACAAGCTGACGGAAGAGCAAGTCAATGCAGCGTTCGGCAAGTTCAAAGATGTTGCAGACCGCAAGAAGAATGTGAGCGATGAAGATATTCGAGCATTGCTCGAAGAGAAAATTATTGAAACACCGGAAGTGTTCGCACTAGAGCATCTTGTGGTATCCTTCGACAGTCATGGTACACCATCTGCATCAGTAAAGCTCAAGACTGCGCAAGGTATTAAACAACATACTGCAGAAGGCAATGGTTCAGTGGATTCGATCTATCACGCCATTGATGCGATAAGTGGTGAAGTTGTTGAATTAGATGATTACACGATTAAATCGGTAACTGATGGTACAGATGCATTAGGTGAAGTTCATGTCGTTCTCAAACAAGGTGAAGTTACTGCGCAAGGTCGCGGTGTGAGCACCGATATATTGGAAGCGAGTGCACGTGCCTATGTAGATGCGTTGAACAGATTAATTGATAAACGTAACGCGCCAACACGCAATCGTCGAGACAACGTTACGTTGATTTAAGACTCGAAATGGGGAATTTCAGATGAACTATAAATTTTCCGAACGACTAAGTACATTTTCTTCTTCGGCGGTTCGTGAAATCTTGAAGTTGACGCAAAAGAAATCAATCATTTCGTTCGCCGGCGGTTTACCTGCTGAAGAGCATTTTCCAGTTGCCGCAATTGGTGAAGCATTCGAACGCGTTGTTAAGGAAGGGAATAAGGCATTCCAGTATGGATTGACCGAAGGATTCTTGCCTTTGCGTGAAAGTATCTGTCGCTGGATGGTACACAAAGGTGTAACGGTCACTCCAGACGATATGCTGATTACAACAGGCTCACAGCAAGCAATTGACTTGCTGACAAGGATCTATATTGATAAAGGTGATGTGATCCTTGTTGAACGACCAACATACTTGTCAGCTTTGCAAGTATTCCGTTCATATGGTGCGACGCTTGTTTCAGTAGAAACTGATCGTGATGGTATGGTGCTTGAGGATTTGGAAGCAAAGCTAAAGCAATATCGTCCGAAGCTGGCTTATGTCATTCCTACATTCTCCAATCCTACTGGTAATGCGTGGAGCTTGGAGCGCCGATTAGGAACGATAAAACTTTGTCGTGAGCATGATACGCTTATTTTGGAAGATGATCCATATGGCGAGCTTAAGTTCGGTGATGCCACAGTTAAGTATCCTTCATTGTTCTCGCTTGATCAACACCCGAACGGTTCATGCGTCGTATATACGAGCACGTTCTCGAAGACGGTTGCACCAGGACTTAGAACGGGATGGGTTATGGGTGATCCTGAAATTATCCGGAATATGGCTCGTGCGAAGCAAGCGGCTGACTTACAGTCGAGCACACTTGATCAACAAACACTATATCAATTGATGACTCACTTCGACCTAGATGGTCACATCGAATTCGTACGCAAGGAGTACGAAAAGCGGATGCGCCAAATGGCACAACTATTGAAGGGTCAGAATTGGCCTGGAGTGAATTGGGCTGAGCCGAAGGGCGGTATGTTCTTCTGGGTTGAATTACCGGAGGGTGTGAACACATCGGATTTGCTCAAGACGGCAGTCGACCTAGGTGTTGCATTCGTACCGGGTGTCTCATTCTATGCGGAAGAGTCGAAGTTCAATACGATGCGTCTTAATTTCACACACAACGATGCCGAAGCAACTATAACTGGCATGGAGCGTCTATCTAAAGCAATGGACACTGTACTTGTGAAGTAACGAGAACGGCTACTCGGAGATCATCTCTGGAGTAGCTTTTTTTTCTCGACTAATGGGCGCACTGACGAATCTGTCACAATGCCTATAGTTAATAACTATCGAATCCATAGTTTTTATCTATTTTGCCGATTGCGATGAATGTACTACAATTAGATGAGGTTATATTGGACGACTACTAATTGAATTGGAGTGAATAAAGATCATGGCAGAGGTAAAGAAAATTGCCGTTATCGCCGGTGACGGGATTGGTCCTGAAGTCGTAGCAGAAGCGGAAAAAGTATTGAAGCGTACAGAGGAATTGTTCGGATATAAGTTCGAGCTTGAGCATGGCTTATTCGGCGGAATTGCGATCGACGAAAGAGGCACTCCGCTACCGGAAGATACACTTGAAATGTGCCGCAAAGCAGATGCAGTATTGCTAGGAGCAGTAGGTGGTCCGAAATGGGACAACAATTCAAAGGAGCTTCGTCCTGAGACTGGATTGTTAGGCATTCGTAAGGCATTAGGCTTGTTCTCCAACATTCGTCCAGCAGTCGTCTTTGATTGCTTAAAAGATGCATCTACATTGAAACCTGAAGTGCTCGAAGGAACAGACTTGATCGTTGTTCGTGAACTTACAGGTGGAATCTACTTCGGTGAGAAGTTCCGTCGTGAAGGGGAACATGGTCAAGAAGCAGTTGATACTTGTGTCTACAATGTAACAGAAATTGAGCGTATCGTTCGCCAAGCGTTCGAAGTAGCTCAGAAGCGCAGCAAACGACTTGCTTCTGTAGATAAGGCGAATGTACTTGAAACTTCGCGTCTATGGCGCGAGACGGTAAATCGGATCGCTCCTGAGTATGCAGATGTTGAAGTGGAGCATGTGCTTGTAGACAACTGCGCGATGCAATTGTTGCGCCGCCCTTCAAGCTTCGATGTTATTGTAACTGAAAATATGTTCGGAGATATTCTGAGTGACGAAGCAGCGATGCTGACAGGATCAATTGGAATGTTGTCCTCCGCATCTTTAGGTGAAGGAAGTTTTGGATTGTATGAGCCTGTTCACGGCTCCGCTCCTGATATTGCAGGTCAAGGCATCGCGAATCCAATCGCAACGATCCTCTCTGTAGCGCTAATGTTCAAATTAACGCTAGGCTACGAGGAAGCGGGAGACGTAATCGAACGAGCAGTGAAAAATGTATTAGATGCAGGTCATCGTACAGGTGATATTGCGGTCGATAAGAGCAAAGCAATTGGTACGACAGCAATGGGTGACTTGATTGTTGCAGCGATGTCACGTTAATTAATGAACCAAACTCCTCGAAAGATTGTTTCGAGGAGTTGTTTATTTTCTGGCAGGAATTGTGTTGTTAGGTAGAGAATATAGTGAGAAGAATAAGCAACATCATGTTGAGGGAGGGAAGACAATGAGCTTCTGCTGTGGAGCAAGTATGATCGGAACGAAAGGCACATTAAAACATTATCGTACGAGAATTCACAACGTTCCGATCCTTTTTTGTCCGGTATGTCATCGGATAGAAGTGCATTATTTAATCGAAAATGAATATGAAATTTTGGCTGAATATGCACATGGAGACGGAGCATCAGAAGTCGATTTCCACGATTATGTGGATGAGTCTGACAAAGCCCTCAACGAAAACTGTGTTAATCATGAAGAAGAGGATGCAGTTATAATCGTACAAAGTCAGATCGATATGTCACTGGATCTTTTAACAATTGCCAAAAATATTGAAGATGTTGAATGGGAGAAGCAACTTAAGAAAAGACTCATCGTACTCAGCCAGAGAAGACATAAGCTCCGCATGAGTCGGACGCCTGGAGGCATGGTTTAAGTTGAGCTCAACGATGGGGGAAACAACGATGGGTAGGTGGCGCACGCATTATTTCCCTGTACTCGCTGAATTTGTTCGGAACGAGCGGGAAGACATGCGTAACGAAATAAAGAACTTGCGAAATGAACTGCATAGCGTTGCTACGGATGAGATTCTGGAACATCATGAAGAGAGTGTGAAATTTCTACTCTCCTATACAGGTCCTGAGGATCGGGTAACATTCGTTCATCGATCTCTTCTGTTCATTACGGAGTTGCTATTGTCTCTGCGTTTTAATGAAGGGGCTGCTGCGGAAGAAAGTCCCAACCTGGAACAACGCTCTATTTTGTCTGTAGCAATGAATACAACACCTACTGAGGAAGATCGTCCTAATAAGTTTGAAACCGTTCTTCAACATATGGATAGTGGGGTTGCACTGTTCGATGTAGCAGGCAATTTACGATTTGTAAACGTTCAGATGTCACGTATGCTCCAAGCTCCACGACGCGCACTCATCGGAAGCACACTTCATGGCCTGTTTTTCCACCCAGATCTTACACGGCTTACTCGCAGAAACTTCTTAAGAATATTTCGTGATCTTGTGAAGGAACGCAGACTTCAAGCTGAATATCGCGACTCCAATGGAAGATTTATACTTATAACGATTTCCAAGATCGAAGAATTGAATGGCGATTATCTTGTCAGTATGAAGGATGTCTCGGAGTACAAACAAATTGAACAAACGGCATTTCAGAATGACAAGCTTGCAATGCTAGGTAAAATAGCAGCAGCTATCGCCCACGAAATTCGCAATCCACTCACGTCGATCCGTGGGTTCATTCAATTGCTTAATCCCTATTTAATGGAAGTGGGTAAGCAAGAGTATGGAAGGATTATTATTTCCGAGATTGATCGGGCGAACGATATTATTTATGAATTTCTGAATTCCTCGAAGCCTTCAGCGCCCTTTAAACAGAGGGTGTTAATTGAGCTGTTGCTCAAGGAATCGATTCTGCTTTCTGAGAGTGAAGCGCTGATGAACAATTGCGAGCTTCACTATGAAGTGTTCGATCCGACCTTAATTGTTGCAATTGACGTAAAACAAATTAAGCAGGTGCTTTTAAATATGATTCGCAATGCTATGGACGCGATTTCCGAGGTGCAACAATCGCGTAAAGGCCGCATCGATATTGTCGCAAGACGCGAAGAGGATTTCGCAGTTATTTCTGTTAGAGACAATGGGAAGGGTATGGACGAGCTAACGCTAAATCGTTTATTTGATCCATTCTTCTCTACGAAAGAAGAAGGTACGGGATTAGGGTTATCGGTAAGCCATCGCATTATTGTGAATCATGGCGGTACAGTACAAGTGAATAGTCAATTGAATGAAGGAACTGAATTTATGATTTATTTGCCTTTGGCGGACAAGAAGGAGTAGAATCTGAGGTGATCAACAAAATGTGTGTGAAGTGGTAGGTGAGATTGTATATGCGTGTTTGGACAGATTATTCATTGCAGTGGGAAACAGGAAGCGCAGATCTCATGAATCAGAGTGATTGTGAGCTGATGGTTGTGTTCGTTGACGCGAAAGGTGAGCATCATGCAACAGGAATGGTTCATCCGAAGCTGGAGGAAGCATTACGAAATTTGAATGATCGCGGCACTTTTCGTGGGCAAGCTGGAGAAGTGGCAGTGGTGCCAACTTTAGGTTTGCAACGCGAGCAATATATTTTGTTCGTAGGGTGGGAGAAAGCCAATCCTGCCGTTACGAATATGAGAGCTACAGCTGGAAGTATCGGTGGCAAATTTCACGAAATGAACATTCAATCTGCGATAATCATCGTGCCGAAGCTAAGTGCGAACGCTCAGCTTGCATCGGCATTCACTGAAGGGCTTATTTTAAGCTTTTATCGCAGATTTAGTTATGCCTCCTATGAACGCGCGTTCACAATCCTAGCTAAGCTCACTTTTATTGTTCCTACAGAAGAAGCTATAAGCAATTGGAATACTGGAGTGGAGCATGGACTTTCGATCTCGAATGGTGTCTGTTATGCGCGTGAGCTGACGAACGTTCCGAGCAATCGATTAACACCTGTACGATTAGCACATGAGGCTGAACGGCTTTCTGAACAATATGGTTTTAAGTGTACGATATACGATGAGAAGCTAGCGAAACAACATCAGATGGGCGGTCTTCTAGCAGTTGGACAGGGAAGTGCTAATTATCCTCGAATGATTGTTTTGTCTTATCAAGGTGCGCCTTCGTCTGATGAGATATTAGGCATAGTGGGAAAAGGGGTTACATTCGACACAGGAGGCATTTCGCTAAAGAAGGCTGCTGGTATGGAAGAGATGATCTCGGATATGGGAGGCGCTGCAGCAGTATTCGGTACGATGAAAGCTGTAGGAGAGCTTCAACCACAACTTAATATCGTAATGGTCGTACCCGCAGCTGAAAATATGCCATCAGGAAGCGCGTATAAGCCAGGTGATGTCATTACGACGTATAGCGGACAGACGGTGGAAGTACTGAATACGGACGCTGAAGGACGAATTGTACTTGCAGATGGGCTAACAACAGCACTGAAGCATGGAGCGACAAAGCTGATCGACGTTGCGACATTAACGGGAGCGGTGATGCATGCACTAGGAGATGTAACGACAGGTGCGTTTACGAATGAGGATGCTTTTTTGCAAAAGCTGATACATGCTTCAGAGCAAGCGGGTGAATATGTGTGGCAGTTACCGCTTTATCCCGAATATGATCGGCTCATAAAGAGTGATGTTGCAGATGTGAAAAATCATGGCGGGACATGGGCGGGAGCCATTGCAGGTGCACTGTTCATACGGCATTTCGCAGAGCAAAAACCTTGGATTCACCTAGATATTGGGGGCACGGCGTGGATGTGGGAGTCACGTGGCTTTGAGGGCAAAGGTGGAACAGGTGTTATGGTTCGAACTTTAATGACTTTTATTGAAAACGAATCGCAATCCACAGCATAATCAAGGCAATATCAGCTTGGGGGAACTCCACATGAAGTCAAGATTTAACGGATTATTGCAGCCTTTCAGCATTCGAAAAGTAGAGTCAGAATCACGTAAAGGGATGCGTATGTCACTGATAGAAGGAATCCCTGCGAGCATAATTGCGAATTTTCTCGGGGGTCCTCTTCAGACTGTATTTTTAACCTATTTAGGTTTCTCTGCATTCCACATTGGTTTGGCTCTTGCCATTCCTTCTTTTGCATTGCTAGTTCAAATCATTATCGCGTTTGCCATGCAAAAATGGCAAAACCGTCGCCTTCTCGTTGTGATAACAGGGATTGCACATAGGGCGCTTTGGGTGACTACTGGCTTAATCCCGTTAACCTTTTCTGAAGATGCGTGGGTACCGGTCTACATGGTCGTATGGACATTATGTATGATTGCCGGTCAGGCTGCAGGTGTAATCTGGACGTCACTGATGGCGGATGTCGTTCCCCCAGCGCTCAGAGGAAAATACTTCGGTATTCGAAATACGATCCATTGGTTCGTCGTCTGTGCAACATTGCTCGTTGGTGGTCAGATTATGGAATGGCTGCCAGGAGCGAAAGGATTTACGGTACTATTCGTAGTCAGCGCAGCTTGTGTAATATGGAATGGGTTGGCACTTTCCCAGTATCCGAACCCACAGTTTCAGCCTTCTGAAAGTGGAAGTTCCATACGATTGCTGTTTAAACCGTTTGCAGATAAACGATTTCGCACCGCTACTCTGTTTGTCGCGTTTTTTATTTTGCTTCAGAATATTGTTGTACCGCTATTTGCTTATATAATGATAGAGTTCCATAATCTCAGTACGAGTACAGTAACTCAAATTATTATGTTGCAAAATGGTGCGATGATGATTAGCTACTACTTTTGGGGTATTCTGAACAGCCGCTACTCGACGAATCGGTTGCTTATGTGGACGTTCCCGATCATCGCGTTATCTTGCCTCATGTGGTTTGGTATGATCGTACTTCCGGTATTATTGATTCTAATCCTTGTGCACATCGTACTTGGCTGCGGTCTTGCAGGATATAACCTGCTCGTATTTAACTTCCTCATTGGGGATTCACCGAAGTCCGAACGTCCAATGTATATTGCGGTATTCTCTGCATTCACTGGTTTAGCAGGCTTTATCGCTCCGACAGCAGGTGGCTGGCTATATGATACAGTTAAAGGTGGACCTGCGTGGTTGCTCGGTTACGGCATCGTCACCATCGCTGGAATTAGCATGCTTGCTATGGCGCTCATCGTTGCTCCGATTGTATTTAAGGCTAAGGCAGGAGATAGCATAGCTGGGTGACGGATATTATAATTAAAATCTCCAAGGAGGAATTAACAATGGCAAAAGTTCTACCACTCAATAAAAATGGATTTACAGCAAGTCAACTTGTATTAGGATGTATGGGGCTTGGCGGCGGTTGGAATCAAAATCCGCTTTCAGACAACGATTACAAGCAAGCGCATGAGGCAGTTGAAGCTGCCCTTTCTATTGGAATAAACATGTTTGACCATGCCAACATCTACACGTTCGGTAAAGCGGAGAAGGTGTTTGGCAGAGTGCTCAAGGAACGTCCGGAATTGCGAGATCAGATCATACTTCAGTCAAAATGCGGGATTCGGATGGCGATGGGTGACGGTGAGCGTGGACGCTTTGACTTTTCGAAGGAGCACATTCTAGAAAGCGTGGATGGAATCTTAACGAGATTGGGGATTGAGAAGCTAGACATTCTATTGCTACATCGTCCTGATCCGCTTGTAGAACCTGAAGAAGTCGCAGAAGCATTCGCACAGCTCAAGTCTGCGGGGAAAGTGGGACGACTAGGCGTTTCGAACATGAGTTCAGGGCAGATGAAGCTGTTGCAAGCTTATTTGGACGAGCCGTTAGTAGCGAATCAGCTGGAGATGAGCTTGTTGAAGTTGGACTGGCTTGACACTGTCGTACATGTCAATCAGGAGGCAGGAAAGCTATCGTCATTCCCGGAAGGAACAATCGAATATTGCAGACTTGAGAACGTTCAATTGCAGGCATGGAGTCCGCTCGCACGGGGTCTGTTCAGCGGACAGGATATCACAACAGCGAGTGCTGAAGTACAATCGACCGCAGCATTGGTAGCACGTTTAGCCGAGGAAAAGGGTGTTTCACGAGAAGCGATCGTACTCGCGTTCCTCATGCGTCACCCTGCGAACATTCAGCCTGTCATCGGAACAGCATCTCCACAGCGAATTATCGCTTGCGGCGATGCGAGCAAAGTTACGCTTACACGCGAGGAATGGTACGATTTGTACGTCACTTCGCGTGGTCGTGTAATGCCTTAAGGTGATCGCAATCGTTTCTTTCTGACGCATTAACAGGTACAATGATGATGTATACCAATTCGATAAAGAGGTGATCGGAATGGATTTAGTCATTACACCTACTGCATTAGATTGTTTTAAGGAAGAATGGGGATTTGATGAAGGCGAGATGATTCGCATCTTTGTGAGGTATGTGAGCGGAGGAGAAGTGCCGTTCGCCTTCGGAATTATAAGAGATACGCCTCATGATGTTGCCGTTACACGTGTTGCGGAGCATTTAACCTTTTATATGGAACATAAGGATGTTTGGTTTCTGGAAGGCAAAAGTTTGACGATTGATTGTCATGGCGATGGAATTACCTTTGATTTAGCCTAAAAATGAGGCAAGTTGTGGCAAAAAGTCGTACTTTGTTGTAAACTAATGAGCAATTGAGAATTTGCTCTGGCAACTGGAGAAAAGGGGAAGTTAAGTTCATGACTGGAAATAGTATGTTCAATCATTGTAAGATCGTGGATTGCACCATCCGTGATGGAGGGCTCGTTAACAACTGGGATTTCAGTGTTGAATTTGTTCAAGATTTGTATGAGTCCTTGAATGCCTCCGGTGTCGAGTACATGGAAATTGGCTACAAAAATTCACCAAAGCTGCTCAAGAGTGAAGGAAAAGAAGGTCCTTGGCGGTTTCTGGATGATGAGTTCTTACGTAAAGTCATTAAGGAAAAGAAGCGTACGAAGCTATCTGCGCTTGTTGATGTAGGACGTGTAGATGAAGTGGACGTCCTGAACCGTAGCGAATCGATGCTTGACCTTATTCGTGTAGCGACATATGCACGTGATACAGAGAAGGCAATTGAGTTAGGTACGCTCTTCCATAATCGTGGATACGAGACGACAATTAACATTATGGCATTATCTAATGTAATGGATAACGAACTGAACGAAAGCCTTGCGATGATTAATGACAGCCCGATTGATGTTGTCTACATCGTAGATTCTTTTGGTAGCTTAGATCCAGACGATATGCGTTATCTTGTGGAGAAGTTCCGCCGTGCGCTAAAAAACAAGCGTCTTGGTGTTCACACACATAATAACATGCAGCTCGCATTCGCGAATACACTCGTTGCTGCACAGATGGGCGTAGAGCTGTTGGATGCTTCCGTCTATGGCATGGGTCGCGCTGCAGGTAACACAAATACGGAATTGCTGCTCGCGAAGATGACTCGCCCAGAGTACAACTTGCGTCCAGTACTTGGCATGATAGAGAAACATATGATCAAGCTTCGTGAGAAGGAAGAGTGGGGTTACCTCATTCCGGATATGATTACAGGCACACTGGACGAGCACCCACGTTCAGCAATGGGCTGGCGTGCATCCGAGAAACGTGATCTGTTCACGGAGTTTTACGATAAGATGACTACACCTGAAATATTTAGTAAATAATTGAATGAATGGCGACTTTCCCGTTTCTTGATTAGATACCGGGAGAGTCGTTTTATTTTTCATAACACAATACCATAATAAAATAGGACATTTCGCAATCGATTATAGCTACAATTTTGAGTACAATGAAGAAAACAAATTCGAATTAGGGAGAGATCCGAATGAGCCAATCCATTAATGTAACGGTCTGGAATGAATATCGCCACGAGAAGACGAATGAGAAGGTAGCGGAGGTCTATCCACAAGGGATGCACACGGCAATTGCGGAAGGCTTGGAGACTACTGGTAAAATCACACTGGCAACACTGGACGAAGCGGAGCATGGATTAACTGAGCAAGTGTTGAATGATACAGATGTGTTGATTTGGTGGGGACATATGGCGCATGGAGACGTGCAAGACGAAATTGTCGAGCGCGTACATGACCGTGTGCTGAAAGGAATGGGGCTAATCGTGCTTCACTCCGGACATTTTTCGAAAATTTTCAAAAAGCTCATGGGTACGGGCTGCGACCTGAAATGGCGCGAAGCCAATGAGAAGGAACGGATCTGGGTCGTTAATCCAGGTCACCCGATTGTAGATGGAATAGGTGAATATATCGAGCTGCCTCAGGAAGAAATGTATGGGGAACACTTCGACATTCCACAGCCGGACGAGCTTGTTCTTGTTAGCTGGTTCGAAGGTGGGGAAGTATTCCGCAGTGGCTGCTGCTTTACGCGCGGAATGGGTAAAATCTTCTATTTCCGTCCTGGACATGAAACGTACCCAACCTACTACAATCCGCAAGTTCGCAAAGTAATCTCCAACGCAGTGAAATGGGCAGCGCCAGTGAAGCGGGACTATCCGGCATATGGTAATGCGCAGCCGCTAGAAGTCATCAAGGAGAAAAACTAAACATGTTAAAAGTAGGCATTATTGGTACGGGGAATATTTGTAAGCATGCGCATCTTCCGGGATGGCTAAGTCATAAGGAAGTTGAGCTGGTCGCATTCTGTGATGCATTTGTAGCTTCAGCGGAAGCGATGGCGAAAGATTTTCCTGGGGCAAAAGTATATGAGGACTATAAGCAACTGCTCGCAGATCCTGCCATTGATATTGTAGGCATCAGCACTCCAAATTTATATCACTCGGAAATCGCAATTGCAGCACTGAAGCAGGGTAAGCATGTTTTCTGTGAAAAACCTGATGCCGTAAACCCAGATGAAGCGCAAAAGATGGCGGATGAAGCGAAGAAATCTGGCAAGCTGCTCATGACGATGCGTAACAATCGGTTTTCGGAAGAAGCACAATATGTGAAGCTGCTTCAGGAGCAAGGTAGGCTGGGCGATCTCTATATGGGGCGATGTGGTTGGATTCGCCGTCGCGGAATTCCGGGTCGCGGTGGCTGGTTTACGACAAAGGAACTATCTGGAGGCGGACCACTAATTGATCTTGGTGTTCATATGATTGATTTGGCGCTATGGCTCAGCGGTAATCCGAAGCCTGTGTCAGTTACGGGAACGACGTATCGTAAGTTTGCTGATCGTCCGGACGCATCGGGCAACATGCCACAAGGGACATTTGACGTGGAGGATCTGGCTGCTGGTTTCATCCGATTCGATAATGGTGCTAGCTTGCAAATCGAATTTAGTTGGGCATCGAACGTTGCACAAGAGCAGAAGTTTTTGGAATGGCGTGGTACGGAAGGCGGCTTTAGCCTGGTCAATGATCAGTTGAAGCTATTTACCGAAGATGCAGGTGTACTTGTAGATCAAACACCACATTTCAACGATTCCAAAGTTCCGCAGCACACGGCGAACATTCATCATTTCGTAGAATGTGTGCTCGGTCGAGAAGTTCCGACAATTACGCCGGAGCATGGTGTAGATATGATCAGAATTTTATCAGCGATTTATAAATCAGCTGAAACGGGTCGCGAAGTTATATTATAGTGTGATGTTGGCGGTGCAGGATTGATCCTGTACCGCTTTTTGTTTGTTTCGAATGGCTCTGCGCTACCGCAATATCCCCCTCGATCCACCCCCCACCCCACAGCTTCGCCCTCGCCCCCCGGCTCTCTGCACAAAGACAATTAATTCGACGCTGCCGAACCTGCAAAGCCAGTGTTAGCCACAGGTAATGGTGCCGCTCTGCCAAACAGATAGCCTTGAAATAGAGGAATCCCGGCCTTTTTTAAGTATTGCCATTCTTCCTCGCGCTCGATCCCTTCCGCAAGCACCGTACCGTGAATCCGCGTAACTCGCTCAAGTAGATCGTCAATATATTTCTGTTTATCTGAATCTATATCACAATTGCTCACCCATTGACGGTCCATTTTCACATAATCAGGTTGAAGCTGATCGACGATATTCAATGTTGCAAAGCCTGAGCCCACATCATCGAGAGCCATTTGTGCTCCTTGCTTTCGATACGCTTCAAACACTTTGTGCAACGCGGGATCATCCAATCGTTCCGTTTCGATTACCTCAAACACATAATCCTGCGGATCAGTTCCTGAGTTCCTAATAAGATCAAGTGTCTCCTCCACACTAAGATCTGCATGATGAAACGATGAGGGCAGGAAATTGATAAAGCGCTTCGTCCCTTTCTCCAAATGGATCGATCCAAGACGTATCGCTAATTGACGAGCCGCGCGATCAAGAAAAGAATGTTGGCGAATTTGACGCGCACTTTGAAATAATTGAGCTGGTCGGAATGGCTTAAGCTCAGGCAAAGGTCGCAGCAGAAATTCGTAACCCATAATCATACCTTCCGGCTGTACAATCGGTTGGAGATGTGTTGTAAATAGATTGTGCAAAATATATTCCGAGACGCTCCGACCTTCGACTTCAGCGAACAGCTCATGCAAGGGTAGCCAAGTTTGATTCGAATCGACCACATCAGCAATATCAACCGAATCAGAATTACGGCTTATTTCGCCCATTCCCATCTCATTCCGAGAATCCACTATGCTGAAACGACACCGAATTTGTTTTGCCTCGTCGTCATGCAATCGCTGCTGTAACTTCACTATAAGACGCAATAATTGTTGTTGATTCTCGTATTGCAGTGATAGTGGACGATTTCTCAAAGCTTCATTATCAACATCGTTTCCCTGCTTTTTCTCATAAATTGACTCTAAAAGAAGGGGGTGTAGCTCAGCGAGCTCAGTGGCAAACTCTACGGTGCCAAAGTCGCTAATTGGAGAAGTCATGTTGCGAATTATTGAAGACATCTTGAATCACTCCGACTCGTTTTCTTTTTAGTATGACCATATTGGAGGAAATGTAGCGGAGTACCTCGAACAACCTCTCGTACCAAATCCATTGAGTTCCCTCAGCTTGTCCGATATAATATTAAGAATGAGCAATTATGCGGGGCGAAGGAGGTCTGATGAAACATGAGTATTACGGTGAAAGATGTTGAGCATGTTGCTAATCTAGCGCGCTTGGAGCTGTCTGACGCAGATAAGGAGCAATTTACAGATCAGCTCAATGCGATTTTGAAATATGCTGAGAAATTGAACGAGTTAAATACGGATGGAATTGAGCCGACAAGCCATGTTCTGCCACTGGCGAACGTGATGCGTGAAGATACGGTGAAGCCGTCGCTACCGATTGAGAAAGTAATGCTGAACGCACCTGAAGAGGAAGACGGACAGTTTAAGGTGCCAGCTGTATTGGAATAGAGATCGAAGGAGGAACAATATAACATGTCGTTATTTGATATGCGATTATCTGATATACATAATCGTCTTAACAATAAGGAATTATCGGTCACAGAGTTGGTCGATGCATCATTTGCTCGAATTGCTGCTACAGATGCTAAGATCGGTGCGTTTCTCAACTTGAACGAAGCAGGCGCACGCAAAGAAGCGGCCGCTCTAGATGCACAGCTGGCAGCAGGTGGCGAACGCGGTCTGTTGTTCGGTGTTCCTGCTGGAATTAAGGATAATATCGTTACGGAAGGACTTCGTACAACTTGTGCAAGTCGCTTCCTTGAAAATTATGATCCGATCTATGATGCAGCTGTTGTGACGAAGCTACGTGCAGCACAGTCGATCACAATGGGTAAGCTCAATATGGATGAATTCGCCATGGGCGGATCGAATGAGAACTCTGCATTCCATCCTGTGCACAACCCTTGGGATCTAGATCGCGTACCTGGTGGTTCAAGTGGTGGTTCTGCCGCTGCTGTCGCCTCTGGGCAAGTGTATTTTACACTCGGATCAGACACCGGTGGTTCGATACGCCAGCCAGCTGCTTATTGCGGTGTTGTTGGATTGAAACCGACCTATGGTCTCGTATCACGATACGGCCTAGTTGCTTTTGCATCCTCGCTTGATCAGATTGGTCCTATAACGAAGAATGTAGAAGATTCAGCCTACGTGCTTCAAGCCATTGCAGGTCATGATGAAAGAGACACGACATCGGCGAATGTGAACATTCCGGATTATGTTTCTGCGTTAACAGGTGATGTCAAAGGACTTCGAATCGGTGTGCCCAAAGAATATCTAGGTGCAGGAATCGATCCGACCGTTAAAGAACGAGTGCTAGAAGCGCTTAAAGTATTTGAATCGATGGGCGCAGTATGGGAAGAAGTATCGTTACCGCATACGGAATATGCAGTGGCAACGTATTATTTGCTTGCATCCTCTGAAGCATCTTCTAACTTAGCTCGTTTCGACGGTGTGCGCTATGGTGTACGTGCAGAAGATCCTGCGAATTTGCTCGACTTGTATCGCAAGTCGCGGAGTGAAGGGTTCGGAGCTGAGGTGAAACGTCGGATCATGCTCGGAACTTATGCGCTGAGCTCAGGCTACTATGATGCCTATTATAAGAAAGCACAGCAAGTGCGCACACTTATCAAACGTGACTTCGATCAAGTGTTTGAAAAGTACGATCTCATTATCGGACCGACTGCACCGACGCCTGCATTTAAGCTGGGCGAACAGGTTGGCGATCCGCTTACGATGTACTTGAACGATATTTGCACGATTCCTGTCAGCTTGGCGGGAGTTCCGGCTATCAGCATTCCATGTGGACTCGCTAATGGCTTGCCAGTAGGTATGCAAATTATCGGCAAACCGTTCGATGAATCAACTGTGCTTAGAGCAGCACATGCATTTGAAGGCCAAACCGGGTTCCACAACCTGCGTCCGGCGCTGTCATAGGGGGGAGGAACGCACATGTCAAAATATGAAACGGTTGTCGGCTTAGAAGTTCACGTGGAGCTGCATACGAAATCGAAGATTTTTTGCGGATGTTCCACTTCCTTCGGTGCTCCGCCCAACACGCACACTTGCCCTGTATGTCTCGGACATCCAGGCGTGCTGCCAGTACTTAACCGCCAAGCGGTTGAATATGCGATGAAGGCGGCCATGGCTATCAACTGCGAAATTGCAGAATGGTGCAAGTTTGACCGAAAGAATTATTTTTATCCGGATTCACCTAAAGCCTATCAGATCTCGCAATACGATCAACCAATTGGGCAAAATGGATGGATCGACATTGAGGTTGACGGTAAGATCAAACGAATCGGCATTACTCGCCTTCATCTTGAAGAGGATGCGGGTAAGCTAACACACATAGATGGCGGTTTCGGGTCACTTGCGGACTTTAACCGTGTCGGTACACCGCTTGTGGAGATCGTATCCGAGCCAGATATTCGTTCACCAGAGGAAGCGAAGGCATACTTGGAGAAACTCCGCGCGATTATGCAATATTGCGACGTGTCCGATGTGAAGATGGAAGAAGGAAGCTTGCGTTGCGATGCCAATATCAGTCTTCGTCCGTATGGACAAGAGAAATTCGGTATTCGCGCAGAGTTGAAAAATATGAACTCCTTCCGTGGCGTACAGCGTGGTCTAGAGTACGAACAAATACGTCAAGCGGACGTTCTTGATAGTGGCGGGGAAGTTGTGCAGGAGACTCGTCGTTGGGATGAGGGACAAGGGAAGACGTTCAGTATGCGTGGCAAGGAAGAAGCGCATGACTATCGTTATTTCCCGGATCCGGACCTCGTTCGCTTACACATTGATACAGAGTGGAAAGCACGCGTTAAGGCATCCATACCAGAACTGCCCGATGCTCGCCAAGCGAGATATATCGAACAATACAGCTTGTCCTCGTATGATGCAGGTGTGCTGACAGCTTCGATGAAGCTGGCTAACTTATTTGAGGAAAGCTTGAACTATACGTCTGATGCGAAGGCATCGGCCAACTGGCTCATGGGCGACCTGCTTGGCTATCTCAATTCCAGCGGACTTGAGCTTGATCAAGTGAAATTAACGGGTCAAGGACTTGGTGAGATGATTCAGTTAATTGAGAAGGGTACGATCAGCAACAAGCTGGCAAAGACAGTGTTCAAAGCGATTGTGGAGACAGGAAAAGCTCCTGCAACGATTGTTGAAGAGCAAGGGCTTGTTCAAATTAGCGATGAGGGAGCGATTCTTTCGGTTGTAGATGCTATCATCGCTGCGAATCCGCAATCGGTAGAAGACTTCCGTAATGGCAAAGACAAGGCTATCGGCTTCCTTGTCGGACAAGTGATGAAGGAAACGAAAGGTAAAGCGAATCCGGGTCTAGTGAACAAGCTCTTGACCGATCGTTTGAACGGATAAGTTAATAACAGATGCGGCGAGCTCAGAACAATTGGGTTTGTCGCATTTTTATTGTGTAAGTGAAAAATCCGACTTTAGTCTAGTAGGCTCCTAGCTGAAAAGACGTTGTAGGTCGACGGATACCGTGCTACAATAGGAAAAATTAGGGCGTAAAGTGGGTGACGATAACCAGATGTATATACCTCGTAGACGAAGTAAGTGGCTGGCAGGTTTACTGGCGTTTATATTCCCGGGTACCGGACACATGTATTTGGGTTTAATGCTGAAGGCGATCATGATCATGTTACTGATCGCATTTGATATTTCAGCAATTGTATATATTGGTATGAATGTAGTCGATGGCAACGAACTGTCTATTGTATTACTAAGCTTTGTTCTAGCCATCATTTACTTCTATAACTTGTTTGACGCGATCCAAAGCACGGAAATGATCAATGATCGGTATGCCAATCGCATGATGCACCAGGCGACGGATGAGCCTTCTAGGCCGACTGTTGAACAGCGACTACCGAATGTACAGTTTCGAACGATTTTACTCGTCGCAGCTGGTATTGGTGCCTTTATCGTGTTAAACGTCAAGTGGAAAAGTTGGCTTGAAGATTCAGTACTATCCATCGTGGGAGCGGTTTTGTTTATCGTTGCTGGTATAGGAATTTGGTTTTGGGAGACTCGTCAAGGACATAATCCGAAGTAATGATCAACAGTTAACAAATATATGAAGATGGAATTGCTTGGTTATTCCATTGACAAGGGTCAGAGATGACACGTAAAATATAGCTAACATCAAATGAAAGGCTGTGAAGAGCATGGACTCCAGGGTAGAGCATGCCGTGGGTCAGCTCAAATCCGACGGTGTTCGGATGACTCCGCAACGGTATGCAATATTACACTTTTTAATGGACGCTTGTCATCATCCAACAGCAGACGACATTTTTCAGGCACTTTCACCTCATTATCCGAGCCTGAGTGTAGCGACAGTATATAACAACTTGAAGGTGTTCGTAGAATCAGGTCTCGTAAGAGAGTTGACCTATGGAGATGATTCAAGTCGATTCGATGCTGATTTATCGGATCACTATCATGCCATCTGCACGAAGTGTGGAACGATGGTAGATTTTGAGCATCCACCAGTTAGAGAAGTAGAGCAGACCGCAGAAGTGATGACAGGCTTTAAAGTTCATGGTCATCGCATGGAAGTGTACGGAATATGTCCAACTTGCCAAACATTGCATGCCTAATGGAAGAGTTGACTCATAAGCGCGCGAGGACGCCATGCCTTAGCGCGTTTTTATTATGCATAATAGATGGGAGAGTGCATACGTATGGAAATTACTCCGATGATCGAGCCCAGACCGCAAGGCAAACGTAGTGGACTCCGATTTATCATGCTATTGTTGATCGTTTTTATCGTTGTTGCAGCTGCAGTGTTAGGATGGCTTGCTAGTCGTCCAACGCCGAATAAAGAGATGATCATTCCTTCATATATGGAGAAGAGTAGTCCGATTATGATAGAAGGTGAATGGACACACCAATATGCATTAGGCTCAGGGGAAGGTATGCTTATTCCACTTTCCCTCGCGGAACAATTGTTCGGTGAAGCTGTTCATTACGAGGCAGCGTCGGAATCTATCATTTTGACGACAGCTACGCAAGTATTACATTTTCGCACAGGGCAATTGGATGCGACATTGAATCGCAAGTCGATTGAGTTGAGATTCGCTGCAACGAAGGAATCGGATAATTTATATCTTCCCCTAGCACCGTTAACAGAGCTGTTCGGTGTAAAGGCGGAAGAAGGTGCTGAATCGGGAATTGTGACGCTACAAGTACCAGGACAAGCTGTACAACATGCGGTTGTCCCTGAAGACGCGGCAAAACCGATTCAATTGCGTGATGGTCCTGCGGATTCATTTCCGATTGTTGAGCAGCTTGAGGCTGGAGCGGATGTGCTTCTTTGGAGTGAAAGTGAAGGCTGGTACAAAGCTCAATCCAACGCTTCTGGCCACATCGGATTCATCTCCAAAACGGCAGTGAGTCTTACTTCAGTCGAGACTTTTGCTGCCAATACAGAGATCGTAGAGCCATTCGGCGCATGGAAAAGTGCAGGTGAGCGCGTCAATTTGACTTGGGAGGCAGTTTATTCAGCCAATCCGAAAACAAGTGAGATTGGTGAGCTTCAAGGTGTGAATGTTGTTAGTCCAACTTGGTTTGAGCTTACAGATGGTGCGGGTAACATTCGTAGTAAAGCAGATGCATCTTATTCTGCTTGGGCAAAAGCACGAGGCATTCAAGTGTGGGCGCTGTTCAGCAATGGTTTTGAACCGAATCGTACCACTGAAGCATTGTCAACGTATGAATCGAGATCAACAATGATCCAACAGCTGCTTGCTTACGCGAAGTCGTTTCATCTACAAGGGATTAATATCGATTTTGAAAATGTATATACGAAGGATAAAGAAAATCTCATTCAATTCGTTAGAGAGCTAACACCGTTGCTTCATGAAATGAACCTTGTCGTATCGATAGATGTTACAGCAAAGTCCAACAGTGAGATGTGGTCTGCATTTCTTGATCGTAGAAGCTTGGGCGCTGTTGTCGATTACATGATGGTCATGGCGTATGACGAGCATTGGGCGAGCAGCCCGATCGCAGGCTCTGTATCCTCACTCTCGTGGGCAGAAAACTCGATAAAGCGTATTTTAGAGGAAGATGATGTACCCTCTCGCAAGCTCATTCTAGGTATTCCACTCTATACGAGAGTATGGACTGAAACGACCAAAGAAGATGGGAGCAAGAAGGTAAGCTCGAAATCCATTGGTATGGGTTCTACGCAAAACATTATTAAGGATCAAAAGCTTACTCCAGTGTTCTCAGAGCAGACAGGTCAAAATTATGTGGAATACACTGAGGATGGAGCGCTCAAGAAAATTTGGATTGAGGATGCAACCTCAATTAAAGCGCGTGCGGAGTTGGCGAAGAAGTACAATCTTGGTGGTGTTGCGACGTGGAGACGTGGCTTTGAAACGTCGAATATATGGGGCGTGTTGGATGAGACGTTGCAAAGTCGACCATAGCCACAGGGTGTGATGAAAAAAAGCCTCCGAAAGATCGGGATGTGAACCGATGTTTCGGAGGCTTCTTTTATGACTTTGAAAGTGTATTCGTTGTGTCAATATTAGCGTCCACTTCGTGGTTCTCCATTTTATCTTCAGTTGCAAGTGAGGGATCAATGGTTAATATAGTGTGGCAGTACATACAACGATCGGTAGTGCCGAGCATCTTCGTTCGTTTCGCACATTGCGGACATTCGATGACAGGTGCACTAGTAGAGAGCATCCCCACCCAGAAGTAAAGTCCCATACTTACAAAGCAGCTAATCATACCGAGAACCATGAACACTGCAGCGATGATTTTTCCGACATTGCCGAACATCAGAATACCTGCTGTACCAAATACCATGATTCCTAAACCAAGCAACGTGAGGGCTAGACCCCATGTGCGGAAGGTTGTGATTTTACTCGCTCTCCATTTCATACTGTTAAACTCCCATTCTCATGAACGATGTATGGCTGCCTAAGCATGATTTTGTTTAAGCTTGATCCGTCTGAGTCTAATAGGCAGGAAACAGAGGGACTTATGTAGAACTAGACCATACTCGTAAAATATTATAGCTTACTTTATGCGGACAGACCACATCCGTGGGGTTTGTTCGCTCTTCATCTCTAGAAAGGTGTGGATTAGGATGGATAAGTTCAATAAGTTAGATATATTGAATATGACAAGGTTTGAGGGGGAGGAAGGATTAATCAGCCTGCTAACGTTTACGAACAGCTTATCCTTCCAACCAGTCATTGATGGAATGGATCAGCAAGTGTTGCTCATTATGGAGCGAGTGACGCCAGGTAAAGAGTTGGAGCACTGGGTGCAAAGTAATATACGTGTTTGTGTTCAGCGAATTACGCCCAGTCAGTTGGAAAAATGGTTAATTAGCAGCGATAATCATGATGTGGTGCAGGGGCTTGTTAGAGGCGATGTTGTAATAGACCGTAATGGTTATCTGCAAAAATTGCGCGATCAGTTTATTGAATGGCCTCCGCTCCTCCGCTTGCAGAAGATGCTGAGTGAATTTTCGCATTTCGCTCGTTCCTATATGAAAGCTAAGCAGGACATTAAGGAAGGGCATGTACTCGATGCCTACGCAAATGTGTTGGCTTCCTTACATTATTGGGCGCATATTGCAATCGTTGAAGCGGGAATGCATCCAGAGCTTACGGTGTGGGATCAGATTAAACGAGTGAATTTGGGGATTTACAAGTTATATGAAGAATTGACGACAAGCACAGAGACGGTTGAGCAACGTGTTCAGCTTGTATTGCTCGCCTGCGAATTTTCCGTATTAACGAAGATGGAATCTTCATGTGCACTATTAATGAACATTGTGAGCAGTCGCGAACAGCCTTGGTCGCCTTCTGAGCTCATGCAGCATAAGGATCTCATAGGTTTATCTATAGATATATCTTTATTATTACAGAAGCTCGTCAAGCGTGGATGCATCCATGAAGTCGCACTTGCTGCAATGGGTAAGCAGACCGAGTTAGTCGAGCTTAGATACACGATATCAAGCTAATTTAAACTAAATGTAGAAAATGTCGAAATAGGCGTTGACGGGGCATAGCGATCTATGTTAAATTAGTTCTCGCCGCTGTAAACGAGTTAAGAAGCGGGATGGCTTAGCGGAAAGTTAAGAAAAAGAAATTGAAAAAAGTTCTTGACTTCAACAAAGCATACATGATATATTATAAAAGTCGCCGTTAGCGCGGACGACACAAAACAAAAGAAACAAATTGTTCTTTGAAAACTGAATTCGAGCGAATTACGGTAATAAAAAAGTCTTACAGTGACCACGGTCGCAGTAAGCAAACCAGCAATACAGATTGAGCCATTTGGCTCTCACAATATGAAGCTTCGGCTTCTATCATGGAGAGTTTGATCCTGGCTCAGGACGAACGCTGGCGGCGTGCCTAATACATGCAAGTCGAGCGGATTTAACTGAGGAGCTTGCTCCTTAGTTAAGTTAGCGGCGGACGGGTGAGTAACACGTAGGCAACCTGCCCTTAAGACCGGGATAACATTCGGAAACGGATGCTAAAACCGGATACGCAAGTTTGTCGCATGATGGACTTGGGAAACACGGAGCAATCTGTGGTTTAAGGATGGGCCTGCGGCGCATTAGCTAGTTGGTGGGGTAACGGCTCACCAAGGCGACGATGCGTAGCCGACCTGAGAGGGTGAACGGCCACACTGGGACTGAGACACGGCCCAGACTCCTACGGGAGGCAGCAGTAGGGAATCTTCCACAATGGGCGAAAGCCTGATGGAGCAACGCCGCGTGAGTGAGGAAGGCTTTCGGGTCGTAAAGCTCTGTTGCCAGGGAAGAATAAGAGCTAGTTAACTGCTAGCTCGATGACGGTACCTGAGAAGAAAGCCCCGGCTAACTACGTGCCAGCAGCCGCGGTAATACGTAGGGGGCAAGCGTTGTCCGGAATTATTGGGCGTAAAGCGCGCGCAGGCGGCTCTTTAAGTCTGGTGTCTAAGTGCGGGGCTCAACCCCGTGATGCACTGGAAACTGGGGAGCTTGAGTACAGAAGAGGAAAGTGGAATTCCACGTGTAGCGGTGAAATGCGTAGAGATGTGGAGGAACACCAGTGGCGAAGGCGACTTTCTGGACTGTAACTGACGCTGAGGCGCGAAAGCGTGGGGAGCAAACAGGATTAGATACCCTGGTAGTCCACGCCGTAAACGATGAGTGCTAGGTGTTGGGGGTATCATGCCCTCGGTGCCGAAGTTAACACATTAAGCACTCCGCCTGGGGAGTACGGTCGCAAGACTGAAACTCAAAGGAATTGACGGGGACCCGCACAAGCAGTGGAGTATGTGGTTTAATTCGAAGCAACGCGAAGAACCTTACCAGGTCTTGACATCCCTCTGACCGTCCTAGAGATAGGGCTTTCCTTCGGGACAGAGGAGACAGGTGGTGCATGGTTGTCGTCAGCTCGTGTCGTGAGATGTTGGGTTAAGTCCCGCAACGAGCGCAACCCTTGAACTTAGTTGCCAGCAGGTTAAGCTGGGCACTCTAGGTTGACTGCCGGTGACAAACCGGAGGAAGGCGGGGATGACGTCAAATCATCATGCCCCTTATGACCTGGGCTACACACGTACTACAATGGCCGGTACAACGGGTCGCGAAGCCGCGAGGTGGAGCCAATCCTATCAAAGCCGGTCTCAGTTCGGATTGCAGGCTGCAACTCGCCTGCATGAAGTCGGAATTGCTAGTAATCGCGGATCAGCATGCCGCGGTGAATACGTTCCCGGGTCTTGTACACACCGCCCGTCACACCACGAGAGTTTACAACACCCGAAGTCGGTGGGGTAACCCGCAAGGGAGCCAGCCGCCGAAGGTGGGGTAGATGATTGGGGTGAAGTCGTAACAAGGTAGCCGTATCGGAAGGTGCGGCTGGATCACCTCCTTTCTAAGGAGCCCCTTGAGGGCTATAACAGATTACCGTATGAAGCTCGAATTCAGTTTTGAAAGAGCAATGTAAATTGCCTTTCAATTGTAATTGTAAGTTTTTGCACCTTGAAAACTGGATAACGAAACAAAGCGCGAATTAAGAAAATCATCTTATAGCTGAATGTGTTGTTATATGCGGAGAATTGATTGTCTGAACGGACTTTTGCGAACGCGTATGTTGACCTCATGTATGTGGGTGTGAATGTGCGAGAGAGCAACGGGAGAGAAGACAACAATTCGGAGCATTGGTTAAGCTAATAAGAGCGCACGGTGGATGCCTAGGCGCCAGGAGCCGATGAAGGACGCGACGAACAGCGATATGCTTCGGGGAGCTGTAAGTGAGCTTTGATCCGGAGATTTCCGAATGGGGAAACCCAGCTATCGTAATGGATAGTTACTCTGTAGTGAATACATAGCTACAGTAGAGGCAGACCAGGGGAACTGAAACATCTAAGTACCCTGAGGAGTAGAAAACAATAGTGATTCCGTCAGTAGCGGCGAGCGAACGCGGAGAAGCCCAAACCTAAGAGCTTGCTCTTAGGGGTTGTGGGACGTCTCACATGGAGTGATAAAAGAGCAGATTAGGCGAAGAGGTCTGGAAAGGCCCGTCACAGAAGGTAACAACCCTGTAGCTGAAAGTGTGCTCTCTCCGAGACGGATCCCGAGTACCGCGGGACACGAGAAACCCCGTGGGAATCCGGCAGGACCATCTGCCAAGGCTAAATACTACCTGGCGACCGATAGTGAAGCAGTACCGTGAGGGAAAGGTGAAAAGCACCGCGGGAGCGGAGTGAAAAAGAACCTGAAACCGTGCGCTTACAAGAAGTCAGAGCCCGATCTAGGGGTGATGGCGTGCCTTTTGTAGAATGAACCGGCGAGTTACGTTCACGTGCAAGGTTAAGCTGATGAGGCGGAGCCGAAGGGAAACCGAGTCTGAATAGGGCGAATAAGTACGTGGTCGTAGACCCGAAACCGTGTGATCTACCCCTGTGCAGGGTGAAGGTAAGGTAATACTTACTGGAGGCCCGAACTCGTGAGCGTTGAAAAGCTCTGGGATGACGTGGGGGTAGGGGAGAAATTCCAATCGAACTCGGAGATAGCTGGTTCTCCCCGAAATAGCTTTAGGGCTAGCCTCGAGGTAAAGCATCATGGAGGTAGAGCACTGATTGGGTGCGGGGCCCGCCAAGGGTTACCAAGTCCAGTCAAACTCCGAATGCCATGTATGTATACTCGGGAGTCAGACAGCGAGTGCTAAGATCCGTTGTCAAGAGGGAAAGAGCCCAGATCATCAGCTAAGGTCCCTAAGTGTGTGTTAAGTGGGAAAGGATGTGGAGTTGCGAAGACAACCAGGATGTTGGCTTAGAAGCAGCCATCATTTAAAGAGTGCGTAATAGCTCACTGGTCGAGTGACTCTGCGCCGAAAATGTAACGGGGCTAAACACACCACCGAAGCTATGGCATGTACCTATGGTACTTGGGTAGGGGAGCGTTGTATGTGGGTTGAAGTCGTACCGGAAGGAACGGTGGACTGCATACAAGTGAGAATGCCGGTATGAGTAACGAAAAGATCAGTGAGAATCTGATCCGCCGAAAGCCTAAGGGTTCCTGGGGAAGGTTCGTCCGCCCAGGGTAAGTCGGGACCTAAGGCGAGGCCGAAAGGCGTAGTCGAAGGACAACAGGTTGAAATTCCTGTACCACCGTAATCCGTTATGAGCAATGGGGGGACGCAGGAGGGCAATGACGCAGACTGATGGAATAGTCTGTCTAAGCAGTGAGAGGTGTGTGTAGGCAAATCCGCACACTGATACCTCAAGCTGTGATGGGGAGGGAAAATCATAGTACCGAAGGTCATGCACCCACGCTGCCAAGAAAAGCCTCTAGCCAGGAGAAGGTGCCCGTACCGCAAACCGACACAGGTAGGCGAGATGAATATTCTAAGGCGCGCGGAAGAACTCTCGTTAAGGAACTCGGCAAAATGACCCCGTAACTTCGGGAGAAGGGGTGCCCCGGTAGTGTGAATAGCACGAGGGGGCCGCAGTGAAGAGGCCCAAGCGACTGTTTAGCAAAAACACAGGTCTGTGCGAAGCCGTAAGGCGAAGTATACGGGCTGACGCCTGCCCGGTGCTGGAAGGTTAAGGGGAGTGGTTAGGGGTAACCCGAAGCTATGAACCGAAGCCCCAGTAAACGGCGGCCGTAACTATAACGGTCCTAAGGTAGCGAAATTCCTTGTCAGGTAAATTCTGACCCGCACGAATGGCGTAACGATCTTGGGCGCTGTCTCAACGAGAGATCCGGTGAAATTTTAGTACCTGTGAAGATGCAGGTTACCCGCGACGTGACGGAAAGACCCCATGGAGCTTTACTGTAACTTGATATTGAACTTTGGTACGGTCTGTACAGGATAGGTGGGAGCCTATGAAGCAGGAGCGCAAGCTTCTGTGGAGGCGCCGTTGGGATACCACCCTGATCGTATCGGAGTTCTAACTTACTACCGTGAAGCCGGTAGAAGGACCGTGTCAGGTGGACAGTTTGACTGGGGCGGTCGCCTCCTAAAGAGTAACGGAGGCGCCCTAAGGTTCCCTCAGAATGGTTGGAAATCATTCGTAGAGTGCAAAGGCATAAGGGAGCTTGACTGCGAGACCTACAAGTCGAGCAGGGACGAAAGTCGGGCTTAGTGATCCGGTGGTACCGAATGGAAGGGCCATCGCTCAACGGATAAAAGCTACCCTGGGGATAACAGGCTTATCTCCCCCAAGAGTCCACATCGACGGGGAGGTTTGGCACCTCGATGTCGGCTCATCGCATCCTGGGGCTGAAGTAGGTCCCAAGGGTTGGGCTGTTCGCCCATTAAAGCGGTACGCGAGCTGGGTTCAGAACGTCGTGAGACAGTTCGGTCCCTATCTGTCGCGGGCGTAGGAAATTTGAGAGGGGCTGTCCTTAGTACGAGAGGACCGGGATGGACGCACCGCTGGTGTACCAGTTGTTCCGCCAGGAGCATCGCTGGGTAGCCAAGTGCGGAAGGGATAAGCGCTGAAAGCATCTAAGCGCGAAGCCCGCCTCAAGATGAGATTTCCCAATTTAGTAAGACCCCTTGGAGAACACGAGGTTGATAGGCTCGGGGTGGAAGCGCAGCAATGTGTGGAGCTGACGAGTACTAATCGGTCGAGGGCTTATCCTAATTTCAACACTTCCGCAAGATGATCTTATTTCACCGCTTTGTTTCGTATCCAGTTTTCAGGGCGCAAGCCTGCAAATCATTGCTCTGCAATGACTGCAGTCTCACGGATCGCGACGACTTCGTCGCACGTGGGCGCAAGCCTTGAACATCATATTTGGTCTGGTAATAATGGCGGAGGGGTACCACGCGTACCCATCTCGAACACGACCGTTAAGCCCTCCAGCGCCAATGGTACTTGGACCGCAGGGTCCTGGGAGAGTAGGACGTTGCCAGGCCAAATGATGATCTTTAATATTCCCTGATAGCTCAGTTGGTAGAGCACTCGACTGTTAATCGAGTTGTCACAGGTTCGAGTCCTGTTCGGGGAGCCACTATGGAGAGGTGTCCGAGTTGGTCGAAGGAGCACGATTGGAAATCGTGTAGGCGTCTAAAGCGTCTCGAGGGTTCGAATCCCTCTCTCTCCGCCATAGAATACCTTAGTAATGAAGCTAGGCCCCTTGGTCAAGCGGTTAAGACACCTCCCTTTCACGGAGGTAACAGGGGTTCGAATCCCCTAGGGGTCACCAAAAAGAAACTCGAAAAAAGTTTCAAAAAGTGCTTGCAATTAGGCACTGAAACATGGTATGATATAGGAGTTCGCTTCATTGAACAACTTATCAAAAACGACGCGGGGTGGAGCAGCCCGGTAGCTCGTCGGGCTCATAACCCGAAGGCCGCAGGTTCAAATCCTGCCCCCGCAACCAACAAGTTCTACCTTGATGCTTACTGTAGATTATATCGTGGAGCTGTGGTGTAGTGGCCCAACATGCCTGCCTGTCACGCAGGAGACCGCGGGTTCGAATCCCGTCAGCTCCGCCATTAACACTCAGTAACATGAAGTAATCTGGCTCGATAGCTCAGCTGGTAGAGCAGAGGACTGAAAATCCTCGTGTCGGCGGTTCGATTCCGTCTCGAGCCACCACCATATGTTTCACCCTTATAGCGTGCCGACTTAGCTCAACTGGTAGAGCAACTGACTTGTAATCAGTAGGTTGGGGGTTCAAGTCCTCTAGTCGGCACCATTTTTTTGTTCTTTTGTAAGTCGTGGAGGCTTAGCGAAGTGGCCAAACGCGGCAGACTGTAAATCTGTTCCTCACGGTTCGGTGGTTCGAATCCATCAGCCTCCACCAGTTTTATCTTAGGGGCATAGTTTAAAGGTAGAACAGCGGTCTCCAAAACCGTTAGTGTGGGTTCAATTCCTGCTGCCCCTGCCAACAGGTTTAACTACATGGCGATCGTGGCGAAGTGGTTAACGCATCGGTTTGTGGATCCGACACTCGGGGGTTCAATTCCCCTCGATCGCCCCACTAATTTAAATAATATAATACTTTGGGGATTAGCCAAGCGGTAAGGCAACGGACTTTGACTCCGTCATCCAAGGTTCGAATCCTTGATCCCCAGCCATTCAAATGCGGACGTGGCTCAGTGGTAGAGCATCGCCTTGCCAAGGCGAGGGTCGAGGGTTCGAATCCCTTCGTCCGCTCCAATTCCATTTAACTCGGCGCCATAGCCAAGTGGTAAGGCAGAGCTCTGCAAAAGCTTTACCCCCAGTTCGAGTCTGGGTGGCGCCTCCACCAATCGAATATTGCGCCCTTAGCTCAGCTGGATAGAGCGTTTGACTACGAATCAAAAGGCCAGGAGTTCGAATCTCTTAGGGCGCGCCAATAATAGAATATGCCGGCGTGGCGGAATGGCAGACGCGCTCGACTCAAAATCGAGTGGGAAACCGTGGAGGTTCGAGTCCTCTCGCCGGTACCATCACAAACACAGATATGAGATCATTGATCTCATGTTTTTTTGTTGTATAGAAAGTAATAATCAGATTACACGAATGCAAGAGCGTGTGGAACACATATAACCTCCGCAAAGTATCTTCAGCGTCCAAGGACGTCGAAGATGCTTTTTTGTGTTTTCTAAACAATTGTACAAAGTTGACAATCGACTACATATGCTATCTAGATAGAGTCTATTCGACAACAAAGTCTTGAGGAGGTGTTGAAGTCCGACTTAGGTCTAGGCACAAAAACATTCGCTAGTCTGTTATGATCCGATATTATTCCGTTTACAATAAAGACATGAAGAAACAAGAGAGAGGTGAAGCAAAGATGAATAATAAAAATGGATTAGCTGTAGTGCTTATTGGTTTAGGTGGTCTGATTATCTTAGGTAAGTTTGGCTTCGGACTGGGGACACTATTTGGACTGATTGTTCCGATTCTAGTCATATTGCTAGGTGGTGTGGCTTGGCGTAATGGCAATAAGTTACTCGGTGGTATCATCGCAGTCATTGGCGGAATCATTCTGCTAGGCAAGCTGAGTTTTCTCTTCGTGTGGATTGCAGCAATCGCTTTGATTGTGTTCGGTTTATCCATGTTGCGTGGTCAATCAAGAACTCGGTATTAAATCATTCTACTTTGGATTAAAGGATAAGGAGGCAAATTTGAAATGAGCGTAATCAAAAGAGTGCGGGATATGACGGCAGCTTCACTGAATGATCGGTTGGAGAAGTCGGAAGACCCAGTTCGCGTAATTGATCAGTTTCTATGGTCTACCCATCAAGAAATTACGCAAAGTGATGGGCTTCAAAGACAATATGCGACTCACACAGAGCATCTGAAGCGACAATGGCAAGAAGCAGCGCAATGGGTAAATAAGAGAGAGCAACAAGCGGTAACAGCATTAAAAGCTGGTGAAGATAATATTGCGAGAATGGCATTGCAAGATAAGGCTTCGCATGAGGAACAAGCAGAGCGATATCAACAATTGTATGAACAAAGCAAAATGGAATTAACAGAATTGGAGCAACTGCTACTGGAGCTACGTTCAGAATATCGCAGCGTTTACGATCGGCGTCAGTTCTATGTAGCAAGAATGGAATCATTACGGTTACAGCAACGTTTAAATGCAAGAACAGGACCAGGCAATACAGATCCTTCACAGATGTTTCGTAAAATCGATGACCGCATGACGGATCTCGAGCTTGAAACGAAGAGCTTACGAGATCTAAGACGGATGGGACAGGAATGGACCTATCAAGCAGGTACTTATGTGAAGAATGCAATTGACCAAGAGCTTGAACAATTAAAGCAAAAGCTTCAGCAAGGAGGTTAAGACAATGCGAAAGCTATTTCGATCCACACATGATCGTAAGTTATCAGGTGTGTGTGGTGGAATTGCAGAATATTTTGGACTAGATTCAACACTAGTGCGTATTCTACTCGTTATCATCGCAGTGTTTTCCGCGGGATCGGTGATTATCGTTTATATCATCGCTGCTATAATCATACCGCGAGATCCTTATCAAGGAGGTGGATATCCTCCTGCTGGCAGACCTACACCGCCACCGTTTAACTCCTATAACCCGAATCAATACGGTGGACAAGGAACAACTCAGCAGACTCCTCCTGTTACTAACTATGCTGCACCGCCTACGAGTAGTAGGAACCCGCAAGGGATAGATGCAATGATGGAGGACATCGAGAAAAAAGCAATGAAGCGGGAAATTGAAGAATTGAAACAAAGACTAAATAAATTCGAGAGAGACTCGAGAGGAGAATGAAAAATGGGAGTATTTCAACGTATGAAAGATTTAACGAAGGCGTCGGTACATGATTTGTTAGACAAACTTGAGGATCCAGTTGTGATGTTGAATCAATATCTTCGTGACATGGAAATTGAGATTCATGATGCAGAAGTAACTGTAGCTAAGCAGATGGCCGCAGAACGCCGTTTGAAGCAACGTTTGGATGAAGCATTACGAATTGGCGTTGAAAGAGAAGGACAGGCTGAACATGCACTGCGCAGTGGGAATGAAGACTTGGCTCGTAAGCTGTTAGAAGACAAAGTACACGCAGACCGTCAAGTTGAAGAGCTATCAGGCTTCTACAGTCAAGCTAATGCCCAAGTAAGTGAGTTAACTTCACAGTTGCATGAGATGAAGGAAGAATATTACAAGCTGAGAAGTAAGCGTAATGAGCTTGCAGCCAGAGCTCAGATGGCTACAGCACGTAAGCAGATGTCGAAGATCAGTTCGTTGCATTCGATTGAAAGTGGCAATGCATCGCGCGGATTCCATCGCATGGAAGAGAAGATTATGCAGCTCGAAGCTGAAGCAGAAGTGGCAGGCTTGCCAGGCGCACCTTTCCGTTCTACTGCGATCAACACAGATCCAGAAAAAGCATTTCTAATTGATCAGCAACTTGAAGCGTTGAAGGAACGAGTTACGCTAAACTTAGATAAACAATAATCGACCGTATTCGCACAAAATAAGTTGTGATATGATAGCAAAGGACGAAGATGTTCTAATTATCGAGGCCATAACGGGAATTTCCGTTGTGGCCTTCACTTCACGTTAATTTGCCTATAGAAGGAGGTGTGGCCCGTCATGAAAGTATCCAATCATGCCCTTTTATTTATAACAGCTGGAATATACTTAGCGCTTGGAGCTGTGGCGGGTTACTCCACAATAAATGCGATGTTGCTTTTATTTCTTGGCATCTATCGGTTTCGTTGGGATCGCTCTCGCTTTTCTGTCGTTTTAATTGCAATTAGTTTACTCATCTTAATTTTGAACCAATTGTTATTTGTCGCACTAATCTTGCTCATTTCACTAGGCACATACTATTATCGCGCTCGGCCGCCAGTTGCCGGCACATATGTTAACAAGCATCAACTGCTACTTAACCTCCATCTGGATGAACAGTCCTGGCTGCTCCATTCTATGAGCTTTTGGCATGTGCTTGGTGAAATTCGCATGGATTTGACAATGGCGATACCAGAAGAGAAGGAAACGACAATTATTTTGCAAGGGATCGTCGGAGATGTTGATATCATTGTTCCTGATGACTATGGCATACAAGTCGAAGCATCCGTCTTGCTAGGGCAAATAGGCTTGAAGCAGAAGAAGGAAAGCGGTGTGCTCCATCGATACTCCTGGAAATCTCCTGATTATGAGCAAAGCGAA
Source organism: Candidatus Cohnella colombiensis (assembly GCA_029203125.1). Taxonomy (GTDB): domain Bacteria; phylum Bacillota; class Bacilli; order Paenibacillales; family Paenibacillaceae; genus Cohnella; species Cohnella colombiensis. Next base: position 826,035 of record CP119317.1, read on the forward strand.
TACCGTCTGAAACTTCAATTGTTATATCTCGTAGGAGATATTAAGATTCGATCCATTTAAAGTTTGAAGAGGGGGGAGACCTATGGAATCTCGTAAAATGACGAATATGTTATGGCGGCATATGGGGGAAACCATCCTATACTCCCTCTGTCTCGGTGTTCTGATCGTTTACTTACTTAAGGTTCAAGGATTTGCCGCTCCGTTTAGTGACTGGAAGTCAACAGTGATATTTGCACTTTATGCAATTGGTGTACTTAGTATAGCAGGTGCAACTTTCGGGTTTATAAGGGGATATCCTATTCGTCATCGACTGGAGCTACTTCGGGACACGATAACACTAATTGATAAAGGAAATCCAAGTCCAGTCTTACCTAATCTAGGCAATGATGAAATCGGACAATTAGGTGATCAACTGAGCAAGCTTGGACGCAAATGGGGAGAACAAGTAAACTCGCTTCAGCGGTTATCTACTCATAATGCAGAGCTAGCTACACAAGCAAAAATGAGCGCGGTTGTGGAGGAGCGTCAACGTTTAGCAAGGGAGCTACATGATGCGGTTAGTCAGCAACTATTCGCAATCTCAATGACAGCCACAGCTGTAGGTCGGACGTTGGATCATGATTTTGAACGTGCGCGTCGTCAGATTGAATTGATTGAGGAGATGGCAGCGGCTGCACAATCTGAGATGAGGGCATTACTGCTTCATCTGAGACCCGTTCACCTCGAAGGAAAGCGACTGGCTGAAGCCATTCCGGAGCTGATTGAAGAAATGCAGGGTCGTGTTCAGATGCAGATCGGCTTGGATATGGATGAGGATCTGTATTTAAATAAAGGAATGGAAAATCAGCTTTTCCGAATTGTTCAAGAAGCGCTATCTAATGCACTACGTCATGCTAAAGCGTCTAGAATGGATATTATTTTACAAAGAAAAGAAGATACGTTGCGCTTAAGCATAAGAGATAATGGAGTAGGCTTTGATCCTTTGCAGAAGAAGCATTCATCATACGGAATGACGAACATGGAAGAACGCGTAACCGAATTAGGCGGATCTTTCAATATTACAAGTGCACCTGGAAAAGGTACAAGGATTGAAATAAGAGTACCGATAATCGGAGAAGGCGGTTGAGTGGACGATGGCGGATATTCGAGTATTGCTAGTAGATGATCATGAGATGGTACGGATTGGATTGGCGGCTGTGCTCTCCACTGAGGAAGGGATCGAAGTCATTGGTGAAGCAGGGAATGGAATGGATGGCCTCCGTCTAGCACAGGAGTACATACCTGATGTTGTCTTAATGGATTTAGTCATGGAGCCAATGGACGGAATCGAGACGACAAAGCGTTTGATGGAGCAACAGCCGAGCTGCAAGGTTATTGTCCTGACAAGCTTTTTGGATGATGAGAAGATGTATCCTGTTATCGAAGCGGGTGCGTTCAGTTACTTGCTCAAGACATCGCGTGCGGGTGAAATTGCAGATGCGATTCGTGCAGCAGCTCGCGGGCAATCTGTATTAGAATCGCAAGTGGCGTCTAAGATGATGAGTCGATTTAGAAAGCCACTGCAGGATGCATCTTTGCCACACGAAGAATTGACAGAGCGCGAGATGGAAGTATTAAAGCTGATTGCGCTTGGGAAGTCTAATCAGGAAGTAGCAGATGATCTGTTTATCGGGATTAAGACGGTCAAGTATCATTTAACTAACTTATTTAGTAAGCTTGGAGTTGAAGACCGTACGCAAGCTGCAATTTATGCGCATCGACATGGACTTGCAGAATAAGTACGAGAGCAACAATTTCGGGTGATTTAGTCGGGTTAATGGAAATTATCGGTCAAAAACATAGCGTTGGTCAATCAATTATGCTACAATACATGAGATTTAATGATAATTGTTCCTATCCGGTGAACAAGAAAGATGAGGAATATGACGAACAATACCCATGAACCTATTTCCGCTCAAGAAGCGGTCTATTTCATTTTTGGAGCTACAGGTGATCTTGCAAAACGCAAGCTTTTTCCTGCGTTGTATAGCCTATATCGTGAAGGGAAGCTTGGAGAGAAATTTGCAGTTGTCGGTTTAGCTCGACGTCCGCGCACGAAGGAACAATTTCAGGATGATGTTCATCAATCTATTTTAGAATTTTGTAGATATAAACCAACAGAGCTTGATAATTGGGAAGGCTTCGTGTCTCATTTCAGTTATCAATCACTGGATATTGCGAATGTGGAAGGTTTCCGCACGCTGAAGGATCATACTGAAGCACTAGAAGTGCAATATCAAATTCCAGGTAACCGTCTCTTTTACTTAGCATTAGCGCCTGAGCTATTCGGCAGTGTGTCCCGTAGTCTTCGTGATGGAGGGATGCTTGAAAGTGCTGGTTGGCACAGACTCGTTATTGAGAAACCATTTGGTTACAATTATCCTTCTGCAGAGAAGTTGAATGAAGAGATTCGTCAAGTTTTCCGTGAGGAAGAAGTATTCCGGATTGACCACTATCTGGGCAAAGAAATGGTGCAAAATATTGAAGCGATTCGTTTTGCAAATTCGTTCTTTGAGCCATTGTGGAACAACAAGCATATAGCTAACGTTCAAATTACACTTGCAGAAACAGTCGGTGTTGAAGATCGTGGTGCTTATTATAATAAGTCAGGCGCACTGCGTGATATGGTACAAAACCATATGCTACAGATGCTGACGATGATTGCAATGGAGCCGCCAAGCCGTCTTGACGCTGAAGATATTCGCGATGAGAAGGTTAAGGTGTTGCGTTCGATTCGCAAGTTAAGATCCGGGGAAGAAATCCGTAACAATATTATTCGTGGGCAATATGCACAAGGTACTAGTAGGGGTAAGGAGTTAAAAGGCTATCGTGAGGAAGAGTCTGTCGATCCTGAATCGACAACTGAAACTTTCTTTGGAGCACGATTGTTTGTCGACAATTTCCGCTGGGCGGGGGTACCCTTTTATGTGCGCACAGGTAAGCGACTTCCTGTTAAATCGACCGAGATCGTCATTGAATTTAACAACGTCCCAAATCATGTACACTTCGCAAGCAAACAAAAGCTACTGCCTAATTTGCTCGTCATTCGCGTAAATCCGATGGAGGGCATTTACATCAAGATGAATGCCAAGAAGCCGGGCAATGAAATGACGATTCAACCGATTGCAATGGAGTTTTGCCAAAGCTGTCAAGTAGGGATTAACACTCCTGAAGCTTATGAGCGATTGATCTATGATGCTGCACGCGGAGATTCAACCTACTTTACACGTTGGGATGAGCTTGCAGTTGCATGGAGACTCGTAGATCCATTTGCAGAAGCATGGCGTGAGGATGAAAGTGACTTACAATTTTATGCTGCTGGATCGTGGGGTCCACAGAAGGTGGATGACCTGTTAAGCGAGGATGGATATCACTGGTGGCCGGTCAACGGTCAAGACGAAGATAATGTGATCTGGGTGTCTAACTCTGGAAAATAAGGTTTAGACAGCAGACAATGAAGGAGGATTATTTCATATGTCACGGATTTATGATATCAGCATGACAATTGAGGAAAGCATGCAAGTGTGGAAGAGCTATGCGCAGAAGAAGCCTTCCATCACCAATGTCCAAAATCATGAAGAAGGCAAACCTCATGAGAGCTTGCTTACCATCAATACACATACAGGTACGCATGTAGATGCGCCATTGCATATGATCGCTGGCGGAGCGACAATTGAGACGATTTCGCTCGAACGACTAGTGGGTCCGGCACGAGTGCTCGATTTAACACACGTGAAAGGATCAATTACGAAGGAAGATCTTGTTCCATTTGCAATTCAAAGTGGTGAGCGTTTATTATTCAAAACATCAAGCTCGTTCACAGAGGATTTCGACTTGGAGTTTCCTTTCCTTCGTGAAGACGGTGCGCATTATCTTGCAGATATCGGTGTAGGATTAGTAGCTACCGATGCACTTGGTATTGAGCGTGCCCAAGCAGAGTATCCTACTCATCGTACTTTGATGAGCAATGATGTAATTATTGTTGAAGGGTTGCGACTCAAAGATGTGACGGCGGGGAATTACACACTAGTCATCGCTCCACTGAAACTGACAGGCATCGATGCTGCACCAGCAAGAGCGTTGCTAATCGGCGATTAATCGAAGGAGGCAATCCCCTAGATTTAAGGGACTGCCTCTTTTTTGTTACGTTTAATTGCGAAGGCGACCGAGCTCAGATACGATTGCTTCTACCTCACTAATGCTGAAGCGGTCTTTGGAGTTAATCATTTCGAAGATGTCTTTAATGTCCTCATAGTTGCTAGTTGAGAAGCTAGAAGCTTGCATTGCTGCGCCTGTAGCCATTCGAAGCTTAGTTTTTATTGTTTCAATCATATATTCGACATTTTCTTGCGAGACTGTATTTAAGTTCATAGATACACGTCCTTTCATAATTTAGACTTCCGTCATTGTACCATATGCTGCCGTACGCTTGCTATGTAGCATGAGGCAGTTCATTCGCATTCTTTTCGTCAAGATGATAAATTAGAAGAAATAAACTTAAGGATGAAATGAATGCTGACAGTAAATTCGCACAATCGAAAACAAAGAGTTGATCTCACTGGATTAACTAGCTTCGTCAATACAATTGCTTCTTTGCATCCTATGAACGAGTTAACCTTTTTATGTATTGGAACAGATCGTTCTACGGGCGACAGCTTAGGTCCGTGGGTAGGAACGTTACTAGAGCAACGAGGGTTTACTAATGTGATAGGTACATTGAAAAATCCATGTGATGCGCATCGATTGCCACAATGGGTTGAAAGTATTAAAGAGGAGACAATCGTCGTTGCTATTGACGCATGCTTAGGACGTCCTGAATCGGTGGGTATGTTTTTAACTTCTGAAGGTCCAATATTTCCTGGGCAATCAGTTACGAAGGGTTTGCCCCCAGTAGGCAATTATAGTATCGCTGCCATTGTGAATGAAACGGGTCCAAAACCTTATAATACGTTGCAGACGACATCGCTATATGAAGTCATGAATAGGGCAACGGAGATTGCAGATGTTATTACGGAACAATTCAAACGTGGATAAAGCTTCAACAAGATGGAGGGATTATGATGTTTTATAAAGACACAGGCAGTGGGTTACCGATCGTATTGCTTCATGGTTATTGTGGAAGTCATAAGTATTGGGATGAGGTTGTCCCGCAATTAGCTAGAAATTATCGTGTCATTACAATGGATTTGCCAGGACATGGGCAATCGGCGCCGAGCAATATGGGTTATTCAATGGAACAGCTAGCTGAACAGATCATACAGCTACTAGATCAATTAGGTTTGCAACAAGTGTACTTATTTGGTCATTCATTAGGGGGTTACATTTCGTTGGCTTTAGTGGAGCGCTATGCTGATCGACTATTAGGATTGGGCTTAATCCATTCTACATCGTATCCGGATAGTGATGCAGCGAAGGAGAATAGACTGAAAGCAGTCGCATCGATTGAGAAGGAAGGAATTGTCCCATTCGTGAATGGACTGATTCCTAAGCTGTTCGCGTCAGACAATCATCAAGCTGTTCGCGAATCGATGGAGAAAGCGATAGAAATCGGTTATGGGACATCTGTGGACGGAGCGATCGGCTGTGCCCTTGGAATGAGAGAGCGTCGTGATCGAAAGGATGTATTGGAGCGAATTCAAATGCCAACGTTGCTGCTTGCAGGTGCACTTGATGAGGTAATCGCTGAAGATCGAAGATTTCCAGTCTCCGGACCGACGGTTACCGCTGTTACCCTTGAGAATGTGGGCCACATGGGAATGATGGAATCTCCTGATGCGTTTGTAAATGGGATTGTGAATTACTTGGGAGAGAGCAGGTGAAAATTTCATGGAATGGGAAGCTTTTTTAGAACAACTCGCTTCAGGGCAACAGCTTTTGCAAGCGTCTTTCAGTAATCCGCGTCGTAAAGATAACGGTACTGCGCGAAAACTCACTATTCGGCCTATAAAATTGAAAGATGGGTTGGGCTTTCAATGTGAACGGATAGATTTGAATAAAGCCTATCATGAGAACATCACACCTCATGAGCTGAATGATAAGCTTAAGTTCGAGATGTCACAATATAAACAAGCGCTATTCAAGACTGAAGAGGCTGACGTTCAAGTGCTTTCGAATAAGAAAGGAGCTTTGACGCTCCTTATGCATACACCGACGATGAAAGCGAACGATGCAATGCAAGAACACAATCGGAGCAAAGCCTATGTACTCCCAGAAGGTGATCCGGTGCCTTTCCTCATCGAGCTTGGTGTAATGTCAGCCGATGGGCGAGTACTTAAAGCGAAGTATGATAAATTTCGTCAAATCAATCGTTTTTTAGAGATGGTAAGCGATGTGCTTGCAGACCTGCCAAAGGACAAGGAGCTTACCGTTGTCGATTTCGGTTGTGGGAAATCTTATTTGACGTTTGCGCTGTATCACTTACTCGCTATTAAAGAGCGCATACCAGTTCGAATTATCGGCTTAGACTTGAAAAAGGATGTCATCGAGACATGTGCGCAGTTAGCCAAGCAGTTGAAATGGGACAAGCTCAGTTTTGCGGTAGGTGATATTTCGGATTACAAAGGTCATGACGAAGTGGATTTAGTTGTTACGTTACATGCTTGCGATACGGCTACTGATGCGGCATTACTGAAGGCGATTCATTGGAATGCGAGTGTGATATTATCGGTTCCTTGCTGTCAGCATGAGCTGTTTCGGCAAATTTCTCAACCGGCATTAAAGCCATTGCTGAAGCATGGCCTGTTGAAGGAGAGATTTACTGCACTAGTGACCGATGCCGCGCGGGCTAATTTACTTGAAATCGCGGGGTATCGTACACAACTGCTAGAGTTTATCGACCTGGAGCATACACCGAAAAATATGTTGATTCGTGCAGTGAGAGGAAGCGGGAGTGCAAGTAATACAGAGCAAGTGAAGCAGGAGTATGAGGCATTCAAATCGTGGTTAAACATCTCTCCATTTATGGAGCAAGGGATAAAGCTGTAGTCATAGTTTAGTGGAAAAATCGATAAAGAAAGAGGGAATGTATCTCCTGGAGGAGCGAAGCGTTTGCCTTTGAGATCGTGAAATCTCAGTTTAATAAGTTAACAATTCAGATTTCACGATCTCAACAGCAACCGTAAACCAGCTAATACTTGTCAACATTTAATCCCTTGGCTTACATGTATCTAGCTGATATACTTTTACTGCATACCAAATAACCTCCATGGTCGTGGAGGATTTTGGATAAATATGGATTATGGTTGGTAGGGCTGGCCTTTCTTCAAGATGGCGTAAATGTGATGCAATAGCTTGTTGGCGCAAGCAATCACCGTCACCTTGTAGGGCTTGCCCTCTTTTCTTTTCTTATCGTAGTAGGCTTTTAATTTCGCGTTGGCGTCACGTCTTAATCCACATTGTACGGCTAGAAATAATGCCCGGCGAAGCCGTTTGGAGCCCCGTTTTGTTATTCGACTGCTTGTGGCCACAAACTGACCTGAACTATGAACACCTGGATCTAGCCCCGCAAACGCCACGAGTTGCTTCGGATCTTGGAACTGTTGCGCGTCTCCAATTTCTGAAATAATGGCTGCAGCAAGCTTATCACCTATGCCCGGAATACTTTTTATTAACTCCACTTCCGGTAGTTCTCCGGCTAGTTGTCTTATCTGGTCCTCGATCACCTCGATTTGCTCCTGCATGGAAAGAAGCAACGACACCATGCTTTTCAGCATCTGCATCTGAGTAGGGCTATTCTTGTTCTCTTTCCATTGTCGATAAATAAACTCTAGATGCTCAATTTTCGTGCAGATCCACGATGCAGAACGAGATTTACTCGCTTGTTTACGAATGGCTTCGTCCCATTCTAAAGTTTGATCGGATAAGCACATCTGCAACGTAGTGAGAGCTGTCGCGGAGAAAAGATCCGAAAACACCCCCTCATAGGTTGGGAATACCTGATCTAATAAAGCACGCATATTAAGCTTTGCTTGCACGTACAGTGAGGTCACGAACTCGTGTTGCCTTGTTATGTGTTGCAACTCCGTGTAGCACTCGTTCCAGGTTCGATGAGGCTTCACGTCCCCTCTGTAATACATTTCGGCCAAATGCCAGGCATCCGCTGCATCTGTTTTCACCTTACGTAACTGTGCGCTCTTCGAACGTTTAGATAATAGCGGATTAACGATGAAGTGCGTAATTTCCATACGCTCCAAATAGGCTATAACGATGCGATGATAGTGCCCTGTTGCCTCCAAAACCACAACCGCTCGGTTACCCGTTTGTTCCTCAAGCGTGCGTATCACTTCGCCAAGTCGTCCGAACCCTTCCTCGGTATGCCGAATTGTTACCGACTTTCCACACACCTCATTACGCTTCACGAACGCTTGAAATACACTCGCGCCTTTTGCCACATCCAGTCCGATAACTGGTTCCATGTCAGCTCCTCCTGATATCATTCTAGCCGGCAATCCCACAACGGTTCCAAACCCATAGCTTCGCTTGTTATACGAGGTCTCAAGCCTCAACCAGCCCAAACATGGTCATTGGGAGTAGTGGGAGAACAGTTTCCGGTACGGGGTAAGCTCCCCAAGGAGATACGCGTTCTCCCGGCTACCACCATCATAGAATGCCTATAAAAATAGGCCAACCAGAAATAACTGGCTGACCTAATAATACGAAGGAGATACATCCCCGCAAGAACTATACTCGATAAATAAGAGAGCGCCTGCTCATGAGGTTTTACTCATGAACAGACGCTTTTTTATTTGCGCCGAGTAGATTCGCGAATAATTAACTCCGGCTTTAAAGTGTATGACAGCTTATCAAGTGTTTTTGATTCGATCTTCTTGAAAAGAACTTGCGAAGCAAGTACGCCAAGATTGAATGTGTCTATGTCTAGAGCCGTTAGCGCAGGTGTCGTGTAAGGCGCTAATGGATAGTTGTCGAAGGTAAGGATGCCAAGCTGTTGTGGCACTTGAAGGCCACGACTTAGCGCAGCTCTTAACGCACCGAATGCGACGAAGTTATTCACACAGATGACTGCATCAGGGGGTATAGGTAAATCAAGCAGTTCATTCATCATGATAAATCCGTTCTCTTCATTACCAATCGACAAACGCACATATTGATTGTTATCTTCAGAGCTAGACTTATTCAAAGAGGTAATAACGTTATGATATCCAAGCATCCGATTACCTGAAATGACATCGATTGGGTTACTCCCTAGAAAGGCAATTTTACAGTAGCCCTGTTCGAGTAGATGTTCTGTAGCTAGCTTACCGCCAGCAATGTTGTCGATATCGACCCATGTGACCCCGTAATCTTCCTTCGGTTGACCAACAATAACATAGGGGAATTTCAATCTCTCTAGCTCTTGGACGATATCTCGATTGAGAGCAGACGGGTTTACTAGCATTCCATCGAGCTTTTTACTATACACGTACCGGTTCAAGAAATCTTCATTGCGATTATGCAAGTTCGAAATCGTTAATTCATATTGATGCTCGAACGTGACGCTTTCTGCCCCCCCAAGCAAGCTGTAGAAGAACGGATTTAGGAAGTCATCCTTGCGTTCGAAGTCCATAATAAACCCAATATTCATGCTGCTTTGACGTGCAAGCTGAGTAGCGATGCTGCTTGGTGTATATTGTAACTCCTTCATAATCGCGCGAACCTTCTCCTTAGTTGCATCAGAGATAGAAGGTGCGTCGTTAATGACCTTGGACACCGTTGATTTAGCTACATTTGCGACTCTTGCAATATCGTTAATCGTCGTTTTCATTGTGCTCCCCTTTAAAGGTCGAAGGAATCATATCTGTGCAATATTATAACTGGTTTATGAGATTAAGCCAATTGAACTAGAAAAAAAAGTATTGATTTCTAAAAAGATGTATGATATTTTGTTGTTGGGGAAACCGGTTTCCCTACGAACAAAAAAACGAAGGGCGGGTTCTTTTTTTCATGAGAAATAAACTAGGAATATTAGTAGTGTTTGCACTTATGTTATGCGCAGTAGCAGCATGTGGTGGCAATAATACTTCAGAGCCGTCATCATCTTCACCAGCTTCAGCCACGACTCCATCCTCTTCTGACAATTCAAGTGAAAGCGCTTCAGAAGATGTAGAGGTCCAACCAGAAACAGGTGCTAATCTAAAAATTTGGGCGGACACAACAGAAAGAACATTTATTGAAGCGGTAGTCCCTGGATTTACAGAAAAATATGGCATTCAAGTTACGATTGAGGAAGTAAATATTCCGAATCAAGCTGAAAAGCTTGAAACAGATGGTCCTGCAAAATTAGCAGCTGACATCGTCATGCTTCCACACGATAAACTCTCTAAGCTCGTTCAAGCAAATCTAATATTGCCAAATGATTTGTTTGAGGAGCAAACAAGAGCTTCGACACTTGAAGCAGCTGTAAAAGCGAGCACTTTTGATGGGATTTTGTATGGATACCCTGAAACGATCGAAACGTACGCTCTATTTTATAATCGTGATCTTGTAAAGGAAGTACCGAAAACTTGGGATGATGTCATTGCCTTTGCAGAGACGTTCAATGATACTGCCAATAAGAAATATACGATTGCATGGCTCCACAACCTATACTTCAATAGCATGTTCATAACGCCCGCAGGTGGTTACTTGTTCGGTAAAGAAGGAACCGATGGCTCTGATATTGGACTGAATAATGAAGGTGCAATTGAAGGTTTGGAATTTTACCAAAGTCTCAATAAGATCGCTCCGATTAAGACTAATGATTTAACTTATAACGTTCAACTTGAATTGTTCACTACAGGTAAGCTTGCGATGACGATTGACGGTCCATGGTCCATCGGTGCATTCAGAGACAAAGTAAACTTCGGTATTGCGCCACTTCCGGATTATCCAGGCGGGAAGAAAACAAGTTCACTCGCCGGTGTGAGATCGTTCTATGTTAACTCCTATACTACCTATCCGAATGCAGCAAAATTATTAGCTTCCTATTTAATTTCAAAGGAAAGCGCTCTGAAAGATTTTGAGCTTGCGAACATCATCCCTGCGAACAAGGAAGCGAATGAAGATCCGCGCATTAAGAACGATCCGATTCTGAGTGGCATTGTAGAGCAATTCAAAAATTCAACACCAATGCCGTCCATCCCAGAAATGAACAGCATGTGGGGACCTACAGACGCAGCATTCGCTTCGATTTGGAACAACAATGAAGATGTGAAGACGGTAATGGATAAAGCCGTTCAATCCATTCAAGATTTAATTAAAACCGCGAACAATTCGTAAATCTGCTAAAGGTATTCAAGGCAATCGACGCAACCGATTGCCTTGAATGAGAGGAGCAACGTATCGGGATGACTAGGCATTCCACTCCAGCAACAATGTTGTCCGTTCTCTTCATGGGCATGGGACAATGGTATAATCGGCAATTTATGAAGGGCTTACTGTTTATCGCGGTAGAGCTTTTCGGTATTTATTGGATTGTAACCCGTTTAGGAAATTCTATTGCGGGCTTGATCTCTCTAGGTCATACCCCTCGGACAATGGTTAAAGTCGATAAAGTCTATCAGATGGTTGATGGAGATCATTCTATATTTCTAATGGTTGAAGGATTAATTTCATTACTTGTGGTGTTCATTTTTGTAGCCTTATATGTCTTGAACATTCGTGATGCATGGGCGACGGCGAAGGCGAGAGATTCTGGAGTAGAGCCCCATGTCTTTAAAGTTACATTGAAAAACATAGGTAATCGCTATTTTCCACATCTTATCTTGTTTCTGCCACTGACAGCTTCACTGATGCTACTTGTGATGCCGATTATTTTTACGATATTAATTGCATTTACTGATTTTGCTGCACCGAATCTACCGCCTGCTAAGCTCGTTCATTGGGTGGGATTTGAGGTTTTCAATAAACTGACGTATTTAGGAACATGGAGCAAAACACTTTTTGGTGTTGCCACATGGACAGTATTCTGGGCGATTGTGACGACAATTACAACCTATTTACTTGGTACGGTTGTAGCTGTCTTAATCGCACAGAAAGGAATTAGATGGAAGAAAATGTGGCGTACATTGCTGATCATCCCATTCGCAGTTCCGAATTTGGTGTCGCTACTTGTTTTCCGGAATTTACTTAACTCAGAGTTTGGTCCAATCAATCAATATTTAGAATGGATGGGCTTGTCAGGATTGCCGTGGCTCTCTGATCCTTTCTGGGCACGCTTCACAGTAATCACCGTTAATCTGTGGCTCAGCTTTCCGCTCATCATGATACTCGTGACCGGTGTATTGACGACGATTCCGAAAGATTTATATGAAGCAGCGGAAGTAGACGGCGCATCGCGGTTTTTCACTTTCCGGGCGATCACACTTCCACTTGTCTTATTCTCTACTGCTCCAATATTCATAGCTCAGTTCGCGAGTAACTTCAACAACTTCAACGTTATTTTCTTATTAACGAACGGTAACCCCATAATGCCTGATTACGTGTATGCGGGTGGTACAGACTTGCTTGTAACGTGGCTATACAAATTAACGCTAATCAACAATCAGTATAACTTTGCATCTGTGCTTAGTATTCTCATCTTCCTCGTAGTTGCGTCGCTGTCGATCATCAACTATCGCAACACTCAGGCGTTTAAAGAGGAGGATATGATTCAATGAAGCTTCGCCACCTCATTACCTACTTAATCTTGCTCGTACTTACGATTTCAATCGTATATCCAGCATTATGGATCCTAATGTCCTCCTTAAAAGTCGGAGACAGCTTGTATAGTGAGACGTTCATTCCAAAAGCTTTTACGCTCGATCACTACAAGGAGCTATTTACGAATACGAGATATCACTATTCGCGCTGGTACATGAATACGATCAAAGTTGCGGTACTCTCTGCGATTTTAGGGACATTTATGACATTGCTGGGCTCCTATGCGATGGCTCGCTTTCGGTTTGTCGGACGTAAGTTCGGTTTGATGGGGATGCTCGTTCTGAACATGTTTCCGAGCTTTATGTCGTTAGTGGCGATCTATGTTCTGTTGCTGCAGTTCGACTTATTGAATTCCCACTGGGCACTCATTCTCATTTATAGCTCAGGAGCTTTCATTAATAATGTTTTTGTAGCGAAGGGCTTCTATGACACGATCCCAAGAAGTCTTGAAGAAGCTGCAAGGATAGATGGGGCGTCACACTGGAAAGTATTTACGAACGTGATGATTCCTCTTTCGAAGCCAATGCTTACTTATGTCAGTTTAGTCATCTTCAATGGCGCGTGGGTAGATTTTATCTTTGCGAGATTAATATTGCGTACGGTAGATCAAGAGACTTTAGCAGTTGGTCTATACGATATCGTCAATCAACAGAACGCAACCGATTTCACATTTTTTGCTGCAGGGGCTGTTTTACTAGCCATTCCAGTTCTTCTCTTGTTTGTATGGCTGCAACGATTTTTGGTTGATGGTTTAACGGCTGGTGCATCTAAGGGATAATACATGCTGAATTAAGGAGCAATGAATAAATGCTAAAGGAAGCTATCTTTCATACAAATGACATTCCCTATTTGTTCTCTGTTAGTGAGAATGAGGTAAAGCTTCGAATTCGTACGAAGCGGGATGAAATCGCATCTTGCATCGTTGTTCATTCAGATCGATATGTTGCACCGGGAAATGGAACAGCGCTGCATTTGAATAAAGTCGCATCGACAGTGCTTCATGATTACTTCGAAACGATTATCTATACGAAGGTTAGACGTCTTCGTTATCAATTTCTTTTGACAGATCTACAAGGTGCTCAAGTTTGGTATGGAGAGTATATGGTCTCAGAGAGTCGGGAGGCTGCAGGCTACTTTCATTGTCCGAATATTGCGAATGCAGATGATGGATCACCTCCTTCATGGGTGAAGGATGCGATTGTTTATCAGATTTTCCCCGAGAGATTTAATAATGGTAATCAAGCGATCAATCCATCTCAGACACGAAGCTGGACTTCAAACGAACCTCTAGAGTATTGTAGCTTTTATGGAGGAGATCTACAGGGGATCATTGAGAAGCTGCCTTACTTGCATATGCTCGGTGTAAATGTGGTCTATTTGAATCCTGTCTTTGAGTCTCCGACGAATCATAAGTATGATACGACGGATTATTACAAGATTGATCCTCATTTTGGTGATCTGAATACGATGAAAGAGCTTGTTCGAATCGCTCATTCGCTTCAAATTCGAGTCGTGTTGGATGCAGTATTCAACCATGCAGGTGATCAGTCTGCAGAGTTCCAGGATGTTGTGGCCCATGGCGAGAATTCACGGTATAAGGATTGGTTCCACATTGCGTCATTCCCAATTGTCCAATCTCCTATTCCTAACTATGAGGCGTTTGGGATGAATACTCCATCAATGCCCAAGCTAAATACAAGAAATCCTGAGGTCATCGAATATTTGATAGCTGTTGCGAAGTATTGGATTCATGAGGTGGGGATTGATGGTTGGAGATTGGATGTTGCGAACGAGGTGGATCATGCGTTCTGGCGTCGCTTGCGTCAAGAAATCAAGTCGATTGATCGTGAATTGTTACTTGTGGGAGAAGTCATGCACCGTTCAGGCTCGTGGTTAAGGGGTGATCAGTTCGATGGTGTAATGAACTACATTTTGCGAGATGTCATGGTTGACTTCTTCGCAAAACAGACGATTACTGTTCGAATGTTCATGGATCGAGTTGACGAGATTCGGATGGAATACACCGATTATGCGCAGGATGCAATGTTCAATCTGCTGGGTAGCCATGATACGCTTCGCTTTCTAACCGCATGCTCGAAAAGTGTATGGGGTTGGCACGACAAGTACGAGCAGTCTCGGATGATGCTTGCAGTATTGTTTCAATTCAGTTACACAGGTATGCCAGTCATCTATTATGGCGATGAGGTTGGAATGACTGGAGGCGAGGATCCTGACTGTCGCAAGCCAATGGTGTGGCAAGAGTCGGAGCAAAATAAAGAGCTATTCGCGTATTATCAATCACTCATAACTGTTCGCAAAACGAATATTGCTTTGCGAGAAGGTGAGTATCAAAGATGGTTCGTGAATGAAGCGATGAATACGTGGGGAATTATACGATCACATCCTCAACAAACAATTGGAATATTGTTTAATAATAGTCCGAATGTAAGTCCAATTGAGATCGCGGAATTGAACAACATTAATGTGAAGAGCATTCAGCAGTTGTTTGGCAGTGCAAAGCTATGTTTAGAGAATGGAACGATTGTTGGTGAGCTTCCTCCCTACTCCGGCACAGTCATAACTCTATATTAAGTTTCAATAAAACTCGATTCCGCACCTATAGAGTGCGGAATCGAGTTTTATTGTCGAAATAACGTTTTCATTATGGTAAGATAAAAAACAGAATATCTTGCAAAATCATTTTTATATGAAAAGGTGAACTCCTTGACCTTAATATGGATGGACTTTGTTCTATTCGCCTTACTATTCATCTTATTTGTTTATGTGATTGCAGTAAATCGGATCACACAAACCCATAAAGTCTACTTGGTGTTCCATTTTATTATGATGCTATGGCCACTTGGACAATTTTTAATTCGGTTAACTGATACCCCTCAGTACCAACTGGTTTTCATTAATGTAAGCTTCTTCGCAATTGGTATGCTCGGACCTTGTTGGCTTATCTTCGTCTTGTTCTTGACAGGGAAAGCCACCCACCTAAAGTCTAGCCGTCTTTTCCTCTACATCGCACCTTCACTACTTTGTGTTCTGTTATCGATATGGAATCCGAATTATCTATTTATGCAGCCTGTGGGTGGCGGATATTTTGATCGCGTTTATGGCCCATTATTTTGGGTGTTAATTCTCATCCAATTTGCCTACTTCTTTATTGCACTTATGAATATGTTCCATGCGTTAAAGACTGTTAACTCACTCAATCAGCGAAGACAGCTAGCGACAGCTGTGATCGGGATGTTCGTTCTAACGGGCTTCGGATTGCTTGACGTCCTCATTAATGTATTGCTAGCTAAGTGGATTCCTGTCGTTCCAGGCTTGCTCGCACTCGGAATTGTATTATCAACTTCATGTTTTGTAATCGCGATTAATCGCTTTGGAATGTTCGATCTATTAAGCTTAGTACAGCGAGATATATTTGAGCATATGACGATGGGGATTATTGTTATTGATGATAATGATTCTGTACTAGAGATCAATCAAAGCGCAGTACCCTTCATTAACGTCGAGAAGGGTAGCGTCTTCGAGCTAGAGAAATTTCTTGCACCACTTCAAGCACATGGTGAGGTGTACGAATTTCTATACCGGTATCGAAATCATCCAAAAGAAAAGATGCAGATGGAATTTGCATTACAGGAAAGTGTCGGGATGCACGTTTCGATTGTAATCTCTCCTGTGTTAGATAATCGCAAGACGTTGTTAGGCCGAATTATTACATTCCACGATGTATCAGAGTTGCGTGAGCTTGTGGATGAAATGAATCGAAAAAACGAAGCGCTCCATGAGAGAAATCTTGAATTGATTTCAATTCAGGAGGAGTTATTCCAAGTTAATCAGAAGCTAGAGCAGATGGCGATTACAGATGTGCTGACAGGCTGCTATAATCGAAGGTATTTAACACAACAGCTTGAGCATGAAGTACAATTGAACAAACGATATCAAATCCCGTTCTCGATCTTTCTATTCGATATCGATCACTTCAAGCAAATTAACGATCGCTTTGGACATCTCGTCGGTGACGAGGTCATACGAAGCACCGCAGATATCGTACGTGAGAAGCTGAGACGAACCGATATACTGGCGCGCTATGGGGGCGAAGAGTTTACGGTTTATCTCCCGCATACGTCGCAAGAGCATGCTGAACTGCTCGCCCAGCGCATTTTACATGCTGTTTCTGAGAATATCGTTTATGCAGGATTAGAAAAGGTGAATGTTACAATTAGTATGGGTGTTGTTTCAGAAGCTAATGGTGATTTATCCTTTACCGACACCAATGAATATTTGCGTGAATTATTCTCAAGAGCAGATGCCGCTCTTTATCGAGCGAAGAATGATGGACGTAATTGCGTTGTCATTGCGCATTAATTCCAGAAATGAAAGGGAGGCTCGCATATGTTACTTTCTGATTCAGGTCGTGAGCTACCAGAGCTAGCAGATCGAGAATTACTGCCACTTAATGTATTGCTTCATTGTCGTACAGTTGTTGAAAAGCAAAACTTCGTCGCCACTGGATTAATGACGCGGGTAGAGGGAGAACTGTTTGAGATTGAATTAAATGAATTTGATCTATTTGAGCTAGGAGAGACAGTTAAGCTAACCATCTACTCCCCCGCAGGTATTCAAACAATATCTTCGATCGTTTTTGCAAAATATGACGGTGTCATTTCTTTGCTTCAACCACCAACATTGATGAAGAGATTTAAAGAAAAGCGTGAACATCCACGTGTTCAAATTAATGGGAATGCATTCGTTTCACATATCGTTGATGAGGGGCAGGAACTGATTCTGCCTGAGCCTCTTCAGTTAGTCATACAAGATATCAGTCTCTCTGGATTAGGATTTGTTGGCCCAGACTCACCCTACTTCTCACGCAATAGTAAGTTAAGAGCTAAAGTGCAAATTGGTTTTGAATTTAGTTGTGGATTAGAAGTTGTTCGTCGAGATAAACAAGATGATGGATTGTTGATAGGTGCGAAGATGGATGTTAGTGACCAGGAAGTGATGCGTGCACTTCGAGCAACAATTTTGCGTCAACAAGTTGAGATACATGCTGACTTGCGTCGCAAAGGGGAAACGAAACGATTTTAAAAAAATGAAGTTAATGAATACAATTCAGGGCACCGCCGAAGGATTATCCTTTTGCGGTGCCCTTCTGTTGTTTACTGTACGATGATATAACCGATCATAGGAGGTCCATTCTTCGGATCGGCATGTGTTGTACAGACCATCGTATAGATGCCTGCTTCTTTTGGAGTGAAGCGGACGATAGTTGTTTTCCCTTTTTGCACCTGACCAGCAAGGTCTAGACCTTCAATGACGAACGGATGGGATTGACCGTTGATGCCTGTAATCCGGAGCTCAACAGGTCTGTCTTTCTGTACGACAATGGTGCCTGGGTCCCAACGATACGATTCAATCATTTTGCCACTATCGGATTTTGCTGAGAACTCTCCCGTTACAAGATAGAACACTTGTGTGTTATCGCTTGTTGGAGCTAGTGTAGGCTTTGACTGCTGCCATCCGATATACGCGCCTGCTAAAATGACAACAACCGCCAAAATCGTGTAAAACTGAATTTTTTTACGGTCAAGCAATATAATTTTATTCATGCCGCTCTCTCCTCTTCAACTTTTTCCACCTATCGGATTGTATGCACAAGCCCGTCCCGAGATGACAAGCTCGTACAATTATTCATCAACTTGATTAACTGGAAGGACCGTTCTACAATGTGCTAGAATAGAGACGGCTAATATGAGATTGAAAGTAGGTTTAAGTGATGGCGGATACGTTGCACGAATGGTTGGCACAGCTTCTCGTTTGGATTGAAAGCTTAGGTTACTGGGGAATCATTATTGGCATGTCAGTAGAAGTCATTCCAAGTGAAATTGTGTTATCGTGGGGGGGATACCTCGTCTATAAAGGCGATGTTACCTTCACTGTGGCAGTCATCTGCGGGACGATTGGTGCATTGATTCAACAATGGATCCTGTACGCAATTGGCCGTTATGGTGGTCGACCATTCTTGGATAAGTTCGGAAAGTACTTGCATCTGAAGCAAAAGCACCTCGATAAATCAGAAGAATGGTTTCAAAAGTATGGCTCGTTCATCGTCTTTACAGGGAGATTCATTCCGTATATTAGGCAGGCAGTATCGATTCCTGCGGGTATGGCGAGGATGAATTTGTGGAGATTCACATGGCTAAGTGGATTGGCTTCAATTCCTTGGTCGATTCTCTTTGTATGGATCGGTTTCTCGCTTGGTGAGAAGTGGGATACGTACAAGGAAAAGGTTGGTCCACTCATTCAATACATTCTATTAGGTACGATTACAGTCATTATTGTGTATTTCCTTTATCAATATTTGCGCAAACAGGGGAAGAAGTTGTAACCTAAATATATAAAACCTATCGGAGGGACATCCAATGAGCTTTCAATTAAGCAATAAGCTATATCAAGGGATTTCACCACAGCAATACGTTGACGGAATGACGAAAAATGTGGACAAATTCAAGGCTGTGCTAGATGGATTTACGTGGGATGATACTGAGCTTGAGCAGTTTTTCGATTCGCTTAACAATCGTGATGATTTGAGATGTATGATCATAGCAGCAGATTGGTGTGGAGATTGTGTTCGCAACGTTCCTGTCGTATTTAAAGCAACGGAGAAGGCAGGAATTCCAACTGAGGTTTTCATAATGGAACAGCATTTGGACTTTATTGATGAGTATCTTACACTAGGTGGACGTTCAATTCCGGTAGTATTATTTACAGATACAGGTGGTCATTTACTTGGCAAGTGGGGACCTCGTCCAGCGCATGTGCAAGAAGTTATGATTGCATTCAAGGGGGCTAATCCTGATCGCGAAGCAGCTGATTATCAAGAAAATTTGACAGTTGCCCGTACAGAGATGACTCGTCGATATGAAGAAGAGTCTTCATATCAGACTATTGTGTTGAACGAACTTGAACAGATTTTATCGAGAGTTTGAGGTTAAATAGACGATGCTAACTTTTCAAAAATACGAATTAGGGGCATTAGGCACGAATGCTTATGTCGTTGTAAATGCTGAGCGTACAAATGCCATTGTTATTGATCCAGGTGTGGCAGACGGTGCGTTAATGCGCAAGTTAGATGGACTGCAGGTCGAGGCGATTTTGTTAACACATGCACATTTCGACCATATTGGCGGTGTTGACACGCTACGCAAGAGATACAAATGTCCGGTATATATTCATTCACTGGAGCAAGATTGGCTAACCGATGCAAGCAAAAACGGATCACTTCGTTGGAAGGAAGTTACGCCTCCGGTTACAACTACGGCAGCTGATCTGTTTTTAGAAGACGGACAAACTCTTTCCTTAGTTGGAGAGACGTTTCAGGTTATGCATACACCAGGTCACTCGCCTGGAAGTGTGAGCTTTTTAGTAGGCGATCTGTTATTTGCAGGAGATGTATTGTTCCATCGATCGATTGGGCGTACCGATTTACCAAGCGGCAATCAAGCGCAGTTGGTTCGCTCTATTGTCGATAAGCTCTACGTGTTACCAGACAATGTGCTTGTGCTACCAGGACATGGACCAGAGACGACGATTGGTGATGAGCGAAACGGGAATCCCTTTGTACGAGGATAACCGGATTATTGAATATTATTGTAAATATTAGGGCTTTACACCAGTTCAAGTATTTGGTATAGTGAGCGTTATTACGAGCAATATCATAAAAAACTGCGAAGAACGCAGGCAATGGAGACTTCTCCTATGCTTGCGTTCTTTTTTTGTCTAATTATGAACAATCGAGGTGATGAGGTGAATCGTCGTAGACAGTTTACGATCAGCCTAACTGCAGCCGTGCTGGCAGGGGTATTAGTATATGGAGTGTACTTGTTGCAGCTAAGACAGCTACAGCAAGAGGAGATGATTGAAGTATGGGTACCGAAGCAGTTCATTGCAACTGGGACAATGATAACTAGCGAGCACTTAAGGACAATGTTTATACCGCGTTCTGTAGTGACGATCGAGATGGTGACAGATGTTGCGGAAGTAGTTGGATTAGAGGCAGCAGCACCACTAGGTGAAGGTGAACCACTATTACTTTGGAAGCTGGATAAATACAGATTGTTACCTAATCGAGAGCAATCGACATTTCAAATTCCGAAGGAGTATGTGAAATCGATTTCCAATGGCATTCGAGCGGGAGATCAAGTGCTCGTGTTCGTCTCAGATAAGGATGCATTGTCGAAACGATTGTTCAGCGAAGCCATTGTCGTTGCTGCAGTGAAGACAGCTGCAAACCTCGAAATTGACAATCCCAAAAACCCGAATTTACTAAACATGGTGAACGATAATGAGGAAGGGATGTATGCATCTAGAAGAGATGCGAATGGTACGATCGACGTCATCAATTTGAATTTAACTGAGTCTCAATGGTTAGAGCTCGATTCGATCTGTAAGGCGGGTACTGCGAAGCTTGTTATTTCATTTCAGGCATCAACCTCAGAAGGAGAGGGTCGAAGATGAATGGGAGAATTGCTGCTTTTGCTGGCTCTACACCTAATATCGGAACATCACTAACAGCTTTTGGCACAGCTTATCGCATAGCAGCGTTAACTGGACGTAACGTCGGGTATTTATGTTTGAATTTGAAAAGCGCGAAGACGCATCTCTATCTGGGTATCGACCGTCCTGAAGTGACGTTAGATGGCGTAAGACCAGAGCTGAGGGCACGTACATTGACGGGTGATAAGCTTCGACAATATGCGTATCGTTCACCTAAGCTTGGCAGTTTGAGTATTTTGTTTGGTAATATGGCGCGTGAGCAAGCGGAGTATTATGAACCGGACGATGTTGAACAGCTATTAACGGCTTCTAGACATGCATTCGATTTGACGATCGCGGACGTTAGCGCGTATTGGGATAATGCAGCGACTATCTGTGCGATGCAAAGTGCAGATCATAAGTTTTTAGTGACGACGGATCGATTGAGTCATTTTCAAGAAGATGTTCGGCGTTGGACGGGGCAGGTTGGATCCATGTTCGGTATCGCGCCCGAGCAGTTTCAATTGGTGCTGCTTGAAGGCACACAACGATTTTCTGGAGGTTTCCGAATGAAGGACATTCGCAAAGAGACCGGCTGTATTGAGCTTACGGAAATGAAACTGCTTGAGAGCATGCATCTCCAGCTAGACAGTGGCAGGTTAGATGAATGGCTAGCTTCGGAAGAGACTCATGCTGCCACATTCGATCCATTAGCGACTCACATGCTCAAGCAGATGAATTGGGTGGAACGATTACAAAAAACAGAGCGTCCTTGGATGCGAAGATTGATGGTATATCGCAGGAGGGGGAGATGAGTGAACAGTTGGCCGCAAACCGATTCTCACCCTCGGCCTATGCAGCAAGCCTACATTTGATTGAGGCAGGGAATGATACTCCTGAATCAATGAACGATCTCAAAGCTTCGAATCTTCAGGCATACACGGAAGAGGTTAGAGCGATGCTTGCGACTCCGCGGGGGTTGAGTGAGGAAGAACGAAGGCGTTATTCTGAAAAGCTGAACCGTGCTGTAATTGGTTTTCCACAAGAGCGGGCGGAATTACTTGCAATTATATCTGATTGGATCATTAAGAAGCGACTGCAGCATCTTTCTGTCGCTCACTCACAATATGGTTCATTAGCTGAAGCGATGTTCGCTGATGTAATTGGAATGAACGCACTTGAACTCGTTCTTCGTCATCGTGAAGGCCTGGAAGAAGTACAAGTTGTCGGTACGCGAATCTTTGAGGTCCGAGAAGGCATTGCAGTGCCATCCGCCTATCAATTTCAACAATTGAGCCAAGTGGAACGAATTCAGCAAAATTTAGTGCTTTTTAACAATGATCGAATCAATCCACGCAAGCGCTGGGCTGAAGTTTTACTACTAGATGGCTCTAGAGTTACGATAACAGGCTTTGGGTTTACAGCGCAGCCAACATTAACAATTCGGTTCTATACGGTTAAACGATTCAATCTTGAAACCTTGTGTAGTCCGCATTATCGGACAATGGATGATACTGTAAGACAGCTACTGCTTGTTATCGTTCGTAGTCGCTTCAATATGGTAGTCATTGGAGCAACGAATACGGGCAAGACTCATTTGATCAAAGCGCTTATCGCTGCCATGCCTTGTGAAGAAAGAATTGTTACAATTGAAAGCCGATATGAGCTTATGCTAGGTAGAGACTTTCCGGATAAAAATGTAGTGGAGTATGAAGTCGAGGAGGATGATCTCCTTCACGGACCGAGGCAAGCTTTCAAGCTCGCACTACGTCAATCGCCACAACGAATCGTTCATGCAGAAATTCGTGACGAGGATGCGAATATTTATGTACGAGCTTGTACGCGTGGTCATGAGGGGAGCATGACTTCTGTTCATGCGAACGGATTAGAGGATGTACCTGAAGCGATTACCGATATGTGCATGCTTGATGGTCGAGCTATGAATGCAAGCAGATTGACGAGAAGAATTACAGAACATGTGACTCAGATCGGTATTGAGATGCGCATGATCGGTCATGTGAGGAAGCTTGTACGGATTGGTGAGTATGAATGGAACAATGGTGAGGTCATCGTGCGGGATCTTGTGAAATTTGATGAAGTGACGGATCAATGGTTGTTCCCGGAATCGTTCTCTGAGAAGTCAGTTTGCAGGATATTAAGAGCGGACAAGCTTGGCTACGAACAACTGCTGCAAGCGATGGAGGAACAAGATGCTAAAGATTACAATCATTAGCTTAAGTGCTTTGTTGTTTGTGCTTCTATTTGTATCTTTGAAGCTCTTGGTAACATTGTGGACAGACCAGCAGATTCGAATTCGAAGGCTTAAAGTGCATCGGGAGCATAAGTGGAGTAAAGCAGTTGCTTGGCAGCGGCTACACCTAGGCAAGACTTATGAGCATCTGTCTGATTTGCTAATCACGTTGAGAGTAAAATTGCATCCTAATGGGTTCGTCCTGTTTTCTTGCTCCTGTGGAATATTGGGGCTTGGAATAGGGAGTGTTGTATTTCATACTCCCAATGCTGCAATTATCCTCATGCTAATGATAGGTGGATTACCCTATCTTCTGCTTAGGATGATGCTCGTTAATCGACAACTGGTCACAAGATTGGAATTTCTGCCTGCGGTGGAGCTATTCTACCAAAGCTATCTGGTCACAGGAAGTCGACAAGTTCGAATGGCATTGCAAAGAACGGTGGAAGAGCGACGGTTAACCGGTCAGGTGCAAACCGTGTTCGAGCAGCTATATCGAAATTTATCCGTTAAAGGTGATGATGAAGCTAGTATCCGCAGATTTGTGCTCACATTCGGACATGTTTGGGCTGATTATTTCGGTAGCATACTGGGCATTTCACTTGAGGAAGGTAACAATGTTGCTGACAATCTCAAGGAATTAATTGCAGATATGCGTAAAGCACAGCTTGCGAATCATGTAGAACGCCATCGTCTATTAGAAATTCGGTTAGCGAACTTTACGCCTGTGTTTTTCCTTGCACTGTTTCTCTTTATTAACTTTAGACTTAATCGTGATGCAAGCTATCTCTATTATTTTGAAGATGCTAGTGGGCGCACGATGCTACTCAATGGAGTTGTAATGTTGTTCGGTTCATTTGTAATGGGACTGTACTTGTCTCGTAGACGCATGTAAGTCGAAAAGGGGGTGACATGTTGAACGGCTATGCGCAACATTTGAACGTTGGGATCGGGTGGTTCGTTCAATTTTCACTTTTTTTTATTACTTTATATGTTCTCTTACGTCTTCTATTCAAACCACGTAATCGATGGCGAGTTCATCTTAAGGATTGGAGATTAAGGAGTGCGCCACGCTGGTGGCTGAAGCTATGGCGTGTGCATGAGGACAGCATTCACCTACAGGAAAGAAGAGTGCTACTCGCAGGTTGTGGTTTACCGATTGTTTCTGAGCTTTATGTCGCATATCGCAGATGTGGCATGTTCATTCTATTCGTTGTTGGACTCGTAATCTATTATCTAACTAAACATCATGTTATCGCTCCCTTCACTGCTTGGAATATCGAGTTGGTGTTGATCACATTGTTCATGATGGGATGGTGTGACCGAGCATTGCTGCATACATTTCGGCGCTATCGTACAGATCGGATCCGTAAGGAGCTCGTGATCGTAAGCAAGCAATTGCTGTACTATGTCGGCTCCAGGCTAAGTCTACATGGCAAGCTGATGAAGTGTGTGACCCTTAC
Source organism: Candidatus Cohnella colombiensis (assembly GCA_029203125.1). Lineage (GTDB taxonomy): Bacteria > Bacillota > Bacilli > Paenibacillales > Paenibacillaceae > Cohnella > Cohnella colombiensis. The sequence continues at coordinate 851,013 of CP119317.1, forward strand.
GCATTACATTCGAAATGAGCTTAACTTGTTGCTCAATGAGTGGTATCACGACGCAGATCAAGCGTTGCTTCGATTTAGAGATCGACTGGGAACGGATGAAGCATACGCTTTTGCGGAGCAATTGCGTTCATTGCAGTGGAGTGAAAGTGAAGCGATCTATGATCTTCTGCGGGAAGTCGTTCATGAATTTAAAGCTCGTACAGAGATAGCGAAAGACAGTCGTAAGGAAACTACTTCATACCTGCTTTTTGTGCTAGCGGGAATTCCGATTTTGTATATGTTTCAAATTTTTTTGTATCCCTGGGTTCAAGAGGCTTCAAAGCTATTCGATGCACTAAATCCATAGAAGGGGGGGAATTAAATGAGGAATATCTTAATTACAGTAATGATGCTTATCGTTGTTGCACTAATGTTTAACTCCATCGTTGCCAAAGATACTACGGGGACGAGGGCGCGAATTGAGACGCATGGAACGACGGCGAATACGACGTTGGGCACTTTAAATCAATAGGAATTGAGGAGAGAACATGCGCCAAATCTTAATGACGGTGTTGCTCATTATCACAGTCGTAACTCTTTATATGAGTATTGTTGGTAGCGATGGTGGAACGAAGGAACAGATTACTTCGAGTGGCGATCGAATGGCAAGATGGATATCCGGAATTAGCCCATGAAGCAATTGCTCGTATTTGTACTCTTTGCTGCAATGATGTGCTGGTTAATGTTCTCTCCGATCTATAAGCATGTCCTTATTATTCGTCAAGGTCTGCTTCAGCAAGAAGCTGATTATTTGTTGGAGGTAGGTGCGAGCGGAAAGTATGGTTATATTGACGGTGCAATGATTGCTGATTCCAGGCAACGGCTCTCGGAATATGGGTTTGTTGAGTCCAAATTGCGATATGAGGTAAGTACGACGTCTGTGGATGCAGGAGATGATGCGGCGTTTCCATTACCGAGAGGGACCGGTATTAAGCTTGTCATTACGTATCCTTACGAGCAATTATTGCAAATCGACAAATTAATCGGAATTACCCCTCATTCATCAGAAGCGAGAATGGTCGGGCGAGGGATGAAGATGAGCGAATATGTAGCAGAGTAACATGAGGAGCCGAGGTGAAGATGGCTAAGCTTGTGTTTGGGATTTTAATGACAGTTATTTGGTGGATGATTCATGCTCTTCAAATTGATGAGGAGCTTGCATTGAATAAAGTATTCGAAGCAAAGCGAGCAATCAATCGGGCTGCACATGCCGCAGCGCAGCAGGTGAATCAAGAGGAGCTTGAACAAGGGCGTGTGTTGATACAAGAAGAGATGGCTAAGGCGTTAGCGATACGTTATCTCATGGAAAATCTAAGGCTTGACGATAACCTGCAGCCGTTACCAGATAGCTTTCTTCGTGAGGCGATCGAGGTGAAGGTATTTGAGATTGTTAATTCGGATGAAACCTTCCCTTATATCTATCGAAATGGTACATACGATTTTGAAGCCATATTCGAGCATCCTGGTGTTGTTATGATCGTCCATGTTAAATACCCGCGTGTATTTGCTGTATTGTCTCCGATTGAATGGGATCTTAAAGGTGCAGCGGAGCTTGTCGTACCACATGTGTAGGCATGCGAGAGTTGAACCAATCAGAAGTATTAAACAGCTATACTTTTTTGAATGTCTCCGCAAAGCTTCTTCAGCGTCCAAGGATGCCGAAGAAGCTTTTGCTTGCGGAGCTTCATCATCTTTGGTCTAATGAGGAAAGGAAGCAAACTTAAGTTCGAGGAGTAGACGTGAATATGGCGAGTTTGAGTGCCGATGAATGGTTGATTCGCTTGGCGAAATTACAGCAACAGCTCGTTGAAGCATCAATGGATGGCTGTCTGATTACGCAAAATGTCGGTCTGTTTTATTACACAGGCTCAATGCAAGCGGGGTATCTCTTTGTACCACAACAAGGAGAACCGACTTATTATGTGCGCAGAAGCTTGGCACGAGCACTCGCGGAATCTCATGTGCATACAGTAGCACTGCATACATTCCGGAGCTTTGGGTTACAGCTCGTGGAGGACTTTCCCTCGTTGTTTACTGATGAAGCGGGAGAGAAGGAAGTGCGGGTAGGTGCGGATTTGGATACTATGCCTGCGCAACTGTTTCTACGTTTAGTCGAAGTACTGCCACAAGTGAAGCTTATAGATGGCTCTTCCATCTTGCGTAAAGTGAGAAGTGTGAAAACTGCATATGAGATTGAGCGGATCTCACGAGCAGCGAATGTTGTCGCACTTGCTTTGGAGGAAGGGCTAGCCAGCTTGCATGAAGGAATGACTGAGCTAGAGCTGTTGTCGCGAATGGAGACAGTGATGCGACTGCAAGGTCACATGGGATTGATGCGTATGCGGGGCTATAATCAAGAAATTGTTACAGGGATAGTTGCTGCAGCAGAAGCAGCTGCAGAACCGACTTATTTTGATGGACCAGCGGGTGGCAGAGGGTTGTCTGCTGCATTTCCGAAGGGAGCGAGTCAGCGCTCTATCAGTCGTAATGAGGCAATCCTGATTGATATAGGCTGTTGTATCGATGGTTATGTTATTGATCAGTCACGCATAGCAGTTATTGGGCAACTGAGACCGGAGCTTCAAGCTGCATATGATATAGCTGTCGCGATCATCCGAAGATCTGAGTCACAGCTACGACCAGGCAAGCTACCCGAGGAGTTGTATTTAGAAGCGCTGGCAATGGCAGAAGAGGCAGGTTTGTCTGCGCATTTCATGGGATTTGGGCGAGATCAAGTTAAGTTTCTCGGTCATGGGATTGGTTTGGAAATCGATGAATGGCCTGTACTCGCAAAAGGATTCCAAGAGCCACTCCAACCAGGTATGGTTATTGCGATTGAACCTAAATTTTCGTTCCCGGAATGGGGAGTTGTTGGAATTGAGAATACGTATCTCATTACGGAGACAGGATTTCGCACGCTAACGGTATCTCCAGAACAGTTGTTTGAAATACATGCATGAACCTTTTTTTTACGAAGTCTGCTCTCAAAACATTGTAATATTTGCATAACCAGCTACTTTTTTAGTAGGATAGAAGTATGCAAGTATGCAGATGCATCATGAGGAGGAGAGCGCGATGCTTAAGCTAGGGGATAAGATCGTCATTATCGAGGATCGATTTGAGCAAAATATGCCTGTAGGAGAATACGGCTATGTGATCGCGTATGACCGGAATAACGACAGTGCGTTTGATTATATTATTCGTGTACCCAAGGCGAATCGACAATTTTATGTGCCCGCATCGGATGTGGAGCTTGAGGAAACGTTGTTGGAGCTTGAGGCAGAGCGAATAGAACGCGAGGCATTGATCGATTATGCATTAGCAACTCGGAATGAGGAGCTCTTTCATCGGATAATGAATGGTGATGTTGAGGAGTCCATTGAGGAAGAATCAACGAAGGAAGTGCTTAGTCGCGAGGCGTTTATTAAGCAGGTGAATTTGAAAGCATGGATCTAATGGATTGGTTTTTAGGGAGATAGCTCCTCCGTTTGTCTCGTGGCAAAGAATGCCCGTTTCCTTTCGAATATGAAGGGATTCGGGTTTTTCGTGCTTTCATGATACAGAAGAAGGGTGACGAGGATGAAGACGATGAGCTTTCAAAGCGAACACGAAAAATGGTTAAAGCAGCATCTCGCAAAAAGGAAAGGAGAACCCCTCGACGCATTAAAACGAGGTCACGGTTATGGAAATCAATTGTTTGTAGAGCGAATCTGGTGGACTCTAGTAGGGCATTTCCTTGAGTTGCATCCAGAGTATGAGGTAAGGGACTGGCGAGGTAGGTCATATTTCGTCGATTTCATGTGGATTGTTGGAGCCATACGTATCGTATTCGAGATCATGGATTACGGCTCCCATGGAACAGATCGTTCAAAGTATCGCAATGACCTGAATAGAGGTCTATTTCTTCAATCGCAGGACTGTGTTGTGTACTATATTCCACTTGATGAGTTGAAGGAAAACCCTTCGTTCATCCTTTCTGTTGTGCGGAATATACTGACACCTTATCTAGCGGCTGTAAATGGGAAAACTGGAACGGTCGAAAGGCAGTTTAGCAAAATTGAACGAGACTTGATGCGCACGGCCATTCGTCACAACCGAGTGATTCGTCCAATGGATGCTGCAAGGGAGCTGGAGCTGCATAATATGACGGTGATCAAGCACTGTCGCAGACTGGTAGAGAAGGGGAAATTCCGAGCTGTATCAAGGGGTAAATCGGGAAGGGTTACATATTACGAATATATCGGAACAATACAAAGCCCCGATTTGGTATAACACGTTAGATCGAAGGAAGTTTCTGTATGAAACATAATACAGATTCTTTCCTATTAGTCTTTCTTGTGGCTATTGTATACGAAATATCATGCACAATAGCTGTTGTGATGATTTATTGAGCAATCCTGTATGAAATATCATACACAATAGCTGTTGTGATGATTTATTGAGCAATCCTGTATGAAATATCATACACAATAGCTGTTGTGATGATTTATTGAGCAATCCTGTATGAAATATCATACACAACATTAGATTAATCAATGAAAAATAAAAAACACTGTACGGATCAAGCGTATATATCCCAGGTTCCAAAAACCAGATTGCCATTTCACATGATATAAACTTCCCCACGAGTAGTATTTGTGGCTACTCCAGTAATCTGCCAATTAGATTAGACTCAAACTAGCTCTGTACGATAACATCGACGCTTTATAGTTCTACGAAACATCAAAACTCTCGACAAAGAACGATAGATACGCTATTGTGTTGACAATATATGATAGATGAGAGGCGAGTGCGAAATGGCAGATTTACGAGAAATGGGATTGTATGCAGCATTGCGTGCAAGGCCGGGTTTGCCTCCGCTGTCGCCTGAGCATCCGTGGCACCCGGGTTTAGATCTGGACATCGTAGCATTGTCAGAAAGTGAGCTAGCACAGGAATATCCAGATGGAAAGCAGTCCGCACCTGCCTGGAAGGCTACGCTTCATCTGTGGAATGACAGCTTGAATCATGCACATGATCTTGTCCAGTATCTCGATACACTGACAGGATCTGTTCTTCATGGCATCGTTCATCGCAGAAAAGGTGATTTCAATAATGCTCGTTATTGGTTAAGACATGCGGGAGATCATCCTGCGTACCATAGTTTGCAATCCCGCTCACAAGTGTGGCTACAGCAGGAACGAATTCCACTTACAGCAATCGGTAAGGGTATTGAAGCGATACGAGGACAAGGGAGCTGGAATCCATCTTTGTTCATTAATATTGTGGAAATGCAAGAAACACAGCTCGGCCAATTAGAGACGAGCACGTTGCTTGAACAGCTACAACAGCTTGAACTGGAAGCGATGCTACGCTACTTAGGAGGAAGGTTGTCGATTAACGTTGTCGATTAAGTCTATTCGCAACGATAGTAAAAGCTGGTACGACTAGCCCGATGAATAGTGTCGCATATAGCAATAGACCAATGACTGCCCCGATTCCAATCTGCACAAGTGTAACCACACCAGAGAAGCTCAATGCGCCAAAAGTACCTGCCATAATAACTGCTGCTGAGAGAATAACGCCACCGGTGGATGACAATGCCTTAGTCATAGCAGCAGAGGCATTGCTGGTAACAATTTCTTCGCGATAACGTGCCATAAGAAAGATGCTGTAATCAACTCCAAGCGCAACAACAATGAGAAAGACGAAGAAGGATGTCGTCCAGGAAAGTCCGTCTGCACCCCATACATGAACATATAGAAATTCCAAGAGGCCCATTGTAATGAAGTAATTAAAGACTAGAGACAGGAAGACGAATATAGGTACTAAAATCGAACGAAGCAATAGCATCAGGATGATTACGATCCCCAGTAACATGAGCAATCCTGTCCGTATAAAATCGGTGGATGAAATGCTACTAAGCTCCTCATATTTAGCAGATGTGCCTGTTGTTAGCACTTGCGGTTTGGAAATAATCGATTGGTCAAGCTCAGTTAATAACAGGTCTCGCATTACAGTGACACGATTCATGGCTTCGGTGGAAAACGGATTGTCGTTCATAATGACTTGGATGCTCGTTGTATGGCCATCTTCTGACAGATACATTCGCATTAATCGTTCAACATTTTCATTAACTGGATCGGTTGGTCTGATGGTTTCGTTTGAATGATCATTGCCTTTTTTTGCACCAAATAGCCAATCCAGCTCCTTTAAATCTGATTCCAGCTCCTTAAGCTCCTCTAACAAAGGTGTAATCGTCGATTTCATCGATCGGATGGAAGAGATAATTCCAGTGAAGCCTTCACTAAGCGGAATGGCATCGATTGCGATCTTGAATAGATTGCTTAATGTAGAATTTGATTTTGTTGATGCGATTGGATTACCCTCACTTGTGCTAATTGATCCATTTCCAACGGTTAACCTCTGTCCAAGTGGACGAGTTACACTACGCACCTCTTGAATACCTGGTATCTTCGCAAGAGCAGCACTTATTTTCTCGATTTCGAGGAATGAGGCAGCTGTCCGCATCGTATCAGTTGAGTTGATGACCAGTGTAACCGGAAATACTTCACCTGTGCTGAATGCACGTTCAACTTGCTTATATCCGACAACGGAAGGTAGATTAGGATCGACTTGAGCAATATCGTCAAAGGAGCGTTTCCCTTGGAATAACAATGTTACAGGTGCCAACAGAATAACGGTAATTAATAAAATAGCTAGGGGGCGTTTAGTCGCAAGATTAGCTGCTGACGTCCATAGGCGTGATTGTTTACGGTGTGACAGCTTAAGTTGCGAATAAGGCCAGAATAGTGCTCGACCCATTAAGAGAATAAGAGCAGGTGTTAAGGTCATTCCGACGAATAGCGTTACAAGGACACCGATTGCAGTTCCAGTCGCGGATTGATAAAGACCAAATTGAGCTAGACCAATTAATACAAAAGCTAGAAATACGGTGCTCGTAGCATACATAATTGTCTTTCCAACACCATGCATCGTGCGCTGCATAGCTGCGACAGGTGCATCATCAAGCAGGAGTTCCTCGCGATACCGTTGCATAATCAATATGCAATAATCGGTACCCGCTCCAAATAGGACTGCAATGAGAAAAGGCTCCGTAAAGTAAGTCACCGGCAATCCCCAATCCGCAGCGACCGCGATCAGTGCTCGCGAGATGGTTAAGCTTATGCCAATTGAAATTAATGGTATGAATGGCGCGATTGGAGAGCGGAAGACAAATAATAGAATCAACAGCACGAGGCCAATCGTAATGAACTCTGTACGCTGTACTCCTTGCTGTGATGACTGTTGGAAATCTTGAGCGATTGGAGCGCTGCCTGTAAGATGAACTTGCGCACCATCAGGCACGTTCAAGATCAGTTCGTTCAATTGGAGTAGCGTTTGCTTCGTTGCATCATCCAGATCGGAGCTTGGCAAGTAAAGCAGAGCTATAGTAGTGGAGCCATCTTTACTGACGAATCGCTCAGCTAACTCAGGTTGTGTATAGCTAGAGAGAATGTTTAATAAACCTAGCTCATCTGACTTGATTTTCAAATCAGCGAGTAGGCGATTCATCCAAGCTTGATCTATTGCAGTGAGACCTTGCTCACGAACATACGTAATGATAACGTTCGTGCGATAGTCAGCATCCTCATTAATTTTTTTTAATAACTCGGTTGCTTGAATCGATTGTGCATCATTAGGAAGAAGCTGCTGTTCGGTACGGCTGACAACTGTTGAAAGATTCGGCAATAGCAGGACGCAAACCATAGCCAGGATAAACCAACCTGCAAGCAGATACCAGCGCAGCTTGAACATGGATGAAAGCCAGCGTGTAAGCATTCAGTCGTTCACGCTCCTGTCGACATTCCATAGCCCAAGAGTTCGCCATCTCCACGAATTGCAGCAGCACGGTGCTTTGGATTCGGATGCAAAAATCCGTTACCTTCGAATTTGCGTCCGCCGATTGTGGTACCTGTTAATACAACTCTAATATCCTCTGCGTCTGCGAAATGATGCAGTACATCCAATTCATTCACCTCATCTACTTCAACGTACCAAAGGCGCGTGCCGGGTTCGGTAACGATCACAAGCTTCGCATGAGTAAAAGTAAGCGCATGTCGGATTGCATCCTGTGCAACGGCCAGTTCTGCGAGCTCGAAAGTTTCCATTGTTCTATACATCCTCTCCTACCTTATCTTTCGATTGTATCGTGATTATGAGGGGGGTGCAATTACTGACTCAAATTACGTATAAATTGAATTTTATGGAGGATTGTCTAGCAGGAAAATCTTGATTAATGTGGAAATCTAACAAAAGATGTCGACTACACATGAAAAAAACAACTGATGCATGTAGCTGGGGGAAAAATTCATTGATTAATCGTGCAGAGATGAAGACGGTGGGTACGGTTATCGCAGCCATTGTGATTTTATTAATTTTACGTGGACTTGATCATCCGATCGAGACGATGTTATCTCCAATGAAAGGAAATGCGGCACCTTTACTTTTTGAATCGCTGTCCTTCTCGATCTGCTTTGCAGTTTTTATTGTAGGCTGGATGATATTCACTGAGACTCTATGCAGACAACGGTTAATGGTTACCTCTTTATTTATGGGGATTGGTCTACTTGATGTATTAAGTACGATGAGTACGAGCGGGATGATCCTTTATGATAGCACGACAGGCGAAACGCCTAGTATGATGTTGAATTGGATTTCACAATGGATTTGCGGAATTGGTCTACTTACCGTATTTAGCTTGCGCAATTCACCTGTTTCTCCGCGTGTTCGAAAATATGCATTGCTCGTCATTATTCTAAGTGTAGGATTAATAACGTGGCTTGTTTTTCGTGTGGAAAGTTGGAATCTGATTCTATTAAATGCAATACAACCGCTTCAGACAGTATCGGTGTTTGTACTATATTTGGCAGCTATGATAGTCATCTTATATAAGCATCGTGTGGAACGTCCTCAAGCGATGCTGACGATTGTGCAAGCTTTAATTTGGTTATTCATTGCTAAGGTCGAAGAGACTATTAATATGCAGAGTAATGGTGGGCAATTTTTACTGTCTGATTGCTTGAAGATCGTTGGCTATTACTACTTATTGAAGGGGATCTATTATGTCCTAATTGAGGAGCCCTATAAGCAACGGAAAAAAACGGAGGCAAGGATTCAATATTTAGCGTTTCACGATGAGCTTACGGGATTGCCTAATCGCCGTTTTTTCTCAGAGCGAGTGCAGGGAGAGCTAGGACGGGTTGTAACGAAAACGAATAAATTTGCGATACTGTGGCTTGATTTGGATCGATTTAAGACGATTAACGATTCTCTCGGTCATGCTTTTGGCGATCAAATACTTGTAACTGTTGCGGAGCGACTAAGGTGCTTTAATCATAAGCGGGAAAATGTATTTCGTTTAGGCGGAGATGAATTCACGGTTCTACTGACGGATTTGGAGGACGATAGGCAAGCTGAGAATGATGCTAAGAAGCTCATTGGTTTGATCGAGGCGCCAATGAAGATCGGTTCATCGATTTATCACCTAACAGGAAGTGTTGGTATTGCCATCTTTCCTGAGGATGGAGGTACTCTAGGCGCTTTATTGCAAAATGCAGATACTGCGATGTATAGCGCCAAATCTACGAGGAATAACTGGAAGCGTTATACGGTGGATATGAACATGAAGGCTAAGGAGCGGTTATTGTTAGAAAATGAGCTTCGAATTGCATTCGAACTTGATCAATTTCGATTGGTGTATCAACCACTTGTCGAGCTTGAAAATGAACAATTGATCGGCGCAGAAGCTTTAATTCGGTGGGATCATCCGTTGAAGGGCGAAATTCCACCTTCAGAATTTATACCGATTTGCGAAGAAAGCGGCTTTATTTTGCAATTAGGTGAATGGGTGCTTCGCACTGCGTGTAAGCAGGCAAAGCAGTGGCAGGATCAAGGGTTCCGTAAAATTATGATATCCGTTAATTTATCCGTCCGACAATTTAGACAGCATGATCTTTGTGAACGAATTGAGAAGGTGCTCGAGGAAACTGGATTAGAGCCGGAGTGGCTTGAGCTCGAACTAACGGAGAGCATGATGGCAGATGTCACGTTCGCAACTGATGTGCTTATGCGATTGAAGCAAATCGGGGTGAGCCTTAGCATTGATGACTTCGGTACAGGCTACAGCTCCTTATCTTATCTCAAGAAATTCCCGATTGATAAGCTGAAGATAGATCGTACCTTCGTGAATGATGTGCTTACGAATCAATATGATGCAGCAATTGTATCTGGAATTTCGACATTGGCGAACAATCTCAAGCTAAAGGTGACCGCAGAAGGTGTTGAAACTTCTGGGCAGGTTGACTTTCTGAGAGAGCAACTATGCCAAGAGGCGCAAGGGTTTTTGTACTCTCAGCCTGTGCCGCCAGAGCAATTCGTTGCATTGTTTCATGCGGATGAACGATAAGGACTGGACGGAGTTTAAAAGTGTTGCGAAAAAGAGGGTGTCTTTGGGACACCCTTGCGCTACGTAACGGACATGAGAGACTCTATTTATCGATTTAGTGGGATTTGTGAACATGTATCGGACATCACAGACCTTATTCGTGATTACTGGCACAAAAATCGCAGAATTAATTGCAAATAACGTCCCTCATGTCCGCAATATGCTCAGAATCTGCAAAAAGAAGCAAATAAGGTCCCTCATGTCCGATCCATTCAGATTTTTTGGTTTTAACAGCGGTGGAGCTTCACACCCACTTCTACTTCACGCAACAATCGCTTAGTAGAGAGAAGGGGTGTGGAAGTTCTTACTGCTGTTTTTTTTATTTATTGAAGCTCTCTACGTGCTAGTCGAGCAGCTTCGGTCATCCGTTCTAGCGCGGCAAGCGTTTCAGGTTCGCCTCTCGTTTTCAAGCCGCAATCGGGATTAACCCACAAGCGGTCAGAAGGTACAACAGCGAGTGAATCACGAATGACTTCAAGCATCGTATTCGTATCTGGTACGACGGGGCTATGAATATCATAGACACCAAGCCCAATTCCATTCGCATAAGGCTGATGGTGCAACGCTTGAATCAATGCCCCGTGACTGCGCGAAGTTTCCAATGAAATGACGTCTGCGTCCATCGCTTCAACAGCATCGATGATCTCGTGATAATCACAATAGCACATGTGCGTATGGATCTGAGTATCATTACGAACACCTGCAACACTGCGACGAAAAGCGTTAACAGACCATTCGAGATACTCCGGCCAATCGTTGCGCTTTAGTGGTGCAATTTCGCGTAAAGCCGGCTCATCCACTTGAATCATGCCGATTCCTGCTGCTTCAAGTCGCAACACTTCAGCATTGAGCGCACGCGCAATCTGGTCTGCAATCTGCTCTTTGGAAATGTCGTCTCGATAAAATGACCAAGCGAGCATCGTAATCGGGCCGGTAAGCATCCCCTTCACCGGTCGATTCGTTAAGGATTGAGCGTATAGTGTATCTTCTAGCGTCATTGCGCCGCGATCCATCACATCACCGAAGATGATCGGTGGTTTAACGCATCGAGATCCATAGGACTGCACCCAACCGTTGGAAGTAAAGTGGTAGCCGTCCAACAGGTGAGCAAAGTGCTCGACCATGTCTGTCCGCTCAAATTCTCCATGTACAAGCACATCGATCCCAATCTCTTCTTGTCGCTTGATCCAGAGCGCTGTACGCTCGTTCAGTAGTGAACGATACGCTAAGTCATCGATTGTACCGCGACGCCAGTCTAGTCGTGCTTTGCGGATATCTGCTGTTTGTGGCAAGCTTCCTATAGTCGTAGTCGGTAATAACGGCAACTGGAAGCGCGACCGTTGGAGCGCATGTCTGTTGGAAAATGGTGCTCGCGTTTCTATAGTATCTGATAATGCTTGATTGCTTGCACGTTGACGAGCGGGATGGCCGCGTAGCGCAGCTAATGCTAGTCGATTTGTCTCTAATCGTGGTGGCAATACTGGACTAGAATCGCTCAAGAGTAATGCACATGTATCGGCGATTGAAACAAGCTCCTCGAGCTTCTCATCAGCGAATGCAAATGCGCCATTCACAATTGCATCACCGCTAGATTCTCCTTTAACCGTTACTGGAGAGTGCAGGAGACTGCAAGAAGGTTGTATAATACATTGCTCGAGAGGAACTACGCGAGCTAATTGTTCAATCAATGCGAGCGCTTGGTCCGGATTGACTCTCCAGATGCTGCGACCATCAACGATGCCCGCGCCGAGTATTTTACCTTTTACCCAACCATATTGCTCAATGGCTTGTAAGTTATCAGGTTGACCTCGTACGAAGTCGAGACCGATTCCATCTACAGGTAATTCAAAGATGACTTTTGGATGTTGAACTGAACCGAAGTACGTTTGAAGTTGAAGCTTTAATTGTGGGTGTGCAGATTTCAAAGCGCTATAGACTTCGATGAGTAGAGGTAGATGAGCGTCAGGTACATCCGTTACGAGAGAGGGCTCATCGATTTGCACCCACTCTGCACCAGCCTCAGCTAACTGCTGCAATACTTGACTGTAAACGGGTATGAGCTTGCGTACACGGTATGCAAATTCATTGGCAGCAACACCTTTAGCAAGTCGGAGGAACGTATAAGGACCAATTAGAACCGGACGAGTTTGTAGCCCTAAAGCTTCCTTAGCTTCTGTGTAGGCGGTTAGCCAAGGGTTGAAAGCGAGCTTCAGCTCAGGTGAATGTGCAAGTTCAGGGACAAGATAATGATAGTTCGTGTCGAACCACTTCGTCATTTCGCAAGCTGGCGCGCCTTCGATACCACGAGCCATTGCGAAATAGACAGCTAGTGAATCTGGAGTGCCTAAATCTTTGAAGCGCTCGGGAACTAAGCTGAAGGCAGCGATATGATCGAGCATGGAGTCATACAATGTAAAATCGCCGGATGGGACAAAGTTGACCCCCGACTGCTGTATTCGCGAAAGTCTGCGAATACGCAAATCGCGCATTTCCGTTTGAAAGCTCGATTGATCTTTCTTTCCGCTCCAATAGGCCTCCAGAAGCTTTTTCCATTCTCGGTTTTCACCTATTCGTGGATAACCGAGTGCAGCAGTTGATACGATGGACATTTTTGCTTACACACCCTTCAATACTTGTAATCAACCTGAAGCCGCCTAAGCACAAAAAAGCATGCTTCCTTCTCATCATCGGTGGAGAAGGCAAGCATGCACGAGCAATAGAGTGTCGCATGCGCCGGATCATCCCTATCGACCGTAGGTTCCTTGGCTAGAAATAAAAGTAGGGCAGATATCTCTGACTTAGAATGGTGAAATACCATTCCTTACAGTGGCGGGACCGTGTCGGATTTACACCGACTTCTCTATTAAGCTGCTCACCATTCGTGAAAGTGGAACTTTCTGTCGAACTGCAGCGCCAATACTTTTTCGTATTCGGTTGTGGTAATTAATATACATGATAACGAATAATTATGCAACACCTGGACGAAATTGACTACGATGGTGTCGCGTTGAGTTGAATAGCGAGCTTGCATAGAGTACGATAATTAACATGAAGTGTAAGATGGGGGTTGTTGCGTAATGAAAAATCGAATATTCATGTTTCTTTGTATACTGTGCTTAGCATTCACCCTATTTCCATCGGGTGCAGAAGCACATGCCGAACTTGTTAGCGTAACACCTGCTATGGATGCACAGCTAGATCAAAGCCCGCCGTCAGTAGAGGTGATATTTAACGAAAGACTTGATCGCGGAAATGCGGAGTTGAAGGTGCTTAATGAAGCCTCTCGTGAAGTAGCAGGAGGAAAACCGGAATTCATTGAGGAAGGAAAAGGGTTACGAATCTCGCTTCCGAAGCTATCAGAAGGCCACTATACAATTTCTTTTTCCGTCATTTCTGCGGATGGACATCCTATCTCAGGGGCCTATGTCATTACAATCGGTAATCCTGCACCGCTGACGAATGCAAGTGACTTAGATCCGCATAACCAAGTGGGACATTCGCATAACCACGGTTCTTCGGGATTATCTACGAATACATTTCTGTTATATGCAGCTAGAATATTATATTATGCAGGTTTATTGTCGCTTGCAGGCTTGCTATTATGGCGCTTACAACGAAATTCGCCAACACAAGTGAAAGAAGTGTTAGCACAAGCTTTAGATTTAGCCGGCAAGTTCACATTGCTCGCGATCTTCGCATATGTCTTCTTTAGCTTACAAGACTTGGCTCGGGGAGAACCGCTCGCTGATTGGGGTCGAATACTTGTAGAGACAACAATCGGGCGACTGTACATTGTACTCCTCTTACTTGCGCTATTCGCACCAATAATAGCAAAGCTACCTCGCTGGATTCAGATGTTGTGGGTAATGTGTGCAGTGACTGTGGAAGCGTGGTCGGGACATGCTGTCGTGTTTGACCCTCGTGCCTATACATTGGTATTGGATTGGCTTCATATTCTTGCTGCTTCCGTATGGGCGGGAGGCTTGCTTTTGATATTGGCATTATGGCGTAAGGATCGACCTGAAGCGAGCAGGTTTGCTTTGTTATTTTCCAAATGGGCGTTAATTTCATTCCTTGCTTTGTGGATTACAGGGACGCTTTCGACACTTAAGTTTCTGCCTTCACTTGAATATTTAATGTATACGTCTTGGGGCACTTGGTTGCTCATTAAGGTCGGATTGTCGATAGCTGTAGCTGTCGTTGCTTTCTTGATTCGACTACGGTTGAAAAAAGGAGATTTACCGCGCATAGCTTTACTTCGAGTAGACATTGGATTGCTTTGTTTAATCTTGGTGTCGGTTGGCGTGCTCACCTATCAAACGCCACTTCCTGCGAATCAGCCACTGAACTATCATCAGATGGGGACAGAAATGCATGTGACGTTGCGCGTCTCACCTAATTCGCCGGGGAACAACGTCTTTACGCTAAAGATATGGCTTCCAGATACAGATGGGGAAGGTGTCCCTAAGCAAGTACAACTGAAGATGATTCCTCTTAGCGGTAAGGATGTTGGTGCGATCGACGTGCCTCTAGAAGAAGTTAAGGATAAGGAACTGGACGCGTTCCCTGATTTTACGAAGTCAATGTATAGAGCAGAAGGCCCATACTTGCCTTTCGCTGGGGAATGGAAGGCTCAAATCAGAGTGACAGACGTGAATGACAATGAGCGCGTAGTGGAGAAGGAATATCGGATTT
Organism: Candidatus Cohnella colombiensis; assembly: GCA_029203125.1. GTDB lineage: Bacteria > Bacillota > Bacilli > Paenibacillales > Paenibacillaceae > Cohnella > Cohnella colombiensis. The sequence continues at coordinate 866,233 of CP119317.1, forward strand.
ATTAAGAAAAAAAGCGGTTGGAGAGGTTGTGTGTCGTTGAACAACCAACGGATTAAGTGGCTCATATTAATTATTCCAACGTTAACGATTGGGCTATGGGAGTATGTGCGGCATGCGTTTCTGCTTCCTTATATATCAATGGATCTTGGCAATTTTCTGGCTCCATTTATTGTGCTGACAGTTACGCTTACTTTGGTACGGAGCCTCTTCATCAAGCTTGAACATTCTCATGAAGCATTAGAGCTTGAAAAGTCAACTAGTGCAGCGCTAGAGGAACGAGAAAGTCTAGCGCGTGAATTACATGATGGGATTTCGCAATCGTTGTTTCTATTAGCTGTGAAGCTAGATCAATTAGACGGTTTGACAGAGGAAGGTCCAGTGCGTCAGCTTAGTGAAGGACTTCGTGAAACGGTACGTGTAATGAACGATGATGTTAGGCAAGCGATTGCGAATCTGCGGTTGCCACCTTCCCCAGAAGCAGCCGCTTGGGTTGTTCCGCTGCGAGAATTACTTGGCGAGACTGCGGCAGTGACAGAAGCGAAGGCGCAATTTACTTGGACGATTTCAGACAAAAGCTTAACCGATAAAGAGAAAGTAGAATTGCATGCATGTTTGCGAGAGGTGCTAATGAATGTACGTAAACATGCCAAAGCTTCTCATGTATATGTCATTGGCGAGTCGGACGATCAAGGTGGCTTTCGATGTGCGGTGGAAGATAACGGAATCGGATTCACCGGTAATCCTCTTCAATCTCCAGGCAGATTTGGACTGCGAATGGTAAAGGATCGCGCAACTCGCATGGGCTGGTCGTTCAGCATTGAACGCAAAGGTGATCGAACGGTAGTGGAGTGGATCAAGCAAGGGGGACAAGCTCAATGAATCAACCGATCAGGGTGTTGCTTGCAGATGACCATCATCATGCGCGGGAAGGAATGCGCCTTATTTTATCTTCAGATTCTAGCTTTCTTGTCGTTGGAGAAGTCTCAAGTGGAGAAGATGCGTTAGTGATGACGAACCAACTGTGGCCTGACATGATTTTGATGGACATTCATATGCCAGGCATGGGTGGACTTGAAGCGGTGAAAGCGATCAAAAGCGTGCATCCAGAGGTGAAAATCGTTATTGTCACCGTCTCGGATGAACCTGCGCACCTATTCGAGGCTTTGAAAAAGGGAGCGCAAGGCTACCTGCTCAAAAACTTGAATCCAGCCGCTTGGCGGGACTATTTGCGAGCCGTTGCACTAGATGAAGCACCGCTCAATCCAGAGATTGCGATGTCGATTTTACAAGAGTTCGCTGCCCGCAAAGCGAATGCCACAACTTATCAGAAGGGCATGGCAACAGAAGTTGAGGAGCTGACTCCACGAGAGAGAGAGATTTTAGTAGAAGTTGCGCGCGGTCAAACGAATCGTGAAATAGCTACTTTACTAACGTTATCAGAGCACACAGTAAAAAATCATCTCAAAAACATTTTGCAAAAACTGCATTTAGACAATCGTGTTCAGCTTACGAGATTTGCATTCGAGCGCGGCATGATGGAAGGCTCGGAGTAACAATTGTCACAAAGAGTCACGTCGAGATGGCTCTTTCGAGTCATGTGCTGGGACGATCACACGTTTATACTAACTAAGAAACTAAATGATGTGTTCGAATGAAAGGTAGGAAGATACGATGAAAAAAACAGTAACTACGTTGCTCATGATTGTAATGCTACTTAGCTTTGCATCTTTGGCAAGTGCGCATGTGACCGTACAACCAGCGGAGGCACCAGCGAACTCATATCAAGTATTTACAGTACGCGTACCATCGGAAAAAGAGATCGCAACCACGATTGTTAAGGTGGCAATTCCAGATGGAGTATCGATTAGCCGCTTTGAACCGATGAGCGATTGGACCTATGTAGTCGAGAAAAATTCGGACAATAAAATTACGAGTGTAACATGGACCACTAAGGGCGAAGGACTTGGAGCAACTGAATTTGGTCAATTCCGCATGCAGGGAAAAATAGCAGAAGATGCGACTGAGCTCGTGTGGAAGGCGTATCAGACGTATGCAAATGGTGAAGTTGTAGAGTGGACGGGGGCTTCTGATGCAGACAAGCCTGCCTCGGTTACGACAGTTACTGCTGCAGTCGGTGATGGACACGGGCATGGTACGTCACAAAGTACAACAACCTCTTCCGAAAGTAACGACAATAACCGCGATCCTCTAACGCTATCCATTGCAATTGCTGGACTTGTGCTTAGTATGCTGGCATTGGCTGTAGTGTTGCTGCGGAAGCGGGCATAAATGCGGACTGGGCTTGCGGTCTGTTCAGTGTTCCCCTATAATATGCTGTATAGTTCAAAATGCGTTGATGGAGACAACTAAGCAGTGCCTTCTTGCAGGGAGGGAACGTCGTAGACTGAGAGCGTTCCTAAGAAATAAGGCTGCCTAAATTCACTCCGTAGCAGTCCTCTGAACGTGCATAAGCACCAATAGGAGGTACCGGATCACGGCCCGTTATGCCGGTTGAAGAGGGAATATCGGAAAGCGCATCGTCGCTGGCGAAGAGTAGGTTACTCAATCGCAGATATTTCAATAAAGGGTGGTACCACGGTCTTTTCGTCCCTTACGGGAGAGAAGGCCTTTTTTTTATTTCATTGCGACAAGGGGCGATTGAGAATGAAGGACCGATTAGAGGCGTTACGGCGCGAGGCGCTGGAACAGCTTCAAGGCGTTGCAGATGCAACGACATTGAACGATCTTCGTGTTCAATATTTGGGCAAGAAGGGGCAATTGACTGAAATTTTGCGAGGTATGGGTGGATTGAGCGCCGAAGAGCGCCCGATCATCGGGCAAGTTGGGAATGACGTTCGCGCAGCAATTGAGGCTGTCATTGCTGAAAAGCAAGAAGGGTTTGATCGCGCTGCGGTCGCACATCGTCTTCAAGCGGAAACGATTGACGTTACGCTGCCTGGTCAAGCACTCGGTATAGGTGCGGTTCATCCATTGAACAAGGTCGCACAAGAAATCGAAGATATTTTCATTGGGATGGGCTATACAATTGCAGAAGGTCCAGAGGTGGAAACAGATTTTTTCAACTTTGAAGCTTTGAATTTGCCGAAAAACCACCCCGCTCGTGACATGCAAGACTCGTTTTATATTACAGACGAGATTTTACTTAGAACACATACGTCTCCAGTCCAAATTCGTACGATGAAAGCAATGAATGGAAAGACTCCGGTTAAAGTGATCTGCCCAGGCAAAGTGTATCGTCGTGATGATGATGACGCGACACACTCGTTCATGTTCCATCAAATCGAAGGGCTCGTAATCGGGCCGAACATTCGAATGAGCGACCTAAAGGGAACGTTGCTACAATTCGTTCGTGAAATGTATGGACCGCAGATGGAAATACGTCTTCGTCCAAGCTTCTTCCCGTTCACAGAGCCGAGTGCGGAAGTAGACGTAACGTGTGCGCAATGTGGAGGCAGTGGCTGTCGCATGTGTAAGCACACAGGCTGGATCGAAATTCTCGGCTGCGGCATGGTTCATCCGAAGGTGCTGGAGCATGGTGGATATGATCCGAACGAAGTGACGGGTTTTGCATTTGGTATGGGTGTGGAGCGGATTGCTCTCTTGAAATATGACATCGACGATATTCGTCATTTTTATGCGAATGACGTGAGATTTAATAGTCAGTTTGCAAAGCTGTGATATGTAGGCGTGTACGACTAATTTTGCGAAAATGAAGGGAGTTTCCCATGAACGTATCCTATCGGTGGTTATCCGATTATATTGATCTGAGCGGAATTACACCGCAGCAGTTGGCAGAAATGATGACGCGTGGCGGGATCGAAATTGATTCAGTACCTTCGCGAAACGCTGGCGTTAGCGGTGTTGTTGTCGGTTATGTGAAGGAGCGCGAGAAGCATCCGGATGCGGATAAACTAAGCGTCTGCAAAATTGATGTAGGCTCCGGTGAGGAATTGCAAATCGTATGCGGTGCGCCGAATGTCGCTGCAGGACAGAAAGTTCCTGTTGCAATGATTGGTGCAAAGCTACCTGGAGATTTTCAAATTAAACGTGCGAAGCTACGCGGTGTAGAATCGCAAGGGATGATTTGCTCAGCTCGTGAGCTTGGCATTAACGATAAGCTGTTGCCGAAGGAGCAACAGGAGGGCATTCTTGTGCTCCCTGCTGATGTCGAGCTCGGCCGTGATATTATGGACGTGCTTGCATTGGATGATTCGATCCTGGAGCTTGATTTGACACCCAATCGTTCCGACTGCCTTAGTATGCTAGGTGTGGCGTACGAAGTTGCAGCCTTAACTGGTCGCCCACTCAAGCTGCCTGATCCGAGCAAAGATATTTATGCAACATCGGAAAATATTAAGGACAAAGTCAGTGTAACTATCGGTGCGCGTGATCTGTGCTCTCTTTATACGGCTCGCTATATTAAGGGAGTTAAGGTCGGTGCTGCACCTCAATGGATACAAAATCGACTTATCGCAGCAGGCATTCGTCCGATTAACAACATCGTTGATATTACGAACTATGTAATGTTGGAATACGGTCAACCCCTTCATGCGTTTGACGCTTCAAAAATTACGGGAGGATGCATCGAAATTCGCCGAGCGCAAGCAGGTGAAGTACTCGTAACGCTTGATGATCAAGAGCGCAAGCTGGAGCCCCACATGCTAGTTATTGCTGATACAGAGAAGGCGATCGGCCTAGCGGGTGTAATGGGTGGAGCCAATTCAGAGGTTTCAAGCGAGACGACAGACATCGTGCTGGAGTCAGCGAAGTTTGATGGAGGTACAGTTCGCCGGACATCTCGTCAGCTAGGGTTACGTTCTGAAGCGTCAGCACGATTTGAAAAAGAAGTCGATGCTGCTCGAGTGCGTGAAGCGCTCGATCGTGCTGCAAGCTTGATTGCCCGTTATTCTGAAGGTTTAGTATTAGAAGGAATTGCGGAAGCTGAAGTTTCTGTGCCAGAGCCAGTGAAGGTGAGCTTGTCGCTAGGACGGATTAATGGGATGCTTGGAACTTCGTTGTCCAAGCTTGAAGTGAAGACGATATTGTCCCGCCTGCAATTTGATGCAGAGTTAGATGGCGAAGATCGCTGGAATGTGAGCATTCCTAGTCGTCGCGGAGACATTACACGTGATGTGGATTTGGTAGAAGAGGTTGCGCGGTTGAACGGTTACGATGCAATACCAACGACGATGATCGAGGGTGAAGCGACGATCGGCGCATTAACAGAAGCGCAGACGATTCGTCGTGAGCTGCGTTCGATATTGACAGGTGGCGGGTTGCAGGAAGCGATTAGCTATTCGGTTACATCACTTGAACGCACGCAATTGTTCCCAGCGCTTACAGGGCAAATGAAGCCAATTGGCTTGGCAATGCCAATGAGCGAGGAAAGAAGTGTGCTGCGTACGGTCCTTCTTCCAAGCTTGCTTGAAGCTGCAGCGTACAACCTTTCCCGTAAAAACAATGATTTAGCGTTGTTTGAAATCGGAAATGTCTATCATTCAGATGAAGCTGTTCTTACACGACTTCCACAAGAAAAGCCTCGCGTTGCTTTATTGCTAACTGGCAATCGGCGTCTTGCAGGGTGGAATCGTACTGCGCAACCAGTCGATTTCTATGATGCAAAGGGAATTGTTGAGACTTTATTCGGACGTTTAGGCTTGAACGGTCGTGTGAGCTATGCTGCATCGCAACCTGATGGCTTCCACCCAGGCAGAACAGCAGCGATAACGCTGGAAACAGGAAGAGGCTCAGAGACGATCGGGTACGTAGGGCAATTGCATCCAGAATTGCAAAATCAATTTGATTTGCCAGACACCTATATCGCAGAAATCGAGCTAGCGCCTATTTATGAATACACAGATCGGAGCATCGAATATCGTGTATTGCCACGCTATCCAGCGATGGAACGAGACATTGCTGTTGTCGTTGATCGCAACGTAACGGGAGGTTCCTTGACAGAGTCAATCGAACAGACAGCAGGCGAGCTTTTAGAGTCTGTAAAAGTGTTCGATGTGTACACGGGGGATCGGATCGGTAGCGAGAAGAAAAGTGTCGCACTTGCACTTGTGTATCGTCACAGTGAGCGCACGTTGACGGACGAAGAAGTGACAGAAGCACACGCGAATGTATTGGCAGAATTGGAAAAATCTTTCGGAGCTGAACTGCGTAAGTAGGCAGGAAACGAGATTGAATGCAGCGAATACATCTAGACGCTATAATAGCGCGGTGTATCGCTGCATTTCTGTTATGTAATGATTCGCTTACGAAGTGGAATTGAAATATGAACGCAATGGGAGGAACACGCTAATGACAAGCCAAGATAAGACGCGTGTGACCGTTGACATATACGGAACGCAATATACATTAACAGGTCACACCAGCCCGGAATATATGCGCAAGGTAGCCGCAGTCGTTAACGAGCAGATGTCGAAAATCAATAGTGGTTCTCCGCGATTGGATTTGCCGCGTTTAGCAGTGCTTGCTGCAGTCAATGTTAGTGACGAGCTAATGAGCATGCGTCTCGAAAACGAGCGCTTGCAGCTTGAAGAGATCGAACGTAAGCGACTTTCGGAGCTGTTGAAATCCGAACGATTGAAGAGTGCGGAAGAGCAGGGCCAACTCCAAAGTGATTTGGAGGTAGAGCGCGCGAAGAGTGTGAAAGAGAAGGAACAGTTACAGAACAGGCTAGATGAACAACTTTCGCAATTGCGCGATCAGCATCAGAAGCAGTTGGACAACGTTCGTGTGAAAAGCGAGGAAGTGAACAAACAGCATCTGAGTGAACTCGAGATCGAGCGTGCGAAGAGCGAGGATATGAAGCTGCAGCATCAGAACGAGCTGGATATAGAGCTTTCGAAGATCGAGGATATGAAGTTGCAGCATCAGAGCGAGTTGGATTTGGAGCTTTCGAAGATCGAGGATATGAAGCTGCAGCACCAGAGCGAGCTGGATATGGAGCGTTCGAAGAGCGAGGATATGAAGCAGCAGCATCAGAGCGAGTTGGATTTGGAGCGTTCGAAGAGCTTGGAAACAAGTAAACAACTGCTTGCTGAGATTGAGTTTGAGCGTACTAAAGCTGCGAAAGAGAAAGAACAGCTAAAGAGCGAGATGGATAATCAAATCTCGCAATTGCGCGAACAGCATCAGAAGCAGCTGGAGAATATCCGTGCAAAGAGCGAGGAAACGAAACGACAGCATGAGAGCGAGCTGGTACTGGAGCGTAAGAAAAGTGCGGAGGCGAAGGCTAAGCTTGAGAGTGAGTTGGAGAGTCAGCGCTTGCAGGCAACTGCACAATTAGAGCAGGCTTTGCATGTGAACGAGCAACTTCAAAGTGATCAAAAGGCAGAAAGTCAACGTTATGCAGAGCAGCTTGCACAAGTACAACATGAGCTTGAGGAGCGGGTTCTACAGGAGCGATCGAGGGCAGCTGCTGAGCATGAGCAAGCAAAAAAACAATGGTTAACAGAGCTTCAAGAAGAACGCAATTCAACCGCGAGTCAGCTGGAACAGCTCAAATTACAGCAGCAAGACGAGCTTGAGCTTGAGCGTGCATTGGCGGAAGAGCAACTGAACGAAGTGAAGATAGAGCTACAACGTGAATTTGAGCAGGAGCGTTCAGTTGAAGGCGAACGATTAGATCAAGTGAAAGCTCAATTACATGCTGAACACAATCGTGAGCTTGAACAACTCGCACATCAATTGGAACTGTCTAAAGCCAATGGATTGAAGCTGGAAGAAAAAGCTCGGATAGAAGAGCGCAATCTACACGGTGAAAAGGTAGCAAAGCTAGAGCAAGCTTGGCAAACGAAGGAAGCGGAATTATTTGCGATTAATAGTGAGTTAGAAGAAACAATAGCTCTATTAACTCGTGCGTCGGAAGACCAGCAACGAACGGTTATCGAGCAGCATGAGATGATGCAAGCTGTTGGAGAGCAGAACGCAGAGCAATTGCGTGTGCAGATCGAAGCTCGCGAGAAAGCGGAGCGTGAGCTCAGCGAATTGAAGCAAGTGCTGCACGAGCTTGGTGAGACGGAGTCATCGTCACGCGATATTGTGCAGCAGCTGCGAGCGGAATTGAATTCCGCGCAGCTAGAAGGACGTGCCGCGACGGAACGGATTGCGGCGCTGGAATTGCAACTCGCCGAGCTTGGCGAGGTGGAGTCAGGGTTGCGCGAAGCTGCGGAGCAGGCGAAGCGGGAGCTTGAGGCGGCACATGCTGAAGCTGCCGCGGTTGGTGCGAGTGTGGCGGCGGATGACGCCGAGGAGCAAGTTGTTGCGCTGCGCGAAGAGCTTGAGGCGGTGAAGCGCGAGCATGCTTCATTGACGAGCGAGTATGCGAAGCTGCAAAGCGAGTACAACGAATGGATCGATCTGTTGGAGAATAGCTAAGCTGAATAGAGAATGTGCCATATTATCGATAGTTCGTACGAAAAAGTGTCCAATAAGGGCACTTTTTCTTATTTTCACCTAAAAGTTTCAATCAGTCCGTGTGCTAGCACTGTCGTTGGTCGCCAGCCTAAGTAAATCCGAGCATTGTAATTGTCTAAACAGCTATGCTTGATGTCGCCGATTCGCGAAGGTCCGTGGCGTACTGGAAGCGCTACTTGCTCGAAATCAGACAAAATCGCAATTAACTGATTGATCGATGTAGGTGTAGCAGTACTCACATGAAAGGTGTTCTGATGTCCACGATAGAGGGTGGACAGTGCTGCCCGAGCCACATCTTTCACATAGACGAAGTCGCGTGTTTGCTCGCCATCTCCGTGAATCGTTAATGGAAGTCCTTTGCGAATTTTATCTATAAAGACTGCAATAACGCCGCCTTCTCCTTTTGGTGTCTGTCTTGGTCCATATACGTTAGCGATTCTTAGGATCGTATACGGAACATGATAGAGCTTGTGAAACAACCGAATGTAGCTTTCTGCAGTTAATTTGGATAATCCGAAAAAGGATGCGGGAGCGACGGAGTCATTTTCACAAATGAGTGACTTATGCAAATGGCCATACACCGAACTTGTTGATGCGAGGACAAGCTTTGATCTGCCAGTCAGTTTGCAAGCTTCCAGCAATTTCACTGTGCCTATAATGTTCACATCTGCGTCGAATTCAGCATCTTCAATTGAACGACTTACATCCGCTTGAGCAGCTAGATGGTAAACAATATCGGGCTGCTCACGAACGATTAACTCGATCGTTCGATCGCTTCGTACATCTGCTACGTGTACAACTGCAAGAGGATGTACGTTGCTAAGAGAGCCCGTAGATAAATTGTCGATCACATGGGTTTGTACACCTTCTTCGAGCAGTAACTCTACGAGGTGGGATCCGATAAATCCTGCTCCACCTGTCACTATCGCTTTAACTGGCATCTTGGATCACATGCTCTAGTCTAGACCAGTAGGTCGCGAAGAGAATCGTCATCCTGGTCACTCCCTTAAGATCATCATGTTGTATATATATTTAGGAAAAGCTGGTCGTGTATAGATTGCTATCATATGCTATTCATCTATTTTTGAAGTTTAATAGGCAAACAAGGGTTAAAAAAAGCCCTCCCGAAGCGGATGCTTCAGAAGGGCTATAGACTGTTAGCTATCGGGATTACTTGACGATGAGTGTCGCTTTCATTTTCGTGTGACCCGCACCGCATGGAATGTTGCATTCAAAGTTATAAGTACCTGCTGCGAGTTGGACTACTGTTGATTGATCGCCACGCAACTTAATGTCTGTGCCATCGATTTTAACTCCATGCATCCCGTTGATATTTTCCAGAGATAGCTTTACTGGAGTATCCTTAGGAATTTCGTAGGATTCTTGATCGAACTCCCACGATGAAGCCTTAATAAGCACTTCCATTTCCGGCTTCAATGATTCTGTTGATCCTGAAGATGCAGATGGCGCACCTTCTTTATTGCTACCACAAGCTGCGATTGTAAGTATAAGTGCAGTAGCGACGATGATGTATAGACCCTTCTTTAACATCCGACTTCCTCCTCTAATTAATAAACGAGTAACGGATTCTATTTTAACATATTACATTAAAGAAATCCCCTAGCCTTAATGACTAGAGGATTTCATTTGCCTATTGTTATCGTTGTCGATTTCGAGCACCGAGGAACGGGTTGGCAATGGGGATGAATAGATCGATGATCCCCACGACAAGAGCGGCCAAAATCGCTCCGATCCAGGTGACGGATACATGACCAACGATAAATTGGGCCAGCCAGATGACGATAACGCTAGCGATAAAACCAACGATCCCTCGTCCGAAGGGTGTTACTCGTTTACCAAAGATCCCTTCAATGACCCAACCGAGCAATGCGATTACCACAGCAAGAAACAGTGCGCTCCAGAAACCGCCAACAGAAAACTGAGGGACTAGCCAGCTGACGACCATGAGTACAATCGCAGAAACGACAAATCGTACAACGGTTCCGAGAAATTGCATCCAAATAACCTCCTTTTGCTGTAGTTTAACCCGAACTTTACCAAGATATGAGTGAGTGGTTTCGCAACAACAGTTGCTTCGGCTATAATAGTGTTCGAAGGGATGTCGAAGGAGTTGAACGATGCCGTGAATGCAAAGGCATTACATACATTAGAGTATCAGAAGGTTATACGGAAATTGTCTGAATTGACTGCGACGAGCTTAGGTCGTGAGGAATCAGAGAAGCTATATCCTTCACAGGAGCTTGTTATCGTCGAACGTCGTATAGCAGCTACAGATGAGGCAGTGCGAGCGACAACATTAAAGGGTACACCTCCATTCGGAGGGATAACTGATGTTCGCGCAGCACTTTATCGTGCGAAACTTAGCGGAGTGCTTCAACCTGCAGAATTGATGAATATTGCCCAATTTATTCTCGGTTCAAGACGTTTACGGCGGTTTATTAGCTTAGCGGAAGATGAGACAGCACTCCCATTGCTTGCAGACTTATGCGAGCCGCTTACCGACTTTAAGTCTTTAGAAGATGAGATACGTCGGTGTATTGACGAGCAAGGCGATGTATTAGACTCAGCAAGCCCAGAGCTTGCATCGTTACGTCGAGATATCCGTATTAATGCAGGTAGAGCAAGAGAAAAGCTGGAGAGCTTAATTCGTTCCAGCAGCGTTCAGAAGATGCTGCAAGACGCACTCATCACGCAACGCAACGATCGCTATGTCATTCCTGTGAAACAGGAGTATAGGGGACACTTTGGTGGAATCGTGCACGATCAGTCAAGCAGTGGTGCGACATTATTTATTGAACCTGAAGCGGTTGTTCAGATGAACAATAAGCTTCGCGAGCTGACAATTAAGGAGCAAAACGAGGTTGAGCGGATTTTACGCCAATTGAGTGAGCGTACTGGCGAGTGTGCGGAACTGTTAACTGGCGATGCAGAAATTATTGGACAGCTTGATTTCATCTTTGCAAAAGCATCACTCGCTCATGCCATGCAGGCAACTTTACCTACTATGAATGCGGACGGACAGCTTTACTTGCGTCGTGCTCGTCATCCGCTAATAGATTCAAAGCTAGTCGTCCCAATAGATCTTGAATTAGGCGAAAGCTATTCTGCGATCATTGTGACAGGTCCGAATACTGGAGGCAAGACAGTATCGCTTAAGACAATCGGCTTGCTTAGCTTAATGGCAATGTCCGGGTTATTCGTCCCTGCAGATGATGGCAGTCGACTTTGCGTTTTCGACGGGGTCTACGCGGATATCGGAGACGAGCAAAGTATTGAGCAAAGCTTAAGTACGTTTTCAAGTCATATGACGAACTTGATTTCCATGCTGAATGAGGTTACTTCACGTAGTCTCGTCCTGCTAGATGAACTTGGCGCTGGAACCGATCCAGCCGAAGGTTCAGCACTTGCCATTGCAATCTTGGAGCATCTGCAACGAATCGGATGTAGAATGATTGCGACAACACATTATAGCGAGCTTAAAGCGTATGCGTACAATCGTGAAGGGATCACCAATGCAAGCATGGAGTTCGATATTGCGACTTTGCGCCCGACGTATCGTTTGCTCGTAGGTGTTCCTGGCCGTAGCAACGCATTTGCGATCGCAGAACGATTAGGACTCCCGATTAGCATTATTGAGCATGCACGCGGTGAAGTTAGTGAAGATGAGCTTAAAGTCGACACGATGATTGCCTCGTTGGAGCAAGATCGTCGAACAGCGGAGTCAGAGCGCCAACTCGCAGAGCGGTCACGTCGTGATGTGGAAAAACTGCAAGTGCAATTAGAAGAGGAGCGCTTGCGCTTCCAGGAACAAAAAGTAAAGCTATTGGAAGAGGCGCGTGAGCAAGCGCGTCTGTCGATCATTAAGGCAAAGCAGGAAGCTGAAGATATTATCGTGGAGCTACGGAAGCTTGCGATGGAAGAAGGCGCGTCTGTTAAGGAGCACAAATTGATCGCTGCGCGTAAGCGTTTAGAGGACGCTGTGCCAGCTCCTACGAAGCAACCGCGTGCAACGAATAATAATAAAGTAGTTAAAATCGAGCCGGGTGATGAAGTAAAGGTTTATAGCTTAGGTGGACAGAAAGGGCACGTCGTTGAACTTGTTGGGAAGACGGAAGCGGTTGTGCAGCTTGGAATTATGAAGATGAAAGTTGCGATCAGCGACCTTGATCCGATGCGTAAGCAAACTTCTCATAAGCCACAAGCTCAGGCGACTATTGTTAAGAGATCTCGAGATGAGCACATACGAACTGAGCTAGATTTACGTGGGACGACAATCGATGAAGCGATGCTTGAAGTCGATCGGTTTCTCGATGAAGCTTTTTTATCTAACTTAGGTCAGGTTTATATTATTCACGGCAAAGGAACAGGTGCATTGCGTACAGGAGTTCAGGAATTTCTGCGCAGACACAAGCATGTCAAGAACTATCGCTTAGGTCAATTTGGAGAAGGTGGAGCGGGAGTAACCGTTGCCGAGCTTCATTAGAGAGGAGAGTGTTTGCCAGTGCACGATTTGGTCGACTCAGTTATGTCACATTCTTTTTCGGCTGTATTGGCATACTTTTCAGTTGGTATTCTTGCGCTAATCGTGTTTCTATCCTGTTTCGAGTTAGTAACTAAATATAAGTGCTGGGATGAAATTCGCAAAGGCAATTTAGCGGTTGCCATGGCAACCGGCGGTAAAATATTTGGGATATGCAATATCTTTAGTCATTCAATATCGGCAAATGATTCCATATACGAAAGTATGCTGTGGGCGGCAGTGGGGTTCGTGCTGTTACTCATTGCGTACTTCTTGTTCGAGTATTTAACACCCGTATTCCGAATTGACGAGGAAATTGCGAAAGATAATCGCGCAGTTGGATTCATTGCGATGATATTGTCGATATCAATGTCTTATATTATTGGTGCTGCAGTTAGCTGAACGGAGGAAGTGAAATGAAATATTTGTGGGGAACGTTATTAGGTTTAGCACTGCTTTTTGTTGCGATTGGTGTAATCTATTGGGTAATGGAGGCGTGATGATCAGATGGCTGTAACGATATGTCCATGGTGTCAAAGTGAAGTAATTCATGAGGAGGGACAGGAGCCGGATAAATTTTGCCCGATTTGTGATAATGAATTGGACGGATATCGCACATTGCGGATTGATATGGGCAATTCCGAAGATGAATTCGAGGATGATGATGAACTGTTGGTCGAAGAGGACTCCAGTTGGGATGAACCCGAAGAGCTGAGGGAGATGAATCCAGAGCTCGTTCAATTCGAGGAAACGGTTGTTCGCTTGCTCGATGAACAGGAGCTTGTCCCAGAATGCCCGCAATGTCGGGAGTATATGGTGGAAGCGGGGGAGCAGGTCGTAACAGCAGAGCAATTCCATGCTCGAAAGCCTAGTGCAATTGGAAAAGCAATATTGGAAGCTCCGTTCAACTTAACCGTCTACATGTGTCCAGCGTGCTTTACTGTTCAGACATTATTATCGGAAGAAGATCGCGCACGCGTCGTTCAGCGATTAAGTAAATAGTCAGTAACAGCGTGAGGAGACGTATAAGATGGCGCGTATGGTACAATCGATCACTCAATTAATCGGGGACACACCTGCTGTCATTCTTCAACGCATGACGGGACCAAACGATGCGCAAGTCGTCGTTAAATTAGAAAAAATGAATCCAAGCGGAAGTGTGAAGGATCGCGCGGCACTTGGGCTGATGAATGATGCAGAGGAGCGAGGCTTAATTTCTCCTGGCAGTGTTATTATTGAGCCTACGAGCGGGAACACAGGAATTGGTTTGGCTATGAATGCCGCAGCAAAAGGCTATCGACTCATACTCGTTATGCCTGATAATATGACAGCTGAACGGATTGCATTGTTGCGAGGATATGGCGCAGAGGTGGTGCTGACACCTGCAGCACAGCGGATGTCCGGAGCACTCGCCAAAGCCAGACAGCTGTTAACTGAAATTCCGGGAAGCTATATGCCGAATCAGTTCGAAAACCCAGCCAATCCGAATATCCATCGTACGACGACTGCGCTAGAAATTTTGGAGCAGACAGAAGGACGCCTTGATGCATTCGTTGCAACCGCGGGAACTGGCGGTACAATTACAGGGACGGGTGAACAACTGAAGAAGCAGTTACCCGATCTTTACATTGCGGTCGTAGAACCAGCAGGCTCACCTGTGCTTTCTGGTGGCGAGCCGGGACCACATAAGCTAGTGGGAACGAGCCCAGGCTTCATTCCGGACATTCTGAATACATCTATATACGACGAAATTATTCAAGTCGCTGACGAAGACGCATTAGAGACGACTAGAAAGCTCGCAAGGCTCGAAGGGCTGCTCGTAGGTCCCTCGTCAGGAGCTTCAGTGTGGGCGGCATTACAAATTGCACGCCGTCTCGGACCCGGCAAGCGTGTATTATGCATTGCACCGGATACAGGCGAACGATATTTAAGCATGGATATCTTCTGAGGCGAATGACGAGCGCGCAAACAGTAATTTTTATATAGTGATTGATCGAACGAAGATTCCTGCAAAACTGCAGGAATTTTTTTGTTTTATGGCTGTTTCAGCGAGGAATGCTGCAAAGGCATTTGCAGGAATAATTATTGTCGGGCGGACTTTGAGACGAATTGATGTACATTTGCAGGATTTTAACGATCAAGTGTAATTAAGGGGCATAAAGGTTAGTACATCGTGAAAAGATAACAGGGTCAAGCTTATGAGGAAATGCTCATCAGGTCTTGACGATTGTTCATCTATGGAAATGGAACAGGAGGGAACCATTGACGATGGTACAACCAATGACAGCCAAGGAACTGGAATATATCGCCGATTCCATGTCGAACGAGGATTTATTAATTAAACAGTGCACCGTTGCTTCACACACGATGACAAATCCCGCTCTACAGCAATTATGCTCGCAAGTCATTAGTGTGCATCAGCAGCATTATTCAACTTTGCTAAATGCGATCCAGCAGCATCAGCAGGTCGCTCCAACGCAACCTCAGGCGTAATAATCACCCAGAATAGGAGGATGACATATGCAAACAACACCACAAACTAGCTCAGCTACACCGATCATGCTGTCTGATGAAGATATGGCGTATACGATTTTAAGTGATTTAAAGCGAGTTACGCGTGAATATGCGACAGCTGCTACAGAATCAGTATGTACTCAAACACGACAAATGTTTACGACAATGTTGGATGATACGTTGCGCATGCAAGGCGAGTTATTCAACGCAATGAATCAAAACCAGATGTATAACACAGCTTCACCGGCGTTGCGCCAAGAACTAGACAAGCAACACAAGCAGTATCAACAAACCCAACAGCAGACGAATCAATTTGTTGAACAATGTCATGCTTCTGGAGGTCAGATGCATCCAGGTGCAATGAACAATGCTCAAGCAGGTGGGCAACAGCAATCAGCAGGCGGTTATGTGATGTAATCGGAGAGATTAAGCACCTGAATTGGATGGGTATTCCAATTCGGGTGCTTTTTTATGTGACTGATCATGATTTCGCTTTCCATCTAGCCTGTATTTGTTGTAATATGAAGAGTAATTCAGGAGGGATCGCGATGAATCAATTTAAATTAAGCATCTTGGATCTGCTCAAAGAAGACGCCCGATTAACTGCGGCTACAATTGCCACGATGCTTGGTGCCGCGGAACAGGACGTCGTCGCCGCGATCGCGGAGATGGAGCAGGAACATGTAATCGTGAAGTATGCAACAGTGATTAACTGGAGCAAGGTTGACGACGAGAAGGTAACTGCATTGATCGAAGTAGAGTGTTCACCAGAGCGTGGGCGTGGCTTCGAAAGCATCGCCGAGCGTGTGTACTTGTACCCAGAAGTAAAGTCTGTCTATCTAATGTCAGGCGCCTTTGACTTACTCGTTGAAATTGAGGGCAAAAATTTGAAGGAGGTCGCCTCTTTCGTCTCTAACAAGCTTTCAACGATCGAATCGGTTATTTCCACAAAAACATTTTTCATCCTAAAAAAATATAAACAAGACGGCATTATTTTTGAGGAGTTTGAAGACGATCAACGTTTGATGATTTCTCCTTGATGAGTCGTTCCAATGAAAAGGATGGTAGTCCCATGATAACAAGAGAAGAAAAGCCGCAATCCCTGGTTGAACGGCCTCGTGATAGCGGCATGGAGCAGTACTTAGCCGCGAACGCGCGTGCTATTCAACCGTCGGGCATCCGGCGTTTCTTTGATTTAGTCAGCGCGAGCAAAGACAAGGACATCATCTCATTAGGCGTTGGTGAACCTGATTTTGTTACGCCATGGCGATTCCGGGATGCTGCGGTTTACGCACTAGAGAAGGGTAAAACACAATATACTTCGAACTCGGGTATGCTAGAGCTTCGCGAAGCGATTAGCGGTTATTTATCGTCACAATTCAAATTGAAATATAATCCGGATAATGAAATCATCGTTACAGTAGGCGGTAGTGAAGGAATTGATTTGGCGTTAAGAGCATTAATCGAGCCGGGAGATGAAATTTTAATTCCGGAGCCCTGCTATGTTTCTTATTCACCGATTTCATCATTAGGTGGCGGAGTTACAGTAGGGATTGAAACGTTCGCAGAGGACGGCTTTAAGTTAACTGCGGAGAGCTTGCAGGCGGTCATTACTCCTCGCTCCAAAGTGCTCATTCTTTGTTATCCGAGCAATCCAACCGGTGCAATTATGACATATGAAGAGATGCTGCCGATTGCGAAGATTGTAGAGGAGAATGATTTAATTGTCATCTCTGATGAAATCTATGCGGAACTCACCTTTACCGGACAGAAGCACGTTAGCTTCGCATCATTGCCTGGGATGAAGGATCGTACCATTCTCGTAAGCGGATTTTCGAAAGCATTCGCAATGACAGGCTGGCGGATGGGCTATACGTGCGGTCACCCTGATTTGATAGGGGCAATGTTGAAAATTCACCAATATACGATTATGTGTGCACCGATCATGGGTCAAATTGCAGCTTTGGAAGCGCTAAAGGAAGGCGGCATGGAAGAGAAGGATCGCATGGTGGAATCCTATAATCAACGGCGAAGGCTAATGGTTCAGGGATTCCGTGATATGGGTCTTGAATGCCATGAGCCGCAGGGTGCATTTTATGTGTTTCCATCGATTCAATCTACAGGTCTTACATCGGATGAGTTCGCTGAGCGGTTGGTTAAGGAAGCTAAGGTTGCTGCAGTGCCAGGTAATGCCTTTGGCAGAGGCGGAGAAGGCTTCTTACGGTGTTGCTACGCAACTTCTATTACGCAGCTGTCGGAAGCATTAGAGCGGATCAGCGTATTCTTGAAGAAGCTGGATTGATCATTCAAGGGGGCGGACGATGGCATTATCGAAGCGTCAAGCAAAGTGGCGCGACGTAACGATCGATTCATCCTTGGTTGAAGAGATTGAAGCGTTGCGGCATAAGCTGAATGAGAGGTACTTAGCTGAATGTTCGTTTACTGCAGCATCGGTGGTAGAGTTAAGCCATCAATTGGACGTAAAAATGAATGAATTCATGAAGCGTATGCACAATTATTACACATAAGGCCCAGTGGGAATGTCCACTGGCCTTTGTTTTTGTGTAGCCACTCTTTACACAGATCGGATTGTGCTATAGTGAATGAATAAGGGTACCGTTGATGTAGGAGGAGTTTTCTGAATGAAAATATATACGAGAACAGGCGACGAAGGGCTGACATCGGTAATCGGTGCTAGAGTTGTGAAGGACGATGTACGTGTTGAAGCTTACGGCACAATTGATGAACTAAACAGTATCGTTGGACAAGCTGTCGCCGTTATCGCGCGAGACAATGCTGGAGAGTGGGATGATCTGCTTCAACAACTTCTTACGATTCAGCATGAGCTATTCGACTGCGGATCAGATTTAAGCTATGCAAAGCTCGATCCTGCGAAGATGAAAGTGAATTCAGAAATGGTGACGCAGCTAGAGGCTTGGATTGACGAGTATGAAGCGCAGACTCCGCCGATAACACGATTTATTTTACCTGGGGGCAGTGAGCAAGCGGCGATTGTTCATCTGTGCCGGACAGTGTGTCGTCGTGCTGAAAGAAGAGTCGTCACTCTAGCAGCAGAGCAGCCGAGTCCTGAACCTGTACGACAATATTTGAATCGATTGTCTGATTATTTCTTCACGGTTGCTCGCGTTGCGAATGCGCGGCAAGGGATACAGGATGTTGAGTATGAGCGTGGTGCACACGTATTTGGACGGAGGACGTAAGCAGTGATGAATGAAACAACGACGTATTATGCGCCACTTCAGTTCATCGCCGATGCATCGGATGAGGGACGTCGTCTTCGTGATGTGCTACGCAAACGGGTCGGAATCTCACGCAAGCTGATGGTAAAGTTAAAGATGTCTGACGAAGGTTTAACCGTCAATGGAGAGAAAGCAAGGCCATATGACCTTATCACTGCAGGTGATGTAATTGCCTTGCACATGGAAACCGAACAGTCGGAAGACATATTACCGCAGCCTATACCTGTGGATATTGTTTTTGAAGATGAGCATATATTGGTCGTCAATAAACGTGCGGGGATCATTGTGCATCCAACGACTGGACACTATACGAACACATTAGCGAATGGCATTGTATATCATTGGCAAGAGCGAGGGGAGCGGGTTCGATTTAGACCTGTTAACCGGCTAGATGAGCATACGTCGGGGTTAGTGCTCATTGCAAAGCATGTATTTGCTAGTCAGCAATTAGGCGAGCAGATGAAAGCAGGGACGATCGAGAAGCAATATCGCGCTTATGTGTATGGACAGCCCCCTGGGCAAAAAGGGGAAGTGAATGCACCGATTGGTAGACAAACAGAAGACCCTCATCGGCGTGTTGTAAGGGAGGATGGTGCGCCTTCTTTGACCTATTACGAAGTTGCGGATGTGTATGGACACTATGCTACTTCGCTTGATGTACGTCTTGGGACAGGTAGAACCCATCAAATTCGTGTGCATCTTACTTCGATCGGCTGTCCGCTTATTGGCGATAGTTACTACTCTTTAGAGAGGTGGAGCGAATCCGAGATTGCTGTGCAGTTCGCCAAAGTTATCGAACGACAAGCATTACATGCGGTGCGCTTGGCGTTCGACCATCCCGTGACAGGCGTAAGAATGGAGCATGAGGCGAGCTTGCCAGAAGATTTGCTAAATTTAGAGGCAATGCTTAGGGAGATCAGGAGTGAATAATGCAATGTCTAAAACTTTAAAAGTATATCATTATCCAATATGTAGCACATGTCGGCTTGCGAATAAACAATTGAAAGAGCAAGGGTACCAACTGGACGATCAAGATATTAAGCAGCAACCGCCGACAGTTGAGGAGCTGCGCAGACTGATTCCGTTAAGCGGTTTACCGATTGCAAAGTGGTTTAACACATCGGGAGAAGTCTATCGGGAGTTGGGGCTGAAGGATAAGGTGAAGACGATGAGTGAAGATGAGAAAATCAAGCTGCTTTCTGGGCATGGTATGCTGATCAAACGCCCAATTGTAACTGATGGAGTGAAAGTTACAGTCGGATATAAAAGTGAAAGATTTGCAGAAGAGTGGCCAGCGCTATGAAGATGATGAAGCTAAAGTCGCAACGCCTTGATCGGCTTGGTTCAGCAATCTTCTCCGAGGTGGCAGGGTGGAAGCGCGAAGCGATGCGCAAAGGACTGGATGTCATCAGCTTGGACATCGGAAGTCCAGATCAGCCTCCGGTTGAGTCTTTGCGACGGGTGCTTGCAGATGCGGTCATGCAGCCGAATATGTACAGTTATCCAGGTACAGAAGGCACTTTGCAATTCCGCCAAACAGTAGCCAAGTGGTTTAACCATCGCTTTCAAGTCGAGCTTGATCCTGAACATGAAATATTGGCGCTAATGGGGACGCAAGATGGCTTGGGTCATTTGGCATTAGCAATTACAGATCCAGGTGATGCTGCTTTACTGCCTGATCCTGGATATCCTGTATATGGTGCGGGACTTGCTGTAGCTGGTGTAGAGGCGATTCCACTTCCGCTATCGGCGGATAACGGATACTTACCTGATTTTGAAGCGATTCCACAAGCGGTTTGGGATCGTGTGAAGCTGATGATTTTGAATTATCCAAGCAATCCGTTGTCGGTTACTGCTGATTTAGATTTCTTTGAGCAGGCTGTTCATGTGGCACGGCGTCATGGCGTGTTACTTGTTCACGATAATGCTTATAGCGAGATGGCGTTCGACGGAGTAAAACCACCGAGTGTACTGGAAATTCCGGGTGCATCCGAAGTAGCGATCGAATTTCACTCCCTATCGAAGTCGTTTCATCTTGCTGGCACACGAATGGGTTTCGCTGTCGGTAATCGAGATATATTGGCCTCTCTTAGAGCACTCAAAAACAACATCGATTTCGGTGTATTTCTAGGCACTCAAACGGTAGCTATAGCTGCACTAGAGATGGATATGAAGCAGTCTCGTCCAGTATCGACGCTATATGAGCAACGTAGAGACGTGTTCGTAGGCGCACTTAGAGAGCAAGGGTGGGATATACCCCTTCCAGCTGCTACAATGTTCGTATGGGCACCTGTCCCACAGGGCTGGACTTCAAGATCATTTTCAAATGCACTTTTAATGGCCACTGGGGTTGCATCCATTCCGGGTAATGCGTTCGGAGAGCGTGGAGAAGGCTTCATTCGACTGGCGCTCGTAGAGGATGAGACAAGGCTTCTTGAAGCGGCAAGGCGAATTGCGCAATTCCTGAACAACAACAATTGAATTGGAGGGAGTCCAATGACTGATCATCATCAAAAAGTGCTACTCGTGGACGGTATGGCGTTACTGTTCCGTGCGTTCTATGCAACATCGTATACAGGCTATATCCGTAAGACGAGTGCAGGTTTACCCACGAATGCGATTCATGGCTTTATTCAATATTTTTTCGATGCGATCAAAACATTCGACCCAACGCACGTCGTGTGCTGCTGGGATATGGGAAGCAAAACCTTTCGAACAGAGCAATTTCCGGATTACAAGGGAAATCGTGGCGAGCCACCTGCTGAGCTCATTCCGCAATTTGATCTCGTTAAAGAAGTCGTGGCTGATATGGGCATTTTAAATGTCGGTATTATTGGGTTCGAAGCAGATGACTGTATGGGAACGTTGGCTAATCAATTAAGTGAACATGCTGAGGTGTATATTCTGACAGGTGACCATGACATGCTGCAGCTTGTAAATGAGCAAGTCAAAGTCGTCATAATGAAAAAAGGTAAATTGAATTATGCAGTATATGATCCGGAAAGCTTGCTCGCAGAAAGACAGATCACCCCTCGGCAAGTTATCGATTTGAAAGGTTTTATGGGCGATACGAGCGACAACTATCCAGGGGTAAAAGGGATTGGTGAAAAGACGGCACTTAAATTACTATTGGATTATGAATCGATCGAGGGCGTGCTAGAAAATTTGGACAAGCTGCCGAAAGGCGTTCGCAGTAAAATTGAATCCGATTTAGACATGCTCCATCTATCAAGAAGTTTAGCGACCATTCGACTCGATGTTCCGATTCAATGTGAGCTAGAACATTGCCGATTTGTAGTGACGAAGGATGCTGCGGTTCGCAAGTTCGAAGAGCTTGAGCTGGGCGGTCTTGTAAAATTACTCGAAATTTCATGAAATCTACAACAAGGACGCCGAAGTCGTTTTTGCTTATTCGGAATAGAAAGGTTGTTATTTATGTCATTCAATCGCAGTCGTCGATTTATTGCAACATTCCTTACGGTAATGCTGTCTGCAAGTCTAATTCTTACTTCGGTGTACGCGGATGAACCATCGACAGAGTCAGTAGCAGAGCCTACGCCACCACCGCCATTCTCGTGTCCGACAGCTCCAATCAGAATACCACTTAACAATAAGTTGGATGTTGCAACGGTTATCAAACCACAACAAACGACTTCATATGCAGTGAGCAATACGAAGGTCGCTAGCGTAACGCTAGACGGTTTAGTCATTCCCATATCGAAGGGGACGTCGTATGTAACGGCGAGAGCAGTGAACGATATGAGTCAAGCAGGTAGCAAAGCAGCAACATGTAAGGTTACGATTAAAGTGTTAGATCCAGTGAAGCCTAAGCTCACATTCACCCCGAAGTCGGAAGTGCGTAAAGTTAAGGTTGGGAGTAAGTCGTTTTCTGTACAAACCTTACTGTTTCCGAAGGGGATGCCCGTGCAAATAGGATTGGCGAACAATGTGGTCGGTCAGGTGGAATCAATCAAGACGATGGCGGAGCGTTACAAAGCAGACTATGCAGTGAACGGAACCTATTTTGAAGCTTACGGCGGCATTCCAGAGCCATGGAACACCTTGATCGCTGACGGGCAAGTTGTACACTTAGGCACAGTAGGCACGACGATCGGATTTGCGGCTGATGGTACAGCGAAGATGGATAGCTTAAGATTGAAAATCGAAGGCGGACTAAACGGCTCCTATCAATATCCGAACAACTGGTATGCAACATTTGTCAATCGTACCCCTTCTGAGGAAGGGAGTTCATCGATTTTATTTACTTCCGCTCGAGGCAGTCATATTGGCTTTAATTACGGTATGGCGATCGTTGTTAAGGGAGGTAAAGTCACAAAGATTGCGTACAATGAAAACGTTGCGATTCCCCGTGAAGGCTTTGTCCTCGTATTGACAGGGGTGGAGCAACAAAATTTAGGGCGAAAGTTTAAGGTAGGGGATCAAGCACATTTTCGCGTAAAACATAAAGATATGGACGGCAACGAACTCGACTGGAGCGATGTGGTTACGGCTGTTGGTGCGGGTCCGAGAGTGTTGAAGGATGGAAAAGTGGCGATTGATGCTGAAAAGGAAGGGTTTACGCAAGCGAAAATAAAAACGGAATCTGCTGCACGTAGTGGGATTGGAATTAAGCAAGATGGAAGCATTGTCGTCATCACTGTGGGGAGTGCGACGATTATGGAGTTAGGGGAAATTTTACGTTCGCTTGGAGCTGTACAAGGGATGAACTTAGATGGCGGAGGATCATCCGGTTTGTATGCACAAGGAAAATTGCTGACAACTCCAGGAAGGCTTATCAGCAACGCCTTGATCTTCGGGACAAAGCTCAGTTATTAATCCGTGAACTGAACTTCGCCTAATACAAGTGTAAGAAACTGTGCAAGCTCTGCAGCTTCTTCCTCATTAATCCGAAACACAGATTCGAGTACGCCTTCTTCCTCAAGGTCGTCAGGACCGAGAATGGCGCTACGACCGAATTGCAAGTCCGTCACGAGCTTCTTGCCATAGAATCGATTGGTTGTAAGGATCGCAAGATCGAATCTCTTGAGACTAGGCGTAACTAATGTTACAAATCGTGTAGATGTTTGTTCGGTGGAATCCGATAAGTAATCGAAATCTTTCATGCAATGTCCTCCTTGAAAATATGCTTTCACCATTATAATGGATGACAGCACTATTGCCTAATTTACATTATTTTGCTATTCTAAAGATGTTCTTGTTTGCTTGATGAAGGAAGCACCTCATCGCCAATTGGCGGGAGGTGCTTTTATTGTGTTATCCGCCCGTGGTGCGCAGCTCGAACACTAAATCAAGCCGTGTATACGGCTACGGGAGGAATGAAGATGCAGGTTGTATTTCTGAATCAATTTGACCGGATTGTAGGGCAAGGAGAAGACCGTGCGCAAGTATTTATCGGTGAGGAGCAGGGCGTATGGAGCGCTGGCTGGCGCTCTATTCAACCAACAGCAGCCGAGCAGGAAGATTTATGGTATGAGGGAATGAGCTGGGAAGAGCTACTCGCTGCGTTTAGACATGGTGTCGCTTGCAAGCTAAGTCAAGGATTTCGACCGATGCTCGACGGTATGCTAGAAGAGGCACCGCTTTGGGAGCGTAGACCAAGCGCGCTCACATTGCTTCAGTGCTATGCAGATATGCAGGATGCCACAGAGACGGGAAACAAGCTGCGGATCTGGAGGAGGGCGAGGGCAACAGAGGAGAAGAAGTCAGCTTATTTGATCGCAACAAACAGAGAATTGCAAATGCTTGCTGTCTATTTGCCACAATCGCTTGAGGAGCTTATTCAAATTCCTGGCTATGGTCAAGTAAAGCTTGAACGGTATGGAAAGGAGCTGGTTGAGCTGTTGAAAGACATACCCCGTAAGCATACTTTCCCATTGCTGACTTGGGTATCCAAAGAAGTTACGGAAGAGCAACGTTCATCCTGGATCTTCAAGCAGAAGGAAGAAAAATATTCGAAGGTGCTTGCATCTGTTAGAGAGAAGCGTACATTACTGCTCGGTATTCGTGAAGGGCGTACCTTAACAGATTTGGAAAACTTGCTGCAATGTACTCGTCGACAACTGCTTGAGCGAATTGAGCAATTAGATGAGGAAGGGTATGATGTACAGCGTGTCGTTGAACAGGAACTGGCAACGCTGCCGGATGAGGAGTGCGAACAAATTGAAACCGCAATGAAGGAATTGGGGGATCAATATTTGAAGCCACTCATGCATAAAGTATATGGTGATATACAGGCGAATGCTAAAGATACGGAAGGGAAATATGAGAAGCTTAGAATGATGCGGCTACGCTATCGCAAATTAAGCAGATCAGCGATTTAGTATACAACGAGCAAGAGGTAATCGCAGCCCAATGGGGATGCGATTACCTCTTGTTTCTCATCTGATCGTCTTCTATTTTCATAACCAATCCTTCTTACGGAATAGGTAGAACATCCCGATTCCAATTAGACCCATAAGTCCCAAAAGGATGACTGAGCCATAATGATAATGCATTCCAGGGATAAAATCGAAGTTCATTCCATAAACGCCTGTAATAAATGTTAAGGGCATGAAAATCGTTGTTAATGCTGTAAATACACGCATGATTTCGTTAGCTCGGTTAGCAAGACTCGATTGATAAGCTTCTCGTAAGTTACCCATGAGATCGCGATAAGTCTCGAATGTTTCATTGATTTTTACTGCGTTCTCATGAATATCTCCGAAGTATTTCTGAAGTTTATCATCGATGAGACGTAAATCCTTCTTATTCAACGTAGCGAGCAATTCGCGCTGTGGACCGAGTGCTTTTTTCAACCATAAGATTTCGCTTCGAAGTCCAATAATTTCAGTAAGATGTGATTTCTTCGTATGCATCAGAATATCTTCTTCGAGGCTTTCAATACGTGCTTCGATCCGGTCGGCTACCGAGAAGTAGTTATCGACTACGATATCGACAAGATGGTATAAGAAGCTGTCTGGTTGACTAACCTCTTGTTCCCACAGTACAGGCTTTACACTGCGCAACTCATTGATCTTCTGTCTTGTTACTGTGATCAAGTAATGAGGACCAAGGAAAATGTTGAGTGCGCGCAAGAAAATTTCTTCATCATCAAATCGAATGCTGTTAATAACTAAGAAATATTGATTCTCATAAATTTC
The DNA here is from genome assembly GCA_029203125.1 of Candidatus Cohnella colombiensis. GTDB lineage: Bacteria > Bacillota > Bacilli > Paenibacillales > Paenibacillaceae > Cohnella > Cohnella colombiensis. The sequence goes on from CP119317.1 coordinate 892,155, forward strand.
AAGCTTTGGACGCTGCTCATCTTCTGTTAAGCAGTCTTCTACTGCGAGGTCGTGCAGTCCGAATAAGGGCTGGAGAATAATAAGATCATCAATGTCCGCATCAATCCAGTAGAAACCATGGGTAGGTGCGAGAAGTGTATCGTTAATATTATCAATTGTGGTGAATATTCCGTCGTGTACCAAGCGGATTTTCATGAGGTTCTCTCCTTTGCATGTTTACTTCAACACATGCAGGATGAATCTCCAATGAGAAGAAGGGTGGACTTAGCCGAAGTCGGACAAGAACAGCACTTCTCACAGGAAATAAACCCTGCGCGCTTTAAGCGGTAATTACGATTAGGCCCAGGCTTATCGCCGTCCATGTACGACTCCCCCCTCTTTAATCCCGAATAACATAAAGTAAAGATGCCACTGTTGACTTGATTAGTATAATCCTCACTCCCTATTCCTATCAAGGAGAAAATGTGACAAGCGTCGATTTGCTTGACAGTGTATTGACTGACTCTGAAATTTGGGGTACAGTAAGGGTAGTTTTATCTACAATTAAATAAGGTATTGCCATCTTATCAAGAGCAGGCGGAGGGACTAGCCCTATGAAGCCCGGCAACCGGCGTCAATTATGTCGTACGGTGCTAAATCTTGCGGAAACAGTCGATGTTTCTGACAGATGAGAGGGGCGCGCGTTATTCATTACACGACCCTATCTCATTTGGGGTCGTTTTTTTCGATCTATATATGCTACAACCGTGGTGCGCAGTATGCATTCATGGATAGAAGTGAGGAGGAAATTGTATGCCAATCAAAGTGCCAGATAACTTGCCAGCGAAAGAAGTATTAACTGAGGAAAATATATTCGTGATGGATGAAAGCGTAGCTTATCATCAGGATATTCGACCGCTGCGCATTGCGATCTTAAATTTAATGCCTACGAAGGAAACGACCGAGACACAATTGTTGCGCTTGCTTGGGAATACGCCATTGCAAGTAGAAGCCGTACTTCTTCATCCAAAGACGCATACATCTAAAAATACATCTTCTGAGCATTTGAATAGCTTTTATCAAACGTTCGATCAAATATCAAAGCATAAATTCGATGGTTTTATTATTACAGGTGCTCCTGTTGAGCTATTACCCTATGAGGAAGTTAATTATTGGGATGAGCTCAAAGAAATTATGGATTGGACAGTTCATAATGTGACTTCAACTTTCCATATATGTTGGGGCGCTCAAGCAGGGTTGTATCACCATTTCGGTGTGCCTAAGCACGTACTCGACGAAAAAGTATTTGGTGTGTTCCCACACGGGATAACGACTCAGAATACGAAGCTGCTCAGAGGGTTTGATGATCGCTTTTACGTTCCGCAATCCAGACATACGGAAGTTCGTCGCAAGGATTTGGAAAATGTGCCGGGTTTAGAGATTTTGTCCGAATCTGCGGATTCAGGTGTCTATATTGCTGCAACGACTGACGGCAAACAAATTTTTGTCACTGGTCACTCCGAATATGATACGAACACACTGAAATGGGAGTATGATCGCGATAAAGCAAAGGGATTGCGCATTAATGTGCCACAGAATTATTACCCGAATGACAACCCAGCACTGCCACCCGTTCCAACATGGCGAGCTCATGCAAGCTTACTCTTTTCAAATTGGTTAAATTACTACGTGTACCAAGCTACACCTTACGATCTCGGATCTGTGGATGCACAATACTCGAATTACTCAATTTAATCAGGGGGTATATTAAGTAGATGAACATCGAAAGTCGGTTGGCCCAAATCGGATCTCAGAGTGATCCGGACACTGGAGCAGTTAGCTTCCCAATCTATCAGGCTACAGCATTTCGTCATCCTAAACTCGGGCAAAGTACGGGATTTGATTATGCACGTTCTAAGAGCCCGACACGCGCTGTATTGGAAGAGGCCGCTGCGAACTTAGAAAGTGGTGATGCAGGTTTTGCATGTAGCACGGGCATGGCGGCGCTACAGACGATCTTCGCATTGTTCAGTCAAGGAGATCATCTGATCGTTTCGCTTGATTTATATGGGGGGACATATCGTTTAATTGAGCAGGTGATGACTCGATTCGGTGTGACTGCTTCTTATGTGGACACGAACGATTTGGATGCGATGGAAGCTAGTCGGACGACAGCAACGAAGGCTGTCTTGATCGAGACGCCGACAAACCCGCTTATGATGATAACAGACATCGCTAAAGTAGCTGCATGGGCGAAACATAAGGGATTGCTCACGATTGTAGATAACACGTTGCTGACCCCCTTTTTCCAACGTCCGATTGAGCTAGGTGCAGACATCGTCGTTCATAGTGCTACAAAGTATTTAGGTGGTCATAACGATGTGTTGGCAGGTCTCATCGTGACGAAAGGCGAGGAGTTATCGGCTCGCGTAGCTTTTTTGCACAACTCCATTGGCGCTGTACTAGGACCGCAAGATTCATGGCTGCTCATGCGAGGGATGAAGACGTTAGCGCTTCGGATGGAGCGTCATCAATATAATGCAACCCGGGTAGCCCAGTGGTTGCTGACACATCCTCATGTTGCGGAAGTATTCTATCCCGCATTGCCCACTCATCCGGGTCATGAAGTACAGAGCACGCAGTCGTCGGGAAATACGGGAATCTTCTCCTTTAAGCTTAAGGATGCACGATTTGTTGAACCTATTCTCCGTCATCTGAAATTAATTGCCTTTGCTGAAAGCTTAGGTGGTGTGGAGTCATTATTGACTTATCCGAGCGTGCAGACGCATGCAGATATACCACTTGAAATTCGGGAACGAATTGGAGTCGACGATCGGTTGCTTCGATTCTCTGTAGGTATAGAACATATTGATGACATCATAGAAGATCTCGGTCAAGCGATTGAAGCTGCTGCGCAGGAATTGAACAGTTAAGCATCGTGTAAGTGAGAGGGGTATAGCAATGAAATATGATTTCGATAAACGTGTTGATCGCACAGGCAAAGCTTCTTATAAGTGGGATCAAACAGAGAAGCTCTTCGGCAAAGCCGATATTTTGCCCTTGTGGGTAGCAGATATGGATTTCGAACCACCGAAGGAAGTGGCGGAGGCCATTATTGCGCGTGCAGAACAGCGCGTCTATGGGTACACGTTTCGCACTCAAGGCTACTATGATGCCATTATGGGCTGGTTGTCTCGGCGACACGGTTGGACAATCGAACAAGAATGGTTGTCCTCCAGTCCAGGTGTTGTGCCAGCGCTGAGCATAATGGTGCAAGCATTAACTGAGCCGGGCGATTCGATCATTTTACAGTCTCCCGTATATTACCCGTTCTACGATGTCATTAAGATGAATGACCGGACGATTGTTGAAAATCCGCTTATTCTACAAGATGGTCATTATACGATGGACTTTGAGCTTCTGGAGCAACAAGCTCATGCAGGCGCACGAATGATGCTGCTATGTTCGCCACACAATCCAGGTGGACGTGTTTGGAAACGCGAAGAGCTTGAACGCGTTGGTGAAATCAGCTTGAAATACAACATGCTTGTGGTCGTAGATGAAATCCATCATGATCTCGTTTTTAAAGAGCATAAGCACATCCCTTATGCATCATTATCGGATGAACTGGCTAAGTTGAGCATTACTTGTATTGCACCGAGTAAGACGTTCAATCTTGCAGGGCTGCAAGCAGCTGCTGTTATTATTCCGGATGAACAATTGCGGAGAAAATATAATACATTGCTAAAGACACTTTCGATTCATATGGAAAGCTTTTTCGGCTTAACCGCAATGGAGAGTAGCTACACACATGGCGATGAATGGCTAGAGCAGTTGCTCGAATATTTGGAAGGGAATCGCGATGCATTAATCGCGTTCATTAACGAACACCTTCCACAGATAAAAGTCATCAAGCCAGAAGGGTCGTATCTAGCGTGGCTAGATTGCACTCAAATTTCCACCAATCCACAAGAGCTTAAACGGATCATGTTCGAACAAGCGGGGGTTGCCTTTTCGGAGGGATCTGTATTTGGCAAGCAAGGCGCGGGATATTTGCGAGTTAACTTTGCATGTCCGCGATCACTAATGTTACAAGCTTTGAAGCAGTTCGCAGACGCAGTAAACGCTAAATAGCTATATAGCGATTGAATTGTATAGGGATCATTCGACATAAAACGGCAACAATTTTCTGAAAGTACAGAAAATTACCAAAAATATCTATTATCACTACTCAAAACATGCTACAATGATTGAAACCTACCGCGATAAGGATGATGGTTTCGAGTGACCTTACAGACGATGATCGATCGATTAGCACTTGCATTTAAGCTAACATACTCAGATCGCTCTTTGAAATATTTTCCTCCTGAGTTCAATTTTCGACGTCCGGAGCTTTCCTTGCTTAGAAAAGTAGTGAATCGTGGTCAAGCATGTTATTTGACGTTGTATAGAATTGAATTTGCCGAACTGAAGGATGAGGTTCCTGAAGAAATTTGGACGAGCTTGCAAGAAAGCTGCAGAAGGCATTTGAAGCTCGCTGTGTTCAATATTATTGGAGATCGGAATACGATTTCCTTAAATCAATACTCAAAAACTGATTTTGTTCTTAATACGTTTACGGACGAGTCTAAACAATCAGGTGCTTTAGTGCCTGATTCGCTTCGTTCTAAGCTAGAAGAAATCCGTTCAATGTTGGAAATTGGTCTATCCGGGCATATCCCACAGTGGCGTAATTGCTTGCAGATTTCAATCTCTGTCGTACCCATTTCTGAAGCAACAAATCTCACTTCTCTTCAACGGTCACTTCATGAAGCTTATCAATTCGCAGTGGCGATGATGACAGGATTAGTGACTTCGGAGATGGAAGCACTTCGCAAGCAATTATTGCAAGTGTTAGATAACGGCGATATCTCGGTATTAGCACAGCCGATTATGAATTTAACGAGTGGCGATGTGTATGGCTGGGAGATTTTAACCCGAGGACCAGTTCATTCGATCCTGCACTATCCGGACGAGTTATTCCGCTTCGCTTCTCAGACGAAGCTGCTTAGCAAGCTCGAATTTTTAGTTGTAAAGCGCGCGCTTGAGGAGATTGAATCCCGTCGTATTCATGAACCGATCTTTTTGAATGTTACTGCAGTGACGTTATCACATCCGCTCTTTTTGGCGCATGTGCTGAAATGTTTGCAGGAGCATCCGAGTTTAAGCGCAGCACAAATTTATTTCGAAATCACTGAACGTCATGAAGTCACGAACTTTAAGGCGATGTTTGAAATATTGCGAACATATCGTGAGCATGGCTTCCGCTTTGCTGTAGACGATACCGGCTCAGGTTATTCTAGCTTGCAGTGGATAGGCGAGCTTGTCCCCGAGCTGATCAAGATTGACCGATCGGTCATACAGCATGTCGATCGATATGCAATTAAAGAGAGTTTACTAAAAGCAATTGTAACGGCTGCGAAAGAGATGAATTGTGAGTTAGTCGCAGAAGGTGTCGAAAGAGAAGAAGAAGCTGATGTGCTGTTTAGACTCGACGTACAGATGGGTCAAGGCTTTTACTTTGCAAAACCGAATGTACTGCTACACAAACATGAAAGAGACATCTTTTTTGAAATGAAAGAGAAAATCCAAACACGCCGTGAACAGTTCGCCTTTTAGGTGACTGACACGGTGTTTTTATGTTACATTAATAAAAGAATTAGAGCATGGTAGAATAGGTTAGAGGAGTGTGCGATCATGAGTGGAATCGATCAGATTTTACAGTCGGCATTACAGGGTGAACGATTGCAACTAGAGCAGATCGTTACATTATTCGAAAGCAACGAGATCGAGAAGTTAGGTCATACTGCTAATCAAATTATGTTACGTCATCATCCAGAGCCGATTACGACATTCGTCGTCGGGCGTAATGTTAACTATACGAATATTTGTGATGTATATTGTAGATTTTGCGCGTTTTATCGTGCTCCTGGTTCGAAGGAAGGCTACGTGCTTCCAGATGAATTGATTTTCCAAAAAATCCAAGAGACGATCGACGTTGGCGGCACAGAAATTTTAATGCAGGGTGGAACAAATCCAGATTTGCCATTTAGCTATTATTTGGATTTGCTGCGTGAAATAAAAGTGCGATTCCCTGAAATTACGATGCACTCCTTCTCGCCTGCAGAAATTCGGAAGATGCAAGTTGTTGCTGACAATATTCCACTAGAGGATGTTGTTCGGCAGCTACACGAGGCTGGTCTTGATTCACTACCTGGTGGTGGAGCGGAAATTCTCGATGACCGAATTCGTGGGAAAATCAGCCGACTGAAAGGTTCATGGCGCGATTGGATGGACGTTATGTCTACTGCCCATAAGGTAGGTATGAACACAACGGCAACGATGGTCGTTGGCTTTGGTGAGACGATGGAGGAAAGAGCGCTTCATCTATTAAGAGTTCGCGAGGCTCAGGATGAATGCATCCAGAATAGTTACCCTTCTCCAGGCTTCCTAGCGTTTATCCCTTGGACGTTCCAGCCGGATAATACGAACTTGAAGCGTGAGAAGTCTACACCTGAAGAGTATTTGAAAACACTTGCAATCAGCCGGATTGCACTAGATAACATTAAGAATTTCCAATCGTCATGGGTAACAATGGGTCCGGAAGTCGGTAAGCTTTCATTGTCCTATGGCTGTAACGACTTCGGAAGTACGATGATTGAAGAGAATGTCGTATCGGCAGCAGGCACAACGCACAAGGTAAACATTGAACTTATTCTTAAGCTCATCCGTGAATGTGGGAAAATTCCAGCTCAACGAAATACGAAGTATGACATCTTGAAGATGTACCATGAGAATGATGTAGTGGATAAAGATTACGTGATGCAAAATTAACAAAAAAATCTTCGCGGGAGATCGATCCAGCGAAGATTTTTTTTATGTACGATTAGCAATGACTGTGCGATTTTTGCCAGAATGCTTGGCCTCGTATAATGCAGCATCTGCTCCTTGGAAAAGGGCTTCCTTGTCCATCCCTATCGCAAAGCGATTTAATCCGATACTGATCGTGACTGAGTGTCGATCAATGACTTCTAATGAGGTTGAGGCAAGCGTCATGCGAATATTTTCTAATATATCATATACCTCTTGAAAATCTTTTTCTGCGAAAATAATAGCGAATTCCTCTCCTCCATATCTTGCGACGACATCATTGCTTCCAACCTTTGCTTTTGCAATCGCGGCTACTTTTCTTAAGACGACATCTCCTGCTTTATGACCGTACGTGTCGTTAACGGATTTGAAGTTGTCGATATCCATTATGGCGAGATGTAGCTTCATCCGACCGCTTTCTGCTTGTTGCACCATGTTTTCCATAAACTCATGATAGGCCATGTGGTTGTAGGTTTCCGTAAGTGCATCTGTCTTTACAAGCTTGTCCATGAGAATCGTTCGAACGAGTAATTCTTGATTAGATTCGGACGTGGATCGTAAATTAATTAATATTTCACGTCCACGCGCAAGAACTCCAAAGGCGATATAGCTGAAAGTAAGCATAATGAACAAGATGGCTAGTAAACTGATAGAGGTCAAAGAGTTGTTCATCTCATCGTTGAGGGTGTAAAGACAAACTAAGGAAACATGCGCAATAACGACGGAGTAAAGTAATTTGGAATATTGGAAATAAAAAATACTGATCACAATGGGGAAAAATAACAATAAGATTAAGTACTCAACAGTCGAGTGAATAAAGTTAGTCGTAAGTGCGAGCGCGGCTGATGTGGTGATGAGAATATAGTCGGAATATCTTTGCCACAAACGTTGGCTCAGCTCGGTAAGGATTAAGATCGCGGTCATCATTAGAGTGGGTCTAACGATATATAATCCGATGAATTCACTTGAGGAGACCTCGGTGACGAACAAATAGGAGCTTTCAATTACAATGGACAAAATTAACATAATCCAGTAACTATTCAGCAAAAGCCGGTTCCAACGTGTCTGATTGAATTCCATAATTGGAAAAGTCATAAGAAGTTCCTTTCATAATGAAACTTTATAAAATATACCATAAACAGGAGCTAATCGTATATGAGTTTTTGTGCATCCTAAGGATTAATGCTGAATGGGGATGGAGGTTGAGCGATGAAACGTGTAGGATTAACTCCGGATATCCGACAGGGTCAGCCGTCACTTGTGAAGCTGGCGGGAATGCTTAATCGCACGACCGTTGAATTGGATAAAGCGTTGGATTGCGTGCAGTGGGAGCTATACATTTCCGAAGGGGTTATTCGCTGTCAATTTCCAATCAATACAGGCTCAATTGATAAACATCATTACTGTGAGAAGGTTGGCCACATTTTGGCTGAATATATACTTGTCGAGCAAGAGCCGGAGCTATTACGTAACATTTTCCATGAAAGCTACGGGATCAGTGACAATGTGGAGACGGATGCATTAATTGCGGAAGCTGTGTCTTTATTGAATGATACTTCACGCACAAGCAGACTAAACGGACTCGCTTCACAATTTTCCAGCTATTTGGCGGAATTTGAGCAACTGCATTTGGATGGTTTTCTTCAGTTTAGATTGCGTGATTACAGGTTGGAAGTTATGGGTGCCGCATCTTCGGCTATGGAGGAGCGCATCATAAGGAGACAGTACCAAGAATTTATTTCATTGCTTCAGACGATCGTCGATATGAAGGAAACACTCAGTCCTACATTGCATGTCATTCATGGCGGTGGGCAAGTGTTTGAAATATTGGATGATACGTTTCAGCGCATTGAAGCTCAGGAAATAAACAAGTTAGATCAGAATGATGATCATCAAATTGTCAGCCACCTGCTTGCGTTGTCGCCTGATCAGATCATCATCCATACCGCTGAGCCTAACAGTTTAATTATTCGAACGCTTGTGGAAATTTACGGTACACGTGCGGAAGTGTATTCCATGGAATAGTTCATGCAGACAGACTTGCTGAAAATGTGAAATGCGAGTATAATTCTCGATATCAATATCCACATTAACAAGCGATGAGAAAGCCACCAATGCTAGCGTCAGGACTGCACAGAGAGAGGAACCTTGGCTGTAAGTTCCTTCAGAATCCAGTAGCATTGACCCCTTTCGAGCTGCGAAGAGGAACTTGTAGACCTTTGATGACAAGGGATACGACATTATTTTTCGCCGGGTCATGTCCGTTATTCATGCCTGAGAGCTGGTTGTACGACGATACCGGCTAAAGGAGGGTGGAACCACGGGTCGCAATCGAGCACCCGTCCCTTTTGGGACGAGGTGTTTTTTTATTGCCCAAAAATCAGAGGAGGAACGAAAATGTCAGTGCAAGTGAAGTTTCCAGATGGCGCAGTTCGCGCCTATGACAAGGGCGTAACGATCGAGGATATTGCAGGGTCGATTAGTTCTGGACTTAAGAAAAATGCGATTGCAGGGAAGATTGATGGTAAAGTTGTGGATCTTAACTACTCGATCGTAGAGGATGTAGCTGTTGAGATTGTGACGTTGGACCAAGCTGATGGTCTTGAAGTGATGCGACATAGTACTGCTCACCTTATGGCGCAAGCGATTAAACGAATATATGGCGATGATAAAGTGCAGCTTGGAATCGGTCCAGTAATCGAGGATGGATTTTATTATGACATTGATATGGAGCAATCGATTACGCCTGAAGATCTTGTGAAGATTGAAAAAGAGATGGAAAAGATCGTGAAGGAAGATCTCTCCATCGTTCGAAGAGAAGTAAGTCGTGAAGAAGCTTTGCGCATTTTTGAAGAAGTTGCAGATCCTTATAAGCTGGAGCTCATTCGAGATCTTCCTGAAGATGTGGCGATTACCATCTATGATCAAGGTGAATTTTTCGATTTATGTCGCGGTCCTCACCTTCCTTCGACAGGAAAAATCAAATCGTTCAAGCTGCTCAGTGTTGCGGGTGCCTATTGGCGTGGCGACAGTAAAAACAAGATGCTGCAGCGAATTTATGGTACAGCTTTTGCGAAGAAAGCGCAGCTGGATGAACATCTGCACTTCCTGGAAGAAGCCAAGAAGCGTGATCATCGCAAGCTTGGTCGCGAGCTGAAGATGTTCACTTTCAACCGCGAAGTAGGGCAAGGCCTACCGCTGTGGCTTCCGTACGGCGCGAAAGTAAGACAAACGTTGGAGCGTTATATTGTTGATCTAGAAGAAAAGCTTGGGTATTCTCATGTGTATACTCCTGTACTTGCGAATGTTGAGCTTTATAAAATTTCCGGTCACTGGGAGCACTATCAAGAAGACATGTTCCCTCCAATGGAGATGGATAATGAAGAGCTTGTACTTCGTCCGATGAACTGCCCGCACCACATGATGGTCTATAAGAGTGAGATGCGGAGCTATCGCGATTTGCCAGTGCGTATTGCTGAGCTCGGCACAATGCACCGCTACGAGATGTCGGGTGCACTTACCGGCTTGCACCGTGTTAGAGCGATGACACTGAACGACGCGCATATCTTCTGTCGCGTTGATCAAATTAAAGAAGAATTTACGAGAGTTGTGAATTTGATTCGTCAAGTATACGAAGACTTCGGAATTAAGGAATATCGTTTCCGGTTGTCCTACCGTGATCCGAAGGATACAGAGAAATACTGGCCAGACGATGAAATGTGGGAAACCTCTCAAAGAATGCTTCGCGAAGTTGTTGAAGAGCTTGGTCTTCCATTCTTCGAGGCTGAAGGTGAAGCAGCTTTCTATGGTCCGAAGCTCGATGTTCAAATTAAGACAGCTCTAGGAAAAGAAGAGACATTGTCTACGGCACAGCTTGACGTGTTGTTGCCTGAACGGTTCCAGCTTGAATATACAGGCGATGATGGGAAGAAGCATCGTCCAGTTGTAATCCACCGTGGTATTATTAGTACGATGGAACGGATGACTGCATTCCTGCTCGAAAACTTTGCCGGTGCTTTACCGGTATGGCTGTCGCCAGTTCAAGCGAAGCTCATTCCTGTCAGCACTGCTTTTGAAGCGTACGTGAAGGAAGTTGGAGAGAAGCTTCAACAAGCAGGTGTGCGTGTAGAGCTTGATTTGCGGAATGAAAAGCTCGGCTATAAAATTCGCGAAGCTCAGCTGGAGAAAGTGCCTTACATGCTGATCATCGGTGAAAATGAAGCTGAGAACGGCACTGTTTCTGTACGTCGCCGTGGCGAAGGTGATCTCGGTGCACAGTCTGTCGAAGAGTTCATTGCACGTATTACAGGTGAAATTTCATCGAAACGCGTCGACTAATGATGCTATAACAACATGAATCGACTTCGTTATCCACAAATGGTAAATATTCTCTTATTGCATCACTTATGATAAGATGAGTTTGAAATCAATTTGGCTTCTTATCGGGAGTGAAGGGTGATGGGTTTTCAATCGGGTGCGGACTTTTGCGAATCGTTCAATGGCGAAGAAGAGCTACTTGAGGAATTATATCGACAGATGCTTCGTGTCGTTCGACACAAGTTATGGCGCAAAGGTGATTCCAGTGACATTGTACAAGAAGCGTGGGTTCGCATCCTAGAAAACTATCCAACACTACGAGAAAAGGATAAGCTTGTACCTTGGGCCAAGACGATTGCCTCCAATTTGGCATCAAATGCAAATCGAAAGAAAAAGCTCGTATTTGAATGCGAGCTTGATGAACGAAGAGCTGCTGTACATGAACCGATCTTAGAATCAGACTTAACGATGGAATTGTCGGAGCTTTTGGGTTTACTTTCACCTAGAGCACGCACTTTGTTGCTGTATAAATTTTATTACGGCTTTAAGGATGCGGAAATAGCGGAGGCGCTGTCGTTACCAATAGGCACTGTGAAGGCTCAAATTCATCGTAGTAAATTGCGTTTAAGCAAGCTAGAACTTGGACGTTCAAACTCTAGTGAATCTTGATCGATTTATAAGTTTGTGGAAAGTTCGTGTACGTTAAAAACAAGCGATTATCGGCAGTGTCTTAGCCTGATAATCGCTTTTTTGTTTGCGGCTCAATGCATACTCCGACTTAAGACCGAGTATGGGGTACAACCTGCGCCGCTTCACAGTTTTACACATACTTAGTTATAATGAGTACATCACGTTGATCATTGGATCTTTAATGGAGGTTTTACCTATGCAGTCATCACATTGGCATAGATCAATTTGGGGTATTGTTGTTGTTGCGATCGGTGTCGTTTTCTTGTTGAACTATTTAGGAATAAGTACGATAAGTATCGGGGAGTTGTTCGGTACCTATTGGCCTGTATTTCTTATTATTGTGGGATTACAGGGCGGAGTGCTTCAACGCGGTGGGGGTTCATTCTGGAACATCATCGTAATGATGATAGGAGTCATTTTCCTGGGTCGTAATTTAGGTTGGTTTTCATGGGGGCTAGGAGATATATTTCGATTAGTATGGCCGGTTCTCATTATTGTGATCGGTATTCGAATGATTGTATGCAATGGAGGTTCGAAAAAGAAGCGGCATCGTGATCGTTCAGAAGAGCAGAATTGGAGTCCAATCACACCTCCTATTCCGCCGACCCCTCCAGGTCCGCCACCTGCACCGTCGCAATATGATGACTTTGATCGTAATGATATATTTTCGGGGTCGAGAGGTTCTAACCCTATTGATCTGTCGAAAGATGAGGCTGCAGGATCGCATACGCCACCACCACCGCCACCGCCGTATACAGACCGACAGAATGCAAAGCGTAAGCAAAGAGAAGAACATCACCATTGGCGCCATACGTATGCACATGATTGGTCAGATCCAAATCGTCGCCAGCACAATCGTTTCATTGGCGATATCCACCTGGGACAAGATTATTGGGAGCTTCATCCGATGAATCTCTCCCACTTTATCGGCGATACTACGCTTGATTTAACGAAGGCGCAAATTCCAATTGGAGAAACAAGAATATATGTTTCTTCATTCATTGGAGATGTGAAAGTATACGTTCCGAACGATATGACGCTCGGCGTCCAAGTATCTTCGAGTTGCTTGATCGGTGATGTGAAAGTGTTTGATGAAAAACGCGGTGGGTTTTTTAATCAGATTTCAGTGGAATCTCCAAGTTATATGGATGCCGAAAGACGTGTTGTTCTCATTGTAAGTAGCTTCATCGGAGATGTGCGCGTTACGAAGGTAGGTTGATCAGATGCTCAAATTTGTGCGCAATAGTAAGTGGCGACTTTCGATTTATGCAGGTGTGGCAACTGTTTTGCTAATGACGTTATTTTATATGGTATGGTCGGCGTTATCCAATCAGGAGCCTGATCTTGAGTTATGGATCGGCTGGACAATTGGGTTACTATTAATGCAGATGGGAATTGCCTATCAGCAAGGTCGCCAAACACAACGGAAGCTGGATCAATTACAACTCATGATAAAGCAAGTTGCTGCAGGTAATTGGAATGCTCGATTGCCAGAGTTGGAGCAGGATGTGTTTTCAGAAGTGCATCGTGATTTCAATCGAATGGTTAGCGTATTGGAAGCACGTCTCAAGCTACTCCAGCAGTTGGGTGAGCGTGAAGTGATGGAAGAGGCTTCTTCTATAGAGGCAGCAGTATTGGAAGAACGGCGACGGCTAGCTCGCGACTTGCATGATACAGTTAGTCAGCAGCTGTTCGCACTACATATGTCATCATCATCATTGCCAAAGCTGCTTGAGGTAAATCCTGAGCATGCTCAGCAAGTTATGGTGCAATTAATCGAAATGTCTTCCACTGCTCAACGACAAATGAGAGGGCTCATTGCACAATTAAGACCTATGGAGCTTCAAGGTCGTACATTAAATGAGGCGTTAGATCGTTGGTTCCCTGATTATTGTCGGCAAAATAGGCTTCAAGGGACGATGGAGGTTCAGCTTAAAGGCAGAATATCCGAAGCGAAGGAGCATCAGCTATTTCTCATCATACAAGAGGGAATGGCAAATGTTGTGAAGCATGCGGAAGCACAAAGTGTGCGTCTCTCGCTAGGTGAATCCGATCGTCAAATTACTTTACAGATTGAAGACAATGGAACCGGATTTCGAGGTGACCAAGTTAAATCGGGTACATATGGTTTATCAACGATGCGCGAACGTGCTCAAAAACTTGGCGGAGAAGCTGAAATTAGAAGTAAGCCGGGTTCAGGAACGCATGTCAGAGTGTGGTTCCCGAAATTTGATACAGATACAGATGTAGCGAAAGAATCGTAATCGTGCCACCAATGGAAAAGGAGCTATGAGTGATGACAGAACGATGGAAAGTACTTATCGTAGACGATCATGAGATGGTTAGAACAGGTCTTCGCACTTATCTAATGCTCGATCCAAGGTTTGAAGTGATCGGAGAAGCGGTGAATGGCAAGGATGCGGTCGAGGCATTAAGCGAAGGTAGGTATAATGGTGTGATGCCTGAGCTTGTGCTGATGGATTTGATGATGCCTGAGATGAATGGTGTGGAGACGACTCGTGCATTGTTAAGTCAATACCCGGGACTTAGAATCGTAATTTTAACTAGCTTTTTAGAAGATGAAAAGGTTGTCGAAGCGATTGAAGCGGGTGCGGTGAGCTATGTTCTCAAGACGGTATCTGCAGATGAATTGATTTATGCGATGCAGGGCGCGATTCGGAACATGCCTGTAATGAGTGGAGACGTCTCGCAGGCGTTAACACGTGGACTGCGTAAACGTTCAACAAGCTATGATGTAGATGGATTAACGGAACGCGAGAAAGAAGTGCTTCTGCTCATTGCGGAGGGAAGATCCAATAAGGAAATCGGTGATGAGCTTCATATTAGTATTAAGACTGTAAAAACGCATGTAAGTAATTTGCTCATGAAGTGCGAGCTTGACGATCGAACGCAATTAGCGATTTTCGCGCATCGCAATGGTTGGGTGAAAGAAGCGTAATTGACGATGAACGACACTACGGTGTCGTTTTTCTTGTTGTTTTTGCTAAACCTTTTACTTCATATTCATTTCCGTTTAAGATAGTTTTAAGGTTTGTTGATTAAGATAATGCTATGAAATATACAGATCGGCGTCAAAGGATGACGCAAGGAGGCAATTCAGATGGATGAAAACAATAAACAGCCTGAAGATCAAGTGCCATCATCAAATGAACAAGACAACCGAGAAGATCCTTATGCGAGTGTGCGAAGAGAGTCGGAACCCTATACATTCGGTCCATTTGGACCTAGTCCTACACCTAGTCCGAGTGAAAGCCCATTGATTACAGAATATAAGCCGAGCATAGAGCAGGCACCGAATGAAGTTATGATTGCTGCATCGAACACAAGAGAATATCGACCTTTCACGGTATCGGGCGGAGTTGCTCGTAGCGATTGGGGTGGAAAACCTCCTCGTAAAACGTCGTTTTTAGCTATATTCGCTTCATTTATGATTGGTGTACTTGTCGTTGGTGGCTTGATGTTCGCCTCAGATCAAGGCAACTGGTTTACGAAGGCTACTGCTACTAGCGGTGCAGTTTCGTCACAGGAGCCTGAAGTGAAGGCGGTCAATAGCACGGTTAATGATGCAACGGATGTCGTTCGTCCGAACAATATCGCCCAAATTTTTGAACAATCATCGCCAGCTGTTGTCAGAATTGAAACCTATGCGAAGGCTCGTAGCAGCTCAAGCAGTATGTGGCAGGATGATTTCTTTAGACAGTTCTTTGGAGAGCAATATGATAATCGTTCCAACAACGGATCAGAAGATCAAAGAGGCGCACTTCAACAAAGTGGGATGGGCTCTGGATTTATTTTTGATTCAACGGGCTATATTTTAACGAATCAGCATGTCATTGGGGATGCAGATCAGATTAAGGTCATTGTGGATGGCTATGAAGAGCCTTTCGTTGCTGAATTACTCGGTTCAAGCTATGACTTAGATTTGGCCGTACTGAAAATAAAGGGCAATGAATTCCCTACATTGAAGCTAGGCGATGCCTCTTCGCTTAACATGGGCGATTGGGTCGTTGCAATTGGTAACCCTTATGGGTTTGACCATACGGTAACTGTTGGTGTATTAAGCTCGAACGAGCGTGAGATCAGTATCTCTGACTCGAATGGTACGAGAAATTACAAGCATTTGTTGCAAACAGACGCTTCGATTAATCCTGGTAATTCCGGTGGTCCATTGCTCAACTTGAAAGGTGAAGTCATCGGGATTAATACGGCGGTAAGCTCTGAGGCACAGGGGATCGGTTTTGCAATTCCGACGACGACCATTACTGAAGTATTGGATAACTTGAAAAACAATACGAAGATCCCACAAGCTCCAGTGCCGTTTATTGGTGCGAACTTGATGGACGTAACGGTAGATATTGCGCAACGACTTGGCATTGACGAGAACACGAAAGGTTCATTCGTCAAAGATGTGTTGTTCAACAGTCCTGCGTACAAAGCGGACCTCCGTCAATACGATGTCATCTTAGGTATTGAGGACAAGAAATATAAGACTAAAGAAGATTTGATCGCAGAAATTCAGAAGAAATCTGTCGGCGATAAAGTGAACTTAGATATTCTAAGAGGAGATAAAAATCTCCAGATCACAGTAATAATCGGAGATCGCAACGAATTCGAAGCAAAATAAGCACTAAATATAAGAAGCGGGAAGCCGTAACAAGGTTCCCGCTCTTTGTGCAAGAGGAGGACGAGTTGTCGTGAGGCCCTATATTACAGTCATTGATGATGATGAAAAAATTACATCGTTGCTTCGTCGAAGCTTAGCCTTTGAGGGCTATGAAATATCAACTGCACCAGATGGTAGTGAAGGTCTGAAGTTGATTGGTCAGCGTCAACCAGATCTTATCATCTTGGATGTGATGATGCCGAAGATGGACGGCTGGGAGGTATGTCGTCGGCTTAGAGAAGCGAGAATTACATCACCGGTACTGCTGTTAACTGCAAAAGATGAAGTGCAGGACCGTGTCAAAGGACTAGATATTGGGGCTGATGACTATCTTGTGAAGCCTTTCGCTCTAGAGGAGTTAATGGCAAGAGTGCGAGCTCTGCTTCGTAGACGTCCGGAAAAGGTTGAAGAGACAGGGCAATTTCGTTATGAGGATTTGCTGCTTGATGTGGATGGGCGCGAGGTCATCCGCGGTGAACGGACGATTGAATTAACAGCAAAAGAATTTGATCTTTTGCACTTATTCATTCAAAACCCGAAGCGCGTGCTGTCGAGAGATCAAATTATGGAACGGATATGGGGATATGATTATAGCGGAGAATCGAACGTGCTTGAAGTGTACATAGCGATGCTTAGGCAGAAGCTAGAAGAGCGCGGTGAGAAGAGAGTTATTCAGACGGTTAGAGGTGCGGGCTACGTACTTAAAGGGGAAAGCTGAAGATGTCGATCCGACTTCGATTAACCTTATGGTATACAAGCTTGTTCGCGGTTGCTTTCTTCGCCTTTGGCATAATCGTTTATAATTCAGTCTATCATAACACGATATCTGAATTGCGAATGAGATTAGAGAAAGTTGCAGCGGATGTTAAGGTGAATGGTAGTCCAAATCAGTATGAGTACAATTTGAACTCAAGGGCACCTGGTTTCAATTCGGCGATCATTGGAATTCAGTTAACAAGCTATGCAGAAGCAAAGACTGGATATGTAATTGGTAAGTCGAACAATATGTCCATTTCAAATCTGACGTTTCCTTTTTCGCCACAGGATGAAGTTTCAGGTAAGCCAAGGTTTGTACAACAACAGTTGGGTGATGAACCGTTCTACATCTATGAAGCCCCAATAATGAACAAAGGGACAAATGATGTCATTGCTTTGCTTCAGGTGGGTATTCATACAGGGGGGGAGCAGCTTCTCTTCTCACGGTTAAGGACGATGCTGTGGCTTTCTGGAATTATTGCTCTGTTAGCTGCTTTTCTACTCGGTATATTCCTATCGCGAAAGGCTATTCACCCGATCGGCAGAGTGACAGAAGCGGCAGAGCGTATTCGAAGTGGTACGGAGCTAGGATTGCGAATTCCGCGCGGTAAGACTAACGATGAGATTGGTCGTCTGACGGATACGTTGAATGACATGCTATCTGGATTAGAGAAGGCATACAAAAATTTAGAGGATTCGAATATCGCGCAGCGCAGGTTCGTTTCAGATGCTTCCCATGAGCTAAGGACACCGCTGACGACGATTCGAGGCAATGTTGATTTGTTGGAAAAGATTTGGGCTGATAGCAGCTCTGATAGAGAGAATGCATATACACAGGCTAGTGAATTAACAGCTGAGGAAAAAAGGCAGTTATCAATGGAGTCCATTCACGATATTGCAGATGAAGCGCGTAGGATGAGTCATCTTGTGAACGATCTGCTTGCGCTTGCTCGTGCAGATGCGGGCTATTCAGTGGAGATGGAGCTACTTTCGCTGCGTTCGCTTGCAGAAGAGGCGGCGAGACGGGCTGGGTTTTTACCTCGCAAAGCGGAATGGATCGTAGGTCCGCTTGACGCTTTGGACAATGTGTGGGTAAAAGGTAATCATGATTATTTGCTCCAATTACTTTTTATTTTCATCGAAAATGGTTTTAAATATACGCAAGCAGGAGAAGTACGGCTTTATGCTGTAATATCTGGTGATTTCGTTGGACTGAGCGTTTCAGATACAGGGATGGGTATGAATCAAGATGAAATCCCGCATATTTTTGATCGCTTTTATCGGGCTGACGTATCTCGAGGAGAAACTGCAGGAACGGGATTAGGTCTTTCGATTGCTAAATGGATTGCTGAACTACACCATGCAACAATTGATGTGCGCAGTCAGGAGCAGCAAGGAACAACATTTACGATATGGCTCCCCATTATAAAGTAAAAATTGGAAGACGGCTGAGATCACGAAACGTGAGGAGGTCGTCTTTCGTCTTATTCATGAATAAGGTATAATGTATTATTATGAAGCCTAGCTCTGCGATGGTTTAGTTGTGCAGACGTGGGCGAGAGAGTAGGCGTTAGTAGATGGAAGTTGTGAAAATTTCCCCAAGGGGATATTGCTATGGTGTCGTTGATGCGATGGTGCTCGCGCTACAAACTGCACGCAACTTGGATTTACCGCGTCCGATCTATATTTTAGGTATGATTGTTCATAATAGTCATGTTACGGATGCGTTCAAGGAAGAAGGTATTATTACTTTAGACGGTAGTGATCGTCTTGAAATATTAGAACAGATTGAACAAGGGACAGTCATTTTTACAGCGCATGGTGTTTCTCCAGAAGTTCGTAAAAGAGCGAAGGAAAAAGGCTTAACAGTCGTTGACGCGACTTGCCCCGATGTGACGAAGACGCATGACCTGATTCGAGAAAAGGTTGGCGAAGGTTATGAAGTCATCTATATCGGGAAGAAGGGTCATCCTGAGCCTGAGGGAGCAATTGGGATCGCTGAAGGACATGTACACTTGATCGAACGTGAAGAAGAT
The DNA here is from genome assembly GCA_029203125.1 of Candidatus Cohnella colombiensis. Lineage (GTDB taxonomy): Bacteria > Bacillota > Bacilli > Paenibacillales > Paenibacillaceae > Cohnella > Cohnella colombiensis. The sequence continues at coordinate 911,526 of CP119317.1, forward strand.
ATTGAGAAGCTAACTTTGCCGCATGATCGAATCATTATTACGAATCAAACGACAATGTCACAATGGGACATTAGACATCTCATGTCGCTATTGCTGGCAGCTTTTCCGACAGCTGAAATTCACAATGAAATTTGTTTGGCGACTCAGGTTCGGCAAGAAGCAGTAGCGGCGCAAGCTCGCGAAGCTGACCTGTGCATTGTTGTCGGAGATCCAAGAAGTAACAATTCAAACCGATTAGCTCAAGTGTCTGAGGAGATTGCAGGTGTTCCAGCACACCGAATCGCTGATTTAAGTGAATTAAATCTGGAGTGGCTGCAAGGAGTTGAACGGGTGTCCGTCACTTCAGGTGCTTCGACGCCAACTGCGTTAACAAAGGAAGTTATTGCCTATATCGAGCAATATAATCCCGACAATCCCGCCACTTGGCCGTTGATTCGTACCGTTAATCCGAATAAGCTATTACCGAATGTGAAAGAACGTACGATAAGGTAAGGTTGGCTTAAATATGAGGAGAGAAGGTTTCATATGAGGAAACGACTTCATTCCTTTCGACGATGGCTAACTCATAAGCGAATTTCTTTGCTGCGTGCCAAAGGTGGCGCATCAATGGTCGCGATGGGCTTCGCGATCGGGATTGCAATAGAGATGTTCACATTACCGACATTAGGCGCGGCATTTATTCTAATATTTCCACTCGTATTCTTGTTGCGGGCAAGTTTGCCTGCAGCGTTGATCGGATTCGTATTAGGGAAAGTCATTTATATTCCAATGATGTATCCGAACTCAAAGGTCGGCGGATGGGTGCTCCCTAAGCATATTAGTATTAATCTGCCCTTTCTCTCGGACCGGATCAATTACTTGCTGCTTACGAATTTGAAGCTCATTGTTGGTGGGATGATTAACGGAGTGATACTAGGTATCATCTGTTATTTCCCGATCAAGTGGAGCATTAATGCGTTTAAGGCGAATCGTAAAGAAAAACGAAGACTAAAACATGCGGCGGCACTGGAGATGAATTCTGTGTTGAAATAAGAGATCCTTCAACGTTTAATCGTTGACAAGGATCTTTTTTTTCGTTATATTTACTTTAGTGCTTAAAAGCGTATAAGCGTCGAAGCGTATACGCGCTAAAATATAGGAGCGTGAATCTGATGATCGTAATTACATCCCCACATATTTCGGAAGATAGATTGAATGCGATTGTTACTCATATTGAGCAGAGTGGTGTGCAAGCGCATGTATCCCGAGGTGTAGATCGTACAGTCATTGGGATTATTGGGAAGGCTGAGCCTTCACTTTCAGAGCATATCCGATCGATGCAAGGTGTTGAGAATGTTATTAAAATTTCTAAATCTTACAAGCTGGCAAGTCGTGACTTCCATCCGGATGATACGATCATCGAAGTGAAAGGTGTAAAGATAGGCGGAGACAATCTCGTTGTAATGGGTGGACCCTGTGCGGTTGAGACACCAGAGCAGATCGATGAGATCGCTCGTCTGGTGAAAGCTTCAGGAGGTCAAGTGTTGCGAGGTGGCGCATTTAAGCCACGTACAGGTCCGTATAGCTTCCAAGGAATCGGGATTGAAGGCTTGAAGTGGATGAAGGATGCCGGAGACAAGTATGGACTGCTGACGATTACAGAAGTAATGGCTCCTGAATTTGTGGATGTGTGTGCGGAGTACGCTGACATCATGCAGGTTGGGACTCGCAATATGCAAAACTTCGATTTGCTCCGCAAGTTAGGTACGATTAAAAATCCGGTGCTGTTAAAGCGAGGTTTCAGTTCTACTTACGATGAATGGTTGAACGCAGCAGAATACATTCTCGCAGGAGGTAACCCGAATGTAATGCTCTGCGAACGTGGAATTCGTACATTCGAGACTTACACACGTAACACCTTTGATTTAACTGCTATCCCTGTTATTCAGCAGTTGTCTCACTTACCGGTCATTGCCGATCCTAGTCATGCTACAGGACGTCGTGAGCTCGTAGAGACGATGACGAAAGCGTCGCTTGCTGCTGGAGCGAATGGCCTCATTATCGAGATGCATACCGATCCAGATAATTCAGCAACAGGTGATGGAGTACAATCATTGTTCCCAGACCAATTCGCGAACTTGCTGAAAGAGCTTGAGCAGCTAGCCCCACTACTCGGTAAAAAGTTCGATACAGTAAAAGAACCAGCGGAATCATTCAAAACATGGATTAAATAAACGAACGTTAAAGAAGCTGTTCCACGAGTGAATCACTTGTGGGCAGCTTTTTTGTGTGAACCTCAGAAGGGATATATTGCTCTATCACTACAGCGCCGATAGAGCTTTATTTTTGAACATTACGTGAAACTTTGCCAGCACGTGTTAGCTATGCTCACACAATTCTAAAAAATACCTGACATGACTATTGACGCTCCATATTTCGAGTTTTATAATTACGTCATTAAGTTCAAGCGAAACTTGAACATTGCCAGTAGCTTGGACTCATATTGTTCGGAAATAGGGAGGAAATTAACATGTCAGCACAACAAGTATTAGATTTAATTAAGGAAAAGGACATCGAGTTCGTCGATTTTCGTTTTACTGATCTTCTAGGTCGTGCTCATCACATTACTATTCCTGCTACTGAAGTTGAAGCAGATACATTCGTAAACGGAGTAGCTTTTGACGGTTCTTCCATTCAAGGCTTCCGTGGGATCGAAGAATCAGATATGGTTATGATGCCTGATACGGAATCGGTTTATGTAGATCCATTTACCGCACACGCAACGTTGATCGTAATTTGTAATATTCATACACCGGACGGCGCTCGTTATGACCGTGACCCGCGCTCAATCGCTCACAAAGCTGAAGAGTATCTGCAAAAATCCGGCGTAGGAACAACAGCATTTTTTGCGCCTGAGTCCGAGTTTTTCATTTTTGATGATGTTCGTTATGAAAGCACGATGAATTCATCTTCGTTCTTCGTTGATTCCGAGGAAGCTGCTTGGAACACGAACCGCAAAGAAGAAGGCGGCAATCTCGGCTTTAAGATTGGCGTTAAAGGTGGCTACGTTCCCGTTCAACCGGTTGATTCACAACAAGATATTCGTAGCGAAATGGTTCGTTTAATGCAAGATACGGGTCTTCGCGTTGAGCGTCACCACCACGAAGTCGCAACGGCAGGTCAAGCTGAGATCAACTTCCGCTTCGACACGCTTACAAAAAGTGCAGACAACTTGATGAAATATAAATATATCGTTCATAACGTTGCACAACAATATGGTAAATCTGCTACGTTTATGCCTAAACCTCTCTTCGGAGATAACGGTAGCGGCATGCACGTTCACCAATCCATCTTTGAAGATGGCAACCCGCTGTTCTATGAAAAAGGTGGATATGCCAACCTTAGCCCCATGGCATTGCACTACATCGGCGGTATTCTGCACCATGCACCAGCGTTGATCGCTCTTACGAACCCGTCGACGAACTCGTTCAAACGTCTCGTTCCAGGTTACGAAGCGCCTGTTAACCTCGTGTTCTCTAAAGGTAATCGTTCTGCTGCGGTTCGTATCCCAGTAGCTGCTGTTACACCTAAGGGCTGTCGTATCGAATTCCGTACACCGGATTCGACAGCTAATCCATACCTTGCATTCGCAGCGATGCTGCTTGCTGGTTTGGACGGCATTAAGCGTAAAATTGATCCATCTGCACTTGGCTATGGACCATTCGATACGAACATTTATGAGCTTTCCGATGAGCAAAAGAAAGAAATTCGCAGCGTTCCAGGTACTTTGGACGAAGCGCTTGATGCACTAGAAGCTGATTGTGCATTCTTGACAGATAGTGGCGTATTCTCTCAAGAATTTATCGACAACTATGTTGGTGTGAAGCGTGCGGAAGCGAAAGCTGTTTCGATTCGTGTTCACCCACACGAGTACGGCCTTTACTACGATTGCTAATCCCTTTTCTTGAGATAGAAGCTCCCTCTAACGGGGGGCTTTTTCCACATTTGACATCTCAGCTAGTCCTTGCTCAGGGGGACACGGCTTTGATATGATAGGAATATTATGAATTCAGACAAGGTGGGTATAAGAAAAAATGGCAAAACGCGCGTACAATTTTAATGCAGGACCTGCGGCATTACCGTTAGCGGTACTTGAAAGAGCAAGAGATCAATTTGTAGAATTCGGCAACAGTGGCATGTCATTGATGGAGATGAGCCATCGTGGTGCAATCTATGAGGCAGTACATAATGAAGCTGAAGCGAACCTTCGTGAACTGTATGCCATTCCTGATAACTATAAAGTGCTCTTCGTTCAAGGAGGAGCGAGTACGCAATTTGCGATGATTCCGATGAATCTGCTTCGTCCTGGGACAAGCGCTGCATATGTAGCAACAGGAAGTTGGGCTACTAAGGCAATTGAAGAAGCGAAGCTGTTCGGTGACACGAAGATTGCAGCTTCATCAGAAGCAGATAAATATATGCGAATCCCTGCTATTAGCGAATTAGATTATAGTGCAGATGCTGCATATGTACATTTAACATCGAATGAAACAATAGAAGGTACACAGTGGGTTGAATACCCGGATACGGGTTCTATTCCGCTCGTCGGAGATTTGTCCAGCGACATTTTGTGCCGTCCAATTGATGTATCGAAGTTTGGGTTGATCTATGCAGGTGCACAGAAAAACCTGGGTCCATCTGGTGTTACGATCGTTATTATTCGCGAAGATCTGATCGGTAAGCCTGCGCTTTCTGCTGTGCCGACTATGTTACGCTATGATACACATGCGAAGGCAAGCTCGTTGTATAATACTCCTCCAACCTTCGGGATTTATATGGTAAATGAAGTGTTGAAGTGGGTGAAAGAGCAAGGCGGATTAGCTGCGATGGAAGCGTTGAATCGTCAAAAAGCGAAGTTGTTATACGATGCAATTGATGGGAGCGGTGGGTTCTACATTGGCTGTGCTCAAACAGAGAGCCGTTCAATCATGAACGTTACGTTCCGTCTTGGTACTGAAGAGTTAGAGAAGAAATTTGCAAAGGAATCGGAAGCACAAGGTTTTGTTGGTCTTAAGGGACATCGTAGTGTGGGTGGCCTGAGAGCTTCGATTTATAATGCTGTTCCATTGGAAAGCGTAGAAGCGCTAATAAGCTTTATGAAAGAATTCCAAAGCCGTAACGAAGGCTGATTGTTTGATTAAAGGAAAGGGTGTGCCCATCACGTCATTTCACATTGTGCTCGTTAACCCGGAAATACCGGCAAATACGGGTAATATTGCACGCACCTGTGCGGCAACAGGCGCACATCTTCATCTAGTTAGACCCCTAGGATTTTCAACAGATGATCGTGTCTTGAAGCGTGCAGGTTTAGATTATTGGTATGCTGTTAACATTTCGTATTATGATTCGTTTGAGGAAGTAAAGGCTACGCATCCTGAGGGTAGATTTTTCTTCGCTTCAACACGGTCCAATAAACCCTATAGCGACTTTCATTATCAAGATGGTGATTTCTTTGTCTTCGGGAAAGAGACAGCAGGCTTACCGCAGCAGCTTTTAGATGAACATGCGGATACGTGCCTGCGAATACCGATGACTGATAAAGTTCGATCATTAAATTTATCGAACTCTGCTGCGATTTTAATCTATGAAGCGTTACGTCAAAACGATTTTCCAGTTTCCTAAATCGACTGGATTCGACAATATTCTGTTTATTATGATATTTAATGTCTGAATTTGCATTATTTTAAGCAAAAAATCATAATGAGCAGGATAACGAAGAGTAATATCGAACGCATATAAGGTGGCTAAATAAATCTCTCAAGTTTACTAGCTAGAATAGACATACGAATGGAGGAATAGCATTGAAGCCAGCTGGTGTAGTTCGTAAGGTTGACCAACTCGGACGGATCGTATTGCCAAAGTCTTTGCGTAAAAGATATCAAATGAATGAAGGGGATCCTGTTGAGATATTAGTTCAAGGTGATCATATCATTCTTGAGCGTTATCGTCCCCGTTGTGTGTTTTGCTCTTCGATGGAAGGCGTCGGAGAATTTAAGGAGCGTTATGTTTGCGCATCCTGCTTGAAAGACATGCATGGTCTGTAACACAAATAACTAACAATGAAAATCGTCTCGCATGCGAGCGGTTTTTTTTGTTTATGGATGAATGTAAATCATCTATTATCCTTGCCTTATTTGCAAACTCTTACGTCAATTGTGAGAAATAAAGGAGTCTGATCCATAAGATCAGACTCCTTCTGAGTTTTCCGAATTGTAGGGGCTTAGGGATTCGTTTTCTTAAAATAAAGTTGGGCGGTTCCGTAGCGCCCTGAATATTCCGGAATCCCATTCATTTCTACAATTTCTTCTACTGCATCTTTCGATGTAACGGTACCTGTTTCGGGATCATATTTTGCAAAGTGGAATATTTGTCCATTTGATCCAAAGGCCAATACAGTTGCTTCATTCAGATCAAATGTTTGTGTATAACCTGCTATGTCTAGCCTTAAAATAACCTCTTCTTGAGTCGGATATATCGGTGCAGTGTAATCGTTATTAAACCAATACCATGTGTATTGAGGTATGTCTAGCACAAAGCCCAAACAATTGTATCGCGCATCAGCTGGTGCTATGATACGTGGCATCGGTAAATTAGTGACAATGGATTTAAAATCATTGATATCCCTGATCGCGACATACACTTGTTTGCGGATATATCTGATGGTATCGTTCTTTGGATAAATTTTTACCTCGAACGAATGGAATGCGCCATTTATCGGTTTTCCGTTTAATGCTGCTGCTTCTGCTTCTGTCGTGGACATCTTTACGCCTAGTCCTCGATCCGTAACATCCGGTTTCCATACAGCGATGAATTCGTTGTCCGATATTTTTTCAAGCTGTATGGTTTTGCCATTATATGTGGCGGTAGCCGAATTAATCGGATGATCGTACGACGTAACATGAATTTTTATTTTACCGCTTGAGTTTACAAATCTTACATTTTTCACTTGCTCCTCTACGGAAGGATCATTTGTATCGGTATCAAAATCAAAATAAAGATCTGAAACTGATTTATGAATATAGGCCAGCGAGTAGAGCTTGTGTGGATTCGTTATCTCCCCTGCAGGCAAATCGCACAGATTACCGGTCGATATGGCAATGTCATCCTCTTTGAGCAATTGAAGATTGACAGCATGCCAGCATACAGGAGTGGATATCGTTTGTCCGCTATCCAGTGTAATTTTCACTGTTTTAGGCAAATCGTATTCACTCATGATCTCGTTGAATTGTTGGACAGAAACGACTTTATGTGGAGTCACTTCCGGTTCTTCTACAGGACTGCCGTTAGTCATATAGGTTTCTGCGAACACATAACCTTGAGTCGAAAATTTAACGCCCGTTGGTAAATCGCATAATACACCTACAACAGTAAACTGTCCTACAGGAGGGATACTTCCTCTAATCCAACAAACATTGGTTCGTATCGTAGTGCCATTACTGAGTTGGACGCTGACCTGAGAAGGCAGGTCTTCGTATGGAATTACTTCATTAAATTGTTGTACGTTTGTAATGGTTATTGGATGAATATAGGCGACGGCAACTTTGTTATATTGGTTATAGACTCGCTCATTGCCACAAGGCACCCCAACTTTGTAATTACCATCGGTCGGTCCATCATACCAGCATATATTAACAGCGATTGTACTTTGTTGGCTAAACCTTGTAACTGTTGCTTGTACTTGAGCAGGTAATTGTTCACCGGCAAAGAGATCTACAGGTTCCAAGGAAATGATTTTATACCCGTCCCACTCATAAGGCCACCCAGGAGGATTTGGTTGGCTGTATATATCTCTGATGGTAGCTTCACTGCCGTTCTCAAATCCGATCTCGGGACTATTAATGATGTAGTTATTGACTCCATTCGGTAAATTGAAGGTCCCATATATTCTATCTTTCGTAAAATTCCAAAGCACATCTAGTTCCATCATATTTCCATTATCCAACTGCACGTCAACTTTACGTGGCAATTGGAATCCGTTAATGAGTTCAATAGATTTCTGAGGAATGCTTAAGATGTTTTTTACACTAGGATGGGCCCAGACTTCTACATACAAAGATACTATTGCTACAGAATTGTATCTAATGTTATTTGGCAAATTTATAAAATCTGCATCAAAGAAAAAAGATTGATATTCCAATCTATCCGGTGAATAGGTATTCCAGTAATAGCTCTGCTGCTGATCCCGCCATTGGACATCTAGATTAATTTTGCTACCATCATCCAAAATCGCTTCAAAGGTTGAAGGCAAACCGAAGGCTTCCAGATTCTTTGGTGTACCATTTGGCTTTTGAATGCTCTGATGCACATAGCCTACGATATCTCTATAGTATCCTTTTACTTTAACGGAGGCTTTGACTGTCACTCTATTACTATTGTAAATACCTTCAGGGAGATTCGTCAGAGAGCCCATAATCGTTAAATATTGTTCGGATATTTTCTCGGGATTATATTCTTGTTTGACGTAGTATCCGAAGTTTTCTGACATGTCCCAACTGACATCAACATTTATTTTACTGTTATCGGATAATGTCACTTCTACTTGTTGAGGCAGACCGAAGCCCTCTACTGTCGCAGGGACGCCGTGCTCAACTACAGTGTACAAAGTAATGGGATCACTGCTAGTAATATGTCTATTGGTCGGGTCGGCCGTGACATGAATATAAGCACTAGCTTTGTAGAAGTCGTATACATTTATTATTCCAGCTGGGAGATTGGTTACCGTGCCATATACCCAAAAATACTGCTCGAGTCTGAAGCTCGTGTCATACTCTGCAGCTCCCACATTCCAATTTACGTCCAGCATCACCTTACTGTTATCATCTAATAAAGCTTCTACTTGTGCTGGCAATTCCAGTCCTTCAACTGTCTTAGTTGCACCATGATTTACTGTCCGGTTAACGTTTGAATAACGCGTAATGTATCTATCTTTCACTGTGACATATGCACTTACGCTATAACTGTAGCTATTATAGATGCCTTCAGGAAGATTAACAAAATTGCCTGTGACCCAGAAGCTTTGCGTTGTGGTTGATTGGGGATTGTAACTCACCCAATCCAATCTCCAATTGACATCAACACTGATCCTGCTTCCATTGGACAAAGAGACCTCAATTTGGTCTGGCAATCCCAGTCCTGCAGCTGTTTTAGGTACACCTGTAGCAACCTGGCTCGTGATTGATGCTGGGTAACTATTAATTTCGATATTATTCGGGTTTGCTGCAACTTCTATTTGAGCATTAGCACTCATTCTTCTACCATTCGTAACACCAGCTGGAAGATCATTAAATTGGCCCGATACGTAAACCCATTGTGCGGTACGAATCGAGGGATCGTAAGTAACCCTATCTAGTTCCCAAGAAACAGGAAGACTCACTTGTTGACCATTGTACAATTTCACAGTTATTTGCTCCGGCAATCCAAGACCTTGAGTTGTCTTTGGTGCTCCATGAGCGGCTTTAAGTACGAGGTAGGGTACTTCTTTGATGTCCGATTGTTCATAAGCAAAAATACTTGTGCGAATGTAGAAGCCAGGATTAATCACATCTGTAGGAAGGTTGGCAAGGGTCCCCGTAACTTGGTAGTACATGTCTTTTTGGACGATTTCCCATGAAATTACTGTCGTAATCGTACTGTTATTACCCAACTTCACTTGAGCTTGAGAAGGTAGTCCTATTGATTCAGGGGTTGGATTCGGATGCTTCTCAACTTCATACGGCGTAGATACATATAGAATAGATTGTATAATGTTCGATGAATCCGATTGGGATGCGAGCGTAATGGATGCAACTAATCCAAGATTTTTACTGTTCGTGTAGGTTATGCTTTTACCGTCTTGTTGTGTAGAAGGATTTTCATCGATTGGAAGTTCAATATTACCCGTTATGGTAAAAGAATGTGCGTTATTGTTTGTTGGAATGGGGAAGTTTGACAGATCCCACCACACATAAACGGAATGTCTGCTATGATCATCCATCATGACTTCTACTTTATTCGGTAACAGACTATAAAGGTCATACTTTTCTGCCGAGTGTGCCAAAGTCAATGGCGGGATGACTGTAATGATTTCTTTAATATCGAGAATTGCGTTTGTTCGAACGTTAATAGAGGCGATCAAACCTTGGCTATTCGTTACTCCGGACGGAAGGTTAATTAACTGTCCTGTGATGACGAAAGGCTTGTTGAGCGCAATGAGGTCGTCGTAACCTTCGTTTCTCAATTCCCATGCAACTTCAACTTGAATAGAGTTACCGTCTGAAAGGGTAGCATCGATTTGAACAGGTAGTGGAAGTGGGCTACCGAGCTTACCGATAATAGATCCGTTGCTCGCGACTTCTATAATGTCTTTGCTTGTCGAGGTAGGTGGGGTAATGGTGAAACGCATCGCATCGACTTCGAAGCTACCCGATCCGTTTGCTGAAGTAGACCTCAATATGGCGTACACCATCGCCTTCGCTGCTTTAGGTGGAGTTTTCCCGTTCTTATTCAAGGTGATAAAATTACCAGAAACGGTGGAGGTTTCGACGAACCCTGCTCCGATATTCGCATTGTTAGCATCAAGAAAATCGACCCAGAGCTGAACTTTCGCTCCTGTCAGGTGATTGACTTTGAAACGTCCGTTTAAATTGTACTCGCTGTCAGCGGCAACAGCGATCGTCTGGGAGATCCAAACACCCTTCCCGCTGGGCATTGCTGAGCCAGAAACCTGTTGCGCGCGTTGAATGGTTGCATCTCCAGTATCGACTACTTGGAAAGAACCCGTGGTGCCAGATTGAACAGTTTTCGACCAAAAATCCGCCACAGTGGCATTTCCGGTTACGCTTTCGAAATCGCTATTTCTTAACAGGTTGCGATCCTCAGTCATGATGACATCAACAACTGCGCTTGAAGAGACATTACCCGCCGCATCCTTAGCTTGGACGGAGAAGGTATATGAGGTACCAGGCACTAAACCGTAAACCGAATAGAACGTCTCTGGCGTGCTTCCGATCCATTCGTTGCCGTTATAGATGTCGTATGCGGCAACGCCTAGATTATCCGTTGAAGCACTCCACGACAATCCGGCGTTCGTACCCCCATTATGAGATACGATCAAGCTTAACGGGGTGCTTGGTGGTTGCGTATCAATCAATGTGAAACGCAACGCATCGACCTCGAAGCTGCCCGATCCGTTTGCTGAAGTAGACCTCAATATGGCGTACACCATCGCCTTCGCTGCTTTAGGTGGAGTGATCCCGTTCTTATTCAAGGTGATAAAATTACCAGAAACGGTGGAGGTTTCGACGAAACCCGCTCCGATATTCGCATTGTTAGCATCAAGAAAATCGACCCAGAGCTGAACTTTCGCTCCTGTTAGGTGATTGACTTTGAAACGTCCGTTTAAATTGTACTCGCTGTCAGCGGCAACAGCGATCGTTTGGGAGATCCAAACACCCTTCCCGCTGGGCATCGCCGTCCCAGAAACCTGCTGTGTGCGTTGAAGGGTAGCATCTCCAGTATCGACCACTTGGAAAGAACCTGTGGTGCCAGATTGTACCGTCTTCGTCCAATGATCTGCCACAGTGGCATTTCCGGTTACACTTTCGAAATCGCTATTTCTTAACAGGTTGCGATCCTCAGTCATGATGACATCAACATTTGCTCTTGAAGAGACATTACCCGCCGCATCCTTAGCTTGGACGGAGAAGGTGTAAGAGGTACCAGGCACTAAGCCGTAAACCGAATAGAAGGTGTCTGGCGTGCTTCCGATCCATTCGTTGCCGTTATAGATGTCGTATGCGGCAACGCCTAGATTATCCGTTGAAGCACTCCACGACAATCCGACGTTCGTACCCCCATTATGAGATACGGCCAAGCTTAACGGGGCGGTTGGTGGTTGCGTATCAATCAATGTGAAACGCATAGCATCAACTTCGAAGCTGCCCGATCCGTTTGCTGAAGTAGACCGCAATATGGCGTACACCATCGCTTTCGCTGCTTTAGGTGGAGTTATCCCGTTCTTATTCAAGGTGATAAAATCACCAGAAACGGTGGTGGTGTCGACGAACCCCGCTCCGATATACGCATTGTTAGTATCAAGAAAATCAACCCAGAGCTGAACTTTCGCTCCTTCTAAGTTAATGACCCTGAATTGTCCACTGAGTATGTACTCGCTGTCAGGCAGAACGGCGATTGTCTGGGAGATCCAGACGCCTTTTCCACTGGGTATCGCTGTGCCGGAAACCTGTTGGGCGCGTTGAAGGGCCGCGTCTCCGGTATCGACTACTTGGAAAAAACCTGTGGCGCCAGATTGTACCGTCTTCGTCCAATTATCTGCCACAGTGGCAGATCCGGTGACGCTTTCGAAATCACTATTCTTCAATAGATTCCCGACACTTGGTGCGGATTGGCTAGCAGCACTGGCTTGAGAACTACTAACATTAAGAAGAGATAATATCGACATGTTCAATACGATGATGAGCAACGTAATCTTTCGCAAAAACCTCATACTGTAATTCCTCCCATTTTATTCTAGTATGAACGATGTACCTTCCAACCTTTGTGTTCTATCATAAGATATAAAATAGCATATTTCGCCAATTTATGCTCAATAAATTCCATGTTTTCAACGATCATACCAAAATGAATCAAAAATGGATGTTGGATCAGAAAGTAAAAAGCCAGCTTACCTCCCGGTGTGTGGGAAGGAAGCTGGCTTTTGACGATAAATCGATGTTTATAGCCCTTTGGTTTTGTCATCGTTATAGGATGATGTCAAGATGGACACGATGAACAATGCTAGTACGATCATAATAATCCAGAATTGATTGGACATTCCGAATAGTTTGAAGCCTTCCGCTGCTTTTCCAGCTGATTCTGCAAGAAACATGTACCCACCTCCAATTCGCTTCTTCTATTATACCCAACATGTAGCAAAAAGAAAACGCAAAAAGTTGTGACAAAAAAACACGTCGCTGTTCACAATGTTCTAGATAATTAGCTGCGAATCGATGCATATACATCATTGAATGGAGAACTTCGTCTTGGGAGGGGAATGCCACGAATCAAATTATTAATTGGATGGGTGGATGGCCGAAGGAAGGACTGATCTCAAGCAGCGATTGGGAGGAGAGACTAGCACAATCGGCATCGAAGCCAGCTATGCTTTCAAGCTCCTCACAAGTTCGCGATCAGGAAGTTACGCAGAAAATGCGTGAGCAGCTAGCGCAGGGCTTATTGAAGGGGAAGACGGGTGGCAATGTTAGATCGCTTGAAATAACAGCTGGCGCCGAAGGAGCGCTCCTCACACTGATCGATAAAATGACTATGCGTGGAGACGTTGTAATTGTTGAACGATTAACTTCACGAGCAGCGTTGCAAGCGTTTCGTAGAGAAGGACTGCAGATCGTAGTCGTTGCAAGCGATAGACATGGCATGGATGCAGAAGCTTTAACAACAGCTTTATATCGCTATCGACCGAAGTTTGTGTATGTAAATTGGTCGTGTTCAGACCCGGAGGGGGTAGCTTGGAGCACAGAGCGTAAGCATGTAATTCGTCATCGCTGTCATGAAGCAGGAATTGCATTAGTGACAGATGATCGTCAAGAGATGCTGCTTTATGATTCTGCTCCCTATTCAGAGCAAAAGCGAGTTGAGCCAGGTGTTATTTCGATTGGGCAGCTTCCTCCCGGCATCATCTCGGGCACTAGAGTAGGGTGGTTAGTCAGTGCGACCGATGGATACAAACAGGATCCCGTAATTCCATCGAATCCTCTTATTCCATCTCTAAGTGAAATTGAACAGCAGGCCTTATCCCATCTTCTTACAGAACAGCCGCTAGAACCACTTGTTGAGCTGTTCAGAATTCAATGTAAAGAACGGATGCGAAAAATAACAGAATTGTTAAAGCAGAAATGTATGCCAGATTTCGTTTGGACGACGCCAAGAGGTGGATTGAACTTGTGGGTTGTACTCCCATCCGGATTAGATGGAGAAGCACTGTTAAGAGGGGCTTGGCTGAAGGGTCTTCTCTTTCAACCTGGAGGACCATTCTATGCGTCGGATCCGCTACGAAATACGGTAAGATTAACGTATGCTTTCGCTGATGAACGTCAGATGAAACTCGGAGTGTCGCGATTGATGGACAGCATTGAGGAGTTTACTGGAAGATGGTCGATTAGTTAATAGTCACTGCTAACGACAAATAGTCGACCAAATCGAAGCTCGACATCCCGCTTCATTAATCTTTTATCTGGATTGTTTATACACTGGCCATTATCGATATCGAAAGTCCAAAAGTGCAATGGGCAGAAGAGTACGCCATGTGAAGGACGGACCTCTCCCCCAGCATGGGGGCATAGCGAATTTAACAGGCGGAACTCATAATCGGAACAACGGACAAGCCAATAGGTGTTATGATCAATCGTAACTTCTACAGGGAATTCTTCATATGCTTCAATGGGTCCGAGATCGATATCGTTAATCATGATGTTACAGCTCCTGACATTGTAAGTTTCGTAAACTGATCATCTGCCCATGGGAACTTAGCGGCCCAAACAGCTGTAACTTCAGCATACTCGATTAATGCGGCTTGTCCGGAGGGAGCAAGTTCATAAACACCTTTGCTAATCCGTTTAAACCAGCCGTAATAGTTAGACCGTAGCATTGTAGCAGCGTTAGGGCAACCCGTCCAAGTCTTTACTTGGCGTGGTGCAGCTGCACCATGATAATGCAACGCAAGCGCACATTGGATTGCGCGTTCACGATAGGCAGTAATTAACTTGCGTTTCGTACTTCCCCCCACATTATAGTCCCCGCTACGAGCATTAAATTCGTTGATCAGCTTTTGTGCTGCTTTCTTTAGCCGCTTTCCAGAAGCGGGTGAAGCTGTCGCATAAGGCTGGCTTTCTTCTGCAGAAACAGCAATTGGATGAATAGGCGCTCTTGTCTTCTCAGCTGCAAAAGCGGCTGCTGGCTCACACCAAATTTCGAGAACAGGGTCCTTCGTGCGAAAGAACGTAACGGTAATGAAGCCTAGTCCGAGCCGACGACAGAGCGACGTTATCTCAGTGAAGCGCTGGTTGTGAGCCCCTTTCTTGGTGCGATTGCGTTCAACTGCCAGCCAAACTTCTGCACCTGTTTTCTGTCTATC
Source organism: Candidatus Cohnella colombiensis (assembly GCA_029203125.1). Lineage (GTDB taxonomy): Bacteria > Bacillota > Bacilli > Paenibacillales > Paenibacillaceae > Cohnella > Cohnella colombiensis. The sequence continues at coordinate 926,692 of CP119317.1, forward strand.
AACACCTTGTAATAGCAAGGGAAGGGTAAAAATCTTTTTCATTTCAACAATTGTAGGTGTGTAACGATCGGGGTGCAGAGCAACTAGGTCACAGCTTCGAACCTCCGCTTTTACATCATATCCCCGTTCAGTGAACAAAGCTTTTATAGGAGCGTACAGCTCGGTTTCATCCTTAATTGCCACTGATGCACCCCCTATTTCAAATATGATTTATCGTGTCAAATACACTGGAATATACCGTTATTATAGCATAGAGGAGTGATAGCGATCTCAGTCATTGTTACATATAAATATAGGAAGTAATCGCATTGAGAGGTCAAATTCCACTCGCTCCCGCATAGTTATGTAATACGTTTGTCGTGAAGGCTAGAGAAAGAGAGCGAGGAGGAAGCGGCATGGACATCTTTAAGCGGATATCACAATATCGTGCTGAAAGTGATGGGCTGATCTGGTCAGGGACGTTCAGAGACTATATTGAATTGCTTCGCCTCGATCGCACACCTGCAATGACCGCGCATGCTAGAGTGTACGATATGATTGTGTCGCGTGGAGTAGAGGATCAAGGCGGAAGTAAAAGTTATAAATTTTTTGAGAACGAAATTTTTGGATTGAATCGGACGATGGAGAGGCTTGTTGAAGAGTACTTTCATTCTTCGGCAAGGCGACTAGATGTTCGGAAACGAATCTTGCTCTTAATGGGTCCAGTTAGTGGTGGGAAATCGACAATTGTCACATTGTTGAAAAAGGGACTAGAGCAATATTCACGCACCCATCGTGGTGCGGTGTACGCTATTCAAGGCTGCCCTATGCATGAAGATCCACTTCATCTGATTCCACAAGAGCTTCGGGCTGAAGTAGAGCAGGAACTGGGCGTTCGGATCGAAGGTAATCTCTGTCCTTCATGTCAGATGCGTGTTCGGACCGATTATAATGGCGACATCGAACAGATACCTGTCGAACGTGTACTCATCTCAGAAGAAAATCGGATCGGGATTGGTACGTTCAGTCCTTCCGATCCAAAATCGCAAGATATCGCAGATTTAACTGGGAGCATTGATTTCTCTACGATTACCGAATATGGCTCAGAGTCGGATCCGCGTGCGTATCGATTCGATGGCGAATTAAACAAAGCGAATCGCGGATTGATGGAATTTCAAGAGATGCTCAAATGCGATGAGAAGTTTTTATGGAATTTGCTTTCGTTGACGCAAGAGGGTAACTTCAAAGCAGGAAGATTTGCACTCATTAGCGCAGATGAACTCATTATTGCGCATACGAATGAATCCGAGTATAAAGCATTCATTTCTAATAAGAAAAATGAAGCGTTGCAGTCACGTATGATTGTAATGCCGATTCCATACAACTTGCGGGTATCTGACGAGGAGAAAATCTATTCGAAGCTGATAGCGCAGTCTGATATGCAGCATGTTCATATCGCTCCGCACGCTCTAAAAGCGGCAGCCATTTTCTCAATCATGACACGGCTGAAGGACTCGAAGAAGCAAGGCATGGATCTCATTAAGAAGATGCGCCTGTATGATGGAGAAGAAGTAGAGGGCTTTAAAGACGCGGACCTTAAAGAGATGCAAAATGAATATACGGATGAAGGAATGTCAGGCATTGATCCGAGGTATGTCATCAATCGGATTTCCAGCGCACTAATCAAGCAAGATCTACCCTGTATTAATGCACTAGACGTGCTTAGGGCGATGAAGGACGGACTGGACCAGCACCCTTCGATTTCGAAGGAGGAGCGAGAACGGTATTTAAACTTCATTTCTGTTGCCCGCAAGGAGTATGACATGCTCGCGAAGAAGGAAGTTCAGAAGGCATTCGTCTATTCTTTCGAGGAGTCGGCCCGAACTTTGTTCGAAAATTATTTGGACAATATTGAATCCTACTGTAACTGGGCAAAGATTAAGGACCCGCTTACAGGCGAAGAGATGGACCCAGATGAACGGTTGATGCGTTCGATTGAAGAGCAAATCGGAATATCCGAAAATGCAAAGAAGGCTTTCCGCGAAGAAATTTTAATTCGTATTTCTGCTTTTTCTCGTAAAGGGAAAAAATTCGATTACAGCACACATGATCGACTGCGTGAAGCCATCGAGAAGAAGCTGTTCACAGACTTGAAGGATATTGTAAAGATTACGACATCGACAAAGACGCCAGATGAAAATCAACTCAAGCGCATTAATGAAGTGACGAAGCGACTTATTGAAGGTCATGGTTATTGTTCTGTTTGTGCGAATGAATTGTTGCGTTATGTCGGGAGTTTGCTTAATCGGTAATTCACATAGGCTGGCATTGTCATTCGTGATAATGTGAGCCTATTTTATTATTGCAATGAAAGTTCATTTTGAAATTAAGGGTGATTTATATGGAGAAAATGGTAAAATAAAATAATGGATAGCAGGATAGACGCAGACGGAGGATTCCAACAATAATGAACTTTGCAATGTTTATATTTTTTTCTACACTAGAAGTGATCACTTTCTTTTGTTTCGTACTCGTGTTATTCAGATTTCCTGTTAAGCCATATATATGGCAGTTTACGATCGTTTCTTTCATGCTTAGCTTAGTTTCAAATTCTTTGCAACAGGAAGAATTACAACAGATTTCCTCTATCGTACAAATTGTACTTTGCATATGTTTCGTTGTATTTTTTTTAAAGGTTCATTATTTCAATGCCATGATGATGATCATTACAGGATATATAGTGGTCTTCATCATTCAGTCAATACTACTGGGAGTATTCCTACATTACGAAGTATTTACATCCATTAAAGCATATACCGTTGATGGGTACATCGTACAAACGATATCGTCGAGTCTTGTGTTTTTATTTTCCCTATTAATCTATGTTTTTAAAGGTGGATTCAGCTTCATAGATTCAACAAGTAGATTTAAGAGGCAGAAGCTGTTTGTGAGAGAGAACCGGGTTTATTTTATCTTTTTAGTACTCGCTATTCTAATTGTTGCAGGGAGTAATTTCATTTATCAACGAGCGAGTCATCCTCCCTTTCTGATGATTTCAGTCATATTGACGCTGGCATTAGTGGCGCTACTTTCGTTATCGATAAAGAAAGATGAACTTCTATCCAAATCAATATAAATAGGAGGATAACAGTATGACTGAGCAAATTCGCTTGTTAGATCAAGAAGGCAAGCTTTGTGTCGTTCATATATCGGATTTGATCTCGATCAAGCCTACTTCAGATGGTCCGGAGTTTTATACGAAAGATAACATGTATTATTATCCGACAACACTAGATGAACTCCTTATTGTGCTTAAGGATTATGGATTTGATCGATTGGATCGGACGAATCTGGTGAATATGAACCATTTAGAGAGCTACGATCCAAAAGCAAGAAAAGTATATTTTGATGCTGAGGTTACGAAGGATAGTAAATATGCTACAGTATCGGAAGCCAATATAGTGAAGGTTGAACATTTGGCGAAGGAAGAAATTACTAAGTACCGCAAGGGCTCAGCCGCTTCACGTGCATTGACTTGGGCTACGAACTCAGGCAAAATGAGATGATTATAAAATAGAATGAAGGATGAACAACAAGATGAACTTGATGAAAAGCTGGTACGGCATACTCGTATTGGCATTGCCCTCGTTATTCGCATTTGCTACTCAGACACTAACTGGAACAATTAACCTCATTATGGTCGGTGATCTTGGATTTATCGTCATCGCAGTTGTGGGTGTCTCGAATATTATTATGTACAACGTATTCGCAATCTTCTCTGGTATAGGGCATTCCGTCAATTATTTAGTTGCCCAAAATTATGGAGCAGGCGAAATGCGTAAAGGAATGCAACGAACGAATCTTGCTTTACTTGTAAGTGTTGGAGTGGCCTTAATCATTGCGCTTGCTGGCTGGTTTGCAAGTGGCGCAGTATTACAGCTCACCGGAGGGTCAGCGGAGTTACTCTCCACCGGAAGCAAGTATCTAGAACTTCGATTTTATGCAATGTCTTTTGGTATAATAAGCTTTGTGTTTCATGGGTTTTTCCGAGGGATCGGAGATACTAGAACGTCGATGATCGTCTCGATCTTCTCTAATGTATTAATGATTGGATTAACTTATGGTCTCACTTATGGACATTGGGGTTTACCTAATCTCGGCATCGTTGGTGCGGGCTATGCACTATTGATTGGCGAAGCTATTCAACTCGTTGTTTGTATGCTCGTATTCTGGGGACCGCTGAATCGTAAAGTTCCAACGCGTCAAATCGAGAAGCCAGACTGGAAGGAATTTAAACTCATTGCACACGAGAGTGGCAAGCTTGGGTTACAAGAATTTTCAATGAGTGTGTCGATGTACATTTTCACTGTTTTCGTACTTACACTTGGAGATATGGCAGCTGCAGCGAATGAAGTTGCGCTGAGTGTCATGGCATTCGGATTTATGCCTGCATTTGCATTCGGGTCGACAGCGACGATTCTCGTAGGTCAACAAATTGGACAGAAGCGCCCTGACTTGGCACGCAAGCTTGGAACACATACGGCGTTGTTAGGGTCGATCTTCTTACTTGCCCTAGGGACGGCTGAATTAATATGGGCTGACGATATCGCTAGAATATTTAGCAGTGATCCTGGTGTGTATGAACTCGCAGCAGAGTTAATTATGGTGTCCGCATATTTGCAATTGTTCGACGGTTTTTATAACTTCTATGCCGGTGGCTTAAGGGGTATTGGTGACACGACATTCTTAATGCGGATTTCAATTGTACTCAGCTTTGCCATGTTCGTCCCATTAAGCTACGTGTTCGTTATCGTATTGGATTGGGGAAGCATGGGAGCTTGGATTGCATTATATTCTTATATCGTTGTACTTGGACTAGCCGTCATGATCCGTTATTATCGAACAGACTTCAACTCGGTGAGCTTGAAGGAAGCGGTGGCTTAAATAAGAAGGGCAGTCTCTTGCTATTTGAGTGGTGGCAGAAATCTGGTGAAATAAGCCGAGAAAGTCGCACTAATCTGCGTGGTGGCGCGAAGCTGGTGAAATAAGCCGAGAAAGTCGCACTAATCTGCGTGGTGGCGCGAAGCTGGTGAAATAAGCCGAGAAAGTCGTACTAATCAGCGTAGTGGCGCGAATCTGGTGAAATAAGCCGAGAAAGTCGCATTAATCTGCGTGGTGGCGCGAATCTGGTGAAATAAGCCGAGAAAGTCGCACTAATCTGCGTGGTAGCGCGAATCTGGTGAAATAAGCCGAGAAAGTCGCATTAATCTGCGTGGTGGCGGTAATCGAGAAATCGCGGTGCAGGGATAACCCCATTGTACCGCGATTTCTTCGTTTTCGTGTCTCTATGAGCCAGGTGAGTGATCTGAAAATGAAACAAACATATTCACTAAGACGCTAACCATTGATGATGACACCACCATTGACATGCAACACTTGTCCCGCCATATAAGAGGAATCTTCACTAGCAAGATATACATATGCGGGTGCAAGCTCGCTAGGTTGTCCAGCACGCTTCATTGGTGTATCTGAGCCAAAGTTAGCTACTTTCTGCTCATCCATAGTTGATGGGATTAGCGGTGTCCATATTGGACCAGGTGCGACTGCGTTTACGCGAATGCCTTGACCGATCAAGTTCAAAGCTAAAGATCGAGTAAATGCAACTTGAGCACCTTTTGTAGAGGAGTAGTCAAGTAACGTCGGACTGCCATGATAAGCGGTAATGGAAGTTGTATTGATAATCGTAGAACCTGCGGTCAAATGCGGTAGCGCTGCTGCGGTTAAGAAGAACATGCCGTACACATTCGTGCGGAACGTTCGTTCAAGCTGCTCTGGCGTAATTTGCTCTAGCTTATTTTGCGGATGCTGCTCTGCCGCATTATTGATTACCGTATCTAGACGCCCTAAAGTGTGTATGGTTTGGTCTACTGCCTTCTGACAGAATACAGGGTCACCAATATCACCGCCAATCAATAAACAATTACGTCCTTCAGCTTCAATTTGCTTTTTCGTTTCTTGTGCATCAATCTCTTCGTTTAAGTAGATTACAGCGACATGGGCACCTTCCTTTGCGAAGGCTAAAGCGACTGCTCGTCCGATTCCGCTATCTCCTCCGCTAATAACTGCCACTTTATCCTGCAATTTTTTGGCAGGCTGATAAATGGGAGAGACTGCTTCCGGTAGTGGCTTCATCTGTTGTTCTATTCCGGGCTGTTGATTTTGATGTTGAGGCGGAAATGAGGTAGGACGTTGAGGTGAGCTGACCTTGTTCGATGGATTCGGCATGCGATCGACTCCTTTCGGTTTATTTAGAATTCTCAAAAGACGTACATGCTAAACATATAAAAATTTAGAAAAACGTTATGATGAATTTGGCGATTTAACGAGTATTTAGCATTATCGCATAATCCTATTTGCCAGATAATCCCCGCGGAATCCAGCATAACGCTACTCCGTAACGTTATTAACTCGCTCCGAGGATCTCGTAAACGTTTTTGAGTAAAATAGCATTATCGCATAATCCTATTTGCCAAATAATCCTCGCGAAATCCAGCATAACGCTACACAGTAACGCTATGAACTCGTTCCGGGTGGTGCCGGGCCCCTTAGTACAGCAACGCTTCATTGTCACGTGTTTTGATCTGCGCGTTTAATCTGAAGTGGAAGCAAACATGCTTATGGGATAGCCCCTTTGTTAGATCGTTACAATTGCTTGCGAGCTGTTTTCTTCCCATCGCAGCTGAATAGCACCGTCTTATCATCAGCGGTAGTCTCTAAATGTACTGGCTTTCCCCATAGTTGAACGAGATATGGCAGGGTACGCTCCACATACTTTAAATCGAGCTCGATGCCCTCATAGCGATGCGCGATATAGAGCTCGCCGGTTCTATTCCAATCGCCATCGATCACCTCTAGATATGGAAAACCGCCGTTCACTCGCGATTCAACGAGCTGATCTCTCACACTTTCCCAAGCCTTATCGGTGATGAGCCACTCGGGTCCTTTTTTCTCGAAGATATATAGATCAAGGTCTTCTGTTAATTCCTTCGTCAAGTAGTTGCGAAGGAACGAGATGTCGGATTCTAGCTCGCGCACCTCGAATAGATGCTCATGCCCGAATCGGCGTTCGATGTCCTCGAAGATCTTCAAACCCAAGTAATAAGGATTTAAAGAATGTCTAGACGGCTGCACGACTGCGGCATTCAGCTTGGCGTATTCGATCGCCTCTTCGCTAGTGAGTGGCAGCTCGCGCATAATGCGCTGATGCCAGTACGAAGCCCAGCCCTCGTTCATGATCTTCGTTTCGATCTGAGGCCAGAAGTAGAGCATTTCTTCGCGGAGCATACTCATGATGTCGCGTTGCCAATCAGTAAGCTGTGGCGAAAATTGTTGAACAAACCAAATGAGATCCTTTTCAGGATGGGGTGGAATTCGTAAGGAGGTAATCGGTTTATCGATGGGAGTTGTGTCATCTGCAGCATTGGAATAGCGCTCTAAATCCCACAAATCATCATAAAGACTCTCGGTTCCGCGTTTGTTGCGATCCCCTTCGTTCCACCTTTTTTGCTGAAGCTCAAGATAACGGGTTTTGTCCAAGCCATAGGGCTTATGAATGACCGGATCGATATGCTCTTGTACTGCGATAACAGCGTCTAGGAAGCGTTCAACTTCGATTGAGCCGTGTTCTGTTGCATATTGACTAATACGCTCAGCTGCTGCGGACATACTTTCGACCATATTACGATTCGTTTTGGAGAAGCGGGCATTGTTTTTGAAGAAGTCGCAGTGGGCAAGTACGTGGGCGACGATAAGCTTGTTCTGAACTAAGGAGTTTCCATCGAGTAGAAAGGCGTAACAGGGGTTAGAATTAATGACGAGCTCATAAATTTTACTAAGTCCGAGATCATATTGCATCTTCATTTTATTGAAATTTTTACCGAAGCTCCAATGGCTGAATCGGGTTGGCATACCGTAAGCGCCGAACGTATAAATAATGTCAGAAGGACATATCTCATAGCGCATCGGATAGAAGTCCAGTTTAAACTGCTCTGCAATTTCCGTAATGGATGCAATCGCATCTTCTAATTGTTGATGTTCATGTTCATGCGGCATGCTTTACAAAGCCCCCAGTCCATTGCATAGATTTCACCACTTTATGTATATGCAGCCACTTGAAGGTGTGTGATTGGAATGTAGTTATTCAGTGCTTCATTTCGTGAATCTACATCTAGAGTTGCACTCACCCTCCACGCATGATACAACATAGATTACAATAGTACCGATTAGGAGTGGAATCGAAAGTGACGCTTGAATTAACGCCTCGAGATGAGGAAGAAAAGCGGCTGCGTCAGACGTTAGAGCAAGTTAGCCGTCAATTGAAAAAAGAGATGTTGCTGCTCGGCGACCGACGTGACGATGTAGTGGGTATTCGTCAGGAGTTTTGGGACGATGTGCGCATGAACTTTTCTGATTCTAATGAGGTTGGCGAGACTTGGCGAAGCATTATGCAACAAGCGGAATTGCTTGCGGAGCGGGAGCGGAGTCATAAAGTTGCATCTGAAGCAGTTGAGCGACTGACGAAGCAGTTCGACTCGCCATACTTTGCACGTATAGATTTTACAGAGAAAGGCGAGCAAACCGATGTCATCTATATTGGGCGGGCTTCGCTTGTTGGCGAAGATGGGCTAACGTTCTGGGTCTACGACTGGCGTGCGCCGATTTCCAGCTTATTTTATGATCATGAGCCAGGACCGGCTTCTTTCGCGATTCCGGATGGAGAGCTCAGCGGAGACCTCATGTTAAAGCGTCAATTCGTCATTCGTGGCGGACAGATGAAGCATATGTTTGACACTTCGGAGACGGTTGGAGATGAAATTCTACAAGCTGTCTTGTCCGAGGGCTCAGATACGGCAATGAAGAGCATTGTGGCAACGATTCAGAAAGAGCAGAATCGAATTATTCGCGATGAGAAGCATCGAATGTTAGTCGTGCAAGGCTCAGCGGGCAGTGGAAAAACGTCTGCGGCACTTCAGCGGATTGCTTATTTGCTTTATCGGTATCGTGACACGCTAAAGCCGAACCAAATTATTTTATTTTCACCGAATCCGGTGTTTAAAGGTTATGTATCTCGGGTGTTACCTGATCTAGGTGAGGCGAATATGCGGCAGATGACATTTCGCGAGCTGATCGAAGCGAGACTGGGTCACAGGTTCGAGGTGGAGGATCTTTTTTCGCAGACAGAAGTGCTTGCTGCGGAAGAAGGAACAACCGAAGGAGCTGCAAGAGAGCAAGCCGTGCGCTACAAAGGCTCGGAGCATTATTTTGCAACGATTGAAAACTACTTAAAGCGGTTGGAGCGCGAAGGGATTCGCTTTCGACCGTTGCGCTATCGTAATATGATGATCGTTTCCTCGGAGCAGATGCTAGAGCAATTTTACGAAGTGCGTGCATCTGATGATTTTGGAGAGCGAGCTGCAAGGCTGCGGCGTTGGCTACTCGATCAGTTGAAGCAATGGGTCGACACCCAGATGAACGAAGCTTGGCTAGAAGAAGCGGCAGAGGTTGCGGATCAGGAGGTTATTCAACGTGCCTTCGTCGATGTGCGTCGTGGTGGCGGATTTCATGATGAGGCATTCGATGATGAAGAGCATATGAATACCAAAATTAGACGACAAGTGGCTGAGGATGCGATAGCTCCACTCGTAAGGGCTGTACGCACTTATCGGTTTATTGACGTTGTTGCAGTGTACCAAGAGTTGTTCCAAAGCAGATCCTTGTTCACGGCATGCGCGCCAGATGGAAAGCTTCCATGCGGGTGGGACTGGATGGCACTTCGTGCAGAAGTGACGCTTGAACGTAAAAAAATCGACCACGAGGATGCAACTCCACTCATGTATATGATGGAGGCGCTCGAAGGCTTCCGTCTTGTGGAGGGGGATATTCAACAGGTATTCGTGGATGAAGCGCAAGATTATTCCCCGTTCCAAGCAACCTATCTTCGTCGGCGCTATCCACGCGCGAGAATGACGGTGCTCGGCGACTTTAATCAAGCGATTTACTTGCAATCGCAAGATAGTGGAGGGTTTGATGGGTGGATTCGTTTAATGGCGCCAGAGCATACAGCGGTATGGCGATTGACGACCAGCTACCGATCAACGCTACAAATTGTACAATATACGAAGGGCATTCTTGCACCGGAAGATGCGGAAGGCGTAACTCCATTTGCGCGGATGGGTGAGGAGCCTTATGTAGAAGCCTGCTCTAACGAAGCGACGCTAGGTCAACGGATAGCAGAAGCGATTACGAAGCTAGAGACGCGCGGATATGGTACGATAGGAGTCATTACGAAGACTGCACAAGAAAGTGGCATTGCGACTGAACTATTGAAGCAACAGCTTTCGGAAGAAGTTTCGTTGACCCATGTTACAGGAGTATCTGCACAACTGCCGAAAGGTGTATCCGTACTACCATCGTATTTGGCAAAAGGAATTGAGTTCGATGCGGTGCTTGTCTGGGATGCATCTGCGGATCGTTATGGCGAAGAAAAAGATCGCAAGCTTCTATATACGGTCTGTACGCGAGCTCTTCATGTATTACATGTTTATTACACTGGCTTGCCTTCTCCATGGCTGCCCATGAAGTCGTAAGCAGAAAAGGAGCGGATATGGACATTCAACAGGCTTTGGCAGCACTACGCACTTATTATGGTTATGAACAGTTTCGCAGTGGACAAAGAACCTTAATTGAGGCTATTTTACAGGGGAAAGATGTACTTGGAATAATGCCGACAGGTGCTGGAAAATCAATCTGTTATCAAATTCCGGCACTGCTTCTTCCAGGTGTTACTTTGGTTATTTCCCCGCTGATTTCACTGATGAAGGATCAGGTCGACGCACTTAACGCGACCGGGATATCGGCAACCTTTATTAATAGCTCACTTTCCATAAAAGAAACGAATGAACGTATGCGCGAGGTCGCTTCTGGACGCTATCAATTGTTGTATGTTGCACCTGAGCGTCTTGAATCGGAACAATTCCGATCTTTGCTCCGAAGCGTTTCGATTCCGCTCGTAGCGGTGGATGAGGCCCATTGTGTGTCACAATGGGGACATGATTTTCGACCTAGCTATATGAGTATCGTTCGTTTACTTCGAGATCTTAATCCTCGTCCGGTAATGGCAGCTTTCACTGCGACAGCGACTGACGTCGTGAAAGATGATATTACGGAGAGGTTGAAGCTTCAGCATCCGGTTAAAGTGACTACAGGGTATGCGCGCGAGAACTTAACGTTAAATGTTGTCCGAAATGCAGATAAGCGGGACTATCTTGCGCAATATGTGAAGGATCATAAGGGACAAGCTGGTATTATCTATGCGTCCACACGTCGCGAGGTGGAAAGTTGTCATGCTTTTATAAGCAGTCTTGGCATTGCTGCAGGAAAGTATCATGCAGGATTAAGTGAAGATGAACGTGGTCGTACACAGGATGCCTTTCAACGCGATGATCTGCTCGTCATCGTAGCTACGAATGCGTTCGGGATGGGTATTGATAAATCAAATGTTCGCTTCGTCATTCATAATAATATGCCGAAAAATTTGGAAGCGTATTATCAAGAAGCAGGTCGCGCGGGGCGCGATGGCGAACCAGGGGAATGTGTGCTGTTATACTCTCCACAGGACGTTGTGACTCAAAAGTTTTTTATCGAGCAAAGCGATGCGGATGAAGAACGTAAACGAAATGATTACCGGTTGTTGAATGAGATGGTACAGTATGCGCACACGGGGGAATGCTTGCAGCAAACAATTGTGAGATACTTCGGTGAAGCGGACAGTGAGAGATGTGGAATCTGTGCCAATTGTACAGATGAGCGTGAACTGGAGGATATAACAGAGAATGCAAAGTTCGTCTTCGGGTGTATCGCTGGTGTAAGACAACGCTTCGGTGTGACGATGATTGCCAAAGTGCTCCGAGGTGCGAACGATGCGAAGCTGCGCCAATTGGACTTAGATCGAAACCGATTTTATGGTCGATTGAGTGCGATGACTGAAAAAGCCATCGTTCAGCTCATTCATGCATTAGTTGCCGATGGTTATCTGCGACTGACAGATAGTCAGTATCCTGTCGTTCAGTTCACTGAGCGTGTACGCGAGGTGATAGAGCAGGATGGGCGGGTCTATCGTCGTGTGGAGCGAGAACAACCTCGAAAAATAACTAGCGCTCGAACCGGACGATCAACTGGCACACGAACATATGGATCTGGAGCAGGCTCAAGTGGAGATCATTCGGAATTGTTCGATGCGCTGCGTCAATTGCGGAAGCAACTTGCAGATGAGGAGCGTTTGCCGCCTTTCGTTATCTTTCATGATTCAACTCTTCAAGAGATGTGTCGCTTGAAGCCACAAACCGAAGCTGATATGCGTGCTGTGAAAGGGATCGGAGAAGCTAAGCTTGCAAAGTACGGGAGCGCCTTTCTTCAAGTTCTTCGTAAATATCGTTAAATAAAGCCCCGAACGCTTTGTGCTTCGGGGCTCTATGCCATATTTATTACATCTAGGCGGTGAATATCGCATTATGGGGCATCGGTTGAGCTTTCGAAATAAACTGTTTATAAAGATTATGTCGATATTCATTTTGATTACTGTCGTAATGATTACAGCTCTATCTTATTTCGCCTATACATATACGACAGACAACATCATGCGTGATGAACTCGACAAACAAAAGCGAGCATTGGAACAGGTTAATGAGTATTTGGAGACCAAGTATAATAAAGTCCAGCAATTGACTCAAAATATGTATCGTGATGCGTCGTTAGCGGACCATGTGACGTACCTACTGAAGCATTCCTATCAGCAATATTTGCAATATCGAATGGATCAATTTTCACTCACTGGCAGCGCTAGCTCAATGGGATTGGATTATTTTAAAGCTGCGATGGACGATGACTCTGCAATTGAGAATGTGATTTTGTATAGCTCTGATAAATATTTTTTGTACGCGATTAGTAGGAATGGCTCACGCAAGCTTGTTGAAACGAATCCGTCGAAATCCTTTATTCCAGATGCGATGACTTTACCTGTTGGTGGCGTATCGATACCGAACATTTGGCTAAGAGACGCATTGAAGCAACAGGATAATCATCTATTTGCAGTGCAAAGTCAAATTAATGATGTCGGAACGATGAAGGCTGTTGGGCAAATTCTTGTTTATTATCGCGCTAATGAATTGTCTAAGCTTCTTGCGAATGAGAACAATGCTTTTAAAGGCTCGATCGTTGTGCTCGCTCCAGAAGGTCAAGTGATCTTCGATTCTTCTAATCGCTATTATGGACAAGTCTATCCCTATGCGAATCAACTAAATTCAGTTATAGGTTCAGGACATTTGGAAAAGGACTCCTATATTACAACATTACCCCCGACTCATCTGGGTTATGTTGCAGTTGGGATTATTCCGAAGGATGAACTCCAGCAATCCTATGCGTCTGTGAAGCGAATCATTTTGTTCGCAGCGCTCGGATGTGTGTTACTTGCGATTTTCATTCCATCGGTCGTTGTGTCCAATTACTCGAATCGTGCCAACAATATTATTCGATTTATGCGTAAAGCAGAATCTGGTGATCTTCGGATGAGAATACCGGATTCAAAAGCAGATGAGCTTGGTCAAATTGCCGCTAGCTTTAATCATTTGATGAATGAGCTCACGCAGCATATCGATCGGGTGTATAAAGCGGATATTAAGCAGAAGCATACGGAATTGACGGCGTTGCAGGCGCGGATTCATCCCCATTTTCTATACAATACGTTAGAGGTTATTCGGATGCGTGCGCTTTCGACAGGAGCGAATGATGTGGCTGAAATGATCTATAGTCTTGCTGTGCTGTTCAGAAGCTCGGTACGAACACAAACTTTTTTAAGCGTGCGTGAAGAGGTTGATTTATGTGAACGTTACTTAGAGCTGTTCCGAATTCGCTATAAAGATCGATTTAGGTATACATTTCATGTTCCGAAGGAAATTGAAGCCATCCACATTGTGAAAATGACGCTTCAGCCCATTGTAGAAAACTATATTGTTCACGGGATGCGAGCAGAAGATGAGGACAATCGGATTCACATTTCGATGGAGCGGGTGGAGACAGCGATTCGAATTCAAATTGACGATAATGGCAAAGGGATTGAGTCAGATCAATTGAATCGCATTCAACAGGGGTTACAATTTGACAAGGTAGAGGACGACAATCCATCGCTCGGCCTTCGAAATGTCAATGATCGGTTAAAGCTAACGTACGGAAAACAATATGGGATTGAGATTTATAGTGAATGGGGATTTGGAACGACGGTAATCGTTTGGATTCCGATCGTACAGCAAGGAGTGAACAGCGATGTATAGAGTGATGATTGTAGATGATGAGCCGTTCATCTTGGACGGCTTATGCGATGCAGTAGATTGGTCTTCCTTCGGACTTGAGCTTAGTGCAAGAGCGGATAATGGAAGTATGGCGCTTCAAAAATTGGAGGACATTCCCATTGATCTGCTTATTACTGATATATCGATGCCTATTATGGACGGTTTGACACTCATTCGCAAAGCACGTGAGCTACGTCCAGAGCTGCTTGTTATCATTTTGAGCGGGTTCAATGAATTTGATTATTTAAAACAAGGGATGCAGCTCGGAATAGAAAATTATTTGCTGAAGCCGATTAATTTCACAGAGCTAAGTGCAACCTTGAGAAGTACTGTGCAAAAGCTGAACGATTCGCTTCTTCGTTATGTGGTGAAAGAAGACGACATTGATATCATTCGAGATGCTCTTCTGCTACGGAAGATGACTGGGCAAATTGCGCCAACTGATTTTGATGAACGGGCGATTATGCTAGGAATCAATTTCGTCGGACAATATGTTACGACAGTGATCGTTCAAGGGTCAGGACAGCGAGAGAATCGCTTATACGATGACCTCATGCTTACGATTCAACAGCAGCAGCTAAACGTGGTGAGCTTTCATAATAACGAAGGTGACATCGTACTTGTCTCGATAGCAGATCAACAAGAGGGTTCACGTGAAGTTGCATTGCAATTAGCGCTTCATTTGCGCATTCAGCATTGTTCTTGCAAGATTGCGATAGGTTCGACCTCGTTAAGAGGAAACGAGCAATTGAGCTATGAAAGTGCACAGCGTGCACTCCAATTATATATGCTGCTTAAACCGGAAGATATTGCCGATTATGAGCGTTTTTTACCCATGACGAGCGACGGTAGCTCCAAGCTTGAAATCGATTGGAACACGTATTCGAAAGCGTTGCTCTCCAAAGATAAAGAGCAGCTCGATGAGCGGATCGAGGCGGATTTCAATCGATTACGTGATGTATTGGGGATAAGACCAGAACAGCTTAGAAGCCTAGCGATCGAAATGCTGACGCGATTAAAGATGGAATTGGACGGATTTATTCGTACGGATGTATGGGAGAATGAACCATTTCAATCGAGTTTTGAGAAAGTACTCTATGCCTCTAACTTAGAAGAGCTTCTTGCAATCGTGAAAGAAGCCATTTCCACAGCAATCGATGAGCTGATCCGTGAAGATAAGAGCCCGATAATACGGCAGGTACTCCAGCATATTGAAGCTAATTATGCGGAGGATATGACGCTGAAGCTGCTAGGAATGCAGTACAACATTCACCCTGTCTATCTAGGAAAATTATTTCATAAGGAGACGGGCGATTCCTTCACAGATTACTTCAATCGCTATCGAATAAACCGCGCCAAAGTACTGCTCAAGACGACAAATGCCAAAGTACACGAAATTGCGCGAGAGGTTGGATATTGGGAAACAGGTTACTTCCACAAGCAATTTAAAAAGTATGTTGGGATTTCCCCGATTGAGTATAAAGAATTGCTATGAAAGCGCTTTTATTTAATTTAACCCCTTGATGTTTAATTTGTTCACTTTTTGAAAGTGCTTTCATCCGGTAGTCTTGAATTAGGCAATAGCAAAACAATCCATGTTCAAAACATTAAAGGGGAGGAATTACAATCATGGTAAGAAGTAAAAAAAGTATGATGCTCGTTGTATCACTGATCCTTGCGCTGACAATGGTATTGAGTGCTTGTGGATCTAAAGACAACAACTCTAGTACGAGTCCAAGTGCTAGCTCTGGCACAGGTTCTGATCCTTCTGCAGGTAAAACAGAAAAGCCGGTTGAGCTGATCTGGTACACAATTGGTACACCGCAAAGAGATGTAGACAAAGTCATGGAAGAAGTCAGCAAGTACACTGCCGAAAAAATCGGTGTAACGGTTAAGATGACTCAGCTTGACTGGGGCGATTACGATCAAAAAATGAAAGTAATGACTGCTTCCGGTACGAAAATGGATATTATGTTTACTTCCTCATGGGCATTCGATTATGTGCAAAACGCACGTAAAGGCGCATTCCTTGCCATCGATGATTTGCTTGAACAACATGGAAAAGAAATTAAGGCTGCTTTGAACCCCGCTTTCCTTGAAGGCTCCAAAGTAGATGGTCATAACTATGGGATTCCAGCCAACAAAGAATTGCCAGCGCTAGAAGTATGGCGCTTCAACAAGCAATTGCTGGAGAAGTATGACCTTGATTACACGAAAGTAACGACATCATTAGATAGCTTGGAGCCACTCTTTAAAGTGATTAAGGAAAATGAGCCGGATGTTGTTCCATTCGCCATGAATAAAGATTACTCGCCTGTTTTGCCATATGACTACTTGATTGATAAGTTGCCAATGGTTGTTAAGCTAGGTTCCACAGATTACAAGGTTGAGAATCTGCTCGAAACTCCTGAATTGAAGGAAGCTTTGAACACGATGCACCGTTTCTATAAAGCGGGATATGTATCTGCCGAAGCTGCAACGACTCCTTCAACAGATGATTTGATGAAATCAGGCAAATGGTTCGCTGATCGCGCTGCAACAGTACCATTCGCTGATAACTTATGGTCTGCTTCATACGGTTACCCTGTTGTATCTACACAAGCTAGCGAATCTGTTGTATACAACTGGTCTGTAATGGGCTCCCTACAAGCGATTTCTGCAAACTCCGAACATCCAGAAAAAGCAATGGAATTTTTGAACTTGCTTAACACAGATCCTTACTTGCGTAATCTCGTAGATTCAGGAATTGAAGGCGTTCACTACGAAAAACTAGATAACAACTACATGAAAAACCTAGACGAGTCTAAAAACTACGATATGCCAACGTTCTCGCTCGGTAACGTATTGCTTACTTACTTGAATGAAGGCGACCCTGCGAACAAGTGGGAAGAATATGCAACCTTCAACAATGCAAGCACACAAGCACCGACATTGGGCTTCAACTTCGATACTTCGAGCGTAACAGCTGAACTTGCTGCAGTTCAAAACGTGAAATCTGAGTTCTGGTCTGCATTGATGACAGGTACAGTTAATCCTGACGAATATTTGCAAAAGGCGATTGAAAAATTCAAAGCGGCAGGACTAGACAAAATCATCGCAGAAGCGCAACGTCAGCTAGATGAGTGGAGAGCGGCTAAATAACTAGTTGATCATCCCATGAAGTGAGGGCGGACGGACCTATGCGTTCCGCCCTTTCTTTATTCGCAGCGAGAGGAGGAGTATACGTTGAACAAGCTTAATCACCTGTTCAAGGACTTGGTTAAAAATAGAATTATGCTGCTCATGGTACTGCCAGGAGCAATTTGGTTCATTTTATTTTCATACTTGCCAATGGTGGGAACCATTATCGCATTTAAACAATACCGGTACCATAGAGATGGCTTTTGGGCCAGCATTATGAATAGTCAATGGATCGGCTTTGATAACTTTAAGTTTTTATTTCTAACGAATGATGCTTATATCATTACTCGCAACACCGTACTCTATAATCTAGTATTTATCGTGGCAGGTCTCGTCCTCGCAGTCGGGATGGCGATCGTCCTAGTGGAAATAACAAATAAGCGGTTGTCGAAAATATACCAGACAGGAATGTTTCTTCCTTACTTCCTTTCCTGGGTTATTGTTGGTTATTTTGTATTCAGCTTCTTGAGCTTGGATAAAGGGGTATTAAACCAAATACTCGGATGGTTCGGTGTAGACGCAATAAACTGGTATTCCGAGAAAAAGTACTGGCCATATTTCCTCGTACTCATTAGTCTTTGGAAAGCAATTGGCTACAATAGCGTAGTTTACTTAGCAGCGATTATGGGGATGGATAAGTCGCTATATGAGGCAGCTATGATCGATGGCGCGAACAAATGGCAGCAAATTAAAAATATTACGATTCCGTTGTTAACACCGCTAATGACGATAATGACGCTATTAGCAATTGGACGGATTTTCTATGCGGATTTCGGCCTATTCTATCAAGTGCCACGGGATTCCGGAACTTTATATTCAGTTACTAATGTTATTGACACTTATGTGTATCGAGGCTTGAAAATGACCGGTGAAATCGGTATGAGCACTGCTGCAGGGTTGTATCAGTCTGTTGTAGGCTTCGTACTTGTTATCACTTCCAACTATATTGTCCGTAAATTCAATAAAGATAACGCCTTGTTCTAAAAAGTGTGACCGATCAGGTCATGAATGTATTTCGTTCGGAAAGGAGTGTTATTAATGGCCGTTATGAAACGCCGAGCACGGAATTTCAGTCAACTTTCAACCGGCTCTAACATCATTTTCAATATGATCGCGGGTATTTTTTCACTTCTGTGCGTGTTTCCATTCGTGTTCGTTGTCATTATTTCTTTTACTGACGAGAAAGTATTAGCACGAGATGGTTACCAGTTGCTACCAAGCTCATGGAGCTTTGAGGCTTATCGCTATATCATTAAGACGGGTGAGTCATTAATGAGAGCCTATGGCGTAACGATCTTTGTTACGGTCATCGGCACGTTGCTAAGCTTGTTCATTATTACACTTTATGCTTATGCGATCTCACGAAAGAATTTTAAATATCGCAATTTCTTTGGGTTTATGGCGTTTTTCACGATGCTGTTTAATGGTGGATTGGTGCCAACTTATATTGTAGTCACGCAATTCGTCGGAATTAAAGATACAGTGTGGGCATTAATACTGCCGATGGCCGTGAATGCTTTCTACATTCTCATCATGCGGACGTTCTTTTCCACGATGGTGCCAGATGCCATTATTGAATCGGGGAAAATTGACGGGGCAGGAGAAATTCGTACGTTTGTTCAGCTCGTGTTGCCACTTTCCTTGCCTGGGCTTGCAACGATCGCTCTATTTTGCACACTCGGATACTGGAACGACTGGTTTAATGCATTGCTCTACATCGATAAATCTAGTCTAGTTCCGTTGCAATCGATGCTGATGAGAATCGAAAATAGTATGCAATTTTTATTGCAAAATTCGAGCAACTCTTCGATTAACACAGGTATTTTGCAATCGATGCCACAAGAATCGGCTCGGATGGCGATGGTTGTACTTGCGACAGGACCGATCATTCTCGCCTATCCATTTTTCCAACGCTACTTCGTTGAAGGTTTAACGATTGGTGCAGTTAAGGAATAAGGGAGGTTCGTTTAGCAAATGAACGATCAACAACAAAGACATCCACTAACTGATGCAGAGATCGAGGAGAAAGTGAACGAACTCCTCGGTCGTATGACGATACAAGAGAAGATTGGGCAACTATGCCAGCCATTCGGATGGCATATGTATCATGGAGAGAATGGGAAGGCTGAGCTTACAGACGATTTTAAACAAGCGATTGCAAAAGGTGGCATCGGCTCTCTATATGGGACATTGCGTGCTGACCCTTGGACAGGAGTAACGTTGGAGACAGGGCTTTCACCTCGCGAAGGCGTAATAGCGATCAATGAAATCCAGCGTTATGCAATTGAAAATTCTCGTCTAGGCATTCCCATTCTGTTTGGAGAAGAGTGCTCGCATGGTCACATGGCCATTGGAGCGACGGTGTTTCCGGTTCCGCTCGCAATTGGGAGTACATGGAACATTGATCTATATCGTAAGATGTGCCAGGCCATCGCATTGGAGACGAGAGCCCAAGGCGGGGCTGTTACGTATTCTCCGGTACTGGACGTCGTTCGTGATCCGAGATGGGGACGTACGGAAGAATGCTTTGGCGAAGATCCTTATATGATCGGAGAGTTCGCAGTTGCTTCAGTTGAAGGGCTGCAAGGCAATTCCCTTGATCGAGAGGATACTGTTGTTGCAACATTGAAGCATTTTGCCGCTTATGGTAGCTCTGAAGGAGGACGCAATGCGGCTCCTGTTCATATGGGCGTTCGTGAGCTTCATGACATTGACCTCTATCCATTCAAGAAGGCAGTCGAAGCAGGGGCATTGTCGATCATGCCCGCTTATCATGAGATCGATGGGATTCCGTGTACGGTGAATGAGTACTTGCTGCAAGATGTTCTGCGGGATCAATGGGGCTTCGATGGCTATGTAATTACCGATTGTGGCGCAATTGAGATGCTCGTTGAAGGACATGACGTAGCAGAAGATGGTGGTCAAGCGGCAGCGATGGCCATAAAAGCGGGCATAGATATGGAGATGTCCGGCACGATGTTCGGTAAACCTCTATTAGCTGCTTTAGAACGTGGTGACCTGCAGACATCACATATTGATCAAGCAGTAAAACGTGTACTCCGTATTAAATATAAGCTAGGTTTATTTGATCATCCGTATGTTGACCCCCAGCTTGCGGAACGAGTTATCGGCTGCGAGGAGCATGCTGAGCTTGCTTATCAAGTAGCGTCTGAGGCGGTCGTAATGCTCAAGAATGAAGCGAATCTGCTTCCGCTTGGTCGTGAAGCAACAGTTGCTATAATTGGACCGAATGCAGATCAGCCTTACCATCAACTGGGTGATTATACGTCTCCTCAGCCTTCAGGGCAAGTGGTGACAGTGCTAGAAGGAATGAAAATAAAGCTCGGAGTAGACAAAGTTAAATATGCGCCGGGGTGCAGAATAACAGGTGCATCACGAGATGGATTTGATAGTGCGTTATCCGTTGCCACTGAGGCGGATGTGATCGTGATGGTCATGGGTGGATCAAGCGCACGCGATTTTGGTGAAGGAACGATTGATTTACGCACTGGCGCGTCGATTGTAAAAGGTAGTGACCATAATGAGATGGATTGCGGAGAAGGCATCGATCGCAGTGACTTGACGCTCTCAGGCGTACAGCTTCAACTGTTGCAGCACATTCATCAACTAGGTAAGCCTGTAGTTGTAGTCTATATTAATGGCAGACCGATTGCGGAGCCATGGGTGGATGATCATGCTCATGCGATTTTAGAAGCATGGTACCCGGGGCAAGCCGGCGGACTCGCGATTGCGGATATATTGCTCGGCGATGTGAATCCATCAGGGAAGCTTACGATCACTGTACCTCAATCAGTAGGCCAGCTTCCAATGACGTACAATGCGAAGAGATCGAAAGGTAAACGATATTTGGAGATGGATTTGAAACCGCGCTATCCATTTGGCTATGGGTTAAGTTATACGCAATTTGCATACTCGGATCTTTCGATGTCGGAGCACGAAATTTCAAAGGAAGCACTTCGCTCGGGACAATCGGTGCAAATTCAGCTGAAGGTGACGAACAGTGGCCTAGTGGAGGGAGCAGAGGTCGTGCAATTATATGTGACGGATAAAGTAAGCTCGGTTGCGAGACCGGGGAAAGAGCTGAAAGGCTTCCACAAACTATTTTTACAGCCTGGAGAAACGAAGACGGTTACTTTTGAGATTGCAGAAGCACAACTAGGCTTCACAGATCAGCAGTTGAATTGGAACGTAGAGCAAGGAGAGTTTGTCATCTCAGTCGCTCAACATTCCGACGATTCAGCAGCCCTTCTTACAAAGCTAACCGTAAAATAAGGAGATGACATCATGGAAATGATCAATCGGCTCATTCGGGAGCTAACGGAAGCACAATGGCACAATAAAATATCGCTGACGGAATGGGAAGTTCAGCTTACAGAGTATGTGAAGCCTGGATTGTATCGCGATGAATCAGCGCCACAGCTTACAACGTTAGATCAAATTTTGAACGGGAAATCGGGAACGACCTATCGTTTGAAGCGTACTTTAGAGATTCCATCCGAGTGGCAAGACAGTGCAGTTGGTCTTGTATTCGAATTTGGAGGCGAAGGACTGCTGAGAATTAACGGAGAATCGTACCACGGTCTAGATTCTAACCATACGTATGTACCACTTCTCTTGAACAGAATTGGTATGAAGCCTCAGCTTGATGTGGAGCTATTCGATCCGATTCCAGAGCCGCATGACCCACTCAATGCACAAGCGGTCATTCGAGAGCCAATCAAGCGGATTACGTGTGAGCTCGTTCGACCAAATCTACCTGTACAGAGTTTGCTCTACAGCATTATTGTCGTTCGAGATCTCTTGCTTGGACTGCCCGAACGAGAAAAGCTCGCACTTGTGTTGAATTCTGCACTCAAAGAGACGATGGATGCAGTTGCGAACTATCGAACAGCTATCGCTGGCTCTTCTGCTACGGAATTGAACGACGCAGAGGTTGGCAAGGGCTGGATGGAGATTGAGGCGCAGCTCGTTCGCAAAGTGCGTGAACAAGCGTCCTCTGAAGAAGTAACGGGTGTTATGAAAATGGTCGGCCAATCTCATATCGATGTGGCATGGTTATGGCCAGTACGAGAGACTGTGCGTAAGAGCAGTAGGACATTCTCGACTATGAATACGTTAATGGACGAGTATCCTGAGTTCAAATATGCACAAAGCCAGCCGTTGCTCTATCAATTTGTGAAGGACAATGATCCTTCATTATATGCGAAAATTAAAGAGCGTGTAGCAGAGGGGCGTTGGGAGTTAGTCGGCGGGATGTGGATTGAGCCTGACCTCAACTTGCCGAGCGGAGAATCGCTCATTCGACAGCTTGTTCACGGGCAGCGGTTCTATCAACAGGAGTTTGGCAAGCAAGTCGATATTGAATGGCTTCCAGATACGTTCGGTTATTGTGCTTCCCTGCCACAAATATTACAGCAAGCAGGCATTACAAGATTCATGACCTCGAAGCTGAATTGGAACGACACGAATGTGTTCCCTTATGATTTGTTTCAATGGCAAGGAATTGACGGCACACAGCTACTGACGTTTTTGAATCATGGATTGAATGAGCATACGAAACCAAAGGACATTAAGGAACATTGGGAATCGTTCCGTCAGAAAGACCTTCATCATGAGCAAATGCTGCTGTACGGACATGGTGACGGGGGTGGTGGCGTAACGAGGGAAATGCTTGAACAAATTAAGCGAGCAGAGCTCATGCCAGGGTTGCCGAAGGCAACGTTCGGAACGGCTACAGAGTTTTTTGATAACATTGGCGCAGATCGTACAGATCTTCCTGTGTGGCAGGGCGATTTATATTTAGAGCTACATCGTGGTACTTATACGACACATGCGCGAAATAAGCGGTGGAATCGGAAAGCTGAAATTTTATATCGTGAAGCAGAAGTGTGGCAGCAGCTCGCTACGCCTTATGGAGTACAAAGCGATGAGCAAGCGTTCAGAGATCAGATGGACAAGGGGTGGAAGCTCCTTTTGCTTAACCAGTTTCATGACATCATTCCAGGCAGTGCGATTCCTGAAGTGTATGTAACGTCTGAAGAAGAGTATAAATCTGTGTTCGAAATTGGCGATACTGCGCTAGAGCAGAGCTTAAAGTCGATTTCCACTCAAATTTCGACGATGGGTGAAGGCAAGCCGTATGTTGTGTATAACAGCTTTGGATGGAATCGAGACGAAATTGTAACCATTCGAGGCGGTTCAGAGCTAAGTGGTTTGGCAGCGTATGATGCGAATGGTGTTCAATTGCCAACGGACGTCATTGAGAAGGGTGACTCTTATGAGCTATTCGTGTGCGTAAAGTCGATTCCAGCGTTCGGATATTGCACCGTGTGGTTGAAGCAAGCTGAGCAAAAAGCGATGAGTGTAGAAACACTGGACCTTAGCGAGAACTGGGATACGGACAATGTAACATTAGCGTTCAATGAAGCAGGGGAAATTGTTCGTTGGTTCGATAAGCATGCAGATCGGGAACTGCTGAAGCCAGGTGCGAAGGCGAATGAGCTTCAATTTTTCCATGATAAGCCTACGCTATGGGATGCTTGGGACATCGATCCGAGATTCGAGCAGCAAACCGCAGGAGCGGTTGAGCTTCAATCTGCACAAGTGCTTCTTCGTGGCGTAACACAAGATATTTTACGTTTCGAATGGAAATTGAACGCGTCTACGATTATTCAAGACGTTCATATTCGCCATCATGATGGTCGTATCGATTTCCATACTCAAGCAGATTGGCATGAAGCACATAAGTTGCTGAAAGCAGCATTTGACTTCGATATCATAACCACTAAAGCGACTTATGAAATCCCGTTCGGGACTTTAGAGCGTCCGACTCATCGAAATACGAGCTGGGAGCAAGCGCAATTTGAAGTTTGTGGACATCGCTTTGCTGATGTGTCGGAGAGCGGATATGGCGTCAGCTTAATGAATGATTGCAAGTATGGGTATGACATTCATGGTGCGAAGATGCGCCTATCTTTGCTTAGAGCGCCTAAGTGGCCCGATGTAGGTGCTGATCAAGGAGAGCATGCGTTCACTTATTCGATTTATTCGCATCGTGGACAATGGCAAGAAGCGCACGTTGTTCGTCAAGCTGCAGAGTTGAATGGTCCGTTAGTAGCAAGAGCGGTTGCGGCTCAGTTGGGTACACTCCCCTCATCGCATTCTTTTGTTGGACTAGAGAGCAATCATGTAGTGCTAGATACGGTTAAACTAGCGGAAGATGGCGAGCACTCAGTGCTGCGTTTCTATGAAAGTGCTGGGGGGAGAGAATCGGTTTCGATTCGTTGGCCTGAGCCATTCCGCCAAGCAGTGTTGACGAATGCGCTAGAAGAGGAAATTGAACCGTTAACGATAATCGAAGGACAGTTAAAGCTGACTTTCCGTCCGTATGAAATTAAGACGATTAAGTTAATTCGATAGGAGGGGCATAACCGATGGAACAATTCCGTTTGCCAAAAATTCCAATGCCGCCGTTAGGATTGCCGATGTCTGTACAGCAGGTGTTAGCAGAAGCAGAGCAGAAGCTTGCGCATCGTCCCAAGCTACAGCGACTATTTCGCAATTGTTTTCCAAATACGTTAGAAACTGCGACTAAGCTTCAGGATGACGGTACGACATTCATCCTGACTGGAGATATTCCTGCGATGTGGCTTCGCGACTCTGTTGAACAGATCGTGCACTATATACCTCTTGCGAAGGAGGACTCAGAGCTTCAACGGATTATTTCCGGTTTGATCAAACGCCATATGGCTTGTATTCTAATCGACCCATATGCCAATGCGTTCAATGAAACCGCCAATGATTGGCATTGGAGCACAACGGATGTTACTGAGATGGGTCCTTCGGTTTGGGAGCGTAAATTCGAGCTCGATTCGATTTGCTTCTCGATTCGATTAGCATATCTCTATTGGAAGGAAACGAATCGTTCAGACATCTTTAACGCAGATTTTAAAGCAGCGATGCTAACGATTTTGAAGCTATGGCAAACAGAGCAACGCCATCAAGAGCTGTCTCCTTACCGATTTGAACGACATAATGGCATTATGATTGATACCTTGCGAAACAACGGCTTAGGCATGCCCGTGAATTATACGGGTATGATTTGGTCAGGCTTCCGTCCAAGTGACGATGCATGTGATTTCCACTATAATATTCCATCGAACTTGTTCGCTGCAACGAGCCTTCGTCAGCTGAGTGAAATTGCGGAATTCGTATTCCGTGACTTGGCGCTCGTCGCTGAGCTCAATAAGTTAGAAGAAGAAGTGCGACATGGGATTGAGCTATACGGGACATATCGCCATCCGGAATTCGGTCAGATCTATGCGTATGAGACTGACGGCTATGGCAATTATTGCTTAATGGACGATGCCGGAACACCGGGACTAATGTCGATAACTTACCTCAATCCAGAGGAAGCGAGCAATCCCATTTATCAAAACACGCGACGTTTTGCACTCAGTAAGAGCAATCCATTTTATTATGAAGGTAAGGCAGCCAAAGGAATCGGAAGCCCTCATACCCCACCGGATTACATTTGGCATATGGCTCTGTCCATGCAAGGACTTACGGCAGCTACACCAGAGGAGAAGCTGGAAATGATTGCAATGCTTGAAGCGACGGATGCGGATACTGGGTTTATGCACGAAGGCTTTCACGCAGACGATCCCACACAATTTACGCGAAAATGGTTCGTTTGGTCGAACAGCTTATTCGCCCAACTCGTGTATCGTGCGATGAAGGATGGGATTTTGTGAGTCAGATTGTACTTTTTTATGATGAAGCTTTCCCGTTTGACGGTAATCGAGAAATAGCAAACAAGTTAGCATCTGCGGTAGTGGACTCTGCAAGAAATCAAGTTGTTGTCGTCTCGGCGGAACGATTAGCAGAAGCGCTTGCGTCACCAGAAACAGTGAGCTTCATTAACTTACATGCACCGTATTTTCCGGTAGATACATGGATTTCGATTCTCGCCTATGCGAGGTCAGGGCGTGGTCTCATTAGCATTGGGGGAGCACCGTTTAAGCGGCCAGTTCGACAAGTCAATGGCGGATGGCATATTGAGCCGGAACAGACAGCCTATCATCAACAGCTGCACATTCATGAAGCGTTAGCAGTCGATTGTGCTTCTGTCATTAGCCTGCACTCGAACGAGGATATTCCGTTGCTTGTTGGGCAGGAGAGCTTATTCTCGATTTCGAATACATGGAATCTCGTGCCACATGTTTCGAAGACGAGCGATCTTCCGCATCAGATGGGATCATCTGGACCGATGGATACGCGAATTTATCCTCTGCTTAAAGGCGTGACGAATGATAACCGTGAGATATCGGCTCCTGTTGTGCTTTGGGAGCATGTTGGTGGACCGTTTGCAGGAGGACGCTGGCTATTCATCAATCAAGAGCCAGGTGCTCTTCTGATGGAACAAGCGCAAGCGCTTGTGGGTTGGGCGACATTTTGCGCGAAAGGTGTAACAGAGCTGTGGATTAAACCGAATTACGGTTCCTATGAGCCAGGAGAGCGTGCAGTTCTTACTTTACAAGCGCAGTACTTGGGGAGAGCAATTCGTTCGCAATCCGCGCAACAATGGAACTTTTCTATCGCTGTCGGTCAAAAAGGCGAAAGTACAGAATGGACATCGACTTATGCGATTCATGTGACGTCAGAATGGGAAGCTACGATCATCCCGGTTCCCGCTACTCTTCATGAAGGGTTCTATACGATTATTTGTCGTGCACAATCCGATGACGGTGAAGTAAGAATTTTGCGACAAGGATTTTGGGGCGTTGATCGACAACTGCTTGCTTCGGGTACTTCGGTTCGCGCAGGCCGGGATTACTTTGAACGTGATGGAAGGCCGCTTCCTGTTGTCGGAATGACCTATATGACTTCGGATGTTGCACGTAAGTTTCTGTTTCTTCCGAATGTACAAGTATGGGATCGGGATATGGCACAAATGCGTCGTGCCGGGATTAACTGGATTCGGACAGGCATCTGGACAGCCTATCGTAACATTATGCAAGTGGATGGACATGCCTCTGAGGAAGCATTGCGTGCGATTGACGCGTTCTTATTGACCGCAGCAAAGCATGAATTACAGGTAACATTTACATTCTTCTCGTTTACACCTGAAACGTGGGAAGGGGTCAATCCTTTTCTAGACCCGCGCAGTGTAAATGCGCAGAAGCGATTCATTCGTTCGATCGTGTCGCGTCATCGGCAGACAAAGGGTGTCGACTGGGATTTAATTAATGAACCCTCGTTATTTGACCCTGCTCGTATATTCTCTGATGGACCTAGATCTTGCCGTGATCCATTCGAAATTACGGCTTATCGCGCATGGCTCATGGAGCGTCATGAAACGATAGAGCAATTGCGAGAGCATTGGAATGCGACACCGGAGCAACTGCCGAGCTTCGATGTCATCGTACCGCCCGAGGCTACGGAAATCAACTTCGATATTCAAGACATTCATCTGGCGAAGAAGGGGACGCGCTGGCTCGATTACGTGCTGTTCTCGATGGATATGCACAATCGTTGGGCGAAGCAACTCGTCGATACGATCAAGGAGATTACACCCGACCGACTCGTTACGGTGGGGCAAGACGAAGGACTTGGTGCACAACGACCTTCTCCGTTCTTCTACGAAGATGTGGTTGATTACACAACCGTACATTCTTGGTGGCTGAACGATCAATTGGTATGGGATGGCGTCTTTGCCAAAACAGCTAACAAGCCGAACCTCATTCAAGAGACAGGAATTATGTATGTGGAAACGCCTGATGGACGCGCGAAGCGGACTGAAGCGGAACTGCGTAATATTTTAGAGCGGAAATACGCATATGCATTTTCTACCGGTGGCGCCGGAGCCATTCATTGGTTGTGGAATACGAACTTCTATATGAACAATGCGAATGAATCGCAAATTGGAGCCGTTCGCGCGGATGGCACAGAGAAGCCGGAGGCTAACGTCTCCTATGATTTCGGTAAGTTCATCGAAGCTTCACGTGATTTATTTAAAGATCGTGAGCTAGAGCAAGTGGTCGTCGTTTTCCCGTATTCAAATGACTTCTCCAATCGCCAGCTTGCTTTTGATGCGACGACACGGGCAAGTCGTGTGCTTGCGTATGAAATAAAGCAGTCATTCCGTGCGGTTTCCGAATATCATTTGGATGATTTGCGGTGTAATCCAGCGAAGCTAATTATTGTACCGAGTCCGCACAATTTTGAAGACAAGGCGATCACCGAGTTATTTGAGATCGTGCGTGATACCGGCGCGACACTATTATGGACAGGTCCGGTCGGACTCGATGCTTATTGGCATCCGGTGAATCGCTTCGAGCAGTTGCTGGGGTCGAGAGCGCCAGCAAACGTTAGACGTGAGGAGCTATTGGAAGTCGCAGGTCAGACGTATACTGTATCGTATGGAGCACGTCGAATTGCACAGGTGGCCAAAGAAAACGTTGCCGGTGGTCGCAACGAACTTATCGATGTTGCACTAGGCGCAGGTCGTATCATCTGGTGCCCATTGCCGGTGGAATTGAACGATCGTTATGAACCGGTCGCTGCACTGTACCGCTATGCGATCGAGCAAGCACAATGCGAAGCTGAATTTGTGTGGGAGCGTGGTGGAGAGTTAGCTGGTCTTTATGGCCGCAAGCTAGCATTCAAAGACGGCTCGCTGTTCATCTTCGTGTCAGAGCTTGGTAGTGACGCAGAAGTAGAGGTAAAGGATCCTGTAACAGGTTGCGGTTATGCCTTCACACTTGAAACAGATCGCTCCGTATTGTTCGCGGTAGAAGCGAGTGGTAGCCTGCTTGAAGTTTATCGTCCTGATGAAGTAGCCATTCAAGTAAAACGCTAAAAAGCAACAGGCAATCTGATCGTTTCAGATCGGAGTGCCTGTTTTTTGTTGATCTTATGGAAGTCGAATCCCCTGTCACGATATCCCCCTCACTCAGTTACTCCACTCCATGTGCTAAGACCGCGAAACGGTCTTAAACTCACTAAACTAGCTCAACCGAGTGTTCTAAGACCGCGAAACGATCTTAAATCCACAAAACTAGCTCAACCGAGTGTTCTAAGACCGCGAAACGGTCTTAAACCCACCAAACTAGCTCCACCGAGTGTTCTAAGACCGCGAAACGGTCTTAAACCCACCAAACTAGCTCAACCAAGTGTTCTAAGACCGCGAAACGGTCTTAAACCCACAAAACAAACACCCTGAACAGCAAAGTGACATCCATCGTGTGGAAAGTTTACGGCCCGCCTTTGCATTCGTGTGATTACCATTAAATCTAATCAGATTACACGAATGCAATAGCGGGTGGAACACGATGGTTGTCGAGCAGCAGTGACGATGGGTGGATAATGGGTTGTATTAGATGATTGGGTGATCAGCGCAACAGTGACGATGGGTGGGTAGGGTGTTGTTTTTGCATGTGTAAACAAAGAATAGATCATGTTATAGTAAATAAGTTGTTTGAACGAGCAGAGATGCACCATGAGAGGAAGACTAATTACGAAATGCTACACCGATTATCTCGAATTAATATTGTAGGAATACGAGCAGATGTGCTTGCTGGCAT
The DNA here is from genome assembly GCA_029203125.1 of Candidatus Cohnella colombiensis. GTDB lineage: Bacteria > Bacillota > Bacilli > Paenibacillales > Paenibacillaceae > Cohnella > Cohnella colombiensis. Next base: position 956,858 of record CP119317.1, read on the forward strand.
TACGACAGTGCTTGCACTGATTCCTGACTCGTTAGCTTTTGCTTTCATCGCAGGTGTGAACCCGATGATTAGCATTTATTCTTCCATTAGTATACTCATCTTGATCTCGATCTTCGGCGGTCGACCGGCCATGGTTTCATCGACAGCAGGGTCGATGGCGGTACTCATGACAGCCCTTGTTGCGCAACATGGCGTAGAGTATTTGTTCGCGGCGACAATCTTGACTGGGGTTATTCAATATTTGATGGGACTTATGCGCATGGGTAAATTAATGCGATTCGTTCCTCACTCAGTCATTACGGGATTCATTAACTCGCTGGCAATATTGATCTTTGTTTCACAGCTACGCTATTTCAAAGCGCAATCGTGGGTTATGTATGCCATGGTAGGGGGAACATTGTTAATCATCTACTTGCTGCCGAAGCTTACGAAGGCGATTCCTTCGCCACTCGTCGCAGTCGCATTCATGACAATCGTGACTGCATTCATGCATCTGAACGTTAACACGGTCGGTGATATAGCGGCAATTGAGCCGATGATTCCTTTATTCCATATCCCTGCGATTCCTTTTAACCTAGAGACGTTGTGGATTTTGTTGCCTACTGCATTCTCTTTAGCGATTGTTGGATATTCTGAAACTTTACTGACGCAGACAATGATCGATGAGATGACAGAAGAGAAGACGAGTAAGGACAAGGAGATGAAAGGTCAAGGCATCGCGAATAGTGTAACTGGATTTTTCGGAGGGATGGCTGGGTGCGCATTGATCGCAGAATCCGTCATTAATGTGAAAGTCGGCGCGCGAGGGCGACTGTCAACGATTGTGGCAGGATTGATGCTGCTTCTTTTCGTATTCGTCCTAGACGGAGTGTTGAACATTATACCGATTGCAGCATTAGTCGGGGTAATGATGATGGTTTGTATTGAGATCTTCGATTGGAAATATCTCCGCAACATTCGCACGATGCCTATGTCTGACACGATTGTGATGATTATTACTGTTGCGATTGTTGTCGTTACGCACGATTTGGCTAAAGGTGTTATAGTGGGTGTGCTGCTGAGCGTACTGCTTCATGCGTATCACACAGCAACTCATTTGCAAATTCATGAGAAGTGGGAAGGCGACGAAAAGGTTTACCGCGTTCGAGGACCTCTATTCTTCGTTTCGAGCGATACTTTGTTTGAGCGAATCGACTTCGCAGACGAATCGGACAACGTATGTATCGATTTAACGGATGCACATGTTTGGGATCATACAGCTAGGCAGACGGTGGACAAAATCGTGACAAGATTATCGGACAAAGGAAAGCGAGTTCGTGTCGTTAACGATAAAAGCTCAAAAACTGCATAGAGAGTAATGGTCGACAGATGAGAAATTATAGCTAATGCGGAAAAAGCGGTGGAATAGGGTTAATACCTATACCACCGCTTTCGTATTTGGTCGAATACACTATACACCTAGCCTCTACTTATTACATTTTATCCCGCAAAAACTGCACTGCTGCACGTATGTCTGCTTCGGGATTGTCACCGACTTCACGTTCAATGGTTAAGTAGCCCGTATATCCGATGTCCTTTAGTGCTTGCAGGTAAGCATCCCATTTTACTCCGCCCTCGCCAAGCGGAAGCTCTTTGAAGATTTTGCCCGCCTTAATCATCTCTTCGACTAAATGGTGATCTGCAGATGTATAGCCAAGTGCACCATATACTTCGCGCGGGTCAACTTCCTTCACTCGTATGCCATCCTTGGCATGCGTATGCACGATGTAATCGCGCAAAGTGTATACACCTTGCACGGGATCGTCACCGGTAACCATAACCATGTTCGCAGGGTCGAAGTTGACGGAAACGCCTTTGCTGCCTAGTCCATCAAGAAATTGCTTCAGATGGGCAGCCGTTTCAGGTCCGGTCTCAATCGCGAAAAAGGCGTTCATGCTCGTTGCATAAGTACTTAGCTCTTCACATGCACGGTGCATGGAGTCGTAGATTTCACTGTTCGGATCGTTAGGTACAATTCCGATATGAGTGGTAACGATATTTGTACCGAGCTCCACGGCAAGGTCCAATATCCGCTTTGACTTTTCAATTTTCGCTGCATTAACGGTTTTGTCTTGAAAGCCATGACCACCGAGGTCTCCAACGAGCGCAGTAATATCTAAGCCAAGCGATGAAATGTATGATTTCCAATCTTTACGTGTATCCGTATCAAGATTAGCTGGATCCATCTCTCCTTGAACAGCATAAATCTGCACCCCGTCAGCCCCTACTTCTTTTGCTTTCACTAGACCTTGGCGAACACCGATTTGAAAGCTGTCTACGATAACGCCTACTTTCCAATGCTGATTCACGGTCATATTGTCTACACCTCGCTCCATATATTTCGCACGTTGTCTAAGGAAATTTGAGTCGCTTGAACGCACGGCTCCATCCCTTCAAATTCGAGTGACAAATAGCCATTATATCCGGATTGCTTCAAGTGTTTGAGAATGGTACGAATGTCAATGTCACCTTGTCCTGTTATCGCACCGCGCAAATATTGACCGCCAGCCGACTGAAACCACCCTTCACCAGGATTGAACGAACGACGATAGAAGTCCTTCACATGTACGATCGATGCAAATGGGAGGTTTTTGGCTACAGCGACGATCGGTTCTTCATCTACGCACACGAAGTTGCCGATATCGAGTGTCGTTTTGAAGTTGTCTCGGTTGACTTCGTTAACGAGCGCTTGAACGCGGTCGCTTGCTTGAACATAAAAGCCATGGTTTTCTACACTTGTCGTAATGCCTAGAGGGGCAGCATAATCTGCGATCGCGCGACAAGCCTCCGCTAATCTAGGCAGCTCCATCAGAAACTGACGAATGGAAATGTCGTTCGAGTATGCGACGTCATGGCGCATAAGGGTTACACCAAGCTGCGCTGCGATATCCACTTCGCGCTTCACGCGCTCAATCTCCAATAGATAGGCTTCATCATCCAAACCAGAGAAGTTTGCGCCTATCGCATAGTTTGAGATGTCGATACCCGCATCGGAAGCTCGACGTTTGAATACAGGAAGCAGTTCAGGTGTTTTCGTGAAATCATAACCCATAGGAACAACCTCAACATGCTCCCCGCCCATACGAGCAATTAATTCGACCGCATCGAGGATGTCGAGCTGGCCTTTACTCATTTCCTGCCAGAAGCAGTACGTGCTAATTCCGAGTTTCATAGCTTGATCTCCTCGCCTTTCGCAGCAGATTCATATATCGCACACAATATTTTCATGATTTCTACGCCATCTTCGACAGGGCTAAGTGGCTGTTTGCCTTCGCGAATACAGTCAATAAAGTGGTTGATTTCACCTTGGAAGGCAGCATCGAATTGGAAGCTTGCGTGATCGGTTTGAGGCGCAATGTTCAAGATCGTATTATGCTTCTCCGAAACGATGGTTAGCGCAGGGTCGACCTCGAAGCCGCCTTTCTCCCCATAAAGCTTGATCGCACCTTCATCACTTTTCGCGTGCAGTGTGAAGCTCACATCAACGAGCAATGAAGCGCCGTTCTCAAAGCGTATGAGTGCATTCGCTAAATCTTCAACGGTATTGATCGCAGCGTCATAATCTGCGGCTTTGTAAGAGGATAAATTCCGAACGTTCGAACGGTTGCCGAGCTTTTTGTAGGTATTGGCACTAACTGTTGTTACCTTTGGCTTGCCCATCAAGTACCAAATCAGATCGATCACGTGTACGCCAAGGTCGATCAACGGACCGCCACCTGAGCGTGTAATATCGGAAAACCATCCCCCAGGGTTGCCGAGTCGACGGATGTAAGATGCTTTCCCGTAGTACAGCTCACCAAACTCACCATTATCGATGAATTCGCGAAGTAATTGTGCATTTGGATCATAACGACGTACAAATCCGACTTGAAGCAATTTGCCTGTAGCTTGTACAGCCGCTTGCACCTCAAGCGCTTCTTCGACGGTGCGACATAGTGGTTTTTCCACTAAAACATGCTTGCCAGCATGAAGTGCATCAATTGCAATTCGAGCATGGGAGTTGTTCCATGTACAGATGCTAACCGCATCGATGTCTGGATTTGCAAGCAATTCATGATAATCGGTATATACGAGTGAGGCATTGTATTTTTGTGCGGCATTACTTGCTCTCTCTTCATTGAGATCGCAGGTTGCCACAAGGATGGCATCATTGTTGTTGCTGTAGGCTTTCAAATGTGCGTCGGAAATCGATCCTGTACCGATAACTCCGATTCGGAATTGCTTCGAATTCATAGTAGACACGCTCCTTCAATCTCAATTGTCGATTCACAGTTCACTTATAGTATAATTAATATGAGGACAATAACCATGTAGAAGCATGCTGATGTTTTGTACAATCGTGCTGGAATTGGAGGGCATATGCGACAAAGAATTGAAGCGCTTCGAGAACCGATGCCGATGCCTGATTTTGCTTTTCCCGTGAAGCTGTCGTGGACAGCGTATCAGGAACAGGGTGTAACGCTCTTCCCGCATCATTGGCATGAGCATATCGAGTTTTTGTATTTTCAATCCGGTCAAGCGGTCATTGAATGCAGCTCGACACCGATTGTATTTCATGCAGGCGAGCTTGCGGTAGTAAACAGTAATGAACTGCATTATGGAGTGAGCGCTTCAGATGAAGTAACTTACTATGTCTTTATTGTCGATGTGTCATTATTGCACAGCCATGTGGTTGATGCAGTGGAAACAAAGTTCATTACCCCTATTTTGCAAAATAAGCTTGTATTCCAAAACCGGATTGTAGATGATATTGAGGTTAGTGCTTGCTTACAAGCATTAATTGAGGGGATAGAAAATAAGCCGATCGGCTATGAGCTGTCTACGAAGGCAGAATTGTACAAACTTTTATCGATTCTCGTTCGTAAATATGTGGCGGAAACGACGGACCAAGAAGCGTATCAGCTTCGTTTCAAGGAGCTAGAGAGACTTGCACCAGTATTTCAATATATAGAGGCACATTACAATGAGAAGTTGAGCGTACAACAGCTGGCAGATTTAGTCGGTCTCAGTAGGTTCCACTTTAGCAGAATATTCAAGCGAATTACGGACAAGTCTATCGTAGAATATTGTAATCTTGTCCGTATTCAAAATGCGGAGAAGCTATTAAGGCAGTCGACGATGAGCATTTCAGAAATTGCGGATGCGATCGGCTTCAATGACATCTATTATTTCAGTAGGGCGTTTAAGGCGATCAAGGGCAAGTCCCCGTCGATGTGGCGAGAGCTGCAGCATACTTGAATTATTTTTCCGAAGCATATTGAATGACGATGGGGGAGACGATCGCATTTTGTGGCGCCCATTTCGGAGCTCCATATTTCTCAAGGTAGCCCAATCGATTAAGATCTGCTTGTACACTTTTCTCTTCATTTAATTTCTCTAAAAGCTTCCAACAGCCGTATACATCATTTAGTGAACGATGTGCACCTTCAAGCACAATGCCAAATCTGTTGCACATCTCTGTTAAGTTATGAGGATAGAGATGTCTCATACGGCTAATCGTTAACGTATCGATGAATGAGTTCGTAAATGTTCGATTAGCTAGACGTGTTAACGCATGATGTAAAAAGGATAAGTCAAACAGGGCGTTATGAGCGACGAGGGTACTATTTCCAATGATTCGATTTAAGATGCGAAATGCGGTGTCTTCATCCATCCCGTTCACAAGCTCATCTGCTGTAATGCCAGTAATTTCAGTTATCTTAGGCGCGAGCTTCCCCTCGAATTTTACGAGTGTACTGAACTGACTAACAACTTCACCGTTATAGCACCGAATGGCTGCCATCTCGATAACGCGATCACGAGCAGGATCAAGACCACTTGTTTCAAAGTCAAGCACTGTAATATTATTCAAATTCATCGAATGATCCTCCGTGTTAACAATTGCTTTTAGCTTACCACAACTGTCGATATTCGGCATGGCAGAACCATATATGGCGAAAATTTGTATGGCTGGACGCTGCTCTAGCTACTGCTCTTCTGAGCTGTATCGGTTATAATACTAGTGAATATAAAGGTTCATGGGGAGTATACCAAGAGAAAGTGAGCGCAATATGACAGAAACGACAGCAGAAGTAAAGCCAACGATAGACGATTGGCGTTCGCTATATGAGGCAGCGATTGCATTCAAGCAAAACAGTTGCTGGAATTGGATGAACGAGGACCATATTTTCGGATTGCAAAATCCGTTCAATGGAGAGATCGGGTATTGCTGTGTCCTTGGCCAGTTAGGCGAAGTATATGCACTTAGCGTATACCTTGGTGCTGGTGGGTTAGCGGGGATTACGAGGATGCAGCAACAAACAGGGGGCAAGGGTTCATTCGATATGATTGAGCTTCAGAAATGTTTAATGGCCTCTTTTGATGACCGGAATAGACTTGATTCGTCTAGTCTAAAGATGATTAAGGAGCTTGGAATGAAGTTTCGGGGTGCGAATGCGTGGCCGAATTTCGTTTCAATGGAGCCTGGTTATTTACCTTGGAAGTTAACCTCGCAGCAGGAGGTTCAATTTCTTACAATAGCCCTAGAGCAAACGATTGAAGTGTCTAAGCAATATCAATTTCGCATGGAGGAGCTTGCTACTCGTGAAGATGGACAGATGCTCATTCTGAAGTCTGAGGGCGATTTGCAACAACTTACGTGGACTGCCGAGTGGCGACAGCCACCTGGAATTGAAGATGCGCTTAAGCCGAAATCCATTAATCCGATCTTCAATGAGCTTCTGTTAACGCGATTGTTGAAGAACGTAAAATACAGATCAGGGATTTGGGAGATCGATGCTTTTTTTGCACCGATGCCTATTAATGAAGAGCCACGGCCTTATTTTCCTAATATCGGTTTAATTCTTGATCAGAATTCGGAACAGATTGTCCACCATGTGCTTGCACAAGGAGCAGGTCAGAAGGTAGATTTAGCAGAAGAATTTCTACAAGCGGTAAGTCGCCATCTCATGTTGCCGCATGCGGTTTGGGTCGAAGATGAAGAAGCTTATTGGCAGTTACAGCCACTTATGGACAAGCTTAATGTACAGTTGGTCCAAGTCGAGGAGCTTACATTGCTCTCAGAAGCGCGCGAAGGAATGTTCCATGCTTTTAGGTAACTATGAATACAGCTTTATATCAAAGAAGGAGGACTACCTTGAACCAGACAATTATTGTGAATAACGAATCCGTATCGGTAAGCTTTACGAATTACTATGATTCTGTGCTCGGAGAGTTTCTATTTCAGCAGGTCATGTGCGATGTGTTTATGCCAAGCAACGAGGTCGTTCCAATTGCGGTGGAGAAAGAGCAAATTCGTCTTATCGTTGAAGCTTTTAAGCGCAGAAAAGAGCTTCATCAGGAAAATCGTAAAGAGGATTATAAAGGACAAGCAGTGTTCATTATTACTCCAAAAATGCGTTATGATCTTCGGTGGTTGAAGGGACCTAAGCCGAAACGTCCACTGACGAAGGAAGCACCACCTAAAGATGACGAAGATGACTTCTCCATAGCAGAATTTATGAACTCAATTGAAGCGACTCCGGTGGAAAAAACAATCCATGAATTTACAGACACAAGAAGGAAGCACCTATTAGCTAGTGGGTTTAAGCACGATGCCCCTACTAATAAATGGATCAGAAAGGGCATTCGTTTCCCTGATTCAAAGATTGACGTGGCTGCTTCTGATGAGCAATTTGTTGAAGATATGGCGCGACTCGTTATCGCGGATGAACAAAGTCGTACTAGAAGCCAAACTAAAAAATAAGGATAGGCACCTCACTCTGTTTGCAGTAATAAGGTAATGAAGAACGGTGGTGAGGAATATGGCTGTAGAGGGTTATTCCAATCAGCTTGCGATCCTTCTGGCTGCACTATGTAGTCAAACCTATGCACATTTTGATAACCCCAAAGGGGACATCATTATTCCACAAGGTTATGAATGGGTTTCCGAATTTTCTGCTAGATCTTTTGCAGGCATAAGAGAGCGATTCGGCTTTATTTTGCAGTCGAATGATTTCATCGTTGTCGCCTTTCGGGGCACAAGCTCGATGACGGACTGGATTTCTGATGCAATTGCAAGTCAGATCAAATATAAGTATGTGAAAGGCGCTGGTCAAAGCCATCGCGGTATTACGACTATTTATGATTCAGCTCGCAGATCAATTATGGAGACGCTTAGAAAGCTGTCTTCCTCGAAAGTGCTCCTCATTACGGGTCATAGTCTTGGAGGGGCGCTCGCAACATTATGTGCCTTAGATGTCGCTGTGAACACAGATTTTCAACCGCCCATTGTATATTCCTATGGAGCGCCAAGGGTTGGAGATTTGGACTTTGCACGATGCTATGGGGTGTTGGTTGATCAAACCTATCGAATATACAATCGATTCGACGTGGTCCCAACGTTACCTCCCCATGTGTATAAGCCACCTCGTTCAGACACAAGCTTTCATTATCTGCATGTTCGCCAAGGTGTCGAGTTGCAGTTCAACAAGGGCTCGATTTCGACGAATCATGTGATCAGCAGTTACTTCCATGCGTTAGTATTGTTCGACCCAGCCTACACCATAAACCTGGAGCAGACGAGTCCAGGTATAAGCCCAGAGGTTGAACGTGACACGGTCCAACCACAACCCGCGAATTAGTTTGCGGGTTTTTTTCTATACAGAAAATTGCTGCTATCAAGTGTAATTGCTCGGGTATTTTTCTTAATATAGGAATGCTACAATCCGATCAGCTTTACAGAAACGGTGCAGGGTGATGGCCGAATAGAGGTTGGGTGTCGGGACTTATGAGGCAAATGATCAATCGGTTTAGGTGGTTAAGTGGTGTATTGTTGCTCGTACTGCTCGTTACAACTGCGTGCAGTCATTCAACTGATGAGTCAACAAAAGAAGTAAGAAATTTGACGGACGTAGAGGATCAAGCGACCATGCAAACGATAAATACAGAGGAAGTGGAGAAGGAGCAGGGTTCACCAACTTTCGATGTAAGTAAGCATGCACGATATGTCGGTCGGATGGATTGGAGTGATGAGCGCGGTCCAGTGTTGTCTTGGGCAGGCAGCTCGATTACGGTACGATTCGAAGGCAGTGCGATTGCATTACAAATGAAAATAACGGAAAGAAACGATACGTGGTTAGATCTCATTGTTGATGGTGGAGAAGCACGGAAAATCCATGTAGATGGCTTGAACGATGGGATAATTGAGGTGGCACAGGATCTTGACCCTACTGTCGTTCATACACTTGAAGTATACAAAAGGACAGAGGCCATGTTTGGAACTGTACAGTTTTTAGGCTTTACGTTGCCTAAGGGTGGACAATTTCTATCTCCGCCAGCCCATCTCGATCGTAAGATTGAATTGATTGGGGATTCAATAAGTGTCGGTTCAGGAAATGAGGGTAAGGATGGCGATCCGAGTATTGCTGAGCATGAAAATAACAATTTGGCATATGGATCGATCGCTGCGCAGGCATTGAATGCAGAAATACATACCATTGCGATTTCAGGTATCGGATTAGCTGTTAATTATGGAGAAGAACGAATCAACACGATGCTTGATCAATATGAGCGCGTCAATCCGCTACATTCTAATAAGGAATGGGATTTCACGCAGTGGATCCCGGATGTTGTTGTCATTAATTTAGGGACGAATGACAACAATTACAGTACGGAAGAAGCTGAGTTTTTGGAAAAATACGAGGGTTTCGTTGCGCGCATTCGAAGTAGATATCCTGATGCACATATTTTCTTGTCGCTGGGTCCATTCAATCTGATGCCGACGAAGGAACGGGTACTAACGGTGTTCGGCAAGCTCCATCAAGAAGGAGATAACAAGGTTCACTATTTAATGTATGAACCTGCTAACACTGCCCGCGACGGATTAGGTGAAACAGGTCATCCGAACACAATAACACACAAGCACATGTCGGATGACTTGATCCGTCAAATTAAAGAACAAACAGGCTGGTAGCTTATTGCTCAGCGGTGGAGGCGGACTCTGCATCACCTCGTGCAGAAATAACAATGGCGACGAACAGACTACGTGCAATGAGTGTTGCCATGCTGACTACAAGATGTAGTCGCGTCGTCTGAAGGGCGAGATACTCCATCATGCCTCCGACATTAACAACTGCAGAAATATGTATGTTTCCAACAGGAGTCAACTTCTTATGTACACCTGCGCCTGGATGAATTGGTCCGTCAGCTACTTGAATTGCACCGATGCTTGAGGAGTTTCCTAGACAGGCATCAATTCCGATAACATATGGATTATCATATTGTTCATAGATTTGCTCCAACGTATCGTCTAAATTTAAAGCGTGGACAGGCTGATCCAGTGTGCCGTAGATTTCGAATGCAGCGGAGTTGAACTTACGCAAAAAGGTCCCTACGAGAGGTCCAAGGGCATCCCCTGTTGAGCGATCTGTTCCGATGCAGACGACGACAATGCGCCGATCTGTTGTAATCGGGCTAAGGAATGGAGCTAATTGGTTAACGAGCCGGATCGGAGCATCTGGTGCAGAATAATAGATTTTTGAGTTTTTGTCAGTCACGGGCGAATACATCCTTTCCTTAACATTGAATAGCTCAATATAATGATACAATTTGTATCATGAGAAAGTTGTCGTTATTTCGCCCGTTTTTTTAGGTAGTGAGACATTATTTCTCGACAAAGTGAAGGTGTCCCATAAGTGAGCAAACTCACTTATGGGACAGCTCCTTTGCTACATACTTTTCTGGATCATTGCGTGAGCTTGGATATTGCTGTTATTGAGTTCAAGAGTTTGACTAAGTACTTGGGTGAAGATGGGTTCGTAAGTCGTTGGAATTACCCAGACTGTATGGGGAGGAACGGATGATCGAGGTAGTCGATAAGATGTTAACTTAACCTGTTCATCTTGTTTCTCTTGTGGTATCTGGCCTGAGAGACGTAATTGAATGTGTCCGACTACTTTGAATTGGTTGTTGTAGCCAGTAGACAAGGCGTTCGTCCATTCGATCATGTTCACCCCTTCGACTTTCATCCAATATTTCATTCCTTGCTCGCAAACGAGCTGCACCCGATCGAGACTCATATTTTCTTCGTTGAATTGGAAGGATGCCATCTTTAGGGCGTGGCACTTGCTTCTTGCATGTACGAGAAAGGACAGTGTGACATTTAATGTCGCGGTTTTAAGGCTTCTGTTTGTCATCATTAGGCTTGCAACATACTCCTTCAGCATTATATTTTTCTTTGCGAGTTTTTATTGTACAGATGATCGTGTGCAAAGACTGTTGCTTCTTGAGCGTAATTCATGAATGGTTTTGTCACATTATATTTTCAATGATTCAATAGGTTGTTCTCTATGTTTAGAGGGGTTTTTACATGGAGACGGTATGTTAAGATTGATGAAAAAAAGGAGTGTTGACGTTGAGTATTTATTATCATGAAGAAGAGCAAATCTTTCACATACAAGCACAAGAGATGAGCTATATCATTAAGCTAGTAGAAGGTTACCCTTTACACGCCTATTGGGGTGCGAAGCTACGAAATGACAATAATCTGAGCAAGCTAGTTAATCTGCATTATCTGGGAGATCGTCTGAATTTGGACCGACTCTCTCAGGAATATCCGCAATATGGTTCAGGAGACTTTCGAAATCCTGCTTACCAAGTGCAACTAGAGGATGGTAGTCGGATTACAGAGCTCGTCTATCGCAGCCATCGGATTTCTGCTGGCAAGCCTTCCCTCCCTGGTTTACCATCCGTCTATGTTGAGACCCCATCAGAGGCAGAAACACTTGAGCTTGAGTTAGAAGATGTCTACTCTGGGTTAATTGTTGTTCTACGTTACTCGGTATTTGCGAATAGCGATGCGATTGCACGTTCAGTCAACTTTGTTAACAAGGGCAAACAATCGCTTCGCTTACAGCGAGCTTTGAGTGCAAGTGTAGATTTGCCGACAGCAGACTATGAAATGATTCATCTATCTGGGGCGTGGATTAGAGAAGGGCATGTGCAGCGTCGCCCGCTTGCGCCAGGCGCGACATCGATTGAGAGCCGCAGGGGGGCAAGTGGTCATCAGACGAATCCTTTCATGCTGATTGTAGGACTGAACACGAATGAAGATCATGGGGAAGCTTATGGCTTAAGTCTCGTATTTAGTGGAGACTTTGTTGCGCGAGCAGAAGTAGATCCGTTCCAGACGACTCGGGTGTCGATTGGAATTAATCCGTTCGATTTCTCTTGGCTGCTTGCTCCAGGTGAAAGCTTCCAGACGCCTGAAGCGATCATGGTTTACTCGTCGCATGGTATTGGTCAATTGTCGAGAACCTATCACCATCTATATCGTACACGACTTGTGCGTGGAGTACATCGTGATCGTGCAAGACCGATTCTCGTGAACAATTGGGAAGCGACATATTTTAATTTCAAAGCAGAGAAAATAGAAGCCATTGCACTCGCAGGAGCTGAGCTAGGTATTGAGCTGTTCGTTCTTGACGACGGCTGGTTTGGGAAGAGAAACGACGATACGACTTCGCTTGGTGATTGGATCGTAGATCACAACAAGCTTCCGGATGGATTGACTGATCTTGCTAATCGTGTAAAACGACTCGGACTTCAATTCGGTCTCTGGGTTGAGCCGGAGATGGTTTCGCCTGACAGCGACCTATATCGTAACCATCCCGATTGGTGTCTACATGTGGAAGGTCGTCGCAGAACAGAAGCGCGTACGCAGCTTGTATTAGATTATTCGCGACAGGATGTGCGTGATTATATCTTTGAGGCGCTTAGTACAATCTTTACAGAAGTGCCGATCAGCTATATTAAATGGGATATGAATCGCAATATGACAGAGATTGGATCGGCATCAATACCGCCTGAGCGTCAATCCGAAGTCGCATACCGCAATGTACTCGGATTGTATGAGTTGCTTGAGCGGCTAACGACGAAATTTCCACATATCTTATTCGAAAGCTGCTCCAGTGGTGGGGGGCGCTTCGATCCCGGAATGCTCTACTACATGCCGCAGACGTGGACGAGCGACAATTCTGATGCGGTAGAACGATTGAAGATTCAATATGGAACGAGTCTCATCTATCCAGTAAGTACAATGGGCGCACATGTCTCTGCAGTCCCTAATCATCAAGTTGGACGCAATACGCCACTAAAGACGCGAGGGGATGTGGCGATGTCCGGTAATTTCGGGTATGAGCTTGACCTGACTCAGTTTAACGAGGAAGAGAAGGAAATTGTGAAAGCTCAAGTAGCGCAGTACAAAGATATTCGGAGCCTCGTGCAGCAAGGTGATCTATATCGCTTATTAAGTCCATTCGTGGGCAATGAAACTGCGTGGATGTTTGTATCAGAAGATCAAAGCGATGTGCTTGTGTTTTATTTCAAAGTGCTTGCCGAACCGAATGCACCCCAGAAAAGATTGCGCTTAAAGGGACTCTGTCCACAGTATAATTATCAAGTTGTCGGTACAGAGGAAATATTCGGTGGTGATCGTTTAATGGCGGTTGGTCTTGATCTCCCGAATTTACACGGTGATTATGTGAGTACGACTTTTAAACTTAAGAAAGTATAAGCATTCAAAAAGACGAGTCATTTTACAGCACACCTCGTAGTTGATTATAATAAGATAATTGTGTTCCTCTATAATTAACTACAGAAATTCAGGTGATTACTAATGATCGTCATTAAGACGCGAGAACAAATTGAACTTATGAAGCAGGCTGGAGATGTGCTTGCGGCGTGTCATCGGGAAATTGCTGGGATGATTCGACCGGGTGTTACACCTAAGCAAATCGACCAGTTCGTTGAAAAATTTTTAGCAGCCCATGGTGCTACACCGGAGCAGAAAGGTTATCACGGGTTCCCCTTTGCAACCTGTGCATCTGTTAACGATGTCATCTGTCACGGCTTTCCGAATGAAAGACCTTTGGCGAATGGAGATATTGTAACGATTGATATGGTCGTTAATCTGAAAGGGTGGCTTGCGGACTCCGCTTGGTCCTATGCCGTTGGAGAAGTGTCACCTGAAGCGCAAAAGTTGCTTAAGGTAACGGAGGAATCACTTTACCTTGGAATTGAGCAAGCGGTTGTTGGCAATCGGATCGGGGACATCTCGCATGCGATCCAAACTTATGCAGAGAGCGAGGGCTTCTCAGTTGTAAGAGAATTTGTCGGTCATGCGATCGGCCAATCGATGCATGAGGAACCGCAGGTGCCACATTACGGCCCTCCTGGCAAAGGTCCAAGATTGAAGGAAGGTATGGTCATTACGATCGAGCCGATGCTTAATATTGGGACGTGGCAAAGTAAGCGGGATGATGATGGCTGGACTGCAAGAACGAAGGATGGCAGCTTATCTGCGCAGTATGAGCACACGATCGCAATATTACCAGAAGGACCACTTATTTTAACAAAGCAATAATGAACAATCCCGCTGACGACACTTTTTGTGTTTGCAGCGGGATTTATTTTGTCTATAGAGACGCATTAAAGTCAATTGAGGGTTTAGAATGATTACTCGGAGCCACTTGTTTCGATTATTTTATGAATAAAAAGGAAATTCCATGATTATGGAGAATTAAATTCGAAATAGTGAAATTGTGCTGGAGGCAACGATGACGATAATTGGTATTGATTTGGGAACGACGAATAGCTTGGTATCATACTGGTCAGAAAATGGTTCACAATTAATTCCGAATGCACTTGGAAAGCTATTGACACCTTCAGTTGTAAGCTTAGACGAGGATGGCAAGGTGCTAGTTGGAGAAATTGCGAAGGAAAGAATGATTACGCATCCTGAATTTAGTACATCTGTATTCAAACGATATATGGGAACGAAGAAGAAAATACAGCTCGGTGCAACAACGTATTTACCTGAAGAGTTATCGGCATTAGTCATACGGAGCTTAAAGGAAGATGCTGAGCATTACTTGGGGCAGAGTCTGCATGAAGCGGTCATTAGTGTTCCAGCCTATTTCAGCGATGCGCAAAAAAAAGCAACGAAGCGAGCCGGTGAGCTAGCTGGATTGAAGATTGAACGATTAATTAGCGAACCAACCGCAGCGGCAATTTCGTATGGACTTCATCTGAACGAAGCAGAATGCAAGTTTCTAGTTTTTGACTTAGGTGGAGGCACGTTTGACGTCTCCATCTTAGAGCTGTTCGACAATGTGATGGAGGTTCGAGCCGTAGCGGGAGACAATTACTTAGGAGGAGAGGACTTCACAGAGACGCTGATCTCGATGTTCTTAAAGCACCACTCCTTAATTGCTGCGGATCTCGACAGAAAGACGCAAGCACTGATTAGAAAGCAAGCGGAGCAGGCAAAGCAAGCGTTCTGCGAATCGAAAAAAGTGACAATGTCGGTCTCTAAGGATGATGCATCACTTACATTCGACATCAGTCTGGATGAATATGAAACAGCTACTAAGCCGATCTTCCAGAAGCTGAAGGTGCCTATCGAACGAGCACTGCATGACGCCAAGCTGAAAATTAAAGATTTAGATGCCATCCTGCTAGTTGGGGGAGCTACAAAGCTGCCTCTCATTCGTTCCTTCGTCAGCAGGTTATTTGGACAGCTTGCTTATGCACATGTGAGTCCCGATGAAGCTGTGGCGATAGGAGCAGGTGTACAAGCTGCGCTCAAAGGCAAACATGCGATGCTTAAAGAAGTTTTTCTAACTGATGTGTGTCCTTATACTCTAGGGACTTCGATTTCCATTCGAAAGGCGCAGGGATTCCATGAATCAGGACATTTCCTCCCGATTATTGAACGAAACACGACAATACCTGTAAGTAAAGTTGATCGACTATATACGATCTACGATAACCAGAAAGTGATTAACGTTGATATTCTGCAAGGTGAAGCTCGACTCGCAAAAGATAACATTTTCCTAGGAGAATTAAACATATCTGTTCCACCAAAGCCAGCTGGGACAGAGGCGATTGATATTCGGTTCACATATGATATTAATGGTTTGTTAGAAGCGGAGGTTATTGTGATTTCAACAGGGCTGAAGAAAACGCTCGTCATTGAAAAGGACCCTGGGGCGATGACTCCTGAAGAGATCGCACAAAGTATTGCCCACTTAGCCCAGTTGAAAATTCATCCGCGAGATCAACAGGAAAATCGACTTCTTATCGCTCGTGGTGAACGATTGTTTGAGGAAAACATCGGTAGCCTAAGACATGAAATAGGTCAATTGTTAAGAAGCTTTGAGGATTTACTGGATCAGCAGCATGCGGAACAAATTACGGCTGAACGGGATAGGATTAAAGCTATCTTTAATTCAATAGATGCTCAAGGGGGTCTCTAGAATGGATTGCTTCGCTATATTAAATATCGAACCGACAACAGATTTGAAGGAAATCAAGCGAGCTTATACAAAACTGCTCAAAGTATATTCTCCAGAGGTAGACCAAGAAGGCTTCCAAAAGCTAAGGGCTGCGTACGAGGAAGCTGTTGCTAGAATCGAACAAAACGTTCAGATCGGAGAGCGCGAAACTTCTTCGGTTGACGAATTCATGAGCAGTTTTGAAGCACAATACTTGGATTACCGAAAGCGGATGGATGTTAATAGCTGGAGTGCATTGATCGATCAGGAGATTTGCCATCACTTGGATAGCAGCAACGAAATCAGCAATCGGATACTTGTATATATGCAAAACCACTATTACATTCCGCATGAAGTATGGTCTATATTGAATAGTCACTTCAATTGGAGTATGAACGTATCTCAACTATATGAAGTGTTCGATCAATCCTACATAGATTTCGTCATTCGTCAAGTAACGAAGCCGAGTTATTTTCGACATGAATGGCTGCTCAAGTGCGAGGATGGGCGTCAGGAAGAGTTTATGGCGATGTATAATCAAGGGCATCAAGCACTGAATGAGTACAATTATTTTATTGTAAAGCAATCGATAGAAGCTGCGTCTACCATTTGTCCTGATCATCCTGATTTATTGATTCTCGTTGCTAGATTTCAAATCACGAACGGTCAAATCGAAGCAGGCGAGCAAATCCTAAATCAATTAATTGACCAAGACATAAACGATGTATTTGCATATTACTATCGAGGAAACTTGTTATTTCGCAAAGGTTTGTATGTGCAAGCGTATGTCGATTTCGAGCGAGTGATTGTGCAGATTCCGGATTTTTCCGATGTATTATTCTCATTAGGTAAATGCGGGGTTAGTCTAGGCAAGTATAAGGAAGCGGTACATTACTTGAAGAAAATTAGAGACATCATGCCTTATGATCAAGAAGTGGCACAATTGTTAAATGCAGCGCAACAATTCCATCTCGCGGAAATGAAAGTGCAGGCGCAGCATGATCCTGACAATATCGAGTTGAAATTGATGCTGGCAGAAGCCTATCGAGAGCTGATGAACGCTGATGAATGCTATGCAATTGTATGTGATGTTGCAGAGAAAGGGATGCTTGATGTCAAAGGTTATGAGCATATGATTTCGGCGCTCACTATGCAAGGCAATAAGGAATTGTCTCTTATTAAGTTGAATGAAGGGTTAATGCACCATCCTCTAAATTACGAGTTACTCATGTTGAAAGCAAGCGTATTGGACGACTTGGATCAGTTGGAACAATCGCTTGAAGTATTTGAACTCGCCGAACAGGTTAATGCGGAAGATTCGACGCTTTATAATAATCGAGCGCATGTGCTTAATCGTCTGGAGCGACATAATGAAGCGTTGGAACAAGCAGAGTATGCAATTCGTCTTGACCCGAATGTTGCGAATGCTTATAAGCATAAAGCTGACGCTCTGCTTGCCCTTGGATTGTATGGGGCTTGCTATGAAGCTTGTGAAAAGGCGTTGCAGCTTTACCCTCAATATTTGAATGCTTTTGTTACACAGATGAAATTATTTATGGCATTGAAACGGTATGATGATGTTCTGGTCGTCTTTAATCGTGCAACTGAGCTTGGTTATAAAGATATTCGCTTGTTCTATGAAAAGGCGTACGCACTTTACTTCTTAGATAAAAATGAGGAAGCAGTGGAATTTTTCAATCATGCGATTGAGCTGAATGATCGTGATGCGTCTAACTATCTTGGCAAAGGTTTATGCTACTACTATATGGGCGATTATGATGCAGCGATTGAAAACTTCGATTTCACCATTCAATATGATCCCCGTAGCATTGCCGGGTTCCATAAAGTTCGAGCGTTAAAGCAGCTTACGAGATTAGAGGATGCACTCCGAGAGTCAGAGCAGGCGATTGCAAGAGATGCGGAAAATCAGGCAGGGCTTCATTTTTTTCGTGGAGAAATTTATTATGACCAAAGTAAATCATATGACGCTATCCATGAATATGAGAAAGCCATTGCATTGAATCCACAGTATGATCTTGCTTATTATTCTCTAGGCTGTGCTTACATGCAATTGAAGCAATATGCAGAAGCACGTACGTATTTCGATCAAGCGATTGAATTGGATCCATCTGAAACCGCCTACCACCGAGAGTTAAGCACAACGTATATGCGGCTTAAAGAATATAATAATTGTTTGGAGCAAGCTAATATGGTTCTAGAGATGGACTCTAAGCAAATTGTTGGCTTTGAGAATAAAGGCTGGGCACTCTATCAAATGGATCTCAATGATGAGTCTGAACAGGTTGTTCGTACTGGATTGCAACTGCAAAGCGACAATCTTAGCTTGTTATATCTAAAGCTCGTTTTATTCAAAGACAGAGGGGATTTCCAAGATGCGCTCATCGTGTCAGATCGTATTCTTGAGGTGTATCCAGATGATGATGATACGATTGAACAAAGGAAGCAATTGCTAGAGCAGCTAAAGCCGAAGAAAAAGCTATTGGGTCTGTTCTAATGGTGGGTTGAATCGATAAAGAAAAGAGGGATAGGAAAGATCCTAGAAGATCATCTATCCCACAGCCTCCCGCTTGCGAAAGAACGTCTTTAGAGCTTGATAGATTTCGCTTTTTTCTTTGATGACATGGTATAAAAATTGTGGATGCTCCAAGTGCTTGTAGGCAGACATTAGGGTACTGGAACGATTGTATTGATTCACTTCGCCGTATCCGAAAATGTTCGAGCGATCGAGCAGCTCCTTAATGAGACGAACACACCGTTCGTTGTCACTCGTTAAGTTATCACCATCTGAAAAGTGAAACGGATAGATGTTGTATAGCGACGGAGGATAACGTGAATCGATAATTTCGAGTGCTTTGACATAAGCGGATGAACAGATTGTTCCTCCGCTTTCTCCGCGTGTGAAAAATTCTTCCTCGGTTACTTCCTTCGCTTCGGTATGATGCGCGATAAATACAATTTCTACCTTCTCATATTGCTTTCTTAGAAAGCGTCCCATCCAGAAAAAGAAAGAGCGCGCGCAATATTTTTCGAATGAGCCCATCGAGCCAGATGTATCCATCATCGCGATGATGACAGCATTATTTTGCGGCTTAACGATTTCCTCCCACGTCTTGAAGCGTAGATCATCAGGGCTAATGCCACCGATGATTGAATGACCCTCTCTTGAGTTCCGGCGCAGGTTTTCTAGTATCGTTCGTTTCTTATCGATGTTAGACATAATCCCTTTGCGTCTGACGTCTGCGAAGCGAATGTCCTGAACGTCCAGCGTTTCCTTGTCCTTCTTTTTCAGATAAGGAAGTTCAAGCTCTTCAAACAGCATGTTTTCGAGCTCTGCGATCGAAATCTCTGCTTCGATGACATCTTCTCCAGGATCTGAGCCAGCACCTTCTCCTTTGCCGGGTTTAGCTACCGGATCTACGCCGAGCACATCACCGACCTGACTATCCCCGTCACCTTGACCGACATGCTTTTTCTTGTTGCGATTGTAAATAATGTGGTATTCATCGAGACTCCGAATCGGAATTTTAATAATATGGCGCCCGTCGGACATGACGATATTCTCTTCTGAGATGAGATCAGGTAAATTCATCTTGATTGCGTCGCGCACCTTCTGCTGATGGCGCGCTTGATCTTGGTACCCCTTGCGATGCAAGGACCAGTCTTCTTGTGACAAAATAAAGGACGGATCGCTCATCGGCAGCCCTCCTCATTTGAATATGGATCGTATAATCAATATATTCACAAGAGGTCAATGCATGTGCGAGAAAGTGATATACTGATGTGGAGAATGTGGGAAGAGCGGAGGACTAGTCGATGAAAGTGATTCATACTGCCGATTGGCATCTAGGAAAGCTCGTTCAAGGTGTATATATGACAGACGATCAACGTGAGGTACTTGCGCAATTGCTTGAGGTAATCAAGCAAGAAAAGCCCGATGCAGTCGTAATAGCAGGGGATCTGTATGATCGTGCTGTACCACCGACTGAAGCAGTGGAATTACTGGATGAATGGTTCGAAACGGTCGTCATGCAATTGAAAACGCCTGTGCTGGCCATCTCTGGCAATCATGATAGTCCAGATCGCTTGGACTTTGCAACGAAAATGATGGAGGCAAGCGGCCTGCATCTCGTAGGACAATTGAAGACGGATTTGAAACCAGTTGTACTGAACGACGAGCACGGCGAGGTTCATTTTTATTTAATCCCGTACGCTGATCCAGCACAAGTACGGTTTCTATATGACGCAGAAGAAATACGTACGCATGATGATGCTATGAAATTTATGATTTCGAAGATAGTAGAACGTCTAGATCCGAATGCCAGGAATGTGTTTGTCGGACATGCTTTTGTTACGCCGGGTGGAGTTGCACAGGACAATACGAGTGAGTCGGAGCGTCCGCTATCTGTCGGTGGGGCAGAGCATGTGCATGCTGAATATTATCGTCCATTTAACTATACAGCGCTAGGGCATCTCCATCAGGCGCATTATGTCGGTGATGAAACGATTCGATATGCGGGATCGCCGCTCAAATATTCGATCTCAGAGGAAAATCATCGGAAAGGTTTTCTCATTGTACAGATTGACGGGGATGGGGCAGTAACCGTTGATAAACGAGAGTTGAAACCGTTACGCGACATGCGTCGTGTTGCAGCTTCAATAGAAGAGATTGAGAGGCAGCATGCACGCAATGATGATTATGTATTCGTCACATTGCTGAATGACAATCCGGTATTGTTCCCGATGGAAAAAGTAAGGGCAATCTATCCGAATGCGTTGCACGTTGAGCAGCGGATTTCAAATTTGAATGTTGGCGATACAGCAATAGCCGCAGAAAATAGCCGGTCACGGCGGGAAAGCGATCCAACCGAACTTTTTGCATCCTTCTATCAGGAAGTGAAGGGGATGCCTTTATCCGACAACCAAAAAATGCTGTTCGCAGACACGTATGCGATTGTCGTTCGTGAAGAGGAGGGAACGAGATGAGGCCGATTGTTCTTAAGATGACGGCGTTCGGTCCTTATCGCGATGTGGAAATGATTGACTTCCGAGAGCTTGAGGATCGGAGGCTGTTCGTCATTTCCGGCAACACTGGCGCGGGGAAAACGACGATCTTTGATGCGATTTGCTTCGCGTTATTTGGTAGTGCGAGTGGTGAGGATCGTGCGGAAGCACGGATGCTTCGCAGTCAGTTTGCCGATGATGATGTGTCCACAGCTGTCGATCTCCTCTTTTCTGTGGGGACTCGCACGTATCGGATTGTGCGCCAAATGGGCCATCGCAAAGGATCGAATAAGACAGAAACACCGAATAAAGCGGAATTGTACGAAACGACATCTGGACAGGAAGTTCCTTGCACAGATCGATTTACGGTAACAGAGGTTAACGCAAAGCTGGAAGCGATTATTGGATTGACCAAAGAGCAGTTTAGCCAGATCGTGATGCTGCCACAAGGGGAATTTCGCAAGCTGTTAACGTCCGATACAGAAAATAAAGAGGACATATTGCGACGAATCTTCCGTACAGGACGATATCAGAAGCTAGAGGATCGATTTCAAGAGCGGAATAAAGAGCTTGTCGATGCAATGAAGCAGGCAAAGTCGATGCAGGCTGTATATGTGAAGCAGGTGCAAGAAACTTTGCCAGAGCGACTGGAAAGCGCGTTGTCGGCAACATTGCAGCAAGAGCATTATAGCTCCTCTCAAGTTATGGAAGGTCTAAGCCAAGAAATTGTTTATTATGATCAGAAGGAAGAAGAAGTCACCAAAGAAAGGCAGACGATCAGCCTGCAGCTTGAACAGCAGGAGAAAATATTGCATGAAGCAATCTCGTTAAATGAACGATTCAATCAGTTGAAAGATAAGTGTGCGCAGCGGGACGAGATGGCTCTTCGTCAAGAGGAGATGAACGCTCAAGAAATCGTGGTTCGTTTAGCAGAGCAAGCAGACAAAATTGTCCCCTACGAACTACAAGCTTTGCAACTGGATAGTCAAGTTGAAGTGAAGCATAAGCAGCTACTATTGAAAAAGGAAGAGGTTACTGATGCGCAGCAAGGACTTACTGTAGCACAGACGAGCTATCGTGCGGAGGAAGCAAGAGAACAGGAACGACAAGATGCGCAACTTGAGGTTCGTAAGCTGACAGAGCTTGTACCCATTGTACAAACCTTGGAACAACGTCGATTAGATGTGCAACGTCTTCTCATGGAGGAGCAAGCGAGCGCGAACAAGCGTGATACGATAGATGAGCAACTCAAGACGCTTCGTGATGAAAGCAAAGTCCATGTGGAGCAGCTTAAGAGTCTGGAAGTAGAGTTGCAACGTCTAGCTGAGGTAAAGGAGCTGTATAAGCTTACTCAGGAAAAGTATAGATGGCTTAAGGAGATGCTTACATTAGATGTTAGGCTTACAGAAGCAGTAGATATGCAAACTGCTCGTGAGCAAGCAATAAAACTAGCGAGAGCTCAAGTGGATGAACAAGAAGCTTTATGGTTGGAAGGTCAAGCGGGTTATCTCGCGATGCACTTGCATGATGGTCAGCCTTGTCCGGTATGCGGAAGTGAAGCACATCCCGCAAAAGCCGAAACTCAGATCAACATCCCATCTCGAGAAGCTGTCCAGACGATGAAAGAGCAGTTGCGGATTGCTGAGCAACAGCTTAACGAAGCGCAGGCACAGGTGTCAGCAACGGTAACGATCCGTAGTGAGAAGCAAGAGAGTATGGGTGAGCTAGATATTTCTGACGACAACTTCGATCATCAATTGCTACAAGCAGAGAAGGATGGCAAAGCATATCGGGCAGAGAAGGATCGTCTGGAAGCACAGGAGCGAACTGAAGCTCCGCTGCGTCAAGCAATCGAACAGATGACTGCCGAGATCGAAAGGCTGCAAGCAGAGAGAGAACGGGTGCAAGCGCAATGGCATGAGCTTAAGGTAGCAAGAAGCTCCAAGCAATCTTTGCTGGAAAATGAATGGGAGCGAGTACCTGAACAAATTCGCACACCAGAAAATCTGCATGCCCGAATTGTGGAACAGTCAGCATATGCAAAGCAGCTAACAGACACTTGGCAAAGTGTACAACAGAAGTATCAACAGATGCAGCAAATCGTTATCACAGAGCAGACGAACGCCTTGGGGCTGAGTAACCAGCTTGAGGAAATGAAGCAGCAGAATGTACAAGCACAAGAGCGATATAAAACCGCGCTCGCACAATCAGGATTTGCTGATCCGAATGCCTATCAAGCAGCGAAGCTATCCGAGTTGGACAGGAAAAATCGTCTGCAGCAGCTTGAGCATTTCCGTACATCATGGAGTGCTGTTGTAACGCATATTGCCGAATTGGAGCGCGAGTTACATGGAAAAGCGTTGCCACAGCTAGATACGCTTCAGACTGCAATTGCTGCGCTTAAGCAACAGCTAGAAGGTGTAACGGGCATCATGCATACTCATCAGCGTAATAAGCTTGAAGCACAGCGTCTGCATAATGCTCTAGAGCTTTCGCACGATCAAATGGGTGAGCTGGAGCAAGAGCAACAACAGGTTGCTGATATTTATCAGATGTTAAAAGGCGACAATGCTCTGAAGATCTCCTTTGAACGATATATCTTAATCGAATACTTGGAACAAATTTTACATGCAGCAAACGAGCGGTTAGCGAAACTCTCCAAAGGGCAGTTCATCTTGCAACGTAGTGATCGATTAGAGTCGCGCGGGAAGCAAAGTGGACTCGGACTCGATGTATATGATGCGTATACAGGGCAAAATCGGGACGTGAAATCTTTGTCAGGTGGCGAGAAGTTTAATGCTTCACTCTGTCTTGCTTTGGGCATGACTGATGTCATTCAAGCTTATCAAGGCGGGGTATCGATCGAAATGATGTTTATCGACGAAGGGTTTGGATCACTCGATGACGAGTCGCTCAATAAAGCGATAGAAGCGTTGATTGATTTACAGCGTGCAGGTCGAATGATTGGTGTTATCTCTCACGTACAGGAGCTTAAGCAAGCATTTCCCGCTGTATTAGAAGTAAGTAAGACAAGAGAAGGTCATAGTCGTACAAGCTTTATTGTGAAGTGAAGTGTCACAAAGTTGATAATTAGGTCACCTGAGTATGTAGATCATCCTGCTTATTCATATTACGATGAAGAGTGAGATGTCAAATAGGGAGGCAATTCAACATGTCGAATCTACACTACAGTAACTTTAAGCACGCGATTTATTGTCCGGCACCTGATATCGAGAAAATTAGTGATGAAGCGTTAAACCGCGATTTGGACTTTTTCCAGAAGCATTCGTATCGCGTTATTCAATAATGATGTTACAGGGGTCGGGGTCATTCTTGCACCCCTGTTTATTATTGAAATGCTCATTATGATATGATAAGCCTAGCTTTCACGATCATGAGGAGGTTTATCAGGATGAAAAAACAAGTGGTCATTGGCGCAATTGTAGCGATGCTTGCAGTAGCGTTAGGCGCTTTCGGCGCACATATGTTAAAGGAACGTATCAGTGAAGATATGCTAAGTGTGTATCATACTGGAGTTGAGTATCAAATGTACCATGGGCTGGGTATTCTTATCATCGCACTTTTGATGGAGCGACTACCCAGACAGAAATTAGCAAGATGGGCAGCACGATTGTTGTTGATTGGAACCGTATTATTCTCAGGTAGTTTGTATGTCCTTGCTTTGAGTGGAATTAAAGTGCTTGGAGCGATTACTCCATTCGGTGGAGTTGCGTTTATTGCAGGTTGGATCTGTCTTGTTCTTGCAACTCGGCCTGCGAAATGAAGGGGCAATTGTAACAAAATGACTATACATCTAAGTTGTTTACTATATAATAGAGTAATCAGTTACCGCTAAATTTCTAAAATTTGGCAGAAGGGAGTTGCTAAGTGAACGATTGGTTTGACGTAGACAAATGGCTAATATGGAACGTAACAGCTTTGCTTTTGGCAGCAAGTGCCGCATTAGTAACATGGTGGCTACGTAGCCGTCGCATTCAACTTAGCTTCCCACATCAACCTTCATATCAACAAGAAATAATGGATTCTCTCTATCATAATAGTCCGCTCATCTTTGCTATTATTAATCGCAAAGGAAAATTTCAAGATATTAATCGCGATCCCGATGAACTCATAGGATATAGTAAAGCTGAGTTAGCGGGTAAGTCTTTCTTTCAGTTTTTAGATGAGCAGTCTGTTGAGAAGACAAGGCAAACTTTTCTCAGTACGCTTCAAGGTGAGAAGTTGAGCCTAGAGGTTCGTGTTCAGCATAAACAAGGACAAGGCAAAGATCTTAATATTACGACGTCACCTGTAGTTCGCAGAGGAAAGATCATTGGGATCTTGGTCTTTATATTAGATATTAGTGAACGAAAACGTTCGTCTGAGCGAATAAGACATATGGCCTATTATGATGACATGACGGGATTGCCGAATCGACGTTTTTTTACGAAGCGATTACAGGAGAAGCTTGATGCTTCACGTACAACGAAGGAACGTATAGCCGTCTGTTATATGGATTTGGATCGCTTTAAGCTCATTAATGCGTCGTTTGGTCGGGATTTCGGTGATATTATTCTGATGCAAATTGCAGAGCGATTGACTCGTTGCTTGCCGAACCCCGGTGATCTAGCCCGGATGGAAGGTGATGAGTTCGTTGCCGTACTCGATCATATTAACGATGATGAAGATGTGAGGCGCAGGCTAGACGAGATTATGGCTATGTTAGAAGAACCATTTGATCTCAATGGAATACCGGTAGAGATTACGGTTAGCATCGGTGTCGCATTACATCAGGGCGAATCAGACGAAGCTTCAATGCTCATGAAGCGTGCAGACACCGCATTGCACCGAATGAAGGAGAACGGAAAGGGTGACTATCTCCTTCATACTTCAGAGATGGATCCGATTGCTTTACATAAGTTGACTTTACAGCATGAGATGCGCCAGGCTTTGCGAAATAACGAATTTATTTTGTATTACCAGCCGAAATATGATTTGGGAACAGGTAAAATTGTAGGTATGGAGGCGCTCGTCCGTTGGCAGCATCCAGAACGTGGGATTGTACCACCGAATGAGTTCATCTCAGCGTCAGAGGAAAGTGGAATGATTGTGGAGTTAGGCGATTGGGTCATTCAGGAAGCGTGTCGGCAAAACAAAGTATGGCAAACCGAAGGGTTACCTTGCATCCCTGTTTCCGTAAATTTATCCATCCGACAATTCTCGCATCGCAATATTACGAACAAGATTGCAAAGGTGCTCATGGAGACAGGGCTAGATCCACAGTACCTTGAGCTTGAAATTACTGAAAGCATGACCATTGACTTCGAGCGTACGATGCAATGCTTGAAGGAATTGACTGCTTTAGGAGTCAAATTTAGTATTGATGATTTCGGAACGGGGTATAGTTCCTTCCATTATCTGAAGAAGTTGCCGATATCGCGATTAAAGATAGATCGTTCTTTTGTTCGTGATATTCAACAGGATCCGAATGATGCTGCAATTGTAGCTGCTATAATCGCTATGGCACATAATTTACAGCTTCAAGTTATCGCTGAGGGCGTTGAATCCGAGAGTCAAGTCCAATTCCTTAGAAAACATCGTTGCGATGAGATGCAGGGATTTTTCGGAAGCCCTCCGGTTCCAAGTTCGGGTTTTCAAGCGTTATTGCAAAATCATCATGTGAATGCAGCACTTTCTGTGTAGAATTGGAAGTCCTATAAAAACAAACCGTCGCTAGCTCTATTGAGCTAGCGACGGCTTTTTATTCGACGAAGTCATCAATTTCATTCATTCGTACGGTGTATACTTGCTTCTCATCGACGTGATAGACAGTTAAAAGTGAATTCGCATGATCAAAGTTAACGATGCGACAGGGCATATTGATCTTAATGCCGCGACCTTTATTTATATTTAAGCGAATCAGTTGATTCGAAATAATAAACTTTTCAATGCGAGATTCAAGTGAATTTGAGTCATTCTTCTCCACGGGAATAGGGCTCCGTGTGGATTCCTTAACTGCTTTCTTAATCGTTGCTCCAAGTTCAATTCCAGAAAGAATACGATAATCTGTGAATTTCCCCTGATTCAGAGCGCGCAACAATTGTTCTAATGCAACGCCATTATTAGGAGCAGATAACATCACTTCAAGTTGGAATACAAAGGAGCCATCTTCAGATGAATTTGCTTTTGTCATGTTATGGCCTCCATACATTAACATTAACTCGTTAATTGCTAATAAATATATCACGATTATAGTGCTTTTGACAGGGGCGAAAGAAATAAAAAAAGACGATTTTCGACATTTTCTAAGAGTTTGATCCTTTATTGCTGAAGAGCTGTTTTAAGCTGTCCGAGTATGGAGCGCGAATAATTCCCTTCTCGGTAATTATAGCAGTTACAAGCTCATTTGGTGTAATATCAAAGGCCGGATTATAAATATTAACGCCTTTAGGGGCAGTTCGTTTTCCAAAGCCATGTGACACTTCATCTACATTCCGTTGCTCTATAGGTATATCGGCACCTGTTGGTGTAGAAAGATCTATCGTAGAAAGCGGGCAAGCGACATAGAACGGAATCTGGTGAGCTTTGGCCAGTACAGCCACACTGTATGTGCCGATTTTATTGGCAACATCTCCATTCGCAGCAACCCGATCTGTACCTACGATAACGGCTTGAATCCAGCCTTTAGACATTACATGTCCAGCCATATTGTCACAGATCAACGTTACGTCTACACCTGCTTGTTGCAGTTCAAACGCGGTTAAGCGGGCACCTTGCAGTACGGGGCGCGTTTCATCAGCGAAAACCTTTAAGTTAATTCCTTCTTCTAAAGCTAAATAGAAAGGCGCTAGTGCCGTTCCATATTTTGAAGTTGCTAAACCGCCTGCATTGCAGTGTGTTAATACACCCATTCCATCAGAGAATAAAGACAGTGCATGCTGTCCAATTAGACGATTCGTTTCCTCATCCTCTGCATGAATTTGCTGCGCCTCATTGATTAGTGCGTCAATAACCTCTTCTGTTGTGAGATTCATTTCGACTAAAGCACTGGTTCGTGCTTTCATCCGATCAAGTGCCCAAAATAAGTTTACGGCAGTCGGCCTTGAAGTTGCAAGATTGTCAGCATATTGCACAACGGATTGAAATAGCTCCTGCAAATTTCCCTTGAAATTCAAAACTCCAAGTACGACTCCATAAGCAGCTGCGATACCTATTGCGGGAGCACCACGAACCTTTAACTCCCGAATACCTTCCCAAACCTGTTCGGGTGTCGTAAGTCTTAAGTAAACAGTCTCTTCAGGGAGCAGTCGTTGATCTAGCATAAGCAAAGCATCATTATCCCACTTTAGTGGTAACAAAACTTCTGGTCGCTCGGTCATTTTCTGTTGCATCATCTAGTTGTCTCCTCAGCAATCGCAATCACTTGTTCTATGGAAGTTATTGTGCGATGTTGTTTAATTAAAGTAGTCCCTATAGCGAGTGCGGCGCGTTGAGCTTTCGCGCGTGTATTAGCGTCTGGGATTTTATCAATATCAGCTACATGTGCAAGTCCACCAATTCGTCTCACGATCTTACACCCTGCAAATCCAACAGTATCCTGAAGTAGTCTTTGCATATAATCAGCTTGGTAACCCGGAGTTCGTGAGATTCGATCAACACCATTCTCATCCCACAGCTTTCGGAATTTATCATTAAATAATGTCCATATTTCATGAATAAGATTTAATAGGTACGAACGTCGCTCATGACGTGTAACATCGCTTGATGACCAATGCTCTTGTGAAGCGTAGTTCAACAATAAGTTCGCAATAACAGCACCGATATCGAAACCCATGGGGCCAACAAATGCGAATTCAGGGTCAATAACTTTTGTTGATTCAGGGGTAATGAAGATACTACCTGTGTGTAGATCACCATGAAGCAGTGCCTGTGCATGCGTTAGGAACTTTTCACGTAGTCGAGCGACTTCGAGATGGAGCTTCTCATCCGACCACAGCTTTCTCATATCCTCTTTCAAATGATCATCATAATTATTCGTATCGATGTCTGCATAAGGATGATCAAAGATCAAATCCTCCGTTATTTTGCACAGCTCGGGGTTGGAAAAGTTTCTGACAAGAGCCTTCTTCTCCTGCTGGTTCATTCCTAAATCGGAAGTATAGAAAAGTGTGCGTGCGAGAAAGGTTGAAATATGTTGTGCAAATTTCGGATATACACCACCTTCAATTAAGCCACGACGCATAATAACGTGATCACTCAAGTCCTCCATTACTGTTAGTGCAAGCGTAGCATCAAAAAGATAAACTTCCGGGACAAGACCAGGAGCGAGCTTCCCCTCAGTTTGCAATGCTTCGCTTTCGATTCGTGCACGGTCGAGCGTTAGAGGCCAAGATTCACCTACAACTTTTGCATAGGGTAACGCTTGTTTCACTATAATTCCTTTGCCTGAACTTGGTTGAGTGACATGAAACACCAAATTCAAATTTCCATCTCCGATTTCTTGGCATACAAGCTCGCTGTCCGAGGTAAATATATGGTTGAGTGATTTGGCGATGGAAATCGCCTCAGTTTCATTTAATGGGTGATATTGACTCAATGAATTGTCCTCCAAACATTTAATTATTAGTCTATGGGAATAGTCCGCTTTATTGTAGTATAAAGCAATTGGTCATCGGATAAAAGTCTATTCAAGCCAATAAAAAAAGAACAGGCCGGGTAAACCCGGACACTGTCCTTCGATACGTGGAAAGAATGGATTAGGCATGTGGTGGTACTGTTAAGAGCGACGATTCTCTGACGACAAGCCGATGTGGGATAATCTGTCTCGCTGTAATCTCAACTTGTTGAATCATTCGAAGTACCATTTGAGATGCGGTATACCCGAGTTGATACGTTCCGACATCCACACTAGAGAGAGGGGGCATCGTCAGCTCGGTGAGTGCAATATTGTTAAAGCTTACAATGGCTACGTCTTGAGGTATTCGGTAATTCAATTCAGTTAGTCCCTTCAATACGCCAAATGCGACAACATCATCTATGACGACTAGAGCAGTTGGTGGCTCAGGCTGAGACATAATGTACGCCATTGCGCGATATCCGCTTTCAAGCAAAAACTCGCCTTCAACTACCCAGCTATCTTTAAAAGGTAAACCGGCCTCTGTTAGCGCTTTTCGATATCCCATTAGTCGATCCTGTGTCATAGCAAGTTTGCTTGGCCCACTAACAAAACCAATCCGTTTTTGTCCTTGTGCAATCAGATGGTTCGTTGCGTCGAATGCAGCTTGGACATTGTCATTATCGACAGAAGGTACATCTTCATAATCCAAACTTCGACCTAATAATACAAAAGGCACCTTTTCTTCATGCAAGAAATGAATTACTGGGTCTGAGGCGCGTGAATAGAGAAGTAGAAGTCCATCGACACGGCCGCTTCGAACAAGTCTAGTGACGGTTTCGAGCTCTTCGTGCTCATTGCTACCACCTGCCATTAGCAAATCATAATTCGAACGTGTTAGCTGTGCCAACACACCGCGGATCAATTCATAAAAGAAAAAGTTTAGTAATAATTCTTCAGCAGGCCGAGGAAGTACAACACCAATGGTTCGAGTCGTTTTCGACACCAAGCTCTTGGCCATCACATTCGGATGATATCCGAGATCCTCCATAGCTTTACGAACTTTCTTGCTTGTCTCTGCGCTAATTCTTGGATGATTTGCAATTACACGTGATACCGTTGATGGGGCAACGCCTACCATCTTAGCAACATCTTTTATTGTAACGGACATAACAGCGCATCTTTCCTTTCGCGACATTTCACGACCAAATTCACGTAAACATCAATAATCATATAATAATATAGAAATGAATGATTGGATACAATAAGCTAACGATTCGAGCAAGCCATTAGATTGTTTGTATCGTGTGACTACTTACACAAACAAACATGTAATGCGCAACGCATGCACGAATGTATGCAACTTATTGCATGAATACGATTTCATTGTGCCATATCGTGCGCAATACCACAAATTACTCAAATATTCGAAAAGGGGAGTAAAACGAAGTAAAATACATATTATATATAAAATTCGGTCGTATTTGATCTGTGCAAACGATTTACTTATTTCGAAAAATGTTTATTATGGAGTTAGCTATAACAAGCGCTTTCATCGACTGACTTTCCTTTTAAAACCCAGTTATTTAAGGAGATTAACTTTAAATGGCGCAATGGACAAACGTTTGCGCAGAGTAATCCTTTATTGTGCAGGTTTAAAGGAAGATTAGCAGATGCAAGCACTACAATTTTATTATCAGAGAGGGGTTTTAAAGTTTCATGAAGAAATCAAAATTGTTGATGATGGCACTCGTTTTGACGATGGTATTCGTACTTGCAGCATGTGGTAAGAGCAGCAATAACGAAGCTTCGTCCTCCCCAAGCGCTAGTGCACCTGCTACTGAGAGCACAGCACCTTCTGAATCTGCTGAAGACGAAGAAGTTGTTCCTGAAGCAGGCGCTAAATTAGTTGTATGGTACTCCGCTAGTGAGCGTGCACTTGTTGACGCTGCAATCGCTGAGTTCAAAGGAAAATATGGTATCGATGTAGAATATCAAGACGTTGGTCCAGACAAATCAATCGAGAAGATGATTACTGATGGTCCTGCTGGCGTAGGCGCTGACGTATTCCTAGCGGTTCATGACCGTTTGGGTTCTGCAGTTCAAGCGGGTGTTGTTCTTCCTAACGACCTTCACGAAGATGTGTCCAAGGCAAACAACTCTGCTAAGTCCGTAGATGCTTTCACAATTGATGGCGTACTTTACGGTTACCCAATGTCTGTAGAAACAACTGCTGTATTCTACAACAAGGATCTTGTACCTAACGGTGAAGCTCCAAAAACTTGGGATGAAGTAATTAGCTTTGCTAAAGACTTCAACAACGAAAAAGACTCCAAATATGCTTACATGTGGGAAGCTGGTAACGGCTACTGGAGCTGGGGCTTCTTCGGCGGATATGGCGCATATGTATTCGGTGATAACGGTGCTAATGCATCCGATATCGGTTTGAACAATGCTGGTGCTGTTGAAGCAGCTAAGTTCTTCCAATCCTTGAAGGGCCAAGTACTCAATATTAACTCTGGCGATATCAAGGGTGACATCAAGACTAGCTTGTTTACTTCTGGTAAATTGGCTATGAACGTAAGTGGTCCTTGGCAAACACAAGAGTTCAAGGATGGCGTAGCTAACCTTGGATTGATGGAATTCCCTACTTTGCCTAATGGTAAAGCAATGATGCCGTTCTCCGGTGTAAAAGGATTCCTTGTAAATGCTAACACGCAATACCCGATTGCTGCGAAGTTGTTCGCAGAGCTTGTATCATCTGAGAAGTACCAAGTTGAAAACTTCAAAGATTTCGGAAGCTTGCCTTCCAACACTGTAGTTGCTGAAAGCGCTGAAGTTAGTAACGATGCATTCGCTAGCGTATTCTTGAAGCAATTCGACAACTCGACTCCAATGCCTAAGATTTCTGAAATGAACGCATACTGGTCAACACAAGAAGCTGCACTTGCATCTCTCTGGAATGACAATTCAGATGCACAAAAAACGATGGATGACTGGGCAACAAAAGTGAAGGACGCTATCGCATCTTCACAATAATTAATTAGACTACGAAGTAAATAATCGATTTCACCCGCCGATTTTCGGCGGGTGAAATGGGTTAAGGAAGGGGATGGCTCATCATGAAGCCTAATGCAACAGTCGCAGGTTGGTTATCGGTTTTATGCGCAGGTTTAGGTCAATGGTATAACCGACAATATGCGAAGGCAGTCATGTTTCTTATCATTCATGTTGCCGGAATTTATCTCGCTTTAGGACCATTGTTACCACAACTTAAAGGGTTAGTTACGCTTGGGGTAAAAGGGCAACACTTCGAGAAAGTTGGAAAGATTAATAAGCTAGTACCTGGAGATCATTCTGTATTTATGATGATCTATGGCGTGCTGGCAGCATTAGTTGTTGTACTTTTTGTACTATCCTACATTTTGAATATCCGCGATGCGGTCGTTGTGGGGCGTCGATTGGAGCAGGGGCGCTATAGAGACGCTGCAAGTAGCAGTGCTTTTCCTTGGTTGTTATTGGCGATCCCGTTCTTAGGTGTATTGTTCTTCACAATCATGCCGATCGTATTTACCTCTTTGATCGCTTTTACCAACTATGCATCGCCAAAT
Source organism: Candidatus Cohnella colombiensis (assembly GCA_029203125.1). GTDB lineage: Bacteria > Bacillota > Bacilli > Paenibacillales > Paenibacillaceae > Cohnella > Cohnella colombiensis. Next base: position 990,457 of record CP119317.1, read on the forward strand.
CATATACCACCAAAGAACTTAGTCGATTGGGTTGGATTTGCAACATTTGATAAGTTATTTAATATGAACGTCTGGAGTAGTACGTTTACGGGCGTTCTGACTTGGACGATTATCTGGGCAATTCTAGCAACTGTCACTTGTTACTTCGGTGGAATTCTAGTTGCGCTTCTTATTAATCAAAAAGGAATCAAATTCAAAGGTTTCTGGAGAATGTTGTTCATCATTCCTTATGCAATTCCGCAGTTTGTTTCTTTACTTATTATGAGAAACATTCTAAATGATAAATTTGGACCGCTTAATTCCTATTTTAGAGCATTCGGGTTAAATGGGCTTCCGTGGCTCAATGATCCATTTTGGGCGAAGGTATCTGTAATTGTCGTTAACATGTGGATCGGAATTCCAGTTACGATGGTTTTGGTCATGGGGATTCTAACCACAATTCCGAACGATCTTTACGAGGCGGCTGATGTGGATGGCGCTTCTCCGTGGATGAAGTTCCGCAACATTACGATGCCATATGTATTGTTCGCAACAGCACCTATTCTAATTACACAGTTCGTAGGGAACATCAATAACTTCAACGTTATTTATCTACTTACAGGTGGTGCACCTGCGACGATGAAGTACAACAATGCAGGGGAGACGGATTTGCTCGTTACATGGCTATACAAGCTCACGCTTGACTTTAACCAGTACAATATTGCTGCGGCAGTAGCTATTCTGATCTTCTTGTTCATTGCGACGTTTGCGATCATTTTGTTTAGAAGAACGAGATCGTTTAAAGAGGAGGATATGATCCAATGAAACCAAAAATATTTTTCAGCTACTTGTTGTTGGGCACAATTGGAGTCGTTGCGCTTTATCCTGCTCTTTGGACAATTCTATCCTCGTTCCGGGTAGGGAATTCGCTCTTTAGCGATCATTTCATTCCGGTCGAATGGACTCTCGATCATTACCGTGATTTGTTCCGTGCAAGATCGACTCGGCAAATTCCATACGCGAATTGGTACTGGAATACGCTGAAGGTTGCAACATTTAGTATGATTATCGGTACTTTGATTCAATTGCTGACCGCTTATGCATTTTCTAGATTCCGCTTTAAAGGTCGTAAGCAAATGCTAATGATGGTATTGGTCTTGGGGATGTTCCCGGGATTCCTTAGCATCATGGCTGTATTTATTATTTTGAACACATTGGGCTTGCTTGATAATACGTGGGCACTTGTACTCGTATATTCCGCTGGCGCTGCACTTGGGATGTTCGTAGCGAAAGGTTTCTTCGATACGATCCCGCGTAGCCTGGAAGAAGCAGCAAGAATGGATGGCGCAGGTCACATGACGATATTCATTCGCATTATCCTCCCATTGTCACGCCCAATTATTACGTATATTTCATTAACAACGTTCGCTGGAGCTTGGGTAGACTTTATTTTTGCCAGAGCGATCTTAAGAACACCTGAGAATTGGACACTGGCTGTCGGATTGTGGAACTTAGTCGATTCTTATAATAGTACAGAGTTTACTTTGTTCGCCGCAGGTTGTGTGCTTGTAGCTATTCCGATTACTGCATTGTTCATGTACACTCAACGATTCCTCGTTGATGGTCTTACTGCTGGAGCATCTAAAGGATGAGCAAGCTGCGCTTGTTGCCAGTTATTGTTGTCGTCATGATCTTATGGCTATCTGCATGTTCTTCCGCTCCCCCCGCGGAAACTACAGCTTCGCAGATTGCGACAAGCTCACCCCAATCGTCTCCTTCCCCTCAGGAGGCAATTGGGCCAAGCAATGTCTACTATGAAATCTTTGTTCGTTCATTCGCAGATTCTAATGGAGATGGAATTGGCGATTTGAATGGTATAACACGGCAATTAGACTACTTGCAATCTTTAGGTATAGAGGGAATTTGGCTTACACCGATTCAACCGTCACCAAGCTATCACGGATATGATGTGTCTGACTATTATGGGATTAATCCCGACTTTGGTACGCTAGATGATTTCAAAACCTTAATAACGGAAGCTCACAATCGAGACATCCGGATCATTATGGATTTGGTTATTAATCATACCAGCACTGAGCACCCTTGGTTTATAGATTCAGCACAAGGTAAAGATAGCCCTTATCGCGATTGGTATACATGGGCAAGTCATCGAGAGAAGGGCGCCACTCCTACGGATGGCGCGACGGGTCAAGAGCCTTGGCATCCGAAAGGCGATGACAAGTATCTTGGGATCTTCTGGAGTGGTATGCCTGATCTGAACTTCGATAATGCTGATGTCCGTTCTGAAATGATTAAAATCGGACAATATTGGCTTAAGTTCGGTGTCGATGGGTTTCGGTTGGACGCTGCGAAGCACATCTTCGGAGATTTTAAGTCTACAATCGCTTCAAAGACGGTTCAAAATAAAAACCAAGTGTGGTGGCAGGAGTTCCGTCATGGGTTGAATGAAGTTAATCCCGAAGCTTATTTAGTTGGCGAAGTATGGGATGGAGCAGCAGTAATCGCACCTTACTTAGATAATGCGTTAGACTCTGCTTTTAATTTCGACTTGGCGGGCACGCTCCTGAGTACTGCTAGTTCAGAGAAGGCGACATCAATTGCATTCACATTATCTCGTGTACATGAGTTTTTTGGGAAAAGCTCTAATGGTCAATTTATAGATGCGCCATTCCTTTCTAATCATGACCAAACACGTGTAATGTCTGCAGTTAAGGGAAATGTGAATCATGCGAAGACGGCAGCAGCCTTATTGCTTACGATGCCTGGGAAAGCATTCATCTATTATGGTGAAGAGCTTGGGATGAGTGGAATAAAGCCTGATGAGCGCTTGCGTGAGCCATTCCCTTGGTCACGTGATGGTGGCAGTATAATGGAAACCACTTGGGAACCTTCGATGTATCGCGGAGATGGTGAAGTATCGGTCCAAGCAGAAGATGAGTCCCCCGACTCATTGCTGAACCGTTATCGTCAATTAATCTCGTGGCGTAAACAAGAGGTTGCCTTAAGATCAGGTAAAATTGCTACCTATGACTCTGATAATGGATCTGTGCTGACGTATATAAGAAGTGCAGATGAGCAACAGTTGCTTGTCGCGCACAATTTGTCAGGCACTTCTCAATCGTTAACGTTGTCCGAAACGGATGCGCAGCCAATAGCCTTCACTAAGGTTGCGCTAACGACTGACAATGGGGCGCAATTATCCGAACATATTTTGCAATTGCCTCCTTATACTACAGCGATATTAAAACCGTAATCTTATTGTGAAAGCCCCACTCCTGAACCCCCTTCAGGAGTGGGGCTTTCTTCGTGCTCGAATGCAAGGTGCGTTGACATCGCTCAGAATAAGGTGATACGATCAATTAAAATTGTTAATATCCACGTCGCAAGCAATATAACCAATCTAGAAATGGAGTGTTCGTACAATGGCTCGTGTGCTTATCATCTCAGGAAGTCCAACGGCTAATTCAAGATTACATGGCTTAACACAATACAGTGAGCAACGATTACAAGATTTCGGTCACGAGGTGGAAACGCTGTTTGTAGCCGATTTGCCAGCTGAGGACTTAATTAAAGCAAACTTCGCTGGTCCTGAAATTGTAAAGGCAGTCGCAGCTGTTGATCGTGCGGATGCGGTTATTATCGCAAGCCCTGTGTATAAAGCATCATTTACAGGTGTGTTGAAGACGTTTCTTGATTTGTTGCCACAGAAAGGGTTGCAAAGCAAACTTGTGTTGCCTCTATTTATTGGAGGGTCAATTGCACATTTACTCGCCATTGATTATGCGCTCAAGCCGGTCGTTTCTGCGCTTGGCGGAACGCATATTTTACAAGGTGTTTATGGTACGGATCAATGGGTTACACGTCTAGAAGAGGGTGGGTATCGTCTCGATGACGATTTACAGCTGCGGTTGAGTGAATCGGTATCACAGCTTCACCAAGAGCTTCAGTGGAAGACTGAACGGAAATAAACAAAGGGTGGTACAGGAGTTGTTCCTGTACCACCCTTTACTTTTCACACTTATCATATCTGTATAGCCTTCGCAAAGCTTCTTCACCGTTCAAGGACGCCGAAGGCGTTTTTTGCTTGTGTCGTGTCATCAGAAGAACTGAAGTTATCGGACATGAGAGACGCTATTTTTGAATTTAGTGGGGTTGTGAGGAAGGAGCGGACACCACAGCCCTTATATGTGCGTTTGAGCACCTAATCCATATCATTTATTGCAAATAAGGTCTCTCATGTCCGCTAAGCTCCAAAAAAGTGCAAAATGTAGTAAATAAGGTCTCTCATGTCCGCTAAGGTCTGGAAAATGTGAAAAAGGACACTGAAGCCTTTTCTTTATCCGATGAGAAAAAAAGGGAATGTATCTCCTGAAGGAGCGACAGTGTTTGCCTTTGAAATCGTGAAATATCCATGTTAACGGTATACTCATTCAGATTTCACGATTTCAATAGCAACCGTAAGGAGATACATCCCCTATAGACTAACATCGACAGGAAAGTCAAAAAGGCGCCAAAAGGACGCCTTAAAAAAATGGTTTCTAACCCATTACAAACGAATAATGCTATAACCAAGAGGCTGAAGGGATACCTTCAGTCCTTTTTTATTTAGAGTTACCTCTCCATCGCCAAACACGATCTGAGGTTGAGCACTATTGAGCGTAGCTTCTACCTGAACGCTTGCTTTACGTGAGCCAGCGTTTAATACGATAGCAAACCGCTCCCCGTCCGCCTCGCGAATATAGGCGAAAGCTGGGCTACCTGCAGATGCATGCGCTACTTCATAGGTGCCGTCACGTAGTGCACGGTGATTGCGACGTAAATGTATGAGCTGTTTGAAAAATGCAAGTAAATCGACATCTTGCTTCTTCAAATCCCATTCCATACACTTGCGACAGCCAGGATCATTGTCACCGGACAATCCCACTTCGTCACCGTAGTAAATGCATGGAGTACCGTTGAACGTAAATTGGATAACCGTCGCTAGCTTCATGCGACGCTTATCCCCCTTGCTCAGAGTGAGCAAGCGAGCAGTATCATGACTACCTAATAAATTGAAGGTCGCTTCATTCGCTTGTTGCGGATAAGCTGCGAGCAAATAACCTGCAAGGTCAGAAAATTGCTTTCCATCGCGAGTGTTGCGTACAGCATAGTCTAATACAGCTTCTGTGAATGGATAGTTCATCACAGCATCGAACTGATCTCCGATGAGCCAAGGCAACGAATCATGCCAAATTTCGCCGAGAATATATGCTTCAGGGTTAACACCCTTTACGACATCTCGGAATTTGCGCCAAAATGCGTGGTCGACCTCGTTGGCAACGTCAAGACGCCAGCCATCTACACCGATCTCCTTGATCCAGTAACGTGCAACATCAAGTAAATAGTCTTGAACCTCTGGATGCTCTGTATTTAACTTGGGCATATTTTGTTCAAAAGAAAATGTATCATAGGATGGGACACCTTCACGTACTTCTAATGGAAACTCACGAACGTGGAACCATTTTGCATAAGGAGAAGACTCCCCTTTTTCCCGCACGTCGACGAAAGGCGGCCAATGCTTCCCGCTATGATTGAATACAGCGTCAAGCACCACGCGGATTCCACGAGCATGACAAGCATCAACGAGTTGTTTGAGCTTCTCATTCGTGCCGAATTGTGGGTCAACCTTCATATAATCAACCGTATCGTACTTATGGTTTGTTGGTGCCTCGAATAGTGGATTGAAGTAGATCGCATTAATACCGAGTTGTTCTAAGTAATCTAAGTGGTCGATAACACCTTGAAGATCTCCGCCAAAGAAATTGTAAGGTGTTGGCTCGCCGCCCCATTCTTCAACATTGTCCGGATTGATTGAAGGATCACCATTAGCAAAACGCTCAGGGAAAATTTGATAGAATACCGCATCTTTCACCCATGCAGGAATCGTGAATACGTCAACAGGGTTAATAAAAGGGAATTCAAAGAAAAGATTGTACGAGCTTGGCTCAGTCTCATGAATGCCTTGCTCATCGAACCATAGTGTTTCATCTTTTGACTGTAGCTTAAACCCGTATTTCAACCTTCGGAATTCGGGCTCGATTGCGACCAGCCAATAATCAAACAGTTCATCCTGAGCGAAAATTTTCATCGGTGTGTTCTGTGTGCCGATCACCGACCAGTTATATTTATCTCCATAAAATAGAGTAACCTGCTTTACGTCGTTACGCTTTGTGCGTAGTCGAATATGAATCGTCTTCTGATCGTAGGAGTAGGACCAGTTTGTTTTCGGACGGTGGAAAATCGCTTCTTTTAACATCATTAACAGTCTCCCTTCAATAAAAAAGGCACGACCAAGGAACTTTCGCTCCGAGGTTGTGCCTTACAATGTAAGTGTGGGCAACATTGCCTTCATATTAAGTTCATTATACGCTACTTGAAAGAAGGATGAAAGGCTCAAAAATGAGAAGTGAAAAATTGTTCGAATATCCATAAAACCGCGTCAGAGTAAGTGATGTGGGGTACAAGTTTGCTTTTTTCATACAAGTTTCATAAAATTGCTATTGAGAATCACTGTCAACTAGATTAAAATGATTATAAATAAGCGTACTGGAGGCAATAGAATGTCTACACAATTTGAAATTAATGGACTGAAATCGACAATTGAAGGTAAAGAAATATTAAAAGGGATTGACCTAAAGATTCAAGGTGGCGAAGTACACGCAATAATGGGACCGAACGGTACCGGAAAAAGTACACTTGCGTCCGCATTAATGGGACATCCTAAATATGAAGTAACGGATGGCAAAGTAACTCTGAATGGTGAAGATGTTTTGGAAATGGGAGTGGACGAGCGTGCACGTGCGGGTCTATTCCTTGCAATGCAATATCCAAGTGAAATTACAGGAGTAACGAATGCAGACTTCCTACGGAGCGCAATTAATGCGCGTCGTGAAGAAGGAAATGAAATTTCTTTGATTAAGTTCGTTCGTCAAATGGAAGGCAAGATGAAGGAACTTGAAATGAACCCTGAGTTCATGCACCGTTATTTGAACGAAGGCTTCTCTGGTGGGGAGAAGAAACGCAATGAAATTTTACAGATGATGCTGCTTGATCCAAAGATCGTTATCTTGGATGAAATCGACTCCGGGTTGGATATTGATGCACTTCGCATCGTTGCTGACGGTGTAAATGCAATGCGTGCAGAAGATCGTGGCTTCTTGATCATTACCCACTATCAGCGCTTGTTGAACTACATCACGCCAGACTATGTCCATGTAATGATGCAAGGACGTATTGTGAAGTCTGGTGGTCCTGAGCTTGCACAGCGTCTTGAAGCTGAAGGCTATGACTGGGTTAAAGAAGAACTGGGCATCGTCGACGAGACCGTCGGCCAAGCTTAAAGAGACGGGGAGGAAATACAATCATGAGTACACCGACCACCTCTTTCGGCAGAGAAGCGGCAGCAGCGATTGCGCGTAGTAAGAATGAGCCACAATGGCTAGTAAGTCTGCGTGAAGAAGCAGGAGAGCTTGTAGCGAATCTAGAGCTCCCGAAGCCAGAGAAGATGCCAGTTCAGCGTTGGACTCTGGACCAATATGGTTCAGATCGTCCAGGTACGACTGTTACTTCCCGCGCAGATCTACCTGCAGCAATTAGCGCGTTATTGCCTGAAGATCAAGGCAGTTCAATAATCGTGCAACACAACTCTTCTATTATATATGCGCAGCTATCGGATGAGCTTAAAGCGAAAGGTGTATTATTGCTTAGCTTAGAGGAAGCAGCACGTACGCAAGAGAAGCTATTCCGCGAACATTTCATGACAGCCTATACACAGGATGAGCATAAGCTTGCTGCATTGCATGCAGCATTATGGAATGGCGGCGTGTTCCTATACGTTCCGCGTGATGTAATTATCGAGGAGCCGATTCAAGCGTTATTGTTCGCTGACGATGCAGAAGCGACATTCATGCCGCATATTCTTGTCATTGCGGACAATAACAGCCGTGTAGCATTTGTTGAGCAGGTTGCAACTTCTATTGAAGGATCTGCCGCAACGTTGCTACACAACAGTGCAGTTGAAGTGTTCACGAAAGCAGGAGCAGTCGTTCGTTATGCAGCAGTCCACCAATTGGATGATAGCGCGATCGATATTGCTTACCGTCGTGCAATACTTGGCAACGACTCACGCATAGAATGGATTATCGGAGACTTGCACAATGGGAATATCGTATCCGATACGAAATCGGTGCTGCAGGGCAATGGCTCTACATCGGATTCCAAGATCATCTCGATCGGTACTGCAAGTCAGAAGATGAGCTTGACGACACAAGCGATTCACCACGGACTGTCGACGGAAAGCGATATGATTACTCGTGCAGTAATGACGGACAAAGCGACAGCCATCATCAATGGAATTACCAAGATTGAAAAGGGCGCAACGAAATCTAATGGCCAGCAAACAGAACGAGTTCTGATGCTCAGTCCAACAGCACGTGGTGATGCGAACCCGATTCTTCTCATTGATGAGGACGATGTTAAAGCAGGTCATGCTGCGAGCGTTGGTCAAGTAAATGCGGAGCAAGTATATTACTTGATGTCCCGTGGAATTAGTCGCAGAGAAGCAGAGCGTCTCATTATTCACGGATTTTTGGACCCCGTTGTTGCCGATATTCCACTTGAAGGATTGCGTGAACAATTGCACCGTATTATCGCTAGAAAGCTGGGCTGAGCATGGATTCCAAAGCACTTAAAGCAGAATTTCCAATTCTGAATCAAGAGATTAATGGTCATCCGCTCGTCTATTTAGATAATGGAGCAACTACACAGAAGCCGCGTGCGGTCATTGAAGCTGTGAAACACTATTACGAATGGGATAATGCGAACGTTCATCGTGGTGTTCACACCCTAGGCTCTCGCGCGACTGATGCGTATGAAGGTGCTCGTGAGAAGGTAGCTAAGTTTCTGAATGCAGCTTCCTCGCGTGAAATTATTTTTACACGGGGCACGACGACTTCACTTAATCTCGTTGCATCAGGATATGCTAGACAGAAGCTACAGGAGGGCGATGAGATCGTCCTTACGCAGATGGAGCATCATAGCAACTTGATTCCTTGGCAGCAAGTTGCCAAAGCTACAGGTGCGACGCTCAAGTATATTCCAATGCAGTCTGATGGTACAGTACGAATTGAAGATGTTGAGGCAACGGTAACGGAGCAGACTAAGCTTGTTGCGATCACTTTTGTGTCCAATGTACTCGGAACGATTAATCCAATCAAGGAAATCGCAGAAATTGCGCATCGTAAAGGAGCCATCATCGTAGTTGATGGTGCTCAAAGCACCCCTCATATGAAAGTAGACGTTAGAGCGCTTAATGTTGATTTCTATGCGTTTTCTGGTCATAAGATGTGTGCTCCGACGGGTATTGGTGCATTATATGGCAAAGCGGAGTTGCTTGAGTCGATGGAGCCGATTGAGTTCGGTGGCGAGATGATCGATTTCGTTGAGCTATATGATTCCTCATGGAAAGAAATTCCGTGGAAGTTCGAGGGTGGCACACCGATTATCGCAGGAGCGGTAGGACTAGGAGCTGCGATCGATTTCCTTGAACAGATCGGGCTGGACAATATTGATCGGCATGAGCGTAAGATTACACGTTATGCTGTTGAACAGCTTTCGAACATTGAAGGGGTTTCAATCTACGGCCCACTCGAAAATCGCGCAGGTCTAGTTACTTTTAATTTGGGTGAAGTTCATCCTCACGATGTGGCAACGGTGCTTGATACGGAAGGGATTGCCGTTCGTGCCGGACACCACTGCTGTCAGCCATTGATGAGATGGTTGAAGGTAAGTGCTACAGCGAGAGCGAGCTTCTATTTATACAATACCGAAGAGGACGTCGACCTACTGGCTCGTTCATTGGTGAAGACAAAGGAGTTTTTCGGTTATGAGCCAATTAGATGATCTCTACCGTCGCGTTATTATGGATCATTATAAAACACCGCGTAATCGTGGCGAAATTGCAGATGATTCGGTAACGATCAATCTGAACAATCCTACGTGCGGTGATCGGATTTCCCTGCAACTCCAATTAGAGAACGGCAGTGTTAGCAATGCCAAGTTCACAGGAGAAGGTTGCTCAATTAGTATGTCCTCGGCATCAATGATGACAGAAGCGGTCAAAGGGAAATCAATCGAGGAAGCATTGAAGCTCGCAGACAAATTTTCTTCTCTGATGCAAGGGCAAGAAGTGGAGTTTGACGATTATGAAGATATCGAAGCGTTATCTGGTGTGAATAAGTTCCCTGCACGAATTAAATGCGCGACGCTGGCGTGGAATGCACTTCGCAAAGGTGTAGAGCATGGACAGGGTAAGCACGAAGGAATCGAACAATAATTAAAGGAGGTTTACGGCAATGGCTAAAGAGATGTCAGATATGGGAATTGAAGAATATCAGTATGGTTTCCGAGATGAGCATAAAGCAATTTTCCAATCGGGTAAAGGGCTGACCGAAGAAATCGTTCGCACAATTTCCGGGATGAAGGGCGAGCCTGAATGGATGCTTAAATTCCGTTTGAAATCGTTAGAGCAGTTCAGAAAGATGGCAATGCCTCGTTGGGGTGGCGATCTGGATGATCTAGACTTTGAAGATATTCAATATTACGTTAAACCTTCCGAAAAGCAAGGGAAGACGTGGGAAGAAGTTCCAGAGGAAATTAAGGCGACATTCGATAAACTGGGAATTCCAGAGGCGGAGCAGAAGTTTCTCGCTGGTGTATCCGCACAGTACGAATCCGAGGTTGTTTATCATAGCATGCAAGAGGATCTCGAGAAGCAAGGCGTTATCTTCATGGACACCGATACTGCACTTCGTGAGCATCCTGAAATTTTGAAGGAATATTTCGGCACGGTGATACCTCCTGCGGACAACAAGTTTGCTGCACTCAATAGTGCGGTTTGGTCTGGTGGTAGCTTTATCTACGTTCCGAAAGGTGTACAATGTACAGTTCCTTTGCAAGCTTACTTCCGGATTAACTCAGAAAATATGGGTCAATTTGAGCGTACGCTCATTATTGCAGACGAAGGAAGCTCTGTGCATTACGTTGAAGGCTGTACAGCGCCGATCTACAGCACAAACTCACTGCACAGCGCTGTAGTTGAGATCATTGCGAAGAAGGACGCTAGAATCCGTTATACGACGATTCAGAACTGGGCACCGAATATCTTCAATCTCGTTACGAAGCGTGCTGTTGCTGAAGAAAATGCAACAATGGAATGGATTGATGGAAACATCGGCTCCAAACTGACGATGAAGTATCCTGCTGTTATTTTGAAAGGTCGCGGTGCGAAGGGTATGGTTCTCTCTATCGCAGTTGCGGGTAAAGGTCAGCACCAAGACGCTGGCGCGAAGATGATTCACCTTGCACCGGATACGAGTTCTACGATCGTATCTAAGTCGATCGCCAAGCATGGGGGTAAAGTCACTTATCGCGGCCTAACCTCTTTCGGTCGTAACGCTGAGGGTGCTAAGGCGAACATAAAGTGTGACACGCTCATTCTCGATAACAAGTCGACGAGCGATACGATTCCGTATAACGAAATTATGAACGACAACATTACGCTTGAGCATGAAGCTACAGTATCCAAGGTATCAGAAGACCAATTGTTCTATCTGATGAGCCGTGGTCTAACTGAAGCAGATGCGACACAAATGATCGTAATGGGCTTTATTGAGCCGTTCACGAAAGAACTTCCAATGGAATATGCAGTTGAGATGAATCGTCTCATCAAGCACGAGATGGAAGGCTCTATCGGTTAATTAAGCATAACATACGAAGCACGTTCAGGATTTTACCTGAACGTGCTTTTTATTTTGTAATTGTCCCTAGGCATAATATTAGCACCGTCAAGTCATTCTAAGGAGAGTAGTGATTATGGTTAGGAGGCGGGTAACCAAATGAAACGAATGCGATTATTGATATTGGTGCTTGTGTTAGTCATGGCTTCAGGCTGTGCAAGTCATACAAACAATATGAACGCGAAGGGTATGCATGCGAAGGGCACATCGACCGATTCGGATCACATTGTGAGGATCAAGACGATGCAGAACACTTTGTATGTATCATTGGATCAAGTTGCTAAGGCAATTGGTTATCAAACGAAATGGCTTAATGATAACAGCTTCGGTGTAGGTGACAACGATCCGGCGTTAATCTTACGTAAAGGTGAGAGTGAAGCGATAGCGGGCAATCGAACGATCCAGCTTCCTGCTCCAGCCTTACAAGAGGGCAATGACTTATATGTTCCAGTCGCAGCATTGAAAAGTATGTTCGGCGATGAAGCCTTTTTTAAGGTAGATTCGAAATCTGTTACTTTTTTCCCGCGACCTGTAAATAAAGGTGATGCGGTGTCTGGTAAGGGGCTTGATTTCGCGAATGCACCGAGTGCACAATCCGCACCGGAACCTACACTAGATGTCCGAAAGCAAACGTATTCGATAAAGGTCAAAAGTACGAGTACTAAGCAGATCGATGATATGCTTGCATTTGCAAAAAAATATATGGGTGTACCCTATGAATTTGGAGCGGGTAAATATTCAAAGTCGAAAGCCTTTGATTGCTCATCTTATGTGCAGCACGTATTCCAAAAGGTCGGTGTTACTCTCCCAAGATTGGCTAGAACACAAGCAGGGAAAGGAGTGGCGATAAATCGGGATCAACTTCAACCAGGAGATCTTCTCTTCTTCTCTGTTCCAGGACGCTTCAAGTCGGACAAGACTGTAGGGCATGTAGGGATCTATTACAAAAACGGAATGATGATTCATTCCAGTCCGAAGCCGAAGGATGGCGTACAGATCACGAGTATTAATAAGGCATATTGGAAGGATACCTTTCTCTTCGCAAAGCGAATTCGAATTCGCGGTTGATTAGGATCACAAATAATAAATAAGAGCCAGCTCCCATTTAGAGAGGCTGGCTCTTATTTATCTAACGATAATTACATGAATATTTGTTTAATGTCGAGCTGACGATTGACTGACAAGTCAATAAATTGTGTGTCAGTTTGCACGAGCGGTCGAAAGAAATCTACGGGATTGGTCATCACGATTGTACCCATATCTCCGTTCGTTAGCTCAAGCTTCTTACCGATGAAGTTCGGTAGCATATGTAGAATGAATACATGTGTGAATTGAGGATCTAGTGAACCAAAACTAAGTTCGTACATCTCCTTCAGTACAACGAGCAAGTCTCTCTTCTGGCTGTAGGCGCGAGTGGAGATCATCGCACTGTACACATCAGCGATGGCAACAATTTTAGCCATTGGGCTTATTTCATCGCCTTTAAGTCCATTCGGATAGCCGGTACCATCCATCCGTTCATGATGCTGCAACGCAGCTAGAGATACTCTTGAATCATTAAAAGTAGTTTTTAAAATCTCATATCCGTATATCGGGTGATTTTTAACTTCATTAAATTCTTCATCAGATAACTTATTCGGGCTGTTTAGGATCGCTTCTGAAATCTTACATTTTCCAATATCATGTAGGAAGCCTGCTTTGCTAGCTAAGATGGTATCTTCCTCATCCCATCCAAGCCAACGAGCGATGTAGTAGCTAAGCATACCTACCTGAACGGAGTGCTGATACGTGTAATCGTCTTGAGAATTGAGCATGAGCAGCAAGGAGACTACATCTCGTTCAGTGTTGAAGTTATCAATGAGAGGTTGAAAGCTTTCTTTTACGTCCTCTTCATAGATTTTCCCTTCTGCTAGAGCCAGCTCAAACAATTGTACCGCTCCTGCGACTGCATCTTGATAAAGCGGACGCAGTAATGGATTATAACTGGGTCTTGAAGCGATTTCCTCATTCTCATTCTCATTCTCATCTTCATGAATACCAGTGCGGGGTACGATTTCTAAATAATCGATTTGATGTTGGTATAATCTAGATAGTTCTCGTTCGTTTAGGATCGTTCCCTTTGACAGAACATGCAAGCCAAAAGAGTTGAAAATATCAGCAGATAAACAATCTCCTGACAGAGCATCTGTAATATGAATTCTCATTGGACACCTCAGTAGGTAGGGCATGAAGTTCTAAAAATTAATTTTTATAATTAATGCTATCAATTAAAGCGTTTTCTTGCAATATAAAATGAGAAAAACAGGATTTTTATCCTACATTTTTGTGAAAAATATGTTAAATAGAATTCGTGAATGTTCTAGATGAACGAATGCGCTACTCTTTTTGGGAGCATTTCATATGAACAGCGAAAATGTTATGCTGGATACTAAGGAAATGGGTGCTTGAGTCTGTTTAGATGTGATACTACATAAATTTTGGATATTGGAGAAGTGTTCATGTATGACTGATCCTTCTGTAACACTCACCTTATTGCATACAAACGATATTCATAGTCATTTTGAAGCAGTGTCACAAATTGCTCAATATATCGCAGAAGTTAGAGAAAATGTAGATCCAAATCAGTTGCTTTTGCTTGATTGCGGCGACTTTATGGATCGATTTAGAATGGAAACAGAAGGTACGGAAGCAGAAGTGAATCGCGCACTGCTTGAATCGCTTCGGTACGATGCCATTGTCATTGGTAACAATGAAGGATTAACTTATTCTCAAGAGAGTCTGGAGAAGCTGTATAAGCAACTACCGATTCCTGTTGTATGTGCCAATATGAAGATTAAGAACAGCTCGAATCCTCCAGATTGGATGAGCCCTACATTGATTGTGGAGAAGTCAGGTGTTAAAATCGGAATTGTTGGTGTAACAGCGGCGTTCAATTCTTTCTACGATCTTCTTGGTTGGGAAGCACAAGACCCGATTGCAGTTGTTCAACAATGTGTGGAGCAGCTTAGAGAGCAAGCTGATGTCATCATTCTTTTATCACACCTCGGTCTTCGCATGGATGAGCGTATAGCCACAAGTGTGGATGGGATTGATCTCATTCTTGGTGGCCACACCCATCATTTGTTGGAGACGCCTCTTGTGATTGGTTCGACAGCGATTAGTGCTGCGGGCAAATATGGCCAATATATTGGCCATCTAGAGCTTGAAATTGTGAAGGAACAATCGAAGCTGATCATTTCAGGGGGGTGCTTCCCTACAGCGCAACTACCCTCACATCGACAGACGAATGAGATATTGAAAAACTACCAACAACTAGCGATGCAGCGGATGAATCGAGAAGTGGCCTATTTACATGAGCCTCTTGAAAGTGATCCGAACACCGAGTCATCGTTAGCGACGTTGCTTGCGATGGCTGTGAGAACGATTACGAATGCTGAGATCGGCATCGTTAACGCAGGGCAGCTACTGTTCGGTTTACCTAAGGGTAGTGTGTCCGAGCTAACTATACATACGATGTGTCCTTCACCTATTAATGCATGCAGCCTTAAGCTGACAGGGGGGCAGATTAAGCAAGCGTTGGAAGAGAGCTTGCTAACCAAATTCAAGGAGTTAGAAATTCGTGGCTTTGGTTTTCGGGGGAAGGTACTCGGCTGCCTTTGTATAGATGGATTAGCCGTAACTGTGGATCTTTCCCGCGCTGACTATGACAAAATTGTTAGTACTCGTGTCAATGGTCAACCGTTAGAGCTAGACCGTAAATATACTGTCGGTACACTCGACATGTTTACTTTCGGAGTTGGCTATTTGACGTTGGGTCATGGAAATGATGTGCAATATTTTCTTCCACATTTTATAAGGAGCTTACTCACTCAAGCTCTGAATGATCAACATGCGCTTAAAGAGTGTAGACAGGCACGATGGCACTTTAGTTAAGTTGTCCTTAATAGAATTAGAATAGAGGAGTGGTATTGAACTATGCTACATTGGTTTGACTCAGTCATTCTAGGCATTATTGAAGGGTTAACTGAATTTTTACCTGTCTCTTCGACAGGACATATGATCCTAACGAATAAACTACTCGGCTTCGAGAAGGCACCAGAGCAACTGAAAACATTTGAAATCATTATTCAATTTGCAGCAATCTTAGCGATTGCACTCATCTATCGTCAAAAAATTCTTCAGGTTTTTGGAATTGGAAAGAAACATGCTGTAAAAGGTTTATCCATGGATGCTTTTCCGAAGCAACGATTGAATCTGATTCATGTTGCGCTAGGAATCGTGCCACCACTAGGAGTCGCCTTTTTATTTCGAGATTATATTAAAGGTGAAGCGTTTGATTCGCAGTCGATCGTTCTATGGGCACTAGTCGTCGGTGGGATTTATATGTGGATCTCAGAGGCATTTTACGATTCGGGGAAAATTAAGCGTACTGCAGAAACGATGGATCAGATTTCGTACAAGCAAGCGCTGTTCATTGGTATCATTCAATGTGTTTCTGCCCTATGGCCGGGCTTCTCACGATCAGGTTCTACAATGGCAGCGGGGATGCTTTCTGGTCTTAGCTATCGAGCATCAGCAGACTTCTCGTTCTTCATTGCGATTCCGATTATGACGGCTGCCACCGGGTATGAATTATTGTCTAATGTGGATCAGTTTCGTTCCGGATCGATCGATTTAGCATTTCTCTCCATTGGTTTTATTGTTTCCTTCGTGGTTGCGTGGATTGTCGTTGTCGTGTTCTTAAAAGCTCTCCAAAAGATAAAGCTCAAATACTTTGCGTGGTATCGTTTTGTACTTGCTGCATTATTTTACTGGTTTATTGTAAGATAAGATCTATATTTTTATTAACTTATTACCGATGTAATGTAAAGGGTTCTATTTATTGTTTTCATACACCCTGTGAAATGGGGGATAATTGACGAATGCGCATGATGCCAATATCACTGTGTAGGCCAGGGATGAAGTTGGCCAAAAAAATATTCTCAGATAATGGCATCGTATTGTTGGCGGAAGAGGTAGAATTAACAACGACGTTAATTCGCAAGCTCAATGCGTGTGGGATTAATTTCATTTACATTCAAGACAATCGAACGGATGATATCCTCATTCCTGATATCCTTCAGGAAGAGACTCAGAGACGCTCGCTTCAAGCGATCCGATCTGCATTCCGGGAATACGTCGATCAGCCTTCGAAGCGTAAGACGGCCACCTACCCCTATATCGGACAATCAGTACGACAAGCTATGACTGAGATTTTACAGGAATTAGAAAGTCAACGTGATGCGGTCATTATGCTAATGAACATGCATACAGTCGATCATTATTTATTTACACACTCATTGAATGTATGTATTTATTCGACATTACTTGGTATGGCTTACGGCTATAATCATGACCAATTGAACACGCTTGGACTTGGTGCAATGCTACATGATATTGGGAAAACACAAATATCAATGCAGGTGCTTTTAAAGCCAGACCAATTATCCGAATACGAATTTGAAGAGATGAAGCGTCACACAGAGCGAGGCTACTATTTGCTGAAGGATGAACCGAATATCCCTTTACTTGCTGCCCATTGTGCTTATCAGCATCATGAGCGTTTGGATGGCTCTGGCTATCCAAGGGGGTTGAAGGGTGATGAAATTCACGAATATGCAAAGTGGATTGGAATTATTGATTCTTACGATGCGATGACGAGTCAGCGAATTTATCGAAGAGCGATGCTCCCGCATGAAGCTGCTGAGGTGCTGTATACAGGGAGCGGTACTCTGTATGATACGAGTATGCTACAATTGTTCCGAGATCGTATTGCGATCTATCCAATAGGAATAACAGTACAGCTGAACACAGGGCAAAGCGCAGTTGTCGTAGATATCAATAGCTCTGTTATGCATCGTCCGATTGTGCGTGTTTTAACCGATGAAGAAGGAAATGAGCTTTCAGCGCCGTATGATATGGATTTATCGAAGCAATTGAATGTATTAATTGACAAAATCAATTTCGATGATCAGGAGAGCAATTCTCTGCCTGCATAGTTAAATGACTGGTTGCTTCCTTGCGGAATATCGCATTAGGGATCAACCAGTTTGCTTTTTAGACCGACTGACCAGTAAAATAATAATATCTACTTATTAGACAGGAGCATACATCATGTCAGGTTTGTCCGTTCCAATTCCAGCGGGTGCATTCGCTCCACCTGCAAGTTGGGAACTATTATCCCCTCAATATGATCCATGGGATCCAATCCGTTCGTTGCAGCAGTATGGGCAACATACGTTGACAAGTGTTGAATTGACAGTAACACACCTCTGTAATATGCGTTGTGAGCATTGTGCAGTTGGAGACAGTCTCACCCATACAGAGCAACCGCATCTTCCACTAGATGTGATTTTTCGTCGCCTAGACGAGATCACTCATTTGGAGACGATTAGTATTACCGGTGGAGAGCCTACATTTCGTATGGAAACTGTGCGTGACATCATTATCCCGATTTTAAAATATGCAAGAAGTAGAGGACTTCGTTCACAATTGAACTCGAATGTCACCTTAGACTTTGATCGTTACGAAATGATTGCACCCTATCTCGATGTGATGCATATTTCATTTAACTATACAGAAGCGAGTGATTTTCATCAGGTTGGCTTTGCTCGTTCTGGACGCAATGTGCGTGAGACAACGACGCAGAAGTTATATGAGCAGATGATAGATAACGCGCAACGCCTTTCAAAAGGGGGTCTGTTTGTTTCCGCAGAATCAATGATTAATTATCGTACCGTGGGAAAAATAACAGAAATTCACCAACTTATTGTGGAGATGGGCTGTAAGCGTCATGAGGTACATCCGATGTACCCAAGCTCGTTCGCTGCTAATTTGCCAGTGGTGTCACGTGATGAGATGCGTGAAGCAGTAGAGCAATTGTTAGATCATCGCGATCCGAATATTTGGATGCTGTTTGGCACGCTACCCTTTTACTCCTGTGGGACCAATGAGGCAGAACACACACTTGTTAAAAGATTAGCGTCTACGCCAAATGTAACCGTGCGGAACGATCCAGATGGGCGCAATCGCGTCAATGTGAATATGTTTAGCGGCGATGTCTATGTAACAGATTTTGCTTCTATCCCCTCTTTTGGAAATGTAATCGATCAATCGCTGGAGGACATCTTTATGCGTTGGCAAAATCACCCGATGCAGCAAGCGGTCAATTGTCATTGCCCTGCTGCAAGCTGCTGTGGGCCAAACTTGTTAGTGTCTGACATGTATTATAAAGGAATAGACTTTATGAAGCGGAAAGCGATACCCTGACAAGCGAGTTCCAGACATATATGGGTAAAACGATCTTGAGGGAGCTGGATTTGATTTGGAACAACTGCAGTGGGGAGCTATCTTTTGGAATAGTTTACTTGTCATTGTATTGGTGCTTTTGAATGCTTTCTTCGTTGCATCGGAATTTGCGCTCGTGAAAGTGCGCCAATCACGATTGACACAACTTAACGAGGAAGGCAATATTCGCGCAAAGTATGCGCTAAAGGTGAATCAGAGACTTGACGTTTATTTATCTGCAACTCAGCTTGGGATTACACTAGCATCACTTGGACTTGGGTGGGTAGGGGAACCAGCAATCGCGGGTCTGATCATTGAACCTTTGTTTCACATTTTTGGTTATTATGACGAAACGATCGTGCATTCGATTTCCTTTGCAATAGCTTTCTGTATCATTACGTTCCTGCATATTGTACTGGGTGAGCTAGCGCCGAAATCTTTGGCTATTCAACGCTCTGTAGGTGTGTCCTTGTGGCTGTCATTGCCGTTGCTTATGTTCTATCGCTTATTTCTTCCGGTGATATGGTTTTTGAATGGGACGGCAAACCGCTTGTTAAGGCTCATTGGTGTATCACCTGCTACTGAACGTGATGCTGCCCATACAGAAGAAGAAATCCGAATTCTAATGAATCAAAGTGCAAGCACAGGCATTATAGATAAAGATGAAATGACATTGTTCGATAATGTGTTCGAGTTCGCAGATCGCGTAGCACGTGAAGTCATGCTGCCTCGAACGGATATGGATTGCTTGTTAACAAATATTAGCTATGCGGAAAATCTGAAGCAAGTCTATGCTACGAAGCACACTCGCTATCCAGTAGGGATAGAGGATAAAGATCAAATCATCGGTTTCGTCCATATTACCGACCTACTTATGTCAGATCCAGATGAGGAGCACAACTTAGAAGAATTTCTTCGTCCGATCCTCAGTGTGCCTGAATCGATGGAAATTAGTAAAGTGCTTAAGCTGATGCAGAAAAGAAAAGCTCAGCTCGCGATCGTTATTGATGAATATGGTGGGACTGCGGGTATGCTTACTGCTGAGACGATCATGGAAGAGATAGTTGGAGAAATTCATGATGAATTTGATGATGAACTTCCAAGTGTTGTCATTAAAGGTGAATTAACTTCAGTGGACGGGCGTATGCTCATAGAAGACGTGAACGACATGTTCGGCATTGAGATTGAAGATGAAGAGGTTGATTCAATCGGAGGTTGGATATTTAATTATCTTGAAGGGAACGTTTCGAAAGGCCAGAAGATAAGCTTCGAGGGTTACACGTTCGAAATTGCCCAAACAGAACGACTTCGCGTCATTAGACTTCACATTTACAAAAACAAGCCATTGCCAGCCAAGCCACAGGAGTCAAATCAATAATCGATCTATACCAAGCGGGGTGATCGGAGTGCCACTTCGAATATGGCTATTAATGGGTGTGTCATTAGCTTTTTTGTACCTGTTATTTACTGTTGGTGCTCCGTTTTTGCTTGCATTAGTCGTAACCATATTCTTGGAACCATTAACAAAGCTGCTTATGTCAAAGGCTCGAATGAATCGTCTGGCTGCTTCGATTACTACGAGTTCATTATTTATACTCATTCTATTTGGCTCTATAGGTCTGATTGGCATGAAGCTAGTTATCGAGTTAACGAATTTTTTTAATCATTTACCTGAAATTTTGACGAATGCGAATAGTTATTTAAAAGATTTACTGAAAGATGTTCAGAGCTACTCGAACAAAGGTGCAGTTCCATTTCCTGATCAACTAGAGCAATGGCTTTCTAATATGACGTCGGCATTAGGCCAGTTGTCACTCAAAATTTCGAATGTGCTCCTAAAGTTTGCTTCAGGTGTGCCTGATTTCTTCGTTTTCTTTATCGTATTTATTATAGCTGTGTATCTATTCTCCCTGGGTCTACCTTCGATGCATAGTACTTTCCTTTCAATCTTTGAGGAAAAGTCGAAGCTACAGGTGAAGGAAGTGCTTGAAAGCTTACGGAATTCAGTATTCGGTTTTCTACGTGCGCAGCTTTTGATCAGCATGATTACATATATCATTACTTTCATTGGCTTACTTGTGATCGGTACGAATTATCCGCTTGCCATTGCATTGTTGATTGTAGTTGTTGATATATTGCCAATATTAGGTACAGGCTCGGTGCTTATACCGTGGGCGATCTATCAAATGGCGTTCGGAGAAACTTATGTCGGAGTTGGATTGCTGGTGCTGTTCCTTGTCATCACAGTCGTTCGCCGTATTGTGGAGCCAAAGATTCTAGGCGATGCGGTTGGTATTGGTGCCTTATCTGCACTGATTAGCCTCTATGTAGGGTACGAACTAGTGGGGATTATAGGGGTTTTCCTCGGTCCTATCGTCGTTATTGTATTTACTGCAATGTCTAAAGCGGGGTTGTTCGATTTCAAAATCAAAATTTAAAAAATGCAGCATGGAGGGGGTTTTTAGGGTGGCAGAAGAGATGCAGTCGGGGAAGGACATTTTAGAGGCGATGGCTCGTAACGGATGGAGAATAACAGATCAACGCAGAACATTGGCACACTTATTTTCCACGAATAGCAGCTATTTATCTCCCAAAGACGTCTACGATGTGATGAGTCAAAAATATCCAAGTGTCAGTTTTGAAACGGTATATCGAAATTTGCGAATGCTCAGTGAGATGGGCGTATTGGAGCAATTTTACTTTATTGATGGCGGATTGAAATTTAAAGGTAGCTGTCTAGAGCATCATCATCATCATCTCATTTGCGTCAATTGCGAGAAGACATTGACGTTTAATTATTGTCCAATGGATCAACAATTAAATTTACCGGGGCATTATCAAATTCTTAATCATCGCTTTGAAGTATATGGCGTCTGCGAGGAATGCCAAGAACCAGCCCCAAATGACAGAGCTGATTCATCAGCAAATTAATATACTTTTTTTTGCTCCCGATCGGCTTTCAATATTTCAACTGCTTCTTTAAATCTTAAGGCATGGATGATTTCACGCTGACGTAGGAACCTCAAGCTATCTTGAATATCTACATCGTCAGTGTAATCGATGAGCCATTGATAAGTTGCTCGCGCTTTCTCCTCCGCTGCAATATCCTCATACAAATCAGCGATTGGATCGCCCTTGGTTGCGATATAGGCTGCTGTCCATGGGACTCCTGCTGCATTGTTGTAGAACATCGCACCGTCATGATTGACGAAGTTAGCTCCAAGCCCCGCCTCCTCTAGCTGTTCAGGGGTTGCATCCTTCGTTAACTTATAAATCATTGTTGCGATCATTTCTAAATGTGCGAATTCTTCGGTGCCGATGTCGGTTAACAGTCCAACGACTTTATCAGGAATTGTATATCGCTGGTTTAAGTAACGAAGCGCCGCTGAAAGCTCTCCGTCTGCTCCGCCGTATTGCTCCACTAAGTATTTTGCCATTCTCGGATCGCACTTGCTCACTCTTACGGGGTACTGAAGTTTTTTTTCATAAATCCACATGGCCACATTCCCTCCTCATACTTGCCAAGGCCAAGGCGATTCAATCCATTGCCAAGGATATCTTGAGAAGCTATGTCCGAATTGCATTAAGGGTCCATGTTTTAGTTCGAAAGCACTTGCAAGCTGTTGGCGTTGTTGCGCTAGCTGATTGAACTGCTGGATCGCTTGCATGTCTGTGGGATGAGTGTCTAAATACAAGGTGAGCTCAACTAAAGCAAATTGTACTTTTTGAAGCTGCTCTAGCTCGTCACAATACTCCTTATGACCCTGTGGTTCATTCCGTCCATCTCGTTCATCCATTCGTCTTTCCTCCCTTTACCGCTCGTCTAGAAGGATATGGACTATAGAGTGCGGGCCATAAAGTTCCTTTACACAATGCTTCGTCTAAGCTGAATTGGGGTAAATTAATCGGTTGGAAGTTGATGAATTGATTCGGAGGCACAATATACCACTTTATCCGAATGGGTGGACAAGGGTCGTTAGGGCTAATATAAGGCTTCCATTCGCGCCACTGTGCATCGTACATGCAGGCATTCCCCCTTTACATATCCGTTATAGCCTATGCGGGGGATGGGTTGTTTCAGACATGAATCGAAAAAAGAGGGAGGGAGTTAAATTATCTTATAGGCAAATCCAATGCTTCAGAGCCACCGATTTCCACGTTTCTTGAAGTAGTTTGCAAACACATAACGCCAAGGAATGATGAAAGGAAAAATCACGACCAGCATGGTGGATATGACTGTTTCCTGAGTTGCATCGTCCATTTGACCGGATGTCCACAGTGGGAGCGCAGCGATGAGCAACCAGAGCGTCTTCCACAGCAATTCCCACAGAAGGACAGGAATCATCTGCAACGGATACCGTATGCCTAAGATACATAGAAGCGAGAAGGAGGTCAGCATACAGGTAACTACTCCATCCATTAGCTCCCATGTCTTATCCGGATGAATAATTTTATCGATGATTGCCGGCCATTGCACGATAACGAGCCCCACGACGACGAAAAGGTACAGCCCTCTCAGTAAATAAAGACGGAACAATGAGACCTCGTTCACATCTCCAGTTCTAGTGTTTGAATTCATGTTATTCCTCCCTAATTAATAAGTAACCATTTGAAAGTCATCTAAACATAGGCCTTCTTCATCCATTCCGTTATACCCAGTCCTTCTGATTCACGTAATTCCTCGACATCTGTCATTCTTATCAATGAACCTTCTCTGATGGCAATGAAGCTGTCTAAAATCGATTCGATTTCCTTAATCTCATGGCTCGTCATAATTAATGTCTGAGATTCCAAGTTGACAAAAGAAATCATTCCCTTCACGATAGATTCTCGCGCTAACGGATCAAGACCTGACAGTGGTTCATCCATTAAGAGGTAAGGCACTTCTCTGGCTAAAGTAAGCGCGATTTTTACTCGACCGCCATTTCCTTTGGAGAGATCCCTTATTTTCATATTTGTGTCTAGTTTCATAAACGAAATGATCTCTTCAGCTTTAGCGACATTGAAATCAATAAATTGCGATGCTTGAAAGGCAATGGCTTCTTTTATCGTGAACATGGAGTAGAACGATTCATGCTCTGATAAGTAGGAAACAACCTTACTGATTCTTCGATTCGCAGTCTCACCATTGACGGTTACTGAACCGCTTGTCGGATGCAAAAGTCCAGCCATAAGCTTTAATAATGTAGACTTTCCGCTGCCGTTCTCGCCAACGATGCCGATGATTTTGCCCACGGGAAGTTTAAGTGAAATGTCATTAATGGCGGTACGATGCTTATATATCTTTGAAACATGGGTCAATTCAATCATATTACGCATCTCCTTTTTCTATTTTTTTAAAGTGATCTTGAAGTCCTGAGATGATTTCATCTGAGCTGTATCCCATTTCCTGCATGACCTGGACAAACGTTAGGATCTGTTCCTCTTTCAAGCTCTCACGCAGCTGAATTAAGCGGTTCTCACTTTCAATGATGAAAGTTCCCTGACCTCTTTTTGTTTCCAAAATGCCTTCTCGTTCCAGCTCGCTGTAAGTACGCTGGATCGTATTCGGGTTGACGTTATAGGAAAGCGCCATCTCACGGACAGATTGAAGCTTCTGGCCAGCTTTTAACTCATTGCTTACAATCTGTCGATTGATTCGATCTGCCAGCTGCAGATAGATTGGTTTAGAAGTATTAAATTCATCCATCCATCGTCACACCTCTACTTTTTTATCAATGATCCAAGAACTCAAATAAAATAAACTGATGCCCGCAATAAAATGATACAAATACTGTCCGGTGTATACGCTAATCGGATCTATCGAGAATTCTGGAAATTGAATATTCCAGCCTCCCCATTTGAAGAGGTTAGAGGAATCAAGCAACTCATTGATCAAGCCTAGGACGATGACCGCGCTAATAAGTGCTAACCAAGTCCAACGCCCGATTCGGTATTTAAACGCATGGTAAAGGGACCAAAGGAGGAGCGTCCAGATGCCAATCAGGATGGAGAGCATAATAATATGTGGGAAAATAAACAATCCCATCCTCTTAGCATCTGACCAATATGCTTCCACTAAACTAAACCTTGAGCTAACTAACGATCCTGCCATCACGTACAGAACGAGTAAGGATACAATCGTCATCACAATCCCATTCAATACCTTACTCAGAAGCAACGTAGCACCAGATCGGGGATTATGCAGCCAGAGATGCAGTTGATTTGCCTCGGTCTTTAAGCTGATAAACAAAATGATCGGAACATAAAATACATGAAACAATGCGGCGACTAACAGGGGTATAAACAGGTACTGATTCACTAACATTGCAAACAGGAGACACAAGAGGTTAATGACAAGCCCAATTAAAAAAGTCGTTTTTATTAATCGCAAGTCCTTTTTGAATAATGCTGACCATGTGGCCATTTAAATCACTCCTTCAATATTGAAGATCAACACAACAAGTGTACTACCGTAATAGTACACCAATTCGTTAATTCACGTCAATCGTTTCCAATTTGATTTTGTAATAGGGGTGAAACCTATACATTATTGGATCTCAAATGACCTTTACGGCTTTGGATGGATAACTCAAAAAACCCCACCGGTACATCAGAAGGACGTAACGGAAGGGTTTTTGGCTATTGCTTTATTTACTTAGACTATCTAGAAGGGGAGACATTTCCCATGAGATTTATTCTTCATTTCCCCGGCAATGACGAGTATCATTTACGAATATGAAATACGTTGCCAAAATCTCCAGTGAATACGGGTTTTCCGTACTTGCTGACCATCATATCGTAAGCTCTGCCGGTGAAATCTAGCTTCGTAATGACATAGTCGGGCTGATCATAATTAACGATGTCTGGCAAATTTTCGTTGAATCCGTGCATCGACCGTTGAAAGGCTGTCCAGCCGAACACTCCCTTGGATGCATCTGTAATGAATGGGTCCTGTCTTCCGTCGGTAAGAATGTTTCCACCTCGGAAATTGACATAACCGGATGCCCCATAATTCGTTAGAACATGAGGGCGTGTGCCTTGTTCTGTCTGTTCGAGAATGTATGTCATTTCTAGCACTGGGTAGTCAGCTTGATTAATTACTGGTGGTTTTATAAATACATATCCGATGTTGAATAGAAGCGCTAAAATTAGCGGTATCACAATGAACTTCTTGTTTAATTTGGTATCAATCTTATGCAGGTACGGAATTTGATCTACAACGGTTGCAGCAAAGTAGGGCAGAAATAGCCACATGAATAAATTTTGTTTATAGCTGGATACACCTAGAAATAAAATTCCGAGCATGAACATGTATCTAAATAGTTTCTTATGTAATGCGAATGGAAGTAAGGATGCAAATACGAGCAACAATATCGTTTGAGGCATATCCGTTAAGCTTCCAAAATGAATAGGCTGCCATTCGTTAATTAACATATTCGTATTATTGTGTGTCACTGTCGTAATGTATAGGATGCTTTTTAAGCCTCCGACATTGAGCATACCTGCCACGAAAATGAGGGCGAAGGTGATTATTTTACGTTTAGTCAATCGTTTTTCAAACAATGCTTCTATGATCGCCATTACCGTAAAGACGGCGATAACTGGCCACACACCTGCATGAATATTCGCTAGCAAGCAGGAAAAGCCGACGAGGATCACGGAATGTTTGAACTTTTGTTCTAATCGGAATAGTCGCAAAAAGATAAAGAACCATACGATTAAACAGGCAGAGATCATTTGAGGGCGACTCGTAAAGTAAAAGTAGTAGATGAATATGCTGACTGTAAGTACGACCAGTAGCAGTGCAGCATGGATCGGCGACAGACCCAATTCTTTGCGAGAGATTTGGGTTAATCGGATTAGTCCAACAATAAGAAAGTACATGCACACAGCAGTTAATAGGTAGATACCTGGCCAACCTAAGGTCATATAGAGAGTTGCAATAATAATTTGAAATCCGAATTCATGCGGGACATAGGGAAGCTGATCATTATAAAAAGTATGTATGGCATGATGCAACACAGTTTGATGTTCAATCATATATCGACCAAGCTCGATATGCCAAAATGTATCGGGGTCATTATAACTGAACTCAGGAAATAGTAACACGACAACGACAGCGACGATCGCTCCATAGACGAGCGAGAGGTTAGTTTTTATTCTCATATGATCTATATTGCTATAAAGTAAGTAGTGATGCAACCAGATTGCAAGTTCCACGTCTATCATTTGTAGAAATAAAGAGGAAAAGGTCGAATGTTGTAGAATTTGTCATAGAGAAATTAGACAGGGAGCGTCGTTAATGTTAAGAAGCAAGGGTTTATCACTTCGATTGATGGTGAATGTACTCGTACTGTTCACAGTGATCGTTACGGTGACGATTAGTGCATTTATAGCGTATCAAAGCGAGAAAAATACGTTGTTCCGCACCACCTTCGATATGAATCAGGCTTATTCAGAAAAAATTTCGGAAACAGTGAACTCATTGTTCGGAGCACTTTCTAATAGCTTAAGCACGTTTGGTGAACATGTTGTTGATGATTTAACTCGGCCAGACCTCGATGAACTGGTAGAGTTATATTGGAAGGGGCATTCGAGTTTTAATGCTGTGTTCATCATTGACCGTGATGGCAAGATAGTAACAGGCACGAATATGGATCAGATTCCTAAGGGCCAAGTGATCACATCAGATGGGACGCAACAAGCACTTCGAGAGAAGAGGCCGCTTGTATCTGAGCCCTATATGAGTACGACGAACAAGCTGATTGTATTGATCAGTACACCTATGTTTGATAAGAATGGCGAATATGTTGGTTTTATTGGTGGCTCTATTCGCCTGCATGAAACAGATCTTTTTCAGACGATTCTAAGTTCATCAGCGTCGCAGCCATTAACCGAGACGTATCCATATGTAGTTAGCCATTCTGGGCAATTACTTTATCATCCAGATCCGAATCGAATCGGGGAGAAGATAACGGGTAATGCTGTGATTGATCAGCTTATTGAAGGACATAGTGGAACTATGCGGGTCGTTAACTCATTAGGTGTCGATATGCTTGCAAGCTATTCCTATATCGATAAGTCGGGATGGGGAATTGTTTCTCAGACTCCTGCAGATCTCATTTTAGCCTCAGCTAGAAAGCTAATTCTGAATATCTATATGTATATGATTCCAGCAATACTCATTATATTCGCAGTGAATTATGTGTTGATTAGTAAGCTCGCAGAGCCGTTCTCGAAGCTGGCGAAGTTCGCTAGGCAACTGTCTCCGAAGCAAAGCAATAACGATGAACTTCCGAAGATTCATCATTGGAATGATGAAGCGAATGAGCTTCATAAAGCACTTGAAAGGGCAGTACGCCATTTCCGCTATCAATATCAACGACTCTATGAAGCAGCCCAGACGGATCCGTTAACAGGACTTTTCAATCGGAGAACTTTGGACGACTATATTCAAGTATGGTCTACAGAAAATGTACAATTCTCGTTGATGGTGTTTGATCTGGACAACTTCAAACGAATTAATGATACGTATGGGCATGAGTGTGGTGATGAGGTACTTCAATTTTTCGCAAATGCAGTAAAGAAAATCGTTGGCGATCAGGGGGTCTGCTGTCGATTTGGGGGAGAAGAATTTGTTGTACTTGTACCTAGTGAACTGCTTGGTCAAGCGACACTGCTAGCAGAAAGCATACGAACCTATATGATGGACAATATTGGACCCTCTGGTGAGATTGTTACTGTATCGATAGGTGTTGCGAAATACCCAGAGCATGCGACTAGTGCTGATCAGTTATTCCACGTTGCTGATCATGCACTGTATCAAGCAAAGCATAATGGACGGAATCAAATCGTCTTGGCCGGACAAGCCAGTCGTCACCAACCAGAAATTCATCTGTAAAGAGGCATAGATTAAAGAGAGCGATACTCATTGGGTTTCGCTCTCTTTGATGTTACGGTGAGCCATGGCAGATTGTTTTTGTGGGGAGTGAACACTTTTATTTTGCTGTGCCATCCATAGCGCGTAATCAATCGGTCGACTGATCGCTTGTTGGTAGACGTCACGTTCTCCTGCCTGGCGGAATACCTCTCTCGCGGGCTTTGGATTGACCTCAATGAGCCAAATTTTACCGCTTCGATCGATTGCGAGATCGAGCGCTAACTCACATAATGCACCATATGTCGTTTCAAGATGTTTTGCGACATTGATGCTGAATGTTTCTGCTGTGGTGCGGATATTAGCGATGGCTAGATCCGAGCCGATCCATTGCTTGAGCAGCTTATTCATTGACACCGCTTGACCGCCGCCATGAAGGTTGGAAGTAATGCTCCGGATAGGTCCAATGCGTCCAGCACATCCGGTTACTTCCCACACACCTAGCCCATTTTTTTGCACGAGCATACGATAATCGTGTACTCGGCCATTCGGGAGCTTAATGTTCAATCCTTGCTGCGCAATAAAACGATCACCACGTGTATTCCAACTGCGAAGCGCTTGCGCGAGCTGGCTTCTTGTTATCTGTCTTGGCTGTACAATTCCTCTGGATTGGTTGCGTCCTTGAAGAAGGAACCGATCTGCATTCATTCGATCAATCCTAAGAATGCCACGCCCCCCTGTACCATTAATCGGTTTAACATATACTGTAGAGAAATTTCGTAGAAGCATATTTACATCATCAACACTTTGATAGAGCCGAGTTAGTGGCAGATGATTTCGAAAGGATGACACTTTCGTGAGTGTTTGATAGATGGTCCACTTATTACGTAAGGGTCGATTGAGAAAGGAAAGATGCGAGTACCGTTTGCGAAAAGCAAGCAATTGTTGAAAACGACCGCTTCGTTGGATGCGACAGCGATCGTAGATAACATTCGGAAACCGCACCCAGCTCCGGTTCCAGCTTCTTAGCTCGGGCTTGTAGATGAGTGCATGAATCCGACTGTTGCCCATGTCTACATCCTGCGGGGTAAAGACGAATACATGTAAACCGATCTGCTTTCCGTACGCAACCATCTTTTCATACACTGGCCGCTCTTCCAATGCTTTATTCTCGTTCAGGTATAAGGTTAGTATACCTAATACAGGTACTTGAGCGACACTCACCTTGCTGCGCCTCCCTGAGAGTGCATTCTCCTTCGATGAACATAGAGGCTATATTGAAAGATGCGCTCTAGTGATTTACTTCGAATGTGTGGTTCATCGAACTTCATCGGCTTGGAGTTTGCTTCGAAAAACCATAAATGGCCCGTTGTATCGATACCGAGATCCATCGACATTTCGCACAACTCAGTTTTTGCAGACCGCTCAATCTGTTTTGCAAAAGCGATTGCGCTAATACGTACTTTGCTAAGCACAATATTTGTTTTTTCTTGGCCGAAATTGGACAATAAGAGCCGTTCTGGTTCGTCGATATAGCCGCCACGCGGAACATGTGTTGTGATGCTCGTACTCCCAGCAACTCTTGCCCCTAAGCCCGTCATTTCCCACTTTCCTAGCTCATTCTTCTGTACGAGTGCTCTCAGGTCGAATGGACGATTGTTAACAGTTGCGAGTGTAATCCCTTGCTGTGCAATGTAGGGCTCGCCATTAGCAGAAGATAGTTTGCGAACCTTCTCCCATAACCGTTGCAAGGAAGTGCAATGATAGGTCGTACTTCCCTTCTCTTCTTGAATTTGTAGACGATAGGGGAGATGCTTCTCTGGTTGCACCTTTACAGTCATAATGCCTACACCAGCTTTACCGCGAACCGGCTTCAGATAGAGCAAACGATGTTTCTTCAATAGGAGCGCTAGTACCGAAAGCTGTGTTAATTTACGTGTTTCAGGGATATTGTTTTTAGTGGGTGTGCTCATCTTGAGCCAACGAAAGAGCGACCACTTATTGAAAAATCGACGGTTAAACAGATGGATTGAGGGATGACGTGCGATTGCTTCGAGCTTACGCTTTACATGTGGAAGTCGTTCATCTTCTCGTTGTGGAATTCGGTTATAAACAATATTAGGACGAGGAAGAGAAGTTTCAATCCACGCTTCATCCGCTGGAAGATACGTATATCCGAGCACACGAGCAGAATTAAGCTTCAGATTTTTGACCGTGACCACATAGGTCGTAATGCCAAGCTGCTGCCCAGTTTGTATCAGATCTGCGAAGTTTTTGCGGTTTCCTCGAAAAAGTTGCAGCTCATCATCAATGGTTAGAATGGCGACGACTGGTTTGTCAGTCGCCGCAACCATTAAAACAGGTGGCTTTAAGGATGATCTTGTAGAGGTCAAGCTTCATCCCTCCTACGGAACTTACTTAAATATAGACAGTGGTCTAATATATACTCGAGCGATGCTTTTCCTTGATCCTTCAATGCGGGATGCTTAAAGATTGATCTACCGGGCTTTGCATTCGCTTCGAACATCCAAACTGCTCCCTCACGATCTATTCCGATATCTAAACCAAGCTCTCCAAGTGTGTGTGCGTAATTTCTTTCAATCGATTCTGATAGTTTAATTGCGACTGACTTCGCTTCTTGTAAGATCGAATCGGTGTTGCTACCGAAAGTTCTTTGGAGTGCTTGTTCTGGAGTCATGAGCGAGCCACCATTTTTAATATGTGTGGTCACACTGCCGCGACCAGCCTTCTTTGCACCAATGCCAGCGACGACCCATTTATTATTTCCATCCTTATGCATATGGAATCGAAAGTCGATCGGACAGCTATCGATTTCCATCAATCGAATTCCTTGTTGCACAACATAGTTATTCAATCCGCTGCCATGTCTTGCACGAAGCATGCGCATGAGCGCATTGAAGCTATTAAAGCGTAAAAGCACGTTGCTGCCATTTCGACGATAACGAATGAAGTAACCTCTGCGCGGGTGGTAAGTGAGACGGTAGATGCCATTCCCAAGGCTACCACCTGATGGCTTGTAGTAAAGAAATTGATGTTTTTCCAGCATTTCTTTAATACGTTCGGTTGTTGGATTGTTGATCGATTCTGGAAGATGGCGCAGCGCTTCAGGTTCATTGTCTAACAGTTTATACACATCGGACTTATTGAAAAAGCTCCAGTTGAAAAATGGTATTTTGCGCTTTATAAACCGTTCGCGCAGCGATGTGATTGGAACGGTTGTCTCCGCTCGCCGACTCGATAACCGGTTGTAGACGACATCGGGTAAAGGGACGACGCGACGCACCCATCCTCCTCTACCGTCTAGAAACCAAGCATGCACCGTTTCCTGCTGCCAATTAATATCACGAGGGGCGAAGGCAAAGAAGTAAGCTTTCTTCTGACCAAGCTGCAGCAACTGTTTGACGAAGCCACCTCGCTCACCACCCGAAGTAGAGGATGGACGGAGACCATCCGTTAACACTCCAATGAGTGGCCCTAATTGAATTTCTTCGCCCTCTTTTGCGACGTAGACGTTACCGGATTTAGGAATTCTAACTGAACGCCGAAGGCCTGCTGACATATAGACATGATTCCCTTTTCGCCTGATCGTTCGTACAGTAGCAAGGACTGTATCTCGACCAAGCTTAACGTTCACTGATTTGTGCCCATTTAGATTCAACAGCTTCGCGAGGGAACTAGAGAACCATACGATACGTTCCGGCTGTCCAGTAAAATGGACGTTACAGACGGTTAGACTCATGAATTACCCTCCCAGGTTTTCGAAGCAGAATAGAGCTAGCATAAGCCAGCGGCGAAGTGATAGCAGCTCTCGCTGCATGGCGTCCTAGGGCACGTAGCGACGTGCGCCCAGGCTTAGAGTTTGCTTCCAAAAACCAACACTTTCCACGGTGATCAATACCGAAATCTAAACCGAGCTCTGCGAATCGCCCAAGCGATTGCTCCAATTTCTTGACGAGATCAAATGCATGTTGACGCACTTCAAGCAACAGTGCCGATGCACGGACATTACCGAGCATTTCTGTTAATACTTCTGTAGCAGGACGAGCACGTCCGCCACCATGTAAATTCGCCGTCACAGTATGGACATCACCACATCTGGCAGCAATTCCGGTTAGCGACCACTGAGCTTTTTCATTTTTTTGCATAAGCACTCGAAGATCGAACGGTTCCCCAACTGCGTTACGAAGCTCAAGATTAGGCTGAATAAGATAATGACGCGACCCGATCCAACGTTGTAGACGCTCAATGGCATCATCTGTATTCGCGTAATTGCGAACGAAGGAGACGTTGTTGCTTGTGCGTCCAGAAAGCTTTGCTTGACCTTGCGGATTCGCGAATAATGCAACTACCCGTTTCCCTTGACTGCCGATAGCAGGCTTTAAAAATAAAGAAGGACCATGATCTACTAGAAAACGCGTGATTGAAAGGGGGCCGTTGAATGGGATGGTTGGCGGAACGAGATGGCGCAAGTAAGCATCGCGCGAAAGTAGCGCGATTACTTTGCCCTTGTGTGGCATGTGACTGTTCATAAAGGTGAGCGAACATATGGATTGGAGACGCGTTACAGCCTGACGGAACTTATATCTTTCGTCGTCTGTTTGTGGCCAAGAACGATCATAGAGGAGTACGGGGAGTGGCCTAGGTGTATTGTGCCAGCGTCTCTTTGTGTTGTCCCACGTCCAACCTTTAATTTTTTTATTTTCCTCATCCCATGTGTTAGGGTCAAATATACATACTTCAAGGCCAAAGGATGAACCGTACTGACAAAGTTGTTTCAGAAATTGTTGCTCTGCAAAAGGACGATTATAGCCATCGCACTCACATATAAGCACACCGAGTGTGCTAGAAACCGGAGATATAACGCGCATATTGAATCATCATCCGTACCGAAGGTCGGATTTTCCCTTCCTTTAATGGTGTATTATCATTTTTGGATGGCTTTGAGTTCACCTCAAGCAGCCATACGCGGCCTGAAGTATCCATTGCGAGATCAATGCCAAGTTCGCCAAAATGAGCGGGAATGTGCGTCTCAATCCCTCGTGCAATGTCCAGTGCTGATCGTTGCAGTCGAGCAGAAGCGCTCGCACGGAAGGATGAAGGTAAATTGGATTTTGCTATCGAGTCTCTTACGGTTGCAAGAGTGCCACCTCTAGCCAGATTAGATACAAAATGATGGCTGCCAGCGGTTCGACTTACGATCGACGTAATGACCCATTTTCCGGATAAGTTTTTTTGTGTTAATGCTCGGAAATCGATAGGTCGACCCCCTGCTTCAATGAGTGTTAATCCTTGTTGAAGGAGATATTTGACCGTCCTCACTTTTCCAGAAATAGATGTGTAGAGCTTGGCGAGACTGCTAAACATCTGTCGCTTCGTTCCACTTACCGCGGCGTATGAGACTAACCATTGATCAGGGCCTGTTCTTGTAATTCGAATAATTCCTTTACCAAGACTGCCTCGAACAGGCTTCAAGAAGACGTTGTTGTATTTAGAGCACATACTTTTGAGTTGGGAAAAGTTTTGCAAGGTGTGTGACT
Source organism: Candidatus Cohnella colombiensis (assembly GCA_029203125.1). GTDB lineage: Bacteria > Bacillota > Bacilli > Paenibacillales > Paenibacillaceae > Cohnella > Cohnella colombiensis. The sequence continues at coordinate 1,025,034 of CP119317.1, forward strand.
CGGGCAAAATTTTTTGGAGTGAGACATCACGCTTTAATGCATCGAACACGTCGGACTTGTCGAGAAACTTCTCATTGAACACTTGCCCGCTATAGCGTTGTTTTAGCTCCTTGAAGAAGTGCTGTACGTTTTGTTGATTTTCTAGCCTGCGCATCGTGAGGCGATTGTTAACAACATCTGGTGCCGGGAGGCTCAAGCGCTGCCAGCCTCTTGCAAATACCCAGCCTTCTACTTGTGATGTGACTGATGAAATTGTATTCGGAGTAAAGAAATAAACGTATGCGCCTTGGTTGCGGCAGGCTTCTGTTAATTCTCGACAAAACATCGTAATATCCCCGAAAGGACGATCCGGTTGCCCGGGATGATCCCGGCTCACGAGTACGCCGATTAGTGGACCTAAAGAAAGTAGCCCTTTAGATGCTTGGTAACGGATACGAAGAGGTGTTCTGGTAAGGATCCCCATGCGATGAGAAAGCGTCTGACTCATTCTTAATCCATCAAAGCGGGGCACCGGTATGACGGTAACGGTATGGTGGAATGAGCCGAATTTTAGAGTGAGCGTTTGTTGTGGGGGGACTTTCAATTGCTTCATCAATGCTTCACCAAGCATTAGGACATCGTCGGACAGCATGCTAGAGCTAACGATGTGAACATCCATTTTCAGGGTGGACATGTGCGTACTCCTTCCACCAAATCGTATGCCAAAGTAACGGCTCATGAACGCTTTAAACCCGTAGGCAAGTGAGAATACTCCATCATATGAGGACATCTATCTATCGGTGATTGACCCAAATCGATTCGGACAGCTATGATGTTAAGATATGAAACAACGAATGAGATGAATGGAGCAGACATAAAATGGTGGACCACAGTAGGGTTAATCGCTTACAAAATGGTTGGATACAAGTGAAGGTGCCGTTACCCTTTGCGCTGAAATGGGTCAATGCCTATTTGGTCCCATCCAGTGAGGGATGGACCGTAATTGATCCAGGTTTACGTACGGAGGAGACAACAACCTATTGGACAGAAATACTGCGCGAATTCAAGATTTGCGCTACCGATATCAAGCAAATCGTATTGACACATCATCATCCGGACCATTATGGGATGGCAGGCTGGTTTCAAGAGCTTGCAGATGGCGCTCCGGTATATATGTCGCAAGTTGCGCGGGATGCAGCGATGAGGTTGTGGGATGAGCAAGAGACTTTCTCTGACGAATTAACAGAAGCTTTCTTGCAACACGGGATGGACCCCTCACTTAAAGGGGATATGCTGGAGCACATGAGGAGCTTTCGCGAGCGTGTATCTCCACATCCTGAGCTCGTGAACTTTATAGCTGTCGGATCAACGATACAGATGGGAGATATCTCATGGCTGGCAATCGGTGGAGAAGGACATGCACCGGGACATTTATCATTCTATGATTCAAGCTCGAAACAGCTGATCTGTGGCGATCAGGTGCTACCGGACATTAGTCCAAACATCGGATGGATGCCCGGAGGTGATCCGAATCCTTTGCGGGCATTTCTTGCGAGCTTGAATAATATGTCGTCGTTGGACGTGTCTACCGCTTATCCAGGTCATCGCGATCCGTTTACTAGCTTCCAAAGCCGGATAGAGCAACTCCTGGAGCATCATGAACAACGTTTGGTCAAAATGATTGAATTAATGGGGGATGATACGGTAACAGCTTTCGAGCTATGTGAGCGGTTGTTCAGCAATCGACTTGGAAGCAACGCTCATCAGCTTCGATTTGCGCTGGCAGAGACGATCGCCCACTTGATCGAGCTTGAACAGCGAAAGCTAATTGTCCGTGAGCAAGCGAACGATCGGCTTACCATTAAATATGTAAAAGCAAAAGCATATAAATAACAAAAGCGCTATTTTCCCGAAGTGGTTGATCAGGAGAATAGCGCTTTATTATAAGAAGTAGGAATGTATTATTGCTGTTGTTCACCTATCATAGCCTCGTAGTTTGCTTCCTTCGCTTCTTGCGAACGATGTGCAATTCGGCTTGCTGCAGAGGCAGCGATCGCACCGACGATATCGTCTAGAAATGTGTTTACGCCTTCTTTTTTATCATTCAGTCGTTTCAATACACCGGGCTTAAGCTTATCTACATAGCCAAAGTTCGTAAAGCCAATACTCCCGTATACATTGACGATACTAAGTGCAAGCACTTCATCGCAACCGTATAGTCCTTCGTCATTCTCAATCATCTGTTGTAACGGTGGCAATAGCTTACCTTCCTCTGCAAGAATATCCAATTGAATGCCTGTTAATATGGCATTTTGCACTTCGCGCTTGGACAAAACCGCCTGTACGTTAATCTCACATTCCTCTAAAGTTAGTCCAGGAACATAATCCTTTTGAAGCATTAACACCAAATCAGCAATTTGCTCAATCGTTACCTTGCGGCTTGAAAGCCATTCCAAGGTGGATTGGGCGACGACTTTGCTATTGAGCCTGTAAGTATTAGGTTCAAGCATCATGAACACCTCTTTATCATTGAATAGCGTTCCAATTGTTACATAAATTCAAATATGGACAATCACTCATATTTGTCCATAGGACTCGTATACATAGTACTACAAATGAGGTTCTAATGTAACGGCGAACCTAGTAGGAGGTAATTTGATGAATAGAAAGATGAATCGGATCATCAAGCGGATCATGGTGGTCGTAACTTTATTGTTACTTCCACTTACAGCAGCGTGCTCACAAAATGAGAGTGCGCAAAAGCAGATGCCGGCACTTGATCCACCGCCCTTCTCCATTGAAAGTGCGATGCTTGATGGGAGTTACGTGGCACAAGCTTCAGCAAATCAAGAGATGCTTACCGTATACCTGCTTGATTACAACGGTTATGTCGCACCGATGACGCTCAATATCACAAGGAGTAATTCTTCAAATCGAGAGCTTGCAGAGCAAGCATTAAGCTGGATGACGGTTGATCCGAAGCGGGCTGACCAATTGCCAGAAGGGTTTAGAGGTCTAATCCCTGCAGGAACGAAGGTGAATACAGTTGTAGAGGATGTGAAGTCAGGCACGATTACGATTGATTTCGCAGCACCATTCCCAGGGATGATCGCTGCGAATGAACGCAAGCTGCTTGAAGCGTTAGTGTGGACGATGACCGAGTTGCCTGGTGTGAATGAAGTGAATATTACGGTCGCAGGTGAAAAGCTAAAGATGCTACCGCTCTCTAAGCTTCCTGTATACGAAGTGCTGACGCGATCGATTGGGATTAATGTTGAGCTAGTGAAGGGGGTTGAACCGGCTCGTTCAATGCCTGTAACGCTCTATTTCACTGCTCAATCGGCACAAGGAGAAGGATATCTCGTCCCAGTTACGCGTCTTGTGGAACGTACTTCTAATCGCGCTCATACCACATTGGAGCAGCTTATTCAAGGACCAAGTCAGAAAGGCATGCTGCACGCCTCGCTCCCTTCGGATATTACAATCGAGAAGCTGTCACAGCTAGCGGATACAGTTGAAGTATCATTACGCGATGATGCGTTGCTACCCAATGTAGATATGTCTTCAAATATGCTTGAAGCATTGGTGCTAACGATGACCGAAGCTACGGGTGCACCACTTGTTCGTGTCGTAATGAACGGCAATGAATCATTTACAGATACGGATGCTAAGACATATGATCAGCCTGTAACGCGTCCCGTGTATATTAATCAACTTATGCAGTAATTGATTTTTTCTAGGAGATCGTTTCGAATAAGGTGATTTTGTAAAGATACTTTGGTAAAATGGGGTGATGGATTGGTCGATATAGGAGGCAAGTTATGACGAGAAACGATGGCAGACAACCGCAACAGATTAGAAGCTTCTCGGTTACTTTACATCCGAATAAATATGCAGAAGGCTCTGTGTTAATTGAAGCAGGGGAAACAAAGGTGCTTATTACCGCTACGGTAGAGGAACGTGTTCCTCCATTTTTGAAAGGCCAGGGTAAGGGATGGATTACTGCGGAATATGCGATGTTGCCTAGAGCTACGCATTCTCGTAATCAACGAGAGTCAGCAAAAGGAAAGCTAACCGGAAGAACGATGGAAATTCAACGATTAATTGGCAGAGCGCTGCGGTCGGTCGTCAACTTAAATGCGTTAGGTGAGCGTACGATAACTTTGGACTGCGATGTGCTCCAAGCAGATGGCGGAACGAGGACAACGTCGATTACGGGTGCTTTTATCGCGTTGGCATTAGCGGTTCATAAATTAGATGGCACTGTGAAGTTTGATCGTTACCCGATAACGGATTATTTGGGTTCAATCAGCGTCGGTGTGATTCAAAACCAACCTGTTGTTGATTTGAATTATGAAGAAGATTCGAAAGCAAAAGTGGACATGAACGTCGTTATGACGGGTTCGGGTGCTTTTGTCGAGGTGCAAGGTACAGGTGAAGAAGCGCCATTCACGCGCAGTGAGCTTGACGGGATGCTTCAGCTTGCAGAGGAAGCAATAATACAGCTTGTTGCGATGCAGAAGGAAGCGCTAGGAACGGCTGGTGTACGGATCGGTGGAATTGGCGTATGATGCAGTCCGGCAGCACACTTGTTATCGCAACTCGTAATTCGGGTAAAACGCGGGAGTTTCGTGAAGCGTTCGAGAAACTCGGAATTACTGTGAATGATCTTCATGATGTACAGGGGATTCCAGACATTGAGGAAACAGGACAGACATTCGCGGACAATGCGTTATTAAAGGCGAAGGCGGTCGCTGATTTGATCGGTTTGCCTGTGCTTGCTGATGATTCGGGGCTTTGTGTTGATGCACTAAACGGCGAACCTGGCGTTTACTCTGCTCGTTATTCAGGCGAAGGTGCTACGGATGAACGTAACAATGCTAAGCTTCTGGAGCAATTGGCTGTTCGCGGACAATCGTCAAATGGCGACCTTCTTAGTGCAGCGCAATTTGTATGTGCACTTGTGCTGTATGATCCTAGCGATGACAGTCGCTTGGATGTTGAAGGAGTGCTTGATGGATACATCTTGCGAGAGCCACTGGGGAGCGATGGCTTCGGCTATGACCCATTGTTTTGGATTCCTTCGCACGAACGCAGTATGGCGCAATTATCGGTGGCAGAAAAAAATGCAATCAGTCATCGTGGTCAAGCGCTTAGCAAGCTTATTCAAAAGCTAAGTGAATCGTAAGCAAACATAGCAAAGCCCCATTCACCCACGTTAATTTAGGTGAATGGGGCTTTTTCTAGTTTTGATGTTACAATATCCCCCTCGCTCAGACAAAGGAGATAAGGTAATGAGATTAACCTAATTATGCGAAGCATTGAAACTACAGCACAAGCTTCACTTTGTAATGTCTCATCCAAAAGTCCATTTGCAATAAGTACGCGAATAACTGTGGTGTGGACATTAATTGACCGAACCAAGGAAAATGGGAGCTCGTGTCCGCGCTCAGCGCAAGCTGCCTAATTTGTGAGACGTTAAGAAGGGGTAAGAGTGGACAAGAGGGATCGTCAAGTCGCGCGAGCAATCTTGAGCGTACGGCGGACAAATAGTTCGGATTGTGCGTTTTCGGGTAGGGGCTCTTTTTGCGATAGAGAACGTCTAGGGGCAGAACGCCCTCCAGTGCTTGACGTAAAATTCCTTTTTCCCGATTTCCTGCATTTTTAATTTCCCAAGGGATGTTCCATACATATTCGACCAGTCTGTGATCGCAGTAAGGAACGCGAACTTCAAGCCCGACAGCCATACTCATGCGATCTTTGCGATCGAGTAATGTGGGCATAAATCTGGTTATGTTTAAGTAGGACATGCGTCTCATCCGTCTGCGCGATTCATCCTCGCCTGCTAGCTGCGGCACCTCAGCAATCGCTTGTTCATAACGTTCAGCGAGATATTGCTGAGGTTGAAGTAATTCACGCAGTTCCTTTGACAGAAGGTCTCCTCGGAGATCTCCCGCAAGTGACCAGGGGAAAGTATCCGCGAGAAGCGCATCTTCTCGGTAAAACCACGGATAACCTCCGAAGATTTCATCCGCTGCCTCTCCAGAGAGCGCGACAGTGGCATCTTTTTTGATTTCCCGACAAAACAAATACAAGGATGCATCAATATCTGCCATCCCAGGCAAGTCTCTTGCCAGCACTGCAGCTTCTAGCGCTTCAATAAGCTCAGGTGTGTCGATTTGGAGCGAATGATGGTTCGTAGACAGATGATTGCTAATTCTCGTTATCCATGGTGCATCACTATTCGGTTGGAAGGCATGCGACTGAAAATGCTTGTCGTTATCGACGTAATCAACAGAGTATGTGTGTACATTTCCTTGCCCCGTCTTCGCATAATAAGAAACCGCTAAGGAGGTTAAAGCGCTAGAGTCTAGGCCGCCAGATAACAGTGTGCAGAGGGGAACATCAGACAGCAATTGTCGCTCAACGGTATCGGTCAACAAGCTGCGAATCTCCGCTGCTGTTGTAGTTTCATCCGCTTCATGTGGCAGAGCTTTGAGCTGCCAGTACGTACTCGACCTCATCCCATTGCGATCATAAACCATAGATTGACCGGGCTTTAATTCGCGGAAGCCACGCCAAACCCCGACACCAGGTGTTCTCGCAGGTCCGATAATAAATAGTTCAGCTAGCCCTTCTACATCAACTTCTGCATCGACTTCGGGGTGTGCAAGAATCGCTTTAGGCTCTGAGCCAAAAAACAAGCGACCGTCTTCCAATTTGTAAAATAGAGGCTTAACACCAAGCCGATCACGAGCCATGAACAGTCGTTCTTCATCGGTTTGCCAGATTGCGAATGCGAAGATACCATTAAGCTGTTCGACACAGGCGGGACCCCATTCTACATAGGCTTGCAGCAGCACCTCTGTGTCACACGATGTTTGAAATCTGTATCCGAGCGACAATAATTGCTGCCTGAGCTCAGGAGCATTATAGAGTTCTCCATTGTATACGATGACACAATCATGCTGCTCAGATGCCTTCATCGGACGAACCATCGGCTGAGCCCCATTCGCAGGATCCATAACCGATAACCTACGATGTCCGAAGGCGCAGTGCCGAGACAGCCAGGTGCCTGAGGCGTCTGGCCCGCGCAATGCTAAAGTCTCCGTCATTTTTTCGATTGTATCGGCCTGAGTCGTTAAGTCTAGCTTCCAGTCGATCCATCCGGTTATTCCACACATACATACTCACCTCATCAGATGTTATGCGAAAGATGGAGTAAAATGTATGTCCTTAGGGAGAAAATATGGCTGGGTGTGCATTCGCACGATCACGACGGTTGAGAGGAGGGAAAAATCCAATGGCTGATAAGTACAAAAAGAATAAGGGGAATGAGTATGCGAAGAAGGGTGAGGATTTCACAGAGCAAACGTTGAAAAACAACACTTTCCACCCTGCGCAGAACAGTCCAGCAACACCGAATAACCGTTAAGTAGAATGGTCGCCGTAGTTCTACACTATCGGCGGCCTTTTCAGTTTATTTAATGGCAACCATAATAACACCCACAGCGATGAGGATGACGCCACCGGCGTTCAATAGGGATATTTTCTCCCCAAGTAAGAAAAATGCGAGGATAACTGCGATAACGACACTGAGCTTGTCGATCGGTCCGACCTGTGAGACTTTACCCACCTTGAGCGCGAGAAAATAGAACAGCCACGACAATGCACCCGCAACGCCACTCATGACGATAAAAGTCAGTGCTTTCCGCTGAGTCAATATTTCGCCTAACTGACTTACTTTTCCCTGAACGACAACAACTCCGAGCAAGAAAAGCGCCATAATGACTGCGCGAATTGCAGTTGCAGAGTTTGCGTCGATGTCTTTCAGCCCTATTTTACCGAAGATTGCAACTAATGCTGCCGTGACCGCGGACAATAATGCGTATATCAACCATGTGCCCATTCGTGTGCCTCCGATTGTAATTTGTAATGAATATTTAACCAAACTCTATTCGTATTATGCGATAATAGGGACAATCATTGCAAAATACAGATAAGTAAAGGAGCATGTGAAGAGATGACAAAACGCATCGTTAAATGGGGAATTGCTGGCCCAGGTGTTATATCCTCAAGTTTCGCTAAAGATTTAGCAGCTGCGGATGGTGCAGAATTAGTAGCTGTTGGTGGGCGCTCGTTGGAGAAGGCAGAGCAGTTCGCGGCGGAATGGGGAATTCCTCGGGCGTATGGCAGTATGGAGCAGCTTGCGCAAGATGCTGAGGTTGAGATCGTTTATATCGGAACTCTTCATCCGGTACATAAGGAAAACATGCTCACCTTCCTAAGAGCTGGAAAAGCTGTACTCTGTGAGAAGCCGTTCACGATCAATGCGGCAGAAGCAGCGGAAGTGATTCAATATGCGAAGCAAAATCAACTTTTTCTTATGGAAGCAATGTGGTCCAGATACTTGCCGCCGATTCGCCAAGTGCGTCAATGGCTAGCAGAGGGTCGGATTGGCGAAGTTCGTATGGTAAAGGCGGATTTCGGATTTGACTTCGGTTGGCAACCTGAACATCGCCTGCTTGATCCAAAGTTAGGTGGCGGTGCACTATTGGATGCTGGGATTTATCCGGTGTCATTCGCTTCAATGGTATTTGGTGAGCAGCCAAAAAAAATTACGAGTAGCGCACGGATTGGACAGACCGGTGTGGACGAGCAATTTTCGCTATTGTTCGAATACGAAGGTGGGCGTACCGCAGCTTTAAATGGAGCAGTTCAATTGGATATGATTAATGATGCATACATCTTTGGGACGAAAGGTCATATTCATATCCCACAGTTTTTGTTCTCCCGATCTGCAACGCTACATGTGAAGGGTGAAGAACCAGTTACACTTGCCGATGAACGCTCGACAGCGGGATATAACTATGAAGCGGAAGAAGCGATGAATTGTTTGCGTGAAGGACGTAAGGAAAGCGATGTAATGACGCACGAGGAGACGCTCCAGATCATGCATACACTCGATCAAATACGTGGGCAATGGGGCTTGAAGTATTCAGGGGAGTAAGGATACCCCTATAATATTCAGTTGCAAAATGAGGATGGAGCAGATATAGACCCTGCTCTATCCTCATTTTTACTTTTTTTCATTATTAATCTTCAGGTGTTCGATCGAGGTATAGTTGTGTAACTTCGGTGAAATCACCGGTCCGCTTCTCTTCTTCGGATGCATTTTCTTCAAGGTAGTTATTGGTATTCATGCTAGGAGCGATTGTTGGTTCATGCTTCGTTTGCTGAGGCTCGTCACTTCTGTCTTGGGATTTAATCGGTGGATTTAAGAACTGGTTATTACGTATCGAGTTCTGTTCATTAACTTCGCGATCTGACATAGAAAATCTCCTTTTGCTTCGTGTGACGTGTATCCACCAGCTTAGCCTCTCCGATTTAATAAACGGTATGCATACAAAGGGAGCGGAAAGCTTCCAAATATCGATCAAACGCCGACACGAAGGTTGTACACTCCTCATATTTAATAGGATGAGGGGAGGGATCAAGATGAGCAGAATTACTTTTTCACGTGATCGCATGATTACTTTACGACGGGGTCAGTCCGTCGCATTATTTTGTGGAATCGTCATAGTTACTCGTCGAATAACGCTAAGACGTGGGGAATTTGTAACTGTAACCTGTGACGCTAGTCCGAGAACAATTATCGTCGGGTGTCATACCTTTATTACTCGAAGACGCATTCATCTATTAGCTGGTGAAAGATTAATTATTACGTGTAGTTAAGCACAAAAAAGAGGGCGTTCCATAGTACACTGGTACTCATAGACTGGACACTTAGAAAAAAGGTGTACGGGCTGTAGGTACCTTTTTGTATACTAGAATAAGCAACTGAGGGATTACATCATGAGCAAGAAGCTATTTACGGAAGAAGAACGTGAACAGATGTCAAAGAACAGATATGTAAAGAATGTCGTGACAAAGCGATAACCTATGCAGATGAATTTAAACAGATATTCATTGACGAATATATGACGGAGAAAACCCCTAGAGAGATCTTGAATCTCACGGATTTGATATTGCCATAAATAGAATCAAGCGAAAAATTTCTTACTTATCCAGTTATCAAAGAGTATCTATAAGAAGTATAACCATGCACGGCCAGATCGCGGGAGATTCCGCGCCCCCTATATGTGGCGGCGCTCATATTACCTAATAATAGAAAGACCCCCGATCGGGGGTTATTTCAATTCATCAATTACATATGAAATAGGAATTGCAAATTCTATATTGGAGCCAGGCACTCCTGACGAAGTTATTCCTATGACTTCTCCGTACTCGTTTAATAAGGCTCCGCCACTTGATCCATGATCTGTGTCGGCTGTGTGCTGTATTATGATAACTCCATTTTCATTTCGAATGCCAGATACGATACCTTCTGATATAGAGTTTTCAAGACCTAAGGGACTTCCAATTGCATAAACTCTATCCCCAACCTCTGGTATTGATACATTATAACTTAGTGATTTCGAAGGCATTACACCATCAACTCTACCATCAGTGGTATAGGACGTTGATAAATAAGTTCCGTAAACATCATGTGTTTCATTTTTAATCCAATACCATCCTTTATTGTCGTATATTTTCCCATCTATTTTCACCTTAATGCCATAACCACCATCGACAACATGATAATTCGTAATGAACATGCCACCTTTAATAACAAAACCTGAGCCTGATGCGTAAGATATACCATTTTTATCATATGACTCTACATACCCGACTCTGTCCATGAGTTTAACTATCTCTTTAACATTCAAAACATTTCTTCCATCATCTTTAGTAGCGGTTGTTTGAGCATCTTCTAGCGCAATACCAACTAATGGGTAGATTGCTCTTTTAACTCTATCAGGAGTCGATGTGAAAGTTACTAGTGGGTAATACTTATCATATGTGACATCAGCATCTAATAATTCAGCGAAAGCTCTCATTGGAACATAAACGGACCCTTTGTACATAATGGGTCTACCTGATATTTTAACTTTCGCAGTTTTCGGATTATTTGTATAGTTCGAGTAAACTTCAACAATGTCTGAATCCAACGTAAACGCTAACTTAAAAGCGCCTTTATTGTACCAAGCTATAGCAGTTTTATATTCTTTTCGGTATTCAACTGTAAAGTGAATGTTTTCAAATAAATTTCGCAATGGAACGTAAGTAACATTCTTTAAAATAACTGGAGAAGCTCCCTTTAAGATGTAATAACCGTTAATCATCAAGGAGATATTATCATTTTTAGCGACAGATACATTAGGAATTAATAGAAACACAACTATGAATAATATGATTTTCTTCAAATTAATCACCATTATTGATCCCCATCGGCTGAGGTATTTGCTCCAACATGTTCGCCATTAGTCTACTATAAAAGTCTAACTTTGGCGATACGATGGAGTTCGACAAATTCCCAATCGCTTGGGTTGTCAAGTTTTAAAAGGACATCTAAGTAAAGTCCGATCATGCACGACCGGAACGTGGCGGGATCCCATTGTGTAATTATTGCTTTAAGAAGGAGGTTGCTGAGATGGAAAAACGTAAAGGATCATCTGCAACTAAGGCAAAGAACAAATACAATACTGCGAATAATGACAGGCTGTATCCTTACGTACCGAAAGGGAGAAAAGCTATTTATGAGTGAGCTGCTAAGCCACTAAAATAAGCCTAAATGAGTTTCTAGTATAAGCACTGGATGAAAAGGTGGAGCGTGACAAAAAATGAGCTGGAGGGATAACCTCGCCATTGTATTGACATTTTGAAAATAGTAATGTATTTTTTATATATCCGAACGCCAGTAGGCTGGCACGATCATCTAGAAAAACTCCCGTCTATCATATTCCGGGGGTTTTTCGTATATTTAAGGGGGACTTACGATCAAAAAGTCGGTTGCTATACTTCTTGACGGAGGGTTTGTCATCAAGAAAATACCCAATAGTTCCGAACAAAGTATCTATAATTTTGCTCTCAGTTGCATCGACGCGACATCTGAAGAGCTTTTTCGTATATTTTTTTACCACTGCTATCCTTATGAAGAAACTGAGATTCATCCTATTTCTGGTCAGACTATCGATTTCAAGGCTTCTACTACTTCAATAAAAAATAGGCAGATTCTATCTAAACTTTCCGAGATGAATTATGTTGCGCTAAGAAAAGGTAGATTGGCTTTCAGAGGTTGGGCACTTAAGAAACATAAGCTTTCCCAGATACAAAAGCAGGCATCGAATAAGCAATCTGATTCTGCATCTCAAATCGCTGCCGGGTCTAAAGGAGTGAACGCTTCGGCTTCACCAGCCATCTCACCAAACGATTTCGAACCTAATTTCGAACAGAAGGAAGTCGACATTAAAATAGGGTTGGATGTTGCTTGGCTGTCTAGCAAGTCTATTGTAGATAAAATTATCTTGGTCACAGGAGATACGGATCTTGTCCCGGCAATGAAGTTTGCAAGGAGAGAAGGAGTCCAAGTTATTATTGCAAATATTGTATCGAGTGACGCCAAGAAAAACAACTACTTAAGGGGACCTCTAAGAGAACACGCAGACGAAGTGCGTACCTTAGAGTTAAAAAACGGAAATTGGGTAATCATATAAATTATATGACCGTAAATAGCGAATATTGACCGAAAACTTCGGTTACTAGACCTCATCCCGCGAAGATGGGTTCTTTTTATTTCTCACTTGAATAAAACGCGTGCTCAGAGATTCTATTAGAACAAACGTTCTATGAGGTGAGCCAAATGGAAAAGTATGTAGGCCATATTGTAGATATGATTTATCAGGATCGAAAAGGCAACATCACCAAGAGTCAGATCAGTGTGCACAGTGTTCGATGTGGAAAGGTTAAAGGATTTGATACGACAAATCAGTCGTTCAGAGTGTTTGACTTGGATCGTATCTTAGCTGTCCAGTATGTGAGTCTCTATGCTTGATGACACTTCTCGTAGCTTTTGCGGATCCTGTAGAACCTTTCCTACATACCAAGTATTGCCGAGTTGGCACGTAAAGCTGGACAATCTCAGGGACAGGTCAAGATGGCTCAACGGGTGTTAACTGCTGTAGGATATATTTTGTGGTTGGGTGATCGGAATGATAAGTTGCAGATCATCAAGGTGTGGGAGGACGAACCAGTAAAGCAGGAGTTGCCGTCGATGGCATATTGGGAACATGAGTTGTACCCAGGGTGGTGATTTACAATTAAAGTGTATTCTGGATTGGATTCTAGATTCAATGTTTTACAAGACAAAGTGTGACAGCTTTCGAAATACAGATGGCTTTAAATTGACATAACCTAGAGCATTTTGCTCTTATTATCGCGAAGGAGGTGCGGATTTTCACCCGCTACTCACTTTCCTTTGAATCCCTCATAGGTCCCTGAAATCGCACTCTAGAAGCTCCTCAGCCATGTAAATATCTTCTGGCTTCATAATTCTCTCGTTGTTGCAAAAGTGGGATATGATTCGTTGAGGTCTGCCTGATCGTCAGGCATATTCGGATTGAGTCCAGCCCTTAGTAGCTATCAGTTCGGAAAGCAAACACCTCCTTCGGTATGTTCATTCGCTAAAGCCTCTTATGTATTTTTCCTTCATTATACACAAGACTATGAGGATGATAGGAGGATGGTGTATGGATTTCATCAGTGTACGAAAAGCGAGAGAAAATAGAGGATTATCAGTCGAGCAGGTTTCAGAGATTATAAACGTTGATCCTGAATAACTACGATCTTATGAATCCGACCCTAGAAGTACCTATACGTCGATGGCGGTGAAACTTGCACAGCTATATGGAATATCCATTGAAGACTACATTAGTTTTACCACATAGTGTTGTGCAAAATTTGTGTAAAATAATTCTGCGCAATATCCTTTATTACTTGATTCTTGATATCGACAACAGATATAAAAAACCTCTAAAGCCTTATGTGACAAGGCTTTAGAGGTTTTTATGATGTGTATCACTTTTGTATTATTTGTAGATTATGGCGTCCCAGGAGGGATTCGAACCCCCGACAACTCGCTTAGAAGGCGAGTGCTCTATCCAACTGAGCTACTGGGACACGCGAGAACTAGTGTATCACAGAATTAATTTGTCCTGCAAGCACATAATGCAAGATTTACGATACTTTATTGTTCATCCTCAATTTTTTTGCGTAACTCCATTAGATCTTTAAGGTGAATCTGTTTGTCTTGAATGACGATGAGTTCTTCCTCCGCTAGCTCCTGAAGAACTTTAGATACGGTCTCACGCACGGCTCCGACCATCTCGGCTAGCTGCTGATGCGTAATTTTGATCGGGATCGTATACTCGTTTTCATATCGCAGTTGATCCATCTTGACCATGGAGTGCAGCCGCTTCAAAATCCGGCTTTTCACGCTGAGAAAGGTTAAATCATAAATTTGTTGGTTGGCGACACGCAACCTGTCCATTGTATATTCAAGCAACTGAAACGCGATATTGCGATCATTTTCGATTAACAATTGAAAGTCTTTCTGACGAAGTACATATAACCGTGTCTGTGTCATACATTCTGCAGTAGCAGAGCGCATTAAACCCGGCTTCATGATGGCCATCTCACCGAAATAATCACCATCGCGCAAAATCGCAAGAATAACCTTTTTAGACTTATCAAAGCTATAGATACTTACTGACCCGCTTACAATAAAAAAAAGCTCATCCCCCTCATCGCCCTCGAGGAAAAGGAGTTGACCTTTCTTATAAGTCTTCTGGCCGATATAGGGCGCCATTCGGTCCAGGAGATCACCGTTAATCTCGCGAAAAAAGGGAATTGCAGCCTGAAGCTTTGATCTTAAGATAGACAAAACAAGTTCCTCCTTTGTTACAGTATTGTATGAAGCACCTTCTCGATTTTTAGCGTAGTGTGTTCCAATAGATTAAGTCGCGTGTTATTCGACTCTAACTGTATTATCGGACGGGTAGAACTGCCCTTGTTTTGAGCTCCAACTTCGCCAAACAAGCCGCCAGTAAGGATGACCCTCGTTCCATTAGGATACGGCTCATAAATGTGAATAAAGGCACGGACAACAGCATAGCAACATGAAATATCTACTTTCGACATAATCATATTGATCCCTTCTTCTGGCAAGCGCTCTTTGCTCGTTTCATTCATGAAATAATCGAAATCGCTTGCTAAATTGCAAATTTGTGAGCTTTCCAGTAATTGGTCGGAACGAAGTCCATGCGGGAAGCCTCTTCCATCGATTTGCTCGTGATGCTGCAACACAATTCTCAGTGCATCTGTAGGGATGTCATCATATTTTTTCAACATTTCATATCCGGCAAGTGGGTGATTCATGAGCAATGTGCCATCGTGAGGGAATACGAGTCCGATATCGTGGAGTAGACTTCCAATCGCTAGATTCTCTAGTTGGACAGTGCTATAGCCTAATGCTTTTGCTGTCAAGAGAGAAAGAATGCAGACGTTAACGCTATGCGAAACAAGTTCCTCTTCTGGGGCAATCATATCCTCATAGGTCATCTTTAGATGAGGTTCATGCTGAATCGTTTCTGTAATATGATTAGACCATTGCAGTATAGTTTGGATTGGCAATGCTGTCCGGTTCAGCACAGATTGGAATATTTGTGTAACCAAAGCATGGGTCATATTCATCAAATTAGTTTTAACGTTGACAGGGTTTACATCTGCACGGTTGATATAAATATAGTGCTGTCCTGAACGGATAATCCCGTCGATTAGCCGATTCGTAAGCTTAACTCCTTGCTGTAGCAATAATCGACCGTCACTCGAATAAATTCCACGACCGAGTAAATCACCTTCTATTAATTCATTGGCTTGTACGACTAACAATTGCAACACTCCATCCGTTTATCCTTATCAGATATCTATATCTGAGTTAATTGTACTGCTCGGATGTCTTCCATTTCTGTAACCTACACTACAAAAACCGATATAATCCAGCATAAACGAACAAAAAATTACAGCTGTACATTCGATGTTGCAAGGTGGGTTGTTTTCATGCTATGATACTCCATGCTTTCTATTCAGATGCGGGTGTAGTTCAATGGCAGAACGCCAGCTTCCCAAGCTTGAGGCGAGGGTTCGATTCCCTTCACCCGCTCCAATCCTGTTCAATAAAATATAGGTAGATCTATCACGAACTTGTAGAGGAATGTCCCTTCAGGTTGACGTGATTTTTTTGTTTCAACAGCTGTTCATGTTATAATGCGGTTTAATGAAATGAGCGATAATTACGGGCTTGGAAGGGGAACCCCCATGACGGACCTCACCAAAGACAACTTGGTGTTATTTCCGAAAACATTGGACTATTATCAGATACAATTGACGAAAATGTTGGAGACCGAACAATACGGTGAAGCCAAGACGATGCTAAATTTCCTGTTGCAATGCCACGGGGAAGCAGAACGGCATCATGTTGAATGGCAAGCGTTGCTCGGTTGGTTGCAAGCTGCTTTTCCAGATTCATTGGATAATGAGCTCGATCACGAAGGTGCTGAAGTAGAGCGAGAGGATGAGCTAGACGAAGAAGGATGGTTGAAGCGACGTGTCATTGAACGCATGCAAGCGGATGAACAATTCATTCCACAGCTGCTAGCTTCGCTTGAACATGTCGAAGACCCAGAGCAACAGCTATTTGCACTGGGACAACTGTTATATGCAGATCATCCGGACATCGAATTGGTGTTAAAAGATTGGCTAGAGCGTTCAGAGATATCGCCAATCGTACAGTTTCGCGGATTGCAGACGTTGCGCAAGCTAGGCGCTGAAGGCCCGATTTCCTTTTGGAGAGAGGGAGCGCTATGTACAGTCGAGGTAGAGGCAACACCGCTTCATTTTTCCGAGTTTCCTTATAGTATCATCCAAGTTCTTGAGCGCTTGTATCAAGCTGCAGAAATATCCGATCCTACACTGTCTTATTTCGCAGAGGAATTGTGGAAAGAATGTGTGCAATACGCCTATGGAACAACGATCTATCAAGGGATGATTGAGGATAACGATAGTGTAGTCGATACATGGGCTGCTGCCTTACATCAGTTATTGTTAGAAAAGCTTCACAGCAAGAATAATGATGAATGGACTCGGGAACAATATGGAATTACAGATGAATTGAGATTCCGTTATGAGCAAGTTTTACGATGGTTACGACATTATGCGGTTGAGCCACGTCCTACGAACTAATCGCAGTTAATCATGACTTGAATGATGGTCAATGTTATTCTATAATGGAATAGTTTATGTGAAATGTCGCTAGAGGCGACAAGATGTCACGGAGGGGAAAGCATAAAATGACAGCAAAATGGGAAAAAATAGAGAAGAACCTCGGCGTTCTTAGCGTAGAGATTGATGCAGAACAAGTAAGCTTGGCACTAGATAAGGCATTCCGTAAAGTGGTACAAAAAGTAAATGTACCAGGATTCCGCAAAGGTAAAGTACCTCGTAGCATTTTTGAAGCACGCTTTGGTATTGAAAGCTTGTATCAAGATGCGATTGATATTTTGCTTCCTGAAGCTTATACGAAGGCTGTAGATGAAGCAGGCATTGAGCCAATTGATCGCCCAGATGTAGATGTTGAGCAATTTGCGAAAGGCCAAACCTTTAAATTCACAGCTAAAGTACCAGTTAAGCCTGAAGTTAAACTTGGTGAGTACAAAGGTCTTGAAGTGGAAGCAGCGGATACAACTGTTTCTGAAGAAGAAATCACAGCTGAGCTTGACCGTCTGCAACAACGTCATGCAGAGCTTGTTGTCGTTGATGAAGGTGCGGCACAACTTGGTGACCATACCGTAATCGATTTCGAAGGCTTTTTGGATGGCGTTCCATTCGAAGGCGGTAAAGGTGAGCAATATAACCTTGAGCTTGGATCGGGTTCGTTCATTCCTGGTTTCGAGGATCAAGTTGTTGGTCTTAACATTGCAGAAGAGAAGGATATTAACGTAACCTTCCCTGAAAACTATCAAGCAGAGAACTTAGCAGGTAAAGCTGTTGTATTCAAAGTGAAGTTGCTTGAAATCAAACGTAAAAATTTGCCGGAACTTGACGATGAATTTGCAAAAGACGTGAGCGAATTCGACACTCTAGACGAATACAAAGCAGATTTGACTAGCAAAATGCAAGATCGTAAGGCTAAAGACGCTGAAAGTGCACGCGAGAATGCTCTTGTCGATAAGGCATCAGAAGCTGCTGAGCTTGAAGTACCTGAAGTGCTCATAAGCAATGAAGTTGAAAACATGCTGAAGGATTTCGAAAACCGTCTTCGTTCACAAGGTATGAATCTTGATATGTATTATCAATTCAGCGGTCAAGACGAAGCGGCACTCAAGGAACAGATGAATGGCGATGCAAAGCAGCGTGTTCGCAACAATCTCGTGCTTGAGGAGATTGCTAAGGCTGAGGGCTTAGAAGTATCAGAAGCAGAAATCGAAGAAGAACTTGAGAATCTCTCTAAGCTATATAATCGTACTGCTGACGAGCTTCGTGGCATCTTCGCTGCGAACGGCTACCTCGACAACTTAGGTGCAGATCTGAAAGTTCGTAAAGCGATTAAAGTATTGGTCGATAACAGCAAGAACGCATAAATGAGGTAAGCAAACGGATGAGGCACGTGTAACTTGCGTGTCTTATTTTTCACCACTTTTACTGGGGCACGAGTTCGCATGACATTCCGTTTTGAACGTGTTAAACTATTACCAAGAATTGAAGCGCAAACTTATAAAGTCCAATGGGAAAAGGGGTTGGTTACATGTTGATACCTATGGTCGTCGAGCAAACGAATCGCGGAGAGCGGTCGTACGACATTTACTCTAGGCTCTTGAAGGATCGAATTATTTTTCTAGGAAGCGCGATTGACGATGACGTTGCCAATCTTGTAATTGCCCAGCTACTCTTTTTGGCAGCAGAGGACCCAGAGAAGGACATCCATCTCTACATTAACTCGCCTGGCGGCTCAGTAACGGCTGGCATGGGCATCTTCGATACAATGCAATTTATTAAGCCTGATGTTTCTACGATCTGTGTAGGTATGGCTGCAAGTATGGGTTCACTGCTACTTACAGCAGGTGCGCCAGGTAAGCGACTAGCACTTCCGAACAGTGAGATTATGATTCATCAACCGCTTGGCGGTGTAAGAGGGCAAGCGTCCGACATCAAAATTCATACCGATTGGATTTTGAAAACGAAAGATAAGTTAAATCAGATTTATGTTGAGCGTACTGGCCAGCCACTGGAGAAGATACAGCGCGATACAGATCGCGACAACTTCATGAGTGCAGAGGATGCAGTACAGTATGGACTAGTAGATCGGGTTGTTTCGTCACCTGAAGCTGTTAGCAACATACAAGTTTAAAGGTCTAGAAGCCGCTTTAAAGGAGGGTTTACATGTTTAAATTCAGCGATGAAAAAGGTCAACTCAAATGCTCTTTCTGTGGCAAATCGCAGGATCAAGTTCGCAAGCTTGTCGCGGGTCCTGGTGTCTATATATGTGACGAGTGCATTGAGCTCTGTACAGAAATAGTGGAAGAAGAACTCGGTCACGAGGAAGAGCTTGATCTAAAGGATATTCCGAAGCCGAAAGATATTCGCAACATTCTAGATCAATATGTCATTGGTCAAGACCAAGCGAAGAAGTCACTATCGGTTGCAGTATACAATCACTATAAGCGTATTAATACACAAGCCAAGATTGAAGATGTCGAGCTTCAAAAAAGTAATATCATGTTAGTTGGACCAACCGGTTCCGGTAAGACGTTGCTCGCGCAGACGATGGCTAAAATTTTGAATGTCCCTTTCGCTATCGCAGATGCCACTTCTTTAACAGAAGCAGGCTATGTCGGTGAAGATGTTGAAAACATTCTGCTCAAGCTTATCCAAGCGGCAGATTATGACGTGGAGAAAGCGGAACGCGGTATTATCTATATCGATGAGATCGATAAAGTAGCCCGTAAATCAGAGAACCCTTCGATTACTCGAGATGTCTCTGGTGAAGGTGTACAACAAGCGCTCTTGAAAATTCTTGAAGGTACGGTTGCATCTGTTCCTCCACAAGGTGGACGTAAGCATCCGCACCAAGAATTTATCCAGATTGACACAACGAACATTCTGTTCATCTGTGGTGGTGCATTCGATGGACTTGAGCAACTCATTAAACGTCGGATCGGCAAGAAAGTAATCGGCTTCAGTTCTGTGCTTGAAGGTCAGAAGGATATGAAACCGGGTGAATACTTGTCGCTTGCTCAACCTGAAGATTTGTTGAAATTCGGGCTAATCCCTGAATTTGTAGGCCGTCTTCCAGTCATTTCAACGCTTGAGCCACTCGATGAAAGCACTCTGGTAAGAATTTTGACTGAGCCGAAAAATGCGCTCGTCAAGCAATATCAGAAGCTGCTCGAGATGGACAACGTGAAATTGGAATTCGAAGGCACAGCGCTTGAGGAAATTGCCCGTGAGGCAATCAAGCGAAATACAGGAGCTCGGGGGTTACGTGCAATCATCGAAGGCATAATGCTTGACGTGATGTATGAAGTGCCATCACGCGATGACGTCGTAACTTGCGTGGTTACGGATAAGGTAATTCGTGATAAGTTAGCACCAGAGCTGACAACGAAAAAAGGTAAGAAAAAAGAAGAAAGCGCGTAACGGGAGTAGGACGAAAGCCGAGTCGGCCTTTCGGCCGTCTGCGTTCGCCTAAATTGCCGGTTCCACCCTGAATCTATGCAGGGTGGACTTTGGCTTATACAGGGGAGAATCGGATATGTACAAACGTACGGATACAGTTGCAGTCCGTGTTGGCAACTTGACGATTGGTGGCAATAATGAAGTTATCCTTCAAAGTATGTGTACGACGAAAACTGCAGACGTAGCGGCCACTGTCGCTGAAATTAAACGATTAGAAGAAGCGGGTTGTCAGTTAGTTCGCGTTACAGTGAACAATAAGGAAGCTGCAGAGGCAATTAAAGAGATTAAGAAGCAGATCAGCATCCCACTTGTTGCAGATATTCACTTCGATTATCGATTGGCGTTGCTCGCGATTGAGAATGGGATCGATAAAGTGCGTATTAATCCAGGCAATATCGGTCGGCGTGAAAAGGTAGAGGCGGTCGTTAAGGCATGTAAAGAGCGTGGAATCCCGATTAGAATTGGTGTAAATGCAGGTTCTTTGGAAAATCACCTCTTAGAAAAGTATGGTTATCCAACACCTGATGCAATGGTGGAGAGCGCACTTTTCCATATTGGCATTTTAGAAGAGCTTGATTTTCACGATATTATCGTCTCATTGAAAGCATCCGATGTACCCATGGCGATCGAAGCCTATACGAAAGCTGCCGAAGTGATCCGGTATCCACTTCATCTTGGGATTACTGAAGCAGGCACACTATTCTCAGGTACAGTGAAGAGCGCGGCAGGGCTAGGCGTGCTTCTTAGCCAAGGCATAGGAAATACGATGCGAATTTCACTAAGTGCAGACCCTGTTGAAGAGATTAAAGTGGCACGTGAGCTACTGAAAACATTCGGTCTCATTAGCGATGCTCCAACATTAATTTCATGTCCAACGTGTGGTCGACTAGATATCGACTTATTTTCTGTAGCGAATGAAGTGGAAGAATATATTTCAAGGTTGAAAGTTCCGATTAAAGTATCCGTACTTGGCTGTGCCGTGAATGGACCTGGAGAAGCCAGGGAAGCAGATATTGGAATTGCAGGGGCTCGTGGCGAAGGGATGCTGTTCCGCTATGGCGAAATGATTCGCAAAGTACCAGAAGCGGAACTTGTAAACGAATTGAAGAAAGAAATTGACCATATTGTGCAATGCTATGAAGAGACAGGTGAAATTCCTGGTCGCAAACATTAAGGAATAGCATTCGAAATAGGAGATTAAAGAAATGCGGGATGATCGATTATGACCACGAATCGGGAGGCGACAATCGCTTCTCTAGATAAGCATACGATTCAGCAAATTTGCGGAGCTGCTACGTACAAGCGCGGCGAAGCTTACTTGCGTTTAGGTCATATCCTCTCGATGAAGCGGGAGTTGGATGGTCAAAGTTACCGCGCTAACGTGAAGGGCAACCAGTTTAAGCGGTATGAAGTAGAAATCACATTTGAGCAGGATGGCCGTGTGAAAGCATCATGTGAATGTACAAGTTATAATTCTCAAACCTACTGCAAACATGTCGCTGCAGTACTTCTTTCACTTGTAAATCACAAGGAAACGGAGACGACAACAGAACAACCCACGATTACCGAACGGGACACACAGCTTACAAAGCAAGTGATGCACCTGTTCGATCGTGCTCTGAATCGACAATCTGAGCATCCGGATGAACAGGTTGAACGAGATGATGAAGATACAGAACTACTGAATATAGAGTTCACCTGTAAACTGCTGAAGGGCTATTCGAATAGCCCTATGTTTGCGATGATGATGAAGGTAGGCTCCTCCAGACTGTATATCGTACAAAGAATGAAAGATTTTTTGCGGAACATCGATTCGAGTACACCGATGGTTTTCGCGAAGCACTTTACATATGATCCACAAGAACATCGGTTTAGAGATGCAGACTTACAGCTGATAAAGCTCATGATTGAAGCGATGTATGCGGAAGAGATTTATAAAGATCTCTTCCACTCGTTCTCCTCCTATTCCCATCGTGAAGAACGGATAATGATGATACCTCCACCGATTTGGGACAAAATGGCGCCTTTATTCAATCAGGTGAATATTGCATTCGAGGAAAAGCCAGGTGTGTTGCACCGGATGGAATTGATGGAGGGTAGTCTTCCAATTACAGTTCAGCTTGATAAAGCAGGAGAAGATGGCTATCAGCTTGCGATTGACGGGCTTAAAAACTCACTCTTTCTCGATAACTACCGCATCGCTGCAGTAGGAGGCTTGCTTTATAAAGCTGAACCTGAGCAATTGCGCCGATTTGCGGAGCTTAAGCGAATGTTTCATTATGAGCAGGATACGAGACTGCTTATTAGCACCGATCAAATTGAACCTTTCATCGATCGTGTCGTTCGAGGCTTGAAGCAGGTCGTTGATGTGGAAATTTCGCCACAAATCGCGGACCGCATCGTGAATCCCCCGCTAAAAGCACATATGTATCTCGATTTCATCGATAATAAGCTGCTTGCGAAGCTTGAATACAACTATGATGACATTGTCATCACACCGTTGCCACAATCGCATATTCAATCATCGCGTTCAGATGTGTTATTAATGCGCGACATTGAACGTGAGCATCGGATTATGAGCTTAATTGAAAGATCGGCGTTTAAATTTAATGGCAAAGATGTTTATCTCGATCAGGAAGATGATATTTATGACTTTTTATATGGGACGTTGCCACAGCTTGAAAATGATGTTGACATCTATGCAACCGCAGCGGTGAATGCAGTTATGGGTACGATTGAGTATCGCCCAAAAGCGCGTTTAGATGTCGATATAGGCACGAACTGGTTGGAAGTGTCCTTTGACATGGAAGGAATGGATGAAGCAGAAATTCAAAAGCTTCTTCGCAACTTAGTCGAAAAGAAGAAATATTATCGTACGGCAGATGGAGCATTCCTGTCGCTTGAGCAAGATAACTTTAGAGAAATTAATCGACTGTTTGAGGAGTTAGATTTAAGAAGACCAGAGATGAACGGCAACCGTCTGCGGATGCCGGCTGTACGCAGTTTTCAACTGATGGATCAATTTGGTAAAGCTTCAGGTGTTCAGCTTGGAAAGACGCTAAGAAAGCTTTGGGACGATTTGCGCAATCCGGACAATCTTGATTTCGAAGTGCCGGCCAGTTTAGAAACCATATTGCGTGATTATCAAAAATATGGCTACCAATGGTTGAAGACGTTGTCTCATTACGGGTTAGGCGGTATTTTGGCTGATGACATGGGACTGGGGAAGACGATTCAGAGTATCGTTTATATTGTATCTGAGACAGAAGGAAGTACTGAGGAGTCACTCGCTCAACGAGCGCCAGTACTGATCGTTTGTCCGGCATCGCTTATCTACAACTGGGCAAGAGAGTTTCAACGCTTCGCACCACAGCTGCGAGTAGTTGTTGCGGCAGGCGATCGTGAAGAGCGTAGCGAACTGATGGCTGATTTCCAAGGCGCAGACGTCTGGATTACTTCGTATCCGTTGTTGCGTAGAGATATAGAGTCGTATGAGCAGCAACATTTCCGCACGCTGTTTCTCGATGAAGCGCAAGCGATTAAAAACTATGCTTCCTTGACCGCGCACGCTGTTCGCAGATTGCAAGCGACGCAACGATTTGCGCTAACGGGTACACCGATTGAAAATACGATAGATGAGCTTTGGTCAATTTTTGAGGCGATCTTCCCAGGGTTGTTCAGTGGGAAGAAGGCATTCTCTGAGCTACCTCGGGAAAAAATTGCTCGAATCGTAAAACCGTTCATCTTACGCCGTTTGAAACGTGATGTACTCAAAGAGTTGCCGGACAAAATCGAAAGCGTACAGCCGTCCGAGCTTTCAACCGAGCAAAAGGCGTTATATCTTGCTTATTTGGAAAAGTTGCAAAGCGATGTAGTTCATGACCTCGCACACGGTGGATTCCAAAAAAGCAGGATGAAGATTTTAGCGGGACTCACTAGACTGCGACAGCTTTGCTGCCATCCAGGGCTATTCGTTAGCGGATATGAAGGCACATCGGGTAAGCTTGACCAACTGATGGAGATTGTGGACGAGTGTCAAGGCAGCGGTAAACGAATGTTGATCTTCTCGCAGTTCACTTCGATGCTGGACATTATTCGCAAAGAATTAGACCAGCGAGAGCGGTCGTACTTTTATTTGGATGGCTCTACACCAGCGCTGACACGAGTAGAAATGAGTGGTCAATTCAATGAGGGTGAACGAGACATCTTCCTGATCTCTTTAAAGGCTGGAGGCACAGGGCTGAACTTGATTGGTGCCGATACTGTTGTACTCTACGACTTATGGTGGAATCCTGCAGTAGAGCAGCAAGCTGCCGATCGTGCGCATCGAATTGGTCAGAAGAATGTCGTGCAGGTCATCCGTCTTGTTGCGCAAGGGACGATCGAAGAGAAGATGTTGGAGCTGCAGCAACGGAAGAAGGATTTGATCGAGGAGGTAATACAGCCGGGTGATGCGGCCATCTCCACGTTAACTGAAGCGGATATTCGTGAACTACTGGAAATTTAATGACTATAAATGCCGGAACTGGGGAAATACTAACAAGTATAGCCCAAGCTCCGGCTTTTTTTGTTTTCGATGAAGGAGCGAGAGCGGGTAGAGTACGAATGGAGAGGATGATCGTTATGACCTTTAGCTCGATCCTGATGCTAGTTCAAGTCTTTTTCGCTGTCGTAATCGGTGTCTACTTTTGGAATTTACTCCGCAACCAGAAAAGCAATCGCACAGCGGTAGATCGTGAATCTCGCAAAGAGATGGATAAACTTCGCAAGCTTCGCTCGATTTCATTAACGAAGCCACTGGCTGAGAAGACGCGCCCAGAGACGATGAGCGATATCGTTGGGCAGAAGGAAGGGCTTCGTGCTTTGAAGGCCGCACTTTGTGGCGGTAATCCACAGCATGTTCTTGTCTATGGTCCTCCAGGAGTAGGGAAAACTGCGGCAGCGCGAGTCATATTGGAAGAAGCGAAAAAAAATGTGATATCTCCTTTTAGGCATGAGGCAAAATTTATTGAAATCGATGCGACAACAGCACGATTTGATGAGCGGGGCATTGCCGACCCGTTGATCGGTTCCGTTCATGATCCGATCTATCAAGGTGCAGGTGCGATGGGCGTTGCTGGCATTCCTCAGCCGAAGCCGGGCGCAGTAACAAAAGCACATGGGAGCATCTTATTCATTGATGAGATTGGCGAATTGCATCCGATACAGCTAAATAAGCTGCTTAAAGTATTAGAAGATCGGAAGGTTTTTTTAGAGAGCGCTTATTATCATGCTGAAGATACGAATATTCCACTGTACATCCATGACATATTTCAAAACGGGTTGCCCGCAGATTTCCGGCTTGTTGGTGCGACAACAAGATCGCCTGGAGAATTACCTGCTGCTCTTCGCAGTCGATGCATGGAAGTGTTTTTCCGCCCGCTACTTCCAGATGAGATTGAACAAATTGCTGAAAATGCGATTGTGAAAATCGGATATCAACCTCAAAAAGCAGCGCTTGAGGTTGTGAAACGCTATGCCACAAATGGTAGAGAAGCGGTTAATATCATTCAACTGGCAGCAGGACTTGCGCTATCAGAAAATCGCAATGAATTGGCTGCATCGGATATTGAGTGGGTTGTGAATAGTAGCCAGCTTCCGCCACGTCCTGATCGCAAAGTGCCAACAGAACCACAAATCGGTCTTGTGAACGGGTTAGCTGTTTATGGACCGAGTATGGGGGCGCTGCTTGAAATAGAAGTAACCGCAATTCCGGTAATGAATGGAAGAGGTCAATTCACGATAACTGGCGTTGTCGACGAAGAGGAGCTTAATGGTGGACACCGTGTACTGCGACGCAAGAGCATGGCGAAAGGCTCGCTTGATAATGTGTTGACCGTGCTTAGACGGCACCATCTACAGCCGGACAACTATGATCTTCATGTCAATTTCCCTGGTGGAACGCCTGTGGATGGACCGTCTGCTGGTGTTGCAATGGCGGTTGCGATCGCTTCAGCTATTACGAAGCGACCGATCGACAATAAGCTTGCGATGACGGGCGAAGTGAGTATCCATGGTGGTGTAAAGCCTGTTGGTGGTGTTGTCACAAAGGTGGAGGCTGCTTTTCAGGCAGGTGTTGAGCGGGTATTAATTCCGAAGGAAAATTGGCAGCAAATCTTTGAGGGATTAGAGGGAGTTCAAGTTATTGCGGTGGATCGTATTGAAGAAGTGTTCGATCATGTATTTGGTGAACATAAGCTGCACGTAACTCCGGATTGGCAAGTTAGCGAGCTTCCGGTCGCAGCAGACACTTTTGCAGCAGCGCCGTCAGGCTCTGTGCTTCATGCCAGTGTGTTGCCTGTAGATAGTGGGCATGCTTAATCGTAAACCGTAGAGCTGTTTCATTCATTGTGAATGGGACGGCTTTTTTTATTTGTCATAACGATAGCAAATCGACGAACGGATCGGAAAGCAGAGTCATTACAGAATAGTGCTGTGATTGATAATCGGATTGAAAAGGTATACCATACCATATAGGTATGGATAACCAACAAAACAGATTTAAAGCTCTGTTATCATTCAACTATAAGCAAAAATACGTAAGGAGAAGATGTACGAATGGGCCTCAAGATCACAGTAGAACGCACAACAGCTCCCAAGCAAAAACCGGACACTTCCAAACTAAGCTTCGGCAAACATTTTACAGATCACATGTTCATTATGGAATATGATACGGGTATGGGCTGGCATGATCCTCGGATCGTTCCGTATCAGCCGATCTCGTTGGATCCGGCAGCCAAGGTGTTCCATTATGGACAAACTGTATTCGAAGGAATGAAAGCGTATAAAACCCCAGAGGGTCCGGTATTGATGTTCCGTCCCTTTAAAAATTTGCAGCGACTGAATCGCTCCAATGCACGTCTTAGCATTCCGTCCCTAGATGAAGATCTAATCATGGAGGGGTTGAAGCAACTCATCAAGATAGATGAAGATTGGATTCCGACTGCACAAGGAACTTCACTCTATATTCGTCCGTTCGTAATTTCGACGCAAGCAACGCTGGGTGTTGCCCCTTCAGAAAGTTATTATTTTATAATCATTTTGTCACCTGTGGGTTCCTATTACGAAGAAGGAATTAACCCGGTTAGCATCTATGTTGAATCCGAATACGTTCGGGCCGTTACGGGCGGAGTCGGGAATGCCAAGACCGGGGGAAATTATGCTGCAGGTCTTAAAGCACAGCAGGAAGCTACCGAGAAAGGGTATTCGCAAGTACTCTGGCTGGATGGCGTCCACCGTAAATATATCGAGGAAGTCGGAAGCATGAACGTGTTCTTCAAGGTTGCGGGTAAAGTAATTACGCCTGCGCTCAATGGGAGCATATTGGACGGTGTTACCCGGGATTCGGTCATCCGAGTGCTCAAGCACTGGAACATTGAAGTTGAGGAAAAAACGATTTCTATTGACGAGATCGTCGAAGCGCATCGGACAGGGGCGTTGGAGGAAGCTTTCGGAACGGGTACAGCAGCTGTTATTTCACCCATTGGAGAATTGAATTGGCAAGGTGACAAGCTGACGCTAAATGGTGGCCAAACGGGTCCCCTCTCTTCCAGAGTGTATGATTTCATAACCGGCATGCAGCGTGGCACCATTGAAGATCCGTTAGGTTGGATCGTGAAACTATAGTTCGAAAGGGCACTCAGAGTTAAATTAACTTTGGGTGCCTTATCTTTTCATAAATTGCTTGTCTAGGCGCTTTTTTGCGAGGAACGATCACATTTGATACAATGACGAGAGTGTTTCTAAATTTAGAACAACGTACCAGATTTACAGAGGAGGTCCCGATTATGGGTTCGAGCAAACCAAAAAGCCGTTCTATTCCTCTATTGCCCTTACGTGGGCTGCTCGTCTACCCCAGTATGGTTTTGCATCTGGATGTAGGTCGTGAGAAGTCGGTCAAAGCATTGGAGCAATGTATGATCGACGATCATATGATTTTGCTATGCTCACAGTCT
Organism: Candidatus Cohnella colombiensis; assembly: GCA_029203125.1. Lineage (GTDB taxonomy): Bacteria > Bacillota > Bacilli > Paenibacillales > Paenibacillaceae > Cohnella > Cohnella colombiensis. Next base: position 1,053,677 of record CP119317.1, read on the forward strand.
GAAGTAAATATTGAAGAACCGACACAGGAAGATATTTATCGTGTAGGGACAATTGCAAAAATTCGTCAGATGCTGAAGCTGCCGAATGGAACGATTCGTGTATTGGTTGAAGGCGTGATGCGGGCGAAAATTGAGCAATATTTGCCCAACGAACATTTTTACGAAGTGTTAGCGCATGAACTACAAGAAGGACCTACGAATGATGCTGAACTGGATGCATTGATGCGTGCAGTATTAAGCCAATTTGAACATTATATAAATTTGTCGAAGAAAGTCACTCCCGAGACGCTTGCTGCAGTTACGGATATCGATGAGCCGGGGCGGCTAGCGGATGTGATTACAAGTCATCTGTCGCTTAAAATTAAAGATAAGCAAGAGATTTTGGAGACGGTAAAGGTTCGTCCTCGTCTGATGAAGCTACTTGATTTTTTGAACAATGAGCGAGAAGTGTTGGAGCTTGAGCGGAAGATTAACCAACGCGTCAAGAAACAGATGGAGAAGACGCAGAAGGAATATTATCTCCGCGAACAGATGAAAGCGATCCAGAAGGAGCTAGGTGAGAAGGAAGGCCGTGCAGGCGAGGTTGAGGAGCTAAGAGCTCAACTGGAAGAAGCTGAGCTACCGGAGAAAATCTATACAAAGGTTGTCAAAGAAATCGATCGTCTCGAGAAGATGCCTGCCGCATCGGCTGAGGGAGCGGTTATTCGAACATATGTAGAATGGTTATTGACGCTACCATGGAGCAAGCAAACAGAAGATCATCTTGATCTGGCAGAAGCAGAGCGGATCATGGAAGAAGAGCACTCCGGTTTAGATAAGCCGAAGGAGCGAGTACTAGAATATTTGGCTGTACAACAGCTAGTAAAGAAGCTGAAGGGACCCATTCTCTGTCTCGTAGGCCCTCCAGGTGTCGGGAAAACCTCTTTAGCGCGCTCGATTGCCAAATCGCTCGGTCGTGAGTTTGTGCGGATTTCACTTGGTGGTGTTCGTGACGAAGCGGAAATTCGCGGTCATCGTAGAACGTATGTTGGTGCGATGCCAGGGAGAATTTTGCAAGGGATGAAAAATGCCGGGACGATTAATCCGGTCATCTTGCTTGATGAAATCGATAAGATGGCAAATGATTTCCGTGGTGATCCTTCTTCTGCGCTGTTGGAAGTGCTCGATCCGGAGCAAAACAGCACATTTAGCGATCATTACATTGAACTACCATACGATTTATCCCATGTCATGTTCGTAACAACTGCGAACGTGATGCACAATATCCCTCGTCCGTTACTTGATCGGATGGAACTGTTGCATATTCCAGGATATACGGAGCTAGAGAAGTACCAAATTGCCGAGCGTCATCTGTTGCCGAAGCAGATTCGTAATCATGGTTTGACAGCAGATCAACTTCAAATTGACGATGACGCACTACTTAAGCTCATTCGTGAATATACAAGAGAATCTGGTGTGCGGAATTTGGAGCAACAGCTTGCATCCATATGCCGAAAAGCTGCTAAGGCAATCGTGGCCAATCCAGATGCAACATTGTTCCATGTTGATGTGGAAAAGCTGAAGGAGTTGCTCGGACCTTCAAAATATCGTTATGGGATGGCAGAGGCCGAGGATCAAATTGGTACGGTTACCGGTCTCGCATGGACAGAAGTCGGCGGTGACACTCTCGTCATCGAGGTGACGATTATGCCAGGCAGCGGAAAGCTCACCTTAACAGGTCAATTAGGCGATGTGATGAAGGAATCTGCGCAAGCGGCATTCAGCTATACGCGTAGTCGTGCATTGCAGCTGGGGATCGATCCACTATTCCATGAGAAGAATGATATCCATATTCATATTCCTGAAGGGGCAATTCCGAAAGATGGACCTTCTGCGGGAATTACGATGGCGACAGCATTGATCTCTGCCCTAACGGATCGCAAAATAGCGAGAGAAGTCGCCATGACAGGCGAAATTACGCTACGTGGCAGAGTACTACCGATTGGTGGTTTGAAGGAGAAGTCGCTGGCTGCACACCGGGCAGGTATTACGACGATTCTTATACCGAAGGACAATGAGCGCGATTTGCGCGATGTTCCAGAGAGTGTGAAGGAGAATGTTACCTTTATACCCGTAGCTCATATGGATGAAGTGCTTCAGGTTGCTTTCAGAGATGCTTTGGATGTGCGGGCAAGTAGACTGGGCGCTTCAGAGGAAAGCTTGGAAGCTGAGGAATCAGTGCTTGCAACAGTAAATGCCGAGCGTGATGATTTGCCACCATTAGGCACACATTGATAGGAGTCGTTACACAAGATGAAAATCAAACAAAGTGAATTTGTAATTAGCGCGGTCGGGCCAAGTCAATATCCGGAAGATGGTTTGCCGGAGATTGCCTTGGCCGGCCGTTCCAACGTCGGCAAATCTTCACTCATTAATAAGATGCTGCTTCGGCGCAACCTCGCTCGGACGAGTGCACAGCCGGGTAAGACACAGACGTTGAACTATTACATCATCAATGAACAGCTCTATTTTGTCGATTTCCCCGGCTATGGGTATGCAAGGGTGTCCAAAACCCAGCGTCAAGCTTGGGGGAAGATGATCGAGCTCTATTTACGCGAACGCGAGCCTCTGAAGCTTGTGCTTCAGCTTGTCGATTTTCGTCATCCACCTTCTGCAGAAGATCAGCGTATGTATCAATGGCTTTCGCATTATAATATTCCTATGTGCATCGTTGCAACGAAGACAGACAAAGTGTCTCGTTCGCAATGGCCGAAGCATACGAAGATGATTCGCCAGACATTAGGAATGCCTGGTCACGTCCCTCTTGTCCTGTTCTCCTCAGAGACAGGTCAAGGAAGGGAAGAATTATGGAGCATTCTTGCGCAATCCGCAGATATACCGATGAATCCCCCCTCAGAACCCGCTATTTTGATACAGGAAACAGAGGATAACGGCTAAAAGTTCAGCAGGATCGCAGGAGGAATCGTTTTTTGCGTGTTTTTTGCGGGAAAATCGAGACTGAGTAGGAAGAAACCTCAAATAAATTCCGGTATAATAGTGTTATGCTTTTGTGAAACACAATCTGCAATACAATGGAATTGAGGAGATTTTTATGGCTCAACGGGTAGCCACGGAGTATGTCAATGCGAGTATGACACTGACGGAAGCCGAAATGCCACGACTGATCTCACTGTGCGGGACTCAGCAGGTTAAACTGCAAGTTTTCGTGCTTGATAATGGAAATCAAGAGATCGTATTAGAAGAAGATGTCGGTGGAGAATTCATTCGCTTGTCCTTCGAGAGGATGAATGGGCAGTATCACTGTGAATTATCTTGCCGTGTCGTTCAGCCGAAGCTGACAAACACACTGCGCAAGTTAGTGTCATCCTTCAAAGGTGATGCAGTCGTTAATCGGATTTATAATGGCTTTACGATGATTTATCATTATGCACAGGGTGCAGTTATTCGAATTATTGAAAGCATTGAAGATCGTGAACGGATCGTTTTTGAACATCGGGATACTGTAGGCCTATTAGAAGCACAGTTTAAGAAAAATGCTGTTGAACACGAAATTGTGCATCTGCGCGGAGCGGTTAACGAATTGTTAGACATTCGGAACCAGACGAAAGACCCTCAGCAGTTGATGGAGATTGATCGACATCTGGCTAATCATAGTCAGAAGCTGTTCGCACTTGAAGCTTGAATAGGGTTAAAAATACCAGTAAAAGGGCCATATTTATGGCTCTTTTTATTTTATCTGTACAGGGGGGGATAAAACTTAAAAAAACTATTGCATTTCAGTGCAATAGATGTTATTTTTAGTTTCGTTGACAAATCAATAGGAACCAGGATTCACTCAAGGAATGCGGTGAGAGCAAATTCCCTCCAAGTGAATGACGTAGGTCCTAGCGGATGAAAAGTTTTACACATTTTATTCCTAGGAAGGGGGAACCGAGAGATGGAATATTCAACTTTCGGAAGGCATGTTGCGGTGGATACTTGGGGAGGAGACATCGAGCTCTTGAACAGTGCAGAGCGACTTCAATCACATATGGTTGAAGCAGCAGAAAGCTGCGGTGCAACTGTTCTCTCAGTTCAAGCCAAGCAATTTGAACCACAAGGCGCTACCGTTCTCGTATTATTGTCGGAGAGCCACCTGTCTATTCACACTTACCCTGAGAGAGGCTTCGCTGCAATCGATTGTTACACATGTGGCGAAACAGTTGATCCTCAGCTCGCGATCGACTACCTGGTCAATGTACTGAAACCAGAAAAAACTTTTGCGAAGAAATTGGTCCGCGGACTTGGTGAAATGCAAGTGGAAGAGCCAAGAATCAAGCTGGTCGAACTCGTATAATACGTAAGTTCCGGAAGCCATGAGGCAAATGCCTTGTGGCTTTTGTCTATGTCCATCACTTATAAATTGTATTTTTGTTGGAATAGGTAAAGCGCAAGTCGCCGACAATAATAAGAGTGCTGTCACGGATATTCGAAAAGTGTTCAAAATTGGATTTTTGGACCCTTTGGAAGTGTGATATAATTAACAGTATTGTTTTACTTGTTCGTATACAGTTCTCAAGGGAGGTGAGTGCTCGTGCATCTAATTATGGTTGGTCTAAATTATCGTACTGCTCCAGTTGAAGTACGTGAACGATTTGCTGTATTAGAGCAAGAGTTGCCAGCCGCACTGGATGCGTTGAAGCAGACGACGAGCATCCTCGAGGGCGTAGTTGTTGCGACATGTAACCGTACGGAAGTTTATGCAGTCGTAGACCGTTTGCACCTCTGTGGACACTTTATCCGTAACTTTATGGAACGGTGGTTTGACATTCCTGTCCATGAGTTCACATCGCATCTCTATATGTATGAAGATGATCAGGCGGTTAACCATCTATTCAGAGTAACGAGTGGTCTTGATTCCATGATCATCGGAGAGACTCAAATTTTAGGACAAGTCAAAGACGCATTTTTGCTTGCACAGCAACAGAAAATGACGGGGACGCTATTTAATCGACTGTTCAAACAAGCAATAACGTTAGCTAAGCGCGCTCATTCACGTACATCCATTGGGGAAAATGCAGTGAGTGTCAGCTATGCTGCAGTTGAGCTTGGCAAGCGAATTTTCGGACGGTTCGATAATAAGAAGGTAATGATAGTAGGTGCGGGTAAGATGAGTGAACTCACCGCACAGCATTTGCATAGTAACGGTGCTAACGATGTAGTGGTTGTTAATCGGACGATCGAAAAAGCGCAGGAGCTTGCTTCTAAATTTCAAGGTCGAGCTCTTGCTATGGACAATGCCTATCAGCAATTAGAGGATGCGGATATTGTCATTAGTAGTACTGGAGCCGAGCGATTTATTATTTCGCGAAGCCATGTGGAAGCTGCAATGATGAAGCGGAAGAAGAGACCGCTATTCCTAGTCGATATAGCTGTGCCGCGCGATATTGACCCAGCATGTGGCGACATTCCTAACGTATTTCTTTATGATATCGATGATCTTGAAGGTATTGTAGAGAATAATCTTGATCAGCGTCGAAAAGAAGCGGTGTTGATTGAAGAGATGATTGAGTTAGAGCAGGAAGCCTATCAGGATTGGTATGCGACTTTAGGCGTTAGACCGCTCATTCGCGCACTGCAAGAAAAAGCAGAAACGATTCATGAAACGACTCTTGATAGCATCATGCGCAAGCTTCCAGAATTGGATGAGCGTCAAGAAAAAGTGATTCGCAAGTTGACGAAGAGTATTGTAAGCCAGATGATTCATGACCCCATTCTAAGAATTAAGGAACTATCTGCACAGCGACGTAGCGAAGATGCAATGAAGCTATTTGTCGAACTTTTCGATCTGAAGGATCAAGTGACCCAGCTTAAGCTTGAGGAGAAATTACGCCAAGAAGCTGCAATGAATGCGAAGGTGATTGAAGCGAAGTCAAGCACCGGTCTAGATGTGGATGGATTGTTGTCCAAGCTCGCAAGTGCGCTTCACTAATGTCTGAGAATCGGGAGGCGCTGCCCCCATGATGACCCAAGATTGGTTAACCGATGCCGTACTTTATATTTATGCCCTGAGCCTAATTTTTTTCGTATCTGATGCCGCTTCTGGCAATCGGAGTGTGAGGAAAATCGGGACAGGGCTGCTTGTTTTTGTATGGGTGATCCAAACTGTCTACTTACTTGTGATTCTTATTCAGAGCTTTACGAATCCCGAATTAACGTCACGTGAATATTTGTTTTACGTCTCATGGCTACTCGTCTCAGCTTCTTTTATACTGAACAGATGGCTTCGAACTGAGATGTTGGTTCTACTCGTAAATGTAGTTGGTTTTGGTGTATTGGCGTTAAATTTCATGCAAGTACCAAGGCAACATATGAAGCTGTCAACAGAAGAGGTTGTTCGTCGCTTGCTTGTCGTTCACATTAGCTTTATTACGTTAGCTTTTGCAGTGTTGACGATTTCTGCGTTACTTGGCGGAATGTACTTATTTCTCCATTCGCGGTTGAAGAAGAAGCGATGGTCACCTGTACTTGGTCGGATGCCTAGTCTAGAAAAGATTGATCTCTTTTCGTCCCGTCTTGCTCTGATCGGTATTCCCTTGTTTTTACTCGCACTATCAACAGGAACGGTCTCCTTGTTAATCGATTACGATCCTAATAATCTATTGGACCTGCAGGTGATCATGGCGTATGCTGCCGCAGTTGCCTATATCCTCTATATATTTCGTAGTAAAATATCTCGTGACAATGATGTCATGCTTGCGATGTGGAATCTTGTTGCGTATTTGTTTTTACTTGTTGATTTTTTAGCGAGTACGATTTCTTCCTATCATCAATGGTTCTAGATTGGAGGCGGTAAGCGGTGTCCCAATGGTATCCGGTGCTGCTAAACATGAGTTCTCATCGTTGTGTGGTAATGGGTGGTGGTCCAGTTGCTGAACGAAAGGTGCGAGGGTTATTAGAAGCGGGCGCACAGATTCGTCTCATTAGCCCGACAATCACTTCTCAATTGCAACAAATGGTAAAAGATGGGGATATTGAATATTGTGCGCGTGAAGCAGTGGACACAGATTTAGACGACGCAACACTTGTATTCATAGCAACGAATCAATCGACTGTTAATCAAGATATGGCTGTCAAAGCTAGATCTCGAGGGGTGCTAGTTAACGTTGCTGAGGAAAGTACCAGTGGTGATTTCATTGTTCCAGCAACGTTGCGACGCGGAAATCTTGTGATGGCTGTCAGTGCTTCAGGAGAAGGACCTGCGCTTGCATCTCGAATTATTGGAGAGCTTGCTGAGCAATATGGGCCGGAATATGAGCATCTAATTGATATTTTGGGTGAAATTCGTACGATCGTGAAACGGGAAGTTAGCGATGCTAACGAGCGACACAATCTGTTAAGAGCAGCGGTCACCGAAGATGCACTTCGCGAATGGAGCGAAGCAGCTCACTTGGATGATACGGAGCAATTGTTAGCGCGTCTAAGACAAAGAGCGTATGAAGAAAAGGGGTAGTGAATAATGCGACACATTATCGTCGGCAGCAGACAAAGCGCATTGGCGCTTACACAGACGAATCAGACGATAGATCAACTGCGCGAGCTATGTGCAGCCAACAATCTAGCGTACACATTTGAAGTGAAACCGATTATTACGCGTGGAGATCGAATTTTGGATGTTACGTTATCCAAAGTTGGAGGTAAAGGCTTATTCGTGAAAGAAATTGAGCAAGCGCTGCTTGATGAAGAGATCGATTTCGCAATACATAGTATGAAGGATATGCCGTTCGAGCTTCCTGAAGGGCTTATCGTAGGTGCTGTCCCGGTGAGAGAGGATGCACGTGATTGCGTCATTACGAATAAAGCTCACAGCTTAGAGGAGCTCCCTCAAGGAGCACGGATTGGAACAAGCAGTCTCAGAAGAGCAGCTCAACTGCAAGCGTTCAGATCCGATTTTCAGATTGAATCTATTCGTGGCAATATCGATACGAGACTTCGCAAGCTGCAAGAAGGTGAATTCGATGCCATATTGCTCGCAGGTGCAGGGATGCATCGGATGGGGTGGAAGGATAAAATTACAGATTATATCCCTGCCAGCCTCTGCTTACCCGCTGTAGGTCAAGGAGCATTAGCAGTGGAATGCCGTGAAGCGGATCAAGAGGTTCGACAATTATTACAATTGCTGAATGATCCAACAACAGAGCGTACTGTGGCTGCTGAACGTCGTTTGCTAGGGCTGCTCAATGGCGGCTGCCAAGTACCGATTGGAGCGTATGCCGTTGAACATAGTGATGATCCAACTATGCTAACTTTGACAGGAATGGTCGCAGCACCAGATGGCAGTACTGTGCTCAAGGAGTCTTTTTCAGGAACAGATCCAGAACAAGTAGGCGAGCAAGTGGCACAGGCGTTGTTGAACCGTGGAGCAGGACAATTGCTAGTGGAAGTGAGTGAATAGTCGAATGATTGGCAAAGTGTACTTGGTCGGAGCTGGTCCAGGCGATCCTAAGCTCATTACCATTAGAGGGCTAGAGGCTTTAAAGCGATGTGATGTCGTTGTATATGACCGATTAGCTAGTCCCCAGTTACTTCATGCTACTAGACCTGAAGCTGAGCAAATCTATGTCGGTAAACGTACAGATCGTCATATTATGAAGCAGGAGCAGATCAATCAAATGTTGGTCGATCTTGCGCTCGAGGGTAAAATGGTCGTGCGGTTGAAGGGCGGAGATCCAACCGTTTTCGGGCGAGTCGGCGAGGAAGCGGATGCATTAAGAGCTAACGGGATCATCTATGAAATCATTCCCGGAATAACCTCTGCGATTGCCGTACCAGCATATGCGGGTATACCGGTTACACATCGTGACATATCCTCATCCTTCTCTGTTATAACCGGCCATGAAAGTCCAGATAAGCTCGATCAATCGATCCAATGGGACAAAGTAACGAACGCAACAGGGACCCTCGTATTTCTTATGGGTGTAGCGAATATTGGGTATATTAGCAGTCAGTTGATCGAGCATGGACGTTCACCAGACACACCAATTGCGCTTGTGCGATGGGGAACGCGAGCAGAGCAGCGAACGCTTGTAGGTACTCTGCAAAATATAGAGCAAAAGGTCGCAGAAGCCAGCTTCAAGCCCCCAGCAGTCATTGTCGTTGGGGACGTGGTGCGCCAGCAGGAGCAGCTAGCATGGATAGAGCAAAAGCCGTTGTTCGGCAAGCGAGTGCTCGTAACAAGAGCGCGCTCGCAAGCAAGTGAGCTGACAGAGATGCTGGATGAGGCAGGTGCAGAATGCTATGAGTTTCCGGTGATCGAGACGAGATTGCCACAGGATCAAGCGACTGTCGATGCGATTGGTGCCGCGTTGCAGCAAACGGATGTATATGATTGGGTCGTCCTAACGAGCGTAAATGGTGTGGATTACTTCTTCCGTTGGTTAGAACATTATCGGGTCGACATCCGTAGCCTTCATCGCGCGAAATTTGCTGCTGTAGGTCCGAAAACAGCTGAAACGCTAATGCAACGCGGAATACGTCCTGATTATATACCGGATAGCTTTCAAGCAGAAGGTTTGCTAGAAGGTTTTGAAGAGCTGCTGCTGCCCGGTCAGAAAGTGTTATTGGCGCGAGGCAATTTAGCAAGATCGTTGCTACCAAATACGCTTCAAGAGCGTGGAATTGAAGCGACTGACATTCACATTTATGAAACAATAGCTGCTACACCTCGTGATGTTTGGTTGCCGGAGCTGTTAGAGAAGGGTAGAATTCATCTTATTACTTTTACAAGCTCATCCACGGTGACGAACTTTATTGCTGCGTTAAGACGACTTGGTGTACAAGATCCATCAACATTATTACAGCATATTGAAATCGCGTGTATTGGTCCGATTACTGCCAAGACAGCCGAAGAAAATGGACTCATAGTGAAAATTATGCCCGAGCAATCGACGATTCCGGCGATGGTCCAAGCGTTAATTGACAATAGATCCAAGGAGAAAGGGGAATAACAGACCATGGCTTTTCCAACAGTAAGACACCGCAGATTAAGAGGATCAGCAGGATTGCGTGATCTGGTAAGAGAAACAACACTTCGTGTGAGCGACTTGATCGCTCCGATTTTCGTTATAGAGGGTGAAGGGGTTCAAGCGGAAATTTCCTCTATGCCTGGTGTGTACCACTGGTCACTAGATTTGCTCGATCAGGAGCTACAGGCGATTACGGAGCAAGGGATACAATCTATACTCGTGTTCGGGGTTCCTTCGTATAAGGATGCAATAGGAACGTCAGCCTTTGAAGATGAAGGTATCGTGCAACGGGCGATTAGACAGATCAAATCGAAATATCCTAACCTTGTAGTTATTGCAGATACATGTCTTTGTCAGTTTACCGATCATGGGCATTGCGGTGTTGTGCATCAGCATGAGAATGGAGCAGTCATTGATAACGATGAATCTCTTGCACTCTTAACGCGAACTGCGATATCGCAGGCGCGAGCGGGTGCGGATATTATCGCACCATCGAATATGATGGATGGCTTCGTATCAGCCATTCGAGCAGGTCTAGACGAAGCGGGATTCACGAATATTCCGATTATGTCTTATGCGGTGAAGTACGCTTCAGCGTACTATGGTCCCTTTCGTGAGGCGGCACATTCTTCCCCACAATTCGGAGATCGCAAGACGTATCAGATGGATCCAGCGAATGCTCGTGAAGCGTTGCGTGAGGCGCAAAGCGATGTGGAGGAAGGCGCAGACTTCCTTATCGTGAAGCCGGGTCTTGCCTATTTGGATATCGTTAGAATGCTAAGTGATCGTTATCCGCTTCCAATCGTTGTCTATAATGTAAGCGCAGAATACTCCATGGTTAAGGCGGCTGCACTGCAAGGTTGGATTGATGAGCGGGCGATTGTGCTTGAAACATTAATCGGGATGAAGCGCTCAGGTGCAGATATCATTATTACCTATCATGCTAAAGACGCTGCGAGATGGTTACGCGAGCAATAAAAAAAGTAGTTAGCGGTCTACCGCTAACTACGAAGCTTTAGGAGATTGAGTCGATACTCATTGATGCCAAACTGAAGGACGCCTCTTAATTCAAGTTCTCTGATGACTTCAGACAGTACTTGCTTGGTTACGCCAGCCATCTGCGCGAGTTCGTCGTAGTTCAAGTTCATGGAGATGGAGATGATGTTACCATCACGTTTACCATTACGATTAGCTAAGGTGATCAAGTTTTTGAGAACTCGGGTACGGCCATCGAGGAATGTCAAATCATTCACGTGCTCATTCGTGGTACGAAGTCTGCGGCATAGCTCTGATAAAATGCCTTTTGTAATGTCAAAATGGCTTGAGAGTAAGTGCATGAATGATTCATATCCGATTTCAAGGACAGTAGTCGATTCAAGTGTTTGAGCCGACGCAGAACGAGGTCGACCATCAAGCAACGATAATTCGCCAAAGCTCTCGCCTGCATTTACAAGAGAAAGTACTTTCTCTTCGCCGGAGTTACTGCGCGAAAAGATTTTAATTGAACCGACGAGCACAACATAGAATGTAAGCCCCATTTCTTTTTCATGAAACAATACAGTCCCGGGGGATAACGTCCGACGGTTAGAGATTCTAAGGATGTGCTCTAATTGATCATCACTGAGATTGTCAAAGAGAGATACCTTCTTTAGCCACTCAATCATTATGTACCTCCTAAATTAAATGCCACTAATTTACACTAGTGTACCATAGCTCTTTCCAACTCTGATAGTAGGATGTGTCGGATATGATAGAAAAAGGTCGGATTCGTAAAGATGAGAAGTCGAAAGCAGCGTTCGAACGTGCAAAACAGTCGATCCCTGGTGGTGTGAACAGTCCTGTTCGCGCTTATAAATCTGTCGGTCTTACACCGTTAGTAATTGAAAGTGGTTCAGGCAGTAGGATTACCGATATTGATGGTCAATCTTATATCGATTATGTGTTATCATGGGGGCCCTTGATCGCAGGTCATGCACATCCTGAAGTGGTTGAAGCACTCAAGCGCACAGCGGAAAAAGGGACAAGCTTCGGTGCACCAACCGAAATGGAGACGATGATGGCGGAGCTTGTGTGCGAACGGGTACATTCTGTGGACATCGTGCGGATGGTCAATTCCGGAACAGAAGCTACGCTCAGCGCAATCAGACTTGCTCGTGGCTACACGAAGCGCAATAAGATTCTGAAGTTTGAAGGCTCATACCATGGGCATGCGGATAGCCTATTGATTAAAGCAGGGTCTGGTGTCGCAACGCTAGGACTGCCAGATAGCCCTGGCGTTCCAGAAAGTGTTGCCTCGCATACGTTAACGGTACCTTACAACGATATTGAGGCGGTCAAGCTTGTATTCGAACGTTACGGGGAAGAGCTTGCAGCGATAATCGTGGAGCCTGTCGCAGGGAATATGGGAGTCGTACCTCCGTTACCCGGGTTTTTGACAGGACTTCGTGAGATAACGACGAAATATGGCGCTTTACTGATCTTCGACGAGGTAATGACAGGCTTCCGCGTACATCGCAATTGTGCACAAGGGTTGTTTGGGATTACACCGGATTTGACTTGCTTCGGTAAAGTCATTGGCGGTGGACTTCCAGTAGGTGCATATGGGGGACGCAGAGATATTATGGAGCAGATTGCTCCAAGCGGTCCGATCTATCAAGCGGGTACGCTGTCAGGCAATCCGCTTGCAATGGCGGCGGGATATACAACATTGAAGCTGATGACAGTAGAAGCTTATCAATTGCTGGAACGGCTTGCAGCGCGCCTTCAAGTCGGTTTGGAGCACAATGCTACACAAGCGGGCGTTCCAATGACGATCAATCGCGTCGGCTCGATGGTGTGCCCGTTTTATACAGATAATCATGTCATTAATTATGATATGGCTAAGCGTTCGAATACCGAAACGTTCCGAGTCGTATTCCGTAAGCTGCTGGACTATGGCGTAAACATTGCACCATCGCCATTCGAAGGCATGTTCGTTTCCACTGCGCATACAGAAGCGGATATTGATGAGACGATTGCTGCACATAAGGAAGCTCTGAAATACGTGGAATGATTGAGTAAGAATGAAGGGACTGTCTCAGGAGTTGATCCATGAGGCAGTCCCTTGTTGTTTCATTGAAGAATGTTGATGATCGCACCGATTACACAACTTTGATCGTAATAGATGCTTGGAGTTTCCGTTTATTTTCTTCTGAGAATGACTTACTAAGACTGTAGGGTGCTTCAGCAGTAACCGTATAAGTACCTTTTGGTAGCATGGATGGACGGGCTGACTGATCTATATATTTATTAAAATCCTCTAAATCCAGTTTACGGACATTGTATGAAATAGAATGGATAGGTAATAGGGAACTGTTATATTCATCCTCAGAATTAAAAGTAGTCTCTGTTAAACTAAGTGCATAAATTTGATTATCCGCGGAGTCCTCTTCATCGACGATATTGTAACCAACTAATGGTTGAGCATGATAGATCGTTACCGATTGTTCGCTCTCATTGACTAGACGTGACCAAATTCGGATTGATTCTCCTTGTGCATACTCTGCTTTTTCTGAATAGATGTGTAACGTAAACGAGTCGTTTGAAGCTTTTCTATGTACACTTGATTTTACAGAAAAAGCTTGAGGTTGATCGATATAGATAGAACGAGATTTACTGTCATAACCGATCGCCGCTCCAGTAATTTCCGTTAGCTTTCGTAAAGGGACGTACACTCTATCGTTGTAGTTCAACAAAGTTGTCCGTTCGTCTGCTTGTATGATGAACTTGTTGATGTAAATAGTAGCTTGGAAGAGCTTTGCCTTAATTGCATCTGATGCAGCACTTACTGTGGTCGTTAAGCTGAGTAAAAGAATAAACATGAGCAGGAGTGATCTTTTGTTCATATGAAGCACCTCTCATCCGTAGAATATGATTACCCCTCAACAGTATCATAAATACAAATATTTACATACTTTGCTGTAAGCAAAGATGACAGGCATGCTCTTCTTCTTTAAGCATATACATAGCTAGTAAGTTGTTTAGGGCTCATCCGTGTTGAGGGGCCTATGCCGAGAGGAGGATTCTAACGTGACGGATCCATTGAACGGACTGCGCTTCGATATTTATGAGAGGGTGCAGTTGACTGAAGACTTTGCTGCGATTGATGAATTGGAGGAAATTGAACTCATCCCTCGCATTCAAGCTCTGCCACAGGAAGATCAAGTACTGCTTACGGGACATCTCGTACTAACAGGCGTTTATCGTTCATACGGAGCTGAGGAGTTGTCACAGCTTGAACATTGGATTCCTGTAGAAATTACGTTGCCGCAAAACCGCATTCATAGCGTAGATGAGCTCGCCGTTGAAATTGATAATTTTGATGTAGACGTACTTACAGATCGGTCACTTAATGTAACTGGAGTGCTCGCTCTTCGAGGATTACAGGCTGTTGAGGAGCAACCGCAGGTTTGGAGAGATGACAGCTTTACTGTTGTACATCAGACTTCTATCGAACAGCTTCGAGCTTCAGAGGTTGAAGAAGATACGGTATCCCATGCTGGGATCGAACAGTTACAGGATGCTACAACAGAGTCTTTTGTCGAAGCGACATCCTGGCATCCTACAAGTGAGGCATATTCACCTCCAGAGCTACCGGTCGTTGAAATTGGAAGGGAAGAGCCGACTGTCCTTGAAGTTCAATTGCCCATTGTACAATTGAGTGAAGAACATCTGCCCGAAAAAAAGGAGCTAAAAGTCGCATTAGGAGGCTTACCACTCGATTCCGCAGATCGGATTCAGTCGGGTGTTGGTTTACTATCCCAGCTTGGTGAATATGGTGCTAAACGTGAAGCTGAGCAACGGGTAATTGAAGCTGCCAAAAAAGAAGAGGCTACGCTTGCCGCAAGTCAAAATTCGTCAGGAAGCACTGGGGACGAATTGGAATGGACACGATTATTTTTATCGAATGGCTCTCAAGCACAAAATTTCAAGAAAGTTCGGATGTGTATTGTGCAGCGTGAGGATACGTTGGAAGACATTGCTAATCGCTACAAAGTGCAACCACGTGAACTTCAACTACACAATCAATTGCGTGAGCCCTATTTGTCCCAAGGGCAAGTACTCTATATCCCATAATGTGTATTCATGATCGTGAGCTTCTACCTTATTGACTCTCACTTAAACGGCGGGTAGAATAGGTAGAAGAACGCGGATAGGGAAGAGTTTGCAGACCGTCCATCAGAGAGCGGAACCGCTGATTAACAGCGCTGAGAGGTTCCGTAGGAATTGCAGCTGTAACAAGTCGCCCTGGAGTTTCCTGATTGAAACATAAGTGCCTAGAATCATCGAGGTACTGGATTAGATCAGGACGGTTGCAACCGTTATCGTGCATTGAGTGCCGTTATTCACGAAAGCTGTGTATGACGGAACGAAGGTGGTACCACGGAAGATTTAACCTTTCGTCCTTTGTGACGGGAGGTTTTTGTGTTTTTATGGATCCCTTTACAAGGGGACCTTAATCTAACAGATAAGAAAGTATATAATCCTCGATACTTTTCTTATCTGTCACCGCAAAGCTTCATCAGCGTTTTAAGACGCCGAAGGCGTTTTTGCTTGCAGAACGAAATTGTGTGTTATGGAGGTTATGTCACTCATGTCTGAAACAAAGCCAAATTCAAACGTTGAAATGCCCACAACCTATGATCCATTAAGCGCTGAACGCAAATGGTATGAGGCGTGGATGCAAGGTGGTTATTTCCAAGCGGGTCGCCGTACTGATGCGCCGAAATATACGATTGTAATTCCCCCGCCGAACGTGACGGGGATGTTACACATTGGACACGCGCTTGATTTTACGTTGCAGGATATTCTAATCCGATTTAAGCGGATGCAAGGCTTCGATGCATTGTGGCTTCCGGGTACAGACCATGCGGGCATCGCAACTCAGACGAAAGTTGAGCAGAAGCTTCGTGAAGAAGGTTTAAGTCGCTATGACCTCGGACGTGAAGCGTTTCTGGATAAAGTATGGGAATGGAAAGACCACTACGCTGGAACAATTCGTGATCAATGGGCGAAGATGGGTCTTAGCCTCGATTATTCGCGCGAGCGTTTTACGTTGGACGATGGTTTATCGTTAGCAGTTCGCACGGTGTTCGTGCGTCTATACGAGAAAGGACTCATTTACCGTGGTAAACGGATCATTAACTGGGACCCTGCTGCGCGTACCGCGTTATCTGATATTGAAGTAGAGTACAAGGAAGTTAACGGTCATCTGTATCATCTGCGTTACCCGCTTGCAGACGGTGACGGGTACTTGACGGTTGCAACGACGCGTCCGGAGACGATGCTTGGTGATACTGCAGTTGCGGTTCATCCTGATGATGATCGGTATAAGCATTTAATTGGGAAAATGTTGCGGTTGCCGATCGCGGATCGTGAAATCCCGATTATTGGTGATGAGTATGTAGAAAAAGAGTTCGGTAGCGGCGCGGTAAAGATTACACCAGCGCACGATCCGAATGACTTTGAAGTTGGCTCACGTCACGATCTTCCGCAAATTACGGTCATGGATGAAAGCGGTCGAATGAATGAGAATGCCGGTCCGTATCAAGGGCTTGATCGTGCAGATTGCCGTAAAGCGATCGTTAAAGATTTGCAGGAGCAGGGCGTATGTATTTTGATCGAAGATCACGTGCATCAAGTCGGCCACAGTGAGCGTAGCGGTGCGGTTGTTGAGCCGTACTTGTCGACACAATGGTTCGTTGCGATGAAGCCGCTTGCTGATCGTGCAATTGATTGTCAGAAGTCGGGTAAAGGTGTTAATTTCGTTCCAGATCGCTTCGAGAAAACGTATTTGCAATGGATTGAGAACGTACGTGATTGGTGTATTTCTCGCCAATTATGGTGGGGGCATCGGATTCCAGCTTGGTACAATGACACGACAGGAGAAATTTATGTCGGCATTGAGCCTCCAGCAGGTGCGAATGATCCGAATTCGGCTTGGAGACAAGACGACGATGTGCTCGACACTTGGTTTAGCTCGGCGCTGTGGCCATTTTCAACATTAGGTTGGCCTGAAGATACAGACGATTTGAAAAACTACTATCCGACGAGCGTTCTCGTAACGGGATACGATATTATTTACTTCTGGGTTGCTCGGATGATCTTCACAGCGCTTGAATTCACGGAACAAATTCCGTTTAAGGATGTGCTGATGCACGGCCTTGTTCGGGATGCAGAAGGTCGCAAGATGTCTAAATCGCTCGGTAACGGCGTTGACCCGCTTGATGTTATCGCCCAATATGGTGCAGATGCAATGCGGTTTATGATTTCCACAGGCAGCACACCAGGTCAAGATTTACGCTTCCGGTTTGAGAAGGTGGAGCAAGCGCGGAATTTCGCCAATAAAATTTGGAACGCATCGCGGTTTGCTTTAATGAACCTCGAAGGGTTTACTTATGAAGATATCGATCTAAGTGGTGAGTTATCGACTGCTGACCGCTGGATTGTCCACCGCTTCAATGAAACGGTTCGCGACATTACTCGTCTGATGGAAAGCTATGACTTCGGCGAGACAGGACGACTGCTCTACAACTTCATATGGGACGATCTTTGTGATTGGTACATTGAATTTGCAAAGCTTACACTATGGTCAGAAGGTGATGCAAAGCGTAGCACGCAATCAGTGCTCACCTATGTGCTTGATCGCACATTGCGTCTGCTTCATCCTTTCATGCCCTATTTGTCAGAAGAAATTTGGCAGCATCTGCCGCATGAACCTGGTGAGTCGATCACGCTAGCTAGTTGGCCACAATATGATGCATCGTTCGAAGCGTCGCAATCAGTTAAAGAGATGAACCTGCTCATGGATGCGATTCGTGCTGTTCGTAACGTACGTGCTGAAGTGAATGTATCCCCAGGTAAAAAGATTGAATTACTCATTAAGCCAACGGGTGCGGACGAGGAAACGATTTTCCGTTCGAATGAAATCTATATTCAACGTTTCTGCAACACTTCAGCACTTGCGATTGATGCAGCTGTAAGTGCGCCAGATAAAGCGATGACCGCGATCGTTACAGGCGCGGAGCTTTACTTGCCACTCGCAGGACTCATTGACATTAGTCAAGAAATTGCAAGGCTGACCAAGGAAGTTGACAGTTTGACTTCTGAAGTGGAGCGGGTGGAGAAGAAGCTGGCTAACGAAGGCTATATTGCGAAAGCGCCAGCCCAAGTTGTTGAACAAGAGCGTGTGAAGGGTCAGGACTATCGCGACAAACGCGATAAGGTGTTGGCACGAATCGCTGAGCTTCAGGGATAATGAGAGGACGGGAGAAATGGATCATCTAAATCCCTCACATCATGTACAAGAGGAACAGGTATATTTTCGCTTAGCGGAAGAGGCAATGGCTTGGATTACTGGACTGACACCATTCGGGATTCGTCCGGGATTAGATCGAATTACGCTCATGATGGAGCGCTTTAATAACCCTCAGCGTCGATTGAAATTCATTCACGTTGCGGGCACGAACGGCAAAGGCTCGGTATGTGCGTATTTAACTCAGATTCTTAGACAAAGTCGTTATGATGTCGGTACATTTACATCACCTTATCTCACGTCGTATTCCAACCGTCTGCAATATAATGGACAAGATATCGCTGACGCGGATTTAATTACGCTCACGAATCGGTTAAAGCCAGTGGCAGATGAATTGTCGAAGAGCGAATGGGGTTCGCCGACGATGTTCGAAGTAACGACCGCACTTGCTTTGCTGTATTACGGCACAATTTCATTCCCTGATTATGTTGTCTGGGAGACGGGTCTTGGCGGAAGATTGGACGTTACAAACATCGTAACCCCCGTTGTCAGTGTCATTACGAATGTAGGTCATGATCATATGGATGTGCTCGGTTCGACTTTGGAGGAGATTGCACGGGAAAAAGCGGGGATCATTAAGCCGGGGGTACCTGTTATTACTGCTGTTAATCAGCCTGATATAGTTGAGATAATGAAGCAGACAGCAGCGGGAAATCGTTCAACCGCTTATATTATGGGTGAGCAATTCAGTGTCGATGTGGAATCTGCGGTAGAGAACAACCAGCAGTTTAAGTTTACAGGGCCGTTCCGCTCCCTGAATTCTTTGGCGATTACGCTAAATGGCGCGCATCAGGTGGTAAATGCTGCAGTTGCGGTCATGACGATTGAGGTGCTTCGTCAATATTATGCGCTCATCGTCGAAGATAGCGATTTAATTGAAGCATTGCAGTCAACTTCGTGGCCTGGCCGTTTAGAGCTGGTGAGTACAGCACCTAGAATTTTGATTGATGGTGCGCATAATCCAGAAGGAGTGGAAGCTTTAGCGACCACACTGCGAAATATTTACAAGTACGACCAGTTGAATGTTGTAATGGCAATGATGCCGAATAAGAATCATGAACAATCGCTTCGGCATATACTACCTATGGTGGATACATTGATTATTACAGAACCTGATTTTCATAAAAAGATGAATGCCACCGAACTGGCCGCCGTTGCAAACGGACTGCAAGCGGAGTTCGGACGGCCGCGGAGCGTTGTTGTGGAGCCGGATTGGCGGCGTGCGCTTTCGCTTCTCCAAGATTTATCTACGCCTACGTCACAGTACACAAATCCGTTAGGGGTCGTAACGGGAACGCTTTACTTGATTGCTGACGTAAGATCCTGGATTCTCCATGAAACGAAATCTGAAAAAGGCTGGTGAAGCATCGTTGCAAACCGCTGAACATGTACATTTTATTGGTATTGGTGGGTATGGTATGAGTGCCATTGCCCGCGTCATGTTAGAAATGGGCTATCAAGTGTCCGGCTCAGACGTCGTAAGACAAGAGCTCATTGACAAGCTAGCAGCTAAGGGCGCACAAATCTATATCGGTCACGAAGCTGATCACGTCCATGGGGCGGATCTCGTCGTGTATTCGACTGCATTGCCGAAAGACAACGTAGAGCGTCAAGCTGCAGAGAAACTGCAAATTCCAACGCTGCACCGGGCACAAATGCTTGCACAGCTACTCAATGCACGTACAGGAATTGCGGTTGCAGGTGCACATGGAAAGACAACAACATCGTCGATGATTGCTCTAGTGATGGAAAATTGCGGATTGGACCCGACTTATATAATCGGCGGAGAAATCGTGAACGTCGGTACGAACGCGAAAGCAGGCAAAAGTAAATTTGTTGTAGCGGAAGCGGATGAAAGTGATGGTTCCTTTCTGCAATACGAACCAACTATGGGCGTAGTGACAAATATCGAAGCGGATCATCTGGAAAATTACGAGGGTGACTTCAATAAATTGAAGGCGGCTTATGTATCGTTTTTCAACAATGTGAAAGCAGGAGGCTGCGCTATCGTCTGTGCGGACGATGAAAATGTTCGCGAAGTACTGTCGCAGGTCACCGGCCCAGCACGGGTTGTTAAATATGGTATTGAGCGTGATGATGTTGATTATCGGGCGACTAATATTCAGTTAGGTGATCGCTGTGCATCGTTTAACATGCTGCGCGGAACTGAAAATTTGGGCACCGTTAAGCTGTCGGTTCCTGGTCGCCACAACGTCTATAACGCACTAGCTACAGTTATCGTATGCTTGGAGGCGGGGGCAACATTCGAAGCAATCGCGGGAGCCATTTGGGAATTCCGCGGTGCTAAGCGTAGATTTCATGTGCTTGGTGAAGTGAAGGACATGCTCATCATAGACGATTATGCGCATCATCCAACTGAAATTCAAGCTACTATTCAAGCGGCTAAAGCGACGGGTAAAAGAATCGTTGCCGTTTTTCAGCCACAGCGATATACGAGAACATTTTTTTTGCTGGATGCATTTAGTAAGGCGTTTGCTGATGCTGACGAGGTCATCATCACTGACATCTATTCGCCAGCTGGAGAGCAGAAGATCGAAGGCGTTAGTTCGACGAAGCTTGTACAATTGATCGCGCAAAATAGCAACCCTAACGTGACATACATTCCAACGAAGGAAGAAGTTCGGGATTTGCTCGCAAGTCGAATCGCACCAGGTGATCTCGTTATTACGATGGGCGCAGGCGACATTTGGAAGACTGCGTATGACTTAGCCAATATTATACGTGAGCGTCACGGCGAGTAACCGTTAAGACGTAGTGTAGCCACTCTTGAATTTCCTTGGTTGGGGAGTTCAGGGGTGGTTTTTTCTCGTTCTCTTAGTAGATGTTAAATAAGTGTATGTTTATATCTTTATTTACCATCTTTATGTAACTCCATGAAGTATTTTTGGCGTATTGTGCTGCTGGTGGCGTTAGTGTAGGTGATCATCTTGATCGTTGTCTGCTTACTGCTTACATTGGATGAATAGATGTCACGGTATCCCCCTCGCTCAGACGCGAGATGTACGATATAATCGGCTAACTCCGCACAAAAGTGGCAGATGTGGCTGAGATGTACGATATAATCGGCTAACTCCGCACAAAAGTGGCAAATGTGGCTGAGATGTACGATATAATCGGCTAACTCCGCACAAAAGTGGCAGTTGAGGGTGAGATGTACGATATAATCGGCTAACTAATCAACTGAGTGAGAGGGATATTGCAATGTATAGTAAACTTTGAAATCTAGCGATCATATTTATCTCTTATCTCTCATATATTGTTTCATAGATTATGGGACAAGGGGAGACACAGCATGTCGCAAAAAGCGAGAATGACCTTTCGTTTCGAGCCGCCGCAACCAACGCATACACCGCAACCAACGAACACAACTAAGCTCAATCCATCCACAAATGTGTTAGAGAAATCACCTACCCAGCTAACTTCTCAGCCTTCAATGAATCAACCTCCGGTTGTCTATCAAGATGAAATTCAAGCTTTGGAAGAGATGATTCGACAATCCGACTCGAACAAGCACACAAATGTCGTACTACTACACCCCAAGCAGCAAGTGGTAAATCAGCATAATCAAGCGGAATTTCGACAGGTGATAGACTTAGAACAAATGACAGTTGATCTGCAACAATCGGAAAAGTGGATTGTTCCTAATTCAGAGCCACAAAGCCATGAAGATGCCTCCGACTGGCACATCGAGGATATAGAAAGTGAAGTTAGGTCGCACAGAGCAAACGATCAACCCTCATGGTCACGGGTGATGCTGACAGTAACTGCAGCAGTCGCTACAGGTGCTTTATTCGGGTACTTGTTGCTGTCAATTTTTACAGGAGAGCCGATGTTCCCTAATCGTAATTCAACGATTCAAGATAGTCAGAAGCAAGCAACGAATGATCAAACAAGTATTGAAGACAACAATGCCACTATCAGTGCTCTTGATCCCTTAGATTCATCTGCGTCCGCAGTTAGTTCATTAACAACAACATTAGACTTAGCGGAAGAACCTTCCTATATGCTGCAATATGGCGTCTTTAGTAACGAAGACAGTATGAAAAATGCGGTAGCTCAGCTTCAAGAGAAAGGCATGTCGTATGCGATCGATCGAAGCGACGGGAATCGTATCTATGTCGGTATCGCGTCAACGAGAGATGAAGCGGAATTGCTCTCGGAGCAACTGTCTAATGTAGAAGTATATATTAAACCCATTGATGCGCCTGCCGTAGACCAAGTAGTAACACAAGCTGGCTTCGCGGATTGGATTCATTCAAGTGCATCACTTAGCCGTCTAATCATCCAGTTTACTTTAACGAATCTTCAGGCTGTACAGCCGCAAACGATGAGTGCAGATACACAGAAAGCATTTCAGCAGGTAACAAAAGAGTGGGATGAGCAATCTACAGTGATTGCGCAAATGTCTTCTCCATCGAAAGCGTTAGCTTCAAATTATTATCAAGCTTTACTAGCAGCATCAACTGCGCTAGAGCAATACAATATGAAGCCTACTTATTCTCAACTATGGGCGATACAGTCGGCATTAATCGAAGCACAATTTGCCAATATTAAACTGCGATCTTCTCTACAAACGGAGTCAAATACTTAAAGCGACTGCGACCCAAGAGAATAGATGCGAACTCGCATCTGTTCTTTTTGCATTCGTGATTGTAGTTTGAGCATTTTTACACATTGTATCCAATGTCCTAGCCAAGTATAATAGTGTAGCAGTGTGTAAAATAATGGCGAAGGTCGGGGGATCATGAAGAAAAACGGATGGATTCTCTTTTTATTCATTGTGTTGGGCTTGCTAGCGGGAGCATTAGTCGCTAGATGGCTTCAAGAGGTTCCGGGTCTCACATTTTTAACGCGTACGATGCCCATTAATTGGTCACCTGCAGCGGATTTAGCAGTCGTAAGCTATAACTTGCATTTTAGTGCGAATTTCAGCTTGCTTAGCATTATCGGGGCTGCCATTGCAATTTGGTTATATCGGAAAATGTAAATTTGAAAGGATGTTTCTCCACATGAGTATGTCATCCTCGACAGAGCCTACATTGGTGCTCGCCTCCGCTTCTCCACGTAGACAAGAGCTTATTTCACTTCTGGGTCTACCTGTTCAAATTCAGCCAAGTCGAGTGGAAGAGGATACTCCAACGCAATGGACACCTATTCAAGTTGTTGAGGGGCTTGCCTTAAGAAAAGCACAAGCAGTTAAAGATCAATTAGTGCTTGAAGAGCATCCAAATTCCATCGTCGTGGGAAGTGATACAATCGTCGTCCTAGACGGGGATGTGTTAGGTAAACCGAGTGATGATGACCATGCCTTTGAGATGCTCAGAAGATTAGCGGGACGTACTCACGAGGTATACACAGGAGTCGCATTACTTTCTGTTGCAGATCATAAAAGTGTTATTTCTCATCGCGTTACACGGGTTAAGATGAGAACGCTAACCGATGAGCAGCTGTTACGATATGTTGCGACTGGTGAGTCCATGGATAAAGCCGGGGCGTACGGCATTCAAGAGCTAGGATCATTGCTCGTAGATTCTATAGAGGGCTGTTATTTCAATGTTGTAGGATTACCTATTTCCTTGTTAGCAGACTTACTAGTGGATTTCGGGGTTAATCGTCCATAATCTGTTGATCTTTGAAGCCAATCCCGCGGCCGACGCGGCTTCCAAAGGTAGGAGAAAGTCATTGGAGCAACGTTCATTTCGAATTCGTGAGATTCCCTCCGAAGAACGGCCACGGGAACGGATGCAACAACATGGCGCTAGCGCACTCAGTCATGCAGAACTTCTGGCGATTTTATTGCGTACTGGAACACGCAATGAATCATCAATTCATCTCGCACAGCGCATACTGAATGAATGTGGAGGCTTGCGTAAGCTAGCCGAGAACGATTGGCAAGAATTAATGCTCATTAAAGGAATTGGACCCGCGAAGGCTCTAGAACTGAAAGCTTCAATCGAGCTAGGCAGACGTATTGCCCGTTCTCAATTGCCGGAGATGTTCAAGATTACTTGTCCTCAGGATGCAGCAGATCTGCTCATGGAAGAGATGCGACATTTAAGAGAAGAGCACTTCGTTTGTTTGTTTCTCAATTCGAAAAATCAAGTGATCGGTCGTCAGACACTGTCTATAGGGAGCTTGAATGCTTCGATCGTACATCCGAGAGAAGTATTCCGAGCAGCCATACGTCGGAGCAGTGCGTCCATTTTATGCGCACACAATCATCCGAGTGGTGATCCCACTCCAAGCCCTGAAGATATTCAAATTACGAAGCGCTTAGCGGATGCCGGTGAACTGATTGGCATTGAATTGCTAGATCATCTGGTAATTGGTGACAATCGCTTCATAAGTTTGAAGGAGAAGGGATGCTTGTAATATAATATTATGGATTGTCAATCTCAGGAGGTAACAGCATGGTAGGTGGATTTACACGTGATCTGGGGATTGACCTCGGAACAGCGAATACCCTCGTATTTATGAAGGGTAAAGGTATTGTCGTTAGGGAGCCCTCTGTCGTAGCAATTCGTACAGATACGAAGAAAATTGAAGCAGTAGGTTCAGATGCGAAGAAGATGATTGGACGTACACCGGGAAACATAGTTGCTATTCGTCCAATGAAAGACGGCGTAATAGCCGACTTTGAGACGACCGCAACAATGATCAAATATTTTATTAGACAAGCCCAGAAGCCCCGTTCGTTATTTCCTCGTCATCCAAGTGTAATGGTTTGTGTTCCTTCTGGTATTACAGCCGTTGAGAAGCGAGCAGTAGAAGATGCTACGAAGCAAGCGGGAGCAAAAGAAGCGGTAATTATTGAAGAGCCCTTCGCAGCAGCTATTGGGGCTAATTTGCCAGTATGGGAACCTACCGGAAGTATGGTCGTAGACATCGGTGGCGGAACAACAGAAGTTGCAGTAATCTCCTTGGGAGGTATCGTAACGAGTCGTTCCATTCGGATTGCCGGAGATAACATGGATGAAGCAATCATGTCATTCATAAAGCGGCAATATAACTTAATGATCGGTGAACGTACTTCTGAACAATTGAAAATTGAACTGGGATCTGCAACTGTGCTTGATAAGGTTGAAGCGATCGAAATTCGCGGACGGGATCTAGTGTCTGGCTTACCAAAAACATTATCGATTACGTCAGATGAAGTCACCGAAGCTTTAACGGATACGATTAATTCAATCGTGGATGCAGTGAAAATTACGTTAGAGAAATGTCCGCCGGAACTATCTGCAGACATTATCGACCGAGGAATTGTGCTTACAGGTGGTGGAGCCTTGCTTCGCAATCTGGATAAGATGCTCTCGAAGGAAACGGGTATGCCAGTTATCGTCGCGGAGCAACCGCTTGATTGCGTTGCGATCGGTACAGGAAAGGCACTGGACAATATCCATTTATTTAAAGCTCAAAGCGGATCGGGTACAAGGCACCGCTAAAGCGCATGCTTCATCCGATGGGGACGGGAAAGCAGGTGATTCGATATTTTTAAAATGATGCGCAACAAAAGGCTCTTTATACTCATGATTGGGCTGATTTTGTTTTTTGCTCTCATGGGATTTACAAATAATCGGACACGGTTAACATGGCCGGAAAAATTCATTAATGATGTTTTCGGTACTGCACAAAGTGTGCTCTACCGTCCAGTCGGCGCGATTGCGGATTTTTTCCGCGATCTTAGCCGACTTTCCGACGTCTATACAGAAAACGAGGCGTTACGTCAAACCGTTGCGCAATACACGCAAGATCAAATCCGCTTTAATACGTTACAAGCGGAAAACGAACGGCTGCAAAGCGCACTTGGCTTTACTGAGCGACAAAAAGAGATGGACAACTACCGTTACTTAATTGCGCAAGTTGTCGGCTCGACCTCCAATCCGTATGAGCGCACGATTAAAATCAATTTGGGCTCTCAAGCAGGCATCAAGGAGAATATGGCGGTTACAACGATCGATGGCTTGATTGGGATTGTAAGCAAAGTATCGACCTTTACTTCTACAGTGCTGCTATTAACGGATCTTGATCTAAACACATCAGCTGGGCTGCCCGTATCCGCGACTGTTCTTGGCAAAGAAACGAAGTCGTTTGGAATCATTTCCTATGAAGAAGAATCACAAACTCTCCTCATGACAAAGATTGATGAACTGGACCCTCTAGTAGAAGGCGACAAAGTAATAACGTCTGGACTTGGAAATGTGTTTCCGAAAGGGATTATGATCGGAACTGTAAAGGAAAGACAAGTCGGTGATTTCGGTTTAACGCATACTGCTACGATTACACCATCAGCGAAATTCGAGCACCTCAGCGAAGTTTTTGTCGTTGTCGTGCCAAATGCGGATGGAGAGTAACGATGCGAATTAATCGAGTTATTATTTGTACATTAATATTAATTTTGGTTGAAAATGCGATTATTCCGTGGATCATTCCTTCACAGTGGAGCGATCGTCTGTTCATCCATTTTTCATTCATCATGACGATTTTCATAGCTGGATTTGATGGCCGCCATCGCGCTTTTATTTTTGGGCTTGGCTTCGGCATACTTCAGGACATATTATTCTATGGACATTTAATAGGTCCTTACGGTTTTGGAATGGGGTTGCTCGGTTACTTGATAGGATTAGTTGTCGAACGAAAAATGTTCACGCTTGGTTTCTTCGTATGGTTAGTGCTCATGGGCGGTATGTTGCTAGATACGATTGTTTATTTGATTTATATGCTGTTTCAATTAACGAAACTTAATTATCAATACGTATTTTTTTGGCAGATCGCACCGACGACGCTTCTTCAGCTTATTGTAGCTTTAGCTATCTATGTCCCTGTTCGTCGTCTGCTTGTCAAAGCGACAATTTCTACTAATGATGACAGCTCGGATTAAACGCTCTATGTCACAGTTCAGGCAGGAATTTGGCATGAAGAAGCCGAATTCCATTAGAGTAGGGAGGAGCGGACGACCGTGGCCAGCAAATCGCGAATTACGATAAAAGGAAACAAAGAGGGGCTCGTCTTTCTACTCGATGACAAGTGTGAGTTTAGTGAACTGTTAAATGAGTTAGACTCGAAGCTGGATAAACATGTACAGCAGTTCACAGGACCTCTTATTCATATTTTCATAAAGCTTGGAGACAGGCAGCTTGAAGAGGATGATCAGGAACAAATTCGTTCCATTTTTCGCAAGCAAGGCAATCTACTCATTCAATCGATAGAGAGCAATCCTCCGAAGGTAGATCCGCTTGCGATCGTTCATCCTAGCTTACATACGTTAAACGGAATCGTTCGGTCTGGACAGACGATCGAATATGATGGTCACTTACTGCTATTGGGAGACGTGAATCCAGGTGGTATCGTTCGTTGTACAGGTGATGTTTATGTCATGGGCGCGATTAAAGGAACGGTTCATGCAGGTTTTGCAGGCAATGAGCACGCGATTATTGCTGCTTCATTAATGAAGCCCACGCAGCTACGCATTGCAGAAGTAATCAGCAGGCCACCGGATGAGTGGGCGTCGGCAGAGTCACTCATGGAGGTAGCCTTTTTGCACGAAGGTGTGATGGAGATCGACAAGCTGTCGAGCTTAGGTCGTCATCGCAAAATCGATATGCTGTTTAAAGGGGTGTAGAGGAATGGGAGAAGCAATCGTTGTCACATCAGGTAAAGGTGGCGTTGGAAAAACAACGACATCCGCTAATATTGGAACGGCTTTAGCGCTACTGGGGAAAAAGGTATGTTTAGTAGATACCGATATCGGCTTGCGGAATTTAGATGTGGTGATGGGTCTTGAAAATCGGATCATCTACGATTTGATTGATGTTGCAGAAGGTCGCTGTCGAGTGAATCAAGCACTCATAAAGGATAAGCGTTTCGATGAATTATATATGCTACCCGCTGCACAAACCAAAGATAAAAATGACATTTCACCAGATCAAGTTCGTCAAATTGTCGATGGCTTGAAGCCAGATTTCGATTATATAATTATCGATTGCCCGGCTGGGATTGAGCAAGGATTTCGAAATGCAATTGCAGGCGCTACACAAGCGATTGTCGTAACTACACCTGAAAATGCAGCCGTTCGTGATGCCGATCGTGTAATTGGCTTGTTAGAGAAGAGTGGTTTAGGAACACCAAAGCTCGTGATTAATCGAATTCGTCAGAACATGCTTAAGAGCGGTGATATGCTTGAGATCGACGACATCTGCCAAGTGTTGGCCATTGATTTAATTGGGATTGTACCTGATGATGAAATGGTCATCAAAGCGGCTAATCAAGGGGAGCCGACTGTAATGAATCCGAATTCGCGTGCGGCGATCGCGTATAGGAACATTGCGAGACGTATTCTGGGTGAAACTGTTCCGCTTTCGCAGCTGGATGAGAAAACCGGTATGTTGCGCAAGGTCAGGAAGTTTCTAGGAATGAGTTGATTTAAAGTTGTTGAACCGGTTAAAAAAGATGGATTGGATGATGCTTCTCATTCTAATCGCTTTTATGGGGATTAGTGCATTGCTTATCCGAAGTGCTACCTATGGCGATTCAAGGTATGCAAATTATGATGTGAAGACGATCATCTTTTTCGGGATCGGCTTTGTTATCATCTTATTATGCACACTCGTCAATTATCGATTAATTTTGAAGACATGGTATGTATGGTATGCCATCGGCATAATATTACTTGTTCTTGTCTTTTTCTTCGCTCCGCTGAGAAATGGCGCACGCAGCTGGTTTGAATTGCCAGGAGG
This sequence comes from Candidatus Cohnella colombiensis, assembly GCA_029203125.1. Classification (GTDB taxonomy): domain Bacteria; phylum Bacillota; class Bacilli; order Paenibacillales; family Paenibacillaceae; genus Cohnella; species Cohnella colombiensis. The sequence goes on from CP119317.1 coordinate 1,082,788, forward strand.
CATACTCTTCCAACCTGCCGAGATGATGAAGCTATTCATTATTATTGCTATTGGGGCATTGATGGGGCGGCGACGGGGAGATCCATTAAGGATGCGAACCGACGTTTTGTATGTTGCGATTGTCGCATTTGTGCCGTTCGTGCTCGTTATGCGTCAGCCAGATTTGGGTAACGCAATCATCTATATATTCATTGTCTTAGGCATGCTCTGGATTGGCAATATTCGATATTCTTATGTGTTGATCGGCTTGGGAGCTATCATCGGGGGTATTGTTCTGTTCGTTTCGCTCTTCACAGCGTATGGCACAGAAATTAAAGATTACCTAAATGAAAAGGGCAATGGACACTGGTATGAGCGTATTAACACTTTCATTGATCCGGAGTCCGCATCGGAGGATGCAAGTAGACAAACGAGATATGCGAAGATAGCGATTGGTTCAGGCGGGTTAACAGGCGATGGATATATGCAGGGTGAATCTAAAAATCGCAAGTTCATCCCGTACACCTATTCAGATTCGGTGTTCGTCGTCATAGGTGAGGAATTCGGATTTCAAGGCTCTGCCATATTGTTATTACTTTACTTTTTATTCATCTATCGGATGATTCTTATTGCTTATCAGTGTATTGATCTGAAGGGCTCCTACATCATTATCGGGATTGCCTCGATGATGGTATTTCAAATTTTTGAAAATATCGGGATGATGATCGGTCTTATGCCGTTGACTGGAATTAACCTTCCTTTCATTAGCTATGGGGGCACATCTGTGTTGCTTAATATGTTCTCAGTTGGTCTCATCTTCAGCATTAAAGCGAATCAAGAAAAATATCCAATTGACGGGTAGCTTACAGGCTACCCGTTTTGTCGTCTTAGGTCTATTCAAGCCTTGTCCGCCATAAGGTGATAGTAGTTAGTGGACAAGGGAGGGGCTGCCGTGCAAAATCACGAGCAACTGATGGAGCCGGATCCAAAGAAGTGGTGGAAGGAGCACCAACGACAGGAGATCAATGCTCCGAACAAGTGGGAAGGTATTCAAGGTTTAACGCCAAAAACAATACATGTGCCCAATAAGCCACCTGAACCAAGAGGGATGAGCTTACGGCGCTTCATGCATGGTTTTATAGTTCGTTTGATACTCGCGGTGATCCTATTCGGTATTTGCTGGGGCTGGATCAACTTCAAGCTTCCGGGTAGTGAGCATATAAATGCATGGGTACTGGACGTCGTTACACAGGATATGGATTTTGTAGCGATAGATGCATGGTATGGAGAAAGATTTGGTGACTCGCTTAGCCTCCTTCCATTCCAACGCAAATCCGCGAATACAAAGCAAGTGTCGTCATCACTCAAATTAACAGATGCTGTCGTTCCAGTAATCGGTAAGGTCGTACAGAGCTTTAAGCAAAATGGCAATGGAGTGAAAGTTGCTGCAATGGCTGGGAGCACAGTTTCTGCTGTAAGTGCAGGGAAGGTGCTACAGTTAGAAGTGAATCAATTAGGTGGAACTACGATACTAATCCAACATCCAAATCGGATGTTATCTGTATATGGAAATTTGGAAGCAGTTGTCGTTAAGGTGAATTCATGGGTCGAGGCTGGGGATCCACTAGGACAGCTGCAAGCGACAAATGATACTGCGGATAGAGCGATCCTTTATTTTGCGATTGAGCAAAATGGACAATCCATAAATCCAGTGGAATTGGTGCCCTTTGATTAAACTTCGCGGAATTAACTTTTCGCTACACCCACTCTTTGTGCTTGTGATGCTGGCCTCGATCATTACTGGAAGATTCATGGAGCTTTTGATGCTCTTTGTTATCGTTTTATGGCATGAGCTGGGGCATTTAGTAACTGCCCTTCGATTCGGCTGGACCGTACAAGAAGTAAAGCTACTGCCATTTGGTGGCGTCGTTGAGGTAGAAGAGGCCGGAACGCTCCCCGCAAGAGAAGAGCTTTGGGTTGCGATAGCGGGCCCTTTGCAAAATGGATTGTTAGCAGCGCTGGGGTGGCTATTGGCACAGTTCAGCTGGATTGATACGAGCTTTGCGCACGAATTTGTGCTCGCTAATGTGACGATCGGCTTATTTAATTTGTTGCCGATTTTACCGCTTGATGGTGGTAGAATACTGCAAGCGTGGGTGGGCCTTGGAGTACCCTATTACCGTACGCTACTGTGGAGTGCGAGAATAAGCTTGCTGTGGAGCGGTCTGATCGTCATAGCAGCATTTTACCCCTTGCTACATGGAGGCTTGCTTGAGCTTAATTGGCTTGCGATCGGTCTGTTTCTTTGTGTGTCGAATTGGACATATATGAGAAATATTCCGTACGTGTTTCTAAGATTTCTCGTCCGTCGGATTGAACGTACAGAACGCCAAGTTGCGGAAGGCTTGTTATCACGACCGATCGTAATCGCGGCTGACCGTCCGTTGTCTTCGATTCTTCGGTTGCTTATGAAGGAGCAATATCATCTTATCTATGTCATGAAGCGGGGACGAATTGCAAAGGTTGTTCCAGAAAATGCGATTGTTGAACGTTTTTTAATGTCGAGGAATGCGGATTTGCAGTTTTTCATGTAAAATAGAGAAAATGGCATCAAAGTGGGAGGTTTGCATGAAGCAGCTGTTTATTCATTGCTCGCAAAACGTAACCCAATCGGCATTGCTCGAAAATGGTAAGCTATCTGAATTTAGTGTCGAGAGAATGGAAGGTACATCTTTAATCGGCAATCTGTATAAGGGTAAAGTGATGAATGTGTTGCCCGGTATGCAGGCGGCTTTCATTGACATTGGTTTGTCTAAAAATGCGTTTCTCTATGTAGATGATGCGCTCCATCCACATCTGGACAAGCAGCCAAAGGAAAAGCCGTCGATTACGGAATTGATGAAGCCTGGCGATGAGTTGGTCGTTCAAGTGATGAAGGAGCCTCTTGGTGGTAAAGGAGCGAGAGTGACAACACATTTTTCGCTCCCAGGCCGTTGGCTCGTCTATATGCCGTATGCCGACTACATTGGCATTTCGAAGAAGATTGAACAGGAAACGGAACGTGTCCGTCTTCGAAATCTTGCGGATGATATGCGTTTAGATGGTGAAGGCTTGATCTTGCGGACAAATGCGGAAGGCGAAACGCTTGAAGCACTGCAAGAGGATCTAGAGGCGCTCCGCCGCATTTGGAAAAAAGTAATCGTGAAAAATGATCAAGTCGTTGCTCCAGGGGAATTGCATCGTGACTCGGGTCTCGTTCATCGATTGCTTCGTGATGTCATTACTCCCGACATGGAAGAGATCGTGATTGATGATGAGGACAGCTTGCAGGATGCGGTCGACTATGTACGTCGCAAGGCGCCGATGCTCATCGATAAAGTACGTTTATACAACTCACCGCATTCAATGTTCGAAGGCTATGGCATTAAAGAACAATTAGAACGAGCATTCCAACCGAGAATATGGCTCAATAGCGGTGGCTATCTAGTCTGGGATCAAACCGAAGCACTAACTGTTATTGATGTGAATACAGGCAAGTTTACAGGGACAACAGATTTGGAACAGACCGTCTTCCAGACCAATCGCGAAGCGGCCGAGGAAATTGCAAGATTGCTAAGACTTAGAGATGTAGGCGGAATTATCATTATTGATTTTATTGATATGGAGCTCGATGAGCATCGGCATCAAGTTGTGCAGAAACTTGAACAGACGATGCGTCGAGATCGGACGAAGAGTCAAGTCGTGGGTTGGACACGACTCGGACTGCTAGAAATTACGCGCAAAAAAGCACGAGAAAACGCGATGAATTATTTTTACGAACCGTGCGTCTCCTGTAAGGGCAGCGGTAGAATTTATGTCCGATAAAAACTGAGAGATTCGTTGTTGTATTCATTTTAACCGTGTGATATAATCCCATAGTGCGTGCAATCTGAAGATTTTGCAGGCTACAACCGCACTCCACCAGGTTAACAAGCTCGATCTGTTCCGGATGGACATTTCGACACCTTATGAGGCGAGTCTTAGACATGAGGAGGTGCACCATAATGTACGCAATTATTGAAACTGGCGGTAAGCAATACAAAGTTCAAGCGGGTGATGTGATCTTCGTTGAGAAGATTGCTGCTAACGAAGGCGAAAGCATCACGTTTGATCGTGTATTAGCTGTATCTAACGACATCGGTTTGACGACAGGATCTCCGCTTTTGTCCGGCGTGTCTGTAACAGGCAAAGTCGAACAACACGTTAAAGGCGAGAAGATCATCGTATTTAAGTACAAGCCTAAGAAGAACTACAAGCGTAAGCAAGGCCATCGTCAACCGTACACGAAAGTGACAATCGAGAACATCAAGGCATAAGCGAGAAGCCCGATGATCAAGATAACTTTAGTGCGCGACGTTCAAGGTCACCTTACACAATTCACCGTTTCAGGACACGCTTATTATGACGACCCAGGCAAGGATATTGTCTGTGCCGGTGTATCGGCAGTGTCGATTGGAGCAGTGAATGCGATCGAGAAACTTACAGGACTCGTTCCTCATACCGAGATTACCGAACAATCTGGACTGCTAAAGGTTATTGCCCCAAACAGCGAGGATGAAGGACGGAATGCTCAAGTTCAGCTTCTGCTGGAAGGTATGGTAGTTGCTCTCGAATCAATTGCACAAGAATACGGCAAGTTCGTGAAAATAAAACATACTTTTTCCGGAAAAGGAGGATGACACCATGTTGAAACTCAATCTTCAATTATTCGCCTCTAAAAAAGGGGTCGGATCGACGAGGAACGGACGTGACAGCCACTCTAAGCGTTTAGGCGCAAAGCGTGCTGATGGCCAAGCGGTTACTGCTGGTAGCATCTTGTATCGTCAACGCGGTACTAAGATTCACCCAGGCACCAATGTTGGGATCGGTAAAGATGATACGCTCTTCGCATTAGTGCAAGGCGTCGTGAAATTCGAACGCTGGGGTCGCGACCGTAAGAAGGTTAGCGTATATCCAGTTGCTGAAGCACCGGTTGCTGCAGCGCTAGAAGGTTAATACGACATCCAGAGCCCCGGCCATCGAATACGTGGTCGGGGCTTTTATTCACAATTGGACTGGTTGAAGTTGCCATGAAACGGGGAAATGGGATGAAGTTCAGAGAATTACCCCCAATAGCAATCGTTGTAATCTGTTCGTTATCCTTTCCTATTGCAGTTTTGTTGATCTGGCAGTATGCATGGTGGCCATTCGTTTTGTTAATCCTTTGGGTATTAACAGTTGTCTATCTGCTCATTGTGACGATACAGCGATCACTGCAGCAACAATTCAAACGTCAATTGCAGCAAGCACAGACGTCTGCGATTGTCACCTTAAGTCATCACAGACACGATTGGATGAACGAGTTGCAAGTCATCTATGGCTATCTTCGGCTCAATAAGGTTGATAAAGCGATTGAGGTTGTGGATAGAATAAGAGGGCAGATGGAACATGACAGCAAGCTATCTCGGATTGGAATTCCTGAACTGGCAACTTTTCTATTATCGTTTAGGACGGTGTGTGACACATTCCAGCTTCACGTAGAGATTGGGGATCAGCTTCAGCTGGATCGCATTACGTGTCCTGTGGAACAGTTGTCGAAAGTGATAATTGGAATGATCAATGTGTTTCGTGTGCGTTCAATTCGTCAATATGACAACGACAATGTATTAACGCTCGGCTTCAGTCAGGACGATGCCCATTTTCGCATCGTCTATAATTACTCGGGTGAGCTTGTAGCGGCAGATAGCATTAATAATCAGTTAGAGCAATGTCTAGAAGGGATCGGACACCTGGTGCAGGAGCAACCGCTCGTGGATCATCCGAGCATGTGGACGAGCGTGATCCATATCCCACTCAAGGCATAAATTTGGGACTTCGGGGTTGTGAGCCACTTCTGACACAACGCTCGCTGCACTTGGAGTGAACTCATCATGTTTGTAGACAAGGCGAAGATTTTTGTGAAGGGCGGTAACGGCGGCGATGGTCTTGTCGCGTTCCGTAGAGAATTGTATGTACCTGAAGGCGGACCTGCTGGTGGCGACGGTGGTAAAGGCGGTAGCGTCATATTTCGTGTGGATGAAGGCTTGCGTACGCTGATGGACTTTCGGTATCAGAAGCATTTCAAGGCAACGCGTGGGGAGAAGGGCAAAAATAAAACCCAGCACGGTGCGAATGCGGAAGATATGATCGTACGTGTACCTCCTGGAACGATTGTTGTTGATGACGATACCGGTGAATTGGTTGCCGATTTAACACGTCATGATCAACAGGTCGTAATTGCGAAGGGTGGTCGCGGAGGAAGAGGGAATACGCGATTTAAAAGCCCTGCGAATACCGCTCCTGCAATTGCAGAGAACGGGGAAGAAGGGCAAGAACGCTGGGTCACGCTTGAGCTAAAAGTGATGGCTGATGTCGGCCTTGTCGGTTTCCCAAGCGTCGGAAAATCGACGCTCTTATCTGTTGTGTCCGGAGCACAGCCCAAGATTGGTGCTTATCATTTTACAACTCTAACTCCGAATCTTGGTGTCGTTAATCTAGGAGAAGAACGCAGCTTCGTAATGGCGGATTTACCTGGATTAATAGAAGGTGCACATACAGGAATTGGACTAGGTCACGAATTTCTCAGACACGTAGAACGTACGCGCATTATTGTGCATGTCGTTGATATGTCGGGGATGGAAGGACGCGATCCTTTCGATGACTGGCTAAAGATTAATGATGAGCTAAAGCTATATAATGTGAAGCTTGTTGATCGTCCGCAAATTGTTGCAGCGAATAAGATGGATATGCCGGATTCGGAAGAGAATTTGGCCGAGTTCCGCGAGCAAATGAATGAAATGCATCCAGACATGCTTATTATGCCAATCTCATCACTAACGAGACAAGGCGTTCAAGAGCTGTTGTATCGTGTTGGAGACGTACTCGATTCGTTACCGGACCAAATTGAAATCGAAGAGAAGGCTCAGAAGGAAGCAGCAGAAGAAGGCATCATCTATCGCTTCGAAGCTGGTGATGACAGATCGTTCACGATTTCACGTGATAATGAAGTGTATGTCGTTGAGAGTGAATCGATTGAGAAGCTGATGCGCCGCACACAATTCAATTCCTATGACGCAGTCGTTCGTTTTGGTCGGATTTTACGTGGGCTAGGTGTAGATGCAGAGCTTCGCAAACGCGGAGCGAAAGACGGTAGCATTATTCGAATTGGCAAATTCGAATTCGAGTTTTTCGAAGGTGGCTCGGATTCCTATCTGTTTGAAGAAACTTAATTGAAACTCGCTGATACAATGAACGAGCGATTAGATGGATTGTAACATTCCGTCTAGTCGCTTTTTTTATTGTCGATTGCCTATTGAAGCGAGCTCTATTATTGGTTATAATGTCCTCTATACACAAACATTCGTCTTTCTAGGGAGGACGGAAGATGGCGGAACGGTATTATGTTGTCCGTGAGGATCTATTGCCTGAAGGTATTCTTAAGACGGAGCAAGCTAAGGAGCTACTACGTCGCGGAGATGCAGCTACTGTCCATGATGCAGCGGAACGCGTTGGCTTAAGTCGCAGTGCGTTTTATAAATACAAGGATGGCGTCTACTTGCTTGAGCAAACTTCACGAGAATCGATTGCAACACTGTCGATGGATCTGGAGCATCGTTCAGGTGTGTTATCGAAGATGCTCGGACTATTAGCTGTAAGTGAGGGGAATGTGCTGACAATATCTCAATCTATCCCCTTGCAGGGATTAGCGAATGTCGTGGTGTCACTGGACACCTCTTTCATGAAAGATACGCTACTGGAGCTACTGGACAAGTTGAGAAAAATCGATGGTGTTAAACGGGTTATCGTTGTAGGGCGAAGTTAATCGACACGCGCAGATATTGTTGCAAAGCGTAAAAGTGGAGGCGGAACAATGAAATCAGTCAAAATCGGATTGCTAGGCTTAGGAACAGTAGGTACAGGTGTTGTTCGGATCGTCGAAGGACATCAGGAGGATTTAGCGAATCAGGTGGCAACATCGATCGAGATTGCGAAGATTCTTGTAAAGGATCGTACGAAAGCTCGGAACATTGCGATTGATGCTGCAAAGCTGACAGAGGACCCTTGGGAAATCGTTCGTGATCCTAATATTGATATTATCGTTGAAGTGATGGGTGGCATCGGGCAGTCGAAGGAAGTCATTTTAGAAGCGCTCGAGCAAGGCAAGCATGTCGTTACAGCGAATAAAGATTTAATGGCACTGCATGGACCGGAGATTTTAACGAAAGCTCGTGAAAAAGGCTGTGACGTTTTCTATGAAGCGAGTGTTGCAGGTGGTATTCCGATCATTCGTACGCTGATTGAAGGCTTTTCCTCCGATCGAATTAAAAAAATTATGGGGATCGTCAATGGGACGACTAACTATATTTTAACGAAGATGAGTCAAGAAGGTGCAGCTTACGCTGATGTACTGAAAGAAGCGCAGGAGCTGGGCTATGCAGAAGCAGATCCTACATCGGATGTAGAAGGACTAGATGCAGCTCGCAAAATGACGATATTATCTTCACTAGGCTTCCGTTCAAAGGTCGATTTAGAAGATGTAACGGCTAAAGGGATTAGCGCTGTTACCCAAGAGGATATTCAGTATGCAAAGAAGCTTGGCTATGAAGTAAAGCTGCTCGGAATTGCTGAACGTCAGGATGATTTGATCAGTGTTAGCGTTCAGCCGACAATGGTTAAGCAAAGTCATCCGATCGCATCTGTAAATGGTGTATTCAATGCTGTTTATGTACATGGTGAAGCAGTAGGAGAGACGATGTTCTATGGAGCAGGAGCGGGAGAGATGCCAACAGCAACTTCTGTCGTTGCAGACGTCGTCGCTGTAGTGAAAAACATGAAGCTAGGTGTGAATGGACGACAAGCACATGTCAGCTATAATGTGACGAAACAAAAGACAGATGAACAGATCGCTTCGAAATATTTCATGCTGCTGCATGTGGAAGATCGTGCGGGTGTACTTGCTCAAATAGCTCAAGTTTTTTCCAGCCTTGATGTGAGTATTGAGTCCGTTATGCAGCCATCTGCTCCGAATCGCTCGGGTGCTGAATTGATAATTATTACGCATAGCACGAGCAAAGCGGCAATGAATCGTGTCATTGATGAATTTGAGAAATTAGCTGCCGTACAAAAAATAAAAAGCGTTTATCGTGTTGAAGGGTGACATTCATCTTGAGCTATAACCAAATTCAATTATCTACAGACCGCGTTGTCGTGAAGGTACCAGGGAGTACAGCTAATTTGGGGCCAGGATTCGATACGCTCGGAATGGCTTTATCGCTGTTCGCTTGGGTGAGCATGGTACCTGCTGCGACGACCCGAATTACGCTACAAGGAAGCAATCTTGAAGGTGTAGCCTTGGATAAGAGCAATCTCGTATATACAGTTGCACAAAGTGTATTCGAGCGCGTAGGACTCGGTGAGATCGAACTAGATATTATCATCCGTAGTGATGTTCCTCTAACAAGAGGACTAGGTAGCAGTGCCTCTGCAATCGTGGGAGCGCTTGTTGCGGCTAATGCACTTATTGGCAACGCTCTTTCTACGAAAGAGTTGTTTCAGATGGCAACAGCTTTGGAAAATCATCCTGACAATGTTGGAGCGTCACTGTTCGGTGGAATTATTGCTGCTGCATGGGATGGTACGACTGCAGAGTATGTGCGCATGGACCCTCCTGCAGAGATGGATGTGCTCGTCGTAATTCCCCAATTTGAATTGTCGACGAAGAAGGCGCGGAATGTACTGCCTGAGCAAGTGACTATGAAGGATGCTGTATTTAATGTAAGCCATAGTTCACTATTAACTGCGGCATTAGCTACAGGTAGATTAGATGTGCTCCGTCATGCGATGAGAGATCGACTGCATCAGCCGTATCGGTCCGCTCTGATTCCAGGGATGAAGATGATTTTGCGAGATGCGGTGGATCATGGTGCATTAGGCGCAGTACTTTCCGGTGCGGGGCCAACAATGCTCATGCTTGTAGATCGTGCAGAAGATCGGAAGCAGGAGCTCGTTGAATTTGTTAGGTCTGTTATGCAAAATGAGGGCATCGATGTTGAGACACAGTGGCTAACGCCATGCTTGCATGGTCCCAAAGTGCGTTTCTTGCGAGGAGAGCAACGAGACGAGATACATTCTCTTGATCAGCTTGACATGGATGCCCAAGCGGGGGTGCGCGTATGACGAAACGTAAATCGGTTGCGCTATTGCCACAGAGCACGGTGTCGGATGAAGCGACGCGATATTTGCTTCAGAACCATGATATCGATTTGGTTTATTGCACCATGATATCGGATGTGTTTCTTTCGACAGCGAACGGTCATACAAATTGGAGCGTTATTCCGATCGAGAATACGATTGACGGTTCTGTCAGTCTTCATATGGATTGGCTCGTTCATGAGGTCGACTTACCTATTCAAGCAGAATGGGTATTTCCTTCGATTCAAAATTTAATTGGACATGCCTCAGAATTGAATGGTGAAGATGGCACATGGGATCCTGGCAAAATTAAAAAGATAATGAGTCACCCCGTGGCAATGGCGCAATGCTTGCAGTTCATTCGCTCACACATTCCGAATGCGGAGCTTGAGACGCTGAGCAGTACGACCGAAAGCGTGCGGACGGTACAAGCTAATCCGGGAAAAGGCTGGGCAGCGATCGGTACAAAGCTTGCGGCATCCGATTTAGGGCTCGATTTACTTGAAGAGAAAGTAACTGATCACGACAACAACTTTACACGGTTTCTGCTCGTTGGACAGGAGTCGCTTGAATTTCCCAATGCTTCGCATCATAAAACAAGCATTCTCATTACACCGCCTGATGATTACCCGGGTGCGCTACATCAAGTATTGTCGGCGTTTTCTTGGCGTCGCATTAACTTGTCTCGGATTGAATCTAGACCCACGAAGAAAAAGCTTGGTAATTATTATTTTTACTTGGATATTGAACTTTCAATGGATACCGTATTGCTACCGTTAGCACTTGCAGAAATTGAGGCTATCGGTTGTCAGGTGCGAATATTAGGCTCCTATCCAAGTATTCCATTCGTGCTGTAAGTAATTTTGAAATAATGGATGTCAAAAGCCTAACTTTTGCATAGGATGTAAGGATTGCGCGGGGCATATGCCTAATCGTGTGCGATGTCTATCCATCAGGAGGGAACGGCGTGAAGATCCATATGGTAAAACAAGGGGATACGCTGTATTTGATTGCGAAGAAGTACAATGTGCCGTTAGAAGATCTAATAAAAGCGAACCCCGAAATTAGTAATCCAGACGTTCTAGCCATTGGTACGAAGGTGAAAATTCATACGCAGCCTCAATCAGCTGCAGAGGTCATTCATCAGCATATCGTTCAGCAAGGAGATAGCTTGTGGAAGCTATCGAAGGCGTGGGGCATACACCTGTCCGACCTCATTAAGGCAAATCCACAATTGAAAAATCCGAATGCGCTGCTAACGGGTGAAGTTGTTAACATACCGAAGCAGACGGGTCATGCTGAAGCGCATCCCCATCACGGTGGTGCGCAAGGCAAAGCCAATACTGCTGTATTGCCCGGTACTAGCAAGAAGAATACCGCTGTGCTTCCCATCGAGACGCCACCTCCCGCACCCGCACCTGTACCTGTACCAGCGCCTGCGCCAGCCCCAATCGCGCCTATTGAGCCGATTTATCCGGTAATGCAAGCCCCAATCGCGCATATTGAACCGATCTATCCGGTAATGCCAGCCCCAATTGCCCATGAGCCAGCACCGTATTACGGTGGTTGGATGCATGAATCGACACAAATTTCAACTGGATATGGTTCGATTTATGGATCCAATGACTTTATTGGGTATGACAGTAACGCATTAGGCAATGAATCCTATCCTGGTGTAGGTGGAGTTATGACAACTGGGATGCAGTCAACTCCAGGTTGTCAATCCTGTGGTGGACCATCGATGCAATCGATCGCGGGCACAGCTAATCCAAGCATGTATTCAGCCCAATATTCGAATGCATATCCAAGCACATACCCTGGCATGGGCTATCCAAGCGGCATACAACCGTTTATGGCTTCGCCGAGCCCATACGGTTATGCGGGTCAAGAGGAAGCTTACAATCCGTATGTCCAAAGCGCTAGTTACACACCTGAATACGGAAATTATGCGAACCAATCTTTTCCGCCGATCCCACCATTACCTCCACTAAGACCGATAGAAGAGCCGTCCAACCCTTACGCACTCCGTGAGGAGAGTTCATTCGATGAATTGAAATCTGCATCCAAGAAGTCTAATACAAAGTCGAGATCAAGAGTCAATGCCGTAACGAAAAGCAAACCGAAACGGAAAAAGAGTATGCCTTTGCTTAAGTGGTAAAAAGATGCATAGTACCGGAGCTCCTTGGAAATATTATTGTAAAAAGCAAAGAAGGGGATTCCGGTGCTTCGCTTTCGAATACTGAAAGAAATAAAGAAGAGGTTGAAGAGAAAACGTCGTCCTGTTTGGTCACTGGGTGCGTTAACGGCATTGTTTCTTCTAGCTGGACTGTTGGATTTGAGGGCTAACAGTGTGATTGCTCCGATAACGATCCCAAGCAGTATCCTTAGTGATGAAGAAGATCCGATATTATTCGGAGGTACACGGGATCACGAGCGACTCATTCGCACTTTCTTTCAACTGGACATCGAGAACATCCAAATCATAGTGAATGAACATCCGCCTAATAAAATGGTGAGTGTTCAGGAAACAGAAATAAAGCACACAAGTGGATGAACATTCATTTGTGTGCTTTATTTCTGTATTTTTAACATGTGGCAATGTCCGCAGGTTACAAATGTGTTCTCCTTCTGTTCTCTTGACTGATAACATTTGCTATAATTAGAGAGATGTATAATGGCTTGCTAGAAAGCGGGGTAGTATGAAACATGAGAGTGCTAGGAATCGACCCCGGAATAGCAATTATGGGATTTGGGTTTGTTGATAAGATTGGACATAAATTAACGCCCGTTCAATATGGTTGCATTGAGACAGCAGCGGGGACACCGACTGAAATTCGACTGAAACAAATTTATGAGGCTTCTTGTAATTTACTAGATCAATATAAACCGGATAAAGTGGCCGTGGAGAAGTTGTTTTTCAACAAGAATGTAACCAATGCGTTCATTGTGGGACAAGCTCGTGGTGTGTTTATACTCGCAGCGGCGCAACGTGGCTTGCCGATTGATGAATATACGCCAATGCAGGTGAAGCAAGCAGTAGTCGGATATGGTGGGGCAGAGAAACGTCAAGTTCAAGAGATGGTAAAGATGTTGCTTAAGCTAGCGACGATCCCGAAGCCGGATGATGTAGCGGATGCATTAGCGGTCGCGATTTGTCATGCTCATTCGATAGTGATGAATGATAGAATGAATGGAGTGAATCGATAAATGATCGATTATTTACGTGGACGTGTTACCCACTATGAAACCGAATACGTCGTATTAGAAGTGCGAGATATCGGGTATCGTGTTTTTACTCCGAATCCTTACGGTCTTGCACGAAGCGAAGAATCCATTCAAATGTTTATTCATTATCATGTTCGCGAGGATGCCACGCAATTGTTCGGCTTTACGACGCGTGATGAGCAGACATTGTTTAGAAAATTGCTAGACGTATCCGGAATTGGACCGAAGGTTGCGTTAGGTGTATTAGTAGGTGGTAGACCGGAGTCGATTGTTGCTGCAATTCAGCAGGAGAACATTACTTTTCTGACAAAGCTACCGGGAATCGGTAAGAAGACTGCACAAAGAATGATACTAGATTTGAAGGATAAGCTGTCTGCAATGGATGGTCAATGGAATGAAGCAGCACTTTTTGCACAGCAACTTCCGGATACGAACGACACAAGCTCATCCTGGCTCGCAGCACGTGAAGCGTTACTCGGTCTTGGTTATCGAGATGCTGAATTGGATAAGGCATGGCATGTGCTTAAAGGAACAGTCACCGGAGACGAAACAGCGGATCAGTTAATTAAGAAGGCTCTCCAGCAGCTGTTTCAAGGATAGTATTTAAGAGGAGAGTGAAAGTATGGATGACCGGATCGTTTCTGCCCATCTCATGATGGAGGATCAAGCGGTGGAATATAGCCTTAGACCCAGATATCTAGCTGAATATATCGGTCAAGAGCAAGTGAAGGACAACTTAAAGGTTTATATCGAAGCAGCAAAAATGCGACGAGAACCGCTCGATCATGTTTTGCTTTATGGTCCACCAGGATTAGGGAAGACGACGCTGTCTAACATTATCGCGAACGAACTCGGTGTGAGTATACGTACGACGAGTGGGCCAGCCATTGAACGTCCGGGTGACCTCGCAGCGATTTTAACGAATTTGCAGGAAAATGACGTCCTATTTATCGACGAAATTCACCGTCTTCACCGTACAGTAGAAGAAGTGCTCTATCCGGCAATGGAAGATTATGCACTCGACTTCATCATCGGAAAAGGGCCAAGCGCGCGGTCTGTGCGCCTTGACTTGCCGAAGTTTACACTAATCGGTGCTACGACACGAGCGGGCTTATTATCGGCTCCTTTGCGTGATCGCTTCGGTGTAGTTAGTCGGTTGGAATTTTACACGGAAGATGAGCTGTCGTTCATTGTATCGCGTACAGCAGAAATTTTCGGTGTTGGCATGGTTGGTGATGCTTCTCAAGAGATTGCACGAAGATCGCGGGGAACTCCGCGGATAGCGAATCGGCTGCTTAAGCGGGTTCGTGATCATGCTCAGGTTAGAGGAGATGGAATTATAACCGATGCGATCGCGCAGGATGCATTAGAACGTATTCAAGTCGATCCTCGCGGACTTGATAGTATCGATCATAAAATGTTGCGCTCGATGATTGTCAATTACGGTGGTCGACCAGTTGGATTAGACACGATTGCAGCGTCCATTGGGGAAGAAAGTCAGACCATCGAGGACGTCTATGAACCGTATCTTATGCAAATCGGGTTTTTACAGCGTACACCGCGTGGGCGAATTGTTACCGCAGCAGGTTATCGCCATCTTGGGCTACCAATTCCTGAGGCGATGGAATGAGAATGTCTACATCGAACGTTAAGCTAAAGTTCTTTTAAAGATGGAGGTGCCACATGACTGAGCAAAATTTGACTTCTCCACGTACCTTTTCGAGATTGTTGCTTCTAGTCGTAATAGTTTCACTCATCGTTTCAGGTTCAACGCGAGTCGTCGTTCATGCAGCGATTAGCGTTCCAGAAACGATTCGAGTCGCATTGTTTATTAGTACAGGAGCAGCAGCTTCGACATCAACAACACCTGTTGCTACCTTGCAAGCACCAGACGGCTTTAACTTGGTGTGGCGCGACCCGCAGGTGAGCATTCCAATTAGTGATGTTGCTGCTGGACAATCGGTCAGAGTGATGATGGATAGTTATCGTGCACTTATACTAGAAACTACTGAATTGAATGCTGCGATAACCGTACTTAAAAAAATTCAAGCAACCTCTTCAGCAGCATTCATAACTTCACTATCGAAGTCTGGCAATACAACTTATCAGGTGAGTGAAGGGGCTTATGCGACAGCATCGCAAGCATCGACAGCTTTAACCAGGTGGACGAATGCAGCAGTTGCCACTGGTGTTCAAACGTCTCTAAGTGCTAGAGTAGCTGGACCATGGGCAGTAGAATCTGGTCCATATGCAAGTTTAGCCCAAGCGAATACTGCGGTAAAGACGATAGGTAGCAAAGGTTTGGACGCATTCGTAGCGATCAAGCAGCAGAATGGCAAGCTCTTCTATTATGTTCGAGTCGGACAAGAGCAAGATGCCGGAGCATTAGCAGCAGTAAAGACTTCTGTAATAGCAGCTGGCGGGGTCAATGTTACTATTCCTGAAACGGATGAGCCCTATGCGCTTATTCGAAATGATATGACGTTGAATGGAGCTTCGAATAAGCCGGTCACCTTGTATGCGATTCCGAATGGTGCGGGTGCAGTTCTACGTGCTGATCCTGTTGCAGATACAGGAATTCAACTTACAGAGCGATCGAAGCGAATCTATCGTGGGAGCATGGAACTTAGCGTTTATGGTAATGCGTTAGCCGTAATTAATGATGTCAATTTAGAACAGTATTTATATTCGGTTGTATCTGCAGAAGTTGGAAGCGGGTGGCCAAGCGAAGCCCAGAAAGCACAAGCTGTTGTGGCTAGATCCTATGCGCTTGCTAGCGGAATGCAATATAAGATTGCACACGTTGTAGATACGACAGTTAGTCAAGCCTATTATGGCTTAGGCAATGAGAATCCGAACTCAACGGCGGGTGTAGATGCAACACAGGGAGAAGTGCTCGTCAATGAGCGGGGTAAAGTCGTTAGCGCATTATTCTCAGCAAATGCCGGAGGCATAACTGCGGATTCAATAGAAGCGTGGGGCAACGTTGATCCTTCCTATGCGAGTGCAGTGAATAGCCCAGATTCGGGACCCTTAAATGGCAAGATGAAGTGGCATCGCATCGTTACGACTGATGGACTGATGGGTTATATGAGAGAAGATTTACTAGAAAGTAGCGGAAAAAAGAACGAGATTGGATTAGCACAGCTACGAATCGTTCAAAGTGGATCAAATGTGCGCAAAAAACCGACGACGGATAGTGAGTCGGTTGCACAGCTATCCGCCCAAAGCCTTGTCGTTTCTATTGGAACAGTAAATGAGACGACAGCGTATAGCTGGATTGAATCGTTCACTGCAGAACAGCTACTCACGACATTGTCAGCTCGTGATAAAACAGTCACGGGACCACTGACTACGCTAGAAGTATCAAAGACAGGTCCTTCAGGCCGTGCGATCGAGCTTAAAGCGAATGGAGCGAAGGTTGATATTAAGCAACCGACACAATTCAATGGAGCTTTAGGAGGCTTACGAAGCAACTTCTTCACGATTGAGCAAACAGGCCTATTAACGATTCTCGATGACAGCAATAACAAGAGACAACTTCCACAGCAATCAGGAGCATTAAATATTATAGATGGAAACGATAACGTACGAACTGTCAACGCGGGCAATCTCTTTATTCTCGATAAGAATGGTAAACTGAGAGCTGCAACAGCGGATGCTCAGTATACGATTTCAGGAAAAGGCTGGGGTCACGGTGTGGGAATGTCACAATGGGGTGCACGAGGCTTTGCCGAGCAAGGGTATGACTATCAGTATATTTTGAAATACTACTACAATAATGTAAACATTGAAAAAGGTGCTGTCGGATGAATGTAAGTGACTATGATTTTGAATTGCCAGAACATTTAATTGCTCAGACACCGCTTGCCAATCGAACGTCCTCTAGACTGCTCGTATTACATCGAGATTCAAAGCAGGTGGAGCATCGAACATTTACCGATTTAGCTCAGTATTTGAAACCTGGGGATACGCTCGTGTTGAATGACACAAAAGTGCTTCCTGCACGATTATTCGGTGTGAAGGCAGATACAGGAGCTAAGGTAGAGTTATTATTGCTCAAACAACTTGACACAGATCGTTGGGAAACGCTAGCCAGGCCGGGAAAGCGTATTATGGAAGGTACGATTCTTCATTTCGGTAGCGATTCGAAGGGTGCACCCTTGCTGACTGCAATTGTCGATGAAGTCGGCGAAATGGGAGCTCGAATCGTACGGTTCGAATATGAGGGGATTTTTAACGAATTGCTCGATCGATTAGGGCAAATGCCGCTCCCGCCCTATATTAAAGAGACTTTAGCGGATCGTGATCGTTATCAAACGGTATATGCTCGTCACGAAGGTTCTGCTGCTGCACCGACTGCGGGCTTACATTTTACAGACGATTTTCTAAAGCAGCTTCAAGCGAATGGGGTTAAGCTCTGTCCGATAACATTGCATGTGGGGCTTGGAACATTTCGTCCTGTTTCAGTGGAGGATGTGGAGTCTCATCAGATGCATTCTGAATGGTATTCCATTAGCGAAGAAAGCGTTGCAATCCTTAATGAAGCGAGGGCACGCGGTGGTCGCATCGTCGCAGTGGGAACGACTTCGGCACGAACGCTAGAGACGCTCGGTCAACGTTTTGGTGAACGCCCACTCGAAGCTTGCAATGGATGGACAGATATTTTTATTTATCCAGGATATTCGTATCGCATCGTCGATGCATTGCTTACGAATTTTCACCTTCCGAAATCTACACTCGTGATGCTCGTCAGTGCTTTGGCGGGACGCGATGCAATTATGAATGCTTATCATGAAGCCATCGCACAGCAATATCGATTTTTCAGCTTTGGAGATGCGATGTTCATTACCTAGGCTCATGCCTAAATAGAGAGGAATTGCACAATGGCAGTTAAATATGAACTAATAAAAACTTGTAAGCAAACCGGTGCAAGATTAGGTAGATTGCATACACCACACGGCATTATCGATACGCCTACATTTATGCCGGTAGGCACTCAAGCGACCGTAAAGGGAATGAGTCCCGAGGAGTTAAAATCGCTTGGCGCGCAAATCATTTTAAGCAATACGTATCATCTTTATTTGCGTCCAGGTCATGAGCTCGTACAAGCAGCAGGAGGCTTGCATCGGTTCATGAATTGGGATCGCCCAATTCTTACAGATAGCGGCGGTTTTCAAGTATTCTCTCTAAGTGAAATGCGCAAGATTACTGAGCAAGGAGTTGAGTTCCGCTCTCATTTAAACGGGGACAAGCTCTCGCTCACACCGGAAAGTGCAACACACGTGCAAAATGCACTCGGTGCAGATATTATGATGGCCTTTGATGAATGCCCTCCCTATCCAGCGGAATATGAGTACGTGAAGCAATCCACTGAGCGGACAAGCCGTTGGGCTGAACGATGCTTACAAGCTCATGGTCGTCCTCATGACCAAGCGTTGTTCGGAATTGTTCAAGGGGGTATGCACGCAGATTTGCGCCGGATGAGTGCCCAAGATTTGACTTCACTTGATTTCCCGGGGTATGCTATGGGAGGATTAAGCGTAGGTGAACCTAAACACCTGATGTATGAAGTAATTGAGGAGACAATCCCGTTCCTTCCCAGTCATAAGCCTCGCTATCTGATGGGCGTTGGGTCTCCTGATGCATTAATCGAAGGTAGCATTCGCGGTGTAGACATGTTCGATTGTGTACTGCCGACTCGAATAGCTCGCAATGGAACGTTAATGACCAGTCAGGGACGCATGGTCGTACGTAATGCAAAGTATACGAACGATTTTGCGCCACTAGATCCAGAATGTTCATGCTACACCTGTCAACATTATTCAAGGGCTTATATTCGTCATTTAATTAAAGCAGATGAGATGTTCGGTCTCCGACTAACGACGATCCATAACCTGCACTTCTTGGTGAACTTAATGAGCAAGGTAAGAGACGCCATACGCGAAGATCGCTTAGGATCGTTCCGTGATGAATTTTTCGAACAATATGGTATGGCAGGCAATGAAAGTGGATTTTAACGAAAGGGGTGAAAATAGATGTGGTTAACAGAAGGATCTGGTAGCGGTGGTGGCGGTATATGGAGCATGGTATTGCCTTTAGTTGCGATGTTCGCTATTTTTTACTTTCTGCTCATTCGTCCGCAGCAGAAGAAACAACGCCATCATAGCTCGATGCTGAATGCTTTGAAGAAGGGCGATAAAATTGTTACAGCTGGAGGCTTGCACGGTGTAATCTCGGAAATTACCGACGATAACGTCGTACTGAAAGTTAACGATGTAACGAAGCTAACGTTCGAGCGTTCATCCATTAGTAGAGTCGTTTCACGTAGCGAAGTGAAAGAGGAAGCATAATTCTCTTCGTTTGAATGTCAAATATAAAGCCTCTGAACCGGAGTTTCAACTCCAATTCAGAGGCTTTATTCGTTATACAGAATTTATAAGTTTCAATCCTATCAATATCTGTATAACCTCCGCAAAGCTTCTTCAGCGTCTAAGGACGCCGAAGGCGTTTTTGCTTGATCCACTATGAATCCATCGTGCGAGAAGCTCTATTTTTCGATTTGAACCTTGCCAGCCAATTGACATCAGGAAGTCGCTGTTCTAGTTTTGTCCCAACCGCTAATCCAATCTTCGTCGCAACGATCGCAAGTATGACTCCTGCAACCATATCCGTAAACCAGTGTATTCCGAGATAGAAGATTGAAAAAATAATGATCACTGCGCTTATCCAAACGAATATTTTCCAACGGCGAATGCCTGATTGGCTTGCTAGCAGTGCCATTGTGAGAGAGATGGATGTGTGCAAACTTGGAAAACAGTTATTAATCCCTGACAATTCACGATAATGTTTTTCGAAGGAAGGGAAAGCATCTAGCATAAGAAATTTGATCTGTGGATTGGCAAACCAAGCTTCATTTACTGGCACGAAGACGTAAAATGGAAGGGCAATCAAATAATTAAGCAGCAAAGCGATCGAAAATGCATAAATAAGTTTTACATTTCTTTGATAGGCGTAAATTCCGATAGAAGCAATCAATACGGACTGAAAGATAACCACATAGAAAAAAGCTGAAACTTGGGTCACGAACGGCGTTTGTACCGCATCCTGTAACCAAGCTTGCCAACTACCTTCCCACCCAACGATCATTGAGGTCAAATCATAATGTGCTTCAATCCATTCTTCTAGTTTCAGTTCATGCTTGTTTAATAAAAGGATCATGAGCATACCGATGAAAAAGAAGAGTACATTTCGAGAAGTAAGCAATGTTCTTACAAAGCCCCATATGACCGTAAAAGGCTGACGGCCTGCCCCAAAAGAAATCAATAGGATTACGGATACGAGAGTATAAATCGTTACAGATGTCATACTGTGAAACAAAGTCATTTCTTATCCTCCGATAAGTGCTGCTAGCTGTTAATTTCCACGCTGCTGAACTATTATATCACAGTTTATGTGAAGATCTTCATTATCGAGAGGTTGAACGAGTACTAACTCCAAGCATCCCTCCAAAAGCTCCAGCTAAGCAAGCGACTGCGATTAGGGTTGGGACAGCTCCAGACCAACCTCCATCAGTAGCCAGGAAGCTTATCATTAGGATAAGTAACGTATATAGCACACCGTTTGCAAGTCCAAAGTACCAGCCCTTCCTCCCAGAGCGTCTAGCGGACGCGAAGCCACCTGCCAAAGCTGCAATGCCATGAACACTAAATACCCAGGGGGATAAAGCTGATTCGCTTACAGAGGAGCCTGTGAGCAGGATGGACAATATGACTGCTCCAATGGCGAGCCAAATCCCTGACCAATATAGACCAGAAGCGATTGGTGAGGCAATTCGGGAGCCCATTACATTTGGAATTGTTTTCAACGTGCAACACTCCTTTTTATAATTGTTTTCTATCAGCTTATGGTAAGTGTCTGCAAGCTAGTACAGGCTTTACAAGAGATTGATGGTTGTTCCCATTTTTTGTGTGGCTAACTATTGCATGAGCCTATAGTCATGCGGTGACACTAAAGCGGTATGGAAATGTGAGCTGATCTGGAGGAGAATGCATGGATTTGACGATTATCCTGCTGAGGACAGCGTTCATGTATGTTTTTATTTTTGTCGTCTTGCGTCTCATGGGTAAACGAGAAATTGGCAAGCTGTCCGTATTTGACATTGTGAATTCAATTATTATTGCGGAAATCGCTGTAATTGGAATCGAGACCCCAGAGAAATCTTTGCTTGAAATTGTGACACCGATTACTTTTTTAGCTTTAATTCAAATTGCGACAGCATACCTTACATTAAAAAACAGAAAAGTGCGTAGATGGTTAGATGGGGCTCCGAGTGTGCTTATTCGTCATGGGCATATCAATCGCGATGAGATGCGTAAGCAAAGGTACAATTTAGACGATCTGATGCTACAACTTCGAGAAAATGGTGTGACGAATATCGATGAAGTTGAGCTAGCGGTATTGGAATCATCGGGGAAATTGTCGGTAATTGGTCGTAAAGGCGACGAACAACAGGTTGAGGTTAACGAGTCTTTTTCTCCCAAGGTGCGATATGAGCTATTACCAGTAGCGCTTATATTGGACGGACAAGTGCAAGATGAGAAGCTCGAGGAAGTAGGGAAGACGCGTTTTTGGCTGAAAAATGAACTAAAGAGCTACGGTATTGAAAATTTTAAACAAGTATTTTTTTGTAGTGTTGATTATCGTGGCAAGCTGTACGTTGATAAGAAGCCATAAATTCAAAGGTTTCAACGGAATAGCTTACCAATATACGGAATCCGCGCAACGTCGTGACGATCGATGAGCCTAAGTGCAATTAAGATCAGCAGATAACATACGGTTGCGATGATCGAAGCTGCAGCTAAATCTAACCAGAACAAGCCTAGCCAGCGTTGATCCCAAATCCATAGTGTCACAGCACTCATGACGACTGTAGCGAATGCAATTTTCAGAAAGACCAAAGATTGCAAACGAAAGCCGGTAAGGCGTGCAACACTAATCCAATGCAATAGAGTGACAAGCAGCATATTGACCCCAATTGCGATAACTGCGCCAATAATGCCATATTCCGGACGTGTTGCCAGCTGAATGATAAGTATGAGCTTGATTGCTGCGCCAATAAACGTATTAAACAACGCTGTACCTGGTCGATTCAATGCTTGTAGTGCTGCTTGAAGCGGTGCTTGCATGTAGAGGAAGATGGCAATAGGGGCAAGCCATCGAAGCATGTTAGCCATAGAATCGTCTCCATATAGCAATAAACAAAGCGGACTAGCAAGCAATCCCATCAACACGATGAAAGGTGCTCCGGTAATAACCGCCAATCGCATCGACTGATGAAGTCTAAGATGGATTGTCGACCAGTCGCTACGTGATGCAGCTTCTGAAAGTGCAGGCACGAGTGACACGGCTAATGAGTAAGTTAGTGCGCCAGGCAAAAGCAGTAAAGGGATGACCATCCCTTGAAGAGCGCCATATTGCGCTGTCGCAACGCTCGTTGCAATCCCTGAAATCACGAGGCTTCGGGCAGTTAAAATCGATTCAAGCAAGTAAGACAATGAACCGATCATTTTACTTCCGGTTACAGGAATCGCTGTTGACAATATGCTCCTTAAAGTTCGTGAATCAGTGTTATTGGATTTGGGTGTAGGTGGTGAGTGGGTTTGACTTTTTTGTTCACGTCGAAGTGGAATCCATAGAGCCCATAATCCAGCTAATTCACCGACGACCATACCTAGTACAGCACCTGCGGCCGCAGCCTCAAGTCCATAGGGAAGCAACAACCAAGCTAATAAGAGCGTTAATACGATGCGAAACATTGTTTCCGTCGTTTGGGAAATAGCAGGTGGTAGCATATTTTGAATCCCTTGATAATAACCACGCCATACGGAGGATACAGCAACTAAAGGAAGCATAGGAATCATCATCAGGAATGCAGAGTGAACGCGAGCATCGGTCATTACATAGGTCGAGATCCATTCGGCGAGTCCGATGCATACAGCTGCTGATGTAATGCTAATAAAGAGAGCAAGTGAAATCGCGATTCGAACGACGCGACGAGTTGTTTCATGATCATCTCGTGATTGTGCTTCAGCAACTAGCTTTGCTACAGCTAATGGAATTCCGCCCGCAATAAGTGTCAGTAATACAATCGTGAACGGATAGACAAGTTGGAATAGTCCAACGCCTTCAGCGCCAATCATACGCGGGAGCGCTATGCGAGGAATAAAACCGAGCAGCCGGTTGAGTAGACCAGCGACAAGAAGGATCATGGCGCCTTGAATGAATGTCTGTTTGCGCGAAGCCAAAGAAATCCCTCTTTCCATCGATTATTTCCTGTTTCATATGTATGCGGAGGTTGTCCTTTTTCATACCAACAGCAGGAATTTCGTTGTGAGTAGAGAATTATTTAAAGATTGCAACGAGGCACGCGCTAGTAACTGCATGAGAAGGGAGCATACATGTGGGAAAGCATAACAATCCATCTGATCACGATTCGAAAGAACATGAACTGAGTGAGCTGGAATTGAATGAGATGTTAGAGGATCTTTGCCGAAGTAAGGCAGAAGAGTTTCATCTGATTGGATATGAACAAGTGACTGGTGCAGATGTGTGGGAATGTGTAAGTGATAAATACCATAAGAAAGGCACACCCGCGATGCATCAAGTCGTAAATGATATTTTGTCACTGAAAGTGACGCAATTTATGAATTATATTACTTTGAATATGTACCGAGGCGAGTTGCGCAATACGTAAATCGACACAATCCGGTCTTCTCCGTTAAGGAGAAGGCTTTCTTTTTGACTTCGTATAATTTAGGTAGTTATAATAGGAACATTGAGAATCGAAAGGGGCCGCATGGAAGATGAATCGTTTAACAACGTTCGTGTTGATTGTTGTTGTAGCTTTCGCAGTAATGGGTGCTACAACTCCAAGCCTGCTTAACAACACAAATCTCGGACTCGATTTAAAGGGTGGAGTAGAAATTCTATATGAGGCGGAGCCGATTATAGAAGGTGGCGTAGTTACTAAACAAGCGCTAACACAAACAGCAGCCAGTTTAGAAAAACGCGCGAACAAGGGCGGTGCCGGTGAACCGGAAATTACGACAGAAGGTAAAGACCGGATTCGTTTGAAAATTGCCATTAATACAGGGGAAACAGAACAAGAGCGTGAAGAGGCGCTGAACAAAATTCGTGATCTTATGAAGCGTCCTGCAGAGCTTCAGTTCCGTAGTGCTTCAGGCTGCGAAGATGGATCGTATTGTAAAATAGAGATGTACGGAAGCGACTTTAAGGAAGGCTCTGCGGGCATTCAATACGATGAATTAAATCGTCCAGTCGTTCGCATTGAAGTTAAAGACAAGAGCTTACTTGCTGAAGTATCGGCTCGCCTAATCGGTCAAAGACTAGCGATTTTCCTCGATGATGAATTAAAGTCGGATCCTGTTGTGCAAACTGCACTTACAGATGGTACTGCAGTCATTAGCGGGCAAGGCTCAAGAGCCGAAGCTCAGAGTTTAGCCGATGTTATTAACTTAGGCGCACTCCCACTGAAGCTATCAGAAAAATATACACAAACGGTCGGTGCGACACTAGGTAAGCAGTCACTACAGGACACATTGTTTGCGGGTGTACTTGCATCTGTACTGATCTTAATTTTTATGATCGTTTTTTATCGTTTACCAGGTGTAATCGCTTGTTTCTGTTTAATTATTTTTGTATGGTTGTTGCTTGGCATATTCCTATTAATGGGTGCGACGCTCACGTTACCGGGAATCGCAGCTTTCGTGCTGGGAATCGGGATTGCGGTCGACTCGAATATTATTCAAGCTGAGCGTATTCGAGACGAAATTCGTAGCGGAAAGTCGATCGCATCCTCACTTCGTGCTGGAGCTAAAAACAGCTTTAGAGCGATTATCGATGCACATATTACAACTTTAATCGCAGCTGCTGTACTCTTCTTCATGGGACAAGGTGTCGTTAAGAGCTTTGCAATCGTGCTCATGGCGAGTATTATTGCGAACATCTTAACGAATGTTTACTTGCCGCGCGTGTTTCTATCAATGCTCATCAAGAGCGGTCGGTTTAATAAGCCGAGTCTGTATGGCGTGAAGGAGAGTGAAATTCATGCACTTTGAAAATCGTAAATTTAATTTTGTTCACTCGAGCAAGAAGTTTCTGATTGCGTCCTTGCTTATAACAATTATCGGGATCGTCGCTGTAGCTTTTCGCGGACTGAATTATGGTATCGACTTTAGTGCAGGTACCTCAATGGATATTTCTGCGACAAAAGTGTTTTCTAAAGAAGAAATTGAGCAATTCATTACGGGAGAGCAATTTGGCGATTACACCTTAACGGTCTCAGAGAATCGTTCTACGATTCGATTTAAAGAGGCATTAACAGAAGCTCAGGAAAAGCAGATCAAATCGGATTTTGCAACAAAGTTTGATCCTAATGCTTCATTTGAGGTTAATATTGTTGATCCGGAAATTGCGAAGGAACAAGAAAATAGCGCGCTGATTGGGATGGCGATCGCTTGTATCGGGATTGTGCTCTACGTAAGTGTTCGCTTTGAGTGGAGATTTGCAATTTCAGCGATTATCTCGCTTGTCTACAATGCGTTTTTCGTCATCGCTTTGTTCTCTATTTTCCAGTTTGAGGTAAACCTGCCGTTTATACTTGCGGTATTGACGATTATCGGTTATTCGATTAATGATACCGTTGTTATCTTTGACCGAATTCGTGAAAACTTGCGGTTTACGAAGATTAAGACGAACGCGGACTTGGATGCGCTCGTCAATAAAAGTCTTTGGCAGACGTTGTCTCGGTCGATTAATACGGTTATTACTGTATTGATTGCATCGATCTGCTTGTTCATCTTCGGTAGCTCAGCGATTAAGCTGTTCTCGCTGGCGATGATCTTTGGATTAATAAGTGGAGTATATTCTTCGATATTCATAGCAAGCCAAATTTGGCTATATTTCAAGAAGAAGCAGCCGCTTAAGAAAGTTGCTGTCAAAGCTCCGAATGCATCGTAGTGTCGGAAAGTGATAAAGGAGTGGCTCGATGAATAAGGATCAACGCTCCGTTGGTGCGGAACGTGGTGCACTCGTTTCTCTGTGGGGGCTGCTCGGCCTGTTCTTGATGAAAGGGATCGTCGGTTGGTTCACAGGCAGCAAAGCTTTGCTAGCGGATGCTTGTCATTCCGCTGCTGATTTCGCTAATTCAACTTTGGTATATACAGGATTGCGTAAAGGTAGAACGTCATCATCTACTCAAGCACAAGCAACGTCGACGATTACAATTGTATTGTCAGTGGGATTGCTTGTCGCAGGCTTGGAAATCGGGATCTCGTCGATCAAGTCGGTTGCGCAAGGAGTGCTTGCCGCACCAGGTGTTGGAGCAGTCATTGCAATTGCTGTCGGAATGATTTTCAGAAGTGCACTAGTGAGATACAAGCGTCGTTTTGAAAGTCGATGTGGATTGCGTGAAGATCGTACAGGTGAAAATCGTTCCGATATTTTTGCATCGTTGACGGCATTAGTGGGCGCAGGTGGTGCACTTGTTGGTGAAATCTATAAGATGCCATTTCTATATGTGCTCGACCCAGCTGCTGGTCTCGTCATTGCAGTCTTTGTCATTCGAATGGGTGTCCAATTGACTGTAGGTGTAATGCGTTCAGCGAAAAAGCACGCCATCGACGAATCCGATTCTCAGATGATGTTTGAGGTGGTTCATCGGATTGATGGTGTTGTTGCAGTAGAAGAGATTAATGCGAGGGAACATGGCCATTATATTGCCGTTGATGTAATGATTAGTGTGAATCCAAGAATTACTGTGAGCGAGGGGCAAGAGATTGCTACCCGTGTTCGTCGTTCATTGTTAAAGCGATTTCTTCATGTTATTGATGCTTCAGTAGTTGTACAACCATACGATCCAGGATTTCCTTATAAGACGAATCATCAGGATCTAGATTCGTCGCTCCCACTTCAATGATCGGGGGTGCTCCGTATTGATTGAAGCGAACGATAGAATTGTGGCCAAATATAGATGGGATTTGCCGGGATTGAATACGGCAGCTGCCACTGCACTTTCAAAACAATTAAATATTAGTTCTCTTGTTGCTGGAGTGCTCATTGCCCGGGGTTGGCTTTCTGAGAGTGAGACACAAGCGTTTCTTGAACCAAGCGTAACGCAACTGCTAGACCCGTTCTTAATGAAAGGGATGAAGCAAGCCGTTGCGCGGATTTCACAAGCGATTGCTGAAGGAGAAAGCATTCGTGTTTACGGCGATTATGATGCAGACGGAGTAACCTCAACAGCGCTCATGATTCGATTGCTGACCCGGCTAGGAGCGAAATTTGACACTTACATTCCTAGTCGCAGTCTTGAAGGTTACGGACTTAACGTTGGAGCGATAGATCGTGCTGCAGATGAGGGAATTACGTTAATTATTACAGTCGACAACGGAATTAGTGCAATAGAGCAGATCGCACATGCGGCTTCTAAAGGCATTGATGTCGTCGTTACTGATCATCATGAACCGCCTGAATGTTTGCCAGATGCGGTTGCGCTTGTCAATCCGAAGCAAGAGGACTGCCCTTATCCCTTCAAGGGCCTTTGTGGAGCAGGAGTGGCATTCAAACTTGCGCATGCGATGCTTGGTGAACCCGTTCATGAATATGCGGATCTCGCAGCGATCGGAACAATTGCAGATTTGATGCCATTAACAGGTGAAAATCGCATCATCACACGATTGGGATTAGCACTAATGCGTCAGCAGCCTACGATCGGCATCCGTGCCTTATGCGAGGTAAGTGGTGTGAAACCGATCGACCTGACTAGTCGACGAATCGGGTTTGGTCTCGGTCCGCGCCTCAATGCGAGTGGACGGTTGGATCATGCAGATCGTTCGGTGAAGTTACTTGTATCACAGGATGAAGCAGAGGCAAACGTACTTGCTGCCGAGCTTAATCAATTGAACGATGAGCGACAGGAGCTCGTTGAACAGACGCTGCTTGAAGCAGAACAACAGTGGTTGCTGCTTAATACAGATGGCGTTCACCGCAATGTGATAGTGCTAGCACAAGAAGGCTGGAATGCTGGAGTTGCTGGTCTTGTAGCCTCAAAGCTCGTAGAGAAATATTATCGTCCTACTATTATTTTGGCTATCGACTCGGATACAGGCTTTTGTAAAGGCTCTGCAAGATCGATTGAGGGCTTTGATCTCTATATGGCATTATCTGCGAATGCTTCGTTAATGGAGCATTTTGGCGGGCATACGGCAGCAGCGGGACTCACCATTTCCCGGGAAAAGATTGATGAGCTTGCGAGGCAACTGCATGACTTGGCTAGTAAATGGTTGACAGAGGAAGATTGGCAGCCTAAGAAGCGAGTCGATTTATCATGCGATTTATCGCAAGTAACGGTTGATGCAGTGGATCAGCTTGCTGGCTTAGAACCATTCGGTAACGGAAATCCAACGCCTCGAGTAGTCATCTCTGGTGTAACGATCACTGAATGTCGCACGATCGGTAAGGAAGGTAAACATCTGCGCTTGACTGTTCAGCAAGGACAGCGAGCGATAGAAGCGATTGCTTTTGGAATGGGTGAGCTAGCGGAGCGCTTAACTTCCGGATTGCAGATCGACTTGCTAGGTGAATTGTCGATTAATGAATGGAAAGATTCGCGTCGTGTTCAATTGATCATACAAGACTTGCGATCGGTTAAGCCAAGTGAGGCGATCGCTTTTCCAGATCGCAAACATTTTGCAGAAATATACACCCTCTTCAAGCAACGCTCGTCTTGGCTCGATGTACCTGAAGGCTTTCTTCAGGAAGTTGCGTTAAGGACGAATTGGCCGTTAGTTACGATCCGAATGGTGCAAGACGTATTCATGGAGTTGGGCTTTATCGTCGCGGAGGGTGCAACTAAACAAATGGTGACCAATCCAGTCAATAAGGGACTTGACCAATCTGAGCGTTATTGCAGTGCACGAAGCCAAGCGGAAGCAACAAAGAGGGAATAATCGTCTATTTATTTTTCGATACAGTGTTTTACTAGTCAAATGCAGCATGAAAAGTGTATAATTCTTTTCGGACAACGTATGACATCTATCTTTTTAAAGGAGTATGATCGTCTTGAATTTCAAAGACTACATTCGAGTTATTCCTGACTTCCCACAACCGGGCATTCGGTTTAAGGATATTACGACATTGCTTAAAGATCCTGTCGCGTATAAAGAGGCAATTGAGGCACTTAGAATGCTCATTAAGGAAAAAGAGATTGACTTAATTGCAGGACCGGAAGCGCGTGGCTTTGTCATTGGTGCCCCACTTGCCCTTGCACTAGGTGTAGGCTTTGTTCCGATTCGTAAGAGTGGTAAGCTACCAGGGGAAACGGTTGAAGCTGCTTATGATTTAGAGTATGGTAAAGATCGCCTTGCGATTCATAAGGATGCGATCCAACCGGGACAAAAAGTGCTGATCGCTGATGATTTGTTGGCAACAGGAGGCACAATTACGACGACGATCAATTTGATTCGTCAACTTGGTGGGGACATTGTAGGAGCTGCATTCTTGATCGAGCTTAGCTATTTAGATGGTCGAGACAAGCTAAAGGATATCGATGTGGTATCGTTGATTACTTATTAAGATGAATAACAAAAGGACGTTCACCTGCTAAATGCCGCAGGACGAACGTCCTTTTTTGAATGATACACAATTTATTAGTTTCACACTTATCAATATCTAAATAATCTCCGCAAAGCTTCTTCACCGGCAAGGCGAGAAGGTTGACGATTCCCGCGAAAAAGAGGCATAATGAAAGGTATAACTTCTGAGAGAAACTCCCGATGTGAGGCATCGGTGGAAAGGAATTAAGCAATGAGCATGGAGCAGTTGCTCGACAAAGCATCAGCATATATGAAAGAGCAGGATTTGGACAAAATTCGCGATGCGTATGAATATGCGAATGAAGCTCACATAGGTCAAATGCGCAAATCCGGCGAACCCTACATTCTACATCCCGTTGCTGTTGCGGAGATTTGCGTCGGTATGCAGATGGATGTCGTTACAGTAATGGCGGCACTTCTTCATGACGTTGTTGAGGACACGAAGGTTACGGTTGATGATATCAAAGCTCGGTATGGTACCGTAATTGCGGGTCTTGTAGACGGAGTAACCAAGCTCGAACGGATCCAATTCCGTTCAAAGGAAGAGCAGCAAAACGAAAATTATCGTAAAATGTTCGTGGCAATGGCTAATGATATTCGCGTAATATTAATTAAGCTTGCCGACCGACTTCATAATATGCGTACGCTTAAGTTCCAATCCGAGGAAAGTCAGCGTAGAATTGCACAGGAAACGCTTGATATCTATTGCCCGATTGCACACCGCCTCGGGATTAGTGCAATCAAGTGGGAGATGGAAGATATTGCACTTCGTTTCTTGAACCCGCAGCAATATTACAGAATTGCTCATCTCATGAAGAAGAAACGGACAGATCGTGAGCAATATATTGATGAATTAATTTCGCGTATTCGCGAAAAGATTGAAGAGATGGGCATACAAGGGGACATCTCTGGTCGACCTAAGCACATCTATAGCATCTATAAGAAGATGTCTACAAGAAATAAGCAATTCAACGAAATATATGACTTATTGGCGATTCGGATTCTTGTAGATAATGTCAAAGATTGTTATGCGACATTAGGGATTATCCATACATTATGGAAGCCTATGCCAGGTCGCTTTAAAGATTATATTGCAATGCCAAAGGCGAATATGTATCAGTCGTTGCATACGACGATTGTGGGTCCAACAGGCGAACCAACGGAAGTGCAAATTCGCACTTGGGAGATGCACCGGACGAGTGAGTTTGGGATTGCGGCGCATTGGGCCTACAAGGATGGCAATCAGGGGACAATGGCGCAAGGTAGCTTCGGGGATAAGATGAACTTTTTCCGTGAAATTATCGAATTGCAGCAAGATACACGTGACGCAGCTGAGTTTATGGAATCACTCAAAATGGATTTCTTCACCGATCTTGTCTTCGTCTTTACTCCAAAAGGCGAAGTATTTGAGTTGCCTGCAGGCTCTGTTCCGCTTGATTTCGCCTATCGCGTTCATACTGAGGTAGGTAATCGGACAATTGGCGCGAAAGTAAATGGGAGAATTGTCCCGCTTGATCATAAATTGAAGACGGGCGACATTGTTGAAATTTTAACCTCTAAGCATTCCTATGGTCCAAGTCAGGACTGGTTGAAGATTGCACAATCGTCTCATACACGTACGAAGATCAGACAATGGTTCAAGAAGGAAATGCGTGAGGAAAGTGTGGATAAGGGTAAAGAACAATTAGAGCGTGAACTAAAGCGTCTTGGCTTAGAGCCCTATGAGTGGATGACCGATGAGAAGCTGCTAGATGCAGCCAAAAAATATACGTTTAACGATATTGAAGACATGTTATCTGCTGTAGGCTTTGGAGGGATTACAGCTGCACAAATTTGTTCCAAGCTGACAGAGAAGCTACGTAGAGAAGCAGAGGAAGCACAGCAAATTCATTTGACAACCGAAGTGAAAGAGATGAAGACGCCTGGCAATGTAAGTTTATCTGAGCGTCGCCGCCAGTCGAATGGTGTTGTTGTCAAAGGGGTAGACAATCTACTTGTTCGATTTGCACGTTGCTGCAATCCTGTGCCAGGGGATGAGATCATTGGCTATATTACCCGTGGTCGTGGCGTATCGGTACACCGCACGAAATGTACGAATATTCCGACTGGAGATGAAGGTGAGGAAGCAGCACGGGTCATTGAAGTCGAGTGGGAAGAGATTGGTGAATCGACGTATAGCGTGGAGATCGAAGTTCTCGGTCATAACCGCAATGGCTTATTGAATGAAGTGCTTCAGTCCGTATCCGAAAGCAAAACGAATATTGCAGCAGTATCGGGACGTTCCGACAAAAATAAAAATGCGATCATTCACATGACCATTCTAATAAGGAACAAAGAGCAACTTCAATCAGTCGTAGATAAAATTAAGCGAGTGAAAGATATTTTTTCAGTTCAGCGGATGATGCAATAGTTAGGGGACCAAGTATATGAAAGTCGTATTGCAACGGGTAGCCGAAGCGAAAGTAACCGTTAGTGGTGAAGTTGTAGGTCAAATAGGTAAGGGGCTATTGCTGCTTGTTGGAATCGGACATGAAGATAGTGAGCGGGACTTGGCCTGGATGGCGGACAAAGTAGCAGTGTTGCGGGTTTTTGAGGATGATGCCGGCAAAATGAATCTATCGCTAGAGGATGTCGCAGGTGAAATATTATCCGTCTCCCAGTTTACGCTGTTTGGGGATTGCCGTAAAGGAAGGCGTCCGAACTATATGGGTGCTGCGAGGCCTGAAGTGGCTGAGGCGCTGTATGAACAATTCAATGCGATGCTCGCAAGTAAGAACATTAAGGTAGAAACAGGGCGTTTTGGTGCGATGATGGACGTGTCGCTTGTCAATGATGGACCGGTGACATTGATTCTGGATAGCAAGGCCGATTGAAGCGACGATTGATTGGGAACACTACAAGCCATACTCGATCACAGGAGATGTATGGCGAATGAGGCAATCGCGTAAGGAAGCGAATTTAAAGCGAATGATACAGGAAGGCTTGCTACCTGAACGTCGGGAAGCGGTCGTAATTTCTGATTCATTACGCGAGGAATATAGCGACGATCCGGGAGCTACGGCTTCCGCGGTCGGCAGAAGATTTACACCGGGTGGACGAAGCTAAGTGTGAAAACAATCCCTATCGATCAGCAGTGGACCAGGCTGCGTAAGCGATAGGGATTTCTTTATTTGTAAATTTTATCAAAACTATTAAAACGTTACTATGTTATACCGATAAATGGAGTAACCAAAAGTAAAGGAGGAATTATACTAAAGTGTCAAGATTATTGAGAAAAAGTTGTATGTTGCTGCTCATACTCGTACTTTTTATTCCTGCATCTCTAGTGTCCGCAGCTACAAAGACGACCGCTGATTTCACTGATTTGAAAGATTTGGACCAAGCAACAAAGGCGAAGTTCGACGCATTGATAAGTGCAGGTATTTTCAATGGTTTTAACGATGGAACGTTCGGAATTAAAGAAGAGATGAATCG
Organism: Candidatus Cohnella colombiensis; assembly: GCA_029203125.1. Lineage (GTDB taxonomy): Bacteria > Bacillota > Bacilli > Paenibacillales > Paenibacillaceae > Cohnella > Cohnella colombiensis. The sequence continues at coordinate 1,116,390 of CP119317.1, forward strand.
TGCGCAGTTCGCCAAAGTTGCCGCGTTGATCTTTGGGCTGGATGTTAACACAGATTTAAAGACTTCATCATTTTCCGATGTGAAGCTAGATGATCCTGGCAACGGCTACGCGCTACCGTTTATCGAAGCGATAAAAGCTGCTGGAATTACGACTGGTATAGGAGATGGTCTATTTGATCCTAGTGGAGCAGTGACCAAAGAACAGCTGGCCACTTTCTTGGTGCGTGGTCTTGGTAAAGAAGCTGACGCAATGCAATCGCAAGGCCAAGGTGTTCCGAATTCTACGGTATCCGGTTGGGCGATGCCATATGTCAACTATGCATTCTTTGCAGGCTTGTTGCCAGATGACATTGGCTTTGACGGAAGGTCTAACGCTGACCGCGGATTGCTGGCTACGGCGGCTTTTGCAACAAAGACTGTCGTCGATCCGGATCTAACGGTTAATGAAGCGACTTTGGACGCCAACAAAGAGCTGACGATCGCATTCTCCAGTGCGGTAGATCCGAAGACTATTAAATTGTCGAATATTATGATCAATGGTAATGCTTTAAGCGACGAACTGGATAGCTTCGAATTGTCCGAGGATGGCAAAACGCTGAAGATCAAGCTTCGTTCTGGATTTTATCCAGGCAGCGCTGTCAATCCGATAATCGAAGTTACAGGCATTCAATCGCTTTTCCAGAAACCGCTCGTCAAGGATGATTCGCCTACAGAGCTTTCTGTGACTAATCCTCCTGTATACCCAATTTACTATGCACCTGTTGCATCAGCATCTATGAGTGTTACATCGGTTACGTACACTACGTTTCAGAGTTCGCCTGCACTTCTGTTCGGTTATTATCCAGAAGAACCAGCGACAGCATATGTGGTATTCAGCACGAACGAGTTGGATGATGACTCGGCTAGTAATATCAAGACACTTGCGAGCGATCCGTCGTTAACTAGCAATATGCACAATGTAATTGCTTGTACATTCGATCTTGACGGTTCATCGAACGGTAGCATAGTGAGTTATGGATATTTATTTACGGGCTTAAATCATTTCTATGTCTATTTGGAAGCAGGAGGGAAACATTCACAGGTATTCTATACGCAAATTGACACGAGTACTTAATAAAGCATAGTATTACGACGATAGCGCTTTCTTTTTTGTAATGCAACTGTAATCTGTTTTTCATCTGATATTAAAGTCAATAGCTTATCTTATAGAAGACCCCCTTTTTCAATATAATTTTCATTGGACCTGCCAATTTATTGGCAGGTTATTTTCTTTGTAATGTCGTGATGAAAGCTGAATTTCTTGACAGGGTCACATGCGCATATTACAATGATGTACAGTATGTTATTAGCCTTAGATTCCATGACGGGAAACAGTACTTCGAACCCACACCTCCAGAGAGGAAAGCCGTTAGCATAGCACAATTCATGTCGAAGCGACAGCGAAAGTGCATTGCTGGGCTGCAAGCTTTCCGGTGATGAGCGAAAGAAAGACCTCCCTGAGAACTTAATGCGAACAGCCATTACGTAGGTTGAACACGTAATGCTCAGTAGTGCTTAGGCGTAGCCGGGCGTTAACCGGATGAAAGAGCAAGCGAGTATTCTCTCGCTTGAATGACGGGTGGCACCGCGGGAGCAACTTATACGCTCTCGTCCCTGACGATGGAAGCATTGTCATGGGGCGAGAGCTTTTATTATTTTTTGAACAAGGAGTGAGTAAGATGGCAATTCAGAAGCCCAAAGGTACCCAGGATATACTACCTGGTAGTTCGGAGCTCTGGCAATTTATAGAAGGAACCGCTCGAAGCCTTTGTCGCCGTTATCGTTTCAATGAAATTCGAACACCGATATTTGAAACGACTGAACTCTTTCAGCGCGGTGTTGGGGAAACGACCGATATCGTCGAGAAGGAAATGTATACCTTCGAGGACCGCGGCAAGCGGAGCATGACACTTCGTCCTGAAGGTACTGCGGGTACTGTGCGTTCCTATGTGGAAAATAAGATGTACAGCGAGCCGGAATTAACGAAGCTGTACTACATCGGCCCGATGTTCCGGTATGAACGTGCACAAGCAGGACGATATCGTCAATTTCACCAGTTCGGTGTGGAGGCGATTGGCTCGACCGAACCAGCGTTGGATGCGGAAGTTATCGCACTCGGATATTCCTTTTATCAAGAAGTGGGTATTAAAGGTGTTACGGTAGATTTGAACTCCGTCGGGACACCGGCAGTGCGAGCTGCCTTTCGCGAAAAACTACTCGCCTTTCTGAAGCCGATGGCTGCCGATTTGTGTGCGGATTGTCAATCGCGAATGGAACGTAATCCGCTTCGCGTACTCGACTGTAAAGTGGACCAAGACAAATTCGATGGTGCTCCGTCTATACTCGATAGCTTGGATGAAGAGTGCGAGAGTCATTTTGCACAAGTGCGCAAATATCTCGATGAGATGAATATTCCGTATCAGATCAATCCTAGACTTGTTCGTGGATTGGACTACTATACGCATACAGCGTTCGAGTATAAGGCTAAAGGGATTGGCGCGATCGATACGATTGGCGGCGGTGGACGTTATAATGGCCTTGTCGAGCAGATCGGTGGTAATGACCAACCTGGTGTAGGTCTTGGAATCGGTCTAGAACGTACGCTTCTGTTGCTTGAGGACCAGCAGGCTAAACCCGCACTTGATGAAGGGATTGACGTCTATTTGGTTGCACTAGGCGAACGTGCTGAGCAAGCGACTCCTGGACTTCTTCAACAACTACGTCTTTCCGGAATCGTTGCAGAACGTGACTATTTAGGTCGTAAGACGAAGGCGCAGTTCAAAGCAGCAGATCGTCAAGGCGCTCGCTATGCTGCAATATTAGGCGATGATGAGCTGGAGCAAGGTGTAATTTCATTGAAGCAGCTTGCAACAGGTGAACAGCAAACTGTTCCAATCAACCAATTGATTCAAGCGATCCAAACATTGATTCCGATTGAGGAAAAGGAGATTAAATAGTGATGATGCTCAAAAATATTGATTGCGGTAAATTAACGAAAGCCAATGTTGGCCAAGAGGTTATCTTGAATGGATGGGTTCAAGGCTGGCGTGACTTCGGAGGCATTCTGTTTATTGACTTTCGTGACCGTACGGGGATTGTCCAGATTGTGTTCAACCCAGCATTTTCCGGATCAGCGCTTGATGTTGGAAGCCGTGCACGTAATGAGTATGTACTCGCGGTGAAGGGGAAAGTTGTTGAGCGTGATCCTGAGACGTTCAATGCGAACCTTGCAACGGGTGAAATTGAAATTCAGGTTACGGAAGTCGAAGTGATTAATGCAGCGAAAACTCCTCCATTCCCAATTGAAGATGGCGTTGAAGTAGACGAATCGTTGCGCCTGAAATATCGTTATCTCGATCTTCGTCGTCCAGAGATGCAAAAGACGCTATTATTGCGTTCCAAGGCGACAAAAGTGTTCCGCGATTTCCTCGACGACAACGGCTTTATTGATGTGGAAACACCAATTTTAACGAAGAGCTCTCCTGAAGGCGCTCGCGATTACTTAGTACCGAGCCGTGTCCATGAAGGTGAATTTTTCGCGCTTCCGCAATCACCACAGCTATTTAAGCAACTGTTGATGGTCAGTGGGATTGAGCGCTATTACCAAGTCGCGCGTTGCTTCCGCGATGAGGATCTTCGTGCTGATCGTCAGCCTGAATTTACACAGGTTGACATTGAGACGTCTTTCCTATCTCAGGATCAATTGTTAGGCATGATGGAGCAGTTGATGGCGAAGTTGTTCCGTGAAACTGTCGGAGTCGAAATTCCAACACCGTTCCAACGGTTAACTTATCATGATGCGATTCACAAATACGGCTCAGACAAGCCGGATCTTCGCTTTGGACTCGAAATCGAAGATGTTACAGACATTGTTAGTGGTAGCGATGTGAAAGTTTTCGCTTCAGTAGCAGCTTCCGGTGGAGTCGTTAAAGCGTTGAATGCGAAGGGCTGCGCGTCCTGGAGTCGCAAAGAGCTTGACGATTTGCAACCGTTCGCTGCTCGTTATGGCGGTAAAGGGATTGCTTGGATTACGGTGAAGGACGGCGAATGGCGTGGTCCGATCGTGAAGTTCTTCAAGCCGGAAGAAATTGCGGCTCTGACAGAGCGCTTGAACGTGGAAGAAGGCGACCTGCTAACCTTCTCTGCAGATAAGCTAAAAACGGCTGCTGACGTCATGGGAAACCTTCGCTTAAAGGTAGGTCGTGAGCTAGGTCTCATCGACAACAATGCATATCGCTTCCTGTGGGTTGTAGACTTCCCGTTGCTTGGATGGGATGAAGAGAGCAAGCGATTCGTTGCGGAGCACCATCCGTTCACTCGTCCACATGACGATGATTTGGAATTGTTCAACACTGATCCAGGTGCAATTCGCGCGCAAGCATACGATATCGTATTGAATGGCTATGAAGTTGGTGGCGGATCGATGCGGATCTATCGCCGTGATGTGCAAGAGCAAATGTTCAAGGCGATCGGTCTTACTGCTGAAGAAGCGCAAGATAAGTTCGGTTATTTACTTGAAGCGTTTGAATTCGGTGCGCCTCCACACGGAGGGATCGCATTCGGTCTTGATCGTCTTGTGATGCTGCTTGCTGGTCGTACGAACTTGCGTGAAACGATTGCATTCCCGAAAACAGCGAGCGCAACAGATTTGCTTATTGATGCACCATCGCCGGTTGCCGATCGTCAGCTTGATGATTTACACATTCGCGTAGCAATCAAGACGAAATAAAGGAGCGATCATAAGCGATGCTACATCAATTCTCTAGAACAGAATTGGCGATCGGACCAGAAGGGCTCGCGCGTATGAAGGGCAGCACAGTTGCAGTTCTCGGCGTTGGAGGCGTAGGCGGCATTGCCGCCGAAGCGCTTGCACGTTCTGGGATTGGTCGGATTATTTTGATTGATAAAGACGTTGTCGACATTACCAATATAAATCGCCAAGTGCACGCGTTAACGACAACAGTCGGACAGCCGAAGGTGGATCTGATGAGTGATCGGATTAAGCTTATTAATCCGGAATGCGACGTTATTGCGATGCGGATGTTTTACACAGAAGAGACATACGAAGAGCTGTTTAAATATCCAATCGATTACATCGTTGATGCATCAGATACGATAATCTATAAGGTGCATTTGATGTTGCAATGTCTGGAGCGCAATATTCCCATTATTTCCAGCATGGGTGCAGCAAATAAGCTTGATCCCACTCGATTTCAAGTTGCAGATATCTCGAAGACGACGGTTGATCCCATGGCAAGAGTCATTCGGAAAAAGCTGCGTAATGAGGGCATCAAACGCGGGATAAAAGTGGTATTCTCGACTGAACTTCCAGTTAAACCTCGTGAAGATGTAACGGAGCGAATCGTGCCCGATACTGCACCGAAGGATATTCGGAAAGCGCAGCAGCCACCATCGAGCAATGCATTTGTGCCTCCTGTTGCAGGACTCATTATGGTCAGTGTAGTCATCAAAGATTTGTTGGATAACGAGCCTCAGCTTAACAGCTGAGGTTTTTTTGCGTTATATATAATTAATAAGTTTCAAACTTAGCATTGTCTGTATAAGCATAAAATATATCATTACTCAGCGAATGTCTCTATCTCATCCGCGTTCTCCTACATAGATTGATGTATCAACGTTGAGGAGGCGTTACCTTGATGAGTACGAAGCGCAATGTTTCTCGTTGCAACTGTCGTCCGAGCAAGCGCAGAAGACCTGGCGGGTCGAAGCGTCGAAAGCAAACCTATACGGTTCAACCTACTGAGAATGCGCTGGAAGCTCCAGCAGAGGAAATCCAAGTGGCGCCAGTTTCTAGCTTTTGGGCTTCGATGTGGGGAGATGAGGTCGAGACGCCACCTTTGTAGCACAATTTCAAATAAGTTGTATAGACAAAAAATATGTCCAACGTGATCGGAAGATTTCAGGAACGTTTGTTCCTTATTTCTTTCGATTTTTTGGTTTCTTTCTGCTATGATGGAAGAAGTAGAAAGGCGGGACTCGTATGGATTTATTTAGCTATCAAGCGGACGCGCAGCCGACAGCAAGACGATTAGCAGATCGCATGCGTCCAGAGACATTAGAGGAATACATCGGACAAGAGCATATTATTGGTCCGGGTAAGATACTTCGAAGAGCGATCGAGGGAGATGTTGTATCCTCGATTTTGTTGTTTGGTCCACCGGGTTGTGGTAAGACAACGTTGGCTCATATTATTTCCAAGCAGACACAAGGCGATTTCGTCAGATTGAATGCGGTGGAAACGACGGTCAAGGAAGTAAGAGAAGTGATTGAGCAGGCAGAACAAAATCGAAGTTTATATGGGAGAAAGACGATTTTGTTCCTTGATGAGGTACATCGCTTCAATAGCTCTCGTCAAGATGCGCTACTTCCCGCAGTAGAGCGTGGAACAATCATCTTCATAGGTGCAACCACTGAAAATCCGTATCACAGCATTAATGGAGCTTTGCTGTCCAGATCGACTTTGTTCCGATTGCAGTCGCTAACGAAGGAGCATTCTATGGCAGCTATGCGTAGAGCTTTAGTCGATGCCGATAAGGGACTCGCCTTTATGAAGCTGCAAGTGGATGAAGATGCGTTGGATCACATCGCATCTATGGCAAATGGAGATATTCGGCGTGCATTAACAGCATTAGAGCTTGCGGCTGTAACGACACCTTCGAATTTGGATGGCTCTGTTCATATCACGATAGAAATTGCTGAGGAATCGATCAGACAGCCGAGCATTACAGCTGATGAATCTACGCAATATGATGTGCTGTCCGCTTTCCATAAAAGTGTTAGAGGGTCGAGTGACGCAGCACTATTCTGGTTTCTGTATGCTGTGGACAAGCTTGGGATGGATCCAATGGTCTTTTTAAGAAGATTGACAGTTGCATGCAGCGAAGACATCGGTCTAGCAAATCCACAGGCGATGGTACAAGCTGTAAGCGCCATGGAGGCTTACCATCGGATTGGATGGCCAGAAGCCAAATATATCGTAGCTCAAGCGATCCTCTTTGCTGTTGAAAGTCCTAAATCGAATGCGATTGCAATGGCTATTGGCAAAATATCGGGTCAGATTGAGGAGATGAAATCGGCCGAAGTGCCGCTGCATCTGAGAGATGCTCATTATAGTGGGGCGAAGAAGCTTGGGCATGTCGGCTATCTCTATCCGCATGACTATCCAGGGCATTATGTAGAGCAAGCTTACTTACCAGAGCAGCTTAAGGGGGTCAGCTTCTACGAAGCGACGGACCAGGGTACTGAAGATCGAATTAGACAAAACCAGTTACGGAGAAAGAAAAAATAAATTATCGGGAAAATATAGCATTTTTTTCATAATATATTGTAGAATAACAATTGATATATATAATGTTGACGATTGGTGATATTGGAGGCTAATTTATATGCTACTTCGACATCATGGGCGTCTATTGTTCATTTATTTCTTTTCGCTATGTTTAATCCTATTGATTAGTATTTATAATCTTGTTTCCCACCACAATATGAGTGTGTTCACGATCATTGTGTCTGTTGTTGCAATTTTGACCGTTCATTTTATGTATCTCGTAGCATCACGTGCATTAATCTTAACTGGAGAAAGTGAGCGTCGTTATCGTAATCTAGTGGAACGTGCACCTGATGCGATCGCAGTTCATCAAGATGGTATTATTGTATTTGCAAATCCTGCATGCGCGACGCTTATGGGTATTAGTGATTGTTCACAGTTGATTGGACTACCCATGTTGAAGTTTGTTCCCCATCAGTATAAAGACATCGTTCGCAAACGGGCGACTAGTGCGATGAACGATCATAATGTGGGACAATTAGAAGAGCAATTCGTTCGCCTTGATGGCAAGATTATCGATGTTGAAGTGACGGCAATAGGCATTCCTTATATGGGCAAGCCTGCTGTGCTTATCATTGTGCGTGAAATCGGACATCACAAGGATGTGGAGCGGCAGTTGACCGAGACGAATGCTCACTTTCGCAGATTATCCTCATTGGATGGGTTGACTGGAATTCTGAATCGGAGAACCTTTGACGAGGATTTATTGGATACATGGGGGCAGCTTACTCTTAATTTGTATCCGATCTGCTTAATCTTTATTGATGTAGATAACTTTAAAGAATATAACGACTTTTATGGACATATGGCTGGAGATCTCTGTCTACAGATGATTGCTCACAAGCTAGATAATGAAGCGAGGATAATTGCAGGTAACGCATATCGATATGGTGGGGAAGAGTTTGCAGTTGTTTTTCCAGCATTGTCTATGCTCGATCCAATGGAAGCAGCTGATCGGCTTCGTGAATCGATAAGCAGCTGCACCATTCCGCATCACGGACTTGGTGAGGACGCTGTTGTTACGATTAGTGTTGGTGTTGTAAGCAATCAATGGGCTCCATATGAACATCAAGATGATTTTGTTCGCGCGGCTGATCTAGCATTATATGAAGCGAAGAAGCAAGGTCGCAACTCTACTGTTGCAGCGAATCAACTGCACTTTGTGCAGGAAAAGCATTGAAATCGTAGCATTTGAGGATATACTGCCGTAATATTCGAAAAAAAGGCATAAGAAGCAAGCTAGCGTGAATAGAGATGGGTACTACTGCAATTTGCGAGGTGATCCGGTGATTGACTCTATGCTTCAAAGCGACTAAGCTAGTATGAAGTCGTATTGTATAATAAAGGAGGTGTACCTATCCCTTGCACATGGCGAGGATAGGAATTATTTGGACGGTGACCCCTTTCCGCTAAGCGTGGACTTGGTCCTGATTATTTTTTTAGTATTATTGAACGGATTTTTTGTCGCAGCAGAGTTTTCACTCGTAAAGGTTCGCGGCACAAGAATTGAAACACTCGTTCAAGAAGGCCGCAAACAAGCGAAGACAGCTGCACATCTAGTGGACCACTTAGATACGTATTTGTCAGCATGTCAATTAGGGATTACGCTAGCATCGCTTGGCCTTGGTTGGATTGGTGAACCTGCAATTGCGAGGATGCTTGAGCCTTTATTTAAGGCATTGAACATTAGCGAAAGCTTTGTTCATCCGTTATCATTCATTTTCGGATTTTCTATTATCACTGTGCTTCACATTGTATTAGGAGAGTTAATGCCGAAGTCTGTAGCGATTCGTGAAGCGGAACGTGTAACGCTTTGGGTTGCTGCGCCTCTTAAGTTTTTTCGCAATATGATGAGCCCATTTATTTGGGTGCTCAATGGTACTGCAGGTCTTTTGTTGAAACCGTTCGGAATTAATATGGCCGATGGATCATCAACTGCTCATACGGAGGAAGAAATCCGGATATTGGTGAAAGAAAGCCACAAGAGCGGACTAATCGACAATACAGAATTGACGCTCATGGATAACATCTTTGAATTTGCAGAGACGAATGCGCGTGAAATTATGATTCCACGATTAGAGATGATTTGCTTATATGGGAATTTATCATTTGATGAAAATAAGAAAATCGCTCTAAGAGAAATGCATACACGATATCCGGTTTGTGAGAACGATAAAGATAATATTATCGGCTTTGTTCATATCAAGGATCTGCTTAAAGTAACGGACAATTCCATTCTAGATATTCGTGAAGTGATGCGTCCGATGACAACAGTTCCCGAAAGTATGCCCATTAGTGCATTGTTGAAGCTAATGCAAAAGCGTAAATCACAAATAGCAATCTTGATTGATGAATATGGTGGAACTGCTGGACTAGTTACGTTAGAAGATATTATGGAAGAAATCGTTGGCGAAATTCAAGATGAGTTCGACGAGGAACGTCCTGATATTGAAATGCGTGATGAAAGCACTTATTCAATCAATGGTATGATGCTCATTGAGGAAGTAAATAGCTTCTTCAGCTTGGATATTCCTACTGACGATTACGACACAATCGGTGGGTGGATTTATTCTCAAATTGAAATTCCGCCGAAGAAAAACCAATTCGTCGTATCAGATGAGGGCTTACGCTTCACAATCGAAGAGACTGATCATCTGCGAATATCGCGTGTGACAGTAACGAGAACTGATGCTAACGCGTGGGAGCTTCAATCAGAGACGGGCTAAAATAGATTTGTAAACGTAAAAAAGCTTTCCCATAAGCGACTTATGGGCAAAGCTTTTTTACTGTTTCTAGCGATAGGTATGCGCCGAGATGGCGTTACGTACGGTTTATTGATAAAAAGTGTCACTGCGTAATTCTAGAACGTTAAATGTTGGTTTTCGATCAACAACAGACATAAAGGGAACTTAACGATACAGAAAAAAGGGAATGTATCTCCTGGAGGAGCGACAGCGTTTGCCTTTACAGACGTGAAATTACTTCGCTAGAAGTTGTCAATTCAGATTTCACGTCTGTAACAGCAACCGGAGGGAGATACATCCCAAAAATATTTTATCGAAAATGTTAAAGTGGCTGTTACTGGGTAGCTTATGAATAAACGCAAGTAATTTTACTATTATGTCTCTGATCGGCGGAAGTGAAGGTACAAGAAGCCGATTGTGCCCAGCAGAGCGAAGAGTGCACCTAAACGATATGCATATGAAAAGCCTGCGATATCGATTAATCTACCGCCAAACACTCCTGCCGCAACTCCGGAAAGTCCACTCCATACGACTGCATATAACGCTTGTCCTGAAGCGCGATATTGCTCAGGAATCATATTCATGAGAACGCGAAGCGCAGTAATGTAGAAGATGGCGAATGTGACGATGTGCATACATTGTAAAGCGACCATCATCCACGGTTCAGTGGCAACGCTCATCAGCCAAAATCTAAGCGTGTACATCGCGCCAGCAATCGCGAGCAGTGGCATTTCACGAATTTTATATCCATATTTTGCAAGAATAAAAAACATCGGAATTTCGCTAACGGCTGAAGCCAATGATGCAATACCAATGACAGAATCGTCCGCCCCTAAGTTTCTCATGGTGAGAGCTAGAAACCCCTCGTTGATCCGATGCCCGATGGAGATGAAAAAGATCATCACAAGAAATCCAATCGTCCTGCGATCCTTAACAATCGACCATAATCCGCGAAGCTCGAACTTACGCATTGACGCTTGATAGTTTCCGATAAACAATGAGAACAGCATCCCGATGGCCAGGATAATGATCCCTAAGATAATCGTGAGGTCTGACCCATACTGCTTCAGCACGATTCCAAACACGACTGCAAAGATGGCATACCCGAGAGATCCAAACATGCGAAGCGCTACGAAGCTACGATTCAACTGTTCAGAGGCGAGCAGGTTAATACTATCAACAACAGCGTTCATCGGCGTTTGGCAGAAATAGAAGAATGCCATAATGATAGATACAACTGCAAATTCCTTTTGTGGCAGCAGTAAAGCTAAACCTAATATTTGACCTAGGAATAAGAGACTGACAACTCTTCTAATGTTTTGGGATTTATCGCTTATAACACCGACCACAATGTTAGATAAGATCGAGAGTGTCGGACCTATGGAATAAATCGCACCAATTTGTAGTTTAGTGAAACCAATGCTATCGAAATAGAGTGGAAAGTAGGCGACGAGCAATGACATAAAGGCATAGTATGTAAATTGCATGGCACGAATAATGAACACTTGTCTGCCCTGCGTTTGGGTGCGAAATTTCATAAGGCACCTCCTTGTTTTTACGGTCTTAATTGATTTAGATTCGGATGGTTCCGCTTATATAGCCAAACGAGCATCAATAGTTCAGCAATTACGCCTGCGGACTGTGCGAGTGACGCAAGCGAGCCATTCCAGTGTGGCAAAAAGAATGCTAGTAAAAGGATCAAAACGATAGTAATAATTGCATTGGCCATCTGTGAACTGAACATGAGCTTCGTTTCGGAATTTGCCATTACGATTCCATTAAGTGTGTCCAACCAAGGAAAAATGACTACAAATGGTAAGAAACCTCTTAGTGCATGCAAGGAGGCTGTTAATAAGTCATCCTTTACTCCGAGGACATTTGCGAACATCCACGAGCCAATCGGTGTGAAGCACATAACGAGCATTAGCAATGTTGGAATAAAGCCTAGTAACAATGTGAAATTACGTACGAGCAGCGGGTGCGACTTTACGAAGATCAGCGCGATCTGATGGAAATAAGTGAAAAATCCGAGCATCAAGTTCATCAAACTACCTGCAACAGCGAATGAAGCGATGGCAAGAGTTCCTCGTTCTGTCGTTCCAAGCATAATGTTCAAAATAGGTGCAACCCATACGACAATGAGCGATGAATAAAGTAATGGATTATAAAATCGAAGCACCTGCTTTGGTCCGGCTACCTCACATTCCTCGTCCTGCTCAGGCATCTTTGCAAGTAGTTTCCGCGCTTCCATAAAGCTGATCGAAGCTTCGATCATCATACCGAACAAGAAGATGATACTGCCCTGCAGTGCACTGGTAACTCCGACATGGAGAAAATATTGGGACAAGATCAGCATGCCAGCAAGACGGAATATCATCCCGATCGTGAGCCAGCGTGTTCTCATTTTATATATAATGATCCCTTGGTATAAACAGCGCAGGCCCGAAAATATGGAAAGGAACATAAGCGCGTAGTAGACTTTGATCGCTTCGGTTGCGACGAATGCATCAGCACCGAAAATTCCTTGGAATACCCATTCACCAACAGGTGTGAAGGCGACGAGCGCACCAAATACTAATGAAGAGCCAAATACATAAATCGCTACGTATCGAACAGCTCGAAACGATCTGCGATCTCTTACAAGTGCGGAGCATGTTTGACGCAGTAAAATGGCAGGTCGCTCTGTCACTGTGAGCAAACTCATCCCTAGCGCATAACCCGCCAAGATCATCTCTGGATTGCTCGATCGTGCAAGTGTGCCGTTAATGATGACATGAGAAAAGTTAATGAGTAATACAGAAATGCCCATCGGGATGAAAAATTGAAAAAGCTTTCTAAGTGTGACAACCTCGTGGGATGTACTCATCGCAATTCTCCTTACATTTCTGATAGTCGACCTGATACGATTGCTTGAATTATAACAGATTTCGTCACATTTCACTGTACATTATTGGACAATAGTGCTGGATTTCGATGGTGTGAAATGATAAATTAAAGAATGGATAGTCGACTGAGGAATAACATGTAGGTGAGTAAATGGACATTCTGATGAAACAGGACGAGTGGCTCAAGCTTCAATTCATGTTCAATGAGCGGTTAGGGATTCGTATTCCTAATTTCACAGAGGATTGGGAGCGAATAGGGTTACAAGACCAAACCGCATTACTTGAGGAATGGGAAATGATCCGTGGAACGATCCCCGAGCATGTCATCCGGTTCGAACGACAAATTAGAGTGAAGCAGGATCAGCTTTTTGAGGAAGACGACTTTGTAGCTTCGTGTAGTTTGAATAGTGACATTGCAGATTTGGCTAGTCGAATCAATGATTTACATATTTGGTTCCGAACAGTACAAGAGCTGGACCAAGATGGAAAAAGGCATAGCTGAATGAGCAAGTGGAGGACCACGCAATGAGTAATAACGAGTTACTAAAAGGTCAAGCTCCTAAGGGTGCTTGGTCGCTGATGAAAAGAGTTTATAAATACATTTTACCCGAGGTGCGCGCTGAGCTTGCACGATGGCGCAAAGTAGCAGAAGCAATCCCTGATGAGGAGCTGCGGAAGCAAGCGCTTGATAGTATGAATACGAAGCAATTTCATTGTGAAGGTGGCGGTGTATACGCCGCGGCGAACTTGGAACAACGCCAAATATTAATTCCACTGATTGTCGCTTTGCAGACGATTAGTGATTATCTTGATAATTTGTGTGATCGCAGCACCTCATTAGATCCCGCGGATTTTCGATTGCTACACCAGAGTATGATTGATGCTGTAACAAGAGGAGCGCCTGTACAAAATTATTATGCACTGCGTGTGGAACAACAAGATGGCGGCTACCTGAATGCGCTCGTTCTGCAATGCCAATCTTCTATTCGCCATTTACCCGCATACGAGCATGTGGAACAGCATGTGATTGAACTTGTTTCGCTTTATGGTGACTTGCAAGTATATAAGCATATCGATCCAGCTAAGCGAGAACAGGAGTTACATACATGGTGGCAACGGAGTGCTGATCGATATCCAAAATTAAAATGGAATGAATTTGCAGCAGCAACGGGTTCAACATTGGGGATGTTTATGCTATTCTTAGCAGCAAGCGATCCTCAGCTTGATGCTAGAATGGCAACGACGATTAAGACAAGCTACTTCCCTGCGATATGTGGGTTGCATATCCTGTTAGATTATTTAATCGACCAGGCCGAAGATCGAGCAGGTGGCGATTTAAATTTTTGTAGCTATTATGACGATCAGCAGATGCTGAATGAGCGAATGGTAGGTATCGTTCAGGCGGCCCGCAAGTCGGCTGATCAGCTCCCCTTTAGTCATTTTCATAGAATGATTGTGGAAGGGCTTGTTGCGCTTTACTTGTCGGATCCGAAAGTGAAGGGTCAACGTGAGGTCCGTGTAACAGCGCGATATCTCATGAAGGGCAGTCCATGGACGAGGGTGTTTTTCTGGCTGAACAGCCATTGGATAAGAAAAGCTTTATAATAAACAGAGAGTGTTGGGGAGGAAACGAACATGAGCGCAGTGAAGAAAATCGCAGTTTTAACTAGTGGTGGAGATTCACAAGGGATGAATGCAGCGGTGCGAGCAGTTGTACGCAGTGCGTTGTTTCGTGGCATTGAAGTGTATGGAATTCAACGGGGATTTCAAGGATTGTTGAATGAAGATATCCGTGAAATGGATTTACGTAGCGTAGGTGACATCATTCAACGCGGGGGTACGATTTTACAAACCGCACGATGCAAAGAGTTTATGACAGAGGAAGGTCAACAACGCGGTGCCGATATTTTACGTCAGAAAGGGATAGATTCTCTTATCGTAATCGGTGGAGATGGATCCTATCAAGGGGCAAATAAGCTCAGCAAACTAGGAATTAAGACGATGTGTCTTCCTGGCACGATTGATAACGACATCTCGTTTACTGATTTTACAATTGGTTTCGATACAGCTGTTAGCATCGTTGTAGATGCGATTAACAAATTGCGTGATACGATGACTTCTCATGAACGTTCTTCAGTGGTTGAAGTAATGGGTCGTCATTGTGGAGATATTGCTTTATATGCAGGTCTAGCAAGTGGCGCGGAAGCGATTCTAGTACCGGAAGTACCATTCGATGTGAAGGAAATTGCACTTCGAATGAAG
Organism: Candidatus Cohnella colombiensis; assembly: GCA_029203125.1. Lineage (GTDB taxonomy): Bacteria > Bacillota > Bacilli > Paenibacillales > Paenibacillaceae > Cohnella > Cohnella colombiensis. The sequence continues at coordinate 1,131,668 of CP119317.1, forward strand.
GATAACTTTAATAAAGGAAAGCGTCACGGGATCGTCGTTGTTGCAGAAGGTGTATGCACAGGGCAGACGGTTGCGGAAAAAATTACAGAGTACAGTGGTATTGAACCGCGCGTTACAGTGCTCGGTCACATTCAACGTGGAGGTACGCCAACACATAATGACCGAATCCTTGCAAGTCGCTTAGCGGATCATGCGGTCCAATTGCTGTCGGATGGTGTTTCCGGTAAAGGTGTAGGCCTAATGAAGGGTCAATTCGTTGCGACGGATATCGAGAAGGTTATTTCGACGAAGAAAGATTTCAACATCGATTTGTACAACTTAGCGCTTCGTCTTTCGCAATAAATAGCTTATAATTTTAATGAGGCAGCCCTTTTCGCTAAAAGGAATCTGCCTCTTTTTTATCGCTATCTCCGTTTGTTTCTCAATCTTTCGAGTACGCCAATCAATTCCTCAGTCGGTCGATTTCCTTTTTCAGCAAATACGATTTTCCCTCCTGGAGCAATAATAAATACGGTACGTTGTTGCATGGCGATCCCTAAAATCTTGCTAACACCATAAGCTTTACGTATTCGCCCATTGCTGTCTGAGACAATTGGGAAGTCATAGTCATGCTGCTCTGCAAAATCACGATGCGTTTGGAGCGAGCCTGCATTAATTCCAAGAACGATCGCATCATTGCGTTCATACAGTGCTTTTGAGTCGCGAACTGCACAAAGCTGCTTCGTACAACCAGGCGTAAAGTCTTGCGGATAGAAGATGAGTACAATCGGTTGGTTATTAATCCATTGAGACAGATCGAGAGGTCCGGTCGTACTGTCTGCGCTAAACAAAGGTGCGGAGTCTCCAACATTTAACATGTTCTTTCCTCCCATTGTTTTATTGATAGTGTATAACATATTGATGTAAACTTTCTATATAAGAAGTTAGATTATTATGTAAAAATCACATAGCTTTGAAACAGATATTTCGCTATAATAAGACTCGAGAACATAATTTCTATGCAGGTGAACATTATTTCACAATTCTGATCGGAGAGTATGTGATTAGTGTTGGACAATTTAAAGATGAATAAAGTCGTCGAGGCAGCCAAGCTATACTATCTACTAGATTATAGTCAGAATCAAATTGCAGATCTATTAGGTGTGTCAAGACCGACAATCTCAAGAATGCTACAGCAAGCGAAGACTGAAGGGATCGTGAACATTTCCATTGTTGACCCGACTGAGGATGTAGAGAAGCTAAAGTTAGCTTTAATGGCACGATACGGGTTAAACAATGTAGTGGTAGCGATTACGCCTAGTTATGAAGAGAATGTTGTGAAACGGTATATCGGGCGGGCAACTGCAGAATACTTGGACACGCTCATTCAAGATGGAGATATGATTGGCGCGTCATGGGGTTCGACGATGTATCAGGTTGCGCTACATCTACAGCATAAGACGCTTAGAGATGTGACGATCGTTCAATTGAATGGTGGAGTGAGCGATGCGGATGTATTGGTATCGCCTTCAGAGATTGTGCATCTTTTCGGAAAAGCCTATAGCGTCTCCCCTTATTTTATGTACCTACCTGCAATAGTTGATCAACCGCTTGTCAAGCAAGCGATTATGTCCGACAGACATATTCGTCAGGTTATGGACCGTGGTAAACAAGCGAATATTGCAGTTTTTACTGCTGGTGCACCAACTGCAGATTCTGTGCTATTGAATTCGAATTATTTTCGCCCTGAGGAGTATGATTGGATTAAGTCCCATGCCGCAGGCGACATCTGCTCACGATACTATGATCACAACGGCGAGATTTGCATGCCCGACTTGAATGAGAGAACAATAGGGATTGAGCTAGCGGATCTTCGCTTAAAGGAACATTCGATACTCGTAGCAGGTGGTGCGTCGAAGTTGAGTTCAATATTCGGTGCATTAAATGGAAAATATGCGAACACTCTAATTACAGATCAGATTACAGCACGAGCACTTTTACAGTGATCATGATAACAGGAGAAGTGATAAGATGACACCAGAACAAATCGCGAGCATGATAGATCATACATTGCTGGGAGCTGTGAGTACGGAGCAAGATATCGTCCGAATATGTGGGGAAGCGAAACAATATCATTTTGCAACAGTGTGTGTTAATCCTTATTGGGTCCCTGTTGTAGCACGTGAACTGGCGGGCAGTGGTGTCGGTGTAACGACGGTTATTGGATTTCCACTAGGAGCGAGTCGTACTGAGGTGAAAAAGCTTGAAGCAGCAGATGCGATCGTGGCCGGGGCAACAGAGATTGATATGGTATTAAATGTTGGGGCGCTTAAATCCGGACACATTGATGCTGTGAAGCAAGATATAGAGGCAGTTGTAGAGGCATGCAAGGGCAAAGCGAAGGTAAAGGTTATTATCGAGACGTGCTATCTTACTGACGAAGAGAAACGTCAAGCATCTCTCCTATGTAAGGAAGCGGGAGCGGACTTTGTGAAAACTTCCACTGGTTTTGGAACGGGTGGAGCTACCGTTGAAGATATCGCTTTAATTCGGGATGTAGTAGGACCAGAAATGGATATAAAAGCTTCTGGTGGCGTTCGCGATCTGGAGATCGCGCAGAAACTTATACAAGCTGGAGCGACACGATTGGGAGCTAGCTCATCGATCGCGATCGTTACAGGTGGAGTCGGGCAAGGCTATTAAGCTAATATTTGATAATCAGGAGGGCGCCGTCGATGAGAGCAGTGGACTTAATAACGAAGAAGCGGGATGGCGGTGAGCTATCTAAGCAAGAAATCGATGATCTCGTTCAAGGCTATACAGATGGAACAATTCCTGATTATCAAATGTCTGCAATGGCAATGGCGATCTTTTTTCGTGGAATGACACCAGATGAACGTGCGAATTTAACGATGGCTATGGTTCATTCCGGAGATGTTGTTGATCTCTCGCCAATTGCGGGCGTTAAGGTAGACAAACATAGTACCGGTGGTGTTGGCGATACGACGACGCTTGTACTAGCGCCACTTGTCGCATCTATCGGAGTGCCGGTAGCAAAGATGTCAGGTCGTGGCTTAGGACATACGGGTGGAACAATAGATAAGCTGGAATCAGTTCCTGGTTTTCATGTAGAGCTCGATAATGATCAATTCATTGATCTTGTGAACCGCAATGGACTAGCTGTAATCGGACAAAGCGCTCATCTCACGCCAGCGGACAAGAAGCTATACGGACTTCGGGATGTGACAGGTACGGTTAACTCGATTCCGCTCATTGCAAGCTCGATCATGAGCAAGAAGATTGCATCTGGAGCAGATGCGATTGTTCTTGACGTGAAGATTGGTGACGGCGCTTTTATGAAGAGCATCGAGGAAGCAAGAGAACTCGCTGCATGCATGGTCGATATCGGTAATCGAGTCGGTCGTCGTACGATCGCGATTTTGTCGGATATGAGTCAGCCCCTCGGCTATGCGATCGGCAATGCGCTTGAAGTGAAGGAAGCGATTGATACGCTAAGAGGAAACGGACCTGACGATTTAACTGAGCTATGCTTGACGCTCGGTAGCCACATGACTGTACTCGCTGGGGTAGCAGCTACACAAGCACAAGCGCGCACGATGCTCGAGCAATCGATTGCGAGTGGCAAAGCGTTAGAGAAATTTAAGACGTTTCTCTCTGCACAAGGTGGAGATGCATCGGTAGTCGACGAACCATCACGGCTTCCTACGGCAGCTTACCAGATCGAAGTGCAAGCAAAGCGGAGTGGGTACATTGCTGCTATTGCTGCCGAAAGCGTTGGCGTTGCTGCGATGATGTTAGGTGCAGGGCGCGTGACGAAGGAATCGCAAATTGATCTTTCTGTGGGCATTATTTTGCATAAAAAAATCGGCCAAGCCGTACATGAAGGCGAAGCGATCGCGACGATACATGCGAATCGTGCTGAGATTGATGATGTGCGCGAGAAAATATACGAGTCAATTGTCATTAACGATGATGTTATAACATCTCCCAATTTACTTGCAGGTGAAATCAGCTGATGAGGGAACGCATAATCGCTAGATTAATATTGTTGGACACAAATTAACAGAGGTGATAGACATGAGCGAGCTATTGCAGCAGGCAATGGAAGCGAAAGCTTATATTGAATCCCAAATTATGGTACAACCTCGCATCGGTCTTGTTCTTGGTTCTGGACTAGGAGATCTAGCGAACGATATCGAAGATGCAGTACGTATTCCTTATGAGACTATTCCGCATTTTCCGATCTCGACGGTTGAAGGGCATGCTGGCCAATTAGTCATCGGGAAGCTACAAAACCAAGTTGTAATCGCGATGCAAGGACGTTTTCATTATTATGAAGGTTATTCGATGCAAGCGGTCACATTTCCTATTCGTGTCATGAAGCTACTTGGTGTGGATCACTTATTCGTCACCAATGCTTGCGGAGGTATGAATCCGTCGTTCAAGCCTGGCGATTTGATGATTATCCGTGATCATTTGAACTTTACAGGAGCTAATCCGTTAATTGGACCGAATGATTCATCGTTTGGGCCGAGATTCCCAGATATGAGCCGTGCCTATACGCCTGAGTTAATCTCACTCGTTCAAGAGACAGCACAGTCACTCGGGATTGAGTTGCAGCAAGGTGTTTATGCGGGAATCACTGGACCTACTTATATGACACCTGCAGAGTTGATTATGTTGCGGATGCTAGGTGGCGATACCGTTGGGATGTCTACAGTCCCTGAAGCCATTGTCGCAAGCCATATGTCAATGAAACTAATCGGAATTTCTTGCGTGACTGACATGGCGATTGGCGAAGATTTGGAGCCACTCAGTCATGAACAAGTCATTGAAGTCGCAAATCGAACGAAGCCGAAATTTATTTCGTTGGTTAAAGCTGTTGTAGCGCGCTTATAAAGAAAGGCGTGCGAATTCCCACATGGTTTCACGCATTATTTCAATATAAATACAATTAAAGAGGAGAGTCATTCAATGAAGAAGAGTTTGGTCACAGTTTTGTTGTTAGTTCTTGCTTTGTCTGTTGTTCTTACTGCTTGTGGTGACAAGAACAAAGGCGCTTCCGGTTTAAAGGTCGGTATGGTTACAGACGCAGGTACGATTGATGACAAGTCATTTAACCAAGGTACTTGGGAAGGTGCAAAACGTGCTGCTGAGGAGTTCAAGCTGGATAGCAAGTATTTGAAGCCAGCAGGAACTTTGGAAGCAGACTACTTGAAAGAAATCGGCAATTTATATGATGCAGGTTACAAGTTTATTCTAACACCAGGATTCAAGTTCGAAACAACGATTTTCCAAGCACAAGACAAGTATAAAGATGCGAAGTTCGTATTGATTGACGGCTATCCACACTCTGGAGACTATGTTTCCACTGTGAAAGAAAACACAGTTGCTGTATTTTTCGCTGAGCATGAATCTGGATTTTTGGCTGGTGTAGCTGCGGCGTTGCAATTGAAAGACGGAGAAGCAGGTTTCATCGGCGGTATGGAAATTCCAGCTGTACAAAAGTTCAACTGGGGCTTCCAACAAGGTCTAGATTATGCGAATAAGAACTTGGGAACGAACATGACGATCAAGGCTGACAATGTTGTTTACCAAGGAAGCTTTGACAACGTCGCTGCTGGTGGCCAACTGGCTGCTCAAATGTACGATCGTGGCGTTAAGGTCATCTTCGCTGCTGCAGGTGGCGTAGGTGTAGGTGCGATTAATGAGGCGAAAACTCGTGCTGCTGGCGGTAAAGAAGTATGGGTTGTCGGTGTAGACGTTGACCAATATTCAGATGGTCTTGATAACGGCAAATCCATTATCCTAACGTCCGCAATGAAGAAGATCGACCAAGTTGCATATGACATGGTTGTTGCTGAGAAGGACGGTAAGTTCCCAGGTGGACAAACGTTGACTTTCGATGCAAAAAATGATGGTATCGGTCTTCCTGTTGAAAATCCTAACTTGAGCGCTGAAACAGTAGCGAAGGTTGCGGAAGTTTATGCGAAGATTAAATCCGGTGAAGTTGTCGTTGCAGGTGAGCAAGGTAGCTTGATCAAGTAATTAACGAAGCACTAACTGCAAATGAGGCGGGTATATCCCGCCTTTTTTGCACCATTGAGCAACATTAAACTACCGCGGAAGTTTCGTTCGAGAAGAGGGAGGAGCATTCATTCCATGAACTATGTAGTGGAGATGCTGAACATAAGGAAGGAATTCCAAGGGATCGTTGCGAATGACGACATCACACTGTGCTTAAAACGTGGTGAAATTCATGCGTTGCTTGGGGAAAATGGTGCCGGAAAGTCAACTTTAATGAGTATACTATTTGGGATCTATCAAGCAGATCGCGGTAGCATTAAGGTGAATGGGAAAGATGTTCATATCGGTAATCCGAATGTCGCGAACGAACTCGGGATCGGTATGGTCCATCAGCATTTCAAGCTCGTAGAAGATTTCACAGTTACGGAAAATATTATTTTGGGCAATGAGTCGTTTAACGGCTTATTTATGGATGTTCGCCAAGCAGGTAAACGGATTCAAGAGTTATCGAAGCGTTATGGACTTGAGGTCGATCCTCATGCGAAGGTGGAATCCATCTCAGTCGGCATGCAACAACGGGTCGAAATTTTAAAGATGTTATATCGCAATGCTGATGTATTGATCTTGGATGAGCCCACCGGTGTACTCACGCCTCAGGAAATTCAAGATTTAGGCGTAATTATGAAAAATCTAATTGCAGAAGGCAAGTCCATTATTTTAATTACACATAAGCTCAAAGAGATTATGGCGTTTGCTGATCGATGTACGGTTATTAGACGTGGAAAGACGATTGGTACAGTAGAGGTTGCGTCCTCTAGTGCTGCTCAGATGGCAGAGATGATGGTCGGAAGAAAAGTATCTTTTAAAGTGAATAAGACTGAAAGCAAACCAGGTGAGATTGTACTTCAAGTGAAGTCTCTATCGGTTAAGAATAGTAAGAAGGTGCTCGGGCTGGACAGCTTCTCGCTGGATGTTCGAGCAGGGGAGATCGTAGGAATTGCTGGTGTTGATGGGAACGGTCAATCAGAGCTCATTAATGCCATTACAGGACTTAAAAAGGCGGAATCCGGTAGCGTATTGCTGCAAGGAGAAGAACTGCTAGGCAAATCAGTGCGGGAGCGCATCGCAAGCGGAATTGGGCATATCCCTGAGGATCGTCAGAAGCGGGGTCTTGTGTTGGATTATACGTTAGCGGAAAATATGGTGCTCGAAATCTATAATCAAACTCCGTTCGCTAAAGGCGGCGTAATTCAGCGACAAGTAGTACGCGAATATGCACAGAATATTATCAATAGCTTTGATGTGCGTTCAGGAGAAGGTGTTGATTCGTTTGCCCGCTCACTATCCGGGGGAAATCAGCAAAAAGCGATCATCGGTCGAGAGATGGAACGTAATCCTAATTTGCTAATCGCAGTGCAACCGACGCGTGGGCTCGATGTTGGATCAATCGAATATATTCATCGTCGAATTATCGAGCATCGTGATAGTGGCAAAGCGGTGTTGCTTGTATCTCTAGAGCTGGATGAAATTATGAACCTGTCTGATCGTATCGCAGTTGTCAATAACGGCAAGCTTATGGGGATTCTTGATGCACAGAACACAGATGAGAATGAGATTGGTCGCATGATGGCGGGGATCGAGAAGGAGGAAGGCGCATGAAAAATAATGTGTTAGTCTCCTTAGTTGCAGTCTTATTCGGACTTCTAGCTGGTGCGATGCTGATGCTTGTAACAGGACACAATCCGATTGAGGGCTATCTTTACTTATTTCAAGGTGGCTTGAAAAGTACGGCGCGAATTGGAGATACGCTTGCAACCTCAACACCGCTAATCTTTAGCGGATTATCTGTTGCGTTCGCTTTCCGGACAGGCCTGTTCAATATCGGTGTCGCAGGACAGCTGTTGTTCGGAGGCTTCTGTGCGACTGCAGTAGGCTTAAGCTTCGATCTGCCGAAGGTACTGCTCCTGCTTGTGATGTTAATCGCAGGGTTCATCGGTGGAGCTGCATGGGCGTTTATTCCTGGCCTCTTGAAGGCGAAGTATAACGTACATGAAGTTGTTTCCTCGATCATGATGAACTGGGTTGCATATTGGACGATTTACTATATGGTGCCTGCGTACTTCAAAGGTGAATCGCTTGAGACAGAATCGCGTAAGCTTCCTGAGGCAGCATCATTGAAGGTGCATTGGTTAACAGATATGTTTAGTGGTTCCTATATTAACCTAGGATTGTTCGTCGCAGTCATTGTCGTTATCGTTGTGGCGTTCATTATTAACCGGACGACGTTTGGATTTGAATTAAAGTCCGTAGGCTTTAATCGCGATGCTGCTGAATATGCGGGAATTGCGGTGAACAGAAGTGTTGTCCTGTCTATGGCAATATCAGGGGGGATTGCAGGTCTGGGAGGCGTTACACTTTACGCAGGGAATGCTTCAAATATTCAAATTGGGATTTTACCATCGCAAGGTTTTGACGGAATTGCGGTTTCCTTGCTCGGCATGAACACACCAATTGGCGTGCTGCTTGCAGCAATCTTCTTTGGATTGCTTTACTCAGGGCGCGGCTTTATGAATGCAATGACTGATATTCCCCCAGAAATTGCGGATACGATCATCGCAATTATTATTTACTTTGCTGCAACAAGCATTCTTATTGAACGACTCATCCGTTGGTTCATTAAGCGTCGATCCAATTCGAAAGAAAGCTTAGAGCAAAAAGGGGAGGTGAAGGCGCCAGATGTGGACAACAATTGAGCAAATTACTCCCTACGCGATAATTTTTACGATTCCACTTCTCATTACAGCTTTAGGTGGATTATTCAGCGAACGAAGCGGAATTGTTAATATTGGGCTTGAAGGGTTAATGATTATTGGTGCTTTCGCTGGTGCATTCGTTATCTTTAAAGTACAGCAAGCGATGCCGGGTAATAAGTGGGCGATATGGATTGGGCTTCTAGCTGCGATAGTCGCGGGTGCGTTATTTTCGCTCTTGCATGCGTTTGCCAGTATAAATCTAAGTGCCAACCAAGTTATTAGTGGTACAGCCATTAATATGGTCGCTGGTGCATTGACGATATTTCTTGCTCGCAACATGACAGGTAGCGGTAATATTCGGATTTCACGGGGGTTACTCCCTTTCGATTTTCCTCTGTTATCGGATATTCCGATTATAGGTCCTTTGTTCTTTACGAAGATGTATGCGACAACTTGGTTAGTTCTAATCATTGTAATGCTTAGTGCTTATGTGTTGTATAAAACGCCATTCGGACTTCGATTGAGAGCTTGTGGCGAGCATCCACATGCAGCTGAAGCAGCAGGAATTAATGTTATGAAGTACCGTTATATTGGTGTTCTACTGTCAGGTGCGTTCGCGGGGCTAGGTGGAGGGGTTATCATCGTCTCGTATGCAGGTGAATTTACAGGAACCGTATCAGGGCTAGGCTTCTTGGCGCTTGCATCGTTAATCTTTGGACAGTGGAGACCGCTCGGAATTATTGCTGCAACATTCTTCTTCGGATTTGCAAGCACAGTAGCTAACGTTTCGCAGGTCATTCCAAGTCTGGCATCGATTCCTCCAGTGCTGCTGAAGATATTCCCGTACGTAGTCACACTTATAGCCTTGATTGTATTCTCCAAGAGCTCACGTGCACCTAAAGCAGCAGGTGAGCCATTCGATTCGAGCAAACGTTAATAGATGAAAAGAGGCTGTCCCAAAATTGATTAACTTTTGGGACAGCCTCATTTTTTTTATCTCGATTATGGTTTTTAGGGATGCATCCCCTTCCGGGTGCTGTTACAGCCGTGAAAAAACGACACAATGCATCTATCACCATCACTATCACCATATGCTTTAGACAGAAAAACCCGCCTACGGCGTCCTTGGACAATGTAGGCGGGTTATTGTTAATGATTTACACCTTCAGTAAAATTGTTCTTCGCGTTCCACAGCAAGTATTCGTCGATACCGGTATCTCGTAAAGCTTGAATTTGAGCATTAACCTCTGTAACTCCGTACTTCGTGTAATGACCGCTTCCTAGCCAGCTTGCAGTAAAGTCTTGAATCCATGGACGAATGATCGGCTGATCTTCCCCAAGTGGGTCGAGCTTCGTATGGGTATCGAGCATGGAGCCTTTGATGATTTCATAAGGTGCTTTGTCTGGATCCTTTTGCTTATACCAACCAGTCGTATAGTGACTTGGGTACACCATTGGACTGATGACATCGACTGCGTTAGATATTTTCACGAAATCTTGACCAATTCCTTCTGCGGCGGGAACTGCTGCAGCATAGCCGAAAATGTCAACCGATACTCTAACTCCTAATGGAGCAAGCTCCTTCTTGGCATATTCGACGAATCCTGTAACGATATCCACACGACTAAGTTCATTGGTATCATACGTAAGCGAGTCTGCCTTTTTCTCGAAGCCTTCAGGGAATCTAACATAATCAAATTGAATTTCTTTAAATCCAAACTTGGCAGCTTCCTTCGCGACTTCAACGTTATACTCCCATACCTCTTGGCGATAAGGGTTCACGAATTTATCTTTATTGCCATTCATCCAAATCGAACCGTCTTTTTGAATGAAGGACCATTCGGGATGTGTACTCGCAAGCACGGTATCCTTAAATACAACGATTCGCGCAATCGGATAAATTTCATGCTCATCAAGTGTTGTAATTAACTTTTCCATATCTTTAATGTATCGCTTCGGTGAGCCAAGCTCCTGAAGATGCGTATTCTCAGTCATATAAGTAATGTTTCCTAGATCGTCCTTAAGATCGATAACCATCGCGTTAAGCTCGGTCCGATCAAGCAGATCAATAAGCTTAGCTAACTTTTCTCCTCCAGCACTATGAGCAGTAACATAGATCCCTTTAATTTTAGGTGCGTCTGGTTGTGGGTCTTTCATCGGATCTAGAGGGATTGGATCTTCAATTGTGCTTTCATTTGGGTCGGTCTCGGTTTGACCAGTGGTTTGAATATGCTCATTGAATGTCGTCAGTAAAACGTTGAATGCCGTTTCAATCTTTGGAGGTGCATCAGAATGATTGCCACCGATTAAATTGTTGAAAATTAAAAATAAAGATAAAATAATATCCATCATGCATTCTCTCCCTGTATCAACTATACTCTGATTATATACGAGTTTAGAAGGAGTAGACACAGGTATTTTGAAGGATTTTGATGAATTTTGACGTAAACACCATGATGTAAAATATAACAATAATGGTATCAAATATTAAACCATTATAAGGGTTAATTGTTGCGTCTAAATTCACCAAGTACATCGATGGTTTGAACGATATTCACGAATGCACGTTCATCGATTGTCCGAATTATTTTTCGTAACTCAGCTAGCTCGTAGCGGGTCGTGACGGTCATGAGCATATCATGCTCTTCCTGGGTGTATGCTCCACGCGTCTTCAAGATCGTTACACCTCTAGGCATGGATAGTAATCGCTCTACTAGCTTCTGTGGGTGTCGTGTAACGATAAATGCAGTAATTTTATGATGTGGGGTATGGATAAGATCAATTACTTTTCCCGCGATATAGATCGCTAGCATAGAATATAGTGCAGCATTCCAATCCCGTTGAAATACACCGAGAGCAATGACCACAAGTGCATTCAAGCCGATGATGAGAAGTCCGATTGGAATGTCTCTGCGACGTGAAATAATGGAAGCGATAATATCGAATCCGCCAGACGAACCTCCGAATCGCAATGTGATCGCGCTTCCTAAGCCGACAAGGACACCTCCAAAGACGGCTGATAACACGCGATCATTGGTTATATCGTTAATCGGTAATAGTTGCATGGCTATGGAAGTTGCGATAACATTCACGATGCTCAGCGAAATAAAATTTCGTCCTAAAATTTGATATCCCCAGAGCAAAATCGGCACGTTTAGGGCAAAATAAAGCCAGCCGATATCCCATCCGCTTACGTAACCAATGATCATCGCGACTCCCGACACCCCGCCACTCAGTAGTTGTTCTGGAATGAGCAGCAATTGAAATCCACAGGCAAAAAAAACTGCACTAAGCAACATCATTATATAGGGTCCAATTACGGAGATCTTCTTCATTAATATCCACTCCTTGAGAATAAGGATTGTCCATCTTTGTTCTAGTTTAACATCGGAAACGACAGCAAACAAAAAAATATTGGGAGTCATTTCCTTGTGCTGGAGTTCACAAAGGGTTTGTGGTATAATGAACTGATTATTTTTTGGAAGCCGTAACATGCAGGCCCAATACAGAAGGAGTTTGAGAATTTGAATACTTTTACGCAATTTGGTTTGGAGCAGGACGTGCTACAAGCCATCTCGGAGATGGGGTTTGAAGAGGCTACCCCAATCCAAGCCAAAGCCATTCCGGTTGCAATCGCTGGTAAAGATATGATCGGGCAGGCTCAGACAGGCACAGGGAAAACAGCAGCCTTCGGAATCCCACTAATCAGCAAGATTGCCGCATCGGAAGATCGGATTGTCGCTTTAATTATGGCGCCAACTCGCGAACTAGCCATTCAAGTGGCTGAAGAAATTGAGAAGCTTGGACGTTTCAAGGGACTTCGTTCCTTGGCTATATATGGCGGTCAAGACATCTCACGTCAAATCCGCTCGTTGAAGCGGAAACCGCAAATCATTATCGGAACACCAGGACGTTTGCTCGATCACATTAACCGTAAGACGATTCGACTTGACGATGTTCGAACTGTAATCTTGGATGAAGCAGATGAAATGCTTGACATGGGCTTTATGGAAGATATCCAATCGATCCTAAAGCTTGTTCCAGACGAGCGTCAAACGTTGTTGTTCTCAGCAACGATGCCGTCGAACATCCAAAGACTGGCACAGCAGTTCCTTCGGAATCCTGAACATATTTCAGTGATGTCCAAGGTCGTTAGTGCACCATCGATTCAACAATTTTATGTTGAAGTTCAAGAGCGGATGAAATTCGATGGACTTTGCAGATTGCTTGATATGGAACCACCTGAACTTGCAATCATATTTGGTCGGACGAAGCGTCGTGTTGCTGAATTGTCTGAAGCACTCATGAAGCGTGGATATGCATGTGATGGGTTGCATGGTGATCTCTCACAAAATCAACGCGACACCGTGATGCGGAAATTCCGCGATGGTAGCATTGATGTTCTAGTTGCAACAGATGTTGCTGCACGTGGCCTTGATGTTTCGGGCGTAACACATGTTATCAACTTCGACTTGCCACAAGATCCTGAAAGCTATGTTCACCGTATCGGCCGTACAGGACGTGCAGGTAAAGAAGGTACTTCATGGTCGTTCGTTACAGCACGTGAAACGGATCATCTTCATTTCATCGAGAAAGTAACACGTCATCGGATTACTAAGAAGATTTTGCCAACGTTGTCTGAGGCAATGGAAGGCAAACAAAAGCTTATGGCTGAACGTATTATGGAAACTGTAGGTAGTGAGGAAGATCTAACTGCTTATAGATGGGTTGCTATGCAATTGCTTGAGCAATATGATTCCGTCCAATTGCTTGCAGCTGCGATGAAGCTACTTACAAGCGATAAGAAGGATGTTAATGTTGAGTTAACACCGGAAGATCCTATTCGTTCGAAAAAGCGTAAGTTTGAAGGTTCTCGTGGTGGCTCAGGCGGAGGCTATGGTGGCAGTGGTGGACGTCGTTACGGTGGTAGCAGTGGCGGTGGCAGTGGCGGTTACCGTCAAGGTCAAGGTCGCAGCGATTCCCGTGGAGGCTCCAGCTCCAGTTATGGTCAACGTAAGCCGTACAATGGAAGCAGTAGTCGCAATAGCGGACGTGAAGAAGGTAATCGCGGTGGTCGATCAGAGCGTCGTGATGATTCACGTAGCAGCAGTAGCAGATCGAACAGTGAAAATTTCGTAAACATTTAATTCGGCTGACAAGAATGTCATCAGGGAGGAATTCCCATGGAAATGCGGGGCATGATGGGTGGCTTTTATAAGCTATCGGAATGGATCATGAGGTTATCGGTTACGAACGTTCTGTGGCTTCTGTTTTCTATTCCTTTTTGGTTCATTATTATTTCGGTGCTAAATTTGCCGATACCAGAAGACATTATCATTGTGGATGGCGACATCAATTCGGTAATTAAAGCGGGTTGGTGGTTGCTCGGCAATATGTTGCTATTGCCACTTATTCTTGCTCCGTTTACCTTCTTTCCGGCGACCTCAGCGATGTTCTCGGTCGCCCGGAAATGGGTAACAGGTGATGTGGATGTTCCACTCTTCAAAACATTCTTCCAAAGCTATAAGTCTAACTTCAAACAAGCTATGCTCGGCGGTATCCTCTATTCATTACTGATACTTATTCTTGTCGTGGATTATATTTTCTTCATTGAACATTTTCCTGTAGTAGGGTACTTGTTCATCTTCTTGATGTTTCTAACAGTTGTCTCAATGTTCCACTACTTCTCATTGTTGTCTCACTTCCATATGAAGACACTTCAATTGCTTAAGAATGCACTCATCCTGACGATTGGACGTCCGATTCGTTCGTTACTCATCGTTTTTGGAATAGTTGCGGTATTTTTGATTCTGAGGCAATTTCCGGTATTATTCCTGTTCTTCTCAGGAAGTATCGTAGCAGTGTATACGTTCTATCATTTCAACTTAGTTGTTCAGAAGATGATCATACAGAGGGAAGCAATCGAAGCAAAAGAAGGACAAGATGGACAAGCAACTGATGATGGCAAACAATCCCAAGCTTAAGTCGATTTACTTTACGGTGTGACCTGCTTATAATAGAAGTATTCCTGCCATGCGCGTTACGACGCTTTATTGTTTTGAACCAATGTTAGTTTCAAAGGGAGCCCTAGATTACGAACGCTGATGACATGCCCCCGAAAAGGGACGTCAAAGGCAAAGTTGCGAGCACCCACCTGCGAGAGCGGGTTCGAAACAATTACGTTGGACGGCAATGGCGGGTTTTTTCTTGTCTATGGTCTTTTATCCCTAGGATAAGCATGGTAATATAGAAGAAGCGCCATAGCGAACCGGAGGGAGCGAGTAACTTGTTGAAACGAGTGCTAATCGGACTAATCCGAAGCCATGAAAATACAAGCGATAGAGCGAAAGACCCAAAGCTTAAATCTCATTACTATCGGTTATCGAAGGATCGTACTTGGGATGAAGTCATCTCGATTTTGAAGAAAATGAAGGGCTATCGAGTATTGCATGAAGTGCAGAACGTTGGAGAAATTGTAATGGAAAAAAAGACGGTATCAGGCCGTACGATGGACATTACAATTCAGATTGTTACTGCTAGCCCAGGAACGACAGCGGTCGATATTTACTCGGCATCCCGTGGCTCGTTGGGTGATTTGGGTGCGAATTATCGAATCATTCAAGAGATTTATAGTGTGCTAGATCGCAAGCTATCCAATAATAAAATCTAATAGGTTATGAAAAAAGAATGCGAGAAAGGCAGTTAGGCCGATGCTCGCATTCTTTTTGTTATAGATAGTTAATAGTTGGATTGAAATTACAGCAGTTCCTTAACTGCAGCAATTGCTGCGTCATAGTTCGGGTGCTCTGTCATTTCGCTGAGAACTTCAACGTAAGTAATCTTATCGTTAGCATCTACAACGAAGATAGATCTCATGTCCAGGCTAAGCTCCTTAATAAGGACTCCATACGCTTTAGCGAAGCTGTTATCTTTGTAATCGGACAGCATAACGACGCGATCTACACCCGCAGCGCCGCACCAACGAGCTTGGGCGAATGGGAGATCTGCACTTACTGTCAGAACGGCAACTTGATCGCCGAGCTGTGAAGCAACTTCGTTGAAACGACGTGTTTGCGCATCGCAGACACCAGTATCGATTGAGGGAACGACACTAATGAGTTTTACTTTACCTGAAAAGTCTTGGAGGGAAGCAACCTCTAATAAATTTTTGTTCAGTACGAAGTCTGGTGCTGTGTTACCTGCAGCAAGGACGGGACCTACGAGTGTAATCGGATTACCTTTAAGTGTTGCAGAACGTTCTTGTGACATGAATTTATTCCTCCTTCATTGATAAGACTTGCCGTTATTATTATAATCGTAATCAAATACCCTTGTCCAATGTATGGAAAGATGGACGATTGGATTGTGAGTGGGGAGAGGTTGAAGTGGAATTAAGGCAGCTACAATATTTCGTTAAAGTTGCAAGATTACAGCATGTTACGAAAGCGGCCGAAGAGCTTCATGTGGCGCAATCTGCAGTGAGTCGACAAATACACCGATTGGAAGAAGAATTAGGTGTGCGCTTATTCATGCAACGCGGACGCAATGTTCAATTGACACCTGTGGGTCAATTGTTTTTGAAACGAGCAGAAAATATATTAAACGACCTTGATCAATCCGTGATCGAGCTTCATGAATTTTTAGACCCAGAGGTTGGCGAAATCAGATTAGGTTTCCCGCATAGTCTTGGGATCAATATGGTGCCTCAGGCCGTGGCGGCATTTCGCAAGCTTCATCCGCGTGTACGCTTTCGATTTCGTCAAGGGATGTATCCTTCGCTAATACGTGATGTGATTGAGGCAGAGGTCGATCTTGCATTCATTTCCCCTTTTCCTGAAAAAAATGATCAAGTTACCGGTGAAATTATACTCACAGAGGAGTTATTTGCGATTTTGCCGGAAAATCATCGACTTGCGATGGAAGATTCAATTCCACTCAGCGAGTTAAAGGATGAGATATTCGTTCTTTTTAGTGAAGGGTACTCACTTCGTCCGATTGTATGGGAAGCATGTAAAGCGGCGGGGTTTACACCGAAGATTGCTTTCGAAGGTGAGGAGACCGGGACGATTCGTGGTCTTGTAGCTGCTGGGATGGGTGTAAGCCTCTTGCCTGAGATGGCAATGTACCATACGAGCTCAATGATGCCAGCTGTTGTAAATATAAGCTCGCCCCATGTTACGAGAACGATCGGGCTAATCCGAAGATCGGAAGAGAAAATGCCTCTCGTCGTTCAGATGTTTCATTCGTTCTTACTGGACTTTTTTAGCAAGCAGAATAAATAAAATCGATGAAAAAAAGAGGGCATGTATCTCCTGGAGGAGCGACAGCGTTTGCTTTGGGAATCGTGAAATAACCTTATAAAGGTTTACCAATTCAAATTTCACGATGACAACGGCAACCGAAAGAAGATACATTCCCGTAAAAATCATAATCGATAATAATTAAAGAGGCTCCCCAGTTGCTTATGGGATAGCCTCTTATTGTTGTCTATTCACGCCGATTAGCGAAGATCAAAATGTACTTAACGAGCTCGAGCAGGGAGATTAGAGCTGCGGCAACATAAGTTAAGGCTGCGGCATTGAGAACCTTAGCAACACCGCGTTCCTCATCGTTACTAATAAAGCCTTCAGCAATCATCAGATTGCGCGCACGCGAGCTTGCGTTAAACTCAACGGGGAGTGTGACGAGTTGGAAGGCAACAGCGGCTGAGAAGAAGATAATCCCTAGTCCAATCAAATTCATCGCATTGAATACAAAGCCTGCAATCAACATGAACGGTGCAATATTTGAAGCAAAGTTAACGACAGGGAACATACGGTGACGCAATGCGAGCATCGGATAATGGTTTGCGTGCTGAATCGCATGTCCAACTTCGTGGCAAGCGACGGATACAGCGGCAACCGAGTTTTGATCATATACCGTCTCGGATAAACGTACAACACGTTTAACGGGATCGTAATGGTCGCTTAATTGTCCTTGAATTCTTTCAATTGGAATTTGATTAAGCCCATTTCGATCAAGCATTGCGCGTGCAGCTTGTTGACCCGTGATGCCACTGCGAATGGGTACACCTGACCAACGATTGAACGTGCCCTTAACGCGAAACTGTGCCCAGAGTGACAGTAGAAATGCAATAATAATTAAAAAATCCATCGGGTGAAAAAAATACATGATGTCATCCCTCCAGCGGAATGAAAGTCTGTAAACTAAATTTACATGAAGTTGTTTTTACCTAATAAGAGGAGTAGTGCATCGATGCAAGCAGCGGTGCTCGGTGTGAGCGCACGATAGAGCCGCTTCGCTTGCTGTGGCTTTAATTGTTCCAATACAGGCTCCAGTTCCTTAACCTCGCGTTCAAGCTGTGTCATATGTGTCTGAAGCTCTGCAAGCTTACGGGAGACAGTAGCATTCGTTGTTGCGCGGTTTAAACTAGCCAGCTGTGTTTTAATTTCACCAAGTGTATATTTCTGCGCCTTCATCTCTTCAATACGATAGATGCGCTCTAAAGTGTCATCATCATAGAGTCTAAAGTTTCCGTTTGAACGCTTAGCCGGGTGCAACAAACCGATACTTGTATAATAGTCTATGGTGCGAGCGCTGAGCCCTGTTAAAGACGCCAGCTCGCCAATCCGGTAAAAGCGGGAGGTATTATTCTGTCGTTCTCTCATCGTCTTCACCATTCCTTTCTAGAGCTACTGTAATAATCATACTCATTTTGTGTTCTTTCAGTCAAACAGCTGTGCATTCGCCTATCAATGTCAGGTATATGTAAATAAATGCAAATTTAGTGGCGATTAATCTATTGGAAAGCTGATTTTCACCCCTTATAATGACAGTATCATTCACGTTATATGTTAGAAATTATAACATTTAACTCAAGGGGGAATTCTCATGTTCAAAAAGTCATTATTCGTGTTAGGTGTAATGATGGTATTGTTTCCCGCACTTGCAATTGCCGCTGATCCCTCGGCGGCGCAGCTCGATGCAGGAATTAGTTCCTTGTGGATCTTAGTATCAGGTATTCTTGTTCTATTAATGCAAGGGGGATTTATTCTTCTAGAAGCAGGCTCGACACGTATGAAAAATGCGGGTCACGTTGCCGGGAAAACAATCTTTACATTAGGACTTGCATCACTTGTATACTGGGCAGTTGGTTATGGTGTTGCTTTTGGTGGTGACGCAAGTGAATCTCTAAACAAATTTATAGGTATGGGTGACTTCTTCTATGAACCAAACTTCCTAGCTGTTGACGGCGATGGGTACCCATCATCCATTTTCTTCATATTTCAATTGGCATTCGTTGCAGTATCTCTTTCGATCGCCTGGGGCGGATTTGCTGAACGTGCGAAATTATCTTCCTACTTCATTTTCACGTTAGTATTCTGTTCAGTGATCTATCCGATCATTGCGCACTGGATTTGGGGTGGTGGCTGGCTTGCTGAAGACGGCTCGCAAGACTTCGCTGGATCTACTGTAGTTCACTTGTCTGGTGCGATGGCTGCTCTTGCGGCAACGATTCTTTTGAAGCCGAGAATCGGTCGCTTCAACAAAGATGGCTCTGCGAATGAAATTCCGGGTCACAATCAAGTGTTTACTGCATTAGCAGTTTTGCTTCTGTGGGTAGGTTGGTTTGGATTTAACGCAGGTAGTTGGCTTGCAGTTAGCGATGGCTTCTTCGGCTTCGTTGCATTTAACACACAGCTCGGTGCTTCAGGCGGTGCGGTTGCAGCATTGTTAGTTTCTTGGCTCTTGAACGGTAAGGCTGACATTACAGCGATGTTGAATGGCGCTCTTGCAGGACTTGTTGCGATAACTGCATCGTGTGCATTTGTTGATCCGTGGGCTGCAGTAGTCATTGGTTTAACTGCGGGCGTTCTCGTCGTATTTAGTACGAAGATGTTCGAAAAGTTAAAGATTGACGATCCGATTTATGCGCTATCCGTGCATGGTGCAGCAGGAGTATGGGGCACGTTGGCGAATGGTATTTTTGCAACAGATAAGTTGGTTGAACAAGTGGGTGTAGGTAAGCCTGGCCTATTATATGGTGGCGGCATGGAGCAATTATGGGTACAATTCGAATCTGTAGTCGTAGCTGGAGCATTCGCATTCTTTACTTCATTCCTTGTACTTTGGATCATTAAGAAGTCGATTGACTTCCGGGTAACTGAAGAACAAGAAATCATCGGTCTTGATCTTAGTGAGCACGGTAATTATGGTTATCCGGAGCAAATGAAAAAGACAGGAACGTCAGTCTAAACGAACGATTCATTAACCGATATCCTTTCAGGAGGTTATGAACGTAATGACTAATCCCCAAATCGAGCAAAGTATACTTCAAATTGAAGTCACTGATGATTTGCAGCAGCTTAGAACGATTCGGATGGGGGAACAGGAAAGAATTTCGCAAGCTATGTTCCATACGCCGATTCAATCGGTCATGAATGAGTTGAATCAACTACATGATGCACTCGTTATCAAAGTAATAGATCTTGCTGAGATCGAGATGGCACGGTTGGGGCACGGCGCCCCTCCCGTGCCATATGCATATATGCTTTACGGGAGTGCAGGGCGATCAGAGCAAACCCTATACAGCGATCAAGATAGTGGAATGATCTATGAGAACCCACCGGGGGAATATGAAGCAGCACAATATCGTAGTTACTTCCAACAACTGGCAACCCTTGCTGTCAACTATTTCATACAGTTAGGGTATCCGCCATGTGAAGGTAGCGTTATTGCTTCTAATCCTCAATGGTGTTTATCACTAACAGAGTGGGAATTTAAGATCAATAGCTGGTTTAAGGAGCCGAGCTGGGAAAGTGTACGTTATTTACTCATTGTTACAGATGGAAGGGTTGTTACTGGTCATAAATCGCTTGCGGAGCGTATGAAGGAGCGTTTTTTTTGCGATGTGCTTGAACAGCCTATCATTGTTCAAAGAATGCTCGAAAACACTTTAAGGCATAAAGTGCTTGTCGGTGTATTTGGTCAACTACTTCGTGAGCAATATGGCGATGATGCTGGAAGCTTAGACATTAAGTATGGTGCTTATATTCCGATGGTAAATGCATTTCGTCTGCTTGCAGTACATTCTGGCATTCAAGAGTCGAGTACGTTAAAGCGAATTGCTGCATTAGAAAAGCAAAGTGTGTTGACGAATGATGAAGCGTTGGATGCGACCGAGGCTTTCGAGTTCATTTTAGCTTTACGTTTAATGACGTCCTTCGCATTGGAGCAGGGGCAGTTAATTGGCAGTGGTAAATTGCGTGCGGAGCAGCTCACAGAGGAGTTAAAAGCGCCACTGAAAAAAGCACTCAAGACGGGTAAGCGAATACAACGTAAAGTATTAAAATTAATGAATGACCGCTCTGGCGGGAGGGCGACGTTATGAAGCAACCGCCGGAGGATATGAATTCATTGGGTCGAGCTTGGCATCTTTATAAGTTGGGGGGATTAACACCTGCTATTGCATCGATGCTAGGATCAACGAATGCGCAACAGATGGCTTTTATAAGATCAATGTCGCGGGTTCAACGAAAAGAGAGCTCGCTTGATATATTGCTTGCAGATATGGAGGCGGTCGTATTCGATTTGGAGACGACTGGCTTCTATCCTTACAATGGAGACGAAATATTATCGATTGGTGCTGTGCGGATTCGTGGGGGGCAATTCGAGGACGCGGAGCCTTTTTATAGACTTGTCAATCCGAAACGCAAAGTGCCGCAACAGATTACGGAGCTTACTGGGATTACGAATGAAATGGCGGAAACCGCACCCCAGTTGATGGACGGTCTGCATGATTTTATGGATTTTGTAGGGACGAGGGTGCTGATTGCGCATAGCAGCTCACATGACAAGCAATTTTTGAACAGTGCACTATGGCGCACATCGAAGGTGAATTTAACGCATCGTATTTTGGATACGATGATGATTTCAAAGTGGCTTGAGTCTGATGCACTCTATTACGGTCTAGATGAAGTGCTTGAACGGAATGGAATTGAAGTGACGACGCGTCATCATGCGCTCCACGATTCAGTCATGACTGCAAAGCTTTACATCAAGTTTTTGCAACAAGTGCTTGATCGTCAAGTGACTACGCTCGGTGATTTATATGCGTATTTGAGCAGACGTTAATCGTACCAATATCGTATGGGAGTGCTCGATTGGAACTTACACCAATAATGAGTTAAAATAGAAGAACAACGGATAAAGGAATGATGACAGAACAATGAAACGGAATATTCTTATACTTGGATTCGTGTTCCTCGCGATTATAGCAGTTGTTGTTATGAACCAAACGAACAAACAGGGCACTCAGCAGGGAGCCACGTTAGGCACGGCGCAGGGTGATGTACAACTACCGGAATCACCGGTCAAAGGAGCAATGGCACCACGGTTTGAGCTTGCATCTTTAGATGGAGCCGAGCAATACCAGGTTGGCGGCGAGCGTGATAAGTTGTTAATTATTAATTTCTGGGCGGCGTGGTGCGGTCCATGCGAAGAAGAAGCTCCGGACCTCGTTGATATCTATAATGAGCATCAAGGGCAATTAGATATTTATGCGGTCAATGCAACGAATTATGACAAGCTTCGTGAAGCGAAAGATTTTGTGAAGGAGCAGGGCTTCGAGTTCCCTGTATTAACTGACGCAAAAGGGACAGCGGGTGACCTTTATAAGGTATTTTCTTATCCGACCAGCTTCATTGTGAATCGTGAAGGGATTGTCGTCGAAAGAATCGAAGGCATCATTTCTCGAAAGCAGTGGGAAAAGTATTTGGATAATGCGCTCGCTTCGTAAGATAAGTACCCTATAAATAATTACACCCCCGAATTCGATTAGCTGTGAAATGCAGCTTCGACTTCGGGGGTGTTTTCAATTGATTTTAATTAGTGGTTTATTAAACCAAGCGATTCACGAGGTGACTTAGAAGTGGAATCTTCTTTGTCCATCGCTAGAAGTGCATAACGAATACTGTCAACGAGTGCTTCCCAGCTCGCTTCGATGACGTTGGACGAAACGCCGACAGTGCTCCATGTATCATTGAAGTCAGTCGATTCAATCAATACACGAACTTTAGCGGCTGTAGCGTCCTTCTCGTTCAACACACGAACCTTATAATCTGTTAGATGGATGTCGCGAATGCCCGGATAAAATTGAATGAGCGCTTTACGCAAAGCGTTATCGAGTGCATTCACTGGACCGTTACCCTCGGCAACGGTATACACTTGTTCATCACCGACTGTAATTTTCATGATTGCTTCCGTAACGAGTGAGGCGCCGTTCTTCTCGACGATAATTTTAAAAGAATCAACAGTGAATACTTCTTTTGTACTGCCATATGCATCCCGAAGCAACAGCTCCAAAGAAGCGTCAGCGCCTTCAAATTGATAGCCTTGATGCTCAAGCTCTTTAACGCGTTCGATCACATTGCGTGACTTTAATCCATCTGTTCCGATATCAAGACCAAGCTCTTGTGCCTTGGACACGATGTTGCTCTGACCTGCGAGCTCAGAGACGAGTACGCGTTGTTTATTACCGACGAGCTCAGGTGAAATATGCTCATATGTCTTCGAATCTTTCATGATTGCGGAAACGTGAATACCCCCCTTATGTGCAAAGGCAGCATTGCCAACATAAGGCTGATTGACAGGGAGATGCACGTTCGCGATCTCGCTAACGTAGCGTGCGACATTAGTTAGTGACTTTAATTGTTCGTCGCTGACACAGTGATAGCCCATCTTAAGTTGCAAGTTCGGGATGATTGAAGCGAGATTCGCATTCCCACAACGCTCACCGTATCCATTGATCGTTCCTTGAACTTGTCTAGCTCCAGCAGTTATTGCTGCGAGCGAGTTCGCAACTGCAAGTTCGCAGTCATTATGCGTATGAATTCCGATCGGAGTATCGATCAAGGAGGTGACACGCGATACGATTTCATGGATTTCTCCTGGCAGTGTACCGCCATTCGTATCACAAAGTACAATCCACTTTGAGCCGGCATCTCGCGCTTTTGCGAGTGCTGCAAGCGCGTAATCAGGATTCGCTTTGTACCCATCGAAGAAATGTTCAGCGTCGAACAATGCTTCCATACCATTCTGGTTTACGTAAGCAAGCGATTCATAAATCATAGCTAGATTTTCTTCTAGTGTCGTCTGAAGCGCGGTATGTACATGGAAATCCCACGACTTTCCGACAAGCGTAGCAGCCTTCGCTCCCGATTCAATCAAGTGCTTGAGATTGATATCTTGCTCGCAAATACTATTTTTTCGACGGGTGCTTCCGAACGCAGTTAGCTTCGCATGCAAATTCAAATCGCGAATGCGATTGAAAAATTCGATATCTTTGCTGTTGCTACCCGGATTACCGCCTTCAATATAGTGAACGCCAAGTGCATCGAGCTTGAGCGCTATCTTGACTTTATCCTCTGCTGTTAGACTAATTCCCTCACCTTGCGTACCGTCGCGCAAAGTTGTATCGAATATCGTTATTGGTGTAGACATGCGTCAGCGTAAAGCCTCCTTAATCCAAACAAGTTATACTATTATAGCATGTAGTTGCTCAGATTTGTATAATGAATGTGACCAGGAAAGGAGAGCTCGCGGGTGAATAGATCGAAGCATAGAGTCATCCTTCATATCGATATGAACGCATATTATTGTTCTGTTCACGCTGCGGAAGAACCCGAGCGTTACAAGAACAAACCCACGGCTGTCGCTGGAAGTGTCGAGTTGCGAAAAGGAATTCTCGTGACAAGCTCTTATGAAGCTAGGTCGCTCGGCATCCGAACGGGGATGACAGTGAGAGAGGCGACTCGTATTTGTCCTGAGCTTATATTGATTTCACCAAATTTCGATCTATATCGCAAATACAGCAAAAACTTTATGCGCATTGCTGGGAATTATACACCGCTCGTCGAAGCCGTCTCCATTGATGAATGTTTTCTGGACATTACAGGTAGTTCGCAATTCGGGACAGCGGAGCAAATCGCTGAAACGATCCAACGTAGAATTCGTGAGGAGCTTTCATTGCCATGCTCGATTGGGATTGCACCCAATAAGCTGTTAGCCAAGATGGCATCGGATATGCGCAAGCCAGATGCGATAACGATATTGCGCAGACGCGAGGTTCCCAAGCTGCTGTGGGATAAACCTTGTCAAACGCTGCATGGTATTGGTTCGCGTACAGCAGATAAGCTATTGCGATTGAATATTCGAACGATCGGTGAATTGGCTGGTGCTGATTTAGCGATGCTTCAAGATCGTTTTGGTGTATATGGGGCATGGATGAAGCGGGCTGCACACGGCCTTGATGATGCAGTTGTAGAGCCTTTACATGAAGCGCCGAAATCGATTGGTCATACAACTACGCTTCCAGCAGACATTACTGACAAGGAACAATATTATCGCGTGCTGCTTAACCTTGCAGACCAGACAACAAGACGGCTTCGGCACCAAGCGATGGTATGCACGACGATTCAACTGACGATTAGAGACCCGGACATGCGAACAATTACGCGATCAGCAACGCTGCCCACTGCAACTGATTATGCACAAGAGGTTTATAAGGTCGCATGTCGACTGATGGATGCGCATTGGAACGAAGGTAATCCCGTGCGTTTGCTAGGTATCACTCTGCAATCTCTCGGAGCGAAGGAAGAGACGCCGGTTCAACTTGATCTATTTTCATATGAACAGAAGCCCAAGCAGGATCGACTGCTCACCATCATGGATCAACTTAGAGATAAATTTGGTGAAGATGCAGTGCTGACTGCTGGAATGCTGGGAGAAGACCCTTCATCATTAATTCGGAATAAGAAGATTCGCGGAACGTCGTTGCAGAAAGATTTTTTACGTGAAAATGAAGGCTTGAATGAGAACGATTATTAAGTAGAAAGAATATATAGAAAGATGTACAAAAGGGTTTGATCTTACGGACATATTATATTATATTGATTGTAAGAACGGTTGTTGCAGATGATTTATTGAACTTTAGGAGGTTATATCATGGCTAAGTTTACTTATGTAGATAAAGACACTTGTATTGCATGCGGAGCTTGTGGAGCAACAGCACCTGACATCTATGATTATGACGATGAAGGGCTAGCAGAAGTTATTTATGCAAATGATGGCAACCACGGAAACACGGAAATCCCTGAGGATCTGTTCGATGATCTTCAAGACGCTTGTGATGGATGCCCTACCGATTCCATCAAAGTAGCAGATTCTCCGTTTAATATGTAAGCCCATTATACGAAGCAAACCCGTAATTAGGACTTAACTCCTAGTTACGGGTTTTTTTTACGCGCAAAAAAGTGACTCTCGTCACTGTTTTAACCTTTTTGACAATTTCCAACAAAAAAACTAGTCTCTAAGTTATAATATAACTTGAGTGGTAACATTTACATAGGGCGTGAATGAATTGAGAGAAAAGATTAAGTATATAGCGATTGTATTGAATGTCGTTTTATTGATCGCTGTTTATATCATTTCGCAATCACATATTTTGTGGAATATTGACCATCAATTGGCTGATTTCAACATGAAAGAAACTGCACATCATGAACCAAATTCGAAAATCATCATCGTTGCCATTGACGATGATTCATTAGAGGTACTAGGTCGATTTCCTTGGGATCGCTCGGTGTATGCAGCATTACTCGACAATATGAACCTAGAGGATAACATTCCGAAGGCGATTGCGTTCGATGTTATCTTTAGTGAAGAAAGTAACAACATGGATAGCGATATGGCCTTCGCTCAAGCTCTAGCAACTTATCCGAATGTGATCTTACCGGTAGTCGGCAATACCGGTTTAACGGAGACAACACAGACGAAAGGTCAATTGACTAGGGCTACTTCGGTATTAAAGCCGTATGAACTATATGCAGATTTAGTACAGCAAGCACACATTAATCGGGTGAGCAGCTTGGATGGAGTTATCCGTCAGGCATGGCTTCACATTCAAGGCCCGGATGGTGAAGTTATACCTTCACTCGCTTATAAGGCTGTCGAGATGGCTGGTTATGATTTGACAAAGTACGTCAATTGGACTGACCCGCGTAAGACGACAGAGAAAGTGATGAAGAATACGATAACGGTGGATTATGAGTTATCTACGGAGGACTTTACTACTGTTTCTTTTATAGATGTGCTTGAAGGCAATATTCCTGCAGATTGGTTTCAGGATGCAATTGTGTTTATTGGTTTTACAGCAGTTGGATTGTCGAATGACGGTGGACAGGATACGGGGATTACACCAATAGAGAAAAATATGAAGCTAGTATACGTCCACGCGAATATCGCGAACCAACTTATGATAGGTGCCATGGTTGAATATACACCTGATTGGATCGAACTGGCGCTTACAATGCTTCTATTTGCACTTTTTGTCGCATTGCCATGGAAGCTAAAAAACATTTATTCCTTCCTCTTATTTATTTTTACAGCCGCAATCGTCTTGTACGGTCAGTATGCACTATATGAAAGCACAATGACTAGAATTGTCGTTGTCAACGCTCTACTTGCGATGGTACTCGCTTATTTGGCCAACGTTTCATTGAAATCATACTTGGATAATGTGCAGAAGAGCTTTGTGACACGTCAATTTGGCCGTTATATTTCACCGGATCTCGTAAAACAAATTGTAGCCAAGGATATCGACATCGAGCTAGGAGGCGACTTGAAGCTCATTACGATCTTGTTCCTCGATATTCGTGGATTTACGCCACTGTCTGAGAAGTTATCGCCACCAGAGCTTGTTGATACGCTTAATACGATGTTTAACATGATCACAGAAACGACATTACGCAATGAAGGGACGATTGATAAATTCATTGGAGACGCAGCGATGATTTTGTTTAATGCGCCATTAGAAGTGAAGGAGCATGAGCGAATGGCGGTACAAACCGCATATGAGATCCAGCAAGGGATGAAGAAGATTCGTGATGAAATCTTGGATAAATACGACTGTGAGGTCAATGTCGGTATAGGTATTCATACGGGTAACGTCGTTGTAGGAAATATAGGTTCCTATCTGAGAGTCGATTACACGGCAATCGGTGACAATGTCAACATCGCAGCGCGAATTGAATCACAAACGAAGAAGGGACAAGTTCACGTGTCTGAGCAAGTATATGAGAAGACGAAAGCATTCTTCCGATTTGATGAAGGTGAAGATCGTATGTTTAAAGGTAAATCACATCCGATTAGGGTGTATGAAGTTATAGAACCCATACAATAATTTGAAGGAGGAAGTCGAATTATGCGTAAAAGTGTAATCAGATTACTAGCTTTACTGTTAATCGCTTTACCCATCCTCGGCGTGTTTGCGAATGATGCGATCGCTGCCACATCACGTGTTGCCACAATTTCTGAACTGAAGGGTACCGTTAAAGTGAAGAAGTCTGGCGGCTCCAAAGAATTCACAGCATTCGCCAAGATGAGTTTGAACGAGGGAGATATATTGATCGTTGGTGATAAGAGCTCCGCAAATCTCCAGTTCACCAACGGAACTTCATCGGATGATAAGATGACGGTTGCTGCTAATTCAATGGTGTCATTTTCTAAGCTTTCTACTAAAAATGGTACAAAAACAAAAGTGAAATTATTTAATGGGACAGCGTGGATCGATGTCAAGTCGATTGAGACGAAAGCTGACGAGTTCACCGTTGAAACACCGACAGCAATTATGGGTGTGCGTGGTACCCATTTATTTGTTGGAGTCGATCCGCTTACAGGGTTAACACAGCTATTCGTTGGAGCAGGAATCGTTCATACACAGACGAATAATAATTCTTCGAACGAAAATGACCAAAGAGATGTATATCCAAGTGACAACGCGTTAATCGGTAATTTCGGCAACAATGACCTCAACATCTCGATTGCAACAATTGATCTAGAACAATTGTTACAACAAGCTGATGCGAATATTATTCAGGCCATTCTCAATGCAGCTGCAGAAATTATTAAAGAAAATGCACAGAAACAAGACGCTTATATTGATGGGATTAAGCCAACTTCGACGGATGAGCCCCAAATTAGAAGCAATATTGATAATCTCATCGGTGCGATTTTGGGACAAGCCCTTGTTAGCGGGTTAATTGATAATGCACGTATGAACGCTCTTATTCAAGAGGTTAAACAAGCGACAGGAATTACGATAGATCGGTCAGCACAATTGAAATTGCTTGAGCAACAGAAGAAGGAGCTAGATGCTCAACGTCAGAAACTCCTTGAAGCGAAGCAAGCTGCAGAGAAACGTCAGCAAGAAGAGCTCGATAAGCGTAAACAACAAGAAGAGCTTATGAAGCAGCTTCAGCAAAAAAAAGCAGAACATGGCAAGAAAAATGATGAGCAGAAAGCTAAGCAGAAGCAAAAAGCTTTTGAAAAGTACGAATCCAAATTAAGCGAGCTTGAAAAAGCACGTCTGTTGGAAGATCAAAAGAAGCGGGCGCAAGAGTTGGCACAAGCTAACCCAAGTCCAGTTATTATAGGGCAAACCTCAGAGGTTCTCCTAGATTCAATTGATCTATCCTATTATGTTTACGATGAAATTTATGGTCATTCTGGTCATGTAGAACAATTGGCTTCAATCACTTCTCCAATGCAATCAAGCCATTATACGTATTCGATTCCTTCTAATTTATATTATGTTGATATGGATCTTACGAAGCTTGCGACTGGCAAATATGCGAATGCAGATGTCAACGTACTAGTTAATGGAATACCGGTGGTAGATGGTTATGACAGAGGAGTAGGTATAAATTCAGTAGTAGAATCAGATGTCTGGTATTATGGTCTTGCGCTTGAGAAAAATCAAACTATCGTAAAAATAGAAGTGAAACCTTATGGTTCATTGGTCACAGCTAGCTCGATTACGATTGAGATTAATCGACCTTCTGACCTGCCGAGCGGGCTCGGTTGGACAACGACAGGTATTGATTGGAATACATCACAATCGAATGCTGTAGCATGGGAGGAAAGTATCTCTTATTGGTCAGATAGGATAGAGTGGATAGCGAAAAATCCCAATGCGTTGAAATCATTCGTTATCCATCCGAGCTACGGAAATTCAGGCTTTGATCAAGCGACGCTTAGCTTTTGGGACATGGAATCTTTAGAATATGAAGGATCTCCTGAAGAACCCCAAGTGAATGGGATGACAGTGTCGGGACTAGAAAGCAACGTACTCTATTATTTTAATCTGGAATTTAAAAACTCAACGAATAACCAAACCTATGAAGTCCGACTCATACTTGTGAATATGGATAATGGGGATGTTGACCATTACATGACGGGTGAGGACGGCTTCGAAATTAGAGCAATATATGGTATTGAAAACGAACAATCGATAAGTTTGAATCGGTCTATGTCCAGTCAATATGAAGCTAGAATAGCTAATGAAGCAATTGGATTCAGTTACTATGACAGTTACAACTCAGGTCTTTTCCACGTAGTGGGTATTCTGAATTTGAAAAACTTCGAATTCTATCATTATTCTTTTGTATTTCCTATTGATGTTGGCGACAATTATTACATGGTTTATTTGATAGACGCGAAAGGAAACAGCTATTCCGTTCCACTCAAGATCGTGAAGCTTGACAAACCAACTGGAGTGTTGAATTGGTCAATTGATTACAAATATGGCCAGCAAGTGCAGGCTCCGATCGGTTGGACGCAGATTCCGCCAGTGTATGATTCATATCATAGTTTCTATTTTGCGCAGATCGCTCCACGTCCGAATACTCAAGCGAAGATCAAATTTGAAATCGATAGCTCGCTATACTCAAGTGCATTTATCTGGGACTATTATGCGGATGAAACAGTCGAATATGAGATCAGTGAAACGTCAAACACGATTGAATTCAATTTGAAAGATCGAATCGATTTGGGTAGCTCGAACCTTTCAGAAGGGTTCTATCGATTTACACTTGATTTATTGGATAAAGATGGTCGGCAACAAAAATCCTATGAGTTCAGATTGCTCGTCGGCGAAAGACAGCCGTCACTTGTAATTTCGGATTTCAAGGATGATCTTGACAACAGCTATTCTGTTCAGGCAACGAATGCGCATGAATGGTCAGTGAACCTTGAGGATGGAGTGTCTGAAGTATCGTTTGGAGTCAATATGAGTTCAAACAGTGTCGGGATATATGTGGAAGATGATAATGTGAATGTAGATTATGACGACAATAATGATAAAGCATTAATTAGACTTTCGAATTTAGCTGCTAATAAGGTCTATGTTATAAGCATTGATCTCTATGATCGCATCGATGGTAGATTTTATGGGACAGAGACGCTCTTCATTCATAACGGCAATAATGTGACTTAAACTGATTAAATGTTTATATAAAGGTAAATATTCGATTTTCAAAGGAGACAAGATCTATGCGTTTTAGATTGAAAAAGCTAACTACAATTGCGCTTATGAGCTCTCTCGTATTATCTCTACCGGGTCTAGCATGGGCGGGATCTGATACAGGCTGGGTGAAATCACCCAAGCTGTATGAAGTACACACACTTGTCGGTCAATCTGAGGTTGGTCATCAAGATGGCGCGTTGGATAAGACAACATTTTATCATCCACATTCTGCTATAGCACTATCTGACGGTCGCTTACTCGTGTCGGATACGAAAAATCACAGCCTTCGAATGGTGACAACGACATCTTCGAGCAAATTTACAGGCTTTGATCTTTATCTTGGACAAGACAAATTTAACGAGCCCATTGGCGCATACAATGATGCTGATCTTGCAACTGCAGCATTCAATAAGCCGGCTGGTTTAGCACTTGATGCACAAGAGAATATCTATGTTGCTGACAGCGAAAATCACGCGATTCGCCGTATTTCCAAGGATGGAAAGGTGACCACACTTGCAGGTAATGGCTTGATCGGGTCCGAGGATGGCCAAGGCGCAGTTGCAACGTTCTATAATCCTTCTGATGTTGCAGTAGATTCCAAAGGTAACGTCTATGTTGCGGATACGCTAAACCATGTTATTCGTAAAATAACAGCAAACGGCAATGTATCGACATTAACAGCTCCATCGACACGCGTCTTTGAATATTTTCCGGGTGCGGTCGAAGATACGGGGGATTTCATGGATGGTCCGATTGCATCTGCTAAGTTCAATGAGCCAAGTGGCTTAGCCTTAGATGCGAAGGGCAATCTTTACGTAAGTGACCGCGGTAATCAACGCATACGTTACATTGACTTTAAGGCAGGCACTGTATCGACTGTTGTTGGTGGCGGAGAGTTAGAGGAGCAACAAGCATATGTAGCGGGTGACTATGTGGATGGGGATGCGAAATCCGCACGTTTGAACGCACCTGAAGGCATTGCAGTTACTGCGGATGGCGCATTGGTTATAGCAGATAGTTTAAATCACGCGATCCGAATCGTTAAAGATGGCAAAGTGAGCACATTAGCTGGCGGTTCTGATGTAGGGCATGCAGATGGCGTATCTAGCGCAGCATTGTTCAATCATCCGACAGATGTAACGATTCTCGCAGATGGCCGTCTAGTCATCGTAGATGAATATGGCAATAAAATTCGTGTCCTCAAGCGGTATTCAAAACCAAACACAGCACCACAAAACCATTCGATCGATGTGGTTGTGAATGGAGCAATCGTGAAGTCAGACGTTGCGCCGCAGCTTAAAGCAGGGGCAGTGTCGCTTCCGGTTCGTGCAGTAGCGACTGCGCTAGGCTATAAAGTCAGCTTTGATAAGAAAACTGGCGGTGCAAGCTTAACGAAGGGCGATATCGTGTATACGATCGCAAACAATTCGAAAACCGTGATCAAGACGGTAAATGGCAAGACGGAAACATTAACGTTGAATGCAGCGACGAGCACAGTAAACAATCGTTTGTACATTCCAGTTCGTTTCTTTGCAGCAGAGAGCGGTCTTGATGTCCAGTGGGATGTAGAGAACTCGACGGTGGTCATTCGTAACAAGGTGTTTTAATAGTCATTAACAAATTGGAGCATGTACCTGCGAAGCAGTCTTCGCAAGTGCATGCTCTTCTTCAATTATGGTCTATTGTAAATGGTCCCGTAAACCGATAATAATAGTAGAAGAATGTACGGAGGTAATGACGGTATGAGCAGAGAAAAGCGAATTGAGGAGCAAATTCAACATTTCTATGAGAATGTTCCAAACGTGGACGATGCTCTACCGTTGAAAGACTATTTGCTTAAGCATGAGGATAGCCGTATGGCTTGGTACTTGCTAGGCAAGCAATATGAACGTTCTAATGACGACGCTAAGGCAACCTACTGCTTTGGACAAGCGGGAGAGATTTATACCGCTTTTGAGGGGAAGCCAGCGCCTGAACTTCCTAAGCCAACAGTCAAGCCTCGGCGCAAGCTTCGGATCGGTTTACTATGGTTCGGTGTTATTACGGGATTGCTTGTCGCTGTAGGTCTAGTCATTTACACGCTACACCATGAAGGGCAGAAATTAGCAAATGATGCACCAAACGATTCGCAAAGTCGCATTCCTGCATCATCCGTAAACACTTCGATTTCTTCGCAGGTCGTTGAGCTCACTTCTTCTCCGAGAGTAATCGCAGCAGTTGGTAATACGCGCGCTCAAGCGTTTGCTGAACTCGGAAATATGCTCCAGCATAGCGAATCTACAGCACCTCAATTAATGGTCATTGGGGCATCATTGGGCAAATGGAACGATTGGCTAAAGAGTGGCAAGCCGATTGCGGCCGTCTATACGGAGCAATCAGCAGGGGTGTCAGCGATCCGATGGTATGACCCTAGATGGTGTGATTGTATGCCACAGGATGCTTCTGAAGCGCAACAGGCTGTACGCGAATGGAAGCCGCTGCAAGAAGCAAAGGCTGTGCTTCAATCTGCCTTTCTTCACTATCGTGAACAAACGGGAAGTTGGCCCACAGAGCCTGTTGATTTAAACGATAGCTATCCGATGAACACAATTGCAGGCTGGAATGATGAAATGACCGCATGGTTTGATGAAATGAGTACGACGATCAGCGAGCAAATAAAAGCTGAGCCCGACCCCACTACATTATGGCCTCTTGATTCAGGTTCAGTAGACGGATTAGCTGCACCTGCAGGGATGTTTGGCGAGATGATGGAGCAACCGCTTGAGGTGATCGTTGACAAGGGCAATCATCGTTTAGCAGTCGTAAGTGGTACGATTATTTTGCGAAACTATGAAGTTGGCTTGGGCGGAAATCGTACACCTAAAGGGGAATTTGTCATTACCGAGAAAGTCCGTGAACCGAATGGAAGTACTACGAGCGAGTATGGAAGTAGAGGTATGACATTATCGAACGGCCGATATGGGATTCATGGTACGAATCAGCCAAACAGCTTAGGCAAAGACGAATCACTAGGTTGTGTTCGAATGAGTCAAGAAGATTTAGAGGAGCTGTTTGATCTCGTTTCATTAGGAACGAAGGTTACGATTGTAGAAGAGGGTCTGCCTACAGAGCTTCGAGTTCCACAGGAACGGTTCAAGTTAAGCAACACGAAGAATGAGACAAACCCTCATAAGGTATATAATTGGTTAAATTAGTAGACGTGATTATTGCATAAATTATGAGGTTACAATAAGTAAGACTGCCATCGCGATGACGACGATTCCAAACGCAACTCCGACCCAGATGAGCGCTTTCTTATTTACTTGTTCCTTCTGTTTCGCGCGTGCATTAATGGGTGGTTTCTTTTTTGCTGTGCTCATTTCGATCAACCTCTCAACGATATATTCGAAAGCATGTACCTATTGTAATCGTTTTCGCAATAAAATGCCAGAAAAGTCATAGCATGAATGCAAGTGGCATGGTTGAATGGAAAAGTGGGATGGAAGTTGCTCATAATAGGCACAATTCTCTTTTCTTTTTATGAGGAAAAGGCTACACTGTTACCCAAAGGTTACCTTCATCCAACAATAAATATTGCCTATACATACTCTTATCTGTGGAAGGGAAGCTGAAGCAAGGATGTACAAACTGATAAAACCATTGTTATTTCGAACGGATCCCGAAGTGGCGCATCATCTCGTCGTTGATGGTATGGGTATTGCGATTCGAATTCCAGGTGCAAAAGCTGCATTGTCTGCGATCTGGGGTACGAAGACATATCCGGAGCTTGAAGTAGACTTGTTCGGACAGCATTTCCAGCACCCAGTTGGTCTTGCAGCAGGTCTTGATAAAAATGCAAAAGCAGCAGCAGGTTTTGCACGAATTGGCTTGTCCTTCGTTGAAGTTGGGACGGTAACGCCGAAGGCACAAGCAGGGAATGATCAGCCGCGATTATTCCGTTTGCCACCTGATGAAGCTTTAATTAATCGGATGGGCTTCAATAATGAAGGCGCTGATTCTATGGCAACACGGCTTGCGAAGACAAGAGGGATACGTGTGCCACTCGTAGTAAATATCGGTAAAAATAAGGTGACACCCAATGAGCGTGCTGCAGACGATTATCGCGCATGCTTACAGAAGCTGTACGCGCATGGGGATTTATTCGTTGTAAATATTAGTTCTCCGAACACGCCTGATCTACGTGCCCTGCAGCATGGCGATGATTTGCGTTTGTTGCTCGCCGCAGTTAAGGATGAGATGGAGGAGCAAGCGAAGCAGCATGGCAGCTTGCCGAAGCCCATACTCGTTAAGATCGCACCAGATAATACGGATGAACAGCTACACTATATGACAGAAGCGATTG
Organism: Candidatus Cohnella colombiensis; assembly: GCA_029203125.1. Taxonomy (GTDB): domain Bacteria; phylum Bacillota; class Bacilli; order Paenibacillales; family Paenibacillaceae; genus Cohnella; species Cohnella colombiensis. The sequence goes on from CP119317.1 coordinate 1,167,153, forward strand.
TAGAAAGTGGCGTTTCTGGAATTATTGCCACGAATACCACGATTTCACGTGATGGGCTGACCCATAAAAATGCGGTGGAGATCGGTGGCTTAAGCGGTCGTCCACTTACAGCTAAGTCAACTGAAGTGATTCGAACGGTTTACTCACTGACGAAAGGGAAGCTACCGATCATCGGATCTGGTGGCATTTTCACTGCTGATGATGCCTATGATAAGATTCGTGCTGGTGCAAGCTTAGTCGAGGTTTATACTGCCCTTATTTATCGTGGACCTGGTGTGATGAAAGAAATTCAGCGAGGCTTATTGAAGCGACTCAAACAGGATGGATTTACTCGGATAACACAAGCGATTGGCGCAGATCATCGATAGCGCAACCTTGTGAATGAATGCTGCAAGGAGGTACGTGAATGGATGGACGGGACTGGGGGAAGTTTCTACTTCCCTATGAACAGGCAGTTGAAGAGCTTAAGGTAAAGCTAAAGTCACTGCGCTCTGAGCTTAAAGCGCGTGATGAATATGCACCGATAGAATTTGTTACTGGGCGTGTGAAGCGGATCTCAAGTATATTGGAGAAGGCTCGTAAGCTATCTGTTCCATTAGATCGAATTGAGATGGGCATTGAGGATATCGCTGGTATCCGCATCATGTGTCAATTTGTCGATGATATCTATCGTGTCGCAGATCTAATCCGTCACCGTAAAGATCTAGTGATGGTCTACGAGAAAGACTACATTACGAACTTTAAAGACAGCGGTTATCGAAGCTACCATCTCATCGTTGAATATCCAGTTCAAACATCGTTAGGATCGAAGCCTGTACTTGCGGAAATTCAAATTCGCACATTAGGGATGAATTTTTGGGCGACAATTGAACATTCGCTCAATTATAAGTATCGTAATCAACTCCCAGAACATGTGCAGGAACGTTTGCGGAAAGCAGCTGAAGCAGCATCTCAGCTCGATATTGAGATGTCCAGCATCCGGCAAGAAATCGTTGACGCACAGCAAGAATTCGAGCAAAGCTCCGTTATCGTTCGGAAAGTTCTGAATGAAATTCAAGAGCTATACTTTTTCCGTAGAGTGCGAGAGGCAGTACAGTTCCAGCTTCGGTTCAACGAGCTATGGGAGCAGGACGATGTGTGGGGGCTGAAGGAGCTTTCCAACGAAATTCAAGAGTCGCTCGATCGTGCTGGCAAAGGCAGATCGAATTAAGGTGCTAGAGGATACGGAAAGTGATAAATAAAAGCGGAACATGAGTCTTAAAAAGACTCGTTGTTCCGCTTTTAAATGAGTTGTTAGATGTTAGGGTTGAAGTTGTCTTCGATGAGTTGAACGATTTGTTCTGGTGTTTTGCCTTCTTTTGTCCAAGTCTCTATGCTGGAGAGCTCAGCAGTACAAATCCCGCAAAGTCCGCTATGATCTGTCCATACAACTTCATCAGCACTCTTGCTTGCTACATAACAACGGTGGAGTGAATCATGAGCGTTATTGTAGTCCATGCAACCACAGTAACATTTTACCTGCTTCATAATCTCTTCGTACTCACCGACGATCGAATATAGGTGCTGTACGCGATCCGTAAAGTCTTGAGTAAAGTCGGGTAGATCTGCGTAAGATGCGCGATGCTCCCATGTTTCACCCTCATGAGATTCTGAATGGTCGTGACTAGCGGAGGAGCCATTCCCTCCACATGCAGCAAGAATGACACCACAGGCTAAGACGGCTGACGGCAGTGCTAGCAACCAACGGGACTTCATCAGTCGTTACCTTGTGGCTTGTATTCATTAAAGAAATCACGGAAATCATTCAAGCTATAGCCGACTGTTGTTTCCGATTCTTTCAAGCCGCCTTCGAGACGTTTTATTTCTACCCCGTCTTTGTAGTACACTAATGTAGGTGTAACGCTAATATTCATGGCGCGAAGATATTGCTTATATTCAAGTAAGTTGAACTGATGCAGGTTAATTCCAAGCTCATCTGCGACCGGCTTGAGCAAAGGAGTCGTGAATAGACAGTGCGGGCACGTAGCCGAGAAATAATATACGAAGAAGCTTTCTTTATTTTCAATTTTTGCGTTTAAAGTGTCTGGTAGAATGATGTTATTGTAGTTTTCATCTTTCAATAACTTCTTCGTCTCTGAATTCAGCTTGTTTGGAGGCACACCATAGACTGTGTTCTTCTCAAAAAATTGCAAAGACAGCAGAAGTATAATTAATACGGCAAGCATTCCGGCAAAGATACCAATTTTCTTAGCGTTCATTCGTCAATCTCCTTAGCGTTAGAAATAGGATGGGGATGGGAGTCCTTTATATAATATACCTAAACTTGTCCAAACACAAAATGAATGCGCACATGTACAGATGAGATGAACGAATTTTAATGAATAAAGGAAGGCTGCGGTATGAAGTCAACGATCAGATTAGATAAAATGCTGGGCAATCTCGGATTCGGGACGAGGAGCGAAATTAAACTATTTGTGCGTCAAGGCGCAGTTACGGTCAATGGTGCAAAGGTGAAGGACCCTGGCTTGCAAGTCGATCCGACAAATGATGATGTGAATTTGCACGGGGAGCGAATTCAGTATCGAGATACGATCTATGTCATGCTACATAAGCCTGCTGGAGTTGTATCCGCAACCGAGGATAACCGAGATCGGACAGTACTTGACCTGCTCGATCGTGAAGTAACGGTGTTTCAGCCATTTCCAGTGGGTCGACTCGACAAGGATACAGAGGGATTGTTATTGCTTACGAATGACGGCAAGCTGGCGCATGAGCTATTATCGCCTCGCAAGCATGTTCCTAAGACGTATCGCGCTCTTGTCGCAGGCGATGTGGATCATGTCGATCGAGACACGTTCGCGCAAGGTGTCAAGCTAGACGATGGTTATGTGACGATGCCTGCGCAGCTACAACGCTTGGACAATGTCGATGAGCTGACTGCTGCGATTGCGCACGTTCATCGTGTAGGTGGAACGACCGATTACGTTACACTAAGCTGGGTTGAACTTACGATTCACGAAGGGAAATTTCACCAAGTGAAGCGAATGTTTGAAGCTGTTGGCAAGAAGGTGCTGTACCTTCGAAGAGTGTCGATGGGACCGCTGAAGCTGGATGCAGCTCTTGCTCCAGGGCAATGGCGGGAGTTAACGCAAGAGGAAATAGATAGCCTGCACAATCAACGGAAGGATGAGAGAGAATGAGCTTTCGCTTAATCGCACTTGATGTAGATGGAACATTGATTAATGATCAACATGAGGTGACACCGCGTGTGCGGGATGCTGTGCGCGCTGCTGCTGCTCAGGGTGTAGAAATTGTATTGTGCACCGGACGTGGATCAACAAGCGCCTTGCCCGTATTAGCAGAGCTGGGGCTAGAAGGTACGATGATTACTCACAATGGAGCATCGATCGTCGATAGCGCAACGAAAGCAATTTTGGCAGAAACAGAAATACCAGCTGCTCTTGCTCGTCGTTATGTTGATTTCGCAAAAGCACGGGGCATTCATTATGATATGAATACAGCTTTTGAGCTTTATGTAGAGACAATGGAAGATCATGTCGCTTTAATGTATGAGAGTATGTTCGCACTTCCGATTGCACGCAGTGAAGCTGAAGGCTTCCCCGAAGGAATGGTTAAGATGTCGTTATTCGCGGATAAGGAATCACTTGATCAACTAGAAGAGGCTTGGGGGGATTGGCAGCATGACCTTCAGACCGTCAGAAGTGGAGACTACTTCATTGATGTGCAACATCCGAATGCATCAAAAGGAGCTGCACTTGAGCAACTCGCTACATTACGCGGCATTTCACGTGATCAAATATTAGCCATCGGCAATTATTATAATGATGTAGGGATGTTAACGTTCGCTGGATGGGGGGTCGCGATGGACAACTCTCCGGAGGATGTAAAGGCACTAGCTGATGAGGTAACGGTGTCCAACAATGAGGACGGTGTAGCACTCATCATTGAAGAGCGAGTACTTAATCGGAAATGAACATAGAAGTACAAGAAGCAAGCCGGTATGCACCGAGCTTGCTTCTTTGCGTCATAGGTTCAAATCGTAAACGTTGTAACTCGGTTTTTTCCATTTGCTTTGCTACTGTACATCGCTTGGTCTGCATTTGACATTAACTGCTCTGGGGCGATGCCGGGACTCGCTTGACAAATCCCGACGCTAATGGTGACGATCGTCTCTTTCTCTGTACGTCTTCGAATCGCTTCTGCAGCATGTTCAATTGCGGTATTCGGCCCGAAGACGAATGCGACCAGCTCTTCACCGCCGTAACGGCCGGCTAACCCCATTCCCTCAGTTTCTTCCGACATGATGTTCGCGACTTGTTTGAGCACAGTGTCTGCCTTAGCATGACCATGTGTATCGTTAAGTCGTTTGAAGTTATCGATGTCGCAAAAGATCGTTCCTAGCGGTCGCTTAGATAGGACCGCCTTCTCCAGCCGGCTCATGAAGTAGCGGCGATTGAACAAATTCGTTAGTCCATCTGTGATTGATGAACGATAGACTGCCTGCAATAGCTCGACAACACGTTCAAAGACAAGCATGAACAATAAACCGTAGTAAATAACAGGCAATATTTCACTGAAGTTAGTTAGCCAACGGACATTTTCGAACCAATAGGTTTGAAAGATGCTCAGCAATTGTGCTAGGGAAACAATAACGAGACTGATCATATATTTGCGCGGTTGACCGATATGTGGGGCGAACATGAGCATGAACAGCGGTCCAAGTAACAATAGCAAACCGTCTTGAATCGGTGCTCTGAATTCCGTAATTACTGTTAGCACTTCTATACTGATGCTTTCCATCGTACGATTTACAATGTCGAGAATACAGGCGATGAATTCACTACCTAATAATACAATGAACCAAAGACGCGTTCTTGGTCTTATGCGATAATAGAGTTCAAAGATGGCGAAGTTGATCACGATGAAGGCAAGCACCTGCAGTAGCTTTTCAGTATAGAGCAGGTAGTCGTTTCTCGGTGTTAGACCGAGGGTCATCGAAAGATGTAAGAACTGCTGGATGAGAATAAAGCTTAGTGAGATGAGCAATGTTCGGTAAGCTTGTTTGCGATTGCTACTGAGGAGTCTGTAAGCCATGAACAGGATGAAGGTTACAATCATGATCGACATGGCAGAAGTAAGTAATAGGATAATATCATTCGATGTTAACAAAGGAATATCCATGGTTGACTCCTTTTATGTAATTTGGACAACTTGCAGAACATTCGTTCCTAGTCTATCATAAATCTATATGCTACTGAAATAGGGCCGCTAGGCTAAATAACTAAATGGATATGAGGAGGAGCTGCCCTTGAAAATTTTGCAGGCGTTATTTTTTCCGCCGGAGCAACCAGGTGGCGTATCGTCCATGGTACCGCCGATCGCTGAGCGGTTTCGTAATCTCGGCTTTGAAGTGGAGTTATTTTCATTACCGAAAAGAATTCGTAATAAAGGTCAAGACGAGATTGTGTTTGAGACTTTCGACTGGAAGCAATTCGCTGGGAACGCGATGGTTGATAAATATATCCAAACCTATAAGGATTATCTGTGGTGGGTGAAGCTTCGGCTTTCTTCGCAAAATTTTGATCTTATTCATAGCCATCATCCGATAGCAGCATTAGCGATGAAGCAGGTGTTTGAGGATACTCCGATTTTGATGACTGTTCACTCAAGTTATGAGAAAGAGCTTATTTTGAATGGGAAAATTGCTGAAGGAGGACCTGAGCATCTTTTCTTAACAGCAATCTATCGCGAGCTTGAGCATCAGATGGATCAGTTGCTGACGGTTTCGAATACGTTTGCTCAATATATGGGTACGTTCTTGGAGCAACCTGAGCGAATCGAAGTCATTCCGAACGGATACGATGAGCGTAGATTTAAGCCGATCGCGCATGAGAACGAGACTACACAGCTTGTATCCGTATGCCGCTTAGTTCCTGCGAAAGGGCTAGACATCTTGTTAAAGGCATGTGCTGAGCTACGTCGAAGGAATTGTAATTTCGTGCTTCATCTGATTGGTGATGGACCGTCGCGAGAAGAGCTGGAGCAGCTATCGCAACAGCTAGGTATTTATGATGATACGATTTTCTATGGTTATATGTTACATCCGGAAGAGATGATTCCGTTTTTTGATGTGTTCGTGCTACCTTCTCGTGCAGAATCGTTCGGCTCTGTATTTGCTGAAGCGGCACTTTGCATGTTGGCGTTAGTGGGTACAGATGTGGGCGGAATTAGTGAGCAAATTCAAGACGGAGTGAACGGGAGGCTAGTTCCCGCCGATCATCCAATTGCGCTAGCAGACGCCCTTGAAACCGTAATTTCAGATCCTCATTACCGTTATGAGTTAGCGCGTGCAGGCTGGAATAAAGCGGTAAGTACGTATTCGTTGAATCGTGTCATTGGGCAATTGAAACGGATTTACAGCTCCTATGGCAACGTACCTGTTGAGGAATAAGGGGCAAGGAGGAAAGTGGACATGGGAGTTGCTTTTTCATTCATACATGCTGCTGATCTTCATCTAGATAGTCCATTCAAGGGAATGGGGAGTGCACCGGACTACGTAAAAGAGCGATTGCGCGATTCGACGTTTGCGGCGCTTCGTCGTCTAGTTGCGATAGCAAAGCAGGAGCGAGTAGATTTCATCGTACTGTCAGGTGACTTGTACGATGCAGCGGATCGCTCGCTACGTGCTCAGCTTAAGCTACAGCGTGCGCTCACAGAGCTAACGGAGGAAGGGATCGATGTATTTATCGTCCACGGCAATCATGATCCACTGAGCGGACGACAAGCGAAGCTTGATGTGCCATCGGGTGTACATGTTTGTGGAGCTGAAGGCGTCGAATGTATTCCCGCACATACACGCAATGGGGAATTGGTTGCACATGTATATGGAATTTCGTATGCCACTTCGGCAGTGAATCAAAATTTGGCGCAACGCTTCAAAGTGAAGGGCGGGGCGCCTTTTCATTTGGCAATATTACACGCGAATGTGGATGGAAATGCCTCTCATGATAATTATGCACCTTGTCAATTGCAAGAGTTAGTGGACTCGGGATTTCAATATTGGGCATTAGGACATATTCATGATCGACGAGTTCTTCATGAATATCCTCATGTTGTATACGCAGGCAACATTCAAGGACGAAGCATACGAGAGACGGGTGAAAAAGGAATCTATCTCGTATCGGTATCCAGCAGCGGTGCGATTACACTAGACTTTCGTGAAGTCGCTGACGTGGTTTGGCAGGAGGTTTCGGTAACGATTGACGGCTTGGAGCGGGAGCAGCAGTTAAAGGAGCGATTGCTGCGATCGATGGACGAGCTAGTGAAGCGTTCATCGGGACGTCCTGTGGTCATGCGTTTTCGAATTGAAGGTCGCGGAGTGCTGCATGAGCGGTTAATGGAATCTATTGTTGTAGATGAATGGTTGGAAGAGCTTAGAGAGTGGTCGAGCGATGGCGAATATTCGTTGGATACTTGGATTTGGCCTGACGCAATAAGTGTTCGTTCTGGCGGACTATTGCAGCTTGAAGCTACTGCGGAAGAGGATGGCTTTGTTGGCGAGCTGGTGCGCATGGGTATTGCAGGTGTGAGCAGCCCAGAAAGCGCAAGAGATTGGCTTATGGATGCGATGGACAAAACGCGTAGTCAACCTAAGATCCGCGAATGGGTCGCAGCACGTAGCGATGAAGAGCTCATCCAATTGCTTCAGCAAGCGATGGAGCTATCGGTATCTTTGCTTAAGGAAGATGAGGAATAAGCGGGGATGGTGGTGACGGGATGTACATACGAGAGCTACAGGTAGAAGGATATGGGGCGCTATCAGCAGTGAATTTGAAGTTAGATGCACCCGTTACGATTATTTATGGAACGAATGAGGCGGGAAAAAGTACGTTGCTACGATTTACGCGGAGTATGCTGTATGGTTTCCCCACAAGGAAAGACCCCGTTGAGCGCGGTGAGCCCGTACGAGGTGGACGACACGGTGGCCGATTAGTCGTAGTAACTAACGATGGACAAGAGCTTGTGCTTGAGCGATATGCAGATCGGACTGCGGGTCTTACGGTGCGCGATGAGAATGGTCAGGAGCGTACTTATAGTCAAGTTGAATGGGAACGGCTGAGGTTAGGGGGGATATCGGAGAAGCTGTTTCGTCAGCTATTCGCAGTTTCCTTAGATGAGCTTCATCAGCTCCGTTCACTTCAGGGCGAAGAAATAGGCAATTATATTTATAATGCTGGGTTAGCGGGTGGAGCAGCACTATCATCTGCAAAGCGTAAAATTACTGCCGAGCTAGATAAGCTATACCGTCCGAAAGGTTCGACACAGGAAATTAACAAGCTAATCGCCTCGCTCAAAGTAGCTGAAGCCAATCTTCGATTAAGTGAAGATCGTGTGGCTGCCTACAAGGAGACTGCGGTTAGATTGTTTGAAGTGGAGGCTCAGCTTGCACAAGTTGATGAGCAAATACCAACGCTTCGGCAACAAGTCACAGAGCTTCAAAGTGTATATGAATTGCGTGAATGGTGGCTTCGATGGAAGCTGCTTCAGCTTGAGCTAGAAGAAGCTCGTCACCCGTTGCCAAATCCCTCAGCACCGCTGCTTGCAGATGTAACCATCATGAATTGGACACGTCTGAAGCAAAATAAAGCGGCGATACTAGCGAAACTGCTAGAGGTGCGTGCAACGGCTGCGGAGCTAGAGCGTCGTAAAGTGACTACTGCTTCGGATAGAGATGAAGTGGGTCGACTTTCTCGCCGAAAGGAAGGGCAGGGCAAAGCCAAACATAATGGACGAGCAACCTCGAATCGTCTATCGTATATCGTAAGTGCGGTGCTCGGTGGTATTGCAATAGCGATCCCTATTATCGTTGCATTAACGAGTGAACGGGTAGAGCCACTCCATTTTATTTTGACAGTATTGTTACTCATTGCACCAGGGATGATCACGTTAGATCAAATTCGCAAGGGAGCCAATCGTGATCAAACTGTTGGCAATGCGACATCGCCTGAAGAACAGGAGCTCGTCTCCATTCGAGCTTATGAAGTGATGGTTGAGGATCAATTACAAGCTGTCGAGTCAGAAATGAGTCAGCTGTTAGAGGATATTCAAGCTGCCGATTCGAAGGAGCTTGAGCAACGGATTCTAATTGATGAGCATTGTCGATCGCTTCAACGAGACATGCGGGAGATGCAACTGCGCTTGGAATCGGGTAGAAGCGAAGAAAATAAGCGGAAACTTTATCACTTCCTTGAAAATAATGACGAGACAGCTCTTACAGCCATGCTAGATCAGAGTAGCTCCGTACTCGATTCCGAGGAGCAGAAGCGATCTGAACTCCTCGATCAGCGGGGGCGACTAGCGCATGAGCTCGAACGGTTACAGCGTGAAGCTGAGGCGGAAGATCGCAGCTCAATCATTCGTGAGCAAGAGAGTAGATTAGATGCTTCGCTAGAACGATATGCAATACTCTCACTTAGCGAGCGATTAATGGTCCGAACGAAGGAGCTATTCGAGGAGGAGCGACAACCAGAGGTGCTGCAGCTGGCGTCACGTTATTTCGAGCAAATGACAGGCGGTACATACACACGCATTATTGTTCCCGGAGATCAACCAACACTACGTGTTGAAACGAAGGAACGAGGTTCGATCGATAGCAGCTTTCTTAGTCGCGGTACACAGGAACAGCTCTATTTGGCGATGAGATTTGCGCTTGCAGGAGCTGCTGCAATGGAACAGCCACTGCCTCTATTGCTTGATGATCTGTTCGTTCATTTCGATGAACGACGACTTGAACAAATGTTACCTGTGATCTCGGAAATTGCATTGACCAGGCAATTGATTCTGTTTACTTGTCATCGTCATGTTGCTCAATCTATAGCTCAAGCAATCCCCTCATCGCAAATGGTGATCCTCCCTGAGCGAGGGGGATAACGGTGTAATGCGATGCTTCGAGATCAGATAGAGCCACACTAAGCTGAGCAAGCCGAACATCGGATAGAGCCATCCGAGCAACGTACCGAATCCGATTTGTCCTACGACAAAGCATATGAAAAGCAGCAATAAAGCAAGCATATCGCGGGAACTGCTTGTACGTTGTTGTAATTGCAAAGTTAAGCCGTAAATATCAGCAACTAATGTCGTGAAGATTTCCGCGAAAATTAAAAAAACATATACGCCATGCAGCCAGCCACCTAATTCACGCGCGATGCCACCCATTGGAATTTCGAGCTGGCTGATCCCGGGCATCCGCGCGGAAATGGCAAGATGACCTGCAAGTAATAGGAGTCCTATGCCAATTCCCCCAATCCACGCTCCTCTTTGAATGATTTGTACATTTCCGATTGCAGCGCCGAGAGGAACGAGAACAGCTTGCGACATCGAAAGGTTAAAGGCTGCATAGAGCAATGGTGATAGCCATGCCGCCCAGGGTGAGATCCCAACGATGGAGCTTGTCCAAGCTTCTGTGGCTTGAGGTGTCCGAAATGTCTCGAACGTTATCCATAATGTAAAGACGATCATCAATGGCACAATTAATGTATTCATCAACAGAATCGCGTTCATTCCTTTTCGCAAAATGGTAAAGCAAGCAATAATCGTCACAATTAGGCCAATCTGATAGCTCCAATTTAATTGTTCTGAGAAGATTGAGCCTGCCCCTGCCAGCATGACCGCATTTACTCCGAGTAGTACGAGTAACATGATATGGCTAACCCATCGACCGCCATTTTCTCCGAATAAATGCTTGTTCAAGTCTTCATAAGACCGCGCATTTAGCTTAACTGCGAGCACCATCACCTTAGAGCCAATCCATATGAACAATAGAGTGGACAATAGAATGAGATACGGCCCCACTTCACCGAAGCGGGTGAAAAATTGTAACACCTCTCTGCCAGAAGCAAAGCCTGCGCCAACGACTGTCCCGATGAAAGTAAATCCGACTTGCACGCTTTGGGCCCATTGTTTCATTTGTTTCAGCGCCCTCCTCAGCATCTACGAGTTACCATACTTACAAGTTATGTCCAAAATGGGACGGGCATTCCTGAAAATGGTCATATTCGCAGAGTTTGTATGTCGGAGGGGTTGCTCGATTGGAAAGATGTTGTAAAATAGAATAAGGACGATTCGCGGTCCCGAGGGGGAGGCGAATTTGCATAAGCTGTGTGCTTCAGCGATGCAAAGACGCTTCGGGCAGAATTAATACTACCCGGCCCGGGAGAGTCGTCTCATGTGTTCCGGGCTCCAAAAGGAGTTGCCTCATGAGTAACGAAGTGAAGTTGCAAGAGCATTTACGTAAGAAACCGTATCTTGTGGATGCTATTGCGGGAAATTCAGCCATGCTCGTATCGCTCGGTCAAACCGGGAGATTGTATCGACTATGGTGGCCGCATATTGACTATCCGCAGCATGTGGATGAGATCCGCACAGGATTGAGCTTATCAAGCATGCCGGGGGGCGTGACTTGGTTTGATTCAACTGAAGCGGGCTGGCAGCATGGGGCCAATTATGTGCCGCACACGAATGCGTATCGCGTGAGTTCCTCTCATCCGGATTACCCGGTGCAAGTAGAGCAAACAGATTATGCAGCTCCAGGGCAGCCTTTAATGGTTCGGAATTATCGCTTAACTTATCAAGGTACAGAAACAACAGATTTAGAGTTTTACCACTACGGATCATTCAGAATTGCTGAAAATGAATTTTATGCGACAACCGAGTTCCGGGGGGAACACGATGCGCTCCTTCATTATCGGCATGAGTATGCATTCGCAGTCGGAAGCTCGGCAGAATGTAGTGGCTACCAAGCAGGAACTGGAACTTGGGATGCTGCAGCAAGTGGTAACTTGAACGGTAACGAAATCGACATGCAGCCAGATGGTGCATTGAAGTGGACATTCACTAATATTGCGCCTGGACAGACGGTGGAATTCCCAATTTACATCGCCGCAGGCGATAGTCGTGAAAGCGCGCTTGCAGCTCTTGCGCATGCAAAGAGTCGTGCGTCTAACGAATGGTTTGACGAGATGGTTGCTTATTGGACGAATTTCTTGGCGAATGCGACTCCTTGCCCTAGTGAGGATCAGGCAATCGCAGAACTATACGAACGTTCACAGCTTGCGATGAAGCTAATGGCTGACGAGCAAACAGGAACGATCGTAGCTGCACCTGAATTTGATGAGTATTTCAGTCGGTGTGGAGGCTATGCTTATAGCTGGGGACGCGATGCAGCATTCGTAACGACGGCGTTCAACAAAGCAGGTCTTGGTGATCTATCCGAGAAGTTTTATGATTGGGCGCTTACTGCACAGGAGCCGGACGGCTCTTGGCAGCAACGACACTATCATGATGGGAGATTGGCGCCGAACTGGGGTCTGCAAATCGATGAAGGCTCTTCGATTTTGTGGGGGATGTGGGAATACTACGTTCACTCAGGGCAGAAGCAAAACTTCTTAGACCGGGTATGGCCAGCAGTGGAAAAAGGTGCAGCGTTCCTCGTGCAATATTTGGATCCGGAAACCGGCCTTCCTAAGCCGAGCCGTGATCTATGGGAAGAGCGCGAAGCGGAGCACACTTATTCTGCAGCGGCAGTATTCGGCGGCTTAACAGCAGCAGCATCCTTCGCACGTCGTAAAGGCGAAGATGAGCTTGCAGTCGCATGGGAGCAGTCCGCGCAACAGATTGCACAGTCGATTGATGAGCATTGCTGGAATGAAGAGCGTGGCTCCTATTACCGTGGCATAAAGTTAACGGTATCGAAGGAAGCTTACGAAGCAGCTCATGAGCGTGGTGAATCCGGAGTTGTGTTCCAACGGGATAAGGGCTATTGGAAGCATATACTCGACTTTGATCCCATTGTCGATATTAGCTTGCTCGGCTTAAGTGTTCCGTTCGGTGCTGTACCGATTGATGCGCCAAGAATGAAGCAAACAGCGGATACGATTCAAGAGCTTCTGACCTCTCCTAAAGTTGGCGGTATTAAACGTTACGAGGACGATCACTATATTGGTGGAAATCCGTGGATTTTGACAACGTTATGGCTTAGCCATTACCGTGCGTTACAAGGACAGTATGAGAATGCGCGAGAATTGCTTCAATTTGCTGTGAACAATGTAACTTCTTCAGGTCTTCTACCTGAGCAAGTGGATCGAAACACAGGTGAGACTGCGTGGGTTGTTCCATTGACTTGGTCTCATGCGATGTATATTTTGGCGGTTCATTTCCTTGCGGAGAAGGGCGAGCTGAAGTAATAGATACGCCTCCTCACATCGTGCTAGCACGTTGCAAGGAGGCGTATTTTGATGTTAACGTCGGATCACCCTTTGACCCGACGTTATCGGACAAGAGAGACGCTATTTTTTAGTTTAATCGTGTTTTAGGAGTTGAGCGGACACCACAGCCCTTATTTATGCTTTTGATAACCGAAATCAGATGATTTGTACCTCTGTCAATAAAGTGGACACAAAAATAACGAACGGCCTCGGATTTTAGGACGCCACCATCTTGAAATAATTCAACTCAAATTGATGGGCGGTTTTGTATCCCAAAGTTGAATGAAACCGCAATCGATTGTAATCGAACTCAATGTAAGTATAGAGTTCTTTCTCGGCCTGTTTACGGGTTCTGAACTTTGTTTGGTACACCAACTCCTTTTTTAAGGTGCTGTGGAAGGACTCGATACAAGCATTGTCGTAGCAATTGCCTTTGCGGCTCATGCTGCCAATCATCCCATAATCGACAAGCCGCGCTCGGTATTCCTCACTGGCGTACTGGGAACCACGGTCGGAATGATGAATTAAGCCGGGTGCAGGGTTTCGTCTTTCAAATGCTTGATCAAGAGCATCTATTACCAACTCCCTGGTCATTCGCGATCCTACTGACCAGCCAACAATTTTACGTGAGAACAGGTCCATAACACTAGCCAAGTAAAGCCAACCTTCGCCCGTCCCGATATAGGTAATATCCGTTACCCATACTTTGTTCGGGGACAAAACTTTGAACTGTCGATCCAGCACATTGTCGAATACCGGCAAGGAGTGGTTGGAGTTGGTTGTTGCCTTGTATTGCGCACAGTGATTGACTTTAGCCCCATCTCGTTCATGAGGCGAGAAACAGTTCTTGAGGAGACACGGCGGCCTTCCTGGCGCAACGCTTCGGTGATTGTTGGGCTACCTGCACGGCGCTTGAAGTGATAAAAGAAGTACCGAATGCGCTTCATTAACCGTCTCCGTTTAAGCTCGCGTGCGCTTGGCTTGTCCCTATACTTTAACCATTTGTAATAGCCGCTTGACGAAACTTTCAGTACATCGCACATCTTCTCAACACGGAACTGCAAGCGGTGCTTGTAGATAAACGGAAATATTAGTCCCGGTCTTTCGTGAAGAAGTGCATCGCTTTTTTTAGGATTTCGTTCTCTTCCTGAAGATCTTTATACTCTTGCTCCAGCCTTTTGAGGCGCTCGTAATCGACAAAGACCTGCGTTTGTTCCTTGGTCACATTGCTACCATATTGCTTAATCCATGGGCTTAGCGTACTTTTAGAAATCCCTAATTCTCTCTGGATATCGATTGGTTTCTTGCCGGTTGCCTCCATGTGTTCGATTGTTTTGCGCTTAAATTCTTTGGTATACCTTTCTCGAACGTCTCCCATGACAACACACCTCACCTATTTGATGTATCTATTATAATGGGAGTTCGTTAAGGTGTGTCCACTTTTAAGTCTAACAACAATTTATTGCAAATAAGGTCCCTCATGTCCGCTAAACTCCAAATCTGTGCAAAATGAAGTAAATAAGGTCCCTCATGTCCGCTAAAAGGGGACTTACTAGGTAATCTTGAGTTATAAACTTGAGCTTATCAGTTTTATGGAGATTACTTTTTGAGTTGAAGGGTCGAGATCTAGCTTAAGCCATCCGTCGGTTACATCCACTGTCAGCACTTGTGAGTCTGAGCTTGTTCCGATACCGAACTGTGCCGCAGCATCAGTTCGAGTCATCCCAATAATGAGGCCGGGAAAACCGGATTGAATCGATCTCGAAGTCACTTCAACGAATGCAACTTTGTTATTTGAATTGTAGCCGATCGAGAAGCCGGCATATTCTTTGATTTGGATGGTGTCATTATCATCTGGCAGTGCATAGGAGTATTGTGGCTCACCGAGTTTTTTTCGAATGGTAGCTTCAGTGTCACCCAGTGCAATTCCATAAAGAGAGGGTTTTTCAATTGAAGCGGTGAGCACTTCAGAAGTAATTGAAGATTCGGTTGTTATTTCTCCAGGATCAGCTTCTGTTGTTTGCGTCATGTCGTTCGATACGGTGACATCGGGTAATTGTTCATGTGTTGGAGTGTGCGAAACATCCGGTGAATTCGTAGCTGAGCTTAGCTGCGAGCCTTCATCATCAATCGTGTTTGTTGTTGCGACATCAGATGGTTGTTCACTAGTTTGTGGATCAGTGTGTGAAGGTGACGATAGATTGAGTTCATTCTCGACGGAATTACGTTGATTGTGCACAGATAATGCCACAACACCAATGACAAGAACAACAGCCAAAAGGACGTAAACATAACGACGAATACCCAACATCCACAGTCACCTCGTCTCAATTGAACTATATATAGTATAGACACAAACCGGGTGGAAAAAGTTTCTTATTTGTCAAAAAGAATATAAAAACAGTTCTTTTGTCGCACTAGAGAATTATTTGTCAGGACTTTGGTCGATTTCATGACGATGATTTCTATCTCATCTCGCTTGCATGGTTGTAGCAGATATGGTACTTTATACTGAAAAGTCAGCGTTCGGAGGAGGGGAAATATGGACATTTTGAAAGAAAGAATATTGAAAGAAGCAAGTGTAATTAGCTCGGGTGTGTTGAAGCTCGATTCTTTGCTTAATCACGGTGTAGATCCGAAGCTGACGATGGAAATGGGCAAGGAGTTTGCATCGAGATTCGCCAATGACAAGATCACGAAAGTCATTACAGTAGAATCCTCGGGAATCCCGATTGCTTTTGCGACTGCGCTGGAATTAGGCGTACCGCTCGTATTCGCTCGTCGTAAGAAGACGTTAATCGGAGAGCAAGATGTTTATTGCGAACGCGTTCCTTCTTTTACGAAAGGAATTGTGACGGACTTAATCGTTTCTCGCACATTGTTGAGCGCTGATGATACAGTACTCTTTATAGATGATATTATTGCAAATGGCGATGCTGCACGTGGCCTCGTAAAAATTATTGAGCAATCGGGAGCACAATTAGCAGGAATCGGTATTGTAATCGAAAAATCTTTTCAAGCGGGTGGACGTGCGTTGCGTGAATTGGGCTTGCGACTGGAGACATTAGTAAGGATTCAATCACTAGACGATAACATCATTTCCTTTGAAGACTAGAACTTTACAAAAAAAGTGCCTTTTCACAACGAATTTCTTTGGCGTATAATAGAAGTAACTTGCAGGAGGAGGCGAGCAGTGTATGGAAATGATTAATTTGTCAGGTAATTTTTTTCTAAACAAGCTTGAAGAGGCAAAGCTCCATTTCGAGCGCGCACTTGACTGCAAACATACGGAATTCGATGATCTGTATCCGTATATGATTGAGCATCCGCAATTTTTCTGGTATAAGCGATATGTGGCGTGGTCAGAATTGCTGACGATCGTCAAGCTATGTGAAGACACGAAGATCGATTGGTCAGAGTGCTTCGAGGAGAACCAGGTTGAATATGTGAAGAAGCGTGTCATGTCTAGCACTGTGCTCGATTGCTGGTATGAGACGAACGATACACGTGAGCATGTAGGATTTTGAACTTATAAAATATGAATACGAAAACCCGTATGGAGGACATCCTTGCGGGTTTTTCAATGAATGGTGGTTAGATTGAGATGGTCAACGATGAACAATTGGATGAATACCGCATTGCGGGGACTAAGGTTCGTATCATTAGAGATGCGTTGGAACAAAATGATGTTGTAGGCATTGTGCTCGCTTGGGACGATGAACTTGTACTGATCCGTCGTCAGAATCGGCGTGTGGCGAAAGTGAAGCGGAGCTACAAGCTCCAGCCTGCGGATGAACCGCGTCAATGGGACGATATAGACTGAATATTTGAACTTTCTGCGCTTGCTTGACGTAGCTTTTGCGACCGTGATATTATGTAGAAACGTAATTCCCATGCGGTCATGGCGGAATTGGCAGACGCGCTAGATTCAGGTTCTAGTGTCAGCAATGACGTGGAGGTTCGAGTCCTCTTGACCGCACCATACTTGAAGAAAATGGATTTATCCAGAGGGTCACTAATATAGTGATTACTCGGACAACACATTTTACATGATAAGCACACTAACTATTTGTTCCCAAAAAACAAATGGAAGGTGTGTTTTTTTGTCCTTAAATAAGGGTAAATAGACTATACATTAAGGGGATAGATGTTTATTCGCTTGAACAGGAACAAGTCACGGTTCATGGTAATTAATGTATTTAGCATAGCCTTATGTTAAGATGAAAATCAATAGAAACTTGGAAAGGACGATAATGTCATGCAAAGGATAAAATTTATGTACAGACAATTCTTAAGGGAACCTTTATGGTTTAAACTTCTGATTTCTCTAACTTTACTTATTTCGATTCTATTCAGCAGTTCATTGTTTTCGTCAAATGATGCATATTATCAAAGTATCGCCAAGTTATCTATCGCTATCTTCTTTTGTACATACGGAATTAAAATGCGGAGAAATCTTAACATTTCGGTTATCTTCTTTGCATTAGCTGGTTTATGTATTTTTCTGTCATGGCACTATTTCGATCTCGCAAGAGCTTAACCCGTCTCGTCGACCGTTTGGAATTCTCCCAAGAGTGATCTTGGGAGAATTTTTTTTGTACTACATGCCAGTTTCCAGAGGTAAACCTGCATCGAACCAAGCCTGATTTTATTTAGACAGACTAAGGGTAAACTATGGATTGGAAATCGTTCTTCCTTCAGAAACCGAACATGAACAAATCAACCGCGTCATCTCTACAGCCATAAGGAGACAGGGTAATGGAATTAGATTTCAACTTCATGAAGGAACAGCTTCCTCTTTTCGTACGTGCGGCAATCGTCACGTTGAAGATCGGAATCACTGTAATTGCCTCTTCCCTTGCGGTGGGTATTCTGTGCAGTATGATCGTCTTTTATGGAAAAGGCTTTGTAAAGTTAATCGTTCAAATATACGTGGAAGTGGCCCGCAATACGCCTCTGTTGATTCAATTGTTTTTTCTGTACTTTGCATTACCAAGCTTGGGAATCAGAATGTCAGGATATACGACTGCAATCGTCGCGATGACTTTTCTGGGTGGAGGATACATGGCGGAAGTTTTTCGATCAGGACTTGAGGCTGTGCACAAAAGCCAGATCGAGTCTGCGCTCGCCTTGGGACTATCGAAGGCTCAGCTCCTTCGATTCATCTTGTTCCCGCAGGCGATCCGTATTTCGGTTCCTGCGTTCATCGGCAATTTTATTTTTCTGCTGAAGGAGACATCGGTGCTTGCTGCCATCGCGATTCCGGAATTGCTTTATACCACGACGGATTTGATCGCCACCTACTACAAAACCTTCGAAATGTTCTTGTTGCTTGCAGCGTTTTACCTTGTGCTTATTCTTCCCTTGTCCCTAGTTCTATCCTTTGTGGAAAGGAAGATGAACTATGGACAATTCGGTCGTTAATGTTATCGTGACATCTTTGCCTTTACTCTGGAAAGGCGTCATTCAAACGTTGCTTATCGCTTTTTATTCTTTATGTATCTCTACTGTCTGCGGAATTATCTTTGGAATTCTGAGGGTTTCCTCAAGCCGAATCATCCAAATCGTGACGAGAGCTTATGTGGAAGTTTTCCGGTCAATTCCCGTTCTTGTCTTTATGTTCTTCTTCTTTTTCGGGATACCCATCGTGTGGGGGGTTGAAATTCCGGGGTTAATGGCTGCCGTACTCGCTCTTTCTTTATGGGGTGTCGCAGAAATTGGGGAAATCGCCAGAGGGGCGCTCCAGTCTTTGCCGAGGGGACAAGTCGAAGCCGGGAAAAGTATCGGCCTTAGCACGCACCAATTATATCGGCATGTGCTGATTCCGCAGGCATTGAGGAGAATGGTCCCACCGACGATGAACATTTACACTCGCATTATCAAGAGCACTTCTCTCTCCGTTTTGATCGGGACACGGGAAATGATCAAAATCGGGCAAGAAATTATCGAACGAACAGGTCAAGCGCTTGTCATTTATTCGATGTTATTCATTCTTTACTTCATATTGTGCTATCCGATCTCGTTATGGTCGAAAAAATTAGAGCGCGATTGGATTTACTAACTGGAGGTGACAGCTATGGATGCTTTAATCGAACTACGGGGTTTGTCAAAGTCATACGGGAAGCACCAGGTATTAAAGGATATCAATCTAAAAGTTGCGGAAGGAGAGGTAATCGTGCTGATCGGCCCCAGCGGGTGCGGAAAAAGCACCTTGCTGAGATGCGTGAATGGCCTAGAGGAAATTCAAGGTGGCTCGGTCCTTTTCCGCAATGAAGATTTGACTAGGAGAAAAACAGATTGGCGAATAGTCAGGCAGCAAATTGGAATGGTCTTTCAAAGCTATCACCTGTTTCCCCATATGACGGTCATTGAGAATATAATGCTCGGACCGATTCAAGTCCAAAAACGTCCGAAAGATGAAGTACTTAAGCAGGCGAAGAGCTTGCTCGAGCGGGTCGGATTGTCAGATAAGACGAATGCATTCCCACGGCAATTGTCCGGCGGACAACAGCAGCGTATTGCGATTGTAAGAGCGCTCTGTATGAATCCTGTGTTAATGCTCTTTGATGAAGTAACGGCCGCTCTCGATCCCGAAATGGTCAAGGAGGTTTTGGAGGTCATGCAGACATTGGCCAAAGAAAACATGACGATGATGATCGTGACGCATGAGATGAGTTTTGCCAAAGCGGTCGCGGATCGGGTCATCTTCATGGATGCGGGGACAATTTGCGAAGTTGGAGACCCCAAAACGTTCTTTCAATGTCCACAAACGCCAAGGGCTCAGCAGTTTCTGAATCAATTTATTTCATAACATCACACACAACAAGGAGTTGGCAAAAAATGAAAAAATCAATTATCACTCTCGTTGCACTATTCTTTGTCGTTGGGCTGCTGGTAGCCTGCGGTAACAAATCATCTGAGCAGAACTCGCCCAATTCGTCAAATTCTACAAATGCTCAAGAGACTGGTGGGTCGCTTCAAAAAATCAAGGATCGTGGCAAATTGATTGTTGGCGTAAAAACTGATTTTCCTCCTTTTGGCTTTGTGAATAATAAAGGAGACTTCGTCGGATTCGAGATTGCTTTGGCTAAACGGTTCGCTAAGGACTTGCTGGGGGATGAATCCAATATTGAACTGGTATCCGTATCCGGTCCAAATCGTATCCCTTATCTGCAGTCTGACAAGGTCGATCTTATATTGGCAGCTTTGTCAGTCTCTGAGGAACGCGCTAAGGTCATCGATTTCAGCAACCCTTACTTTAAAACCGCTGCGCAAGTTCTCACGCGCAAAAACAGCGGTATCCAATCCATCAAGGATTTGGACGGCAAAAAAGTCGTCGTCGTAAAAGGATCAATGGCGGATGTATATTTGACTAATAATGTGCCTGGTGCGAAGCTTACGAAATTCGAGAAAAACACGGAAGCCTTGCAATCCTTGAAAGATGGCCGCGTTGACGCTTACTTCCAGGATAACGTCATGTTATACGCTTGGGTTAATCAAAACCCGGATTTTCACGTTTTGCCTGAGCAAACTGAGCCTACTCCATGGGCAGCAGGCGTAAAGAAAGGAAATACAGAGCTCAAGGAGTGGATTGACAGCGACCTGGAAACGTTAGGTAAAGAACAATTCATTCATAAGCTGTATGACGAGCATTTGAAAGACGTGTTCGGTCCTGACATCAATCCAGATGATCTCGTTGTGGAATAAACAGTATCAAATCGAGAAGCCTTGCGACGCAGGGCTTCTTTTTCTCAAGCACTTGCAATTCCAAATTCAATGAGCTAGTATTAGTGCTAATGATAATCGTTATCACATTTATATTGGAGTAGGAGACTAGAGAGAAGACATGAACAAAAAGAGTAAAGCGGTCATATTACTTGTTGTAGCGTTAATGGTAGGATTAATTGCAGGATGCGGATCAGATAGCAAATCAAGTGGGGAAGTTAATGTTTACACGGCACGTCACTACGATGTAGATGACACATTATATGCTAAGTTTACTGAGAAGACAGGAATTAAAGTGAATGTTGTACAAGGCTCAGCACCAGAGTTGATCGAGCGCATTAAGCGTGAGGGAAAGAGTACATCGGCAGATGTGTTCATTACGGTAGACGGTGGCATTCTTGATTCAGCAAAAAAAGCTGGGTTGCTGCAGCCGATCGAGTCTAAAGTGATAGATGAACAAGTGCAATCAGATCTAAAGGATACGGATAATGAGTGGATAGGATTATCTACGCGTGCTCGGATCATTGCTTACGTGAAGGATCGTGTAGATCCAAGTGAGCTATCCACTTATGAAGATTTGGCGACTGAGAAGTGGCAGGATAAAGTTGTCGTACGTTCTTCAACGAATATGTATAATCAATCACTTCTTGCTTCCATGATTGCAATCAATGGTGAGGAAGCAACAGAGAAGTGGGCTGCTGGACTTACCGCTAATCTGGCACGTGATCCTGAAGGTGGAGACCGTGATCAAGCGAAAGCGATTGTATCAGGTGTTGGCGACGTAGCTATTATGAATACGTACTATGTTGGACAATTGTTAAATTCAGCAGACCCAGAAGAAGTGAAAGTTGCTGAGCAAATCGGAGTGTTCTTCCCCAACCAAGAGACGACCGGTACTCATATTAATATTAGCGGTGCTGGCTTGATCAAGCATAGCAAAAATAAAGAAAATGCGATTAAGCTGATTGAATTTCTAACGGACGTCGAGGCACAAGGAATAGTCGCAAGCACAAACTTCGAATTTCCAGTAAACAAGAAAGCCGAAATTCCAGCACTTTTAAAGAGTTGGGGTGAATTTAAGCACCAAGGTCTTGATTTTGCAGCCTATGGCGATTATAATGCCAAGGCAGTTGAAATCGCGAATAAGGTTGGCTGGAAGTAAATGATAAGTGCAAGAAAATTACTTCGAGGCATTAAACAGTACTCAAATGGATGGACGATCATAACACTAATCGGGGCAGTAGGAATTCTACTGCCCATCCTCTATGTTCTGTCTAGTTTGTTTAGCAGTCCCAACACGAATTGGATACAGGTGAAACAATATTTACTGACGGACTATATTCTCGGTTCATTAAAGCTAGTTGCGTTCACGGGTGTATTTGCTACTCTAATCGGTGTAACATTAGCATGGCTTGTCGTCGGATACACGTTTCCATTGCAACGGTTTTTCCGTTGGGCGCTTATACTGCCATTGGCGATTCCACCTTATATAGCTGCTTATACTTACCGAACGATGACTAGTTATACCGGTGTTGTACAAGCAACACTTCGAAATCAGTTTGATATTGTGCTGCCTCCGGGAATGATCGAGATTCGATCGTTGCATGGAGCTATTTTTATATTAACGTTATTTCTATTTCCATATGTATTCATGATTACACGCACCTTTCTAGAGAAGCAAAGCGCCTCATACATCGAAAATGCTAAGCTGCTTGGAACAAAGCGGTTCGCGATGTTCGTAAAAGTCGTTCTCCCAATTGCTCGGCCAGCAATTATTGCAGGTCTTATGCTGGTCGTCTTCGAGGTACTAAGCGATTATGGAGTTGCTAATTACTTCGGTGTTCAGACGCTGTCGACTGCGATTTTCCAAACTTGGTTTGGCATGTATGATGTGGATTCGGCGTTACGTCTAGCTGCCTGGTTGATGCTTGTTGTGATTGCGACCTTCGTGCTGGAGAGATTTCTACGTCGTAATCGCAAATTTCATGCCACGACGAGCCAATCTCGGCCGCTCAAACCGCAGAAGCTGAAGGGGTTTTCCTCGATCAGTGCGACTCTAGCATGTGCAATCGTCTTCTTGTTAGCTTTTTTAATTCCTGTTGTACAAATTTTTGTATGGATGATATGGACTTACAAGGATATTTGGAGATCCGATTATTTCACCTTGGTACTCAATAGTCTCTCGGGGGCTGCAATTGCAACGGGTGTGATTCTGCTGCTTTCTTTACTGTCAGCAAGAGTATGCCGCATGCTACCTTCTAGCTTCGCTAATATTCTATCCCGTTTGATGACAGCCGGTTATGCGACTCCTGGAGCAATTATTGCGATTGGTATTCTTGCCGTATGTATCACGCTCGATCACTGGTTATCCCCCTTTTACGGTATGATTGGGAAAGGTGAAGGAACGCTAGTGCTCAGCATGTCGATCGTGATGTTGATATCCGGATATGTCATTAGGTTCATGGCTACAGGCTTTAACGCGATCGAATCGGGATATGAGAAAATTCCTCGATCCTATACAGAAGCTTCTAGAATGTTAGGACGATCACCAGTAAGTACCTTTATGAAGATAGAGTTTCCGTTATTGCGTGGAGCACTGTTTACGGGGTTTATTCTTACTTTCATCGAGATTATTAAGGAGTTGCCGCTCACGTTACTGCTGCGACCGTTTAATTTTGATACATTGGCTACACGTACTTATCGATATGCGATGGATGAGCGAATATACGAAGCGGCGCTCCCTTCCTTACTCTTAATCGCAATTGGTATCATTTCTGTCATCGTGATCCACACATGGGGAAGGAGTGATGAGACATGAGTTTTGTAAACATTAGTAAGCTGACGTTTCGTTATACTAAAAACCAGAAACCAGTCATTGATCACTTTTCTTTCGAGATGAAGAAGGGTGAAATTGTCGGGATTGTAGGTGGCAGTGGCAGTGGAAAAAGTACACTACTCCGCTTGGTGGCTGGTCTAGAGACACCAGAAAGTGGCAACATATTAATTGGACAATGTATGATGGTAAGTGGACTTTTTTGCATGGAAGTGGAGAAACGCGGTGTCGGTATGGTGTTTCAAGACTATGCTTTATTTCCTCACTTAACAGTAGCTGATAATGTTGCTTTTGGACTGCATAAGTTACCACGTGCTGAACGAAAAATTCGACTGCAGGAGATGCTGGATCTTGTGCAGTTGACAGATTTTGCGAACCGCTACCCGCATGAGTTAAGTGGAGGTCAACAGCAGCGTGTTGCACTGGCGAGGTCGCTGGCACCTAAACCATCCATTCTGCTGATGGATGAGCCATTTAGCAATCTGGATACTGAGCTGAAAGCTACAATTCGAGCAGAGCTACGCGAAATTCTACGCAAGGCGAACATAACATGCCTATTCGTCTCCCATGATCCCAATGACATAGAAGCGATATGCGATCGTTCCATTCGGATGGGGGTTTAACGTTTAAACATCGGATTATCGATAAATATAGGATTAAACGCGCGTTAAAGGGAGAGAATGATCATGATTCTCTCCCTTTTCCAATTCACAAAAAGAGGGAATCTATTTAATTTGTCGAAAATAGGATGTAAGATCCAACGTTGGAACATAGAGTCTATCTAATGTAGAATAAGTCTATAGAACTATTAAAATTAGACAGGAGCAAGATGCATGCTAACAGGAGAAATTCGCAATAAGATAGATAAAATATGGTCCGATATATGGGCGGGTGGCATTAGTAACCCATTAACCGTTATAGAGCAGCTTACGTACTTGATGTTTATTCGTTCTCTCGATGAAAAGGAACTGGAAAACGAGAGCTTCGAGGCAATAAGCGGTGAAGTGACAGCAAAGATCTTTCCACAGGATGAAGATGGACAAGCGATGCGTTGGAGTAAATTTAAGACCAAAGATTCCCGTATCATCTACGATATTATGGGTACGAAGGTATTTCCGTTTATTAAAGAAATGAATGGAGAGAATACAACTGCCTTTTCGCGGTATATGCAGGATGCTATGTTCTTAATTCCAACTCCTCAAGTATTGCAGAAGATTATTACTGGTCTGGATGAGTTATACGAGCATGATATTAAAGATTTGGACATGCAGGGTGATCTGTATGAGTATATGCTAGGTAAGCTAGCGTCCGCTGGACAAAATGGTCAGTTCAGAACACCAAAGCATATACGCGATATGATGGTACATCTACTTGCACCAACGCCAGATGATAAGATTTGTGACCCGGCGTGCGGTACGGCTGGATTTCTTGTATCATCTGCTGAATATATCAGAGAAAACTATGAAGCCGAGATGACGAGTGAACAGTGGGAACATTTTGGAGGAGAGATGTTCTCAGGGTTCGATACGGATCGTACGATGCTTCGGCTATCTGCTATGAATCTAATGCTTCACTCGATTACGCAGCCCAATATTGATTATGTGGACAGCGTATCGAAGCAGAATAATACGTCATCCGCATATGATATTATTCTTGCCAATCCTCCATTTACAGGTACAGTTGATGCCGAGAGTATTCACGATAATCTCAAGACAGTCTGCGATACCAAAAAGACGGAGCTTTTGTTTGTCGCACTCTTCTTACGGATTCTTCGCAAAGGCGGTCGCTGCGCGTGTATCGTACCGGATGGTGTATTGTTTGGTTCTACTAAGGCACATAAATCATTGCGTAAAGAGTTGGTAGAAAATCATCAGCTTCAAGCGGTCGTCTCCATGCCAAGCGGTGTCTTCAAGCCATATGCTGGTGTTAGCACAGCAATTCTGTTGTTTACCAAAACGGGTGCAGGCGGTACGGATAAAGTGTGGTTTTACGATATGAAAGCCGATGGCTTCTCCTTGGATGATAAGCGTTCTGCTGTTGAAGCGAATGACATTCCTGATATCCTTGCTCGCTTCCATAACCTTGAAGGTGAAGCTGATCGTAGACCCACTGAGCCCAGTTTCTTGGTGGAGAGGTCTGCAATTGAGGCGAATCACTACGATCTGTCGATCAATCGTTATAAAGAAGTTGTCTATGACAGGGTGGAATATGATGCGCCTGCGGTGATCATGGAACGACTTGATGCGTTAAACCTTGATATTGCTTCCAAGATGGAGGAATTGAGGGGGATGCTTGGTGAGTAAGTGGGAAATGGTGAAGTGGAGTGAAGTTGTAGAAATAAAAAACGGCAGGAATCAAAAAGCTGTTGAAGATCGTAATGGTCAATATCCCATTTATGGTAGTGGAGGAGTTATGGGATATGCAAATGACTATCTATGTGAAGAAGAAACTGTGATTATTGGTCGAAAAGGTAACATCAATAAACCTATATATGTAAGTGAAAAATTTTGGAATGTAGATACAGCTTTTGGCTTAAGTACAAAGAAAAACATTTTGAATTCGAGATTTTTATATTTCTTTTGTGTTAATTTCAATTTTGAAAAGCTTAATACAACTGTCACCATTCCAAGTCTAACAAAAAGCAATTTATTGAATATATCAATACCACTTCCACCTCTCGAAACACAAAAGCAAATAGCCAAAACATTAGACACCGCCGCAGAACTGCTTGCCATGTGCAAACAGCAGCTTGCAGAGCTGGACAACCTTATCAAATCTACTTTTTACGATATGTTTGGCGATCTAGCATTTAATGATAAACAATGGGTTACAAGAGCATTATTCGAAATTTGTAAAGATAATAGTGATATTAAATGTGGTCCTTTTGGAACTCAACTAAGTAAAGATGAGTATCAGACTTCAGGGGTGCCTCTTTGGGGAATATCTCAGATAAACACTTTTTTTAGGTCGCCAACAAAAGAATTTTTAACTGAGGAAAAAGCAATATCTTTAGAGGCCTACTCAATTATTCCAAATGATATCACAATGTCTAGAAAAGGAAATGTGGGCAAATGCGCGTTATACCCAGTAGATTTTCCAACGGGTATTATGCACTCAGATTTACTGAGAATACGAGTTAATCAAGAAATCGTAAATTCACATTTCATCTTGCATCAATTACATTTGAGTGGTTATATTCAAAATCAGATTAAGTTAGTTAGCGGTGGAGCAATCATGGCTGGAATTAACGTGACAAAACTGAAACATATTATGGTGCATGTCCCCCCCTTCACTCTCCAAAACCAATTCGCCGACATTGTCATCAAAATCGAGGAGCAAAAAGCTCTCGTCAAAAAGGCGATCGACGAAACGCAATACCTGTTTGACAGCTTGATGAGCGAGTATTTTTAAGTGATGTGGGGTGGTAATATTGGCTGAATCAACGAATATGAAAGGCACTATTCATGCGAATGGCAATAAAATAGCTGTTATATCCAATGGTAATGAGAACGACTATATCTCATTGACCGATATAGCAAAGTATAAAAATCAGGATTCGCCTGCTGATGTAGTGAAGAATTGGCTTCGCAGTCGAAGCACGATTGAATTCTTAGGATTGTGGGAGCAGATGCATAATTCAACTTTTAAACTGGTCGAATTCGACCAGTTTAAAAATGAAGCAGGTGCTAATTCCTTTGTGCTTTCACCTCAAAGATGGATCGCCAGCACGAATGCCATAGGCATCATCTCCAAATCAGGAAGATATGGTGGCACATTCGCTCATCAGGATATTGCATTCGAGTTTGCATCTTGGGTTTCAGCAGAATTTAAGCTATATATCATTAAAGATTATCAGCGATTAAAATCAGATGAGAATAGTAGATTGTCTTTGGATTGGAATTTGAACCGGACACTTTCAAAGATCAACTATAGAATTCATACAGATGCGATTAAGGAGAATTTAATTCCTGAGAACGTATCGATAAAACATCAGGGTATTACCTATGCAACAGAAGCGGATCTGCTCAATATTGCGTTATTCGGGAAGACAGCGAAAGAATGGCGCACAGAGAATTCGAGTTCTAATGGGAATATTAGAGATTATGCATCGTTGCAACAGTTAATTGTTATGGCTAACTTAGAGAGCCTGAATGCAGAGTTTATTAAACAGGGATTATCGCAAGCGGAACGATTAGTGATGCTTAACAGGGTTGCTATTGATCAACTAAGATCATTATTAGGCAATCCCAGTGTCAAAAAACTAGAAAATAAATAGCGAGTATCATCTAGTCTAAGAGGTGAATTCACATGACTGCAAACTTTGAATTCTTACAGGGACAAACGGAATATACGTTGTTTGCTAATGCTTGCATCGAAGCGGAGCGGGTACTGGCAACCGCACCTGCAATGTCGGCTATGGGTAGTCGAAAGGCGTTAGAGCTTGCGGTCAAATGGGTGTATTCTGCAGATAACACCATCATCATGCCCTATAAGGATAATTTGCAGTCATTAATTCACGAGCCTTCTTTTAAATTCGCAATGGAGAACCAGACTTGGGGTAAGCTGCAATATATTATTAAGCTGGGAAACCTTGCGGTACATACGGACAAAAGTATTAGTCGAAGTGATGCAGTTCTATCGCTTTCGGCTTTGTTTGAATTCATACAATGGATTGATTATTGCTATGGTGCTAGTTATGAAGAACGCTATTTCGCGGAAGACAATATTCCTGCCGAGAAGGTCATTCTTGACGAAGCGAAGATCAAAGAAAAAGATAGCTTAATAGAACAGAAAGATTCTGAAATAGGGGCGTTGCGTGCCAAGATCGAAGCGATGAGTGATCGACTTACTGCTGATAAAGAGCAGCATAAGGAAGAACGCCAATTCACGCCGCAGGATCTATCAGAATTCCAAACTCGGAAGAAATTTATCGACGTTGACCTGAAGCTACTCGGCTGGACATTCGGAGATGATGTGAGGGAAGAAGTAGAGCTCTATGGTATGCCTAATAACGAGGAGAAAGGTTTTGCTGATTATGTGTTATACGGCAAAGACAGCTTACCACTAGCGATCATTGAGGCGAAGCGAACCTCCAAAGATCCGAAGATCGGCACCCATCAGGCGAAGCTCTATGCAGACTGCTTAGAGAGAATGACCGGCAGACGGCCAATGATGTTCACAACAAATGGCTTCGAGACGAACCTTTGGGATGATGTAACCTCTCCGCAACGCAAGGTGAGTGGTATTTTTTCCAAGGCTGATTTAGAAAAGCTAATGAACCGTCGTAAAGAACGCAAGGTTTTAGATGAAATAACGATCGACGATAAAATTACAGATCGGTACTACCAGAAAGAAGCCATACGAGCCGTGTCCGAAAGCATTATGACAGGACATAGACGATCATTGCTTGTCATGGCAACGGGAACAGGAAAAACTAGAACAGCTTCTAGCCTGACGGATGTTTTATCTCGAGGTGGCTATGTAACGAACACCTTATTCCTGGCAGATCGAACGGCATTAGTCAGACAGGCAAAGGGCGACTTCAAAAATTATTTGCCGGATATGTCGCTTTGTAATTTGTTGAGCAATAAGGATGATAAGACCGCTCGAATCGTCTTTTCGACCTACCCGACGATGCTTAACGCAATCGATCAGGCAAAGGGCGATGACGGCAAGCGTCTATTTACGCCCGCACATTTCGATCTAATCGTAGTAGATGAAGCTCACAGAAGTATTTTCAAGAAATATCGTGCGATATTTGAATATTTTGATGGCATCATAGTCGGATTAACGGCGACTCCCAAAACTGAGGTTGACCGTAATACGTATGATTTCTTCGAGATGGAGAGCGGTGTGCCGACCTATGCTTATGCCTATGAAACTGCTGTCGAAATTGACCATGTGCTGGTGCCGTACCATAATATCGAAATAACAACGAAGTTCCTGGAGCAGGGCATAGCTTATGATGACTTATCTGCAGAGGATAAGGCTCGGTATGAAGAGGATTTTACGGATGAGGATGGCGAAATGCCAGATTTTATTCCTTCTCCAGCAGTTAATGAATTTATCTTTAATCAAGCTACAGTTGATAGAGTGCTGGAAGACTTGATGACCAAGGGCATTAAGGTTGCAGGTGGTGACAGGCTGGGGAAGGCGATTATTTTTGCGCAAAATAAAAAACACGCCCAATATATCATTGAGCGCTTTGATAAGCTGTATCCGCAGTATAACGGCAGCTTTGCGAAGCGAATCATCTCTGAAGACAACTATGCTCAAAGTATCATTGACGACTTCAAGGTAGCTGGCAAAGAACCTCATATTGCGGTATCTGTAGATATGCTTGACACGGGTATAGATGTGCCTGAGATCGTTAATTTAGTGTTCTTCAAGCGTATACGTTCTAAGACGAAGTTCTGGCAGATGATTGGCCGCGGGACTAGGCTATGCAACAATCTATTCGGAGAAGGAGAACATAAAACTAGCTTTGTTATTTTTGATTATCTCGGAAATTTCGAATTTTTCCGTCAGCATAAGGAAGGATTACCAGGCAATGAAACGCAGAGCTTGTCCGAAGCAATCTTCGCGAAGCGGGTTCGTTTGATTCATCAGATGCAGGAGTCTGTCTTTATCGATGAGCCCTACCAGATGATTCGAAGAGATCTGATCGGAACCATTTTACAGCAAATTAATGTACTTAACACCGAGCTTGTATCTGTAAAGATGCAACTGCAATATATTGAGAAGTACAAGCTAGCATCTGCTTTCGTCTACCTATCCGATATCGATAAAAGCAACCTGATCATATACCTGGCGCCTATCGTCTATATGGATGACATGGATGAGCATGCGAAACGATTTGACAATTTCATGTATGGGCTAATGATCGCGCAGATTGAAGGGGCGCCGCAATTTAAAAGAGGGAAAAAGCAGTTGATAGATGTCTCTACTCAACTATTAAGGCGTGCCACTATTCCGCAAGTCAAAGAAAAACTAGTACTCATTAACACAATTGGAACGGATGCGTTCTGGGACAACCCCGACCTTCTGAATTTTGAGAGAATCCGTGTAGAATTACGCGATCTCATTAAGTTTATTATTGATAAGGGTGGAAAGAATCCAATCTATACGAACCTAGCTGATGAGATTCTGTCTGTTAATGAAGGTAAAGCGATGTATGAGGCCTATAACTTCGAGGATTATAAGCTAAAGGTCAATCGATATATCGAAAATAACCGTGACACACTTGCTATTCATAAGCTTCGCAACAACATTCCACTAACCGCTCTTGATTATGAGAGTTTAGAAAAAATCTTTACAGGACAGCTAGGATCAGCAGAAGATTATGAACGGGAGTTCCAAAACACCCCATTTGGCTTACTTGTACGTAAAATTGCCAAACTGGAAACTGAAGCGGTCAATGCTGCCTTTTCCGAATTTATTAATGATCAGTCACTTAGCCAGATGCAAATCGTATTTGTGAAGAAGGTTATTGATTACATCGTACAGAATGGCTACATTGATCATGTATCTGAACTCACAAAGCCTCCTTTCGACAAACCTCAGAGCTTTATCAAGTTGTTTGATGGTACGAAGCAAAGACGACTAGTTGAGATGATCACGAAGATTAAAGAGAATGCGGTTAAGATCATAGAAGCCTAGGAAACTAGCGCTTCTTTTTTTGTCCGAATCTCATAAAGAAAATTACCGAACTCAAGAGACTAAAGTTTGCATTAAGATTTCGAACTAGCGAAGGAATACAACTTAAAATGTCGAAATATAGATGTTGATCTAATAAGTCGTATGTCCTAGGTTAAAAGCTCTAGTTTCTAAAATTACTTTCATGCAAGTGTGAGGAGGGATGAATTGGATTCTAAGTGGCATTTTATATTGGAAACCTTCCAGGAGATTCAACAGGACTTACGTCCTTACTTGGATAAACAAAACGAGAAGGTGCTCCGTTATCATATTTTTCGTGCAATTCGTTGTTTGGGCAAAGCCGAAAGTCTATTAGAGCAAACGCTCATGTCGGGTAGTCCTATGGATGCCAAGCAAGGATGGAAGGTTGTAAAAAAGTTAAGATCCGAGATTGGAGCTTGGCACGTTAAACTTGCAGAATATGACGAGTCGAAAGGTGATTATAACAGAGCAATGCGGGCGCAAGAATCCGCGCTGATTTCCAACCCATCCGATCCAGACTTTTATTTGCAATATGCTCATTTCACGCTTAAATCTAACGGTCTATTTCCCAATCAAGAGCTTGAAGAATGCTTGATGCGTCTGTCTAAGCCCAAAGCTTATGATGCATTAACGGCGATGAAATCAGCGAAGCTCTCACTTCAGACTTACATAGGATTGTATCAAAGCAATGAGATGGTATTGAAAACTTTAACATGGATTGAGCAATTGGAGATCGAAATTTCGGTCAAATTTCCAGAGCTCAACGCGCAAAGTGAGGAGCAAAAGACGGTTGAGCAGGTACGGGCGGAGCTATCGTCTTTGATAGGTCTTGATACCGTGAAAAATAAAATCAATGATGCAGTGAATTGGCTGAGTTTTAACAAGCTGCGTCGTGAACAAGGATTCCAGGATGAGCCGATATCGATGCATATGATATTTGCGGGTAATCCTGGAACGGGAAAAACGATGATTGCTCGTTTGCTAGCAGAATTGTATCGTTCGGTCGGTTTTTTAGACCAAGGTCATCTTGTTGAGGTTGATCGATCACAGTTGGTTGCTGAATATGTAGGACAAACTGCAATTAAGACGATGAATAAAGTCCAAGAAGCGATCGGTGGCGTTCTATTTATTGACGAGGCTTATTCCTTGACCAGAAGTCAGGGGAATGACTTTGGAGTTGAAGCCGTTGATACGATTGTTAAAGCGATGGAAGATTTCAGAGGGCAGTTTATCGTCATTCTAGCAGGTTATCCTGATGAGATGCAGCAATTTCTCAGCTCTAATCCGGGTCTCCATTCTCGGTTTAAAAATCAAATCTTATTCCCGGATTACACGATAGATGAAATGATGCTAATCGGAGATGTCATTTTGGAGAAGAAGCAGTTTCGAATGAAAGACGAGGCTAAATCGATCTTCAAAAGAATTATAGACGATCAAATGAGACAGCATCCGGAGCAACATGGAAATGGGAGATTGGTTCGTAATATTGTAGAGGAAGCGATCTTAAATAAAGCTACTTCAGTTGTTAGCCACGATGATGGCAGAGTAGCCAATAACCTCGATCTGCTCGATGAACGAATGTTGCTGGATGTTGAACAGGAAATGAACCCCCTAAAGCTTGGAATCGGCTATGAATAAGCAGGCAGTCCGTTTTTTATCTCATAGTTTACGAGCGGTCATTTGGTCTATGGCCTGGAAAGCGAATAACAAATTCTATTATACATACTTAACTTTAAAGAATAGTAATGATCCATCTATTGTTTCACAGATGATAGAGATGGATCAGAGGATAAATGACCGATTTATACACTTCGCTAGACAATTCAGTCGGAGGGATCTAAATATGTCTACACCATTTAAAGTTTTTTGCGCTGAAGAGATTAAGAGCCTCATAAAGCTCGTACCTAGTGAGTTAGAGTTGCCAGAAGAAAAGCAAAGTCCATTGCTTAATGACACCTATGTGAATGAGCTGAAAGAGATGATCAAGAAAGGTGAACGCTTGAATTTCAAGCTGATTCAGGAGCTATCAGGCAAGCTTGAAGAACTTGGGGAACGGTTACCTCAGGGCGCTGAGTCCAAAGAGGTTGTTCAAGAGGTTGCTGATCTTCGGAATCATGCTGATTCGCTCATATACCTTCTCCTTGACGTATTCGATCTACTTGATTACTTGAAGGATCTTAAAGGCGATTATGATCAGAAATGGGTCGAAAGTGTGGATCAAACGGTTTCTTTAGCGCTTGATATGCTTAGGAAATTCGGAATGGATGAACTTCCTGCACATGGCTTGATATTCGATCCTTACACGATGGAGGGGATTGGAACGATTCCGTTGTCTGAGGGAACGAGTGGTTCTAATCAATTTGAAGTGATTAAAGTGGTGCAACGAGGTTTCCGGCATAGTTTCAATCAACAATTAATTCGCAAAGCGAAAGTGATCACTTTACTATAGGGGAGACATCATACATGGCTATTATTGGGATTGATCTAGGGACAACGAACAGTGCGGTCGCTTATTTGAAAGAAGGAAGACCAGAAATTATTGAGAACAGAGATGGTGATAGAACGACGCCTTCCGCTGTCGGTATTGGATTCAATAATGAAATTATCATAGGAACGAACGCGAAAAATTCTTTAATTAGCATGCCTGATCGCACAATTATTGAAGTTAAACGCAAGATGGGAACAGAGGAGAAGATTACGTTAGCAGGGCAACAGTTCCGTCCAGAGGAAGTGTCTGCTTTGATTTTGAAAGAGCTTAAATGGTATGCGGAGCAGAAGCTGGGTGAAGCGGTGACAGAAGCCGTCATTACAGTTCCTGCTTACTTTACGGATACACAAAGAAAAGCGACTCAGAAAGCAGGGGAATTGGCAGGACTCATCGTTGAACGAATTATTAATGAGCCTACGGCAGCTGCGATCGCATATGGAATGGAAAATATGGACAAGGAGCAGCATCTACTAGTTTATGACCTAGGTGGCGGTACTTTCGACGTGTCTGTTGTTGAAATGTTTGAAGGCATTTTAGAAGTGAAAGCAAGCGCGGGGAACAATCAGCTAGGGGGTATGGATTTTGATAATGCGTTGACCGAATGGTTGACGGAAAAAGTAAAGAAAGTCCATCAGATAGACTTACTCAATACTGGAAATCCTTCTGCCGATCTTCAGAATCGCTGGCGGCTGAAGCTGGAGATGGAGCGTGTGAAGAAGCTGCTGTCCAATCAGATGAGCACGACAATTTCACTTCCATTCATCGCAATGAAGGATGGCGTTCCTTTCTCGATTAACGAAGAGATCACGAGAGAAGAATTTGAGAAGCTCATTTTGTCGATGGCTGAATCTACTTTAGTGGAAGTCGATAAGGCTCTAGCAGACGCGAAGTTAAGCCTATCGCAAATCGATGAAGTGCTTCTTGTAGGGGGATCGACGAGAATTCCTCTTATTCAACAATTGATTACGAAGAAATTTAATAAGGCACCTCGTAAGGATTTAAATCCCGATGAAGCAGTAGCTTTAGGGGCTACAATTCAAGGCGGGATCAAGAGTGGTGAAATTAGCAGTGTGAATGGCTTAATGGTTACCGATGTAAGCCCTCACTCTTTAGGTATGGAAGTTGTAGAGATGATTGGGGGGCAGATGGTTCCAGGCTTCTTCGACGTAATCATTCCGAGAAATTCAACGATTCCGATAACAAAAAGCAAATTGTACTATACCGTGAATGATAATCAAACCGAAGTAGACGTAGGGATCTTTCAAGGAGAGAGTCCCAAGGTCAAAGACAACTTGTTGCTCGGACAATTTGAACTATCGGGAATACCTGCTGGTGCTCAAGGCAAAGAGGCGATCGAGTTAACGATTCGATACGACATCAATGGTACTTTGCAAATCGATGCTCAAATTCAAAGTACGGGTAAAAAAATATCGCAAATCATCGATCAGCAGCTTGGTGTTATGAGTCAAGCAGAAGTAGCTGTTGCGAAAGAGAGAATTCATGCGAATTGGGATCAATCAGAGCTCTATAAAGACGTTAAGCCAGCCATACAGAGAGCGGAGAAAATGTTGCCTGAGCTTAATGAGCTGAATCGCAATAAAATCGAGGGATTACTTCAGCAGCTTAAAGGTGCGCTGTCTACTAACGATAAAGTAAAAGTCCAAAAGCTGGACGAAGAATTGACGGATTTACTCATCGAATTGGTGTAAAAAGGGGACTAGAAAACGCGTGAATACAGCATGGGCGGATTCATACAATGAAGCGATCGATTTGATGAAAAATCAACGTTCGCACGAAGCGGGTATTCTGCTGCTGAATTTATACGAGCGAGGGGTACGTTCTCCTCACTTATTATGGACGCTTGGTCTCCACCAAATATCACAGGGTTATCCGTACGAAGGTTTACGCTATTGGCATTTAATTTCTGCTAATGACATACAGGGGCTTGAAGAGAAGCAGGCGCTTGTGCAGAGCTATCTCCCTCGGTATGAAGTGATTTATGGACGGTATAACGAAGCGGTTAGTCATTTGCATAGGGATCAAGCGTCTCACGCTTTAGAAGTGTTCACAGAGATATTAAAGAATAATGTGGATCTTCAACTGCCTGTACTTGTTTACCATGGATACCTACTTGCGCTGGGCTCCATTGGTCGAGGTAAAGAAGCGATCGACCAGATGTCCAGCTTTCCTGATGCTGTAAGGAATGATCCGCTCCTTGTTCGTTATGCAGATCAATGGAAGGTCGATTTAGAAGCTTCACATACGTTAAAAAGAAGTAAACGAAATATGTTGATCGGTAACTTAGCGATTGCAACTGTCATTATGATAGGTACTGCTGGAGTCACCGCTTCGATCATGAATAACAAACAATCGAAGCAGTCGTATACGTCCCCAGCTGTCGAAGTCCTATCACCCTCTGCTAGTCCATCATCGCCCACTGCATCTGAAGGTAACGCCCTAGATGCTACGTTATATCAACAGCTTCAAACAGATATTGTTGATCTCAATGAAGAGCTCGAACGGAGTAAGCTAGATTCCCAAATAATAAAAGAATCAGCTAAACGGACTGAGGATAAGCTGATCGAATTGGAGCAATCTGTAGCGATCGTATCAGGTAGCGTCGATCAATTGAAGCATGATGCTGCATACAAAGCTTATCGACAAGGAAGAGAATATTTGAAGAGCAATCAGTTGGAGGAAGCCGTAAAGTCGTTCCGATTAAGTGTGGACCAAGGGAGCGATGATTATTTTTCCGATGATAACCTTTACGAATATATCCGCCTAATATGGAAGCTTGAGGGACAAGAAGCAGCACTTCCGATGATCGAATCTTTTCTATCCAACGAGAATGAAAATTATGAGAAATCCCCGTACAAAGATGATCTTCTGTTCATGAAGGCTCAATATTTACTCGCCGATAATAGAACCGATGAGGGACTTCTAGCGCTTCACATGCTTGAGGAGTCTTATGCAGAAGAGTGGACAGGACGTCAAGCTTCTCAATTGCTTCAAACGCTTGGAGGTCATTCGGGGTGACAACACAATCCTACTATGAAATATTGGGGGTTTCCCCAGATGCGGCTCCTGCGGAAATCAAAAAAGGGTATGCAACGCAAATACGAATATTTCCTAATCAAACACACCCAGAGCAGTTTCAGCTTATTCGTCAAGCTTATGAAACATTGAAGGATGCTGACAAACGAGCGGAGTATGACCGGACTTATAAATGGGTTGACGGTAGCAAGGGTGTCCAACTGAACAAAATCATTGCTCTCATGAGAGAAGACAAGCATCATAAGGCATTGACATTGCTTAGGTCGCTACAACAGGAAGATCCGAATCAAGAGATTGTTTTGTACTATATCGCAGTATGTCTGATTCATACGGAGCAAGGGCCAGAAGCGAAACGGATATTAGACCGTTTGATGCGGATTGACCCTGAGAACACAGATTACTTGGAAATGTTCGCACACTATTATGAAGGTAAGCAGCATCATGAGAAAGCGTTGGAATATTGGGAGCGCTTAATTCGTCTTGTTCCAAACAACAGGAACTACCGCCTCAAAGCCTCTAACGTTCATTACACAATGAACCAATTGTTTGATGCAGCAGAAGTACTGGAGCGATTTTTAACAAATCAGATTTCAACAATTTCTCTAGAAGATATGGATATTGTGTTGGAATTGTATTTTATTGCGATCGTTCGAGACAATAGCAAAGACAAGCATGTGCAATTAGAACGAATTCGGACACTGGCCGCTGATCCTGACAACGTTGAAACGATACTGTTCGTTTTACTCGGAACGGTAGAGGAAACTGCCCATAATTCAATAGTGTCAGAGGATTTAACTGAGCTGATTGATTCTATTAACAGAGGCAACGATCAATCCATTAGCGATTTTGTAAGAGAGAGACAATTAGATGACGTCCACTATGAGACTGCGTCGACTGCAACTGCGGAGCATGATAATAACCAATCACGATCATTGGTGTTAGCGATCATTATCGGCATTATTGTTTCTATGATGGCAACTCCGATCTTCGGTATCCTAGCAGGAATAATTGCTTATATTTACTCGCGAGCGATTAAGCAGTTTATCGCGGGTGTAGGGTGTCTTATTATCATTGTAGTCGTTCTTTTTTTTATTTTTGGTCGATGAAGATGTAGTTATGGAGGTTTAACTATTGAATTTCTATGAGCTGCTGGGAATATCAAACGATGCCACGGACAAAGAATTGAAAAAGGCATATGTCTTAAAGCTGCGACAATATCCTCCAGAGCAATATCCAGAAGATTTCGATCAGCTTCGGAGAGCATATGAAACATTGAGTAACATAGATAGTCGACGGGAATATGACACGATGTCTGTTCACGGTGAAGAAATTAATCGGCTCATGGAAGCGGGTACGAACAATTTAGATGAGAAACAGTTCGAAGAAGCAGGAAAGCAATTTAAAAAAGTATTACTGATCGATTCCAACTTACATTTTGCTCGAAATATGTATGCTTTATCTTTAACTTATAATGATCAACATGATAAATCACTGATTCAATTCAATAAATTGATCGAGAGTGAACCGAAAAATTCAACTTATCATTACAACCGTGCGCTAGTGTTAGAAAACTTGAAGCGATATGGTGAAGCAGAACAATCATATCGAATAGCGAATCAGCTTGCACCGCACAATTTTCAAATTGTGCTGGATTGGGCAGACCTCTATCATAATCAGAATCAAATTGATAAAGCTCGTGCACTGTTAGATGGCGCGGTTGGACTATGCACAGAGGATGATTTTCAAACGGCATTTATGTATCTCTTCAAACGATTGAAGCTGGAGATCATTGAGAAGAAAGAGAGTGCGATTGCCTCTATTTTCCAACGAATCGAAGCTTTATTGTTGAAGCGGCCTGAGGAGCAACAATATGTCGCGGGTGAATATGCCGGATTCGCTTTTGAGCTATATGAATATAAGCTATACAAATGGGCGGAGAAATTGACTGAACGAGCGATACAGCTAAATCCAGAGCATGAAAAAATCCGAGAGCTTCAC
Organism: Candidatus Cohnella colombiensis; assembly: GCA_029203125.1. Lineage (GTDB taxonomy): Bacteria > Bacillota > Bacilli > Paenibacillales > Paenibacillaceae > Cohnella > Cohnella colombiensis. The sequence continues at coordinate 1,206,211 of CP119317.1, forward strand.
GAAGAAGTCGCTACGAAACGCCCGGTATATGCTGAACAAGAGCAATTGAAGGATGATTCATCGATCAATGAGTATATTAAGCAAATGTATTTGTTGTATTTATTTGGTGATGAAGTTGATGATGAACAATTCGAAACGTATAACGAACGGGTATTTGATAATCTGTTTATGTCAGCCAAATATGATTACGAGTCAATCATTTCTTCTGTCAAAAGAATCATGCTACACTATCCGAATTTATTTGAATTGAAGAAAGAATTACTGCAAAAAATATTAGAGCTTAGCAAAGAACGTATGAAGCTAGATCAGCAATATGAAAAGCTACAAGTTGACGTAGGCGTCATTGATCCTCTAAAACGAATGGTAGCGTTACAGTTGTCTGATAACCTTTCACAAGAGGAATACGATCGTTACTTTAATGATATCATGAATGATTTTTCGCATTACCGTACAGATACGATCTACCAATCGATCCAGCGTGTACGCTCGCAGTATAAAGCATGCTTCGATGTCAATCCTGAGTTATTTAATGAAATCAGTAAACGTTCGTCTCCTGCTTACAATGCGGGTTCATCCGGTTCGAGGCCAAGCAGTCAGATGCAAAGTCAATCGAGTTCCTGTTTCGTGGCGACTGTTGCATATGGAACGCCATTAATAGAAGAGCTAGATACGCTTCGTACATGGAGAGATTCGACATTAAGACATTCCTATGTCGGACGTAAGTTCATTAAAATCTACTACAAGCATGGCCCCAAATGGGCGGAGTGGGTCGGGAAGTCGAAGGTTCGTATGCATCTTGTCAGGCGTTTCTTGTGCTGGTGGGTTAATCAATTGAATACGAAGTAGAATGAAATACTGACCTAATTCACACCTTTCCCTTCAAGTTGACAGTGCGAATAATTAGCACTGAACGCAGCTTGAAGGTTTTTTTATCTTTATATTCAACTACCACGTCCCATTATTTTGGTTATGAATTTTAGAGGATGGTTGTGTTTAGTGGGATATTTATTATTTTTAAAGGTGATAACATTAGATACAGATTACAAGAGAGGGGCAATTGAGCAATGAAAAAATGGTTAAGTCTAATCGCAGTAGCAGCATTATCAGTGGGGTTGTTGGCAGGTTGTGGAAGTTCTGACTCGAAAAATGAAAGCGCTAGCAAAGATTCGGGTAAACTGGTCGTCTATACGCCGAACAGTGAAAGCATCATCAATACGATCATCCCTTTGTTTGAGAAAGAAACAGGTATTACAGTTGAATTGATCTCTGCAGGTACAGGCGAACTGATGAAGCGTGTTCAGTCTGAAAAATCGAATCCCTATGCGGACGTAATGTTCGGTGGCGGTTATTCGCTTTACATGGAAAATGCGGACTTATTTGAAAACTATGTATCTCCTAATGATCAATATCTTTTGGAAGGACACCGCAACACATCTGGTTTCGCAACGCCTTACATCTCTGATGGCAGCGTATTGCTCGTTAATACGAACTTAATCGGCGACATCAAAATTGAAAGCTACGCGGATCTTCTGAATCCTGCACTTAAAGGTAAAATTGCATCAGCTGATCCAGCAAGCTCTAGTTCCGCTTTCGCGCAATTGACCAATATGCTTAAAGCAATGGGTGGAGATTACACATCTGATGCAGGTTGGAATTATGTTGGCGAGCTCGTTAAAAACTTGGATGGCAAAATTGCAAGCGGTTCAAGCGCTGTTCATAAAAGCGTAGCAGATGGCGAATATGTTGTTGCATTAACGTATGAAGATCCATCGGCTAGCTATGTGAAGAGTGGTGCTCCGGTTAAGATCGTTTACCCAACGGAAGGCGCAGTATTTTTGGATGCAGTATCCGGTATCGTTAAGGGCACGAAAAATCTAGACAACGCTAAGAAATTTATCGACTTTATTTTGTTCAAGGAAGCACAAGACGCATTTGGTTTAGAATTGACCAACCGTCCACTTCGTACAGATGCACAGCTCGGCAGCCACATGAAGCCAATGACAGAAATTAAGCTGCTTGACGAGGATAAAGACTATGTTCGCGCGAACAAAGCATCAATCGTTGAAAAATATATCGATGTATTCACAACAGTGTCTAAATAATCGTAAAGAAATTAGGTGTTAACAATGAGTGTTGCAATATCTTTCCGGGATGTTGTCAAAAAATACGGGGAGCTGAAGGTGATTCCGGAATTGTCTCTTGAGATCAAGAAGGGTGAATTTTTCACCCTTCTGGGTCCTTCGGGCTGCGGAAAAACGACCCTGTTACGTATGATTGCAGGGTTTAACAGCATTGAAGGCGGGACGATTCAATTCAATGACCGTGTTATTAATCAAGTGGCTCCTGGCAAGCGAAATATCGGTATGGTGTTTCAAAATTACGCCATTTTCCCCCATTTATCCGTTATAGGGAACGTCGCCTTCGGTTTGCAAAATCGTAAAGTATCCAAAGAAGAAATTGCTTCAAGAGTCGATGAAATATTAAATGTTGTACAAATTAACGAATACAAGGATCGGATGCCTGATAAGCTGTCGGGTGGTCAACAACAACGTGTTGCATTAGCTAGGGCGATCGTCATTCGTCCCGATGTGCTACTAATGGATGAACCGCTATCCAATTTGGACGCTAAGCTTCGTATTGATATGCGTAATGCCATTAAAGAGATTCAGCAAGAAGTAGGAATTACAACGGTTTACGTTACACATGACCAGGAAGAAGCAATGGCGGTTTCTGACCGTATCGCAGTAATGAAGTCTGGAATAATCCAGCAGGTGGGAAGTCCTCAAGAAATTTATCAACGACCATCTAATGTATTCGTAGCGACTTTCATCGGCAGAACGAACATTATCGATGCTACGCTCATCCAGGATGGATCAGGCTACAATCTTAAATTGGGCTCTAACTATCAAGAAAGCTTTGCTCAGCTTAACGTTCCATCGTCTAAAGCAGGGTCTACGATTGCTGTTCAAGTATCCGTCCGACCAGAGGAATTCGTCATTTCCGATGTAGGAACAGGACTAAAGGCGACGATTGTAAGCAGCATCTTCTTGGGATTAAATACGCATTATTTTGTTACTCTTGAATCTGGGCAACGTGTAGAAATTACACAAGAATCAACGACTGGTGCAATTTTAACGCCAGGCTCGACTGTTCACCTAACGATTAAGAAGGAAAAGGTGAACATCTATAACGAAGTTGGGGAAGTTAACTATTCCGGGGGTGGTCGTCCGTGACAACCCGTAAAAGGTTTGATATTTGGACGAGTATCTCCTTAATTATTTTCGCAGTATACATGATTTTCTTAGCGTATCCTTTGTTTACATTGCTACTGAAGAGCTTCTTCGATGGAAAGAGTGGCGATTTTTCCTTTGCCTACTTCCAGAAGTTTTTTAGTAAGCAGTATTATTTCAATGCGTTATTCAACAGTATTAAGGTTACGATCAGCGTTACTCTGCTTTCCATCCTAATTGCTGGGCCGCTAGCTTACATTATGACAACCGTAAAAATTAAGGGCGGCAACTTTATTAAAATATTAATATTAATCTCTTCGATGTCGGCTCCCTTCATAGGAGCTTACTCTTGGATTTTGCTATTGGGTAGAAATGGTGTAATTACAAACTTCGTTAGAGATGTATTCGGATTCACAATGCCTGACGTCTATGGATTCACAGGAATTGTCCTTGTGCTTACGTTGCAGCTGTCGCCTCTCATCTTCATGTTCGTTTCAGGCGCGCTTAAGAACGTCGATAATTCCTTAATGGAAGCTGCAGAAAGCATGAATTGTACAGGGATTCGTAAAATGTGGAAGGTGCTTGTTCCGCTTATTACACCGACGATTCTTGCAGGTGGATTACTCGTCTTCATGCGTGCATTGGCTGACTTTGGTACGCCGATGCTTATTGGGGAAGGATATAAAACGATACCTGTTTTGATTTTCACCGAGTTCATAAGTGAAGTCGGCGGTGATGATGGATTTGCTGCAGCAATTAGCGTGCTGGTCGTCATCTTTGCAACTGCAGTATTTTTGCTTCAGAAGTACGTATCGAATCGTAAATCCTTTACGATGAGTGCGCTTAATCCGATCGAACCAAAGCAAAAGAAAGGGCTAAGCAATATCGTCCTTCACGGAATCGTCTATTTGTATACTGCAATTGCACTTATGCCACAGTTGTATGTCATGTACACATCATTCCTGAAAACATCTGGTCGCATTTTCGTTAAGGGCTACTCCTTCGATAGCTATCGTCAAGCTTTCTCCAAAATTGGCGATTCGATCTACAATACGTTTTTGTTAGCAGGTATTTCAATAATTCTTATTATTGTTATCGCCATGCTAATCGCTTATGTCACAGTAAAGCGTAAGAGTGCATTGACGAACGTCCTTGACGTATTTACGATGTTCCCTTACATTGTGCCAGGCTCCATTCTAGGTATTGCATTGCTTGTGTCTTTCAACCAGAAGCCAATGCTGTTTAGTGGAACAATGATAATTATGGTTGTTGCTTTCGTCATTCGAAGGTTGCCCTATACGATCCGCTCAAGTGCAGCGGTCTTACACCAAGTGAATGACAGTATCGAGGAAGCATCTATTAGTCTAGGTGCCTCTACGATGAGGACGTTCTATAAGATCACGCTGCCAATGATGATTTCAGGAGTCATTGCTGGAGCAATCATTAGCTGGATCACAATCATCACTGAATTAAGCACTTCAATTATTTTGTACACAGGTAGAACGAAGACGATGACCGTTGCGATCTATACAGAAGTTATTCGAGGCAATTATGGCGTCGCGGCTGCATTATCAACCATTCTTACGATAATAACCGTTCTATCATTATTATTGTTCTTCAAATTGTCAGGTAAGAAAGAAGTGACGATGTAACTCGTTATGATAGAATGAATAGAGCTGGTGCCTGCAATATTGCGGGTACCAGCTTTTGCTCAAGTATATAGAGGTGAAGCGGATGAAGGCACCAAAAAGGAACTTTAAAGAATCAATCAGACATCTGTTTTTAATGTATACTTTAGTGCCTATTGCGATTTTATTTCTATTATTTTTGTTGTTTACTGTCATTAACTCAAAAATCATCCTGTCAAATAAGACGAATGATGCAAACCGTACGATTAATCATGCGCTATTTGAAGTATATAACAATTACTCGCAAGAGCTTAATCGCATGGCAAGCTCGACGCAAGTGATCGATTTTATTCGTACTCGTCTTGAGGGTCAGTATGTTTACGAAGAATTCTATGATTTCAATAACGGCCAAAAAGTGAAAAGCGTATTTCATATCATTGATACAAGTGGTGTGTTCATCGCATCTTCAGCGGCATCTGACTATGATATTGAGAAAATGGTTTATAAAGATATTGTGCCTCGTATAGCAAGAAATCCTTATCAACCACTTATTGAACGAAATTATATTCGTTATCCGTATGATCGTTACACGGTGTATACGTTCGGGAAAGCAATTATTAACGATAATAAAGTTGCTGGCTATTTGATTTATCAACTATATGAAGAGGATATGCAGAAGCTGATCTTTGTCCAAAATAATGAAATTGCAGTCATTACAGACAAACATAATACAATTATTTCCACCAATAATAACATTACGAAGGGCTTAATGAATAAGTTTAATCCAACGATCGCCTCAAACGGTTACATCACGTTGAATAACGGTAACTATTATTTAAGTAAATCCGTGATCCCGTTTGCAAACTTGAATGTGTATACGCTTAATTCAAATCCGCGAAATGGGTATATTTATATTTCGTTTACATTGTTCATTGTTGCAACAGGTGTTCTATTATGGTTTTTAATTCATTTTCTTGCGAACAAGATGTCATCCAGACATACGAGATCGATCGATAAGCTGTTGTTTGCGGTAAATCAGCTTCAGCAAGGAAAGATGCTATCCTATGTAGAGATTCACACGGGTGATGAGTTTGAGACATTAGCTAATCAATACAACATTATGTTAAATCGGCTTAATGAATTGATGAACAAAAATGAAGAGCTATCGGACATTCGCAGAGTCATTGAAGTCAAACAGCTTCAATCGCAATTCCATCCGCACTTTATTTTTAATGTATTAGAGACGCTTCGCTATGCAATTGTTGTAGATAGTCAGAAGGCTCAGATGATTGTGCTCATTCTTTCGAGACTGCTTCGATACAGCATTAGCAATGATGGAGGTACGGTTCCGCTTAAGGATGATTTGAACCATGTGAACGATTACTTGAAGCTGCAGCAAATTCGATTTAACGACCGGTTGAGCTATTCGTTCGAGCTAGATCAGGAAGCAGATCAAGCGCTTGTTCCTAAATTGCTCTTGCAAGCCATTATTGAAAATGCAATTAAATATGGGTATATGCATCAAGAAAATCTATTCATCTCGATTCGTGGGCGTGTTCATAACCAGGATCTCGTGTTCGAAATAACGGATGATGGATATGGCATGAATCCTGAACGTCTAAGCCAGATACGAGAAATTTTGCAGGATACGAACAATCACACACCGCATATCGGACTGTATAACATTCATCGCCGCTTAATGCTGCTATATGGAGAGGGATATGGCGTCCAAGTGGATAGTGAGCTTGGTGTTGGGACATGCGTGACATTAACAATTCCATACAACAAGGAGGATAGCCATGTTTAAAGTGCTCATTGTAGAAGATGAAGAGATGATTCGTAAAGGTCTTCGTTATACATTCGATTGGCTCAAAGCGGATTGCGTAGTTGTTGATGAAGCAAGCAATGGGGAAGAAGGCTTAGCGAAGATGAAAGAAACGCAGCCTGATATTGTCATTACCGATGTAAATATGCCATTGCTTGATGGGATTACGATGATTGAACAATCCCTTAGCGAAGTCGTTTGCAGTTATATTATAATTTCGGGGTATGATGAGTTTCACTTAGCTAGGAAGGCCATCCACTTGGGTGTAAGCGAATATCTTCTAAAACCACTTGATCAAAGTCAGTTGCTCGAAGCGTTGGAACGTGCAAAAAGTCAGGTTGATCTGAAGAAAAAATTTGAGATGATTAAAAATAGCCATGTTCAATTAAACGACGATGTATTAAGCGCGACTTTAATGAACGGTTTATCGAAAGCTTCTAAGCATGTCGCTAAGATGATCGAATATATACAAGAGAACTATCGGGATAAAATCAGCATCAACGATTTGGTTGTAAAGCTTGGAATTAGCGCGACTTACTTAAATCAGAAGTTCAAGGAAGAAACGAGCTACACCTTCAACGATTTTCTAATTCGCTACCGCATCCAGAAAGCGATGAATCAGCTAAAAAGCGGTGAAGGCAAAGTTTATATGATTGCCTTGGATGTCGGGTATAAGGATTACAAATATTTCACGAGCTTATTTAAAAAATATGTGAACTGTACACCAAGCCAATTCCAGGATTATTATCGGTGAATGAAGGATTTCCACCATCCATTACGAATCAATAACTATAGACTCTTTCAGAAGGAAGGCGAATGTCATCGAGAAGGCTGTACGCATTGGCGTAATTGGTGTAGGTGGAATGGCGCGTTATCATATTGAGCAATTGAATAAAGTGAATGGCGTCAGCATAACTGCATTATGTGATGTGAATACGACAGCGCTTAATGAAGTAGGTGGGCAGCTTAATGTTCCTGAAAGTAAGCGTTATCAGTCGATCCATAATCTGATTGAGGATTCAGAAGTTGATGGGATCCTGTCGGTTACTCCGAACGATTCGCATGCGACAATCATTAAAGCGTGTATCGTAGCACAAAAACCGTTATTTGCAGAAAAACCGATGACACGAACGCTTGCTGAAGCAGCTGAAGTGTTAGAGCTATACAAACAACAACCCATTCCATTCCTGATTAATTTCTCCTATCGGAATGGACCTGCGTTTCAATATGCGAGAGCGCTTGTTAACGAAGGGAAAATCGGTCGAATCAATCACCTGTTCGTTCAATATTTGCAGGATTGGGGCGCGACGATTAAAAACACCCCACTTTTGTGGAGATTCGATGAACCGATTACAGGAACAGGCACTTTAGGTGATCTAGGCTCACATATGTTCGATCTGGCAGAATATATTACGGGGACGCAAATTACCGATATTTCTGCAATGCTGCAAACGATCGTACCTGAACGCACCGATTTGCTTACTGGCGAACTTATGCCAGTCCGAGTAGATGATTTTGCCTGCATGAATGTAAAGTTCAACGATGGAAAAGTAGGTGTGTTCCAAACGTCACGCAACGCTCTTGGATCACAAAATCAGCATGAGCTCTCATTATATGGTGAAACGGGGACGCTGCATATTAGCACGTTGAACGACCGCGAATTGGTGTGGATTTATCCCAATGAAGACGGCAACGGGACAGTAACAGAGAAGCTTGATGTGCCTATGGAGCAAGGACTGAATCCTTGGCAAGAATTTGCAGATCGGATTCGAGGAGAGAAGAAGCCGAATTCCCAATTCGCAACACTTGCGGACGGCTATCGTAATCAACAATTGCTTGAAGCTGTCGTTCAATCGCATAACCGTAGAGCGATGATATCAGTTGATGAAATATAAGCGAATAACGATGATCATAAAAAACCCCGCATATGCGGGGTTTTTTTACAAATGAATTAGTAACCTGCTTTAAGGATAATAACGAGAAGAACGAATAATACAAGTGCAAAAGCAGCGGCACCCATACCGTGATGACCAACTCCACAACCCGTTCCTGCAACTGGATAACCCATATTTATCACCACCACAACTTATTGTGATGTAGCATCACCTTGCTATATTATGCGGCTTATATTGCATGCGGACAGGACAAATGCTCATTTTCTGCAGGGATGTTTGAGAAATGATGTGACTTTCTAATTTGGATATGTACGAAGAATATTTTAGAGTGCAGGGGAGAAATTAAGAAGGTACGAACCATCATCCAGAGGAGGTTTCAACTTGAGGAAGTTAGTCATGAGCTCGCTGTTATTAGGTAGCTTAACGATGGCCGCATCTGTCCCTGCATTCGCTGAAAGCAGTAGTGGTACAAATTACAATGTAAATGAAACACCTAGGAGCGGCAATGTATCCACGTACAATGGACCAGTCGGTTCGAATCATTCGTACACACCATACAATACGAATACGAACAGAGATGGGGTTTATTCTACACGTAATAATGCAAATATGAACAGAGATGGGGTTTATCCTACACGTATTAATGATAATACGCTGAGACAAAATCTGTATGGTCAAGAGCCGTTGAGAACCTATAACGTTAACAACGTTCGTACCAACGCCAATCGTAACATGTATAGAGCGACAGCTACAACTACGACTACAAGAGGATTTAGCTGGGGTTGGTTAGGTTTGATTGGCCTTTTCGGTTTAGCAGGTATGCGGAGCAGAAGTCGGGATGATGTAAGATAACATTATTGGTATTAAATTTCCTTGCAGAGCCATCTTGTTGGCTTTGCAAGGTTTTTCAATGTCGTAAATTGCGTTTTTAGCTCAATATGACGCATTCTGTGTTAATATTGAGTTGGCTGAGAAAGGACGAACGCAAAATGAAAATACGACAATCAGGACTATTGCAACGCATTTTATCACCTTTAAATCGGATGGAAGGCAAGTTGTTTATTGTCTTTTTATTTTTGATTATTTTACCGATTGGGGTGCTTAGTTATATCTCTGCGGAGCGCTATTCAAAATCAATTGAACGCAACACCGTTACATATGTTTCACAGATATCGGATAAAATGATTAGCAAGCTGGATGATTATATGGAAGACATTAAAAAAATTGCAATCATTCCTTCTTATCTAGATGAGATTAAACTCGCGTTAAAGACGTCGAATCGTTATTACGAAAGCTTACCACTCACTACACAAACCAATGAGGGAACCATTCGAGATCTTGAGAATAACATTGGGATATCTAATGAAGAGGTTCAATTGTTTAGGCGTGTGGAGGGTAGCACCTATTTTTTGAATAATATTAAAAGTAACGGCTCAAATTCAGTTTATTTATTTGATCGATATGGTAATTATTACTTTACGACGAAGAGCGGTGGGATTCGGGGAGATTTAACTACTGTTTATCCTAAGTGGAAAGAGCTTGCCTACTCAGAGCATGGTACGCCAGTACTTGTAAGTCCTCAGCAAGTGAGTGGCCGCGCAGGTACAGATTATGTATTTACGGTCGTAAGAGAAATTATAGATACGAATTTCGAATCAATAGGGATGATCGCCGTTGATGCGAATATTGAGGTAATTGCCAACATCGTAAAGGATTTGGATAGCGCCACTCAGGGAACAACTTTAATTGTTGATGACACGGGTAAAGTTGTTTTTGACAGTGAGAAAAAGTATTTAGCGCAAGAGTTGGATTCAAGTGACCTATTTATTCAAGCATCAGAAACGGAAGGAAGTTTCCACACGGATATTAACGGCGCCCCAGTACTTTCCATATATAAACAGTCGAAAAATACAGGATGGAAAATTTTTATCGCGATTCCACAGAATAAGCTGATGGCCGACGCCATTCGAATACGGAATTTTACGTTAGCATCTGCGATCGCAATTGTCGCGTTTGCCTTAATAATATCACTTATCGTTATTTTCACTTTGACGAAGCCACTCCGAACATTGGTGCGATTGATGAAAAAGGTACAAACCGGTAATTTGGATGTTACATTTCCTGTTCGCAGTCGTGATGAAGTGGGGTTAGTAGGAAGCGCCTTTAATCGCATGATTATTCGAGTGCAATCATTAATCGATGATGTGTACGATGCGGGGCAACGGAAAAATGAAGCTGAGCTAGAGGCGCTACAAAATCAAATCAATCCTCACTTTATCTATAATACATTGGAATCCATACGCATGACTGCGGTTATTAATGATGATACTGAAGTAAGTGATATGACGCAGTTATTGGGGAAGCTTCTTCGGTATGGAATGGGCTCAGGTACAGAAACTGTGACCTTAAATAATGAGCTTGAACATTTGAAAATGTACTTACAGCTGTTGAATTATCGTTTCGGCAACCGATTTGTCCTCCAGATTCCTGAAAACGCTGTGGATCCGGAGCTTAAAGTGATGAAGCTATTATTCCAACCCATCGTAGAAAACGCGGTATATCATGCTATGGACGAGTCTAAGCCCATCATGTATATCCAGCTGAAATACTCACAATCAGACATTGATCATATATTCGAGATTTCAGATAACGGTGTAGGTATGGATGAGGAGACGCTTACTCAGCTACAGAAGAAGCTATATGATCCGCAATCACGAAAAACATCGAATGGGCGCGGAATAGGACTCCGTAACGTTCATGAGCGACTTAAGCTTCTATTTGGCAATAATTATGGTATTGGAATCAGTAGTGAGTTAGGCATTGGAACAACAGTCACAGTTCGATTTCCGATCAATCAGCAAAAAGGGGTAAACAATAATGGTTAATGTTGTTGTTGTAGATGATGAAGAACGAATTCGACAAGGATTAGCAAAGCTAATTACGCAAGCTGGGGATGAATTTCATGTAGTTGGCATTTTCTCTAGTGGTATGGAGCTACTTTCACAAATGGATAAGCTATCGTTCGATCTTATCATTACCGATATTAAGATGCCGAAGATGACAGGACTTGAACTCATTGAGAAGCTTCAAGGGAGCTTGCGAAATTTCAAGGTAGCCATCGTTAGTGGCTTTGATGATTTTTCTTATGCCAGGCAAGCGCTACGATATGGTGTTGAAGAGTATTTGTTGAAACCAGTCGATAAAGTGGAGCTTGAGCGACTACTTTACAAAGTGAAAGCAGACTTAGACAAAAACAAGCTGAAGCAACAGCTGACACATGAAAATCACATTAGATTGTTGCTTTACAATGATAACGAACTTTTACCAACACATCTTAAACTTGAAGCGGGGAGTGCACTGGATTTTACCCCATTTTTTCAAAAACCGTATGTTGTTTTTGTTATTCGAGGCAATCCAAAGCTAACGGAGAAAAGTATTCAGGATGCGTCGATGAGCTTGCTGACAAATTGGCGTATGTTTGAACATGAAGATCAGCTAACTTTAATTGTAGGACTGAATAGTTCTGATCACGCTGATCGTGCAAGAGAAATCGGCCAAACGTTGCTCACTCGTCTCCCTTTCGGCTTCGAGGGAAGAATGGGTGGTAGTGATGTATTTACGGGAACTTCCTGGCTTCGACAAGCGTTCCGACAAGCGGAATTCGCTTTGCAAAATGCTTGGTATGATGAGGGCCGTAAAATTTTCGTAGATTACTCCCATATACCAAAGAAGCAAAGCTCATTGTCTCACCTCATTATGTTGCTCGATCGTGAATTTCAAGAAGCGTTGACGATGCTGGACTATACTCGCGCTCAAGTAGCAGTTGAACGTTGGTTTGCGGAATGTATTGCGCTAAAGCCGACTTGGAGCGAACTCCGAGAAGGTTGTGAGACCGTACTCGAATTGCTTCGCAGGTTCGGTACACAGCACACAACTATTAATGTAAATTCTGAACATATCGTTAGCTGTGATCCTGTATTACATAAAGATCGGCAATCATTTTCGTTATATTTTTTAAATGTAGTTAAGGACTTCCTGCGTGAAATGCAGGAAACGAGACAAGAAAACCGAGTTGTAGATACCGTAAAGACATATATTATGCGTCACTACACCGAGGAACTGGAATTGAATCGATTAGCTGAGGAGGTCTACTTAACTCCTAGTTATTTGAGCAAACTATTCAAGACTGAAGCGGGAGAGACAATTACTGAATTTCTCATTTCTATTCGAATAGATCATGCTAAAGAGCTGTTGAGAGAACATAAGGAATATAAGACCTATGAGATCGGAGAGAAGGTCGGCTACCCTGACCCGGCATACTTCAATAAAGTGTTTAAGAAGGTTGTTGGATGCACACCGAAAGAATTTCGTGATCGAGTTAGGTAAAGATTATCAAAATTCAAGACAATGAAAACAAACACAGTACCTTAAAATTAATAACAAAAATCGATATAATACTAATGAAAGCGTTTCCTGATGTTACTTGCATGAATTTACTCGTAGAAAGGCAGGGATACCATTTGAATTTTAGCTACAAGACGCAGAGATATTTGATACTGTTCGGATTTCTCACAGTTCCGCTAATGCTATTGTGCGCCTTCGCACTTTATCCGGCTGCAGCACTTTTTTATTTTTCCCTAACAAACTGGGATGGATTGGGGTTTGACCAGCAATGGGTAGGCCTAGCCAACTATAAGGAAGTTTTCACGAGACCGGATATTTTTGCTGGATTCAAGAATAACATGTACTACTTTGTTGGGGGCTTACTCCAAACTTCGATTGCGATGTACTTTGCAGTTATTTTGAATAGCAGACTTAAAGGAAGATATGTATTCCGTGTGCTATTGTTCCTTCCATATGTTCTACATAGTGTCGCTACGGTCATTATGTTCAAGAATGTATACCATGCGGAATATGGTTCACTGAATGTGTTCCTAAATGCAATCGGATTGGAATCATGGCAGCAAATGTGGCTCGGTAATCCTCAACTCGTTAACTTCTCACTTGCATTTATTTCAATGTGGAAGTATTTCGGTCTGAGCATGGTAATTTTCATTGGGGCGTTACAATCGATCCCAAATGATCTATACGAAGCAAGTAAAATTGACGGTGCAGGCAGCTGGCAAACATTCCGCTATATTACGTTGCCAAGTTTGCGAAGGGTCATCGAGCTCATGCTCGTTCTAACTTTGACCGGTGCACTCGAAGCCTTCGATATTCCTTATATTATGATGCTAGGTGCCAACGGCACATCAACATTTGTAATTAATACAGTCGATATGGCGTTTAAGTTTGAGAACTTTGGATTAGCATCTGCAATGGCCGTCGTGCTCTTATTCATCGTATTGTTCTTCATCGTGATCCAAAGAAAAGTGCTGTTTAGGGGGGACAACTAGGATGACACCAGTATCGAAACCTATACAAGCGCTCAAATATCTCACGTTACTCGTTGCCGTATTTATCGTGTTCTTCCCAATTTACTCTGTCGTTGTTGGTGCTTTCAAGACAAAGGTTGAGTATTACCAATCGGGACTTAGCTTACCGGAAAGCTGGCTTTTGTTCGATAACTTTAAGCGAGTATTCGAAGTCGGTAAACTAGGCCTTGGTTTTACGAACATCGGAATTATATTAGTTGTGGCTCTAGTCGGTAACATTTTAATTGGTACGATGGTCGCCTATGCACTTGGTCGGTTCGAGTTCAAACTTCGGACACCAATTCTCGGATTATATTTGATCGCACAGGTTATTCCACTCGTTACAACACAAGTCGCAACATTCAGCTTGATTAAGTTTTTGGGTGTATATAATACCATTAAAGCGCCAATGCTACTTTACCTTGGTGCAGACGTATTGCAAATCGTAATCTACTTGCAGTTTATACAAAGCATACCGCGGGATCTCGATGAAAGTGCGATGATTGAAGGCGCGTCATTGTTTAAAATTTATCGCTCAATCATTTTCCCGTTACTCGGTCCTGCAACAGCTACACTCGTAATTTTGAAGTCAATTTCGATCTATAATGACTTCTATATTCCATTCTTGTATATGCCTTCGCAGAAGCTAAGAGTTGTATCGACAGCGATCTATACTTTTGTTGGACCGAATGCCGCCCAGATGAACGTCATTTCGGCAGGGATAATCATCATCTTTATACCGACTGTAATAATCTTCTTATTCATGCAACGCTATATTTTCGCTGGGGTGACGAACGGTGCAGTAAAATAAGGAGCATTCCGCTAACGCATTGTGTATGTTATGATAACAAATATAATTTGTTATCATAGTATACGATGCGGAGTGAAATAAATGTCGAAGAAAATTACGATGCAGCAAATTGCGGACCATGTTGGCGTTTCGAAATTTGCTGTATCGAAAGCTTTATCAGGAAAATCGGGTGTAAGTCCAGACACACGAGAGAAGATCGTGCTGACTGCGACGCAGCTTGGGTATTTCTCACAGAAGCGACAACGGCCAATCACGATGCGAACACATATGAATAAACCGACTTCGAGCAGCCGGAATACAATTATTGTGTTGATCCCAAACGTTCGTGATCAGACGAGACAATCGAGCTTCTGGGGGCGAGTCATAGACGGGATTGTAACTGGAATTGAAGAGCATCAGCTTGGTATGATGATTGTCACCGAACATATTACGGAAAATTTCACACAGCTCATTAATCCAGATGCAGTGCTTGGATTAATCGGTGTTGGTCTCATATCGAATCAATTGCTACTTGAAGTTCGGAATCAGGGCATTCCTTTCGTACTCGTTGACCATGAGGATTCATTGATTCCTTCAGATGTGCTGTTCATGAACAATTATGAATGCGTACGTCGATCAACAAACTATCTATTAGGAAACGGTCATCGGAATCTACAATTTGTAGGTAACATCCGTTATTCACGCAGCTTCTACGATCGTTGGCTTGGTTATCGTTCGATGCTTGAAGAACAGCATGTCGAGTTGAAACAAATTCCAGAGCTACTCGATTTCGAGGGAGATAACCGGTCGGAAATGACAGAGAAGCTAGATGTAATATTGAGAAAACTACATCAGAATAATCAGTTGCCGACTTCGTTTGTTTGTGCGAATGATTCGATTGCAATTTGTGTTATGACTGTATTAATGCGGCTGGGAATTAATGTACCTGAACAATGCTCAGTGTCAGGCTTCGATAACATTGAGGACGCATCGCTTTCCAAACCAAGCTTGAGTACGGTTCATGTAAATAAAGAAGCACTTGGACAACGTGCAGTTGAAACACTATTGTGGCGTATTGAACACCCAAGTGGACCGAAAGAGAAAATATTACTCGCTGGTGAATTGATTTTGCGTGAATCAACAGCAAATCGACTTTAATCTAAATGCGTCTGTTTGTTAGTTAATCA
This sequence comes from Candidatus Cohnella colombiensis, assembly GCA_029203125.1. Classification (GTDB taxonomy): domain Bacteria; phylum Bacillota; class Bacilli; order Paenibacillales; family Paenibacillaceae; genus Cohnella; species Cohnella colombiensis. The sequence continues at coordinate 1,222,180 of CP119317.1, forward strand.
TGCATACCCGCTCTCGTTAGCGGGTTTTATTTTACCCATTTGTCGTTAATGTGTCAGTGTCTTGTAAGCGGTTGACAAACGAATGATCAATGTTACAATTTTGCTTGAAAGTTGTTATTAAAATTTAGCTAACAAATTCATAACATCTTATTCAATGATGAGAAGATGTACACATGTGAAGATGGGGTGAATGAACTTGAAAAACTGGTCAGAGGTTGTTAACGGAATGACTTGGGGTTGGACGGGTATTCGTGGGACATGGGGTGGACAAGAAGCTGAAGCTTCGATGCAAAAGATGCGAGACACAGGAGTAAACTGGGTAGCAATCGCACTTGGCGCTTTACAGGAAACGGCTCAATCAACGACAATACCGTATCAAGACGAACCCACGGTTACAGACGATGAGGTAAGATGGGCAATCAGACAAGCGAAATCACTCGGTATGAAGGTGTGTATGAAGCCTGTTGTCAATGTCGCTAACGGCACATGGAGAGCACATATTAGCTTCTTTCAAGATGAAGTACCAGGTGAGCCGAGCTGGGGAGAATGGTTCGCATCGTATACTGAATTTATAGTTCATTATGCGAAGATCGCGGAGCAGGAAGGCTGTGAGATGCTCTGTGTCGGATGCGAGATGGTGCAAACGGATTCTCGTGATGCAGAATGGCGAGCGTTGATTGCCAAGGTACGCACTGTTTATAGTGGGTTAATTACTTACAACTGCGACAAGTATCAAGAAGGTCGAGTCGGTTGGTGGGATGCAGTCGATATCATTTCCTCCAGCGGATATTATCCGATCGATGAGTGGGAATTCCATCTTGATCGGATCGAGAATGTGCTGAAGAAATGGGATATGCCATTCTTCTTCATGGAAGGAGGCTGTCCTAGTCGTGTTGGCTCTAGCTTAAAACCGAATGACTGGTCTTTGCCAGGAGGTCCTTCCGAGGAGGAGCAGGAGCGTTACTACAAGGTCATGTTCGAGGCTTGCTCAAAGCGTGATTGGATGCGTGGCTATATGCTGTGGGATTGGCCTGCCAAGCTATACGACAAGAAAGATGCAGCGCAAAATTCAGATTATTGTATGTATGGGAAAAAAGCTGAAGCAGTCGTTCGCAACTATTACAACTCACGGATTTGAGCTGAGAAAGGTGTGGAGAATAGACGATGAGTAGCAATCTTGACACTGCGCAATGGCGCAATGAATTGGAGCAGGAACTAAAGACTACGATATTAGACTTCTGGATTCGTCACACGGTGGATGAGAAGCACGGTGGATTTGTCGGCGAGATCAAGAGTGATATGACGGTTGAGACAGATGCAGATAAAGGGCTTGTCCTTCATGCCCGGATTCTGTGGACATTTGCCAGTGCGTACCGGATCTATCGAGACGAAGCCTATTTACCGATGGCGAAGCGGGCGTATGAAGCACTTGACCAAATGTTCCGTGACCGTGTCAATGGCGGCTTGTACTGGATGGTTGATGTGAATGGCGCACCGACTCAAAGTAAGAAGCAGGTTTATGGTCAAGCGTTCGCAATCTATGCATTGTCTGAGTATTATCGTGCCATTGGTTCTGATGAGGCGCTTCAATGGGCACAAGAGCTATATCGATTAATTGAGAAACATGCATTCGATCCGGTACACGGTGGATATATTGAAGCACTTTCCGCGGATTGGAAGGAGACTGGTGACTTAAGCTTAAGTGGTAAAGATATGAATGAGCGTAAGTCGATGAACACGCATCTCCATGTTCTAGAAGCCTATACGAATCTTTATCGCGTATGGAAACCAGAAGGTTTACGTACGAAGCTCGCGGATTTGATCGACATCCATCTAGATAAGATCGTTAATCCGGATGATCATCACTTCTTACTATTCTTCGATGATGAATGGCAATCGAAATCTGCACACGTTTCCTATGGTCATGACATCGAAGGAAGTTGGCTGCTTTGTGAAGCTGCAGACGTTCTCGGTGATGAAGCAAGGATTGCTCGAGTAAGAAGTGAAGCATTGGCGATGGCTAAGGTGACGCTGGAGGAAGGAATGGACGCTGACGGTGGATTGTTTAATGAATCCGACGGCAAAGGACATTTGGATGATTCGAAGGATTGGTGGCCGCAAGCGGAAGCAATGATCGGTTTCATTAATGCCTATGAGCTTTCTGGACAACCGCAATACTTGCAGGCTGCCAAAGATAGCTGGTCATTTATCAGATCTTTTATTAGCGACGCGGAGCATGGAGAATGGCACTGGCAAGTAACACGTGAAGGAGTACCGGTAACCACACATCCGAAGGTCGACCCTTGGAAGTGCCCGTATCACAACAGTCGCGCATGCTTTGAAGGCTTAGAACGACTCGCACATCTTAAATAATTGGAGGAATGAACAATGAGCGAATTTATTCAACAATTGAAAGCACTTAAAGCGGATCATGACAAATTAATTGGGCGTCCCAACGTACCGACGAAACAATCTAACGGTGTATATCAACGCTATGAATATCCTGTCGTTACGAATGAGCATGCACCGCTACACTGGCGCTATGATCTCAATCCAGAAACAAATCCATTTTTGATGGAGCGTATTGGTGTGAATGCTGCATTTAATCCAGGTGCTATAGAGTTAAATGGGAAATACTATCTCATGGTTAGAGCTGAAGGTGTTGATCGCAAATCGTTTTTCGCAGTCGCAGAAAGCGATAGTCCTGTTGAAGGATTCCGTTTCTGGGATTTCCCGTTGAAACTAGATGAGACAGAAGATCCTGATACTAACGTCTACGATATGCGTCTAGTTAAGCATGAAGACGGTTGGATTTACGGCTTATTCTGCACAGAACGTAAAGATCCAGCTGCTCCTGCAGGTGACTTGTCGAGTGCGGTTGCACAAGGCGGTATCGCACGGACGAAGGATCTCATTACCTGGGAACGTCTGCCCGATCTGAAGACACCTTCTGCTCAACAACGTAACGTTGTCCTTCATCCTGAATTCGTTAATGGTAAGTATGCTTTCTATACACGTCCACAAGACGGATTTATTGACGCAGGTAGCGGTGGTGGGATCGGTTGGGGCTTCTCCGATAGTATGAATCCAGCAATCGTACAATCGGAAACCATTGTGGACGAGCGTCAATACCATACGATCAAAGAAGTGAAAAATGGTCAAGGACCAGCGCCTATTAAGACAGAAAAAGGTTGGCTGCACATTGCGCACGGGGTACGGAATACTGCTGCAGGCCTACGCTATGTCCTCTATACGTTCATGACGGACTTGAATGAACCTAACAAAGTTATCTATTCCCCTGGTGGCCACTTAATTGCACCAGAAGGTATTGAGCGGGTAGGTGACGTGTCCAACGTTGTGTTCTGTAACGGTGTAATTGCGCGTGATAATGGAGAAGTATATATCTACTATGCTTCCTCGGATACACGTTGCCACGTAGCTACGACTACGATCGACAAGCTTGTCGATGCATGTATGAATACACCGAAAGATCCGCTTCGTTCTCGTGCTTGTGTCGATCAACGCAGCGAGTTGATCGCACGAAATCTGGAGTTGATGAATCGTCCTGAATACGCTTTTTTGAAAGACTAAAGGACGAAGCTAACATTTTGTAAACTAAATATTTTTGTTTGTTATCATAATAAGGGACAATAAAAACAAAAATAAAGCATTTTCATAGCAGGCATTATGCTTATAATTAGGTAATGTAAGCGATGTCAGACACTGTTTCGACAGTTTCTACAACGTTTAAAAAAACAGTTATGGGGGTATTACAAAACATGAAAAAATCAATGCTTCTTGCACTGGTCATGATGCTGTCAATCACTTTGCTTGCTGCATGTGGTGGTTCCAAGAACAACGAAGGCTCGTCTTCCTCACCTTCTGCTTCTAAGCCATCTGAAAGCAATGGAGAAACACCTGCTGCTGAATTGACTGGCAAAATTGTTGTTCTGACGCACCGTACTGACTTGGTTGATGATGGTACGATGGAATCGTATGCTAAAGCGTTTAAAGAAAAATATGCTCCTAATGCAACAATCGAATTTGAAGCAATCACAAACTATGCTCAAGATATTAAAGTTCGTTTGACGACTGGTGAAGCAGGAGACGTTAACATGATCGACTCCAGCTTGCCTAACAGCGAAATGCCTAATTACTACGAGCCGTATGATGACAAAGTATTCGACAATGTATACTTCGCTGATTACAGAGCTTGGGAAGGCAAACGTTATGGTCTTTCCACGGGTGTAAATACACAAGGCATAGTGTACAACAAGAAAGCATTTGCTCAAGCAGGTATCGATAAGGTTCCTACAACGCTTGACGAGCTCTATGCTGCTGCTCAAAAGCTAAAAGATGCTGGAATCATTCCATTGTACATGAACTATGGTGCACAATGGCCAATCGGTAACTGGGCTGAAGGTTCCGTTAAATATGTCGCTGGCGACATGCTTTACACGGATCAATTCGTAACATCCGACACTGTATGGACTGTTGATAACGCTTGGGGTACTTTGATGAACATCGCTCGTAAGTTCGTTCAAGAAGGTTGGGTAGAAAAAGACCTTGCAACGAACAACTGGGAAATGTCCAAGGGTGAAGTTGCTACCGGTAAAGCTGCAATGTACTTCCTTGGCAACTGGGTAATTCCACAAGTAATTGGTGCTGGTGCTGCATCTGAGGATATCGGGTTCTTCCCACTTCCTTACGACAACTCCGGTAAATATAATGCACCACTTGGTTCTGACTACATGATCGGTGTATCTAAGAACAGCGCGAACAAAGAACTTGCATTCAAATGGGCTGAATTCTTCGTTAAAGAATCTGGCTATGTAGATTCCCAAGGCTTCATGCCAGTTGACAAAACTGTAGAAGCTAAAGTTCCACAATTGGCTGAGTTCCAATCGTTCAACCCTACATTCCTTGAAGAAGTAGCTTCTGACGCAAGATTTAACGAGATCGCTAACAAAGCTGAGATCGATATGTGGGTTGGTAAGTATACGCAAGATGCAATCGTAGCGAAGGATCTTCAAGCTTACTACGATACATTGAATGCGAAATGGAAGAAAGCAAGAGAAGCTCTTGGTTACTAAGCTCGATTGAAGCAAAGCCCTCTCGACAATGTGTCGAGAGGGCTTTTTCGCTGATTTACTTAACCTTTAGCGTACAAGGAAGGACGCCGAAGGCGTTTTTGCTTGTTGAACACTTACAGTTAAGTTAGTGGTTATAAATGACCGTTAGAGTTGTCATACGCTGATTTCAATTTTCTTACGGTCACATATGACCATTACGACTTAAAAACAGCGAAAATTAATAGTTTTCCGTGTCTGACGGTCATTAATGTCCATCACGATTGAGAAATTCTCAATTTGAACTCTAACGGTCATTTTTGGCCACATTATCAATTTGTTAATTCTAATGCCCGCAGCATTCTCATTACAGCAACTGTCGCTTGAGCTCTAGTTACCTTGGATACGGGGTCAAACTTGCTTGGAGAAATCCCGAGCAAAATTTTGCGTTCAACCATGAGTGCAATTGAAGCTTTAGCGAATGAGGAGATCTTACCTTGATCTTCATATCGATTCAAAACACTGAGATTGGCATTATCCGCAATACCGGCGAATTTCATCGCATTGGCAATAATAACAGCCATCTCTTGACGAGTGATTGAACCGTCAGGATCGAATAGTTCGATTGATCGTCCTTTGATCAATCCTAATTTACTGGCGGCAATCACATCTTCTGCATACTTCATTTGTTTGTTCACATCCTTGAAGGATGTGCTCTCGGATGCAGGCGATAGGCCTAGTGCCTTCACAATAATGGATACAAATTCAGCGCGAGTAATCGCTAGATCGACCCCGAATTGCTGGTTGTTCATGCCAGACACAATGAATTTAGCAACTGCTGAATTAATTTCTCCCTTTGCCCAGTCCGCTTTTACATCTGGGAACTTATGATGAGATTCAATAATTGTATAAAAGCTATTCCCTGTTCTCTTTAGTTCCGCTGTGACCGTTCCATCGGCGTTCACTGTGAACATCGTAGGCACGTGACGGTACTCATTCGTTTCCGGTATATACATCACACCAGTAGCCTGTTCCATATCGATCTCCACATGGCCTAAAGAGAAAATTCGACTGACATATACGGCCCCGAAATCTTGGATCTCTGTCGATTTACCATCTGATGTTACGGCTTCAATCTTAAATTCTAGCGGACTCACCACAACCTTCGCATCGATTGCCTCAGCCTTTGCCTTCATTTGATGAATGATTTCCTGTTCAGGAGTTTGAATTGTAATCATGAGATGAGCGATATCATCTCCGAGCGGCAAGGCTTGAATTGGTATGCTGTATTCGACATCATTAACAACTAACGATAATATTGCAGCGTTCCCTTTGGCTACAATAGCCCGAATGATCTCCGTTGAGATAACGGCTTCAACCTGTCTTTGGACTGTTTTAACGACAATTTGCGTCTTGGTAGAGGTGTTGTCTGTAATCGATAGGATCGCCTCAGCGGTATTCAAGGTAACAGTAGCCTTATCACCGGAATTGGTGAGGATGGCTCTTAATTGATTTGCTGTAGGATCACCTAGTGTAGAGGTCGAATCTAGAATGATAGATCCCAGCCCTGAAAGTGTTGTAACCGTCAGTTCATTGCTAGCAATAGAGACATCAGTAATCTGTTCATCTGCCTTCTTAACAGCGATAACTTGAAGATGATATTCCGTGTTTGGAGTGAGTGAAGTCACCTGATATTCGAGCTTAGTTGTATATCCCATCCATACACGATTTGCAAAAATATCATAGCCTGTTGCATCTTTTGAGGCATCCCATTTCACATCAATGGTATTCACACCATTAGATACGATGATGAGGTTGTGAGGGGCGGCTACTCTTGATGTATTCACAGTGCCATCGATAGGCAAATTGCCAACTAATTGTGTAGACAATGTTCTGTTACGATCACCGCTTATTTCCCAGCTCATCACGCCGGCGAGGTCTAGGGATCTCAAATAGGATGTGCTATACAGCATGGATGCTTCGTCATTGTAGGAAATGTAAGTGTGCAGTTCACTATTGTACAAGTAAGGGACTTTAGCCGCCTCATTCCAATAACGAACGTAGCCATTCTGATTCAGATAATTGTCTTCGATATCTGAGAAATCGAATGTTCTACTTTCCCATGTGCCGAATTCTGCTACTGTACCCCCTTCACAGAGCTGATATTGCCCTGTAGGTGGACATCCCGTCCAGCCTTTACCGTAGAATGGAAGACCCATTACGAGCTTATAGTTAGGTACTCCACCGTTCAGATGGCCTGTAACCCCACCGTTCACATGGAATCTTGCAGCTGAGGGGGAAGTGCTATTCTTGTCATAATATAACGGTGCATTATGATAAGCGCTTACGTCCCAGCTACCGCTATAATCGTATGTCATAATGCTGACATAGTCGAGATATTGAGAAGATTTCGCTAAATCCGCATTGACAACGAAGTCATCGCCTTGTCCGGAGGCAATCGATAGGAGGTAATACCGACCATCCTCTGATCCAGCTGCATCCAATGCTTCACGAACGGTTTGCATCAAACTCGTGAAGTTCTGTTTGTCCTCCGGACGATGAGAATTATAGGACTCACCGCCGGCAACTGGGTATTCCCAGTCAATATCGAGCCCATCCAAATCATACGCACGAAGGAATTTCACAGCGGAATTGGCAAAAGCACGACGGGTTTCTTCAGTTGCAGCCAAGTTCGAGAAATTTTTCGACCAACTCCATCCACCTACAGAGATCATCAGCTTCAAGTTAGGGTTGTCGTCTCTTCTTTCGGCAAGCTTAGCGAAGTTATCTATATCTACATCATGATCTCCAATGACGAGTTCACCATCGAATACATAATCCTTCTGTAGTGGGATATTAACATCCTGACAAGCTGTGGCACCAGTGCCATACCCTCTCCAGCATAGATCCGCAAAGGCATAATTAATGTGCGTAATCTGCGACACATCAATATCTGATGGTTCGAAATCGCGATCATAGACCGACCAGGCAGTAAAGTAAGTTACAATATTATAATTGCTACCAGGCACTACCGTCATAGAACTGCTTACTGGTGATGTCCAAAGACTGTTCGTTGCAACAACATTAAAGGTGTAAGACTGCCCCTCTGTAAGGCCAGTTGCCAGATAACGATTATCAGAACTAGTAGCCACTTTAACAGCATCCTTATAGATATCGTAGTTCGTTGCTCCAGGCGTTGGGGCCCAGCCTAACGTAGCCGTCGTTCTGTTCGCCGTAACGACTTGTAGATCCTCAGGTGCTTCTAATTGTCCCCAAGTAATCGTGACTGCATTGCTATTCGCTGACACTGCAGGCATGTTCTGAGCGCCGACTTCAAATGTATAGACGTCACCTGCGATAGTTTCTATTGGCATTGTGAAGGTAGCCATGTTAGAACCATCCCAAACGCCACCTTTCCAGGCTTGATTCACATAGAGGTCATAGCCATTTGCACCAGGGCTTCCTGTCCAGCCTAATTTAACGGTTGTCTCTGTTAGTTCGGTTACCCTTAAATTGTGCGGAGGCGTTAAAGGTGGATCCGGGTACTCACTTGTATCTTCTTTCGTTGTGAATTCAATGATATTACTTTTAAAGTTAAGAGAAGGTCGATCCTTATTCCAAGTAATATAAATTCGATATGTTGTTTCAGGTACTAATCCCCCAACAATATGGGTAGTTTTATTCCCCCAAGTCATCCAGGCATTGGTATCAGCGTTCCAAACATCAAATTCATTGTCGAAATCAGCGACGATATCCCATGCCAAGGTTGCTGAGTTATGGGTAATTAATGGTTCTTCGGTAACGGGATCCTTCGCAATGCTTAAATTTGTCGGTGCTCCAATCGTAGGTATGACATCGCTAGCTGCTAGCGTAGTGAATGAGACGATGTTGCTTTTATGCCGAAGATTAGCTGCTGGAGCGGGTCTCTCCCACCATGTAATATATACGTTATACGTTGTTTCAGGTAATAAACTCCCTACTCTGAGGTTCCAATTGTTGATGTTAGCCATCCAGACATCGGTATCAGCGTTCCAAACATCGATTTCATAGACATCATCATCAAAATCCCAATTAAGGTTTGCGCTATTACTAGTGATAGAACTTTCTATTACACTTAGATTTTGTGGAGCTTCCAGATCTACTAGATCCGCCGCATTCACTTTGAAAGCGCTTAACAAAGTGCCGAAAGCAAGAGTGAAGCTAACCATAAATATCAATATTTTAGTAAACTTCTGTCGAGATAATATATGCACCCTTGTCACCTCTCTTAATCTTCATTTTTCATTCGCACAGAACCTTTACACCTTAATGGCTATCCCCACTTTACCCTCCTTTTCTATTGTCTGGATTTTTCGGTAATATTAACTATTTTATTAGAGATTGAGCGTGACCACTACGTACATAAATCAATTATGGGGGATACTTATCGATTGTCCTTAATCAAGCATGATCCTGCGAAAGGGTAGGGGATTTATTCAGGAGAGATTCGAATGAGGTAAAAACGCTTTATATTCTGTACATAATTTTTCCATTCAAGGGGGAATCCTAATGTTCAAAACGTGATAATGCTCTTTAATGGAAGGATGTCGGTTACATGGTTAGACTTTGCAAAGCGTACGTGTGGTTAATTTGTTCGATGTTAATATGGGGAGTAGTAGGTTCAAGTGTGGCAGCAGCGAGCAACGAGCCAGAGCAGTCTCAGCAAGATCAACAGGCACGTCAGATTGCAATTGTCATCGATGATTTCGGCAATCGTATGAAAGGCACCGAGCAAATGCTGCAGCTACCAATAAAAATAACGGTAGCGGTTATGCCATTTCTGTCAACGACAAAACAAGATGCTGAAGCCGCACATCAATTTGGTCATGATGTGATCGTGCATTTGCCGATGGAGCCCATTCGAGGTAAAGCAAGCTGGTTAGGTCCGGGAGCGATTACGACGGATCTATCTGATGCTGAAATTCGCAATCGTGTAGAAGCAGCAATTGCAGATGTTCCCTATGCGATTGGGATGAACAATCATATGGGCTCACGTGCGACTTCGGATTTACGTGTGATGCGAATCGTACTGCAAGTGTGCAAAGAAAAAGGACTATTTTTTCTAGACAGTCGGACTTCTTATCACACAGTTGTACCAAAAGTGTCTAGAGAATTAGGTATGATGACCCTGCATAATGATGTGTTTCTCGACGACGTATATACTCAAACCCATGTCCGCAAACAAATTTCAGAAGTAAGTAAATTTTTGAAAACACACGACCGCTGTGTCGTTATTGGACATGTAGGATCACCTGGCATGGTTACGTCTGCAGTATTAAAATCAGCGATACCTGGATTGCAAAATCAAGCGAGCTTTGTTACGCTCTCACAGCTTTTAACTGCTCCACCGACGCCAATCATGGGGAGATCCAACGATAAGCCATAATGCCCTGCGCAATCGCTTCTGCGATACGTGTCTGGCCTCTAAGGGAAGTAAGCATGGCACGATCGTCTGGATCACTCAAAAAGGCGGTTTCAATAATAACGCTTGGCAATTCAACTTGATTCAGCAAATAAAACTGCTTTGCTACCTGAGGCAAGCGATGCTTGTTTTGCTGTTGATTCAAGCTGCTCTGAATCAAGGCTGCGAGCAAAGCGCTACTTCCTTCAGCTTGATGAATGACAAGGGGGCCTTGATTATGTCCTCTGGGAGACCAGTTGACATGGATACTTATGAATAATGAGGCGTTAATTTCTTGAGCGAGTCCTTTACGCTGAGACAAGTCTCTACGATGTCTAGAGCGTGAAAGATGCCAGCGATTTTCGTCACTGAGTGCGTAATCGCCCGTACGATTAAGTACTGCAATGATCCCTTTACTGCGTAGCAACATGTACAGTTTGCGTGCAATTGCCAGGTTGATGTCTTTTTCCATAATGTCGTTCCAGTGTGTGCCTCCATCAATCCCGCCGTGACCCGCATCAATGATAACATCTGCTGTTGGCAAAGCTCGTCGAATGTGAGGCGGACCTGCATCTATTCCCTCGGCACAAATTGTTGTTGCCCCGCTCACTAACATACACAATACTGAGCTCCAAAGCAGTATACGCTTCATCGTTCACCTCGTCGCGTCTGTCGTTGCATAGTGTTATCGTGGCTTAATTGCGTGATCTTCATGCAACTATCATTGGTTGACTTTGAGTCATTCAGGGCATGCTAAAGATCAAGGAGGCGAACAACGATGAGCTCTAAGACGAAATATGTACGCTATATGACGGAGAAGGTTGTACGTTACTTAGATCAAGCGCCAGAACAAGTGGAAAAAAGACAGGAGCGAAAACGAATGCGCGAGCCCTGGCTTACAAGATGGTTCGGTGTTGTGCCCATGGGAATGCTGATGTGGTGGCGCACGGTCGATCATAAACGCGAAAAATCGAATGTAGCCGAGCGTTCGGTTCATGGTCCAAATTAACGATAAAATCGGCCGTATTGCTGTAACGTAACAAGGGGAATAAAGCGATGACCATTCATATCGATTGCGAGATCGATGCGACCTTGATTCCAGACTTGGTAGCCGACGATGGATAATGCATACAGCATCGCATCACCGAAGGGTTCAGATATATAACGCAGATGTTGCCGTTTGTTAAGGTGCTTCTGCAGTTTAAGGGCGTCTTTCGTTGCGAAAGGGGCCTCTTTGGTGAGCCATGGAAGCCGTTCATAAGGATCGAAGGACGGATTAAGCTTTAATTGCTGGGTGCGTTTAGAGGCAGGTAGCTTATCGGGCAATGTCATTATTTTGGGAAAATAGAGCTTCGAGGTTTGTTCGTTGATGGGGAGTATTTCTGCAGTTTTCGCATCGAGCCAGTAAGTTTCTTTACCGATCGTTACCTGCCATGCAGCAGCCAATGGATGAACATAGAGCTTCGTTACAGAAGTAGGTTTTTGATGAAGCTCAGTTAACAGACCGTTAACCCGCAAAGACTGGTCTAGTTGTTCAGAGGAAAACAGTGGATACGGCCCTACACCGTATTCACCTAATTGAAACGACCCGTCCGTGACAGCGTTCACGACCATGTAGCCGACATTTTGCCCTTCGTTAGTAAATAGAACAAGCCAGCTATGCGTACCCGGACCGAGTGCTTCAATTTGAGGGTCAGAAGTTTGCCATAAAGCAAATGCCTTTTGCTTTGATAGGGCAGTGGCCCATTGCTGTACTTGTTGTTCTAGCTTCGTTAGTTGATGTTCCTGATCAGGGATAACTGCTGCATCTGCATTCGATGCTGAGAAGGGCAATAGTGCCACAAGTAGCAAAGCTAAGATACTCGTGTGAATGAAGAAGCGATGCTTTTGCGTGAGCATGCTGGAACACCTGCTTTTTATTATTTATTGTAGTGGACGAGCATTGCTGATGCTGTTGAACGATGTCTGCTATACACTGGGAGGTTTGGCTTATTTTAAAGTTAATGGATGCCTGGAAGGTGGAAAATTCCGCAGTTCAGCGTAGATAGTGTCACACGAGGCCGATATTGCCAGTCAATTTCAGCCTTTCGTTGTTCGAATCGTTCCGACAGCGACTGCCGTTGCTCTATACTTTCACATCGTTCTAGCATCGGATCATAATAATGCTGAATCCGATTCAATTCGTCTTGACGACGATTTTCCGCCTCGATCGCCCATGTGAAGTCATGGCTTTTGAGCTTGCGCTCCATTTTTTGCTCCAATTGCTGCATTCCTTTGCGTAACGACAGACCATTTTTCATCAAATGTATGTTGGAAGGTAGACGTGGTGTTAGTTTGCGCTCGCGTAATCGTTCCATAAATTGCTCCTCGATTACGCCTGTTGCTAAAGATATTCCCCATTCATACAGCTCTTCGCGCTTCATATCACACTCAAAGCTTACTTTGAAGTTAACACCTAGCCAAGCCGTGTAGGGATGCGATTGCAGGGGGTTACCTAGACCTTTAGGTGGCTCTTCGAATAAGGTGACACAGCGCGCTCCTTGACGGACAACATCGAACAGCTGACCTAAGCGACGAGAGCCAAAATACAATTCCTCCTGTACAACTCTACCGCTCGGCGTCATGAGGTAGGAAAGGGGTGATGATGCGCCAGAAGAAGCTTGAGGTGCTTGAAACGACCATGCGTAGGTTAGCGTCTCTGGTGCTGCACCCGTTCTATCGACGAAGCTCCAATAGAAAGGGCGATTGGTGAGCATGCGATCTGCATCGGGAGATAGCTTTACTGTGACACGTTGCGGACTTTTCTCTATAATTTGACAACCGGTAATGTCCAGGTAAGACAGAACGAACTTATGAACCTGCTTGTTATTCATCGCCTTACACTCCTTCTTTCGTCTTGATCATATGTCGCTTTGCCTCAATGACAGAGTCGCCGAGTCCGTCGATCCGTCTACGGAGCTCCTCGCTATCCGTTGATTCAAGCACCATCTGCGCTAGACGGCGCTCAATGGACTCTTCTTTTTCAAACTGCTCAATAATTTCATCTAATTCACCAATTACAAGCTCGAACATGTTGATCTTCTCATGGAGCAGATGGATGATATGTTCCTCGATGGTGCCGATCGTACAGAGGTTGAAGATGTGGACGTCCTCCGTTTGACCGAGACGATGAACGCGACCAATTCGCTGTTCGACGCGCATCGGATTCCAAGGCAGATCAAAGTTAATAATGTGATGACAAAATTGCAGGTTAATGCCTTCGCCTCCAGCTTCAGTTGCCACCATCACCTGCGCTCTATTTCGGAACAGGTCCATCATCCAATCTTTTTTGCCTCGGTTCATACCTCCACGATAGGGAATGGCGGTTAACCCATTCTCCTTGAAGTAGCGAATTAAATAATCCTGGGTTGCACGATACTCGGTAAACACGATGACTTTATCGCCCAACGTCTGAATGAGCTCCATTGTCTTTTCTGCCTTTGTATTCGCCTTAATACTCTTAATGAGTTCGACTAACTCCCATATTCGAGCACGTAGCGGAGAGTCCTCAGTCGTTTTCTTAAATAAGTTAATGAGAGTAAGAAAGACTGCGTCTCGACTAGAGCAGACTTCACGCTGTAAGGTGACAAGTGAAAGCAGACTAGCGAGATCGCCATTGCCAAGCTGGGCGTGCTTGCGAACGTAGTCAGTTACCCCATGATAAAGCGCCATTTCCTGCTCTGATAGTCGAAGGGGTACGTTCGTCACATGACGTTCAGTAAATTGCACACCACCATCGCTTCTGCGATTGCGAATCATCACTTGACTAAGCGCTTGCTGAAGCTTTTCTTCATTTTTCGGAACGCGGCGGTCAGCTACAAAGTTCGTTGCGAAATCGCCCTCTGCACCGAGCTGTCCTGGCTTGAGTAATGTAATGAGGTTATATAACTCAGAGAGGTCATTTTGGACAGGAGTTGCTGTCAGCAATAAGCAATATTTTTTTCGAAGCTCATTAATGAATTGGTAATTTCCAGTTCGCTTGTTTTTTAACTTGTGCGCTTCATCAACAATTAAGAGATCGAATTCCTGGTCTAGTAGCATGAGTCTGTGCGGCTCACGTTTCGCGGTGTCCATTGATGCGACAACGACATCGTTATTCCACGAATAGTCCTTTTTTTGGGCGACAGCGGGAATATCAAATTTGCTATTAAGCTCGCGAACCCATTGCAGCACTAAGGAAGCGGGTACAAGAATGAGCACCCTCTTGGCGAGTCCGCGAAGCAAATATTCCTTAAGAATAAGTCCGGCTTCGATCGTTTTACCGAGACCCACTTCATCAGCGAGAATGGCACGTCCACGCATCTCATGCAACACTCTGCGGGCTGTATCGAGTTGGTGGGGCAATGGCTCAAAATGCGGTAGCATTCGGGTGCACAATAACACATGAAAGTCACGAACTAGGGACGCTTCCTCGGCTTCAATGGCCATTTGATACAGCGTCCAATCATCCCAAGGGCCATTACGTTCGACGCGTTTCTCCAACTCTTCGAAAGCGCTGTGATCGTTCTTTAGTTCAACTAACGGATGCAAATAATTCAAAGAATGAACCTCCCTTTGGGCGAAAATAGGGCAGAATAGCTCTAGTATGAGCAATCGCGCGCATTTCCAATCAATGCGTCGAAAGAATGGAATACGACACCGAATTTGTAACTTCGACAATTTATTATTTTTATGACCGATGAACTATGGCGGCACAAAATGTAGTAGAATATAATGAAGTGTATACACCATATTGTGTGACAGCTACATACTTGCAAATAGTCGATAGCTGTGCGAGAATAACTTCTTCTTTATTAATTTCGGGAGGTTGGAACAATTGAAGATGATGCAAGAAAGCAAGCAACTTACTGGACTCAGTGAAAAAATATTTTTAGATCGCTATGCGTGGAAAAATGCAGATACGAGCAAAACGAAGGTAGGAGATGTAGTACTAGTACTTACGAAGGATGATCCGAAGTTTCCTGCGAAGGACGTAGGAGAGGTCGTTCGTCGAGAAGGTAAAGAGGTAACGGTGCGTCTTCGCAACGGTGAGCTCGTTAATTCCAATGTGGATAAGCTTACGCTAACCATTGAGAAGTCACCTGAGGAAATGTGGGCGCGACTTGCAAAAGCGATGTCGAAAGTCGAATCTACTCCGGAGAAGCAGAAGGAGTGGGCGGACAAGTTCACTTGGTTGCTAGACGATTGGAAGCTCGTTCCTGGTGGACGGATCGCAGCAGGCGCTGGGGCTAGTGATGAGTTGACTTTGTTCAACTGTTACGTCATCCCGTCTCCTCATGATAGTCGCGGTGGCATTATGGAGACATTATCCGAAATGACAGAAATTATGGCGCGCGGTGGTGGCGTAGGCATAAATCTGTCATCGCTTCGTCCTCGTCGTGCAATCGTGAAAGGTGTAAATGGTTCATCTAGCGGTGCAGTATCATGGGGCGGATTATTCAGCTATACGACAGGTTTGATTGAGCAGGGCGGAAGCCGTCGTGGTGCGCTGATGCTCATGATTAACGACTGGCACCCTGACGTTCAAGACTTCATTACCGTAAAGCAAACGATGGGTCAAGTGACGAATGCGAACTTGTCTGTGTGCGTGAGCAATGCCTTCATGAAAGCAGTGAAGGAGGATGCCGATTGGGAATTGAAGTTCCCGGATGTGAAAGATCCTGAGTATGATGAGCTTTGGGATGGCGACATTGAAAAGTGGGAGAAGCTAGGCAAGAAGGTCGAGCATTACCGGACTGTTCGTGCGCGTGATGTATGGCGTAGCATTATTGAAGGGGCATGGAAATCGGCTGAACCGGGTGTTGTGTTCATGGAATACTACAACCAAATGTCGAATAGCTGGTATTTCAACCCAATCATTTGTACAAATCCGTGTGGGGAGCAGGGCTTGCCAGCATGGGGCGTATGTAATTTATCTGCCATTAACTTATCTAAATTCTATGATGCTGAAAAGCATGATGTCGCATGGGATGAATTGTCCCGCGTAGTACGTTATTCCACACGGTTTTTGGATAATGTTATTGATACAACGCCATACCATTTTCCGGAAAATGAACAAAACCAAAAGAACGAGCGCCGCGTAGGTCTCGGCACGATGGGTCTCGCAGAGCTGATGATTCGTCTGGAAGTTCGTTATGGCAGTCCAGAAAGCTTGGAATTCCTAGATAAATTATATGGATTTATGGCACGTGAAGCTTACTTGGCTTCTTCCGAAATCGCCGCAGAGAAAGGTTCATTCCCTGCATTTGATTTAGAGCCGTTCATGCAAAGTGGATTTATGAAAAATATGGTCGAGACGTACCCAGAGGTTGGAGAAGCAATCAGCAAGCGCGGTATGCGCAACGTAACGGTGATTACACAAGCACCAACAGGCTCTACGGGTACGATGGTTGGAACATCTACGGGCATCGAGCCGTACTTCGCTTTTGAATTCTATCGTCAAAGCCGACTGGGCTTCGATAAGCAATTTGTGCCAATCGCTCAAGAGTGGCAAGATGCAAATCCAGGCAAAACGTTACCAGAATGGTTCGTTACCGCGATGGATTTGTCTGCGAAGGATCATATCCGCTCGCAAGCTGCTATACAGCGCTGGGTCGATAGCTCCATCTCCAAGACAGCAAATTGTCCTGCTGACTTCACAGTGGAAGAAACTGCCGAGCTCTATGAGCTTGCATTCGAGCTTGGATGCAAAGGCGTAACAATCTACCGTGACGGTAGCCGTGATGTACAAGTGCTTAGCACTGCGAAGGATGAGAAGAAGGAAGAGGCTGTAGTGGCAAATGTTCCTGCTGTAACTGCGGAAGTACCTGCAGTAGCTACTTCAGAGGAAGCAACCGCTGTGAGCACATTGAACGAATCGCTCCATGTTACAGTTACTCCTGAGCAGCAACAAGTGTTTGATAAGCAATATAAGAGCCGTCCGAAAGTGCTTCGTGGCGCAACGTATAAATATAATACACCGTTTGGTATGGCATACATTACCGTCAACGATATCGATGGTACGCCAGGCGAGATCTTCTTGAATGTAGGTAAAGCTGGCTCTGACGTATTCGCAATGGCGGAAGCGCTCGGTCGCGTCTGCTCGTTGTTCCTCCGTTACGGCGATCATGGCAACAAGATTCAATTGCTAGTGAAGCATCTGAAGGGCATTGGTGGCTCCGGTGCTGTCGGCTTCGGTCCAAACCGGGTAGAGTCGATCGCCGACGCAGTTGCTAAAGCACTCGAATCCCATGCAGGTATTATGAATGATGAGTATGCAGCTTCAGAAGAAGCTCCTAGTGCATCATACACATCAGAAAAGCCGATCAATGCATACACGTCTACTGACCTGTGTCCTTCATGCGGCTCAGCATCGCTGCTGAACGTCGAAGGCTGCAAAACTTGTGGCAATTGTGGTTATAGTAAGTGTTCGTAAGGATGAATGATTACACATAATCACATAAGTCAAAGAAGTTGATCTGAATATGATGGGTGGCGTAGGGGTTATTCCTGTGCCACCCATTTCCTATTTTGATCCATTGTTATTTTCTTCAGCAAATTATGGGCAAGCGATTGCCCGCCGAAAACTAGTCGTACCTTTGGCAAGCTACGATATTATCGTACATAACCAATTTGAGACGAATGGAGTAGCCACAAATCAGCGCTTGAACCGATACGGTGCTCAAATCTAATAATGTATGATATTTCATACAGGATTAATCAATAAGTCAAATGAAAGGCAATTCTGTATGATATTTCATACAGGATTAATCAATAAGTCAAATCAAAGGCAATTGTATATGATATTTCGTATAAAAGAGCCACAAACAAAGGTTACTGCGATGAGTCTGTATTATTTTTCATACAGAATCGTTGATGTATTGCTAAAAGGAAAGGGGATGTCCTCAATTGATCGATCCAGAGCAATAGCAACACGGTTTAAACTGTTCCATCGCATATGTTTTGTAGCCACCAGTTAACATCCCAATTTTCCAAGTCTCTTGGTAAAAAAACTTCAACTTGATGTGTCAACACATTATGAGCTACATACCCTGCCATATTGACAGGATCCTTGGCCGAAGAATATGTGGGAGCGTACGAAAGCTCAAGCTCTGTGAGATCTTGTACCGTGCCATGCAATCAAATCATAGTGGCGATGACATCCATTCGTTTATCTACACCGTCTTGTCCTAATGCTTGCGCGCCTAATATTTTGCCATCGTCACTGAATATTAATTTTAGCGAGATCGGGTTGGCTCCAGGATAGTAGGTAGCATGTGAAGCTGGATGTACACTTTCTCATTCAAACCAGTGGACGATAAACCCTCCACCGATAATGACTGCCTTCTTCATGCTTTGCTGATCAATTTCGTTTTTATTTCGGTCTGTACATTTTCATCTAATCTCCGCAGTCTTGCTGCTGCAAAAGATCACCTGCGACTCCGCCCACGATCAATACTTTTTTCATTGTTCATTCTCCTTTTTAGCAAACAAAGTTTGTATAATTTCGATCGCTTTCTCGTTTGTAATGGAATATGTGACTTCGAGCCCTTTACGCTGACAATCAACGATTTTGCACCGCGTAGCTTCTGTAAATGGGTTGAGATCGTAGATTGAGGTAGCTCCAAGTAGGGTTGACGAAAGGATCACAATCGTATATATTATGTTCATGCCTTTCATATACCCATAGGGGTATACGTATACAATGTTGAAAGGAGGTGCTTTATGGATATTGCTTGGATCATCACCTTAATCGCAATTGGCTTTGTAGGATCATTAATATCTGGAATGGTAGGCATTGGTGGCTCCATTATTAAATATCCGATGCTTCTTTATATCCCACCTGTTTTAGGATTTGTAGCATTCTCAGCGCAGGAGGTATCTGCGATTAGTGCAGTACAAGTATTCTTTGCTACTCTTGCTGGAATGTTCGCATTTCGTAAAGGGGGGTATATCAATAAATCTTTAGTCTTAAACATGGGGGTCGCGATTGTCATTGGTAGCTTTATCGGAGCGTACGGCTCCAAGTTTCTACCCGATGCTGCGATTAACCTAACCTATGCGATTCTCGCCCTCATCGCTGCAGTAATGATGTTTCTTCCTAAAAAGGGTGATGCGCAAACTGACTTTACAAAGGTTACCTTTAATAAACCTCTGTCTGCAGCCTTAGCAGCCGTTATCGGAATTTTATCAGGGATCGTTGGCGCGGCGGGTGCATTTATAACGGTTCCTGTAATGTTAGTTATTTTGAAGATACCCACACGGGTAGCTATCGCTTCTTCATTGGCGATTACCTTTATCTCCTCGATTGGATCAACTGCGGGTAAATTAATAGGTGGGCATATGCTGCTTATTCCATCCATTGCAATGGTTATTGCCAGCGTAATTGCTTCGCCTATTGGAGCGAGAATTAGTAAAAAGATAAATACGAAAGCGCTCCAGTGGATATTAGCCCTTCTGATCATTGCAACTGTCGTCAAAATTTGGCTTGATATATTAACTTAAAGGAGAATGATCAGGATGAATAATCGAATGCAAGAGCAATTGTCAGATGTCGTTGCTGGAAGATTAAAACGAGGCGAAAAATTTAATATTTTAGATGTTCGTGAACAAGAGGAATGGGATTCTGGACATATTCCTAACGCAACGCACATCCCATTGGGGCAGCTTGAGCATCGATATAGCGAACTGAATGCTGCAGAGGAAATTGTTGTCGTCTGCCGTAGCGGCAAACGAAGTGAGAAAGCATGTGAAATTTTATCCGCAAAAGGATATAACGTAATCAATATGATAGGTGGCATGTCCGAATGGCCGGGTCAAGTTGAATAATAGAAAAACAACATATCGGGAGGATATAGATCAATGACTAAACTTCAAGTGAATCGAACGTTGGAATGTGAAGGGTTAGCTTGTCCGTTGCCTGTCGTTCGCACAAAGAAAGCAATCGATCAATTAAATACTGGAGAGGTATTGGAAATTAGAGCAACCGACAAAGGCTCTGTCGCAGATTTAAAGGGATGGGCAAAGGGGACAGGCCATCAATATATCGGACTCAAGGAAGAGAATGGGGTATACATTCATTATATTCGTAAAGCTGATCCTTCCGAAACGAAGGAGGAGAGCAAGTTCCCTCACACGATTTCTTTAGAAGATTTACAAAATAAACTTTCTGCGGGTGAAAAATTAAATATTATTGATGTTCGCGAACCCGCTGAATATGCGTTTGGACGTCTTCCAGGTGCTATCTCGATTCCTGCAGGTGAGCTTGATGCCCATCTTCATGAGTTAGATCCAGCTCAGGAATATGTCATTGTATGCCGTACAGGCAGTCGAAGTGATCGTGTATGTCAGGCTTTAGCTGACAAAGGATTTCAGCATGTTAGGAATGTGCTCCCTGGAATGACAGCTTGGAATGGCGATCTAGAAACGAACTAACAGCAATGAGGAGGAGACATATCTCATATGAACACCCTACAGAAGATGAATGCAAAAGAAGTAACCCAGATGGTCATTGGCAAAGAGGAACTCTTTATATTGGACGTACGGAATGAGACTGATTTTAACGATTGGAAGATTGAAGGCGAAAGCATCGAAATCGTAAATATTCCTTACTTTGACCTATTGGATGGGGTTGACGCCGCGTTAGATCAAATTCCAGAAGGCAAAAAGGTGTTGGTCGTTTGCGCGAAGGAAGGCTCATCCCAATATGTCGCTGAGCAGATTGTTGAAGCAGGTAGAACTCAGATTTACTATCTTGAAGGTGGCATGAAGTCATGGAGCGAGTACCTTGAACCTGTTAAGGTAGCTGACCTAAGCGGAGGCGGAGAGCTTTATCAGTTCGTGAGAATCGGTAAAGGATGCTTGTCCTATGTTGTGCTCTCTGGCGGAGAAGCTGCGATTATCGATACAAGCCGCATGATTGATCAATATGAATCCTTTTTGCTTAACAAAAACGCTAAACTTGTTCATACGCTAGACACGCATCTTCATGCAGATCATATCTCGGGGGGAAGACAGCTTGCTTTGAAATACGGTGAGACATACTATCTGCCACCGAAAGATGCAACAGAAGTCACTTTTGAATATGAGAAGCTTGAGGAAGGAACAGAGATCTATGTCGGTGATGAAAAGATAGTCGTACAGCCGATCTACTCACCTGGACATACGATTGGTTCAACCTCTTTCATCATCGATAACCAATACTTGTTATCTGGGGACATTCTCTTCATAGAGTCCATTGGTCGTCCCGATTTAGCTGGACTTGCAGAGGATTGGGTAGGAGATCTTCGTGAAACACTGTACGAACGGTATAAAAATTTATCCAAACAGTTGATTGTGCTACCTGCTCACTTTGGAAGAATGACGGAGCTTGGGGAAGATGGGCTTGTATCTGGACGTCTCGGAGAGCTGTATCGCAACAATCCTGGGCTGCAGATTAACGATGAAAGTGAGTTTCGTACAACAGTAACAGAAAACTTACCCCCTCAACCTAATTCATATAAGGAAATCCGTCAAACGAATATGGGAAAAATAAATCCAGATGAAGAAGAACAACGGGCAATGGAGATCGGTCCAAATCGCTGTGCAGTTCATGATAACTAGGAGGTTATTCAATAATGAATAGTAACAAAGTATTAGACGCTAAAGGGTTGGCTTGTCCGATGCCGATTGTAAAGACGAAGAAAACGATTGCTGGTATGGAGTCGGGTGAAGTATTAGAAATTCATGCAACAGACAAAGGCGCAAAAAATGACCTCGCTGCTTGGGCTAGAAGCACTGAAAACGAGCTGCTCAGCGATAAAGAAGAAGAGGGCGTATTTAAGATCTGGATTAAAAAAGGATAATTCAATCGATTATTTTTTTGAACATTTAAATACACATACAGGTATATGTATTATAATAAAGGGGATGGACATTAGTGACTCAAACTGTAGAGAGAACAACCATCGTATTGTTTAGCGGTGAGCTAGATAAAGCGATCGCCGCATTCATTATTGCAAACGGCGCAGCAGCGTACGACCACGAGGTAACGATATTTTTTACCTTTTGGGGTCTAAATGCACTTCGGAAGGAAGAACCAGTACCCGTAAAAAAAGGACCATTAGAAAAAATGTTTGCTTGGATGATGCCACGGGGTGCGAATAAACTAGGCTTGTCCAAAATGAATTTTGGCGGAGCAGGTCCCAAAATGATTAAGCATGTGATGAAGAAGCATAATGCTCTTAGCTTGCCGCAGCTCATAGAATTAGCTCAAGAACAAGGTGTTAAGCTTGTTGCCTGCACGATGACGATGGATCTCTTAGGTCTGCAACAAGAGGAATTGTTAGACGGCATTGAATATGCAGGAGTTGCAGCTTATCTTGGGGATGCTACAGAAGCGAAGGTCAACTTGTTTATCTAAAGGATATTAGGTAGATTAAGAGGAGAAGAAGACGATGGAAACTTCAACAGTTATTAATGTTCTGCTCATTGTCGCATCTATATATATTGCCAAAGCGGAATGAGAAGTAAGCAAGCAGCGCGTCTGCTGTTGAAACAAAAATATACAAATTTAGCGCATCTGCAAGGTGGCATCCTGGCATGGGGCGGACAAATACGAAAATAGCATAAACAGAGGCTGCTCAAAAAAGAAACATCGATGAGCAGTCTCTGTTTGCAAACGTAGCCATTGAACATCAAGAGAGAAGGGTAGGCGTGCATATGGATGTCATCCAATTAGGGCCATTGATATTGAATTTACAATTGCTCCTATTTATTCTGTCTGCTTTTGCAGCATATATGGCGATGAATTATCGTTTGAGCAAGGTAGAAGTGCGAGCAGATCGGAGTAGTAAAGTTCGGAGTAATAAATATGCGGTTGCACTCATCCTTGGTGTTTTCATATGGAAATTTAGCATCCTTCTGTTTGATCCCATCATGACTTTGAAATATCCGTTGTCACTGCTGTATTTTAATGGAGGAGATAAGGGGATTTTGTTGGCAGTAGCAATTTCATTAGGATATATATGGGTGCGCTCACGAGTGGACGGTACTACCATCATGATGAATATGGATGTGCTCAGTACAGGATGGATTGCAGGTAGTAGCTTGTATCATCTTATGCTCATTATTACACAGCGTACAGATGTACTCTTTCATGCTTTATTTATTTGTCTAAGTGCCATACTTGCGTTCTTTCTTTTCGATAAGAAGAAAGCTGTGGGCAATGCGGTTCTATTCAATCAAATCGTAATATGGTATTGCCTAGGTAGTATCGCAGTTTCATTCGTTAAAGAAGAGAGAGTGTCGGTTGTTTTGGGTTTTACTAGGGAACAGCTCGGATTTCTCATCCTATTCCTTATTTTCTTACTGATAGACCTCTACAAGGTTAAGGAGAAAAGGAGGCTGAGCAATGAATAGTCCAACGATTGCTGTTGCTCTTATTGCGGGGGTACTCTCGTTTCTATCTCCATGTGTATTTCCGCTCATTCCTGCTTATGTATCCCACTTAACAGGAGCCTTCGTGCAAAATAATAAAATGAATGTGGAGAAAAAATTGCTGTTACTGCGGTCCATCAGCTTTATTGTTGGATTTAGCGTAGTATTCGTGGCGATGGGCGCTTCTGCGAGCTTTATCGGTCAATTTTTTGCCGATAATAGACAAGTGATCGTAAAAGTAAGCGGTCTGCTCATCATTATTTTTGGATTGCAGATGACTGGCATGCTAACATTTCGCTTTCTTATGTTTAATAAGAGCTGGGGCAAGTCGGAAACTACAAAGAAAGGAAATTTAAGCTCGTTTCTATTAGGGATAGCCTTTGGTTCTGGTTGGACTCCTTGCGTGGGCTTAGCTTTATCCTCCATATTGCTGCTTGCCGGATCTACAGAGACAATGTATAGTGGCATGTTCTTGCTATTTATATATTCCGTCGGACTAGGTATACCTTTCTTGATCTTATCCGTCATGCTTACTTATTCATTGGGAATTTTGAAAAAAGTCAATCGATGGCTGCCCACGCTGTCCGTAATTAACGGATGGATCCTTGTCATTATGGGATTACTGCTATTCACAGGACAATTGCAAAAGTTAAGCGCCTACTTCGCGCAGTTTACTTTATTTTCTTATTAATAGGGGAGGGTATTATGCGAAAAAACGGGATTGCAATCATGGCCATACTCCTGTTAATTACATGGGGGATTTACGATTACATGAAGGATAGATCCGATGCATCTGATTTCAATCAGCAGCAACAAACCAGTAATAAAGTAGGTATAAAAAAGAGTAATGAAGCTCCTGAATTTGAACTGCTCAGTTTGGATAATCAACCGATGAAGCTATCTGAATTTAGAGGTAAGAAGGTTATTTTGAACTTTTGGGCTACGTGGTGCCCTCCATGCAGAGCAGAAATGCCTCACATGGAAAAATTTAATAACGAGTATAAGGAAGATGCGGTAGTGCTGGCTGTAAATCTAACGAATACAGAAAAAAAACGGAGCGATGTAACAGAGTTCCTTGAACAATTCAATGTAGATTTTCCTGTCGTGATGGATGGAGAAGGCCATGTGGCGAGCACCTATCAAGTCATTGCTTATCCAACGTCTTATATTATTGATTCCCAAGGCATCATTCGTGAGATTTATCAGGGAGCAGTCAATTATGAAGTACTGAAAAAAGCTATCGAAAGGATAGATTGACTTCATCTTGTCTCCTGTATTTATTTTATTTGTTTTGATTTATACTATACCCATTGGTGTATATGTCGTGAAAGGGGCGATAGAGGATGGACTATATTTATAATGAGGAACTGAAAAAACGGTTAAGGCGGATCGAGGGACAAGTGCGTGGCGTACTTCGACTGATGGAGGAAGGCAAGTCCTGTAAAGAAGTCATAAACCAGATGTCAGCTGTACGCAATGCAACGGATAAAGCAATCGCTCAAATTGTTGCCGAAAACTTGCAACAATGTATTCTTGAAGAGAAAGCGATGGGTGGAGACACAGGCAAGATGGTTAAGGAAGCGGTTGAGTTACTCGTTAAGAGTCGATAAATTATTGAAAAGCCGCGCATATCAGTCACTTATGACGATACGTGCGGCTTTTGATAAGACAAGATTATGTTATGTTAATCGCGTACTATTCGTATCTTTGTGAAAGAAAGAGCAATCATAATATAAGCAGAGCAAATGGGCGAATTTACACAAAAACGCAAAGATTTTACGATAAATTGAATAATCTGAATATTTGATTAATTTGTTGGACAATACTATAATGAAGACATCAACAAAGCAACTTTTACAATCGGTTATTCAACTTCAGGCGAAACCAAGGTGATCTAACGACGGCTCATGCAAGTAGAGTCGATCAGGCTCACACCCAACAAATTATCGCCGAAGTTGCATAATAAACATTCGATGTAGAAGGGAGAATCATCCGATGACGTAGCGTGAGGCGAAGCATGCGAGCACACCTCCCAGCATGCGGGTATCTACCTGAAACAGAGTTCAGGAAAGTATTAACGCAAGGGAATCGTAATGAGCGACACGGTATCGAGTGATTGATGTAGGAACAACGTAATGTAGCAAAGTAAATGTAAATGAGTTGAATGTAGCAAGTAGCAAAGTAAATGTATTATAAGCACCAAGATTTGAAAGCAGTAAGCAACATATGGTTAAGGAACGTGAGTGGTTACATGCCAAGCATGTTTTGAAGGACCAAAAATCTGAAGTGAAATACATGCGGTGCATGTTTCGGAGGTTTAACAAATACAAATGAATAGCGTTTGGAATAAGTAACCCCGTTCATGTTGGATCATGAGCGGGGTTTTGGCGTCTTCATACATAAAAAAGTACAGGCGATA
Source organism: Candidatus Cohnella colombiensis (assembly GCA_029203125.1). Lineage (GTDB taxonomy): Bacteria > Bacillota > Bacilli > Paenibacillales > Paenibacillaceae > Cohnella > Cohnella colombiensis. Next base: position 1,248,542 of record CP119317.1, read on the forward strand.
ACAAAAGAATGAAGATAAAAAAACAAAGTTTACGATCAAGCGATAATATCTATATTTATGTAAGCACTTACAATCCAAGTGAAGAGGGGGAGCCATGTTCCACCCTGTAGTGAGGCTATCAAAAGGATTATTGTAGACTACCCAAGTAGTCACAAGGAGGTAAAGAAAGAGATGATAAAAAGAGGAAAAAGGATTCTTTCTGTTTCATTATGTTTTGTTTTATGTGTTACAACACTATTAGTAGGACCTGCTCCTCAAAGAAGTTATGCAGCTGAGTCTGAACCGCAGGCATTGCCGATTTATATGGATTCTGAGCACTATTCCTTTGAGGAAAGAGCAGCAGACATGATTTCCAAGATGACTATTTCACAGAAGGCATCTCAAATGAACGGAAGCGCATCGCCTTCAATCACTCTTTCCGATGGTAAAGTAATTCCTTCATATGGCTGGTGGAATGAGGCATTGCATGGTGTATCTAGATACCAGCTTAATGCATCTGGTAACGCGACAACCATCAATAATGCTACCTCATATCCAATTGGGCTTTCCATGGGAAGTTCATGGGATCCAGCGCTTATGCACAAAGTAGCAACGAGTATTAGTGATGAAGCTCGTGATACAGCTCCTGATAGTGATCGAATGTTAACCTTTTACTCACCAACTATCAATCTAGCTCGTGACACGCGTTGGGGACGTACGGATGAAACATTTTCTGAAGATCCCTTGTTAACAGCTGAAATTGCTGGGCAGTTTGTAAATGGTCTGGAAGGTAAGAGGATGGACGGCAGCCTAATTGATCCCAAAGGTTACTTAAAGTCTGTAAGTACGATAAAGCATTATACTGCGAATAATTCTGAAGTAAACCGTCTGAATGGTAGCTCTGATATAACAGGTCGTGAGCTCAGAGAATTCTATACTAAGCCTTATAGAGAGATTATTAAAAATACGGATGTCTCCTCTATTATGAGCTCTTATAACAGTGTTAATGGTACACCGGTTACATTAGACCGAAATATTATGGAAACCATGCTTCGTCAAACCTTTGGATTCTCCGGTTATGTAACAACGGACTGCGATAGTATAGCTATGGCTGTGTCGTCATCCAGACAGAACTATATGTATCCCGGAACGTCCAGGGCAATGACTTCTCAAGAAGGATATGCATGGGCTGCAATGTTTGGAGTTGATCTAGTATGTAATGCAGGCTATAGCGGCTCAAGTTACGGCGCTCAACTTCCAGGCGCAGCAACAGCTAAACTCCCTACTCCTTCTGGAATATTCACAGAGAATGCAATAGATGTAGATTTACTAAATCTGTACACTGCTCGAATGAAACTGGGCGAATTTGATGATACGGTTAGAAATGCTGCAGGCGTCATTCAATCATCGACAAATAAAGTTTCTTGGTATGATGATGCAATTGCTAGAAGAAAAACTTTAGGAAGTGGAAGTTTATGGACGTTTAATTCAGGTACCGGCGGCGACGGTAAGAACATGACTCAAGAAAGATCCGATGTTGCTCGTGAAGCAGCAGCTGGATCCTTGATCTTGTTAAAAAACAATGCAGTCGCATCAAATGGAAACAAAGCAGTGCTTCCAATCAATGTACCTTCAACTGGTGACTTTAAAGTTGTCGTGTATGGTCTCAATGCTAACTTCAATACAACGAATAACAGCTTTTTCTTAGGTGGTTATTCTTCTGGTTCCGGCGCTAGTGGTATAGCCCAAATGGTAAACCCTTATAACGGTATTAAAGCGGAAATTCAAAAGATCAATCCTAATGCTGTGGTTGACTGGAAAAAAGGCTTCACCAATACTGGCACAACCTATGCAAGCATGACGACACTTGATAATGCGGCGATTGATCTTGCTTCAGGTTATGATTTAGCTATTGTTGCTCTAGGCACAGAACAAGCAACTGCTGCTGAGGATAGTGATAGAGGCAGTAATACAAACCCGAATAACACATTACCAGGAGCGCAACTGGCACTAGCTAATGCTGTCGCTGCGAAAAACCCCAAAACGGTCACAGTTATTGAAAGTACTAGCCCAGACGACCTATCAACTTTATCTGCAGATGTTCCTGCACTGCTATGGAGTGGATACAACGGTCAAGTTAAGGGATTGGGACTAGCAGATGTTTTGTTAGGTAAATATAACCCGAGTGGACGTACATCAACCCTGTGGTTTAAGAATGACCAATTCCCTAGCATAAGAAGCTACAGAATTACACCTGGCTCTGACACCTATAAGACAGGCAATAATTCAAGTTCAACCACAACTGTTACTACCCCTGGTCGCACATATATGTATTATGATGGATCAAAGGGAGCTCCTCTCTACAGCTTTGGCTATGGATTGAGTTATTCAACTTTCGCATACTCCAATATGAAAGTGACAGGTCTAGGTACAGGAGATACTATTGATGCTAATGGTACGATCAATGTTTCTATGAACGTCACGAATACAAGCGATCGAGACGGAAATGATATTGTAGAGCTTTATGCTTCAACACCAGACTCTACCCAAACAGGTGTTAATCAACGCCCTATTAAACGCCTTGTTGGATTCAAGAAAGTAATGGTAAATGCAGGGCAAACAGTTCCAGTTACCATAACCGTAAAAGTGCCAGACTTACATTTTTACGATGAAGCAGCAGGCAAATGGGTTGTGGATACAGGGAGATACAATTTGCAGTTCAGCACATCAAGTGCAGATGCAGATATTAAACTTAACAAAGATATTTTTGTTACAGGCTCATTAGCTCCTAAGTTAAGCGTTGTAACAGCAAAACCTCGTCAAAACAGTGATGTGGCATTAGATATCCCAACTCGGGTATTCTTTGATAAAGGAAAGACTGTACTTCCGCAAGTTACGGTTGCAATGAATGATGATACGCTATATGGATTTATTGCAAAGGGCTCCAGCAAAACTATGCCAGCTGGAATGACCGTAACATATAGCAGCAATAGACCGAGTGTAGTCTCAGTAGCTGGCGATCAAATCACTACTGTTAAATCTGGCGTCGCAACGATTACTGCAACCGTTAGTTATGCAGGAGAACTGCGTTCAACTGACTTTATAGTCTATGTTAACCCTAATGTTACCCTTAATGACCTCAAGGTTGGAGGGACTACAGTTAGCGGCTTTGATCCTACCGTAAAACAGTATAATTTAGCAGTTCCTTACGAACAGAGTGCAGTTCCAGTTGTAGCGGCTACTTCTTCTAGCGCCGATAGCATTGTAACAATCGTGCAAGCTAGTGGTATTCCTGGAACAGCAACGATTACTGTAACCGATTCAACATTTAATGGGGTCTATACAGTTAACTTCGGTCGGCCACCGGTAAGTGCTGAATTCAAAGGAGCAACAGCATTAGATAGTCACTACTCCATAGTGCGACAAGATTCTGATTATTCTTTTGATACGAATAATGGGGTGACTATTAGTACAAAACAAGCAGCAGTAAATGCAGTTCAGAACTTAGTTATGCAGCCAGCGATGGGTGATTTCGTATCCCAAACTGTTGTGAATTTTTCAGCTACGCCTACTGCTAACAATCAGCAAGGCGGGTTGATCTATTATCAAGATGACTCTAATTACGTAAAACTTGTTTATGAACGTCCTACGGGAACCACGAACCGAATCGCATTGTATAGTGTCGTCAATGGGACAGCGACCGTAGTTACGGGCAACACCAATTCAGCAGGTAACACAAAGATGTACTTACGTCTGATTAAGAATAATAAGGCGATATCAGCGCAATGGTCCGCTGACGGTGTCACTTGGACTAACTATTCTGGAACAGCTACAGTGAATTTCACATCACCCCAATTAGGTCTTATAGCAACAAATGGTACTGTAAGCGCGGCTGCACTCAATGTATCGTTTGAATACTTGAGAGTTGGAAGCGTTGATGCCATAAATCCTGTAGCGGATAAGATCCAAAAGGGTGGAGTAGATATTCCAGGGTTTGATCCACGTATTACAACCTATGATGTAGTTGTACCAAGGGATGCATTGCCTGGAGATTACGACTACTCTGTAGAGTGTGGAGCAGGTTTAATATGTGTCGTGAATCAAGCAACGACCATTCCAGGCAATACTACTGCTGTTGTAACGGGTCCTTTCGGTTCAACAACATATACCTTTAAGCTAAATTATCAGGCTGAAAGCTACAACTTTGTTAATACAACATCTGAGAATATGTCGAACTTCTGGACAATTCTTAATCCAGATACTGCTAATTACTCCTTAGTACAAGGTAAGGGACTACGTCTTCCTACATTAACGGGGGATGTCTATCAAACAAATACCGCTTGGAATAACATATTTACAGCCCCTGCTGGTGGTGATTGGGATATCGTTACTAAGGTCCACTTTCCTGTAGCTCCATCTGCAACCTATCAACAATTTATGTTCTTAGCTTGGCAGGATGAGGATAACTATATTAAAGTCGATGCCGAGAGAGGTTCAAGTGGCATTATTGTCCAAACTGGACGTGAGATCAATAAGGTATTCACTTCATCTGCAACAAGTTCTGTTAATGCCAATGGAGATGGTACATTAACCGTTTATCTAAGGTTGGTTAAAAATGGGAATGATTATCAAGGCTCATATTCGTTGGATGGTATTACTTATAAAAACGTAGGTACAGCAATTAACTTAAGCCTTAACAATATCAAAATGGGACTATTCGCTACGAAAAACTCAGCTACTGGCGGAGTAATAGACACCTATGCAGAATATGTTCAGGTACTGAATACAAATGATGCATTACCGGTCACTCCAACTCAAATGAAGATTAATGCAGCAACCAAAGTTTCTGAATATGTTGGAACACTATTACCCGGGACTGTACAATTTAGTGCAGGATCCAACACTGTACAACTCGCTAATAGCATAACTCCAACATATACCATCAGTTACGTTTCAAGTGATGAGAGTATCCTCTCTGCAGCAGGTCTTATTACTCAACCTGTCTATACGAAAGAAATCACTTATACGTATACGATTTCTGATGGAACTAACAATGTCGTAAGTACACCAATTCACTTAAGCATACCTGGTTCGGAAGGATCAGCACCTCAAGCTGATGCAAAGGCCAGCATTAGCGGCCCTTCATCACCTGTGGTCGTGGGTCAGGCGGTTAATCTTCCAGTTGGCGTTACTGGATTGACTCATAATTTTAATATGCTAAGTGTGGAGTTAAAGTACGATCGGACTATGTTTGAGTTTGCTACTTCACTGAATAATGGTGTCAACGTCCTGGATGCAGGTTCAGTTACTTCATCACGGACTGGACTCCAAGTTCTTGAAACAGCTGTGAAACCAGAAACTGGCGAAATCCTGATTATTATGGGAATCACCGGAACATTCTTAACAGGTGATGGCGAATTATTTGTTCTTCACGGCAAAGCCAAAGCGGATGCCACTGAAGGAACCACAAATGTTGCTATAACTAAGCAAGAAATGGTTGGTGATGAGAGCCATTATTCATTGCTCGACACATCTCTGGCTACAGTAGGCATACAAGTTGTGAAGGCGGATAAGACAACATTGATTGCTTCAATTGCAGCCGCTCAAGCACTTCTTAATGCAGCAGTTGAAGGAAATCTAGAGGGTCAATATCCAATCGGTTCCAAAGCTATCTTACATGCTGCAATTGATAGTGCATCAGTAGTGGTGCAAAATGGAGCAGCAACACAAACTGAAGTTGTTAATGCATTTGTTGCATTGGATAATGCAGTTACAAGCTTCAGTGGTTCGATTATCCATATCAATAAGGTAGCATTGAATACAGCAATTACAGATGCTCAGCAAGCATTGAGCTCTGCAGTAGAAGGTTCAGCGCCAGGTCAATATCCAACGGGTGCGAAGGCTACTCTTCAAGCTGCGATTGAGGCTGCAATTATTGTTCGTGATCGTACTACGGTAACGCAATCTGATGTGAACTTAGCAGTGTCGACATTAACGACAGCAGTAAGCACATTCAGAGCTAGCGTAAATCCAACGACTACACCATCAGTTGAATTGGGAGCATTAAATAAAGTGATTGCTACTGCTCAAGCTAAGGTTTCTAAAGCAACCGCGGGCAACAAAATCGGTCAATATCCAGCAACTGCAATCACGAACCTTCAAGCAGCCATTGTAGTAGCGAACGACGTGAAGAGCAACAGTGGAGCTTCACAGTCGATGGTTGATGCAGCGGTAGTAACATTGAATGATGCTACATTAACATTCGCCTCGAAGATCGTGACTCTTGTACCTGGAGAGACATCTATTACGATCCAGGATCTGTCTATAGTTGCTAAATATTACGGTGTTAAAAAAGATCAGCCTGGTTGGGATAAGGTAGAGAAAGCAGATTTGTTCGATAATCATGAAATTACGATTCTCGAATTAGCAGCAGTAGCACGTATGATTGTAGGGAATTGGTTACAGCAATAATCAATTGATGAAAGTGGAATAAAGAGGGGAGGCGCTTTTAGCGCCTTCCTCCTCAGTTAATGAAGGGATGAATCGTATGTTGAATCGTAAGCTGCTAATGCTACTGTTTATCGTCATACTAGTTGTTGGAGTGTCACAAGGGACTGTTATGGCTAAAGAGGAAAATGCCACATTCGAATTAAAGCTTAGTAATTCGGATAAGGATGTTAAGTTAACTATTATGGGTCATGGGCTTAAGGATATGTACGCTTATGATTTTGAGTTGTCATATGATGAGAATATACTTTCATTTAGTAAGGTAGAAACTTCGATTAAAGGATTTTCGGTAAACCCTATCCTTAGCACAAATACGATCCGGATTGCTCATACGAAGATGGGAGAGGTCGGTGGTGAGAAGGGGGACGTGGAACTGTCCACGATAACCTTCAAACGTATCGGATCTGGGACAACTCCTATTAAGTTAAGCAATATTAAGCTCGTTGATTCTAAGCTGGACATGGTCACATTAGAGCCTAAAGTAACGGCAACGGTCATTGATAATCTCAATTTATTGATTTTCAAAGATGTTAAGGGTCATTGGGCAGAAGCTTCAATCTATGAAGCTGTAAGGCTGGACTTCGTGACCGGCTATGCGGATGCAACCTTCAAGCCGAATCTCGAAGTAACAAGGGCACAATTTGCCGCGATGATCGTTCGAGCTTTACAGATTAAGACAAGTGATGGTAAAGGTCTTACATTTAAAGATAGTAAAGAGATTTCTGTATGGGCAAGAACTTATGTACAAACAGCAGTTGAAGCAAAGTTGATTACCGGCTACACGGATAATTCGTTCGATGCGAACAAATTAATTACTCGCTCAGAAATGTCAACAATAATTGTACGTGCACTTGCTAAAGAAACAAGCTCCAACATTAAATTACAGTTCGCTGATCTTGATAAGATACCAGCATGGGCCATCCCATCTGTTAAGACAGCAGTGGAGTTAGGCATTATGAAAGGAAATAGCCATAATCAATTTGCACCAAATGTTCCAGCAACCCGTGCAGAGGCAGTTACGGTTATTCTTAGAATGCTTAAAGTGTAAATCTTAACAAATACAAATGAATAGCGTTTGGAATAAGTAACCCCGTTCATGTTGGATCATGAGCGGGGTTTTGGCGTTTATTTATTGAAAAAAACCAAGTTAAAGTAAACAAATTCATTGACGAAATGTATTGATAACGGTTATCATTACCAATGGGTCATTAATTATACTCATCTGGAATGAGAAGGAGCGTCACACTTTGTTTAAATTATCTCGCCATCTAATGGCCGTCCTTTTAGTATCAACGATAATGTTGCTCGCAGCTTGCGGAAATTCAAATAATAAAGAAGCTGAATCTAGCTCTCCTGAAGCTAGCAAAGCATTGCAGTCCAGCGCGGAATCAGAGCAATTTGAAGCAGCGGTTGCTGAATATCATCAATTCGTTATTGGGCAAACTGATCAATTCGTTAAAGCTACGCAAGCATTTGTAGACGCTGTGAAAGCGGGAGATATCGAGCTTGCGAAGAAGCTATATGCACCAGCACGAATGTATTTTGAACGGATCGAGCCGATTGCGGAATCATTAGGTGACTTTGATCCATGGATCGATGCGCGTGAAGGCGACGTTCCTGATGATGAATGGAGAGGTTATCACAAGCTAGAGAAAGCGTTATGGATCGAGAACTCAACAGCTGGTCACGAGGAAATTGCAGATCAATTGCTACAAGACGTTAAGCAGCTTCGCGTTAAAATTGAAAGCGTTGAGATTACTACGGTTATGCTCGTGACGGGTGCAGTCGAATTGTTGAACGAAGTATCGTCTAGCAAAGTAACAGGTGAAGAAGAACAGTACTCACATACAGATCTTTATGATTTCGCTGCTAACGTTGAAGGCGCAGAGGAGATCTTTAAAGTGCTGCAAGCAACAGTAGAACAAAAAAATAAAGAATTAGCAGATGAAATAGTCAAGAGGTTCGCTGAGCTTGATGCGACACTTGCGCCTTATCGTAAAGATGATGGATATGTATTATATACGGAGCTTAAAGAAGATGAAGTTAAGAAATTAAGCCAAGCCATTGACGCTCTTGCTGAACCCTTATCTAAGGTTGGTTCAGTGGTGGAGGGATAATCATGGATAACGACAAAGAAGAAATCTCTTCGAAGGGGATTTCGCGTCGTGAGTTGTTAAAGCGAGGAGCAATTGGCGGCGTAGGCTTATTGCTAGGAGCAAGTGGCTTGAAGGGCTTTGAACTATTAAATGAGGGCAGTAGCTCTAAGCCGGTTACTGCAACGAACTCTAATATGACGGTACCATTCTATGGCAAGCACCAAGCTGGTATTGTTACACCCATGCAGGATTTTATTTGCATGGGTGCCTTTGATTTAACAACGTCCAGTGTCGATGATGTCCGCAAGCTATTCAAGCTGTGGACAGAAGCATCCGCACGAATTGCGAAAGGCGAAGGTGTCGGCGAAGAGAGCAATAACGGACTCGTTCCTCCTGAGGATACAGGTGAAGTCATGGGCCTGCTTGCGATGAATACGTCGATCACTTTCGGTGTTGGTGCTTCGTTCTTTGATGATAGATTTGGATTATCGGGCAAGCGCCCGGCCGCTCTTGCTGATATACCGTCCTTCAAACGCGACAATCTCGTATCTGAGTGGTCTGACGGGGACGTCATAGTTCAAGTGTGCGCGAATGATCAACAGGTTGCCTTTCATGCGTTGCGAAATCTAGCACGAATTGCACGCGGTAAAGCAGTGCTACGCTGGATTCAGCAAGGCTTTCAACGTACAGCGGCAACAGATCCGAAGAGCTCCACACCACGCAATTTGATGGGCTTTAAAGATGGTACGAACAATCCTGATGTATCGGATGCTGCCAATAGCAACGAAATCGTATGGGCACATGGCTCGGATGGCACTGCTTGGATGGATGGCGGCAGCTACATGGCAGTTCGAAGAATCCGTATGCGGATTGAGGTATGGGATCGTACGACTCTGGGCGAGCAGGAAGCGACGTTCGGGAGGCATCGTGATTCAGGAGCTCCAATAGGAGATAAGGACGAATTCGCTGCACTAGATTTTACGAAAAAAGATGACAAGAGTGAAGAGCGAATTCGTGCGGACTCACACGTCAGACTAGCGCATATGGAGGGTGGAGTGAAAATTCACCGTCGTGGTTATTCGTATGCGAATGGTATAGATTTAAAGACGGGTCAACTGGACGCGGGATTATTGTTCATCTGTTTTAATAGAGATCCGCGCAAGCAATTTATACCTATGCAATCGAAGCTTGCAGAAGCAGATAAATTGAATGAGTATATTGTCCATGTCGGAAGCGGACTTTACGCTTGCTTGCCAGGCGTTTCACAGGGCGGATATATTGGCGATGTTTTATTGTAGAGCAGAGGGGTAATCGCAATGCGACGTAACATTCACAAGTGGGTGCTCTTAATTATCCTGTGTTCGTTCATGGGCTCATTCTCGCAAGCTTATGCGGCTGGCGCGCAATCAGATACGGATAAGCTCCACAACACGCTCATTTCTTATACAAGTGATGCGTTACTTGCTGCGCGTGATGAGGATTGGGCGAAATCGACAATTGCGCTTGCAGGCTTCAAAGCGACTTGGACTTCGGGTTTTGACATTGCGGAGGAAGCGAAGCAGGAAGCTGCAGAGGTTGACACAGCACTTGTTGCTGCAGAGCAGGCGATAACTAAAGCCGAAGGTGATGCTGCAACTGCTTATCAAGCTGTATCTGCACTTGCAAAGGCAACGGATAAGTTTGTTTCGTTGGATGACCATGTCGGAGCATCAGTTGATGTGCATCAGCTAGCTCAGAGCTTAATTCCAGCACTTCAAAAGAGTGTGACTGCGATTGCTGCTGAAGATTGGACTGTGGCGAAATCGAGCTATTCGATTTTTATTCGTGACTGGGGTAAAGCAGAAAGTGCCATTCGTAAGCAGGATGCAAAGCTCTATGGCCAAATCGAAGTCAAGATAAGCGCTGCTCGCATTGCGTTGAACACAGAGCCAGCTAATGTAGAGCAAGCATCGGCGAAGCTGCGTGATCTCATTACGACACTGGAGGAATATGCTGCTGGCATGCTAGCTACGGATAATGCTACCTCAGGCATTCAGTCGATTAATGGACTGGTGTCTTTGCTTGGTGAAGTGAAGGGTGATATTCGTAATGAGCTTGCAGCAGATGCATCGGTTAAGATGGATGAATTCATCAGCTCCTGGCCTAATGCCGAAGGTGAAGTGCGAACACGTTCCTCTCAGGATTATGCGAATATCGAAAATCGTATGATTTCACTATCGAGTATGCTACTCTCTAATCCGCCGGACATGGTAAAAGCAGATGAAGCTGCTGATGCATTGATTTTATTGCTCGAACCTTATGCACATGCATCTGATTATACCGCTTGGGATGCAGGAGCCATTTTGTTCCGTGAAGGACTTGAGGCAATCTTAATCGTAACCTCGTTGCTCACGATGCTGAATCGTTCTGGGAATAGCGTCTATCGCAAGTGGGTTTGGTCCGGAGCAACTATAGGTATCGTATTTTCAGTGATTCTTGCGGTTGTACTTACTGTATTTCTATCCCACATTTCTACAGGTAGCTCGCGTGAATTGTTTGAAGGAGTCGCTGCGCTCGTGTCGGTTCTGTTCATGGTAACGATCGGTGCTTGGCTGCACGGAAAGTCAAACTTGAACAATTGGAATCTCTATGTTGAACGGACAGTGGGCTTGTCGATTGCAAAAGGTACTTTGTGGTCGCTTGCATTTGCTGCGTTTTTAGCAGTTATGCGCGAAGGTGCTGAGTCGATTATTTTCTATGCGGGAATGGCAGCCTCCATCTCGTTTTCTGACTTACTCATCGGAATTGGCGGTGCCGCTGTTTTGCTGGCGATTATTGCATTCGCAATTGTTAAATTAAGCGCGCGTATCCCAATAAGGTTATTTTTCCTATTAGCAGGGGTACTTCTCTATTACATGGCGTATAAATTTATGGGTGCCGGCATACATGCGCTACAAGTTTCTGGTCGGATTTCTGCTCATGTCTCGGATGCGTTGCCCGAAATCCCATCAATTGGAATGTATGGAAACTGGGAAGTTTTCCTTCCACAAATGGCTGTACTCATTGTCATTGTAAGTGTTATTATAACTTTGGAATGGAAAAAGCGTTCTGCTAGTGAACGTTTGGGTCAACCCGCTAACAACATTAAATAGAGTCATGTGGAGGTACACCTATGACAAACATCAAAATCGTAACAGACTCTACCGTAGACCTGCCAAAGGAATTACTTGAACGCTATTCGATTACGATCGTTCCACTTACAGTACATGTAGATGGGGAAACATATATAGATAATGTGACGATTACACCACTTGAATTTATCGATAAAATGAAAAATGCTAAGGAATTACCGAAGACGTCATTGCCTGCTGTAGGGAAGTTCGTCGAAGTGTACGATGAGCTCGGAGCAGATGGCAGCACAATCTTATCCATCCATGTTACGAGTGGGATGAGTGGGACTCACAACGCAGCATGTTTAGCTGCGGAGATGTCCACAAGTAAGGTAGAGGTAATCGACTCGCAGTTGATCTCGCAAGCGATGGGTTTTCAAGTTATTGAAGCTGCCCAGATGAATGAAGCGGGTAGTTCACTAGAATCGATTAAGCAGCATTTGAAAGATATTTTATCAAATACAACATTGTTAATTGCCGTAGATACGCTAGACAATTTGATCAAGGGTGGCCGAATTGGTAAGGCTGCCGGTTGGATTGGTACGTTGCTCAGCGTGAAGCCGATTGCGATGCTGGAAAAGGGTGTTTACACGCCCGTCGCTAGAGTTCGGAACACCGCTCAAGTGATCCGTACGTTGATAGAACGGTTCGAGCATGATATTAAAGATAAGTTCGTTCGTGGCGTAGGCATCTCGCATGCCGATAATCTACCATTAGCCGAACGTTTAAAACAGGAAATTGCTAGATTCACCAATACACCAGTCCGTATTGTTCCAACAACACCTGTCATTTCGACGCATACGGGCCCAGGCGCGATTGCGCTCATGTTTTATACGAGTGAGCAGCTGGCTTAACAGAATTAGTGTCCTCTCAGGACACTATTTCTATTAAATGGCGGTGAATCGCGTTAATAGTGTCCTCTCAGGACACTATTTTTGTTAAATGGCGCTGAATCGCGTAAATAGTGTCCTCTCAGGACACTATTTACACCTAATCAAATACACATCAATAGGGCAGCATCAAAAGCTTTTGACTTTTGGGGCTGCCCGTTTTGTGTGTATTATGAATTATAAATAACATATAAGTTTCTAACCCTGTCAGCTCGATTGTCTTTTACAATCAGGAATGATTTAATTTAGTCATACAGAATTATAAGGAGGAATTGGGATGAAAGCATTAATCGTAATCGATTATACGGAAGATTTTGTTGTAGGTCAGTTGCCATGTGGCGAGCCTGCGATCGCGATCGAGGAACGAATGACGGAGCTTGTGGAGACGTTCGCGCAGGCGGGCGATTATGTGGTGATGGCGGTTGATGTTCACGATATAGATGATCCGTTCCACCCAGAGACGCAGCTGTTTCCGCCTCATAACATACGCGGAACGAAGGGGCGAGAGTTATACGGTAAGCTGGCAGTGGCCTATGAACGAATCAAGGAGCAGGACAACGTCTATTGGATGGACAAAACAAGATACAGCGCCTTCGCCGGCACCGATTTGGAACTAAAATTGAGAGCAAGAGGTATCACTGAGATTCATCTTGTTGGTGTATGTACCGATATCTGTGTGCTACACACAGCTGTGGATGCTTATAACAAAGGCTACAAGATCGTTGTACATGAGGATGCTGTCGCAAGCTTCAATGAACAAGGCCATGAATGGGCGCTCAGCCATTTTACGAATACGTTGGGAGCGCACGTGGTAGAGGGTACAGCAGACAAATAGAACGATAGGAGTGGCAACACAATGAGTACAATTCAACAACAAGTCGCAACGCAACTGCATGTTAAAAGTACGATCAATCCAGAACAGGAAGTAAAGGAGCGTGTCGCTTTTCTGCAGCAGTATTTGTTGAAAACCGGTGCGAAAGGCTATGTGCTAGGCATCTCTGGAGGACAGGATTCTACACTTGCTGGCAGACTAGCTCAGCTCGCAATTGAAGGCTTGAATGCAGACACACTTGCTACACCCTATACATTCATGGCAGTGCGACTTCCGTATGGGGTCCAGCACGATGAGGAAGATGCACAAGCAGCGCTAGCCTTTGTTAATCCCGATCGTCTAGTTTCAGTCAATATTAAGCCTGCAGTTGATGCTGCAGTGCTAGCTTTCCAGACTGCAACGGGAGAGACGCTGGGCGATTTTCACAAAGGAAATATTAAAGCGCGTGAGCGGATGAAGGTGCAATATGATTTGGGGGCACACTATGGACTGCTAGTGCTCGGAACAGATCATGCGGCAGAAGCGATTACAGGTTTTTATACGAAGCATGGGGATGGCGCTTGCGATGTTGCCCCGATCTACGGATTGAACAAGCGACAAGGCAGAGCACTCTTGAAATATTTAGGAAGTCCACAAGCGCTTTACGAGAAAAAACCTACTGCAGATTTAGAGGATTTGAAACCGGGGCTGGCAGATGAAGATGCGTTAGGACTAACCTATGAGGAATTGGACGATTACTTGGAGCTTAAGTCGGTTACCGAACAGACGAGAGAGTTGATTGAACGTCGCTATAAGCTTACCGAACACAAACGCAGAGGTTCAGTTACGCTATATGACGATTGGTGGAAGACTGAAGGAGAGGGATAAGATGACAGTAGGTAATCTCACGCTCCATACCGATAAATATCAAATCAATATGATGTATGCTCATTGGAAGCATGGTACACACAATGAACGCGTCGTGTTCGAGGCTTACTTTCGTAAGTTGCCGTTCGGGAACGGATTTGCAGTGTTTGCAGGGCTTGAGCGAATTGTGGATTATATCGAACAATTGTCGTTTGGCGAGCTTGAATTAAATTACTTGCGCGAGCAAGAGGAGCAATACGAGGAACAGTTTCTCGATGAGCTGCGACAATTTAAGTTTACTGGCCATATCGACGCTGTACTAGAAGGGACGCTCGTCTTTCCCAATGAACCACTGATTCGTGTTGAGGCGAGCGTATTCGAAGCACAATTAATTGAGACGGCAATGCTGAACTTTATGAACTATCAATCACTCATTGCAACGAAGGCTGCTCGGATCAAACGGGTAGCACCTGATGAAATACTGATGGAATTTGGATCGCGTCGTGCACAAGAGGCGGATGCGGCTATCTGGGGGGCTCGCGCGACTTATATTGCAGGCTTCCATGCAACTTCAAATCTGTTGGCGGGAATGCGATTCGGCATTCCTACGAAAGGGACGCATGCTCATGCTTGGGTGCAAGGGCATGATACAGAGGAGGAAGCGTTTCAGAAATATGCAGAGGCTTTGCCCAATCAAGTGACACTTCTCGTCGATACATATGATACATTGCGTGACGGGGTACCTCATGCGATCAAAGTTGCGAAGTGGCTGGAGCAGCAAGGCAAGCGCATGCAAGCGATTCGTCTGGATAGCGGTGACCTCGCCTATTTGTCAAAGCAAGCTCGTATGCAGTTAGACGCGGCAGAGCTACCTTATGTGAAGATTGTCGCTTCGAATGATTTGGATGAAAATATTATTGTAGAGCTGAAAGCGCAAGGAGCACGGATTGATAGTTGGGGTGTCGGTACACAGCTCATAACCGCATTCGATCAACCTGCGCTGGGCGGCGTTTATAAGCTTGTTGCGAGACTGAAATCTGGTGTATGGGAGCCAGTAATTAAAATATCGGGCAATCCCGAGAAAATTACGAATCCCGGCATTAAAGACGTGTATCGAATTATTGATGCAAAGACGGGAAAAGCAGAAGCAGATTATATGGCCATGCAAACTGAAGATACGATTAGCAAAGGTGATCCGATCAAGCTATTTGATCCCATTCATCCGTTCCGCAACAAGCTGGTGCAACAATACAAAGCGATTCCGCTGCTAGAACGAATTTTCGATGAAGGAAAGCTCGTATATAAGCTTCCTACACTAGCACAAATTCGCGATTATCACGAGCAGCAACTTGATTTATTTTGGCCGGAATATCTCCGCAAGCTGAACCCGGAACCGTATCGTGTTAACCTCAGTAAAGACGCCTATGAGCTGAAAATGAGGTTGATACACGAGCATCAGCAGTAGCATTGGATTACCACTGTAAAGATAGAAAATTTTGTATGGTCAAAAAGTATAATCCATCATGTGTTTATTTGAACTCTCTCATGGTAAGTTGATATTGACTTTGGCAGACGATGGAAATGGTGGCCAAGGAAAAACCAATTTAGATGAAAAGAGGAGAACAGATGGTACGTAAAACAGTAAAATTGTCTTTGGCATTATTGCTAGCATGTGTTACATTCACAGCGTACTCTGCTTTTGCTGCATCAGACACGAAATATGAAGCTGAAGATGCAAACTTTGGCGCTCTTGAAGTGGAAAGTGAAGCTGCAGGTTTTTCCGGTAAAGGCTATGTAAATCTTAAAGAAGGTCCTTCCATCGAGTGGACGGTTAACGTTCCAGCAGACGGCAAGTATCCAATCAAGTTCGGATACCAACTTCCTGCAGACTTTGGTAGCAAGCAAAACACACTTGCTGTTAATGGTACGGACATTGGCGAAGTAGATTTCGCAATTAGCGACAAGTTTACTGAGTCTGCTGCTGTTAAAGTGGATCTGAAAGCTGGCGACAACAAAATTACGATTAAGAAAAGCTGGGGCTGGGTGAACTACGATTATTTGACAGTTGTTGGCGGTAGCGCTGGCGAAGCTGCAGCAGCAACTGGTGGCGATGCAGGAGCGGCAAACCCTAAGACTGGTGATGTTGGTTTGGCACCATACTTAGCACTTGCAGCAGCAGCTGGTGTAGTTCTAGTTGCTACAAGAAAAAAATGGGTTAAAAACTAATCGATTTATTTCATAAACAGCAAAGCCCGATGTGAGCATCGGGCTTTCTTATACTCATAGCAATTGGTGAACTGGAGGTATAAGTCCCCATGAAACAAAAGCAAATGATTATCCTAACATCACTAATAGTCCTTATTTTTATTGGTATTTTATTTGTACCTAAGCTATTGAAGGGAACTGAGTCTGAGAGTGATGTTCAACCACCTTCAACGAATTTTATAGAACAAGTCGAGGAGCAACAGCAGATGTCAGCAGAGAAGAGCACTGAACCAAGTGGTGAGTTGTCCATTGGTGAAACGCAAGCTGAACTAGCGAGCCATACGTTGAATCGGGATCCGATCGTCTATGAAGCTGAGAAGGCAAAGTTGAATGGCACTACGGTTAACAGTACGGCTGAAGGTTTTTCGGGTACGGGCTATGTTGCTGGCTTCGATGAGGACAATGATTCTGTGACCTTTACGGTCAAAGCGCAAGCAAATGTGCTGTACAACTTATCGATTGGGTTTAGGGCGCCGAATGGCGACAAGGTGATGTCACTTGAATTGAATGGTAAACCATCCGGTGAAGTTTCCGTGCGTGGAACGAAGGAATTTAAAGAAGTGTCGGCAGGCAAAGTGCTGCTGAATAAAGGTGACAATACGATCGCAATCGTGAAAAACTGGGGTTGGTATGAGATCGATTACATTAAGCTGCAAATTGCGGATGCGCCAGCCGCACATCAAATTGTCAATAAACTCGTGAACCCGAATGCGACAGCAGGAGCTAAATCTTTAATGAGCTTTCTCGTCGACAATTATGGCAAGTTTATTTTGTCGGGTCAGCAGGAGTATAAAAATATAGAATGGTTAGAGAAAAATGTGGGTAAAAAGCCGGCAGTCATGGGCTTTGACCTCATCGATTATTCGCCATCGCGAGTGAAGTACGGAGCAACCTCGAAAGAAACAGACCTTGCAATCGAATGGCATAAGCAAGGCGGTATCGTCACCTTTGCTTGGCATTGGAATGCGCCGATGGACTTAATTAATGAAACCGGAAAGGAATGGTGGCGGGGCTTTTACACAGACGCAACCACCTTCGATATTCAATATGCGATGGATAACGAGAAATCCAAGCAGTATCGGTTATTGCTAGACGATATCGACGTCATCGCCGTTCAATTAAAGAAGCTGCAAAAGGCTAACGTGCCTGTCTTGTTTAGGCCTCTACACGAAGCAGAAGGTGGCTGGTTCTGGTGGGGGGCGAAAGGGCCTGAGCCTGCGAAGAAGCTTTATAAGCTTGTTTATGATCGATTGACCAATTACCATAAGCTGAACAACTTGATCTGGGTGTGGAATTCGGTATCGCCAGATTGGTATCCAGGCGATGATGTCGTCGATATTGTGAGCTATGACTCGTATCCGAAGGATGGCGATTATGGTCCAGTTATTCAGCAATATGATAGCTTAGTGAAGCTTGTTAAGGATAAGAAGATTGTAGCATTATCGGAGAATGGTTCTATTCCAGACCCTGATCTCCTATCTACGTATGGAGCAGATTGGAGCTGGTTCTGTACGTGGACCGGAGAGTTTCTCACCGATGGCAAGAAGAATAGCTTGGAGCATCTTAAGAAGCTATACAATCATAAGCGGGTACTTACACTTGATGAACTGCCTGATCTGACAAAATACGGACAATAGGTGGGATCACGTCATGAATCTATTGCGCAAAATAAACACAGTTATTGTCATCAGAATCGTGTGCGTGATTATGATTTCATATGCTTTGTACATGGTGGGCAGTATGCTGCTCGACCGCTCAGTAAATGCACAAACGTATGAAGATTTGCGTGATTTATATGCGGAGGATAAGCAGGCTGCTGCTATTGCTGTTGAGGAAACAGCTACTCCTGCTCCTGCTCCAGTCGTGCTACACGATGTTGTTGAAGACACCGCCATGCTACCAGCGCAAGCGGCTCCGCACAAGGAGGATGCAACGCCGGAAAATACGTTCACAAATTTACGTAAAGCAAACAAGGACTTCGTCGGCTGGCTGCACATTAAAGATACTCACATTGACTACCCTGTCGTTCAGACGACAGATAACGAGTATTATTTAAATCACAATTTCCGTAAGAGTGAAAATATTGGTGGAGCCATCTTCATGGATTATCGGAATAAGAAAGATTCTAAATCAAGCAACACGATTATTTACGGTCATCACATGAAAGATGATACGATGTTTACCGATTTATTGAAGTTTGCCGATCAGGAGTTTTACGACGAGCATCCGACCTTTACGTTCGAGACGACGAAAGGCGAGCAGACGTGGGAGATTTTCTCTGCGTACATCACGAACACAAGCTTCAACTACATTATTCCTGACTTTGATACGAAGAAGCAATTTAGTGACTTCATAAGTAAAGTTGCTCGTAAATCGCTCATTAAGACGGATGTGAAGGTAAGCTCAAGTGATCAGATTATGACTTTATCTACGTGTAGCTATAGTTTGAAGGATGGACGAATGGTCGTCCATGCCAGGAAGATCAATTAGAGGGGAATACAGTGGCAATGAGATTGAAGCGAAATGTATTCGTCATAGGACTAATAGTATCTATGCTCTTAACGAGTTGTAATAGTAAACCTGCCTCAAGCCCATCAGCACAAGGTGCAAGTTCACCGACATCTTCAGCAACAGAGGAGGGGAGTGCAACGAGCGAGAACGCGGCAACTGCATCATATGACGGTGGTACAGAGACACCCGAGTCCACTGATCCAGAAACGGTCTATTATCATCGTTCTATCATGAACGAAGGTAACCCAGCTAGAATTGCTGCGGCGATGAAGAAGGCGATAGCAGGAGAACCCGTTACGATTGGAGTAATTGGCGGTTCGATAACATTTGGCAATGCAGCTAGCGATACGAATACGAAGTCATGGGCAGCCTTGATGAAGGACTGGTGGGTTGAGAAGTTTCCACAAGCCCAAATCACGTTCGTGAACGCGGGGATTGGGGCGACAGGCTCGCTGTATGGCGTTCATCGAGTAGATCGCGATCTGTTGGGAGCGAAGCCGGATTTCGTCGTAGTTGAGTATAGTGTCAATGATATGGGCGTCAGCTCAGCAACCGAGACGTATGAAGGGCTAGTACGCAAAATTTTGCAATCCGATAATCGGCCTGGCGTACTGAACCTGGATATGATGAATAGTACGGGTAGCAGCTGGGGGAGTCATTTTGTAGAGGTGAATAAAAACTATCAATTGCCGATGGTGAGCTATCGTGAAGCGGTATGGCCAAAAGTGCAGGATGGCGAATTGAAGTGGTCCGAGCTCGCTCCTGATGATGTTCACCCGAACGATAATGGTCATGCGATGACAGCCGATCTTATCATCCATTATTTGAATGACGTATTGGAAAAGGTGGATGCAATTGCTGCGCCGGATTATTCGCTACCCTCGCCGATTACAGCGAACGGCTACGAGCGTTCCGCCATTTACAACAATTTGAATTTAACGGCGACAAGTAATGGAGGCTGGCAGCCTTACAGTTACCAAGGCTTATGGGGCGACGGCTGGATGGCGACGGAAAAAGGCGAACCGCTCGTACTAGAAGTTACAGGTGGCTATGTGACGATCAATTACGCGAAATTTACGTTAAAAGATCGTGGCGCAAAAGCTTATGTGATGATCGATGACCAAACCCGAGTAGACTTCACAGCAAATTTCAATGGTGGCTGGGGAGATTACATGGAAACGAAAATTTTGCTGTCTGACTCTGGAAGTGGTAAGCATAAACTCGCTTTCTTTTATGATGATGAGCCTTACGGAGAGTTCAGGTTAGTGAGCGTTATGGTTGCAAATCAATAAGAGCTACCGTATCCCCCTCACTCAGTGAAGATTGCTGAGCGAGGGGGATACCTCTATTACATCTCGAATTTCTCATGTATAATTGTTGCTATCAGCATGACTTGGAGGGAATAAGGTGGCACAGCTCTATTATAAATACGGTACAATGAATAGCGGTAAGTCAATCGAGATAATTAAGGTTTCACACAATTATGAGGAACAAGGAAAGCCGGTTCTTATTTTCTCGCCATCCATCGATACAAGAAGTGGCTCGGATCAAGTCGGTTCACGTGTAGGAATGACGCGTCCTGCGATTCCCGTTGATGAGCAGTCTAACATCTATGAAAGTGTTAAGAGCATCATCGCTCAATCTGAATTTGATAGAATCTATTGCGTGCTAATCGATGAGGCGCAGTTTTTAACGAAGCAGCAGGTGCTTCAGTTGACACAAGTTGTCGATGAGCTAGACATTCCTGTAATGGCGTTTGGTTTAAAAAACGATTTTCAAAACCATTTGTTTGAAGGCAGCTACAACTTGCTTATCCAGGCGGATAAGATTGAAGAAATTAAGACCATTTGCTGGTACTGCGCACGCAAAGCGACGATGGTTATAAGGTTCCGTGATGATGTACCTGTCAATGAAGGTCAGCAAATTCAAATTGGTGGAAACGAAGACTACAAACCTGTATGTCGTCGCTGTTATAACGCAGCATTCGCTGCGCAATCGCAATCCTAACGATGAAGGAGATCGCTTATGCTGTTTGTTTGGATTGCTTTGTGGGCAGTCGCATTCATCGTATGGCTATCCGATCCGAAATCCTCTGTTAACCGATGGCTGAGCCTCCTTTCCTTTAGTGGTGGAGCAGGAGCGCTCGCCGTTACGCTTGACACACGCTTCATCCCCTACATGGTGTCGAACTATCCGAATGCTACCGCTCAGCAAGCGCTGTACGAAGTACAAGCGTATTCTTCACTATTTTGCTATTATGGCGTACCTTATACATTCTTGCTCTTTGCGCTCGCTTATCGTCCAATCCAACAAATTGAACGAAAGCTGCAGCGGTGGTTGCCGTTATATTTATTGATACCTATCATTGGATTTGTGACGCTAACCCCCGGTTATAATGACTATACTCCAATTACTTATACCGCTGTCGTCTGGTGGGCAGTGCCATGCTTTCTAATCGGAACGGTTCTTATTCTATCTAAACCGAGCGGTCATGCGATATCTCATGCGCATTGGATTATTTGCTTTGCCGTGCTGACACCAGCGTTGTTCGCGATGATCTTCAGCTATGTGCTGCCGAGCCTCGGTAAACTAGGGCTATATATGTATAATGTGTGGTTTGTTACAATCGGAGTAGTCATCTTTGGGATCGGATTGTTTAGCTACGGCTTTCTAGGGATACGGGTGCTCATCGAACGGCGCCGATTGGAGTCTACGCTTCAGGCGGTCACCTCGGGGACAGCGATTCTCCATCATGCCATTAAGAATGATGTAGGCAAAATGCGTCTATTCGGACAGAAGATGCAAGCCTATGCAGAATCAACGAACCAACCGGAGCTATTAGAGGATGTGCGCACGATGATGCATGCTTCCGGGCATATCCAGGAGATGATTTCTCGCGTACATAGGCGTACGGAAGATTTAGAGGTTCGTCCGACCGTCACAGATATCAGTCAACTTATTGTGGACACATTAAAGCCGTATGAACCGGTGTTAAAGGGGATTAAACTGAAGTTACAGGTTGCGGATCGCTGGATGTGTACCTTGGACCAAGCTCAGGTGGGTGAGGCGATCAATAACTTGATTTCTAACGCGATCGAAGCGATGAACGGATCGGGGGAGTTGACCGTTTCATTCATAGAGCATAAGCGAGATTTGACAGTTGAAATTCGTGATTCGGGTCCTGGCATGTCCAAGCAGCAAGCTCACAAGGCGATGGAGCCATTTTATACAACGAAAAAAAGCCGCGATGCGAACTTTGGATTGGGTTTGCCCTATGCCTACTTTGTCATGCGAAAGCACGGGGGTACACTGCAAATCAGAAGTAAAGTCGGAGCTGGAACCGTTATTTTTTTAATTTTTCCAAAGCGCAGTGTAAAGGCTGAGAAGGTAAGCTCCAACATCAGCGCAGGAGGTGTCGTTCGTGGATAAAATCGCCGTATGGATCGTAGAGGATGACCCAGACTGGTTACGGGGCTTGCGTGCTTATTTGGACGGGCAACTAGA
This sequence comes from Candidatus Cohnella colombiensis, assembly GCA_029203125.1. Taxonomy (GTDB): domain Bacteria; phylum Bacillota; class Bacilli; order Paenibacillales; family Paenibacillaceae; genus Cohnella; species Cohnella colombiensis. The sequence goes on from CP119317.1 coordinate 1,271,121, forward strand.
CATGCAAGTCATATTCTACTCAGCTGATCCGGCTGTCGTAAGAGAGGTTTTGGCAGGCGATAGCCCTCAACCCGTAGATGTAGTACTAATGGATATCATGCTGGATGGCGTTCCAGAAGGGATTCTGTTAGCTGAAGAGGTTGCAATGAGCTTGGGTGCGCGAGTCATCATGCTCACTTCGATGGAGGAGAAGGAGTTAATCTTCCGGTCCTTTCAAGCAGGGGCGATCGATTATCAGTTGAAGACTGATTTCGAGAAGCTACCAGAAGCTATTCGAGCGGCAGCAACTCGTCAATCACCGATTAGTGCTGAGGCTGCTGAGCGAATGCGCGAGGAATTTCGCCGGCTGAAACGGTTGGAGCGCGAATTTGAAGTAAAGACGGTGCAGGGAATGATCACACCTTCTGAGCTCCAGTTACTTAAGCTAGTGGATGAAGGCTATTCACAATCGGAAATTGCGAATCAATTGTTCATTTCGATCCGCACAGTCAAAAATCATATTAATCATATATTGAAGAAGCTGAAGACGAGCGGGTCTAAAGAAGCTGCACAGCAAGTAAAAGAGATGGGATTATTTCATACAGACAGTGAAAGCTAAGGTAGTACCATAAAATGATGGTACTATTTTTTTTGTGGATTTTTTCTAAAATGAAGTTGAGATCAGGTCACAATCTGTTGTCGAGAAGAGGGAATGAGATGGCGTTCGTACCGTTTGGCATCGCGCATGTGATAGGGATACTGTTGTCAGTCGTCATGGTGTTCGTTATCATCCATCGACGACAATGGCTAAGAAAAACGAACGTAGATCGGATAGCCAGATATAGTCTGGCGGGGCTACTGATCGGTTGCGAGGTTTCCTTATACATTTGGTATGAGGTTACGGACAATTGGGGATTACACTCACTGCCCTTTCAGCTATGCAGCATCATGATGTGGTTATCGGCTGCGCTTCTGCTAACGCGAAATCACAGACTGTACGAAATCGGATATTTTCTCGGAATACTCGGTGCCATTCAAGCGATTCTCACTCCCAACTTAGATGCCTCTTATCCGGAATTTCGTTACTTTCACTTCTTCATTGCTCATGCGGCCATTATTGCAGCAAGTGTTTATATGACCGCAGTTCATCAGCATCGTCCAAAGCTTCGATCAATGTTCAGAGCGTTAGGCTGGCTCCATGTACTCGCACTTCCAGCAGCGATTACGAATTGGATTACCGGAAGCAACTTTATGTTTCTTGCTCGTAAGCCTGATACAGGATCATTACTCGATTTATTATCACCATGGCCTTGGTACTTACTGCAGCTAGAGCTCGTTGCAATGCTTCTATGCTTCATGCTTTATGGCATTGTATGGTTCGTAGATCGCATGTCAAGTCGTATGACGCAAGCGACAACCCCTTAGGAGGATGATGAAGATGGATTTATTTTTCCGTAAGCACTGGACTTCTTTGTTAGGTGTCATGTTTATATTAGCTGCAGTCGTAACGTTATTTAAGTATTCACTTGATCAAGGCTGGATTACGAACGTAATGAAGATCGGATTCGGATTGATTAGCGGTGCTGGACTTAGCATGGTAGGCTTGGCTCTGACAAAGCGGGGGACGTTCTACTCCGCAGTTCAGATTCTTATGGGATTAGGGGCATGCATTCTATATGCTACCTTCTCATTCGCAGGAATTTACTACGGATTATGGAATCCGATGACGGTGTTAATCGGGATGTCCGCAGTAACGATTGGAGTGTCCTTATTCGCTTATCGCACGGACTCGCGTCTATTGATGAACATTGCGTTAGCAGGGGGAATATTATCTCCGCTGTTCATGCAACCGATGGATGATCAAGTATTCACTTTGTTCCTCTACTTATTTGTCTTGAACACGGCATTTTTCTTCCTTAGCATCGCAAAACGCTGGAATGAGCTACGGTACAGTGCTTTCATTGGAACTTGGATCGTGTACGGAGTTTACTATGTACACTTTGATCCACCTACAGAAGGCTTATGGAACATGCCGATTCGATATGCGCTCGCAGCGTTCATTTATTACCTTGTCGGATTTATGCTGTCATCTTGGAAGACGAAACGCAGCTTCGATGGCTGGAACGTCTACTTAAGCTTAACAAATGGTGTGCTGTTCGGCTGTTGGGCGATCTTCATCCTGCAAGGTGAGCTGCATTATGCTTTTGTGCTCGCTTTGATCGGATTCGTCTACGTAATAATTGGAGCAATCATCTATAAGCTCACTCAAGATTTGAATATGGCGTTCGTCAGTCACACGATTAGCGGGATGATGATGCTCCTTCTTGCAATTGCACAGTTAGGAAGCGGGATGGAGATTAAGCCTCTTATCAGCGTTATCGTTTGGGGTACGATTGCAGGTGTTGTTGCTGTAATAGGTCAAAAAATGGACTGGATTGGGTTGAAAATCATTTCGGTAGCTATTTGGTTTATTGTTGGGATCTATTGGTTCATCGTAACTTGGGATACGCCGCGTGGAGAATGGTTTGGTACGTACATTCCATTCTTGAACTGGGGAGCGATGGCATGGGTGTTGTTAGCAGTCATCGGATTCTATTATTCGATGCACGAGATGCGGTCGCCAAAGAAACCAAGAAGTATTGACTCGGACGCTAATGAGGAATTGCTATCGAATGTGTTTGCTCTATTTTCACATCTCATTGTTGGTGGTCTACTTACTGTACAAATAAGTGGAGTGTTCTACGAATACTTTGATAGTGCTTCAAATAATATGATGCAGCTTTCATTATCTGTCTCTTGGGGAGTATACGCATTGTTATTGTTTCTCTGGGGAGCCTATCGTGGGCAAAATCTATTTAGATGGTTCGGTACGGTAGTGTTGTTAATTGTAGCTGTTAAGGCAATGTTCATGGATTTAAGCGGTCAGGATATGCTGTACAAAGTGCTTGTTCTCATCCTTCTCGGAGGTATTTCCTTCCTGATTACATGGGTCAACAATAAGTGGAATACTACGAAAGTGCAAAGTGCAGAGGAAGTTCATACGAAAAATTAGTGAAAAAAGTCACTCAATCAAGCATCGATATGTGCTACATTATGTATGGGTTATTGTAGCACATATCGATATAGAGAACGTGAGGGAACGACTATGGAAGACCAAGCACTTTTAAAGGTTGAACAATTAGCTCTGAAGAAATTTAAAATTTTCAAACAAAGTATACTCCGGTATTTGTCTCGTTCGATGCTTGCAAGTATGTTTATCGGTTTCGGTGTAATTGTTGCATTCAAGACCGGTAACTTCTTCTATCTTGAGCACTCACCACTGACTTATCCGATGGCTGCAATTACATTTGGCGCGGCAATCATTTTGATATCTTATGGTGGCGGAGATCTCTTTACGGGAAACACATTTTATTATACGTACGCTGCCCTGCGTAAAAAGATGAAGTGGAAAGACACAGTGAAATTGTGGATTTTGAGTTATTCTGGTAATATTCTAGGAGCGGCGGCTTTTGCGCTTTTAATCTACACAACTGGATTATTTGCGGACTCCTCTGTCAATAGCTTTTTGCTCAGCGTCGTTGAGAAGAAGGTTAGCGCACCAACGATGGAATTATTTTTCCGCGCGATCTTGTGTAATTGGCTCGTCTGTCTCGCTTTCTTCGTCCCGATGTCGATGAAGGATGATGGGGCAAAGATGTTTGCGATGATGCTGTTCGTATTCTGCTTCTTTATTTCGGGATATGAACATAGTATCGCCAACATGTGCACGTTCGCAATCGCTTTGGTGCTCGATCAACCTGGTGGGATCACCTTCAGCGATGTGATGCACAACCTTATTCCTGTCACCTTTGGTAATCTAATTGGTGGCGGACTGCTGATGGGTTACATGTATTTTTATGTTAACAAACCTTTCATGGAAGAATAGACTTGGAGGAGAATTATTTTGAAAAAAACGAGAGTCGTAATTATTGGAGCAGGTGCGGTCGGTTCTACGACAGCTTATACATTGCTCCTTCGCAAGAGAATGGATGAGCTTGTCCTTATTGATGCAAACCATAATAAAGCTGTTGGTGATGCGCTTGATATGAACCACGGTATGCCATTCCTTGGAGGCGCAAAGCTCTGGGCGGGTACATATGAAGATTGCCGCGATGCAGATATTATTGTCATTACTGCAGGCGCTGCGCAGAAGGAAGGCGAATCTCGCGTCGATTTGCTCAAGCGCAACGTTGCGATTTTCGATAGCATCATTAATGAAGTACTTAAATATAACAATCATGCGATTTTGTTAATTGCATCGAATCCAGTTGATATTATGAGTTACTTCACCTGGAGAAAGTCGGAATGGCCGATTAACCGGATTATTGGCTCGGGTACGCTGCTTGATAGCGCTAGATTCCGTTATTTGATTGGTGAAGAATTGAATATTGATCCACGCAGCGTACATGCACACATTGTTGGTGAACATGGCGATTCTGAGCTTCCACTATGGAGCTTGGCTAACGTTGCAGGTACCGAAGTTCGCTTGAGCGACGAAAGCAAGGAAACGATTTTCACAAACACTCGTGATGCTGCGTATCAGATCATCAGCGCAAAAGGTGCTACTTATTATGCGATTGCGTTGGCGCTTGATCGGATCTGCACAGCGATTTTACGCGACGAAGGTGCGGTTCTGAACGTGTCCACATTGCTGAAAGATTATCATGGCGTTTCCGATGTGTTCCTCGGGGTGCCGTGTATCGTCGATCGTCATGGAGTACGTGAAATTATGGACATCAAAATTACGGAAGAAGAGAAGCTGTTGCTGCACCGCTCTGCGGATAAGCTCAAAGGGTTAATCCAATCCATTGAATCTGTAGAATAGTTGTATTAATTATAGGGCCACCTCGTGATGAACTGCTTCCCGATTGTTAGACACCATCTAACAATTGGAGATGAAGTTTAGGCGAGGTGGCTTTTTTAATGGTTACTTTGCGTGATATAGCGTGTCACTGTAGCTCCCAATGTCTCGATATCCCCCTCGCTCAGATGAGGGGGTACCCGAAAAAATCGGGTAACAGTTGCTTTAGCTCCCCCAATGTCCCGATATCCCCCTCGCTCAGAGGGGGAGATAGCCGGAAAAATCGTGTAACAGTCGCTGTAACTCCCCCTAATGTCCCGATATCCCCCTCGCTCAGATGGAGAGATACCCGAAAAAATCGGGTAACAGTCGCTCTAATGGCACTTTTGGATGGAGATGTGCGAAAAAATCGGGTAACAGTCGCTCTAATGGCACTTTTGGATGGAGATGTGCGAAAAAATCGGGTAACAGGCGCTCTAATGGCACTTTTGAGCAGAGATGTCCGAAAAAATCGGGTAACAGGCGCTCTAATGGTACTTTTGAGCTGAGATGTCCGAAAAAATCGGGTAACGGTAGCGCCTATGGCACTGAGCGAGGGGGATACCGTGACAGTAGCAGTGCATTCAAATAAAAAGTTCACAACATTTTATTCATTGTGATTTATTTCACATTATTATAGAAGTGTTGACGATATAATGAGAGCATCAACAAGCAGAACATTGACCACAAGAGCCACAAGAACCACTAAAGTCACCCAACTGCACAATTTGCGCAAGTTACATGAAACGAATAATACATGAGGAACATAAAGGGAGAGAGTTGAGATGAGAGTAAACTTACCTGAGAAAATGGTTACTACGACAATGACACCTATGTTTCAATTAAATGATGCTGTTACGAGACTGAAAGAAGAACACAGCATACTGCAGGTCGTGCTACAGGAAATTTATTCGTTAACTTGTGCGATTAGGATCGAGAAAGATGAGCTGCAATTAAACAATCAGATGTACGAGTTGAAAAAGAAGGTCGCAGACTTTAAGGTGCAATTGGACGCCCATTCGCAATGGGAAGAAGAGGAGCTTTTCCCGATGGCGGCGTGGTACTTTGGCACAGATATAGATGAATGCACGCTGATGGAGCAAGAGCATGAGCTAGCAGATCAATATGTGAAGGCGTTCACGCATGCGATCGATCGAACGATGCTACCGATCTGTATTGAAGAAGCAAAGCGCATGACATCGTATCTTTTCCAAGCCTATGTGATCTTAACGAATCATTTTCGCGATGAAGAAGAATTAATGGCGTCGCTCAAAGATCATTCGAACAGCTACGACTATTAACGTTCGATAGTTACATTTGCGAAGGTAGCCCCCTCCATTCATATAGATGTTAAAATACCATAGCTACGCGTTCATAACGCGAGCTGTGGTATTTTATTTTTTAACTATCCAATAGTGCTTTAAAGGTTGTACAATGGATGCTGAGGTGATGGAAAATGTTGCTTAAAAAAGGGCAAAAGCTATTATTCATCGGAGATTCGATTACAGATTGCGATCGTGTAAAGCCTGATGGTGAAGGGCTATTTGGAGCGCTTGGCAGAGGGTATGTATCACTTGTTGACGGTATGCTTCAAGCTATCTATCCCGAACTGGGCATTCGCGTTGTAAACACGGGGTTAAGTGGAAACACAGTTGTAGATCTTGATAAGAGATGGCAGGAAGATGTGATTGACCGCAAGCCCGACTGGCTCTCTATTATGATTGGTACGAATGATGTATGGCGCCAATATGATACGCCTTTCATTAAAGAATGGCATGTGTACAAGGATCAATATCAAACGACTTTACGTAAGCTCATCGAGCAATCGAAGCCATTGGTTGAGGGGATCGTACTGATGACACCCTTCTTCCTAGAAGTGAATCGATCGGATGCCATGCGCAACACGATGGACGATTATGGTGCAATTGTGAAACAAATCGCGGAAGAGTATGGTACATATTTTGTTGATACTCAGGCTGCATTTGATGTGGTGCTGAAGGAGCTTTACTCTGCAACGTTGGCATGGGATCGTGTGCATCCATCGCAAGCGGGGCATGTCGTACTTGCGAAAGCCTTTTTAGATAAGCTAGGTTTCCAATGGAATAGAGGGTAAGAAGTACAGATCACTGAACCAACCGCTGAACCTATGTTCGGCGGTTGTTATCTATAAGAATGGGTGGCAACTTCAACATGAGTATCTTCATCAACATTCTAATGAACAACGTAATGCCGATCATGATTGTCATTGTTATTGGGGTAATCTTACACCGCAGCTTTAAACTAGATATTCGCACTTTGTCAAAGATGAACTTTTTTTTATTTTCACCGGTTATGGTATTTAAGCTTCTCAATGAAACGAATATATCTGCAGTGCTTTTCGGACAAGTAATCCTATTCTGTTTTTTGTTCTTCGCTCTGCAATATGCAGTCACAGAAGTTGTTATTCGATTGCGACGTTATGAGGGCGGTAAGCGCGGGGCAGTGAGGAATAGTGTGTTTTTTTACAATAGTGGGAACTATGGATTACCTATTAATCAGCTCGCATTCGCGGCCAATCCGTACACACTGTCGATTCAAGTGATCGTAATGGTGATGCAAGCGTTAATACCCTATACATATGGGATATATAGTGTGAATGCTCACAAAGCGGAATGGCGAAAGATTGTACTGTTAATTATTAAAATGCCGATTATATATGTTATTCCGATTGCATTGATGTTACATAGTTTTGAGATTCCGATCCCTAATAGCTTTAGCATCCCGATTGATTATATTGCTGACGCATTTATTGGAATTGCATTGTTGACGTTAGGTGCTCAATTAGCCAATATGGAAAAGTCCCTCAATCGCAAAATGCTATTAGATGTTGGAATCGCTTCGACACTTCGGTTAATTGTTGGACCGCTCTTAGCAGCAGGGATCGTATGGATGATGGGGCTTGACCCATTAACATCGGCTGCATTGATCGTATCCTCGGCGGTTCCAACCTCATTAAGCAGCGTGCTGCTCGCGGTGGAGTATGATAATGAACAACAGTTTTCATCCCAGATGGTTCTTGTAACGACGATAGCAAGTGTGTTCACGTTAACGGTCATCATCTATATGCTGCAAATGTCATAGGAGGCTATTACAATGTCATCTGATTTAATGAACGTATTAGAAAAGGAAAAGATCGTCGTCATTTTGCGAGGTATTCCGATCGATAAGGCTGATGCGACTGCCAAAGCATTGGCGGACGGCGGTATTGTACTGCTTGAGGTGACTTTAAACACCGACGGGGCATTAGGGATAATCTCGAGCTTCCGTGAGAAGTTCTCTGATCGACTGCGGATCGGCGCAGGTACAGTGCTTGACATTGGACAAGCGAAAGAAGCAGTTGCAGCAGGAGCCGAGTATTTAATCTCTCCGAATCTTGATGAAGAAGTTATCCACTACGGTGTCGAGCATGGGGTTGAAGTATGGCCTGGAACGATGACGCCAACGGAGATCGTGCGTGCTTACAAAGCGGGAGCATCAGCAGTAAAGCTGTTTCCGATGGGATTCCTTGGGATTGACTACTTGAAGGAAATTCGAGCGCCACTGAATCATATTCCGATGATTGCTACGGGTGGGGTCAACTTGAAAAATCTACGTTCGTTTTTCGAAGCTGGTGCGGTCGGCGTTGGAATGGGTAGTAATATTGTGGATAAGCAGCTCGTGCAGGAAGGGAAGTTCAACGAACTGACTTTACGAGCGCGTACCTTTGTGAATGAGGCGCAAGGAGCGAAGCTGGTGTGAGAGGTCAGGGGAGCTTGTTCGATCAGCGGTTGCTGGAAGGACGCTATCTGCCACGAGTGTTCGCCTATTATTATAAGCAATGGAATGACTTTCATATGGCATATCATCAGCATGACTCCACAGAAATTATGTATGTCATTCAGGGCGAATGTGTCGTGGAGATGAACGAAGGCAAGGGCAAGGAGCATTCATTCAAGTTGAAGAAGGGCGAACTCATCTTACTTGATGCGAACGTGCCACATCGGCTCATCGTTGAAGAGACATGTCGAATGCTGAATGTGGAATTTTCTTTCGAACAATATGATGGTTGTTTTCCATCGCTGAAGGAGCTAGCGAATGAAGAAGATGCCTTGAAGGCGTTGCTAGCTTCTTCAGTGTCGAATCTCATTCTTCGAGATCCAGATGAAGTGTATCATGCACTGAAGAGCCTTGTCATCGAGCTAGATAAGCGGGGTAGCGATGGCGGGGCACTGGATCGGATGCTGCTTGCACAACTGTTAATTCGGATCGGTAGATTGTGGCGCGATACAGAGAACGAATCGAAACAGCCGAGCGAGCATTATGTAAAGCTGTGTATGGAATATATGCAACAGAACTATGACCGTAACATTCAGGTGAAGGATATAGCGGCTGCAGTTAATGTACATCCCGGTTACTTGCATCGTATCTTTAAGCAACATGCTGGAACGACATTGACTGAATATTTAACTTCGTTGAGGATGGAGAAGGCAAAAATGCTGTTGCTTCATTCCAATATTGCGATTGCGGACATTGCAGATTATGTGGGGATTGGAAGCAGGCAATATTTTCACGCATTGTTTAAGAAACATACGGAACTCACTCCAATCGCGTTTAGAAGTTCAATTAACACACAGCTACTTGACGCTAGAGGAAAGTGAGGATTTTTGACACCTTTTTCGAAAGGAAGTCATGATTGTGATAACGCTCCCGCCAGAAGTGAAGGTACAATGTGGACAGAGGTTAAAGCTTATAACTTATGTCTAGGAGGCGTTATTGTTGCCATTCAAGATTACTTTCATCGGTGCGGGAAGTATCGGATTTACACGTGGACTGCTTCGCGACTTGCTAAGTGTACCGGAATTTCACGATGTTGAAGTCGCATTTACGGACATTAATTCGCACAATCTGAATATGGTAACCGAGCTGTGCCAAAGAGATATTGTGGAGAACGGACTTTCTATTCAAATTCAGGCAACGACAGATCGTCGCGAAGCATTGAAGGGTGCCAAATATGTCATCTGTACAATTCGTGTTGGTGGCCTTGAAGCGTTCGCGACGGATGTGGATATTCCGCTAAAATACGGTGTCGATCAGTGTGTAGGTGATACATTGTCAGCAGGTGGGATCATGTATGGTCAGCGCGGGATTGCCGAGATGCTTAACATTTGCCGGGACATACGTGAGATGGCTGCATCAGATGTGTTGTTGCTCAACTATGCTAATCCTATGGCGATGCTTACTTGGGCATGCAATCAATATGGTGGTGTGCGTACAGTTGGCTTGTGTCATGGTGTTCAGGGCGGTCATTGGCAAATTGCGGAAGCCTTTGGCTTGAAACAACAAGAGGTTGACATCATTTGCGCAGGTATTAACCATCAGACTTGGTATATCCAAGTGACACATAACGGAGAAGATTTGACAGGGAAAGTGCTGGAGGCGTTCGAGAAGCATCCTGATTTCAGTCGTACAGAGAAGGTTCGTATCGATATGCTACGGCGATTCGGCTATTATAGTACTGAATCCAACGGTCACCTTAGCGAATATGTCCCTTGGTATCGCAAGCGTCCACAGGAAATTGAGCAATGGATTGATTTAGGCAACTGGATCAATGGTGAGACGGGCGGATATTTACGAGTGTGTACAGAAGGACGCAATTGGTTCGAGACAGACTTCCCGAACTGGATGAAGGAGCCTGCTTGGCAATATGCTGCCAAAGAGCGCAGTCAAGAGCATGGTTCATATATTATCGAAGGGCTTGAGACAGGACGCGTATATCGCGGTCACTTCAATGTTGTAAATAATGGTGTAATTGCGAACCTGCCAGCAGATTCAATTATCGAAGCTCCGGGTTATGTAGATCGTAATGGGATATCCATGCCGCATGTTGGTAATTTGCCTTTAGGTCCAGCAGCTGTATGTAATGTTAGTATCTCTGTTCAGCGATTATCTGTAGAGGCAGCTGTACATGGCAATGATCAGTTGCTGCGACAAGCTTTCATGATGGATCCTCTTGTCGGTGCAGTATGCAATCCTAAAGAAATTTGGCAGATGGTCGATGAAATGCTCGTTGCTGGTGAAAAGTGGTTGCCGCAATATGCGGATGCCATCGTTGAAGCGAAAGCAACACTTGCCTTAGGGAATTTAATTTCAACGAATGAAGGCTATCGTGGTGCAGCTCGGTTGCATGTTAAATCGATAGAAGAGATGCAACAGGATCGCGAGGCGGCAACGAAGAACGCCGCTGAGGCGGACAAAGGGAAAGAACGGACGAAGGCAACGCACTAAAAGATACATGCAGGAAGACTGCTCCTACGTTTGCGCAAACGGGGAGTGGTCTTTTTTTATCCTGCTAGAGGTACAGATGTACCTCGGAATCGTAATTATCTTGCAAAAGTGGCTTGTTCCTCTTAATTTGTTGTCTATTCCTACAATAGTTAGTCATTCGCATGTTGGTGTTACAGCTACTTGATGCAATCAGAGGCGGAGCGGACATAGTTTCCGTTATCTGCGGATTTCGATGTACTTTTCAATTTTTGTCGGACATACGTTCCGCTATCTTCTATCAGCTCTATGATTTCAGCCCCATTATCCTCGAATAACCGATCTAGTGACCGCTCATGTTACATATAAGCACTAAGTAAGACTAATAACGAATCTCCTGTCCGCTGCACCCTACTTTAACCAACTATAGCTACAGCTACAATCTATATATAACAACATATTAATATTGATGCTCTCATATATTGAGTCATAAATAATTATATGTTATACCATAATAAGATAGAAATTATTTCAGATGAGGGCTAATGCGGGAACTCATGTCGCAACTTTCAACAATTCCAATTTCGCTACGGTCTGCACTTTGGAAGCATCCTTTAGCGGACAGCGGCATCGAGCGTTATCATAACGATTGCGAGAAGGTAGCGATAGCACAAGAGTCGAATATGTACTGGATAGAATAGTGGATGTTCTGATCGTGGTTTGAAGGAGGGTACGCATATAGAGCTTACAGCTAGGCAGTTGACGATCATTGATCTTGTGAAGAAGCATGCGCCGATTACCGGCGAACAAATCGCTGAAGGTCTAGGCATTAGCCGTCCGACGATTCGCTCGGATTTATCTGTGCTAGTCATGCTGGGCTACATCGATGCGAAGCCTAAGGTTGGTTATTTTCTAGGTAAAGTACTTACTTCGGAAGGTCAGCTGGGTGAAAAGCTTCGATATTTGAAAGTTAAGGACGTCATGAATAGGCCTGCCATCATTCGAGAAAGTGCAACAGTAAATGACGCAGTTATTTCATTGTTTATGGAAAATACCGGGTTTTTGACGGTGACTGATGATCAGGGTGCGCTTGCGGGAATGGTATCATTAAAGGACTTGGTGAAAGTAACTTTAGGTAACCCGAATGCAGCATCAATTCCAGTAAGTATGGTCATGACGCGGGTGCCAAGAATTGTTATGGTGACGCCAGACGACACTGCAATAGATGCTGCGAAGAAGATGCTCGATCACCAAGTTGGCGGAATGCCGGTTGTTGTCAAAAACGCTGAAGATCGAAGTCGTTATGAAGTGGTAGGACGATTAACAAAAACCAATATGGCGCAAATATTGGTAGAGTTGTCGTCAGGCTTGATGACGGAGTAGGGGGACGAGGATGGCGGAGGAACCACAGAAAGTGATATTTGTCTGTTCAGACGCAATCGGTGAAACTGCTGAAGCAGTTGCACGTGCGACAACGCGGCAATTTGCCACTGAGCAAGTGAAGATTAAAAGATTCGGAAACATTAAGCATGAGGATGAGATCAAAGCGATCATTCAAGAGGCTGCTGAAGCTGGAGGTTTTATCGCTTACACACTCGTGCAGCCTGAACTATGTGAGACGATGCGTGAGGAGACGATTCGATTAGGAGTACGTGCCGTCGATGTAATGGGGCCGATGATGCAAGCTTTCATTGATACTTTCAATGATTCGCCGAAATATAAACCAGGCTTATTACATGAGATGGACGAAAATTACTATCGTAAAATCGAAGCCGTAGAGTTTGCCGTAAAGTATGATGATGGTAAAGATACGCGAGGTTTGCTACAAGCGCAAGTCGTACTCGTAGGTGTTTCGCGCACTTCAAAGACGCCGCTTAGCATCTTTCTCGCACATAAAGGCATTCGTACAGCGAACTATCCGCTTACGATTGAAGTGAAACCGCCCGAGGAGCTGTTCATAAGTTCGAATCGACTTACAGTCGGATTAACGATGCATCCTGAGCGACTCTTGAAAATTCGTACTGAACGGCTAAAAGCGTTAGGTCTCCCTAGTCAAGCTCATTATGCTTCACTTGAACGGATTGAGAAAGAATTGAAATTTGCCTCTGACATTATGGATCGTTTGAAGTGTCCGGTTATAGATGTCACAGAGAAGGCAATCGAGGAAACTGCAGGCCTCATAATGGAAATGCTTGTATGATACACGATGCTGGTGAATGTGGAAGGAAGTTCCTTCTGCATGTGCCAGCATTTTTGTATGTATCTTTAAAATTTTTCCAAAATAGTGGTTGACAACGGAAAATGTAAGCGGTATCATAAGGGCGAGAATTATGAAAACCTTTTCAAGAGAATGTAATAGATTGTGTGGGATGAAGTGATGAAACCAACGATTAAAGATGTCGCAAAGTTAGCCAATGTCTCCATAAGCACAGTCTCGAGAGTAATGAATGCACCTGAAACGGTTATCGAACAGAAGCGGACTAAGGTTCAAACTGCGATTGAAAAGTTGAAATACAAACCGAACGCATTAGCAAGAGGACTGATCTACAAGAAGACGAATACGCTTGGTGTTGTTATCCCGGATATCCGTAACGCCTATTATGCAGACATTATACGCGGAATGGAGGATGCATCTAAGAAGCTAGGCTATAACCTCATTATCTGCAATACGGATCGTGATAAAAATCGATTATTCTCGTACTTACACAGTTTCTATGAGAAGCAAGTCGATGGCATTCTTTACACGAGTGATCCAATCTATCCTGATTATTATAAAGAGTTTGAACGATTGAATATGCCAGTTGTTTTAGTATCGACGCATTCTATGGAATATAATATGCCCTCTGTCAAAATTGATGATGAACAGGCTGCATACGATGGAGTAAACTATTTGATTGCAGCTGGGCACCGCAATATTGGGATGGTTAGCTTCGATTTAAGCGATTCAATTGCTGGTCAACCACGATATCAAGGCTTTGTACGTGCGTTAAGGGAGAATGATTTGGAGCACTGCAAGCATAATATTGTATATGTAGATGGCTGGACTACGAACACATTAGGAGAAGGCACACAAATTTTAGAGCAGTTTCCTGATATTACTGCAATATTTACTGCATCAGATGAATTAGCTCTCGGTTTAATATCAGATTTACATGATCGCGGAATAGCGGTTCCCGAACAAATCTCGGTGATGGGTTTCGATAATATTCGGTGGTCGAGCTTCTCGATTCCACGGTTGACGACAGTAGCTCAACCAACATATGAGATCGGCTATCGTTCGGTCGAAAAGCTAGATACGCTCATCAATGGCGAGGAAGATCCGATTTTGCGGGAAATAGTGCCTCATACAATTATAGAAAGAGGATCAACGAAGAGGTATGAGGTCAAATCATAAGTAAAGCTGTTGATTGTGGTAGAAATGAATCTGTTTTTGAAAAGCTTTTCAGAGAATAGAAAAGTAATTTAAAATTGTTGTCGATAATCCAAGTGAACTAATTTAAGGGGGTGGTTACGTTTTATTGAAAGGAACTGTATTGAAACATTATTAAATTTTAAGGGGATGAACTGCTTGAACAAAACGAAAAAGACAGGTTTTCTATTATTGGCTATGATACTTACGCTTTCATTGATTTTGTCGGCATGCGGTAGTAAGAACAATAATGAATCAGCTTCCTCACCTGCATCAAGCAAACCAGCAGAAAGCAAATCGAATACAGACACGGACAACAACGCAGGCGGTACCGCACTGGATGAAGCTTATGCTGGAAAGTATAAAGGCACTAAAGTAAGCATGTTCGGGCCTTTTGCAGATGCTGACCAAGTGAAATTCGAAGAAGCAATTAAAGCTTTCGAGGACAAAACAGGTATCGATATTCAATATGAAGGATCGAAGGAATTTGAAGCAACGATCTCCATTCGTATTGAAGGTGGTAACGCACCGGATATCGCTGACTTCCCACAACCGGGACTGCTCGCTAACTTTGCTAAGACAGGTAAAGTTATTGATGTTTCTACCTTCATGGATGCAAATAAGCTGAATGCTAATTACAACAAGAGCTGGCTCGATATGGCGACAATGCCAGGACCAAGTGGCGACGTAATGGCTGGAATCTGGGCTCGTAGTAGCGTTAAGAGCTTAGTATGGTATCCGAAGAAAGAATTCGAAGCTGCTGGCTATCAAATTCCTAACACTTGGGATGAATTGCTCGCACTTAGCGATCAAATCGCTAAGGATGGAGATACAGCTTGGGCAATCGGAATCGAAAGTGGTGCGGCTACAGGTTGGGCTGCAACTGACTGGATCGAAGATATTATGCTTCGTACAACAACACCGGAAAACTATGACAAGTGGGTTAAAGGTGAACTGCCGTTCACAGATCCAATTGTAAAAAATGCAGCTGAAAAAATGTCTGAAATTTGGTTGAACAAAGATTATGTATACGGCGGAACGAAATCAATCGTAACAACGTCGTTCGGGGATGCTCCAAAAGTGATGTTCGAAAACCCAGCTAAGGCGTTCTTGCATCGCCAAGCAAGCTTTATTACTAGCTTCTTCCCACAAGATTTGAAATCCGGAGAAGATTATGATTGGTTCTACTTCCCGCCAATCGATCCACAGTATGGCAATCCAGTTCTCGTTGCTGGCGACATCTATGCAATGTTTAACGATCGTCCTGAAGTTCGCGCAGTTATGGAATTTTTCACAACCGGTGAATCCATTAAGACTTGGATCCAATCTGGTGGTGTAATTGCCCCAATGAATGATGCAGATTCTTCTTGGTATACGTCTGATGTAGAGCGCAGAATGGCTGAGCTTGTTAAAAATGCAACGACATTGCGCTTTGACGGATCTGACTTGATGCCTGGTGCTGTTGGTGCGGGTACGTTCTGGAAAGGTATGACTGATTATGTCAGTGGTACGGTTGATCTCGATAAAGCATTGAGCGAAATTCAAGCTGGTTGGAAATAAGAGTTAGCTTGTACTAGTAAGTGAACACGGAGGGCACTTTCGGGCAACGATAGCGGCCCTCCTTTTTCATTCAAACGGGTAACTAGATTGACAGATTGATGCCGCCATATCAAATTGGCTTGTGAAGGGAGATGACGATGACGATGACAACATCTACGGCGAACAATGCCAAATCAAACACCGCGCGCAAAGTACTATGGACGTTGTTAATTCCAGCGCTGAATGTCATCATTCACTCGGGAATCTTTATTTTTCTACGTGACTCTGAATTGAATCCGGTGCTGTACGCTGTATTGGCAATCATTTGGGGTGTCGCCGGTGTATATATGATTTATTGGTCGTTCAATTGGCTCGTTGAGCAGTATTCAGATGCTTGGAAAAGACGGATTCAGCCGTTCGTGTTCGTAGGGCCAGCGTTTCTTCTACTTAGTTGGTTGTTACTCATACCAACCATTCGTACGTTCTATATGAGCTTTCTGGATGCTAGCTCGGATAAGTTTGTCGGCTTTGCCAACTACGCAGCAGTATTCACGAATCGATTGTTGCTGACTGCACTACGAAACAATCTGTTATGGGTTGTATTCGGTGCAACAGCATGTATTGTGTTAGGATTGCTCATTGCTGTACTTGCAGACCGCAGTAGCTTTGAGAAAATTGCGAAGGCGATTATTTTCTTGCCGATGGCGATTTCCTTCGTAGCGGCAGGCGTTATTTGGAAGTTTATTTACTACTACCAGCCGGGTGACGAGCAGGTTGGGTTGTTAAATGCAATCGTTGTGCTGTTTGGAGGAGAACCTCAAGCGTGGACGAGTATGATGCAGCCATGGAATAATCTCTTCCTAATCGCTATTCTCGTTTGGATGCAAACCGGGTTCGCGATGGTCATCTTCTCAGCGGCGCTTAAAGGTGTGCCCGAGGATATGCTTGAAGCGGCGAGAATGGACGGCGCAGGGGAAATACGCATCTTTATGAAGATTATTCTACCGTTCATTAAGGCGACAGTCATTTCGGTTACGACGACAATTATTGTGTTTACACTCAAAATTTTCGACGTGGTTATGGTCATGACGGGGGGTCAATATGACACTGAGGTTGTGGCAACGCAATTTTACCGGCAGCTGTTCATGTATCAGAACTACGGCTATGGCTCAACGCTCGCGATTGTATTATTGATTGCTGTCATTCCTGTCATCATTATTAATTTACGTCAGCTTCGTAAACAGGGGGGATTCTGATGCATAGAAAACGGAAAAGCTCCAAAGCGGTCGTCAATGTGATCCTTGCAGTGATCTGTTTGATCTGGCTCATTCCAACCTTTGGTTTACTCGTGTCTTCCTTCAGACCCGCTACAGAAATATTAAAATCGGGTTGGTGGACCGTATTTCCTCATAAGGAATTTGTTTCGCAAGAACAGATTCAGCTTCCTAAAGATACGGATTTGCGTGAACCTATTGATGTGAACGGCACAATCTACACAGATGAAGAGCTTCGTTCGGGAGTTAAAGCTCCTGATGGCTCGCGCTTAATATGGGAAAACCGTCGTGCCAGAACGATTAATGTACAGGAATCCGCTTGGACGATGAACACTGAATTCACTACTGAAAACTATAATGGTGTCCTTACCGGGAAGAAGTATCAAATTACAGATACAGATGGCTCTGTGAAGACAAAGCAAGGAAGCGGAATGTCACGAGCGTTTCTGAATACGCTCATAGTTTCGATTCCTGCTACGATTATTCCAATCCTGATCGCAACCTTCGCAGCCTATGCATTCGCATGGCTAAGGTTCCCGTTCCGCAAGACGATGTTCGTTATCGTCATTATGCTGCTGGTCGTTCCGATACAGGTAGCGATGATACCGATTTTGAAGGATTATACCTCACTGGGGCTCAACGGAACGTTCTTAGGGGTTTGGATAGCGCATGCCGGATTTGGACTGCCATTGGCAACGTACTTCATGTATTCCTACATAAGTCAGTTGCCTAAGGATTTATTTGAATCTGCATTCATGGATGGCGCATCTAACTTTACGATCTTTACAAAGCTGATTTTGCCACTTGCCGTACCGTCAATCGCGTCGATTAGTATTTTCCAATTCCTCTGGGTTTGGAACGATTACTTAGTCTCGCTAATCTTCATAGGAAGTCAGCCAGATGTACAGGTGCTATCGATGAAGATTGCAGACATGGTAGGGACGCGTGGTAACGACTGGCATCTTCTGACTGCTGCTGCCTTCATATCCATGCTAATGCCACTTGCAGTATTTTTCGGATTACAGAAATATTTTGTTCGTGGTTTGCTTGGCGGTTCAGTTAAGGGGTAAAGACACAGCTAATGACAGTGGAGGAACAAAATGAAGCCATTCGTTGCACCAAAACCAATCTATCCATTGGACCAGTGGAAATTGATTGAGGAACGCTTTGAGGAACAGTACCGTCAGCGCAATGAAACGATGTTTGCGTTAGGCAATGGATATATCGGTATGCGAGGTAATTTTGAGGAAAATGATGCAGAACAACGCCGTGAAGGTGTAATTGGAACGTATTTGAACGGTTTCTACGATTCAGAGCCGATCATTTACCCTGAAGGTGCATACGGATTTGCGAAAAATAGTCAAACGATGCTGAATGTGGCAGATGCAAAAATTTTCCAGATCGAGATTGATGGACAACGCTTCGGCTTATATTCGGGCAAGGTGCTAGATTATCGTCGAGAGCTGGATATGCGTACGGGTGAGCTTACACGATTCGTAACATGGGAGTCGGATTCGGGCAAACAATTACGGATTGTATTTCGTCGCATCGTCAGTTTGAATGATAAGCACCTTGCTGCGATCCGATGCGAAGTTACTGCACTTAACTTCACAGGGCAAGTTGCACTGTACTCTTCTATTAATGGAGAGGTAAGCAATCAAGCTGCTTCTGATGACCCACGAATCGGTGCTTCGTTCTCAGGTCAAGTGCTACAGACGGAAAGCGTAGGAGCTGAAGCTGGTAGGCTGTGGATCAAGCAACGGACGAAGCATACGGGCTTTGTGCTATATACATCAGCCGCGCATACAGTTGAAGCGGGAGTCGTTGTATTAACAGAGCATAGTGCAGTGCAACAGTTAGCTACTGTTAAGTATGTGATGCAACTTAAAGAGAATGAAACCGTTGCTGTGGTCAAATCGATTGCTTACTATTCGTCGCGTGATTATTCAGAGAAAGAGTTAGCTATCAAGGCGAATCAATTGCTAGATGAGGCGACTAGCATCCAATATTCAGCGTTACAGAAAAAGCAAATCGCATTTCTGAACGATTTTTGGAAGCATGCGGATGTCCAAATTGAGGGCGATCATGCGCTTCAGCAAGGAATTCGTTACAACGCCTATCAATTGCTTCAATCGACTGGACGAGATGGCAAAACGAACATCGGAGCGAAAGGTTTAACGGGCGAAGGTTACGAGGGGCATTACTTTTGGGATACGGAAACATTCGTGCTTCCATTCTTTATCTACACAAATCCGAAGATTGCTAGAGCATTGCTCAGTTATCGCTCCGGCACACTTGATCATGCTAGAGCTAGAGCAAGAGAGATGTCTCAGCTAGGAGCATTGTATCCGTGGAGAACGATCAATGGGGAAGAGACGTCTGCTTATTATCCTGCTGGGACAGCACAGGTTCACATTAATGCAGACATTATTCATGGTTTGAAGCAATACTTCGGTGCGTCTGGCGACGAACAGTTTTTATTAGAGCATGGAGCCGAGATGCTGTTCGAAACCGCGCGTTTTTGGGTAGATCTCGGATATCATAACGAACGACGTGGCGGTCAGTTTTGCATTGATGCTGTTACTGGGCCAGATGAATATACGGCGATCGTCAATAACAATGTATATACGAATGTGATGGCAAAGGATCATCTCGAATTTGCATCGCAAACATATGATTGGTTGAAGGAACAGCAGCATGAACGATTCACTGAATTGATAGAGGGTATTAAGCTAACTCCGGATGAGCCACAGGCTTGGCGACGAGCTGCCGAGCTAATGTTCATTCCATACGATGAAGAGCTTGGCATCGTAGCTCAAGACGATACATTTCTACAGAAGAAGAGATGGGATTTTGCGAATACGCCAGAAGATCGCTATCCGCTACTGCTCCATTATCACCCGCTCGTCATTTACCGTCATCAGGTGCTTAAGCAAGCGGACGTCGTACTCGCCTTATTTTTACAAAGTCATCGGTTTTCTCTTGCCGAGAAAATTAGAAATTATAATTTCTATGAACAAATTACGACGCATGATTCATCGTTGTCTCCGTGTATTCACAGCATTGTTGCTACAGAAATCGGATACGTGGATAAAGCCTATGAATATTTCATGCGTACAGTAAGAATGGACTTAGACGATTTGAATGGAAATGTGGCAGATGGGCTACATACTGCATCTATGGCAGGCTCATGGCTGTCGATTGTGAATGGATTTGCTGGTATGAGAGACGATGGCGACACGCTCAGCTTTAAGCCAATTGTTCCGAAGGGGTGGCAAGGCTATCGCTTTAGAATTACGTATCATGAGCGTTTAATCGACATTAAGGTCACATCAAGTGCTGCTACGTACCGGTTATTGGAAGGGCAGCCATTGTCGATCGTTCATCGATCCCATGAGCTTGAATTAGTTGTCGGTAATGATGTGGAAGTTAGTATGGATCATCCGTTAGAAGCAGTTCTCTTTGATTTAGATGGCGTAATCACGGATACAGCGGAGTTCCATTACGAAGCGTGGAAGCACATTGCAAATGAACTTAAGCTACCCTTCAATCGGGAGCTGAACGAGCAGCTTAAAGGCGTTGGTCGACTGGAGTCATTGGACATTATTTTAGGTACTGCTGGAGCGACCCTTACGAAGGAAGATAAGCAGCAATTGGCTACGCGCAAAAATGAGATCTACATGCAATTGGTCGATCAGATGAAACCGACGCACCTGTTGCCAGGCATCATGGATTTGCTTCAGCAGTTGAAGGAGAAGGGCTTGAAGCTTGCGATCGCATCGGCAAGTCGGAACGCGGTTACGGTGTTGAACAAGCTTCAGATTATTGACTTTTTTGATATCATTGTTGATCCAGATTCGTTGCAGAAGGGTAAGCCTGATCCTGAAATATTTATAAAAGCTGCAGAACAGCTAGGTGTAGATGTGGAAAGCTGTATTGCGATTGAAGATTCGTTCTCAGGCATAGCTGCAATAAAAGCCGCGAATATGGTCGCCATAGGTGTGGGAGACTCTGATGTGTTAAAGCAAGCTAACGTAGTCGTAAGTGATACCGAGCAATTAACGTTGGCATTACTTGTGAATAGCTGGAAAGCATAAATAAAGCCTGTGCCAGTCTAGGGGATTACCTAGAGAGGTACAGGCTTTATCGTTATTGTGCAAGCAATTCTCGTATCATCTGCTGCTTGCGTGGTGAGCAATACACCCGCTTGGATGAATCTCCAAACACGATGTATTCATTCCCCATGGATGCAATATTGCGAATGTTGACATAACAATCGGATGAAACTTTGAAAAAGGTGCTGTGATCTGTTATGATCCGACTTCTTTCTTCTGCGGACATTCTCTTTTTGATGTTGTAATTACGTCCGTGGAAGCTAATCAGTCCCTGTGTTCCTACACGAAAGTAGAGCGTATCTGCCTTCGGGTCGAAATCCTCATACACATTTTTCTGCTGTAACGCTACATTCATCGTTCCAATCCCCCTTAGAATGATGTGTTCTTGGTAGCGCTTTCAGTATATCATGATTTTAATGGGATTGGTAGATATGCTAAAAAAAATTATGGATTGTTACAACATGATTATTGTGAAAGGCAAAAGTAATTTTTTGTATGAAACAATTGTTTGCAAAAGATGACAACAAGATGAAAAGCTGATGTAGAGCCAGACAGGCCTCTACATCAGCTTTTTTGTGTTAATGCAAACTTACTCGAATCACATTCCAAGATGCTTTGCTTAAACTTGCATTGATTCGATTGCCATCTGACTTGGCATTTCCACTGTTGTGTGGCTGAACACGGTTCGGCTGAGCTGAGGTATTTGTTGCTTTTAGATCGCTATTTTCCAATACCAAATGCTCTAATATTGTGCAATTACCGAAACTGCGCAAATCAACTTCAAGCGGTAATGAATTAGTTAAGTCGCGGTTCACCGCGAAGATCGTTACTTCTGAAGCTTCTTCATTATATACCGCGATCGACTCCAGATAAGGAATATCGGTAATCGTATTCGTATCATACTTTGGTGACTGAATGAGTGGAACTAGCGCTTGGCCACGTCCGTAAATGGATGCATGCATGTAAGGGTAGTAGATTGTTTGTGCCCATGCTGCACCGCCGTTCTCTGTCATGATCGGTGCGATTACGTTGACAAGCTGTGCAAGACAAGCCATTCTCACGCGATCGGAATGCTTCAGCAGGGCGATGAGCAAGCAACCTACGACGAGCGCATCTTCCATCGTGTAAACATCTTCAAGCTGCGGTGGCGCAATTTGCCAAGGTTCGATCTTCTTGTCCGCTTCGTTAGAGTGAAACCAAACGTTCCATTCATCGAAGGAGAGGGACAGCTTCTTCTTACTGCGCTTTTTCGATTTAATATAATCACAGGTAGCTGAGACACTTCGAATAAAATCCTCCATTTCAAGCGAGCGTCCAAGAAAGGTCGCGGTGTCGTTCTCATGATTACCGTAATAGCTATGAAGAGATAAGTAGTCGACGTGCTCATACGTATGATCGAGGACGATTGCTTCCCATTCTGGGTAGGTTGCCATGCCACTGCCAGAGCTACCACAAGCTACGAGTTCAATTGTAGGATCAACCCATTTCATCACCTTGGCTGATTCGCAAGCGATACGACCGTATTCGACCGCATTTTTATGACCGATCTGCCACGGCCCATCCATCTCATTGCCGAGACACCATGTTTTGATCGAATGTGGGTTCGTATAGCCATGTTGAATCCGCAGATCGCTCCAATAGGAGCCAGAGCGATGATTAGCATATTCCACAATGTTGCGAGCATCATCGATGCCTTGCGTACCGAGGTTAATTGCCCACATGACATCGGTTCCTGCGATACGGCTCCAGTCCACAAATTCATTCAACCCGAATTGATTCGGTTCAACTGTGCGCCATGCAAGCTCCAATCGGTCAGGTCGCTGATCCTTTGGACCAATCCCGTCTTTCCAATCGTAACCGGATACGAAGTTGCCACCTGGATAGCGGATAATGGGCACGCGAAGTGCTTGGATAAGCGAAAGGACGTCTTTACGGAACCCTTGTTCATCTGCTTGAGGGTGACCGGGCTCATAGATTCCTCCGTAAACTGCGCGACCAAGGTGCTCAATGAACGAGCCATATAGACGGTTATCAATAGTACTAATTATGAAATCTTTGTCGACGATCATTTTCGCTGTGTTTGACATGTTAGTCCTCCTAGGATTAATAAAAACATTAATTAATAAACAATTTTATGATTCTAAATCCATTAAAACCGATGTTTAAATGAAATGCAACTGTATTTTTCGTGGGAAAATTTGTGCGGTTAAGGTTTGCAATCATATGGATTTATGTTTATATTAATTTAAGTAGTTTTTGTGTAAAGGGGGCGGAGGGTCACCATGATAAAAGCGAATACAGAATTACGCTGGCTTCCGTTATATGAGGCACTTGCAAGCGAAGTTCGATTGCGTCTCTTGGAGTTGTTGTCTGAAAAGCCGATGAACATAAAGGAATTGGCACAACGGATTGAATTGAGCAGCGCAATTGTGACCATGCACATTCGCAAGCTGGAAAAAGCGGAGCTAATCGAGACGAAGATGGTTCGCAGGGATGGCGGTACACATAAAATTTGCACACTGGCCGCTCAATCCATAGAAATCACGTTGCCACAGGCCGGAACCGAAAATAAGAGATTCCATGAACAGATTATACCGGTGGGACATTATACTTCATTTGAAGTACATCCTACATGTGGATTGGCAACTCAAGAAAAAATGATTGGTCAATTTGATGATCCGCGATATTTTCTTGACTCTGAACGTGTGAATGCAGCGATCCTTTGGTTTGGCAAAGGGTATGTTGAATATAAGACACCCAATTACTTGCTACCAAGCCAACAGGCTGAGGAGCTTGAAATCTCTTTCGAGATCGCATCTGAGGCGCCCGGATCGAACGATCATTGGCCTTCAGACATTCGCTTTTACATTAACAATGTGCGTTTGGGACAATGGACGAGCCCTGGCGATTTCGGAAGTCACTCACGCGGGCGATTCACACCGGACTGGTGGGCTCCTCCGCTCAATCAGTACGGATTGTGGAAGGTGCTTCGGGTTAATCATTCAGGTACATTTATGGACGGACAGCAAATCTCAAACACAACATTGGACGATCTTCAGCTTAATAATCAATTTTGGACGCTGCGCTTTGCTGTGGAGGATGACGCTGTACATGTCGGGGGGCTGACGCTGTACGGCTCGGGCTTCGGCAACTATAATCAGGATATACAGGTACGAATGTATTACAGTCAGAGGAGACAAGTAGAACATGATTAATCGTAAAATATCGACGTCTGAGGGCGGCAAGAAACTACACCGTATGCTCAGAAATTTAATGCCTAACATACCGCTAGGACAGATCTATAAGATGATCGACCAAGGCAAAGTTAAAGTAAACGGGAAGCGTAAAAATCAAAATTATGAGTTGGTCGCAGGGGATGAGCTAACGATCTATGTGGAAGATGCAGCTTATCAAGAGGCGAGTATTGGTCAAAAGAAGACCAAGTACGTAGGGGTTAATGCGAATATTAATGTCGTCTATGAAGATGTGGAGCTACTTGTTGTAGATAAGCCAGTAGGAATGCTAACACACCCGGATCAACCGGATCAGAAGGACACGTTGATAAACCGTGTTCATGCTTACCTATACCGTAAGGGGGAGCTGGATAGTCCGCTGTTTATGCCCGCCACTGCAAATCGCTTGGATCGCAATACAAGTGGACTGGTACTCGTCGGTAAGACAGCAGGCATGCTGCACCAGCTTAATCAATGGATTCAAAAGCATGAGTTGCAAAAATATTACGTGACGATTGTTGAAGGTAAACTGGTCGGCGAAGGTACGTTGTCAGGTGACTTAATTCGCGACGAGAAGAAGAACCGGACTCATGTCGTCAATCGTCCATCTGATGCGTTGCGTCATGGCGGTGTGGAACAAGCTAAGTCGGCTGAAACTCGCTATCAGGTGTTGCATACGGGGAACGATTACTCACTTGTGGAAGTGGAACTGATCAGTGGCCGTACGCATCAGATTAGAAGCCATTTTCAAGATATGGGGCATTCGTTGCTTGGTGATGTGAAGTATGGAGGCAGACGGTTCGGCGATATCAATTATCAGCTGCTGCATGCTTGGCGGATCGTGTTGCCAGACGGGCGAGAGTTTAAGGCTCAACTGCCAGCAGAAATGCTGGGAGTTGCGCATCGCCTAGGCTTTCAAGTGTAGGGATGTCGGGAATATCTGAGCGAAGGGGATATCGACAATGCAGGAGTATACGAAGGTATTAACCGAGTGGTATCGAAGTCATGCGAATGCACAAAAAGCGAAAGCGATGGAAGCGTATTTGCGTGATCAATATCCATTTCTCGGAATTAAGACGCCAGAGCGAAGACAGTTACTGAAACAATTTAAAGCAGAACATGGAATGCCTAACAAAGATCTACTACTCGAAATCGTACAAGAGTTATGGCAATTGCCAGAACGTGAATTTCAAAATGTGGCGATGGACTTATTGGGTACATATAGCAAGCATGCAAAGCCAGAAGACATCGATATATTCGAGCAATTAATTACGATGAAGTCGTGGTGGGATACGGTAGATTATTTAGCCGCAAGCACGGTGGGCGACCATCTGAAGCGATTCCCTCAGCTAATTGTCCCCTATACCGAGCGATGGATCCATTCGGACAACTTATGGCTGAGAAGATCGGCAATTCTCTACCAACTCAAATATAAGAAGCAAACCGATGTGGAGCGACTTTTCGCCTATATACAACTCGGCAAGGATGAACAGGATTTCTTCATCCGTAAAGCGATTGGATGGGCACTACGTGAATATGCGAAGACGGATGCGGACGCGGTCAAACGCTTTGTAGCGGAGACAAAGTTGTCTCCGCTTAGCGAGCGCGAGGCGCTTAAGCGACTATAAATGAGAGTAATCTCCGTAAGCGCACAATGGTCCTTAACATTACCAACCTAGATCTAGGGGCTTCCCGGTTTCAAACCATGTTTTCATGTTGCTAAGTATCATCGGCCATAAGGTGGTGGCTTTCTGAATCGCAGGATGAGGGTTTTGAGTATCTGTAGCGAAAAAAGTTTCCTTACAGGCGTCGGATGTAGGGGAACGTGAGTTGTATTTTAAAAATAGGGCTGTATTGCACCTCCAAGTCATTACGACAATGGAGGTGCAATACAGCCCTTTCAAATTTGAAGGTTTAACGCAAATTCGGAATGTCTACAACGGGGTCAATATCTGCATCATAGTCGATACCGTCCGTTTCAAAACCGAACAATTGGTAAAATTCCTTACGGTATGAGACAAGATCAGATAGCTCGTCGATCTGTTCGGTCGTAAGCTGTTCCCATAGGGAGGCAACCTCCGCTTGGATTTCTGGACGCATCTCCAGGTCGTCGATCCGAATGCGGCCTTCGTTATCTAAAGGTGTCGGTCCATCGATGTATAGGCGTTCGGAGAACAAACGATACATTTGTTCAATACAGCCTTCATGAATGCCGTGTTCCTTCATCACTTTGTAGAGCACTGAGATATACAATGGGACGACTGGAATTGCAGCGCTGGATTGTGTAACGAGTGCCTTATTAACGGAAATGAATGCACGTCCACCTTTAGTGCCGAGCTGTGCATTTAGACGCTTCGCAGTTTCTTCCAAATCATTTTTCGCTTTGCCGATTGTCCCATCCCAGTAAACTGCATGTGTAATTTGGGGTCCGATGTAGGAATAAGCGACTGTCGTTGCGTTGTCAGCTAATACGCCTGCTGCTTGCAATGCGTCAATCCACATCTGCCAATCTTCGCCACCCATTACAGCGACAGTCTGGCGAATTTCATCCTCTGTAGCTGGTTCAATTGTCGCTTCTGTTACTTCACCGTTATGGAAGTTGACGGTTTTGTTCACATAAGTGTCCCCGATTGGTTTAATAACAGAGCTAAATACTTCTTCTGTCTTCGGATGTGTACGACGCGGTGAAGCGACGCTGTATACGAGCAGGTCAATTGAGCCCAACTCAGTACGGATTAAATCAATTGTGCGTGCTTTAATGTCATCGGAGAAAGCGTCACCAACAATGCTGTAGCTTTTCACGCCTGCTTGCTCAGCGGCTTCCTCGAACGCTGCAGAGTTATACCAGCCTGCCGATGCAGTACGATTGCCTTCAGCAGCTTTGTCGAAATAAACGCCGATAGAGTTCGCGCCTGCTGCGAATGTGGAAACAATTCGTGATGCAAGGCCGTAGCCTGTGGATGCGCCAACTACGAGCACATTGCGTGGTCCGTTGACTTTCGGTTTAGCTTGAACATATTCTACTTGACGCTGCACCTGGCGGGCACAGCCCTCTGGATGTGCGGTCGTACAGATGAACCCGCGCGTTTTAGGCTGAATGATCATATTCGAATGTTCCTTTCTCTATTCCTAATGGAAATATTAGATGCATGGACAACTCTATCCTATTTTACCGAATGATAGGGTAGAAAGGAAAGCATCAATCCGAATCCCACACTATATTTTTATTGTTGACACAATGGTAACCAATGGTTATTATATAACCATTGGTTACTAACCAGTGGTTATATATAAAAAGGAGAGTGTTATTCATGTTTGCAGGTCATTTCGGTTTAGCGGCAGCGGTGAAAGCGAAGGCACCAAAAGTGCCATTATGGAGTTTGCTTGTGGCGACGCAATTAATGGACATTGCGTTCATTCCATTACTCGCTACAAATGTAGAAACATTCGATGAACAGCATGGGAACGGTTATGGGGAATTGGTCATACATGCGGACTATACCCATTCATTAGTGGGAGCCTTGATACTTGCTTTGGTGGCAGGGTGGATAGCGAAGCGAGTATGGGGTAGTCAAGCAGGAAAAATCATCGGTGCAGTCGTATTTAGTCATTGGATACTCGATCTGATTGTGCATCGCGCGGATATGCCGATCCTTCCGGGGAATCTCGGCAACTTACCGCTGCTTGGATTTGGTGTATGGAAGTTAACAAACTTATCGATTGCTTTGGAGCTCCTTCTGATCATTGTAGGAGTAATTATGTATACAGTTTATAAATTTCGATCCGCACCTAAACGCAGTTCAGCTATTTTGTCATCGATCGGATTGAGCGTATTGTTGATTTTTTTACTGTTAAACGATGTTGGAGCTATATTTTAAACATTAAAAATGGCACTAGGAGATGAACCAATGGTTTCAAAACAAGAGCAACGCTCTGAGGAGACGAAGCGCAGTATTTTGCAGGCTGCAGGCGAATTGTTCGCTAGCAGAGGATATGATGGGGTTACGATGCGGGAGATTGCGAAGGAAGCGAAATGCTCGCATACGACGATCTATATATATTTCAAAGATAAAGAGGCTTTGCTGCAGCAGCTAGCTCTGCCTTCGATTGAATTGCTTCAAATCGAAATGTCTGAAATCAAAAAGCAGATAGATCAGCCAGAGGAGCAATTAATTCGGATGAGTATGCTGTTCATTCGGTTGTGCTTGGCTCAGCGCAGTATGTACAATTTATTTTTCAATATTCAATCGGAACGTGTGGATGAGCCTAATCCGATATTGGCAGTCAATGAAGCTCGCAATGGACTATTCGTGACGCTGAAGTCATCGATGGCAGCATTCACTAAATTAACGATGGAGGATGAACGCTGTTTGCTCTTTACTCGCATTTATTATTTTGCTATCCACGGCATTGTCGCGACATATCAGCATTCACATGAATCAGTTGAACAACTGATGGAGCGTTTAACGAAGACATTTGAAATGACTTTTGAAGTCATGCTTGAAGGTATTTTATCGCAATTATCAAAAGGAGCGAATGAATGATGAAAGCTACGCAAGTATCAGAGCATATTTGGAGCCTAAGTACTTGGATGTTATTTCCCATTAGAGTGTGGATCGTTGTCGATCAAGAAGGTGTGACCCTCATTGATGCGGGAATTCCCTCGATGGCCAAAGGTATTTTACAATTTATTGATCAACTAGGAAAAGGACCACTAAAGCGTATTCTACTCACTCATGGCCATAGCGATCATGTAGGTGCGGTAACTCGTATCGTGCAGGCGCGACCAGTACCTGTCTACGTTCATGAGATAGAGATGCCTTTTATGGAAGGGAAGCTAGCCTATCCACGTCGAAAAAAAGCAGGTGTCTCTTTGGCGCAAGGGATCGCGGAGCCGCTTCAAATAGATGGGCAGCATCAACTTGATAGAGTGAGCGGGTTAATCCCCTATTTGACTCCTGGGCATTCACCTGGTCATGTGATCTACTATCATGATGAGGATCAAGTGCTGCTTGCAGGGGATTTGTTCACCTCAAAAAAAGGTCGATTAAACCGGCCGATGCCGATGTTCACAGCGGATATGCAAGAGGCGGTTAAGAGCGGTGAAATCGTGAATAGACTTCAGCCGAAAGTGCTGGAGGTCGCACACGGAGGTCCTGTTCATGCACCTGCAGAACAATGGTCAAGCTACTTTGCGAAGATGACAAAATAACGCGAAGATCAGAATGATTTTTCGTCCAGATTCTTTCTTTCTATGATATATTGTAAATGTATTAATTTCGTATATTTTGTACAATCCATCGCGGTTTGATGAGGAGGCATCAGGTGGCTGGCATCGCTGGCTACCTGTTTTTTAGTTTGAAACCTCATTCGTTCACATTCAGTTCATTTAATTCACCTATGATGAGGAAGAGATCCATTCAATTCTCTAGAAAAAATGTTCAAACTAATAATGGAGTTGATGTCTGATGTTGAAGTTGTTTCGTTACTTGAAGCCTTATCGGTGGCCTGTCATCATGGTTATGGTGTTGGTGCTTCTACAATGTTTATGTGAGCTTTACTTGCCAACATTGATGGCTGACATCGTTAACGACGGTGTTGTGAAGGGAAATACGGGTTATATTTGGCAGATTGGTGCGTTTATGATTGGTGTAACTGCTGTAGGTACAGTCGTATCGATCCTAGCTAGTTATTTGTCGGCACGGATTTCCGCAGGTTTCGGTCGGGATGTGCGCAATAAGACGTTCATACATGTGTCGAATTTCTCATTGCAGGAATTCGATCAAATCGGGACGGCTTCACTCATTACACGGACGACGAACGATATTACACAAGTGCAGCAAGTGCTTGTCATGATGTTGCGAATGATGGTTATGGCACCGATGATGTGTATCGGTGGATTAATTATGGCGGTATCCAAAGACGCGACGCTGTCGCTCATCTTCGTAGCTGCGATTCCGATTTTGGCATTAACCATTCTGATCATTGCAGGCAAAGGAATTCCGTACTTCAAAGTGATGCAGAAAAAAATCGACAAGCTCAACCTCGTATTACGTGAAGGCTTGACGGGCATGCGCGTTATCCGTTCGTTTAATCGATTCGAACATGAACGCAAGCGGTTTGATGGTGCAAATCGGGATCTAATGAATACGGCTGTTCGCGTCAATCAGATTATGGCGTTTATGATGCCTATGATGATGCTGATCCTGAATTTCTCATCTATTGCTATTATATGGTACGGTGGCTTGCGAGTCGGAAGCGGGCATATGCAGGTCGGTGATTTGATGGCTTTCTTGCAATATGCGATGCAAATTATGTTCTCTCTTATGATGGTGTCGATGATGTTTGTGCTCGTTCCTCGTGGTTCAGCTTCTGCGGTTCGGATCAATGAGGTGCTGAAGATGGATACTGCGATTAGAGATAATGCTCGTGATACAGTGAACGACTCGGCACGTGGCGAAGTGGAGTTCGATCAAGTTTCCTTCCGCTATCCGGGTGCTGAAGCTCCAGCGATTTCTGATATCTCATTCCGAGCGCGTCCTGGAGAAGTGACTGCAATCATCGGAGGTACGGGTTCAGGGAAGTCAACATTGATCAGCTTAGTTCCCCGTTTCTACGATATTGAAGCGGGAGCTGTGCGTGTCGATGGTATCGATGTGCGCGAATTTTCTATTGATCAGCTCAGATCGATGATTGGTCTTGTTCCTCAGAAGGCGTTATTATTCTCAGGCTCTGTTACAGACAACATACGTTATGGTAAGCCTGATGCGACAGAGGAAGAGGTTCATCACGCTGCACAAATCGCCCAAGCGAGCTCATTCATTGAAGAGATGCCGGAAGGATACGAATCTCCAATTTCACAAGGGGGGATGAACGTATCTGGCGGTCAGAAGCAACGTTTGTCCATTGCGCGGGCGCTCATACGTAAACCTCTCATCTATTTGTTTGATGACAGCTTTTCGGCACTAGATTTTAAGACGGATGCAAAGTTGCGAGCAGCTCTTAAAGATGAAACGAGAGAAGCAACGCTAATTATTGTGGCGCAGCGTGTAAGCACTGTAATGGACGCTGACCGGATCGTTGTACTCGAAGAAGGTCGTGTTGCCGGGATCGGAACCCATCGTGAATTAATGGGAAGCTGCAGTATTTATCGCGAGATTGTGGCTTCGCAGCTGTCAGAGGAGGAAATCGCATGAGTGATCAACGCAATCATGAATCGCAATCTCATAGAGGTCCAGGCAGAGGACCTGGTCCGATGGGTGGCCCGATGGGCGGTGGCATGGGTGGCATGGGGATGATCGTGCAAAAGCCTAAAGACTTCAAAGGCACCCTACGCAGATTGCTTCGCTATTTGCGACCTCATCGGATGAGACTGGGAATTGTTCTATTAACAGCCGTACTTAGCACCGCTTTTGCGATATTTAGTCCGAAAATATTAGGGAACGCTACAACGAAACTATTTGAAGGAATGATGGCTAAGTTTAATGGGGTAGCCGGTGCAACGATCGATTACCATAGTATTTGGCAAATCATCGCTTTTCTTGGTGTGCTTTATATGTTTAGTTCTTTGTTCGCGTACATCCAACAATATTTAATGGCGGGTGTTGCGCAAACAACAGTGTACGATTTGCGTAAGGAAGTGAGCGATAAGCTAGGCAAGCTTCCACTCAAATATTATGACAGTCGGACACATGGGGAAATTTTGAGCCGCGCGGTAAACGATGTGGACAACATCAGCAATACGCTGCAGCAGAGCTTGACGCAATTAATTACATCGCTTATTACCATTATAGGTGTCATCATCATGATGCTGTTCATCAGCCCGCTACTGACCTTAATTTTGTTGTTGACACTGCCGCTTTCCTTGTTCGTTATTAAAGGGGTTGCAAGTCGCTCGCAACGTTATTTCAAGACACAGCAAGCAGAGCTAGGAAAGCTGAACGGACATGTGGAAGAGATGTATACAGGGCATAAAATCGTTAAAGCATTCGGACACGAGGAGCGGTCAGTCGCTCAATTCGATGGGATTAATGAAAAGCTTTATGAATCGGGCTGGAAGGCTCAATTCGTTTCCGGTAACATTATGCCGCTGATGAACATGGTTAGTAACATCGGTTACGTGTTCATCAGTGTGGTTGGTGGCATTATGGTTACGCGTGCGACAATCTCGATCGGGGACATCCAAGCGTTCATTCAGTATGCTCGCCAATTCTCAATGCCATTGATGCAAACTGCGAACATTGCGAACATCATTCAATCGACGATTGCTTCAGCGGAACGCGTTTTTGAGTTGCTCGACGAGCAAGAAGAAGTTGCGGAAATCGCGGACTCCCAGGCGATCAAGCTCGAGGCACCTCAAGGTCATGTCGCCTTGCAGCAAGTCACATTTGGGTATAAAGAGGATGCGATGCAGATCGAGGAAATGAGTATCGATGTGCGCAGTGGGCAGACGATTGCAATTGTAGGGCCAACAGGTGCGGGGAAAACAACCTTAGTTAACTTGCTCATGCGCTTCTATGAGGTGAACGAAGGGAACATAACGATTGATGGCGTTGATATTACACAAATGAAGCGTGGCGATCTACGTAGCTTGTTCGGTATGGTGCTACAGGATACCTGGTTGTTCAATGGTACGATTCGTGACAATATCGCGTACGGTCGAGAGAACGCAACTGAAGAGGAAATCGTGCAGGCTGCAGTTGCTGCACATGCGGATCACTTTATTCGGACTTTGCCTGACGGATATGATACACTGCTGAATGAAGATGCTACAAATTTATCTCAAGGGCAGAAGCAGCTACTAACGATTGCACGAGCTTTGCTGGCTGATCCAACGATTATGATTTTGGATGAAGCGACAAGCAGTGTGGATACGCGTACAGAGATCTATATTCAGAAGGCAATGCATGAATTGATGCAAGGAAGAACGAGCTTCGTGATCGCTCACCGTCTCTCAACCATTCGCGATGCTGATTTGATTCTTGTGATGAATCATGGCCGAATTATTGAGCAAGGGACGCACAACGAACTATTAGCTCAAGATGGCTTCTATGCAGATTTATACAACAGTCAATTCACCGCGGGTCAATCCCAGCTCAATGCGGGATAGTATGTGAGTGACGAATGACTCATAAGAGCAACAAAGCAACAAGATTATGCATTAAGGAGAAACGCACATGTCTAACTTACAACAAATCATTCAAGGTCGTCGCAGCATAGGCAAAGTAAAGAGTGATCCTGTTTCGAGGGTCATTATTGAAAAATTGATTGAAGCTGCTGTATGGGCGCCGAGTCATCATGGTACGGAACCTTGGAAATTCATTGTACTAACTGGGGATGGGCGGCGCGTTCTAGGTCAAGCGTATGCAGATATTGCCTTGAGTGTACAAGAGGGTTTGACAGCTGATGAGCGGACGGAGCAACAAGCGAAGGAAATCGGCAAAGCATACCGATCGCCGGTTGTCATCGTTGCGATCTGTTCGCCGTCTGATTTACCACGTGTAGATCGTCGCGAGGAATTTGCCGCTGTACATGCAGCAGTACAAAATCTGCTGCTCGCTGCACACGATTGCGGACTGGGTGCGGTATGGCGTACAGGTGCTCCTGCCTACCATCCTATAATGAAATCAGCCTTTAACGTTGCGCAGCATGAAGAAATTGTCGGTCTCGTCTATGTGGGTTATCCGGATATGATAAAGTCTGACGCTAAGCGTACGGCTGGGACTGCGAAGACGCAGTGGATTGAACAATAAGTGCTTGGATTTAAGTAGAAAAAAGCCCCTTGTAGCTCAGTTAAACGACTGATGCTTGAGGGGCTTTGGTTTATTCTGTTCCGTCATTCAAATTTGCAACAGAGCGGCGAATAATCATGTTAGCGGGAAGAATGATTTTCTTCCATGGGACAATGAAGTCTTTATTTATTTGAATTCGCTCCACGAGCATTTGCATGCCAAGATACCCGAATTGATAGGCTTGCTGCGCGACTACAGTGAGGAGAGGGTCAATCTCGGAGTAAGGTCCTAAGTCATCAAAGCATACGACAGACATATCTTCGGGAACTCGCAGACCGCGTGCGGACAACGTTCGGATGACTTCAACAGCAAGAACGTTGTTTCCTGCTACAATCGCTGTTGGTGCTGGATCCATTTGATCTAGCCATGCTTCAATGATACTGAGATCATTTTGGAGCTCAAACGTAGTCTCTAATATATGGTGCTCCTGATAGCTTAAGTCATTAAGCTTCATGGCTTCCCGATAGCCTTCAAGCCTCATGCGCGCGCTCGATACTTGTCTAGAGCCATTGATCATCGCAATTCGTTGATGTCCTCGAGAAGTGAGGTGCTCGACAAGCTGCCGTGCCCCATCCTTGCTGTCCCCAAGCACAATATCGCTTTCCATGCCAGGAACTTCACGATCAAGCAGCACGAACGGCACACGATGCTTTCGCAAAGCTTCCAGATGTGACAACGAGGCGTCACCTGCTGGAGCGATAAGCACTCCATCTGCTCGAGTCGTTAAGATCGTGTCGAGGTAATCGAGTTCTTTATCAATCTTCTCATCCGAATTTCCGAATAATAGCCGATATCCATATTTGTTTGCTGCATCTTCAGCACCACGGGCAAGTGTCGTATAGAAAGGGTTCGTAATATCAGTTATAAGTAGGAATAACATATTACTTTGCTGAAGAACTAGACTGCGAGCCATATGGTTCGGCACATAGCCAAGCTCGTCCATCATCCGGCGAACCTTCATTCTCGTTTTATCGCTGATTTTCCCCGTGTTATTGATAACCCGAGAAACCGTCATCGCGGAGACGCCCGCTTTGGCTGCTATATCGTAGATGGTGACCATGCGACACGCTCCTTTTCTTATCAATCGTTACATATTACTATACAAAAACAAAAGATTGACAGCAACTCATTTGACTGCAACGTGGATGTTACCGATAACAGTTTGTTATTGCTTCGATGTCCCAATATCCCCCTCGCTCAGAATGGGAGATACCCGAAAAAGTCGGATAAATCCGCACAAAGATGGCATATCCGCCCGAGATGTACGATTATATCGCACAACTCCGCCCGAAAGTCGCATATCCGCTCGAGATGTACGATTTTATCGCACAACTCCGCCCGAAAGTCGCATATCCGCCCGAGATGTACGATTATATCGCACAACTCCGCCCGAAAGTCGCATATCCGCTCGAGATGTACGATTTTATCGCACAACTCCGCCCGAAAGTCGCATATCCGCCCGAGATGTACGATTTTATCGCACAACTCCGCCTGAAAGTCGCATATCCGCCCGAGATGTACGATTATATCGGCTAACTCCACACCAAACTGCCCCAGTAGCGCCAGATCCCCGAAAAAATCGGCTAACTCCTCGTCTGAGCGAGCGGGATATCGTGACCTTGAGAGCGAGAGAGGAAATGTTCCACAATAGCGCAATATATGTGGAGGAAGAAGCGAGCTTAGCTACCAGTAACAACATGAAAACAACATTTAGTAGAGACATAGCCACCAAATTCTAGTAAAATAGGCTCGTCGATCAGGAGCTGTTGTCACATAGGGGGAGGCGACCAGTTTTGCGTAAAGTGATGTTTTATTTGTTGATACTCACGGGCTTGGTGCTGTTTTATTTTACGTGCGTCTATTTAATAAAAGTTCTTGAAGTTGATATTAATAAACCCCAATCACGAGAATTGCCAGACAATAGCTACCGACTTGTACTTATTACGAAGGAGCTTGATACTCCATTCTGGGACAAAGTGAAGTATAGCGCGATAGCAGCAGGAGTGCGTAATGGAGCCAACGTTGAGGTATGGGGGAGTTATAACGGGAACGAGCAAGAATTTTTAAAGCTGATGGAGATCGCAATTGCCTCCAAGGTGGATGGGATTATCGTACAAGGATTGGATACAGAAGAATTTAAACAGCTTTCGATGTACAAAGCGACTGAGAAAGGCATCCCGATAATTACAGTTGCGAATGATGTACCGATCAACGACAGTTTGCGCAAAACCTATGTAGGCTCTAATCATTATGAAGCAGGCCAAATGCTCGCTAGACAATTGATTTTGGATATGGGTTTTGCGGGAAAAGTGATAATCATGGCATCGGACAGACAAGAGCAGTACCAACGAGAAAGGTTGAACGGTATTCTTGATGTGCTTAATCATTATGAGCATGTAAAGACCGAAATCATTGCCTCAGGTAATTCAAGAGAGCGTGTCGTGCAAGCGATGAATCAAATTATGAACACACAGCCCAACATCGATGGATTTATTACAACTACAGCCAGCAATGCAAGCGCTCTCATCCAAGAGCTGGGAAAGCGTTCGCAGGTCGAGCCGTACTATATTTATTCTTTCGATGATAGTCCAGAGACTTTAACCTTGCTCCAACAAGGCAAAATTGATGCAATTATCTCACAATCTCCTGAAGTGATGGGGAGTGAGAGTGTAAATTTGATGGTGCAGTGGCTAAATGGAACACAGCTGCCGCTTAATCCATACGGATATTATACCGACGTCCGGGTGATGAAGGCGGTCGCGAGCAAATGATGAACAGTATTCAGAAAAAAATATTGTCGTTGTCGGCGATTTTGTTGTTCAGCATGGCGGTCATGTGGAGTGTCTTGACGTTGTACAATCAGAAGACGCAAGAGAGATATAACGATATTCTGCAACGCTACTTGCAGATGAACGAAGTATCTGAACGCAGTCAATTGTTGATTACCACCTTTAACAATTTTTATCAAGCACCAAGTGTAATAGGTCAAAGCGATCTGAATGTAATCAAAGGTCAGCTAAATCACGCAAAACAAAAGATCGGTGAACTGAGAAATAAAGATAATAATTTTACGCTCACCAACTATATGAATATGGTAGATAGTTTAATTGAATCTGTAGATCTATCTGTCATGTTTCTCAATCAGAAAAACAATGAAGCCGCGATTACGCGCTTTTCAGATGCGATGAGACTTGCCAACTATATTGCGGAAATGACCTTAACATTAATCGATAAGGAGCTAAAAACGTACGATATCTTTTATCGTGATATTATTGTTCAATCCTCTGCATTGAAGACGTTAGGCTTTTTAATACTCGGATTGATCACCATCCTACTTCTAGTGTTTACATATTGGTTCTCCCTAAGCATTACGAGACCGATTCAACGGTTAAGCTTTGCTGCGCGGGAGTTGTCACGGGGACGCTTTGACCTGAAGATCGATGTGCAATCGAACGATGAGATCGCTTTTCTTGCAAAAACGTTTGATCAGATGCGGGGCAACATTAATAATTTGATTTCCGAGATACAAACGAAAGCACAGCTAGAGATCGAGCTTCAAGAAAGCCGTCTCTTGCTGAAGGAAAGTCAACTTCGTAGCTTGCAAAGTCAGATCAACCCACATTTTTTATTTAACACACTGGATACGCTCTCGAAGAAAGCTTACTTGGAAGGCTCAGAACAGACAAGTGACTTGATTGTGAGTGTAGCAAGTTTATTGCGATATAATCTAAGGCATCTTGATCGAGCGGTCACCTTACGAGATGAGCTAGATGTCATGAATAAATATATTGAAATTCAAAGAGCTAGATTTACAGATAGATTAAACTTCCATGCGGAAGTCGATGAGTCGTGTTTATATGTCCAGGTACCGAGCTTAACGATACAACCCGTCGTTGAAAATGCGGTCATTCATGCTATCGAGCCTGCTGAGGATGGGGGAACGATCTTCTTCAGAGTCATAGCGGAAGATGATCGAGTTATCGTCGAGATTGAAGATAATGGTATTGGCATTTCGAAAGAGAAAATCGATCAAATTGTGGACGACAATCAATCACCTGCACACTCGCCGCTAATAGATCAACAACAAGGGCATTCGACAGGTATAGGAATGAGCAATGTAATTCGTAGACTGAGGTTATTTTATAATCGTGATGACGTGATTGAGATTGTAAGCGTTCCGGGACAGGGAACATTAGTGAAACTGCTGCTACCCATTCGTAGAGGGGATGAACGATAACATGAAGCTACTCATTGTGGATGACGAGCAGATCGAACGTGAAGGGCTTGAAGCGATCCTACGTAAGGGTTTTCCTGATTCTGAAATTAAACAGGCGAAAAATGGGAAGAAGGCAATTGAACTAACCCATGAGTACGCTCCAGACATCATACTGATGGATATTAAGATGCCAGGAATGAGCGGTCTAGAAGCAGCCCAGCACATTCATGAACACTATCCGACAATAAAAATTGTTATGGTTACAGCCTACGAAATGTTCGAATATGCAAGACAGGCGATAAGGATAGGTGTCGAGGATTATATTCTTAAGCCAAGCAAGGCAAGCGACATTGTCGAGACGGTAAGAGTCGTTATCGATCGCCTTGAAGAAGAGCGGAAGCAGTGGAGCGAGTTCAATATCCATAAGGAACAATTGCTCCGGATGATGCCGGTCGTTGAAGCAGATGTCGTGACGCAATTGCTCTTTGATCACGTTCATGAGGTGCATCTAGATGAGATGATTAGTCTACTCGGAGTCGATGCGACGAGAGAAGGCTTTGTGATGCTCATCGTTCTAAGTCCAAAAGTAGAGTCAGAACCTTTCTATCGGAATGTGAAGGAGCAGATGAAGCAGCTGAAGAATGGTTGGGTAGGGGCGAAATCCGGTCGACACATCCCGATTATTGTCTTCCGTGAAGCTAGCAAGTCCTATCGCGGTCAAGCCTCATCGATTGTGCAACAGCTTCTGCTGCTACAGGAAGATCGAGGCGGGGCAGAGATCTTCGTCGGCATAGGCAATGTTTACGACTCGCTCGATCAAGTTAGACTTTCCTATCAGGAGGCCTTGATTTCTTCTGCAGATATCACGTTACCGTCCAAGCATCGTTTCTACGTGGATATCCCTGATACGATGCAACAGCAAAGCGATAATCTGCCTCCATATTCAGAGAAGCAGTTTTTGGAGCAAATACGAACAGGTCAATGGGATGAGGTTCGACGTTTCGTGTCTGATATTATTTCGCGTCACGAGAACAACGCTTCAAGCTTAGTTCAAGCCGAACAAAGCGTCATGGAAGCATTATGGCTCGTACACCGGCTGCTCCAAGAGATGGGTGTTGAGGTGGATAAGCCGATGTTCTCTTACCACGCTCAAGATTATCGGAATTTGAGAACAGAGACGGACTGTTTGCTCGATAAACAAATTCAAACGATTACGATGTATCAGGAGCGATTCAAGCCCGATGTCGTCCAACAGATGAAACGCTATATTATTGAAAACTCCCAAGAGGATATCTCTTTGGAGATGATCGCGCGCAAGGTTGACCTGAGTCCCTTCTATATTAGCAAAGTATTTAAAGAGCAGCTGGGTGTGAACTATATTGATTT
Source organism: Candidatus Cohnella colombiensis (assembly GCA_029203125.1). Lineage (GTDB taxonomy): Bacteria > Bacillota > Bacilli > Paenibacillales > Paenibacillaceae > Cohnella > Cohnella colombiensis. The sequence goes on from CP119317.1 coordinate 1,311,221, forward strand.
TTTAACGGAATGTCGGATTGAGAAGGCGAAGCAATTGATGAGCGATCCAGAGCTTAGCTTGAAGGAAATTACGTTCGAGGTTGGCTATAATGACCCCAACTACTTCAGTAAAGTGTTCAAAAAGATATCAGGTGTATCGCCGACGGAGTACCGAAAGCTTATGCTTGGCAAAAAAATATAGCATACAACAAAAAGTGACAGATAAAACTGTCACTTTTTGGTCTCCACCTATGGTATGATTTGCACATTCTTTGTAAGGGTTTACATTTCGACAAACAGGGGGAATCACAGTGAAAGTCTCCACAAGATTGTGGCTAGGCTTTGGGGTGTTATGTTTGTTCATTGGGGGGTTAGGCAGCTTTGCGCTTATTACGATGAGCAGTGTGAACAGCAATACAGAACAAATCATTCACAACTGGATGCCGGCGGTGTCCAAAGCTTATCAGATTAAGCTTGAAGCAGGACAAATTCATGAATTACAGAGACAATTAATCGATGATCCTACAGATCAGTCACTTGAGCAAATCATTAGAGAGAAGAAGGATGCAGTAAAAGCACTTGTTGAAGCCTATGTGTCGCAATCGATCTCTGAGGAAGGAACGGCGATCGCTTCGAGATTTTTCATCGATTATGAGGGTGGCGAAGCCACTGATGAGCAGATCAAAGAGCAAGCAAAGTCAGGTAACATTAGAGGTGCGAAGTTATTGTACGAAGGTGTCGCAGCTAGATTGTTCAATGACATCAACAAAAGCTTGGAGCAATTAATTGCGATTAGCGAGACAGAGGCTACTGCTGCAGGAGCGACGAACAAGGCGGAATTTGAAAGTGGATTCCAAATCATAATTATCGCCTTATGCTTCGTCTTATTGCTCGCGATTGGTTTATCTTTATGGACGATTCGCTCGATACTTTTACCTATTCGTACAATAAACGGAGTATTGCAAAGCTTAGCTGGTGCGAAGGGCGATTTAAGCCAGCGGCTACGTATTGCGTCCGGCGATGAAATTGAAACGATGGCGAACAACGTTAATGAAGTGTTGGCTACTGTAGAAAACATGGTGAATCATATTCGTGATGCTACGACAGAAGTAGCAGCTTCCTCAGAGCGGATCGAAACGAATTGCAGTCAATTATCGGATGCGACTGTAGAAATTGCGGATGCGATAACAGGTTTAAGCGCACAAGCTCAGGAGCAGGCAGAAACGACCCACGCTTCACAACGCCTCGTGCGCGAATATTTGAACAAGCTTAATCATCTCGCGGAGAAAGCGCAAGAGACGTTCGAGCTAGCGAATGACGCGAAGCAGAAGACAGAGCATGGCAGCCAGCAGATGGCGTCTGTGCTTGACGTAATGATGGCCATTACAGCGCAGAATGCGGCTGCGAATGAAAGCTTATCTAGCTTCAGAACGAAGCTGGTGCATATCGGGAATGTCAATGAGATGATTAAGTCGATCTCAGAGCAGACGAATATATTGTCTCTTAATGCAGGGATAGAGTCGACGAGGGCTGGCATTCATGGAAAAGGCTTTGCTGTAATTGCAAATGAAGTGAGAAAGCTTTCGAACGACACTAAGGGTTCGGCGCAAAGCATCATTCAATTAATGTCCTCGATTCAAGAGGATGTGGAAGCTTTGACACAACAATTCCAGAGCAATACTCGCAATATTGATGTAGGCTGCGAACAAATTCAGCAGCTCACTGCAACGTTCCAGACCATTCAAGCTGTGAATGGTACAGTTATGGACAATGGTATGCTTACGAAAAATGAAGCGACGTCCATGCTTAACTCGTCTGCGACAATCGTAGATCGCTTCGATCAGCTAAGCACATTGTCAGAAGATCAGTCGGCTGTCAGCCAGCAAGTATCGGCTTCGGTCGAAGAGCAATTAAGCAGCACACAAATGATAGAAAGCTTTACGAAAGAGCTATCGGAGCAATCTGGAAAGTTGAAAGGATTAGTGGAACAATTTCACGTAGCCAATGTAAACGCTTAAAAATTTGCAGATGAATGCAAAAGAATACAGAAACTCACACCCTATTTCATGAATAAATCGTGATAATCTTGATTTGTAAGCAGTTACATCCATTTAAAGGGAGAGAAGAAAATGAAAAAAAGCTTTTTGAAAACCGGGGTTGTTTCACTCGTACTTGCACTCGTTCTTGTCATCTCGGCATGTGGTAGCAACAACAACAGCTCCTCAGGCTCAAGTGATGCAGGTAAGAGCTCATCTAAGTCAAGCAACTCAGATGCAAAAATCAAAATCGGCTTCTCGCTCGATACACTTCAAGAGGAACGTTGGCAGAAAGATAGAGACTTGTTCGTAGCAGCAGCTGAAGCGCTTGGCGCATCCGTTGATGTTCAAGCAGCGAACAGTGACGATGCTAAGCAAATCGCACAAGCAGAAAGCTTGATCAGCCAAGGCGTAGACATTCTTGTCGTCGTACCACACAATGCAGAAGCAACTGCTGCAATCGTAGAAAAAGCGCATGCTGCTGGAATTAAAGTTCTTGCTTATGACCGTTTGATCAAGAACTCCGATCTCGACCTGTACGTTTCCTTCGACAACGAGCGTGTAGGCGAAATGCAAGCAAAAGCAATTACAGCACTTGCTCCTAAAGGAAAGTATGTATACATCGGTGGATCTGAGACAGATAACAATGCTCACTTGTTCAAAAAGGGTGCATTCAATATCCTTCAACCATTGATCGATAGCGGCGACATTCAAGTTGTATATGACCAATTCACGAAAGATTGGAACCCTGCAAACGCACTTGCTAACATGGAAAATGCGTTGACAGCAAACAACAACAAGGTTGATGCAGTTGTTGCAGCGAATGATGGTACTGCTGGCGGTGTAATCCAAGCGCTTACAGCACAAGGCATGGCTGGTAAAATTCCAGTATCCGGTCAAGATGCTGAGCTTGCTGCAGCACAACGGATCGTTGAAGGCACACAAACGATGACGGTTTACAAACCAATTAAATTGCTGGCTGAAAAAGCTGCTGAATTGGCAGTGAAAATGGCTAAGGGCGAAGATGTTGGCGCAGATAAGAAAGTAAACAACGGTAAAATCGATGTTCCTTCCATCTTGCTTGATCCAATTGCTGTTGATAAATCGAATATCGATGCAACAGTAATCGCAGATGGCTTCCACTCCAAAGAAGATGTATACAAAAACGTAAAATAATCGTTACTGAATGATTGCGGGGAAGTGGTGAAATCCAACATTTCACGCTTCCCCCTTTCTACTTCGTGAGGTGATAGAACGGTGACTGCTGTATTAGAGATGAGGAACATTACGAAGGAATTCCCTGGCGTTAAAGCTCTTAACGATGTTACTTTCACAGTGAAGAAGGGTGAAGTGCATGCGTTATGCGGGGAAAATGGTGCAGGGAAGTCGACGTTGATGAAGGTGCTTAGCGGATTGTATCCGACCGGTACTTATGAAGGCGATATTCTCATCAACGGACAAGAGAAACATTTTCACAAAATAAAAGACGCTGAAGAAGCGGGCATTGCCATCATCTATCAAGAGCTCGCACTAGCGAAGGACCTTTCTATCGGTGAAAATCTCTTTTTGGGGAAAGAGCCTGCTAGGTTCGGCATTATCAATTGGGAACATCTCTATAAGGAAAGCGAAAAGTGGTTGCATGAAGTAGGCTTAACGATAAGCCCTGAGCACGTAACAGGAAGTCTAGGCATCGGAAAGCAGCAACAGGTAGAAATTGCGAAGGCGCTCTCCAAAAATGCGAATATTCTAATCCTCGATGAACCAACAGCGGCTTTGACAGAGCAGGAAGTAGAAATATTGCTCGATATTTTAAGAGAATTCAAGCAACGCGGTGTAACGTGTATTTACATTTCACACAAGCTGAATGAAGTATTCGAGATTGCAGATTCCATAACTGTGCTTCGCGATGGAATGACGATCGGAACATACCCCATAAACGAGGTTACAGAAGATAAGGTAATCTCACTCATGGTCGGACGCGAGTTGAAAGAGCGCTTTCCGCGTATTGAAGCAGAGCCCGGTGAGGTTGTGCTTAAAGTAACCGATTACTCGGTGATGAATCCGGATGTGCCTGGAAAGAAAGTCGTTGACAATGTCTCTTTCGAGGTAAGAAAAGGTGAAATTTTCGGAATCGCCGGATTGATGGGAGCAGGAAGAACCGAGCTCGTTATGAGCTTATTCGGATCTTACTTGGGGCAAAACTACGGTTCTGTTGAAATTGATGGCAAGCCCGTCAAGATTAAGAACACACAGCATGCCATTAGGGAAGGGCTAGCGCTCGTCTCTGAGGATCGTAAAAAATATGGTCTTGTGCTGGGTATGGATATTAAAAGCAATGTGACATTAGCTAGCTTGAAGTCCATCTCACCTGGTGGTGTCATTAACCATAATCAAGAGATCAAGAGTGGGAACAGTTTTATTGATTCACTCAAAATAAAGGCGAATTCGGTAGAAACGATTGCAGGTACGCTCAGTGGCGGTAATCAACAAAAAGTTGTTCTCGGGAAGTGGCTGATGACTTCACCGAAAATACTCATTCTCGATGAGCCAACACGCGGGATCGATGTGGGCGCTAAGTTTGAAATCTATAACATTATGAACGATCTGATTCGGCAAGGTGTCTCGATTATTATGGTGTCGTCCGAGTTGCCTGAACTGCTAGGAATGAGTCATCGAATCATGGTCATCTCAGAAGGCAAGAAGATGGGCGAATTTGATGCAGATGAAGCAACACAGGAAATGATCATGACTGCAGCTACAGGGGGAAAAGATCGATGAGTACAAATAGCGATGTGACACTAAGTAAAGTTGGATCAAAGCGTAAATTTACAGGTTTTAAAATTGATGTACGTGCTTATACGATGATCGGCGCGTTGTTGTCGATCTGGGTTCTGTTCTCATTGCTTCACGAGCGGTTTCTATCTGCTACGAACTTATCCAATTTATTTCTACAAATGTCTGCTACCGCAATATTGGCGATCGGGATGGTACTCGTCATCGTTGCAGGTCATATCGATCTATCGGTAGGCTCACTCGTCGGTTTGACGGGCGGGATCGCGGCGATGTTAAATGTTTGGTACGATTGGCCGACGGTTCCAGTTATTCTTGTAACTGTAGCAATCGGTGCAGCGATTGGATTCGTGCAGGGTTGGATAATTGCTTATCGAGCCGTGCCCGCCTTTATCGTTACATTGGGGGGAATGTTGATCTTCAGAGGAGTTTTGTTCGGATCGACAGGAAGCGTCACCGTTGCTCCATTATCCCCCTCGCTCAGAACGCTTGGTGCTGCATATGTTGCTGACATTGCAGGCTGGGTATTCGGTATTGCTGCATTGCTCGTAGCCGCTTACTTGGTATTACGTAAGCGGGCATCTCGGATACAATACGGTTTCGACGTATCTCCGTTTCCACTTACGATTTTACGAATCGTTGTAACTGGAGCTTTCATCCTCGGCTTCGTCTATATCATGAACAGCTACAAAGGCATTCCAGTTCCGTTCATAATGGTCGTTGTGCTTGCACTTGTATTTACGTTCATCTCTAAAAATACAACGTTCGGCCGTCAAATCTACGCGATTGGGGGAAACCCAGAAGCTGCAAGGTTATCGGGCATTAACATCAAGCGTCGCGTGCTTACCGTATTCATTCTCTGTAATACGTTAGCAGCTATTGCTGCACTTATTCTTACGGCACGTCTTAGTGCTGCAACAATGAGTGCCGGTCAAACTGCGGAGCTAGATGCGATTGCAGCCTGCGTTATCGGTGGAACGAGTCTGATGGGTGGGGCAGGAACAATTGTTGGTGCAGTTATTGGCGCGCTCGTTATGGCGAGCTTGGATAACGGGATGAGCCTCATGAACATGGAATCGTTCTGGCAATATATCGTGAAGGGCTCAATTCTGATTCTCGCGGTGTACATTGATATTTATAGCAGACAACGCAAGAAGACATCGTAATTACGAGTTATTGTGAACATAACGAAAAAGGGTGGCGCAGGAGCTTAATCTGTGCCACCCTTTTTGTACTTTGATTGCTTTATTTTTACAACAACAGGGTAAGTAGTAGGGATTTCTCCACCAGTGTCGAATTAAATCATACACACGAAGAGGAGGAGTAATATTGGAAAATCTACCGATCTACAAAGATAACAACTTCACATTGACCAAGGAAATGTTTATTAGCGGTAACGCTCGGTTTTCCATGTTCCATCTCAGTTCAATTCGGTTAGTGAAGTCGAGAAGAGAGATACCATACAACTTGTTAATCCTTGAAATTTTGTTCATTGTGGGTGGACTCGCCTGGAAGTATCCTTACCATGGATATGTCGCTTTACTAGGGTTTCTTGGACTACTGGGGTCTGTGATATACTTTATATTTAGAAAGCCGATACATAAGCTCATATTGATCTTTGCTTCGGGCGAGCGCGAAGTGATCGCAGTTACGGATTACGTCTATCTGGAAAAGCTAGCGAATGCCTTTAGTCGAGCGCTTGTTGAGGCAACGAGTAAAAGAATGATTTCATAATTAGTAAGTTACTATGCAGCAGCTAGAGCTTAGGAGGACAAAATGGCAATTCACTATGATTTGGAGCACCGTGTATTTCATTTGCAAACCCCAAATTCGAGCTATGTCATTCAATTGATTCGAGACGGCGTTCCCGTACATGCTTATTGGGGACGTAAAGTTACTAATGCACCATGGCCGGGCATGCTTAAATATGAAGAAAGAGCGTCATTTTCACCGAATCCTTATCCAGATGATCGCTCCATTTCCTTCGATACGTTACCGCAGGAATACGCTGCATATGGTGCAAGCGATTTTCGTCATCCTGCCTATCAAGTTCAGCTTGCGGATGGCACAACGATTACAGAGCTATTGTATGAAAGCCACCGGATTGTTGCGGGAAAGCCACTGTTAGAAGGACTTCCTGCGACATATGTGGAGAATCAAGATGAAGCAGAGACGTTGGAGCTTACTTTGCACGATGCGAAGTCAGGACTAAAGGTGATTTTGTCTTACACCGTATTTGCTTCTCATGATGCAATCGCAAGGTCGGTAAAGCTGATAAACGCAGGTACGCAGTCGCTTCGCTTGCTTCGTGCGCTAAGTGGTAGTGTAGATTTCAAGCATGATCGTTATGATTTCATTCAGTTATCTGGAGCTTGGGCACGCGAACGCGATGTTGTGCGTCGTAGACTTAGATCAGGCATGACTGCAATTGAAAGTCGTCGCGGATCGAGCAGTCATCAGCAAAATCCGTTTATCGCGCTTGCTTCTCCTGAGGCGGACGAAGATCACGGTGAAGTATATGGATTCAGCTTAGTCTATAGTGGCAATTTCATAGCGCAGGCTGAGGTAGATCAGTTTAAAACGACGCGTGTGTCGATGGGGATTAATCCCTTCGATTTTAATTGGTTGCTTGAAGCAGGTGAGGCGTTTCAAACACCGGAGCTAATTATGGTGTATTCTAACGGTGGCTTAGGCGAGATGTCTCGTTCGTATCACCGCCTATATCGGACGCGGTTATGCCGTGGTCAGTACCGCGATCAAACGCGTCCGGTACTCGTAAACAATTGGGAAGCGACCTATTTCCAATTCAATGCGGAGAAAATCGAAAGCATTGCTAAGGTCGGTCAAGAGCTAGGTATTGAACTGTTCGTGCTTGATGATGGCTGGTTTGGTCATCGAGATAGCGACAATAGCTCGTTGGGTGATTGGACGGTAGATCAGAACAAGCTCCCTAACGGCTTGGAGGATTTGGCTAGGCGTGTGAACAAGCTCGATATGCAATTCGGACTGTGGTTCGAACCGGAGATGATTTCTCCAGACAGCGAGCTTTATCGTGCGCATCCGGACTGGTGTCTGCATGTTCCAGATGTTCGTCGTACAGAGGGACGCAGTCAACTCATTCTGGATCTCTCACGTCAAGATGTATGTGATTATATTATTGATGCAGTAAGCTCGGTACTTCGTTCTGCACCGATTCAATATGTCAAATGGGACATGAACCGGAATATGACGGAGATCGGTTCAGCGCTGCTCCCACCAGAACGTCAACGGGAAACCGCACATCGCTATATGCTTGGATTGTATCGAGTGTTAGAGGAAATAACTTCGGCATTCCCTCACATTTTATTCGAAAGCTGTTCAGGTGGCGGTGGCAGATTCGATCCAGGGATGCTGTATTATATGCCACAGACGTGGACGAGCGATAATACCGATGCGGTTACCCGCTTGCGGATTCAATATGGAACAAGTTTAGTGTATCCGATTAGCACGATGGGAGCGCATGTGTCTGCGGTTCCGAATCACCAAGTGAATCGAATCACTTCTTTGAAGACTCGTGGCGATGTAGCGATGTCAGGCAACTTCGGTTATGAGCTTGATCTCACACAGATGTCGGAGGAAGAGAAGACAGAAGTGAAGCGTCAGGTGAAGCAGTACAAAGAAATTCGTCACCTGGTGCAGTTCGGTCAATTTTACCGTCTGCGTAGTCCATTCGAAGGAAATGATACGGCGTGGATGATGGTGTCTGAAGATCGATCTGAGGCGTTTGCAGTATATGTTCGCGTACTCGGCGAACCCAATGCGCCTCATGATTGGTTGAAGTTCAAAGGGCTAGACGCGAATGCTCAGTATCGGTTAGTTGATTCTGATGATGTGTATGGCGGCGACCAACTCATGTATGCGGGATTGCCGATTCCTCGCCTGTATGGCGATTATCTAAGCTATGTATGGCGATTTGAGCGCGTGTGAATAATAAGCGCCACTCGTGAGCAGACTACCTCATTGGAGGTGGTACTCATGGACAACAATGAACAAGTTCAACAAGTCACCGCAGTACGTAAAAATGGCGACGGAGACATCATCCAGCTACAGCTGTCTTCCGGTCAAGTCGTCGACTACAAGGAAGCGCAGCAGATGGCGAAAGCGAACCTGATCGATAACGTGAACGTATTCCGCGGACGCGACGGCGACGAGCATTTGCGCTCTAATGCCGACGGGATCGAAGAGAATAACTTGGATCAGCTACCTACTTTTTAAAGTAGCGCGTAAAGGAACCACCCCCATTGACTTGAGAAGTCAAAGGGGGTGGTTTTTTTTGCTGTAGCGAAAGAAACTTTCGTTACAGCTTTATAAGTGGCTCGCACCTGAGCAATAGCGAAAGAAACTTTCGCTACAGCGCCCAAAGTGGCTCGCACCTGAGCAATAGCGAAAGAAACTTTCGCTACAGCGCCCAAAGTAGCTCGCACTCGAGCAATAGCGAAAGAAACTTTCACTACAGCACCCAAAGTTAGGCTTTTGACTAATTAAGTTACTCCGATTAACCTATCCGCACCCAAATCGCACATTATGCTCAAATAAGTTTCATCCATTAACCTATTCGCCGACTACTATGGATCGATCAATCCGATTAAATAATATACGGGTTAGCGCTTATCGTTTCCGCCTTCGCAACTGCATCTTCCAATGACATTCCGGTAAAATTTTGCGCGTGGAGAAACCGACCGCTTTTTTTATCATCAACGAATGCTCCAACAGCTATGCCAGGAATGACGCTTTCTACTGCACCTGGCGCGTTCGGGCCACCTAAGTCCGTTCTGCACCAGCCCGGATCAGTAATATTAATCATGACATCGGTTCCTTCCAAGCGCGATGCAAGATCCTTTGTAAACTTGTCTAAAGCCGCTTTACTCGCAGCATAGCCAGCTTGCTCCGGTTCATTCTTAATGCCACTTGTTGTATTGATTACACGACCAAATCCGCGCTCAATCATCTTTGGAATCAATCGATGGCAAATGGTCGCAATGGAAATAAAATTAATTCGGAAGCTCATATCAAAATCTTCAACAGGCGTATTCCAGTAATCCGTTCTATATGCAATTTGCACTGCAGCGTTGTTGAAAATAATGTCAACCTGCGTTCCCTTTGCTTCAATTTCATCAAGCATAGAAACAACTTCCTCATGGTTGGCCAGCTCTGCCTGTACACAATAGGCATCAACACCAAGCGCCTTTACTTCTTCTTCTACTTTTTTTGTATGTTCATTACTTCTACTATGTAAGATCAGATTGCATCCTTGCTTAGCCATAAAAATAGAAGTTTGATAGCCTACGCCTCTGCTTGCCCCTGTAATAAGTGCCTATTTTCCTTTTACATTTATCATATTAAAATCTCCTTTTTATTATCAAATTACTTCATGATACTTTCTAAAGAAAACGTTGTCAATGATCTTCTACCAACTAAGTTTAGTGGTGTAATCACGTACTATTTGATCAGTCCCAGGCTACGAGCGCGGGCCACTGCTTCCGTCCTACGCTTGACCTGCAGTTTGTCGAATATGATGCGATTGTAGCCTTTCACTGTACTAAGTGCGAAATGCAGCCGCTCGCTAATTTCACGATTTGACAGTCCGTCGGCAATGAGCTGCAATACCTCTGTCTCTTTTTCACTTAAAGATTCTAGAAGCAGATCGCTGAACTTTGAATCTTTCTTTACGGCTTGAGCAGCAACAGCCAAGTCTCCTTGGAGATGCAATATCGCAGTATGCAATTCAACCACAAGCGGGGCTAGATGCTCGAACCCGCCATGCTGAATGGCCTGCTTGGCTTCAGCGAGCAGAATGGCCGCCCCTTCATTATCCCTGTGAGCCAGCTTCATTCGGGCCATAAACAGCTTCGCCTCTGCTAATTGATCGGTATGCTCGATGAAGCCCGCGAGACGAATCGCTTGTTGTCCGAGTTGCGTAGCCTCCTCAAGATCATTACGTTGATAACAGATCCGAGCCAAACCCAAATAAGCCGCGCAGGCAACAGGAAGCGGCGGGTTTCCTGCCAACTGCAATGCTTTCCTGTAAGTGTCCGCTGCCGTATGGAGCAGGTTGTCGTCTTCTTGGATGCTGGCCAGCCCAAGCGTGCTCATAACAGCAATAATAACATGCCCAATCCGGAGACTTGCCGCCTGCGCATCCTGATAGGCTTTGGCGGCAGATACGCGGTCCCCCCGCAACTGATGGGCAAATCCCAGCGCCCAGTTGGCTGCGGTGCGAACTGGCAAGTTATCCGAATGCAAATATTGAAGCGCACGAGTCGCCTCGGTCAATATTTCATCTGCTTTGTGCCGGCTAACAGCGATTGTCGCACGGGTCGCTGCGATATGTCCGATCCAATCGCGCACATGATCGTCCTGGAACATGCCTTGCAAGGCACGCTCGGCAGCACTCAGCTTGGATTCTACTTCGCTCATCCTTCCCATCATTATCAAGACAGACCCATGAATTACCCATAGTTGAGGACGCTTGTCCAGTTCCTTCTTAGGCAACGAGTCAAGCCAATGGCATACAGGTGTGACGGTTCCACGAAAGTGCAGTGGAATCCCGTTACCCTCAACGAGGATGGCCGCCCGTTCAACGTCCTGAGCGGAAACAGCGTGCTGAAATGCCTCCAAATAATCTCCTTGTTCCTCATGCCACAGGCTGGCACGACTATGCAATACGACCGGATCAGCATCGGGAGGTTGCTGACCGATGCCACGTAGCAATCTTTGCCTCAGCAGATCAGCGAATAGATGATGATAACGATACCAGCGTCGCTCATTATCGAGAGGAATAATAAACAAGTTAGCGCGCTCCAGTAACTCCAGCGTTTCTTGTCCTTGGGGAACAGTGGATGCCATATCCGATAACAACGCATCGCAAAGAGCACTGCACATCCGATCCAGTATCGAGGTACGCAACAGAAAAGCTTGAATGAAGATCGGCTGCCGTAGCAATACTTCTTCCAGCAAATAATCAAGAACAAAAGAATGGTTTCCTGTAAAGGAATTTATGAAGTCCGCAGTATTATACCGACCTTGCAAGGAGAGCGCCGCTAGCTGCAGGCCGGCTGCCCAGCCTTCCGTGCGAGACTCCAGCAAATCTACTTCAGCTGGAGCAAGCTGGAGTTCCATTACCTCGCTCAGAAATTCGGCCGCTTCGGCATGCGTGAATTGCAGGTCGGTGGCACGAACCTCCATCAATTCATTCCGAACGCGGAGCCGCGCTAGAGACAGCGGCGGGTTCTGTCGTGTGGCGATGATCATATGCATATGTGAGGGCATACGTTCGATCAACATTCCGATAGCTTTATGAATCGAATCTGACTCAATGATGTGATAGTCGTCCATAACAAACACGAATGGATAAGTAACTGCTTGAAGTTCGTTAATAAGAGCAGCCATCACCGTTTCTGCGGACTGATGCGTATGAAGGAACGTATCGCCAAAGCCTTCTCCGATGCTCGCATCCATCGTCCGCAGCGCTGCGATAAAATGATTCATAAAACGGCTCGAATCATTGTCACCCTGGTCGAGCGACAGCCAAACGGCGGGTCGCCCGCAAGTTGCGAGCCACCCGCCAACCAAAGTTGTTTTGCCGTATCCGGCAGAGGCAGAAACTAGCGTCAGTTTCTTGACAATTCCATCATTCAGACGCTCGATCAGCCTTGGACGATTTACATTTTTCGCCCGTGGCGCGGGCATGGAAAGCTTGGTAGATACAATAGAGATACTCATACCGCAATTATAGAAAATTCCACTTTTGGTCGTCAATAGATGATTCAGCTCTCCACTCAGCTCGCATTCCAGCGATATTGCTTTTCGCTTTTATTTGCGAAGAAGAACAAATCCTGTCCATACAAACCATAAAATAGCGCCTAAACCAAATACATAACCCAAGCTGTACAAACCCGGTATAGTGGTCAAAACGCCCGAACCGCCGACAACAATTCCCAAATATCCCAGCGCAACCGGGAGCTTGCGCAGCCGCAAAGCCGCTAGACTGACCAAAGCCATCCATAAACCGCCGGGCAGCTCGATGGCGCCGCCCAAGCCTTCCCCTACGGAGGACATCGCTAGCCACACCGTTTCGGCCTGCTCTGGATTTTTGTTGTATATCCCGACAATGTCATCCAGATTATGAATAATAACCATCCCACTGGAAATGATCGTGGCCACCCACACCACTCCGATGGCAGTCGCAATTTGCGATAGTGCGGGCATCCCCTCCTTAAATCTATCATGAAGAGCCAGTATCAGAGGAACCATGAAGACACCAGCTACCAGATAAATAATGACATGCCAAATTATCAGTAGCGTCTTATTTTCCTCTATTTGACTCAGGTATTCCATTGGCTCTGCGTCCAATACAGGTGCAAGAACCGTAAACACAATCACCAACCCTGCTAAATACGCCGCTGCATTGATTAATGCGGACAAACCGCCCGTCCTTTGCAAATGATGCATTACTTTTTTCCTCCAATTCGTTAGATTACCCCTATCATAATTACGAATTCGAGCGGTTCATACATACTTTAGTATGTTTTTACATGCTCAGCGTAATGAACCTTCTTTAATTGTTCTCCTAAAGTATCCAATATTTAGGGGCAATGTTATAATGGGCAATGTCTGTGACGCATCAGTATTGAACAGTCAAATGTTAGGGGGAATTAATGTTGACAAGACAACAAGTATTCACGGGATCGCCTTGGGAGCCGATCGTGGGGTATTGTAGAGCGATTCGTGTTGGCGATCGTATCGAGGTTGCGGGAACGACTGCGATGAAAGATGGCGATGTCGTGGGTGAAGGTAGCCCCTATGAGCAAACTCGATACGTGCTTGAGACGATAGAGAAGGCATTAGCTGAGTTAGGTGCAAGCCTCTCGCATGTGGTGAGAACGAGAATGTTCGTAACGGATATTGCAAAGTGGGAAGAGTTCGGCAAGGCGCATGGTGAGTTCTTCCGCAACATCCAACCTGTTGCCACAATGGTCGAGGTCAAAGCGCTGATCGATCCGCGATTGCTCGTAGAGATTGAAGTTGAGGCGATCGTAGATTAAGGGGACCAATACGACAGAGATCAACATGTGGGTGAGTCAATGAGTGAATTTCGAAGCAACAATTTCCGTTCCCCCTATACTGCCCTTCTAATCCTCCTTTGCACATTAACAATGATGGCAGGGTGTGAAACTAGCGAACGGAGCGCATCAAATCCGAATCTAACGGCGTTGATCGATCAAGCTCAAGAAAACAATCTCAAGTTTTCTTTGCAAAGTCGAGCATCATCCAAGGAGTATGGCGATCTGTTTGTGGTCGAGCAACAGGACAAGAATGGGGATTGGCAACGAATCTATGAAACAGATTTCAAAGACCTGAAGCCTTGGAAGCTTGAGCTTGGTGATGTGGATGGAGATGGCATCAATGAAATATTGATCGCAGTTACGAAAACAACCCATTTTGATCCGCAGCAAAAAAACCGCATGTTCATTTTTAATTTTAATGGTGAAAAGTTGTATAAGAAGTGGACGGGGTCGCAGATTGCGGGACAGTGGCGCGACTTCTATGTCGGAGATTTGCTCTCGATTCCCGGAGAGGAACTGATTTTTATTGAACAGCTCGATAATGATCACGACAGACTAAGCATTTATTATTGGCTGGATTTTGGATTTACGCTGCTTGCAGAAAGTGATAGTTATGAAAACATCCGTGATTTTCATATCTTGGATCATAACAGTATGCAATTTACATATCGTTTCGAAGAGGAAGACGTTATGCAAACGTTCAGCGTGAAAGACGGTAAAATCATCGCGACGAATGCACGGTAAACACAGAAATAGAGGAGAGATTCATCAGATGAAAAAATTCGGAATTATACTATTGCTAAGCTGCATCGTGCTTGCTAGTTGCTCTAGCAAAGACAAAAACAACAATTCATCGAACACAGAGCAGGCTACATTAACACCACAACCAACCGCATCGAGCAAGGGCAATTCAAACTCAAATCAGAAACCACTTTTGAAGATGAATGTGGAGTGGGCATCTAAATCGTCTTTTGAGAAGGAAAAACCGGCTTTCTCTATTCCGTCATACGAAGCTAAAGTAAAACCTTATAAGATCCAAAGCAATCTAGCAAACGTAGAAAATATAGGCCAATTTTCTGGGTTTACAGCTGATCAGCTTAAGGGCCTAGTTGAAAATGGTTTCATCGTGCTTCCTGGTAGAGATACAAAAATGTTCTATGTTTATGATGACAATGAATATTCGGGAATACCGAATTTCGTCACTTCAGACTCTGTGCTACATACCTTTCATCAATTCTATGACAAGTCATTAATGTATGTGGAAACGAGCTATTTGTTCGACGATTTGAAGCTATTAACAGAGCAAATGCTAACCCATTCCATCGCCTTATATGGCGTGCTACAAGATGACGAGTTGAAAGTACTACAACAAAAAAATATCGTCTATTTCACAGTAGCTTTGCTGCTATTGGATCCATCTTCTGCATTAATAGATAAAGTTGATCCAGACGCGTTAAAGCTGGCGAAGCAGGAAATCAAGCTTATCAAAGCGCAAGCAGGGGTAACTCATTCACCGCTTTTTAATGCTGATTTTGACTATTCGCAGTTTAAGGTGAGAGGGCATTACACGAGAAGTGAAAAGCTAGGAACATACTTCAAGATCATGATGTGGTATGGAACAGGTTCATTACCTTTCTATAATAAAGACGGTTCATATAACCGTCAGAACACGCAACAAGCTTTGCTAATGTCACTTACGACTTTCCTCCAAGATGAGAAGGAAACAACAGGCGATGCAGAGCTATGGGCGAAAATTTATGGACCGACAGGGCAATTCGTAGGCTTATCGGATGATATCCAGGTGTTTACGTTGAATCAATTAAGAATTTCAGTGTTTGGCGAAGAGCCGGACCCGGATAAATTTAATGATTCTGGATACGATCGCGAGCTGATAAAGGCAATAGAAGCGTTACCAGAACCGCAAATTCAAGGCAAAGTAACATCAGCGAATATTTCAACGGGCAAGCAGTTCAGATTTATGGGACAGCGCTATACGCTGGATGGAGACATCATGCAAGATCTGATGGAACCTATCGTGAGACCTATACCATCAGGTCTTGATGTGATGGGGGTATTGGGGAGCAACCTGGCAGAGGATTTACTCCTTAATGTCTATAAGCCTCAAGAACGTTGGGCTGACTATCCAAGGAAATATAAAGCATTAGAAAATGAAGTAGCCAAATATCCAGAACAAATATGGAAAAGCAATCTATACAATGGCTGGCTTTGGACTATTCAATCGGAACTTAAGGAATATGATACTAATTCAGGAATGCCGATGTTTATGACCAATCTTGCTTGGAAGAGCAAATCATTAAATGCAGCATTAGGAAGCTATGCCGAGTTAAAGCATGACACCGTGTTGTACGGTAAACAACCTGCCGCTGAGATGGGGGGAGCATGGGAATATGTTAAGCAGCACTATGTAGAGCCGAATGTTGAATTATACACGAAATTGCTTTATTTGACGGACTATACACTCTCGCTTTTAGAAGAAAGAGATATGGGCAACTCGTCAATTCGCTATGGTGCTGAGCAATATGAGACGCTGCTCAAGTTCCTCATAACATGTTCAATTAAGGAGCTACGCAATGAGCCGTTAACGGATGAGGAGAATGATCGACTCCTGTGGTATGGCGGTACGATCGAGAACATTATGAATTCGTTCCTGATTGGCGTTACAGAGGTATCAGAAAACATGTCTCCAATAGAACTTAGCCATATGCTCGTCTCGGATGTCGCAACGATTTTACCTAATCAAAATAGCGCCGGTGGAGTTTTATCGTTAGGAACGGGAACATTCGATCACATTTATGTGGTCGTGCCGATCAATGGCAAATTGATGCTGTCCAGAGGCTCTGTTTACTCCTATTATGAATTCCTGAGCGATACTCGTCTGACGGATGAAGAATGGTGGTCACTGCATGGACTGAATCAGAAAACTGAAGAATATGGTCCTTATTTTGAAATCACGGATCCATCTCCGAATTTGCCGAAGCAGCCGGACTGGGTAAAGGCATTCAAATTTGACCGTAACCTTGTCGCGGTGGAACCTTTAGAGGTCAATTGGGATCAACTGAATGAATAAGATGGTGTGAGCAACACGTATGTACAACATAATCATTTATCATATTATTGGTATTGATAATTCCCTGATATGATTGTAAAATAAAAGTGTTATGTTGTACGTACAAGTTTGTTGCCACTACTATTTCGTTATTCATGAGGAGGATCACACATGTTGCAGATTAAACCGTATGTATTTTGGTTCGTTACTGGAAGTCAGCATCTCTATGGGCCGGAGACGTTGAAGGAAGTTGCTGCGCATTCAACTGAAATTGCACAGGGATTAAGTGCGGACGCAGCGAACCCTTATCCGATTATTTTCAAGCCTGTCGTGACAACTCCTGAAGAAATTCGCAAAGTGTGTATCGAGGCTAACTCAGACGAGTTATGTGCCGGAATAATTACATGGATGCATACATTCTCGCCTGCAAAGATGTGGATCGCTGGATTGTCGGAATTGCGTAAGCCGTTGTTGCATTTGCATACGCAGTACAATCGCGATATTCCTTGGGATACGATTGATATGGATTTCATGAACACCAATCAGGCGGCACATGGTGATCGTGAATATGGATTTATCGGTGCACGTATGGGCATTGCACGTAAAGTTGTCGTTGGTTATTGGCAAGATCAGCAGGTTCGTTCGCGTATAAGCGCTTGGGAACGGACTTCGGTAGCTTATGCAGAGAGTCGTCAGCTGAAAGTGGCTCGCTTCGGTGATAATATGCGTCAAGTGGCGGTAACCGAGGGAGATAAAGTAGAAGCACAGATCAAGTTCGGGTGGGCAGTGAATGGTTACGGCGTAGGCGATCTCGTAGCGCTTGTAAACGCGGTTACGGATGAAGCTGTGGAGCAGCTTCTCGCAGAATATGAACAACAATATGAGATTGTGGCAGCGGGACGAACGCCAGGCAAGGTGCGTGATGCCATTGCTTACCAAGCGCGGATCGAGCTTGCGCTCAAATCGTTTCTTGAAGAAGGCGGGTTTACCGCATTTACGACGACGTTTGAGGATTTGCACGGTTTAGAGCAATTGCCGGGACTAGCTGTACAACGTTTAATGGAGCAAGGCTACGGCTTCGCGGGCGAAGGGGATTGGAAGACCGCTGCGCTGACAAGACTGGTGAAAATTATGGCAGGTGGCGTGGATACTTCGTTTATGGAGGATTACACGTACCATTTTGAACCGGGGAATGAGCTTGTACTTGGAGCACATATGCTAGAGGTATGCCCGACGCTTGCTGCTAGCAAGCCACGAATTGAAGTGCATCCACTTGGGATTGGCGGTAAGGCAGATCCGGCTCGCATCGTGTTTGATGGTAAAGGCGGATCGGCGATCAACGTATCTGTCATCGATATGGGCAATCGGTTCCGGATGATCGTGAATGAAGTGGAAGGGGTCGCGGTGGAGCAGCCAATGCCGAATTTGCCTGTTGCACGAGTGCTGTGGAAGCCACAACCTTCGCTACAATTAGCTGCTGAAGCATGGATACTTGCGGGCGGTGCTCACCACACAGTATATTCCTTCGTAGTAACGACCGAGCAAATGCTAGATTTCGCAGAAATTGTAGGCATCGAATGTGTGGTCATCGATCAACACACGAATGCAACTCAATTCCGCAACGAGTTACGTTGGAGTCAAGTCGCTTGGCGGTAAGTTGATCGGGACTATTATAGTTGCTCCGATCCTCGCACTGAGCGAGGGGGATATCGTGACATTGTAGTGTGATGCAATCCTCAATATTAAGAGCTGTACCCTAAGTAAAAGACCTAGGGTACAGCTCTTTTTAATTATCGATGGGTAATATAGACTCTCCTAATTACCAAATTCGTGAAATAAGTATGTTCTACAACTAATCAAAGTGATTATTGTCACAGTAGATTTGAACTAACCTTAATAAAATGAACTTGTAACATCTTGAAATTAAATCTATCATAATAAGCATACATCTAACATCTAGGAGGAACAGCGATGATTCAAAACTTCGGCATCGTCAAGAAGATGGTGCTAGGGATAACACTTGTCTCAACAGTAACCTATAGTACGAGTTTATTTTTTCTGACAGTGGTTAAAGATTGGGTGTCTTTCATTCCCTCATGGCTTTTCATGCTACTTACCCTTTGTATGGGCGTTTTTTGGACAGGGCTACTCGGATACATAGCAGCAAAATGGTTTATCAAACCATTGCTTTTACTCACAGATGCTGCACGCCAAGCGGCGAGTGGTAAGTTGGATATTAAAATGGAGAGCAATCTAAATTCCAAAGATGAGATGCAAACACTAATCCGAGCGTTCATGGAAATGATTAATCAGCTTAGAGATATGATGAATTTCATTAGCTCGCACTCGAAGACGACGGATAACCACGCGAAGGAGCTTCGTCAAGCGATAGATCAAGCCACCTTCCAAATTGAGAAGATGACGAGTGAAGCGGATGTCATCTCTGAGAAAGCGGAAAATCAATCTCAATCTGCGGAACAATTGTTTGGCGCTGTAAGTCATATGACTGAATTTGCTCAGACGATTACGGAAGATGCAGAAGATGCTAGAGTGACTACTCATAAAATGAACCAGTCGATCGAGCGCAGTGAAGAAGTGTTCCAATCGCTAGTTGAAGGGATGCATAAATTAGCGGAGCTGAACAAAAATTCGATGGAAGTCGTAAATCGTCTGAATAGCTATGCAGAACAAATTGGATCCATATCGAATGTTGTAGGAGACTTCGCAGAGCAGACACATTTGTTAGCCTTAAATGCTTCAATTGAAGCTGCGAGAGCCGGAGACGAAGGTAAAGGCTTTGCTGTTGTCGCACAAGCAGTGAAGACGTTAGCGGAACAAAGCACATCTGCAGTAAAAAATATACGCGAGTTGATAACGCAAATTCAAAGCGAAGTTGGCCATGCTGTTGTGAGTATTCGTGAACAATCCCGTTTGTCTGAGAAAGAAGCCTTGCAAGGCCAAGCTTCGGCAGAGGCGCTTGGTATTGTGGCGAATGAGGCAGGACGAGTAAATGAACGTGTTGTTAATATCGCCACACAGCTTTCGCGTCAGATGGAAGAGATCGTAAGTGTGTTGAATGAAGCTAAATCAATGTCACACGCTACTGAACAAATTCGTTCTGGCGTACAAGCGGTATTCTCTGCTAGCCAGCAGCAAACAGCGGTTATGCAGGAAATTGCTGCCTCATCTGAGTCGCTGAAGGCAAGAGCTTCTGAGCTAAGGACACAGGTCGCATTCTTTCAATAAAATGCAGGACGAACTCTCGAACGATACGAGTGTTCGTTTTTTTTATTTTATAAGAATAACTGAGCGTAAATTTCCATAGGATGATCTGATCGAGGTTAGCACTTCGTTAATTTTTTTATGACATTTGTGAAAATGGGGTGAATCTTTGCAAGCTTTTAGGTATAATTAACGTAAGTTTCATGTCAAGTGTAAGAGATGTTCACATGAAGTTAACAATGTTAACTATTCTTATGTTTGATGAAACCTATCATTATTTTAATAGCGACTTCTTCGGGGGTGATTTTGCATGCAGGAGCTGTCGAGCCTGATCTCGACTGAAGACCTGTACTTGTTCAATACGGGACAGCTGTTCCGTGCCTACCGAACCTTCGGGGCTCACGCGATGGAATATCAAAATCAGCAAGGTGTACGATTCGTCGTCTGGGCGCCACATGCTAGAGAAGTTGCAGTTGTAGGTGATTTCAATAGCTGGACTGACGATGTGGCCAAGCTCAAGCTAGAGCGGTTTGGGACAACGGGTGTCTGGTGCGGGTTTGCACCGGGTTTAAGTGAGGGCGCGAAATATAAGTTCGAGCTATTGAACGAACAGGGTCAAAGATTTTTGAAAACAGATCCTTTCAGTTTTCAAAGTGAATTACGTCCGAAGACCGCTTCGATTGTCACACGATTAGATCAACACAACTGGAAAGATCAAAGCTGGATGGATTGGAAGAGTCAACATCCGCCTTATGAACAGCCTATGCTCGTCTACGAAGTCCATTTGGGCTCATGGAGAATCTATGGACCAGAGCAATATCGCACCTATGCACAACTAGCAGATGAGCTTGTCGA
This sequence comes from Candidatus Cohnella colombiensis, assembly GCA_029203125.1. GTDB lineage: Bacteria > Bacillota > Bacilli > Paenibacillales > Paenibacillaceae > Cohnella > Cohnella colombiensis. The sequence continues at coordinate 1,332,274 of CP119317.1, forward strand.
CTATGTCAAAGAGATGGGATATACCCATATCGAGCTAATGCCAATAACCGAACACCCACTTGATCAATCTTGGGGTTATCAAGTTACAGGTTATTACGGAGCGACTAGCCGTTATGGTCATCCTCAGGGACTCAAGTTGCTCATTGATCGTTGTCATCAAGAAGGAATTGGCGTATTGCTAGATTGGGTACCGGGTCATTTTTGCAAAGATGATCATGGCTTAAGGTTGTTTGATGGTACACCTCTCTATGAAGACTCGGATAGCAGACGTGCGGAGAAGCCTCTCTGGGGCACACTTACGTTTGACTTCGCTAAACCAGAAGTACAAAGCTTTCTCTTGTCTAGTGCATTGTTTTGGCTCGATGTCTATCATATTGATGGATTACGAGTAGACGCTGTTGCCAGCATGATTGATTTACACTTCGATAAACCACAATCTATGAAAACCTACAACCGCTATGGCGGTACAGAGCATATTGAAGCGTTGAATTTTTTGCGCAAGCTGAATGAAACTGTCTTTCAATATTACCCTTTCACACTCATGATGGCAGAAGATTCATCCTCCTACCCTGCAGTCACACAGCCTACATACCTCGGAGGACTAGGATTCAATTACAAATGGAATATGGGCTGGATGAACGACATGCTCCGCTATATGGAGATAGATCCATCCGAACGTTCCTCTCACCACTCACTCATCACCTTTTCACTTCTATATGCTTTTTCCGAAAATTACATTTTACCTCTTTCACACGATGAAGTTGTTCACGGCAAACGCTCTCTACTACATAAAATGCCGGGCTCCTACGAAGAAAAATTCGCTAACCTCAGACTTTTTTATGCTTATTGGATGACACACCCGGGCAAGAAATTGTTGTTCATGGGTGGAGAGTTCGGTCAATTCGACGAATGGAAAGACTTCACTGAACTGGATTGGTCTGTTTTGCAATACCCGATGCACAGTAACATGCAACGTTATGTTAAAGATTTGAATCATGTATATCTTCGCAATGAAGTGCTTTGGTCGCAAGATCATGTTCATCAAGGCTTTGAGTGGATTGATGTCAATAATGCGGAGCAATGCATCTTAAGCTTTCAACGCACAGGGAAACAGCTCGACTCTACGCTTGTCACTGTATGCAATTTTTCTCGCAACACGCATCCTATCTATCGAATTGGTGTTCCAATAGACGGCACATATCGCTTGCTGATGAATAGTGATGATGCCCAGTATGGCGGATCAGGCATCCACTTTGTTTCCGAAGTGCAGGCGGACTCTATTCCCATACACGGCAAGTCGTTCAGCATCGAAGTTCCTGTTCCTGCTCTGTCCGTACAACTATGGAAAAAGGAGTGAAGCCTCATGCGAAAAAATGAATGTATCGCAATGCTGCTTGCTGGAGGCGAAGGTCGGCGTTTAGGCGTTCTAACTAAAGATTTGGCTAAGCCGGCAGTACCATTCGGTGGAAAATATCGCATTATTGATTTTACGCTCAGCAATTGTGTCCACTCAGGAATCGAAACGGTTGGCGTACTTACACAATATCAACCGCTTGTTCTTACACAACACCTCGGTATTGGTACGCCATGGGGGTTAGATCGTCGTGAAGGCGGAATGCATGTACTTCCACCTTATGTACGTCAAAAGGGCGGTACGTGGTACAAGGGCACGGCTAATGCAATCTATCAAAATTTGGGCTTCATTGAACGTTATGATCCGGAATATGTCCTCATTATTTCAGGCGATCACATCTACAAGATGAATTATGACAAACTATTAGACGCACATAAGAAAAATAAAGCGGATGCTACGATTGCGGTTATTAGCGTACCTTGGGCGGATGCAAGTCGGTTCGGAATTTTGAGCGTAGATGAGGACGATCGAATCGTTGAATTTGCTGAGAAGCCAAAGAAGCCTAACAGTAACCTAGCTTCAATGGGTGTCTATATGTTTTCTTGGTCCGTGTTGAAGGATGCGCTTATACATGACGAAGCGACTCGTGGTTCCTCCAACGACTTCGGGAAAGACATCATCCCAACTCTACTTGATGAAGGCGCTCGGATGTTCTCTTATCGCTTCGATGATTATTGGAAGGACGTAGGGACGATCGATAGTTTGTGGGAATCGAATATGGATCTGTTGGAGGAGGAGCCCTCACTCCATCTGAATGATCGTTCATGGCGGATTTTCACAGCTAGCCCGAATCAACCTGCGCAGTATATTGCGCCCGCTGCGAAGGTGCGAAATTCATTAATCAACGAAGGCTGTGTCGTTGAAGGGACTGTCAATCGCTCTGTTCTCTTCCCAGGTGCACAAGTAGGGGAAGGCAGTGTTGTTGAAGATTCGATTCTGATGCCTGGAGCGAGTATCGGACGCAATGCGCGAGTTGTTCGTGCAATTGTCGGCGAAGGTGCAGTTGTAGAGGAAGATTGCAAAGTCGGCAGTGTTGATAGTGAAGAGATCGCAGTGGTCGGCAGTGGCGAAACGATTCAATTACAGCTTCAGGAGGTAGAGCCGATATGACCTTATCGATGTTAGGTGTAATTAATCTCATTCATGAAGCGGATGAGATGGAGTCGTTGACTGCGAATCGTTGCTTGGCAACAGTCCCGTTCGGGGGACGGTATCGGTTAATAGACTTTGTCCTCTCGTCAATGGTCAATTCGGGCGTTCCGAAAGTAGCTGTTTTCGCTCATACGAAATATCGGTCACTGACTGATCATCTCGATTCAGGCAGCAACTGGGACTTGCATCGCAAGCAGCGGGGGTTATATGTATTGCCTCCATCTTTAGAGGATCAAACCGATTTTGGAAAAGGTGACCTATACCACTTCTACCGCAATCGTGATTATTTTTCCAGAAGTCCTCTTGATTATGTCGCCATTACTAGAAGCCATATGGTATGTAATGTCGATTTTGGCAAGGTGCTCGATCAGCACCGTGAATCAGGCGCAGACATTACGGTTGTGTGCAAAGATAACTCCGGTGATATTCCAGGACTAGCACGTAAAGTTAAGTTAGGCGACGCGGGTAGAATTGTGGAGATGCAGGATCATTTCGGGAGATTGGCAAGCGATATCGTATCGATGGAGATGTACGTGCTCAAGAAAGATTTGCTACTTGATCTTGTGGAAACGTCTCTTGCGCAAGGACGCGATCACTTCGTTCGTCAGACCATTCTTTCGAGGCTGAACGAACTGCGTATTCACGCCTATATGCACGAAGGTGTACTAGGCGTCGTCAATAATATTGCAGCATATTACCGTCATAGTATGGAACTGCTGAAGCCTGAAATATGGCGTGAGCTTTTCTTCCATCCTGGTGCGATCTATACGAAGGTCAAAGATGAACCGCCAACCCATTATCGCAATGAAGCGTCCGTGATGAATTCGCTCGTCGCAAATGGATGTGATATTGAAGGGACCGTTGAGAACAGTATTTTGTTCCGTGGCGTTAAAGTAGGTAAAGGTGCAGTGATCCGCAACAGTATCGTGATGCAGAACGGTATTATCGGTAAGTACGGAACGTTGGACAACTGCATCCTTGATAAAGAAGTAGAGATTCGCTCAGAGCAACAAATTCGCGGTGCAGTAGATCAACCGTTCATCGCGGTGAAACGTAAAGTGATCTAATTGTGTCGACATATGATATAGGAAGGGTGTCGTTATGCGCGTGTTGTTTGCAGCATCAGAGGCGATGCCGCTCGTAAAAACCGGAGGGCTGGCTGACGTCGTTGGCGCCCTTCCGAAAGCACTGGCTAAGCGCGGTGCAGAGGTAACTGTCATCTTGCCGAAGTATGGTGAGATTCCCGAGGAAATCGCAGCGCAAGCTGTTACGATTGCTGTTATGGACGTTCAGTTAGGCTGGAGAAGACAATATTGTGGACTACAGCAAGTTACAGTCGATGGTGTGAGATTTCTGCTCATAGACAACGAGTTCTATTTTAAACGTGGATACTTATATGGCTATGGAGATGAAGCGGAACGTTTTGTTTTCTTTAGCTTCGCTGTTATCGAAGCTTTAAATCATATGGAGCAATTACCGGATATTATTCATTGCCATGATTGGCAAACAGGTTTGATACCGTTTCTGCTCAAAACCCGCTATTCCAATCAACCTGGGTTTCGTGATATTCGTACTGTATTCACCATTCATAATTTGCAGTATCAAGGGGTATTCTCACGAGATCTGTTGCAAGACTTGTTGGGAGCGGGAGATGACGTATTTACAGGAGATGGACTTGAGTTTTATGGTGCGGGAAGCTGCATGAAGGCAGGCATACGCTATGCGGACAAGCTGTCGACGGTAAGCTTTACGTACGCATTTGAAATTCAAACCCCAGAGTATGGAGAAAAGCTGGACGGTGTCATCCGGCAACGCTCAAACGATCTATGGGGCATTGTGAATGGGATCGATACAGAGGTGTATGATCCGATGACTGATCCGCACATTGCTGTTCCTTATCGTAACTCTCTAGCCAAGAAGCGTCAGAACAAGCTAGCGCTTCAGAAAGAGCTAGGATTGCCGGTTGACGAAACCGTACCGCTAATCGGAGTCGTTTCTAGACTAACAGGACAAAAAGGCTTCGATCTGATTGGTCAAGCATTACCGACGATACTTAAGGATAATGTACAAATCGTCATCCTTGGATCAGGAGATGCGGCGATTGAAGAGATGCTGGAGGCTGCACGTTCGAAGCATCCTGATCAGATGGCGATCTGGTTTGGATTTAACGAAGGTCTGGCGCGTCGCATCTATGCAGCGTCAGACATGTATCTCATGCCTTCGCGATTTGAGCCCTGTGGCTTAAGCCAATTAATTGCACTGCGCTATCGCTCTGTTCCGATTGTTAGAGAGACTGGTGGCTTGGTTGACACCGTTGAGTCTTATAACGAATATACCGGAACAGGGAACGGGTTCAGCTTTAGCCACGCTTCCGTGAACGATTTGCTGTTTACTGTTAATCGTGCGCTTAACTTTTATCGCAAAGAAGAGGCTTGGGCGCAAATTGTAGCAAACGGAGCTAGGAAGGATTATGGATGGGAGTCTTCTGCACGACTATACGATAAATTATATAGAGAGCTCGTCAACTAAGAGAGGAGAGAAATCAGCATGGCACGTCATCTCGTAATCGGTAACGGAAAAATGCTTGTGAATCTGGATAACAAATGTTATATACGCGATATCTACTTCCCTTATGTAGGACAACAAAATCATGTCAATGGACATGAATGTCGATTCGGTGTATGGGTTAATGGCTCCTTCGCGTGGTTACACGATCCACAGTGGCGCTTCGAGCTAGGATATATTGAGGATTCATTGGTGACGAATATCATCGCAAGACATGATGGATTAGGCATTGAGCTACAAATTAACGATGGTATCCACCAAAGAGATTGTATCTTCTTGAAGCGGGTTGTCGTACGTAACTTGGGAGAAACACCTAAGGAGGTACGCATCTTTTTCCATCACGACCTTACGATTGATGGCAATGAAGTCGGAGATACGGCTGCATTTTATCCGGAAAACCGCACGATCTTTCACTACAAGCGGTCCTCTTACTTTATGTTTAACGGACTCTCTGATCTAGGTGGCATCTACCAGTATTCCACGGGCATCAAGAGATTCCATTCCGCGGAAGGAACTTGGCGTGATGCGGAAGACGGCGAATTAGCTGGCAATACGATTTCGCAGGGTTCGGTGGATAGCACGATCAGCTTTCGGACAATTGTTCCTGTCGGTAACGAGCGCTCGATTTATTATTGGATGTCTGTCGGCTCGAACATGGAAGAAGTTAAAAAGCTTGACCAATACGTTCGCGACAGTCATCCAGAAAAGCTACTCAGTCGCATTGTCATCTATTGGAATCAATGGTTATCGCGTGTAGGCGAGCGTTATACGAATTTGCCTGCAGCAGTCGTACATCAATTCCATCACAGCTTGTTAATTGTTCGCACACAGGTCGATGACCGTGGAGCGATATTAGCGGCGAATGATACAGAAATATTGCAATACAACCGCGATCATTACAGTTATATGTGGCCACGAGACGGAGCGCTTATTGCAGATGCGATGTCACTCGCGGGGTATCATCGTACAGTTGCGCCATTTTTCCACTTTTGCAGTGACAATCTTGCCCCGGAAGGGTACTTGTATCATAAGTACAATCCGGATGGCACGGTTGGCTCTAGCTGGCATCCGTATGTTGTACAGGGCGTTCCGCGATTGCCAATTCAAGAGGATGAAACCGCGCTTGTACTCTATGCATTGTGGAAAGACTACGCCCGACATGGTGAGATTGAGCTATCGCAAGCCCTTTATAGCTCTTTAGTTCGCAAAGCTGCGACATTCCTTTGTGATTATATGGATCATGATCTCGGTCTTCCGCGTCCGAGCTATGACCTATGGGAAGAACGTTATGGCATATGGACTTATACAGCTTCGTCTGTATATGGCGGATTAATGGCTTCAGCTTATTTTGCAGACTTGTTCGGTGACTACGAACGCAGTGACCGCTATCGGCAGGTGGCCGAGGAGATTAAGCAGGGGATTATTAATCATCTGTGGGACGAAGAGGCCGGTCGATTCGCTCGCGGTCTAGAGCTACAAGATGGTCGCTGGGTTAAGGATATGACGATTGAAAGTAGCATGTTCGGACTATTTGAGTTTGGCGTATTGCCTGCTGAGGACGAGCGAGTGATTCGGACGATGGGGGCAATTGCAGAGAAGCTGCGCATTAATACAGAGGTTGGGGGCATTGCCCGTTATACGAATGATTACTATTTCAGAGTGTCGGACGATACCGAGCGTGTTCCAGGCAATCCGTGGATTATTTGCACGTTATGGGTTGCGAATTTCCAAATCGAAATTGCAAAGTCAGTAGTAGATCTTGAAGAACCGCTCCGCACATTGGAGAAAGTAACGACATTTGCGCTTGAAGGTGGCAATTTGCCGGAGCAGGTTCATCCTGAAACAGGAGCACCGCTTTCGGTTGCACCATTGACATGGTCTCATGCAACCTATGTGCATACAGTATGCAAATATGTTCGTAAGCTAGAGCAGTTAACCGCATCTGAAGCGATGCGTAACTAACATCTGCTAGAGAGGAGTGCAAAATGAGAAGCACGAAACCACAGATTACAGACGAACCGATCATAGCTCCACTTTTTTATATTTTGGCTGCAACCTCGTTTCTCTGTGTTTTATTGATTTCGCTTAGAGAAACGCAGGTGCTATCGACTAATTTCAAATTTTTAATTTGGAATTTATTTTTGGCTTGGCTACCGCTAGTCGTTTCGATGGCAGCTTTGCTTTGGGCGAGATGGACGAAGGGGAGCTTGCGCGGTGTTGGGCTGTTGATCAGTGGCGTCGCTTGGATTTTGCTTTTCCCTAATGCTCCGTATTTAACGACAGATTTAATTCATCTTATCTTAATTCATGGCTATAGAGGGTTTGACCCCGAAGGGTTACTTCTATGGTACGATCTTGTATTATTCTTCTTGTTCATGTGGTGTGGATTGTTGCTTGGCTATCTCTCGATGCATCATTATCATAAGCTCGTCATTCAGCATTTCAGTGTACCTACGGGCTGGCTCTTCGTCTTTATCAGCTCTTATTTGAGTGGTTTTGGTGTTTACCTTGGTCGCGTAGTCCGATTAAATAGCTGGGACATCTTAAGTCCATTGCTGTTGTTGGAAGAAGTTGTCGAGGCGATTCATAAGCCCGCAGTCATCTTCTCGATCTTGTTCGGAACGCTCATTGTAATCGTCTACGTTTCATTATATGTAATTAGCGGTGGCTTCCGGACAAAGCGGGTTACAAGGCCAATTGCATCTGAACTGACTAATTTGTAGAACGATACAATCGGCGGTAGCGATCAGGTGTAAGCCCCTCATGCTGACGGAACACGGCTATAAAGTGGCTTGCGTCGCGAAAACCGACAGACTCAGCAATATCTCGTACAGTTAGGTCCGTACGAGCTGGCAACCATTCTTTAGCTTTACGCAGCCTTAATTGAATTAAATAAGCATAAGCCGTTTGTCCGAATGCTTCTCTAAACCGCTCGTTTAATTGTCTACCGCTTATGTTTAATTGCTTCGCCATATCCGCTAACCCTAAATCGGGGTTAGCGTATTTATTTTCCAGCCATTGAAGCAGATGCTGAATTCTCTCATATCGCTTTGATAGAGACGGGAGGTGCTTGATTCGGCTGTTTGTCTTCAGCAGCGTTAAGAACCGATAGAGCTCAGCAGAACATGACCAGCCTGATGGGTCAGTGCCCGATAATGCGAGTGTTAATATACGATCAATATGGTTAGTCATCTCGAACTGCTCTTGATCCCATTGGAATTTCTCTGAGGTTATCCCGTGTAAGGTCGTAGTTAATGTAGCCGCCATATGTCCATCATAGGTAATATAAGCTGTCTTCCAAGGATGCGTCTTTGCCTGATAACGATGCGGAACGTTCGGGTAGAGCAGAAATCCAGAGCGTTCAGGTAGTTTATAGGTGATGTGGTTTACTGTAATTTCACCTTCACCCTCTAGTGTTTGCAGCCAATGAAAGCAGGGGTAGCCATCTTCGCGTTCAAAGGATTCTTGATGATCCTCAGTTCCAATCGTCTCAAGCTGCAATGGAAGTGGCTCTAAAGGGATCGATGGGACGACGCGTTGGTTCATCATAAAACCTCCATATTGTTATATCCGAACTCTATTATATTATATAGGATGCTAGAAGAATAAGAAATATAATGGAGTCGAGAGTGACATATTATTCTATCGATGAGGTGGGGCTCGAATGATCAATCCGAATAAGCCGAAAATTTGGTATGGCGGGGATTACAACCCGGATCAGTGGGAGAAGCCAGTTTGGGACGAAGATTTACGCATGTTTAAGCTGTCTGGTATAGATGTGGCTACATTGAATGTATTTGCATGGGCGAAAAATCAACCCAACGAAGAAACCTATCAATTCGATTGGCTGGATGAAATGATCAACAAACTGCACGGTGATGGTGTCGGTGTATGCTTAGGTACGAGCACAGCGGCGCATCCAGCTTGGATGGCGAAGAAATATCCGGATGTGCTGCGAGTTGATTTCGATGGACGCAAAAGAAAGTTTGGTGGACGTCACAATTCATGTCCGAACAGTCCAACCTATCGCCATTACTCAGTGAAGATGGCTGAAAAACTCGCTGAACGCTATAAAGATCACCCTGCACTTCTCATCTGGCATATCTCGAATGAATATGGCGGCTATTGCTACTGTGATAACTGCGCAGTAGCGTTCCAGGAGTGGTTGAAGCAACGTTATGGCTCGCTCGACACGCTTAATCGGGCATGGAACACAAGCTTCTGGGGTCATACGTTCTATGAGTGGGATGAGATCGTACCTCCAAGCGCATTAAGTGAAGAATGGCGTGGTTGGAACGGTCGCACGGCAACGAATTTCCAAGGGATCTCACTCGACTATTGCCGTTTTCAATCCGATAGCTTGCTAGAATGCTATAAGCTGGAATATGAAGTTTTGAAAAAGCACACGCCAAATATTCCAATTACGACAAATTTAATGGGCGCATATAAGGAATTGGATTATCAAAAATGGGCGAAGCATCTGGATGTCGTCTCGTGGGACAGCTATCCTGGAATGGATACACCATATAGTTATACTGCAATGATGCATGACCTAATGCGTGGGCTGAAGGACGGTCAGCCATTCATGTTAATGGAGCAGACGCCAAGCGCGCAAAACTGGCAACCCTACAATGCACTCAAGCGTCCAGGTGTAATGAGACTGTGGAGTTATCAAGCGGCTGCACGTGGTGCGGATACGATTATGTTCTTCCAATTGCGTAGATCAATTGGAGCTTGTGAGAAATATCATGGTGCGGTTATTGATCATGCAGGTCACGAGCATACACGTGTTTTCCGTGAATGCGCCGCACTTGGTAGCGAGCTTCATAAGCTAGGGGATACGCTGCTTGACGCGCATGTGAAATCGAAAGTAGGGATCATCTTCGATTGGGATAACTGGTGGGCAGTGGAGTTATCTAGCGGTCCTTCTATTGCTCTCAAGTATGTAGATGAAGTTTATAAGTATTATGATGCTTTATATCAATTAGGAATTACAGCAGATATGATCAGTGTCGATACGGACTTCTCCAAGTACGATGTCATTATCGCACCTGTTATGTATATGGTGAAGCCGGGCGTTGCATCGCGAATTGAGCAGTATGTCGAAGCGGGTGGATCGTTCATCACGACGTTCTTTAGCGGAATCGTTAATGAGAATGACCTCGTTGCGCCTGGTGGATATCCTGGAGAGCTTCGTAAGGTGCTAGGAATCTGGGCAGAGGAAATTGACGCATTATTACCGGAGCAAAGTAATTCGATTGAGTTGAAGTCGAAGCTTGATGGGATGAAGATGAGCTATTCCTGCAACTTGCTTTGCGATCTGATTCATTCTGAAGGTGCTGAAGTCATTGCGGAGTATGGATCGGATTTCTATAAGGGAATGCCTGCGGTGACCGTCAATCGGTATGGTTCTGGTGAAGCATGGTACATGGCGACGAGTCCTGAAGGAGCGTTCCTGCAAGATTGGCTCAAGAAACTTTGTGCCGATCGCGGGATTCAGCCGGCGCTCGCTTCGCTACCAAGCGGTGTAGAAGCGACAATTAGGGAGAAGGATGGTCAAAGCTATCTGTTCGTGCTAAATCATAATGCGGATGCGATGGCTGTTAATGTGCCTGCCGGATACGATCTGTTGACAGACCGTAAGTTGAGTGGACAAACGGAATTGCCAGGTCGCGATTTGTGGATTGTGAAGCTGGATTAATGGATAGAAGATCACCTATCAGAACTATGAAACAATGATATGGGAGTAAGCTCGCTTATAGTGGCGATACAGGGTTATTCCTGTATCGCCACTTGATGTAAGACCGCGATACGGTCTTAGAACCTCCAAACTAGCTCCGCCGCAAGGAATAAGTCGGCCAAACCGACTTAAAAGCTCAAAAGTAGCTCCACCGCAAGGAATAAGTCGGGCAAACCGACTTAAAGCTCCAAACTAACTTCGCCACATGCTGCAAGACCGCAAAACGGTCTTAGAACCTCCAAACTAGCTTAGCCATATTCTGCAAGACCGCGAGACGGTCTTAGAACCGCCAAACCAGCTCCGCCGCATGCTGCAAGACCGCGAGACGGTCTAAGAACCGCCAAACTAGCTTAGCCACATGCTGCAAGACCGCGAGACGGTCTTAGTACCTCCAAACTAACTTCGCCACATGCTGTAAGACCGCGAGACGGTCTAAGAACCGCCAAACTAGCCTCGCAGCATGTTGCAAGACCACGAGACGGTCTTAGAACCTCCAAACTAGCTCAACCACATGCTGCAAAACCACGTGACGATCTTAGCACTTTTTCATTCACATAGATGTAGCGGACAGGTGATCCCTTATTAGACAGATTTAGTTCCAATAAGAAAATGAGAGGTCACTAGATCCGTTATTTGTGGAGAATGGGGCTGAAATCAACGGTTAAGAGGGCAATAGCGGAACGTGTGTCCGGAGAAACTGAAAAGTACATCCAAAATTGTAATTAGCGGAATGTATGTCCGCACCGCCTTTGAATGCCTCAATAAGCGCGTAAGCACCATCATGGTCTACGAATTAGCTGAGAGGAGTAGATCCGTTATGCGCAGGAATGGATGATGATACAATCTACAAATCTATAATCGATATAAATAGCAATGAGGCAGCCCAAAAGTACACCAATGAGGCATCCTCATTTATTATATTTCAATCAAGTCTTCATTAATGGCACTGATATGCCGTTAAATAAAGAAAAAGTGTTTTCTAACACTGAGGATGGAGGATCATGACTTTCATGAAATTAGCAAACAATACATATAGGCATCCATTCGGTGCACCGAAATCGAAAACTGCGATCTTTCGGTTATTCACAGCATTTTTGATTTTAACTTTATTGATTGGACCGCTACCTCGAGCATTCGCAGCAGATGACACTGTACTCGGTCTGGAGCTGGATACAGTAAGTCAACCGATCGCATTAACGGTGGATGACGGCTCATATACGTTAAAAGCGTGGGCAACGATCTCTGGAACTTCATCTAAAAAAGAAGTTTCGGACTTAGCAACATGGACATCATCATCTTCCTTGATCAAAGTAAGCAAAGGTGTCATAACTGCTACTGGGACGGTATCATCAGCTACAATTACAGCAAAGTATCAGGGGTTTGTGGCAACGGTTTCCGTAACTGCTGACTACCTCTATAAGGAATTGAAGCTGAAACAAATTACATCTGGCGGATCAACAGAAGCGCCAAGCGCGCTAGATATTCAACTTGGTAATGAGCTTAAGCTTTCCGCAATCGCGGTCGATTACGACGCAAGCGAAGACACTGTGACTAACGTCGCAACATGGTCTTCTTCCAATACAAGTGTAGCTACTGTTTCAGCTGGCGTAGTTACAATCGTTAGTGCAGGTAAAGCGACGATTATAGCAAAGCACAAGGGTCTCACCGACACTATTACATTGACTGTAACTTCACCTTATACGTCTATTTCAATTAACTCCACACTCATTACAAACAAATCAGTGGAGATATATATCGGTGAAGGAACTGCGAATTTGACGGCAACTGCAGTAGTGACTGCAGATGGTTCCATCCTTGATGTGACGAGTGCTGCGACTTGGTCTAGCTCTAATAGCAATGTTGTGAAAGTAACAGGTGGCGTGCTCACAGCGGTAGGGTTGGGCTCGGCAATCGTTACAGTTTCCCGATATGGCGTGTCTAGCTCGATTTCCGTCTATATTCGTTCGGAGTACGAGGTGTTGAAGCTATTACCTGAGAAGGCGCTCGCGCTCACATTATATGGAGCTCCAATTGAATTAACTGCAACAGTGAGCAAAGGAACATTGACACCAGAGAATATTACTGCAGTTGCTGAGTGGAAAGTTGCAGATGAGCACGTCGCTTCTATTGAAAAAAGAACGGATAACAAGTTCTATGTCGTGCCGAAAGCAACTGGAACTACAACTGTTTCCGCAACCTACAAGGGTTTAACGAAAACCCAGTCGATCACTGTGTTCCCGACGATCGCATCGATCGACATCGCTGACGATTCGAAGGACGTATTCATTGAAGAAAGCGGGACTCTTCCGGCTGTATCAGGAGTAACTGTAGCTGGTGCAACACAGGACGTAAGTAAACTAACCGAGTGGACTTCATCTGACGAATCGATCGTAAAGATTGAAGATGGCAAGTGGAAAGCGCTCAAGCTTGGGACGGTAACACTGACAGCAAAGGTAACTAATGAACCGAATCTCCCCTCAGCAGTGAAGACGGATACGATTACAATTGTCGTTCATAATAAAGTGCTTGCACTGGACACGGAGTCCAAAACGCTGAGCGTAGTAATCGGCAAAGATGTGTCGCTACCTTCCGTAACACTGATCTATGAAAATGGTGAGGAAGAAGACATCAGCGACAAAATCAGTTGGAAAACTTCAAGCGCAAACTTGCTCTTAAAGGCTCCGAAGATGAGAGGTTTGATAGCTTCAACAGTAACGTTGACAGGGACGTACCTCGGAAAGACAATTACGGTTAAAGTTACAATAGAGGAAGAATTCGTTTCCTTCGATATTCAGCCTAGTAGCATCCAACTGACATTGAAGAAATCGAAATCGATTAAAGTCGTCGCTACAACAAAAAGTGGTGCAAAGGTTAATATAACCAACCGGTTAAATTGGACTGCTTCTGCACAAGATGTGGTGACCGTTAAGGGTGCTAATGTAACGTCAATTGCAGAAGGAAGCGGTAAACTCACTTCTACAATCCAAAGCAAGACGATTACTGTTCCATACACAGTTACAGCGAAATTAACAAAGCTGACTGCTTCGGATAAAACATTAAAGCTTACAACAGGAGCGACCGACACAGTCGACTTGACTGCAACATTTGAAAATGGGACTACGGTTGACGTAACTTCTGAAGCGGAATGGACGACGAGCAATAAAAAGGTTGCGACTGTGAGTAATGGTAAAATTGTAGTGGTAGGTAAAGGTACAGCAATCATTAAGGCGAAATTCGGAGAGAAGACCGTCTCCATTAATGTGAATTCGAAGTAATCAATCATTACTCTGTGAGCAGCAACAGACCGTACCATCGGTTCTGTTGCTGTTTATTTTGTCGTGGAGCCTAAAAGTGTGCGATAATATGCAAGGCTCCATCCTACGAGAAAGAAGGATATAACATGACGAACAAGCAGACAAATCGAACGATTGTCACGATAGGTTTGTTGACTGCGGTGTTCATCGGTGCATTGGATGCAACGGTCGTAACTACAGCAACACCAAGTATTGAAGCGGAGTTGAAGGGATTAACTCTGATCAGTTGGATTTTTTCGATCTATACACTATCGATGTGCATGGCGATGCCGATCTTCGGCAAGCTTGCCGATTTATATGGCAGGAAGCTTGTCTTTATCACAGGACTTTCGTTATTTTTACTGGGCTCTGTACTTTGCGGATTTGCGCAATCGATGTTTGATATGATTTGGTTTAGGGCGATTCAAGGGCTTGGCGCTGGCGCATTAACACCGGTTACATTTACGATCGTAGGTGATTTATATACAGGGGAAAAGCGAGGGAGAATTCAAGGCTTATTCGCTTCTGTATGGTCGGTCGCGGGCATTGTCGGGCCCTTCGTCGGTGGCTATTTTGTTGATCAGATTTCATGGCGTTGGATTTTCTATATGAATGTTCCAATCAGTCTAATTACATTTGTACTTGTCTATGGATTTTTACATGAAAAGGTGGACAAAGTTGCGAAGAAGATTGACTACGCAGGCGCAATCACGTTTACGATCAGTATCACTTGCTTGCTGCTCGTTTTATTAACTGGCGGTGAAACGTTCCCTTGGAATTCGCCGACCATTGCCACATTGACAATAAGTGCTATTACATTCTTCTCATTGTTCCTATTTGTGGAAAAACGCGCGCCAGAACCGATGATGCCGCTCAAATTATTTCAGCAGCGTAAGCTTGCGGTTATCTATATATTGGGATTTCTTATGTTTTGTATTGAAGCAGGTTTGATGCTCTACACACCGATGTGGTCCCAACGTGTCATGGGACATAATGCGACTACAGCAGGCTTCATGTTAATGCCTATGTCAGTTGCGTGGCTGCTTGCGTCCACCTTATCGGGAAGATTGATGTATCGAATTGGCGTCAAAATATTTATGGTGCTTGGAGCATTCATGATCGTTGCTGGTGGGTTGTGGCTTGCACTGCTAAACCTACAATCTCCTATCGGTGCGCTAATAGGTATCGTGATGTTGATCGGATTTGGAATGGGATGCATGAATACCCCGGCAATTGTGACCATTCAGAGTGCAGTAGAGAAGGAGCAGAGAGGTTCGGCAACCTCAACGAATTCATTAATGAATGCGATTGGGCAGACAGTCGGATTTGCTCTATTTGGGATGCTGTTTAACCGTGTCGTGCTTGAGAAAACGGTTGATGATTATGCAACCGGTATGCATGCGATCTTCGTTGCGATGTTCATTATTGCAATTATTAACTTCGTCATCGTACAGGGGTTGCCTTCTAGAAGGTCTGAACTGTGAAAAAGGGGTTGTGCAGCCAGTAACATCTGCACAGCCCCTTACTTCGTATTCAGGTCTTAGGGATTGCTCAGATCCAGCCAGAACGTAATATGATCACAAGCAGAATGAAGAGGACTAATGCGAAAGCAGCAGCACCCATACCATGATGACCTACGTGACAACCTGTAGCACCTGCAACCGGATAGCTCATGTTTGTAAAACCTCCTGTGTTCGTTTTGTGATGTCGTATCACATTGTCAGCATATGGTGGGAGTACCTTCATCTCTTGTGCGTTTGTACCTAGAATGGGTCAGAACAGATGAATTCAGCTAATATCATGGTTATGTTGATATTGCCGGATATGCAAGATGCGAGAGGTAGCTTGAAATGGTCCACCTGTTCCCGCACGAAAGTTTGATGAAGACGATAAACCAAGGATGCGAACAAATCCGATTTCGATTTCGGGTTGGCAAGCCACAATTCGAAAGCTTACGTTAGGCGTAGGCTCGAGACGATGTTTTGGGAGAGTGAAGATGCGATAGGATGCATACCGATATTCATCAGCTTCATAGTTTGCAAGAGCCTCTTGAACGGCTAGTACGCGAGAATGAAGCGTCGTTCCCTCATTATCTCCAAACTGGGTAACGGCTGATGAACTGACGATATTAATGACGAGGTTGTGTATTCGAGTCGTTCTGCGAAGTGAGGCGTTCATTCCAGATCCCCCTCCATAGGAGGCGGAAGCGGTACCGTAGGTGAGACGATTACAGATTCAGGCGGAGTATCGAAAAATGAATACAGTCGAATGCTATCTGTATCTCCAAGTAAGATGGATGAGGAAGCGGCGACTCCACCGATCCGAATTGAACCTACACAAAAAGCGCCATTAGTTACGTTCAGAATGAGGGGCTGAACCATGCGCCGTAACATCTCCTTTCGTGGCTTGCTGTTGCTTGCTTAAATAGGTTGAGAATGCTCCGTGCACGTCACGAATCGTTTTTTCTTTAATGGATCGACTCCACTGTTGACGTTCTTCGTTCGTTCCTTGTGATGGATAGGTTGACATAGTTGCGTAATAACGGACTCGTCCTTCTAATTGTTTATTCACATCGTTGATGACTCTAGTTCGCTCGTCACGATCCAGTGTGATTTGATATTGTTGTTCGAGATCGATGAGGATATTTGGAGCTTGACTTTGCATATAGGTGGACATCTCCTGTTGGACGATACGAAGGGGCTGCTCCGTATCATTATCGAGCTCAGCAACATCTTGCATTTGATTTGTGTTGGGCGTTTCCAATGAGTCAATACTAGGCATACCTTGAGGTGAAATCCCTACGTTAAGAGTGCCTTCGAGCCGATTCACCTTTAATTGGTCGAAATGGTATTCCACATGCAGAGGAGGTTTATTTTTTAGTTCGTTAAGCTGATCCTGCATGCCCTTGAGCTGAGTCGATAGCTGCCCAAGCTGTTGCTCGATTTGAACGATTCGTTGCTGCCATTGTGGCGCACTCTGTTCTGGAGGAAACGGGTACGATTGCCAAGGGTTTGGAGGCTGCATAACGAAATCTCCCTTCATGTTGGATTGGGCAATGGGACTAACGATAACGTGGAGACACCTTCCCCAACTTCTGGAGCGGTTCCGGTAAATCCCCCCGTGTTGTATAGCTGTGAGAGCGCTTGGATACTCCCGGCGCTTCCGATTTGTAAAACAGATGAGTTTGTGAGTGCATCAATTCGGAGCTGACCAATAGAGATCGTTTGGTAGATGTTCCAGATCATATGATCACTCCAGAATTACCAAGTTTATCGTCAGTCGAATCTTTGACATCAGGGTCATTCGTATTCGTTGCGCTGATCGCATTGTTACTGCGAGCAAAGTCACCTGTCAAGAAGGAACCTGCACCCGCATAGGTTTTTGAGTTGCTGCTCGGGGATACTTGTAGGGTATCTCCGAATAGCACGACACTACCGGATCCAACGCTAAGGATTTTTACGGCGCCGACAATGGAGGGCATGGGTACAACGACTCCTTCGCTGTAGGGTCATCTCATAGTGTATGAAGGCATGAGCCTAGGGGTTCATCTATCCAGCCCTGACCATCGGCACAATCATTGTTATGCGCATTGGCAATCCCTGTGGCATAGGATGGTGTAATCGTTTATGACAGGTGAGGTGTAGCGATGCCGTCCTTTTTTGATAATGGCCCTCTGCCTAACTGGCAAGAGTTAAAGCAAATGCTCGGTCGCGATATCCCCTGGAATCTAGTGCAGCAATGGAACCAGAATGATAATTCTTCGTGGCTTGATGAATATATAAGTGATTTGATTGGGAAGCCGAAAAAGACTGAGCCTGTGGAAATCAAGGGCATATTACGAACTGACACTCAGAAGAACGATAAGTACGTAATCGTTACGATGAGGCTAGATTCCCGAACACAGCTACGAAATCTTCAGCTTCATGCAACCTCTGATCGAGTGAGGATTACTGGACTACCAGATGGAAAGATGCATACTGTTCGACTTCCCTGTCTTGTACTTCCACGTAGTGGAACCGTCGCTCGGCGCGATGGCAAGCTAGTTATTCGCTTCAAGCGTCGCCCACCAGATCACAATGAGTACGAATTGTTTATCCCTTCATAAATCGGTATAATAGATGAAACGCGATAAGAGCGGATGTTATGGCTGTGGTTAGGACAGTCAGGGAGGCATTTCTGTGGATTTGGTTAATGTTTCAGCAGTTTCACCTGCATTATTCATCGTCGGAATTATTTTTATTTTGATGATTGGTTCGTTTCTAAGCATAGGCGTGCTTAAATTTTTTCAAGGTAATAAACGACAAGGTCCGATTTACTTAGTGCTTTCAGTATTATCGTTTGTCGGGCTCATCCTCGTCGTCAATACGTGGTTCAGTTAATATAACGTTAGTGGACTGCATTGTGGAGTGATGGATGATGTTACGAACGGTATTGAAAGCGCCTATTCGCTTCTATCGAACCTTTATATCACCTCTTAAGCCACCGACATGCCGGTTCGCACCGACTTGTTCGGCTTATGCTTTAGAAGCGATTGAAGTTCATGGCGCGATGAAAGGTTCATACTTAGCGGTTCGCCGCATTTGCAAGTGTCACCCTTTTCATCGTGGCGGTTTTGATCCCGTCCCCCTTAAGAAGGGTAAAGCGGACAAGACGCGGACGACTTGACAATTCGCGATTGTGTCGGTTATATTTTGTATCAATTAGTGATATAGCAGTATCTCCGTTGAAGGGATAAGTACGAAGCATATACCTATTACAGAGAGCCGGGAAAGCTGGAAACCGGTATAGGTCAACTTTGGAAAATGGTCCTGAAGGAGTTGTTTTCGAGCGTGTTTGATGTTGCGAATTGTAGTGCAGTCATCGAACAAGTAAGGGAACGACGTCAGTCCGGCGTTAACGGATGATGTTCATGAGCCTCCAAGTGTGCAAGTCGGAGGGAAATTGGGTGGTACCGCGTGAGTAACAGCTCTCGTCCCATACGGACGGGGGCTTTTTGTATTTTTTGAAAAAAATAAAGGGAGATGAAAGGGATGTCAGAGCAGAACAAATCGTTCTACATTACAACGCCAATTTACTACCCAAGCGACAAGCTTCATATTGGTCATGCCTACACGACTGTAGCAGGAGACGCGATGGCGCGTTACAAGCGACTTCGTGGATTTGATGTTCGCTATTTAACAGGAACAGATGAGCATGGACAGAAGATAGAGCAAAAAGCCGAGCAATCAGGTAAGACGCCACAGCAATTCGTAGACGACATAGTCGTTGGTATTAAAGAATTGTGGGAAAAGCTTGAGATTACCCATGATGACTTCATTCGTACGACAGAGCCACGTCACAAAAAGATAGTTCAACAAATTTTTGAACGGTTTCTCGCTCAAGGCGACATCTATAAGGGTGAGTATGAAGGCTGGTACAGCATTCCGGATGAAACGTTCTACACAGAGACTCAGCTCGTAGAAGTCGTCAAAGATGATCAAGGAAACATTGTAAGCGCGAAAAGTCCAGATAGTGGACATCCCGTTGAACTGGTGAAAGAGGAATCGTATTTCTTCCGTATGAGCAAATACGCGGATCGCCTGATAGCATATTATGAGGCAAATCCAGACTTCATTCAGCCAGAATCACGTAAAAATGAAATGATCAACAACTTCATTAAACCGGGACTAGAAGATTTAGCTGTTTCGCGTACGACGCATGATTGGGGAATCCCAGTACCTAGCGATCCAAAGCATGTTGTCTATGTGTGGATTGATGCGCTAAGCAACTATATTACTGCGCTAGGCTACGGAACTTCACAGGATGAGCTCTATCGCAAATTTTGGCCTGCTGACGTTCACTTGGTCGGCAAGGAGATCGTACGCTTCCATACGATTTATTGGCCGATTATGTTGATGGCATTAGATTTACCGCTACCGAAAAAAGTGTTTGGACATGGCTGGTTTCTGACGAAGGATGGCAAGATGTCTAAATCCAAAGGGAACGTCATTAACCCAGTCAAGCTAATTGATCACTTCGGGTTAGATGCGGTTAGATACTATTTGCTGCGCGAAGTGCCGTTTGGAGCGGATGGAGCTTTCACTCCAGAAGGGTTTGTAGAACGCATCAACTTCGATTTAGCGAATGACCTTGGTAACTTATTGAATCGAACAATTGCGATGATCGATAAATATTTTGATGGCGTTATTCCATCCTTTAAGAGCGGTGCAACAGCGTTCGATGGCGAACTGGAAAATGCAGTGAAAGTGACTGTAGAGAAAGTTGAAGCCGCGATGGAAAATATGGAATTCTCGATTGCGCTGAGCGCAATCTGGACGTTAGTTGGACGTACGAATAAATACATCGATGAAACACAGCCGTGGGCTTTGGCCAAGGATGAAGCGAATCGTGGTGCGTTGGCATCCGTGATGGGTCGTCTCGCAGAAGGCTTACGTATTATCTCCATTCTCATTCAGCCGTTTCTTACACAGACTCCGCGGAGGATCTGGGAACAGCTTGGTGTTGTAGAGGGCTCATTGACATCGTGGGATAGCATAAATCAAATGGATGATAAGCTAGCTGGAACGAATGTGAATAAAGGAGATCCGATTTTTCCGCGGTTGGAGCTTGCTGACGAAGTGAAGTGGATTATTGAATCGATGGGCGGTACGGTTAACGCAGGAAGTGTAGAAGCTACGACTGAGAAAGCTAATGATTCGACTGCTACAACAGCTGCACCTTCTACACAAGTTGACAGCTCTGAGTTGGAGCGTAAGCCCGAGATTGGGATCGACGAATTTGCGAAAGTCGAATTGCGTGTTGCACAAGTTATAGCTTGTGAGCCTGTTCCAAAGGCTGATAAGTTGCTGAAGCTTCAGCTCGATCTTGGCTTTGAAGTGCGTCAAGTGGTTTCAGGAATTGCTAAGCACTATACACCAGAGGAGATGGTTGGCCGGAAGGTAATCTGTGTCACCAACTTGAAGCCAGTTAAATTACGTGGTGAAATGTCGCAAGGCATGATCTTAGTTGCTTCCCAGGGCGATCAGCTTACACTCGCAACTGTACCTGACAATATGCCGAATGGTGCTTTAGTTAAGTAATTGATAAGTCCATTGATGGAGAAGGGGGTGTCCCAAAAGTCATGTTAAATGACTATGGACACCCCTTTTCTATCGACTATGTTTTTTCGGGGGTGTATCTCGTTCCGGTTGCTGTTGAAATCAGGGGATTTGGAATGAGGTTTACAAGGGTATCCCCCGATTTCAAAGGCAAACGCTTCGCTCCTACACGAGATACACTCCCTTTTCCTATTGCCGATTTAGACAAGGAATTAGCCATTTGAAACACAAAAAGAGATCGCCTATTGGTAAAATGGAAGTACTACCAACCATCCCAAAGGAGCGATCTCTTTGTACATTCAAAAAAGCGAGTTATGCTGTACAAAATACAACGTGCAGTGGAACTGCCCCTTCTTTATGCGTATTCATTTTGCTGGGATTGACACCTGAATAGGCGCGAGATATACTAATCTATGAAATTGTAAATATTACGATTAAGAAAAAGTGGATGCTAAAAATGAATGCAAGAGTACAATCTAAGGTTGAATGCAAGAGTGGTTGCGAAGAATGGAGAGTCAGCGAAAGATGAAGAAGAGTAGAATCGTGTATGTATTGTTATTTATGATGTTATTGATGATTGGATCCGGTTGTTCGAGTACAGGCAAGTCCCAATTCGTAGCAGGTAAAGTGAATGTGGTGACGACCTTGTATCCTATTACATATTTCGCTGATCAAATCGGCGGACAATATGCGAATGTCATTAATTTAGTTGCTGCAGGGGTCGAGCCCCACGATTGGACACCGAAGAGTCAAGATTTGACTGCAGTTTCAAATGCACAATTATTTCTATACAACGGGGCAGGCTTAGAGGGTTGGGTAGATCAGTTCTTAAATGGTCTTGATTCATCTAGCTCTGTCGTAGCGGTTGAAGTCAGTCATGGGATTGAACTTATTCACGGAGAGACGGAGCACGATGAACAGGATGTAGAAGACGACCACAATCATTCTGATCATGATGTAGATCCGCATACGTGGGTTAGTCCACGTTCTGCTTTGATGATGGCTTCTAATATTCGAGATGCGTTAATTTCTGTAGATGAGGCGCATGAAGCACAATTTGTTGCGAACTATGAACAGCTTGCAGCAAAGCTAACACAATTGGATGCGCAATACACAGAGGGGCTTGCTCCTTATCAAGGTAAAGACATCGTCGTTTCTCATCAATCTTTCGGCTATCTCTGTCGTGATTATGGACTGCATCAAATCTCGATCATGGGTTTGTCGCCGGATGCAGAGCCAAGAGCACAGGACTTGTTATCGATTGCAGATTACGTGAAGAAGCATGGCATTACAACGATTTTCTTCGAAGAGCTTGTGACTGACCGACTTGCGAGCACATTGGCGAACGAAGCAAAGGTTGGGACGATGGTACTCAATCCACTCGAAGGTTTAACTCCTGAGCAGCAAAAAGCTGGGGAAAACTATTTTACATTGATGGAACGTAACTTGCAAAACTTGCAGAAGGCATTGCAGTGAACTAACATAGGGTTAGAGAGCAGGTGAGATACAATGGTGACTGAGCAAATGGGCTGCCACAGAGAAATTATACGATTGGACAACATTAGCTTCTCATTCGATTCGAAGCCAATAATGTCTAACGTTTCGTTTACGGTGAAGGAACGTGATTTCGTCGGTCTAATTGGCTCTAATGGTGCGGGGAAGACAACGTTGCTTAGAATGATTGTCGGATTATTGCGTCCGAATTCCGGTAATATCACGCTTTTTGGGACACCGGCAGAGCAATTCAAAGATTGGGATCATATTGGTTATGTTCCACAGCGAAACAACTTTAATCCATTATTTCCGGCAACTGTACGGGAGGTTGTACTGTCAGGCTTATACGGCCGACGTAAGCTGTTTCGTAAAGTTTCGAAAGAAGATATCGCAAGAAGTGAAGACGCGCTAACCACTTTAAAGATTCAAGATTTAGGAGATAAGAGAATTGGAGCACTTTCTGGTGGTCAGCAGCAACGGGTGTTTCTAGCACGCGCTCTTATCAACAATCCTAAGCTTCTTATTCTGGATGAACCATTGTCAGGCATTGATCAGGAAACACAAGTGAACTTTTTTAACTTAATCAGGCATATGCACCAACATCATAACATTACGTTTATTATGGTTTCGCACGATATGGAGATGGTTAGATCTTACCTTGGTGATAAGCCTAAGGAAACAGCGGGCAAGTTGAATTTTTATGTTCGCCATTCGCATGATCTTGAGGATTGTGTCGAGACGGACTTGTTTCATACACTTCGGAAAGAAGGTTAGTGTTGCTTGGACATTTTAAGTGCGGAATTTTTTCAACGCGCGTTAATCGGAGGCGCATTGATCGCAGTGACTGCGCCCTTAATGGGCCTGTTTCTTGTGCTTCGTAGGTTAGCGATGATTGGAGACACACTGGCACACGTAAGTATTGCAGGAGTAGCGCTTGGGTTTTTGATTAATGTGTATCCCGTTGCCGTTGGCTTACTGTTCGCTATTGTGGCATCTTTTGGTATTGAAGCGCTCAGACGTACATATCGTTCCTATGCAGAATTATCTATTGCGATCATCATGTCGGGTGGAATTGCGTTAGCATCGATTTTTTTTACATTAGGCAAAGGGTTTAATTTGAACGTTAATTCGTATTTATTCGGCAGTATTTATACCCTCACGGGTACGGACCTCACAGTTATTGCGATTGTGACGTTCATTGTTTTAGCCGTAGTTTTACTACAAAAGAAGGAATTGTTTCTGCTCACGTTTGATGAGGATGCTGCAGCGGTAAGTGGACTTCCTGTCCGCTTTTTCAATATCATTATTAGTATATTGACTGCTCTAGTCATTAGCGCTGCAATCAAGATTGTAGGGGCATTACTCGTTTCAGCACTATTAACAATACCAGCTGCTTGTGCGTTGTCGATATCAAAGAGCTTCAAACAAGCGATGGTGCTCGTAATCATTATTGGCGAGATTGCAGTTTTAGCAGGATTATGGATGGCTGGCGTTTGGAACCTCGCACCTGGAGGGACAATCGTTATGCTGCTAATTGCTATTTTAGGGCTTTCGCTAATGACGAGAAGAATGTTTCGTGTTTAGGTAACGTAATTAAGGAGGTTCTAATCGTGGCTGATGTTAATGTGGGAATTGCTTTTGCAGCAGGGTTTGCTTCGTTTATTTCTCCGTGCTGCTTACCTCTATATCCCGCGTATTTATCGTATATAACGGGTGTATCTGTGTCACAGATTAAGACGGATACGAGTAGCTCGATGCGCTTTCGCACGATGAGTCACACGTTATTTTTTATTTTGGGCTTTTCGTGCGTGTTTTTTGCGCTAGGCTATGGGACGAATGCGTTCGCAACGGTGTTTCGAGATAATCAAGATATGATCCGGCAAATCTCTGCGATTTTGATTTTTCTGATGGGCTTATTCTTATTGGGTATTTTTAAACCTCAACTCCTGATGAAAGAGCGTAAAGTAGCCATGAAGGGCAAACCGGCTGGCTATGTTGGCTCCTTCATCTTTGGAATTGGCTTCTCCGCTGGCTGGTCGCCTTGTATCGGACCAATTCTATTAGCGATTCAGGCGCTAGCTGTAACGAGCCCAGGTTCGTGGATCGGGATGACGACAGCTTATTCGATCGGCTTTGCGGTACCCTTTTTCGTACTCGCATTTTTCTTAGGCTCGACGCGTTGGATTTTGAAATATTCGAATCGTATGATGCAAGCTGGCGGTGTTCTCATGATTGTGATGGCGATTTTATTGTTCACTGACCGCATGACGTTTATTACGATTTGGCTTAACGATCTTACTCCAGATTGGCTTAAGTTTTAACATGTGGTAATGTTCAATTGTTTCATAGGACTTGCCCCCTTGCTTGAACAAAGTGTATGATAAGTTAATGCTGAGTAAAGAGGGGGATTAGCTGTGCCCACCCCAAGTATGGAAGATTATTTGGAACGGATCTACCGATTGATAGATGAGAAGGGCTATGCTCGTGTTTCAGATATCGCAGAAGGACTTGAAGTTCATCCTTCATCGGTAACAAAGATGATTCAAAAGCTAGATAAAGATAATTACTTGATTTATGAAAAGTATCGCGGACTTGTGCTTACGAATAAAGGGAAGAAGATGGGCAAACGACTGGTTGAGCGCCATCATCTACTTGAATCGTTCCTACAAATTATCGGTGTGCAGCAAGAGAATATTTACCAAGATGTGGAAGGAATTGAGCATCATTTAAGCTGGGATTCGATTACGTGCATTGAAACATTAGTCGAATATTTCAAAAGAGATGCAACGCGAGGCGAGATGCTTGCACAGCTTCGTTCTGAATTAGATAGTGAGTAATTCAAGCAAAAACGTCTTCGCCGTCCTTGGACGGTGAAGAAGCTTTGCGAAGGTTATACAGACAATGATAAGTGTGAAACTTATAAATTCTGTATAATTTCAAAAAGACCGCATGACCTGCATTGGAGTTTTCGTCCAATCGTTAAGGTCATGCGGTCTTTTTTCTTGTGGAAGTAACTAGTGGTAGCGAGGTGGATCGTCATTTTTGTCCTTGTTCCCCTCAATGACAGTGAAGGGTGAACTGCGACGTTTTGTTGGCTTTGCCTGAAGTGGTGAGACTGATTTGCGCTTTGACCTCGCTGCTGCCGCATCATAAGAATTAGAGCGAGTCTTTGTCCAACGATTTGGTGGAAACTTGTAAAGCAGAAACACAATAGCGACGAGCACAATCGGTATAATTAGCGTTCTTGAGCCGTTATAGATATAGCTACCTATTCCAATCGCAATCAACGCCAGCACGACAACAAACCAAGGTTCAATTCGTTTTCGCATACCACACCTCCGTTTAGGATGGGCTTACCTGTTGGTCTAGCTCTCTCATCCGATTGAATGAAGCGATCGAGACTGCGACTTGATCGTCATTCGGCTCTTTCGTTGTGAGCAGTTGCAGCCAAAGACCCGGTGCGCCTAGCCATTTTAATACAGGAATATCACGTAGAGCGTTCGTCCACTTCAATACTTCAAAGGAAACACCAAGGACGACAGGTAATAACAAAATTCTTTGAATAATACGCTCACCTAATGTATTCCAATCAAAGAAAGAGTAGATAATGACACCGACGATAACTGTAAAAATAATAAAACTGCTTCCGCAACGATAATGTAAGCGACTGAATTTTTGCACCTTTTCTACGGTAAGCTCAGATCCTGCTTCAAAGGCACTGATCACCTTATGCTCTGCTCCATGGTATTGGAAAAGCCGCTTAATGATAGGTGTTTGTGAGATAAACCACAGGTAGCAAAGTAACAGAATGATTTTGATAACGCCTTCTAATAGGTTGTGCACTATTTTATTCTCAAATGTATGTCCAAAGATCAAAGTTTCCAAAAAAGTCGGAACTAAAGTGAAAATTAATTTTCCGACGACGAAGGAAAGCACACCGACAAGGGCAACGCCCAAAATCATCGTGAGGTTCCACTTTTCCTTCTCTTTTTTCGCTTGCTTTGCTTCTCCGGATTCGGGTTCATCCTCGGCATAAGCCTCAGCGGAATAAGTTAAATGCTGCGAGCCCTTTGCTGCGGACTCGACAATTCCGACGATTCCACGAATGAATGGGATTTTTTTAATCTTTCTTAGGAAGTTTTGTGGTTTCTTTGGCACTTCAAAAAATGTGATTTGCTGATCTTTACGTCTTACAGCTGTAACATGAACATGTTTACCAGCAAACATGACTCCTTCTATAACAGCCTGTCCGCCATATATGGACGTAGGTTGTTCTGACATTGTAGATCACCTGCTCTTTCAGAAATCTGGGTGCTGTTTAACGCCCAAGTAAATCTATTTTACTAAATCAAAACATATAATTCCACCTATGAAACGATAGAAGTGAGGATAGACTCGTTTAAATTACCAACCTTTAGGTCACAATATTCAAAGCTTCTAAGTCTTTGGACTATATGTTGATAAGGATGATGGGAATGGAATCTCAGCAAAAATCGAGTTCCGATGAATCGAAGCAGAGTAAAAAGACGGTAAATCCGTTTGTATATAGTTTAAAAATCGGGTTTTTCGCTGGTTTAATCTGGGGGGCAATTCGTTGGATCGAAACGGGGCTGAATTTCACAGAAGTGACGCAAGCTTTTTTACTCGATCCCTTTCTTCCTCGAAAACAATTAGGCTCTTTTTGGTGGCAAAGTGTCGGCTTCTTAGCTTTTATTCTAATGTCTATAATAGGTACAGTGATCTATTGGCTCGTTTTAAGAAAATTAAAGGGCCCATGGCCGGGTCTCATTTATGGCGCTATATTGTGGGGGCTCGTCTATGTATTAGCAGGACCATTGATAGGTGCAGTGCCTTCACTACGGACAATTGGTTGGCACAGCATCATTACAGATTTTTGTTTGTTTCTGCTATGGGGATTGATGATCGGATATAGTATCGCATTTGAACTTCATGATGAATCGCGCCGTGAACCTGCTAAATCAGCGGGATAATGTTCAAACTTGCTTAGCAATCATGCATTTTCTTGCACCCTCAGCGTATGGTACAATATTCAAATAAACGGTCTTGAGGCGGGAGGGAAGATTGCGGTTATGCAAACGATATTGGTTTTGAATGGACCGAATCTCAATATGCTTGGAGTTCGTGAGCCTGGCGTATATGGTTCCGATACACTTGCTGAGATTGAGGCTCGATTGATCACACAGGCAAAGACTCTAGGTGTAGAATTACACTTTTTTCAATCGAATCATGAAGGTGCGTTGCTTGATGAAATCCATGCTGCATTCGGTCGTCATGTGGGCATACTAATTAATCCTGGCGCACTAACGCATACGAGTATCGCATTAAGGGATGGATTAGCAGCTGTTGGACTTCCTGCAGTAGAAGTGCATCTATCCAACATTCATAAGCGAGAACCGTTCCGCCATGTTTCTCTTACTGCACCTGTCATGATTGGGCAAATTTCCGGATTTGGTCCATTAAGCTACGAGCTCGGATTATTGGCACTTTGTCGTCATCTTAAAGCATAATTTGATTCGGAAAGTGGGTGAAAGCGATGCAGAACAGTCGAGTGGAAAAGCTTCGTGAGTGGTTAGCAACAGCGAATGGAGATGCATTGCTAGTCACAAACGCGGTGAATCGTCGTTATTTGACAGGTTTTACGGGATCATCGGGTGTTGTACTTATTACATTAGATCATGCAGTATTACTTACAGATTTCCGTTATCGTGAGCAAGCGCCTAAGCAAGCAATCGGCTTCGAGATTGTTGAACATGGTGTACAGATAAATGCGAATGTAGCTGAGCTTCTTCAACAATGGGGCGTACGAACTCTGCTGTTCGAAGAGCAGGACGTGACTTTCGCAGCATATACGACGCTAAAATTAGCGATGGGAGACATCCAGATCCAGCCATCTGGTGGCATAGTAGAACAATTACGGATGGTGAAGGATGCAGGTGAGCTTGCGATTATGCAGGCAGCTGCAGATATCGCAGACAAAGCTTTTGAACACATTCTAGGGTATATTAAGCCAGGTGTTACAGAAGTTGCGGTTGCACTCGAGCTTGAAGTGTTCATGCGCAGTCAAGGGGCGACAAGTTCTTCGTTCGATACGATCGTTGCCTCAGGTGAAAGATCAGCATTGCCACATGGTGTTGCCAGTGACCGAGTAATCGGTCGCGATGAATTTGTAAAGCTTGATTATGGTGCATATTATCAGGGCTATTGCTCAGATATTACGCGGACAATCGTTGTTGGTAATCCGACCGATAAACACCGCGAAATATATAGCATCGTACTGGAAGCACAGCAATATGCACTTGACCATCTTGTTCCGGGAATGACAGGAAAAGAGGGTGATGCCTTGACGCGGGATATCATCACAAGGTATGGTTATGGTGAATGTTTTGGTCATGGGACAGGCCATGGTCTCGGAATGGAAGTTCATGAGGCACCGCGGTTATCTTTGTCCGGTGACATCGTTTTAACCCCTGGCATGACGGTTACAGTTGAACCTGGTATTTATCTCCCCGGCTTCGGAGGCGTAAGAATCGAGGATGACATTGTAATGACAGAGCAAGGGATCCACATTCTTACCCGCTCGCCTAAACAACTTATCTCATTAAATTAGTGGGAGCGGCATTTCCATTGGAGGAATTTTTGTGATTTCTGTAAACGACTTTAAGACAGGCTTGTCCATCGAAGTAGACGGAGATATTTTCTCTGTAACTGACTTCCAGCACGTAAAACCGGGTAAAGGTGCGGCATTCGTTCGTTCCAAGCTCAAAAATCTTCGCAATGGCAACGTTGTTGAAAAAACTTTCCGTGCAGGTGAAACTGTTGCACGCGCACAGATCGAGAACCGTGCAGTACAATATTTGTACAATTCAGGTTCGGACTATACGTTCATGGACAATGAAACATTCGATCAGTTCGAGTTGACTAAGAAGCAATTGGAGTGGGAAGTGAACTTCCTCATCGAGAACATGACGGTTAATATCTCGAACTACAAAGGCGAAATTATCGGGATCAATATTCCGAACAGTGTAGACCTGAAGGTTGTTGAGACAGAGCCGGGCATTAAAGGAAACACGGCTACTGGTGCAACGAAATCCGCGAAGCTTGAAACGGGATATAGTGTACAAGTTCCTCTTTTCATCAACGAAGGTGATGTATTGTCAATCGATACACGCGATGGTAAATACTTGTCCCGCGCTTAAGAGGTTAGCGTAACTATTCCCAAATTCGCACAACATTGCGAATTTGGGAATTTTTTATTTTTGGACTATTATTTTATGATATAATACTAAGCTGTGTGCATATGTTCTTTTGTATGATTTTACTTAGGGAGTGACTGCATGTGTCATTGATCGTGATGAAGTTCGGCGGTAGCTCTGTCGGAACGACGGAACGAATGGGGCGTGTGGCGCAGCGGATCATCGACAAAAAGCTGCAGGGCCACAAAGTAATCGTCGTTGTGTCTGCGATGGGCGATACAACCGATGATTTGATTGACAAGGCGAATGAAATTAACGAAAAGCCGCCTGCTCGTGAGATGGATATGCTGCTAACGACTGGAGAGCAAATCTCCGTTGCATTGTTGTCAATGGCGATTCATAAGCTTGGCCATGAGGCGAAGTCTTATACGGGTTGGCAAGCAGGCATCGTTACAGAGGATGTCCACAGTAAGGCGCGCATTAGCGATATTTCTCCAGATCGGATTTTTAATGCGTTGGAGGAAGGTAACATTGTAATTGTAGCAGGCTTCCAGGGAATGACAGATCGTGGAGAAATTACGACGCTCGGTCGTGGAGGCTCCGATACGACGGCAGTTGCACTCGCAGCAGCGATAAAGGCCGATGTTTGTGAAATTTACACAGACGTAGACGGGATTTATTCGACAGATCCTCGTGTTGTGAAGTGCGCGCGAAAGCTACCTGCAATATCGTATGATGAAATGCTGGAGCTTGCTCACTTGGGTGCGGCAGTTCTTCATCCGCGTGCGGTTGAGTATGCGAAGCATTACAATGTAAATTTGGTCGTGCGTTCGAGCTTTACGAACAATGAAGGTACGTTGGTGAAGGAGGAAGCGGAAATGGAGCAAGGCGTTGTTGTACGAGGAATAGCATTTGATAAGAATGTCGCTCGAATTAGCGTGTTGGGAGTCGACGATACACCAGGCGTATTAGCAAAGATGTTCGGAGCATTGGCCGATAACGAAATTGATGTTGATATTATTGTGCAAAATGGTGTGCAAGACGGTAAAGCAGACTTCTCATTCACAGTTTCCTCTTCGGATCGTGCACGCGCATTCGATGTGCTTGCTTCGATTAAGTCTTCTGTTCCGTATCGCGAAACGACTTTTGAGGAAGATTTAGTGAAAGTGTCGATCGTTGGAGCAGGTATGGTGTCGAATCCTGGTGTCGCAGCGAAAATGTTCAAAGCGATCTCAGATATCGGAGTTAACATCATCATGGTCAGTACGTCTGAAATTAAGCTGAGCTGTGTGATTGCTTCCGATCCGTTAACTGATGTCGTTCGTGCGCTTCATACAGCATACGGACTCGACTCATCAGATACAGCCTTCGTTGGTGGTCCATCAGATCGTCGCTAAATTGAAATTGTATTTTATTAAGCTGCTCGTTAAGCCTTCTCGGCTGGCGAGCAGCTTTTTTTTCGTCGAATGTGTCAATATCCCCCTCGCTCAGAAGAATGTACCCGATATCTGTATATCTGTCTGAACAAGCACCTCACAACTGACTTATCCCCGAACACAAAATATCCAACCAGAAAACCGACTTAAATGCTCCGAACTAGCTCCAAAGCACGGAATAAGTCGGTAAGACCGACTTAAATGCTCCGAACTGGCGCGGTAGTTAGTCGTTGGTGTGCGTCATATACGTAAATCTCTCCACCAATGTGCATCTGAGCGAGCGGGATACCGGGACGTCTATTCCGTTTCACAATTGCAGTCAAGTTGTCCGAAACCCTCGCATAGCCTATATGAGACTGTATTACATATAGGGGGCTATGAGATGGACAAGGCTGCTTTTAGTATGGCGTTAATTCGTATACTGTCTGGCTGCTTGGAAGTGACGGCGGCGATAATTATGATAAAGCTCAATGATGTCCAGAAGGCACTAGTCGTTAATTCGATGCTTGCTATGATGGGACCTTTTATATTGATATCGACTACGACAATCGGACTGGTACAACTATCGGACAAGCTTTCACCAATCCGACTAATATGGATTCTAGCAGGAGTATGCTGTCTATTAATCGGGATATTGAAAAAGTAAGAATTCAACTTGGAGCGAGCGAAAAGAGAGCGAGAAGAGAGCGATAGAGCAGACAGGCAGACATATTTGCATCGGTATAGCATACATATGAAAGAGCATAGGACAACTTCGATTAGAGAGGGGGAGCGACAGGTGTATGGTTCACTCATGGCGTCTTTTCCAACGTCCTTGCGTGGTGTGTTGGAGCAAATTCCTAAAGCAGCGATAGATTCTTTAGAAGAAATTCGCATTCGGGAAAATAGGCCGCTAGAGATCAGTTACGGTAGTCGTCCTGCCTTTGTAAAACTCGATGGCTCTTTAACTGAGGACTATCGTGTAGCTTATGTTCCAGGCAGAGACGAATGTCGTGCGATGCTGGAGAAGATAACGAATCATTCCATTTATGCAGTAGAGGAAGAGTTGCGCAGGGGCTATATAACCATAGCAGGTGGACATCGAATCGGTCTCGCTGGAAGAGTTGTTTTGGAAAAAGGTCAAGTGGCTCATTTGAGAGATATTGCGGGTTTTAATGTTCGAATTGCTAGGGCCAGACCGGGATTCGGTGCTCAAGTGCTACCAGGCTTGCTAGATGAGAGGGAACAGACGATCGGTCATACATTAATTGTTTCTGCTCCTCAACAAGGCAAAACGACTTTAATCCGCGATTTGGCGAGATGCATTAGCTCAGGTGAATGGCATCATCCTGCAGCAGCGTTGTGGAGAGGACGTAAAGTGGGGATCGTGGATGAACGCTCAGAAATTGCCGCCTGTGAAAAGGGAATCCCGTCCTTCGATCTCGGCCCGCGCTGTGATGTACTCGATGCATGTCCGAAGGCTGAAGGGATGATGATGATGGTGCGATCGCTGTCACCTGAAGTTATCGTCGTAGATGAAATTGGACGTGCTGAAGATGCGATCGCCATAAACGAAGCGATTCATGCGGGGGTTAAAGTGCTGGCGACTGCTCATGCGGCGACTTTAGCAGACGTATTTGCAAGACCTGTGCTAGCTCAGCTTGCAGCGGAGGGTGCATTTGCATCCTATGTTCTGCTCACTCGCAGAGGTGGCAAAGTTGCTCATCGTGTTGTATCCGCTAGACAGGCCATGCTAGAGGGTGCAAGTCGGAGTGGATTCAAGACAGCCACGACGACAAGACCACGTGATGCACCCGAAGCGCGAGGAGCGGAGGGGGCAGGTCATGCTTAAGTTTGCTGGTGTCATATTGATTCTTTTTGCAGGCACGATGATCGGAATGCTGCAAGCGGCGAGATTTGCTGCAAGACCAAGACAAATCCGCCATTTACTCCACGCCTTACAGCGTCTAGAAACGGAAATCAGCTATGGTCAAACTCCACTTCCAGAAGCGTTGCTCACAATCGCCACATTGGTTCCAAAGCCACTAGCTGGTATTTTTGAAGAAATTGCAAATTCTCTTCGAAATCAAGCGGCGGATACCGGTGAGACAGTACGCCAGTGCTGGGAACGGACGATAGAAAGCAGGTGGCATGGTACTGCGATGAAGCAAGTGGAGAAGGAAGCTTTTCTTCGTTTAGGTGCTACACTCGGCAGCAGTGGGAGAGACGATCAGCTGAAACATATCCGACTGACGATGGTACAACTTCAAACGGAAGAAGCGACAGCTAGAGAAGATCAAATGCGCTATGAAAAGCTAAGTCGCACATTAGGGGCGCTTGCTGCAGCTTTAGTCGTTATTTTGATGGTGTAGTAGGAGGCTGCAACGATGAGCATCGACATTAGCACCATCTTCCAAATTGCGGGCATCGGAATTATCGTGGCGATGATCCATACGGTGCTTAAGCAGATGGGGAAGGAAGATATGGCGCATTGGGTCACCGTGATCGGATTTGTCGTCGTATTATTCATGGTCGTTCGTCTACTTAATGAATTGTTTCAGGAGATCAAGACGATCTTCCTGTTCCAGTAGGTGATGTGATGGATATGATGCAGATTGTCGGAATTGGCTTTCTTGCAACGATATTGATCCTCGTCATTCGGGAACAGAAGCCGATGTTTGCTTTCTTGCTTGCACTATTTGTAGGTATTGCGATTTTCCTTGGACTCATCGGGAAAATTAGCGATGTGATACATGTGCTAGAGGAATTGGCAGATCGCTCAGGTATTCCGCCCGTCTATCTGAAGACGATGTTGAAAATTATCGGCATTGCCTACATTGCTGAGTTCGGAGCGCAAATCGTAAGAGACGCTGGTCTTGAAAGCATCGCTGCCAAAATCGAGTTTGCTGGTAAAATGCTTATTCTGGTTATGGCGGTACCCGTCATTAGCGTCATCGTCGAAACGGTGTTGAATTTGCTACCGGCTTGATAGATAACGGGACGGAGGGGCTAGCTGTGATCAGGCCAACAATCGGAATCGTACTTGGGATGATTGTACTTGTCATGTTGATATGCGGATGGGTACAGCCTGCTCAAGCGAATACGCCAAGCGAACCAACAATACAAGCTGATATGCCAGCTAGTCTAGCACAGCAACAAAGCGATGATCTAGATCTAGAGCAGATTCAAAGTTTTTGGAACGATTTGCGGAGCAAATATGGTGGCTATTTTCCAGATGGTAAGCTTCCAGAGTTAAAGCAGCTCATGTTTCCCTCAGGTGGAAGCTGGAATACGGGACAGGTCATCTCCGGTCTTGCAAAATTTTTATTGCATGAAGTGCTATACAGCGGGAAGTTGCTCGTTACTATCGTGCTTCTCACGGTTTTTACAATGATTTTGGAAACGATGCAAAATGCTTTTGAACGCAACGCAGTTAGTAAGGTTGCCTATGCGATCGCCTATATGGTGTTAATTATTTTGGCGGTCAATAGCTTCCGAACTGCGACGGACTTTGCGGGTAGCGCCATCAACAGCATGGTTCAGTTCATGCTTGCGACTGTCCCACTGCTGCTTACACTTCTAGCTGGAACAGGAGGGGTCGTATCCGCAGCGGTGCTACATCCACTCATCGTGTTTATGATTCATACGGTAGGAACCTTTATCCATCTGGTCGTATTTCCACTGTTATTTTTCTCCGCGATCTTGCATTTAGTAAGTTCAATCACAGATCGGTACAAGGTGACACAGCTAGCCAATTTATTGCGCAACATTGCGATGGGCGTGCTTGGATTTCTTTTGACGGTGTTTCTTGGTGTACTGTCGGTTCAAGGGGCGACTGGTGCAATTACGGATGGCGTCACATTGCGCACGGCCAAATTCGTCACAGGCAACTTTGTTCCTGTTGTCGGTCGTATGTTCACGGATGCAGTGGATACGGTGATGTCGGCTAGTATGCTAGTGAAAAATGCAGTCGGAATCGCAGGTGTCGTTATATTACTGTTTCTATGTGCGTTCCCTGCTTTGAAAATCCTTACACTAGCGCTGATCTATAAATTAGCAGGCGCGGTCATGCAACCTCTTGGCGATACGCCCATTGTGAACTGCTTGCAAACGATCGGGAAGACACTTATCTATGTGTTCGCGGCCTTAGCAACGATAGGTCTCATGTTCTTCCTTGCAGTTACGATTATATTAACTGCGGGTAATGCCGCGTTAATGATGCGCTAGCTAGGAGGAATGCGTTATGGATGGACTTGTCGGCTGGTTACGCCAAATTATTGCAGTCGTATTGCTTGCATCCATTGTCGACTTGCTGCTACCTAACCGCACCATGCAAAAATATGTGCGTCTCGTCGCAGGATTGTTCATTCTTCTGACTGTAGCCACTCCTGTACTGAATTGGTTGAAAGGTGACTTCACAAGCGAGATTTCATCCAGCTTAGCGATCGTGGAGAAATCACCGGAAAGTGCTAAGTTACAACTTGCCAAGATTGAAGCAGATGCGCAGAAGCTGCGCGAGAAGCAAACGACGCGAGCGAATGAGCTTGTATCCGAGCGACTCGCTTCCTCGATCCGACAGGAGGTGGAGCGAAGTGAGGGGCGATCCGTTCGCAACGTGGAAGTGAATCTACAGCAGCTTGATGATGGAAATTGGGATGTCGCAAATGTGAACGTCGTATTAGAATCTCAAATCACAGAGCCTGATCGAACTTCACAACAAACGGGAAAGCTTTCGACCATCCAAGAAGTTGAGCCGATTGCAGCGGTTGATGTTCGAATTCATGTGGATGTTTGGCCAAAGGATCATGACCAGAACGAAAGCGAGAACGTGATTCAAAGTGACAGACAGACTCCAACTGCAACAGTCACAGCTCCTACGGGTTCAGCGGTAACGACAATGACCGAGGTCGACAACGACACACAACAAAGAATTACTGCACTGATTGCTAGCAGATATGGCATCCCCACTCGATCGATACAAGTTACACAGATTGCAGCGAATGGAACATCTGTTGAGCGATGAATGGGGGAGTAACAATGGCAAAGTGGCTGCAAAAAATGGAATCTTTCATCGGAGGAGGCTCTGGAGGTGTTCGTCGCGTTAGAGTGTTCCGTCTCCTCATCTTAATCGGATTGATAGGTGCTGCAATGCTGCTTATTGCCTCCCTCTTGAATGTGAAGACAGTGGACCCATCGCAATCTCCGAGCTTGTCATCTCCTTATGACCAGGACGTTCCTGAGCAGGAGGCGTTCATCGGAGGTGGCGACAATAAGAATGATCCCTTCGCTGAAATCGAGTCTCAGATGGAAACACGACTAAAGGATATTCTTGAATCTATCGTTGGTGTTGGCACAACTCAAGTAATGGTAACAGTGGAATCCACAGAGGAAACCGTTGTGCAGTTGAATGAGAAAAAGGTGCAACAACTCACGCAGGAGTCGGATCGCAATGGTGCGAGTAGACACATAACAGATATCACGAATGATGGTCAGGTCGTCCTATACGAAGTGTCAGGCAATCAGACACCGATCGTTGTAAAGAAGCTGAAGCCTAAAGTTCGCGGTGTGCTCATCGTTGCGAAAGGCGCAGAGAATGCAACGGTCCACAAGCTGATCGCGGAAGCTGTATCTCGAGGGTTGGACGTTCCATTGCACAAAATTTCAGTCGTTCCACGTAAAACTTAAATCAAGTCCTATGAGGAGGAAATAAACAATGAACAACAAACGCCAAACGATCTGGCTCGTATCGATGTTAAGCTTGATGGTTATTTTATCCGCATACTACCTATTTACTGAAGAAGTTACCCCGACGGATCAAGCTACGAATATTACCGATCAAACCAAATCTGTAACGATTCAAGATGATGGAATCGTCGTCACAGACTTGAATGATCAAGGGGATAATACGACAACTTCATCAGGTATGTCGCAAGAAGATGAAGCAGTGTTACAGGAATATAGCAACTTGAAGGGTGTACAATTGCTCAGCTCAATACAACTAACGAAGCGTGAAAATATCGATAAGCAGTACACCGAATTAAATGCAATAATTGCAGATACGAAAAATCATTCCCAAGAGGAAGCAAGCGATGCTGCAACTAAGCTATCCTTGCTGGATGATGCAGATGAGCGCATGACAAGCTTAGAAGAAAAACTGCTTGTTGATTTCGATAATGCTGTGGTAACAGAAGAAAATACGAACTACAAAGTTATTTTGCTGAGTGATAAAATCGATCGTAAACAAGCAGTGACGATCGTTGATCTCGCGATGAAAGAACTGCAAACGACACCGGATCGGATCAGCATCCAGATTGTACAATAATGGAACTCTGAGTCATAATTTTATCGGTTAATATTCGATCGGGGATGCGACTGAAGTAGTGCTTGTTGCTACTTAAGCGCATCCCCTTCCCCTATAGTCAGATTGCGTCGCAATAACGATATCACAACGAACGCTTTCCATTTTTATCGTTTATGATATAATAAGTCCGTTATGGCAACGTAAAAACCTGGCTTTGTTTATACGGGGGAATCCCGAATCAAGGAGTGACCGATATGTTTAAGCTAAGTGAAATTAAGGAATTAATTAAGTTAGTAGATCAGACTTCCATTCATGAGCTTGAGATTGAAAACGAAGGCACGCGCCTAGCGATTCGTAAACCTGGTCGCACAGAAGTTGTTAATGTGCAAACTGTTCCACAACCACATACATATGTTCCTGTATCACCTGCTGCACCACAAGCGGTTGCTTCAGTAGAAGCGCCTGTAGCCGAAGCAAAGCCTGCTGCAGATACTTCGAACCTATTGCGCATTGTGTCGCCAATGGTAGGAACATTTTACCGTTCTCCGTCTCCGGAAGCGGCTGTATTCGTGAGTGTTGGGGATAAAGTATCAGACAAAACAGTTGTATGTATTCTCGAAGCGATGAAGCTAATGAATCCTTTGGAAGCAGAAGTAAAAGGCGAGATCGTAGATATTCTCGTAGAGAATGGACAACTCGTTGAATTCGGCCAACCGCTCTTCTTAGTGAAGCCGGAATAATCCCAAGGAGGATTTCACCTTGAAATTTCATAAGATATTGGTCGCGAATCGCGGAGAAATCGCGGTGCGAATTATCCGTGCATGCCGGGAATTAGGCATTACAGCCGTAGCTGTATATTCGGAAGCGGATCGTGAATCGCTTCATGTTCGACTTGCCGATGAAGCCTATTGTATTGGACCTACTGCATCAAAAGACAGCTATCTTAACTTAACGAATATGATGAGCGTTGCAACGTTAACTGATTGCGATGCCATTCACCCTGGATATGGTTTTCTATCCGAAAATGCTGACTTCGCAGAAATATGCGAGACGTGTAACATTGCATTTATTGGACCTTCGGCTGAAGCTATTAGCCGAATGGGAGATAAATCTGTCGCTAAGCAGACGATGAAGGATGCAGACGTTCCTGTTATTCCAGGTTCGGATGGCTTGGTCGAGGATCTTGATGAAGCAATTCGCGTTGCTCGTGAGATCGGTTATCCGGTCATCATCAAAGCGACTGCGGGTGGCGGTGGACGCGGTATTCGACTCGCTGAAAACGAGGAGATGCTCGTTCGTGAAATAACGACTGCACAACAAGAAGCACAAAAAGCATTCGGTAATGCAGGCGTTTACCTTGAAAAATACTTGACCGGAATGAAGCATGTAGAAATTCAAATTATCGCCGATCAGCACGGTAACGTTGCCCATCTAGGTGAGCGCGATTGCTCCGTGCAACGTCGTCGTCAGAAATTGATCGAGGAAGCACCTTGTCCAGTGATGACGCCAGAACTTCGTGAACGTATGGGTCAAGCATCCGTAAGAGCGGCGAAGGCTGTAAATTACTCAGGTGCGGGTACGATTGAATACTTGCTCGGTCCAGATGGTCAGTTTTATTTTATGGAAATGAATACACGTATTCAGGTTGAGCATCCGGTGACAGAGATGATTACCGGTATTGATCTCATTAAAGAAATGATTGCAATCGCAGAGGGCGCACCACTCTCGTTCAAGCAAGAGGACGTTAAGCTGAACGGTTGGGCAATTGAATGCCGGATTAACGCAGAAGATTCAGAACGAAACTTCATGCCTTCTCCGGGAAGAATTGGGTTTTACCTGCCACCTGGAGGTCCAGGCGTCAGAGTCGATAGTGGGGCGTATTCTCAATATATGATTTCGCCGCATTATGATTCGATGATTGCAAAGTTGATCGTATGGGCGCCTACGCGTGATGAAGCAATCGCTAGAACTCGTCGTGCGTTAAGCGAATATATGATAGAAGGTATTAAAACAACGATTCCATTCCATCAGAAGTTACTCAATCATCCGATCTTCAACAAAGGCACTTTTGATATTATGTTCTTAGAAAATTATGATATCAATGGAGTTCAAGAGAAGGTTGGGAACGAAGTTTTTGAGATCTAATTTCGTGTGACAAGCGTTTGTCATAAATATCTGGGAATGCTATATTAATAAATAGTGAAGGCGAATGCTCGGACATCAACCATTTGCCGGGCATATGGAGGTGGAACGAAGCGTGGAAATGATCGCACCCGATTTTGAACGTACAGATATGGGGAAGATTGAGATTGCTCCAGAAGTCATTGAGGTTATTGCAGGACTGGCGACTGTCGAAGTAGAAGGCGTTGCGGGCATGAGCGGCGGGCTTACTTCGGGAATCGCAGAAATGCTTGGTCGCAAAAACTTGTCCAAAGGCGTAAAGGTCGAAGTAGGACAACGTGAAGCTGCAATTGATGTCTCGATTATTGTGCAATACGGACGTCGTATCCCTGAAATATCAGCAGAAATTCAAAGCAATGTTAAACGTAGCATCGAAACGATGACCGGATTAACAGTTGTTGAAGTTAATGTGCATGTTCATGATGTTCACTTCAAATCGAGCGATAAGCCGAATGAAGACGAATCTAATGGACGTGTTCGTTAACACTGTCATCGCACACTGAATTCCGCGATGACAGGCAGCTAAACGGTCTCTCGGATGACGGTCCTCTGACGAGATGTTCCTTTATGGAAAGCTCGCAGAGGCCTTTTCGCTATCATAACCGTTATAAGGAGGCTCTACCGTTGATCAGAATTTTGGACAAGCTACTCTTATTTTTGTACAGCATTATCATTGGCTTCGCTGCGATTATTGTCATCGTTGCTGCTTGTCGCGGGTTTTATGTTAGCGGCTTGAAACAATGGATTGATAATATTACAGGTGAATCTTTCGCTGCACAAACTACGACAATTATAGTTGCTTCAATTATTTTATTGATCAGTGTACGATTCTTTGTCGTATCGATTAGTCGTGGTGGCAATCATGCACCATCCATTAATCAACGTACAGAGCATGGCGATATTCGAATTTCAGTAGAGACGGTAGAAAATCTTGCGCTGAAGGCTGCTTCACGCACACGAGGTGTGAAGGATTTGAAGGCGCGGGTTCGCGTCGCTGAATCAGGGCTGCAAATTATGATTCGTGCGTTCGTGGATGGCGAAAGCTCCATTCCAACCTTGTCCGAGGAAATGCAACGAACGGTTTCTGAACAAGTAGAAGAATTCACAGGCATTCCTGTGTCAGAAGTGTCGGTCTTTATCGCCAATGTGGTGCAAGATCAGCCTACGTTCAAGAGCCGTGTAGAATAGGAGGGAACCACCATGTGGAAAGATTGGTGGGCGATTTACGGAGGAAGATGCTCTGGGATCGCAGCAGGTCTCTTCTTTGGTATTATCTATTTAATCGTTGGTTTTTGGGACATGTTATTTTGTGCTTTGTTGATTGGAATTGGATATTGGATAGGTAAGCAAAGAGACGAAAATCGGGGACCGATCCTTCCGTGGGACCGTTTGACGGAATGGGTAACGGACCGATGGCCATGGTCACGATAATCCCTGTGAGGCTTAGGTCTCATAGGGATATTATTGGTTATAAATGATATTACAGGAGGACTCATGAAACGCAGACTTGCGAGAGAAATTGCGGTACAAAGCTTGTACCAGTTGGAAATGAACGAAGTAACCGGTGATGAAGCGATCAATATTTTGATGGAAGAAGCAAGACAGGATAATGAGATCGGTACCGAAGTGAAGGAACTACCGGTAATTGATACGTATACTCGTGAATTAGTTTCCGGTGTCAAAGAGAATCAAGAAGCAATAGACCAAAAGCTAGTCGGTTACTTAACGGGATGGAACGTGGATCGATTGTCTCGTGTGGACCGGCAAATTTTGCGTCTTGCGACTTATGAATTGTTATTTTGCCCAGATGTTCCTTCTAAAGTTGTTATTAACGAAGCGATCGAATTGGCGAAGCATTTCGGCTTAGAGGAAAATGGCAAATTCGTCAACGGTGTACTGGGCCGTATGGTGCGAGAACACGAACAATTAGGCTTGCAGGGGGAGAAACCGGAATGAGCGCTCAATTGATCAAAGGTAAACAAATTTCTGATACCATTCGTGAAGAAATGCGTCATGAGGTGGAGCAGCTTAAAGCAAAAGGCGTAATCCCTGGCTTAGTCGTTATACTCGTTGGAGAGGATGCGGCTTCGCAGGTGTATGTTCGGAACAAGGCAAAGGCATGCGAGGATTTAGGCTATTATTCTGAAGTCGTTCGTCTACCTGCAGACACGACACAGACTGACTTGCTTGCATTGATCGAAAAATATAATCAACAAACGAATATTCACGGTATACTCGTGCAATTGCCGTTGCCAAAGCATATTGAGGAAAAGCCTGTTATTGATGCGATCTCCGTACATAAAGACGTAGATGGTTTTCACCCGATCAGTGTTGGCAATTTGATGATCGGAGATGATGCATTATTGCCATGCACACCTTCTGGTGTCATTGAATTGCTCAAGCGTACAGGCAATTCACCTGCTGGAAAGCATGCGGTCGTAATCGGAAGAAGCAACATTGTCGGTAAACCCGTTTCCATGCTTCTGCTTCGTGAAAATGCAACCGTAACGATCTGCCATTCACGGACACCTAATCTTGCTGAAGTGGCTCGTCAAGCGGATATTCTCGTCGTGGCTGTTGGCGTTGCCAAGCTTGTAAAGGAAGAATGGGTGAAACCCGGAGCAGTTGTTATTGATGTAGGAATGAATCGGTTGCCAGATGGCAAGCTGTGTGGAGACGTTGATTTCGACGATGTGGTGGGTACAGCAGGATGGCTGACACCGGTGCCGGGAGGCGTGGGTCCGATGACGATTACGATGTTGATGGCGAACACGCTTCAATCAGCTAAGCGAGCGCATGGAATCGTTTAATACATTAAGCGCGTGAAAGGAGCCGCCCTATGGAACCATCGCGTGTAATTAGCATTCGTGATATTAATCGTTTAATTAAGCTTCGGCTTGAAGGCGATTCGAATCTTCAAGATATATGGCTAAGAGGCGAAATTTCAAATTTCACGTTTCATTCGAGCGGACACATGTATTTTACGCTGAAGGATGAAGGTGGGCGTCTCAAGAGCATCATGTTTGCCTCCTATAATCAACGACTTCCATTCGTCCCTAAGGACGGGATGAAGGTGTTGGCTCGTGGAGGCATCTCCGTTTATGAGCGAGATGGGCAATATCAATTCTATGTGACAGCGATGCAGCCGGATGGGATTGGTAGCTTATACTTGGCATTCGAGCAACTGA
This sequence comes from Candidatus Cohnella colombiensis, assembly GCA_029203125.1. Classification (GTDB taxonomy): domain Bacteria; phylum Bacillota; class Bacilli; order Paenibacillales; family Paenibacillaceae; genus Cohnella; species Cohnella colombiensis. The sequence goes on from CP119317.1 coordinate 1,375,328, forward strand.
AGAAGAAGCTTGAAGCAGAAGGGCTTTTCTCAGATTCACTCAAACGAATTATTCCTCCATATCCAACAACAGTCGGAGTAATCACTTCACCGACTGGAGCAGCTGTCAGAGATATTATTACGACAATTGAGCGGAGAAATCCAGCAGTAAATGTGCTCCTTTACCCGGTGACGGTCCAAGGTACGCATGCAGCACCGTCAATCGTGAAAGCGATTCAAGCGATGAACGCGCTGGGAGAAGCGGATGTGCTCATTGTAGGTCGAGGCGGAGGATCATTAGAGGAGCTATGGGCTTTCAATGAAGAAGCAGTCGTCAGAGCAATTCGAGCTTCAATTATTCCTGTCATCTCTGCAGTAGGACATGAAACAGACTTTACGATATCTGATTTTGCAGCGGATTTACGAGCACCAACACCGACAGCTGCTGCAGAGCTTGCGGTTCCGCGTGCAGGAGAGTTGAGGCAAAATCTCGTTAATCTTGAACATCGAATGGGAAAGTCGCTCCGATTGATGCTCGCTGGGGCGCGTGAACGACTCCAGCATGCGAAGCGATCGCCTTATTTTATAGAGCCTAAAAGAAGCTTGCTAGTCCAAAGTCAGAGGTTAGATCGAATGCAAGAGCAGCTCCATTATCGGATAGACAGCCAATTGTTACGTCATCAGGATCGCGTATCTCGACTGGCGAACAGGCTCAAGCTAAGCAGTCCGTTGCAACAAGTGATGGTCGCTCGACAGCGAATGGAAGTAGCTCGGCGTGGCATGAATCTGGCCATGAATACAGTTGTTCGGACGAAGCAGACGCGAATCGGTTCACTTATCAGGCATCTGGATGCGCTTAGTCCACTCAAGGTGATGGCACGTGGTTATAGTCTTGTGTATGATGCACATGGACAGAAGCTTGTTCGCACTATTCAAGAGGTACAGCCGGGAGATGCAGTGCGGGTTCGGTTAACGGACGGTTCATTGGATTGTCAAATTTGGGGAATCAATGGGGAGGACAAGCAGGATGGCTAAGTCGAACAATAACGCAGTTAAGAACGAAGAGACATCTGTTTCGTTCGAGCAAGCGATGGAGGCGTTGGAAACCATCGTAACGAAGCTTGAGAGCGGTGATGTTCCATTGGAAACTGCAATTGAGTTATTCCAGGAAGGGATGCGCTTATCCAATCTATGTGGTCAGAAGCTAGAACAGGTGGAGCGTCGGATTGAAATGCTTGTGGATGGCGAGGGTGGCTTGCAACGCAAAGCATTTGCACAAGAAGGTTCATCAGATAAAGGGGAATAAACGTGATCATGTCAACAGAGCTACAGCAATATTTGCAGCTACAACGTGAGAGGATTGAGCAGCATCTAGCAACCGTATTTCCAACTAACTGGCCGATTCCAGTGCGACTAAGAGAAGCGATGAATTATTCTTTGCTAGCAGGTGGCAAACGGCTTCGACCGATCTTTGTGCTTGCTGCGGCAGAAGCGGTATCTGGTGATTTAGAGGCTACTTATCGAGCGCTTCCGTTCGCAGCTGCTGTAGAGATGATACATACGTACTCGCTCGTTCATGATGATCTTCCTGCGATGGACAATGATGATTACAGGCGCGGACGGTTGACGAATCACAAAGTATTTGGCGATGCAATGGCGATCTTAGCTGGTGATGGGCTATTGACTCATGCGTTCTACATTGTAACGCAAGCTGCAGCGATAGGGGTGCCAGCAGAGCGGATATTAGCTGTAACTGAGGAGCTGGCACGCTTTGCTGGATTGATTGGGATGGTCGGTGGTCAAGTGAATGACATGCAAGGGGAGCAAGGGTTAACCTCCATCGAGCAGCTACAAGAAATTCATTTGCATAAGACGAGCGACTTGATATCATTTAGTTTACGTGCGGGCGGACATGCAGCGTTAGCTAGTGATCATCAGCTAGATGCGTTTGAGCGTTTTGGGCGTAATATTGGACTTGCGTTCCAAATTCAAGATGATATTCTTGATTTAATCGGTGATTCTGACAAATTAGGCAAAGCTGTAAAGAGTGATGAACGTCAGCAGAAGGTGACCTATCCTTATTTGATTGGATTGGATGAAAGTAAGCGTCGTGTCGCAGAATTAACAGATGAAGCGCATGCACTACTGCATCAGGCCAAGCTAGCTAAAGCTGAAAAACTACATGAAATTGCAGATTCTTTATTAGTTAGAGATCACTAAAGTTACACGGATCGCAAGAGTGATGTTTGGGTATTGATTTGGGAATATGTTATAATCAATGCATTATCTTCTTAAGAAAGCGGGGGACTCGCTTGTTACTCGATCGAATCGACAGTCCTTCAGATTTAAAGAAACTATCTACTTCGGAACTTCCGATACTTGCGGAAGATATTCGTCGGTTTTTAATACACAATTTATCATCAACAGGCGGTCATCTCGCACCCAATTTAGGTGTTGTGGAATTGACGCTTGTTTTGCACTACCTCTATAACAGTCCAAGCGATAAAATGATTTTCGATGTCGGTCATCAAGCATACGTTCATAAAATGTTAACAGGGCGTAAGCATCGCTTTGATACGTTGCGTCAGAAGGACGGACTATGTGGCTTTGTGAAACGCAATGAAAGTGAGCATGATGTTTGGGAAGCTGGACATAGCAGCACCTCATTGTCAGCTGCGATGGGGATGGCGCTTGCCCGTGATTTAAAGGGCGAAACGAACAAAGTGATTGCGATTATCGGAGATGGTGCATTAACCGGAGGGATGGCGTTCGAAGCTCTTAATCACATTGGAGATGAGAAGCGTCCTCTTATGGTTGTGCTTAATGATAACGAAATGTCGATTGCGCCTAACGTAGGCGCGATTCATAACTATTTAGGTAAAGTGCGGTCTGAGAAAATTTATCGCAAAACGAAGGATGAATTAGATTGGCTGCTTCGCAAAATTCCAGCAATCGGCGGTAAGCTTGCAAGTACAGCAGTTCGGGTAAAGGACAGCATGAAATATTTGGTTGCACCGGACGGCATGCTATTCGAAGAATTCGGTCTTAAATATTTTGGTCCCGTTGATGGACATGACATTCCAAAGCTCATGGAAACGTTCAAGCAAGCAGATAGCGTTGAAGGCCCTGTGCTGGTCCATGTGCTCACGACAAAAGGGAAAGGCTATACACCTGCAGAGGAAGACTCTCATGCATGGCATGGTGTTTCTGGCGCTTATAAGATTGAATCGGGTCAAGTCATTAAGCCTGTTGGTCCACCGATGTATACAGAGGTGTTTGGTAACACGCTGATTGAGCTTGCTGAGCAAGACAAGCGGATTGTTGCTGTTACTCCTGCGATGCCAGGGGGATCTGGTTTATTGAAATTCGCGAAGCAATTTCCTGATCGGATGTTTGATGTCGGCATAGCGGAGCAGCATGCTGCGACGATGTCAGCTGCACTAGCGATGGAAGGGATTAAACCTGTGTTTGCAGTCTATTCCACCTTCCTCCAGCGCGCTTATGATCAAGTGGTACATGATATTTGTAGACAAAAGCTGAATGTGATCTTTGCCATTGATCGTGCAGGATTAGTCGGTGGAGATGGAGAAACTCATCAAGGGGTTTATGATATCGCCTTCCTAAGACACATCCCTAACATGGTTATTATGATGCCGAAGGATGAGAATGAACTTCGGAATATGCTAAAAACTGCTGTGGAGTATAACGATGGGCCGATCGCGGTTCGTTACCCACGGATTCAAGGCCGAGGTGTCGCGTATGATTCTGAGATGTCTACCCTGGAGATCGGGTCGTGGGAGATAGTTAGAGAAGGCGACTATACAGCGGTGCTTGCGATTGGTCCAATGGTACAGGTTGCGGAAGAAGCAGCAGAATTGCTTAAGCGAGAAGGCTTGAATGTACGAGTCATTAACGCCAGATTCGTGAAGCCGTTAGATGTGAAAATGCTGCTTACGCTCGCAAAAGAGCACATGCCTCTGTTGGTTTTGGAGGAAGGTGCAATCCAAGGTGGTTTAGGTAGCGCTATACTCGAATTTTATGCGGAGCAGAACATACAACCTGTATCGGTACATCTTGCAGGCGTTCCAGATTTATTCATCGAGCACGCGACCATTGTTGAACAACGTGAACAATGTGGTTTAACAGCCGAAGCTGTTGCTGAGCAACTTTCTTCTCTAGTCGTGCGAGTAAGGCAGCGTGCAACCTAATGGATAAAGTTACAGTAGCGAAAGAACGGTTGGATGTAATGCTGCTTGAGCTTGGCTATTACGATAGCAGAGAGAAAGCAAAGGCTGCTATCATGGCAGGACTTGTGTACATCGGTACAGAACGTGTAGACAAAGCGGGGACGAAAGTGCCGCGAGATTCAGCGATTACGGTCAAAGGTGCGGTGCATCCTTACGTCAGTCGCGGAGGATTGAAGCTAGAAAAAGCGATCCGTCTGTTTGAGATTGATTTGACAGGTGTCGTTATGCTGGATATCGGTGCATCAACGGGTGGATTTACGGACTGCGCGCTACAGCATGGTGCAGCTAGCGTGTATGCGGTAGATGTGGGCTATAATCAGCTGGATTGGTCATTGCGTCAAGATGAACGAGTTCATGTGATGGAACGAACGAATTTTCGCCATATGACGCTTGAACAGCTTCCAGGTGAAAGACCCAGCTTCTCCTCCATAGATGTTTCGTTTATTTCTCTGAAGCTGATTTTACCTGTTCTTGCACAGCTGTTAGAACAAGGTGGCACGACAGTCGCGCTCATTAAACCACAGTTTGAAGCAGGTAGAGATCAAGTGGGTAAATCCGGTGTCGTTCGCGACCCGGCTGTACATATAAAAGTATTGCAAGACGTATTGATGTTTGCAGATGGGCTTGGATTCGCCCTTAAAGGATTAACGTATTCCCCAATTACAGGCGGTGAAGGGAATATCGAGTTTTTAGCCTATTGGACTTTATCAGAATTGAATGAGGCTTACTCCAAGCAGGATGATGAAACCATTACTCGACTTGCGAAGACAACAGTGGAGGAAGCAACAAGCAACTTCCGAACTTCATCAACTACATAAGACAGAGTGTATTGCCCGGTTGTACCCGGAGCTGCCGAAGAACGGCCGGACCAAGCGCGATCGCGGAACAACCGGAACGTCTCTCGTTGCTTCGGGTATTTTTTGATTTGCTGCGTGTACTCGAATGTTGGGGTGAGGCTTATGCAGAAGTTCGGCGATGGGCTAATCATGGTCATTGCAGCCGGTATTATGGTGTGGTGGGTTTGGCGTCGGTTCGACCGTTGGCTTCACGAACCTCCAGGTGCACGGCTAAGGAAGCTTGCCTCTGAGGGTAACGTTGTGCCTGACGACACTGTGGCGCTTCTTGAGCAACACGGATATGACACATTAACCGGGAAGCACAAAGTGCCTCTAGGTGTTATTGTTGATAATGGATCAGTACAGCGTACCCAATTATTTTTCGATTATTTGGCTCAAAAAGATCAGAAGTACTATCTGGTTAAGCTTGAACGAGCAAGAAAGCCTACTGAATGGACAGCAAGTGGACTTCGCGAACGGTTTCTCGTCTACGCTTTATTATTTCCGGATTGCGAAGGAATTATTGTAGTGGATCCACAAGATCGACTCGTTCGAACGATACGCTTCAAAGTGGAGGATGACGATGAATGAAGGGAATTAGACAGCGCAATATACGCGAGCTAATTGGTTCACGAGCAATTGAAACACAAGATGAGCTTGTAGAAGCTTTAAGTGAACAAGGAATGCAAGTTACTCAGGCGACAGTATCACGTGATATTAAAGAGATGCAGCTCATTAAAGTACCACTTGAAGATGGTCGATATAAATATTCGATGCCGCAGGATCAGCGCATCAATCCTTCACATAAGTTAAAGCGAGCGTTAGTTGATCATTTCGTAAGCGCTGTCGCAGCGGAAAATTTAGTTGTACTTAAATGTTTGCCAGGAACTGCGGGTACGATTTCATCACTGATCGATGGGATGAATTGGCCGGAAGTGGTTGGTACGATTGGTGGCGATGACACGACGTTGCTCATCTGTCATACGAAAGCAGATGGATTAAAAATGGTTTCACAAATTAACGATATCATTAGCGGATAATTGCTACTTTGTAATGCTACATACGGAGGGGACAAGCCTATGCTGCGGGAATTAACGATTCGAAATTTAGCAGTCATCGAACAAGTTACTGCCGAGTTTCATCCAGGCTTTCATGTGCTGACAGGGGAAACGGGTGCGGGTAAGTCGATTGTTATTGATGCTTTGGCATTAGCGGCAGGTGGTAGAGGCTCCGCTGAGATGATTCGTCATGGATGTGATCGCGCTGAGGTTGAAGCGGTTTTTGATCTGGCCCTTGGGCATCCTGTATGGGATGCGCTTGTTCAGCATGGGGTGAACGCATCCGATGATGAGGCACTCATTATTCGTCGTGAGATACTAGCTCAAGGGAAATCGTCTGCTCGAATTAATGGGCAAAGTGTGACACAGTCGATGCTTCGAGAAGTCGGCGAGCATCTTGTTAATATTCATGGTCAGCATGAACATCAATCGCTATTACGAACTGAGCGTCACCTAGATTGGCTTGATCTGTTCGCAGGAGAAGAGCTGTTAGCAGAGAAGAAGCAATATCGTCAGCTGTATCAGCAGTATCAAGTTGTGGTCAAAGAGCGGAAGGAGCTCGAAGAGAGATCGCGACAAGGGATGCAAATGTTAGATCTGTATCGTTATCAGATTGAAGAGATTAATGATGCACATCTGAAGCTCGGTGAAGACGAATCGCTCGTTGAGGAGAAACGCAAGCTATCACATGCGGAAAAGCTAACGGATTCTGTTTCCGAAGCATACGACTTACTCTATGGAAGTAAAGGGCTCGCATCGATGTCGCGTGCGATTTCACGGTTGCAGGATATCGTAAAGGTCGATCCTACCGTACTACAACCGCTGATTGAACAATTGCAGTCAGCTTATTACGGTGTAGAGGATGCCGCTTATCAATTGCGGGATTATCGTGAAGGTATCGAATCTAATCCGCAGCGACTTGCGCAAATTGAAGATCGTCTTGATGTACTTCATGCAATGAAACGTAAATATGGAGAATCGGTAGAACTCATCTTAGCTTATCGTGAACAGATTCAATCTGAAGCACTTCAGTTGGAAAATAGAGATGAAATGTTACGTGAACTGTCCGATCGTGAAGAGAAGTTGCTTGATGAATTAGGCCGGCGTGCAGAGAAGCTATCTGCTGCAAGACGAACTGCTTCGCAACAATTAGCAAGTCGTATAGAGCAGGAATTAGCTGATCTACAGATGAATCGATCCGTGTTCGAAGTCAAACTGTCGTCTGGTGTGCTGACGGCAACAGGAACGGATACCGCAGAATTTTTATTGTCAACTAATCCGGGCGAACCACCCAAGTCGCTTGCTAAAATTGCATCAGGTGGCGAGATGTCACGTGTAATGCTGGCACTTAAAGCTATTTTTGCGCAAATCGATGAAATTCCAGTGCTTGTATTTGATGAAGTGGACACAGGGGTGAGCGGAAGAGCAGCACAAGCAATCGCGGAGAAGCTCAGTTTATTGTCCCGCTATTGCCAAGTGTTCTCAATTACACATTTACCTCAAGTTGCATGTATGGCCGATCATCAATATGAAATTGTTAAGCAAATGTCAGCAGATCAAACTCGTACGTTAACCTCGGTCATTCATTTAACATCCAAGCAACGTGTGGAGGAGCTTGCAAGAATGCTTGGCGGTGTGGAAGTTACGGAAAAAACTCGCCATCATGCACAAGAAATGCTTATTCTTGCAAGTGAGGCTAAAAATCGCGTAATAGCGGGAAAAAACTAATGTAAAGGAAGGTTTTCGGAAACATAAAACAGGAGGGGCACGGTTACCTTATAGTTACGTCGCTGGCACGATTCCATAAAGCCGGTCTACACTGTAAGGGAGCGTGAGACTTTGGATCAGAAACCGTCCAGAAAACGCCGGATGGGGCTCGTCATCGTACTAATGATGGTTGTCATCGTCTGTTCCGCACCTGTTCAGCACTTTGCATCTTTTCCGAATCAGTTGAGATTGTTCCAAGGACAGTCGGTATCCCTTCATTACGCGATGCCCGTGTATGCGCAAGGTACATTGAATCCGCAGGTCGCAAGTGTGAATGGCAATCACAAGCAATCGTTCAATGTTGATTTGCGAAAGCCAATATCGATTCAACCGCAAAATAGTGGAATGACTGAATTGAAATTGCGCTTATTTGGCAAAATTCCGTTTAAGACAGTTAGACTTCAAGTAATTCCCGACTTAAGAGTTATTCCTGGAGGGCAGACGATCGGAGTTAAGGTGAAATCTGCAGGTATTATGGTCGTTGGCCACCACTTAGTGAATACTGATGGCAAGACTAAAGTATCCCCAGGCGAAGCCGCGAAGTTAAGACTAGGGGATTTGATTATGGAGATTAATGGGGAGCGTTGTGAAGATATATCGAAAATATCGGCACTTGCTGAGGCTGCTGGAAAGTCAGGAAATCCGTTAAAGTTGCTCGTTCAGCGAGGAAAAGAACGGTTTCGCACCACGTTAACTCCGGCATATGACCAAGAGGCAAAATCTTGGCGACTTGGACTTTATATTCGTGATTCAGCAGCAGGTGTAGGCACATTGACGTTCTATGCCCCCGATCATGGAGTCTACGGTGCACTTGGACATGTCATTACAGATATGGATACGCAAAATCCGATCGTCGTTGGAAGCGGACAAATTTTACAATCGAGTGTTACCTCCATCTCGAAAAGTCAAAGTGGTGAACCTGGTGAGAAGCGTGCACACTTTGTGAAGGAAGGTAAAACGCTCGGCAATGTGGAACGAAATACGGCATTTGGTATTTTCGGTAAGATGTCATCGTTACCAGATCATGCTTATGATGCTGAGCCAATGCCAGTTGCATTTGCCGAAGAGGTTGAAGAAGGACCCGCGCAAATTTTAACCGTTGTGAATGGACAGAAGGTCGAAAGCTTCAATATCGAAATCGCGCACGTGTCGAGACAAGTGTCGCCAGCGACTAAAGGGATGGTCATTCGGATTACGGATCCTAAACTGCTCGAACGAACAGGTGGTATTGTTCAAGGGATGAGCGGCAGTCCAATCATACAAAAAGGCAAGCTTGTCGGAGCTGTAACCCATGTTTTTGTGAACGATCCAGCATCGGGCTATGGTTGCTTTATTGAATGGATGCTTCAGGATGCAGGCATTATGTTAAATAGTGGGCAAAAAGAGACAGTGACATCTAAGGCGGTATGACGCCTTAGATTTTACTTGTTTATAGGGATTAAACAAGTTACAAACCGCAGCTCATACAACCAACTGAAGAAATGCGAAAATTTGTCGAAAGAAATAGAATGAAATCGTCATTTGGCGTTTGTTGACATAAATATAATATTATATTGGATTATCACAAAAAAATAAAGAAAAAGATTTTTTTTGAGAAGGATTTCCCAATTGGAATGTCGAAATCGGAATAACAGGGAAACGATATACGTTTTTCAAACAAATAAATCTCGTACAGAGAAAGGGAGGACCAGACATTGCAGCGGATTGAAGTGTTTCTTGCAGACGACAACCGAGAATTTACAAATCTATTATCAGAGTACATCCAAGAGCAGGATGATATGACGGTCATCGGAGTGGCGTACAACGGAGAAGAGGTCATTCGTCAGCTCGAGGAATCACGCCGGATTCCAGATGTTATGATCCTCGATATTATTATGCCTCATCTTGATGGCTTAGGTGTTTTGGAAAGATTACGGGAATTGAATTTATCCCCTATGCCTAAGATCATCATGTTGACGGCTTTCGGTCAAGAAAGCATTACACAACGTGCGGTACAGCTGGGTGCATCTTACTATATATTAAAACCGTTCGATATGGACGTGCTTGCTAACCGGATTCGCCAGCTTGCTGGCAATGGATTATCAGCCTCCGTTACAACGTCGACGGGAACGAACAGCAATCGTTCAAACATCGTACAAATCGGCAAGCCGAAAAATTTGGATGCCAACATTACGAGCATTATCCACGAAATTGGCGTTCCAGCTCACATTAAGGGATATCAGTATTTACGCGAAGCGATTACGATGGTGTACAACAACATCGAAATTCTTGGCGCAATCACAAAGACGCTGTACCCTGCAATCGCTGAGCGTTTCAAGACGACGCCTTCTCGCGTTGAACGCGCCATTCGCCACGCAATCGAGGTCGCTTGGACACGCGGAAACATCGACAGCATCAGCCACTTGTTCGGCTACACGATCAACATCGCGAAGTCAAAGCCGACCAATAGCGAATTCATCGCGATGGTTGCGGACAAGCTACGGATCGAGCATAAGGTGAGCTAGTAATTTTGAGAGCAATACATTTAAAGGGCCTAGCCAAAAGCTAATCTTTTGGAAAAGCCCTTTTTTTGTTGGAAATTAGAACATCAAATAGTACTGCGTGCGTCGGATGGGGCGTTACGGATGCTTTAGTGATAAAAAGTGTCACTGCGTGAGTCGGATGTGGCGATTGGGGTTCAGTAGTAATAAAAAGTGTCAATGCGTGCATTGGATGAGGTGTTTTGGGTACTGTAGTAATAAAAAGTGTCACTGTGTGTTGACACTGCAAAAGGTCATCCGAAATTAACCGCATCCGTAAAGGTGGTGGTCTATTTTTGATTTGTCACAGCTCCGTGAAAAGCCTTGATTAATCGGCATAAATCAACTGGAATCCGTTGACCATTTCCGACAATTGTGGTAGTTTGGTAATAATTCATATCAGGATACTGTGAATCAACATGGGAATCTAAACGAGGTGGAAATTGTTGCAGCTTCAAGTAACGAATAGTCCTTTCACTCAGGAGCAAGTTGAGCTTCTTAATCGTCTTTTGCCAAACCTGAGCGACGCACAACGGAGTTGGTTGAGCGGCTATCTAACAGCCGTTCAAAGTACATCATTCTCTGCACCAAGCGCTACGAATGTAGCCTCACAATCTACAGCACAAGCAGCAACACAAGCTCCGATCGCACGCGAGGTCACGATATTGTTCGGATCTCAGACGGGTAACAGTCAGCGCTTAGCGAAGAGCTTATCGAAGAAGCTAAGTGAACAAGGCTTAGAAGTAACTCTTACATCTATGAGTGATTTTAAACCGAATACGTTGAAAAAAGTGCAAGATCTGCTGCTCCTAGTGAGCACGCATGGTGAAGGTGATCCTCCGGATAACGCACTGCCATTTTACGAATTTCTTCATAGCAAGCGTGCGCCGAAACTCGACGAGTTGCGGTTTTCAGTGCTTGCTCTGGGAGATAGCTCCTACGAATTTTTTTGTAAAACAGGCAAAGACTTCGATCAGCGCCTAGAGGAGCTCGGTGCTAAGCGACTTACTGATCGTGTGGACTGTGACGTCGATTATGATGAACCTGCCGCAGAATGGTTTGCGAGTGTTAGTGGAGCTTTGAGTAACGCTTCATCCACGGCACCTACTCAGTCATCAGTTGCTACAATTAGTGATGCACAAGGGGAATCGCAATATTCACGTACCCATCCATTTCAAGCAGAAGTTCTTGAAAATATTAATTTAAACGGTCGCGGTTCTTCGCGTGAAACCCGTCACCTTGAGTTGTCGCTTGAGGGTTCGAATTTGCAATATGAACCGGGCGATTGCTTAGGGATATACCCTGAGAATAATCCGCAATTGGTCGATCAACTTGTCTCTGCACTTGGCTGGAACGCTGACGAGCAAGTGTCCGTCAATAAGCAGGGAGAGCAACGTGCTCTTCGTGATGCCTTGCGAAACAACTTCGAAATCACTGTGCTTACTAAGCCTGTGCTTGAACAAGCGGTCAAACTGACAGCAAATGAAGGGTTAAGTAAACTGCTAGCGGCGGGCAATGAAGCTGAGTTAAAAGCGTATATCAAAGAACGTGATCTTCTTGATCTTGTTCAAGATTTCGGGCCTTGGAATGCGACTGCTGCTCAATTCGTTAGTATTCTAAGAAAGTTGCCGGCAAGACTTTATTCGATTGCAAGCAGTAATCAAGCGAATCCTGATGAAGTTCACCTCACGATTCGTGCTGTACGCTATGAAACGCTGGGTCGCGATCGCTTTGGCGTATGTTCGACACAAGTGGCAGAACGTCTTGAGATTGGTGACACACTGCCTGTATATATTCACCAAAACCCGAACTTCAAGCTACCGGCGAATCCGGATGCTCCGATCATCATGATCGGGCCAGGAACGGGCGTTGCACCTTTTCGCGCGTTCGTAGAAGAGCGTGCCGAGCTCGGTGCAACAGGGAAGTCATGGCTGTTCTATGGCGACCAGCACTTTCTCACAGACTTCCTGTACCAGACCGATTGGCAGCGTTGGATTAAAGAAGGTGCGCTTACCAAGATGGATGTTGCATTTTCACGTGATACGGACCAAAAAGTATATGTGCAGCATCGTATGCTAGAAAAAGGTCGCGAGCTCTTCGAGTGGCTGGAAGAAGGAGCTAGTGTATATATTTGTGGTGATGAGAAGCACATGGCGCATGATGTTCATGCTGCATTGCTTACGATTATAGAGCGCGAAGGCGGTAAGAGTTCGGAAGAAGCCGCAGCGTATCTTGCAAATCTACAGCAGCAGAAACGTTATCAACGGGATGTGTACTAAGTCAGAAGAAAGTGAGGGGGTAGCACAATGGCATCAAGTCGTCTTGAAATCACAAAGGGCATGCCGCCCAGTGATGTTGAAGATATAAAACGTCGGAGTAACTACTTGCGTGGAGGACTCGAAGAGAGTCTGCATGTTGAAATCACCGGTTCAATGGATGAAGATGAGAACCGCTTGATGAAGCACCACGGAAGCTATATGCAGGACGATCGGGACGTACGCAATGAACGAAAAAAACAAAAACTGGAGCCTTCCTATCAATTCATGGTGCGGATTCGCGCGCCAGGTGGGATTGTTACACCTGAGCAATGGATTGAATTAGATCGGATAGCCCAGAAGTATGCGAGTGGTTCGCTTCGTCTTACAACTCGTCAAGCGATTCAATTTCATGGCATCTTAAAGAGAAATTTGAAGACTAGCATCCGCGAGATGAATGATGCGTTAATTACGACTCTTGCAGCTTGCGGAGATGTCAACCGGAATTTGATGTTTAATCCGAATCCGTATAACGCAGAGGCGCACCCTGAGGTGTATGAATGGGCAGAAAAGCTCGTCTATCACCTTGCTCCTCGGACGAACGCCTACAACGAGATATGGCTCGATGGTGAGAAGATCGTTGATACGCGTGATCCAAACGAAGAAGTAGAGCCTATTTACGGACCGGTCTATTTGCCTCGCAAATTCAAGATCGGAGTAACTGTACCCCCAACAAATGACGTGGATGTCTATTCACAGGACTTGGGCTATATTGCAATCTATGAACAGGGTAAGCTACAAGGCTTTAATGTAACAGTCGGCGGTGGCATGGGGATGACCCATGGCGATACGCTAACTTACCCTCAACTTGGTCGTCTGATTGGCTTCTGCCCCGCTGACAAAATGATTGACGTTGCAGAAAAAACGGTGACGATTCAACGCGATTTCGGTAATCGTTCGGTTCGCAAATATGCGCGCTTCAAGTATACGATTGATGATCGCGGTATCGAGTGGTTCGTCGATGAGCTTCATGCGAGATTGGGCTGGAAGCTAGAGCCTGCGCGTGAATATCACTTCGATCATAACGGTGACCGTATGGGTTGGGTGAAAGGCAACAACGGCAAATGGCATCTGACCTTGTTTATTCAGAATGGTCGAATCATTGACCAAGAAGGTTATCCATTGATGACAGGACTTCGTGAAATTGCCAAAATTCATACCGGAGACTTCCGCGTTTCTCCGAATCAGAACATTGTAATTAGCAATGTAACGAGTCAGAAGAAGCGTAAAATCGAAGAGCTAGTGGCGAAATATAGTTTAACTGATGGAGCTCATCTATCCGCATTGCGTCGTAATTCGATGGCATGTGTGGCATTCCCGACTTGCGGCATGGCGATGTCGGAAGCGGAGCGTTATTTTCCAGAGCTGCTTGAGAAGATCGAAGTCATCTTGAATGAGTACGGATTGCATGATGAAGAGATTGTTACACGTATGACAGGCTGTCCGAACGGCTGTGCAAGGCCCGCACTTGCTGAATTATCGTTTATTGGTAAAGCGCAAGGGAAGTACAATATGTACTTGGGAGCGAGCTTCACAGGAGATCGATTGAATAAGCTATACAAAGAAAATATTGGCGAAGAAGAAATTTTGTCCTCGCTGCGTCCTATTTTCAAGCAATTTGCAGAGGAACGTCAGCCTGGTGAACACTTCGGTGATTTTGTAATCCGAGCTGGATACGTTAAAGCAGTCAGCGGAGGCCAAGATTTCCACGATTAATTTACTTTTGTGTTAAATTAACAATCCCATTCCATCAAAAAAAGTGGATTGGGATTGTTTTATTTTGATTTTAACTACAATTTCAGCTTCTTTTAATGTAAAGATTTGAAAATCTGATATAGTAGTGAAGTCGGTTTTATACACATTAAGGGGGAAAACGGAAGAAATGAGTATGTTAAATAAGGATGAGAATGAAGCGCAAGTGGACGAGCATTTGGAAAATCAAACAGAAGAGCAGCAAACAGAAGCTGTTCATGATGAAGCTTCAAAGCAAGAAGTCGTTGTGAACGATGGAGGCAATAACGGAGGATCCATTAACGGTCCTGCGAAGTCGGGCATGCCTGCATGGCCATGGATGATCGTATCTGTCATTGCCATTGCTGCTTTCGTATTCGTTCTTGTAAGCAATGGATCTGGCAACTCCAACAACAAAAAGCTAGCACAGTTTGATGGTGGCTCTGTTACGGAGCTTGATTTCTATCACGAAATTAAGAAGCAAGTGACAGATGAGCAATTCAGCACAATGGTGGATACGCTTGTCGAATCAAAGCTCATTGAGGAGTTGGCAGATAAAGCTAAGATTACGGTAACGGAAGAAGATATGAACAAAGCGATTGATGAAGCTGCTGCATATTATGGCGGAATGGAATCATTCGAACAAGTGCTTCAACAATATTCAACAACGCTTGAAACGTTCAAAGAACAAATTAAACCGGACCTTCTGAAGAAGGCGCTGTATAAGCAACAAAATCCGGCAACAGAAGATAAGATTAAAGCGTACTTTGATGATAATAAAGATACGTTCGCTACAGCTCCTGAAAAAGTGAGAGCATCGCACATTTTAGTGAATACACAAGAAGAAGCGGATGCAATCGTTGCTGATCTGAAAGCTGGTAAAGACTTTGCAGAGTTAGCAAAAGAGAAATCAACCGATCCAGGTTCTGCAGCTAACGGAGGCGACTTAGATTTCTTTGGTCATGGCGATATGGTTCCTGAATTTGAAAATGCTGCATTTTCAATGGAAGTGGGACAAATCAGCGATATTATCCCTTCGGATTATGGTTTCCACATTATTAAATTGACTGATAAGCAAGCAGGCGTATATCCAACTTATGACGAAGTGAAGGATAAGGTTGCAGATGCTTACTGGACGAACGAATTGACTGTTAATAGCGTGCTTTGGTTGGCGAAGCTGAAAGAAGACAATCATGTGAAGAATCTTTTGAATGAAGAAGCGAAATCATCACCTTCTGCATCTCCTAGTTCATCAACTAGTACAAACTAATTTTAAATTAATTAAACATAGGCAGCTTTCTTGGGTTTCATTCGTGAAATCAGAGGAGGCTGTTTTTGCTTAGCTGAGAAGTTAAAGGATATCTTAAGATTCCTAAAACCTTTCTTACATAACGGACAGGTGAAAAGCAATTAGGGTATAGTAGTGTAAAATGATGCTATTGTGTCACAATGTGCATAGGCAGGGTAGTTAAGGAGTGTTGAATACATGTCGAGACGAATTTTGATCGTTGACGATGATCGGGAAATTGCAAATCTCATTGCGATTTATTTGAAAAATGAAGGATTCGAAACGGTGCTTGCTCATGATGGAGTCGAAGCGTTAGATGTATTAGGCCGTGAGGAGCCTGATTTATTAGTGCTTGATGTGATGATGCCGAAGCTGGATGGAATGGAAGTGTGCCGCCAAGTTCGGGAAACGCGGTCGATTCCGATTCTTATGGTAAGCGCTAAGGCCGAGGATATGGACAAAATTTTAGGTTTAATGACGGGTGCTGACGATTATTTGGTGAAGCCATTTAATCCGCTGGAGCTTGTCGTTCGAATAAAGACGTTGATCAGGCGAGCCTATCAGTATGCGCCAGCGGCTGTGCCAAGCTCAGGGGAGCAGAGCGGCATATTTCAAATCGGCGATTTGACTATCAACCGTTCAACGCATTCTGTGCAAGTAGAGGGACGGTCGATCCATCTGACTTCTACAGAATTCGGTATACTATATTTGCTCGGAAGCAATCCTGGGCGAGTATATAGTGCGGAAGAGATTTTTCAGCACGTATGGAAAGAAAAGTACTTTGAATCGAACAATACGGTTATGGTTCACATTAGTAAGCTGAGAGAAAAACTAGAGCAAGAAGTAGGGAGCAAGCTGATCACGACGGTGTGGGGGGTTGGCTATAAAATTGAAATTTAAACTCGCAATGCGGTTGTCTTGGCGAATGACATGGCAGCTTGTACTTAGCTTGGTACTTGCCTCGGTTACATTTTATCTTTTGCTGGTTTTAGTGGAACGCATTTCTCGTGATATGCCTTTATTACGAAGGCTTTTATTGTGGGGATTTAATAATTTTGGATCTTCCAGTTCATTTCGCATCGGTTTTTTTATTGGAGTGTTCGTCATTATCTATATGATCCTATTTAATTGGCGAAGATATATGTATATGAACCAAATTAGTCAAACGGTTGAGCATATCGCGAAAGGGAATTTGAATGATCGGTTCCCAGTGAAACAGAGCAATGAAGTAACGGTGCTGGCCAATCATATGAATGCACTCGTTGAACAATTAAGCCACTCATTGGAGGAAGAGAGGCGTGCTGAACAGACGAAAAATGAGCTTGTAACGAATGTGTCTCACGATCTTCGGACACCGCTCACTTCTATTCTTGGTTATTTGGGGTTAATTGAACAAGATCGTTATCGAGATGAAGTGGAGTTGCGCCAATATGTGCAGATAGCATATGACAAGTCAGAGCGGTTGAAGCTATTAATTGATGATTTGTTTGAATATACCCGTATGCGACACGATGCGGTTGCTATGAAGCAAGTATCGCTAAATCTTGTTGAGATGATGAAACAACTGCTCGTCCATTATCGGTTAACAATTGAAGAGGCGAATATGGTCGGACAAGTGCATGCAAGCGATCAATCGATTGTTGTATTGGGTGATCCTGATAAGCTCATTCGTGTATTTGAGAATCTGCTAATGAACGCCATCACTTATGGAAGCGATGGAGGGAAAGTAGATATTCATGTTCATAAATCGATGGATGTAGCGATCGTGGAAGTTGTGAATTACGGGGAGCCGATTCCAGCGGGCGATCTGCCGCAATTGTTCGAGCGATTTTATCGTATAGATAAATCTAGAACAGAGCATGAGGGAGGAACCGGTCTAGGGTTGGCTATTGCAAAGGGACTCGTTGAACGTCAAGGTGGGACGATCTCGGTGACGAGTGATCGCACGAGTACATGCTTTCAAGTGAAGCTTCCACTGGGGTTATAGGACTCAAAAAAATCGTGTAACTCACGCTCCTTTGCCACTATGGCGGGGAACTTGGGCTGCACGATTTTGCATGTTATCTGGATGGGGCGGTTATTATTCTTCAGCTTTATTTTCAGTTTGTGATTTCGTCACTGGACGAGTACGCTTGGGACGGAAACGAGAGGACAAGTAATTGCGCTTCCGATCGCGGTAGAAGGTCCAGCCTCCGATAAACCCGATTCCACATAAAAATAAAATGGCACCTAGCACAAACATTCCCCACTCGAAGTCAAGCTTTAGCTCCGAATTAGCACTATATGCAAAGTAATTAAAAAATGCATCCTTCATCAAAAGAAAGCCATATGTCGCTCCGATCCCCGGAATGACAAGCAATAAGACGGCGATTAATCTCTGGATCGTTAGTTTCATAAGCATTCACTGTCTCCTTTCACCCTATCATCATAGCGATTTCTTGGCTTTCTGTCTATGATACTCCTCATATGAGTTAGACAACGATTTTGTTCCTAGCGAAAAAAAGGTTACAATAGTATAGATTGTTCATATACGGAGGGGAAAATATGCCGATCGAAGTGGATGTGGCTATTATAGGTGGAGGACCAGGTGGATATACAGCAGCAGTACGAGCAGCTCAAGCTGGTCGTAGCGTTGTACTGATTGAACGGGATAAGCTGGGCGGGACGTGTCTGCATAGCGGATGTATTCCAAGTAAGTCGCTATTGCGCAGTGCAGAGGTATATGCGACGATCGCGGATGCTGCTTCTTACGGGATCACCTTGCCAGAGGGCCGTGCAATTGTAGATTGGAAGGCAGTACATGCCCGTAAAGATGGAATCGTGAAACAGCTACATAATGGATTGCAGGCATTAATGAAGCAACATCAAATAACGGTATTGAACGGAAGTGGCCGTGTCATTGGTCCATCGATTTTCTCACCGCGAAGTGGCGCAATTGCTGTTGAATTAGCGAATGGAGAGTCGGAAACGGTCGTTCCAAGCAATGTCATCATTGCTACAGGGTCAAGACCGCGCAAGTTAGCGGGTCTCCCTTATGAAGGGACTACGATTGTCACAAGTGATGAAGCATTTGCCTGGACGACAAGACCCAGGGATATTCTCATTGTCGGTGGAGGCGTGATAGGCGTTGAATGGGCATCTATGCTCAGTGATTTCGGTACACAGGTTACACTTGTGGAAACGGCTGATCGTATTTTGCCTGGAGAAGACAAGGATATCAGTATTGAAATCGCTAAAGCATTGAAGAAGCGTGGTGTGACGATCTTAACGAGCGCGACATTAGACGTTGACTCCTGTAGCGTATCTGAATCAGGAGTGCAAGCCGACGTTCAAGTGAAAGGTCAATCACAGACAATCCAAGCGGAGAAGATGCTCGTATCGATTGGACGACAAGGTAATAGCGACTTTCTCGGATTAGAAAATACGGATGTGAAAACAGAGCACGGGTTTATTACGGTTAATCCAAAGACGCTACAAACGACGGAAACGCATATTTACGCGATTGGGGACTGTATCGGGGGCGTACAGCTAGCGCATGCAGCGATGCACGAAGCGACCATTGCGGTAGATCACCTGCTAGGGCATAAGCCTTCTCGCTCGACTGATCGCGATATTCCACGCTGTATCTATTCACGACCAGAGGCGGCAGCGATCGGATGGTCCGAAGCGGATGCGAAAGCGAATGGTTTTAAGATAAAATCTGCAAAAATTCCTTTCCGCGTTCTAGGCAAAGCACTTGTTTACGGAGAAAGCGATGGATTTGCGAAAGTCGTCGCTGATGAAGATAGCGGAGACATTCTCGGTGTTCATCTCGTAGGTGCTCATGCTACCGAACTGATCGCAGAAGCAGCACTTGCAAAGCTGCTGGATGCAGTGCCATGGGAATTTGGACGCACTATCCACCCTCATCCTACATTGTCAGAGGCACTGCAAGAAGTGATGCTAGCTGTCGACGGTACTGCTTCGCACGGTTGATGCCATAAGAGAACGTTCAATTCAAGCCGAGGAAAACGACTTGAATTGTACGTTTCTTTTTGCTTCATGGGAGAGTATAATAGGTACTAAGGTCAAGTATTAAGACCAGGTTATAATTTGGTCATAATTAGGAGGGCGCATGGATGAAGCAAGTTGAAGCTATTGGGCAAACTCTTAGACATATTGCCGTTGGCTTGTCCGATGAGCGGGCTGTCAGCATGTATAAAACGATGATGCTTGCTCGCCGTTTCGATGAACGCGGGCAACTACTTAAGCTAGCAGGTAAAGTTAATTTTCATATTTCGGGCATAACTCAGGAGCCTTCTCAGGTTGCGATGGGCTTTGCTATGGATACAGACCATGACTGGTTTTTACCGTATTATCGGGATTATGGGTTTGTATTGTCGGTAGGCATGACCGTTAAAGAATTGATGTTGTCACTGTATGCGAAGGGAGAAGATCCGAATAGTGCGGGTCGTCAGATGCCAGGACATTTTGGCAGCAAACGGCTAAGAATGGCTACTGGCTCTAGTCCTGTTACGACACAAGTGCCACATGCCGCCGGACTTGCGCTTGCCTCGAAGATGAGAGGAGAGCCGTCAGTAGCGATCGTGTCGTTCGGAGACGGTTCGAGTAATCAGGGTGATTTCCACGAAGGCTGTAACTTTGCGGGAGTTCATCAATTACCTGTGATCTTCATCTGTCAAAATAACCAGTATGCGATCTCTGTCCCACTTGAGAAACAAACGCGCGGACGAATTTGTGATCGTGCTTTAGGCTATGGTTTCCCAGGGATTCGTGTTGACGGGCATGATCCTCTAGAAGTGTATCGTGTTGTGAAAGAAGCGCGTGAACGTGCGATTGCAGGCGAAGGACCAACATTGATTGAGATCATGACTTATCGCGTTACCGGACACTCTGCAACCGATAACGATTTGGAATACCGCTCGAAGGAAGAAGTGGAACAGCATAAGAACAACGATCCACTTCCACGATATCAACAATATCTTGTAGAAGCGGGATTGTGGTCGGAGGAGCAAGAGAAGGCTTTCCAAGTAGAAGTGCGAGCGATCATAGATGAGGCGAATCAATATGCAGAGAAGGCAGCCTTCCAATCAGTTGAAGATTCGCTGCGCTATGTGTACGCGGAATCGAACGGGGAGGGTCACTAATGGCTGTTATTGAATATATCGAAGCGATTCGTCTGGCGATGAAAGAGGAGATGGAACGCGACACGAATGTTTTTATTCTCGGTGAGGATGTAGGGAAAAAGGGCGGCGTCTTCGGTACGACCAAAGGACTGTACCAACAGTTCGGTGAAGAGCGTGCGATTGATACTCCATTGGCGGAATCCGCTATTGCGGGTGTAGCAATTGGTGCGGCAATGGCCGGAATGCGTCCTGTTGCAGAGATGCAATATTCGGACTTTATGTTCCCTGCTACGAATCAAATCATCAGTGAAGCTGCAAAAATCCGTTACCGCTCCAACAACGATTGGGAATGTCCAATCGTCATTCGCGCACCAATTGGTGGCGGTGTATTTGGCGGATTGTATCATTCGCAATGTCCAGAGTCGGTATTTTTCGGCACACCAGGACTGAAGATTGTTGCTCCTGCAACAGCTTATGATGCGAAAGGGCTGCTCAAAGCGGCTATTCGTGATCCTGATCCGGTCTTGTTTTTCGAGAATAAAAAATGCTATCGACTCATTACGGGCGAAGTGCCTGAAGGGGATTATGTTGTTCCGATTGGACAGTCGAATGTGATGAGACAAGGCAGTGATATTACTGTTATCGGATACAGTATGCCGCTACACTTTGCGATGCAGGCTGCAGAAGAGCTGTCGCATGATGAAGGTATAGAGGCGCACATTTTGGACCTTCGCACACTGCAACCACTTGATCGTGAAGGTATCCTTGAAGCCGTAGCTAAGACAGGGAAAGTGCTCATTATACATGAAGATAACAAAACAGGTGGTATCGGCGCAGAAGTAGCTGCAATCATTGCTGAAGAGCTGTTGTACGATCTAGATGCTCCAATTCGTCGCTTGTGTGGTCCAGATATTCCTGCGATGCCGATCAACCCGCCAGGCGAGAAAAACTTCCTGCTTAACAAAGAGAAGGTTAAAGCCGCGATGTTAGAGTTGGCTCGGTATTAAACTGGCAGCGCAATGCTGAAGAGGAGAGTTGGGAATGGCAAAACAAATCGTCGAAATTACGATGCCACAGCTGGCAGAATCGCTCGTGTCAGCTACGCTCGATCACTGGCTAAAGGAGCCAGGTGATACAGTTGATATGTATGAGCCCCTTTGTGAGCTCATTACGGATAAAGTAAATGCAGAGCTGCCGTCGACGGAGCGCGGAACGATCGTGAAGCATCTGGTTGGAGCGGGAGAAACCGTTCAAGTTGGTGAACCGATCTGTTTGATCGAGGTTGAAGCGGACGAAGTAGCACCGACTCATACTGATGCAGCGGGACAGATTGAAGCTACGACACCGCATCCGCAACAGCATAGCTCGCAACGTTCGCCAAGTATTGCTGCAAGCAAGCATGACGAGAACGCACCGATGCGTAACCGCTTTTCACCAGCTGTACAGCGACTTGCGAGTGAACGTGGTATTGATCTTAATCATGTTGCTGGAACTGGAGAAGGTGGTCGGATTACACGCAAAGATGTGCTCGCGTATGTGCCGGGTACTACTCAATCATCTCCAGTACCTTTCGTCACAATGGAACCTGGAGTTGCTGTACGCTCGACAGGGATCCACTTGTCGCAAGAACCGCGCATTCCAACTTTCGAAACCGAAGGGCATGAAATGGGCAAGGGCCGTGGCGAATATTTCATGGACGTCACACCTATTAGGAATACGATCGCAAGTCGGATGCGCCAGAGCGTCACCGAAATTCCACATGCATGGACGATGATCGAAGTCGACGTGACGAATCTCGTCTTGCTACGTAGCAAGCTGAAAGAAGATTTCCAACGGCGTGAAGGCATAAATCTGACCTATATGCCGTTCTTGATTAAGGCAGTTGTCAATGCAATAAAAGACTACCCGATCATGAACTCTGTCTGGGCAGTAGATAAGATTATCGTTAAGCGTGATATCAATATTTCACTAGCTGTCGGAACTGAGGACTCTGTTATTACGCCTGTTATCCGCAATGCGGATCAGAAAAATGTCCCTGGACTTGCTCATGAGCTTGATGATCTCATTCGCAAATCACGTACGAACAAAATTTCACTAAACGATGTTCAAGGCGGGACGTTTACAGTGAACAATACAGGCGCATTTGGTTCGATCCTTTCACAGCCGATCATCAATTATCCGCAAGCTGCGATTTTGACGTTCGAATCCATTGTGAAGAAGCCGGTCGTCATTAATGATATGATTGGTGTACGTTCAATGGTGAACTTATGCTTATCTCTAGATCACCGGATATTGGATGGTGTCATCTGTGGACGGTTCCTGCAACGGGTGAAGGAGAACTTAGAAAGCTACAATTTAGATACAAAGTTATATTAAGAGAACGAAGTCCGACCCGTTGCCTTGTTGCAATAGGTGGGGCTCTTTCTTTAAAATGACAGAGAAGGAGACAGAAGATCAGATGAACGACTTAAACATAGAGTGGCTATCTAGAATGGACTACGACGAAGCGTGGCAGCTACAAAAGCAGCTCGTACGTGAAATTGATCGTGAGGAGCGATCAGATGCGCTGTTGCTCGTGGAGCATCCTCCAACTTACACAATCGGCTCAGACCGTCATCCAGAGCATCTATTATACAGTGAGCAGGAACTTCGCACTCATGGAATACAGCTCTATGAAATTGATCGCGGTGGCGACATTACTTATCATGGACCAGGCCAGCTGGTTGGTTATCCCATTCTCTACTTAGATGCGGTTGGACTTGATCTCCATGCCTATTTGCGCAAATTGGAGGAAGCAATTATTGTTCTTCTGGAGCAGTATGGAGTCGTAGCCGGCAGAAAAGCTGCATACACAGGCGTATGGGTAGGTGATGCTAAAGTGGCTGCTATTGGAGTCAAATTCAATAAAGCACGAACCCGCAGAGGCTTCGTAACGAGCCACGGGTTCGCGCTGAATGTGAAGCAAGGAATTGAGCAGGAAGGCTTTCAAGGCATTGTGCCCTGTGGTATTGCTGAGTATGGTGTAACTTCTATTGAAGCGCTAACCGGATTAACTTTAGATGTCGAAGAAGTCGGACGCAAGCTCGTCCCACACTTCTGCAACGTGTTTGGTTATAGTGATACTAATCAAAAAGAAAACCTACGCTCATCAGCACAGTAGATAGCACCATCGTAATTAAGATAGTATATACAACAATTTTTGTGATACGTTTGTTCATGAGAGGACATCCTTTCTAAAATAAGAAAAATTTTAATTCTACAGTACCTAATTCTATTGCACCTAGTTCAATTGTATCTAAAGTAACGTCAGGAGGAAAGATGATGGTTCAAAAAGAGAGATTATTGCAAGAATTTATGGAGTTAATTCGCATTGATAGCGAGACTAAGCATGAGACAGAAATTAGCAAGGTGCTGAAGCAGAAGTTTACGGCACTTGGATTAGAAGTGACAGAAGATGATGTCGCACAGAAAATTGGACATGGCGCAGGCAATTTATTCGCATGGCTTCCTGCAACAACTGGGCAGGAGCAAGTTGCACCGATTTTGTTTACTTCCCATATGGACACCGTAGCCCCTGGGAATGGCATTCAACCGCGATTAGATGAGGATGGCTATATTCGCAGCAATGGGACGACGATTCTTGGTGCGGATGACAAAGCGGGGCTGTCTGCGATGTTCGAGGCCATCCGTGCGCTAAAAGAAAATAATGTGGCTCATGGTGGGATTCAATTCGTCATTACAGTGGGCGAAGAATCCGGACTGCTCGGCTCAAGAGCGATGGATGGATCACGCTTACGTGCAAAGTATGGATATGCACTCGATTCAAATGGTGCGATTGGCGATATTGCCGTTGCTGCACCGACGAATTCGCGTCAATATATTACGATTCGGGGTAAGGCGGCTCACGCAGGTGTTAATCCCGAGGATGGAATTAGTGCGATTCAGGTTGCTTCGCGTGCGGTTGCTAAGATGAAGCTTGGGCGGATCGATGCTCAGACGACAGCGAACATTGGCCGGTTTGAAGGAGGTGGCGAAGTGAATATCGTCACGGATTCCATAAAGATATACGCCGAGGCTCGCAGTCAAGTTCAAGAGAAGATGGAGCAGCAAATCGAGGCTATGCGAGCTGCAGTTGAGAGTGCTACGCAAGAAGCAGGAGCTGAGTTTGAATTTGAGACGATGACAATATATCCAGCGTATAGCTATGGCGACGAGGATGAAGTCGTTCAGGTAGCTAAAGCTGCGATTGAAGCAATCGGCTTAACGCCGCGTACATTCTCATCAGGCGGCGGAAGTGATGCGAATATGTTTAACGGTAATGGTGTGCCGACAGTGAACTTGGCAGTGGGCTATGAAGATATTCATACGGTGAAGGAACGGATTAAAGCAGACGATTTGGTGAAAGTAACCGAGCTCGTACTGTCGATTATCGAACAGACAGTAAAACAAGGCAAATAGGGGAGCGGGGGAAGCGTCGATGTCAGACAAAGCGATTCAGGAGCATCCATTTTATGAACGAACACTAGATTCAGAGCAAATTTTTCAAGGTAGAGTCATTTCGTTACAGGTTGATACGGTTAGCTTACCGAACGGGGAAAGTGCTACAAGAGAAATTGTACGTCATCCTGGTGCTGTAGCTGTGTTGGCATTAGTCGATAATAAGATGCTTGTTGTGGAACAATTCCGTAAGCCACTAGAGAAGCTCCAAGTTGAAATTCCTGCAGGTAAGCTCGATCAAGGTGAAGAGCCTGTTGCGGCAGCTGCTAGAGAGTTAGAGGAAGAGACGGGCTATCGTGCGAAATCACTGCAGCACTTAAGCTCTTTCTCTACATCGCCAGGCTTTGCAGATGAGATCATCCATCTGTATTTTACGAACGATGTGACCAAAGGCGATATCCATCTCGATGATGATGAATTCCTCACCTGTGAAGCGATTACCTTAGATCAAGCGATAAGCTATATCGACGAAGGACGGATTTGCGATAGCAAAACGTTATTGGCGGTATATGCTTGGCGTATTTACACACTAACAGGCTCGTTCTAATGAGTGTGGAGCAAGCGCCGGATAAGTTAAATCGTTATTTCGCAGATTTGCATGTTCATATCGGACGATCGCAAAGTGGTCAACCTGTCAAAATAAGCGCAAGCAAGTCCCTTACATTTCGCTCAATCGCTCATGAGGCAGCGAAGCGCAAAGGGATCGCGATGATCGGTATTGTTGATAGCCACTCTCCTGAAGTGCAAGCGGATATGATTGCCTGCTTGGACAATGGCGAGATGGAAGAAATAGCAGGTGGCGGCATTCGCTATCAAGGGACGACGTTACTTTTAGGTGTGGAGATGGAAGTGAGGGATGAAGGTGGCGGACCCTATCACTTGCTAGGATTTCTCCCGAATTTACAGGCGATGCAGCAATGGACCGAATGGATGAAGTCATGTGTAACCAATATTCACCTTAGTTCTCAGCGACTACGTGTATCAGGTCTTGAGCTTCAGCAAGAGCTACTGGCACGTGGCGGCATTCTAATTCCTGCACACATCTTCACCCCCCATCGCGGATTGCTGGGCTGTTCATCAGATCGTCTAGACCATAGACTCAAAGCAGATGGAATCGCAGCGATTGAATTAGGACTGAGTGCGGATACAGATATGGCAGGCCGAATATCTGAGCTGAATCGATACGCTTTCTTATCGAATTCAGATGCGCATTCTGCGCAGATGATCGGAAGAGAATGCAATGAGTTTAAATGTGCGGTCCCTTCTTTCGTGGAGCTCGTCCAAACGCTAAGTGGGACGAATGGGAGAGAAATTGTTACGAACTACGGACTGCATCCTCTGTTAGGTAAATATCACTCCACTGCTTGCCTTAACTGTAAGACTGTAATTGCGATAGGACATCAAGGTGCTTGTCCGAAATGCGGAAGCAACAAATTCGTGCGCGGGGTGTCAGGTCGAATCGAGCATTTAGC
The DNA here is from genome assembly GCA_029203125.1 of Candidatus Cohnella colombiensis. Lineage (GTDB taxonomy): Bacteria > Bacillota > Bacilli > Paenibacillales > Paenibacillaceae > Cohnella > Cohnella colombiensis. The sequence goes on from CP119317.1 coordinate 1,402,162, forward strand.
AGATCAGGACAATTCGCAAGTAATCACTAGGCGTCCACCTTACCGGCAGCAGGTACCGCTTCATTTTTTCCCAGGTGTCGGACGTGTCATGCGTGAACGGTTGCTAACAGAGGTTGGAACGGAGATGGAGGTGCTACATCGCGCTCCTTTGGAGAAGCTGATAGAAGTTGCAGGAGTGCGTATTGCTGATTCCATCATAGATGCAAGAGATGGCAAGCTGACATACACAGCAGGCAGTGGAGGTACATACGGTAAGATAGGGCATTCATAGATGAATGTTGTTCCACATACACATAGGTACAGGACAAGATGTGTGATGTGGACAAGGGGGCCCTTTTCATGCTGCGTGTGTGGAATTTGTCGGCAAGGAACAATGTACATTTGTACGTGTTTGTCGGAGTTTTGATCGTTGTAGGAGCGATCTTCGGAGTGTTGCTGACGAGCGCTTTAACACTGGAGCAGCAGCAGGAATTGTCAGAGCAGTTAAACGTCTATATGTCCGGAATGAGTTCTGATTCCTCACATGCTGCTGTGGTTTTCTGGGATCGCTTCTTTTTCTATGGCAAATGGTTGTTACTCATCTGGCTACTAGGCATATCGGTCATTGGACTACCGGTCGTATTGTTGCTAGATTTTATAAAAGGTGTATTAATCGGTTTCTCAGCTGGTATACTTATTCAGCAGTTCGCTTGGAAAGGTGTACTATTGTTTCTTGCTTCCACTGCGATTCAGAACGCGATTCTCATTCCTGTGCTTATTATCGCAACAGTGTCCGCTTCGAGATTTGCTTATTTTATCGTACGGGAGCGATTATTTCGCAGAAAAGGTCAGATGATGCCTCCATTTCTCGCGCACTGTGCAGTCACGGTGTTTATGCTGTTGTTCATATGTGGTGTATGTTGCTATGAAGCATTCGTCTCACCTTTGTTGCTAGGTTGGGTTTGACTTATTCGCAAGGGTCATCCTATAATGGAAGCAAGCTGTTCTTGCGACCGGAGGGGAAAATATGGAAGCCCGAATTGATAGTATTAAACAAAAACTACACGCTCAGGGCTACAAGTTAACCCCACAAAGAGAAGCAACCGTTCGCGTCTTACTAGAGAATGAAGCAGATCACTTAAGTGCAGAAGATGTGTTTATGCTCGTCAGAGATAAAGCGCCGGAAATTGGATTAGCGACTGTATATCGGACATTAGAGCTACTCACTGAGATGCATATCGTAGAGAAAATAAATTTCGGTGACGGTGTTGCACGCTACGATCTTCGTGCGGATAGCGATAAGCACCATCATCATCATCTCATTTGTATCAATTGCGGTTCGATGAGCGAGATTAAAGAAGACTGGTTAGGTCCGTTAGAAGAGAAGCTGGAGCAGGAATATGGATTCCAAGTACTGGACCACCGCTTAGACTTTCAAGGGGTATGTGCTAAATGTCAAAGTGAACAAGCGACAAATTGAGCGCTAGATATATAATGAAAAGAGATCGTTCTTGGGATTGTGCCAAGAACGATCTCTTTTAATTATGCCAAAGCAATTCTAGTAATATATGTTTGCGAATGGGCGTATTCCTCTTATAGACCATATAGGAGAAAGGTGGTATACAGATGAATTATCCTTTAAAGAAGTGGTGGGACCGCATGCAGTTTACGTTGCTGTTCCTCGTAATTTCTATTTTTATGCATCATTTTTTCGGGTGGTTTCACGGTTGGATCGGTCCGGAAAATCGATATAAACAGCCGGTTGGACATGCATCGAAAGTGTTTCAGTCCGGTGAGGGGAATGATCCCACTAGCTCTCCGGGTGATCGGCTTCGTTTGTTTTATTGGCTAGGAGAATAAGAGTGACAGTCGGCAAAAGTGAATAAAATGTGGTATATTGTAGTAGTCTGTTATCATTGTTGAAACGTGAGGGAACAGAATGACACTTCGACAGTGGCTACAGCTGTTTTTCAATGAATTATTAGAAGTAAAGCGTGTTTCAACCAACACTTTACAAAGCTATAATACAGATTTGAACCATTTCGTAACCGAGCTCGAAAATCAAAGTATTGTAGATCCACAGCAGCTTCGATCAGCACATCTTCAAGCCTATTTGAACGAGCTCCGCTCGAACGGTCGCTCGCCTGCTACGCTGAATCGAAAAATTGTTTCGATCAGACAATTTTGCAAATATATGACGATCCAAAGAGCTTTGCCTTACGATCCAGCGCTACAGCTCGAATCGGCAAAGCTGGAAAAGAAGCGACCACTAGTGTTATCACAGTCCGAAATGGATAAACTACTTGAATTACCTAATCTCAGTGATGAATATGGATTGCGTGATCGTGCGATGATTGAACTGTTATATGCATCGGGATTACGTGTATCAGAATTGATCGCGCTTGATTTGGGACATGTTAGACTCGAAATGGGATTTTTGCTATGCATGGGTTCAGGTGGCAAAGAACGAATGGTGCCCATCGGTTCACAAAGTGCATTGTGGGTATCGAAGTATATTCACGGGGCTAGAGGGCTATTGCTTAACAAGGATGAACACGAAGATGCCTTATTCGTGAATCATCTCGGATTACGATTAACGAGACAGGGCTTCTGGAAAACGATGAAAAAGTATGGGAAGCTGCTCGGCGTCGATTTGTCTCCGCATACGCTTCGACATACGTTTGCGAGCCACTTGTTAGATAATGGTGCGGACATTCGGGCAGTTCAAGAGATGCTCGGTCATGTAGCTCCATCAACGACTCAATTGTATCAAAAAGCGCCAAAGCTCAAAATTAAAGAAGTGTATGAACGTAATCATCCGAGGGCACGTACTAGCATGACACAATCAAGTGTGAAAGAAGGAGATCATGAAGATGAACTTCAAAAAAATAACAGTCATCGTCTTAGATAGTGTAGGAATTGGAGAATTGCCAGATGCAGCCGATTATGGAGACGTTGGATCACATACGCTGGGGCACATCGCTGATCGTGTGAAAGGTTTAGCATTACCGAATTTGCGCCGGTTAGGATTAGCAAACATTGCTCAGCTAGCCGATTGGAGTCCGCAGGAAAATCCAATGGGATACTATAGTAAGATGGCAGAGGTTTCTGTCGGGAAAGATACGATGACGGGTCATTGGGAACTGATGGGACTGCGGCTTGATACGCCGTTCCGTACGTTTACAGATGGTTTCCCTGCAGAACTTCTTGCTGCATTTGAAGAAGAGACCGGCAGAGCTGTAATTGGCAACAAAGCTGCATCGGGCACTGAGATATTGGACGAGCTTGGTGAAGAGCAGATGCGAAGTGGTGCATGGATCGTCTACACATCTGCGGATAGTGTGTTCCAACTTGCAGCTCATGAAGAGATCATACCGCTTGAGGAGCTATATGATGCGTGTAGAATTGCCCGTAGATTAACGATGGAGGATCGATTCTCGGTCGGAAGGGTCATTGCACGACCTTATATCGGGCAACCAGGTTCATTTAAACGCACGCCGAATCGTCACGACTATGCGGTCAAGCCTCCGGCTAATACGATTCTGAATGAGCTGATGAACAATGGCCTAGATGTCATTGCGATAGGCAAGATTAATGACATTTTCAGCGGTGAAGGCATAACGCTCGCATACCCCACGAAGAGTAATGAAGATGGGATACAAGTCACGCTACGTGAGATGCAAGCAGATCACAATGGTTTTATTTTCACAAACTTGGTAGATTTCGATTCGTTGTATGGTCACAGACGTGATCCTGAAGGCTATGGCAGAGCTCTAGAGCAATTCGATCAAGCTTTACCCGATCTGCTTGCGGCAACAGGGCCAGAACACTTGTTGATCATTACAGCTGATCACGGCAATGATCCCATTCATCCGGGTACTGACCATACGAGGGAATATGTGCCATTGCTCATGTATAGTCCAGCATTTGAGAGTGCAGGAGCATTAGATGTGCGTTCAAGCTTTGCTGATATTGCTGCGACGATTGCAGATAACTTCGGTGTAGACTTCAAGACACACGGGACAAGCTTCCTTAATTTACTTAAATAAAACTTTTAGAGGAGAGACTTGTAATATGTCAACAGTGATCACAAAAGCAATTATTGAAGAAGCAGCAGCATACATCCGCTCCAAGACGAATATTGCGCCGGATATCGGTATGATTTTAGGATCAGGACTCGGCGTAATCGGCAACGATCTTGAAGATGCAGTTATTTTTCCATATGAAGAAATCCCGCATTTTCCTGTATCTACTGTAGAAGGTCATGCAGGTGAGCTTGTTATTGGTAAGCTTCAAGGGCGCAAGGTCGCATTGATGCGCGGTCGATTCCATATGTACGAAGGCTATGAGCCAGAGCGTACGGCATTACCAGTTCGAGTGATGAAGGCGCTTGGAGTTAGCTCATTGCTCGTTACGAATGCCGCGGGCGGTGTTAATTTAGGTTATAAACCAGGAAATTTAATGTTAATCTCTGATCATTTGAATTTAACGGGACGTAATCCGCTCATTGGACCGAACGACAATGCACTTGGTTTACGATTCCCAGATATGTCCGAGCCTTATAGTAAACGTCTTCGTGATTTGTCGAAGGAAACAGCTGCTCAGCTTGGATTCGAAGTACAAGAGGGTGTATATGCCGGTTTGCTAGGTCCAAACTTTGAGACACCTGCTGAAATTCGCATGCTCCGCACAATCGGTGCAGATGCGGTAGGGATGTCAACAGTGTCTGAGGTCATTGTCGCACGCCATTCTGGGATCGAAGTATTGGGAATTTCGTGTATTAGTAACATGGCAGCGGGCATTCTCGATCAACCATTGACGCATGAAGAAGTGATGGAAACGACGGAGCTTGTGAAAGATCAATTCATTTCGCTTGTTATGAACGTGCTACCTAAGATGTAGCTGAACAGAATCAAAGGATTAGTTTAACGCTGTATTAGCAGTTGGTTGGAGCTTACGCTCTAGCCAACTGTTTTTTTCGTTTCATCTGTAGGAGATAATCTGAAGGATCGGGATTTGAATAACAGGAATATTTACCCAACAATGGGGGAAAGCTAAGTGTTAGAACATATAAGAATGCGTCTGTGATCGGACGCAGAAGGGAGAGCCGCTTTGAACGTTTACCGTAACAAAATTAAAGTGCTCTATTTGTTGGTGATGGGTCTATTGTTACTTGCTATTCCTGCTACAGCTTGGGCAAATGATCGTAAGGGGCAGTCTAGCAAGGCAGATTTGGAACTCGCAATGAGTGCGAAGTCTGCGATCTTGATGGACGCGGACAGTGGAACGGTCATCTATGAGAAAAATAGTGATGAAGCGCTTCCTCCCGCTAGTATTACGAAGATTATGACGATGCTCCTCGTTATGGAAGCGATCGATGAGGGGAGGTTGAAGCTAACAGACTCGGTACAGACGAGTGAGTATGCGGCTTCTATGGGAGGATCGCAAATTTTTCTCGAGCCCGGAGAAGTAATGAATGTTGATGATATGTTAAAGGGAGTAGCGCTTGCTTCAGGCAATGATGCATCTGTTGCGTTAGCAGAGAAGATTGCCGGTAGCGAGCAGCAATTCGTCGTGATGATGAACGAGAAGGCTCAGCAGCTTGGGATGAAAAATACGACATTTGTTAACTGCAATGGGCTCCCGGCGCAGGGACACCTATCTTCTGCGCGCGATATTGCTATAATGTCTCGCGAGCTTTTGAAATATGAGGACATTACAAAATATACAGGGCTCTATCAAGATCATTTACGAAAAAGTAGCGAAAAACCGTTTTGGCTTGTAAACACCAACAAGCTTGTACGTTTCTATAGCGGTGCAGATGGATTGAAGACGGGATATACTAACGACGCAAAATATTGCTTGTCAGCGACAGCAAGGCGGGACAATTTGCGTTTGATCGCTGTTGTAATGGGTGAACCGAATACGAAGACACGTAATGCCGAAGCTTCGCATCTATTCGACTATGCATTCGGACAATTTACGAATGTTGCGATCTATAAGAAGGGTGATCCGATCGGTACGCTAACGGTAGAGAAGGGGGCAGTAAAATCAGTGCCTCTCGTTGCAAAACATTCCTACAGTGTACTTGTACGCAAAGGGGATGCGGGCAAAGGCATTCGTCATGAATGGATAGTGAACGATAAAGTGAAGGCACCGCTTGAAGCGGGTGCAAATGTAGGCAAAGTAATCGTCTATCGTAACGATGAGGTCATAGCAGAGTTTGCGATTGAATCACCTCTAACAGTTAATCGCGCTGGCTGGTGGACACTATTCCGCAGAGCGACGGGACAATTGTTTTTATCCGATTAAGGCTTGGAACTTGGCGGCTTAACGCACTTTGCGTCGCCGCCTCTTTTTTATATTTTGTCGAGTAAGCATGCGTTTCTTCTAGTTTTGTCGTGGGGCAGGAATGGCAACAGCAGTTAGCGAATTGTTGACGAGTATCGCTTGTAATTTGGGGAGAGGGGAAATGCACATGAGCTTACAGGTCGAGCTGGAGCAACGGCGTAATGTGCTTGTTGTTCGTCTGAAGGGGGAGCTGGATCATCATACTGCGGACGTCGTTCGCTTTAAGATGGAAGATGCGATTCTGCGTGGTCGCTGTGATCATGTCGTTCTGAGCTTGAAAGAACTGCGCTTTATGGATAGCTCGGGTTTAGGAGTGATCTTGGGACGCTATAAGCTTGTGAAGAGCCGTGGTGGCAAAATGGTCGTGAGTGATATGTCTACAAGTGTAAGTAGATTGTTCGAGCTTTCAGGGTTATTTAAGATTATATCCGCATATGAGTCCGAACGATCAGCGTTGGAAAGCTTGGAGGTCGTATCATGAGTAAAAATAACCATATGAAGCTAAGCTTCTCTAGTCGCTCTGAAAATGAATCATTTGCGAGAATTGCTGTTGCTGCTTTCGTAACGCAGCTAGATCCCACGATGGAGCAGCTAGATGAAATTAAGACAGTCATCTCTGAAGCAGTTACCAATGCGATCATTCACGGCTATAACGGTGATAGTGAGGGTGTAGTCACCGTTGAGGCGCAAATTATTGCAGATACTGTATCGATTACAGTTTCAGACGAAGGCCGTGGAATTGAAGATGTGGAGCTTGCTAGACAGCCACTTTACACTTCTAGACCGGAGTTAGAACGATCCGGGATGGGCTTTACGATTATGGAAAATTTCATGGATGAATTTGAATTGAGCAGTGGAGAAGCTAAAGGAACGATGTTGCGAATGACAAAGCGGATTGAATCTAAGAAGGCGCTTTTCAATTAATAAAACCGTGCGGCAAGGGCAGGAGTTGGGAGCATGGAATTGGAATGGAAGCGAACGTCTCCGCCGGCGTACTTGGATGATAAGGAAGTAAAGCGCCTGATCGCGCTTAGTCAATCCGGAGATACTACCGCGCGCGATACGCTCGTTAATAGCAATATTCGGTTAGTGTGGTCTGTCGTGCAACGATTCGCAAATCGTAAATATGACAGTGATGATTTGTTTCAGATTGGTTGCATTGGATTGTTGAAGTCAGTAGACAAATTCGACCTTACCTATGAAGTGAAATTTTCTACCTATGCTGTTCCTATGATTATTGGCGAGATCCAACGTTTTCTTCGAGATGATGGCACATTAAAGGTAAGTCGCTCGCTCAAGGAAACTGCGAATCGCGTCCGTAAAGCAAAGGATGAGCTATCTAAGCGTTATGGTCGTGCGCCTACGATTAGTGAAATTGCTGAAGAGATCGGTTTGACGCCCGAAGAGATCGTGTTCGCTCAGGAAGCGAATAAGCCACCCACCTCGATCCATGAGACCGTCTTTGAGAATGATGGTGATCCGATTACACTAATGGATCAAATTGCAGACGATACTCAGGATAAGTGGTTCGACAAGCTTGCACTCACAGAAGCGATTCAAGGGCTTAGCGAACGCGAACGTCTCATTGTCTATTTGCGTTATTTCCGTGATCAGACGCAAGCAGAAGTAGCAGGAAGACTAGGGATATCTCAGGTTCAAGTAAGTCGACTGGAGAAAAAAATATTGCAAAATATAAAGAATCAAATTGCGCTGTAGTGTAAATTTTCATATAACTCGAAAAAGAGAGCTTTGATGGGCCTAAAACCCGTTTGGGCTCTTTTTTGTTATGTATTTGTAATCGATTCTTGCAGTGATGACTAGCATTGTCTTCTAAGCTCCATACTAAGTGGAAAGTACCCCCACAGGAGGGATCGTATGGAACAACAGGATGCGCCAATTGTCTATGTGCGACTGCGTCGACGAATTGTTGTTAAGCCGAATACGGTCATTACTTTAGGACAGGTTGCTCGTATCGTTACAACACCAGCACTGGCAACGAAGTTAAATCTGATACGACTCCTTCAGGTTACCGATAAAGATGGAAATTTAGTGCTGATTGATATGCTGCAAATTGTTCAAGCGATTCGTGAAGCTGTGCCCCGTATTGTGATCGAGTCGTTCGGTGAGCCCCATGTATTACTAGAAGTAACCAATTCAGGAGATATAAAGCCAAGGAAATGGTTGCTTGTTCTCGTTTGGTTGCTGCTCTTTTTTGGTTCGGGGATGGCGATGATGAATTTTCACGCTGATGTAAATATGCCAGCTGTTCAAATGCGGATAACTGAGCTTATTACAGGACATCGAACAGAGCATCCATGGCTGTTTCAAATTCCTTATTCGCTAGGTGTGGGCCTAGGTATGCTTCTGTTCTTTAATCGATTGCTACGTTTGCGACATCAAGATGAGCCGACACCGCTTGAGGTTGAAATGTTCATGTACCAAGAAAATGTGAATCACTTTGTCATTACCGAGGAATATCGGAAAAAGCAGGAGGAGCGACTACGAGATGGCAGGGGTTGAGCTGCTTCAAGTCTGTTTGCTTGCATTGATCGGGTTAGCAGCGGGCTGTGCAGCAGGAAGTGCTTTTATCGCGCTACTTATCGTACTCGATCTGATTCCTCGTTTAGTCCAAATTACTCGGGCTTATCGACGAACTGCTTTTTTTGAATCTGCCATTGTTGCAGGAGCGATGTATTGGATTGTTGCTGATTTTAACAATTGGCAGTTTTGGCTTCCGCCCTTTGCATTACTGGTGCCCGCCGTTTTTCAAGGTGTATTCGTAGGAATGCTCGCAGCAGCATTAACGGAGGTGCTTAACGTGTTGCCAATTTTAGCGAAGCGTTTAAAGCTTAAGCATCAATTGCTCTCATTACTTGTTGTCATGGTGCTAGGGAAAGTCGTGGGGTCTTTGGTCGAGTGGTTATGGCTGTAAAATAGAACGGAGGACCTTGCATGGCAGAGGATCAACAAGATAAAATTCCTAATCAAATTGATGAATGGAAAGAAAGCCTAAAGGAAGCAATTGGACTCGAGAAAAGTTTTGAAATCCAATTACGAGAAATGAACATGGGCAACGGTCGGATCGCGTTGCTTTTTCTAAGCACGTTCTCTAAAGATGATGCTCTTACAGATATTTTATCGAGATTATCGTATTTGAACGATCAGGAGCTTGATCATGATGGGTTGCATAAGCTGTTAAATCTATATTTACCGGCAAGTCAAGTGAAGCTCTGTTCTTCTTATAGTGAGATGATCAATGAGGTTCTTGCGGGCAACACAGCATTTTATGTGGATGGTTTTGATACGGTTATCATTGTTGATGTAAGGCAGTATCAAGCGAGAACCCCAGAGCAGCCTAGCTTAGAAAAAGTTGTTCGCGGCAGTCAAGATGGGTTCACCGAGACATTGTTGGTCAATGTATCGCTCATTCGTAGACGATTGCGTGACCCTAAGCTGCGTTTTGAGATGCTGAAGGTGGGGCGCCGTACGCAGACAGATGTATGTCTTGGCTATATTGAGGACATTACAAATCCGCAACTTATTGAGGCAATTCGCGATAAGATTAAAGCGATTGATATTGATGGTATACCACTTGCGGACAAAGAATTGGAGGAAATGACGATCAATTCGGGATGGAATCCATTTCCTCTCGTGCGCTATACAGAGCGTCCAGACGTCGTAGCTGCGCAAATGCTCAATGGAAGTGTCACCGTAATTGTCGATACTTCGCCAAGTGCAGTATTATTGCCTACATCGTACTTTGATCTTGTACAGCATGCTGAAGAAAATCGCCAAAACCCGTTCATGGGGACATATATGCGATGGGTTCGGTATTTAGGGATACTAGCTTCGCTATTTTTGTTACCGCTGTGGTTTTTATTTGATCAGAATGAAGCGTTGAAGCCAGAATGGTTGTCGTTTGTCGGTACGGAGAAGGATGGTCAAATTCCGCTCATTCTTCAATTCCTCATCGCTGAGATTGGTGTCGATTTGCTGAGATTGGCTGCTGTACATACACCTGCTCCACTTGTAACCGCAATGACACTGCTTTCAGCCATATTGATCGGCGATATAGCAGTCAAAACAGGGTTATTTGTCAATGAAGTTATTTTGTACATGGCGGTAAGTGCAATCGGCATGTTCGCAACTCCTAGTTATGAGTTAGGGTTAGCCAATCGGGTCGTCCGACTGACGTTGCTGTTAGCTGTATTTGCATTTCAAGTACCAGGGTTTGTCGTCGTTACCACCTTTCTCTTGATTTATCTTGCGTATAAGAGATCATTCAACACACCCTATTTGTGGCCCTTCATCCCTTTTAATGGGAAAGCATTATTAGGGATTATTGTTCGTCGTCCGCTCCCTTCAAATAAAAAAAGACTATCGATTTATCGTACTCTCGATGAAGCCAAACAACCAGATTAGCACGCATTAATGCAAATGTTAGAGTGAATCATCCATTTCCCAAGCTTGTATTTTTCGGATATACTTTAAATATATCGTGCGTGCACTGAATAAGCTTTCAGTTCAGTACTGCTCTGCTCGGAATATTTACTAAAGGGGATTCGTCTATGTATTTGCATGGAACAAGCAAAATCAATAGCAAGGGACATCTTGAGATTGGAGGTTGTGACGTTACTGATCTCGCTGAACAATTCGGGACACCGTTATATATTGTCGATGAGGAACTCGTTCGTCAACGTGCTCGTGAATTTGTGGAAGCATTTCGCGGGACAGGTTTACGTCATCAAGTTGCCTATGCATCGAAAGCTTTTTGTGTAATGGCAATGTGTCGCATTGCGGAAGAAGAAGGCATGAGCTTAGATGTCGTATCTGACGGGGAACTATATACAGCATTGCAAGCGGGTTTTCCTGTAGAACGGATTCACTTCCATGGCAATAACAAGACGGCTGAAGAGATCGTAATGGCGTTAGATGCAGGCATTGGCTGCTTCGTCGTCGACAACTTCATTGAGCTGGACTTGCTGAATACATTAGCCGCTGAAAAAGGGAAAATGGTAAACATATTGCTTCGAATTACCCCGGGAGTTGAAGCCCATACGCACGACTATATTTCTACTGGGCAACAGGATTCGAAGTTCGGGTTTGACCTCGGCAATGGATCGGCGTTCCGTGCTGTTGAAACAGCAATTGCACAGAGCAACTTGAAGCTGCTGGGTGTACATTCCCATATCGGATCGCAAATCTTTGAAGTTGAAGGTTTCCGGATGGCAGTAGAGAAGGTTACAGCATTTGCTGTGGAAATTCGCAATAAGCTGGACTACACGTTTACGGTTCTTAACCTTGGCGGAGGTTTTGGCATTCGATATGTAGAAGGCGATTCACCACTTCCAGTCGCACATTATGTTCAAGCGATAGCTGATGCAGTCATTGCAACATGCTCCGGGGCACAATTCCCGTTACCTGAAATTTGGATCGAGCCAGGTCGTAGCATCGTTGGAGATGCAGGCACTACACTTTATACGATTGGAACGAGTAAAGACATTCCTGGTGTGCGTAAATATATCGCTGTCGATGGCGGGATGACAGATAATCCGCGTCCTGCTCTTTATGAATCACGTTACGAAGCTGTCGTTGCAAATCGTGCAAATGATCAAGTAACAGAATTGGTTTCAGTTGCTGGAAAATGCTGTGAAAGTGGCGACATGCTCATTTGGGATTTGAAGCTGCCTGCTGTTAATTCAGGCGATTTACTTGCAGTTTTCTGTACAGGTGCGTACAATTATGCAATGGCGAGCAACTACAATCGGATTCGCCGTCCTGCTGTCGTATTCGTCAGAGACGGCCAAGCGGATCTTGTGGTAGCTCGGGAAACGTATCATAACATCGTTGGCAACGATATTATTCCTGCACGCCTGCAGAAGCAAGCTGTAGCGAAGTAATCGTCGTCGTTCGATGAACTGAGGGAGAGTCGAACATGGCAAAGCAAGCAGTGATTACACTAGCAAATGGCAATGAAATCGTACTGGAGTTATTTGCAGAGGATGCTCCGAACACCGTTACTAACTTTGAGAAGCTTTCTAGCGAAGGCTTTTACAACAACGGTTCGTTCCACCGTGTCATTCCTAACTTTGTTGCACAAGGTGGATGCCCAGATGGAACAGGTGCAGGTGGCCCAGGCTATACGATAAAATGCGAGCACAATAAAAATAAACATGAACGCGGTAGCCTGGCCATGGCACACCGTGGGCCGAATACAGGTGGCAGCCAGTTCTATATTTGTTATCAGCCACAACCACACTTAGATGGTGTACATACCGTGTTTGGTAAGGTGACTTCTGGTATGGAGCATGTCGATGCGCTGAAAGGGCAAGATAAGTTTACTTCAATCGCAGTAACTGACGTGTAAACTCGGTAATCGATGCTCACTCTACATTTGTAGGGTGAGTTTTTTCGTGTTAGAGAGTATAAAACTAGCTCCGCCACCTGCTGCAAGACCGCGAAACGATCTTAGAACCACAAAACTAGCTCCGCCATCTGCTGCAAGACCGCGAAACGGTCTTAGAACCACCAAACTAGCTCCACGAGATGCTGTAAGACCGCGAAACGGTCTTAGAACCACCAAACTAACTCCGCTAACTGCTGCAAGACCGCGAAACGGTCTTAGAACCACCAAACTAGCTCCGTCACTTGCTGCAACACCGCGAAACGGTCTTGGAACCACCAAACTAGCTCCGCCACCTGCTGCAAGACCGCGAAACGGTCTTAGAACCACCAAAGTAGCTCCGCTAACTGCTGCAAGACCGCGAAACGGTCTTATCAGCGCCCATTCTAAGTCGGCGAAACCGACTTAAATGCCTCAAACGCTCCTCGCTCCCAAATTTAAGTCGGCGAAACCGACTTAAATGCCCCATACGCTACTCGCGTCTAGATTTAAGTCGGCGAAACCGACTTAAATGCCCCAAACGCTCTCCGCGCCTAGATTTAAGTCGGCGAAACCGACTTAGTAGTGTCACTGCACCCGCCCCGCCGTGTTTATTTCATTTGCGCCCGCCGTGTCAATTCCGAGTAGCGAACTTGAATTTTCACCATTAGAGTGATACACTAGTTATACTTATTATGTTGCTTTCCTTCGGGGCGGAGTGAAATTCTCCACCGACGGTGATCGGCTTACAGCCGTTAGTCCGTGACCCGCAGCTTAATTTACCGGTTTTACCGGAGAGATGAGCGCGGTTGACCTGGTGCAATTCCGGGACCGACAGTTACAGTCTGGATGGGAGAAGGAAGCACAGCGCGGCCATGCCGTGTCCATCAATATGCTAATGCCGTAGCCGCATGACTAAAATTCAAGCAGGTTTGTTATTTATTTCACAAACGACAACGAAGTGGAATTAGAACTTATCGGATTAGCATTAAAGGAATAAATAGCTAACAGTACGTCTATATAAGATGATGATGGCTATTTATGTACAATGGACGCGACCACTGGGTCTATTTATTGCTGTGCATCTAACACCCCCGAGGCTTATGCTTCGGGGGTTTTATTGTGATTTTGGGGTTTTACTGTAATTAGGATGTTTTACTGCAGTTCGGATATCGCACTGCGGTTCAGATGTTCTACTGCAGTTCGGATGTTTTACTGTGGTTAGGCAGTTGGAGGTGATGCACTTTGGAAATTGTTAATGATGAGTACTACATGCAGCTTGCATTGAATTTAGCAGGTGCAGCGTCAGGTCAGACGGGCGTCAATCCAGTTGTTGGCTGTGTCGTCGTCCGTGAGGGTCGGATCGTTGGTGTTGGTGCACACCTGAAGCGTGGCGAGGGGCATGCAGAGGTTCATGCGCTCAATATGGCGGGTGAACAGGCAAAGGGTGCTACTGTGTACGTAACTTTAGAGCCATGCAGTCACCACGGTTCAACACCGCCTTGCTGCGAGCGGTTGATCGCAGAGCGTGTTGCACGAGTTGTAGTTGCAACTGAAGATCCCAATCCTCAAGTTGCGGGAAAGGGAATTGCCAGACTCCGCGAAGAAGGAATCGAAGTAGAGGTTGGTTTGCTTGGTGAAAAGTCGAAAGCACTGAACGAAGTGTTTAATCACTATATGGCTACTGGTCGTCCTTTCGTTACACTAAAGACTGCGATGAGTTTGGATGGACGAATTGCTACGCGAACAGGTCACAGCCGATGGATTACAGGAGCTGCAGCTAGAGAAGCGGTTCATACGTTACGTCATCAGCATGCTGCAATTATGGTTGGATCAAAGACGATGCTTGCAGATGATCCTGAATTGACAACGAGATTGAGTGTTCCGGGAATTCATCCGACTCGAATCGTAATTGACTCGAAGCTAATTACTCCACTCTCGGCACGCGTGTTGAATGATGCTGCACCTACGATCATTCTCACGACTGAGCAAGCGGATCAAGTTAAACTTCAGCAGTATTCTCAGTCCCACATTGAAGTGATTCGTTGTGGTACTGGTCCCCATGTTGATTTAAAGCTGGCGATGGTAGAACTAGGTAAAAGGCAAATTAATTCGGTGCTCTTAGAAGGTGGAGGAGCATTGAATGGAGCGATGATTGCTGCGGGATTAGTGGATAAGGTGATGCTGTTCTATGCACCGATTATCGTTGGGGGAGATGGCGCACCAGCCGGGTTCGCTTTTGAAGGACCGGAAAAGATGACTGATGCATTGAAATTACTTGATGTCTCGATTCAATCTTATGGTGAAGACTGGTGTGTTACGGGGTATCCCAATTATCGCTGGAAGGGGGAGTCATAGTTGTTCACTGGACTTATTGAAGAAATAGGCGTTCTTCGGTCTGTAAAAAGACAAGGAGAAGCTATGATCCTCTCGATTTCCGCGAACAAAGTGCTTGAGGAAGTTAAGCTCGGAGATAGCATTTCGATTAATGGCGTTTGTTTAACGGTTGTAACCTATGATTCGCGTTCATTTGATGTGGATGTGATGCCAGAGACATATCGACATACTACTCTTCATACGATACAACCTGGAAGCCCATTGAACCTAGAACGAGCAATGCTTGCTGGAGGACGCTATGGCGGCCATATTGTACAAGGACACGTTGATGGTACAGGTGTAATTCGTAATCGGACTGTCGAAGCGAATGCGGTTGTCTTTAAGATAGAGCCTCATCAGTCAGCTCAATTACGTTATATCATTCCAAAGGGATCGATCACGCTCGATGGCATCAGTCTAACTGTAGTTGAGGTAGACCGAGATGCGGGTACATTTACGGTTTCGATTATTCCACATACGCTAAAAGAGACGATTCTTCAGCAAAAGTACGCGGGAGACACGTTGAATCTCGAATCCGATATTCTTGGGAAATATGTAGATCATTTATTAAGCGAACGTGAACGGCCAACTGCTGCTAATTCGAGCAAGTTGACAGAAGCCATACTGCGTGACAATGGTTTTATGTAAACTTCTTGGCGTCATCATAGAGAGGAGCAATCGTCATGGATAAGAGTCGTTTCGAAACGATAGAACGGGCATTAGAAGACTTAAATAATGGGAAAGCAATCATCGTCGTAGATGACGAAGATCGGGAAAATGAAGGGGATCTCATTGCGATTGCAGAGAAGGTAACCCCTGATGTGATTAATTTTATGATCACTGAAGCGCGTGGGCTCGTGTGCGTTCCAATTACGGCTGAACGTGCAGATGAGCTTGACCTCCCACCTATGGTCAGTCACAATACGGATTATCATGGTACAGCCTTCACAGTGTCAGTTGATCATAGCTCCACAACGACGGGCATATCGGCCTTTGAACGCGCGGCAACTGTCAAAGCGCTTATTGATCCTCAAGCGAAACCGGTAGATTTTCGTAGACCGGGGCATGTATTCCCTTTAATTGCTAAGGAAGGGGGCGTGCTAAGACGTGCAGGACACACAGAGGCTGCGGTTGATCTAGCGCGATTGTGTGGTTCTTTTCCAGCGGGAGTAATCTGCGAGGTCATTAAAGAAGACGGCACGATGGCGCGTTTGCCCGATTTGGAAATTTTTGCGGAGCAGCACAGCTTGAAGTTGATTACGATTAAAGACTTAATCCAATATCGCAACGAGAAGGAAAAGCTCGTTAAGCGCGAAGTAGAAGTTCGGATGCCTACCGACTTTGGAGACTTTAAAGCGATTGGCTATACGAATAAGGTTGATTCCAAGGAACATGTTGCTTTCGTCAAGGGTGACATCAATGGAGCTGAGCCTGTACTCGTTCGTGTCCACTCGGAATGTTTGACCGGCGATGTATTTCATTCTCATCGTTGTGATTGTGGACCGCAGCTTGAAGCTGCACTACGTCAAATTGAAGAAGCAGGTAGTGGCGTACTCCTATACATGCGTCAAGAGGGCAGAGGAATTGGGCTGATCAATAAATTGCGAGCCTACGAGCTTCAGGAGCAGGGATTAGACACCGTAGACGCGAATATCAAATTGGGGTTTGCTCCCGATTTGCGTAATTACGGAATTGGTGCTCAAATATTGAAAGATATAGGCATTCGTCAAATTCGCCTTTTAACGAACAATCCTAGAAAAATCAAAGGGCTCGAAGGCTACGGACTCGAGGTCGTGGAACGTGTCCCGATTCAGATGTTGGAGAATGAGGACAATACGACATATTTGCATACTAAGAAATCGAAGCTAGGTCATCTACTTAAGTTTAAGGGTGATCCGGATTATCGAAGATAAACTAATCAATCAAGCAGTACAGAAAATAACAATTACACGGTCAATGTACCGTCGAGAGGATGAAGATCATGTCAGTCGTATATGAAGGTCATTTAATTTCCAAAGGTTTAAAATATGGAATCGTCGTTGGACGGTTCAATGAGTTTATTTCAAGTAAATTGCTAGGTGGAGCGCTTGACGCATTAAAGCGCCATGGTGTAGAAGAGAACGAAATTGAGATTGCATGGGTTCCAGGAGCATTCGAAATTCCATTAATCGCTCAGAAGTTAGCAGAGAGCGGTAAATATGATGCGGTCATTACTCTCGGAGCGGTTATCCGAGGTTCGACACCTCATTTCGACTATGTATGTAATGAAGTTACAAAGGGTGTTTCCGCAATCTCCTTGAAGACTGGTGTGCCAACGATCTTCGGTGTGCTTACGACAGACAGCATTGAACAAGCAGTTGAACGCGCGGGTACAAAAGCAGGAAACAAAGGTTGGGATGCTGCGTCAACTGCAATTGAGATGGCGAATTTGACTCGTGCGATTCAAGGCTAACTTGAGTTAGCGTTATATCGAGTAGGGAAGGGGAGCCATCAGAGTGTCGGTGTTATATAAGCTGGAGTCGTTTGAAGGTCCGTTGGACTTATTACTGCATTTAATCGACAAAGCCGAAATAGATATTAACGAGATCTCAATCAATGACATAACAGATCAATATATGGACTATTTAGGTGCAATGCAGGAGCTTGAGCTTGATATTACAAGCGAATTTCTCGTGATGGCTGCAACGCTGCTCTCGATCAAGAGTCGTCAACTATTGCCAAAGCCTCCTGTCACTGATGAACCGTGGCTCATCGCAGACGATGATGAGGGGCTCGATCCACGCGAAGAATTGATTCGAAAGCTTATTGAATACCGTCAGTTCAAGTCTGTAGCAGGGCAACTTCGGGAGAAAGAATGGGATCGCAGTCAAGTGTTTACTCGCGAACCGACTGATTTGTCGCCGTATTTGCAGCATGTTCCGACGAATCCAGTTGAAGGACTGCATGTAGATGACTTAGTTCGGGCGTTCCAAAAGGCGCTTAGGAGGATGGCCGGTCGTCATCGAGTGTCATCCATCCGTAAGGATGAAATTTCGGTTAAAGATCGCATACGCGATATAGTGGATACAATGAAATACCGCTCGAACGATGGAAAGCTATTATTTTCACAATTGATGACAGAAGACTGCGATCGTGATGAGATCGTAGTAACGTTTCTTGCGATTTTAGAGCTATTGAAGAGAAGATGGCTCAGCTGTCATCAAAATGCATTATTCGATGAAATTGTGTTAACGTGGACAGGGAGTGAAGACGAGCGTGGATTATTCGACGTTGAAATCGGTAATTGAAGGCATTCTTTTCGTTTCGGGAGAAGAAGGCATCACTGTAAAGACAATTGCCGAAGTCGTAGAGATCGATACAGAAGTTATTTCTAACGTCCTCTACGATTTACAGAAGGACTATACACGTAAAGGGAGAGGGCTACGCGTTGCGGAAGTCGCAGGTGGATTTCGCCTAACGACAGTGGCAGAACATGCCGTATATTTCGAGAAGCTAGCCTACTCTCCTTCTCGTTCCGCTCTTTCACAGGCTGCGTTAGAAACGTTGTCGATCATCGCATATCGTCAACCGATCACACGGGTAGAAATTGAAGAGATTCGTGGAGTGAAGGCAGACCGTGCGCTACATACACTTGTTGCGAAGGACTTAATCGAGGAAAAAGGTCGTGCAGATGCAGTTGGCAGACCGATCCTATATGGGACGACGAAGGCATTTCTAGATTATTTTGGACTGCCCGGAATCAAGAGCTTACCGGAACCTGCGATCAGTGAAAGTGATGATGAACTAGAAGAGCGCACGAAGCTACTGTTCGAAAGGATCGAAGGGCGACAGCTTTCAATGGAGGATATGGAGCGGGAGCTCGAATCCACCTAAAGTAGAATTTGTTGGAATGAGCTTGTCAGATCAGGTCATACTACCCCTAGGGAGGCGGGGGAGTATGGCCTTTTGGTTATGGATATGTGTTGCGATGATCGTTATCGTCGTGACTTTGGTGCTCTTGTCGCGCATTCGATTTCGAATACGTTATTCTCGTTCGGGTCAAGAGGATAAGCTGGTGCTAATCATTCAAGCACTTTACGGTCTTATCAAATATGAGCTTGTCATTCCAGCGATCATTTTACGAGGATGGAGCCTGGTCTATCGGGAAAAGAAAGCATATGGGATGGATATGGGGCTTGAGCAGAAACCAAAACAGGAGCAAAAAAACAAAAGGAAAATTTCTGTTCAAACAATACGTAGGTATCGCAAAGCTTATAAGACTGTCCGTTCGACTACGAGAAATTTACAACGTTGGGCATTACAGACGTTGAAGAAGCTTGAATGTACACGTTGGCGTTTAGATTTTCGAGTTGGAACCGGCGATGCTCAATCAACAGCAATAACCACAGGGTTGCTGTGGGCTGTTGCAGGTTGTGCAGCAGGGGCTGTTGGACAATTGCTTCGTTTAAACTGCGCTCCTGATAATCGCATTGAGCCAAATTATAGGATGCAGGAGTTCACGATGATCTGGGAGGCGGATTTTCAAATGAAGCTACTAACAGTTGTCGTCTCAGGTATTAAGCTGGTGACAAAAATTCGATTGCCTTATCGAAAGGCGATTCACACTTGGAAGGCGCTATTACGTCCACCTGGTGAGCTATAGCTTATCAAGGAATAACTTATGATGCACGAGGACATACTCAGAAAGACCTATCATCAGCATTTTCGCATGAGGAGGAGATCAATTGTCACAACAGCATCCGATTAATGGACTAATGCAAACCGCGATGGAAAATATTAAGGGAATGGTGGACGTTTCGACGATTGTTGGAGATCCTGTTCAGACTCCGGATGGCAGTGTGATTATGCCCATATCGAAAGTCGGATTCGGATTTGCTGCCGGAGGAAGCGAGTTTCAAGCGATGGGCGAAGATTCCAGTAGCTCGAATGCTCAAAAAAATGGTGCAGAGGGACATAACGCTTCTGTAGCGCTTCCGTTTGGTGGGGGGAGCGGTGGCGGTGTTTCGATTACACCAATCGCTTTTCTTGTCGTTGGAACACAAGGGGTAAAGGTTGTACCGTTAGATAATCAGACACACATTGCTGAAAAAATTATTGATGCAGCGCCACAGTGGGTCGAAAAAATGAAAAGTTTATTTATGAAAAATTCCGAGCATCAAGCGGATGACCCAGCGCTTACAAGCTCTTCAGATCCCATCATGTAACAGAAGCATTATGCTCATATTGATCGTGGCAGGGTGTGGGCAAGCTTCCCATGCCCTGATTTTGTGCAATAACACAATTAGTGGTTCTCAATGCGCAGTGTCTCCAGAACACTACATACTTTTGGACACGCCTACATAAATTGATAAGAGAGCAGTTGATGTTGAAGTACAAGCTAAAGCAAGGCACGCTGAAGGAGGAAATTCATGAGTAACACCGACTTACTGATCCGCACAGCTCGTTCGCTATGTTTATTGGCGATTGTAGTTTGTGTTGTTTGCTTTAATTACCCGAAAAATATAGCATCCGCAAGTCACAACCTACCTACTCCACCAAGTAATCAAGCGAAGGGAGCCGCACTGATTGATGTACAGTCGGGACGACTGATCTTTAGTCAACGAGGGGATGAGAAGATGAAGATTGCTAGCTTGACGAAGATTATGACCGCAATCGTTGCGATTGAACATAGCAGCTTGGATGATGAAGTTAAGGTGAGTGTTCGCGCTGCGGGCAAAGAAGGATCTTCGCTTTATTTAAAGGCTGGAGAGAAAATGACACTTCGTAATTTGATTTTCGGGCTGATGCTTCGCTCGGGTAATGACGCAGCTGTCGCTATCGCAGAGCATGTTGGTGGCTCAGTAGAAGGATTCGCCTTTCTGATGAATAAGAAAGCGGAAGAAATCGGACTATTAGGCAGTCATTTTATGAATCCGCATGGGCTCGATGATCCGCAACATTATTCAACTCCTAATGATATGGCAAGGCTTACTGCCTATGCATTGCATAATAAAGACTTCCGCAACATCGTAAGTACAAAGGTGAAATCGGCGCCGAATCCGAACGAGTCTTGGGACTATAAATGGGTAAACAAAAATAAAATGCTTCATCTTTACGAGGGTGCAGATGGTGTTAAGACCGGGTATACGAAACAAGCGTTACGTTGTCTTGTCAGCTCAGCGACACGTGACGGCCAACAACTCGCAGTTGTAACTCTTAATGATGGTGATGATTGGTCAGATCATCGTAAATTACTCGATTACGGTTTTAACCATTTTCAACTCACAGAGGTGATCGGTGCTGGAGAAGTGGTACCGGGAACAGCATATCAAGCTGTGAATACTTTTCGATATCCATTCGCGTCTGGTGAGCAAGAGGAGTTGCGGTTTCGCGTCGTGCCACGTGATGTAACTTCTGCAGCCTATGCGCTAGGAGATCGTGGTCAGATTGAATTCGTATTAGATCGAAAAGTAATTGGCAGTATAGCGCTCGCACCTGCATTAGGACAAACTGAACGATCCGATACACGTGAGCATGAGACGTCTAGTTTTCGTCATTCCCTTCATGCTTCGTTCAATGCGTTAATGTTTGCGGGGGGATGAGTTCAAATGGTTAACTGGATATGGATGGGAATGATTGTAGTCAGTGTGATTGTGGGTGCGGTGAACGGTAAGCTTGAGAAAGTTGCTGAGGCCGCATTCGGAGGCGCACAGACAGGAGTGACAGTGAGTCTAGGCTTAATAAGCATACTTGTCTTTTGGATGGGTCTCATGCGAATTGCAGAAGATGCGGGACTCATTCAGAAGCTATCTAAGCTTATGGCACCGATTGTGAGAAGGCTATTTCCCGATGTGCCACGCGATCACCCGGCAATGGGCTATATTTTGTCCAATATGAGCGCAAATTTGCTTGGACTTGGAAATGCCGCCACACCAATGGGCATTAAGGCGATGCAAGAGCTACAAACTTTAAATCCGAATCCGACGGTCGCCACTCCCGCGATGTGTACACTGCTCGCTTTGAATACAGCTAGTATTACAATCGTTCCAACGACGATGATTGCGATTCGAATGAACTTTGGCTCTGTGCATCCGGCAGAAATTGTAGCGCCGACGCTATTAGCAACCATCATATCAACAGGCGCAGCGATTATCGTAGATCGATGGTATCGCCACAAAGCCGGAAAACCGCCGAAAATGCCGATGCTAGATCCATCGCTCCCTTATAGTAAGCCCGCAGCTTCTAAGCCATTGGCACCGCCGGGGGGAGGTTGATGAAGTGATCGCACTCATCCAACTTGTCTCAACATGGACAATCCCTATGCTTATTGCATTCATTCCATTATACGCATCGCTTCGAAAAATACCGGTTTACGAATCTTTTATTGATGGAGCTAAAGATGGCTTTCAAACGGCAGTCAGCATTATTCCTCATCTCGTAGGGATGATGACTGCAATTAGTATGTTCCGAGCTTCGGGAGCTATGGAAGCGATCATTAGTGTGATCCGCCCACTGCTCGAGGGCTTCGGTGTACCGAGTGAGGTGCTTCCGTTGGCGTTGCTTCGTCCAATTACGGGTGCGGGCTCGCTAGCGTTCGTAACTGATCTGATTAAGGAGTATGGACCGGATTCCTTCGTTGCTCGGGTTGCTTCTACGATCCAAGGAAGCACGGATACGACGTTCTATGTTCTCACTGTATATTTTGGCGCCGTAGGCATTCGAAATTCACGTTATGCACTGAAGGTTGGCCTCATCTCAGATCTTATTGGCTTCTTCGCAGCGGTTTTTGCTTGCTGGTTGCTGTTCAGCTTGGTATGATGAGGGATGGGGTGAACTCAATTGGAAAGATTACAAAAGATACTCGCGAATGCGGGGGTAGCTTCAAGGCGCAAATGCGAGGAACTCATCGCAGCAGGTAAAGTGACTGTTAACGGCGATGTCGTGACGGAATTAGGAAGAAAGGCTGATCCTGCAGTTGACATCATCACAGTGTCTGGAAAGCCGATTAAGCAAGAATCTAAAATGTATATTATGTTCAATAAGCCTAAAGGCGTTATTACGAGTGTATCCGATGAAAAGGGTCGGAGCGTCGTAACAGACTACTTGAAGGATATTAAAGAACGTTTATATCCAGTAGGAAGACTTGACTACGATTCAGAAGGCTTGCTACTTCTGACCAATGATGGAGAATTAGCGAATAAGTTGATGCATCCTAGGCATCATGTCGCTAAGACGTATCACGTGACGGTGGAACGTGTTCCTCATGGTAATGACTTAGAGAAGCTGATGCGCGGAATTAAGCTTGAGGATGGAATAACTGCCCCAGCGGAACTTGAATATCATGACATTGATCCCGATGGCAAATTTGCTACGATCTCCATTACGATTCGCGAAGGTCGCAATCGTCAAGTTCGTCGTATGTTTGAGGCAATCCATCATCCCGTAATCAGGCTGAAACGAATATCGTTTGGCGGGATATTTCTAAACAAATTGCAGCGTGGAAAGCACCGTCGCTTAACTGCGGACGAGCTTAAGAAACTGATGCATGCGATCGATCAGCCTGATACAGGTGAAATAACAGAATAAAAGCGATGAAGTTTTTCAGTCCCTGCCTTTTCGGTATTTACCGTGAGGTTAGGGACTGTTTCGGTGTGAGTTCTATCACATTGTGCTAAATTAGACAAGAGTGCAGATTGCTGCACGTAATACGTTCCGATACAATGATAATAATGGGTTAAAGGGCGGTGTATATGAGACATGGGTCGTTATCGTAAAGTTGTGCAATATTTCATCTTAATCGGCGTACTTCTCATCGGAGGATATGCGATCGGCAATTCATTGTTTACTTCTAGTGCAGCTCTTAAAAAAGGAGATAAGCCACCTAGCTTTCGATTAGCAGACCTCAATAATGAAGCGCATGATTGGAGTCAATATGAAGGGAAGCCAGTCATTATTAACTTCTGGGGTACTTTCTGTCCACCTTGTCGTGACGAGATGCCTGCATTGCAAGCTCAATACGAGAAATGGAAGTCAGAAGGTCTGGAGCTTGTCGGCATTAATCTTAGTGAAGATCGCTTGATGGTAAAGCGATTTATTAATTTAGTTGGCGTGGATTTTCCGATCCTATTAGATAATGATCGCAAGACGGAAAAGCGTTATGGCTTAAAAAATTATCCGACAACGCTTTTTGTTGGACGTGATGGAAAAATACAGGATGTGGTCATCGGAGGACCACTTTCGGAGCTGCAGATTGAGCAACATATCATTAAACTTATGAAGTCCTAATCCTAACGGGGACACTTAGGAGGACCTGATGTTATTAGAAAATACAAAATGTGAGTGCGGTCATCAGAACCATATGGGAACCGTGTTGTGTGAATCATGCGGTAAGCCATTAGTAGATGACCTCATTCAAAATGAAGACACCCCGCTTGAAATGCGCTATGACGGTGTTGCACGTCGCTCACAAAAACGAAATCCAAAGCTGATCGACCGGGTATGGAACTTTTTTTCCTCGGTAAAAATCGCAGTTTACTTAATTGTACTTGCGCTACTTGGGGCAACGTTAGGAACGATTTTTCAACAAGAGAGTACGTTCATTAATATGACAGAGCGTTCCGAGTTTGCTGCTTTCTACAAAGATAAATATGGATTCCTGGGTGAAATTTATTTTACATTAGGCTTATCCCATACCTATAGCTCATGGTGGTTTATAACGCTGCTTGTGATGATCGGAACGTCACTTATTGTCTGTAGTTTGGACCGCGTCCTGCCACTGTATCGCGCACTATCCAAGCAACAGATTCGCAAGCATCTGCAATTCATCAATCGACAACAGGTCGTATATTCCGGAACGATCGAGGGCGATTCGCACGATTGGGTACAGGATGTCGCGCAACAGATGAAGAAGCGACATTATCGGGTGCATAGAGATGGAGACGCGCTGCTCGCTGAGAAAAACCGATTCAGTCGTTGGGGACCGTATATTAACCATATTGGCCTCATTATTTTTCTACTAGCGGTCCTCGGTCGCGGTATTCCAAGCTGGCATATGGACCAGTATTTGGCGTTGTATGAAGGGGAAACAAGACAAATTCCGGAAACGAATTTGTACATCAAAAATGTTGATTTTACTCGTGAACTATATGATGAAGATCAGTTGGCTTCAAATCAGAAGGGTACAGAAGTCGTAAAGGTATTTAAGACAGAAGCAATCTTATACGAATGTGTCGATCTTTGTGATGATCCGACGCAAGCCCCTGTTCTAGAAGAAGTGCTGCAACACGATATCGAGGTTAATAGTGCGCTGAGCTATAAGGGGTATTCGATCTATCAGAATAGCTTTAATCAAATGGTTAGATTAATTTCGGTACATCCCACATTAATTGAAGTTGCTACTGGTGACTCAATAGGCGCATTTGATCTTATGGCAGATGAGCCTGATGTGGACTACTCCGTTGGAGACTATTCATTAGAGTTAGTTGACTACTATCCGAACTTCGGGTGGGACGCGCAAGGCCGGTTCATGACGATCAATCGCGAACCGAACAACCCTGCTTATTTTTTACGGATAACGGGTCCTGACATTCGTGCTGAAGGTGAAATCTATGTTTATTTCCCACTACCTAAGTCTAATGTTGAAGTGAAAAAGCTGAATCAATATTTTGTAAGCAGCGGTGCTAGTACGGGTAGATTTGATTTCAAAGTTGAAAAGCCGCTTATAGATGGTAAAATGAATAATGTAAAATATTCCGAATATACGACGTATCTCAACATTCGTAAAGATTTAGCGATGCCTTATATTTGGTTCGGTGCTGCGATCTCGATGATTGGACTAATTATGGGTTTCTACTGGCAACACAGACGAATATGGCTTCGTGTGGATCAAGGAGTCGTATCGCTAGGTGCACATACGAATAAAAATAGCTATGGACTTAGAGCAGACGTAGCTATGGCTTTAGAGCGAACAGGCATTAAGATTGATGCGAAATCGCTCGATAATAGGAGGAATATACGTTGAGTTGGATCGACTTTAGTGGTGATGCGTTTTTAGTAGCCTTTTTATTGTACTGCCTTTCTTTCATCGCTTATATGATTGCAGTCGGAGGCAAGCGTTGGAGCAATCGTAATCCAGAAGGTCATACTGCACGCTGGGGTAAGATTGCTTTTGTTACTGCGGTTGTAGGGTGGGTAGCCCATCTCACATTTTTCACGACACGTTGGATTGGCTCGGGACATATTCCGACAAGTAATATGTATGAGTTTATGACGTTTCTTACGATGGCTATTATGTTGGCTTTTATTGTCGTTTATTTCATTTATCGCAATACGTTGCTTGGCGCATTCACGATGCCACTTGTCATTATCATTGCAGCCTATGCATCGGTGTTTCCATCAGAAGTTCAGCCGTTGATTCCTGCGCTGAATTCGATTTGGCTACGGATTCACGTGACGACAGCAGCACTTGGTGAGGCATTTTTTGCAGTCGGCTTTGCAGCAGCGCTCATTCAACTGATCCGTGTTGTTGACTTCACCAGTGAAGAGAAGGCGGCTCGTCGTGCTCGCCGTTGGACGGAAATTTCGCTAGTTATCATCATAATGATCGTAGGCTTCTTAGTTGCCGTATTTGCTTTCCGGGGTGCGGGTTATGAGGCGAAGTTCAGCCAGCAAGTATCAGTTGAAAATGATGACGGTACATCCTATACAAAGACCCGTGAGGTCACTTACTCATTGCCGCCGATCGTTAGTCCGTACAAAAGTGAAGTCGTTGCGGTTCAATCGTTCCTAGGCATGGATGAGGCTTTGTTCGAAGCTCCTTCTTGGATGAACGGTTCGAATGCAGGTCGTAAGCTGAATACGGTGATCTGGTCCATCATAACGGGATTAATTATTTATGCCTTGATGAGATTGATTGCTAGAAAACCTTTAATTGCAGTTATTCATCCGCATTTAACGGATATTGATGCAGAGGATCTTGAAGAAATTAGCTACCGCGCAATTGCGATTGGATTTCCGATCTTTACGCTTGGTGCGTTGATATTCGCGATGATTTGGGCGCAAATCGCTTGGTCGAGATTCTGGGGCTGGGATCCAAAGGAAGTATGGGCACTCGTTACTTGGTTGTTTTATAGCGCCTATTTGCACCTTCGTTTATCTCGCGGTTGGCAAGGAACACGTTCGGCTTGGCTTGCGGTAATTGGCTTCCTAGTCGTCATGTTTACACTGGTTGGAGTTAACCTTATTCTTTCCGGCTTGCATTCTTATGCTGGTGTTTAGTAGATTGAACTAGAGAGCATTCGAGGAGGAGTTATGCATGATGGGTAATCGAATTTTAGTCGTAGATGATGAAGAAAGAATTCGTCGATTGCTTCGGATGTATTTAGAGAAGGAAGGCTTCGTCATTGATGAAGCAGAGGACGGAGAAACCGCATTGCGCAAAGCGTTGCAAGAGGACTTCGATCTTATTGTACTCGATATTATGTTGCCAGGTATCGATGGGAACGAAGTATGCGCGCGTCTTCGCGGGCAAAAAACAACTCCTGTATTGATGCTTACTGCCAAAGGTGAAGAGATCAACCGCGTACAAGGCTTTGAAGTAGGCGCTGATGATTATGTTGTGAAGCCATTTAGTCCAAGAGAGGTCATCTTCCGGATTAAAGCGATTTTACGTCGTTCTTCGGCCACTGCTTTTTTGTCGAAGGATACGAATACAAGCAACAACATCGTGTTCCCATGCTTAATTATTGAACATGATGCACACCGTGTAACTGCGAGTGGACAAGAAGTCAATCTCACCCCTAAAGAATACGAGCTCTTGCACTACTTGGCTAGCTCACCAGATAAAGTATTTTCACGCGAGGAGCTGCTGAAGGACGTATGGAACTACGACTTCTTCGGTGATTTGCGTACGGTTGATACGCATGTCAAGCGACTTCGTGAAAAGTTGAATCGTGTGTCTACGGATGCAGCCTCGATGATTACGACGGTATGGGGTGTAGGCTACAAGCTGGAGGCAGCGAAGTAACCTATGGCCATCTGGAGAACGGTCGTTGGCAAAATGTGGCTAACGATCATTGGGCTCGTTGCAGTCGTCATCATAACACTTGGTTTTTTCTTGTTACAATATATAGACGTTAAATTTTCAGTCGATCCAGTAAAAATAAAGCATCTCTTTATTTTTTCTGGGGCGATCGGCTTTCTTCTTACGACCTTTTTCGCATTTTTTTTACTGACGAAGATTACACAACCCCTTCGTGAAATTAGAGATGCAGCAGATTGTATTGGTCAGGGTGATTACACGACACGTGTTCAAATTAGATCAACAGATGAAATCGGCGATTTGGCGAACACGTTTAATCAGATGGCTTCAGAGCTAAATACGCTTTTCCGTGACTTGCAGCATGAACGAGATCAATTGAGTGGTGTGCTCAAAAGCATGACGGACGCGGTTATCTTTTTCAATGCATCAGGAGTAGCCATGTTGACGAATCCACAAGGGAAAACGTTGCTGGATGATTGGACAATGGTCGATCATTTGGATGTGGATGCTGAGGGACAATTTAGTGGCGTACCAAGCCCATTAATTGATACTTTCCGCAAAGTGAGCACGACCGGTAAAGATTTGACAGGAAAAGTTCATGTGAAAAGTGGAGTTTGGTCTGTGGTGATGACACCGCTTGCTTCGAATGAGGAAGTAAGAGGTGTCGTTGCGGTGTTGCGTGACGTTACAGAGGAATTCCGTGTAGAGAAGCTTCGCAAAGATTTTGTAGCGAACATCTCACATGAAATTCGCACACCATTATCAATGGTACAAGGCTACAGCGAAGCATTGCTAGACGACATCGCGGCTTCACCCGAAGAGCGACGTGATCTTGTGCAAATTATTCATGATGAATCACTTCGCATGGGACGGCTCGTGGAGGATTTGTTAGATTTGGCGCGAATGGAAGCCGGTCATCTAGAAATGAATTTCGAGCAACTCGATATGAATGGACTTTTATCGCGAGTATTTCGTAAGTTTGCGAATTTAGCGAAAGAACAAGGTATTGTGCTAACGAGAACTGCAGAGGATCCGTCGTTAGTTTTGGAGGCAGGGGATTCTGATCGATTAGAACAGGTGCTAACGAATTTGCTCGACAACGCTTTACGTCATACTGCTTCTGGTGCAGGAATTTCGATTGCTGCTCGAAGAGTAGAGGCGACGAAGGGCGATCAGATCGAACTCGTAATCGCTGATGAAGGCCAAGGTATTGCAAGAGAAGATCTCCCTTATGTGTTTGAGCGTTTCTATAAGGCGGACAAAGCGAGGAAGCGAGAATCTAAAGGTGGCACTGGACTCGGCCTAGCCATCGTTAAAAATCTAGTCGATGCACATGGTGGTAAAATTAAAGTTGCGAGCACATTCGGTGTAGGGACAACCTTCACGATTACACTCCCGGTTTCACCGCCTCGCAAGCGGGCTAAGTCTGTAAAGCGATAATTAATATAACGAGAGCTGTCCTAACAGGGTCAAGCTCACTTGAAAACTATCCATTTTAACAAATACACGTTCTTATGGAGAAAAATGGGTGGATCAGGGGTTATTCCTGTGCCACCCATTTCGTATTTTGATCAATTGCTATTTTCTCAGCAAATTATGGGCAAGCGATTGCCAACCGAAAACGAGTCGTACCTTTGGCAAGCTACGATATTATCGTACTGAGCCAATTTGAGACTAAGCTACTTGGCAGATTAATGGAGTAGCCACAACAAATCAGCACATGAAACGTTACGGTGAATTCGTTGCTCAAATCTAATATTGTATATGAAATTTCATACAGGATTAATCAATAAGTCAAATCTAGGAGCTATTGTATATGAAATTTCATACAGAATTAATCAATAAGTCAAATCTAGGGGTTATTGTATATGATATTTCGTATACAAAAGCCACAAACAAGGGTTACTGGGATGAATCTGTATTATTTTTCATACAGAATGTTTGATTTATCGCTAAAAGGGCTATCCTAAAAGTCATGTTAAATGACTAGGGGACACCCCCATTCTATCGTCGTTATTTTTGCGGGGGGTGTATCCCATTACGGTTTGGAGAGTGTGTTCGGAAAGATTAAGAACAACCGGGGATTCCGGCGTTTTCTTCTTCGTGGCTTGCCGAATGTAAGCTTAGAGGTCTGATGGCTATCGCTTGCCACAATCCAATCTGCTGAATATAGCAGCAATCAGTATTGCAACAATCTAACCTCCTGTACGACGTACGCAGTGACAATTTTTATCATTACAGCGAGCTATGTGGAGTAGTTGGTGCCTGTAGTGACAATTTTTATCATTACAGCGTGCGATGGAGAGAATTTGGTGCTATTAGTGATAGTTTTTATCATTGCAGTAAGCTGTTCCCTTGACTAGGAGGAAAGAAAGTTTATTACAGAAAAAGGACCGCGGAGAATGGTGTCCCGCGATCCTTTATTTTTTTCTTACAAATTAGTCTAGATAAACAACTTTAGCTTTGTTCAAATCAGGAAGATCAACGAGTTGGCTGATTACTTCTTTGGCTACGCCCTTATCGACTGCGAGCACCATGATTGCATCTCCGCCGACGAGTACCCGACCTACTTGCATCGTAG
This sequence comes from Candidatus Cohnella colombiensis, assembly GCA_029203125.1. Lineage (GTDB taxonomy): Bacteria > Bacillota > Bacilli > Paenibacillales > Paenibacillaceae > Cohnella > Cohnella colombiensis. Next base: position 1,432,849 of record CP119317.1, read on the forward strand.
CAATGTTGACATCGTTGGAGCCTAGCAATGTGCCTACACGGCCGATAATACCTGGTTTATCGGAATGTGAGATCAGAAGGATGTGACCTTGTGGCTCAACATCAACCGGGAAGCGGTCAATGAGCGTAATACGTGGACCAAAACCGTTCAGCAACGTACCCGAAACTAAACGTTCTTCTTTGTCCGTACGTAGCTTGACGCTCACTTGATTCGTGAAGCCCTTCGTAGCGTGCGACTTCGTAATGACGATGTTCACGCCGCGAGTCTTCAGCAGGTGCATTGCGTTCACAACGTTTACTTGATCTGCGCCGAGATGGTGGGAAAGTACACCTTCAACGACACGACGGGTTAACGGTTGTGTATCGACATCCGCTAGGTCGCCGGAGTAAGTAACGTTAATTTCTTGCACTGGACCATGAGCCATTTGAGCAACTAAGCTACCAAGCTTCTTCCCGAGCGAGAAGTAAGGCTCAAGCTTAGATAGAACATCAGCAGGAACAGGAGGCATATTAACTGCATTTTTGAACGCTTCACCACGCAAAATATGAAGGAATTGTTCAGATACGTCGATCGCAACATTTTCTTGAGCTTCAATCGTGGAAGCGCCAAGATGCGGAGTTACGATAACTTTAGGATGGTTTAAGAAAGGATGGTCTGCAGCAGGAGGTTCTACTTCGAATACGTCAAAAGCAGCACCTGCAACGCGACCTTCATTAATTGCATCGATTAGTGCATTCTCGTCAATAATTCCACCGCGAGCGCAGTTTACGATCCGAACTCCTGGTTTAATACGTGCAAACTGTTCCTTGCCAATCATATGGCGCGTCTCAGGTGTAAGTGGTGTATGCACAGTAATGAAGTCTGCATCGCGAATAATGTCATCAACAGTAGACAAACGCACTCCAAGCTTGTCTGCACGCTCTTCAGTCAAAAATGGATCATAGCCGTATACTTCCATGCCGAAAGCTTTAGCACGAGCAGCAACTTCGCTACCGATTCTGCCCATCCCGAGGACGCCGAGAACTTTATTGCGAAGCTCAACACCTAAGAAAGATTTGCGATCCCATTCTCCGCTAACCGTCTTCATATACGCTTGAGGAATATGACGAGCTAGAGCCATCATCATCGCAAACGTATGCTCACATGTCGTAATCGTGTTCCCGTCTGGAGCATTAATAACGATAATACCACGCTTAGTTGCTGCATCAAGATCGATATTGTCTACACCAACGCCAGCACGACCGATGACTTTCAATTGCGTTCCTGCAGTCATAATGCGTTCCGTAACGCGTGTTTGGCTACGTACGAGCAAAGCATCGTATTCACCGATAATCGCGACTAGCTCGTCTTCGCTTAATCCGATTTTTTTGTCAATCGTGATGTCTGGTGCTTCGACAAGCAGGGAAATACCTAAATCACTAATTGGATCCGATACCAGTACCTTAAACATGAAGAATCCCCCTTCGATAGATAAAAAATACCCTCTACACCATCGCCGCGAGCAGCGGACTTCAGATGCGTAGAGGGTGACTCCGCTAGTGTCACTGCTTGAACTTCAATGCTGTAAATGAACGATCATATTCCATAACCCTTACTATTTTATAGCAAGGGTTCAGTCAATGCAATGACGAAAATCCGAAATTTCTTTTTGTTAATAGCTTATAAATTATTTGTCAGAAAAGAAGAAAGGTAATTGAGGCAATTGCTGGCCCTCGTAAAGACGAGCTTTCATCTCTAAAAAATCTCCAACTCGCACGCCTTCTGTTCCTGTTAATAATTCAGCTACATCTTGAAAGCTTGTTAAATTTCGTTTGTCTGCTTGTCCTGATAATAGAAATTGATCGATACGAGCAGTTAGATCCTGTGGTGTGTATTCCGTAATTAATGCCTGTGACTCCAAGAAGTCTGCGCTCACAATATTTTTAATTAAGAGAGGTAAACCAGACCAAGTGGAGGATGGCAATGGATTTGCAACCTCATATTGACTTGGGGTATCGGAATCAATCGTTGAAGCCCAGACGAGCATTGCAGCGTAATACGTTTTTTGGGCACTTAACAGATGAATGCGAGCTTCATTAAAATATGAATTCGTATCAAGCTTACCAAGGAAAGCATCCGCACTGTTGTCATTTGCAGTACTCGCTAAAGAAGAGAAGCTATTAGAAAATAATTTCAAGCTTTTCATATATTCAGTTTGAGCGGTAACGAGTAACGGAGAGGCTGGAGACACATATGTCCCTTTAATCTCTTCGTATTTCTTCGTAGCTAGCTTTGATAATTGTTTTAAAGATGCAGAACGATCAGATGTCGGATCTACAAGCCATTTGTGTTGAATGGAAAACCATTCGGATTGAAATTCACGATTCGCTAAAAATACGGTATGATAGAAAGAGACTAGATCTTGTTGCTGATATGCATTAGAAGAAGCAGTAACTGCTGATTGGCTAGGTGCGTTTACTTGTTTGGCCTCAGTGCGGTCAATTCCAACTTTTACGCCATAAAAAAAAGCACCAGCCGCGACAACTAGCAATAATAGTAAGACGAGAGAAAACATAAGTTCTGGGCGAGATTTTCGAGTGTTCATCGGCCGCTCCTTTGAATGAAAAATAATTATCAGTAGTCCTAGTATAGAAAAAAACAACAAGCTTGAACATAGAGAAATGAGCTGAAATGAGATAAAATGAAAAAATTCGACTTTAAAAACATAAAAGTACGTAAAGTTACGGTTGATCAACTGGATGATCGAATGTTACTCGTTAACTTGTATTCGACACAAATACTTACTCTTATTATCGGTTTCGTGTGGGTTTTATTTCAGGGGAGAAACATATTTCAGCTATTTAGTATTCCGACAAATTATGAGTTTCTCATTTGGGGTGTCGGTTTTGCACTAGTTGTACTAGGTGTAGATTTGCTTATTTCACGATTTGTACCCGAAGAAGTGTCGGATGATGGGGGTGTGAATGAGCGCATATTTGGGAATAGACCCTTGTGGCACATCGCGCTTATTTCACTAATTGTGAGTATTTGCGAGGAATTATTATTTCGCGGTGCATTGCAGCATGCAATAGGAGCGTATTGGACGAGCATCTTGTTCGCAGCTATTCATGTTCGATATTTACGTCATTGGATTCCTACCGGTCTAGTATTCGCGATAAGCTATGGACTAGGTTGGATCATGATGACAACAGGTACAATATGGGCGCCAATCGTTGCGCATTTCCTAGTAGATTTCATTATGGGCTGTATCATTCGGTTTCGGAGGGAGAAGTAATGAGCAACAATTCGGAAGATTCTTCAGCAGTGTGGAGTCAATATGTCAATGCGAAGCACAATGCGTTCGGAGAAGAGTCGGAAAAGGATCCTGCACAGACGCTTGAAGAATTAGAAGCCGCAATTGCACAATTGGCGGCTTCATCAGGACTGTCTGAAACAGGTTTACCTCCACGAGCGATCGTGCACCCAGTTGAACGAAGCCAGCTTTCGCGTTGGTTTTATCTTACGCTCGTACTGTTGTTCACTGCACTTGTAGTTGGCATGATCTGGTGGGGTGTGCAACAACAATATTAATCATTGAACGAAGGGATAAGTATTGCATTAGGGTCAACGAAGGAGTAACCCTTGTCTTCAAGCATTGTAAGTAAGGTGTCAATAATTTCAGCTGTCCATGGCAGTTCATGCATCAGAATGTTGCTTCCGGAATGCAATTGCTCCATCACATTGTCAATGACAGCTTGAGGGCGATCAGCAAGCTTAACGCTTAATTCCCAATCTAGAGAGCCATTAGACCAATTCATCTGCAACAGTTTATTTTCTTTAGCGATTGCACGTACATCATCATTCGAAGCGCCATGTGGTGGACGGAAGAACACCGGTGTTTTGCCTGTAACCTCTTGTACAATTGTTTGAACGTCGGCTATTTGTTGTTTGATTTTCTCAGGTGCTTCTTTGTTCAATTGAATGTGGTCCCACGAATGATTGCCAATCACTTGTCCTCGTTCATCAATTTGTTTGAGCAACTCTGGTTTTGCTTTTACGCGATATCCGTTAACGAAGAAAATCGCCTTTGCGTTATGCTTATCGAGTGCGTCAAGAATCGGATCAAGCGTTTCGCTATCTTTTGGCCCATCATCAAAGGTCAGTAGCACTACTTTGCTGTTCGTCTTTTCTTTATCAATAGGGACAATGCGGTAAACTTTGTTCATTTCATATTCGACTTCAACAGTGATTTCCTCAGGTGTACTCAGAGAGGCTTCCTCTGTAACGACTGGGCTTGCCTCAGGTGATGCTGCCTCACTTGCAGATGCAGTTGGTTCAGGTACTGCAATTTCTGATGCTGGCGCAGAAGCTGAAGGAGTTGTCGTATTGTTTTGACCGCAGGCAACGAGAATGAGCATGAAGAGAGCAGTAGCTGTTACGAGCAATAGGCGATTCATTATAATTCCTCCATCTTGATGTGTATTTGTTGAACGATTGTAACATAATTCGGGGTTGTACGACATAAGGCCACTTCCTTATTTTGAGCCGGATGATAAGACTATAGTCGGTCACAATAAGGGTACAAGGAGGTGGCAAGATGAAGATCGCGACATTCCTCATGGGAAGCTTGGCAGGCGCTGCTGTTGTCATGCTGTTGAGGAGAAATCAAATGGTAAGTGCAACAGCTTCAAGTGTCGGTAACCGAATGAAGCAAAGTATGTCAGATATGAAAGATCAGTGGATGGGCAAGGCGCTCAACAAGATGCTCAATAATCAAAAGAGCAGTTCTTCAGACAAAGAGCAATCATCGCGTTCGAACCATTCAGCACAGTCTGATTACGATGGGAATACATTACAAGAGATTGAACGATTTGTATCTAAGGACCCGGAGGTAGCAAGCGAAGTGAATTCGATTTTGGAACAAAATGGACAACACCCGCTTTCCTAAAATGATACTCGAAAAGTAACGGCATCTTCCTCTAAATATAGAGGAAAGATGCCGTTTTTTATAGATACATGTGTTTTCCCTAGTGCATTTCTAGTGCAAAAATGATAACATGTTAGCAAGTAACGATTCATACACGCTTCATAAGTAAATTCATAAGCTGTTATCACCGGCAGAAGGAGGATCCTGTCATGAAGATGGAACGGCTTAGCCAAGACAAAATCCGGATTTTCCTCACGTTCGATGATTTGACTGAGCGCGGGATCCAGAAGGAAGACATGTGGCGCGAGATTCCAAAGGTTCATGAGCTTTTTAGTGAGATGATGGATCAAGCTTATAATGAGCTTGGATTCGATGCTTCCGGACCGTTAGCGGTCGAAGTGTTTGGTATGCCAGCACAAGGGATGGTTGTTATTGTAACGCGAGGCAAGCATACTCGTGATACTGAATCCGTCTCTGAAGATGAAGAAGAAGTATACGAAATGGAAGTGACGCTTGAACAGAGCGACGCCATCATATATCGATTCAGAGATATTGAAGATGCCATCGGTGCGGCAAAGACACTTGCAGGGCGTTTGACAGAGGAAGGTAGAATGTATCGCTACCAGAATCAATGGATTTTGTGCTTCGATCCTGCGGGTTGGGATAGCGCAGGCTTTCACTCCCTCATCGCAGTGCTCGCAGAGTACGGAGAAGCAACTTCAGTCACTCATGCGATGCTGGAAGAGTACGGTAAGCTAATCATTCCGGCTGACGCCGTTAAAGTGCTCGTAGAGCATTTCGCTAATTAATACCCACTTAAAGGAACATTTTGCGAACGAATGATAAATTCGCAAAATGTTCTTTTTTTCTGATTGCACTTTTACTGTTATAATAAAGAAAGGAGAGGAGAAATCCGACGATGCCGATCGTATCTGTACTGGCGGCTTCCATTGCTCCAGGAATCGCTTTGCTTGCCTATTTTTATTTGAAGGACCGTTATGATACAGAGCCACTCCCCATGGTGCTGAAGATGTTTCTGATCGGTGTGTTAATCGTACTCCCGATTATTATCGTACAGCGCGGGATGATTGTTTTATTTGGTGATTCGCCATTTGTGTCTGCGTTTATAAGCTCAGCGATGGTTGAAGAGTTTTTCAAGTGGTTCGTACTTTATCATTTAATTTATAATCACACCGAGTTCGATGAGCCCTATGATGGCATCGTGTATGCTGTTGCGGTATCACTTGGTTTTGCAACCTTAGAAAATGTATTGTATGCATTTATGCAACCTGCGACATTTGGCACATTGATGGCTCGCGCACTGTTACCTGTATCAGGACATGCTTTATTTGGTGTATATATGGGCTATGCATTTGGACGAGCTAAGTTTACTAAAGATAATAATGTGAAAAGTTTATTGCTACTTGCTTTTATTTTCCCTGTCGTATGGCATGGCTTCTTTGATTACATCATGTTAACCGTATCCACGACATGGATCTGGTTGATCGTTCCATTCATGTTCATGCTCTGGTTTGTTGGGATGCGATTTGTGAAGCGTGCGAATGCAGTCTCACCTTTTCGATTATAGTGAAATTTATCTAGCTTTTACGCATAAAGCCGACACCTTCTTCTCAAACTAACGGCATACCGTAGTCTGGGAATGAAAGGGGTCGGCTTTTCATGTACGCACGTCTAAGTTCAGTTATGTTCCCGATTGCTGCTTTGTTGTTTGCTGGCGCAATTTTTTGGGGGTACCAAGAGCATCAAGAGAAGAACTCGATTTTGATTAAAGCAGAAAACCAATATCAACGTGCATTTCATGATTTGAACACCCATATGGATCGATTATATGATGAGATGGGTGAGACTTTGGCGGTCGCAGGAAATTCTCAAGCCATGCAAAGAAAAGGGCTCGTGAATATTTGGCGATTGACAAGTCAAGCGCAAAATGAAATCAATCAGTTGCCTTTGGCAATGCTTCCGTTCAACAATGCATCAAAATTTCTTGCAAGAATTAACAATTTTGCTTATCAGACCGCTGTTCGAGATTTAACAAAGCAACCGCTCACCGACCAAGAACTGAAGATGATGAAGTCACTCTACACAACTGCACAATCGATCAACTCGGAGCTCGGATCAGTTCAAGAAGCAGTAATGAAAGATCATCTGCGATGGATGGATGTCGAGATCGCGATGGCGAGTGAAAATGGACCCAATGATAATATGATTATTGATGGATTTAAATCGATGGATAAACAAATGGGCGAATACCCAGAGACGGAGTGGGGTCCGACAGCGTTATCAACAGATCGCATGAGATCTTCTAAAGGATTAGAAGGGAAAGAAGTCACTGAGGATGAAATCAGAAACGTAGCTGCACAATATTTACACGCTAATGTAGCTCAGAAAAAGATATCGGTTGAGGCGACAGGTGAAAAAACAGAACTCCCAACGTACTCTGTGACTGTAGAGGAAGCGAAGCATGAGGCAGTTCAAATGGATTTCACGCGCAAAGGTGGACATCTGCTATGGATGATGAACTCCCGTGTAGTGAAGGATCGCACAATAAACTTCGATACAGCGCGAAATAAGGCATCTCAGTATCTTGTCAGGCATAAGTACATGGAGATGACTCCTGTTACTTATGACGAATATGATCATGTAGCGGTGTTTACATTCGTTCGATTAATTGACGGCATAAGATTTTATCCTGATAAGCTCACCGTCCGCGTTGCTCTTGATAATGGCGAAGTCGTTGGCTTGCAAACGTCGGATCATGTCTTCGCACCAAAGCTGTTAACGCCAGGCAAGCCCAAAGTAAGCAAAGCTGAGGCACAGAAAGTATTAAATACCAATTTCAGAATTGAGCAGCACTTGCTTTCGGTAATGGAAAACCCGATGCAGCAGCTCGTCCTCTGTCATGAATTTATTGGAAAGATCAACAATCGAAAGTACCGCATCTTCGTGAATGCGGAAACTGGAATTGAGGAGGACGTTGTCGAAATTCCTGATAGTGCTAAACCGATCTACTGATGAAAATAGGGACTGTCTGATTGGAATTTACATTCTATCGACAGCCCTATTCGCTTGTTCCCTAATCTTCTTCTAGCGTGGTATAATGAGAGAATTAGAGGAATTCGCTTCTGTGGAGGGTTAACGGTGCTACCAAAAATTAACCAAATGATGTATTTGCAGGCTGAGTCTGCAACTGGGAATGAAGAGCCAATAACATTACGTTCTCGTGTAGCGGATTTAGATGAACGCAATATCTATATTGAAATTCCACTAGATGAAAAGAGTAGAAAATTATATCGTGCAAAAGTTGGCGAGCAGTTCCAACTCTATTTTTTTACGAATGAAGGCGTTAAACACCTGTTTGCTTCGGATGTAACTGGATTTCGGAAAGAAAAAGTTAATCTGGTCGCCATTCGGATGCCGAAGCTTGAAGATATATCCAAGGATCAGCGTCGTAGCTTTTTGCGCGTGGAAGCGAACCTAGAGGTTGCGGTTCAAATTGGAAATAAGCTGCGCTTCGTTGCGATAACGGAAGATGTTGGCGGTGGTGGAGTATCTTTCATTTGTGAACGCAAATGGCCGATCGAAACGAATGCTCAACTATCTTGCTGGCTTTTACTTCATTATAAAAATGGTTCAATTGCACATGCGGCATTTGTGGGAGAGGTTGTACGTGTACTGCCTGTCGAATCTGACCGCAATTTGATAATGATGAGATTTCAAGACATTGTTGATACCGATCAACAAAAAATAATTCGTTATTGCTTCGAACGTCAACTAGATAAACGGAAAGATTAAGGTTGTGCTACTCGCATGGCCTTCTTCTATTGTGGGGGTAGGCCATTGAAAAATCGGGCTAGCAACAGCGACAATCCTGAACCGAATTTCACTGCTTGGTCAGAGCGCGTAGAGCGCTATATCGTTCGAGTTATTGTAGTGCTGACAGTGCTCTTGTGCTTGTCACAACTTATGCTTCAATTCCCATCGGTTCGCCGTCTGATCTCCTCTACTGAACGAACTGAAGGAGTCCCATTTCCATACATATCCCCCTAGGTTGTGGGCATACCCTTTTTGCATCTCAGGTGGTACTATGATATAATTTGGTCATTCGCAGCAGGCTGAGCCTGCCATTTTTTCTTTCGTACTGTTTTTGTCTGTCGCGTAGGAGGCCAGTTGTCACATTATGAATTCACATACTCAACCTATCAATATTGCGATTGATGGACCTGCGGGTGCTGGGAAAAGTACAGTCGCTCGTTTGGTGGCGAAGTCGCTACAATACATATACGTGGATACTGGAGCGATGTATCGCGCTGTCACCTTCAAAGTGCTGGAAGCTGGTCTATCTGTAGAAGATGAAGCTGGAATCGCACATCTAACCGAAACCTTAGATATTATTTTACGCCCTGGCGAACAAGCGCAACAGGTGTTTGTAAATAGTGAAGAGGTAAGCGCAAAGCTACGTACTTTGGATATTAATCGTAACGTATCGTATATTGCTCGAATCGAAGCTGTTCGGACCAAGATGGCTGATCTTCAACGTCAGATGTCATTAGCCAAAGGAGTCGTCATGGACGGCCGCGATATTGGTACACATGTGTTGCCGAATGCGGAGCTCAAAGTATTTTTGACTGCATCAGCTAGAGAGCGTGCAACTAGAAGATTCAAAGAGCTTGGTGATGATGCTGGAATTACGTTAGAGCAGCTTGAACAGGAAATTACGACACGAGACCGGCTTGATCAAGAACGAGAAATCGCACCCCTCATTTGTGCAGCTGACGCTCGTCTCATTGACTCTACAAGTCAAACGATCGACGAAGTAGCTAAACAAATCGTACAATGGGGACTTGCTATTGCAAGAACCATTTCGACCGGAGGGAAGTAAACTATGTTATATCGATTTTGCAGGACACTCGCCCGCATTATCTTTTATCTCTTATATCGGTTAGAGGCAAGAGGAATTGAAAATATTCCACGTGATGGCGCAGTTATTCTATGTAGCAATCACAAAAGCTTGCAAGATCCAATCACGTTAGGTGTATGGGTACCCCGTATGGTTCATTACATGGCGAAAGCCGAACTATTCAAAATTCCATTGCTTGGACCGCTAATCAAGGGTGTTGGAGCATTTCCTGTCAAACGTGGTGGCGTAAGTAAAGAAGCCATCCGTACAGCCATTCATTTGCTCGAAGAAGGCAAGGTAATGGGGATCTTCCCGGAAGGTACTCGTAATGAAACCGTCGGAATGGGCAAGCGCGGGGCTGTTACGATGGGAATTCGTGCAAAAGCTACAGTCGTTCCGGTTTCAATCATTGGTGAATACCGAATATTCCGCAAGATGGTTGTCGTATACGGTAAGCCAATCGATCTGAAGCCATATGCGGAGATTGGTACTGCGGAGAGCACGGAGGAAGCGACAGAGCTTATCATGTCGAAGATTCGTGTGATGTTGGAAACACGTCAGCCTGCGTAAGCAGTCATGCATGTTTCACATTATAAACCCTCATAATATGTGGTAATCTAGTTTTGAGGACTTATCGATGCAGTTGATTAAGATTTAAGCACCGCTTGATGCGGGTTTAAATAAAGTAGGGGTAGAATTGAGGAGGTAATTTGTCATGTCTGAAGAAATCAACGTCCAGGAAACGGTAGCCACTGAAGCAGTGGCACAAGACGTGTTGGAAAATCTCGTGTCCTTGAAAAAAGGGGATACCGTCAAAGGTACGGTCGTCAAAATCGATGATAACCAAGCGTACGTTAGCCTTGGGTATAAATACGACGGTGTCATTCCGCTGCGTGAGCTTTCATCTGTAGCGCTAGGCAATGCAGCAGAAGCTGTTCAAATCGGTCAAGAAGTAGAAGCGAAGATTGTGAGCATCAATGATGCGAAGGAATCACTCGTTTTGTCTAAACGCCAAGTAGATAGCCCGCGTGCATGGGATGAATTGCAAGCGAAATTCGAAAGTGGAGAAGCTTTCGAAGTTGCAATTTCCGACGTCGTTAAAGGTGGCCTTGTTGCCGATGTAGGCGTGCGTGGATTCATTCCTGCTTCGATGGTTGAACGTCACTTTGTAGAAGATTTTTCCGGATACAAAGGCCGTACGATTAAAGTGAAGGTTAAGGAAATCGACCGCGAAAATAACAAGGTCATCCTCTCCGCTAAAGAAGTGCTTGAAGCTGAATACGAAGCTCAAAAGCAAGAAATTATGAGCAAGCTTGAAATCGGTCAAGTGCTTGAAGGAACGGTACAACGTCTAACACCATTTGGTGCATTCGTTGACATCGGTGGCATTGATGGACTCGTTCACGTTTCCGAAATGGCTTGGCAGCACGTTGCACATCCTTCGGATGTCGTTGCTGAAGGTCAAAGCGTTCAAGTAAAAGTATTGAAGGTAGATCCTTCAATCGGTAAAATTTCTCTTAGCATTAAAGCTGCGCAAGCAGGCCCGTGGGAAACGGCTGCTAGCCAATTTGCTACTGGCCAAATCGTAACGGGTGTTGTTAAACGCCTTGTGAACTTCGGCGCATTCGTTGAGATTGCACCGGGTGTTGAAGGACTTGTACACATTTCACAAATCGCACACCATCACGTAGCTACACCTTTCGAAGTGTTGAAGGAAGGTCAAGAGGTTCAAGCGAAAGTATTGGACTTCAACCCTGTTGAGAAGCGTGTTTCCCTTTCCATCAAGGAAACGGAAGAAGCACCTGCTCGTCCTGAGCGCGAAGCGCGTGAGCCACGTGCTCCACGCGGTGGACAACGTGAAGAGAAGACGAATCTTCCACCAGTTGAGAACATGAGCTTTAACCTTGGTGAAAGATTTGGCGATAAGCTAAGCAAATTTAAATAAGCATATGTTAAGGAGCCTGCCAATTTGGTGGGCTTCTTTGTTTTCTGCGATGATGCATGGCAACTTTGCACATACTATCCTCTAAAGGAGGTGGTGAACTGTGAATCCCATGTTCATCGCAATTTTTTTGTGGTTGGCAGCGGTCATATTATGGTGGTGTGGATGGCGTGCTGAAAATGAAAGCTACGTGTCACAGAAGGCTGTCGCAATCGCCTTATTCGCTTGGCCTTTTATGATGAATGTGCATATTAGAGCATCGACAACATGGCTCATCCATGGCGGGTGGATCTGGATGCTTGTCATTGCTCTTGTGCTGCTGTGGAAGTTGGAAAGAAGTATAGGATGGCTTGCAAGCTCAACCGGTCTCCTGCTTGGAGCGATAGAGCTGCTTTTGCATCGTATGGTCGTGTTACCGAAAGGTACATTAATTGTTATCGCTTCATGGGGTTCAGCAATATTTATCGGCCTGCTTGCATCATTACTTTTACGAGGGGTTGCTTCCCAAATCGTAGCGATTTCGCTTGGCATCCTACTTCTTGTTGCGTATAACGGGTTTACAGAGACGGCTTGGGTACCGATGGCGGATTGGTGGATCGCATTGTTCTCGGTGAGATTTTTTGGGTTGTTACTGAAAACTTTCGCACAGTGGCTCAAGATTCTGAATGCTCAGTCCAATTGGAATAGACGGAGGCAACGATCATAATGTTCTCCTGGCTGAATACTCACTTAGACACTGCATCGGTAATCATTGGAACTACCTTCGGATTATTAGCTAGGGTGCTGATGCTGCGAAGTGATTATCGTCAGTACCCAGCATACCCGCATGGAAAAGTTATTCATCTTTCTCTCGGATTGATAGCAGGTGCACTGGGTGCAGTTGCAGTTCCGGCACTGTTCAATAAAGACTATACGGCGATAACATTTTTAGCGCTTGCAGCGCAACAATTTCGTGAAGTTCGTAATATGGAACGCAATACACTGACGAAAATCGATCAATTAGAATTGGTCCCGCGCGGTGTCGCTTATATTGAAGGAATTGCTGTTGTGTTCGAAGGGCGCAATTACTTAGCCATTCTTACAGCTTTCATGGCTAGTTTGTTCGTTATGCTTATCGGTTGGTGGTGTGGCATCATCGTCGGGATACTTTGCATCGGTGTCGTATTTCGACTTATGCGAGGGACGACAATTAAAGTAATTGCACAGATCGAGCGAGCGGATGTGGTTTTTGATGGACCCAACCTCTATGTGGGCGATGTCTATATGATGAATGTAGGGCTTGATGAAAATCGGGACATTATTGCACATGAAGGGATGGGTTTTATACTGACACCGAAAAATGATGACGCAAAGGTTACAATTGCGAATCTAGGGCAGCGGCAAGCCATATTGTATGATGTGTCCACAAGATTAGGTGTTTATCGTGACGATGGAGATCCGATGCTGCTCCCCATCAGCAAGCTTGGCCTTCGAACAGGTAAGCTAGGATTGCTTGTGCTACCTCGTGAGAAGGATTGGGATAAAGCCATTGAGGCCGTTAATAGTGTCCCGCTCTTAGAATCCGCTGTTCGAAAGCCAACGGTTGCGAATCGCAAAAGCACGCAGGAGGGGTAATAGAATGGCCAATATCGTTGGTATCGTGACGACAAACCGTGAGAGCGTTGGAGGAGGAACGCCGATCTTTTTTACGCAGGATGCACAACAATTGCAGCAGGTTAGCCACCTGCTCGAGAAGGTATTAGATTGTGCCGCACATCAGGTGAATGACGCTTTATTCATTATTGTGAATCGGAAATAGCGGATTTTGTTAGCCAAGGCGCTTGATTTTTGTTATGATAAAGGTTGTGATTGTTTTTAGAAGCTGAGGAGTGGGAACTTATGGCACGACCCGTTATAGCAATTGTTGGCCGGCCGAATGTCGGGAAATCAACGATATTTAACCGGATCATTGGAGATCGACTAGCTATTGTCGAAGATAAACCGGGGATTACACGCGATCGAATATATGGCACTGGCGAATGGATTGGACGTACTTTTAGTGTTATTGACACTGGGGGTATTGAAATAGATGGAGATGATAAGATGCTCGTTTCGATTCGTGCGCAAGCTGAGCTTGCTATCGAAGAAGCGGACGTCATTATCTTCATGGCGGATGCAAAAGCTGGTGTAACGAATGCGGATGAAGAAGTTGCGCAGTTGCTGTTCCGTTCAGGTAAGCCGATCGTATTAGCGGTTAACAAAGTTGATAATCTGCAGCGTATGGACGATATTTATGAATTTTATGGACTTGGCTTTGGCGAGCCTGTTGCGCTATCTGGTTCCCATGGAACGGGTATCGGCGATTTGCTCGATGCTGCTGTTCATAAGCTTCCGGTTACTGAAGACGAAGAATACGAAGCTGATATTATTAAGGTTGCTTTGATTGGTCGTCCGAACGTAGGGAAATCGTCGCTGATCAATGCGATTTTGGGTGAAGAACGAGTTATTGTTAGTCCTGTTGCAGGCACAACGCGCGACGCGATCGACACACCTTTCGAAAAGGATGGGCAAAGATATGTGCTCATCGACACTGCTGGCATGCGGAAGCGCGGCAAAGTGTATGAATCCACTGAAAAGTATAGTGTTATGCGTGCGATGAAGGCGATTGAACGAGCAGATGTCGTGCTTGTCGTTATCAACGGTGAAGAAGGTATAATTGAGCAAGATAAACATATTGCAGGCTATGCACATGAGAATGGCAAGGCAGCGATCTTCGTCGTGAATAAGTGGGATATTGTCGAGAAGGATGATAAGACGATGCAACGCTTTACAACGACGATTCGAGACCATTTCCTATTCATGTCTTATGCGCCAATCGTATATTTATCTGCTAAGACGAAGCAACGGCTTACGAAGCTGTTTCCAGTCATTAACCATGTGGCTGAGCAACATTCACGCCGAGTGCCGACACACGTTCTCAATGACGTTATTTCTGATGCAGTAGCTATGACTCCTCCACCTACGGATAAAGGGAAGAGATTGCGCATTAACTATGTGACTCAAGTTGCAGTTAAGCCGCCAACGCTGCTTATTTTTGTTAATGAGCCAGAGTTGATGCACTTTTCGTACGAACGTTATTTGGAAAATAAAATTCGTGCTGTATTCGAGTTTGAAGGAACGCCGCTGCGCTTGTTCGCACGACGCAAGTCGGATCAGGAATAGGGGAAAAAGAATTGCTTACGTCGATCATTGCCATTGTGCTTAGTTATTTGATTGGCTCGATTTCATTTAGTATTTTGTTCGCACGTTGGTTACGAAAAATCGATATTCGTCAGCATGGAAGTGGAAATGCTGGCGCAACGAACACGTTGCGAGTGTTAGGTGTAGGTCCGGCGATTTGCGTGTTTTTGCTTGATGCAGTTAAAGGGATTGTAGCTGTTCTACTTGGACTATGGCTAGGCGACGATCAAAGCTGGATTCCAGTCTTGTGTGGTCTATTAGCGATTGCTGGTCATAATTGGCCGATTTACTTCCGATTTAAAGGGGGTAAAGGGATCGCAACCACCGTTGGTGTTTTGGCAACGCTTGCGTTCTTTCCTACTTTAATTGCGGGTATAACTGCTATTATCATCATTACATTAACGCGATACGTATCATTGGGCTCGCTAATTTTTGCAGTTTTACTTCCTATTCTAGTGTTTTGCTTTGGGTTTGATTCGGCGCGCTTCTGGGGTGCTTTGATGATTGCTGTACTTGCAATCGTTCGTCACCGCAAAAATATCGTGAAATTAATTCAAGGTACAGAAAATAAGCTCGGACGCAGCAAAAAGGGTGAACCTCATGGTGCATAAAAAAGTAGCAGTACTCGTTGCAGGAAGCTGGGGTACTGCGTTAGCACGCGTATTGGCTGACAATCGGTGCGCTGTGCAATTATGGACAAGGAACGCAGCTCAAGCGGAAGAAATTAATACGACACATCGCAACGAGAAGTATTTGCCTCATGCAGAGCTGCCAAAGGGGATAAGAGCGACGACAGATTTGGCGGAAGCTGTTCAAGATGCTGAAGCGATTTTGTTCGTTGCTCCTTCCATTGCGATGCGGGAAGTCGCTAAGCTGGCTGCTCCATATGTACATAAAGATGCGTTAATCCTTCATGCAACGAAAGGGTTTGAGGGCGAATCGTTGAAGCGGATGTCTACAGTGATATCTGAGGAATTAGGGCGACCAGAAGGTGATATCGTCGTACTGTCTGGACCTAGCCATGCGGAGGAAGTCGTTAATCGGTTACCGACAACAATCGTCGTTGCTTCATCGGATATTGCTCGTGCAGAAGCTGCACAAGACTTATTTATGAATAATACTTATTTCCGAGTTTATACGAATCCTGATCAAATTGGTGTAGAGACGGCGGGGGCAATTAAGAACATTATTGCGCTAGGAGCAGGGTTATCTGACGGTCTTGGCTTTGGCGACAATGCGAAGGCAGCGCTCATTACACGAGGCTTGGCAGAGATTGCACGCTTAGGCACAGCGATGGGTGCCAATCCGATGACCTTCGCTGGTCTTGCGGGCATTGGAGATCTGATCGTAACTTGTACGAGTCAGCACAGTCGCAACTGGCGTGCAGGCTCGATGCTCGCTCAAGGACTTGAGCTTGAGCAGGTGCTTGAGCAAATGGGTATGGTCGTAGAAGGCGTTCGTACGACGAAAGCAGCGCACGCACTTGCAGCAAAGTACAATGTTGAGATGCCGATAACAGATCAACTCTTTTCCGTATTATTCCAAGGATCATCACCTGAACGTGCTGTCGGTGCATTGATGGGTCGTGTTCGCACTCACGAAATCGAGGAGATTGCCTCTGCGACTCCAAGCAAGTGGCTACGTTAATTAACGGGTTTCTGTAGCCCACACGCATCGAACACTCTTCTCATAGGATAGATTGCGAATATCCGGAGGAGGGGTAGTATGGATAACAAATTTTCGAAGGACATCCTAGGCGCAGTTAATAAGAAAACAGGAAAAAATATATCCGAAGGCGCAATCAAAAAAATTGCGAGCAACGTAAACTCAGGAACGCTTCAAAGTGAAGTACAAATCCGTAATTTGATTAAGCAAGTATCGGCAATGGCGAAAGTTCCTGTATCGGAAGAGACGACCAAGGAAATCATTAACGCCGTCAAGAAAAGCGGGATGAGCTTGAACAACTTGGAATCTCTTGTGAAGATGATGATTAAGAAGTAAGGTGTAACTATATCATACGATCAAAAATCAGCTTCACTGTCCTTGGATGGTGAAGCTGGTTTTCTGAGTCTTGAAGAAGGTTACCGAATTTCCTGTATATTTGGAGTAATTGCTGCGAAAATACAACATTTTATTGGGAACAGCGCTCGTTCTAGGTTGACGGAGCGGATGTAGGTTCCATTATTCATGGTGGATATCCTGTCCGCTATAAGTAAATAGGGCAATGCGGAGTTTATACTCTGCATTGCCCACGATTAACAATAATGATTACATTCTACCAGCCATTCGCTTTGGAATCGTCCAAGCGGTGTAAGCAGCCAATGCGATCCAAAGGATATCATAACCTTCAAACATATCAGTAAAGCTAGTTTCGCCTGCTAGACTGATGCCAAGCTTTTTCTCGAGATCATTAATAAGCATTGTGTAGTGTATGTATTTTCCTGCAATTACACCGCCGATTCCGAACACGACAGAAAGGATTAGGTGGTTTTGAATAAGATCCTTCTTAGCCATGAAAGCGACAGCAAAACCGACAAGTGCTCCAATTCCCCATGCTAAGATTCCTAACTCTCTCTCTGAATAAAACGAGATGAGGCCCCATGCGACAGCACCAACTACGGCTGCAGCTGCTGCACCGATGACTACTTTACCCATGACAGGCTGCGGTTCCGGTGCTGTTTCAGGCTCGGTAACTACAGCATTCAATTGTTCATTTTCCACAAAATCACCTATTCCCCTCTAAAATGGTTTTATATTTGGACTTTATTATCTTCTACACATTACATGATTTTCCTTTATTTCCATAGCGAACTTAGCAGAATTTTGTCTTCCTGCGTTGAGGATGGTATGAGTAGCATTTGACGTTTCCTGCTTTGTGGCTTACCTAAGATGAGCCTAGAAGTCGGGTGGCTTTCCCTCGCCTATAATCTGCTCAAACGAGCAGCGATTGACGACAAACGTAGAATGGCGAAACAGGAATGATCCCTGTTTCGCCACTCAATTTGTTCAAAGCGTCCATACTTTTACTTGAACTGTCGTTACGGCTCGATCCCCCATTGAAGAGTTCCGGAGATGTAGCCTGTCATCTTGGTCCAATCAGCGTAGCTGGAGCCTGTCGTGCTGAAGGAGTAGTCATTTGACTGGTTGTAGTTGCTCCAGTCGCTGCGTGCGAAGCGAATTTGAATCTCGGCTGAGTCGCCTGCCGCTAGCGAGCCAGCTGCGCTCGTGAAGCCGATTTCCAAATAGGTGTCAGCATTCGTCTTCGCAGTCGCCATCGTTACAAAAGTACCGGTGACGTTCGTGCTTCCGACATGCGACCAATCGCACCAGAATGCTTGTGAAGTCGTAGCATCAGCCGTGTAGTAATAGCGAAGCTTCACGTTGGCCATAGAAATTGCCGTTGTGCCTGTGTTAATGATTTTGATACGAGGGTTGATCGTGTTGCTAGATGCAGTCGTGGTGCCGCTGTACATTTGGATTTTAAAGCTGCCACTCGTTGTCGATGTCGTATCGACAATTGAAACAGCGAGCGTAGCGGCTGTGCCGGCGCTGAAGTTGAACGTTAGCGTCGTCGTACCGACTGATTGTGCAGCCAAGTAGCTTTTCTTAATCGTCACAGCTGTACCGGATATCGTGTAATCTGTACCAGATACGAGAGTTGCCGTACCGTTCTTGACGCTAGAGAGTGTATTGCCATTAAGCGTCATCGTAACAGCAATATCGGCTTGGTTAGCTGTTTTCTTATCGAACGATGCCGTCGTCGGAGTAATGGACGAATTATTTACCGTCGACGTCGTATCGACAATTGATACAGCGAGAGTAGCGGCTGTGCCGGCGCTGAAGTTGAACGTTAGCGTCGTCGTACCTACTGATCGTGCAGCCAAGTAGCTTTTCTTAATTGTCACAGTTGTACCGGATGTCGTGTAGTCCGTACCGGATACGAGAGTTGCTGTACCATTCTTGACGCTAGAGAGTGTATTGCCATTAAGCATCATCGTAACAGCAATATCGGCTTGGTTAGCCGTTTTCTTATCGAACGATGCCGTCGTCGGAGTAATGGACGAATTATTTACCGTCGACGTTGTATCGATAATAGAGACAGCGAGCGTAGCGGCTGTACCAGCGCTGAAGTTGAACGTTAGCGTCGTCGTACCGACTGATCGTGCAGCCAAGTAGCTTTTCTTAATTGTCACAGCTGTACCGGTTATCGTGTAATCTGTACCAGATACGAGAGTTGCCGTACCGTTCTTGACACTAGAGAATGTATTGCCATTAAGCGTCATCGTAACAGCAATATCGGCTTGGTTTGCTGTTTTCTTATCGAACGATGCCGTCGTCGGAGTAATTGTGGAGTTGTTGATGGTCGTCGTACTTGGATCTGCGTAGAATATGCCACGTCCGTTTGTACCCAGGTAGACGCGTCCGTAGATGCGCGGATCACCTGTAATCACGCTGTTCGTAACGCCATATTGATGCTGATCATCATTAATGCGTACCCATGAAGCACCTGCATCGTCGGAGCGGTAAATGCCTCGTACGTTGTCAATCTTCGCCGATGAGTAGATCGCCGGATACGTCTGACCCGTCGCTGCTTTACCAAAACCGACAACATCAGCCTCTTGAACGTTGGAGAGCTTCGTGAACGAAGTACCATTGTTCGTGGAATGCCATAGACCGTATACGGTTGTATCAGTTCCTCCTGCAATCCACACATCGCCTTCAATACCGAACACTGATTTCAGATTACCTGTATCCGGTAATCCAATTGCAGCAGTCTGCGTGAAGGAGACTCCGGCATTCGTACTGATGTAGAATTTGCCTGCAGAGAGGGCGTAGAACTTGTTTTTGTTCATACGGTCGGAAACGATTTTAGCACCTGCGGGTACACCTGTGCTTGCTGTCCAAGAGTTGCCGCCGACGGAGTAGAACACGCCGATGTCGGATGTGCTCCACAGTAGTGAACTACCGTCAGCAGAGACTGCGATCTGGCCACCGCCTGTTGTCCCTGCTGGCTCGTTCGGATTGTACCAGTTGCTGCCGCCGTCATAAGAGAATGCGATCGATTTGTTGCTCGCATTCGCTTGTTTGTCAGCAAAACCGACGCGGGCCATAAACGTCGGATTCGATTGCGCGAAGTCGATACTTGTTGTGCTGCTCGGATTCGTTAGCATCTTGGACGGAGCGACCGTCAGATCGGTGTGGCGGAAGCCGGACACATCGCCCACCGCGCTAATAAGCGGTGCACCAGAAGGAGGACTGACCAAATCATTAACGGCCATTTCTTCAAGATTTTTCGCCATGACCGAAATGTTGACCTTCGTACTCGTTCCCCAACTAAGCAGGTTGTTCGTGCCATAGATTGTTGCACCAGTTCCGTACATCATCCGGTTTGGATTATGCGGATCGATCTCGATATCGCCGATCATCCAGCCAAGCTTCGGTGTGATCTCCGGGGGCTGAGGGTTCGCGCCAAAGTCGAGCCATGGTGCCGCTGAAATATCTTGCGTATACAGGAGATTACGGTTAGGATAACCGTTCCAAGCCCAGATGCTTGTCCACGTTGCGCCGCCATCGGTTGAACGGTAGATGTTCGCATCCGGCCACCATGAGTTGAGCGTCGTGACCATGATCGTGTTCGGATTTGTCCGGTCGATCGCAAGACCGCCGTAGCCGAAATACAGGTCGCTGCTAGAGCTCGGTATCGGGCTGATGTTCGTCCAGACACCGGTTGTCGTGTTGAATTTATACACATCGCCTTTTACACCGTCGTATGGGCCACTGCTGTCATTGTACGTGATGTACAGATTACCGTTGGAGATTTCGCCGTGGTGAGGGATGAAGCCAGTCGGTTGGCCAGGAACCGCCGTCCATGTTACGCCACCATTCGTACTGCGGTAGATGCTTTGTGCTTTGTCCGCGACACCGACGTAAATCGTCTGAGTCGTATTGCCCGCTGTACCCGTCGATTTGTCGAATGTGATCCAAGCGATGCCCATAATATCTGCAGTGTACTGGTAGGTCGGGTCCTGCACGTAAGTTCCGGGATTCGGGAAGCTCGTTACTTTGCTCCAAGTGACGCCATAGTCTGTACTTTTCCAGAGACCGTTGCCACTTCTTGCGCCGAAGTAGAGGGTATTGTTCTTGTTGGGATCAATGGCAAGACGTTCGCCCATCGAGCGACCAGGCATATTGCCGCCGACATAGAATGGGAGCTGCGTGCTTTGCCAAGTGTTGCCCTTGTCCGTAGAACGCATAATGTAGCCGTGATTGGGATCCCAGCCATTGGTGTACATACCGGCAGCAATATAGACACGGTTTGGATCGACTGCGTCGGTTGCGAGGGCGTCGACGCCAAGCTTGCCCCAGTCGGTCCAACCTACATTATCGAGCAGTGGAATCCAACTGCTGTCAGTTTTGTTCCAACGGTATACGCCACCGATATCTGTCCGGGCATAAATCAAGTCTTTTTCGGTTTCATTGAATATTATGCCAGGTATAAAACCGCCACCTGCACCTGTATTGACGTTTTTCCAGGTGTACGGAGTACTTGAGGCCGCATTGGCGGAAGGAGCTACAATCGATAGTGAAGCACCAATGAGCACCGACATTAATAGCAGGTTGCACCATCTGGCAAGCTTTTTACGATTCATCACAATACCTCCTATCATATTTTGGAATGACAAATAATGCTGCTAGCGCTTTCGAAAATCTGTTGCCGGCAACTATCGTTAGTCAGGCAACGCCGATTGCGAAATCGAACAGCTCATTCCTGTTATCGATAACATCACCTCCTTATATGCATGCGCCTTAATACTACCAAAAAATAGGAGATATTCTATAGATCTAACAGAGTATATTTGCACGTAGGGCAAAACTTAACTAGACATGTATATACAACTGTCGATTCGATTTGAGCTTGATGTCCATTTTCCGCGAGAAAATTCACGAAATGGGACGAATGGTATTGAATTTTTTATCTAATTTTCTACTTACAAAAATATTTAATTTCCGTATAGATTAAATTAGAATTTTGTCTTCCTACTCTTAGGATGGTATAATATGTAGCATTTGAACTCATCGATATCAGGAGGACTACTTTGATGTTGTTGCAATTGCAAACGTATGCCGCAGCAAGCTTAAGTGCAATGGATAAAATGTGGGTATCCTTTATTGGGATTGGGTTAATGATACTAGCAGCTCTCCTAATTACATATGCACGAATAAAGACTAAAGGTTGGGTTAAGCTCGTACTTACACTGGTTGCGCTAATCATGCTGATCTATGGAATGATTTGCGGATTTGTATCGATCGTATGATTACTTTAACAGGACGAACGATAACGAAAACTGTCGAGGCGCGTACGGACAGTAGTTTGTTGAAACTTGCACAAGAAGCAGCGATTGACTGGCAATTCAACTGTTCTAGAGGTACATGTGCGAAATGCAGATGCATCGTTACAGAAGGGGCACACTTGCTCAATGAATCAACGGATGCAGAATGGGACCGCCTTGGACCTGATGAACTAGACGGTGGCTATCGACTCGGTTGCCAAGCAACCATTGCAAAACCAGGCACAATAAAAGCAGTAAACAAAACCTATTTTTAACTTGATGAAATGGAAGTGACCTGAATGCAGAACACATACCCTGAGTTCGCGTTGAGGAGATTGGCGGAATTACTCGCTGGTAGTGAGGCGCAGTGGGTTGTTGGTGGCAGTACAGGTCTAGTGCTACGTGGGGCTAAGCTTGAGCAAGCGCCACGTGATCTGGATGTATATGCGGATCAAAATGTAATTAACGACATACATGAACGACTGAAGCATGATGCGGTAGATGGTCCGGAATGGAGTGTCACGGATCGATATCGTTCGATATTATCCCATTACCGTATCGAGGATACGGTCGTAGAGCTTGTTGGGGATTTCAACGTTAACGCGCACGATTCGAGCTATGATACGCGTGTCGAGCAATGGTTATTCCCGAATCGTGATTCAGCTAACGTACATGGCTATTCGATTCCGCTAATTCCACTTGCACATGAGCTTATTTTCAATTTGCTACGTGATCGAATGGATCGTGCACAAGTTGTAGGCGAGCTTATGAAGCAACAACCGGATCGACATCTTCCGTTGTTGTATGAATTACTTGATCGAAATGAGATCGCACCTTCAGTTGCTGAAATTGCGCTTCAGTTAACAGGTACTAATAATGAACAAGCAGCTATTCATAGGGAGTCATCAATATGAGCGAGCAATATGTCGTTTCCTTTGAACCTGAACAGCTTTCCATAAAGGTACGTTCGGGGACAACGGTGCTAGATGCGGCAAAGCGGGCTAGAGTAAACGTGCGAACGCGCTGTGGCGGTGTTGCAGGTTGCTTAATGTGTAAAGTAAATGTAGCTTCGGATCAAGCTGAACATTTAAGTCTTCCATCGGAAGCAGAACTACGAAAGCTCGGCCCACAGCTTGATGATGGCATACGGTTGTCTTGTCAGGCGCGTGTGAAAGGTAATGTGACGGTCACCGTACCGGAGGATCCTTTAAAGGCAGCTATTCGCAAAAAGCTTGCTGAACAGCAGGAAGATGATTTTTTCTTTTAGATAGGGGGTCGGAATATGAGCAGATGGAGTTCGTCACGATTAAAAAGTACTAGTCTTGTAGTTGTGATATTATTGTTGCTTTCAGGATGTATGTATCCCACGAGCGAAACGCCAAATAATGAAGTATCTGCGCGGGAATCGGTCATTACCGTTCAAGATGCTGTGGACCGATATTTTACAGAAACAGAGTTGCTCCCAATTCAGACAGCAGATGAAACTGTTCCAATCTATGAGAAATACAAGATCGATTTTGGTAAGCTCAAGCGCACAGGCTATATGGCGAATGTACCTAAAATGGCCTTCGAAAATGGAGGCACCTATCAATTTCTAATTATTGATGAGGTTACCAAGCCGACTGTTAAGCTGCTGAGCATTATCGTCTATCAACAGGTCGATGTGGTGCAAACCGAAGTTAGACAATATCGCAATAAAAACGGAAATGCGAATCCTGCAGGGGATGAAGTATATCCTGGCTTCGCGAGTGTAGATTTCAAAAAGCTGGGTGTAAATGAGCCTACTGTTCGCAGTGTCTTCTCCAACCAACCATTAAATCTACTTGTTGATCAGAATGGCCAAGTATTCGTAGATTATGGTATCGATATTGCGACTGCGATTTCGAAGTCGGAAGTACCTCCAAAAGCTGGCGAAGACTTGCGACGGTACTTGCTAAATGCTTCGCATTATGTGCCAGTAAAGTCCACAGCCTACCATTGGGTGAATGATGGACCACAAGCTGTCGCACAATAAGGACGAACAATTTAATATTTTTATTGCCAAGAGAGACATACGTGTTTCTCTTTTTTCATATGCTCATGGGGGAATAGGCAGCAGCGCCTGATGGCGTGCGTCGGCATGGAAAACATTATGTATGGGCATGGTCATATTATCAATTTACGCACATACAATGTTACTAGTCCAAGTTCGTGTACGAGTTCCGCCCTGCTGGCGGGTCACGAAAAGTTTCGCGATTACGATAGGAGGGAATCTCAGTGGAAAAAGTGGACATTTTCAAAGATATTGCCGAGCGCACCGGCGGCGATATCTACCTCGGGGTCGTGGGTGCCGTCCGTACGGGCAAATCGACCTTTATCAAACGTTTTATGGAAACCGTAGTTTTACCCAACATCTCATCCGAGGCGGAGCGAGTTCGCGCCGTTGACGAGCTTCCACAAAGCGCTGCTGGGCGCACGATTATGACGACTGAACCTAAGTTCGTTCCGAATAATGCGGTGCAATTAAAAGTAGCTGAAGGCTTGGAAGTAAACGTTAGACTTGTGGACTGTGTAGGCTATACCGTCGATGGGGCGAAAGGCTTCGAAGACGAGAGTGGGCCTCGCATGATTACAACTCCGTGGTTCGAAGAGCCCATTCCATTTCAGGAAGCGGCTGAAATCGGTACGCGTAAAGTGATTCAAGAGCATTCAACTCTTGGTGTAGTGGTCACTACAGACGGCACGATCGCTGAAATTCCTCGTAGCAGCTATGTAGATGCTGAGGAACGCGTCGTCAATGAGCTTAAAGAAGTCGGTAAGCCGTTCGTGCTTGTGGTGAACTCTACGAAGCCGAAGAGTGAGGAAGCGCTTGCTCTGCGTAATGAACTTGCGGTGAAATATGATATCCCTGTCATTACGCTCAGCGCTGCAACGATGGGAGAAGAAGAAGTCATCGGTGTCCTGAGAGAAGTGCTCTATGAATTCCCGGTTCACGAAGTGAATGTTAATCTTCCAAGCTGGGTAATGGTACTTAACGATGGCCATTGGTTACGTTCAAGCTATGAAAGCTCTGTCCGGGAGACGGTTAAAGATATTCGTCGCTTACGCGATGTAGATCGCGTCGTCTCGCAGTTTATCGAATATGATTTCATTTCACGCGCGGGCTTGAGTGGGATGAATCTGGGTCATGGAGTTGCGGAGATTGACTTGTTCGCTCCGGATGAACTCTATGACAAAATATTGACTGAGGTCGTCGGCACAGAAATTAGAGGCAAAGATCATTTGCTTCAACTGATGCAGGATTTCTCACATGCGAAGCGGGAGTATGATCGATTTGCAGAGTCGTTGGAGATGGTAAAGACGACGGGCTATGGCATCGCAGCTCCTTCGCTTGCAGAGATGGTGCTTGATGAACCAGAGCTTATTCGCCAAGGCTCGCGCTTCGGTGTTCGGTTGAAGGCGACAGCGCCATCGATCCATATGATACGTGTTGATGTGGAATCTGAGTTTGCTCCGATTATCGGCACAGAGAAGCAGAGCGAGGAGCTTGTGCGCTATCTGATGCAGGACTTCGAGAAGGATCCGATCCGCATTTGGGATTCCGATATTTTCGGTCGCTCGCTTCATTCCATTGTAAGAGAAGGTATTCAAGGGAAAATTGCAATGATGCCAGACAACGCGCGTTACAAGCTGCAGGAGACGTTAGGGCGGATCATTAATGAAGGCTCCGGCGGGTTAATTGCAATTATCCTCTAGAATAAAAACGGTTATCCCAACACACCATTGGGTATAACCGTTTTTTAATTTCATTAATTTGTAAATTCCGATTGACATACTAGGTATTTGTTGATTATACTCAACATGTAATTAAGCACTCATACATCTTGGAGGTCGAGAGAAACATGAAAAAATCGTTAGGTTTGGGGTTATCTTTGATTTTGGTACTTGTATTAGTTTTGACTGGCTGCGGAGATAAAAAGACAAACAACAGTAGCCAATCACCATCAGCATCCAATTCATCAGAAGCTAGCTCGCCAGAAGCGAATGCTAGTGAGCCGAATGCACTGATTGGCAAAAGAATTGCTCTCGTTATGCGCTTCAACACAGGGACTTTCTCTGCACAATACGTAGATGGAGTAAAGAAGCAAGTTGAGAAGTTCGGGGGCGAACTTACTGTGCTCTCATCAGATAATGATTTAAGCAAGATGGCGGCGAATCTTGATTCGGCTGTAACTCAAAAGTTTGATGGCATTCTGCTTGACCATGGTGATCCGAATGCACTTGCCAGCGGTGTGAGCAACGCGCTTGCAGCTGGAATTGCTGTTGTCGCATTTGACTCTTCCTTGAACGATGTCGAGGGAGTTACAAATATCGCACAAAACGATCAATTGCTAGCACAATTCACGCTCGATAAGCTTGCTGAAGAAGCAGGTGGCAAGGGTAATATTGTTAAGGTGTGGGTAGCAGGCTTTGCGCCAATGGAAAGCCGCCAAATTTCGTATGATGCATTCTTGAAGAAATATACGGACATTAAGCAAATTGCAGCATTCGGAGATGCAAGCAATCCACAGCTGGATACACAAGCAAAAATGGAAGCTGTATTGAAGCAATATCCTAACAAGGGGGATATTACGGCAGTATGGGCAGCATGGGATGAGTTCGCTAAAGGTGCTGCTAATGCCATTCAACAAGCTGGACGCGATGAAATTAAAGTCTATGGAATTGACCTAAGCGATGAAGATTTGAAGCTGATTCAAGATCCTGCAAACCCTTGGGTTGCATCTGCAGCAGTTGATCCAACATCAATTGGTACAGTACAGGTCAGATATCTTTACCAAAAGCTGAGTGGTGCAAAGACGGAAACGGTGGTACAATTAGAGCCTGTATTCGTACATCGCGACATGCTTCCTACAGATAAAGTTATCACAACAGATGAACTGTCTCAGTATGTAGAAGGTTGGGGCAAGAGCGAACTAGGTAATACAGATTACCTGCAAGCTTTGGAAGCAGAAGTAGCGAAATAAATCGTGAAATAGCGGTTTGATTAGGTACGGCGCGGAGCTTAACCGCGCCGTTTCCTGCGTTTAT
The DNA here is from genome assembly GCA_029203125.1 of Candidatus Cohnella colombiensis. GTDB lineage: Bacteria > Bacillota > Bacilli > Paenibacillales > Paenibacillaceae > Cohnella > Cohnella colombiensis. The sequence continues at coordinate 1,460,232 of CP119317.1, forward strand.
GTCTACGGAACCTATGTAACGATGTGTAATTAAACAGCAGAGAGGAGGATCAAGGTGACTAAACGAAACACAGAACTAAACATGAGAGCAATATCGAAATCCTTCTCAGGTGTTTCTGCTCTTCATCACGTAGATTTCAATGTGAAAAGTGGAGAAATCCATGCATTGCTTGGAGCGAATGGGGCAGGTAAGAGCACCTTGATGAAAATTTTATCGGGCGCATATGAATCAGATGAAGGTACGATAGAAATTGACGAAAAGTTAATACCGATTCGGACTCCTGCTGATGCCAAAGCTGCGGGAATTCAATGTGTATACCAGGAAGTTGATACTTCTCTTATTGCCCAACTAAGCATTGCCGAAAATATTTTCTTGGATCGAATTGCTTCATCCAAAGGCAAGCGCTGGATGAATTGGTCTGCTTTATATGCTGAAGCGGATAAGGTTCTGGAAGGACTTAAGCTAAGCCGTTCATCGAAGACACTCGTCCGCGACCTGACATTAGCTGAGAAACAGCTTGTGCTCATCGCACGATTGCTGGCAGAAGAAGCTAAATTCGTTATATTGGATGAGCCGACAGCGCCGCTTAGTATAGAAGAATCGACCAAGTTGTTTACGATTGTCAATGATTTAAAGAAAGCAGGCATTGGGGTCATATTCATCTCTCATCGCTTACCTGAAGTGTTTGAGTTATGCGATCGGATAACGGTTATGCGTGATGGCGAACGGGTGATGACGGAACAGGTGGAGCATCTCGATATTTCCAAGGTTGTGCAAGCGATGCTAGGTGGTAGCTTTGAAGAAGAATACCCTAAGTTGCCTGTAACGCTTGGAGATCAGTTGTTATCCGTTAACGGCTTAATGTCGGGTGATCGTGTTCGTGGTGTCGATTTGGAATTGCGACGTGGAGAAATCCTGGCCATTGTAGGCTTGGTGGGTGCGGGGAAAACCGAGCTTTCACGGGCGCTATTTGGAGCTGATGACTCGCAACAAGGCATAATTGAGCTGGACGGTCGTGTCGTTCAGTTGAGATCGCCCACTGATGCGGTCTCAGCGGGCATCGTTCTAGTGCCGGAGGAAAGGCGCAAAGAAGGGATTCTAGTTAAGGAATCAGTACTTCATAATTTAAGCTTGCCGGTATTAAAATTGATTAGCCAATGGGGAGCGATTTCTGGTCAGAAGGAACGCAAGCTTGCTGAGCAGCATGTTGCTGCGTTGGGAATCAAAGCGTCAGGACTGTCGCAGTTGACGACCTACTTAAGCGGGGGTAATCAACAGAAGGTTGCGATTGGCAAATGGCTAGGGACGGATGCTTCCGTATATCTCTTTGATGAACCTACTAAGGGTGTTGATGTCGGGGCAAAGAGGGACATCTTCCGAATCATTGGCGAGTTAGCTGAGCAAGGTAAAGGAATTATCTATTTGACGTGCGAATTTGCGGAAGCGCTCGGATTAGCAGATCGCATCATTGTGATGTGTGACGGTGAATTCGTAAAAACATTCGCTCGTGGGGAAGCTACGCAAGAGGACTTATTATATTACGCAAGTGCGGGTAAGGAGGATATAAAGTGACGAACCGACTCATGTCATTCACCTTCAAATATGGAGCGCTTATTTTTATTGGACTCGTAATCCTATTTTTTTCTTTCCAAAGTCCCTACTTTTTCACGTATAGCAATTTGACGGACATCTTACGGTCGATCTCCATTGTCACATTTGTCGCAATAGGGGTTACAATTTCATTAATGGTCGACGGATTCGATCTATCAGTCGGGTCTACTGTATCTTTATCTACGGTATTGACTGCAACGATGATGGTTTGGTACGAAATGCCTTTAATCGTTGTCATTATTGTTCCGATTGCAGTTGGAGCGATAATAGGTTTAGTTAATGCTTTGCTCATTGTGAAAATAAGAATACCGGATCTTTTGGCGACGCTAGCGGTCATGTACATCGTCAGTGGGATTCATAAAACTTATACAAAGGGCTATTCCATCTACAACAACATGCCACTAAGCGATGGCACAACGGCTCCTGGGAAAATACTCAAGGACTTTCTGTGGATTGGTCAGGGCAAGCTACTCGGTGTTCCCTTCTCTGTTATTCTCATGCTGCTCGCTGTTCTCGTGATGCATCTGTTTTTCAAGTATACTCGCTGGGGACGGCAAATGATTATGACGGGAGGCAACGAAGAGGCTGCGCGTTTATCTGGACTTCGCGTTAAGCGTGTGCGGACGTTGGCCTATGTTCTGTCGGGAGTCTTTGCTGCAGTGGGTGGTATCTTGTTCGCTGCTCGTATTGGATCAGGACAAATTGATGCAGGTGCACCTATGCTTATGGAATCAGTCGCGGCAGTGTTTGTGGGCTATTCCGTGTTGGCTGCAGGACGTCCGAATATTATTGGTACATTTTTCGGTGCTGTGTTAATGGGAGTTATGGTGAATGGATTGACGATGATGAATGTGCAATATTATACGACAGACATCATCAAAGGGGCTGTGCTAGTTTTGGCATTGGCGGTTACTTTCATTCATTTGAATCGCAAGAAGCGATCATAAAGCGCGCATAATGCGCTCTGCTTGAAACTTCGCATCTTTCAAGTGTATAATTTCTGATGAAACGGATACACAGATAGTAGGCTATGTTTGATAGGGGAGGTGAATGCTATGAACAAAACCGAGTTAATCGCGAAAGTAGCCGAGCTGGCTGACCTGTCTAAGAAAGACGCGTCACAAGCAGTTGATGCCGTATTTGACGTCATCTCTGAAGCACTGCAAGCTGGTGATAAAGTACAGCTCGTTGGATTTGGTAACTTTGAAGTTCGTGAGCGCAATGCTCGTAAGGGACGTAATCCGCAAACCGGTGAGGAGATTGAAATTCCAGCTGGAAAAGTCCCTGCATTCAAGCCAGGTAAAGCACTTAAAGATGGCATAAAGTAAGCGCTAAAGCTACAAGGACCACTTCTATTGTTGCGGTTATCCGTAATAAGGGGTGGTTTTTTTATCGTGTTTTTGGCGATGGTTATGCTATAATAGTTCACGATTAGCTTAAGCTATTTGTGAACTAAGAGAGCTTCAAGCTCAAACGAGAGAGTTGCCAGAGGGAGTAATGAATCGTGACGAGTAGAGATGATCAAGATTTTTTTGTCGTGAAGGCCAAGGATAATGGTGTACAGGTCATTGGTTTAACGCGTGGACAGGATACAAGATTCCACCATACCGAGAAGCTCGATCAAGGTGAGGTACTGATTGCTCAATTCACAGATCACACTTCAGCGGTGAAGATTCGCGGTAGAGCAACGATTGTTACGAAGCACGGGATCGTGGAATCGGGCGATTAAACGAGGTATGGTCTCCAAAGAGGCAGGCATAGCTTGCCTTTTTTGGTTGTACAATAGTTAGGGAAAGCCTTTCTTTGAAAGGGGTGCCCTATGTCTAAACTTTATTGGAAATCAATACTTGCATTAGTTCTCGTCGGTGCAATTGCGATTGTCGTGATGAGTCAGCTGTACCGGTCTCATTTAGAACAGGAACGAAGCCGTTATTCTGCTGCTGTGTTTAAAATAAATCGGCTGCATATCGTTACGGATGATACACTTGTAGATTTGATGGTGACATTCCAATGTCGAGAGCGGCTTGCACGTGTGACGTGGGATCATTCCATTCTCGCAGTGGATTTGATGGAGACATCATTGACGACAAGTTGGGTCGATGTGCATGAATTGATTACAGTCGCTTTTTCACAAAAGAACAACGTCGAACAAGTGCTGATTCGGCTTTTCAATGGAAATAATGAAGCAGAGCCGTTGTTGCTCGCTATCGAGACAAGGAAAGATGATTGGAAGTCCAATGAGCTTAATCAGCTCACTCCGACTGCGCTTGAGCAAAATCCAGTCTACTTCGGTAAACTTCGTGTTTCTACTACACCTATCGGACAACGGTGGTTGAAACATTTTGCAATATGATGAACAAATGATACTGCTTATGCTAGCCCATTAAGGATATGATATAATAACCCTTAATACTGAAGTCGGTAAAGTAGCACGGTTTGAACTTTAAAGACGGCTTACTTGAACAACTGGTTCGGAGGCGGAAGGATGACTTGGGCTCGAATAACCCAACTGGCAGGCAATTACATGAGCCATGAGATGATAAAATTGCATACGGACTTGCCTGATTTCCCATATGGCAGGATCTCATTGCTTTATACAATGTTAAATCATCATCCAGCGGCTGCAGTCCATAAGGAACTGTATTCCGTTGTTACCTCATTGGTACAGCTAGGATTAGACACACATGAGAGTGTAGGTAATAATGCATCCGTTCCGAAGGGTGAATTCCGGGCAATGCGGTCACAGCAGCTTAAAGTGCTGGCGGGTGACTATTTCAGCAGTCGCTTCTATCAATTGTTATCACAAGCAGGTCAACTTGATCTTGTTCGTTTGCTTAGCGAGGCTGTAAGTGAAATTAATCAAACGAAGATGATTTTCTATACAAAGATGAAGCAGATGAAGCTGACAGCTGAGGAATATTTGCATATGGGTACGTCGATGAAGTCGGGACTGTTTCTGTCATTCACTAGCTGTATGAACAGTGTGTATGAGCGGATCTGGCCGGAGATGGTCGACCGGTTCAGCCGTTGTGAAGTGTTGCTTGAAGAGCTTCATAAGGTGAAGGAATCAACTTCTCTACTTGGTAGCTGGGGTGTATGGTTCATTGCTCAAGAAGGCTCTGAGGATGATCGTTTGCGTTTAGCGGGCAATCATGAGGACGAAAGCTTATTGAAATCATTGTTTAATAAATACGAAGTCACAAGTAAGTTGTCCGGATTGCTTCGTCATTCTGTAGGGCAACTACAAGCGCTCATCCAGCGCTTACAATCGGATAAGCTTCAAAGAGAGCTTCATACACTCATTGAACCTTTCCTGCAAGCATCTAGTTCACAGCCTGCAACTGCACTAAAGGAGTTGGGTTAAGTTCATATGTCAGAAGTAAATTCGAGTCAGAAAGATGTGCATGCGGTATTTGAGAATATCGCTCCGAAATACGATATGATGAACGACGTACTTAGCTTTAGAAGACATAAAGCTTGGCGTCGTTTCACTATGCGCAAAATGAATATTCAGCCGGGACAAACTGCGCTTGATCTATGTTGTGGCACTTGTGATTGGACGATTGCTCTAGCGAAAGCTAGTGTAGATGGGAAGATTACCGGACTCGACTTCAGTGGCAACATGCTTGAAATCGGACAAGCTAAAGTTGACAAGCAGGGTCGATCAAAGCAAATCGAGCTTGTGCAAGGCAATGCGATGGAACTACCATTCGAAGACAACACGTTTGATTATGTGACCATTGGATTCGGCTTGCGCAACGTACCCAATTATGCTCAAGTTCTTCGTGAGATGCGACGTGTAGTGAAGCCAGGAGGACTAGTCGTCTGCTTGGAGCTGTCGAAGCCAACGTGGCAGCCTTTTAAGGCGATCTATTATTTTTACTTTGAAAAGCTGCTTCCATTAGTAGCAAAGTTGTTAGTGAAGAAATATGAACAATATAGCTGGTTACCAGAATCACTTACGACGTTTCCAGATTTACAGGCGCTCGCAGAGATGTTCCGAGAAGCGGGTATGCGAAATGTGAAGGCATATCCATTAACTGGGGGCGTAGCCGCGCTGCATATGGGCACGAAGGGGAATGACGGGGCATGATACGGAAGATTCGTACTTTTCTAGAAATGATTAAGTTTGAACATACGATATTTGCATTGCCATTTGCATTCATGGGAGCGATTCTTGGTGCGGTAACTGTACAAGCTCGATTGCCAGAATGGAGTGAATGTGGTTGGATTCTACTTGCTATGATTGGTGCACGCACAGCTGCAATGGGATTAAATCGCGTAATCGATCAAGCGATTGACGCGCGAAACCCTCGCACAGCAAGTCGTGCAATTCCTGCGGGTCTAATCAAATCTAGTGAAGCTCTGCTATTCATTATCGCTTCGTTCGCTTTATTATTTTGGGCTGCAGCGCAGTTGAATAGTCTTGCTGTGAAGCTATTGCCTGTTGCCGTATTTATGACAGTTATTTATTCTTATACGAAGAGATTTACATGGGCTTGTCACCTAGTTCTTGGCTTAACGATTGGTCTCGCTCCTTTAGGAGGCTGGGTTGCTGTAACTGGTGAGGTGTCGTGGACAGCTATTATTTTATATCTTACAGTTGCAATTTGGACAGCAGGCTTTGACATTATTTATTCGTGTCAGGATATTGAGATAGACCGCAAGGAAGGTTTATTCTCGATCCCGTCTCGATTTGGCATTTCGCGAGCACTTGATATCGCGCGTGCGATGCACGCATTAACTACGGTAGGTTTCGCTTTGCTGCTTATTTTGACCGATTTAGGCTGGTGGTATTGCATTGGGATGATTGTGGCTGCTGGCTTGTTACTTTATGAACATCGATTAGTGAAGCCGAATGATCTGAGTAAGCTTAATGCAGCATTCTTTACGATGAACGGAATTCTGAGCGCGGTTGTATTTGCCTTCACATTTATTGACCTCGTGGTGGTGAGAAACTGGTGAATAGAGAAAATTACAAGCGTAGATGGGTTGTTGGAATTACAGGTGCAAGCGGTGCAATATATGGTGTAACGTTATGCCGCGAGCTATTAAAGGCGGGCTTCCACATTCACCTTGTCATTACTGATGCGGGCTGGAGAGTGCTAAAGGAAGAGCTTGGCTGGGACGCTTCACATCGTCAAGAGGCGCTTCGAGAAGCTTTCAGGGTAGCGTTCGAGGAAGAGCAACTCACCTATCATCCCTTAAATGATATCGGCGCATCGATCGCGAGTGGCTCGTATCGTACTGAAGGGATGGTAGTCGTTCCTTGCTCTATGGGTTCATTGTCCTCGATTGCTAACGGTGCCTCCACGAACTTATTGACGCGTACGGCAGATGTCATGCTGAAGGAAGGGAAACCTCTGTTGCTCGTACCGAGAGAGACACCTTTGCATGCGATTCACCTTGAAAATATGTTGAAGCTATCCCGGCTTGGTGTACGGATTATTCCGGCAATGCCAGCTTTTTATAATGGTCCGCAGACTTTAGAAGATATTGTCGTATTCATGGTCGGTAAAGTGATGGACAATATGGGGATCTCTAACGACATCTACAAAAGATGGGGAGAATGAGATGAATAGCGATTTACAGCGTCCGATTACAATCGGACGCATTTCTTATACGAATGTATGGCCAGTTGTACATGGCTTTGAAACGAGCGCACTGCCTTTTCCAGTAGAGCAACAATCCGGTATGCCCGCAGTGTTGAATCGGAAGCTGCGTGAAGGCGAGATTGATATGGCAGCCATCTCCTCATTTGCCTTCGGAGTATCGTCGAATGATTACTATGTGTTGCCGAATTTGTCTGTAAGCACAGCAGGACGAGTGCAGTCCATCTTGCTGTTTTTAAAGTCACCGCTAGAGAAAGTACTACAGGGGACGATTGCTTTAACAACAACGTCAGCAACATCAGTTAATTTGCTCAAGATTATTATGGAGAAATTTTATGGGGGTAAGCCTTCATACATCGATGCTGAGCCTTCGCTTGAGCAGATGTTAGAGCATGCAGATGCAGCGTTACTCATTGGAGATCACGCGATTCGTGCTTCGTGGCAGAATAAACAGTATCAAGTACTCGATCTTGGTGAAGTCTGGCATCTATGGACTGGTCATTGGATGACTTATGCGTTATGGGCCGTGCACCGAGAAACCGCAGAACAATTTCCGGAAGCAATACTGGCGATCTATGAAGCGTTGGTTGCGAGCAAGCAACGTACAGCGATGAATCCGGAAGTCATTGTGGACAAAGCGATTACGCAAATTGGGGGAACTGCACTGTATTGGCGGAACTACTTTGCGAACTTATGCCATGATTTTGGATCGGAGCAGAAAGCGGGATTGCAGCTTTACTGGCAATATGCGTTAGAGCTTGGCTTAATTAAACAGCCGGTTGAACTGATCGAATTGCCGCTAGGGCGCAATGTGTCTAATTTAATTTAATCTTATTGAAGTCGCGGGTGAACCTATGAAAATAATGCAACTTTATGCATCGATGAAGTCAGATCTGCAATCGATTGAGGATATGATGGCGAAGACGGTGAGGTCCGATCTTCCACTTTTAAGCGAAACCTCATTACATCTATTAAAAGCAGGGGGCAAGCGACTTCGCCCTGTTTTCGTGCTATTATCAGGCAAGTTCGGAGATTATTCACTCGAAACGCTAAAGCACGTTGCTGTACCGCTCGAACTCATTCATATGGCGACTCTTGTGCATGATGATGTTATTGACGATGCTGATACTCGGCGGGGTCAATTAACGGTCAAGTCCAAATGGGATAATAAAATTGCAATGTACACGGGTGACTTTATTTATGCGAAAGCACTCACTGTCGTAACTAAATTGCCTAATGTCCGAATCCATCAAACGCTATCCAATGCGATTGTTCAGATGTGTCTAGGTGAGATGGAGCAAATACGCGACTTCTTCAATGTCGAGCAGAGTGTGCGTAACTACTTGCTCCGCATTCGGCGGAAGACCGCGCTCCTAATCGCAATTAGCTGTCAGCTTGGGGCGATCGCAACGAATGCACCAGCACGGATAAGCGACGCATTATATCGCTTCGGTTATAATGTGGGTATGGCATTTCAAATCGGGGATGACTTGCTCGACCTGTGCGGAACGGAAAAAACAATTGGTAAACCACCAGGAAGTGATTTGCGACAAGGCAATATTACATTACCCGTCTTATACGCTCTTGAGGATGCGGATATTCGGGATCGGCTATTGCGCGAAATCAGCCTCATTCGTGAGAGTGAAGGGAGTGTCAGTTCTGTAGCCGCTGTTAAGCTTGTACGTGCGAGCAGTGGGATCGCTAAAGCTGAACAGATGTCTGATCGATACATCGCGAAAGCTTTAAAGGCGCTTGATACTTTGCCAGATAATAATGCTAGACGGAATCTTCATGATATTGCTCGATTTGTAGCTAAGCGCAGTTATTAAGCTGGATTGAATGTGTTAGAATAGACGATAACCCCAATGGATGTGAGGAGTGACGATATGGAAAGAACCTACTTGATGGTCAAGCCAGACGGCGTTCAAAGAGGTTTAATCGGTGAAATCGTATCGCGGTTTGAACGTAAAGGCTTGAAGCTTGTTGGCGCGAAGCTAATGAATGTAACGTTGGATCGGGCTCAACGCCATTATGCGGAGCATGAAGGAAAAGATTTCTATAATCGTCTATTGGAATTTATTACAGCAGGTCCAGTATTCGCGATGGTATGGGAAGGCGATCAAGCGGTAGGGTTATGCCGAGCATTAATCGGTAAGACGAATGCGCTTGAAGCAGCACCTGGAACAATTCGCAGTGATTTTGCAATACATACGAATTTCAATCTTATTCACGGCTCGGACTCGATCGAGAGCGCAGCACGTGAAATTGCGATATTCTTCTCGGAAGAAGAGTTAGTATCCTATGACAAAGTCATTCAGGTGTGGATATGATTAATAAGCTTCCAGAGGATGAAGATTTTTCACAATTTATTGCGAATATAAAAAAATCTACTTCGATAGATCTTTCGCAGTATAAGGAAAATCAAATGCGAAGAAGGTTGACAACTTTACGCTTAAAGCATGGATTTTCTACATTTGATCAATATTATAGTGCACTTCTGTCGGACTCACGATTAAAAAATGAGTTTTTGGATCGGATGACGATTAACGTATCCGAGTTTTGGCGCAATTCGAATCGATGGACGATGCTAGTAGATAAGTTTCTTCCACAGATGATCAAGACGAATTCTAGGCTTAACATCTGGAGCGCTGCATGCTCTACGGGAGAAGAACCGTATACGATTGGGATGATTCTCGATACACTCGGAGTTCTCGAACGAAGCTCTTTGCTGGCGACAGATTTGGATGAAGGTGTAATTGCGAAGGCAAAGGAAGGCTCCTATTTAGAACGTTCGCTTCGTGAAGTGCCACCCGACTATAAAAATAAATATTTCAAAGCTGTTGATGGTGCATTCCAAGTGGATGATCGACTGAAGCGAGCAGTAAAGTATCAGAAGCATAATTTACTGCTTGACTCATTCGGTACGCAATATGATTTAATCGTATGTCGCAATGTGATGATCTATTTTACAGAAGATGCTAAAGCAATCCTCTATACGAAATTCGCCAAAGCACTCAAACCAGGTGGCCTGTTATTCGTTGGAAGTACAGAACAAATTTTTTCTCCTGCACAGTATGGTCTTGAAACAGCGGAAACTTTTTTTTACCGTAAAATGATTTAACGTATGTTTATATGCCTTCCAACCGATAATAAACTTATTCAGGCTTGACGGAGGGACATATGGACAAAAGAAAAGTGATCACCGCTTATCGGCGAGGGTTAATCTCTGTTCAAGAATGTGCGCAAATTCTCGGTTTAGAAAATGTGCAGCTACTTTCTCTCATGAGAGAATCTCAATTTGGACCTTCTGCAACTAATAAGCATCAGCAGTCCGTCCGTACTTGACGGGCTGTTTTCTTGTCAAACACTTTAACGCTGTAATATAATGAGCAAAGGTATTTACGGTCATGGGGCAAAGAGGGGGAGCTAACTTGAGTTTACGATATTTAACAGCGGGTGAAACACACGGTCCGCAGCTTACAGCTATTATTGAGGGATTACCTAGTAATTTGGAACTTGATTTCGAGGCTATTAATTTTCAGTTGCAACGTCGTCAGAAAGGTCATGGACGTGGACGTCGCATGCAAATTGAGACGGATACGGCTCAAATCGTAGGTGGCGTGCGACACGGTCGTACGACTGGGGCACCAGTTGCGCTCGTTGTTGAGAATAAAGACTGGAAGCACTGGACAACAGTTATGAACGTAGAGCCGGTTGAAGGCGGAGATGAAGCGAAGCGTCGTGTTCATCGCCCTCGTCCGGGACATGCCGATTTGAACGGTGGTTTGAAGTACAATTTGAAAGATTTGCGAAACGTGCTTGAGCGTTCAAGTGCTCGTGAAACGGCGGCTCGTGTTGCAGTTGGTGCGATTGCTCGTCAATTGCTAGAGAAGTTCGGAGTGAAGGTAGCAGGTCACGTCGTATCGATCGGCGAAGTCGTCGCACAAACGCCTAACGTTTCCATTGATGAATTGATTGAAATTACAGAGCAGTCTCCTGTAAGAGTTGTAGATAAAGTTGCTGAACAGAAAATGACTGAACTGATCGATCGTATGAAGCAAGAAGGCGATACGATTGGTGGCGTTGTTGAATGTATCGTTGAAGGCTTGCCGGTTGGTTTAGGAAGTCACGTGCAATGGGATCGCAAGCTCGATTCACGAATTGCACAAGCCGTCGTCTCAATCAATGCGTTCAAAGGCGTTGAGATTGGGATCGGATTTGAAGCAGGCCGTCGCAACGGTTCGGTGGTCCATGACCCGATTCTTCATTCACCGGAAAAAGGCTTCCACCGCGCATCTAACAATGCAGGTGGAATCGAAGGCGGAATGTCAACGGGAGAACCTATCGTAGTACGTGGTGTAATGAAGCCAATTCCTACGTTGTATAAGCCACTAGCTAGTGTGGATATCGATACTAAGGAAGAATACACAGCACAGGTTGAGCGTTCAGATGCTTGTGCGGTACCTGCGGCGAGCGTCGTAATGGAGCACGTTGTAACATGGGAAATTGCGAAGGCGTTTCTTGAAAAATTCGGCGGCGATTCGATAGAAGAGATTCAAGCGAATGTCGACAACTATTTGCGCCAAGTAGAGGCATACTAATGGCTAACGAAACGCGCGAGTTAACAGTTGAGCTAGGGGATCGATCCTACCCGATCTATATCGGGTCAGGATTGTTGGCGCGTACGGGACAATTGTTCGCTGAACGAGGTTTCTCAGTAAAGTCGCCTGTCATGCTTGTGACAGACGCTTCTGTCGAAGGACTATATGCCGAAGCAGTGGAGAAAGCTTTAAGTGACTCCGGGTATAAAGTGACGACAGCGGTTGTTCCTTCAGGTGAAACGAGCAAATCGCTCGAGATGCTCGATGAACTCGTCGGTGTTGCTCTGCAAGCTGGGCTTGATCGTCGGTCGACCGTTATCGCCCTTGGAGGCGGTGTTGTCGGTGATCTCGCTGGCTTCGTTGCTGCTTCGTACATGCGTGGTGTTCGCTTTGTACAAATTCCGACGACAATTCTCGCTCATGATAGCAGTGTAGGTGGAAAAGTCGCGGTTAACCATCGATTAGCCAAAAATATTATCGGCGCTTTCTATCAACCTGAGTTTGTACTCTATGACTTGGATACGTTAGCGAGTCTGCCAATGCGTGAAGTGCGCGCGGGACTGTCTGAGGTCATTAAGCATGGACTGATCTGGAACGCCGACTTTGTCAGCTGGTGCGAGGACAATGTAGAGCGACTACTAGGCTTGGAGCCGGATGCGCTTGGTTATGCGCTCTATGAAGGCTGTCGCGTGAAGTCAATCGTCGTTTCGCGGGATGAACGGGAAAATGATTTGCGTGCTATTTTGAATTTGGGTCATACGATTGGTCATGCGTTAGAGGCGGTCGCGGGTTATGGTGTTCTTGCTCATGGCGAAGCGATTGCGATTGGGATGATCGGGTCAGCACGATTGGCAACAAGATTTGGATACGACAGCGAGATTGAAGTTGTGACTGAGCGAATATTCCGCAAGTTTGGTTTGCCGGTGCGCATTCCAGAAGGAATCGCGACGGAAGAGGTCATGGCGGCGATGCTACACGATAAGAAGTTTTTGGAAGGACAGATGGTGTTCGTCGTTCCTACTGCGATCGGCAGCGTTGAAATTCGGAATGATGTACAAATCGAATGGGTTAGCGAGATTGTGGATGGTTTAAGAGAGGGGAACTAGTCGATCATGAGCGTTAGAGGGATACGCGGTGCAATTACAGTTGAAGTAAATGAAGTCGATGAAATATTGGATGCAACGATTCGCTTGTTAGAGGGGATCGTGGAAGTCAATCAGTTTGCACCAGAGGATATTTGTAGTGTACTCGTTACAGTGACGCAGGATTTGGATGCGACATTCCCTGCGCGTGCAATTCGTCAAATGGCCGGCTGGGAGCTAGTACCGCTCATGTGCTCGCTAGAGGTGCCAGTCAAAGGTAGCTTGGAAAAATGCATTCGCCTCATGGTGCACGTGAACACAGATGCGTCCCAATCCGATATCCGCCACGTTTACTTAGAAGGCGCATCGGTGCTCCGTCCTGATCTGAAGGCATAGTGGGTGCACGCGCTAAGACCGCGAAACGGTCTTAGAACGGCAAAAGTAGCTCCGCCGCATGCACTAAGACCGCGAGACGGTCTTAGAAGCACAAAAGTAGCACCGCCGCATGCGCTAAGACCGCGAAACGGTCTTAGAACGGCAAAAGTAGCACCGCCGCATGCGCTAAGACCGCGAAACGGTCTTAGAACCGTAAAAGTAGCACCGCTGCATGCGCTAAGACCGCGAAACGGTCTTAGAAGCACAAAAGTAGCACCGCCGCATGCGCTAAGACCGCGAAACGGTCTTAGAACGGCAAAAGTAGCACCGCCGCATGCGCTAAGACTGCGAAACAAGCCTAATACTCGTTTCACATCTAGGAATATGATATTATTAATAATAAATATAGCACGTGAAGCACACGTCGTTTGTCTCCAATGGAGCAAGCGGCGTTTTTTGCGTCTATATCACTTTGTAGACTATGGAGGGGGATTAGTGTGATAAAGGAATATGAGAAGTTTTTGGCGGAACAGATCAAAGCAGCGACAGGTATGCGATTAGAGATGTTGAAGAAGCACGGTGCAGGGGAGAAGAAGTTACTATTAGACATTTTGTGGCCGGTGTTTAAGAGTTTCAATGGGATTATTCTAGAGCACGAAATTACAACGATCACTGGTGTAAAAGCTTATATCGATGCTTATATTCCAATATTTGGGTTGGGAATAGAAGGAGAAGGGTTTGTACCACATGCGGAACAACTGACTAGAGATCGCTTTGATTTCAGTCGAAATAAGATTCGTTCTACTGCAGTACAGGGTATAACCTATTTTCCTTTTACATGGGATGAGATGGACAAGAAGACGGAGTTGTGTAAACGCTCGCTCTATGAATTTTTAGGTAGAAAAACAACAGGATTATCAATTGAATATCAACAACTGTCACTTCATGAAAGAGAAGTGCTTCGATATGCCATTCGCCTTAACCGTCCAATTAGGTTGCAAGATGTTTGTGAATGCTTAAATATTCGAAGAGATCTTGGTTACAAAGTAATTCGAACATTGGTTGCTAATAAAATCTTTAGTCCATTGAACCCTCAATTTAAACGAAATCACTACTACGAATTGGTGGAGGAGGCACGTAAGCTATTGTGGTGAATGAAATATTGTGGGAGATTTGATGTGGTAGGAGTAGAGATTGGTATGATGTGTGATGTTGAGGTAAGGAGTACTTGAGGATACTGATGTAGTGGTTTGAACAGAGAGGAAGCTGAGTTGTGTATGAAATGAATGGGAGTTGGTGTTGCAATTTCATTCAAATGAGTTGACGATATCCGCATGACGGTGCTATATTAGATAACATATTGAACAGAGGCGGAACGGTCGGCCAGAGGGACGACAACTTACGCTGATGTGTGAGCTGAGTAGAGATGAGTTGAGCGGAGTTACTGTAACCACGCGCTGTTTTGTTTTATGCGCATGGGAAGTCAGTCTCTAATCTTATGCGATAACGCGCATCTCTGCGAAGCAGAGATGCTTTTTTTATGGAATCAACCGATGTTTGAAGAAATAAGTCGGCGAAACCGACTTAAATGCCCAAAACAAGCAGCACGAAGCGCAGTAAGTCGGCGAAACCGACTTAAATGCCCAAAACAAGCAGCACGAAGCGCAGTAAGTCGGCGAAACCGACTTAAATGCCCAAAACAGGCAGCACAAAGCGCACTAAGTCGGCGAAACCGACTTAAATGCCCAGAACATGCTGCACGAAGCGCAATAAGTCGGCGAAACCGACTTAAATGCTCAAAACATGCTACACGAAGCGCAATAAGTCGGCGAAACCGACTTAAATGCTCAAAACAAGCAGCATGAAGCCCACTAAGTCGGTGAAACCGACTTAAATGCCTAAATCATGCAAAAAACCACCTACCAACATAATGGGAGAGATGCGATATGGATCAACAGGAACTGCAAGGAATCATCGCAATGGCAGGGCAATATAATGTGATCCCCGTAGTTCGTAGATTGATGGCGGATACGGAAACGCCGATTCGTGTTTTCCAGCATTTAAGCAAGGATAAGCGTGCATTCCTCCTTGAAAGCGTTGAGGGAGGTACGAAGTGGGCACGCTATTCGTTCATAGGTACAGATCCATTTCTACTCCTCAAATTAAAGCATAATAAGCTCACTCTGGAGCAGAACAAAACAATTGAAACCTATGAAACGAACGAACCGCTGCAATTGCTACGAGAAAAGCTTCGTGCCTATCGCAGTCCTTCGATAGCTGAGCTACCTCCATTCACAGGTGGAGCGATTGGGTTTTTCGGATATGATTTACTCCAATATTATGAGAAGAAGCTACCACCTCATCGTACGGACGATTTGAACATGGACGATATGCAATTTATGTTTTGTGATCAGATTATCGTATTCGACCACTTCAAACAGCAGGTTCTTGTCATCGGTAACGTTCATATTGCAGAGGGTGCATCTGACAAAGAGATCGAACTCAACTATGCAGCGGTATGTGGGAAGATCGACGAAACGATCGACAGATTACAGCAACCGATTCAAGTGCGCGTATCGAAAGGTGCTCCACCACAAGATCCTGAGTTAGGTGAAATTCATTCCAACCTAACGAAGCAGCAATTCATCGATAATGTGAATCAAGCGAAGGAGTACATTCGTGCGGGCGATATTTTCCAAGTGGTGCTCTCCCAACGATTTCACATTGAGACAGAAGTTGATCCTCTTCATGTCTATCGCGTACTAAGGACGATGAATCCATCTCCATATATGTATTATCTGAAGCTAGATGATGAAGTTATCGTCGGTACATCACCGGAATTGCTCGTTAAGGTCGATGACGGTCAAGTTGAGACTCGTCCAATTGCAGGCACACGCCCACGCGGTCGAACCCCTGAAGAAGATTTAGCTCTCGAAAAAGAACTGTTAGCGGATGAAAAAGAACGCGCGGAGCATGTCATGCTCGTCGATCTTGGCCGTAACGATATCGGTCGAGTAGCGACGTTCGGAACGGTAAAATGCGACAGCTATATGGAGATTGAACGCTATTCCCATGTCATGCACATCGTATCGAATGTGACGGGACAACTGAGACCAGATAAAGATTTTTACGATGCTTTCTTGTCCTGCTTACCAGCAGGTACTGTATCAGGCGCTCCCAAGCTGCGGGCGATGGAGATTATTTCTGAACTGGAAAATGAAGCTCGAGGCGCGTACGCCGGGGCAATTGGTTATCTTGGTTTTTCGGGAAATTTGAATACTTGCATTACGATTCGGACAATCGTATTCAAGCATGGCAAAGCATATGTACAAGCGGGAGCTGGTATCGTATGGGATTCCGTTCCAGAGAATGAATATCAAGAAACTGTCAATAAAGCAAAGGGAATGCTGAAGGCGATTCGCTCTGCGGAAGCGGCATTTCCACAAAGTATGGGCAAAAACGGATTTCCGTTCGCAGTAGCGGGCGACCGTCGCACGAATTTAGACTACGATTAAGTTCAGGAGGGTGTTAATCATGAGCGAAATAACGACGTTTACTTTACCGCAAGCGTTAGCGAAGTTGATGAATGGCGATACGTTAACCCGGGACGAGGCATACGCTGCAATGACGACGATTATGAAGGGCGATGCTACTGCGGCACAAATCGGTGGACTCGTTACCGCACTTCGAATGAAGGGTGAAACGGTAGATGAGATTACAGGTTTCGCTGAAGCGATGCGTTCTTTGTCCGATCATGTAACGACTTCAAATGAGCGGTTACTAGATACCTGTGGTACGGGTGGATCAGGAATTCACAAATTCAATATTTCAACTTCATCGGCGATTATCGCTGCGGCGGCAGGAGTTCGTGTTGCAAAGCACGGCAATCGTGCCATGTCAGGTAAAGCGGGTAGTGCTGATGTACTTGAGGCGTTAGGCATCAACATTAACTTAACAGCAGAACAAGCGGCATTATGTCTAGAACGAACAGGCATTTGCTTCATGTTTGCACAGCTGTATCACCCGGCGTTGAAGCATGCTGCAGCACCGCGACGCGAGCTAGGGATTCGAACGATTTTCAATATGTTAGGACCTCTCGCCAATCCAGCAAAAGCGGATCGTCAATTAATCGGATTATATGACCGGGAACGTACGGCAACTGTTGCTGAAGTGCTATCGCGTCTAGGCTTGAAGCGGGCAATGGTCGTCGCCAGCCATGATGGATTGGATGAGATTAGTATTTCTGCACCGACGAAAGTGTCTGAATTGCGTGATGGAGTCGTTACAACATACGATATTACACCGGAACAGCTCGGCTTATCGACAGTGTCGCTAGGTGAAGTGCAAGGTGGAGATGCGACGATTAATGCGAAGCTGATCCATCGTGTGCTTAGCGGCGAGAAGAGCGCATACCGTGACGTTGTACTTGCGAATGCGGGTGCATGCGTGTATGTCGCCGGTTTAGCAGATACTTTAGTAGAGGGAGTTCAAATCGCTGCACAAACGATTGATTCAGGAAAAGCAGCAGCGAAATTAGAGCAATGGATTGCAACGACAGGAGAAGTGAGCCATGTTTCTTGATCAAATTGTAGCAACAAAGCACATAGAGGTTGAACAATTGAAGCAATCGTTAACGATTGCGAAGGCAGAAAAACAGATTGCAGAGATGTCCGCATGTAGAGGATTCGAGCAAGCGTTGATTGGACGCAACCGTTCGACGGGTCTAATTGCAGAGGTGAAGAAGGCGAGTCCATCCAAAGGGCTGATCCGTCCTGATTTCCATCCGGTATCGCTCGCACAAGCCTATGTGAATGCGGGTACCGATTGTATTTCGGTGCTTACAGATACCGATTATTTTCAAGGAAGCAACTCGTATGTTCAGCAAATTCGCGAACAAGTGAGCGTTCCCTTACTGCGCAAAGATTTCCTGATCGACGAGCATCAAATTTATGAAGCTAGACTGATAGGTGCAGATGCGATTCTACTCATTGCTGCGATTCTCACGAAGGAGCAGCTTTCATCTTTTTATACATTGGCTAAAGATCTTGGACTAGACGTACTCGTTGAGGTTCATAATCGTCCTGAACTTGAGACCGTGCTTGAGATCGGAAAAGCATCGCTAATTGGTGTGAACAATCGTGATTTGAAAACGTTCATTACGGATCTGAATGTGACAGAGCAATTGATTGGTCTAATGCCAAAAGATGTATTAGCCGTAAGCGAGAGTGCGATTACATCACCAGAAGATATCGCATTCGTTCGAGCTGCAGGTGCACAGGCGGTACTTGTCGGCGAGCATTTTATGAGACAAGCTGATGTGTCCGCCGCTGTACATGATCTACTCGGTCCAGTGACGAAGGTTGGGTAATCCTATGGCGATTGAACAATCGAGTATGATAAGTCGAGATTCAACAGCTACAGCAGTGAAAATATGCGGGATCAAAGAAGAAGCTACCTTACAAGGAATGCGTGGATTAGCTATCGACTATATTGGTTTAATGTTCGCACCCAGCAAGCGGCAAGTGACACTTACGCAAGCGGGTGAACTGCGTGAAGCGGTGCAAAGCATTCCGATGGCTGGTGGCAAGCCACCTCGTACGGTTGGCGTGTTCGTCAATCCGACTTGGGAGCAGCTTCAAGAGACTGTCACACAGACGAAGCTTGATGTCGTGCAGTTGCACGGTAATGAGACTCCAGAGTTTTGCCGACGTGTGCGTGATGAGTTAAACGTTGAAGTATGGCGTGCATTGTCAGTCGGCTCAGAAGAAGCTGAACTGGGCGCACAGCGATTGACCCCATATCGTCAAGCTGTTACGACGATCCTGCTAGATACAGCAGGTGGTGGTACAGGTCAAACCTTCGGCTGGGACGCTATTCCTACTTATCAAAAGGTAGCGGATGAGCTTGGACTGACCTTGTTCATTGCAGGTGGTTTAAATGAGAATAATGCGGATCAATTAATCCAAACCTATCATCCGCAAGGTGTCGATCTTTCCAGTGGTGTCGAAACTAACGGCGTTAAAGACAATACGAAAATTACTGCATTTGTAGAAAGGGTGAAGCAATCATGACACAAACTGTACCTGACCAACATGGACGCTTCGGCGCGTTCGGTGGCAAATATGTCCCAGAAACGTTAATGAATGCTCTAATCGAGCTTGAAGAGGCGTATTTGAAATATAAGGATGATCCTGACTTTTTGGATGAGGTTCGCTATTTGCTCAAGCAATACTCTGGTCGTCCAACTCCACTTTATTATGCAGAACGTTTAACAGAGCATTTAGGTGGAGCTAAAATATACTTAAAGCGTGAAGATTTGAACCATACCGGAGCACACAAGATCAATAATACGATCGGACAAGCGGTATTAGCGAAACGTATGGGTAAAAAGAAAGTGATTGCAGAAACGGGTGCAGGCCAGCACGGTGTTGCTTCCGCTACGGTCGCAGCATTGATGGGGCTAGAATGCAAAGTGTTCATGGGTGAAGAGGACACGAAGCGGCAAGCGCTCAACGTGTTCCGCATGAAGCTGCTCGGCTCAGAGGTGATCCCGGTGACTTCCGGTACGAAGACGTTGAAGGATGCCTGCAATGAAACGTTGCGTTACTGGGTGAGCCATGTGGATGATACGTTCTATATTCTCGGATCAGTTACAGGTCCGCACCCCTATCCGATGATGGTTCGTGATTTCCAGCGTGTTATCGGTTTGGAAGCACGCGATCAAATCATAGAAGCAGAAGGTCGTCTTCCAGATGCGATTGTTGCTGCGGTAGGTGGGGGCAGCAATGCAATCGGTATTTTCCATCCGTTTATTGAAGATTCATCTGTTCGACTTATTGGAGTTGAGGCAGCAGGACGCGGAGTAGACACGGAAGAGCATGCTGCAACGATGACAAAGGGACGTCCTGGCGTATTCCAAGGCTCGATGAGTTATGTGCTGCAGGATGAAGGTGGTCAAGTGCTTCCTGCGCATTCCATTTCCGCTGGCCTTGACTATCCGGGCATCGGACCTGAGCATGCTTATTTGAAGGATAGCAAGCGTGCTGAGTATGTTCCGATTACGGACCGTGAAGCTTTATCCGCATTGGAATTGCTGTCACGCATGGAAGGTATTATTCCTGCGCTTGAATCCGCACATGCGATCGCACATGTGTTGAAGCTCGCTCCGACTATGAACAAGGATGAGATTATCATCGTTAATCTATCTGGGCGTGGAGATAAAGACGTAGAGTCGATTATCGCTTATCAAGCGAAGATCGCAGGAGGCGAGGAACTATGAGTACAACGTCTACAACAAATGCAATAGATACTGTATTCGCAGCTTTAAAAGCGAAAGGTGAAACGGCATTGATGCCGTTCATGACGATGGGTGATCCTGACCTTGAAACGTCGGTCGCTTTAATCCAAGCGGCAGAAGCTGCGGGAGCACACATGCTTGAGTTAGGTGTACCTTACTCCGATCCACTCGCTGACGGCCCAGTTATTCAGCGTGCTTCAGAACGAGCTTTGAAAAACCGGATTAGCCTACAAGACTGCATCGCCCTTGGATCAATTGCTAGAAGTCGCGGAGTGAAGCTACCTTTCATTTTATTTACCTACTACAATCCAGCGCTTCAGCTTGGTTTAGAAAAGTTTTTCGGATTGCTTAAGCAAAACGACTACAGTGGAGTAATTATTCCTGACCTGCCGCTAGAAGAAGATGGAGAAGCTCGCTCGATTGCTGATAGATACGGTATTCACCTCATTCCACTCGTCGCTCCAACTTCAGAGGCGCGTGTTCAGCGAATCGCTACAAATGCGAGAGGCTTTGTCTATTGTGTATCATCTCTTGGTGTAACGGGCGTTCGCTCCACTTTCCATGATGGTATCGATCAATTTCTTGCCACTGTTCGAGCAGCAGCGAGTGTACCGATCTGCATCGGATTTGGCATCTCTTCTAGAGAGCATGCTGAACGATTTGCAGGGATTTGTGACGGAGTCATTGTCGGCAGCGCGATTGTTCGTAAAATTGAGGACGTACTTCCACAATTGACTTCTGGAATTGCTGATGAGCGCAAGCAAGGATTAGATGCTGTACAACAATTTATAGCTGAATTGAAGCCTCGGAAACAGTAGATTGAGATTACGTAGAAGGTGTCGTATCATTCGGTGTAAATTAATGAGGATTCAGGGTGTACACGAACTGGTCGATGCGTCATAATAGAATGTAAATCACTATACGGAGCCTGCTAGGATGTTTCGCCTTAAATGGTGAGCGCCTCATGCGCTCCGTTTGCCATTGTTCAGGAGGGTATCTCATGCAACCGAAACCGAATATTGTTCATCTACCTGTATACCAACCAGGAAAGCCTGTTGACGATGTAAAGCGAGAGCTAGGACTAACGGAAGTAATTAAGCTGGCTTCCAATGAAAATCCGTTCGGAAGCTCGCCGAAGGCGAAGGAAGCGATCGCACGGGAAGTAAGCAACATCAGCATATATCCAGATGGTGCTGCTGTCGAGTTAACTGCAGCAATTGCAAAAAAATATGGCGTGAATGCAAATCAAATTATTTTCGGAGCTGGCTCTGACGAAATCATTTTGATGATTTCACGTGCCTTTCTTCTGCCAGGTGACGAGACGATCATGGCTGATCAAACGTTCCCTCAATATAAGCATAACGTTACGATTGAGAACGGTGTGTCGATAGAAGTTCCGGTGAAAGACGGGAAGCACGATCTCGCAGCGATGCAAGCACGTATTACAGAGAAGACGAAGATCATTTGGGTATGTAATCCGAATAACCCAACAGGGACGATCGTATCGGCGGACGAGCTCACTGCGTTTCTTGCAAAAGTGCCGAGTAATGTGCTCGTTGTTCTTGATGAAGCTTATTGCGAGTATGTTGAGGATGCTTCGTACCCAGACGGGTTGAAATTGCTTAATCAGTATCCGAACATTATTTTGTTACGTACATTCTCGAAAATTTATGGTCTTGCATCGCTTAGGATCGGATATGGCATTGGTCACCCGGACGTTATTCGCAGCATCAACCAAGTGCGTGAGCCGTTCAACACTTCACGTTTTGGGCAAGCGGCAGCACTTGCAGCTCTCGCAGATGATGAGTTTATTGCAAGTTGCCGTAAAGCGAACAGCGAGGGACTACAATACTTAAATAATTCCTTCAAAGAGCTTGGTTTACAAGCATATCCTGCGCATGGAAACTTCATTATGGTTGATGTAAAGCGTCCAAGCCAAGAAGTATTTAATGCGCTCCTCCGCAAAGGTGTGATCGTTCGCGCAGGCTTTGGACTAACTCCAACACATGTAAGAATTACAGTAGGCAGTCGTGAAGAGAATGAGAAGGTGATCGCTGCACTGAAAACCGCTCTTCAAGAAATTGCGGTAGAGGTGTAGTAGGAATGAGTGACGAAATGGGAGAGTTTACAAAATTAACAGCAAGTGCAGGCGACAAAGCGGTTAAAATCGCGATCTTTGGCGTTGGTTTGATCGGTGGTTCGCTCGCACTTTGCTTTAAAGGAAAACCTGGCATTCATGTTGTAGGACACTCTGTTAATCCTGTATCTGTTTCCAAATATATCGCTAGAGATGTTGTTGATGAAGCGACAACATCATTAGAGGAAGCAGCCCGTGATGCAGACTTTTTGTTCGTTTGCGTCCCGGTAGGCATGCTTGATGAGTATATTGAGCAATTATCGAACATAGAATTGAAGCCCGGCTGTATCATTACAGATGTGGGCAGTACAAAAGCATCTGTTGTGCATCATGCTTCAAAGCTTGCGCTACAAGGTGGCGTGTTCATCGGAGGACATCCGATGGCTGGCGGGGAGCGCTCGGGTGTAGAAGCCGCGAGTTCCTTTCTGTTTGAGAACGCGTATTACGTCCTCACTCCTACACAGAATACGCCTGTTGAATCGATCGACAAGCTAGAGCAATTGCTCAAGTGGACGAAAGCTCATATTGTGAAGGTCGATGCGGTGGAGCATGATCAAATCGTTGGCGCAATTAGCCATCTGCCTCACATGATCGCGTCCGGATTAGTGACCCAGGTTGCTCGGTACAATGAGACGAACGGATTATATGCAAGCTTAGCAGCTGGAGGATTTCGCGACATTACGCGGATCGCTTCAAGCGACCCGATTATTTGGCGTGATATATTGCTGAACAATCGAGATGTCATGTTAAGGCTGATTCAAGATTGGCAGCAGGAGATGGGACGGTTTGCAAAACTAATTGAAAGCGGAGATGGCAACGGAATTGCTGAGCAATTTCGCTTATCAGGCGAGTTCCGCAATCAGTTGCCAGAACGACGTAAAGGGATGATCAGCTCTATCTTTGAGTGTTATGTAGATGTACCGGATCATCCAGGCAGTATTGGGAAAATTGCAACGGAGCTTGGTCAATCTCGAATCAATCTAAGCAATTTGCAAATTATCGAAAGTCGAGATGACATTCCAGGGGTACTGAGATTGTCTTTCCACACAGAAGAATATCTAGAGCGCGCCATTCAGTTACTAAAGGAGCTTAAATACTCCGTCCATATGTAATATTGAAATATAAATCCAATGAAAACGCTTTATTAAAAGTATTGACAGAATGAAAACGGATACATATAATAAAGACATAGTATGGTTTCTCTCCACTCCTATCCAATCCTTGCACTGTGTGCAGCCACCCTCTGGGGTGGATTTTTTTTGCCCATTTTTATTTTGTGAATAAATACATAATGAATTTGAGAAATCTTTAAGCTCAAAACATCTTCCATTGTGATACAATATCAAATAGGTTTGTAAAATACTGGTGTACACGATGTTTTATGCGCAGCAAGCGCAACTTTTTCGTTTCTAGCCGGTACAATGTATATCACCGGTTGCGAACGTTCACCTTGATAGGGTGGGGAGGGTCGCGAAGATGATGACCGATTCCCAGTTAATTCGGGAAATCAAAGATGGTAACGTCGATATGTATGCGTCTCTCATGAGTCGCTATCAGAAAAAGATATTATCCTTTGTTTATCACATGTTAAAGAGCGCCAAGCTGGAGATGCTTGCTGAAGATCTTACCTCTGAGACATTTTATAAAGCATATCGTAGTTTGCATTCCTTCCGAGAAATTGATGCAACCTTCTCTACTTGGCTTTATACAATCGCACGTAACACGGTATTGAGTGAGCTACGAAAGCAGAAGGCAACACATGTGTCACTCGATGATACAACTTATATCCCAGCAGCGCCTGCAGAAGCAGCACCAGAAAATCAATTGCTTCGCAACGAGAAGGTTTCGATGGTGAGAGAAGCGATTAACAGTTTGCCAGAGAAGCAAAGATCTGCACTTATTTTACGAGAATATGATGGTTTAGATTATCAAGAAATTGCAAATATATTAGGTCAGACAGTGAGTTCAGTAAAGTCGTTGCTATTCCGTGCTAGAGCAAGTGTGAAGATTCAACTCGAATCTTATTTCGCTGAACCTACACTAATCAAAGAGTTCGAGGAGATGAAACTGCGATGAAATGTGAAGAAGCTGAACAGCTGTTCGGTGTTTACTGGGATTTGCCAGAAGATTCTCAGGACCGATTAGCGATGGATGAACACATTGTAGGCTGTTCTGAATGCGCGGAGCAATTTAAAATGTGGGAAGAAAGCACAGCGCTGATTCAGGAATTGCCGTTTGAAGATTCCCAATATGAATTGCCATTGTTCAAAGAAGCATTAAACAATAATGTAATGAACAGAATTTATGCGGAACAAGCTTGGTATATGCCGGCAGTTCGTCGTACCTATGCTTTCAGTTTCGAATTTAAGCGAAAAGTGGCCAGTATTTTGGCTGCGTTGCTCGCTATCTTCGTAAGTGGCTTCTTATATACGCTATATGGAAGCGCGAAAAGCGCAGACTCGCAATTTTCAGGTATTATGGAAACAGCAAATGCCTTTTCCGCAAGTCAAGACCTCAGCAGCAATATTCAATTGAACATTCCTGTTGCTAGTCTTAGCGATCCGATCCTATTCCATGTCGCTCCTGCTATGCCACAATATTGGGTGGCGTTCTCCATTGTAGGTATTATTATGACCATGTTAATTCTGAATTGGTTTTCGCGAGTACGCTCATGACTTTACCGCTTAGGATAGGTTGGATTAGACATGGGGTAACGGAATGGAATCGATTAGGGAAAATTCAAGGGGTTACGAATATTCCGCTCAGTCAAGAAGGGGTCATTCAGGCGAGATTGCTTGCAAATCGGTTAGCTGTGGAAGATATCCAATGGGATAGAATTGTGAGTAGTGATTTATTGCGCGCTGTACATACTGCTGAGATTGTTGCTGAGCGATTAGATATTCCTCTAAATCACGATTCAAGACTGCGCGAGCGATCGTTCGGAGATGCAGAAGGTACAACCGAGCAGGAGCGTTTAATGAAGTGGGGAACGGAATGGCGTGAACTTGTCCCTAATCAAGAGTCCGATGATGCGGTGATTGCAAGAGGTTTGGCGTTCATTGATGAGCTCAAGACATGTGATGAGGGTCAATCTTGGCTAGTCGTTACGCATGGTGGATTTCTCGTTAGACTTTTAAAAGCATTGTGTGGTGAACTTCCTGAAGGGTTTCTACGAAACGTGTCCTACACGATCGTTGAGATGCATGATCAGAAGTGGAACCTCAAGCTATATAATTGTACAGAGCATTTAGTGGAAATCAAATCCGGACAGTAGGTCCGGATTTTTTTGCGTTATAAATAGGTTTAAAGGGAACTTTCATAACCGATACTAGGCAGTAACGAATCGGCCTAAAAAAGCGGGGAATGTCTATGAACTTAGCGGATATGCTCAGCTATGCAGACATCACAGATTTGGTCCAGATTGCTGAGTCTTATGAATGTGAGTACAAGGGACATTCCAAAAACATGCTCATCCAATCGATCTTATCTGCGGTTCAGTATCGCAAAGCACTGGAATCGCGAGTAAGTGAAATGTCGGGCAATGATTTGCGCTTTTTAAATTCATTGCTGTTCGAGACACAAAAATCTTATAGCCTAGAAGAGCTAAAAGCACGAGCTTTGGGTGGAGATACAACGCCGATGATGCTTCAAAGTGTGCTGACACCACAGCAATCTCGCGAGGTTACCCCTACCGCTATTAAACAAAAGCGTAGTGCTCGTAATCAAGCAACTCCGAAAGCTGTTGCGCCTCCAACACCAGAAGAAAGTGCACGACATGCGATTTCAAGATTTAAGCGATTCGGATGGCTATTTAACGGCTACTCGCAACACACACGTTATTTGTATCAAGTGCCCGAGGATGTTAAAAGTCAATTGCGCGTCGTCTTAGAGCAACGTTATCAAAAGCAGCTTATAGCTTGTGAAGAACCCCCGGTATATCGTGATGAACGTGGTTTAATCCAAGATGATGTAACACTTATGCTAAGATTCGTTAGAGAGCATGAACCACCGCTCACTTCTGAAGGTGTGATGTATAAGCGCCAGCTTGGACAGCTTTTGGATTTACTTTCTGTTGTTGAATCTGTCCCAACACGTGCGGGCTGGCGTTTCGGCTACGGGCGCCACTTTCAGGAATATCCTGATCGGTTCTCGTTAATCTATGACTTTGCTTATTCTCAAGGTTATATAAAGGAGCAGCAAGACAGATTGTTTCTAACGCCGAAAGGGCATGAAGTGGCAGAGACGCAGCATTATGATGATTTACCTGCAATCTACCGTTACTGGCTTAGATTGTACAAAATGCCGATTCCTAATTTAATGACACTCGTACAGTGGACGATGAGGCTCTCAGCAGATTGGATAACTGTCGCATCGCTAGATCTTATTTTGCACCCGATTATTCGGTCTTACTATTATGATTCGAGCCGTGACATTCTTGAAAAGCGTGTGCTCACGATCTTAATGCACCTAGGTGTCATTAGATGGGGGGAAACTGCTGAAGGACAAAGTGTCATTCGCCGAACGCCTCAAGGCTATGCACTCGTCAATGATGCTTACAGGCAGCAGTATATTGATTAAGAACGGGGCGATCATCGTGAACGCGCAAACTTTTATTGAATATGCTTAAGTAGTGGAGGTGCAACGAATGGACAACATGAAAGTCGCCTATGAGACGATGCTAGGGCTGGCGGCAGAAATGGTCTTGGACGAATCGCTGCGCAATTTCCGAACTGAGAAACTATATCTGGCCATTGATCAGGCGCTTGCAAATGGTGATGCTGAGTCGTTTCAACGATTAACAGAGGAATTAAAGACATTTCAATAATTTCAACCTAGCCCGACCGTGTAGGTCGGGTTTTCTATGTTATAATATGAAATGGATAGAGATGAACAAGTGTACATAAGGTTAGGAGAGTTATCATTAATGAAGTTTAGTGAACTGAACGAAGCGAGCTGGCTGGAGCTTCAGCACTATCTAGACACCTGCTTATTACCTGTATCTGGTTTGAGGGGTGATGAAACCCCTTGGGAAGCAACAGACAAGATCGCGCGGACAGGACAATGGCTAGCTCCTATCGAAACGTCGTTTCATGGGCGCACAGTCACGTTACCTGCCTATCATTATGATTTGAGCGATGAGGGGGATGTAACACGTTTAAACAACCTATGTAGCAAGCTAAGAAATACAGGGTTTGCATATATTATTGTTGTATGTGGACAACCAGAATATTTGAGCAATGAGATCGTTGCTGATCTCCTCGTTCAGCCTATGGTTCTAGATGAGCAACCAGACGTAGACAGCATACGCAGTCAGATTGCTATGCTATGGCGCAAGCCAGCAGTAACACAATAACTTCTTCCAAATTACGCATAAACATCTGCTGATGGAGAACAATAGGCAGACAAAACCTACGAAGGGGAAATGTGACAAAATGAGAACATTTCATCTAAGCATTTTGCCTCGACGTAGGAAACTAATGGTTCGATTCTTGACGCTATATTGCGTGTGGGCTATTATAGTTATGTCCTTGTTATGTTAAGCAATCAAGGTAATTGTATCTTTCACACAATGTTAAAGTCCGTATTGGACACAAGTTTGGTGGGGCAAAGGGGGTAAACGATATGGACCACAATGAGCAGCACGATTCCGAACATGTACCGACCAAGCGCAAGGAAATGTCTCGACGTCAGTTTCTTACCTATACTTTAGGCGGAGCAGGTGCTTTCATGGCAGGCGGTGTCATCCTTCCGATGGTACGTTTTGCTGTTGATCCAATTCTGCAGAAAAAAGAAGCGTCAGGTTTCATTAAGGTCATCGAGGAAAGTAAAATCACTTCAGAACCTATGAGAGTGGAGTTTCAAATTCATCAAGTTGACGGATGGTATGAAAGCGATCCAAAGCTTGCGGCATGGATTAGCAAAGGTGATGACGGTCAAGTTTTTGCACTGTCGCCGATTTGTAAACATCTAGGCTGCGTTGTAAGCTGGGGCGGAGAATCACCGGATGAATATCACTGTCCGTGCCATGGTGCTAAATACACTAAAGATGGTAAGACACTTAAGGTTGCGCCTAAGTCATTAGATGAATATCAAGTGCAGTTAGACAATGGTTGGGTATATCTCGGACCGATTGTTGCGAACACTCGTGTGAAATAGAAGGGGGGCGTCTTAGTCCGATGTTCAAAAATATGTACAACTGGATTGACGAGCGTCTCGATATTACACCGATGTGGAGAGATATTGCCGATCATGAAGTGCCTGAGCACGTTAACCCTGCACATCACTTCTCGGCTTTCGTATATTGCTTCGGTGGCTTGACGTTCTTTATTACAGTCATTCAGATATTGTCGGGGATGTTCCTTACGATGTATTACGTACCAGACATTATCAATGCATACTACAGTGTTGACTATCTTCAGCATCAGGTCGCTTTTGGAGCGATTGTTCGCGGAATGCATCACTGGGGAGCAAGTTTAGTTATTGTTATGATGTTCCTACATACACTTCGGGTATTTTTCACAGGCTCTTATAAAGCGCCTAGAGAGATGAACTGGGTTGTTGGGATGCTTATTTTCTTCGTAATGTTAGGCCTTGGCTTCACAGGCTACTTGTTGCCATGGGATAACAAAGCTTACTATGCAACAAAGGTAGGTCTTGAAATCGCAGGTGCTGTTCCATTCTTAGGCGATTACATTAAAGAATTGCTGAATGGCGGCACGATCGTTGGTGCTCAAACACTAACCCGATTCTTCGCCTTCCATGTGTTCTTCTTGCCAGGAGCATTGCTTGCTCTGCTAGCCGGACACTTCTTTATGATTCGAAAACAGGGCATCTCTGGGCCGCTGTAAGAGAGGGGAGTGGCAGCGATGGCACACAAACATGATCCAAATGAAAAGATTGTATATGTAGGCGATTCGCGCGTAAAGAAACGTGATCGTTCATCGATCGCAGTTCCTCCTGACTATTCCGCATATCCGGGCAAGTCAGAAGCGTTCATCCCGAACTTTTTGTTGAAGGAATGGATGGTAGGGGTTGTCGTTCTTGTTGGTTTCCTTGTGCTCGTAATCTCTGAGCCGGCACCACTAGGCTATCCTGCGGACCCGCTGAATAGCGCGTTCATTCCAATGCCTGACTGGTACTTCTTGTTCCTGTACCAATTGCTCAAATATCCTTATGCATCAGGAGACTATATCGTACTAGGAGTGCTAGGTTTATCGGGTATTCCGTTCATCTCCTTGTTGCTTGCGCCGTTCCTTGACACAGGTAAAGAACGTCGGTTCTACCGTCGTCCAATTGCTTCGTCGCTAATGATGCTTTCGATCATTTCGATTGTATTCTTGACTTGGGTATCATGGAATCACTATCAAGAAGAGCTCGAGATCAATGGAGTTACACCGGAACATATCGAACGTAAGATTTTGGCTGAAGAAGCTGTTGCGAAAGGTGAGCCACGTCCTATCCCAGGAAAGACAACACTTCCTGCGATGGTTTCAGCAGATGATCCGGCTTTCACAGACACGATGACACAAGCGCAATGTATTGCATGTCATGGTGCTGGACTTGAAGGTGGAACTGGAACACCAATGCTTCTTGGTATCGGTGATTCGAAATCGAAGGAAGAACTCATCGCGATTATTACTCACGGTGAGGGCAATATGCCTGCATTCGAAGGTCAACTTTCCACAGAGCAAATCGATCAAGTCGCGACATGGCTATCTTTACAGAAGAAAGCTCAGTAGTTCGACAGATATAGTACATCACGTAATGGCGGCACACATGTGCCGCTATTACTATTTAGGTGAAGATGTGAGGAGATGTGCCCTTGAATTGGCGATGGCTACAATCTAGACAATTTTTATTGCACCCGGGAATACTTACGCTAATGATGATTGTTTACGTTCCAGGTACAATTTATGGATATTATTGGTATAAGGATCAACTCATTGATGTCTTTGAGAAACAACCTCTATGGCAACTGCCATTCGTTCCGGATAGTCCGACGGCTTCGTTGTTTTTCACGATTGCGTTGCTATGGTTGTGGATATCACCTCAGCGCTCTGCTCGAGTAGGAGTAAACTACTTTAGAGGCATCATCGAAGCACTTGGAGTACTTACATCGGTCAAATATGGGGTATGGGCTACAGCGGTAATCATTGCTGGACAAGCTCAAGGAGATGTTCTCGTTTGGGAGCATTGGATGCTCATGATTGGGCATATGGCAATGGCGGTAGTGGCATTGTTTTATGCAAGATTTTTCACCTTTGGTGGATTGGCATTGCTTACAGCCGCAGCGTGGACGTTTTTAAATGATACGATCGATTATACGTATGAAGTGTTTCCTTATCTGCCTACGCAATTATACGATGACTTAACGTATGTTTGTATATTCACATTCTTTCTTACTGGTGTTAGCTTAGTGTCCGCTGCCTTAGCGAAGTTCGCTGTTAACGACAAGGCTTTGGACAAACCGTTCTAATGATGGACATCCCTTCATATCCATGAGGTAGGGGGGATGTCCATGTTGCGTTCATTTGGGGTACAGCTTGTTCGAGTTATGATATTAGCGGTGTGCGGAATGCTTGCTATGATTCAAGTAAATGTCAAGACGTTGGCTGCACCAGCCATTCGAAATGATTACAAATCATTTTTGAAATCAGCGGAAACTTTATATACAGCAGTAAACAATGGCGACTTCGCACAGGTTCTCACAATAATGAAAGTTATTGAGCAACGATTGATACATCTTTCTTTGAAGGATGTTGTGTCTGCGGAAGGGATTGAAGCTCTCGCAGCTAACGTTGCCGGACTCAAAAAAGCGACTATAGCGGTGAAACAGGATCCTCTTCAATGGCAAATGGGTGCAGCAAAACTCAGACTTGCAGCAGATGCACTGGCTAATCCAGATCAACCGTTGTGGTTTCAGTACCAAAGTGTGCTGAAAGAGGATATTTCTACATTGAAGGGGACGCTAGTAGCCTATGCATCCGGTCAACAGGTGCCAAAAGCTGCTCTTACTGCCAGCAAGCAATTACAGCAGCACTATCAGTTAATACGTACGGCTGCATTGCTCAAGCTAGCACCAGAGCTAATCGAGCGTAGCGATTCAGTCTTTCGTTATATGAACACACTAATGCAAGCACAATCACCAAAGTATGAGCTTGTCCAAAATATGATGGAACCCCTTCAGGATGCGATCACAGCCCTATTCCCCGAAGACGGAAAGGCGACCGCAACAACGATTGTTGGGGCAACGAGTGTGCCATTAGGATGGATGATTACGCTCGGTGTATTCATTATCGCAGTGCTCTCTTGGGCTTCGTGGAAAAGGTATCAAAGCGAACATTAACTATTCGTCGCGGAAGCCTTCGCCAAGCACATCATGCACATCATTGATTACGATAAAAGCCCGCCTGTCGTGAAGACGGACGAGGCTTTTTAATTTACGAATTTCAAAGCGGCTCACGACACAATAAATAACCGTCCGTTGTTGTCCGGAATAACCACCAATTGCAGGCATGAGCGTCACACCACGGTCAAGCTCCTTCGTAATCTCTTGTGCGAGCTTTTCAGGGGAATTGCTAATTATCGTGAACGCTTTTGCAGCATATGCTCCCTCTTGAATAAAGTCAATGACCCGGGAAGCGATAAATACGCAGACTAGTGTATAGAGAACTTTTTCTTTCGGGATGAACAATAGGGCTGTGCCAAGTATGAGTACATCTAGGGATAATATGATTTGACCAATACTCCAGCCTTGCTTCCGATTGAAAATCTTCGCAATAATATCTACACCGCCTGTCGTACCACCGCCACGAAATACGAGCCCTAATCCGACTCCAAGAGTAACCCCAGCATAAAGTACGACTAATATAAAATCATGCTCTGCTTGGAAAGGGATCAGCCAGCCCTTATGTACTAGTCGCTCTGCAATCCACAGAAACAATGAAAGTAGCACGGTACCTGCGATCGTGTAGATCATCGAGATTCGTCCTAAGTGCCTCCATCCAACGATGAACAACGGAAGGTTAATCAGCAAAGACGAAAGCGAAACCGGGAAATGGGCAGTATAATTGAGTAAAACGGCGATCCCGGTAACCCCTCCTTCCATAAGGAGATTGGGGATTATAAAGTATTGCAAGCCGAAGGCATAGATTGCAGTACCACAAACAATAAGTGCCCAGGATTTCACGATGGACCATTGCATGGTATGATTCATAGAAAGTGCCTCCTAAAATGCATTTGTTTTCGAATTCATCTTGCGATAACATAGAAATGAACTCCTCAAGAAAGGAAGCGCCTTATGGGACTATCTCGATTAGAAGAGGTCAATCTCACTGAACGTTCGCTTGCCGACATTCAGCGTGATGTAGATGCCTACATTTCACAATTCAAGGAAGGTTACTTCTCTCCGCTAGCTATGTTAGCTCGAATGACGGAGGAAGTCGGAGAGCTCGCCCGAGAAGTTAATCATTATTATGGTGAAAAGCCAAAAAAGTCCGATGAAGCAGACAACTCGATTGAACTGGAGCTAGGTGATATTTTATTTATTATAACATGCTTCGCCAATGCTCTTGGAATAGACTTGACGGAAGCACACCGAAAAGTGATGCACAAGTTCAATACGCGAGATGCGGATCGTTGGACGAAGAAGGATGACGACACAGATAAGTGATGACATTCATATGCTGTACCATCCCCATCAAAGGAGGGTGGTCGGTATGGATGGTGAAATATGTCTCCAGCAAGCCTATGATGCGATCTTACAAGGTGATTTTGAACTAGCACTGGATTGGTTTCAACAGGCGATCGCATTGGAACCGGATAATGCAAGCTATTATTATAAAGGTTCTGTAACATTCGCACGCAGTGGGAAGCTGCAGCTGGCAAAGTCCTATGCGCAGAAGGCAACCGAGCTAGCACCGGATGAACCGGTTTACCAGCTTCAACTTCAGATCGTAACGGCAAGACTGATTGTTGCAGAAATAAGAATCAAGTTGGCGACGGTTAGTCCTGATCTAGTGCAATGTATGAATAACCTTCAAGAAGCGACACGACTTGACCCCTTAAGTGTCGAGGCAAAGTTGCTGCTTGCGATTGCCTACCGAATGGAAGGGAGCTATGGTCAATCTCTCGCCATGTTAAGCGAGACGTTGCAGCTAGATCCGTTGAACGAGGAGGCGATCCGATTGCGTCAGCAAATTCGCGTTGAGCGACGTCGCGTATTAAAACAGCAATTTTCACAACAAACAACGAAAAGGAATAGGTGAGCTCGATGACACAAAAAATAAAAGTTGCAGTTGCAGGTGCTGGTGGACGAATGGGGCGTGAAGTTGTCAGGATGGTGCTTGAAGATTCTGAGCTCCAGCTTGTAGCAGCGATTGATCGCTCCTCGGGCGATGTTGATGCAGCGTCACTCATTGGCAAGCCGAATTGTGGCGTCATCGTCAAATCAGATTTGGCAGAAGCATTAAGCGAGAATCGCCCAGATGTGCTGGTGGATTTCACGAATCCAAAGTCAGCGATGCCGAATACGGAGACAGCCATCTACTATGGAGTACGTCCTGTTGTTGGAACGACAGGTTTTACTCCTGAACAAATTGTTGACTTGGACAAGCAGTGTAGAGCTCAAGGAATCGGTGGCTTGATTGCACCCAATTTTTCGATCGGTGCGATTTTGATGATGAAATTTTCAGCAATGGCAGCAAAATATTTTCCCCATGTTGAGATCATTGAATACCACGGCGATCAAAAATTAGATGCACCTTCAGGAACATCAATAAAAACGGCGGAATGGATCTCAGAAGCGCGTCAGGAGCTACGCCAAGGTAATCCACAGGAAGAAGAAGTGATTGAAGGAGCTCGCGGTGGGTATTACAATGGATTCCGTATACATAGCGTTCGATTGCCTGGAGTATTCGCGCAGCAGGAGGTTATTTTTGGAGCATTCGGCCAAACTCTGAAGATACGCCATGATTCGTATGACCGTGCAGGCTACATGCCTGGTGTTAATACAGCGATTAAGCGCATCATGACAACGACAGGGATGGTATACGGATTTGAGCATTTTTTAGATTAAGCAGCGAATTAACGCGAAATTAAAGGGGAATGACGAATATATGATGGATATCGCACTAATAGCACATGATCGGAAGAAAGATGAGATGGTCAATTTCGCTATTGCTTATGAACATGTATTGAAGCATCATCGTTTATATGCGACTGGGACAACAGGTACGAGAATTATGGATAGTACGGAGTTAAGTGTGCATCGATTTATGTCTGGTCCACTGGGTGGAGATCAGCAGATCGGTGCATTAGTTGCGGAAAATAAAATGGATTTGATCATTTTTTTACGTGATCCATTAATGGCTCAGCCACATGAACCTGATATTATTGCGCTCTTGAGACTTTGCGATGTGCAGGGAATACCTGTAGCGACGAATGTAGCAACAGGGGAACTGCTAATAAAAGCGCTTGAAAGAGGAGATTTCGCATGGCGTGAACTCGTACATAAGTATAAGCCGGGGATAGAAGAATGAGTTCTGATCGGACTGTAGAGCGGGTAAAGCTGGATATCCTCGTCTTTGCTGCGCATCCTGATGATGCGGAGATCGGAATGGGTGGGACCATTATTAAACATTCACGAGACGGAATGCGTATTGGAATTATCGATTTAACTTACGCAGAATTATCGTCTAATGGCGACGTAGATACACGACAGCAGGAGGCAGCGCTTGCAAGCGATCGGCTAGGCTTGTCTGTGAGAGGCAATCTAGGATTGCCAGACCGCGGTTTATCGATTGTTCCCGATCAGATCGATCGTGTGATGGAAGCGATTCGCTACTATCAACCACGTCTCGTCTTTGCACCTTATTCGGTCGATCGTCATCCGGATCATATTGCATGTAGCAGAATCGTTCAAGAAGCGGTGTTCAACGCGAAGCTAAGGCGATATCAACCGGAGACTGAGGCTTGGACTGTTGATCAATTGTTATTCTATATGATTAATGATTTTCATACGCCACAAATGCTTGTCGATATTAGTGATGTACTGGAGCAAAAGATGGATGCGCTCAAAGCTTACCGCTCACAATTTATGCCGGACAAGTTGTTAGCAGATTGGGTTGACACGCCACTGACTGGAGCGTATCTAGATGCGGTTGTAGCGCGTGATCAGTTGTTTGGTGCGACCAGACGGTTAGCGTACGCGGAAGGTTTTATTGCGGCTGGTCCTATTGTGATGAATCGGTTGTAAAACATATACATTCAAACATAAATTGACTGGAAGGAGGGTGAACATGAATCGACGCTTGAAAATTGGCATTACGTGCTATCCATCACTGGGAGGATCGGGTGTGGTGGCAACGGAATTAGGAAAGCTACTTGCAGAAAAAGGGCACGAAATTCATTTTATTACGCATAGCATTCCATTCCGATTGGGTAATTTTCAACGAAACATTTATTATCACGAAGTTGAAGTATCAGATTATTATGTATTCCGCTACCCACCCTACGACCTTTCGCTTGCGAGCAAAATGAATCAAGTTGCAAAGCTCCAACAACTCGATGTGCTCCATGTTCATTACGCGGTTCCTCATGCGATTTGCGCTTATTTGGCCAAACAGATGTCTGGCAATGATCTGAAAGTGGTGACAACGCTTCATGGTACGGACATCACGGTGCTCGCGCAGGATGAATCACTGAAAGATATTATTCGTCTAGGTATTCGGGAGAGCGATGCTGTAACTGCAGTAAGTCGCGACTTAATTAAGGAAACGCGCGATCTGCTTGATATTCAAGAGCCGATCGATTTGACTTATAATTTTGTCGATAAAAGAGTGTATTATCCTCGCAACTGCTCGGATTTAAGAAGAGATTATGCGGAAAATGGCGAGAAGATTTTGATGCACATTTCAAATTTTCGACCTGTGAAGCGGACTTGTGATGTGGTAGACATATTTGCAAAGGTAAGTGAAAAGCTGCCTGCGAAGCTTCTTCTTGTCGGAGAGGGCCCAGATTTGCCCAAGATCCAATCGAAGATTGTAGCGTTAGGACTGGAAGATCGTGTACGCTTTCTAGGGAAACAGGACGATGTGGCTCACGTAATCTCGATTGCAGATTTGATGTTGTTGCCTTCGGAAAAGGAAAGCTTTGGGCTAGTTGCACTAGAAGCGATGGCTTGTGGTGTGCCAACAATCGGTTCGGTAGCGGGAGGTATTCCCGAGCTTGTTGAGCATGGTGTAACGGGGTATTTATCAGAGATCGGAGATACTGCATCGATGGCGGACAATGCCATACGGCTACTTACAGATGAACAACTATATGCAAGTTTCCGTGAAGCGGGTTTGCATAGGGCGCATCAAAATTTCGGTGAAGAAAGGATAGCACGCCAATATGAGGAAATCTATTATCGCGTATTAGGTTTGCCCATTGAACATCCTGAATTAGCTTGCAGGGTATAAAGCGATGATGAGAGAGCGCGATGAGCGATTATGGAATGCAGGCTTGCATGTCGTCGGAGAGCTTGTGAATGATGGACATGAGGCATACCTTGTTGGAGGCTGTGTACGTGATCGGATGTTAGGCAGACCGCTTCACGATATAGATATTACGACCTCGGCATTGCCGGAACAAGTCATGAAATTGTTCTCTCGAACGATTCCTACAGGGCTGCAGCATGGCACAGTTACTGTATTGGAGGGAGGACTTGTATTTGAGGTCACGACCTTCCGACAAGAATTTGGATATTCAGATGCCAGAAGACCAGATGAGGTTGCATTCGTACTCGATGTTCGTGAGGATCTTGCAAGGCGGGACTTCACATTCAATGCGATGGCGGTCGGATTAGATCATGAGGTGATCGACCCGTTTGGCGGGCGTAATGATCTTCAAGCACGTATCGTTCGTTGTGTGGGTCATGCGAATGAGCGGTTTAGCGAAGATGCGCTTAGAATTCTACGTGCAATTCGCTTTGGCGCAGAATTAGGGTTCGAATTAGCAGCTGAGGTGTGGGAAGGTATCACGCTCCAACGCCAACGCTTGTCACAGGTTGCGATGGAGCGGGTTGGGACGGAATGGGACAAGATGATGTCCGGTGCTAACCCTGAGCTTGCTTATCATTGGCTGCAACAAAGTGGATTGCTCGCGCATTTAAAGGAACAATTGCCACAGCAATTGGTTGATTATCAAATGAGTGATAGGGCTATAACCCACAAAATAACTTCGATTGTTGACGTTGATTTGCGATGGGCTGCATTATTGACGTCTGCAGGCTTATCCGTAGAGCAAAGTTTGCAGTTTGGGAGATCGTTGCGATTTAGCAGTCGTCGTGGACAACGGATCGCCAGTGTGGTTGGATTTAGTCAAATGCTT
This sequence comes from Candidatus Cohnella colombiensis, assembly GCA_029203125.1. Classification (GTDB taxonomy): domain Bacteria; phylum Bacillota; class Bacilli; order Paenibacillales; family Paenibacillaceae; genus Cohnella; species Cohnella colombiensis. The sequence continues at coordinate 1,498,319 of CP119317.1, forward strand.
CAATTTGATGCTAATCATGAACGGTGTACCTTTGCTCGTGAGCACTGGATAGACGCAGTGCTGGCGTATGGGATTTCAACCGCTGAAGACTGGCATAAAATCTATAGAACAGAAACAAGTACAGAGTACGAGTGGCTTGCTTCGATACCTATTACAGTAGTATCTCAGTTAGCGATTAAAGGTAATGAGCTATCGAAACAATTGAATAAGCCCCCAGGCCCATGGATAGCTCAGATACTCCAGCATTTACTAGCTGAAGTCGCACATGGTCGGCTCGCGAATGAACGTGATGCATTATTACGTATCGCATCTACATGGGATTAAACTGAGCGAGAGGGATATTGCGACAATCCGAATGTGAGAGGGAGGAAGCTCTATGAGTGAAGTAACATTGCTGAGCCTGTTGGAAGCGGGAGAAGGGCAATACATATCTGGTGAGATGATTAGCAAGCAGTTGAACGTGAGTCGGACAGCGGTATGGAAGCAAGTTCGTAAATTAGAAGCCGAAGGCTATCAGATTGAGGCAGTTTCACGACTAGGCTACCGCCTAATGGGTAAGCCTTCGCGATTGTCGCTTCACGAGCTACTACCTAAGCTAAATACGAAAAAGTTTGGTAGAAATTTGCGACTAATTGATGTGACTCCGTCGACACAAGACGAAGTGAAAAAATTAGCAGAGCAAGGCTCGCCTGAAGGAACGCTCGTTATTGCTGAGCAACAAACGAGCGGTCGCGGACGAATGGGCCGTGCCTGGGTTTCACCTGCGGGAAAAGGCATCTGGATGAGCCTGCTTCTTCGGCCACCGGTTCCTGTGCACCAAACGCCTCAACTGACATTGCTAGCAGCTGTAGCTTTAAGTCGTGCGATTTCGAAGCTAACCTCGCTCGACATTGGCATTAAGTGGCCTAATGATCTGCTTGTTGATGGACGGAAGATTAGCGGTATATTGTTAGAGACGGCCGCTGAAGACGAGCGATTAAAATATATCGTAGTCGGAATGGGGATTTCAGTAAATCTTGATAAAGCGGATTTCAAAGAAGAATTGCACTCAAAGGCAATCTCACTTAAGATGCTTACTGGACAAACCATAAGTCGAACAGAATTAATCGTCTCTATCATGGAAAATTTCGAGCAACTTTACGAGTTATACTTAGAGCAAGGCTTTGCACCTATTCGAGCGTTATGGGAAGCTCACTCGATTACTCTAAATCAACATACAACCCTATACACCCCCCAAGGTTTAATTAGTGGAATTCCTCGAAGCTTGGATAATTTAGGGGGACTATCGATTGAGTTAGAGGATGGTTCATTTCGGACGATCTATTCTGGGGAGATTGGTATGTCCCCGCTCCAATGAAACCCGCATAGACGATTTGTCATTCATCTGTTATAATTTTGGTGCGAGGCGGTATCTTATTATCAATGAACCGCACTTGTTGCATCAATGCTGGATTTGAATTGAACTACCGTCAAATGAATCGCGGCGGATTCTGCTCTGAGCCGAAAGGACCGAGACAGAAGGACGTGAATGACGTTCTATGTTGAATGGAACCTTTTTGCTATTGGGCAAATAGGTTTTTTTTATTTTCCATAATCGTCCCAATAAGGAGGGTACACCCATGAACAAAATTTTGACCCTACCTCGCTTGAAAGCGATGAAAAGCCAAAGTAAACCGATTGCTATGTTAACTGCATATGATTATCCCTCAGCAATGTTAGCTGAAGAAGCAGAAGTGGACATCATTCTTGTCGGTGATTCGTTAGGCAATGTCGTATTAGGTTATCAAACAACCATTCCAGTAACATTAGAAGATATGATTTATCATACACGCGCAGTCGTTCGCGGAGCACCGAATACAATGGTCGTTGTTGACATGCCGTTTGCAACTTATCGACTTGGACCTGAGGCTACGCTCCGCAACGCAGCTAGACTTATGCAGGAAGGCGGAGCTCATGCAGTGAAGCTCGAAGGCGGTGCAGAGCTTGCTGATGAGATTCGAACTTTGACCGCTGCGGGTATTCCTGTGATCGGGCATTTAGGATTGACACCGCAATCTGTTCATCAGATTGGTGGATATAAAGTTCAAGGTAAGAGTAGCCTTGAAGCTGAGAAGCTGTTATCAGATGCGAAAGCATTAGAACAAGCCGGTGCCTTTGGTGTCGTGCTTGAGCTCGTCACTGAAGAGCTTGCTACTGTAGTCACGCGATCGTTGGAAATTTCTACAATTGGAATAGGTGCTGGTCGTGGGTGCGACGGACAAGTACTTGTGTACCATGATCTATTACGTTATGGCTCTGGTGTTCGTGATAAGCGTTTTGTTAAGAGCTACGCCAATATTGGAGACACGATTCGCACAGCTATTTCCGAGTATGTTCAAGAAGTAAAAGCACAACATTTTCCAACAGATAAGCATGTGTTCTCCGCAGAACAACCTACAACGACGACTGCGGCGCTTTATGGAGGAGATACTAAGCAATGACAGTACAAATCATCCGTACGATTAAAGAACTGAGACTTGCAATTGCTGCATATCGAGCAGATAATGCTAAAACTACAGTAGGATATGTACCGACAATGGGCTATTTGCATGAAGGACATGCTAGTTTGCTCCGTCAATCGAAAAGTGAAAACAGCGTAACGATACTAAGTATTTTTGTTAATCCACTTCAGTTCGGGCCACAAGAGGATCTTGACAAATATCCGCGAGATGAACAGCGCGATACTTCAATTGCTGAGCAAGCGGGTGTTGATATTGTATTCATGCCATCTGTTCAAGAAATGTATCCGAGCAGTATGCTAACCAATATTTCAGTTGCGGAGGTAACTGCAGGATTATGTGGCTTTAGTCGACCAGGACACTTTGATGGTGTTGCAACGGTTATCGCGAAGCTATTTAATATCATCCGTCCAGATCGAGCGTATTTCGGATTAAAGGATGCGCAGCAAGTTGCAGTCGTTACCCAGATGGTTCATGATTTGAATATCCCAGTTGAGATTGTTCCTTGCCCGATCGTTCGTGAGGTAGATGGATTAGCGCTTAGTTCCCGCAATGTATATTTACAGGAACAGGAACGTCAACAGGCACTTATTTTAAATCAATCGTTAATGCAGGTTTCATCCTATATTCAAGCTGGCTTAACAACGGAACAATTAATTGACAAGCTAAAAGAATCGATCGGACAGAAGCCATTGGCGAATATCGATTACGTGGAGATTGTTGCTTATCCTTCCATGACGATGATCGATCCCAAACAGATCCTTAAGGGGCAGAATAGTTCGATCTTAGTCGCCGTAGCAGTAAAATTCGGCAAAACGAGGTTGATTGACAACGTGCTGGTTAATTTTTCAGAGGCAGGTGAATAACATGTTTCGTCAAATGATGAAGTCCAAGCTACATCGTGGTACGGTAACAGAAGCGAACTTGAATTACGTAGGCAGTGTTACGATCGACCAAGATTTGCTTGAACTGGTCGATATTTTGCCAGATGAAAAAGTCCAAATTGTAAACAATAACAATGGTGCACGGTTGGAGACATATGCGATTCCAGGTCCAAGAGGTTCAGGTGTAATCTGTTTAAATGGTGCTGCCGCAAGGCTAGTACAGCCTGGCGACCAAGTCATTATTATTAGCTATGGTTTGATGACAGATGAAGAAGCTCATAACCATCATCCTCGAGTCGCGATCTTGGATGAACATAATCAAGTTGTCAAATTGTTGGCGGAGGAACCTCATTCGACCGTATTGTAACGCGTATGAAACGGCACCCGAAAACGCAGAATGAGCTATACAGTTCAACTTGCGACATGGGAGGGTGCTCATGATTCAACAATGGTTTGCGACGATGAACGAAATGCTCGATGATCTCATTATTCGCTATCCAGATGCCACAGGTGAGGAACGTAAACAGCTTGCTGATGAATGGAATGTGCTTAAAACATTAAGTGATGTTATGATTGAATCGTGGCTACAGCTTGAGGATAAAATGGGCGTGTATCGCGAAATGCAACAGCAACAGAACGTGAATGAGCCCAATGAGCAATTTTGTCATCCGTTCCTGAAAGGCCATGGCTATTTTCGGTTGCAAATGTTCTCACAGGCTTCACAACATCTGGAAGAGGTCGTTCATAGATATCCCGATTTCATTAGCGCTCGCTTATTTTTGGCCTTATCACAAATGCATTTGCAGCAATGGGCTACAGCGCAACACCATCTTCAACTCGTCGTCGCTGTTACAGATGACAACAAGCTTCAGGCAATTGCTTTCAATGCATTAGGTTGTATCCAAGCGATATATGCGCGATTAGATTACGCATGCGGATATTTTCGTAAAGCATTGGAATATGAACCTGCGTTCGAGGACGCTCACAGTAATTTAGAGTCGTGTCAACAGGGAAAGGAACAGCTGGAGCTGCAGTTCTGCAGTACAGAATGGCAGGATATTGTTCCGATCTAATAAGGTGGACGTTGGCTGCAACACCGACTGGAAAGGGAGTCATGAATGAAATTTGCCGTGCTCGATTTTGAAACAACGGGCATGTCGTCCGATAAAGATGAAATTATTCAAGTGGGACTCGCGGTAATTGATGATGCGGGTTCCGTTTGTGCGTCATATACAAGCTTTGTAAAACCGCTTCGTACTATACCTGTCGAGATTACTCGTCTCACAGGGATAACAAATCAAGACGTAAGTGAAGCGCCTGCGCTTGATGAAATGTTAAGTCAGCTTGTTCCATTGCTTGATGATGCAATACTCGTTGGGCACAACGTTAATTTCGACGCAAGCTTCTTGCAGGCCGCTCTAGATCAGAGCGGTTATTTGCCATATGCAGGAAGAATGCTTGATACGGTCGAGTTGAGTCAAATTGTTTTCCCATCAATGTCATCTTACGCGCTTGGATCACTTACCCAAGCACTGGGGATCACCCATTCGCAAGCGCATCAAGCAGATAGTGATGCACTTGCGACTGCTGAACTGCTCATGCATATTATCACAAAACTACGAACGATGCCGATGTTTACACTTCAGCGATTGAATTCGCAATTTGATCCAGATCGAAGTGACACCGGATGGCTTTTCGCTCAAGTATTATCATGGCGCGATACGCAGCCTATTTTATCTGAAGATGAATATCATCACTTTCGTCAATTTGCTCTCAAAGTCAATGATTGGGGCGAAGATAGCACATCCAAAAACAATGATGCTGCACAAACACTTCAAGTATTAAGTGAAATGAGCTTTGACGAATATGTCGAAGCGATCCACCACAATTTACAGCAATTGTTACCAGGCTATGAAGCACGTGAAGGCCAGAACATAATGATTCAAGAGGTCATGTCGGCACTTCAAAATGATTCGCATTTACTTGTAGAAGCAGGTACAGGTACAGGTAAATCGCTAGGTTATTTGCTTCCTGCGCTATATTATGGACTGAAGCATAATGAAAAAATTGTTGTCAGCACCCACACGATCCAGCTTCAAGAACAACTTAGACAGCGCGATCTCCCACTATTGCAAGAGATGCTTCCTGTTCCTTTCAAAGCAGCGGTGTTTAAGGGACGGAACAATTACTTATGTTTACGTAAGTTCGAAGGGCGTCAAAGTATTCCAGATCACGCATTAAATCGTGATGATGCAGTGCTTAGAGCAGGTATGACGGTATGGTTAAGTGAGACACTTAGAGGCGATATCGAAGAATTGAATATAGGCAGTCGCAATAAGGAAGAGTGGGATCATGTGGCGAGTGATACAGCTTCTTGTCTTAATCGCGTCTGCCCCTGGTTCCGCAAATGCTTCTATCATCGTGCAAGGAATGAAGCTAGTAAGGCAGATCTAGTCATCACGAATCATGCGTTACTTTTTACCGACTTGCGGGCAGACCATCGCTTATTACCCGCTTATGATCGACTTATTGTGGATGAAGCCCATCACTTAGAAGATGTAGCGAGCCATCATCTAGGTCAACGAACAGGTCATACATCATTATCCATTCCACTTCAGCGATTATGGAAAGATGCGCGTACCGGACTAGTGCCTCAACTGTTGAGTTCAATCTCTGCTTCTGGCAGTGACGAAGGCACTGCATGGGTTGAGAGAGTGGAGCTCGCCATCCCAAAGGTTCATCAAATTCGTGAATCTTGGGAGCGTTGGATGGATGCTTCTTTTCAACTTCTATCGAGTCAGGCGGTAACAGATGAAACGGGTAATCTTACTTATCGGATTAAACCTGATCAGCTCCCAAGTCAGTGGGAAAGCTATTGCGTCGACGGAAATAATGTCATTCAGCATTTGTCTGATTTGATTCGTCCATTAGAGAAGCTATTGGTAGAAATCAAAGAAGAAGTGGAAGAGTTAACGATGCAAGGGATGTTGACCGATTTATCGGGAATTTTAAATGAGCTGTCAGGTGTTCGTTCTGATTTACAATCTTTCGTATCATTAGGACGACCGGAATTCGTATATTGGATAGAAGGCCATTCTCAATTCAAAGCACGTTCTGTATGGTTGCTAGGCGTTCCGATCGACGTCAGCGGTTTACTAAAAGAAGGTGTGTTCGATCGCAAGGAAAGCGTCATTATGACATCCGCGACATTAACGGTCGATAAATCATTCAAATATGTAACCGATCAATTAGGGCTTGACAGCGCAGAACGAGATGGTAAGTTAAAGACAGCGATGTTGCCTTCTCCCTTTAAATATCGAGAACAAGCATTAGTACTCATCCCACGTGATTTTCCAACAATAAGAGGTCGAGATGGAGATGCAGCATTCCATCAAGCTCTCATTGATTCTTTAGCAGAGGTTGCAACAACAGTCGGCGGCAGGATGCTTGTTTTATTTACTTCACATCGAATGCTTCGAGCTGTCTATGAGCCGTTAAAAGAAAAGCTTGATGAGGTCGGTATTCAGGTGCTCGGTCAAGGAGTAGATGGTGGAAGTCGCAGTCGGCTCACCCAGCAATTCATGGCACAGCCCGCATCGGTCCTTCTTGGTACGAGCAGTTTCTGGGAAGGAATAGACTTGCCTGGAGATGCACTTACTTGTTTGGCCATCGTACGTTTGCCGTTCCAGCCTCCGAATCATCCTGTAGCCGAGGCAAAGTCGGAAAAGCTACAAGCGGAAAACAAAAGCCCATTCATGAAGCTATCACTTCCTCAAGCAGTCATCAAGTTTAAGCAAGGCTTCGGTAGGCTTGTGCGAACAACAACAGACCGCGGTATCGTTATCTTGTATGATACGCGCGTAATCGATACGAATTATGGCAAATACTTCTTATACTCCTTGCCGGGTCCTAAGATGGAGCATCTTCCGACAGCAAGGATGCCTGCAAGAATTAAGGAGTGGTTCACTCCCACGGTTGTTGAAGTCATTGAGGAGGTTCAAACGTGAAGCCGATAAAAATATCCGAAGCTGTCGTAAGACGGTTACCGATTTACTTAAGATATTTAAATGAAATGAGTGCTAGCAACAATAAGACTGTGTCTTCTCAGGATTTAGGGGAGAAGTTGAACTTGAATCCTGCACAAATTCGTAAGGATCTTGCTTATTTTGGAGAATTCGGACGTAAAGGTGTAGGCTATAACGTTGATTTCCTAATCGAAAAGATACGTCAAATTCTGAAGCTAGACAAGACGTTGAATGTCGCACTTGTAGGAACGGGTAATCTAGGTCGAGCGTTATCGAATTACAATAATTATATTAAAGATAATATGAAGATCGTTGCGGTGTTCGATGCAGATGAATCGAAACGTGGAACGATGATCAATCATTTGACTGTTCTTCCAATGACTGCTCTTGAACAGACAGCAGAGCAATTGGATATTTCAGTAGGTATTATTACAGTGCCTGCACAAGAAGCGCAAAATGTTGCAGATCAGCTTGTAGCAGCAGGTATCCACGGTATTTTGAATTTTGCTCCTGTTGTGTTGAAGGCTCCTAAAGATGTTCGCATTCATACAGCTGATTTTACTGCAGAATTATTAAGTTTGGCTTATTATATGGATCATAATCATTCACAAGATGAAGGAGAAATGTAAATGACACGATGGCTGATTACGAATGGGACATTCCTAACGATGGATGATTCCAATCGACAATTTAAAGGTTGGATGGCAATTGAAGGTACACAGATCGCTGCACTTGGTGAGGGAGATGCCCCTCATGACGAGTTAGCTATCGCGAAAGAAGTAATCGATGGAACTGGACTTCTTTACTTACCTGGATTAGTAAATACACATGGACATTCAGCGATGACACTGTTGCGTGGTATCGGCGGAGATAGAGCGCTTCAAGATTGGTTGAGCAACTATATGTGGCCATTGGAAGCGAAGTATACAGGCGATGATGTGTATTGGGGCAGTTCGTTAGCAGCGGTTGAAATGATCAAGAGTGGAACAACAACATTTGTGGATATGTATGATCATATGAACCGTGTTGCTGAAGTTGTAGATACTTCTGGCTTGCGTGCATCCTTAATGCGAGGCGTAATAGGCTTATGCTCTGAAGAGCAGCAGAAGGAGAAGCTTGCAGAGGCTGTACGCTTTGCAACAGAATGGCGCGGTGCGGCGAATGGCCGTATTCAAACGATGATTTCCCCTCATGCTCCTTATACTTGCCCTCCTGAGTTTATTTTGAAATTCGTTGAGGTAGCACATGAGTTCGACTTGCCGATTCATACTCATATGTCGGAAACCATTGCAGAAGTCGAGCAGAATGTACGCGATTATGGTAGCCGACCTGTTGAACATTTGGATCGACTAGGCGTATTTTCACGTCCAACGCTATTGGCGCATGCTGTACATTTGACGGATGAAGAAATTGCTCTGCTTGCAGAACGCAAAGTAGCGATCTCACATAATCCAGTAAGTAATTTGAAGCTTGCTAGCGGCGTCGCTCGTGTTCCAGATTTGCTCACTGCAGGTGTGACCGTTTCGCTTGGGACGGATGGCGCTGCAAGCAACAATAACTTAAATCTTTTCCAAGAAATCACGGCGGCAGCACTTATTCATAAAGGGGTGTCTGGTGATCCGACAGTCATTCCTGCAATTGAAGCGTTGCGGATGGGAACCGTGTATGGAGCACAATCGATTGGTCTTGGCAGTGTGACCGGACAATTGAAAGCAGGAATGAAGGCCGACTTTATCGCAGTAACTTTGAACCAACCCCATTTTGTCCCATTAACAGATCTCGCTTCACACCTCGTGTATGCATCGAACGGAACAGATGTGGTACACGTATGGGTTGATGGTCGTCAATTGCTGCGAAATCGCGAGCTGTTGACGTTAGATGAAGAGCGCATTAAGGCAGAAGCACAACGGGGTTACGAGAGGATTAACGGATGAATTTAAGTCGCAGTGAAAGCTTTCGCAGAATACCATCAATTTCACTGAGAAGATGGATCATCATTATCGTTGGATTTATCGTGTTCGTAGGTGTAAGTTTTGTTTTATATATTCGTTCTGCTGATTCTGTGCATCGTCAAGAAGAGAAGCACGCCATTCGAATCGCAGAGCAACAAGCAGCATTCGCAGAGGTTAAAGATGCCACAGTTCATATATGGGAAGAAAAAATGTGGATTGTGAGAGGTTTGGATGCTGAAGGTGTTGAATGGATGCTGTGGGAGCGTCAGGATGAACTTGTGAAGCTGAAGGTGAGCGACAATTTCTCCGAACGACAGATGTTGGATAAGTTCGTTCAAGAGCATTCGGGAAAAGAACCCATCCAACTCATACCGGGATGGTTTCAAGACCAGCCTGTATGGGAAGTTCGATATTGGAATGAAGTAGGCGAGCGACATCAGGCGATCGATTTCTATTCCTTTAAAGATGGAACGAAGTTAAAAACCTATGAGTTAGCGATCCAATGAGCTCAGCACTTGTCATATTAAAAAAAACGCCGACTGGCGTTTTTTTTGGTTGGATTACCAAACATCCTCTAACGATAATTATGCTCAAACCTGATATACTTTATTTTGTAAGATATATTATTTAATCATAATTATCACATTAAAATACATTTAAGGAGGACGAAACGACATGAAACTTCGGATTATTCCTGTAACTTTGACGGTCGTTCTGTCTTCAGTATTATTGTTTGGAGGGTGGTTTTCTTATCGTTATTTTGGAGTAGAGAAGCCGCTTGATCATGTTGCAGCTTCGATCCCTGGCGTGCAATCCGCGCAAGTAGAGATGCTTGCAGGTCAAATAAACGTAACTGTTCAATTAGAGAAGGAAGCGAACATTGCTGAAGTTTTCCGACAGGTGAAGCACGACGGTGCAAATAAAATCGGAAATCGCTCATTACAGCTCAGTATCACAGGTGATTCTAATGCATCATTAGAGAAAGTATGGAGCTATGCGCTCTTTGATGTTGCTGAAGCGATGGAAAATCGTAAGTATTCGCAAATTCGAGACGTAATGGAAACATTGACCAATCATTACCCAGATGTAACTGCAACAACAGACATGGATGATGATAATGTATATATTACTTTGCGCGAGGGAGAACATGCTAAGTTCATTATTTTGCCTCGTCAACCTGCGATGATGGAGGTGTGGTCGAATGCGTAAATTGATATCCTATCGCAAAGAAATCATTATTGGAATAATACCTGTACTGCTCAGCTTTATAATCTATATGGGATTTCCCGTCGGTATTCTTGTCATGGGCGCGATCATGCTCGGAGTACTCTTCATGATGTCACGGCGTGGTGGTCTTGCTATGGGTGCGGCAGGTAAAAAAGTTAAAGCTCGTAAACCATCCTATTTGACCTTTGATGATATCGGTGGACAAGAAAATCCAAAACGCGAATTACGCGAAGCTCTAGATTTTATCGTAAACCAACAGAAAATTCAATCGTTAGGGATTCGTCCTCTTAAGGGTATTCTGCTTACTGGCCCTCCAGGGACAGGGAAGACGCTACTTGCAAAAGCAGCAGCTCAGCATACGGATTCAGCCTTTGTTGCTGCATCAGGTAGTGAATTCGTCGAGATGTATGTCGGTGTCGGTGCTGGGCGTATTCGTGACTTATTTAAGGAAGCTCGGGAGCTCGCGGTGAAGCAAAAACGTAATAGTGCAATTATCTTTATTGATGAAATCGATGGGATCGGCGGTAAGCGAGACGGAGGTCAGCATCGGGAATACGATCAAACGTTAAATCAACTACTAACAGAGATGGACGGCGTACAAGGTGACGAAAACGTGCGCGTACTGTTAGTCGCTGCGACGAATCGCAAGGAATTGCTTGATCCTGCTTTGCTTCGTCCTGGCCGGTTCGACCGACACATTCAAGTTGACTTACCAGATAAAGGCGGGCGTGAAGCGATATTGCGTCTCCACGCTCGTAACAAGCCTCTTCATCCAGACGTCTCACTTGTTAAAGTTGCAGAGGAGACATTCAGTTTTTCAGGTGCGCAACTAGAAAGTTTGATGAACGAGGCAGCGATCTATGCAATGCGTGATGAGTCAGAAGTATTAACTGCAGCACACCTTACCCTTGCAATCGATAAGGTCATGATGGGCGAGCGGATGGATCGAGAAACGACGCGTGAAGAGCGAGAGCGTGTAGCGATTCATGAGCTTGGTCATGCGATTATGGCAGAAAGTGTTCGACCTGGAAGTGTAGCGCAAGTATCTTTAACGCCTCGGGGTCAAGCGCTTGGTTACGTTCGCCATCATCCTCAACAGGACCAATATTTATACACGAAGACAGTACTTGAAGAACAAATTAAGATTGCGCTTGGCGGCGCAGTCGCTGAAGAGCTTCATTATGGTGGTCGGAGCACGGGTTCGCGTGGCGACTTTGAGCAAGCAACTAACATCGTTAGAACATTGATCGAATCAGGGATGTCCGATTTGGGTATTATACATCCTGAAGCGTTAACGCAAGAACAGTGGTCACGGGAGAACGGCGTAATTCTTGATGAACTGATCAAGCAAACGAGACTACTGCTTGGCAGTCATATGAATACCTTTAAGCAGTTGCTCCAGCTTCTCATTTCTGAAGAAACACTGTCCGGTGATCAATTACGGACACAGATGAAGCGAGTTGCAGCATAGGAGCATACGCTCTATGATCCAATTAATCGAAATACAGTAGCTACTCCTTGGTCATATTCATGACTGTGGAGTAGCTATTTTAATTTTGTCTAAAATGCAAGAAATGTTTCAGGAAGTATGATAGCATTGAACTAATTTGCAAATTGATTCGTTATATAGATTAGAGGTGGCAAGCTTGGATTCGCAACAGCACAATTTCGATTTTCTAAAATATATGGTTGACACTGATGACAATAAGCAATTACTTGATCAATTGATGCTCGCTTATGGTAAGGATGTCTGGAACTACGCCTTCAGCATGACGCGCAAGTGGGATGTCGCTGATGATGTTACACAAGAAGTGTTCATTAAAGTTTATCGTAATATGAATTCTTTTCGCAGAGATTCTTCCGTGAAAACGTGGTTGCTTACGATTACTCGCAATACAGTAATTGATTATCGAAGATCTGCCTTTATAAGAAAAGTGACACTTTCTGACGTGTTGGAGGACCATTCTGAACGACAGTCTGCTGAGCAAGAAGTGATCGGCAATTGGACAGTCAATGAAATGTGGGCGATGGTATTAAAGCTCCCGAGTAAATATAGAGAAGTTATTATCCTCTACGCGCATAATCAATTGTCTTTGAAGGAAATTTCAGAAGTATTGGACGTAACAGAAGGAACTGTGAAATCCCGAATGTTTCATGCAAGAAAGAAGCTAACATTGATGAAGGAGGCGAACCGCTAATGAACGATAATGAGTTATTTGAACAACTAGCGCGCGGTCCGCTTGTTAAGGAAGGATTTGATGACGATTTAAGGAGTAAAATACATCAACAGTTGGATGCGACTCGTACAAGTAAACGAAAGCTTCGGCCTTTCCGACTATCTTGGTTGAATGGAAGCGCGGCGGTTGTGCTGCTTTTTGTTATCGTGCTCGCAATCGTAAATGGGCAACAACATTCTCCATTAAATATGGCAGATGAAGAAGCAAACGTAATCCAATCAAATACGGAAGCTGCATCATCTCCTTATGCAACGATTACTAATGAGTCGCAATCACAAAGCCTGAGATCGGCTGTACTTATTGGTCTTCGTAAGGATACTCCGGTGAAAGATGAGAAAGCAGACGTAAGTGAAAGCTCTTACCGTACAATACTTATTGCGCCTGAAGAAGAGGAATTAGTTGTCGCCGCTAGTGGCAAAGGGATTTGGATGCCGTTTGAACAGACGTTCTGGCATGTCGATGCAGTAGCTGACACGTCAGAAAAGGGTGGTCAGAAGGTAATCGCAGCAACAGCTGCAGCCTTGTTACCCGAAGTAATTGATTCAACGTCCTCCAGTATCGTACGAGAAAAGCTACTCTATGTAAGCAATCGTTATCTCTCACTCATGCAGTCTAAATCGACAAAGGATAATACAAGTGTGCAAAGCGATGTATGGGTGAAAGATGTCACACAGCTAACTTCTACTGCTCGTGCAGATGAATGGGCGAAGGGTAAGAAAACTTTACATTATACTGTTGGAGAACTGACAGGTATTGAGGGATCGGCTGCTGTCATTGATCAGTGGACAATTGCACGCAGTTCGGGGCAGTGGGTAGCAGAGCAACCGACAACAAGTTCAAAAATAAGCGAATGGCAGGAAATTGACGCTCCATTATCAGATCAGATCGTTTCACATGATAAGCTCGCGCTTACTTGGAACGAAATTTATAAATATGAACCGTTTGCGAAGGATGCTTTCACATCGCCAACAAAAGATTTGCTCGCAGTTGTAGTGAATGATGCGATTCATATTTACGCATATCAGCAGCCGTTTAAAAACATGAAGCAGATCTCAATCCCATTAGAGGGGCAAGAAAGTGTGATTATGGTGCAATGGGCACAAGATAAATATGTCGATTCATGGAAACATATGCTAAGAACGTGGATTCCTTCAACAATTAAAGACGGAATATGATAAAATAAAGGTACCTCAGCAATAATAAGAGGTATCTTTATTTATGTCATGGTCATATGTTAAGGAGTTGAGCTTATGTTTCGAGTAGTCGGAGTAGTTGGCGCGGGAACGATGGGTCAAAGTATCGCGGAGATGCTAGCGGTTAAAGGGCTAGACGTTCATCTCGTCGAGAAGACGCCAGAGAAATTGCAGCAGGCGATGGATATGCTTGAAGCGAGTCTAGATCGTCAACTAGAGCGTTGGGCGATTACCTCTGCAGAGAAGAAATTAACATTAAATCGAATACATTTGGAAACATCATTACAGCATCTGGCTCAATGTCAGCTCGTGATCGAAACGATCGATGAAGATTTAGATAGCAAGAAGGATATTATAAGGCAATTAGACAGTATATTGGAAAATGATGCAATTATTGCGAGCAATACATCTACACTAAGCTTGACAGAATTAGCAAGTGCAGCAAAATCTCCCGATCGAGTGATCGGAATGCACTTCGTTTATCCTGCATTGCGTGTAGATGTCGTAGAAATTGTATTGGGGCTTCAGACTTCAGATCTTACTTATAAACGTACGAAAAACTTTATCGAGAAAGAAATTTTCAAACAAGGCATTATGGTATTCGAGTCCCCCGGCTTTGTTACGACTCGCTTAATCTGTCTCATGATCAATGAAGCGCTGCACATCATTGAAGAGGGCGTAGCATCACCAGAGGACATCGACGTCGCAATCAAGCTGGGTTATCAGTTCGAGCACGGTCCACTTGAGATGGCTGATCGCTTCGGGCTGGATTCCGTATGGGCTGCACTGGATAGAATGTTCCGTGAATTCGGAGAAATTAAATATCGCCCGTCGATCATCCTAAAGAAGAAAGTACGTGCTGGACAGCTTGGTGTGAAGAGCGGGATTGGATTTTTTAAGTACAACAAGGATGGTGAAAGGATCTAATGAAAGTACTCGTCATCAACGCAGGAAGTTCCTCGCTTAAATATCAGCTTTATGATATGACTACGGAAAAAGTTCTCGCTAAAGGACGTGTTGAGCGAATCGGGCTGGATGCGTCAATATTGACGCATGAGGTGGAGAATAAGCCAGACATGCGAGAAGTGAGTGAAATATTAGATCATACAACAGCTATTAAAAAAGTAATAGAAATGCTCGTACATCGTAAATTTGGTGTGTTGCACAGCATGGATGAGATCGAAGCGGTTGGTCATCGTGTTGTTCATGGCGGTGAATCTTTTAGCAAATCGGTGCTTATTAATGAAGAGGTCAAGTTAGAAATTCGCAGATTGTTCGATCTCGCACCTTTGCACAATCCAGCGCATATGATGGGAATTACTGCAGTCGAGGACAATTTGCCAAACATTCCACAAGCAGTCGTATTTGATACCGCATTTCATCAAACGATGCCGAAGCATACTTACCTTTATGCCATTCCAACAGTGCTTTACCGTAAGCATAAGGTGCGAAGATACGGCTTTCACGGAACATCGCATGATTATGTCAGCAAGGCGGCTTCACATTATTTAAAGCGGCCACTTGAGGAGCTTAAGCTGATTACATGCCATATTGGGAATGGCGCAAGCTGTACGGCAATTATGAATGGTAAATCATATGACACAAGTATGGGGATGACTCCGCTTGAAGGTTTAATGATGGGCACGCGTAGCGGTGATATGGACCCGGCGATTGTTCCATATGCAATTAGTAAAGAGGATCTTACGATGAACGAGATCAATTCGATGCTGAATAAGCATAGTGGACTGCTCGGGATTTCGGGTGTCAGTGGTGATCTGCGCGAAGTGATCGAGGCGATGGATGAAGGGAATAACAACGCAAAGGTTGCATTCGAAATGTACGTCTATCGGATTAAGAAATATATTGGTGCGTACATCGCTGCAATGAACGGTGTGGATGCAATCATCTTTACTGCAGGCGTTGGTGAGAACTCAAGCATTTTACGGCAAAAAGTGTGCGAGGATATGTCCTTCTTCGGGATTGATTTCGATGAGGCGAAAAATGTAGTTCGCTCATCTGAGCCTCGTGACATTACATCAGATGAATCGAAGGTGAAAGTACTTGTTGTCCCTACGAATGAAGAGTTAATTATTGCACGGGATACTTATAGACTCGTATTAGAAGCAATTGAAACAGAAAAAGCGAGAGCAGAGGCTGAAACGTTTAAACCGTCTGAGCTACCGGAAGGGTCTGATTAACGAAAAGGAGGAGTGCGAGCAATGCATGATCGCCATGGATATGCGCAGGGGATTGCTGAAGCCTATATGGATGGGGCTGTCAGTATTCCATATGCTTTGCTTCGTACTTATCGCGCTCTCAAGCTGTCAGATACGGAAGGGATGCTTCTGCTGCAGATACTGGCATATAAGCAACTAGAACAGAATGAATTTCCGACAATCGAACAGCTTCAGGAGCGACTTGGTGCAACGTCCTCAGTCGTTGGACAAGCGGTGCAGAAGCTAATGAACAATGGATTTTTGACGATTGACGAAATATTCGACCCGGTCTCGGGCATTCAATCAGAGAAGTATAACTTGTCGGGATTGTTTCAGAGGATCGGCAGTTTGCTGGCAACTGACGGGATGCTCTCCGTGGATGTGGTAGCTGACGAAGGTAAGGCAAGCGGAGAAGGCTGGGCTCATTCCTTAAATACAGTGCCAACATCTCAGTCATTGTTTTCATTATTTGAGCAGGAGTTTGGCAGGTTGCTCACACCGATGGAAATTGAAACGATTAATGGTTGGGTTGATCAGGATGGATATGCTGAGCCACTCATTCGTTTCGCGCTCAAGGAGTCAGTATTTGCTGGAAAGCTACACTTCCGCTACATCGATCGAATTCTACTCGATTGGAGTCGCAATCGGGTAACGAATGTGGAGGAAGCTAAGCTGCACACACAGAAATTTAGAACATCGAGATCTTGAATAAACTTTGGAACCCCAAAAAGTAAGGAGCTAAGCGGTCAAATCTCGCTTAGCTCCTTGCTTTTTGACCTCCACAGCTGGGCGTTCCATTGTACGTTGTATTTTGTGCAATATAGTGTACTGAAAGGTTGTAGATCAGATATTAGGTTGTATGATTTGCAACATATTCCAATTCATATCGTTATATTCAATGTACATAACCTTAATGTTGGAGGAGACGACATTGCCTGATCATTGGAACAAACGATTCATGCTAATCGTGACAATTTTGCTCGTAGTATCACTGCTACTGACAGCATGTGGCGAGAGGAATTTGGAAGCTGCAAATGCAGATTCTAGCGAGCGGGAAACACTGGAGACTAATACGTCTGAGCAAGATGAAATGGAACAATCACCACCAGTAGAACAAGAGGTAGTTGAGGAAGAGCCTTTCGTTGCAGAGTTGTTGGGGGAAATTCCAGAGAAAGATATTTCATTATATAGCCGAGAATCCGAAGGCGTTGTCCTTCATGTGAGAGATGCGGAGCAAGTTTTCCTTTGGGAATATATGACACCGAGAAGGATTATGCCGATCCTGGAAGTTTACGATTATGACGGTGATGGGGTCGAGGAGCTTTCAGCTATTTTATATATTGGATCAGGCACTGGTGTATCCGTACAAGATTTACATATCGTCGAAATAAATAATACAAAGCAGTCATTATTCATCGATCATTTTTTTGAACCTGAGGATTATTTAGCTCAAATTGATGATACAGTAAAATTTAAAACAATTACACAAGCTGGAGAGTTATTTGGTGAACTCACATTGGGATCACATATTGATTTAATAAACCTGGAGACATTTCAATCGATAGAGAATGGTAAAATAACCAATCGATTAGCCTATGGCAGTATTATTAGCTTTTATTCGGAACAGGGGAAGCTGATGTTGAATTTCAAAATCGGTATTACGAAAGAGAATTCCGTTATGCCTGAATACTTTGGCTCGATCACAGCAGATATCAACTATAGAGCTGGGAGTTTCACATTAGTGAACTTTAAGTTTGAGCAGGACCCATCCTAAGACGTACACTCGAATACTTTTAATAATGTAAAAAGCAGCCGATGGCTGCTTTTTTTAAACTATTTTTTAGTCCCATTAAGTAATTCCCAACGATACACGTATTCGAACAAAAATTCGAATGCTTCAAGGTGCTTTTTCGCTTCGAACGCATCTTTGCCCCAAGCGCAGATGCCATGTTTACGAATAAGTAGACCGGGTAGTGCGGGGTTGAGCCGTTCTGTGATTTCTGGAACAATTCGCGGAACGTCTGCATAGTTGGTTAAAATCGGAACTTCAATAAGTGCATCCTCATCCCAGATATTAAAAGCTTTAATGAGCTCGACCCCTTGAATCGGAACTGCGCGACGCTCCCAAAACCACTCGGACACGATGTTATTAAATACGCTATGAATATGAAAAATAGCTCCTGCCCCGGTCAATCTATAGATTTCACGGTGTAGCGATGTCTCAGCAGAGGGCTTAAGTGCTGTCGCTTCGCAAGGATTACCATCTTGATCTACGAACAGAAAGTCTTCTGGTGTAGATCGGGTTTTATCTTTGCCGCTTGCGGTCACAGCGAAGAAAAACTCGTCAGGCGAGTAGGGACCAATTCGCATCGATAGATTGCCACCAGTGCCGGCGAACCAGCCACGTGAAGCAAACTCAGCTTTCACCTCGGTGAACTCTGCGAGCACTCGACGCTTTTCTTCGAGCAGAATATTAGCAAAGCCACTCATGATTTCTTGCCTCCCTGCTCCAAATGATGAACGACATCGTGGAACGTTTCAAACGGAATATGCGGTAAGCCGAGCTCGATGCACTTTTCTGTTAAGTAGGAGCGTGAAAATACGAGATCAACAATTTTCGCTCCAGCGAAATCAGTGATGCTATCACCGATTAAGATACGAAAATACTCGTTTTCGGGATATTGTCGAATGACTGCTGTTTTACACATGCCACACTCGCCATGTTCACATTGCTCGTCGCACGGATGCGGCCATAAAATGTTGATGTTAGTCCCGTTGAAGTCACTACCATTGCAATAAATATGATCAGTAGGGATCTCGAATGGAGCGAGAATCGGATAAAGGAAAAAGTCGATTCCACCGCTAGTGACATAGAAAGGAACCTCATGAAGCTTGCACCATTCTAGCAATTGCGTAAATCCAGGACGAATGGTGGCTTGGTTCAGAACAAAGGAGGTGATCTCTTCTTTCATAGATGACGGGAGCAATGCGAACATTTCTCCGACACCTTGTTTAATCGATTTCGACTCATTGATAATATCGTTCACGATCGCTTCACAGCCCGGCGGGTTAAAGTGCTTCATGATGGCAACGATGTTGTCGCTCGTCGTAATCGTTCCATCAAAGTCGCAAAACAGTACAGGTGGTCGTGGAAAATGGTTCGTGTGCGTCTTCATGATGTTCGAATCCCCCAAAGTTCTATTGCTTGCTGAAGCTCATGATGAGTTTGACTATATTGTTCGAGTGAAGCTCCACTGCGAATTGCATCTACAGCTTGACGGAATGCGCGCCCGCCTGCTGCTGCACCACCGGGGTGACCGTGTACACCGCCTCCGGCATTCACAACGACATCTGGACCGAAATCACGCATAATGAGTGGTACGAGCCCTGGATGAATGCCTGCTGAAGGTACAGGGAACGCCGAAGCTTGTGGCAACGACGGTGTTAGCAATGCTTCCATGACAGCAAGATTTTCTTCCTTCGGCATGACGACAGAACCGTATGGAGAAGGGAAGAGAGAGAGATCAGCTCCTGCAATCCGCGTTAGCTTGCCAAGTAGTAAAGGTGCAGAGATCCCGTGGTGCATCGAAGGATAGAGAGCTCCTGCCAGCGAAGGATGTGCTGCAATCGGTACATTGATCGCTGGATCTGCTGCGAGTTCAGCGAGTGCATCATAGCCATAGGCAAGCACGTTGAATAGTAAACCGTTGGCGCCTGCAGCAATTGCACGTTTCGCATTCTCTTTCAATTGGAATGTCGATCCGGTTAGATTCGTAAAGTATAGGAGCTTCTGACCCGTTGTACGTTCTGCTTCCTTAGCTGCATCGATGCAAGCAGCAACTCGCTTTTCTAGCGGAGTAAGCGGATTTTCAAACAAAATTTCATCGTCTTTAATCAAATCTACTCCACCAAGCGCCTGCTGAAGAAACTGCTCGCGCAAAGTTGGAAGGTCGTGTCCGATCACCGATTTGAAGATGCTCATTACGAGCGGGCGATCATGTACACCTAACAGATTTCGCACGCCTTGCAGACCAAATTTCGGACCTGGGAAAGCACTTAGAAATTGCGTAGACGGTTCAAGGTCAATCAGTTTAATTTTGCCGTCCATCGATAGCTTACCGAATACAGTGACGAGTAGGGCAGGGATGTCGCGACTGAAGTTAACATCGGGATAAGCAATTGTGATGTTGGCATATCGCTCGCCTGAAGCGACGTTTGCCCCTTCGTGTACATCGACGGACACGACCTGTCCGAGATGCTGCTGCATTCGCTCCTTTGTCGCTTCGGGAAGCTCAGTCCAACTTCCGACAGTTAATCCAACTGCAATCCCGAGAGCTTTTTTATTGAAATCTGCATTGTCATCATACAGACGATAGGTTGCTTTGCTGTAGCTATTTGTCATTCGAAACCCTACTTTCCTCGTTGCTGCTTCCTTATTTGAAAGCTTCTGCGCGAATTGCTTCGCCCATTTCTCTGGCACGCTCCGCACAGCGAATAATCGCTTTGTTAATGCCTTGCTGGAAACCATTGCTGTCCAACGTTTCTAAAGCCGCTTGCGTTGTACCGTTTGGTGAAGTTACTTTACGCCGTAAATCTGCTGGGTTTTCACCTGTCGTGAGCACCATCTCGGCAGCGCCTTTGACGGTTTGAACGGTTAATGTTCTAGCTGCTTCAGCTGTTAAGCCTAGCTCGATCCCCGCATTAATCATCGCTTCCATCATGTAATAGATGTAAGCGGGGCCACTTCCTGAAATTCCGTTCACCGCTTCAATCAATGGTTCTTCGACGATTGCACTTAGACCGATTGAGTTGAACATAGATAAGGCTAGCGAGCGCTGTGAGTCATCGACAGAAGAGGAGAAGCTAATTCCAGTTGCACCTAAGCCAATTGTACTCGAGGTGTTCGGCATCGTTCGGATGACCGGCTGATCGCTTCCTAGGAGTTGTTGGATTGTAGAGATGGACAAGCCTGCGATAACAGAAATAATGAGCTGTGTTGGGCGAAGTATCGGTGCTAGCGCAGTAATGGCTTGTGCCGCATCCTTAGGCTTCATGCCAAGAATGATGATATCGGCATCGTGTAGTGCGGCTTGCTTTTGCGTCTCGCTTGCAGCAGGAATAACACCATATTGTTGGTGTAATTCGAGCAGTCGTTGCTCGTTTTGACGATTCATCACCGTAATATGAGAGGGTGCGGCTAACTTTGATTGGACTAATCCGCGCAATATGGCTTCCGCCATCGAGCCTGCACCATAGAATGTGATCTTTGCTTCTGTTGAAGGGTGTTGCTCAGTCATATAAGTTTGCTCCTATGATCGAATTTGGCCGGAACCGACGACTCGGTATTTGGTTGAAGTGAGCGCAGGCAAGCCCATTGGACCGCGTGCATGGAGCTTTTGCGTGCTAATCCCAATCTCAGCTCCATAACCGAACTCAAAGCCGTCTGTAAATCGAGTGGATGCGTTGTGATATACCGCAGCAGCATCGACTTCTTGTAGGAAACGCTCTGCGTTTGCTTGATCCTCAGTAACGATGCACTCCGAATGAAGTGTGGAGAAGCGACGAATATGCTCAAGCGCTTCGTCTAGATCATTAACGATTTTCAAATTTAAAATGTAGTCATTGTACTCTGTGGCATAATCTTCATCCGTTGCAGGCTTCGACCATCCGATGAATTCGTGCGTTACTGCACAGCCTCTAATCTCGACGTTCGCTTCACGGAATCGTTCGGCGACCGCTTGCAAATGCTCATTCGCAAATGCACGATGAACGAGCAGTGTCTCCATCGCATTGCAGACGGATGGACGCTGAACCTTCGCATTGAATGCGATGTCTGAAGCCATTGCCAGCTGAGCTGTCGCATCGATGAATGTATGACAAATGCCTGCCCCCGTTTCAATAACAGGTACAGTTGCATTTTGGACAACGTTCTGGATAAGAGATGCACCACCTCTTGGGATAATTACATCGAGAAATCCGTTCAACTTCAGCATTTCATCAACAGAACTGCGTTTAGGATCTTCGATCAATTGCAGAGCATCGGCTGGCATTGCCGAACGAGAAAGTGCATCGCGAAGAACGTTGACAATACAACGATTTGAAGATAGGGCGGCAGAACCGCCGCGAAGCACAACTGCGTTGCCTGTCTTTAGACAAAGTGAAGCAGCATCTACCGTTACATTTGGTCTAGCTTCGTAGATCATGCCAATGACACCAATTGGAACACGACGCTTCTCGATGAAGAGTCCGTTAGGTCGCGTACTCGTTTCTAGTATTTCGCTAATTGGATCAGGTAATCCGACAACTTGCAACACGCCCTCAGCAATTGCTGCAATACGAGCAGGTGTTAGCTTAATGCGATCGAGAAGGGAAGCTGAAGTCCCTTGCTCCTTGCCCGTTCGCAAGTCTTCTTCGTTAGCTGCAAGAATTGCAGTTTCATTTGCAATTAATGCATCAGCCATCATGATTAATGCTTCATTTTTCTCCGCAGTTGTTAATGATCCTAATCGCACAGTTGTAGCTTTCGCAGCTTTAACCTTAGATAAGACTTCACTCATTGTCATCTGCCTCCTTAATGATATTTGATGCGACCCATTCATCGCGGTGTATGACTTCTGCTCTGGACACTTCGATTCTTCGCATGACTTCTTCACTTGACAATCCTGCAACTGCTGTGACTTGCCATGCTGCATATTGAGTTACACCGCGACCTAGAATACGACCAGCTTGATTGCTGACTTCGACGACATCGCCGGGGTGGAAATCACCCACAACTGCAGTAATTCCGGCGGGGAGCAGGCTACGTCCATTTTTCATAAGTGCCGTTTCTGCACCGTCATCAATGATTAGCTTACCTTCGGGGACGGAGAGAAAGCTCACCCATTGCTTCTTCGAAGAGAGGGAGTGGAGCGCAGACGCGAAAGTCGTCCCTTTGCCTTTACCATTGACTGCAGCTTCAAGGTCGCCGGGTTCACTAACACGACCGACGAACAGTGGCACTCCACCCTGCATCGCAATCCGCGCAGCATCGATCTTCGAACGCATGCCGCCCGTACCGACCGCCGTTCCGGCACCACCAGCTGAGTTGTAGAGCTGCTCGGTAAGTACCTCGACCCGTTCGATCCGCTTTGCCTCAGGATTTTTGCGTGGGTCAGCGGTGTAGACGCCATCCATATCGGTCAAAATATATAAGCCATCTGCTTTAACCAAATTTGCAACGAGCGCTGACAAAGAATCATTGTCGCCGAACTTAATTTCGTTCACGACTACGGTGTCATTTTCATTGATAATGGGTAGGGCGTGCTGCTTTAACAGTTCTTCAATCGTCCGTTGTGCGTTCTTTGCACGACTTCGATTGCTGAAGTCTGGACGTGTGAGCAAGATTTGAGCGACTGTTATTCCACGAATGGCGAAAGCTTCATGGTACGCCTGCATAAGTAACGCTTGGCCTACAGCTGCGGAAGCCTGTTTCTCGTGAATCGCTTTCGGCTTAGTAGGGTAGCCTAGCTGCCGAAACCCAGCTGCTTGTGCACCAGAAGTAACTAACAGCACTTGGTGTCCAGCTTGCTGCAAACTCGCTAGCTCCTCCGCGAAAAACTGTACCTGCTTGCGGTTCAGTCCGCCCTCCTCGGAGGTGAGGGAGCTGCTGCCAATTTTGACGACGATCCGCTGACTCATGACGACATCTCCTCTATTTCAAATACAAAAAAACTTCCGTCCTATACAAAGGACGGAAGTTATATTCCGCGGTACCACCTTCATTGACGACGTGCTTCGAGCATTCTCTTGGCACACTAGTCGTCCACTTCATGTTCCGATTAACGGCTGGAACCGTCCGACTCGTCATCGGCCGCTCAGGGATAGGAGAAGCAGGGGACAAGGTAAATTCTCACAGCCATGAAATTTACTCTCTGGACGTGTCCGAATCTGTTTCGATTCCCGTCATTGCGTTGCTATGTAGCATGGAATGGTCATCCACGCGAGTTATTCTAAGAATACCATGTGGCATAAGGCATGTAAAGGAATGTTGCATTTATGAGTAGCGTGGAGTGTGTGAATTTGGGATGAGAATAGATGAGGTGAAGCTACCATACATTCGTATAACTCTATCGCAATATCCCCCTCGCTCAGATGGGGGATCGGCGCACGTAGTGACACTCTTTATCACTATTGCTCGTTCAATGCCCCGTACGGCGCACGTAGTGACACTTTTTATCACTATTGCTCGCTCAACGCCCCGTTCGGCGCACGTAGTGACACTTTTTATCACTACAGCTCGCTCAACGCCCCGTACGGTGCACGTAGTGACACTTTTTATCACTACCGCTCGCTCAACGCCCCGTTCGGCGCACGTAGTGACACTTTTTATCACTAATGCTCGCTCAATGCTCCGTTCGGCGCACGTAGTGACACTTTTTATCACTACAGCTCGCTCAATGCGACGATATCCCCCTCGCTCAGATGGGGAGAGTGTTTTGTTGTAATAGTTTAGCTATTGGTGTTGAAAGTGACGAATGGGGCGCAATAGCGAAAGAAAGTTTAGCTATGTTCATCTAAGTGAGTTAGAATCGGCGAAAAAAGTAATCTGAGTGAGCGGGATATTGGAACCTATGGCGAGAACCGAGACACATCACATCTGAGCGAGCGGGATATCGTAGCAATAAGAGTAGGTGGATAAGAGCTAGGACGAACTTCCCTGCTTATCCACCTTCGAGAAACCGCTGAATGTTTACTTAAAACAAGTTAAGCCGGCCAATGCGAGAAGCAACCTCGCGAAGACGCTCCTCCGAAGTAAGCAAGCCAAGCCGAACATAACCTTCACCGTAAGTACCGAACCCTGTGCCAGGTGCAACAACGATGTCGGCTTGCTCCAACAGGAGGTTTGCGAAAGACATGGATGAATGTCCCTCGGGAACAGGGAGCCAACTGAAGAACGACCCAGCAGGCTTGCGCGCATGCCAACCGATCTCACCGAACGCATGATACAAAACGTCTCGACGACTTTCATAGGTAGCAACAAGCTGCGAAACCGAGTGCTGCGGACCTGTTAACGCTTCAGCAGCAGCTTCTTGGATCCCACCGAATAAGCTGCAATACATGTGATCTTGAATGAGGTTGATCATCTCGATCACTTGCGGGTTTCCAAGTGCGAAGCCCACTCGCCAACCGGCCATATTATACGATTTAGACAGCGTATAGAACTCCACACCGACTTCTTTCGCACCCGGTGTTTGCAAGAAGCTGCGTGGACGTTGACCATCGAACCCAATTGTCCCATAGGCAAAGTCGCTCGCAACTACGATGCCGTTCCGCTCTGCAAAAGCAACAGTGTCTTTATAGAACGACTCAGTTGCTACAGCTGCTGTCGGGTTGTTCGGATAATTCAAGAACATCAGCTTGGCTCGGCGTAATTGTTCGTCCGATAAA
The DNA here is from genome assembly GCA_029203125.1 of Candidatus Cohnella colombiensis. Lineage (GTDB taxonomy): Bacteria > Bacillota > Bacilli > Paenibacillales > Paenibacillaceae > Cohnella > Cohnella colombiensis. The sequence goes on from CP119317.1 coordinate 1,523,977, forward strand.
GCTTCGTAATCGGGCAAGAAATCATTTTCGGCAACTAAAGGCATGAACGCCATCTCTGCACCTGCGAGCGCGACGCCGGACCAATAGTCTGGATAACCTGGATCTGGTACGAGACAGACATCGCCAGGATTGAGCAAGCATTGGCTAAGCTCGACAAGGCCTGTTTTTCCACCAAATAAAATCGCAACTTCTGTATCTGGATTCAGGTCCACCCCGTAATCTTCTTTATAACGTTGTACGATAGCCTGCTTCAAGAAAGGATAGCCGCGAAACGGCGGATATTTGTGATACTGGGGGTTATCGGCAGCTGATTTTAGCTTGTCTACAATATTTGAAGGTGTAGGCAAATCCGGATTGCCTTGCCCTAGGTTAATAACGTCTTTACCACTTGCAGCACGCGCATTCGCTTTGGCGACAAGTGCCGCGAAAAATTGTTCAGGCAATACGCGAAGGCGCTCAGCGGGTGAAATTTGGAAACTCATAATTGAATTGTCACGCTCCGTCGTTCGTAAGATAGGATGAATGTAGCACAATTGTGAGTTTCTCGGCAAATTACATTTTTACAATTCGATAAAGTAGCAGCTGTTATCAGTTGCCCGAGCAGTGATGATGAAGTAACATGAAAGCATTAGTGAAAATTCGGTTAGTTATAGGAGAGAGACGATTATGGCAGCACCATTGCGCATTGCAATTATACAGATGAATATCGTGGCAGGACAGCCTGAAGTCAATTTTACGAATATGAAAAGAAAGCTAGAGGAATGTGTGAAAGCTGACCCTAAACCGGACCTGATCGTGCTACCGGAAATGTGGAACACTGGCTACGCATTAGAACAAATTCAATCTATAGCAGATCCGGATGGGAACGAGACGAAACAATTTTTCGCGACATTTAGTCGTCAGCATCAAGTGAGCGTCCTTGCAGGATCAATCGCTCAATTGAACGAATCCAATGTAACGAATACAGCATATGTGTTTAATAAACAAGGTGAGGAAATCGGAAACTATTCGAAAATTCATCTGTTTCAGCTTATGAACGAGCATCTGCATCTACAGGCTGGAGAGTCGCTTGGTACATTCGATTTGCAAGGGACCCAAGCAGCGGTCATGATCTGCTACGATATTCGATTCCCTGAGCTTGCACGTAAACTTGCATTATCGGGCACTAAAATATTATTCGTGCCTGCACAATGGCCTCATCCGCGACTACATCATTGGCGTACCTTGCTCCAAGCGCGTGCAATTGAAAATCAGATGTACGTTGTTTCCTGCAATACAGTAGGGGAAAGTGGAGGCTCGAGCTTTTTCGGACATTCGATGATTGTCGATCCATGGGGAGAAGTTATCGCAGAGGCGGGAGAAGAAGAAGCGACGCTAACTGCACAGATTGACCTCTCACTCGTAGAGGAAGTAAGAGGCCGTATTCCCGTATTTACAGATCGTCGTCCAAATTTATATTAACGCTCGATACTACTTAGTGTTTCACGGAACGTTTGGATGAAAGCTTCGGCTGCATTTGATAAATATCTGCCTTTGCGATAGGCGATCACAAGCGTTCGAGTAGGATGTTCGGTAAGTGGGAGATATACAGGTGCGTGTTCTGAGCTGTCGATTCGAGTCATCATCTTCGGTACGAAGCCGATGCCCATACCCGCGCCAATGAGCGCTTGCACGGTATCGATATTGGCACTCTCGAACACAACTTGTGGCTCGAACCCTGCTTGCATACACAAATTGTGAGCGATCGTACGGAAGCCCTGTCCTTTTTTCAACAGAACGAATGGTTCTTCTCTAAGGTCTGCAATCGTGATGGAGCGATTCGCATAAAGCGTGACGAAGGGATGATCCGGTGGTACGGCTAGCCAGAGCTCTTCATCAATTAAAGGTTCATAGACTAGTGAAGGCTCTTCAAGAGGAAGCGAAAGTAAACTGACGTCCGTTCCCCCGTTTGCGGTAAGCTGCTCAAGATTTTTAGTGGATTCTTCGATAAGCGCGATTTCGATATTCGGATATTTTTGTCTGAATACGGGTAATACGTAAGGAAGAATATGAGTGCCAGTCATTGGTAGACTTCCAACAACAAGGCGACCTTTGCGCATATCGGCGATATCTTCCATTTCACGGCGCAATTGGTCAGTCATGTCGATGATTTGTTGCGCTTTATTCACGAATACAGAGCCTGCATGTGTGAGTTCTACAGAATTGGTGCTTCTCTTAAATAAGAGTACGCCAAGCTCCTTTTCGAGCTTTGCTAGTTGCTGGCTAAGGGATGGCTGAGCGATATGAAGCTTTTCCGCGGCTCTTGAGAAGTTACGGTCTGTTGCAATCTGGATCGCGTACAGTAATTGTCGAAATTCCATATGGACAACGTCCTTTCATAGCTATAAACTATTAACGTTATAGATATTATATCTTGGAACAATGATAGCGAAAATGTTATCATAGGGTCAAGTTATTTAAGACGACCGATGGGGTGACTATTAAAATGAGTAAACAAACGATGTTCGAGAAAATTTGGAACAATCACGTCATTGTAGCTGAAGAAGGAAAGCCAAGCATTCTGTATATCGACTTGCACTTGGTGCATGAAGTAACGTCTCCACAAGCATTTGAAGGCTTGCGTATGTCTGGCCGTAAAATTCGTCGTCCGGAGCTTACATTCGCAACGATGGATCACAACGTTCCAACTAAGGATCGCTTCAATATTTCGGATCCGATCTCTAAGCAACAAGTAGACACATTAACAAACAACTGTAAAGAATTTGGTGTAAAGCTTTACGATCTTCAAACGATCGATCAAGGTGTTGTACACGTTATGGGACCTGAGCTCGGACTGACACACCCAGGTAAGACGATTGTGTGTGGCGATAGCCATACATCAACACACGGTGCATTCGGAGCGTTGGCGTTCGGGATTGGTACAAGTGAAGTTGAGCATGTCATGGCAACACAATGTTTGCAACAAGCGAAAGCGAAGACGATGGTTATTCGCTTCAACGGAAACCGCAAACCAGGCATTACAGCTAAGGATATGATTCTCGGCTTGATTGCGAAATACGGTACAGATTTTGGTACTGGTTACGTAATGGAGTATACGGGTGAAGCGATTCGCGCGCTCACGATGGAAGAGCGTATGACGATTTGCAACATGTCAATTGAAGCAGGTGCTCGTGCGGGTTTGATCGCACCAGACGAAGTGACTTTCGAATACCTTCGTGGTCGCGAATATGCTCCGCAAGGCGCAGCATTCGATGCAGCAGTTGAACAATGGAAGTCGCTTTGCACAGACGAAGGCGCTACATTCGACTCAGTGCTCGATTTCGATGTTGACACATTGATTCCGCAAGTCACTTGGGGAACGAGCCCAGGGATGGGAACTGACATTTCTTCTGCTGTACCTGTACCTTCTGAGCTACCAACTGAAAACGAACGTAAAGCAGCAGCAAGCGCATTGGAGTACATGGGTCTGAAACCAGGTACGCCAATGACAGATATTGAGATCGATTATGTATTTATCGGTTCTTGTACGAATGGACGGATCGAGGACCTTCGTGCAGCAGCGCAAGTTGCGCAAGGCTACAAAGTTAGTTCCAACGTAACTGCAATCGTCGTTCCTGGTTCTGGTCGTGTTAAGATTCAAGCAGAGAAGGAAGGCTTGGATAAGATTTTCGTTGAAGCAGGCTTTGAATGGCGTGAAGCGGGATGCAGTATGTGTCTGGCGATGAACCCTGACGTATTGCAGCCTGGACAACGTTGTGCTTCCACATCGAACCGGAACTTCGAAGGTCGTCAAGGCCGTGGTGGACGTACTCACCTTGTATCGCCTGCAATGGCAGCAGCTGCAGCAGTACAAGGACGTTTCGTAGATGTACGCAACTGGGAATTCAAATCCGAAGTAACGGCGTAAAGGAGAGATAAACCGATGCAACCATTTAATCAATTGAACGGTCTGGTTACGCCAGTTGACCGGGTTAACGTAGATACGGATGCAATTATTCCTAAGCAATTTTTGAAACGGATCGAAAGAAGCGGTTTCGGCCAATTCCTATTCTTCGAATGGAGATGGGATGAGCAAGGTAATGTTATTCCAGATTTCAATCTGAATAAACCGCGTTACCAAGGCTCCACAATTTTGATTTCCCGTGCGAACTTTGGCTGCGGATCTTCTCGTGAGCATGCACCATGGGCAATTCTTGATTATGGATACCGTTGCGTAATTGCTCCGTCATTCGCTGATATTTTCTACAACAATTGCTTCAAGAACGGCATTCTACCTATTAAGCTGAGCGAAGAGCAGGTTCAAGACCTGTTCGAGCGTACAGAAGCACAAGAGGGATATTCTCTCCATGTAGATTTGGAGAATAAAGTCATTACCGATAACGATGGTCTTCGCATCGCATTCGATTTGGATGAGCACCGTCGTCAATTTTTGCTTCAAGGTCTAGACGATATCGGCTTGACACTTAAGCATGAAGATGCGATTACAGCGTATGAAGCTAAGCGTGCAGCTGCAGCATTAGCGTAAACTAGTTCGACTACATTTAAACAAATAGGCCTTTTGACCTTTATTCGACAGATAGAGGTTCAAAAGGTCTTTTTTTAGCGTTTTCACGCAACTTTTGCTAGAGTAGCTCGTCTAATGAAACGTGACAAGCAAAGTAAGAGTGAAGATAGGTCGCTTGCTCAAAAACTATGAATATCGAGGTGAAGCATGAAGAAGTGGTTGCCCTGGTTGATTGTCGTCACCGTCATGCTGTTTGCAAGCGCCGGTGTGGCTAATGCTGAGAAGGCAACAGTTACACCCAGGTTGATTTTGGATGGAGTCGAGTTATATCCTTCGGCCCCGCCGACACTTATTGAGAAGACAACAATGGTTCCGATCAGAATCATCACAGAATCGTTAGGCTACGATGTTGATTTCAACAACAGCAACAAGGAAATCAAAGTTACTGACGGTAAGAAGACCATTGTTATGACGCTAAATCAACAGACTGCATACATAGACGGTCAAGCAAAGGAAATGTACAAGCCCGCAACGTTGGCCAAAGATGTGAACAGTGCTCTTGTACCCTTACGATTCGTGGGAGAAGCGCTTGGCGTTAATGTCTCATGGGATAATGTAAGTAAAGCAGTATTTATGTATTCTCCTGTTGTAGTTGAGCCTGTTCCAGATCCGGATCAAGGCAACGAACAAGTATTGCCAGAACCTGACTCTGGACAAACTCCTGATGATGGTAGTTCACAAGCTAGCGTTGGCAAAGTTAACGAAGTTTTTCACGACACGGACTCTATCTATATTATGTATAATGGTAGTGTTACACCAAAGACAATGGTTTTGTCGAATCCTTCTCGGTTCGTAGTTGACTTGCCTTACATGGATTTTGATGAACGGTTTTCACCTGCTCTTCCTGTAGATCCACTTGTAGGTAAAGCAGGCGAATTATCAATTGAAGGCGGCTCCAACATTCAGAAGGTGAGATATTCACTATTTTCCAAACAACCTTCGACGATCAGATTCGTACTTGATTTGAATGAGAATGCTGACTATGAAGTTGTTAACGACACGATGTTCGGTGCGCTTCATATTAAACTCAAGCAAAATGATCAGCAAGAGCAGCCTCAACAGCCCCAGCAGAAGCCACAATATACGGTTGTGCTCGATGCAGGACATGGTGGTTCTGATTCTGGAGCGGTAAGCATTGCGAAGCAGTTGGAGAAAAATATTAATCTAGCAATTGTCTTGAAGACACAAGCGATATTGGCGAAAGATAGCCGGATTAAGCTCATTCTAACGAGACAGGGCGACACGTTCCCAACGCTTAAAGATCGTTCAGATCTAGCGAATCAAAGCAAAGCAGATATCTTCATCTCTGTTCACTCCAATAGTAATGATTCCGCTGCTATTAATGGAACGGAAACTTATTATACTCGTGAAGATAGTGCCGCGTTAGCGAATGTCATGCACCCACTATTCGTGAAAGCGACGGGACTAAAGGATAATGGCGTACGCACGAAAAATTTACATGTAACGCGTGAGACGAAGATGCCAGCAGTGCTTCTGGAAGTTGGCTACCTATCCAATAAGGCAGATAATTCTGTATTATGGGGTGAGGCGTTTCAGGAGCGAGTGGCTCAAGGAATCGCCGCAGGAATTAAGCAATATTTGAACTTATAGCAATCTAACCGGCTCTCGATAGGGGGTCGGTATGCTTGTATTTGGGGAGAGGGGCATTGTCGATGAACAAAAGTTTGAAGCAAATAATTTCAGGAGTTGCAGTTGTTGCGGTTTTAGGAACGGGTATTACTTGGTCTACCGCTACAACTTACGCAGCAACAACGCCATTCCCTGATGTCGTCACAGGCCATTGGGCGCAGAAGCATATTGCGAAGCTAGCACTACAGAAAATCTTAATCGGAGATCAGTATGGCAAGTTCAATCCGAACAGCCCTGTAACACGCCAAGAGGCGATCTTGATTGCTTTAAGATTTATGGGTATTGCTGAGGGCGTTCCGGCACTAGACACGGTTGTTCTACCTAGTGATTTAACGGTGAAAAGCAATTATTTTAAACCCTATGTCAATTATGCCATTCAAAAAAATATTATTTCGCTAGAAGAAGAAAGAGTGCTTGCAAGAAGCGATTCGAGCAAGGATTGGGGAAGTAGCCCTGCGTCTCGCGAATGGATTTCACGCTTGCTCGTGCGCGCGATCGGTAAAGATGCGGAAGCGAAAGCAACACCTGCAACGACAACATTTTCAGACAATCTCGATATTGCAGCAGCTTATCGCAACTATGTAAGCTATGCTTCGCAAATTGATTTGATAAAAGGAACGACCGTTAACGGTGTTCTTAAATTCCAACCAAAGGTTGATGTAACACGGGCGATGGCGTCCACATTGTTCAGCCGTGCGGAATCGAAAACGTCGGTGAAGTATGCGGGACAGGATGAAGGGACACTCGTTACGATTTTGGCAGATAAGTTGACGATTATGCGTCAAGATGGAACGAAGAAAGATTATCCGGTTACAGGTGATACATCCTTCTATATGATTGACTCTGATACTGCATCTTCGCTTGCAGGACTCGTACTGTATGGCAAAGCCATTATAATTCCTGACGCTAACGGCAACGCAGCTTATGTAGAGCAAACAGACAGTTCACCTCAGGTGAAGACTGTGGAAGGTACTTTTGATCGTTATACGGCCTCCAAAAATCGTGTAACCGTGTTAGTTGGAGACCAGTACGAGGAATTTTACTATGATGCAGGCCATTTGCCAACGGTAACTGATGCAACTGGACAAAAAATTGCAATTACAGATATTCCACGTGATGCTGCAGTGAAACTATCTGTTGAAGCAGCTAGACCGGATTATCTCGTTTCAATCGCTGTGAAGCAATCTTTAGTTAATAAGTCAGGTGCAGGCACGGTTGCGACATGGAATGCTGCAACTTTAGCGTTGCAGGTGAAAGACGGAACAACTGGAGAGACGGAGAGCTATCAGGTTGCTGCTAATGCGACCATACAATTGAATGGTGTCAATCTAAAGGCAGAGCAATTGCTCGTCAATAGCCAAATTACTTATGTTGTGAAGCAAGGGATCGTCACTGCAATTACGATTATTCAGACGGAGAAAGCGACTGTCTCAGGTGTATTCAGATCTCTCGATAAAAAGGAAATGACGATCAGTTATACCGTTAACGGAAAGCTTGCAGCTGACTTTATGAGCTCCAATGTGAAGGTCAAAATTGATGGGTTCACCGATGCGGGTCTTGAAGATTTGTATGCAGGAGATGCAGTCACTCTCTCTTATGATGAGAAAGATAAAGTGACGCAAATTGCGGTTACAAATCGTTCTGTACAAATGCTGTATGGAGCGACTGTAGCGGGGTATCTTGCTAAGACGAAGACGTTATCGATGCTTGATGGGGATGGAAAAACATACAATTTGATTTTGGGCGATAATGTTCGTTATGACTTTAATGGGATACAATTCACTGCAGAGCAAGCATTAGCCATTGTTCGCGTGGAAGGAAAGAGATTGACGATTGCTTATAGCGGTCAAAATGCAGTGTTCGTATCGTTGTTGTATAAATACGAAGGCATAGTATTAGAAAATAATACGACGACGAAGACATTAAAGCTTTCTCTTCAGAATGGTACACGAACAGAATCGGTGAAGTACGCGACACCATCAGTCGAAATCTATAATCAAACGAACAAAACGTACACAGACGTTAAAGCTGGCGATCAAGTGACCATTATTATGAGCACTGAATCAGATCTTGCTGGAACGATCTATGTGCATACCGATGTTCAATATGAAGTGTTATCTGTAGATGTAAGCTTGAATAAACTCAAAGTGCGCAAAGTAGGCACAACAAGTGAGGAATCGTGGAACTTAACGTCTGCTGTAGCTTTGACAGATGAGAACGGTATTGCGATTAACTTGGGCGAATTAACGGTTGGTGGATTAATTAACGTTAATCTGCAAGGTAAGAGCCCTGTGAAAATATCCGCAATCAACGTAACTTTAGGAAAAGTAGCAGCGATCGATCCTGTGAAACGGACATTGGATATTGTAACTTTAACAGGTACGACGGTAACTAGAACGATTGATGCATCTGCTGTAATTAAGCGCGATAGCGTCACGCTACCTTCACTTTCGTCCATCAAAGTGAATGATCTCGTTGAAGTGGGCAGAGACGTAAGTGGTAAGCCGACCATTGAAGTTGCAGCTGTAGTGACACGCAAGTTTTGGAAATACGATAGTTTAACGAAAGTGTTTTACGTGAAGGCATCAGCGGATTCGAGTACGAACTACTTTAACTTGCATCCGAATGTCAATATTCATCAAGGCACGAAGACGCTAACGGTTTCCGACTTGAAGGATTCCGACGAAATTACTTTGTATGTCCTTAGAGGGTTAGTTGTTGAGATCGTGAAGTAAGAGAGAAATTTTATTGTAGAGGTTACCTTCGGGTAGCCTCTTTGCGTTGAAACGATAGATGCGCCACTTCTTACTATTGCCGTAGCAATAAAGTTTCGGTACACTGTCACTGGGTGTAATTAACCATGTTACAAGGAGATTCTATGAACAAAACAACGATGCGACATATACTAGATACGATTGCAGAGCTGTTTCCAGATGCGCATTGCGAGCTCAATCATCGTAACCCGTTCGAATTGACAATCGCGGTGCTACTGTCTGCACAATGTACAGACGAAACGGTTAATAAAGTGACTGTGAATTTATTTGAAAAATATAAGACGCCAGAAGATTACTTGAATGTACCGCTAGAGGAATTGGAAAATGACATCAGGCGGATTGGGCTTTTTCGCAACAAAGCGTCGAATATCCAGAAGCTGTGCAGACTCGTAATTGATAAGCATGGCGGCGAAATTCCGCATGAGCATGAGCAGTTGGTAGAGCTGCCTGGAGTCGGTAGAAAGACTGCGAATGTCGTTGTATCAAATGCTTTTGGTGTCCCTGCAATTGCTGTCGATACGCACGTAGATCGGGTATCCAAACGGCTAGGCATTGCGAAAAAGGACGATTCGGTGCTTGAGGTCGAGAAGAAGCTGATGCGTTTAGTGCCGAAAGAGGAATGGACGATTACGCATCATCGCTTAATCTTCTTTGGACGGTATCATTGCAAGGCGCAAAATCCGAAATGCGAGGTTTGTCCGTTAGTGGCATATTGCAAAGAAGGTAAAAGTAAAATGAAGGCGGCTTTAAGCAAAAGGAGCGTAACTTCTTGAGAACGAGTGCAGTAGAAGCTCCAATGAAGGAGCAGCATAACGTGTTGGATGCATATAAGGTAACTTTAGCTCGCATGTCTGGGCTTACAGCTGAGCAAGGAGATCGCACGCAAGCGATGAAATTCGGTGAGCTTGAAAGCAAGCTGGATCAGGGTCGGTTGACAGTTGCGTTCTGTGGACATTTTTCAGCAGGGAAATCTACTTTAGTGAATGCGCTTTGCGGGGCGCAATTATTGCCATCCTCACCGATCCCAACAAGTGCGAACGTAGTCACGATTATGAACGGTGAACCTGCAGCCGAGATGGTGTTTCATCATCGCGAAGGTCAAGCTTCGCCAGTTCGTCAAATTGCGGTAGACGATTTGCATCACTTCGCCGTTGATGGAGAAGGCGTTGCTGCCATACAAGTGAGCTATCCTATTCCTCTCTTAGGCGACGGGATGGCAATTGTCGATACACCTGGGGTCGATTCAACAGATGGAGCGCATCGAGCGGCTACTGAATCCGCATTGCATCTTGCGGATGTTGTTTGCTATGTGACCGATTATAATCACGTGCAATCTGAAGTGAATTTCCGCTTTTTGCGGAGCTTGACCCGTTGGGGGAAGCCGACGTATTTGATCGTGAATCAGATTGATAAGCACCGTGAGGAGCAGTTAAAGTTTGCAGATTTTCAATCGAGCTTGGAGCAGGCTTTGGTTAGTTGGGATATCGATGTCGCTGCAACAATATACCTCTCGCTCAGAGAGAAGGAGCACCCGTTGTCACAGTGGGGCGAGCTGCAGCAATTACTGCAGTCGTTACAGGCGCTTAACGTACCCTTGATGACTAGAAGTGCGGAGCGTTCTGCACTTTATCTTGCAGAGCAATTCCGTGAAACTTTGCATCAACGAAATGAGCAGAGACGGGATGCGATCTTAGAGCGGTTGGGTGAAGAAGAAGCTTCTACAATTCGTGTAAAGCATGAGCAGTTGGTCGCACAACTGACCGATGCTGATAATGCAGGTATTGCAAGTCGCGAGCGATTGCGCGTTGAGCTTGATCGGTTGCTTTCCAATGCGAATATTACACCATCAGATACACGAGATAAAGCGCAAAAAGTGCTTGAAGCGATGCAGTCTTCTTTTAAAGTCGGATGGTTGTCGAATGCAGCGAAAACGGAGGCTGAACGTGAGCGGAGATTGCAGGAGCTTGCAGCGGACTTTAACAGTCAGATTACTGCTCATCTCACTGGACATATACAGGAATTGCTGCGCAAAGAAGCGAAGGCCTCTATAGATGCAGAAGGTACAATCCGTGCGAAAGTTGAGGAGCAACGGCTTGAGCAATCGTTAGAGCAAGCATTTGATCTGGTCACAGCAGACTGGTTGAAGATGAATGTCAAGACTGGAGCAGGTGCAGAGGGGCAAGCAACGCTGCATTACGCGTCAGAGATTAGCAATGGTTTGAAGGCTTTGTATCGTAAAATCGCGTTGCAGTGGTTCGATCAGCTTGAGGCGGGTCGTAAGTCTGAGCGAGAGGGATACATCGTTACGTTACGTGATCAATTGGCGCAGCTAGAACAACGAGTCGAAGCGGCGAAGGAGTTAGAGCTTCTAGAGCAAGAGGAGTTCGATGCTGAAGCTAGCTTAGTGGCGTTGTTGCCTGAGCGTGATGTCGAAAGCGTACTTAAGCTGCCAACAACTGCGAAGCTTGATGTGGATGAGTTTTCCCAAGCGAAGTTGTCTACGCAGGTGGTTACAGAAGGCGATAGCCAAAAGCTCAAGAGCGATGTCCCGGCTGTTGCAGCGGGAAAAGATACTTCAGCATCTTTAGGCGCATCTCAAGAAGCGGCGAGCCTGCTTGACCAAGCTGCAACGATTCTTGAGCAATTATCTGCGCTTCATTCGATGGCTGAGAGCCTAAAGATCAAGGCAGAGCGGTTTAAACAAAAGCGATTCACGATCGCTTTGTTTGGTGCGTTCAGTGCAGGGAAATCGTCGTTCGCTAACGCTCTTGTAGGTCAATCAGTGCTGCCTGTATCTCCTAATCCGACCACAGCAGCAATTAACCGAATTCTCGCCCCTATCGGCGATGAAAAAAGCGGTACTGCGCGTATTACGATGAAATCGCGTGATGCGTTTCTCGCTGACGTATCCCACTCGCTCAGACGACTTGGCTTTGAGCAAAGCGACATCCTCGGCTGTGGGCAAGATCTGATGAAGCTATTGGCGCTTCAGGATCAGCGTTCTGCTGACGAAGTGCATCCTCGTGGCCGTCCTCATCTCGCATTTTTAAAAGCAGCCTTGAAGGGTTGGACCGAATACGGCTCCATGCTTGGGCAGCAATTCGTCGTGGAAGAGGCGGAGTACCGTCGCTATGCGGCTGAGGAGCTCGCTTCTTGCTTCGTTGCGGAAATTGACCTCTACATCGATTGTCCACTTACACGAAGCGGTGCAGTGCTTGTAGACACACCGGGAGCGGATTCCATTAATGCTCGCCATACAGGGGTAGCATTCGAATACATTAAAAACGCAGACGCTGTTCTTTTTGTAACTTATTATAATCATGCTTTTACCGAAGCGGATCGCGAGTTTTTGAATCAATTAGGCAGCGTGAAAGACGTTTTCGAGCTGGATAAAATGTTTTTCATCATTAATGCTTCAGATTTAGCATCCTCACATGAAGAGTTATTAGCGGTACAGCAGCATGTGGGGACACAATTACAGAAGCATGGCATACGAAATCCAAGGCTTTATCCGGTATCGAGTCTGCTTGGGCTGCAAGCGAAGCAACAGGAAGATCAAGCTGCAATTGAAGCAGCAGGTATGTCGGCATTCGAGCAGGCGTTTAGCATATTCGCTGACGAAGAGCTCGGAGGGTTAGCTGTTGCAGCTGCACATAAGGAATTGAAGCACATCGATCATTTGCTCGAAAGCTGGCTCCAATCCGCGAATGCGGATGCAGCATCGCGAGAAGCGAAAGCGGCACGCCTGCAAGCGAAAGCAAAACAGTGGGCTGAACGCAGCCAATTATTGCCTAGTGCTGCCGTACAGCCGTTACTACAGGAAGTTAATGAACAGCAATATCATCTTCGTCAACGTGTTAAATTTCGGTTCAACGAGCATTTCAACACGGCCTTTCATCCTTCTGTCCTCCAAGATGATGGGCGTGATCTGAAAAAGCTGCTTGTGGCGTGTCATGCGGACCTTGAACGTTCGATCGGTGAAGATATTTTGCAGGAGCTTCGCGCAGCTGGCTTGCGTCTAGAAGGAACAATGAATCAGATGCTGAGTCATATGATTTCAGGGTGGATTGAAGGGGAGAGTTCTGCACTTGAGGGCTTCTCACCTGAGATGGAACAGCGTGCGAGCTTAGAGATGCCATTATTATCACCATTCGAAGATGGTGTTAAAGCGAACAGTAAGCTGTTGTGGAGTTCTTTTCGCTCGCCTAAGCATTTCTTCGAAAAGGAAGGAAAAGCTTCACTGAAAGATCAGCTAGAGGTATCGTTATATCAACGACTTGATGTACAGCTGGCAGAGATGAAGGATGCATGGAGAGAAACTGCTGCTAGCACGCTACAACAATCCCTAACAAGCGCATCTCATGCACTTGCAGAGCAACTCTCAACATTTGCTGTAAGCTTGAGCGAAGCACTGTTGAAGCCAGGCGATGAATTGAAGCTTGCGAAGTTAAAAGCGGAGTGGGCGAATGTTGTGAAATGAGAGACGAAATAGGATGTTGTTTTGACCTTGGTCGAGTGCTCGTCACTTGATCAAGGTTTTTCTTTTTGAAAAAATTCATAAAGATAGATTCATAACCTCAATAGTAAATTACAACAAAATCTTAGATTGCCAAATAATACAAACAAAATTATGATTACAATAGATAATTCCAAAAAATAACTTAGGGGAAACAGTATGAATAAACGATTATTAATAGCCATATTTGTACTTCTGCTATCGGGTTGTTCCCAACACGATACGAATACCGGCAATAAAGAGAACGTAATTGATGTATTCCCAGAACAAGATGCCGTTCAACCAACAACGGTGGTAACGGAAGATAATACCTTCACATCAGATGTAGATCATTTTCAGGAAATTATGACATTAACTAAAGCAGAAGTGTTAAATAAATTAGGTGATGATTATATTATAAGAGAAATGTGGGGGGATTCAATTGATGCAAAAGAATACTTTTACGAAAAATATGGAATAGCTATTACTTTTAATGACGATGATCCAAGTATGATTGAGTCAATTTATGGTTCTGAAAGTGTAGATATTAAGGGTGCTAAACTTGGAATGACATTCTCTGAAATTAGGGAAATTTTAGGTGAAGGGGAATTTATTGATTATACAAAAGATCTATATCTAAATCCCAACCCCCCTTATTACTTTTTACATTATGATTACGGCGATGTTGGTGTAGTTTATAGTGCTTATGAAGAAGACAGCGAAACAATCGAATTAAGGATTGCTAGCCTTGTTAAAGCTAACGCAATATCGGATGCACCAGAGACAGTAGGCAGGGAAATTCCAAGAGATCTTGCAGAGGACATAGAATATATTGCAAATCACACTTTTAAACCAGATCTCGAACACTTCGAAGTATTAATGAGGCTTACCGAGAAGAACGTCATAGAATGGTTAGGCGTGGATTTTGAAAAGCGAGTCAATACCTACTATTACAGTCAGTATGCATTGGAGTTCAGCTTCGATTACTACTATGATCTAGGCAACGGAGGAATGGTGGGAACTATCTATGGTATGACATTGATTAAAAATCCAATAGACATTAACGGTGCCAAGATGGGGATGACATTCGATCAAATCGAGAGCGTACTAGGTAAGGGGGAGTTGTTGGATTGGTCTAAATCCTACTCGCCTGAATCATTCTATTACGTATCGAAATACAACTTGGGTGACCTCGAAGTCATCTTCGGCGATGTAACGAACGATGGAGAGGCATGGTATTTACGTATTACACGGAATTACTAGGAGTAAGGTGCAAAGGGAAGAAATCCCAACCACACATTGACACGCAGTGGAAACAGGGGAAAAGTACTGATGTTCAAGGGGATAGGGGATGAGAACTTGCTTAATAGTAGATTTTTTAACTTGTATATGAAATTTGTATTTTTCTTCTTTACTTTTTTCTTTTCTATCCTTTGGATAATTTCAATTATGATGTTCATTTTTTCGGAAGATAAACTATTCGCACTATATTTTAGTGGTGTTACTTTGATCATGACTATCATTTTTATTATGCTCAAAAAAGTGATTATCAAAAAGATGTAAAAGAGAGTACACATTGCAGGAACTAAGAGATAGTAGAAAGTAAGAAAACAAGCTTGTCTTTAAAAGCACTACAAAACCCGCTAACTCGATCGCTTATTTTGTTGTCGGTGTAGCGGGTTTTGTAGATTGATTCCTCCATTTTTGAAAGAACGAGTAATTAGTCAGGTGTTGTAAGAGTTGTGTTTGCATAATTTATTTGGAAACAAAGGGAGCTTGAAAATAGATGTTAAGTGTAGGCATAACAAAGTGGATAAAAATGCTGGTTGTTTTCTTTGTGACCCTTACGCTGATCATTATTATTTCTCTAGCTCTTTTGAGATATTTATTGAAGGATTGGAATGTTGATACGAGTATGGGTGATTATCAAATAAGAACAAGTTTAGGGGATGAGTTTCAGATACACTATGAAACGAGAAATTTTCCTGATTTAGAAAGTGAAGTATCAGTACTAGATCCCATTAGTAATAAGGAGATTATCTATTTTGTCTTAAATAGTGAGTTTGTTAATTCAGAAGCAAAAACGATAATAAATACCTCTAGTCTCAGATGTTACGAGATATATAATAAGTACCTACTGTGCAAGTCGGGAAATGGAGAGTTTATTGGAACTGATATTGATGATATTCCTAAGATGATACCAATTGAACTTCCAGATTTCAAAGAAATAGCAGAAGAATTGGTCGCAACGTCACAATGGAAATGGATTCGTTTATGTAGTGAATATCTATTAAGAGTAGATAGGGGAACTAAGGAGAAAATAACAAAAACTCTTGAGAGATTCGCTGCAGATCAGTTTAGTAAGAGAGATCTTGAAATTAACGAAAACAGCGGGATAACCAAAGTAGACATGCGACTTTTTAGTCAGCAATTACTTAATCAATATAGTTGATCATTCATAAACCGTAATTGAAGATTCATATATTCTATTAAGGGGGGATCTTCCTGAAAAATATATTATCTAGAAATACAATACTTGGGGTTGCCGGAGTTGTTATGCTCTTTATTTCGGCAATTCCGACGTTTTTAAACGTGCAAGAGATTATTATTTCTCTGTACATGGATTCAAAATATAAAGTTGTAAATTTAATAAACACTAAAAATTATCACACACTACCGAAAAATAAAACACAATCTGAAATGGTTTTTGGTAGAAATAAAATATCGATAATTGTAAACGATACTGAACGACCCGGACCAGAATCAAGGATTGATTATGCAGAACCGAAGAATGTAATGGAAGTGAAAATCGTCATCAATGGTAAAGAGATTCTTCCAACCTATGAGGCTTTGTTAAGTCCTACTAAGAAAACTGATAGTCGATTTCTATCCTGGCTGAATATTATCAAGTTGCCGAAGCAAGATGAAATTGTAATTATTCAAAAACTTACTCCGAATTATCAAAAAGGAATAGATATAAGAACGCAAACAATGAATCAAGCTTGGAGAATATTATATATCGATGACAACGGACAGATCACCGAAGAAAATTTTACGTATCCCGAGAGGAGAAGTCATTTATTGGGGATAAAATTAATTAATCTTTCCTCCATGGCGAACTCATTTTTAGGTTACAAGTCTGATATTACAAGTTATGATGGAACTTTCTTATTTCCGTTATTTTATCCTTATCTCATATTTATATTTGGATTAGTTTTTACGGTGAATTATATTCGAAGACTTATTAATAATAATGTGGTCAATGATTAGTAAAATCGTTTAGTTGATTTAACTTAAGTTCACTTATTTTTTGCTTCAGAACAGTCATGTGTTGGAGAAGTGTTAATTTAGAAAACCTTGAGAGTGATGATTCCCTCTCAAGGTTTTTCAATCTTCCGTGAATTGAGTAAACCGTCATTCAGGAAAATATCCATAGACTTTCCCCACTACACACGAAATATCCCCACATACATTTGATTTAATCGCCTGAAACCGTTATCGTGGAAGAAGGTTAAGGATTGGAGGAATGAGATGAAATCTACATCAAGATTGTGGAAGTTGATTGGCGGGACGGCACTGGTATGTTTAATTGTGCTTCTCACAGGCTTTGGATGGGCGTTAAGAGATGTATGGTATCCTACTGAAGGCATTGTACTCCCTGCTACATCATCGCAGACTCCTACCCCAGCTACTGGGGGAGACCTCTATGAGAAGGAACAATTGCGGGTTACAGCGCTAGGAGATTCGTTAACGAAGGGAACTGGCGATGCGAGAGGGAAAGGCTATGTTACTAGAGTCGTCGAAGGCTTGTCAAAGGCGATGGACAAACCGGTATCACTCATAAACAATCTAGCGATCAATGGTTTAACGACTGAACAGCTTATTACGAAACTAGAGGACAGCGGATTCCGCAACGCACTCCTTCAAGCTGATATCATATTATTAACGATTGGTGGGAACGATCTGTTCCAGATGGCGCAAACAGGCGGCGCGATGGGAGAAGGTGGAGATCTGTCTCCAGAGATCGTGGAGGAACAGCTGCCGACAGTTACACCCCATCTAGATACCATTTTTACGAAGCTTAGAGAGATGAATGCTACTGCGCGGATCATCTACGTGGGTCTATATAATCCTTTTTACGATTTAGAACAAATGCGACCAGGAAGTCAGTCAGTTGCTAAGTGGAACGACTATGCATATCAACTCGCAGAAACAGATGGGAATGCAACCGTCGTGCCGTCTTATGACTTGTTCGAATACAATATAAAAGCTTACTTGGCTTCGGATCACTTCCATCCGAATGAAGAAGGCTATTCGCGTATTGCTGAGCGTGTTGTTCAAGCGCTCAATTGATTGAACTGGGGGAGAAGCAACAATGGGTGCAACGTCGAGAGAAGTTGTCATGTCCGTGCAAGGTTTGAAAAAAAATATTGGTCGAAAACCGATCATACGTCAAGTTTCCTTCGATGTATATGCGGGTGAAATATTCGGTTTTCTTGGTCCGAACGGGTCAGGCAAAACAACGACAATTCGGATGCTTGTTGATCTCATAAAGCCATCAGAGGGTCGAATTGTCGTCTGCGGAGACGATATCGCGAAGCACCCGGAGAGAGCGCTATCACATATCGGGTGTATCGTAGAAAATCCTGAAATGTACACCTACATGACAGGTTGGGAGAACCTGGAGCATTTTGCCCGAATGCAAAGTGGCATTTCAACCGAACGGATTACAGAAGTTGTAGGTATAGTTGGGCTTGATCAACGGATTCATGATAAGGTTAAGTCCTATTCGCTAGGAATGAGACAGAGACTTGGTATAGCTCAAGCACTACTCTGCGATCCGAAGTTGCTCATATTGGATGAACCAACGAACGGGTTGGACCCGAAAGGGATTAAAGAGCTGCGTGAATTTATTCGGATGCTCTCCGCAAGCGGAATGAGCTTATTTATTTCAAGTCACCTGCTAAGTGAAATTCAGCTGATGTGCGATCGTGTAGCGATTATTGCGCATGGAGAGGTAATCGCTGTAGGCGAAGTGGACGAGCTTGTCGCACAAGCTGGAACCTATACAGTATGGCAGTTCGATCAACCGGAAGAAGCGATTAAACAGTTTGCGGGTAATGCTGATCTTCAGCTATTGTCCGATGGCGAATATCAAATCGATGAAGCGTTGCTTACAAATCTAGACCATCCGATCGTTACCATTATGGAAGAGGATCAGATTCCCTTTTGGGTCAATAAGTTCGTTAACGCCGGGTTGGGAATTCGATCTGTACAACGTATTGCACCATCACTTGAACAACTATTCCTAAAGCTGACGGAGGGCGAGAAAATTGACTAATTTACTCGCATTAATTCAGAATGAAACTGTTAAGGTGTGGAAGAAGAAACGTTTTGCCGTTGTTGTTTTAATATTGATGATTTTAATTCCGATCTTCGTCTACGCGCAGATGAAGATGTCGCAAAATGCTGCAGACAAATTTAAGGGCGATTGGCGTTCGGATTTACAAAGCCGCATTACGGCTAATACGAATGCTCTTAACAATGAGCGGATTCCAGACGAATGGAAGCGATATCGGTCTGCGATGACCCAGCAATTACAATACTATTTAGATCATGACATTAATCCAGAAACGCCGAATGGCGTTACATTTACGAAGACGTTCATGGATAATGCGGTGTCTCTATTCATTCCACTGATGATAATAGCACTCGCTTCTGACCTCGTTTCATCAGAACGCTCCACAGGTACGATTAAAATGCTGCTAACACGTCCTGTGCGGAGATGGCGGATTTTATTTTCCAAGCTGGCTGCACTCACCCTATATGTTTCTCTAGTTGTCATTACGACAATCATTCTTTGTTACGTGATCTCTGGTCTAGTGTTCGGATACTCGGGCTGGAATGCCCCCGTGTTCGTTGGTTTCCAGGTCGCCGGTGGTGATGTTGACATGACGAATGTACATGCGGTAACGCAGGGGATGTATCTGTTCATGCAGGCAGGATTAATATGGATGGCTTCCATGGTCGTGGCCATTATTGCGCTCATGATTTCAGTGCTAGTTCGCAGTACAGCGGCTAGCTTCGTCATCATGATGGCAACAATTATAGCGGGGGGCATTTTATCGGCAATGGCTTCCTCGTGGAAAAGTGCCAAATATTTGTTCAATGTGAACATAGAGTTGAGTGCCTATTTGCGTGGAACACCGCCTCCAATCGAAGGAATGACATTAGGATTTTCATTAGCGGTGCTTGGGTTTTGGGCAGTTGCGGCACTGATTGTGTCGTTCACCGTCTTTACGAAGCAAGATATAATGAATTAGAATAGGTAACGTGCAATCATAGTTATACGGTATCTATAAATCAAGGGGGTCCATCTGTGACCGATCAATTAGATCTGTTCGCTGAAAGTGCTTCAATGGCGGGCAGTGAATACAGTGCAGACGATATTCAAGTGCTTGAAGGGTTAACCGCGGTTCGCAAAAGACCGGGGATGTATATTGGGAGCACGACGACATCAGGGTTGCATCATTTGTTATGGGAAATTGTCGATAATGCGGTCGATGAACATTTAGGTAAGTTTTGTTCGAAGATTGATGTGACGGTACATAACGATAATTCAATCACGGTACAAGATAATGGGCGTGGGATTCCGACGGGGATGCATAAAACGGGAATTCCAACACCACAGGTCGTATTTACGATTTTGCATGCGGGTGGCAAATTCGGCGGAAGTGGTTATAAGAAGTCTGGCGGATTGCACGGTGTAGGGGCATCCGTAACGAATGCGTTGTCCGAATGGCTTGAGGTTGAAATTTATCGTGAAGGTAAAATTCATAAACAACGGTTCGAAACATGGGTCGATACGAAAGGTGTAGAACATGTAGGTGAACCCGTTGGTGGACTAGAAGTGTTAGGGAATACGAATCGTACGGGCACGAAGGTGAAGTTTAAGCCCGATGTGAAAGTATTCCACGGCAACATTCAGATGAACTACGATACACTCGCAGAACGATTGCAGGAAATTGCATTTCTTAATTCAGGTCTAAAAGTGAGCTTGAAGGATGAACGTAGCAATAAAGCGGATACGTTTCATTATGATGGCGGAGCGAGCCAATTCGTTGAATTTCTGAATGAGAACAAAGGTGTTCTTCATGAAGTGGTTCATTTTGTTGCGGAGAAGGACGATATTGAGGTGGAGATTGCGCTTCAATACAACGATGGCTACACAGAGACGTTAGCGTCATTCGTTAACTCGATCCCAACTCGTGGCGGCGGTACGCATGAAACGGGTTTTAAAACAGCGTATACGCGGGTAATGAACGAATATGCGCGCAAAGTGGGGCAGCTGAAGGAAAAGGATAAAAACCTTGAGGGCAGCGACTTGCGCGAGGGTATGATGGCTGTCATCAACATTAAGATGTCCGAAGTAGAATTCGTCGGACAGACGAAGGATCAGCTCGGTAGTGCATCAGCTCGAAGTGTAGTTGACGCTGTCGTAGCGGAGAAGATGGCGGTATTTCTAGAGGAAAATCCACAAATCGGCGGACAGCTCATTCGCAAATCCGTCCAAGCGTCTAAGGCGCGCGAAGCTGCACGTAAAGCGCGCGAAGAAATTCGTTCGGGGAAGAAGAAGAGCGAAAGCGCGAGTCTTGGAGGTAAGCTGTCGCCTGCACAATCGAAGGACAGCTCACGTAATGAGCTATACATCGTGGAAGGTGATTCGGCTGGCGGCTCGGCGAAGCAAGGACGCGACTCCAAGTTTCAAGCGATTTTACCACTCAAGGGTAAACCGATGAATCCGGAGAAAGCCAAGCTCATCGACATTCTCAAGAACGAAGAGTACAAGGCGATCATCGCGGCGATCGGAGCTGGAGTTGGTTCTGAATTCGATGTCGAGGAAAGCAACTACGCGAAAATCGTCATTATGACGGATGCGGATACGGATGGGGCGCACATTCAAGTGCTGCTGCTGACGTTCTTCTATCGTTATATGAAGCCGTTGATTGATGCAGGTAAGGTGTTCATTGCCCAGCCTCCGCTATATAAGATTACGCGCAAGTCTGGCAAGCTAGAGACGGTGCGATACGCTTGGACGGACGATCAGCTGAACAATTACTTGAAGGAAATCGGTAAAGGCGCAGAGCTCCAACGCTATAAGGGACTCGGTGAGATGAATCCAGACCAGCTGTGGGATACGACGATGAATCCGGAGACGCGCACCTTCTTGCAAGTTCAGATCGATGATGCAGCGAAAGCGGAACGAAGAGTTTCAACGCTCATGGGCGACAAAGTCGATCCGCGTAAGCGCTGGATCGTCGAAAACGTCGATTTCACCGAGTATGAAGAGTAGAGTGGGGGAAACAAGGTGAGTCTGCAGGAACAGTTTTTATCGGCTGTGCTAGAAGAGGTCGTCGGTGACCGCTTTGGCCGCTATTCCAAATATATTATTCAAGACCGCGCGATCCCGGACGTTCGCGACGGTCTTAAGCCTGTACAGCGTCGTATACTGTATGCGATGTATGATTCAGGCAATACACCGGACAAGCCGTACCGTAAGTCAGCGAAGACGGTAGGGGACGTCATGGGTAACTACCATCCACACGGTGACTCTTCGATATACGAGGGGATGGCACGGATGGCGCAGCCGTGGAAGATGGCGCATATGCTTGTCGACGGTCACGGGAACTGGGGCTCGATGGATGATGATCCACCGGCAGCGATGCGTTATACCGAAGCACGCCTATCTGCGATTGCGATGGAGCTACTTCGAGATATCGAGAAGCGGACTGTGCTATTCAAGGACAATTTCGACAATTCGACGAAGGAGCCAGTGGTGCTGCCTGCCCGTTATCCAAACTTGTTGGTCAATGGTGTTAGCGGTATTTCATCTGGTTTTGCAACAGAAATTCCGTCACACAATTTGCGTGAAGTCATTGATGCTTGTATAGCGATTATGACAACTCCAGAAATTACTGTGAATGAACTGATGGGCATCGTGAAAGGACCTGATTTTCCAACAGGCGGAATCATCATGGGCGAAGACGGAATTCGTGAAGCTTATGAAACCGGCAAGGGGAAAATATATGTCCGTTCAAAAACGTCGATCGAGGATTTGCGAGGCGGAAAGCAGCAAATCGTCGTGACAGAAATTCCGTATCAGATCGTAAAATCCAAGCTCGTAAACGTTATTGATTCGTTGCGTATGGAAAAAAAGATCGAGGGTATTGCAGAAGTTCGTGATGAGAGTGGACGGAATGGGATGCGGATCGTCATTGAACTGAAGAAGGAAGCAGATGCCGAAGGTATTCTAGCCTACTTACTGAAAAAGACGGATTTGCAAACGACATATAACTTTAACATGGTTGCGATCGTAAATAAGGCTCCGCGCCAGCTCGGTATTAAATCGATGCTTGAAGCGTACATTGCACACCAGAAGGAAGTCGTCACGAATCGCACACAGTATGATTTGGAAAAGGCGGAAGATCGCGCTCACGTGGTCGAGGGACTCGTTAAAGCGCTAAACATACTAGACCGTGTCATTGAGACGATTAAAGCGTCTAAAAACCGGCAAGACGCCCAAAACAACTTGATGGAGCAGTACGGCTTCTCGGAGCGCCAAGCCGATTCGATCTTGACGCTTCAGCTCTATCGTTTAACAAATCTTGAAATCACGCAATTGGAAAAAGAACTCGCAGAAACACTCAAGAAGATCGCCTTTTTGCGTTCAATTCTTGAAAGCCCGCGCAAGCTTATGAATGTTATAAAAGATGAGCTGACCGAAATCCGTGACAAATATGGAATCGACCGCCGTTCACTGATCCAAGGTGAAGTGGAAGAGCTTAAAGTGAATCTCGAAGTGACTGTGCCTGCTGAGGAAGTCATCGTAACACTTAGCCGTGAAGGCTATGTGAAGCGCACTAGCTTGCTTTCGTTCACAAGATCTGGCGGCGATATGAGCACTGCCGGGGTTAAGGACGGAGATTCGATCCGTTATTGTCTCGGATTGAATACGCTCGATCCGATTTTGATTTTCACACAGAAGGGGCAATATTATTTGCTTCCGGTTCACCAAATTCCGGAATTCAAGTGGAAGGATACCGGTACTGCGATTGTTAACGTCCTACCGCTTGCAAAGGATGATAAGATCGTCGGTGTCGTTACGGTGAAGCCTAGTGAACTTTCAGCCGAAGCCGTGTCATCTGAGGAGCAAGGCCCAGTACTCGTATTCGTCACGAAAAGGGGGCAGGTGAAGCGTACAAGCCTAAGTGAATATGCAACGACCCGGAATATGGCGATTGCCGCTTGTAAGGTTGCTGATGGAGATGAGATCATTCGGGTATTCCGCACTGACGAAGCAGCAGATATCCTACTCATAACTGAGCAAGGGATGAGCATTCGCTTCAGCGAATCGGATGCAAGCTTGCAAGGTCGTGTGGCGGGCGGTGTTCGTGGCATTATGCTAAAAGAAACTGATTCCGTTGTCGATGCGTTTACCGTCAGTGGAGATGAAGGCGAGATTCTCGTGCTTTCCGATTACGGCTATGCAAAACGTTCATTGCTGCTCGATTATCCGATCCAAGGACGTGGCGGTAAAGGAATTCAAACGTTTGAATTTAAGGAAGGTAAGCGCGTTCGTCCTAATGGAACGAAGCTAATTGCCGGCTTCTATGTGAAAGATGAAGCAAGCATAATCGCTTTAATGAATAGCGGTACTGTTTCTGAATTCAATTCTGAATCTGCGCCAATTGATGATCGCAGAGGGATAGGCAAGCTAATGACAGCAGTGGAGCGCACGGATTTACTCGTAGACGCTTACAGAACACCATTGCTCTCAGTGAATCCGAATAGCAGTAATCCAAATACTTCTAATTAATCATACGGACCGTTCTGTGATTCTGTACGGTCAACACAACGCAACAAGAGATCCAATACGACCCATAGAGGCACCGGTTCATTGAGCCGTTCTAGCCACTGTGGGTCTTCTAATATTCCAGCATCGCGAGCGAGTTGACCAATCATCTTTATTTTCTCATCGGCGATTGTCATAGCGAAAGTCTCCTTATATCCGTCAATATATATTTACGATTATTTATTTCTTCCTTGCGTTATGCGACTTGATTCTCCATGTTTTGTAGTTATTATATGTCAAGTATTGTCGGGGTGTTCATCATCCTGTGGGCGTATGTCGGAAATATTTAATTGCATTAATCTATCTTTCGACATGGGCTCTGCGTATAATAAAGGAGAAGGCATTGTTCGGCAATTCGATTGGAGGAGGAAGCGAATTCATGGATCATGCGGCGGATTTTGTGAAAAGCTGGACCAAGCTCACTAAGGACTGGAATTCACAGATGGAAGAGGGGCTTGCACCTCAGCTTACGATGGGTCAGCTAGAAGTGCTAGAGTTGCTAGAGGCCTACGAGCCAATGAAGCCATCGGAGCTCTTACCTTACTTAGAGACAACACCTGCTGCGATTACAACATTGCTCGATCGGATGGAGCGCAATGGATTAGTGGAACGCAATCGAGATGAGGCAGATCGCAGGATCGTGTGGGTGACGAGAACAGCTCTCGGGCGTTCGGAGGTTGCGCGAGGTGTTGCAGTTCGAAATGAGATTGCGGCAGTGTCTCTGGATCGCGTTTCGAGTCACAATAGACAACTGCTCGTCTATCTTATTAGTAAAGTTGCGGGTACTCGTGATGTAGTAACGACTGCTGGCAATCATTCATCTGCTGTCTCTTCGACAGAAGAGGACAGTGCGGACACGAACACAGATACATCTCAGTCACAAGCTATTCTATAATAGATGGAAACCTCAAGGGGAGCATATCAGATCCTCTTGGGGTTTTCTTTTTGTGCAATATCCCCCTCGCTCAGGAGAAGCAATATCTTCATATGGGTTATTGCGCTAATGCTGCAATATCCCCCTCGCTCAGCGTATGAACATTGATTGTCCTACTTGCTTGCGATACGCCATCACTTCCGAGAGCTTGTACATAGATATGATCATGGAGCGCCCGATCTCCAAAATCCCATTGAATCGACCAGCCATCACTGCCATCCCTATCGTAGCCTATAAGCGTTCTTTCGCCCCACGTTTGTGTGCCAGTCGGTACCAGCCAATATAGGACAGTGTCGGTATAGTTAGCCTCTACATAAATGGTCATCGAGCTCACAGCTTCTGAAACGACCGTCCAACCCGATTCCTCAGGCAAATCCGTATATACTTTTGAAACTTGCGCTCTTGTATCTAATAATTCCAATTGTTCGGCTGCAATTGACGAACTATCCTTGTTCGAACATGAGGCGTTAAAGAGGATAACGGATGAAAATAATAGTATGTATATGATCTGTCGCATTCGGACCTCCAAAATTCATAATGTTGATAATTAGACGGAGGAAGGAACTGTAAAGTTCATAGTAAATCCTACATGGAAAAAGCATGCTGGGTATCGTCTGAGCGAGGGGGATATTGCGAAAGCGAATTCTGAGCGAGTGGGATATTGTGAAAACGACGCCTGCAGTGACAGTTTTTATCACTACAGCGTCCGAGGACGCTGTAGATGTAATTTATTTGGAGAACTGAATTTTATGTAAATGACTTCTGGAACAGCTTCTGAGCGAGCGGGATATTGTAACGATGTGAAATTATTGCAAACGCAGCAGATGTTCGTTGATACTAGCTAGTTTCTTTTCCATATTCGAATAGTCTTCAGTGGTAAGAGTAGGATCATCGCGTGTTGTGAGTGCTTGTTCGAGCGGAATAACAGTATAATAGCGAAGTTTATTTTTCGTAAAGATGTGAACCCAAGTAGGGATTGTCTTTACAGTATGCCACTCAACGCGCGATGTGCCGTCAGGTTCAACTGTCTTGGTGAATGTAACACCAAAGATAAGGCCAACATCTTTCCAGTCACCTGACTGGTTCGAGATGAAGTTGCCTAGAGAATAGATGACGAGTCCACGACGCTCTGTGCCATCGATGCTCTCATCGGCTGGTATGATGATTTCATCATAAGGTTGAACGACGTGAGGGTGAGAGCCAAGAATGAGGTCTGCGCCAGCCGCAACTAAAGAATGGGCTAAATCAATCTGTCCATCACTTGGCATGCGCTGATACTCGTTGCCAAAGTGTAAGGAGACTGTTACCAGATCAACACCGCTTGCTCTAAGTGCAACTATATCTGAAACTATTTTATCTTTGTCTATGAGATTGATTGCAAATGGCTTATCAGCAGGTACAGGGATCCCATTCGTGCCATAACTGTAGGCAAGGAAGCCCATTTGAATTCCATTGCGCTCCACAATGACTTGTTGCTCTGACTCTTCCTTTGTAGCTGCTGAGCCAACGGGGATTAATCCGGCTGCCTTAACATTGTTGAGAGTACGCTCAACACCAGGGAAACCACGATCCATCGTGTGATTGTTGGCAGTGGAGACAAGGTTCACCCCAGCGTTAACAAGCGCCTCTGCAAGCTGTGCAGGGGCATTAAATCGTGGATAGCCGGAGTATTTCAAATCTTCACCGGCTAATGGCGTTTCCAGATTACCGACCACCCAATCGCCTTCTGCGAAAATCTGCTTCACTTGATCAAACCATGCATTAAAATGATAGTCTTTAGTTTCTGCATTGTAATAGGCCGGAAGTTGTGGAGAGTGAACCATAATATCGCCAACCGCGAGCAATGATGCTTCGGTGACAATTGGAGTAGGCGAAGGTGAGGGCTCTTGTTGTGTGTGAAGAGGACTACTAGTTGCTGTTGCTTCTTCAGTATGTATGGGATTATTCGTTGCAAGAGTAGAAACACTAACAGGGGATAACGAAGAACAGGCTGTTAGCATTAATACTAACAGCCCTAAATTTATTCCTAATGAAACTTTCCGCATAAATTTACACATCCAATCAGGATTTACATTTCGCTTTCCCAACGTCCATAGATGCCACAAGGGAGAACCATGCCACTACGTGTAATTGGAAGTCCGATCTCTCCACAGTCGAGTTTGCCTCCAAATTTACGGCGAATCGACATGTGCAATAGATTTTGCAATACCGTTGGTGATAATCCTGTTGTATATGAGTTTACTAAGACGAACAACGGCTTTTCGGACAAAATCTCAAGGCAAGACTCTAGGAAAGGAAATAGATTCTCCTCTAACTTCCACATCTCGCCGTTCGGACCACGTCCATAGGAGGGAGGGTCCATAATAATGGCTTCATACTGGCGTTCACGGCGCTGTTCGCGTTGAACGAATTTAAATACATCATCGGTAATGTAACGAACGGGGGCATCTCCTAGGCCAGATAGCTGAGCGTTTTCCTTTGCCCATTGCACCATGCCCTTTGCTGCATCGACATGGCACACATCTGCGCCTGCGGAAGCCGCAGCAACTGTAGCACCGCCGGTGTATGCGAATAGATTCAATACGCGAATTGGACGGCCTGCATTACGGATTTTGTCCATCATCCAGCTCCAATTAACAGCCTGTTCGGGAAACAAGCCTGTATGCTTAAAGCTAGTCGGCTTGATGTGGAATTTCAATGGACCGTACGAGATATTCCAACGATCGGGCAATGCCCTTTGAAAATCCCACTGCCCGCCACCACTATTACTGCGATGATAGTGACCGTCTGCTTTACGCCATGTATCATCTTCGGATACGAGCGGCCAAATAATTTGCGGGTCAGGTCGGCGCAAAATGACGTCTCCCCAGCGTTCGAGCTTTTCGCCATTTCCAGTGTCAATTAATTCGTAATCTTGCCAGTCTGTTGCCATTTGCATAAGTTTCGATTCTTCCTTTTGTCGTTAAATTGGGTTGTATTAAATGGGTGTGACTTGAGCATTAAATTCATCTGCTACCAGTTGTTCGTCAGGATCAGGGATAAAGCGATAACCAAATCCACGCACAGTCTGAATCCAACGCGGACGAGACGAGTCTTGCTCAATTTTCTTACGTAAATTACTTACATGCACCATCAACGTACGTGTGTCACCCATGCTATCTGCATTCCAGACGAGCCGGTAAAGCTCCTCTAATGGAAACACACGATTAGGATGCTTGGCAAGTACGCTTAACAATTCAAATTCTTTTACGGAAAGCGGGAGCTTGTCACCATTCAAGCGGACTTCTAATGTGCGATAATCGATCTCTAATCCAGGGTAGTTTATGTTTTCAACCTGCTTCTCAGTCGATTTCTCACGAGTTCGACGTCTCCGAATGTGTGCTTTCACCCGTGCAACAAGCTGGCTTGGGCTGAATGGCTTTGTAATATAGTCGTCGCCGCCTTCAGAGAGACCTCGAATAATATCACGATCTTCACTTTTACAGCTTACAAACAAGATTGGAATATCTGCACAATTGCCTTCTCGCAAACTTCGGCAAACTTCGATCCCATCCATTCGTCCAATGGACACATCCAATAAAATGAGATCAGGAAGGAGCGTATTCGCTAATTGAATCGCATCGTCACCATTGTCAGCGGCATGGACGATGAACCCTTCACGTTGCATATATAAAGTGATTAAATCAGTGATTTCCTGTTCATCATCCACGACTAGAACGGTCGACGTGTGGTGAGTCATGTACATCTCCCCTTTACAAGCGACTACACATCTATCATGATTATAACGAAAGCATAGACAAATAGGCAATCCGTCAATGTAGAATACGCTGATACAGCCAAGTTTTTTATAAAATAAGGAGAGGGTAAATTGAGCATTCGAAAGAAGCTGAGCGGACTGATGAAACAATTGTTTTGTGTAATATTGATGTTAATCATCCTTATTAATACATCTGCATGTTCGTTTTCTATGGAACCTATGAACTACCCTCAAGCAAAAAGCGGTAATATCGATTTAACAGATTGGTCGTGGGAGCAGGATGGAATCATACCGCTCGATGGAGAATGGGAGTTTCAATGGTTTGGTTCAGCTGAGCCAAAAACAATGGATTCCAATAGGAGCAACTACATTCAGGTTCCAGGTACTTGGGACAACAAGGTGCTTGCAAATGGACAGATGATTCGAAATCAAGGGCTCGGTGTATACAGTCTTAACATTGTGAATCAGCAGGAAGGTAAGCGTCTGAGCTTGAGATTGCCGAATATCGCGACTGCATATGAGTTGTATATTGACGATCGGCTTGAGATGAAGCGCGGAGTTGTAGGCTATGATGCCAGTTCCTCAACACCCTATCAATTACCCGGTTTTGTAGATTTTGAACCACGTACAGCAACTACAAGTCTTAAGCTTGTTGTGTCTAACTTTGATCATCGCAAAGGAGGACTTCGGACAGCGATCTTGCTAGGGGAATCAGAGCAAATACATAGGACAGATCGTAATGAGATTTCCATGAGGTTCATCATTATTGGGTGTCTGATCATGATCGGATTTTATCATGTTGGTTTCTATTTATTACGCAGAAGAGACATGAAAAATTTATTGTTCTCATTGCTTTGTTTCTTCGTTGTGCTACGGATGGGGGTTATGGGGGATAGTTTCCTCATTCAATGGTTTCCATCGCTCAGTTGGTCAGGTGCGATCAGGATGGAATATATCCTGTTTGTATTAAGCGGTTGGGCCGGGTACGGATATTTCCATAAAATGTTTCCGCGTGAAATTAAACGTCAGGGCTTTACATTGTTCAGTGTAAGTGCGATTTTGCTTGTGCTGAGTATAGTAGTACTTCCTCCATTAACGTTCTCTAGCTTGATTATTGTTTACCAAATTTATGTGCTGCTTATTGGCTTTACAATATTGATAGGTCTAGTATTAGCGAGAATTCGCAGGCTTGAAGGGGCAACATTGGAGATGATCGGTGTTGCAGGATTTTTGTTTGCGATCGTCAACGATATGATGTTCTATAATGGAATATGGGGAATCAGAGATTTAGTTCCTTATGGGCTGCTATTTCTAATCTTAATGAATTCCTTTATTATCTTTAGAAGGTTCGCACATACTTATGAACGTGCAGAATTGTTAACGGAGCAGTTCAAAGATTGGAATAATACACTGGAGAAGAAAATCGAAGAACGTACAGAAGAGCTACATGCTTCCTATCGTACGCTAGAGGATGCGAAGCTGGAGCTGGAGCGAATGGAGCTATCAAGACGGTTGTTAGTGAGCAATATCTCTCATGACTTGCGTACACCAATCACGTTGTTGCAAGGTTATTTAGAAGCACTTCGTGATGATGTGATTACAGAGGAACAACAGAGAGCGGCAACGATCCGTTTGATGCTGAAAAAGGTTGAAGTGTTAAATGTGTTAATTCAGGATTTATTTGAACTGTCGGTACTTGAGGCACGCAAAGTAGATCTGAATATTGAGGTTCTAATGCTGGGTGAGTGGAAGGAACGTATGATTGAGTTGTACAGTATGGAAATGGAAGAAAAACATATTCAGTTTCGATGTGAATTAGAGGAAGATAAGATAGACAATGTGCGAGTTTCAATAGACATTCATCGGATGGATCGTGTATTTTCAAATTTGCTATATAATGCAATCCGATTCACTCAAGTCGGAGGTACAATTGAAATAACGTTTGCGTTTGATCCAAGTGATCGGGTTGTGAAGATCCTGTTAAAAGATAGTGGCATTGGTATTCACCCTGAAGATCTCCCATTCATCTTTGATCGTTTCTATCGAAAATCCGATTCGAAAGTGAAGTCTTCAGCTGGCAGTGGACTTGGCCTAGCAATAGCTAAAGAAATAGTCGAATTGCATGGCGGGACGATTCAAGCCCGTAACGCTATTGAAGGCGGTTGCATATTTGAAATTCATTTACCACGGTTAGACGACAAAGAAGCGGGATAAGAAGGCTTGTCTCCATTTACAAAACGAGACTCCTGCTTCATTAATTCGATCAGTAGATCAATTGATTTTTGTCTCTGATCCTCACTGAGCGGCTTAAGCATATCTAATAATTCCCGCGTTTTTTGAGAATTAGGTATATCAGGTGGAGATTGAAGTTGCCCTGTTGGCGTTCCACCGATAATATGATCTAAAGATACCTCGAAATAGGCAGCCAGTTTGATCAATGTTTCATACACGGGCTGTCGGTTATTGATCTCGTAATGGCTGTATGCAGATCTTGTAATGCCAATATGACGCGCAACTTCCTCTTGAGACAATTTACGCTTTAATCGTAGTGCTCGTAGTCGTTCACCTATTTTCATTTTTAATGGCTCCTCGAAGGGTAACTGCTTTTGTATTTAATTTATGATACATTTCGTATCATGTCAAGTATTTTGAGTATGTTATATGTTGTTAATACTAAAAAACATAAGGATGAAAGGGTTGATCGTATGAAAATTAATATTATTAAAACAAATATGAGCTTCAGCAAGGAGACTGGATATGTTGGCCATGTTGAATTTGGAGTAGAAGGTCATAAGCAGCCTTACGAAATTACATTACAGAGCGATAAGGGGAAAAATGATTGGAATTATGCACTGAATTTCAGTCAGACTCCTGGAAGTGAAGAGGAGATCCAAAAGGTAGATGAGTACATAGAGGAAGATGATGATTTATTCGATGAGCTTGTGGAGGCTGCTATGAAGACAATTGAACAACAATAGGTTTTGAACGATGAAGGGACTGCACTCCAGTAGATCATCTGGGGGACAGTCCCTTTGCTATGCCTTATTTTTGATAATCGATCTCGAGAAACTTCTCAACTTCGACATCCCAGCGCTCACTCACAAACGAAGCGTGCGATGGATGAATATTGTAAGCTTCATAATCGCTTAGATTAGCAAATTCCATCGAGAATCCGAACGAATAGTCGTTCTTCGGGCTGACTTGGCGGAACACTTGGAAGTGCTTGACGACGGGAATCGATGTCAGAATCGCACGACCATCCTCTAAAAAGCGGATTTCTTCTTCTGAACCCTTCGGATGCTTTAAGCTGAAGATCACTGAGTGAATGATCGTCTCATTATTATGAATAGACATGAATTTCGCTCCTTCGTAACGTATGTGTAGTGTATTCATTCATTCTAAAAGTTTCACACCTTCATGTCTAGCGGACTTGCGATATTGCTTTGGTGTACAGTCAAATCGTTGCCGAAAGACGGTGTTAAAGTAGCTTAAACTGTTAAACCCGACGTCTAGTGCAACTTCCATAATTTTAGAGTCGGTGCTTGTGAGCAGTTGCGCAGCTCGTTGTACGCGATAGTAATTCAAGTAGGTGATCGGACTCTTTGTCGTTATTTTTTTGAAAAACCGACAAAAGTAAGCTTCGCTCATACTCGCGAGTTCAGCAAGCTGCATTAGTGTAATTTGATCCGCGTAACTGTGTTCGATAAACTCGACGACCGCTTTTATTCGCGCCATTCGGACACTGTCAGAATCAGCTTTCAACCGCTGAAGAGGTGCGCACATTTGAAGTAAAGTAGACATTGCCGAATAGAGGATCCCTTTGATGTGGAGCTCTGAGGCATACTTCTTAGCTTGATCTACGTCGAATAATTGGCGGAGCATTATCAAGATTTCAAGCTGCTCACCTGGGATCGTTCGCAAGTGAACGGGGGCAAGGATTTGGTGCTGAATGAGTGGATTCATATATTGATCGAAAATCAGATCCACAGAGCTGCCTCGCAAAATATTCGCATGAAAGACTACAGCTTGAAAGGCGCATGGCGACTCCGATGTGACATATCCAGAATGGAGCATCCCACTGTTGATAAAGATGGCTTCGCCTGCGTGCACCTCATAATCGTTCGCATCGACCCGAAACATGGCAGAGCCTTCTGTAACGAGTAAAAATTCGAGCTCCTCATGCCAATGAAGCTCAAGCAGAGGGATGTCAGCCGAGCATGTAATGGAATAGGTGCTTACCGGATATATCGGATTTCCGTGCGTCTTCTGTTCCTTGAGTCGTATTTGCTTCATCATTGACCTCCGAATTGTAGACCATTGATTTAACGAAATGTCAAAATCGTGATAATAATAGACAAAATAAGTGGAGATATAAACGAACGTTGTCAATATTATTATACTTAAAGAAGCGGAGGGATGATATTGAAATTTACAGACGGTTATTGGCAAATTCGTGAAGGTGTAGATGTTAGATTTCCTGTTCAAGTGCGAGATGTTCATCAAAGTGAGGATGCACTAACGGTGTATTGCTCCACGCAATATATCAATGGAAAGGGCGCGACACTGAACAGTGCGTTGCTGACTGCGGAAATAAGTTCTCCGATTCCGGACGTCATTCGCGTACGTTGGGTGCATCATGCCGGTGTAAATCAATTGGGTCCCCAATATGAGATTTATCAAGACCCAACAACTAAAGTTTCGACAGCATCAGACGAGCAGTTCATCACACTCACCAGTGGGGGCCTAACTGCAAGGATTAGCAAAGAATCTTGGGGATTAACACTCCTGCAAAATGGCAAAAAGCTGACGGGCACTGCTAATAAAGGTGCGGCTTATATTACGGATGTGGATGGAACCGCTTACTTCCGGGACATGCTGGATCTTGGAGTAGGTGAGCAGGTTTACGGACTCGGAGAACGGTTTACACCCTTTGTGAAAAATGGACAGGTTGTCGATAGCTGGAATGAAGATGGAGGGACGAGTAGCGAGCAAGCTTATAAAAACGTACCGTTCTACCTATCTAGTGCGGGTTACGGTGTGTTCGTCAACCACCCGGAAAAGGTGTCGTTCGAAATTGCTTCAGAGGTTGTCTCCAAAGTTGGCTTCAGTGTGCCTGGAGAATCGCTTGAATATTTTATCGTGGGCGGAAATTCACTGAAGGATGTGCTCAATAATTATACGAAGCTGACAGGCAAACCTGCTTTACCTCCTGCATGGTCCTTCGGTTTATGGCTGACCACTTCATTCACAACTGATTATGATGAAGCGACTGTAAACAGCTTTATTGAAGGAATGGCTGAGCGCAACATTCCGTTACATGTGTTCCACTTTGACTGCTTCTGGATGAAAGAATATCAATGGTGTGATTTCGAATGGGATAAGGACATGTTCCCTGATCCGGAAGGCATGCTGCAAAGATTGAAAGCACGTGGTCTGAAAATTAGTGTATGGATCAATTCCTATATCGCGCAAAAGTCGCCTTTGTTCAAAGAGGGCGCGGAGCGAGGCTATCTTGTACGCAGGAAAGATGGCAGCGTCTGGCAGTGGGACAAGTGGCAAGCGGGAATGGGGCTCGTTGACTTCACGAATCCGGATGCAGTTGCATGGTATCAAAGCAAGCTGAAACGTCTCATGGACATGGGTGTAGATTGCTTCAAGACTGATTTCGGTGAGCGTATTCCTACAGATGTTGTCTACTTCGACGGGTCAGATCCGATGAAGATGCACAATTACTACACACAGCTTTATAATAAAGCCGTCTTTGACATTCTTGAACAGCAACGTGGTAAAAATGAAGCGATGCTCTTCGCGCGTTCAGCAACAGCAGGCGGACAGCAGTTCCCTGTACACTGGGGCGGTGACTGCTCAGCAAACTATGAATCGATGGCAGAGTCACTGCGCGGTGGTCTCTCGCTCGGATTGTCAGGCTTCGGCTTCTGGAGTCATGACATTAGCGGCTTTGAACGTACAGCACCGCCGGACATCTATAAACGGTGGGTTGCATTTGGACTTTTGTCCTCGCATAGTCGTTTACATGGCAATGAATCGTATCGCGTGCCTTGGCTGTTCGATGAGGAATCGGTCGATGTGTTACGCTATTTCACAGAGCTCAAGAGCAGCTTGATGCCGTACTTGTTCAGTTATGCTGTCGAAGCAACAGAGAAAGGCTTGCCGATGATGCGTGCAATGGTGTTGGAATTCCCTGAAGATCCAACAACACATTTCATTGACCGACAATATATGCTAGGTGAACGACTGCTCGTTGCACCGATTTTCAATACTGAAGGCACTGTAAAGTACTATATTCCTGAAGGGAATTGGACGAACTTGATCTCGGGCGACATCATTCGTGGTGGCAGATGGGTAGAGGAGAAGCATGATTATCGCTCGATTCCATTGCTTGTACGTCCAAGCTCGATCATTGCGATCGGTAGCAACAATCAACGCCCAGATTATGACTATTCAGATGATGTTGCACTACACTTGTTCGAATTAGAAGAAGGTGTAGAAGCGAAAGCTGTCATTCACGATCTTAATGGTCAACCGACATTGCAGGCTACTGCGGTTCGATATGGCAATCAGATCGAGTTGGTCATCTCAAACAGTGCTAAGCCATGGCATGCCCTTCTAAGAGGGATTAAAGCGGTCACTTCTGTTGAAGGCGCAACTGCACAACAAAGCCCGGAAGGTGTGAAGCTAGTGCCTCACCATCCATCCGAGCCTGTTATAAAAATCATTATATAAGAATTACTTTAAGAGAATTGGAATGTACTGATTCGAACGTTACCTTGTAACACAACATAGACGCTGTGGCGACCGGTTGCTTGCTGAAGTTGACCAGTGACAGTTCGCCACACGTTAAGCTCGTCTTCCATTGTACAGCTTCCTATGAGCGGGCCGTCGGGTTGATCCAGATGAACGCTTAGAACAGAGCCAGCATCACCTAGTACTCTTGCACTAAATCTAGTTACATCAGCTTGTAACTCCACATCATGATAAGCAACCCAGCTTAATGGGGCGGTAGCGACGACGCTGTCGCCTCCTTCAATATTGTCGCCGATAATAATTTGACAATAATCGTCAAAGTTAACCGCCTTCGTCAATTGTCGCAGATCACGTGGTGGTATCGATTCTCCCTGAATATGGATCGATTCACTTAGGCGAATATCACCTGATGATGCGCCGATCAGGAAAGCAACCTCTCCATTTTCTACGACGAATCGTTCTTGTGTAACGTCCCAGAAGGCTAGCTGTGCAGCAGACAGCTCGAATTTAACTGTAGCTGACTCACCTGGTTCAATCGATAGACGGTGAAACGCTTGAAGCTGACGCAATGGACGCTTCACCCTAGATTTTATTGCGCGACTATACAGCTGTACGACTTCCTCACCTGTTATCTCACTCGTATTCGATACTTTACATTGAATTGTATACGAAGGCTTGCCTGCGCCATCAAGACTTGAATAGATCTTTAGATCATCGTACTTGAAGCTAGAGTAAGATATGCCGTGTCCGAAAGGATAAAGCGGTTGTCCAGCGAAATATTGATAAGTACGCTCGCTCTTAATGATGTCATAGTCCATGAATGCACCCAATTGATCGACAGACTGATACCAAGTCATATTCGTGCGACCTGCTGGATTGTATTGACCGAACAAGACGTCTGCGAGAGCGTTGCCTAGCTCTTGGCCAGCATGTGAAGTGTAAATAATCGCAGGAACATGCTGCTGTGCCCAATTCAGTGCGAATGGGTAGCTTCCGACAACGATGACGACCGTGTTCGGATTGGCTGCATATACCTCTTGGATAAGCTTTTCCTGGGAAGCTGGCAACGTGAGATCAGGACGATCAATCGTCTCTTTCCCATTAATGAGCGGATGATTGCCAACTACGACAACAGCAACCTCAGCGTTGCGAGCCGCATCGATCGCTTCCTGAATGCCATCGCGTGTTTTCTCGATGATGAATGTTTCTCCATCAGCAGATGCTCCATCTTGTGCAAGTAGTTGTGCGTTGTCTGATTCAACTGTAACTGGGCGATCATTCCAAGTCGTAAACTTCACGCTTTCACCATTGTCTGATTTGCGTGCATGGAACACTTCTTTAGTGAACCAGCCCCAAATCTCTTGAGCGGATGCGGTTAAACCTTGGTCATCTGTCGTTACATATAGGCCATTCGAGTTTGCGATAAGCGTATGACCTTCCCAGCCCCAATCTGTTATAGCGATCACTTCTGCATCCTCCAAGTTTTCTGAGGAAGCGGAGAGGGCGTTATTGTTCTCCTTGGACAATTGGACGTAACGGCCTGTGGAAGCAGACTTCAACTTGATATGGTCACTGCCACTTGCATAGATCAGTGTTTGACCTTCTTGCGTCAGTTGTGCTTGAATACCTTCTCGTGGGGTTACGGCATAAGGCAAAGTTCCACTATACCAATCCCGATAAACGATGTCAGCGAGTGGTCCAATGATAGCTATTTTTTTCACCTTTTCTGCTTTCAAGGGAAGGATACCATCATTTTTCAGAAGTACAATTGCTTTACGTGTCGTTTCAAGTGCTAATTGAGCGTGAGCGGGTTGCATTATAATCGATTCATCAATTGCGGCATACGGATTTCGCTCATCTGGATCAAATTCTCCAAGACGCATTCGAACGCGGAAAGTGTTGTGCAAAGCGATGTCGAGATCTGATTCTTCTAGTAATCCGTCTGCCAATGCATCGCGAATCGCTTGCTTAGAAATGTCGTGGTCGTCAGTTATACTATCGATGCCTGCTTTAATCGTTCTAGCGACTGCTTCTTTATACGTTTCAACATAATGATGGTCGTTAACTGTACCTAAGACGTCGCCCGCATCGCTAACGACGAAGCCATCCATACCCCATATCTGCTTCACAATGTTGTTCACATCCGGATTGAAGTTAGCAGGCACTCCATTGATCGAATTATAAGCTGTCATCATAGATTGTGCGCCGCCTTCCTTGAACGGAAGTTCGAACGCTTTTAAATAATATTCATGCATGTTGCGTGGATCAATGCTAACAGAGCAACTGCCTCGATCGACTTCATTATTGTTGCCGATAAAATGTTTTAAAGAAGCAACCGCTTTCAAATAGAAAGGATGATCGCCTTGAATGCCGTGAATGAGCGCAGTTGCGAGCTTTCCTGTAAGAATCGGGTCTTCGCCGTATGCTTCCTCGGTTCTTCCCCAACGAGGATCACGCTCCATATCGACGGTCGGCGCCCATAAAGTAAGTCCATTAATCGCAGGGTTTTTCTTGTAAAAACCGCGCGCCTCGTTACCGATAACATTACCAACACGCTTTAATAAATCGGTATCCCAAGTACATGCCAATCCAATTGGCTGAGGGAAAGTTGTTGCTTCTCCAAGCCAAGCCATACCATGTGCTGCTTCTGTTCCATGCTTATAGGGTTTAATGCCTAAGCGTTCGATTCCATCCTGATATTGACACATCAGATTAATTTTCTCATCTAGCGTTAAGCGTGAGACCAGATCTGTGACTCGTTGTGCTAAGGGTAAATCAGCATTTTGGAACGGGAATTCGCAATGAAGAGACAGGATGATCAGCTCCTTGAACGATAAATTGTTGTTTATAGTGGGCGTTCAATTAATAATTTTAACACGCTTAGACAGGGGTTAATACCCTACAAATTGGATTAGCAATGCAATAGAATTTGGGGATCAGCCTGACTATTATTCCAGGGAGTGTTGAATAAATGAGTGAACTTAAAGAGCTATCGTGGAAGCTATGGTATAACAGTCCCGCTTCAAATTGGGAAGAAGCGTTACCGCTCGGTAATGGGCGATTAGGTGCAATGGCATTCAGCGGACCAACTACCGAACGGTTGGAGTTGAATGAAGATACGCTGTGGGCTGGATTTCCGCGAGATCAGATTAATTATGAGGCACGTAGATCGTTAGCTAAGGTGAGAGAGCTTGTGTTCGCAGGCCGTTATGCAGAGGCAGAACACCTTGTAGATACGAAGCTGTTAGGACGCGATACAGAGCCTTATCTACCATTAGGCAGCTTAATGATTACGAGATTGAATGCAAGCACAACTGTGAATAATTACAGACGTGAATTAGATCTCAATGACGGAATCGTCAAAGTCAATTATGAAGATACAGGAATCCAAGTGTCTTCGGAAACGTTCATTAGTGCGCTAGATCAAGTGCTTGTCGCACACTATGAAGCGAGTGGAGGAAAATTGAATGTTGATATAACGCTGGATTCACAACTGCGATATCAAGTCGATGAGATCGGAAACATCGATTTACGTCTATGTGGACAAGCACCTAGCCATATTTCGGACAATTATAGAGGAGATCATCCAGAGGCAATCATCTATGAGGAAGGCCTAGGCATGACCTTTGAAGCACGAGTTAGTGTTCATACCGATGGGATGATACTTGCAAGAGACGGCGTTCTTGAAGTACGGTCTGCTACCTGGCTAACCGTCTATTTAAATGCTGAAACGAGTTTCACTTCATTTAATACAGCACCTAATGACAGTACGGTTTCTGAGCGTTGCTCAGAGCGACTTTATCGGGCAAAGGCTCGCGGTTATGAAACGATCAAGCTCAGACACATCAAAGATCATCGTGCGTTATTCAATCGCGTTCAGCTCACACTTGGTCAGGATGAATCACAAGCACAGTTGCCAACAGACCGCCGACTCGAAGCTTATCAAGTCCACCGGGATGATCCCGGGCTTGAGGCGTTATATTTTCAATATGGTCGCTATTTACTAATCGGTTGCTCGCGTCCAGGTACACAGCCTGCCAATTTGCAAGGAATTTGGAATTCTCAGGTTCAACCTCCGTGGAATAGCGATTATACCGTCAATATTAATACGCAGATGAATTATTGGCCTGCTGAGAGCTGCAACTTAAGTGAATGTCATTCACCGCTGTTCGATATGCTTGAGGACCTGAGTCAGATTGGGCAGCGTACAGCGAGATTGCTCTATGGATGTCGGGGATGGACAACGCATCATAATGTTGATCTATGGCGGATGACAACACCTACTGGGGGTAGTGCGATCTGGGCGATGTGGCCGTTAGGTGGCGCTTGGCTTGTTCGTCATCTATGGGAGCATTATCAATATACGATGGATATCGCGTTTTTGCGTGAACGTGCATATCCGATCATGAAAGGGGCAGCTTTGTTTTGTCTCGATTGGCTCATCGAAGGAACAGACAGAATGCTCGTTACGAATCCATCTACATCCCCCGAAAATGTATTTATAACACCGTCAGGTGAAACTGCTTGTGTAACACAGGCAGCTACGATGGATATCGCGATCAGTCGAGAATTGTTCCATCATTGTGTAGAAGCAATCAGCTTGATGGGTACACAGACAGAAGGTGCTTTTCTTGCTGAGCTCGAACTAGCGCTTGCGAAGCTGCCTGATTACAAAATAGGTCAGTATGGTCAAATTCAAGAATGGCTAGATGATTTCGAAGAAGCTGAACCGGGTCATCGCCATCTATCTCATCTCTATGGTCTTTATCCAGGAAATCAAATTCATGAGGATACACCTGAGTTATTCGTAGCCGCGGAGCGCACGATAGCAAGAAGACTTGCTCACGGTGGGGGACATACCGGCTGGAGCTGTGCATGGTTAATCAATTTATATGCGAGATTAAAAGCTTCCAAACAAGCGTATGAAGCGCTGCAGACGTTGCTTGTGAAGTCTACTTATCCCAATCTGTTAGATGCCCATCCACCCTTTCAAATCGATGGAAATTTCGGGGGGGCTGCAGGTATTGCTGAAATGCTCGTACAGAGTCATCATGGTGTTATCGAGTTGCTTCCAGCTTTACCTGCTGCGTGGCACGAAGGTTCTGTCGTCGGTTTAAGAGCGAGAGGTGGATTTGTGATCGACATAGAATGGAAGAATAGGAGGCTCGTATCAGCCTTCATTAGTGCAACAGTAGCGGGCAACTGCAGCATTCGATCTGCACATGCATTCACTGTTTCAGATGAGAATGGTGTTGTGAAAGTGGATGGGAAGGGTCAATTTGTAACTGAAGCAGATAAACGATATTTAATTTGTTCCGTATAACAATGAGATTACATCTATGATTGTGTTTTTTCTAACAGACATATAAGGAAAAATCAGATATATTTCAGTTGTTAGAGGTATAATTAGGTAATAACACCTCAGAGTGAAAGGGAGAATAACTATGCTGGATCAGAAAAATCGCCTTATGATATGGCTCTCGTCTTCAGCAACGATGTTGTGCATCATTATTTTTACATGGACAAGATGGAGCAATCCGTCTGGAATGATGATGCTGGGGCATAGTGAAGGGTCTGGTTTAGAGCTTACAGCAACTATCGCTTGGGGACAAAATGTGTTATTGATTGTGCCAATTGTATTTGCATTAGTTGGGCTATATTTGTACATCAACAATAAAGAGCATGAAGCACTTCCATGGGTGAATGCACTAACTTTAACATTGTCTAGTGTGGGGATCATTAGCGGCAGCGGTGGGGGAGTAGAGTTCCACTTCTCGATCTTCATGGTCATTGCGGCTGCTGCGTACTATGAAAGACGAGATTTGATCCTGATGATGACAGCGATCTTCGCAGTACAGCATCTAGGAGGGTATTTATTATTTCCAGAGCTTGTCTTTGGCACTTCTACATATTCTTTCGGTATGGTAATGATTCATGCGGTATTTTTAATATTAACTTCGGCAGCTACATTGCTCCAAATCCGATCAAAGCTTCTCATTACGGCTCAACTCGAAAAGGAGAAGAAGGCGAAGGACGATCAGCTCTTGGAAGTATTGAATCATACGCAGCTTTTAGCTAATCAAATCTCATCTACTTCTCAACTGGTTACAGAAAGCTCTAAAGCGAATGTGCGTTCCAATCAGGAGATGCGCCATGCTTATGAAGAAATTACAGGCAGACTTGGCGACCAATCTGAGTCGCTTGATCAGATGGGATCTAAGCAACTCAATATTCAACTGGCGATTGAACAAGCTTTATCTTCTTCAGCAGCAATGAAGGAGGAAGCGACTGCAACGAGTGAGATTGTGGCTGATAGTCATCTGAAGATGAATGCTTTACCTGAACAGATGCATCACATTTTCACAGCGGTTCAGACAGTATCTGAGACCATGGTTTCTTTGCAACAGGCTTCATCTCGCGCGCAAGAAATGACGGATATGATCCAACAGGTCGCGAATCAGACCAATTTATTAGCACTCAACGCATCTATTGAAGCTGCAAGAGCAGGGGAACATGGCAAAGGGTTTGCGGTAGTGGCTACAGAAATTCGTAAGCTTGCGAACAACAGTCGAGAAGCGGCAGATGAAATTCAAACGATAATGGATTCAATTAAAGAGGTTAGTGAATTAACAATTACACAGGTTCAATCAGGGCAACAAATTGTGCATCAATCAACAGATCAGGTTGAAGCATTTGCATTAGAATATAAGCAAGTAGAGCACATTATTGGACAGATGTTAGCTTTCATCGTGCTCATTAATGAAAGAATAACGATGATTCAAGAGGATTCGGTTGGAGTAACAAGTGGGATGAATCAAATTTCAACTGCAATTGTAGATGGAATGTCTGCCATGGAGCAAATTAGCGCGATGAGCGACAATCAGATATCAACATCTGAACAAGTGAATCAAGAGATCAGTCAGCTTAGTGAGCTATCGGAATCTATGCAGTTGCAATTTACGAAGTAGGTAGGAGCGATAAACGGATGGATAAACCCATTAGAGAGCAGATCATTGCATTAGCGGATGAGGAATATCGTAAGTTCAGCGCTGCACTCATCCCGACCATCGATAACATCTTAGGTGTTCGTCTACCGCTCTTACGTCAACTTGCCCGGAACATCGTTAAAGGGGATTGGCGGAAATATTTAAATGATGCTGATTGCACGTATTTCGAAGAAGTGATGCTTCAAGGAATGGTTATCGGTGAATTGAAGATAGACATCGAGGAAGTTTTGAGCAATGTGGCACACTTTGTACCGAAAATCGATAACTGGTCGACATGCGATAGCTTCTGTTCAGGATTAAAGATCGCCAAGTTGAATCAGGAACGTGTGTGGCATTTCATTCAGCCCTATCTTCTCTCGGAGCAGCAATACGAATTGCGCTTTGGCATTGTAATGCTGCTGAATTATTATGTTAAAGAGAATTATATCGATGATGTATTGCAACGGTTAGATAGGATTAAGCATGATGGATATTACGTAAAGATGGCCATAGCTTGGGCAGTATCAATTTGCTTCGCGAAGCTACCGGGTCGAACGATGGCTTATTTGAATAACAACTCGTTGGATGAGTTTACGTACCATAAAGCGTTACAGAAAATCGTGGAGTCACAGCGTGTAGATCGAGATGTTAAGGTAATCATAAAGGGTATGCGACGCAGATAGAGCTGTGACTGATTAAACAAACAAGCCATGTACCTTGGAGGTGTCCAAGGTACATGGCTTGTTTAATGTTGAATTGCTTGTACGATTGTATTAAGATTCTCCCTCTAGGCTGAATTGCCAGTGGATCCCATACTTATCGATCAAAGAGCCATAACAGCCGCTCCAAGGTGTGGCTTGTAGCTCCATCTCGACTTTGCCACCCTCTTTTAACTTGTGATAGGCATGTCTAATCGCATCTTCATCCTTAACGACGTAAGCGAGCGAGAAATTATTGCCCTGTTGGAATGGCATACCTGGATAGTTATCAGAGAACATGAGGGAGCTACCAGCTATGTTAAGATACGTGTGCATGACGAGATCGTCGACTTCGGGGGGACGCGGATATTCTGGATTGTCAGGCATCGATCCGAATGTCATGATATTTGGCTGCTCGAGACCAAACACTTCAACATAGAACTGTACAACTTCGCGTGTGTTGCCATTGAAGACCAAATACGGGTTTAAAGGCACTAAAATCACTCCTTGACTTTGGGATTGGTATTTCAAGCCAATAATAACATACCATTTAACCCTGAGCAAACATACGTTCTAGTTTGCGTTGATCGAATAAGTGCAATTAGAAGGACTTTAAGAAGAGTAAACCGGATAGGATCATCATTACAATTCCACCAACCT
Organism: Candidatus Cohnella colombiensis; assembly: GCA_029203125.1. GTDB lineage: Bacteria > Bacillota > Bacilli > Paenibacillales > Paenibacillaceae > Cohnella > Cohnella colombiensis. The sequence goes on from CP119317.1 coordinate 1,568,172, forward strand.
TGCACATAAAATAATAAAAATCGCTCGGTTCGGCGTCGTTGACCCATATCCAATGAAAGGAGAGCAGGAAAAGGAAGTTTTGAAACTTTTCATATCGGAAACTGCACCATCCGTAAACACACAATAGAAGCGAAATAATAAAGACAATAAGGTTACCTTGTGTGGTATGATATTCGACGTATGCTGCGCTGACTAGCGAACTCGGATGATAGAACTCTTCACCCTCCGACATCAGTCTCTGTCCGTTAGAATACGCCGACATTTGTACTACCCACTCGCCGTTTTCATCGTAGCTAAGTAAAAGTCCAGATTGATCAATGACCTCATAGCGATGACCGCTTGGATATATCACTTCGTATTGCTTATTCTTATTGTTTTTTGTAATCAAATAGCGCTGATTGTCAATCGTGATGGTGGCTTGATTACTAACGTTTGTTACTTCTATATTCGGCAATGTTCCGTTACGATATACGATGGAATTGGTTTGTTCATGTGATATTTTAAATTTATGATCATTCAAATAGAATACATGCTGTGAGAAGTAAAGTTTATTCATCATTGTGATAATTAAAGCGAATAGTACGATACTGATGATGACGATGGAGATGATCTTGCTCCGCTTAGAAAGACCTAATCTTAAATTCACAATATAGATCACCTTCAATTTCAATATAGTAATAGATATGAAAGGAATAGCATGCAACTATGAATAACACTTATTATACCGTATATTTACAAGATAAGGGGAAGGAAGGGAGTCTGATCCACTATGAATAATCGTCCACTATATCCCGTGATGTCACTTGTCGTGGGACTGATAAGTCTCGGCTTGTCCATCACACCGACGCCTTTGTGGTTTAGAATCGTTGTATCCGTTATAGGCTTTGCTGGCATCTTTATTGCCATCCGTGGAATTCGAAAAATGAATTAATGGAGAAATAGTATAAATGTACATGAAAAGATGAAGGATAGGCTAATGAACATGATGAAGTTAGAGGTGGGTGAATGAGTCAAACGATGCGATTATTCGTTGCCCTCCCCATACATGGGGAGGCTACTGAGGCATTAACTCATTGGACAAATTCGAATAAAGAAAACCTCGCATTTCGGAAATGGACGCATCCATTAGATTACCACATTACTTTGCAGTTTTTGGGTGATACATCGTTGGAGCAGGTGAATGGTTTACAGACTGCTTTAAGTGGCATTAAAGCAAAGCCATTTGCGCTTCAATTAAATGGGGCAGGTTATTTTGGTTCTTCTAAGTCACCATCCGTTTTATGGGCAGGTGTTGCAGGTATGACAATTGAGTTAATAAACTTGCATGAATTAATTATACGAACGACTCATGAACTTGGATTTGAAGTAGAAAAGCGTAAATACTCTCCGCATATTACGCTTGCTCGAAACTATACAGGGATGCAAGAATTTAATGTTCATGCGATCCAAACAGCCCCAATAGAGACGGAGTGGAAGGCTGACCGATTTACATTAATGAAAACTCACATGCATGCAACACCCATGTATGAACCGATTGGAAACTTTCCCTTGCTTGAAGGCTAGTTTATCTATTTCCTTCTAAATCTGTGTTGAATGCTGTGGAAGAAAGCTCCACGGCATTTTTTGTGTCTATAAAGCAATAATTGACAAAATAAACTAAAAATGCGATAGAATAGAGGTATTAAGTGATAGGAAGTGGTACCTTGACGCTATCGTCTGCAATCATACCGATATTCACCCATTTTTTGCCGATCCTCTATTTTGTATTTATGATGATGGACGTACTTTTACGTAATTACAACAGAATTGAACATCGATTGGTGTTTGGAATCATTACGTGCTGCATGCTGATGTTCTCAGAAGAATTTGTGAGGCACTATCTTCCAATCGAATATAGTCCACTAATCTCTGTTGTTTGGTTCAGTACAGCGGGGATCCTCATCACTGGATTTGGACTACATTTATTTATTAAGCTTACGCAATTAGAACATAAGATGCCGCGATACATATTTCCCTATTTTTGCTATTTTCCCGTTGTTATCGTCCTAATTAACTTGATATTCAATGATCAAATGATATCTGGAAATGAATTCAATCAAGTCGGTATATGGAAGTTACCTGTCTATAATGCTGCATATTACATTGCGATGATAGGCAGTAACTTTTTCAATGTAATCTACGTGATTATTTTAGCTAGAGGGAAAAAGAATGCAAGTACAAGTGAACTTAGGGAAGTTTTTAGACAACTTATCCTGGGTGTTACTGTAACGGCATTCTTTAACCTTGTCATTGGACTGATTGACTTCAAGGGGTATATGCCTCCGTATCCTTACATCTATGGTGCTTTTGCTTGGTGTCTGTTGCTAAGGCATACGATGGTGAAATACGATTTTTTAAACCATATCGATAAGCGTTACGAGAAGCTGTTTAATCTTAATCCTGCTGCAATAATGCTCATGGATCTACATGGGAATGTGAAAGAGGTTAATCCGAGTGCAAGGAAGCTATTCGAGCAATTAAACCTCGACCACGTGGACAGCACCCATTTTCTAAATGCTGAGCTGCAGAGACGAATTGCAGATCGGAAAGAGATTTCCAACTTTGAAGTGTCAATCATTAATGGAGACAATCACATAGATGTGATCATAGATGGAGACTACGTGCTCGTAGAATATGAATCACACCTCATTCTGATCGTGCGGGACATTACCGTTCAAATGGAAAATCAAAGAGAGATTACTTTTTTGGCGTATCACGACGTACTTACGCGCCTGCCTAATCGAAGACTTTTCTTCGAGCAATTGGACGTGGCCCTTGTCAATGCAAGTCATAATCGTCAACAGTTAGCAGTTGTAATGTTTGATTTAGACAACTTTAAATTGATCAATGACAAGTATGGACATCAAATTGGAGATCGTGTTTTGGTTCATGTTGCAGATGTAATTCGAAAGGTCATTGAGTCTGAGGGCGTAGCTGCTAGACTTGGCGGCGATGAGTTTATATTTTTCCTGCATCCCGTTTATTCAATTCAAAGCATCAAGGAGAAGATTAATCTGCTTCAGCAATATTTGCAGGATCATAAGTTTATCGTTGAGAACGAGCCTATTCCCATTCATCTGAGTATTGGAGTGAGTTGTTATCCTGATCAGGGTCTTGACGGGGATACTCTCTTGAACAGTGCGGACAAAGCTCTATATCAGATTAAGCGAAAAGGTGGAAATGGCTATTTGCTAGTGAATAAGGAAGGTGTAGCGTTTAGTAATGGATGAATAAATAATAAAATGCAGTGTAAGAGCGCCGGATTTCCGGCGCTTATTTATTTTGGAGGAGATGAGTTCCAAGCGGTGTGCAAGCACATGATTAAATATGACATATGTCATAATAGATTATTCTTTTATTCACTAGGAGCGGGGAGCAGAAAAAAGTAAACTTACATTATCATAAACGATTCAAAGGATTAGGGAGGAACAACAATGATTTTAGAAGTGAAAAATGTAATTAAACGATATCGTGATTTTTTGGCGCTCGACCATATTAGCTTTTCGATTCAGGAAGGCGAAATATTCGGTTTACTCGGTCCCAACGGAGCTGGGAAGACGACGACGATCAGCATTTTGTCGGGTCTGATGGGATATGACGGTGGCGAGGTCAAGTTCCAAGGTAAAGAGCTGAGCCGAAATGAAATGGAGATTAAGAGGGAGCTAGGCGTTGTCCCTCAGGAAATCGCGTTATTTGAGGATTTAAGCGCTTATGAAAACTTGGATTATTTCGGAAGATTATATGGTTTAAAGGGCAAGCAACTAAAAGAACGAATCCAGGAAGCTTTAACCTTTACGGGCCTAACTGATCGTCAGAAGGATAAACCGAAGGGCTTCTCGGGTGGTATGAAGCGGCGCTTGAATATCGCCTGTGCTATCGTACACCAGCCAAAGCTCATTATTATGGATGAGCCTACAGTCGGTATCGATCCGCAGTCCCGCAATCATATTTTACAATCGATTAAGGAGCTTAACCGCTTAGGATCAACAATTATTTATACGTCACATTACATGGAAGAGGTTGAGGAGCTTTGCTCGAAAATCGCGATTGTCGACCGGGGCAGAGTGATAGCCAATGGGACGAAGGAGGAGCTTACCTCTTTGGTTTCAGCAGAAGAGATGCTGGAAATCGAGCTATCGTCGGTTAACTATACTTTCATCGAACGGATAAAGGCGATTCCTACGGTAAGAGACTGCATTCTGTCAGGCAACAGGCTTGAGGTCATCGGAACAAAAGGCGAGCGCAATGTAAATAAAATTGTTCAAATATTATCAGAGAGCGATTGCGAAATCATCGCACTGAACGTAAAGAAGCCAAGCCTGGAATCGGTGTTTTTAACGTTAACCGGACGATCGCTTCGCGATTAAGCAATAGAAAGAGGCACAGACGATGAAGATATGGACAATTGCTACTTATACTTTTTTGCGTCAAATAAGAGACTATAAGTCTATGGCAGCTTTTATGATCTTGCCGATTGTAATGATTCTGGTGCTCGGTTCAGCACTAGATAGTTTTTATAGTCCAAAAACGATAGCGCTGATGAAGGTTGGAACCTATAGCGGGGATCGCGGTTTCATAAACGATTCGCTTAAGCAATTCCTAACCTCTAACCCAATAGCTAATCAGATCGAAACGTTACAAGCAGAGTCGGTTGAAGCGGGAATAGAACGAGTGAAATCAGATGAATGGGATGCGTTCATAGCTATTCAACCTAATACATCTGAAGCATTGCAGCAAGGTGATAAAGCTGCACTTGTACTCTATAGTCAAACGGGAACTACTTTTGCGGGTCCTCTATTAGAGAGCTTTGTTCGGGATTATAATCTGAACGCTGTCTTGCTCTCACTCAGTATAGAAGCGGTGAACGGTGTATCGAATCAGCCTATTGTTAAGCAGATACCCATTGTCACCGAAGGGAAAAAGCCGGGAGGTATGGATTATTATGCGGTAACGACAATGTTTCAATGTTTGCTATTTGGCGCATTGTTCGGCGTGTTTGCGGTCACCAAAGATCTTGGGAACTATACGCATCGTCGACTGTTAACGACACCAGTCCGCAGTTCGGCATTTATGACCGGGAAGTTGCTCGGAAGTACGGCAATTGTATTCATGATTGCATTGTTTATATTCATTGTGACGAAGTTTGGTTTTAAATCGAATTGGGACGGAAATCTTGAGCTGATCCTCTCGGTATTGCTATTATTCAGTATTATCGCAGCAGCAATGGGCATGCTGTTAGGCTACTTGACTAAAAGTACGATGATTTCGTCACTGTTGATGTTTATTTTATCGACAGTATTCACGCTAGTAGCAGGGGGGTTCTCCCCGATGAAAGGGAAGCTAATCGAACTGCTTAGCAAGCTATCTCCGAACACTTATGCGCAGGAAGCATTGTTCACGAACATTTATGAGGACAAGATCATGCTCTCGCCGCTCATTAGATTGGTTCTATTTGCAGGGATAGTGATTTGCTTGACCGTACTAGCAGGAAGGAGGAGAGTTCAATGACCATTTTTCAAAATACGGTTAAACGTATTTTTCGCAATAAGATCCAGTTGTTCTTCATCGTCATATTCCCTGTAGCGTTCATGATGCTAGGTTACATTGGGGAACAACCGGATGTAAAAACAGCCATTTTCGATCATGATCAAACCGCTTTGACAGAAGCGTTGACGAAGCATGTGACAGATAGAACGAGTGTACTCACCTTTGAGGAACATGAGCTTGAGGGTAAGCTGATTTCTCTTGAGGTAGATTATGTGTTGGTCATTGATAAAGGATTTACTGATCGGCTGATCGCGGGTGAGGAGGGTGGAATTACCACCTATACGGTCCAAGAATCAAATTTCGCTGATTCTATCGGAACATTTGTTGAGCAATGGTTGCAGCATGGTAGAATCCTTGCAAGTGCAGTGGATCACAACAATGAAGCCTTCTATGAACAATTTAATCATTACGATCAGCAGGGTGTGTTTCAGCTCGAACAGTTCAGCGTTGTAAATGAAGGTGTTACTCGGTCATTGTCGGTGTTTGGTTATTTCATAATCGCCATGCTGTATACGTCGTTAATTACAGGTTTGTTTATTCTGTTGAATAAAAGCAATCACACCTTTTACCGGACGTTAACTGCACCTGTCTCTGTTCGTGGATATATGCTGCAAACAATCGTTGGCTTTCTGTTTGTTGCGTTTGTTCAAATTACATTTGTTATGCTATTCCTTAAATGGGTTTTTGGTATTTATCTGGCCGGCTCGATGATGAGTATCTATGTCTTTATTATTATATTTTCCCTAGTGTCGGTTTCCTTCGGAGTTGCCATTAGCTCGATATCCAAAAACACGATTCAGGCATGCTTGATCGGCATCTGTCTAATTGCACCGATGGCGATGCTTGGCGGAGCGTATTTCCCGCTTGATTATGCTCCAGACCTTATCCTTACAATAAGTCAGTTCACACCTGTATCGTGGGTAGTAAATGGGATGGAGAAGCTGTTACTTGGAGCGACGATTGCTGATTTGGGTAAAGAAATTACAGTGCTACTGTTATTTGCGGCGATATTTTTCTTAATTGGAACGATGCGTAAAACCGATATAGCCAAATAAAACCTTCTGTTAGTATAATTAATGTAGTTTACTGAAGCAGGGGATGACAATGAACTATATCGTAAAAAGCGTCCTTCTTGTCTATTTTACGATTGAAATGATAACTAGCAACGTATTTGCGTATGAGCATTTTATCATTTTGCTAGCTATCATTGCGATCACGATTCTAAAAGAAAAATTGATAGATTCAAATTATTTGACCATCGTGGTACTTCTGCTCATTGGAGCAGGTACTGCGATGGATTTGAAGTTTATTGTATTATTTGGGTTGCCCGTCTATGACTTTATGATAAAGCGCTCATATTGGGGTGTAGTAGTCACAGGCATGAGTATCACCTATTTTTCGTTCGACCACTATGAATCGGTTAATCCACTCGCATTAATTGTTTTATGTGGTTTATTTGCGTATACGCAACAGGTGTCACATCAAGAACAAAGGCAATGGATGAACTCTCTTGATAATGAGCGTAGGCTAAGGTATGAGCTGGAACAAACCAAGCTCAGGTTGCTACAATCCTCCAAAGAGATTGCCAGTATAACGGAAGTGAAGGAACGAAATAGAATTGCCAGAGACATTCATGATAGTGTTGGGCATAACATTTCAGGCATACTGATCCAACTACGAGCTGCGTATAAGCTTCACGCTAAGGATGAGTCCAAATCGCTGGAACTGGTAAGTCAATCAATAGAGGGTTTGGCAAGCTCGATAGAGTTACTTCGTGATACGGTTCACAATATTAAACCGCAGGAAATTGTCGGGGTTGAACATGTGAAAAAAATAGTCGACAATTTTAGCTTTTGTCCGGTTCAATTAAAGCTAAATGGTGATTTTAATACGATTCCTGCAAACCATATAGAAATTCTAATTGCGAATGTGAAGGAAGCGTTGACGAACTCTTCCCGTTATTCGAAGGCGACATGCATAGAGATTGCTATCGACATCAATGAGCGATATTCTCGGCTTTATGTGAAAGATAATGGTGTAGGCTGCGCTGTAATGAAAGAAGGGCTTGGTTTAAGCGGGATGAAGGAGCGGGTTAGAAATCTCGGAGGAACAGTATCCGTTAGTTCGGATGATGGGTTTCTTATCGTCTGCGTCATACCGAGACAAGAGAAGGAGGAAATCGCTTGAGAGTGCTACTTGTGGATGACGACGCATTGATTCGGGATGGGTTGACCATATTAATCGGAATGGAAGAAGATTTTGAAATTGTTGGAACGGCATCTAACGGGCAGGAGGCATTTGAACGCTGTGGACAGCTTATGCCTGATTTAGTGCTCATGGATATTCGCATGCCGATCATGGACGGTGTGTTAGGCACCCAGTTGATCAAACAGCATTTTAATTCAATCAAGGTTGTTATTTTGACGACTTTTAAAGATGATGAGTACATAAAAGAAGCGTTGAAATGCGGGGCAGAGGGCTATATATTGAAAAATCAGTCATCTGACAGCATTATTGAAAGCTTGCGTGCCGTGGGCAAAGGCAACACCGTATTTGAGCGAGAGGTGGCAAGTACGCTATCTGCTATGCTGAAGGATGAGAAGCGAATGCCACTAGCGACTAATCTCTCCACAAGGGAGCTAGAAATTATGAAGCTTGTTGCAGATGGTCTGTCCAATAAGGAAATTGCGGAGCAAATTTTTTTGAGTGAAGGCACGACTCGAAACTATGTAACAGGCTTGCTAGAGAAGCTAGGGCTTCGGGATCGTACTCAGCTAGCCATTTATTATTTGCAGCGTAGCTAAAGTTTCGCTGCATGCTTCTTCACATTGTCCGTTATAATAGAGTCATCAACTAATTGACTTGAAAGGTGAGTGACGACAAATGAAATACACTTCGCTAGGCCGTTCAGGCCTGAAGGTGAGCAACCTTTGTCTAGGAACTATGAATTTCGGAGTGGATACAGAAGAGCAGGAAGCGTTCAAAATTATGGATGCTGCGCTTGACGCGGGTATTAACTTTTTCGATACGGCTAACATATATGGTTGGGGCGAAAATGCGGGCAAAACCGAGGAGATTATCGGTCGTTGGTTCGCTCAAGGTGGCGGACGCCGTGAAAAGGTTGTGCTTGCAACAAAGTTCTACGGTGATATGCATGACCCGTTAGATGGTCCAAATCGCAAGGAAGGCTTGTCAGCGTACAAGCTTCGCCGTCACATTGAAGGTTCGTTAAAACGACTACAAACCGATCACATTGAGCTTTACCAGATGCACCATGTTGATCGTAATTGTTCTTGGGATGAGCTGTGGGAAGCATTCAATGTTGCATTGTATCAAGGCAAAATCGGCTATGTTGGATCGAGCAACTTTGCTGGTCGCGATCTTGTGAAGGCACAATACGAGGCGAAGTCACATCAGATGCTCGGACTCGTGTGCGAGCAACACAAGTATAGCTTGCTTTGCCGTTTACCAGAGCTTGAAGTATTGCCCGCAGCAGAAGAGCTTGGCATTGGAGTAATTGCTTGGAGCCCATTAGACGGAGGATTGTTGAGCGGTAATGCGTTAAAGCCGGTAGAAGGCTCAAAACGTGCGAACAATCCAGAGCGAGTAGAGAAGCATCGCACTCAACTCGTTCAGTTCGAAGCGTTATGTCGTGAGCTAGGGGAAAGTGAAGCGAATGTTGCGCTAGCCTGGACGTTAGTGCAGCCTGCAATGACAGCTCCAATTATCGGGCCACGTACACTCGAGCAGCTTACGAATGCACTTCGAGTTGTGGATATTGTACTCGATGAGTCGACCCTAAAGCGTTTAGATGAAATTTTTCCAGGTCCAGGCAAGTCTGCCCCGGAAGCCTATGCTTGGTAACTCAAATTTGATACACCAGTACCCTGTTGCCTATATTGAATACCTTGCTGAATTTTATGGTTCACGGGATTATTTTGAATGTCACGAGATTATGGAGGAATACTGGAAGGAACATTCCGATAGCCCACTTACGAGCTGCTGGCTTGTTCTTATTCGGATTTCTGTTGCACAGTATCACGCGAGAAGAGGCAACCGTGCAGGTGCGTTAAAATTGATGGGGAAAGCGACAACAGAAGTCGATATCCCATTATTTGATCAGCTTGGAGTCGACGGTGCAGAACTTAAACGACGGTTGACTTCTACATATGAATATTGGCATGCAAATGAAAGATTTGAATACAAAGACTTTGAGTTGCCAATTAATAACGAGCAAATATTAGATGCAGCTCGGCAATTGAGCGATGAGAAGGGATACCACTGGATGATTAACGGTCAGGAAGTCGATGAACAAATTATTCATCGGCACCTGACGCGTGATCGTAGTGAGGTCGTAGAGGCAAGGGAGCTAGCTGTGAAGTTGAAGAGCGGCGAATAGTAGCATTAATCTCTTCGATCCTGCAGCTTCAAGCGGTTCGTATAAGTTTGTCCGTCGCTAGAAAGCTTAAAGCTACGATGTTCGGGTAAATACGAAATGCGAACATGATCTTCAAAAAATATAAGATGACGAGGATCTGACCAAACTTGGACTGCGTTACTGCCAATTTGGACATCCGTCGGCTCAGTCGCGTTCACAGCCCATAATGTAGGTACTCCGTCAACGGAGCAGCCACAGCCCTCAGAATCATAGACAAGACGCCACAAAGTGGCTTCGTTACCGAATTTCGATTTCATTTCAACCAAAGCTTGATCGCTCCATTGAATGTTCATGATGAGATAACTCCTTATCCGAATACGATTTTATTTATGTAAGTATTATATAGACAGTATCTAAATGAAAGCAACTTGAAAGCCTGAGAGGATGAACGACGATATGAACAATGAGCAAACAACAGCGTTGGAGCCTTTGCAGCAATTCCGCGAGTTAATTGAGAAAATAAAGCATTACGATGAAATTCTCGGCGTAATTTATTGGGATATGCGTACAGGTGCGCCACGTAAAGGTATTGCACAACGCTCTGAGGCGATCGGTACGCTCGCTGCTGAAGCATTTCGACTATCAACCTCCAGTGAGATGGGTGAGCTACTTGCGCAGTTGAATGAATCCAATCAACTGGAAAAGCTTGATGAATTGAATCGCCGTCTCGTGAAGGAAACGACGAAAGATTATGAACGTAATCGCAAAATTCCGCCTAAGCTTCATCATCAATACGTTGTTCTTACTTCACAGGCTGAATCAGAGTGGGAGTTAGCGAAGGAAAATAATGATTTTACCGGGTTCGCAACCTATTTGGAACAAATTATTGCAATCAATCGCCAATTTATTGAGCTTTGGGGTGTTCAAACATCGCCCTATGATACTTTGCTCGATATGTATGAGCCGGGATTGACGACAGTTGAGTTAGATCGACTGTTTGAACAATTGCGAGCGCGACTTGTTCCATTAGCGGAAGCGATTTCGAATTCGGAGCATAAACCGGACACGTCATTTTTACAAGGGACTTTCGACAAGGAAGCTCAGCGTAAGTTCAGTAAATTGGTGCTCCGCGATATGGGCTTTGATTTTGAAGCAGGTCGTTTGGATGAAAGTGTACACCCATTTGCTACGGGTTTAAGCACGGGAGATGTACGCATTACGACTCGTTTTCTACTTAATGATTTAACGAGTGCGCTGTTTGGAACGATTCACGAAGGCGGACACGCGCTTTATGAGCAAAACATCAAAGATGAGCTTACAGGCACAACATTAGCTACGGGCACTTCAATGGGGATTCACGAATCGCAATCACGTCTCTGGGAAAATGTAATCGGGCGCAGTTTAGGCTTCTGGCAACGTTATTTACCAGATTTGAAGGCATGTTTTCCAGGACAATTGGATGAAGTAACGGCAGAGCAATTTTATCGAGGTATTAATGTAGTTGAGCCAACACTTATACGTATCGAAGCGGATGAATTGACCTATAATTTACACATTATGATACGTTACGAGATCGAGAAGATGATTTTTAACGAAGGCTTATCCGTGCGCGATTTACCTGAGGTGTGGAATCGTAAATATACAGAAGTGCTGGGTGTGACGCCACCAAATGATGCAGAAGGTGTGCTTCAGGATGTACATTGGTCAGGCGGTGCATTCGGGTATTTCCCTTCCTATTCGCTAGGGAATATGTACGCGGCTCAAATGATGGATATCGCTCATCAGAAGCTGCCAGATTTAGATGCGCAAATTGCATCGGGGCAGTTACTACCCCTAAAAGAGTGGTTAACGGAACAAGTATATCAACATGGTAAGCTGCTTGAGCCTAGTGAAATTATCGCTCGAATAAGCGGAAAACCGCTTGAGTCAACTTATCTGTGTGATTATTTAGAAAATAAGTACCGTGACATCTATCGTTTAAATTGACAGTGATCTATACAGCGACATAGTTAGACATTGACAACCCGCTTTCAGCGGGTTTTACGTCGTTATTTGTCAATTGCTAGCTGTCAAAAAAAACAAAAGGCTACTTCATAAATCTCCCACATACAATGAAACGTAAAAGCGCTTTGTAGGTATACATTTTTGTCACTCTAGACGAATGTCCTGCATAGACTTTAAGTGACTTGATCGTATGGAGGAGGTCTACCGAAATGGCAATAGCGGATAAACGGCTACAGAGCAGGGAAATCATCACGAAGGCGGTTTGCGGAAAAGGCCGGAAGTTCCTGACGGTTTCCCACACCGTAACGCCGCCGCACCACCCGACCAGCATATTGGGTGCGTGGATCATTAACCACCAGTATGAAGCTGTAAAATCGGGGGACGGTATTGAGGTAATTGGGTCCTACGATATTAACATCTGGTATTCTTACAACAAAAACTCGCAAACAGATGTTGCCAAAGAGACGATCTCATATGTTGAGCTCGTGCCTCTATCGTATGTAGACCCTAAGCATCGCACTTCCACGGAAGAGGTCACTGCGGATGCAACGCAGGAACCGAATTGTGTGGAAGCGACGATAAGTGCAAACGGTTCTTCTGTTCTCATTCGCGTTGAACGAGAGTTTTCAGTGGAGATGGTGGCAGAAACAAAAGTTTTCGTAGCCGTATTCCCAAGCGGCGACGAAGATGGCAAGGATGGTGATTTCGGTCTTGGTGATGATGGTGACTTTGAGGATCTCGATTCCGATTTCTTAGAAGACGAACTGTAATCGGTTAGCGTAAAGACGATACTTATGTCTATGCTGATGATAAGCAAAAGTCGAGGGCTAGTGCCCGATCGAGACAATGGGAAAAGCCTAATCATTGTAACCAAGCGAGTAGGCACCTTGGATGTAATCAAGGGTAAGGGTCATTCGGCTTCGGCGAGTTATCGCCAGCGGGACGGCCCTTTCCCTATGGAATCAATCGCATTTACAATGAGGTGACTGTTATGGTGGAAACATCCAATAATCGAGTGTGGTTTTTTACAGATGAACCAAGATCTAAATGGATGGATACTACCATGATCCCCTCGATTACAAATTCGGATAATCTATACAATGATAGCTGCGTTATTTGTCTAGCTCATTTCAAACCTGATAGAAACGATATGGAACTAACTTGGGTCATGAATGAAAAAGCAGAACAATTGGGCTCACTTCCTCCTTCAGAAATCGATGGTAGGCTAAAGAGAGAAGGACACCGTACACATATTGGTAGATTGTTGAGCTCTATTCATGGAACGAACATACGAAGATATATAGTTACCGTTTTTGATCTTATGGCACTCTATGCAACACGGATTTACTCTACGAAAAATTCCGATCAGCTACATTCACAGAAACTACCTAGAGAGATAGTGGATGATCGAATATTTAAAATTCTCGCAAAAGCGTCTGTGCATGCAATTTACGTTCTAGGGCTAGATTTTGGCCGAGTAGTGGTGGATCTAGATGAACGGGGTCGCACAACGATCGTTTTAATCCATTCGGATCTCTCTCCCAACACATCGGAAGAAGAAACAATTCTTAGTGAAGAAGTTACACGCTTCGCGACGGAGTGGAAGCAAGAAGCAACGAATGGAGTCACAGTGATGCTTGGTGCAGATCCGGAGTTTGTGTTGCTTTCTCCCGAAGGTAAAGTCGTCCCCGCTTCTCGCTATTTCCCCCGCGAGGGTGCAACTGGATGCGATTCTATCGTCATTCGTGGCATCCGCCACTGGCCGCTAGTTGAGCTTCGGCCTTCGCCCGAGCAAGAACCAGCCGCACTTGCAGTCCAAGTGCGACGCTTGCTCGCGAGCGCCTCGCGGCGAACGGCAGGCGCGCCACTGACATGGCGTGCTGGTGCATGGCCAATCCGCGGCTTACCGCTTGGTGGCCATGTGCACCTAAGCGGCGCAGCGCTTACGAGCGAACGCTTGCGCGCGTTAGATAATGCTGTTGCGTTACCGCTACGCTTGCTCGAACCGCCAACTGCAGCTTCAAGGCGCCCGAGATATGGCTCGTTAGGTGACTTTCGTCGCCAAAGTCATGGCGGATTTGAATATCGGACGCCTCCAAGTTGGCTTGTGTCTCAACGCTTGTGTTGCGGTGTACTTGCACTTTCAAAGCTCGCCACAGAACATTCTCGCACCTTAGCGTCCCATCGCCCACTTGATGACGACAAGATGAGAGAAGCATTTTACTCCGGTGATCGCACTGTGTTAGTTGAGGGGGGTAACAATCGTACGTCAACAGCTGACCACCTTAAGCAGCTATCACAAATACGAATATCTTATCGAACCATTGTTTAAAGCGATCTTTCGTAATCAAACGTGGGACGAAACCATCGATCTGCGAAGTCGTTGGGGGATAAGGATAGATTAAGGTTTTACTCGTGTAAGTCGCTATCCCCCTCGCTCAGTGTTGGAGATCATTCTCTTAGTTGAGCCAATGCCGCAATATCCCCCTCGCTCAGTGTTGGAGATCCTTCTCTTGATCGAACCAATGCCACAATATCCCTCTCGCTCAGATTGGAGGTTTATTCACTAAATTGTACGCGTACCACAATATCCCCCTCGCTCAGACATAGGGATATTAATGTAGAAGCTTGATGTTTTTGTGTACTTGCATTTTTCAAATTTTCACAACGCCAAATACTCGCATGATCATTGCTGATGCGAACTGGGGGGCTTTATCCGATTTTTGCAGCTACTTCTGGACTTCTTGATCGTTTAGTGGAGCGACGAGATGGGGTGCAAGTTAACGTGGGGTAAGTTATCGTTTGATGTGTGACGCAATCTCTAAGCAACCAGTTGAAGATCGTGTTTCCTTTATGGTTGTAAATGTATGTAAACTCATCGAGGTAGACCTGAAGATACTTGGAACCTATACCACGATAAGTTCCGGACAAGTATTTTTCAGCATGATAGCAAATGTTAAACATTTCTCTCGTTCGTCTTCTAATTCCGAATCGACCACCATTGACGATCGCAGTATTTCGGGCTTCGGGAACAACATGCTTCATCAAAAAATCGCTCGTAGTCGTAGCGTAACTTCGAACGGGTGCTTGTAGCCGCGGACACACTTTTATTTTCAAATATTGCTTATTTCCCATCTCATCTTCTGAGGTTGCGACATGGATGGGTTGCTCCACCTGATGCCAGTTCTCTGACTTATATCTTAAATAACTATACATCGTTTCATCATTCACGCGAACGAGTCCAGTCATCAAATTGTTCGTGTCAAATTGATGCATCGCATTGCGGATTTTGTGATACATGAGCCAGGCTGTTTTGTAGGTGACCTTAATTAGTTTTGATAATTGACGGGCGTTAGTGCCCCAAAAGCTGATCGGAGGATATGAAAGATAATAAATCGCCCTAAACCACGAGAGCAGCGGAGTGCGTGTTCCACGGAAAATGGTGTCTGAAATCAAAGAGGTCTGCTTGTGACAATGAAGGCATTCGTATAGAGGGAGCTTGCGCGTAGATATAACGGAACATTTACCTCGTGCACATTCAGGGCACATAAAACCATCGGGCCACTTCATGTCAAAAAGCGCACGGATACAATCCTCTTCAGATTGAAAATAACGATCAAAATCACCTATGCTCTCGATTTCCACAGTAACACCCCGCAAATTAGAACAAATGTTCTCTTAATTGATTAAATCATACCAAACGCATGTTCCTATTTCAATAGTTTTTTAGAAAATTATAGAAGTTTCCCAAAGAATAACTCACTTTACAGTCTGAGTGAAGGGGATATTGCAGTAGCGAAACAGAAGGCAACGACTATCTGTGCGAGTGGAATGCGTGGAATGATGAATAGTAGCAACAGTCTGAGCGAGAGGGATATTGCAGTAGCGAAACAGAAGGTAACGACACTTTATACGAGTGGAATGTGTGGAATGGTTGAAAAAGCAGCAACAGTCTGAGCGAGCGGGATATCCCGGTACGCGACAAGAAGCCGAGTAGTCATAAGATTCAGCGTTTATTAAGCATAATTCCGAGTTATTTGATATAATAAGACAACACTTTTACATACATTCTTCGGAGGTTACAATGGCTGGATATACCCCTATGATGGAGCAATATTTGTCAGTAAAAGCGACGGCGACTGATGCGTTGTTGTTTTTTAGGCTGGGTGACTTTTATGAAATGTTTTTTGAAGATGCGCTGACTGCATCGAGGGAGTTGGAGATCACTTTAACTGGACGCGACGGTGGCCAGGAGGAGCGGATTCCAATGTGCGGAGTTCCCCATCACGCGGCAGAAGGATATATCGCAAGGTTGATTGAAAAAGGCTATAAAGTGGCAATATGTGAACAGGTTGAGGATCCAGCGACTGCTAAGGGTGTTGTGAAAAGAGAGATCGTACGCATCGTTACACCGGGTACTGTTATGGATACAAAATCGGTTGGAGAAGCGACAAACAATTTTATTATTGGAGTTGCAGAGCAGGATGGACGATTTGGTGTCGCAGCATGTGATCTAACGACGGGTGAACTTTATGTTACTTCATTTCCTGCTACAGTTGAGTATATAAAAAATGTGTTGAATGTGTATCGTCCTGCTGAAGCAGTAGGAGATAACCACGCAATTGCGCGTATCAATGATGAACAGCGAAGCGTGAATAGAGCTTTACTGACAACAATTATTGAAACAGATGCAAATGTAATCACAGATAGTACGGCGCTATTAGAGCAGCAATTCCCAAATGAGGATTGGTCGACACATGAGTCGGCACAATTGCTTGCTGTGGAGAAATTGATTATTTACTTGCAACAGACACAGAAGCGTTCTTTAGCGCATCTACGTACAGTGAAAGCTTATGATTCTGAAGCTTACATGGCGTTAGATGCATTTACACGTCGTAATTTAGAACTGACGGAAACCGTACGTGATCGATCTCGAAAAGGTTCATTATTATCTTTACTTGATCGTACGAGGACTGCAATGGGAGCGCGCCTACTGAAGCGTTGGATTGACCAACCGCTTCTTAATCGTAATGAACTTGACAGACGACTAGATGCGGTCGAAGCGCTCCATCAAGATTGGATTGTACGCAAGGATCTTCGCGATGAACTTAGCGAAGTATACGATCTGGAGCGATTAGCCGGAAGAATTGCATATGGAACTGCAAACGGTCGTGATCTTAACGCATTAAAGACCTCACTGCAACACATCCCGGCGCTCCAGGAGCTTTGTCGTAACCTCGGTGCTACCCCGTTAATTGAGTTAGCGAACAGTTTGGACGCTTGTGCAGATATTGCAGTTGCAATTGAACAAGCAATTGCCACTGATCCGCCTGTTTCAGTTAAAGAAGGCGGCCTCATCAAGCCCGGATATGACTCAAAGCTGGACGAGCTACGGGATGCGAGTCAGCATGGTAAGCAATGGATCGCGGAGCTTGAGCGTCAGGAACGCGAAGCAACGGGAATTAAATCGCTAAAAATTGGATTTAATAAAGTATTTGGTTATTATCTTGAAGTAACCCGCTCCAATCTCGCAAGCTTGCCGGAAGGCCGCTATGAGCGGAAGCAGACGCTTGCTAACGCGGAGCGATTTGTTACACCTGAACTTAAGGAGAAGGAAGCGCTCATTCTTGAAGCAGAGGAGCGTATGGTTGATCTCGAATATGAACGATTTGTTCAACTGCGAGATGAGATCGCTAGCCAGATGGAAAGACTGCAACGCTTGGCAGAAAATGTTTCAGCGCTCGATGTTTTGCAATCGTTCGCGGAAGCAAGTGCTGAGCGTCGTTATAGCCGACCACATTGGACGGAAGGTTCTGGCTTTGACCTAACGATTGAAGAAGGACGCCATCCGGTCGTTGAAGCCGTTAATGATCATGGTGTATTTATTGCCAACGATACTTCCCTTTCGATGGAAAATGGCTCGATTCTGCTCATTACCGGGCCTAATATGGCAGGGAAGAGCACGTATATGCGACAAGTGGCTATGATTTGTCTAATGGCACAAATCGGTTGCTTTGTGCCCGCGAAACGAGCGATTTTACCGCTTGTCGATCGTATTTTTACTCGAATTGGTGCAGCAGATGACTTGGTCGGTGGGCAAAGTACGTTTATGGTTGAGATGAAGGATATTCAAGTGATGACCGAGCAAGCAACTTCACGCAGTCTCATTATCATCGACGAGCTAGGACGAGGAACGTCGACAGATGAAGGGATGGCCATCGCGCAATCTGTCATTGAATATGTGCATGATCATATTAAGTGCAAAGCTCTGGTTTCGACGCATTTTCACGAGTTATCACATCTCGAAAGCTCATTAATGGGGTTAAAGAATGGTTGTATGGCGGTCAAGGAAAGCACAGAGGGAGTAACCTTCTTACGAAAACTTGTGCCAGGGGCTGCGGATTCAAGCTATGGAATCTATTGCGCTCAGCTCGCAGGCTTGCCGGATACGATTGTGAGCCGAGCCTACCATCTGCTGAATAGCGATGAGCCAAAGCAGATCAAAGAGCCAAGCTCAACTAAGGTCGTTCAGCTTGCAATGTTCAATGAGCCACCTGCTCCAACGAAGCCAGTTAAAACGATTTCGCCTGCAAACGAAAAGCTATTAGAGCGGTTGAAGAAGCTTGACGTGATGCGAATGACTCCATTTCAAGCATTGGAGTGGCTAAACGACGCACGCAATCAAATGTTGGAAGGTGGAGAGAATCAATGATCTACTGGAAAAAATTAAAAATAACAGTTGCATTGTTTTTATGTATTACCTTTCTCATCACAACTTCGCCAACCACGTTCGCCGCAACAGATCAGCAAACCGATGAAGTACGTGCGTATCTTGAGCAATATCATTACAATAAGCCAAGTGCCGCATCGCTCAGCGGTAGCTCGATTGAGGATATGATCAAAAGCCTTAACGATCCTTATACTGAATTTTTTGAGGCAGAAGAATGGGAGGCGTATAGCAACGCCTTAGATCAGACGTTTGTTGGTATCGGTATTGTCATTGGAGAGACGAACGGCAATGTGTTCGTTGAGCAGTTGATTGAAGGGGGTCCTGCACAGCTAGCCGGTTTGATGGTTGGTGACCAGCTTGTTAGTTCGGATGGCAAATCTTTAATTAACACGACTACGCTACAAGTTCAAAGTTTGTTGCTTGGAAAAGAAGGCACTTCGCTATTGCTAAAAGTAAAACGTGATGGCAAGCTGCTTGATTTTTCGATCACTCGTAAAAAACTACAAATTCCTGCTGTGTCCACGACTATGCTTGGAGATGGTGTCGGATATTTAGAATTATCAGGCTTTACTTTCAATGCGGGCAAAGAGATGAAAGAAAAGCTGATCAAGCTCGAAGAAGAAGGATTAACGTCATTAATTATTGATTTAAGAAATAATGGAGGCGGCTATGTTAGCTCCGCAATGGCAATTGCAAGCTTATTTATCGAGGATGGCGTTCTCGCACATTTGCGCGATCGAGATAATGAAGACTATCCATTGAAAGTGACCGGAAGCAAAAAAAAGTATCCTGTGGCAGTTCTCATCAATGGCTATTCAGCTAGCGCATCAGAATTGCTTGCGGGGGCATTACAGGACTATGGACTTGCTACATTAGTCGGCACACGTTCGTACGGGAAGGGCGTAGTACAAACGATTGTAAACTTAGAAAGTGGCGGTGTGTTAAAGTTTACAATTGAACAATATTTCACACCTTCAGGCAGAAAAGTAGATAAGGTCGGCCTAATCCCCAACATTGTAAATACGGATGTATCAGGTCAGCTTATAGACGCATTTCGTGCAGTGAATGGTAATAAAGTAACGATTAATATTCAAGATCGACTCGTCAATGTGAATGGAATTCTAAATTACGATAATACAGCAGCCGGTCAAAATAAAAAAGGAATATGGCACGCAAACTTGCGACTTATTGCTACTTTAATCGGCGCACAGCTTAAAGTGGATACAAAGAGCAAAACTTTTACGCTCACAAAAGGTGAATTGACCTATACAATTCCAACGAATGACTCGCACCTCATTGTTAAAAACGGAAGAACACTGATCGATGTACGATTAATTAAAAAATGGTTTCCGAGCTTCAGTTATTTGGTAAAGGAAAATACTTTGAAGCTTACGGCAAGCAAGTGATTGAAATGACGTGCTTGTTTTGAAGGAGTGAGATAGATGGGCGTAATTCGTCCGCTCGACGAACATTTAGCGAATCAAATCGCCGCAGGTGAAGTGGTGGAACGACCTGCATCCGTGCTGAAAGAAATTGTTGAAAATGCTGTAGATGCAGGTGCGACTCGAATCGATATATCTGCCGAAGAAGGCGGATTGAATTTGCTGCGCATTGCAGATGATGGAGCTGGGATTGCCGCGGATGACATGGTAATCGCCTTCCAACGCCACGCAACGAGTAAAATTGCAACGGGTAAAGACTTATTTCAGATAGCTACATTAGGCTTTCGAGGTGAAGCGCTTCCGAGTATTGCGGCGGTTGCGAAAGTAAAGTGTGTTAGCGCTATAGACCATAGTGGTCTTGGTAGAGTAATAGAGATTGAAGGCGGAGCGTTTAAGACGGATAGCGAAATCAATGCACCAAAAGGTACAGAGATGGTCGTAAAAGATTTATTTTTTAACACGCCCGCACGTTTGAAGTATATGAAGACCGTACAAACTGAACTCGGACATCTCTCGGATGTTGTCTATCGTCAGGCACTCGCACGACCTGACATTGCCTTCACTTTCGTTCATAACGGTAATACTCTACTGAGAACGCCTGGCAATGGCGATCTAAGGCAAGTCGTTGCTGCAATCTATGGCACGGCATCAGCTAAAGCGATGATTGCGCTAAGTCGTGAGCATCCAGACTATACGTTAACAGGCGTCACAGCGATGCCAACAGAGACGAGAGCGAACCGCAATGCGGTGACGCTAATCGTGAACGGTCGCTATGTTCGAAGCCAAGCAATTATGCAGCCTCTTCTTCAGGCGTATCACACGTTGCTGCCATTACACCGATATCCGCTTTCTGTGCTTGATCTAAAGATGCATCCAACACTCGTCGATGTAAACGTACATCCTGCGAAGCTTGAGGTGCGTTTCAGCAAGGAAAATGAATTGCGTGCTTTTATTGAAACGGCAATTAAGGACGCTCTTAGTTCGCAGGCTTATATCCCTTCGGGTACAAACCAGCGAACAGCAAAGCCTTCCTCTTGGGTACAAGAGCAAATCCGGTTTCAGGTGCCTCCTGTCACGGAGAAGGCGATCACGGCGGACATGGTCTCGGATAATGTAATTTCGGAGCATACTGTCACAGAGGATTTTGTTTCGAAAGAAGCGATCTCGGAAGCTACAATTGAGGTTCAAACCCATGCAAATGCAGCTCGTAACGACAGGGTATCTGAGACTCAGCCGGTATATCGGAATTCGAGCAACTTTGTGTCTCCGGAGCGAAAACAGCAAGACCGCATTCCCGATGAAGTGTGGAAGGCTGCCTTCGCAGCTCCAGAGCAGAAATCTACTGCGCCTGCTTTCCCAGAATTAAGTTGGATCGGTCAATTGCATGGAACATATATCGTCGCTCAGAACGATAATGGACTGTACTTAATTGATCAACATGCCGCTCACGAGCGGATTAATTATGAATACTATTACGAGAAGTTCGGTCGCCCAGAGGAAGCGAGCCAAGAGCTACTTCTACCTGTAACTTTGGAGTTTGCACCTGATGAGAGTACGGTTATGCGTGCGCGACTTGCTGCTTTTCAAAGTGCTGGTGTATACCTTGAGGATTTCGGTGGTAACACCTTTATGATCAGGGCTGTACCTCATTGGTTCCCTGACGGAGATGAAGCAGCGATTGTGCGTGAAATGGCAGAATGGGTGCTTCACGAGAAGAGTGTAGACTTGCATACGCTTCGCGAACAAGCGGCAATTATGTGCTCTTGCAAAGCATCGATCAAAGCGAACCAAGCACAATCACGTGAGGCAGGAGAGAAACTGTTACAGCGGTTAGGTAGCTGCCGTCAACCGTACACTTGCCCACATGGACGCCCAATCGTCGTAAGCTTTAGCACCTATGAGCTAGAAAAGATGTTCAAGCGGGTGATGTCTTGATCGTGACGACAACGGAGCGAGCTTCAGATGATACGATCGAGCTCGCCCACAACATCGCGAAAGAACTAAGCACCCCCTTTGTTCCGCGATCGAACAAAACGATTCGTGCATTGCAGAAGACGCATGATGCGGAAACGATCATCGTTGTCGGACCTAGCGATATACGTCTTCTAAGTGAAGGTCAGCCACCGTTATTTTTTCATCCAAGTATGGCACTTGTACGGATTAAACGGCTTCGTGATGGTGGGACGGATAGCTTACTTCGTGCTTCAGGTGCAACGCTCGGCGATCACGTCCTTGATTGTACCGCAGGGCTGTGTTCTGATTCGCTCGTTTTCAGCTATGCAGTCGGTGATCAAGGAAAAGTGATTGCGTTAGAAGCTTCAGCAGTGCTACATGCTGTCATTCGAGAAGGATTGCAAAGCTATGAAACCGGATTGCCAGACATTGATCATGCAATGCGTGCGATTAAACCACTGCATGAAGATCACGATCAATATCTCAGGCAATTGGATAACAATAGTATGGATATCGTTTATTTTGACCCGATGTTTGAAAAGCCAGTAACGACCTCGAGCTCACTCGTGCCGCTTCGATCCTTTGCTTGCAAACAAACGTTAACAGAAGAGAGCATCCAACAAGCTGTACGTGTTGCTCGTAAAGCTGTAGTGCTGAAAGAACGCCGGAACAGTGAGCATTTTGCGCGTCTTGGTTTCCATAATATACATACATCGGCAACTTCGATTGCGTATGGGGTGATTCGAATTGATAGCTAATGCGGACGAACGCCCGCCATTACTCGTGTTAGTTGGTCCTACTGCCGTAGGCAAAACGGCGTTAAGCTTACAGCTCGCACAACAGTTCAATGCAGAAATTATTAGCGCTGATTCGATGCAGGTTTACCGTCGCATGGATATCGGTACCGCTAAGCTATTGCCAGAGCAACAGCATGGCGTTCCACATCATCTGATCGATATTTGCGAGCCAGAGCATCCTTTTTCTGTATCTGAATTTCAGAGCCGGTGTACGAGCGCCATTGTCGACATACATGGCCGAAGGCGGTTGCCGTTTATCGTTGGTGGTACGGGTTTGTACGTGGAATCGGTTTGCTACGGCTTTCAATTTCAAGATGTTGGATCTGATGAGACGTTTCGAATGGAGATGCGCAGCGTCGCGGAACAACAGGGCGCAGAAGCGCTTCATGCTCGATTGGCTATCGTTGATCCGATCTCAGCAGCCAAGCTTCATCCGAATGATTTGGGTCGAGTTATACGTGCGCTAGAGATCCAACATATCTCAGGACAGCCGATGTCTGAGCTTCAAACGCAAGCGCGAGGAGATCAAAAAGCATCACCTTATCGATTATGTATTATCGGACTGACGATGGATCGCGATCGATTGTATGAACGCATCGATCAGCGGATAGATGAGATGCTAGAACAAGGTCTAGTCTCAGAGGTGGAAGGACTATTGAAGGAAGGTGTGCCTCGTGATGCGATTTCTATGCGAGGCTTAGGGTATAAGGAAGTAGCAGCATACCTTGCAGGGGAGATAAACGAACTTGAAATGGTACATATGCTAAAGAGAGATACGCGACACTTTGCAAAGCGTCAATTGTCATGGTTTCGGCACATGCAGGGGCTAGAGTGGGTCGATGTTGAGGCTGCATCAAAAAACAACGGACTTTTCCAAGCAACCTGTGATATAATAGCAGGAAAGTTTTCGTATCAGATTGAATATTAATGTGTATAAATATTTGTAGCAATGGGGGTTTACGGCGAATGAACAAGTCCATCAACATCCAAGATACATTTCTCAATCAGCTTCGCAAAGACAGCATACCCGTCACAGTATATTTGACGAATGGATTTCAAATTCGCGGCGTCGTTCGTGCCTTTGACAATTTTACGATTGTAATTGACAGTGAAGGCCGTCAGCAAATGGTGTATAAGCATGCGATTAGCACATTTATGCCGCAGCGCAACGTACCGTTATCACATCAGGATAGCTCACTCGATAGCTAGTTAAGTGAAACTTTTAACTTCAGCTATGCGTCTAACTTTATAGTTCGATATGCGAGCAACCCGATATCGGGTTGTTCTTTATTTCGGATGTAAAGACTATAGAGAGAAGAAAAATGGATTGGAAGGGGAGACCAGCGTGGATCAGTCGAGAACTGCTGGGCGAACAGCAGTGCCTAATCAGGCAAAGGGAAACAACAAAAGCAAGAAGCCTCGTAAGGGGAAGAAGAAACGTCTACTCATCTGGTTATTTTTCGTCGCATTATTTGGAATCGTATGTGCAGTCATTGGTTATTTGCTCATTATTCTAAATGGTGAACGTATTTTGAGTGCGAATATGAACAAGCTGAATCTGGATGTAGCTACAATCTTTGTGGATCGTGATGGGAATCAAGTTTCAAAAATGTCCGTACAAGAAGGTAACCGGGAATTTGTACCGTTCAATCAAATTCCGAAGCTTGTCTCGGACGCTTTCGTAGCAACTGAGGATAAACGATTCTATGAGCATAGCGGAATTGACTTGCTAGGAATCGGACGTGCACTTGTGAAAGATATTGTTTCTATGAGTGCAGCAGAAGGGGCAAGTACGATTACGCAGCAGCTAGCGAAAAACTTGTTCCTGAACGCAGATAAAACGTTATTCCGTAAAGGAACAGAAGCCTCAATTGCACTTGCACTTGAAAATCATAAGAGCAAAGAGGAAATTTTGGAGCTTTATTTAAATCGGATTTATTTTGGTAAAGGTCAATATGGGTTGAAGACCGCTGCTAAATATTATTTTAACGTGAGTGACTTGGATAAATTAGAGGTTTGGCAGATCGCGACGCTCGCAGGCATTCCAAAGGCGCCGAATACGTACAACCCGATCAGCAACCCCGAGAAGTCCAAAGATCGTCGCGCTGTTGTGCTTAGCTTAATGTACGATCAAGGGCTGATTACAGAGAAACAAAAGCTCGCGGCAGAAAAAGTGGAGTATAATCCAGACGTCGTTCCGAGCAACGGAGGCAAATATTTAACTTTTATCGATTATGCGTTAGAAGAAGCGATTGCAAAGACTGGAATGACGGAAGAGGAATTGCTGAGCTCAGGACTTACGATCCAAACAACGATTGATACACAGGCTCAATCTGCGATGGAAGCCGCTTTCGATAATGACGCTTTATTTGAAAAGAGCAAGGATGAGATTAAAGTTCAAGGTGCAATGGTCATCATGGACCAGCACGATGGCTCGCTCGTAGCGATGGTTGGTGGACGTGATTATGCGAAAAAAGGTTGGAACAGAGTAACAAAGCAACGTCAACCGGGTTCGACGTTCAAACCGATTGCGGTATATGGACCTGCGATTGAGACCGGAAAATATTACCCATGGTCAACCGTTCAGGACGTTAAGCAATGCTTCAATAACTACTGTCCAACGAATTCAAATAGCAAAAATAAATATAAAGGCACCATTACGATGGCAGAAGCGATCAAAGAATCACGCAACATATCTGCCGTTTGGTTGCTCAATGAAATTGGCGTTAAAACAGGTTTCGAATTTGCCGGAAAGCTAGGCATCGAGCTCGATAAGAATGACAGAAACCTTGCGATGGCTCTTGGTGGTTTAACCTATGGCGTCACGCCGCTTCAGATGGTTAATGCTTATGGCGCATTTGCAAATGGGGGACAGCTGGAAGACCCGTACAGCATTTTGTCCATTACGGATCGCAAAGGCAACTATATTTACACGTACAAAGCACCAAAAGCTAAGCGGGTCATGTCCGAGGATACTGCCTACTATGTGACTGAACTGCTTAAGGGCGTTACGAAGCAAGGCGGAACAGGAGTGAATGCGAATATTAGCGGACGCACAGTTGCTGGTAAGACAGGTACGACCCAACTCGGTTTGCCAGAAGTCAAAGGCGGCGGTAACCGCGATGTTTGGTTTGTTGGGTACACCCCTGAATGGACGGCTGCTGTGTGGTTTGGTTATGATTCGACGGATAAGGACCACTTCTTAACACAATATAGCGGTCAAGCTGCAACGATGTTTTCCAAAGTCATGTCCAAGGCGCTTGAAGGGAAGAAAAAACAGTCATTCCCTGTACCGGGCAACTTGAAGCCAGAGCAAAAGCTTGAAGGTGTTACTGGTTTTACAGCTACCTATGATCCGCTTTATGTATCTGTTGGACTGAGCTGGAATGGCATTAAGGGCGATGGGATTACGTATAAAATTTATCGTAAGGAGCAAGGTGAAGAAGAGTTCTCGATGTACGCAGAAATAACAGATACCGTTTTTGATGATATGGCGTTCTTGCCTGATCAAACGTTGGTATACTATGTGACGGCCTATCAAGCTTCAACGAAGCTGGAAAGTGATCCGTCTGAGCAAAGAGTCGTGTGGATTGATTCAACTTTAACGGGCGAACCGCCAATGGAGTCAGAACCTGGGGGAGACATTAATATCGAACCGACGCCTTCAGAAAATCCGGATCAAGAGCAGCTTCCACCGATTGAAAGTCCAGTTGAGTCCACACAACCTCCAGAAACTGAGGGAGGAAATGGGGGAAGTGACGGAGCTGTTCAGATTGAACCCTCACCCCCTATTAATGAGGGAGTGCAGCCGGTACCTCCAGTAGCATTAAAGTCACCGGACAACGCTGCTGTTATGCCGTAATTGTGTATTTACGTGATGAAATAGCTTAGTTAAGAATACAAATGAATTAGGAACACTAGAAGGGGGCTTCTGTCGTAGTGATAAACTGCGTCATGGAAGCCCCCTTACTGGTTACAGACCTTGAGATGTGGTAAGCTTTGTATACGTATGTTGAAGGGAAAGGACCGCACTGCCTATGAAACGTAAATTTTCTGATCGCGCCAATTGGCGTCGAATATTGAAGAGAAGCTATGCTTGTATACCGATGGATGAACCGTATTTTCGCGGATTCGTAACGCTATATCGCATTCATGAACTGAAAGATCCACTTTGGAAAGAATACAATGGTCGCAAAATGTGCTTAGCCGATCGCGGCTATTTATGGCTACAGCACTTTCCTAAAGGGGAACACTATGTTGTCACAACAATGTTCGATGACAAAGGTCAGGTCGTACAATGGTACATCGATATTTGCAAAACACAAGGGCTGACTGAACAACAAGTGCCATGGTTTGATGATTTATATCTCGATATTGTTGTGCTTCCAACTGGGGAAAAGATGCTTCTTGATGAAGATGAACTAGAGGAAGCACTTGATGAGGGTCATATTACACAACGTGATTCTGTAATGGCACAGAAAACGGCAGCAAATTTACTCGATCAGATCCATCGCAACGCGTTTCCATTCTTTGATCTAAGTGTGCAACATCGCAAGCAATTTGTGGAGAAATTGGGTTGGGAGAAAGGGTAAAGCTCATGTTTCGTTCAGCGTTATTTCGTCGATTATTAAAAATCATATTGATTGTTGCAATTGCAGGGTTGCTTTGGTGTGGAATGCTATATTACAAAATTACTACCTTTAATGGAACTGGCAATCCTGAGCAAACTTCGCATGCCGACGTTGGAATCGTGCTTGGTGCAAGTCTTTGGAATAATGAGCCGAGTCCAGCGCTGAAAGAACGTCTCAATTATGCAATAGAGCTCTATAATCTAGGTGTATTTTCGCAAATTCTCGTAACGGGCGGCTTGGATCAGTTGCCTGGTGCAAAGCTGACGGAAGCAGAAGGCATGCGTAATTATTTGCTTTCTAGGAACATTCCAGATGCTGCGATTTCAATGGAACAGCTCTCTACGAGTACATACGAAAACTTACTTTTTTCCAAAAAGATTATGGTTGAAAAAGAATGGGCTACCGCCGTTATCGTCACTCATCGTTATCATGGTGCTCGTGCGGCAGATATTGCGGACAAGCTCGGCTATACACAATTTCAAGTGCGTGTAACGGAATCGAAGGTGCTTCGAATTCACTATCATGAAGCACGTGAAATTCTTGCATTTACAAAGTGGTATTTGGACAAGCTGTTTCTCTAATGGAGATGACTAGCGATCGCATGCTTGGAATACATTGATATTGCGGCGCAATCGTCGACGTCACAGCGACCGGGGTGATTCTGTTGAACGCCAAATCGAACGCCTCCAGCGTTAGAGAAAGTTCGACTACACTTGCAAGACCGTCTCGGCAAATCAATGTCGTATTAAGAAATTCGGAGACACAGGGAACAGCAGCAGTAAGCGCAATAAGTACATCAGAGTCGGCAGCCCGAGCTTTACCTTCCAATGGACCATGGAGTGAATGGCAACGAGAGCTAGATCGCATGATTGGCTTGGAAAATGTAAAGTCATTTGTTTATGAGATTTATGCGCTGCTCCAAGTGACACAATATCGTAATGAAGTTGGGTTGCAAGCACAAGCTCACGTTTACCATATGGTGTTCAAAGGGAATCCTGGAACAGGTAAAACGACAATTGCCAGGCTGCTCGCGAAGCTGTTTCAGGGAATGGGGTTGCTTACTAAAGGTCACCTTGTTGAGGTTGAACGCGCAGACCTCGTTGGAGAATACATTGGACATACGGCACTAAAGACGCGTGAACTGGTGAAGAAAGCACTCGGAGGCGTTCTATTCGTTGATGAAGCCTATAGCTTGGCAAGAGGTGGGGAGAAAGACTTCGGCAAAGAAGCGATCGACACATTAGTGAAAGCGATGGAAGATTACAAAAACCAATTTGTGCTCATCTTAGCGGGTTATACGTTGGAAATTGATGATTTTCTAATGACGAATCCCGGTTTGCCTTCGCGATTCCCAATCAAGGTTGAGTTTCCAGACTATTCTGTTGATCAGCTAACACTCATCGCAGAAGGGATGGTGAAGGAGCGTGAATATGTGCTGCAACCGTCAGCCATAAGCAAGCTCCGTCAATTGCTTCTCGATGAGAAGCTGGATAGCCTATACCATTTCAGCAACGCAAGATATGTTCGCAATGTATTGGAACGAGCGATTCGCAATCAAGCTGTTCGACTGCTTCATCAGTATCCTGCCGCGTCTCCTGGCAGACAGGAATTGATGACACTGAGATCGGAGGATTTGCGGTCTATATAAGCTGTCTGAAGAGAGAGGAACTCCAAGATGAAGATGAGTACGTATGAGACGAACTCAAATGAGCAAGAGAAAGCGATACTAATCAGCTTGATTACGTATGCAGTGAAGCAATCTGGTGCTGATCCTGAGCATTCGATGGAAGAGCTTGTATCTTTGGCAGAAACGGCAGGTGTTGCGGTCATCGACACGATGATGCAGCAGCGTGAAGTGCCGGATTCCAAATGGTTTGTCGGGAAAGGTAAAGCGCAAGAAATACGTGAGTTAGCGGAACAGACCGGCGCGACAACAGCGATTTTCGACCAAGAGCTTTCTGGAGCTCAAGTGCGTAATCTTGAAGAAGCGCTTGATTTGAAGATTATTGATCGAACACAACTCATATTGGATATTTTTGCAGGACGTGCGAAGACGAGAGAAGGCATTCTTCAAGTTGAGCTTGCCCAGCTTACATACTTGCTTCCAAGGTTATCTGGACATGGCAAAAACCTATCGCGACTCGGTGGTGGCATTGGAACGAGAGGCCCTGGTGAGACGAAGCTCGAAACCGATCGTCGTCATATTCGCGATCGGATCAGCGAGCTGGAGCGACAGCTGGACAATGTGAATCAGCATCGCATATTACATCGTGAACGACGGCGCAAAGCGGGCGTTGTTCAAGTTGCGCTTGTCGGTTATACGAATGCGGGCAAATCAACTTTATTGAGACAGCTTACTGCTGCCGATGTGCTTGCAGAGGATAAGCTGTTCGCTACTCTTGATCCAACTTCGCGAGCACTTAGTCTTCCAAGTGGCAAAGAAGTGCTGTTAACCGATACGGTAGGCTTTATTCAGAATCTCCCTCATAAATTGGTTGCAGCTTTCCGAGCAACATTAGAAGAAGCGAATGAAGCTGATTTGCTTCTGCATGTGGTCGATGCTTCTTCACCGATGCGTGAACGACAGCAACAAGTTGTAGATGAAGTGCTGCAGGAGCTAGGTGCAGGTGGCAAGCCCACTTTAATCGTATTGAATAAAATCGATTTATGTAACGCTGAGACGCTCTCCTTGATGGTAGGTGGACCAGAAACGATTCGGGTCAATGCGTTTGCTGCAGCAGACTTAGAAGCGTTACTAGTGATGATCGAGGATAAATTGTTGGGCGATACCGCGCAGTTTAAAATACCTGCCGCTCGCGGTGATTTAGCTGCATTGCTGTATCGTGTTGGTGACGTTATTGAGCAGGGATCTGAAGAGGAGGATCTGCTCTTTGTTGTGCGTTTGAATCCAGTCGATATGGAAAAGTACGGGCGGTCATTAACCGAATATCGGGTATAATCGCACTGTTGAAAGGAAGAATGTAATGAGTGTAAGTGCGTTGTCGGAGTTCGAGCAGCAGTGGGAAAGCTGGTCTAATGAAGCAGAAGAGCTTGTCGCTGATCAATTTCGTCACATCGATCGTGTTGTCGAGCGTAATCAGCAGAAAGTTATTCAAGCTTTTCAGCAATATAAAGTAAGTGATTATCATTTTGCAGGTTCGACTGGCTATGCCTACAACGATCGTGGTCGCGAAGTTCTCGATAAGGTGTATGCAAAAGTTTTCGGGGCAGAGGCTGCAATCGTTCGTCCTCATTTCGTTTCTGGGACGCATACGATAGGAGTGGCCCTATTTGGCGTTCTTCGACCAGGTGATGAGCTAGTGTTCGTTACAGGTCGTCCGTATGATACGTTACATAAAGTTATTGGTAAAGCTGGCGATGGAACAGGGTCGCTCGCTGATTGGGGTATATGTTCAATCGAAGTCCCATTGCTTAGTGAAGGCGACGTTGATTGGGAAGGGGTTAGAGCATCTGTAACAGAGCGGACAAAAGTATTTGCCATCCAACGCTCAAGAGGCTATGATTGGCGTCCTTCGTTCACGATCGCACAGCTTGAAGAGATGATTCAACGTTTAAAGTCGCTTTGCCCAGAAGCCATCGTATTTGTAGACAATTGCTATGGTGAGTTTACGGAAGAGCGTGAGCCAACTGACGTTGGTGCAGATTTGATCGCAGGTTCGCTCATCAAAAACCCAGGCGGTGGAATTGCTTCGAGTGGCGGATATATCGCGGGCAAGGAGCAGTATGTTGAACTGGCTTCGTATCGTCTGACAGCACCGGGCATCGGTGGTGAAGTTGGCGCTATGCTAGATACGACTCGTTCAATTTACCAAGGGTTGTTTTTAGCACCGCTACTCGTCGGACAAGCAGTGAAGGGGAGCATCTTTGCTTCAGCGATCTTTGAACAGCGTGGGTTTGAAACGCGACCTCGCTGGAACGATCCGCGCACCGATCTCATTCAAGCGATCCGCTTTCCATCGGCGGATAGATTGATCCGTTTTGTACAAGCGATCCAGATGGCGGCAGCAGTCGATGCGCATGTTGTGCCCGAGCCATGGAGCATGCCGGGATACGAGCATCCCGTTATTATGGCAGCAGGAACGTTCATTCAAGGTGGCAGCTTGGAACTGTCAGCGGATGCGCCTATCCGAGAACCTTACATCGCTTACATGCAGGGTGGGCTTACTTACGCGCATGTTAAGCTCGCAGTGAAACAGGTTATGTCGCAATTTCGCGAATTGAATTATTTATGACATGCTATATCCTAAAACCTAACATGCCTTGACACATTTTTGTGCTGCTTGTAAAATGAAAGTGATTACATAAGCAAAAACAGCTTCGCCGTCCCTGGACGGTGAAGAAGCTTTGCGGAGGTTATACAGGGATAGATAAGAGTGAAACTTATAAAGTCTGTATAACTAAAACAACTGCACATGCGGAAGGTAGGTGTAGCATGGCCGACGATATTCGCAGGAATATGGCGCTTTTTCCAATTGGAATTGTAATGAAGCTGACCGAACTTACTGCTCGTCAAATTCGTTATTATGAACAACACGAACTCATTCAGCCAGCTCGTACGAACGGTAATCAGCGACTCTTCTCATTCAATGATGTTGAGAGATTGCTGGAAATTAAAGCCCTCATCGAAAAAGGTGTAAATATTGCTGGGATTAAACAAGTGATGAATCCAGTAGGTGTTGATGAGGACGATAGTACGATCATTAATGAACAATCCGAGGTGAAACGTCGTGAGTTGACGGATTCACAGCTTCATCGGATGCTCAAGCAGGAGCTCGTGTCTGGAAATAAGCGTCCTGGTCAAGTGTCGCTCATTCAAGGTGAGTTGTCGCGCTTTTACAAACGTAAATAAGCCATATTTGGCATATATAATAGGAGGGTTACGATGAGCTATACTAGAGAAGATATTATGCGTATTGCAAAGGAACAGAATGTTAGGTTCATTAGACTTCAATTTACTGATCTTTTAGGATCTATTAAAAATGTAGAAATTCCTTTGAGTCAGCTTGAAAAAGCGCTCGATAACAAGATGATGTTCGACGGATCTTCCATTGAAGGTTACGTGCGCATTGAAGAGTCGGATATGTACCTTTATCCTGATCTAAGCACATGGGTAATCTTCCCATGGGTAGCACAGGATCGTATTGCGCGTTTGATCTGTGATGTTTACATGCCGGATGGCACACCATTCGCAGGAGATCCTCGCGGTATTCTAAAGCGTGCATTGCGTGAAGCGGAAGCGCTTGGCTACACCGCAATGAATGTTGGACCTGAGCCAGAGTTTTTCTTGTTTAAAACCGATGAGAACGGCAACCCAACGAATGAGCTGAATGACCAAGGCGGATACTTCGATCTGGCTCCTACAGATCTCGGTGAAAATTGTCGTCGTGAAATCGTTCTTGTGCTTGAAGAGATGGGCTTTGAAATCGAAGCGTCTCACCATGAAGTCGCACCTGGACAGCATGAAATTGACTTTAAATATGCACACGCCGTTAAAGCTGCTGACCAAATTCAAACGTTCAAACTCGTTGTTAAGACGATAGCTCGTCAGCATGGACTGCATGCAACGTTCATGCCAAAGCCGTTGTTCGGAGTGAATGGTTCGGGGATGCATTGCCATCAATCGCTGTTCCGTGGCAAAGAGAATGCGTTCTATGATGCGAACGATAAGCTTGGTTTGAGCGAAGTAGCTCGTCAATACATGGCTGGACTGTTGAAGCATGCATGTGGTTTTGCGGCGATTACAAACCCGACGGTCAACTCCTATAAACGCTTAGTTCCAGGTTATGAAGCACCATGTTATGTTGCCTGGTCCGCAAGTAACCGTAGCCCGATGGTACGGATTCCTGCATCGCGTGGTTTAAGCACACGCCTTGAAGCGCGTAACCCAGACCCTGCTGCGAACCCTTACTTGGCATTAGCTGTTATGCTTAAGGCAGGTTTGGATGGCATCATTAACAAACTGCCTGTACCTGCACCGGTCGATCGTAACATCTATGTGATGAGTGAGAGCGAGCGGATCGATGAAGGCATTCCTAGCTTGCCGGTTAACCTTCATGTTGCATTAGAAGAAATGCTTCGCGATGAAGTTGTTTGTGAGACATTAGGAGATCACGCTCTTAGCCACTTCTATGAGTTGAAGGAAATCGAATGGGATATGTATCGCACGCAAGTTCACCAATGGGAACGCGATCAGTATATGACGATGTATTAATTGTTAGTCAAATAAAACGGAACTGTGCGGTGATCGCTCACTGCGCAGTTCCGTTTTTTTTGTATGGAGACATCCGTTTAAACGCTGTTTTCGGATTTCCCGAAATAATGCTGTATTTTTACACTATTTTCTTACAAATGCTGGTATTAGTTGGAATAGTCATGCGAAAGCGGGTTACCCGTTGCAATATCCCCCTCGCTCAGAGGAGGGGGGGTGTGTTTACTCTTGCTCGGTAAAAGGGTCCTTCATAAACCACGAGATGTGGGTACAACGTTGGCAGACGAGTATAGTCGCATTTTTGTTCGCCCAATCTAATCCGAGAAAGGATAGTCCGCTTGTGTTTAACTGTCTGTAATCTTTATCGAAGGTGTCATTGTGACAGCAGGGACAGCTCACGACTGCACCACCGGCATGATATCTCATTGATAACAGCTCCTCCAGTTAGAATAAGATTATTTACGTGAATCAATCGTATTCGTTTCATTAAGGAATGATAGGTTGAAGTAATTGATTGCCTGGGATGGTCATAGTATGAAAAAAACCGGCATTTCTACAAGTTAAAGTACGTGTAGAGAAGCCGGTTTTGCTATGTACGGGGATGAATTACATAAACGAGCGAATAAGTCCGATGACTTTCCCGAGTATACTTACATTCGTTAACCGAATCGGTTCCATGCTTGCGTTCTCAGGTTGCAATCGAATATGGTCACGTTCTTTGTAAAATGTTTTTACAGTTGCTTCGTTGTCCTCAGTCATCGCAACGACAATATCTCCATTGATTGCAGACTGTTGCTGACGAACAATAACGTAGTCGCCGTTATGGATCCCAGCTTCAATCATACTGTCTCCCATTACAGATAACATGAATACGGGATTGTCGCCCACCATCGCAGCTGGAAGAGGGAAGTACTCTTCAATATTCTCTGTTGCTGTAATAGGTACACCTGCTGTAACTTTACCGATTAATGGGATTTGACGGACAGAGGAAGACAATACAAATGATGAATCATCTTCGTCTAAAATTTCGATCGCACGTGGCTTTGTAGGGTCGCGTCGGATTAAGCCTTTCTTCTCCAAACGATCTAAGTGACCGTGTACAGTTGAGCTTGAAGCGAGGCCAACAGCTTCGCCTATCTCACGAACAGAAGGGGGATAACCCTTTTCACGGACTTCATTTTTAATAAATTGTAAGATGGCACTCTGGCGATTAGACATCTTGGACACGCCGAACCCTCCCTAATATAAATACAATGATAAGTTATTATAGCATAGAACCCAAGTTCGTACAAACATTCGTTCCACAGAACAAATGTTCCAAAAAGTTATTGACGCAAATGTATGTTCGTGTTATTGTAATATCAGAACAAACGTTTGGGGTGAGCTTAATGGTCAATGTATGGGTTCTCGGTGAACATACTTCAGCTTCAGCAAATCGTAAGCATACGACGTTCTATCGAGCGGAGGGTATTGCAACTCGGAACAGGCAGTCGTATAAGAAGTGGGGAGTGGTGCGTAGTGTTTGCATGATGTTCGCATTCCTTATTTTGTTCAGCGGCTTTACATTGGTTCGTACATACGCCTCCAGTAGCGAAGTGATCCCAGCATCAATAGATGAGGTTGTCATCTCTGTAGACAGCGGTGATACGCTGTGGGGATTGGCAAGTATATATAAGAAGTCTTCCATGGATACCCGTGAAGCTGTTCATACATTAATGAAGCGGAATGGCTTAACATCTTCACAATTAAGTTCGGGTCAATCGATTATTGTTCCTTCGCTAATGTTGGAGTAAGAGTTGGTTTTACGATGTAGAGAACATTCGTTCTCTTTCAACATCATCTATAAACAATGAATAGAGTGGGGGTGTCCCAAAAGTAAGCTACCACCACTCTAATAAGGACTTCATACGCTCGTAACGGAAACGATTAATGGTACGAAAATCTGGTCTCTGCCTGTCAGTGATCTCCTTTCGTAAATGGTGGGTGGCACTTCCATTTTACCAAAAGGCGGTTTCTTTTTGCGTTTAAAATGCTTTTTTCTCGTTATTTTTGACATAAAAGAATGGGGTGTATCTCGTGTAGGAGCGAAGCGTTTGCCTTTGAAATCGGGGGATGTCCATATAAACCTCATTCCAAATCCCCTGATTTCAACAGCAACCGGAACGAGATACACCCCCGAAAGAAAACAAAGTCGACAGAAATAGGGTGTCCCTAGTCATTTAACATGACTTTAGGTACACCCCCTTTTTGTATGCGAGTTACCTTGACAAGCCCTCTCTTGAAGTGTCAAAGTATAGTAGGTATAGAGAGAAGGGAGTGAGACAGCAATGGAGAAATTAGCAATGGACCAATTAATACAACGAATCAATGAACTGGCACGTAAAAGCAAAAAGGTTGGCTTAACTGCTGATGAAATCGCCGAACGTGATGAGCTTCGCAAGCAATATTTGAATAACTTTAAACTAAATTTCCGTGAACAGCTTGATCAAATCGAATTTACGGATGAGAAACCACCCATCGTGCATTAATAGATCGCGGTATTCGTTGCTTGGCTAACTAAAAGGAGGAACATTATGGCTCGTTCATGGGAACGTATGGTATTAAAAAACTCGAAACAAATTAATAAGCGTCGTAAAAAAGAGGGGAAGCAATCACTCAGTAAATCTTCACCAGCGAAAGTTGCTGATCGGTTTCAAGGGCGCAGCTACATTGTCCCTACGATTCTAATCTTATTTATTGTGCTATATGTGCTCTTAGCACAACCATGGTCAGATGCGTTTATGCCGAATCGAACATTATTTTGGGCGACCGTAGGTGCATATCTCGTCTTGGCACTGTTTTACTTCATGCGCCGCCCGTATCTTTCCGTAACGCGAGATACACTTGAAACGCGCAAGTTGACGGGTTACAAAACGTTGCGCCCAGGCGAAATTCGCAAATTCGTCATTCAGCCTGGTTATGTCATCGTTGAATCGGTCAAAGGAACGAACTGGGTATTTTCTCGTGTGATGAATCGTTACCCGATCGATCGAATGGCTGAAAGATTGAAAGTATATGCAGATCTTCACCATGTGGAGTGGGAAGTTAAATCGAAGTGAGGAGAACGAAAGATGTCAGTGAAGGCTGTTTTATTTGATTTGGATGATACCCTATTATGGGATGAACGTAGCGTAAGTGAAGCTTTCCGTAACACTTGCCGTGTTGGTGCAGAAGCGACAGGTTTGAACGAAGAGGAATTAGAAGCATCGGTCAGAAGAGAAGCAAGAGCTCTTTATGAGACGTATGAAACATTTTCGTTTACTCAAATGATCGGAATTAATCCGTTTGAAGCGTTATGGGGAAATTTCAAAAAGGGTGAGCATGATATGTTCCGCAAGTTAGAGCTGCTTGCTCCAGATTATCGTGTACAATCATGGACGAATGGTCTTGCCGCACTTGGCGTTCATAATGCTGAGCTTGGCAAAGAGCTAGCTGAATACTTTCCAGCGCAGCGCAGAACATTACCCTATGTGTATGATGAAACGTTTGCGATTTTAGATGAGCTTCGTCAAGAGTATAAGCTACTTCTGTTAACAAACGGTTCACCTGATTTGCAGCAAGAGAAGCTTGATGGGGTGCCATCGCTCATTCCTTACTTTGATGCGATTGTAATCTCAGGTAACTTCGGAGAAGGAAAGCCGTCGACGAAATTGTTCACTCACGCCATGGAGCAAATCGGAATTAGCGCCAATGAAGGCGTTATGGTAGGAGACAAGCTCACGACGGATATTCTTGGTGCGAATCGCGCTGGCATGACTTCGATTTGGATTAACCGACATGGCCATACACGTAATGATGAAATCATTCCTTCCTATGAAATTAAGAGCTTAACTGATCTTCCTGCATTACTAAAGCAACTATAAAAAATAAATCACAACAAAAAGCTGCTCAAAAGTGATGACACTTCAGAGCAGCTTTCATATTAGCTAAATATTACTTCACGAATGTAGGATCATCATAGTTTTGCGCGATCCAGCCTTCTGGTTCGATGAATAAACGAACGGCAACGATTTTGCGGTTATCCATCAAGGTGAAGAAGTGGGGTGCGCCTTCAGGAACAGAGATGACATCACCTGCTTCGAGCTCGACATCGAAGTAGCCGGTATTCTCATCACCCTTGATGATGAAAATGCCGCGTCCAGCTGTAATTGCACGAACTTCGTCCTCTGTGTGGGTGTGAACATTTTCGAATTTTTTGAGCAGCTCCTCAATGTTTGGAGTGGCTTCGGAAAGTGTAATAACGTCCCATGTTTTATAACCGCGACGCGAAGCAAGATCACGAATTTCACCATCGTAGGTGGACAAAATTTCATTCTTATCGTCATCTGATAGGGCGAAATTTTCTTGTAGATGTGCAGGTAATTTGGAAGGATCCCAATGTTCATAAATGACATTGTTGTTGCCGAGAAATTGGCGAACATTATCTTCGCCCTTGATGCGTTCGTTCGTATTGCGAATGCGAATTTCAGCCATAAATAATTCCTCTTTTCCCAATTGGATTTTATGCTATTATTATATCGTATAAATAAAACGATGTCGACTGTACTTCTGTTCGTCAATAGTTGAATCTGATACTATAGATTTATAGAGAAAAACCTTAGGGGGAGAACCTAGTTATGACTTTTTCACGAAATAAACCGTCATTGCAAGCAGAAATAGACAAACGTATCCTCATTATGGATGGCGCGATGGGTACGATGATTCAACAAGCGGATCTAACTGCTGATGATTTTGGCAGTGATGATCTAGATGGTTGTAACGAGCTACTCGTCTTAACTCGACCTGATGTGATTTCGAGCATTCATGAGGCTTATTTAGCTGCGGGTGCTGACATTATTGAAACGAATACATTTGGAGCAACGAGCATTGTTCTTGCCGAATATGATATTCCTGAAAAAGCACGCGAGCTTAACTTGGTAGCTGCACGTCTTGCAAGGGAAGCATGTGATAAATTTTCGACCCCTGAACGTCCTCGCTTTGTTGCGGGAGCACTTGGACCGACGACAAAGACATTATCGGTAACCGGCGGTGTAACCTTTGAGGAATTGATTGACAGCTATTACGAGCAGGTTGTGGCGTTGATCGAGGGTGACGTAGATACGATTCTTATTGAGACGAGTCAGGATACTTTGAACGTTAAAGCAGCCAGCATTGGTGTGCGCAAAGCATTTAGCGATACTGGTGTTACTCTACCCATCATGATAAGTGGTACGATTGAGCCGATGGGGACGACTTTGGCAGGACAGACGATTGAATCCTTCTATATCTCATTGGAACATCTTAAACCGATATCAATGGGACTAAATTGCGCGACAGGACCTGAATTTATGCGTGATCATCTCCGAACGCTGTCTGGGATTTCACATTCTGCTGTAAGCTGTTATCCGAATGCCGGTTTACCAGATGAAAATGGTCATTACCACGAATCTCCGGATTCGTTAGCTAAAAAGCTAACGGCGTTCGCCGAACAAGGGTGGTTGAACATCGTTGGGGGCTGCTGTGGGACGACACCTGCGCATATCGCAGCATTAGCGGAGTCACTAAAGGATATTAAACCACGTGCGCTAAATGGTGAGCATCCGCCGGCAGTATCGGGTATAGATACAGTATACATTGAGGATGACAATCGTCCGATCATGATCGGGGAACGTACGAATATTGCGGGCTCTCGCAAGTTTAAGCGTTTAATTAAAGAAGAAAAATTCGATGAAGCTTCCGAAATTGCACGTGCCCAAGTAAAAGGCGGCGCGCAAATCATCGATATTAACTTGCAAGATACCGATATCGACGAAGCGTTTGCAGTGAAAAATTTCCTTCCAATGGTAACGAAGAAAATTAAAGCACCGCTCATGCTCGATTCAACGTATGACCATATTATTGAGCTAGGACTCAAGTATTCACAAGGGAAAGCGATCATTAACTCGATTAACCTTGAAGATGGGGAAACGAAGTTTGAGGGCATTTTGCCGTTGATCCATAAGTATGGTGCCGCGGTTGTTTGTATTTTGATTGACGAGCGGGGACAGGCAGTTAGTCGTGAAGCGAAGCTCGAAGTCGCAACACGTTCATATGAGCTGCTCGTGAACAAATATGGGATGCAACCGGATGATATTATTTTCGACCCGAATATGTTCCCGATTGGTTCAGGCGACCCTCAGTATATTGGATCTGCGGTTGAAACGATCGAAGGCATTCGGATGATTAAAGAGAAGTATCCTCGTGCGAAGACGATTCTTGGCTTAAGTAATATTTCATTCGGTCTGCCGGATGCGGGTCGTGAAGTGCTCAACTCTGTGTATCTGTATCACTGCACGAAGGCAGGTCTAGATTACGCGATCGTGAATACGGAAAAGCTTGAACGTTATGCTTCAATTCCTGAAGCAGAACGTAAGCTTGCAGAGGCGTTAATCTATGATACGAATGACGAGACGTTAGCAGCATTCGTTGCAGCATTCCGCGATAAGAAAACCGAAAAGAAGGTTCAAGTTTCTAACTTAACTTTAGAAGAAAGACTTGCTAGTTATATTGTAGAGGGAACGAAGGAAGGCCTGGCAGCGGACTTGGAGCAGGCTATGGGTAAATACAGCCCGCTCGAAATTATTAATGGTCCGTTGATGGCGGGGATGGAGGAAGTTGGTCGCCTCTTCAATGGCAACGAGTTGATTGTTGCAGAGGTACTTCAAAGCGCAGAGGTAATGAAAGCATCCGTTGCGCATTTGGAGCCACATATGGAGAAGAATGAGTCAGCTGTGAAAGGTACGATCATGCTAGCAACTGTTAAAGGTGATGTGCATGACATCGGCAAAAATCTAGTTGAAATTATTTTAGCGAACAACGGCTATAAAATTATTAACTTAGGGATTAAAGTACCGCCGGATCAAATTATTGAGGCTGCTCGTACACATAAGCCAGATGCCATTGGTTTATCAGGCTTACTCGTTAAATCAGCGCAGCAGATGGTTGTAACCGCTCAGGATTTACGTGAGGCAGGTGTTGATGTACCGATTCTCGTTGGTGGTGCGGCACTCACACGTAAGTTCACAAAAACACGGATAGCACCAGAATACAAAGGGATCGTGCTCTATTCAAAGGACGCGATGGAAGGGCTTGATACAGCGAATAAGCTAAGTGATCCTGAGCATCGCAAGCGCATTACCGAAGAGCATTGGGCAGCTCAAGCTGCGCTTTCCGAAGAAGTGGAGAAGCCCAAAGTGCTTCCTGAGCTAACGAGAGCAAGAAGATCAAACATTTCACAGGATGCACCTTTATTTACGCCACCAGATTTTGAACGCCATGTGATTCGAGATTATCCATTATCGCATGTGCAGCCTTTTGTAAATATGCAGATGTTGCTCGGACATCACTTGGGCTTGAAAGGGAATGTAGAGGAATTACTTGCTGCCGGTGATGAACGGACAGTAAATCTTAAAAATACAGTGGACGAGATATTGACTCTATCGCAGCAAGAAGGCTGGATTAGTCCTCGAGCCATGTATCAATTTTTCCCGGCACAATCGGATGGGAATGACATTATCGTCTATGACCCGCATAATCCAACACAAGTCTTGAAGCGCTTTTCCTTCCCGCGCCAAAATGTAGAGCCCTATTTATGCTTAGCTGATTTCTTGAAATCTGTTGAGAGCGGCATTATGGATACAGTTGGATTCTTGATTGTAACTGCAGGTAAAGGCGTAAGAGAGCAAGGAGACAAGTGGAAGGAAAGCGGTGACTACTTGCGGATGCATGCACTGCAAGCAACTGCGCTTGAAGTAGCGGAAGGATTAGCTGAACGGGTTCATCAGATTATGCGTGATAACTGGGGCTTCCCCGATCCCATTGAGATGACGATGAAGCAACGCTTCGGCGCACGTTACCAAGGGATTCGTGTTTCGTTTGGATATCCAGCATGTCCTGATCTCGAAATGCAAGGTCCATTGTTCGAGCTGCTGAAACCAGAAGATATTGGAATAGAGCTGACAGAAGGGTTCATGATGGAGCCTGAAGCGTCGGTATCCGCAATGGTATTCGCACATCCGGAAGCGCAATATTTCAATGTTGAGAAAGTATAATCGATAGGCCTATATTGTCCCCGAACAATGGCGCTTTGCAGGCTGTTGCTTCGGGGATTTTGCTTGTATTAACTTTTCCCGGGAAAGCGCAGGAAGCGACATGTAGCGGGTATTTATTAGGCAATGTAGCGAAGGCTGACGGAATCTCATTAATTTAGTGCTCAATGTGTCGAAAGTGAGCTTAAATCACTCATTGCTACACGAACATGTATTCGATACAATAGAGAATATTGAGGAAATAATGACTAGGAGAATCGCGATGAATCCGTTAACGAACAAAGCTGAGTCTGTCGAGGAGTGGCTGCAATTGCTGCGAAGCCATCCGGAGCTAATGGATAATGTGACATATTGGCATACGCAAGAAGCAAAGCCAGCCAAGACAGTAAGATTGCCGGAAACGATTCATCCAAAGCTGGCATTCGCCTTGGAGAGTAAAGGGATCACAGAGTTATATACGCATCAGGAGGCTTCATTCCGTGCGGTAGCGCAAGATCAGCATGTGGTGACCGTTACACCGACTGCATCGGGGAAGACTCTTTGTTACAACTTGCCCGTGCTTCAAACGATATTGAATGACGATAGCGCGCGTGCGTTATATTTATTCCCAACAAAGGCGCTGGCACAGGATCAGGTTGCAGAGCTTCAAGAGCTTGCGAATTTAATGGAGGTCGACATTAAAACGCATACGTATGATGGCGATACACCTCCTACAGTACGCCAAGCGATCCGCAATGCCGGACATATTGTCGTTACGAATCCGGATATGCTACATTCGGCAATTTTACCGCATCATACGAAGTGGGTTAAGCTTTTCGAAAATATTAAATATATTATCATCGATGAATTGCATGCTTATCGAGGTGTATTCGGTAGTCATGTGGCTAACGTCATTCGCAGACTAAAGCGAATTTGTCGCTTCTATGGGAGCGAACCACAGTTTTTATGCGCTTCAGCTACGATTCGCAATCCACAGGAGCATGCTGAACGGTTGATTGGTGAAGCCGTTACGTTGATTGATGAGAACGGTGCTCCTGCGGGAGAAAAGCACCTTGTGTTTTACAATCCGCCTGTCGTTAATCAGCAACTAGGCATTCGCAGAAGCAGTGTGCTTGAATCACAGAAGCTGGCGGCACTATTGCTAAGGAGCGGGATTCAGACCATTGTATTCGCACGGAGTCGTGTGCGAGTGGAAATATTGCTCACTTATTTGCAAGATACAATTAAGCATGAGCTGGGCAGTAAATCGATCCGAGGCTATCGTGGAGGCTATTTGCCGAAGCTACGTCGTGAGATTGAGCGTGGATTACGCAGCGGAGAAATCCGCGGTGTCGTGAGTACGAATGCGCTCGAGCTTGGGATCGATATTGGACAACTCCAAGCCTGCGTGTTAAACGGTTATCCGGGATCGATTGCAAGCACCTGGCAGCAGTCTGGACGAGCTGGACGTAGACACGGTAGCTCGGTTACGTTTCTCGTTGCGAGCAGCAATCCCCTCGATCAATATTTGATCCAAAATCCGGATTATTTTCTCGGAAGACCGCCAGAGGAAGCGCGGATTCATCCGGACAATTTGCTTATCTTACTCGATCATTTGAAATGCGCTGCTTACGAATTACCCTTCGAGGAAGGAGATACGTTCGGCGGTGAAAAGCTGACGGATCTGCTTGAGTTTTTAACGGAGGAGAAAGTGCTTCATCGTGTTGGTAATCGCTGGTATTGGATGGAGCAGGCGTTTCCTGCACATAACATCTCATTGCGATCTGCGGCACAAGAAAACTTCGTGATCATCGATGTGACAGAGGGCTATAAAGTCATCGGCGAGGTCGATCGCTTTAGTGCGCCGACACTTATTCATGAGGAAGCGATCTACTTGCACGAAGGGGTTCAGTTTCAGGTGGAGAAGCTGGATTATCCGGAAAAGAAAGCGTACGTTCGTGAAGTCAACGTCGATTATTTCACCGATGCGAGTATGGCAGTGGAACTGAAAGTGCTGCACGTTGATTTAGAGACGACAACGGGGCCGCTGGAACGTCAATATGGAGAAGTCACCGTAATGGGTAAACCGACCATTTTCAAAAAAATACGATTACGGACACATGAAAACATCGGCTCAGGTCCGATCCATCTACCTGAAGAAATTTTGCATACGAGTGGGTACTGGTTTTCGTTCTCTGAGGAGGAGTC
This sequence comes from Candidatus Cohnella colombiensis, assembly GCA_029203125.1. Taxonomy (GTDB): domain Bacteria; phylum Bacillota; class Bacilli; order Paenibacillales; family Paenibacillaceae; genus Cohnella; species Cohnella colombiensis. The sequence goes on from CP119317.1 coordinate 1,612,214, forward strand.
AGCGAAGCGCAGCGCAAACGATATGCAGATGGCGTTGTTAGGATTGGCCAACGTGCTTATCCACTTAGCGCCGCTTCACTTGATGTGTGATCCTTTCGATATTCGAGTTGTGCCACAGGTGAAAGCACTTCATACAAAGCGTCCAACGATCTATTTCTATGACAGATATCCGGGTGGAATTGGTTTAAGCCATCGTTTGTATGAGATGCATGGTGAGCTGCTTGAAGAGGCCGAACATCTTATTCTAGGGTGTGGTTGTCTTAGTGGTTGCCCAGCTTGCGTTGGACCGATTGAAGAAGTTGGTTTGCTCGGCAAGTCGCTTGCGTTGTCGCTACTGCAGGTTACGAGGATGGAAGCATGAGTGGGCTCAAGGAACGCTTAGAGCGGTTACGTGCAGCGGCAATCGCTACAGAAGTAGCAGAAGTAGCAGCAGTTGAATCCTATGCCCTTGTCGAGGAAGACACATCTAATAAAGTGATCGACAGCGATGACAATGGACAGTTAGCTTTTCAACGGATGGGTGTTGAAATTCATGAGAATGAATGGGGTAGCTTCTTGTTGCGTACGATCCGCTATCCGTTACCTCATCGTCATGGACGTTATGCATTGGAGGATTTAAAGCCTTATGTCACTTACCTCGATGCTGTTGCCGCACGGCAAAATACAGAAGCTGTACCCATCGATCTTCAACGTATGTTGTTTCTTGATACGGAAACGACGGGACTAGGTGTGGGCACAGGGAATGTGCCTTTCATGATCGGAATTGGGTATTACACCGATCAAGCGTTCATCGTCGAACAAACGTTGATACGCCACCCCGGTGAAGAGAAAGCGATGCTTCATTACTTGCTCGATCATTTGAAGAGAACAACTCATCTTGTTACATATAACGGCAGAACATTCGATTGGCCGGTTATTGTTAACAGATATATTATGAATGGCTGGCGCAGCAACGGTGTAGAGCCTGCCCAGCTTGATTTCCTTCACCCGTCGCGGGCGCTATGGCGCAATACGCTAACATCCTGCAGATTAAGCATGGTGGAGAAAGCGCGTCTAGGGGTGAAGCGGGAAGACGATGTGCCAGGATCGCTTGCCCCGGTCTTATATATTCAGTATTTGAATGATGGGGATGCTTCGCACTTGCGTGGTGTATATGCTCATAATGAGCAGGATGTGCTTTCCCTTGCTTCGCTTTCGGTACACTTTGCATATTTGCTAAGTGAGGAAGAACAGAAGCTAGAGGAGGTAGAGGGAGAAGAGCTCTATCGTACCGCTTGTTGGTTAGAGAAGCATGGTAATGGAGAGCAGGCAGAGCGATTGTTTAATCGTTTGCTTGAACGTGATATCCTTCCACAAGAGCAGTGGGGCTTAGCGCTTGCCGCAAGGTATAAGAAGTTAGGGAAATTCAATCAAGCCATCGGTTTATGGCAACAATGTGCTAAGCTTACTGAGCAAGCGTTTGTGCCCAAGGTGGATGCACACATTGAGCTCGCGATCTATTATGAGCACCGTTCAAAGGAATTGTTAACGGCATTAAATTATGTGGATTCCGCGCTATCATTGCTACAGCGAATGGCATCCGTCAGTCGTGTCAGCAATCGATTAACGGAACAGAAGGCTGCATTAATACATCGTGCAGAAAGGCTAAAGAACAAAATAAGCCGTCAAACATCATGCAACGATGACAATGTAGGGGAGAGAGACTAAACGGATGAAGCCGATTTACAATAAACTCATAGGTCTACCTGAACCAGAGGTGCTACTTTTTGATTTGGATGGAACGCTTTATCGCGGAAATACGAGAATTACAGGTGCAGATCGATTAATCGCTGAGCTAGAACAAAAGGGTAAGCGGTGTTTTTTCGTAACGAACAATTCTACACGTACGCCAAGTGAAGTTGCACATCATCTGAAGCAGATGGGAATTGAAGCAGATGAAGCGAGAGTCGTCACATCTGCTACGGCAACTGCCTATTATATTAATCAGAACTATACTAACGCCACAGCTTATGTAATCGGTGAACGTGGGCTTCGTGAAGCGCTAACAGAGATCGGCGTTCGAATACTAGAGGATGCCTCACATGAACATGTGGATCTTGTCATTCAAGGATTGGATCGACAATTGACTTATGCGCAATTAACAAGAGGGTTACAACACTTACTCCAAGGCGCTAAGTTCATACAGACGAACCCTGACCGACTATTGCCAATGGATGATCGATTTATTATCGGTGCAGGTAGTATCGGTGCAGCATTGCAAGCTTCATCTGGAATTGAACCGATCGTAATTGGTAAGCCATCGCCGATACTCATGAATTATGCGATGCAGATCGCGGGCGCGAAGACGGAGAATACTTGGGTAATTGGCGATAATCCATATACGGATATTGCAGCAGGGGAAGCCGTTGGTTGCTCGTCAATCATGGTGCTTACAGGGTTCTGTAACATTGACAATTGGGAGCAGCATTGTCACAATGCAGGTGTAACCCCACAAGCAGTATGCGAGGATTTGCAAGTATTGCATCAAATGCTGATATAATTGAATCAACATATGTCTAGCTTAATCAGATTGATCATTTATGGGAGGTAAATCTCAGCATGTCGGAGTGGCCAGAATTAGAACATTATCGTACACAGCTTTCACCGCTTATTTGTGGAGAAAAGATTATCGAAACAAGCGTGAATGATGAAAGCGCAATTAACCTTTCAATTAGCGATTGGAAAGCTTCTTTAACGTTACGGACGATTTTATTTTTAGAGCATAAAGGTAAGCAGCTCTTGTTTCATCTCGACGATGGTAACCGAATCGTGCTTCAGCTTATTACTGGTGAATGGCTAGCGTATACGCCACAGGATGAGCAGCCAAAAGGTAAAATTGCAATCCGTATTCAACTGAGTAACGGGTATACACTTTATGTAGGTGGCATAAAGAGTGGATACATGCATTTTACAACGGCCAAAGAAGTCATTAAACAGGCTAAAGAGCTCGGACCAGACCCCTTTGCAATTCACTTGACATTGGATCAGTTCAAACGACGTTTGAAAGGCAAGAAGGGTAGACTTAAAGCGACGTTAACCGATCAACGATTCCTCTCGGGAATTGGTAATGTATATAGTGATGAAATTTGCTTTGACGCGAAGCTGAACCCAGCGGTTACCATTCAAGAGCTAGATGATGCAAAATTAGAACAGCTTTATACATCGATGAGACACGTTCTCTCTGAATCGGCAGCAACAGGTGGATTATGTGAGCATCCCATGCATGCGGAGGATACGGTGACGGGTAGCTATCGTAGTCAACTAAAGGTTGCAGGTCGAACCGATTTGCCTTGTGTAAACTGCGGTCAGCCGATTAAGCATGAAACGATTTCCGGGCGTAAAATGTTCTTTTGTGCAAATTGCCAATGAGGTACACCTTCGCTTAGGAGAAGATTAGCGATTGGGGGATCACCTAATGATAAACGTATATTTGGATGATGTGCGTCCATGCCCGCAGGGCTTCGTTGTCGCACGTTCAGCATCGGATTGCTTGCTATTGCTTTCTGAGTGTGAAGTCAACGTATTATCGCTCGATTTCGAACTGGGCTTCGGAGAACCTAATGGGTTAACCGTTGTACATGGTATGATTGCGGGAGGACATTATCCACGCGAGGTGTACGTGCACTCCTCCAGTAAGCTTGGGAGAGAATTTATGGTGCGCGATTTAAGAGCAGCTGAGCCTGTAGGTGTTGTTATTCATGATGGTCCAATGCCTGATCATGTGCTCGATGCTATAGCAGCTAGTAAGGATGAGACACAACAAGATGGATAATTGGAAGCCTGCAAATTGGAAGCGTGATTGGACATTTACCCCTGCGCCATTTGCAGTTTTCGTACATACGCCGCTCTGTGGCACATGTGCGGTCGCTAAACGAATGCTAACGGTTGTAGAGCAAATGCAAGTGGAAATACCTATTTTCACAGCAAATTTAAATGTAATGCCGAGTATGGCTCAGCATTTTCAAATCGAGAGTGTCCCTTGCCTCTTAATGAAACGAAGAGACGGGTCATGGAGCAAACTGTATCGGTTCTCTTCCGTACCAGACATTATCGCATACTTAGAGCAGGAAAGAGGAGTTTAAGGCATATGATTCATCTTCAGCAACTTACTTTACGTAGAAATCAACGAGAGATTTTGCAAGGTGTAAATCTTCAAATTCTACCAGGTGAACAATGGACGCTGCTTGGGCGCAACGGTTGTGGCAAGACGACGATCTTGGAGATGATTAACGGTTATCTGTTTCCGACAACGGGAACGGTAGATGTGCTAGGCTATCGATATGGACGTGTTGATGTCAGAGAAGTCCGTAAAAAAATCGGCTATATTGGTCCAACCTTAATCGAAAAGTTGACGTTGCGTGATCCGGTTTGGGAAATCGTCGTTGGTGGTGCATTTGCATTTTTACGAATTTATCAAGAGGTACCTGAAGAGATTAAGGCTCAGGCTTACGAGCAGCTCGAGCGGGTAGGTTTAAGCGCGTTGGCAGAACAACCGTTTGGGACCCTTTCTCAAGGAGAACGTAAAAAAGTGCTGCTTGCTCGCACATTGATGGCTTCTCCGGAGTTGCTTATTTTGGACGAGCCTTGTGCAGGATTGGACTTATATGAGCGCGAGAGATTTCTAGAATCCCTCGCCAGATTATCAGATCAAAAGCTATCGATGCTTTATGTGACACATCATATCGAAGAAATTATTCCTATTTTTACTCATGTTGCACTAATGTCACAGGGAAAGATCGTTGCCTCGGGACGCAAGAAAGAAGTGTTAACAGCCGAATGGCTCGGAGCCGCCTATGATTTGCCCATTGCAGTTGAATGGCGAGGCGATCGACCATGGATCCAAGTTGTTGAGGAGAGAAAATAAAGATGATTACCTATGTAGGTACAGCGAATCCCGGGTTTGCCCCTTATGCAATGGAGGAATTACGTCGACGCATAAGAGGGACAAAGGTGTCTGGACTCGCTTCGGGAGAGACGTTCTCGTTTACGTCAGGTACAATGGAACCTGCAGAGCTATTGAAGGATCTAAGACGTAAAGAGCCGATCTTCCTACGTCACATGTTCCCCATTGAAGCTGAGGTTGCGATATCTGATGATGCGGATCTTGTTGCAAATGCATTGAAAGATTACGCGTTAACACTAGGTGAACGGGTGAAGGGGCTGAAGGTAGCGATCCAAGTTCGGAAATCTCAAGATAGCCCGTTCCCTTTTACTTCTGCGGAGGGCAGAGATGAAATCGTTCCCGTTATTGAGCAGCTCGGTGGTCAATTTGTGCCGAGAGAAGCGGATTGGATCGTTTCCGTATATGCAACGCGCAAGCAACTGTTCCTTGGCTGTTCTGAGCCACGCAACAATTTGTCGGATTGGCCAGGGGGAGCTGTACGATTCCGGAGAGATGAAGGACTCATCTCACGCGCAGCTTTCAAGCTTCTTGAAGCAGAAAAGGCATTTAAGCTTCCACTTAGTAAATTCACAAATGTACTGGACTTAGGTGCAGCTCCGGGTGGTTGGACCTCTGTGCTGCTTGAGCGCGGACTTAAAGTAACAGCGGTTGATCCAGCTGAGATGGACGCATCTATTGTGATGCACCCAAGATTGCGTCACCTTCGTAAAAATGCAGCCGATGTTTCATTTGCGCCAGGCAGCTTCGATTTGCTCGTATGCGATATGAGCTGGGATCCTTATCATACGTGTAAAGTCGTGTCGTCACTTTCTGCAGCACTATCTGCGGGCGGCTCTGGCATCATTACGCTGAAGCTCATGTATCGCAAACCGTTTCAGAGCATTCAAGATTTAACAGAAGCGTATGCAGAGCATTTTGAAATTCGTCAAGTTAAGCAGTTGTTTCATAATCGTGAAGAGGTTACAATGTGGGTAATCCGTAAGCCCTAATTGAACATCGTGTTGTGAGGGAAAGCATCCCGCACAGAAGCAAGCCTGAGATCAGGCAACGCTTCTAGTGCGGTTTTTTTTATTTAAATTAAAAGAGGAGCGAAAAAGTATGCTGGACAATCTTCGGAACAAAGAGCCATTAAAACCAGGTCATCTATACCAGGGAAGGTATCGTATCGTATCCGTACTTGGAAAAGGAGGGATGGGCTGCGTCTATATGGCTGAGGATACGCATCTTGGCGGCAAGCTTAAAGCGCTTAAGCTAACAAAGCCAATGCCTGGGCAAAGAGACGCGTTCCTGCTAGAAGCTAAGCTAATGTGTCGTTTAGAGCATCCGAATTTGGCTGCGATTACAGACTATTATCCGCCTGATGAAAGTGGTTATGCGGGAATTGTGATGACCTATGTTGCTGGGGACACCTTGGCTCAGCGGTTTGTAAACTTTAGGTCGAGACTTCCATTTCAAACGTTGCTTCGCTACTTGATTCAACTGTGCGATGTGCTCGGATATTTACATCGTTGTCAACCCGCCATCGTATATCGAGATTTGAAGCCTGCGAATATCATGATCGATCAGCACGATCAAGCAATCCTTGTAGACTTCGGAATTGCACGCATCTTTCGTTCTGGCAATACTTCAGACACGCTTCAGCTCGGAACACCTGGCTTTGCAGCACCGGAACAGTTGCATAATGATCAATCAGATCCACGGACGGATCTATACGGTCTAGGTGCACTTGCATATTATTTATTGTCTGGTGGGCGGTTCGCGATACGTCATGTAGGTGCACTCGAAAAGGTGCTACAAGATGATGTTCCCTATCGATTTATTCGGTTGTTGGAGCAGTTGCTGTCAACCGATCCACAACTTCGACCACAAACTGCAAACGAGCTTTACATCCAATTATCGGAGATGTCCTCGGACGATGAATTTCGTCAGCAATTAACGCATAACGCAACAATGATGCAATCTAAAGCGTCTATACAAGATGAGTCTGTCACAGTTATTGCAATTGCATCTGCCTATCCAGGGGCGGGAGCTTCATTCGTATCGCTTGCTGTATCAGCTTTACTCAATCGAAGAGGGATCGTTCATGCTCTTGTTGAGAGTCCTTCGACCGGCCCAGAGCTCTATTCATTGTTAGATGGTGCGAGAATGATGCCATCCAGTTCAGCGTATTCGGATCCTACCGGGCAACGCTCACCTACTCCGCGTTGGGCAAAAGGGAATGCAGCGTATTATCCAATCCATCCGGAGGAACAATGCAACAGAGCGCTAGAAGATGGGTTTGGACGATGGATTCGTCGGTTAGGCGTTCCGATTGTTCTGCTTGATGTCTCAAGCGGGTGGATGCATCCAGCTTGTTCGAGCTGGCTTGAGAAATATGTGGATCGGATTTGGATGATCGCAGATTGTCATCCTGTAAAATGGTCGTCTCATCGGCAACAAGCATGTCTAACTCTTCAACTGACAAGTAAGGCACGAAATCAGACATTTCAATGGATTGCGAATCGTGATCAGCCATTCAAACAACGTAAGATGTGGTTAAGCATGTTTCCTGACAAGCCATTCGCTTCGTTTCCTGCGCTCTCCAGTGCAAATATGCTACATAGCTTATGGAGTGGGGAAGGGCTACCCAATGATATGACGACAACTCGACAATTGGACGGTGTAATTGAACCGCTTATTGCGCCGCTTCTACACCATTTTCCACAGCTTTAGTTGCCGTGTTATAATTAGACGTATATTCGTGAGGTGATTGTAATGAACAATGACAATATATTAATAATTGAAGACGAGAATGCGATCGCAAGAATATTACAGCTTGAGCTGGAGCACGAGGGCTATACAGTTGGACGAGCTGCCGATGGGCGAACAGGTTTAGAGATGGCGCTGTCTGGACAGTGGAGTTTAATTTTGCTTGATGTAATGCTACCTGAGCTTAATGGCGTTGAAGTGCTGCGGCGATTAAGACAGTCGGATCGAGCAGTTCCAGTCATATTGCTTACTGCTAGAGATACAGTACCGGACAAGGTAAGTGGCTTTGAGCATGGTGCGAATGATTACATTACGAAACCGTTCGCTATGGAGGAATTACTGGCTCGGGTGAGAAACCTGTTGCGTATTTTCCAAGCATCCCGTGACGGGGAGAGCGAGGATGTGCTGAAAATTGGAGATCTTACGATTGAACTGCTGACGCGTAAAGTTTATCGCAAAGATCATACCATCGACTTGACACCTCGGGAGTTTGAGTTACTGCACTATCTCGCACGTCATAAGAATGAGGAAAAGACACGCGATGAGATTTTGTCTGATGTATGGGGTTATGAGTACATTGGCGATACAAACGTTGTTGATGTGTATATTCGTTATTTGCGTCAAAAGATGGATAAGGGCTATCGTCACAAGCTCATTCATACTGTTCGCGGCGTTGGTTATATGCTTAAGGAGCCGGATGCATGACACTTCGTTCTAGGTTTACACTATTCACCGTATTTTGGTTAATATTTATTTTATTGCTGTACAATATTTTCGTTTATTTTTTCGTTATTCGTGTAACGACTCAGGGCGAATTAACGTTGCTTTCAAGCAAAGCTGAGCTTGTGCTTGAATCGCTTCGTCATGCCGAAAATCAGAGATATGATGATCCGAAGCTGTTGAGCGATTTTTATAATGCCAATGAAATGATGCGGATTGTTATGGCGGACAATACCATTGTGAATGAAATTGGTGACACGGAGCTTAGAACTTTCGAGCCGATCTTTCATAAAGGGATCTCATCTGAAACGAGAGAAATTAACGGACAACGGATCATCTATTTGACTGTACCATTTTATGAGAATGGCACACTAGTAGGATCGATTGAAGCCGCGAGACGATTGACAGTGTTAGATAGCTATCTGAATATTTTAGTCGGAGCGCTTACCGTCACAAGTGTTGGAGCGGTTGTGTTTGCAATATTCGGGACATATTGGTTTACATCGCGTTTAACAGGTCCTATCGGTCAGATGGTACAAACGATGAAGGAAATTGATCGCAGCGGGAAACTGCAGATGGTGAAGCTGAACGGTCGAGAAGAATCTGTAGAGCTGTTGCAGCTTGTAAGAGCTTTTAATCAAATGATTGAACGGTTGGATCGTACGTTAGAGCATCAGAAATCGTTCGTCGCGGATGCTTCACATGAGCTGAAAACACCACTAACGATTATTTCTAGCTATGCGGATATGTTAAAGCGATGGGGAAGAGATAACGCGGAAGTTAGAGACGAAGCGATCGAGGCGATTGCGAAGGAAACTGAGCGTCTTCAAAATTTAATTCATTCGATGCTTACTTTAGCACAGGCTGAACAAACTGAATGGTTAGACATCTCACGCTTTGATGTGGTGAAAGTAATTAGAGAGCTTTCAGAGGTATTAGGTACGACATTTCAAAGAGAGATTAAAGTGTATTCGGATGGTTATACTGTACCGATGCGCGCAGACAAAGATAAAATACGTCAACTACTACTCATTCTGATTGATAATGCGATTAAATATAGTAAACAAGCGATTGATGTACGAATAAAACCGAACAAGAGCGGTATAAAGCTGGAAGTAACGGACTACGGAATTGGTGTTCCGGAAAATGAAATTCCCTATATGTTTGAACGTTTCTATCGCGTAGATACAGCACGCCATCGGACAACTGGAGGAAGCGGACTAGGCTTGTCGATTGCCAAGAAGATCATCGATATGCATGAGGGTAAGGTAGAAGTTTATAGTAAACCAGGAATCGGTACGACCATTTCGATTCTTTTCCCTAGAAATCTGTAACAGAAATCCAAAAAGAGGTGTCCCAAAAGTAACTTAATGGGGCACCTCTTTACTCTAGTATCGATTATGGTTTTTAGGGATGTATCCCCTTCGTATTATTAGGTCAGCCAGTTATTTCTGGTTGGCCTATTTTTATAGGCATTCTATGATGGTGGTAGCCGGGAGAACGCGTATCTCCTTGGGGAGCTTACCCCGTACCGGAAACTGTTCTCCCACTACTCCCAATGACCATGTTTGGGCTGGTTGAGGCTTGAGACCTCGTATAACAAGCGAAGCTATGGGTTTGGAACCGTTGTGGGATTGCCGGCTAGAATGATATCAGGAGGAGCTGACATGGAACCAGTTATCGGACTGGATGTGGCAAAAGGCGCGAGTGTATTTCAAGCGTTCGTGAAGCGTAATGAGGTGTGTGGAAAGTCGGTAACAATTCGGCATACCGAGGAAGGGTTCGGACGACTTGGCGAAGTGATACGCACGCTTGAGGAACAAACGGGTAACCGAGCGGTTGTGGTTTTGGAGGCAACAGGGCACTATCATCGCATCGTTATAGCCTATTTGGAGCGTATGGAAATTACGCACTTCATCGTTAATCCGCTATTATCTAAACGTTCGAAGAGCGCACAGTTACGTAAGGTGAAAACAGATGCAGCGGATGCCTGGCATTTGGCCGAAATGTATTACAGAGGGGACGTGAAGCCTCATCGAACCTGGAACGAGTGCTACACGGAGTTGCAACACATAACAAGGCAACACGAGTTCGTGACCTCACTGTACGTGCAAGCAAAGCTTAATATGCGTGCTTTATTAGATCAGGTATTCCCAACCTATGAGGGGGTGTTTTCGGATCTTTTCTCCGCGACAGCTCTCACTACGTTGCAGATGTGCTTATCCGATCAAACTTTAGAATGGGACGAAGCCATTCGTAAACAAGCGAGTAAATCTCGTTCTGCATCGTGGATCTGCACGAAAATTGAGCATCTAGAGTTTATTTATCGACAATGGAAAGAGAACAAGAATAGCCCTACTCAGATGCAGATGCTGAAAAGCATGGTGTCGTTGCTTCTTTCCATGCAGGAGCAAATCGAGGTGATCGAGGACCAGATAAGACAACTAGCCGGAGAACTACCGGAAGTGGAGTTAATAAAAAGTATTCCGGGCATAGGTGATAAGCTTGCTGCAGCCATTATTTCAGAAATTGGAGACGCGCAACAGTTCCAAGATCCGAAGCAACTCGTGGCGTTTGCGGGGCTAGATCCAGGTGTTCATAGTTCAGGTCAGTTTGTGGCCACAAGCAGTCGAATAACAAAACGGGGCTCCAAACGGCTTCGCCGGGCATTATTTCTAGCCGTACAATGTGGATTAAGACGTGACGCCAACGCGAAATTAAAAGCCTACTACGATAAGAAAAGAAAAGAGGGCAAGCCCTACAAGGTGACGGTGATTGCTTGCGCCAACAAGCTATTGCATCACATTTACGCCATCTTGAAGAAAGGCCAGCCCTACCAACCATAATCCATATTTATCCAAAATCCTCCACGACCATGGAGGTTATTTGGTATGCAGTAAAAGTATATCAGCTAGATACATGTAAGCCAAGGGATTAAATGTTGACAAGTATTAGCTGGTTTCCGGTTGTTGTTGAAATCGTGAAATTTGAAGAGGTAACCCATTAACAAGGTATTTTCACGATTTCAAAGACAAACGCTTCGCTCCTACAGGAGATACATTCCCTCTTTTCTTTATCGATTTATGCTATAAAAGACTGTAATTATAATACACGGCGAGCAGTCACATAGTGAGACTTCCAGTGGCTAGAGTTCAAGTTCGAGAACGTTACTCCAGGCTTACCGTAGGTATGAAGAATTTTGTTGTTCCCGGCGTAAACTGCAACATGTCCAATCTTCTTTCCTGTTCGTGCTGTTGAAAAGAAAACAAGATCACCCTTTTTCAGGTTGCTCTTTGAAACATATTTACCGACCTTAGCTTGCGCACTTGAGACTCGAGGCAATTTCACACCATATTTACCAAAGATATATTTCGTGAAGCTGGAGCAGTCGAATGCAGAAGTAATGTTCGTAGATGCACCAAATTTATATTTTACTCCTAAATAATTATCGCCTAAATTAATTATTTTTGTTGCTTTGCTCGTTGTAACAGTTGCCGCGGCAACGGGTTGGGCTTGTCCAGCTGCAATTGCAGATAACCCGATTGTAGCGCTAAGTGCAATACTAAGAAATTTCTTGGAGAAACGATGATTGTTATTCATGATGTGATTTCCTCTCTCTCAATCTGTTTTTGTATGACTATGGATATTAGTATAGCAGAACCCATAACCCATAATTTTTTCCAAAAAGAGAGAGAAGCTAGAGTGTTTAGAGAATTTTCCGGCATTCTTAGAATTTGATTAGAATCTTCTAACATAACTAAGTACAAAGCCAAAAATGCCTAGTCAGCGGTTCTGGCTTTGTACTTGCCGGAATCCACTATGATTACTTTGACATTGATATCACGGATTTGAGTCGCATCCTGACCCTCCTTGTCTTTGAGATACTTCGTCCAATCCTGATGGTGATAGCGATACAAATGATCATTCAAACTTAACACATCCGCGCCAATCGCCTTACCATTTTGGAAAGTCGTTAGAATTTCTTTCTCTACCTCATCCTTTATTTTGCGAATCATCATTTCATCGTCCAAGTTTTCTAACATTTCCTCGAGGTGTGCTTTCACAACAATTTTAAGATTATACAATACAGTATTTGATTCGACAGTATAATCAATCTTAAATTTGGGCTCGGTGATTAAAAAAAGGATCGGCTTTTCCCCTGTACTACCATTAATCTTCAAAAGAAATCGGTAAACATTGTGACTAAGGAATCTCTTTCCCATTAGCTGTTCATCCGTGAGTTGCCCAACAAATTTTTTGCTATGAAAATAATAATCACCAGTCATCTTCAAAAGAGTTAAAGGCTTGCCGGATTCTGTCCACTGATTCTTATCTAGAGATAAGATCGGCATTGCAACGGTTTTCCCGGCTTCGTTAAATTCTGTAATAAAGCGAAACATATAGATAGGCTTAATATAGGAATCCTGCCTATACGTAGTCATAGGGTTCAGAAGCACTGAATCATTCAATGGATATCCATAAGGTAGATTAATGTTCAATATATCTTCTATTTTTTCCTCTGAACCGAATAGCCAGACATTGTATCGTACTTCTCTATATCGGTCTATAAGGTCAGTCAAATCTATAGGACCAATTTGTAGCAACGCCTCTTTAGTCAACACAATTGAAATGACATGTCCAAGAAAGATCCTTAGTTGTTCAGCTTTAAAGATCTTAAAGAATGCTTCCGAAATCGATGATCCAGTCGCTTTGACAAATGAATTTTTCGGGTTAGATTGTGATTTCCCCGACTCTTGCTTCGCAATGCTAGAAAAATCTAAAGATTGTAAATACAATGTATATTGGTTGTCCTTGTAATCAATTGCAAGCGTTGTAATGTAGTTCATCTTCTGCAGTTCTTTGTAGTCCCAGCATCCAGATACGAGGAGTAAGGGCATGAGAATCAGCTGTAATCGCAACAGATGCTTGAACAGTATTCGCATCGCAATTTCTCCCTCATTTATTTTTTTTTAAATATTTTGGAATTCGTGGTTTAAACTTAGAGGGGACCATAATAAGCGATCTTATGATATCCTTCATCGTTATAGGTGAAATAGGGGCCAGGTAAGGCACTCCGAAGGAGTATAATTTTGTTAAATATACAGTAAAAAACAAAAGTGACATCATAAAACCATACATCCCTAACACGGAAGAGAATATTACGGCAAAGAAGCGAAGAATGCTAACGGCTCCAGTTAACGTTTGGCTCACAAGTGTCGAACTTGCTACGATTGACATTGCTGCAACGACGATCATCGTCGGAGAGATCAGTCCTGCTCGGATCGCAGCATCTCCAATAATAATGCCACCAACAACAGTTAAGGTTTGACCAATCGCTGAAGGAAGCCGGAAGCCAGCTTCCTTGAAAATTTCTAAAAGCAGGAGGATAAGGAACATTTCTAGAGGAACGGATAAAGGTATACCAAAGCGGGTTATCGTTATAGTTGCGAGTAATCCGAATGGAATCTGGTCTTGATGATAGCTCGTAAGTGCTACATAAAAGCTTGGCAAAAATATTGAACTGATGAGACTTAAAAGTCTCAACAGTCTTCCGAAGGAAGCAGAGATGTAGTTAAAATGAGTATCTTCAGGCGTTTTTAGCAGCATAAATAAATTGATTGGAGCCACCATCGCACCGGGTACCCCATCAATTAACACGATAAATCGTCCTCTTAATAAGCAGGATGCAATAAAATCAGGCCGACCCGTATAAACCGTTAAAGGAAATAAAGTGTACGGTGCATCAGAAATTAATTCTTCAAGCTGATTGGCACTAATCAATTCCTCAATTTTTTTCTCGGTTTGTCGAAGCTTGTCTCGAATGCTTGTTAATGTTTCCTTATTGATTTTATCATTATGATAAATTAGGCCGACTTTCGTCTTCGTTATCGTTCCAATACTGAACTTTTCGATGGATACGCTTGCGACTGGAAGGCGTTTGCGAATTAATCCGATATTCGTCTCAATATCTTCAACTAGACCATCCTTAGGTCCACGGATCGCCACTTCAATATTCGTTTCTTCCGTTTTCCTATTAGGTAGATTGGCGATGGATAAGCTGTAACCTTTATTCAAATGATTAAAACTGATTACGATCTTCCCAGAAAAGAGCAGAGAATCTAAAGTTTCCATTTCCCATTGCTCAATGAGGTCAAACGGTATTTTTTTGTCCATCTCAATGGCTTCGATGCTACTGAAACTATTCAATTGATAAAGGCGATACAGCTCAGGAAGTACTTCTCGATCGATTCTCGTTCTTTCGCACATCGCATCACAATAAATCAACGTAATTTGAATGTTTACATCAAAATCGTGATTATAATGAGTGATGTCATTGCACAGCTTATAATTATTGACCATACCAAGAAGAGAATTGTTCATGTTTGTTTCACCACAGTTGATTTTTTTGAAAACAAGATCATCAAGAAAAGAATAATGAAGCAGGTAAATAATGAAAAAAAGTATATTGGGAAATATACCCGTTTAAAAGTTTCTTGAAGAGCGATATCACCAAAAGGATATACAACTGCACCGATGAGTAATGCCATATAAATATATAAAAACAACTTGGGTTTACTATAAAATTTAGTCGAGAAAATGAGGAAAATACTCGTGCGAATAAATGCACCACTCATCCATTGGAAAATGGATAAGAAATCAAGATGCTCTACATATTTACCAAGTGTAACAAGTCTCCATTCCTCATAAGCAGGATAGCGTTGCATACTTGCTTCTGCCGGACCGAATTCTGCAATTGCTCCCATTAGAGGACCCAAAGTTAAACCTGATACAATTAAACCGATGTATAACATATGACGTTTTTTTACTGTTTTGCGGAGCTGATGTTGTACGAGGATAAATAAAATCAACTCTATAAAACCTGAACTGCTATACATTATTCCATTCCAGACAGGCTTACTTCCATGCTCGAGAATTGGCAGTAATAAGCTATAATCTTTATAGGGGATGTTACTGATCATAACAAATTCTCCGAGCAGTATAACAAAGGGGAGTAAAATAGAGGATGCAAACGCGATTGTTCGGAACCCACCAGAAACTGCATAATAAATTAGCGCTATAAAGACAAGGGAGACGACAGTTTTGGGTGTATTCGGTAGGTAGGAGGTTGTAGTCCAATTCGTCATATCAAGTAAAGCTAATGCGGACGAGGAAAACAGAATAATGGAAAATATAATCATAAAAAACATAGATATAAATTTCCCATAATGAGATTTCAACCAGTCGAAGATTTGCTGTTGATCGGTTTTTCTCATCATATATCCAATCATGATGAAGACGGGAATGAATAGAATCGTTGAAACAATAACCGCTATCCAAGAATCACGACCAGATACATCAAGTATTACAGGTATGGCAAGAACATGGTTCAATAATCCGACTGAAAGCATCGCAATACAGCTAATTTGCAGGAAAGAGTACTTTTCGTTGTTCAAGGTACTGTTAGTTCCTTCCTTTGGAATATGAATACATGATCTCCAAACGTTGGGATAATATGCGCGGAAAAATGGAGAATAGAAGGGGATACAATGCAGTTAACTTTTCTAGGAACTGGCGATTCTTTAGGTACGCCGAGAGTATATTGTGATTGTCAGGTATGTGTAGAAGCTCGATTAACCGGGATGAATCGTCGCTATCGTTCATCTTTGTGGCTAGAGGAGAAGGATCTTCCGCCCTTGCTGTTAGATTGTGGGCCAGATTGGCGAATTCAGATGGAAGCGATTGGAAGGCGAAAAGTAACACAAGCACTCATTACTCACGCACATATGGATCATATAGCAGGATTGACCGAATGGGCAGATAGCTGTCGCTGGCAAGAAGAACAAGCATCTATTTTCGCTCCATTAGAAGTGTTGAATGAGGTTCGTACTCGTTATCCGTGGGTAGAAAATCAACTTAAGATGTATAACATTGATAATGGGATGAGTTATGGGAAGTGGAGAATTTGGCCATGGAGAGTGAATCATGGGAAGAACGGCTATTCCTATGCTTATCGGTTCGATCATCAAGAGGATGGACAATCGTGGGTGTACTGCTCCGATGCGATAAATTTAACAGTAGAACAACTAGTTCCGATGCAGAACGTGTCCCTGCTCGTACTAGGGACAAGCTATGTCAAAGAAGCATTCGAGATGGAAACTCGATCTGTTTATGACATGCACGAAGGATTGCAGCTTGCGGCTGAAACCCATTCGAAACGGGTGATCTTCACCCATCTGTCCCATGATGTGAATGTGGATATGGATATGGATTATAAACTCCCTTCCCATGTGACACTTGCAAAAACGGGGATGAAGGTAGAGATTTAACGGTTGCAACATCCTGTAACTTAATCTCGACTTCGAATAACGAGGAGCTGCCCTGACTGAATATGAATGGACCCATACGGTTCAACGAGCACATTACTTACACCTAGTGACCAGCCCAGCTTCAAAGTCGCTTGGTGAAGCGGGTACCGAAAACCTTCTAAAGTTACTCCCGTAACCTCAGGTGATAATGGGAGAAGAGAGACATATGGGTAAGATGAGTCGGCGTCTATATTTAACTCACTCGTGCACAATTGGATTTCATTATGCTCGTCAACGAGTTTGACATTTGATTGTTGTTCATTGGCTTGAACAAGTAGGTGGACATTAGCCAAGCTATGGTCGAAGCGAGTTCCTAATCCGCCCATTATTACGATGTTCTGATAATTTCGTTTAATCGCTTCTCTGAGTGCGAGTTCTGTATCACTCCAATCTTTGTCAATGGAATCGACTTGATGTAACTCGCCTGCTTGTTGTTGAATGAGGTTGAGCTCATCTGAACTGACAGAATCGAAGTCACCTAGTGCAAGATGTGGGGGACGACTATGCTTTACAAGAAACAATGCGCCTCGGTCGGCACCGATGAGGTAGTCCGATTGCTTCAGAAGGGGGACGATCCAGCCCCCAACATTTCCTCCAGTTACGATTACAGCACGATTGAATGCCATGTTTATCATCTATGATTCCTCCATAATATGCACACATTTGTATACGTCAAGTATAACTTGAAATCGACCATTGCGGAAATGCTTTGGGTGCTAATACAATAGGAGAAGTGCAACATACGTCAAAGATTGCAATTGTTGCAGTCATTAGAGAGGAAGAACAGTACTTGACAGGTTTAGACAATGATGTATTTTATGCATTGAGCTTGATCGGTACAATTGCATTCGCAGTCAGTGGAGCGATCGTAGCTATGGAAGAGGACTACGACATCTTAGGGTTGTTTGTGCTAGGGATGGTGACCGCTTTCGGTGGTGGTGTTATACGCAATCTGCTAATTGGTATTCCAATTACAACACTATGGAGTCAGGGGTTGTTGTTTAGAATTGCTGCGTTCTCGATACTGATTGTATTCTTCCTTCCGATGCGATGGATTGATCATTGGAAAAAGGGTGAGGCATTTTTCGACGCGATTGGGTTATCTGCATTTGCGATACAAGGAGCACTATACGCATGGCAGTCGAAGATGCCTTTTAGTGCGATCATGGTTGCAGCGATGCTTACAGGAATCGGTGGCGGTATGATTCGTGATATTATGGCTGGTAGAAAGCCTTTGGTGCTTCGTGATGAAATATATGCAGTTTGGGCGTTGGCTGCAGGTTTAGTCATTGGACTTGGTCATTTTCAGAAAGCATGGGAATTATACGTGCTTTTCGTACTTGTCGTCGTCTTCAGAATGTTATCAGTCATTTACAAGTGGAAGCTTCCACGACGTTCACTACATCAGACAGGTCAAGAACAAAAAGGGGTGCAGGGATGAAATACTCAGTATTATTCGTTTGTTTAGGCAACATCTGTCGTTCGCCGATGGCAGAAGCGGTGTTGCGCAGGCAACTCCGAGATCACGGATTAGCGGATGTTGTGACCGTTGATTCTGCAGGTACTGGAGATTGGCATATTGGTCATTCCCCTCATGAAGGTACACGCGCCATATTGGACCAATATTCAATTTCTTATGAAGGTATGAAAGCAAGACAGCTTGATACTAACGATCGGGAACAATTCGATTTAATCGTCGCGATGGATTCGAACAATGAAAGAGACATTCGTAATCGGCTAGGAAGCTCTGGCCGCTGTGAAATCATTCGGTTTTTAAGCTTACTTCCAGAGAAGGGCATCGTTGATGTGCCCGACCCGTACTATTCAGGCAATTTCGATGAGGTGTACAGTCTTGTAAACGATGGATGCGAGAAGCTCATTGAGTATATTCGGATGAAAATAACGGGGAAGTCTCAAAAGTGACTTTCTGTGAGGATAACAATAATTGAAACCTATCATACAATTACTGCATTTTGGCTATCATCAGGCGATGAGCTGCATATTTCCTGTAGCTATCTTTGGAACTTTAATTCTATCAAGTGTAATTGAGGTACCTTTCATTCATCGTTATGATCTCATTCTACTAACATTGCTTGGAGTGCAGTTCTTCATGTACTTTAGCGGTTTAGAGACACGGGATGAAATCAAAGTAATTTGTGTATTTCATATTATTGGTTTGGTGCTGGAGTTATATAAGGTATGGATGGGATCATGGTCATACCCTGAGCCTGGATATACGAAGCTGCTCGGCGTCCCGCTTTATAGTGGATTTATGTATGCAAGTGTAGCGAGCTTTATGTGCCAGGTATGGCGGAGACTGCGAATGGACATGACCGGTTGGCCTGGGCTTACGTCCTCGGTGCTACTTGGAGGAGCCATCTATTTGAACTTTTTCACACATCATTTTATTCCCGATTTTCGCTGGTGGCTGACGGCTCTTGTGTTTATTGTCTTCTGGAAAACATGGATCATATATCGGGTAAGGACTGTAACTTATCGAATGCCCTTAACGCTTGTCTTTATCATCGTAGGCTTCTTCATCTGGCTAGCTGAAAATATCGCCACATTTTTTGATGCTTGGAAATATCCTGACCAGCAACAAAGCTGGCAGTTGGTTGGTGTCAGTAAGATTAGCTCATGGTTCCTTCTCGTAATCATTAGTGTCATTATCGTTGCGCAACTTAAAATATGTTAAAGCTGGTCGAACAACGAACAATTCATTAACCAGTTAAATTAATCGGTGAAATAAAGCGGGCATGTATCCACTGGGTTAGCAACCAGAAGATACATACCCGCTTAAAAAGATAATCGCCCTCACTTATTCAAAGCGATGCGGAGTTGGCCCGAGAAAGGCTCCTAATGCATCAGGAAGCTCCACTTGCCAAAAACCCCATTTATGCTCTCCGTCTTTTTCGATATATTTTATCTTTGCTCCTTTAAGAGTTAACTCTTGCTTCGCCATTCGATTCAATGCGACAAAGTCAAATGTACCACGATCCGATGAAAAATTATTTTCTTGCAGGCCAACGTTCATCCACATATGCAAGTGACTTAATGTGTGGGCTTGCTTGATTTCTTCGATTGAGACATCATAGAACGCCCCGGACAGAGAAATGATGCGATGAAACATCGAAGGATAGCGCAAAGCGATCGATAACGATACGGTTCCACCGAGAGAATCACCAGCAAGTATTCGGTCTGTCGGATCGTCTCTTACAGGGTAATTGGTTTCCATCCAAGGAACTAATTCTTCTGCAAAAAACTTTACATATCGCTCGTTACGGTCACCATCAGGAGAATATTCAGCAGTTCGTAATTTCTTATCGACATCGACACCGACGATGATGTACGGTTCCCAATCGTTCTCTAATATGAGTTTTTGTGTATGTGTTGCAATTCTCCCGAAGTTGAAGAAGTCCTCGCCGTCCTGACAATAGACGACAGGGTAACTGATCCATGGTTGATACCCTGGTGGTAAATATACACGAATTGAACGCGTTTGTTCGGACAGAATATAACTTGGCACTTCGTGTTTATGAATCGTTCTTTTGAATAATGGATTGTTAGACATGCAAAGCAACCTCCTAAGATTGTTATGGGAATGTTCGGTAAGTATTAAAAAATAAAGGCGAAATTGTGAATGTGTATTAATCTGTTATACAATATAATTGTATCTGTTATATATACAAACAGATTAAAAAGTCTTTATAAAACGCGGAATTATAAGACTTTTCCTTTGACCAATGTGTTAAACAGGTCTATAATAATAATATAACAGAAAGCCCTCTTCCACAATTCATGACGAGGTGAACCTTATGAGTAAAGTATCTATGGAAGCACCGGCAAGCACGACCGGACAATTCGCGCACGAGGTTAGATCTGAGGATGTAACTCCTCTTCAAGTATTGTCTCTTGAAGGCGAATTGATCAATCCGGAACGTATGCCAAAGCTGTCTGATGAGCAGTTGAAGGAAATTATGTATCGCATGGTATTTACGCGTGCTTGGGACGATCGTGCGATTAACCTTGGTCGTCAAGGACGTCTTGGCTTCTACGCACCGGTATCTGGTCAAGAAGCGACAATGGTCGGAAGCGAATATGCGCTGACTAAAGATGATTTTGTATGCCCAGGCTATCGTGATATGCCACAAATCGTATGGCATGGATTACCATTGTACCAAGCATTCCTATATTCACGTGGACATCAACATGGCGGCCAAATTCCGCAAGATGTTAATGTACTTATGCCACAAATTATTATCGGCGCACAAATTTTGCATGCTACAGGTATTGCAATGGGCTACAAGCTGAAGAACGAGAAGCGTGTAGCGATTACGTATACAGGTGATGGCGGTTCGTCAGAAGGCGACTTCTACGAAGGCTTGAATTTTGCGGGTGCGTTTAAGCTTCCAGCAATTTATTTTGTCCAAAATAATGGCTATGCGATTACGACGCCATTCTCTAAGCAAACAGGTGCTCAATCCATCGCGCACAAAGCATTAGCTGCTGGAATTCGCGGTGTTCAAATTGACGGTATGGACGTTCTTGCAGTCATCTCGGCTGTTCAAGAAGCGGCAGAGATCGGTCGTAATGGTGGAGGCGCAACGTTAATCGAGGGCTTAACGTATCGTTACCGTCCACATTCCATGGCTGATGATCCAACGAAGTATCGTTCAAAGGAAGAAGAGCAGGAGTGGAGCTTGAAAGATCCGCTTGTACGTTTTGGTAAGTATTTGGCAAGCAAAGGCTTGTGGTCCGATGAAGATACTGCACGTGTTAGAGAAGAAGCGAAGAGCACAGTAAATGAGCAAATCAAGAAGGCTGAACAAACAGAGAAGATGACGGTAGCAGGTCTAATTGATTCGATGTTCGAACATACGCCACCGCATCTGGAAGAGCAAAAAGCCGATTTTCAATGATCAATATCAAGACGACCAGCTGAGTGCGGTGAAATAATAATCAGACAGGTCGTTCGTAGACAGGAGAGTATAACAGTCATGGCTCAAATGAATATGAAAGAAGCAATTCGTGATGCGATGCGCGTTGAATTGAAACGCGACACGAATGTAGTAGTATTCGGCGAAGACGTAGGTAAAGTTGGTGGCGTATTCCGTGCTACGGAAGGGCTACAAGGCGAATTTGGAGAAAATCGTGTATTCGATACTCCGCTCGCTGAATCTGCAATTGGAGGACTTGCGGTCGGGTTAGGAATTCAAGGTTTCCGTCCGGTTGCTGAAATCCAATTCGTTGGATTTATCTATGAAGCGTTGGATCAAATGTTTGTTCAAGCTGCTCGGATGAGATATCGTTCTGGTGGACGCTATAATTCCCCAATTGTATTCCGTACACCGTTCGGTGGTGGTGTTAAAGCTGCTGAATTGCACACGGACTCGTTGGAAGGATTAGCGATTCAAACACCCGGCATTAAAGTAATCGTTCCTTCTAATCCATACGATGCTAAGGGCTTGTTGATCTCAGCTATTCGCGACAATGATCCTGTATTTTTCATGGAGCATTTGAACTTGTATCATGCATTCCGTGACGAAGTACCGGAAGAAGATTACACAGTACCAATCGGTAAAGCAAAAATCGTCCGTGAAGGTAAAGATGTTACGATTATCGCTTACGGCTTAATGGTACACACTGCAATGAAAGCAGCTGCTGAATTAGAGAAAAGCGGTGTGCAAGCGGAAGTTATCGATTTGCGTACGTTGGTTCCATTGGATATCGATACAATCGTTGCTTCTATTCAGAAGACGAATCGTGCGATTGTTGTACAAGAAGCACAAAAATCATCAGGTGCAGCAGCAGAAATTATTGCCCAAATTAATGAAAAAGCTATTCTGCATCTGGAAGCGCCAGTACTTCGCTGTGCAGGACCTGATACAGTATATCCGTTCGCACAAATTGAGGATGCGTGGCTTCCATCAATCGCTCGTATAGTTAAAACAGCAAATCAAGTGCTTCAGTTCTAATCGAAGGAGGAGTCCTAGGTGGCCAGATTCGAATATCGGTTTCCTGAGCTAGGTGAAGGGTTGCATGAAGGCGAAATCGTCAAAATGCACATCGCTCCTGGACAGTCAATTACAGATGAAGATATGATTATGGATGTTCAAAATGATAAGGCAATTGTTGAAGTGCCTAGTCCAGTAAACGGCAAAGTGCTCGAAGTTTTCGCTAAAGACGGTCAAGTGATGCATCTCGGTGATGTCGTTGCAATTATTGATGCTGAAGGTGACGTTCCAGAGCAAGAGGGTAGCTCACCAGAGCAAGCAGCGGCAACAGGCGGTGCTGACACACAAGGCCAACCTGCACAAGCACCTGCAAGTGAAGCGACACAAGCTGCGCCAGTAGCAGTACCAGCTCCTGTAAACAATGCATTAGTTTTAGCTACACCAAGTGTTCGTAAGCTTGCTCGTGAGCAAGGTGTTGCGATTAATGAAGTTGTCGGAAGCGGCAAAAATGGACGCATTACACGTGAAGATGTATTAGGCTTCACAACAGGTGGCGCACCAAAAGCGGTGGAAGCTGCTGCATCTACAACTGCATCAGCAGTGGCAAGCAGTGCTCCACAGACAGTATCGGTTGCTAGTGGCGCAGGCGTTGAAGAGCGTGTACCTTTCAAAGGTATTCGTAAAGCAATTGCGAACGCTATGGTGAAATCGGTATACACTGCTCCACACGTTACGATCATGGATGAAGTGGACGTTACCGGACTCGTCGCATTGCGTACACGTGCGAAACCAATTGCTGAGAAGAAAGGTGTTAAGCTGACTTACTTGCCGTTCATCGTGAAGGCACTCGTAGCTGCTTGTCGTGAATTCCCAGCACTTAACGCAACGATTGACGAAACTGCTAATGAAATCGTATATAAAAAGTATTACAACATCGGTATTGCAACGGATACAGATAATGGCCTACTCGTTCCCGTCGTATTCGACGCAGATCGTAAAAACGTATGGTCAGTTGCGAACGAAATTCGCGATTTGGCTGTTCGTGGACGCGATGGCAAATTAGCAGGGAACGAAATTAAAGGTAGCACAATTACGATTTCGAATATTGGCTCTGCTGGAGGCATGTTCTTTACACCTGTTATCAACTTCCCTGAAGTAGCGATACTTGGTACGGGACGGATTTCAGAGAAAGCAGTCGTTAAAAATGGAGAGATCGTTATCGCTCCTGTTATGGCACTTTCATTAAGTTTCGACCACCGTATTATCGATGGCGCAACAGCTCAGAACTTCATGAACTACATTAAACAATTGCTCAGCGATCCTGAGTTGCTTGTAATGGAGGTGTAATCGATGGTCGTAGGAGATGCTTCTTTAGATATCGATTTGTTAGTTATCGGGGCTGGCCCTGGTGGTTATGTAGCAGCTATTCGCGCTGCACAATTAGGTCAAAAGGTAATTATCGCAGATAAAGCTAAGGTAGGCGGAGTCTGCTTGAACGTCGGTTGTATTCCGTCGAAGGCACTCATTAATGCCGCTCACCAATTTGAGTCGATTCAGCATGCAAGCGAAATCGGCGTAAGTGCTGATAACGTAAGTGTTGACTTTGGAAAAGTTCAGGCTTATAAATCCTCGGTCGTGAACAAAATGACAGGCGGCGTTGAAATGCTGCTTAAAGCGAACAAAGTGGAGATCTTCAACGGTGAAGTGATGTTCATTAATGAGACTGAAGCACGTCTCTTCAATGATCAAGAATCTCCTCGTTACCGTTTTAAGAACTGCATCATCGCGACGGGCTCTCGTCCGATCGAACTGAAGCCGTTCCCATTCGGTGGACGTATTCTGTCGTCGACAGAAGGCTTAAATTTGCCTGAGCTTCCTAAGAGTCTCATCGTCATTGGTGGAGGCTATATCGGTATTGAGCTCGGACAAATGTATTCAAAATTCGGCACGCAAGTAACTGTGCTTGAGGGCGCAGAAACCATTCTACCTGGTTTTGATAAAGATATGAGCCAGCTTGTCGTCAAGAAGCTGAAGAAGGCGAATGTCGAAATCGTTAACGGTGCATTAGCGAAGAGCGCAGAGCAAACCGACAAAGACGTAACTGTAACGTATGAAGTGGGCGGAGAACAAAAGACAGTTACGGCTGAATACTTGCTCGTAACCGTTGGACGTCGTCCGAATACAGATGGTGAGCTTGGTCTAGATATGATCGGTGTCAAAGTTTCCGATCGTGGATTGATTGAAGTTGACGATCAATGCCGCACGAGCATTCCACACATTTACGCGATCGGTGATGTCGTTGCTGGTGCAGCACTTGCACACAAAGCGTCTTATGAAGCGAAAGTCGCAGCAGAAGCAATTGCAGGCTTGCCTTCAAAAGTCGATTACAAGTGTATTCCTGCAGTCGCTTTCTCTGATCCTGAATGCGCAAGCGTTGGATATACAGAGAAGGAAGCGAAAGAGAAGGGCTTAAAAGTAAAATCAAGCAAGTTCCCGTTTGGCGGCAATGGTCGCGCGGTTACACTTGGTGGTGCAGATGGGTTCTTGAAGATCATTCACGAAGTAGATAGTGGCCTTGTACTCGGCGCTCAAATCGCCGGTGTTGAAGCGTCCAATATTATCGCTGAGCTTGGTCTTGCGATTGAAATGGGAGCAACAGTTGAAGATATCGCTCTTACGATTCACGCACATCCAACGTTAGCTGAAATTACTATGGATGCAGCGGAGCTTGCAATGGGTCATCCGATTCATACACTAGCACCAAAAGCTTAATCAGAATAAAATGCACCTATGTGGGCATGATGCGAATAATCGCACATTACTCACCTAGGTGCATTTTCGATAAGGAGCTCAATAAAATGAATGAGAATGTTAGACCGAGTAGCCGTTCGCGTACGGTGATGACTGAGTTTGTTTTCCCAACAGACATTAATTCACATGGCACGATGTTCGGGGGCACATTGATGAAGTATATCGACAAAATATCAGCAATCGCAGCGACCCGTCATGCAGGAAAGCCTGCTGTAACTGCTTCAACGGACAGTATGGACTTCCTATCGCCAATTCGTATGGGTGAAGCTGTTGAGCTTGAAGCAATCGTTACTTGGACACACCGAAGCTCGATGGAGGTTTACGTAAAAGTATATGCTGAAAATTTACTAACTGGGGATAGAAGAGTTACCGTGACGGCTTTCTCTACTTTCGTTGCTGTTGATGCGAATGGCACTCCTGTTCCAGTACCAGCGGTGGAGCCGGAAACAGAAGAGGAGAAGAAGCTGTTCGAAAGTGCGCCAGAGCGGTATGAAATGCGGAAGAAACGGCGTAAACAGCGGTTTGGATCGACCAATTAACATTCTATAAGTATTATCTAAATTTCTGCCACGTAATATCGCCTATGTTGAAATTTAATATTCCGCCTAAGCCTTTAAGATTATCGATGGGTTCTACATAGGCGGGATATATTTCTAATGCAATCAAAAAACAATGGATGGCTTGAAGTGTATCTCCCATTAATGCAAAGCACTCACCTTTATAATTCTCAATGATATGATCGTGAGTTTTACATAACTGAAATGCACTAAGAGCTTGGCTGAAGTCTCTTTGGATCATATAAGTTATACCTTCGATGAAATGCTTTGTGTCATCCTCTATTGATCGGTCTTCCGCAGTTTTTCTCCAGTTCTCCACATGCAAGTACATTCCCCGACGTTGAAGAAACAGAGAGATGATCCCTAGTGCGCGCGCTTCATTATTTCTAAGCTCTCCGTCACCCCAGTGCAATTCTGGGATCAATTCCTGTAGAGAATATTCGTCCAAAAACTTTTGAACGTGTGCAAATACCTCATCGTAACGTGTTTCTCTTGCTGAATTGAAACTATGCCTTCGATATAAATACAAAGGTTCGGGTACGTGTATGGAATCCCAAACCTGTGTAATCTTTGAAAGAACATCATTGTCCTCTCCAATCTTCAGCGACGGATCATAACGTACATCTCGAAATACTTCACGACGGACCATTACACTTCCCCCGCATATGGGAGTTCCTATTTTAAAAAAATAACGCATTGCACGCGTTTTCTCTAAATTACGGTTACTGTAATATCCGACAGGTCTATTATCCATATCGATCAGTAAAACATCTGAATGAACAAGACCTATCGATTCAGTAATAAAGTGACGCTTTAAAATTTCAAAACGAGACGGAACAGATAAATCATCCGCATCTTGAAACACAATAAAATTACCTTTGGCCATGTCTATGGCTCGATTTCTAGTCTTAGCAACCCCTTGATTATGTTGCTTCACATATCTGATCCTTGTGTCGGAAAAAGATAAAATAATTTCTTCGCTATTGTCTGTTGACCCGTCATTAACGATGAGTAGCTCAAAATTGTCTTCGGATTGCTTCAACACGCTTTCGATACAAGCATGTATGAATTGTGCGGCATTAAAGACAGGTACAATTACACTAATCAGCCACTTCACCCCCACCTCTTAAAGATTGGAGCGCCTTAACAGGATCCTTATAAGAGAGGGACATGCTTGCAGCCCTTTCATAGGATGTAGCCGCATCTTCCAACATTCCTAGCTTTTGTTGGCATCTTCCCTTCTGATACCAAGCTTGAAAGCTGCCAGCACCTTTTAATATGAGATGTTTCAGATTTGTTTCGCCCAATTCTAAACAATAGTTAAATGATTCAAGAGCTTCGGCATATCTCTCTTTCGCATAAAGGATGAGTCCTTTGTAATAGTGAAGATCCACATAATCAGGATAAAGCTCTACGGCTTTTTGAATACCTGGCCAAGCGCCATCTATACTTCCCAGACCAAGCAATACGGAATATTTTAATTTATAGAGCATGGAAGGGGGAGTAGATCCTTGCAAAATAAATTGAATGATCGCTTTATTAACGTATTCAAATGAACGTTCGTATTGCTGATCTCTAAAATATTCGGTTGCGATATGGTAAGGTATCCAAGGATTTTGGCTTCCTTGTTTCATTTCGTTTTCCAGAAGCCTCAGATTTCGTTCCAGCTTGTTTTTGGACTCAGCTACATCATTCATATATCCGTAGTGATAAAGTTTTATAGGGGCCATGGGGATGGGGAGAGGGTCGCGGATGTTTAAGGCTTCATGAATTTTATTTTCGAATTGAATCCCTTTATGATTTCTAAACAATCTCGTATGAGCAATATGAAAGCTTTCGTCTAGGTTGACTTCAGTTCCATAATAGTTAATCAAGTGAAGAGATACCAAGTCTAGATCATCCATGTATAAAATATCCCGTAGCTTATACCGATCTAGCGCATCCAATTGTTCATCCGCATCCAGCCAGAGGATCCAGTCTCCTGTCGCCTGTTCCAAGCCGTAGTTTCTAGCTGCGGCAAAGTCATCCTCCCAATTGAACTCGTATATATAGGCCCCAAATTTGCGAGCGATAGCCTTGGTTTGATCAACAGATCCCGTATCCACAATAATGATTTCATCGACAACATCTTTAATACTATTCAAGCAACCCTCAAGAAATCGCTCCTCGTCCTTCACAATCATACACAGCGATAACGTCTTCCAAGGAATCACCAGATCACCCCTTCTAAATATGTACCGCAGGAAAGCGAGCGGATGCACGCTTTCCATATGGATGTAAAAGAACAAGTCATTTAATTAACGATCATCATGGAATTAATTTCATTACATTTTCCAATTTAAATTGCAACAGCATTTCTTTTTTAATAACATCCTTTAATGTCTGATTTACACTTTCGTTGATCGTAAGCAAATTAGATAGCGTGATCGTAGTAGGTAAAATGGTGTGTTCAGTTGATAGCGTTCCTAGTACAAATTGAATTTTTTCAGCTTCTGCATTCACAATGTGAGCCAGAGCAAGTTCTTCTAAGGCAATCGAAGATAGCAAAAGAGGGATTACTTGACCAAGCGTGACGGAAATGATGGGTGTAATATTAGGAATGTTAGCTTGCGACATGATTTTCACCTCTTTCTTTAGGCAACTTCTATAGTTTATGTAAGTGACCTTACTCGGTAACGGTTAAACACACATTATTCGCACAATAAAAATGATGGTTCACTTCAGCTAAAAATTTAGAGTGACTAGGCACATGTTTAGAGCAACAGAATATGTTGGAAAGAATAGAAAGAGGTGAAGAAATATGAGCATGCCAACAATCCCTCAAGAGTCGTTTCGTCCAACGCTAGAGGAAGCAGTAATTGACTTATTGAAATCCATCGCTATGGAGGAAACTGCGATATCACATCTGCTGAATGCAGAAGCAGAGAAAACTCAAGCCTTTATTGGGCGTGATCGCAATTTTCCTTCGCATCCGACAACGTGCGACATCATAAAATTTAATCAGACGGTTATCAAATTCGTAGATGTCATAGTCATGAAAGAATGGTTGTTACTCAGAAAGCTGGAAACATCCATCGAAATTCTGGAACGTGAACACCATGAATTCGAGTGCGAAGAATAATGAGGACGCTTATGAGAGGGGCACAATCGGATAAATGGTTTTGGTCCAAGGATGTACAACAAATGACTTGGACTTCCTTGTGTCAATTGGAAGAAGCTTTATTTCATTACTTTGAGTCCGTGATCATATTTTATCAATCCGTTGAACAGCAATACTCGCACCCCAATATGGCACCCCAACTACCCCCAATATCGATCGCATTAAAGCCGATCATCAAAATCCAAGCCCATCTGTTTCAGATGAGTAACCGCTATTTATTGAAATTTGAACACCTCAACCTTGAAGATGAATATGTGCAATATTGTCGTTCCTTTATTAAGTTAAATGAGCGATTGGATGAATTATGGAAGAGTGTCTGCACAAGTCCTATTTTGCAAACAGAGACCAGTCTACAATTTAAACAATTCAGATATTATTTCATAAAAAAAAGGAAGCTGTTGCAAAGCTATGGCCAATGGGATTGAGGTTAGATTCGTAAAAGAGTCGCCCCCAGTCCGAAAGGAACGGTGTTATGATTACGATCAGTTTGTGTATGATTGTGAAAAACGAAGAAGAAACATTAGAGCGTTGTCTAACATCTGTACAGAGCATCGCTGATGAGATTGTTATCGTAGATACCGGATCTACGGATAGAACCAAAGAGATTGCGGCACGTTTTACGGACAAAATCGTTGATTTTGAGTGGATCGACGATTTCGGAGCTGCTCGGAACTATGCTTTCAGCCAAGCCGAGAAGGAGTACATTTTATGGTTGGATGCCGATGATATTTTTGAAGAGAAAGATCGAGCAAAATTGATCGAATTGAAAAAAACGTTGGATCCTTCTATTGATACGGTCATGATGCCCTATCATCTCACTTTTGATCAGTTGGGCAATCCTGCCTTTAGCATGCGACGTAACCGGTTAGTGCGGAGAGATCGCGGTTTCGTTTGGATCGGTGCGGTCCATGAGTATTTAGAGGTGAGCGGGAAAAGCTTATTCAGCGATGTTGCTGTTACACATAAAAAAGATAGAGTCTACACCGATCGAAACTTACGTATTTATCAAAAAAGATCTCAGTCAGGTGAAACGTTCTCCACACGTGATCTATATTATTATGCGAACGAGCTTTATGATCACACATATATTGAAGAAGCGATCTTGATCTATGAGAAATTTTGGAACACAAATTTAGGATGGGTAGAGGATCGAATTGCTTCATGCCTTAAACTAGCTGATTGTTATTCGAGAATGGGAGAGCGTGAGAACCAACTCAGTGTGTTATTCCGTTCCTTTGCACTGGATAACCCCAGAGCAGAAATATGCTGTCGTTTGGGTGCTTTTTTTATGGACTGCAAACGCTGGAAACAGGCGAAATATTGGTACCTGGCAGCTGCAACTCTAGGGGAGCCTCCAGTAACTGGAGGGATGATAGATTATCCTTCATGGACATGGCTTCCCCGTGTGCAGCTTTGCGTATGCTGTGACCGATTGGGTGAATACGAGGAAGCTTATCATCATAACGAAATCGGGCTGTCCTACATTCCAACACATGCTAGCATGCTGCATAATAAATCGTACCTGGAAAAAGTGATGTCGAAGAAGCAGGAATAATAATCGAAGAAAGGGGGCGTCTGATTGGATCGGGGAAAATTAACATTGTCGATGATTGTGAAAAATGAATCAGGCCGTTTTTTGCACGAGGCTTTACAGAGGCATAAGAAATTCATTGATGAAGCAGTTATTATTGATGATGGAAGTACCGACAATACAGCGGAAATTTGCCTTGAAGCATTGGCAGGTATACCCGTACGTGTAATTCGTAATGAGTGTTCTAAATTCCATGATGAAGTGACATTAAGAAAGCAACAGTGGGATGAAACGGTATTAACCTCACCGCAATGGATAATGAATCTGGATGCAGACGAGATGTTTGAAGAAAGCTTCGATAAGCTGCAAGTTGATGAATTGATAAGCCAAACCGATCATGACGTCTTTTACTTCCGTTTATATGATATGTGGAGCAGTACGCATTACAGAGATGATGCTTATTGGCAAGCACATCATTTTTACCGCCCGTTTCTTGTGCGTTATCGTCCCGATATCCCCTATGTGTGGCGTGAAACACCGCAGCATTGCGGTCGATTTCCATTATCCATAGGACACTTTACGTACCAATGCCATCCAGCTCGTATTCAACATTTTGGATGGTCACGTGAAGAAGATCGAGCTGCAAAATATAAGCGATATCAATTGTTAGATCCGGATGCGCGCTATGGTTGGAAGGAGCAATATGAATCCATTTTGGATGAATCTCCACCTTTAGTAAAGTGGGAGGAGTGAACAATGCTAATTAAGGATATTGAAATGGCGCTTACTCTTGCAGAAAGTAAGGGTTGGAAGCCTGGTGGCGAGTCGATTAGCCGAAATGCTCTCATTCATTTGTTGCGTAGATTGGAAAAGACGACGACTGAACTGCGGATATTACAATTAGGTAGCTCTCAAACGGTATTCGTATGGGAAGCTTTGCGCAGCTTGGATCTCCTCCCGGTCGAGGTAATAGTAATAGAACATGATCCAATCCGAGCAAGTCAATTGCTTACAAACACGACATCGATGACGGGTATTACATTAAATTGGAATTCACTAAAACAAGTTACCGATGGAGAGTGTGAACAACTCTTTAGTGAACCGGCAGAAGCTTCAGAGCGGTGGGGAACGATCGGGAAGTCTGTTCCTTTGAATCAATATCAGCATTATACGATCAGAAATACCTTTTATGGGGAGGCACATCAAATTCCATTGCTTCACAACAAGATTGATGTGTTAATTGTGGATGGTCCTCATGGAAACGGACGTTCATTCGCATTTCCGATTTTTTCTTCATTATTGAAAAAAGACGCGTTAGTATTAATTGATGATTTTGATCATTATCCCTTTGCTGCGGATTTGGAACGAATCTTTTCTTTTGATGAGATTTATAAGGATGTTTGGGAGGATCAGCATTGGCTGCTGGTGCGGTTAACTGGTGGGAAAATAGAAGCTAAAGCAATGTTACAACAATAGAGCATGGGATGAATCGCATCCTGATGCTTTTTTTTTGGCGAGGGAAGTTGACATAAGTCTATTTTTACAAAATGGAACTCTAGTCCAAGCTAAGTTTTATAGATTACATATACTACTTTGAATTCTAATAAATAAAAGACAGGAGTGAAATGATTGAGTCAAGCGAATATCCCAAATATTACTCCAACGATCAGTATTACCAGAGATGATGCTATTAATCTATTACTGGCATCGATTGCATTAGAAGAGTTAGGGCTAAGTCATATCATCAATGCGGAAGCGGAGAAAATACAGTTTAGCTTGGGAACGATCCCTGGTTTAACGGTTCCTTCTTCCATAAGCACAATTTTGCTAGTGAATGATAGTGTCCAAGCCACCCTTCGTGAAGCAATCAAAAAAGAAATGCTGCTGGAAAACAAACTTGAAGCTGTTTTACAAGCATCTTCTGTAGTAGGCATCACTGGAGCAACAGGACCAACAGGACCCTCGGGTGGTCCTCCAGGGCCTACTGGAGCAACGGGAGCGACGGGTGCAACAGGCGCAACAGGCCCAACTGGCGCAACAGGAGCAACAGGTGCGACAGGTGCAACAGGCGACACCGGAGCAACAGGTGCAACAGGCGCAACAGGAGCAACAGGAGCAACGGGTGCAACAGGCGCAACAGGAGCAACGGGCGCGACAGGTGATACAGGAGCAACAGGAGCAACAGGAGCAACAGGTGCAACAGGAGCAACAGGAGCAACAGGAGCAACGGGTGCAACAGGCGCAACAGGAGCAACGGGCGCGACAGGTGATACAGGAGCAACAGGAGCAACAGGAGCAACAGGCGCTACAGGAGCAACAGGAGCAACAGGCGCAACAGGTGCAACAGGTGCAACAGGTGCAACAGGAGCAACAGGTGCAACAGGAGCAACAGGAGCAACAGGTGCAACAGGAGCAACAGGCCCAACAGGAGCAACAGGTGCAACAGGCGCTACAGGCGCAACGGGTGCAACAGGAGCAACAGGTGCAACAGGCGCAACAGGTGCAACAGGTGCAACAGGGGCAACAGGTGCAACAGGGGCAACAGGGGCAACAGGTGCAACAGGGGCAACAGGAGCAACAGGAGCAACAGGCGCAACAGGAGCAACAGGGGCAACAGGTGCAACAGGGGCAACAGGTGATACAGGTGCAACAGGAGCAACAGGTGCAACAGGAGCAACGGGTGCAACAGGAGCAACGGGCGCAACCGGAGCAACAGGCGCAACCGGAGCAACCGGAGCAACAGGCGCAACAGGCGCAACAGGAGTAACCGGAGCAACAGGAGCAACGGGTGCAACCGGGGCAACGGGTGCAACCGGGGCAACGGGCGATACAGGTGCAACAGGAGCAACAGGCGCAACAGGCGCAACAGGTGCAACAGGAGCAACGGGCGCAACCGGAGCAACAGGCGCTACAGGTGCAACGGGTGCAACCGGGGCAACGGGCGCTACAGGTGCAACGGGTGCAACAGGAGCAACAGGTGCAACCGGAGCAACAGGTGCAACCGGAGCAACCGGAGCAACAGGTCCAACTGCGGAGTTGAATTTTGATGTCGCTGAAGAGTTCCCGAACGTTGTAGGTAGTGCAGCAATCTCACTAACTGCTGTGCCTACAATACTTGAAACTCTTTTTGTAACAACTACAAGTGCTAATCAAAGAGTGTGGTTGACGATGACAGTAGGCACAATATCTAACTCTGGAGATGCGAATTTCTTATTTACTATTGAAAGAAATACGGTTCCTATTTATAGTTCCGAAGAATTTATTACAGGGAATAATACTAGGACGACTACTACAGGCTCAACAGTCGATCTTACTCCACCGTTGGGTGTAATAACCTATACACTTCTCGCTCAGACTGTATCTGGAGCAGTTACGGTAACCGGACCTATTACACTCACAGCGCTAGTAGTGTAATCAGAGTTCCCCAAATTGGATCCCTTCTGCTTTGGCACTTCAGAGCAGAGGGGATCTTTTTAATATGCTATAAACATTCATCCAAACCAATTAAGAAAACAGACCATACAATGGTAAATGTGTTGCGCATTCCTTTCCTTTAAAGATCATTCAGTGCCTTGCCAACATGAGAGCAAAATGAAAGGATGTTGTACCTAATGGACCAGAAAAAAGTATTGATTGGAAGTCCTGTACATCAAAAACCTGCAATTCTGCTACAATTTCTTGCCTCAATTGAAGCACTCCAAGTTTCTGAGTATACCGTGGATTATATATTCATGGACGACAATGACGAGGCCCAATCTAGTGCACTTCTTTCTGATTTTCAAATACGGCATCCAAAAACCTTGATCGTAAAATCTCCCTCCACTACGGAATATCAGCGGGATGATTATACGCATTATTGGCGCGAAGAATTAATTTGGAAGGTAGCAGTGATGAAGGATTACATGCTTCGCCATGCTTTTGAGCAAGGTTACGAGTATGTTTTTTTAGTTGATTCGGATTTAGTGCTACATCCACGTACATTAAACCATCTGATAGGTACGGAAAAAGACATTATTTCCAACATATTTTGGACCCGCTGGCAGCCGGGAACGATCGAAATGCCGCAAGTCTGGCTTCAGGACGAATATTCCATGAATGTAAAGAAGCATAACCAACCGGCTTCGAATGAGGAGAAAGCTCTGCAAATGTTTGAGTTTTTTGCCAAACTGCGCATACCAGGTGTATATGAAGTCGGAGGATTAGGAGCATGCACATTGATTAGCCGTAAAGCATTAGGAGCTGGCGTACGATTTGAACGGATTAAAAATTTATCCTTTTGGGGGGAAGACAGACATTTCTGTATTCGTGCGAGCGCATTAGGGCTCTCATTATATGTGGATACCCATTATCCTGCCTACCACATTTACCGAGATTCAGATCTTGAAGGCGTAGCAGCTTTTAAACAAAGATGCGAGTGATTTCCATATCAAAGAAGCAAATAGTAAATATATCAAATTCATACCGGGATGTGGGGCAATTCCACTGTATGTTGTATTTTGGATACTGTCGATTTATTGTTAGTGAATGTTAAAGGGTTCAATGTTGCAATTATGTTGAGAGTATAACGAGAGTATGACAATTTTTTTGTATGCTCGGTCGTCATCTTTGTGCTAATGGTTGTGGTAGTGGCTATTTCGATGAATTGGGCCATTTTGAAACTATAACGGTTGTAGCAGCGGTTATTTCAGTAAAAGCTACCTTTATTAAAAAAATAAACACTAATTAAGCTCGTTGGCAACCATTAGAATTTGAAACCATCGATTTTATCAATAATAAGCCCCGTGGCAACCATTACGATCTTAACTAATAAGCATTTATTGAAGCAGAGTTAATAGACCGTCTCTTTAATTTATTTATCAAGGACTACTTTTGAATTTATAGGTGCGCTATAATTATTCTGATTGCAACAGATTATGAGAAACAATCAATTTAGTAACAGTATTCTAAAAAGAGGTGGCATTTTATGAAGCAATATTTGGAACTGCTACAGGATATATTGGATCACGGTGTCCAGAAAGAAGATCGTACGGGTACTGGAACCATTTCGGTTTTTGGAAGACAATTGAGAATTGACCTGCAGAAGGGCTTTCCTCTGCTAACGACGAAAAAATTACACACTAAATCTATTATTCATGAGCTCCTTTGGTTTCTGAGTGGGAACACGAACATCCGTTACCTCAAAGAAAAAGGTGTTACCATATGGGATGAGTGGGCAGATGAGGAAGGGAACCTAGGGAGAGTATATGGTGCGCAATGGCGTACTTGGCTTGGTCCCAATGGACAAGTCGTTGATCAAATAACTAATGTAATTGAACAGATTAGAAAAAATCCAGATTCGAGAAGGCATTTAGTGAGTGCTTGGAACCCAGCGGAAGTTGACGGTATGGCGTTACCGCCTTGCCATTACGCATTTCAGTTCTATGTTGCGAATGGTCGCCTTTCTTGTTTATTCAATATGCGTTCGATAGACACCTTTTTGGGGTTGCCATTTAATCTGGCATCCTACGCTTTGTTAACCCATATGATGGCTGAACAGTGTGACTTAGATGTCGGTGACTTAATTTGGACCGGTGGCGACGTTCACATCTACACTAATCATCTAGAGCAGGTTAAGCTACAATTGTCTAGAGAGCCGTTTCCTTTACCGAAGCTTGTCATTAAGCGGAAGCCAGAATCAATCTTCGACTATCAATTCGAAGATTTCGATTTTGAGGGATATCAGTCTCACCCTGGTATTAAGGCAGCGATCGCCATTTAATACCGAATAGATATAGAAGCACTAAATAAGATGTAAAGGATGAGGCCAATGACAGTCACATTAATAGCCGCAGTCGCTGCCAATGGCGTCATCGGAATTCATAATGAATTACCTTGGCGACTTCCAGCTGACATGGCTTTCTTCAAGCAGCAGACGATAGGGAAGCCGATTCTAATGGGGCGTAAGACGTTCGAATCGCTTAAGCGTCCACTAAAGGATCGGACGAATGTAATCTTATCACGTACGATGACAGCTCCGCCTGATGGTTGCGAGCTTGTTCATTCTATTTCTGATGCGATTGAGCGCCATCGGGACGAAGAAATTATGGTAATTGGGGGAGCAGAGATATACGCACAAGTGCTTCCGTTTGCGGATAGAATGATTTTGACAGAAATTGAACAATCTTTCGAGGGAGACGCTTATTTTCCTTCGTACGATCGATCGGAATGGAAGCTCGTATCCAAAACACCGGGTATTGTTAATGATGCTAACCTTCTTTCTCATTCATTTTGTGTGTATGAACGTGCATCTACTGAATAGTACAAATTATTAAGGTGATAATCCATTCTGAAGTGACTTATTCTTTGGTAGGATAATTTATCATAAATAGGATTGTAGCTATGGTGTGATGCATCGAGAGACGGAGGAATAGAGATGTCGACGCCTACGGGATTTATGGAATATCAAAGAGAACTTCCGGGAGACCGGGATCCTTTAGAGCGCATCAAGGATTGGAATGAGTTCCACCGTATGTTCTCAGATGAACAGCTACGTACACAAGGTGCGCGTTGTATGGATTGTGGAACACCATTCTGTCACACAGGGATAGAACTTGAAGGTACAGTATCAGGCTGCCCTGTAAACAATTTGATTCCAGAATGGAATAATCTGATTTACCGTGGCTTATGGAGAGAGGCATACGAACGTCTCAATATGACGAACAATTTCCCTGAATTTACTGGCCGTGTCTGCCCAGCTCCTTGTGAGGGATCTTGTACAGTAGGGATGACGGGTGATCCTGTTACAATTAAGACAATTGAAGAAGCGATCATCGAACGAGCATTTGAAGAAGGTTGGGTGATCCCTGAACTTCCGCTTACTCGAACAGGCAAAAAGGTTGCAGTCGTCGGCTCAGGGCCTGCTGGATTAGCTACTGCTGCACAACTAAACAAAGCGGGTCATACGGTAACGGTTTATGAACGTGCAGATCGAATTGGGGGACTTCTTACTTATGGAATCCCGGCAATGAAGCTTGAGAAGGAAGTTGTGCAACGTCGTGTAGATCTACTTATTGCTGAAGGTATTCACTTCATGACGTGTACAGAGATCGGCAAAGATATTTCGTCTGAAGAGCTATTGGAGCAATATGATGCAGTCGTACTTTGTGGCGGAGCGACGAAAGCTCGTCCGATCGGCAACGTCGAAGGACATCAATTGAATGGTATCTATCCTGCGATGGATTATTTAAATAGCACAATTAAAAGCTATTTGGATCAAGATCTAGCTGAAGGTACTTATATTTCCGGTAAAAATAAGCATGTGATCGTTATCGGCGGTGGCGATACCGGTACGGACTGTGTAGCTACAGCATTGCGACACGGCTGTCTGTCGATTACACAATTCGGTACACACGCGAAGAGCCCATTAACACGCGACCCAATCAATAATCCTTGGCCGGAATATCCGAATGTGTACACTTTAGATTACGCACATGAAGAAGCAAGAGCATTGTATGGCGAAGATCCTCGCGCATTTTCAGTTCTCACGAAGAAGTTTGTAGGAGACGAGAACGGAAATGTGAAGGAGTTGCATACGGTTCAAATTCATCGGTATATTGATGAGCAAGGTCGTAAGATCTATGAAGAACTTCCAGGTACAGAAAAAGTATGGCCTGCTGATCTCGTGCTTGTCGCTGTAGGCTTTGAAGGTCCCGAAAGGACAATTATTGATCAGCTTGGTCTGGTTACAGATCGTCGCACAAATGTAAAGGCACGTTACGGAGATTATAAGACGAACGTGGATAAAGTATTTGCGGCAGGCGATATGAGACGCGGACAAAGCTTGATCGTTTGGGCAATTAACGAAGGTCGTGGAGCTGCTCATGAAGTGGATAA
This sequence comes from Candidatus Cohnella colombiensis, assembly GCA_029203125.1. Lineage (GTDB taxonomy): Bacteria > Bacillota > Bacilli > Paenibacillales > Paenibacillaceae > Cohnella > Cohnella colombiensis. The sequence continues at coordinate 1,650,875 of CP119317.1, forward strand.
ATACTTAATGGGAAGTACGATGCTTCCACGCTAGAGCAATAGGAGGTTAATCTGTGATCGCGGATTAACCTCCTATTGCGTTATAATGAATTTAGGATAAACAGGAGGGGTCAAATGATACGCTATCATGATGAGGCATGGTCAGAGCTTATTTTCACACATTTTCAATATAAGATTGAACGCCGCGATGCACAGTGGGTCGATGTCATGCTACAGGTGCAAGTTGCAGAGAGCACTCCGTTGCCCGACGATGTAGTCGGTTTTTCGATATTGGCAATTTGTACCCATCGTGGAGATCCGATTCAGTTCGTAACGTTAGAAGACGATTGCGATAGTGAATATCAATTGACTGAAAGTGAGCAAGAACAATTACAGACATATATTCGTTCTGCAACGATTCAAGCCGCGATTATTACTGCAGTAGGAGACGAAAATCGACGGTAGCTGTCATGATCCGAACATATTCAATGAGTCTTTGGACAGGCGTTCCCCGTGTCCGCTGTGATATGGTACACTGATGCGTATAGATTAATGTCAACGCTTTCGCGAGAGAGGAGGGGACGGTTTGAATCGCGCCGCATTGCTGTCACCGATGGATGTTAACGTTATTCGTCGTTATGTACATACCAAATATGCGCCGTTGCCTGATGAACGCAGAGCTCAGATTGTTGCTGACGCGATTAGAAGGTCGCTTCAGATGCGATTGCCGAATTTGCCTACCGTTCAGAAGAATAAGCTCGCTCAAGAGCTAATTAGCCGTTGCCTCGTAACCGAGCGAAGAGAAGTACAAGCAGATGATGTGTTAGATCTATGTTCAGAGCTTGAATGGGGAACCGAAGAAGAGCGAGAACAACTTCAAGAGCCATTGCTATATTGGTTGAATGAACGCAGTAAGAGTGTATGGACACCTACTCAGTTGAATGAACGATTGATGAAAAAAAATGGGCCTCAACTGATCGTTGCTGAGCAGGCAGTAACCCAGAAGCCAGTTACGGCATGGACGCAGAAGCTAGTATCGTATGTGCGATCGCGGACGTTTACGCAAGTAGCTGCAATTTTGTTATCTATTATTTTAGTAACGTCTATCGTAATCTCTCAACAACGCCAAACAGCAATATCAGATGTGCCTCTAGTTAGTGAGCATTTCATTCCTGAAACGAATGTTGTTTCAGAAGCTGGCAAACAAGCAGGAAGCTATGATTTCTTAAAGTATACAGAAATAGATGAGAACGCGATAAAAACGTATATGCGCGGTCGTGACGCTTTACTTGCAGAAGAGCCATATTTTGGAGCGATTATAGAAAGTGCGAAGATGCACGATGTGCATCCGTTGCTTCTGTTTGCGATTACTGGCCAAGAGCAGGGTTTTGTCCCACGAACAAATAAAAATGCGAAAGAAATCGCCAACAATCCCTTCAACGTCTTTCATAGCTGGCAAGATTACAATACAGATATATATAATTCCGCAGATATCGCTGCGAAGTTAATCGCTAAGCTAGCCGCTGGAATTCCCGAGGATCAAGATCCGTTCGAATGGATGAATAAGACGTACGCAGAGGACCCGTTGTGGTCTGATGGGGTTCGTAAGCTATTTAACAAGCTAACATCACTTAATTCGAAATAAATATTGTTTGCTACTTTCTTAAAAGAGTAGGATTGACGAGATCGTCTTAACAACAACAGCGGCAGTTTAAGAACATGAAACCATGTTCTTGACTGCCGCTGCTATATTTCTATCCGATGGATAGCATGAATTATCCAGGCTCTTTCATTCCGTACGCTTTCAAGTAATCGTGAATCGCAGGTGGTACTTGAGGGAGTGCAGTAACTGTGAAAAAAGCTCCAGTTGGTTTCGTATCTATCGGAATAACATTGTAGCTCCATTCCTCTTCCTGCTTCAAATAAATCGAATGGATACCGCATTGTAATGCAGGCATTACATCTGTGCGGATAGAATTGCCGATCATCCATGTTTGCGTACGATCGAACTGTCCTTCGGACAGTATCTTTTCTAATGCGGATGTATTCTTGTGCATGCGTACATAGATCCGATCTTGGAAGTATCGCTCAAGACGCATCTGATCGATTTTCTTTCGTTGGATCAGATGATCGCCACCGGTGTAAAGGTGAAGCTCATGTCCTTGACGAGCTAAAGAATCAAGTGTCTCTTCCATCAGGGGATAAGGTTCGATTTCGATATCGTAAACGCTAAGTCCAAGCTTCCAGAGCTGATCTTCTTCCAAGCCTGAACCAGATCGTCCGGTCAATTGTTTGTAATAACGATAAGTATCGACGAACGATTGAGGGAAGTGCTCGCTATTAAAACCAAGTACTTGTACGCCAGCGATATCGATTTCTTCATGCTTCTTCATCATCTCTTCACGAGTAACACCGGACGGAGCGAACCATTCGTTCATCTTTTCTTGGAATTGTGCGACAATCGCGTGAAAATATTTGTTGCAGTATACTAAAGTATCATCAAGATCAAATAATATCGTTTGCTTCATGGGTAAACTTCTCCTAATCGTTAAGCGTAATAATAGTATAATTGGAATCACTACAATTATTATGGCTTGAATGCAGAAGTTTGTAAACAAGAGGGTTGTCCCACAAATGGAAGAAGCCCTCTCATGTTCGAGAAGACTTCTTCAGTCATTCAAGCATATTTAGCAATCTTCGCTGTGAGGTCTCGTCTGATGAATTGAAGGCGCTGCCTGACGTAAAAATCATAGCTGCCACCACTCAATTCCCGAGGAGTCATCGTGCGTCCTGTGTCATTGTCTACGATAACTAATGTTCCATCTGTGAAAAATTTAAAGGTTAAGTCTTGCGACGGTCTGGGTCCTCGAGGAGGCTCCAGATAACGAAGATGCTCACAATTCACCATCCATCATCCCACCTTCACACCTTAATTTTTGGAACAAGTGTTCTTATTTAAATTATATCAAACATTTGTTCGTATGGAAAGGATTTCTTGAATGAAATACACTAGAAATATATCAGATAGAAGAGAGTAGGGCTGACATGATTGTCATATCCGGATTAACACGAACAATACCCGAAGGAAAAGTGATACTGAACAATATTGATGCTCGGTTAGAGCCTGGAACATTGATCGCGGTTGTCGGTTCAAGTGGAAGTGGGAAATCTGCATTGCTTAAGGCGCTGGCACTCAGAGAGCGATGGTCTGATGGGGAATATCGAGTTGATGGGAAGGACTTGATGAAGGCTGGTTGGTTCGCAAGACTACGCTTTCGCAGCAATGTCGCATACGTTGAGCAACGACCCATTTTATACGAGAATAAAACCGCATTTAAAAATGTACTTATCGGCGTAGCCGGACAAACCCCACTTTGGCGTAGAATGATTGGATCAGTGCGCAGTGACGATCACATGGGTGGAATGGAAATGCTCGAATCGGTGGGCCTCCTGGACAAGGCGAAGCAGAAAGTGGACAGGATGAGCGGTGGGGAGCGGCAAAGAGTCGCGATCGCGCGATCGCTTGTGCATGGTGCAAGATTAGTGCTTGCTGATGAACCTGTATCTGGTCTAGATCCCCACACTTCTGAAGAGATGATGCAAACGTTGAAGCATCTGTGTAAAGATAAAGGGGCGACAATTGTAGTCGCCCTACATCGATTGGAGCTTGCGGAGAAATTTGCAGATGAAATTTGGGGGATGCAAGAAGGCAGCATCGTAATTAATATTAGGGGTAGAAGATTAACCGTTGCAGAACGTAACAGATTGAGTTAATTAACGTATACGAAGAGACTCTTGGTTTTTAGAGAGTCTCTTTATTATTGTCCTCAAACCACAATTCATCTTCGTTATCGACTTCGCCATTGTAGTTAATGAAAATTTCATCTCCAGCTGGAATATCTGCATAAGCATAGAAGTCGACGGTATGATTATCAAAGTTCAGCTCGTAATAGGCATTCGGTTTGTAGGAATGATTAAATAGCATTCCGTAGCCAAGCAGAAGAGCTGTATGATTCGCACCATAGCTGAACATATAATCAGCTAGCAAAGTTTGTTCAATATGAACATGCTGTTCGTTTGGATAAGGAATAACGGGTGCCTCGTGAAATAACGTACCTTTCGAAATCGGCCCCATGGCGAATACGCCACGATTGAACTCGCCATCACTAATCTTAGAAGATTTAATTTCTATCATCATTATCACCTGCATCTGTATAAGTGTAAGTATTATAACTTAGGTCACATAAGTAAGCAAAAAACGGTCAATTTGTTCATATCCTATTCATATAAAGATAATATTTAATGATTTAAACTAGATGTTGCAGGAATTTTGTGAATTAACGCGAAATTATAATTATTTACAACCTACTAATTATTCTGAATTTTTCCTCTACTACACGTGAAAGGGGTTACAACTCATCATGGCAAACCTACCTAAAGTGAACGAGCTTGGTTTTTTTGAAATTCGATTGGAATCAATCGGTGGGCTTGGAGCAAATTTAGCTGGGAAAATGTTAGCAGAAGCAGGAGTAATGGGTGCAGGATTGAACGGTGTAAGCTTTAGTTCGTATGGTTCGGAGAAAAAGGGGTCTGCAGTCAAAGCGCATATTCGTTTTTGTGACATCAATACGCGGATTCGTGATACATCACCTGTGGAACGTCCACATGTGATCGGTATTTTTCATGAAAACTTGTCCAAGACGATCAACGTTATTTCTGGGATGGCTGAAGATTCGATCGTGCTTGTTAATTCGAAGAAATCTCCAGAGCAGCTGAAGACGCAATTGAAGATGAAGGCGGGGATTATCGCAGTTGTAGATGCAACTGGGATTGCGTTAGATCTTAATAATCGCGTGAATATGGCTATGCTAGGCGGATTGTTCCGATTATGTGAGTTTCTAGATGTGGAGTTTATGAAAGGTGTTATTCGCAAATCACTGGAGAAAAAATACCCAGCTGCGGTACAGCCGGCATTGGATACTTTCCAACGTGGTTACGATGAAGTAAAGTTCCAGACGTTCGTGTTAGATGAAGGAGATGCAATGCCGGGCTACGTTCGAATGGATACACCGGTACTCGGATATGACACGCAGCCGATCGGCGGCATAATTACAAACCCAGGGAATAGCATATTGAAAGATTTGAGCATCTCCCGCGCGGGAATGATGCCGCATTTTGCTGATGATAAGTGCATTCATTGTGCAGCTTGCGATAATGTGTGTCCGGATTTCTGCTTCGTATGGGAGGAGCAGGAAGATAAGAAGGGGCGTCCTCAGATGTTCCTGCAAGGGATTGACTACCAATATTGCAAAGGTTGTCTGAAGTGTGTTATCGCATGTCCAACAGATGCATTGTCTAGTGCGCTTGAGGTTGAAGGTTATGCCGAGGAACACCGTTTCCCTCATAAATTTCGTTTAGCACTATAAATTGACTGCACATAATGGAAAGGTGGAGTAGCAATGGCTATTGACGTTGATAAGGAATTAGAATCGTCAGGTACTGTTGAGCAACGCATCGTCTATGAGTCAGGCAACGAGATGGCAGCCTATGCCGCGCATCAGATCAACTATCATATTATGGGGTATTTTCCGATATCGCCCTCGACTGAGGTTGCACAGTTTCTAGATCTTATGAAATCTAATGGACAGCACGATATTGTGCTCATTCCAGCAGATGGCGAGCATGGTTCAGCGGGCGTCTGTTATGGTGCTTCAACAGGTGGAGGCCGGGTGTTCAATGCAACATCGGCGAATGGCTACTTGTATATGCTTGAGCAGATGCCCGTACAATCGGGTACGCGTTTTCCGATGGTGCTCAATCTCGTTTGTCGTTCGGTTTCAGGACCGCTTGATATTCATGGTGATCATTCTGATCTTTACTTCGCCTTAAATACAGGCTGGCCGATTGTGCTATGTCGTGATCCACAAGCAGTGTATGACATGAACATTATCGCCCTAAAGCTTGCTGAGGACCCTGAGGTTCGCCTTCCTGTACTTGTCGCCTCTGATGGGTACTTCACAAGTCACCAGAAGCGCCGAGTCAATACGTTCGCACATCGTGAGGATGTATTAAAGTTTGTAGGAGAGCATCCGCCAGAAGGCTTTAAGCATGTATTTGATCGCAACAATCCAATTACAGTTGGACCTTATATGAATGAGCCGGATTATATCAACAACTGCTATCAACAAAGCTTAGCGATGTATCGTGCGGAAGCGGTCTATGACCGTATTCGTCAAGAATATGCAGAACTGACAGGCAGAGATTATCCGATCCTTGAGCTATATCGCATGGATGATGCCGAAGTCGCTGTATTCCTGCTGAATTCGTCTTCAGAGATCATTAAAGATGTCGTCGATGAATTGCGTTCTAAAGGGATTAAAGCCGGTGCAATTTCACCGAACATCATTCGTCCGTTCCCAGCAAAGGCGATTGCAGAAGCTTTGAAAAATATTAAAGCGGTAACGGTTGGAGATCGTGCTGATGCATACGGCGCTCACGGTGGCAACATGGTGCTTGAAGTGCGTTCCGCGCTCCATACTTATGGCAACTCCTCGACACTGGTCGTCAGTCGGATTTATGGTCTTGGAGGCAAAGACTTCTACGCAGAAGATGGCATTCAAATGTTCGAATTCGCGATCGATGCGATGAATAAAGGATTCGTTGAAAATCCATTTGCTTATCATGGGATTACTGCTGGAGATCCTGACAAAGCACCTAAGCGTGTCGTCGAACCGCTCGATTATGAAGAGGTAAAGACAGGACTCATCACCGTAACACCAGATGAAGTGACAGGTAAAATCAATGTTCGTGTTCCGCCCCTTCGAGCTTTAACGAAGAAGGCGAAGCGGATTGCCCCAGGTCATGGCGCTTGTCCAGGCTGCGGAATCTTCTCTGGATTGGAGCTGTTCTTTAAAGGGATTGAAGGCGATATTGTTGCTTTATTCCACACCGGATGCGCGATGGTTGTTACGACTGGATATCCTTATTCTGCGCATAAAGCGACTTACATCCACAACTTATTCCAAAACGGTGCAGCGACATTGTCTGGCGTAGTTGAAATGTTCCATGAACGTAAACGTCGTGGAGAGTTGGATCATCTTGGTATACAAGACGACTTTACTTTTGTCATGATTACAGGTGACGGCGGTATGGATATTGGAATGGGTCCTGCAATTGGAGCTGCCCTTCGTAACCACCGTATGATCATTCTGGAATATGATAACGAAGGCTACATGAACACCGGTGCGCAGTTGTCCTACTCCACTCCAATGGGTCATCGGACGTCTACGTCTAACGTTGGGAAACATCAGGGTGGAAAAGTGTTCCACCATAAGGATACGGCTCAAATTATGGCAGCAACGAATATTCCATACGTGTTCACGGGCAGTGAGGCAAATGCGCCAGATCTCGTACGAAAAGGTGCAAAAGCGCAATGGTATGCTCAGAATGTCGGGATGGTATATGGGAAAATTCTCATTACATGCCCATTGAACTGGCTGTCAGATGACAAGGATGGAACAACGATTATCGATCAGGCAGTTAACTCTTGTTTCTTTCCGCTATATGAGGTTGAACGAGGAGTTACGACGCTCACCTACAATCCGGAAGAGAAAGGCAAACGTGTTCCTGTTGGAGACTGGCTCAAGATGATGGGTAAGACGAGGCATCTATCCAAACCAGAATATGCCGAGACACTCAAAGAGTTCGACCACGAGATCGAACGTCGCTGGAACATGCTGAAGGCGAAGCATGAGAGTCCTTATCTCTAAGAATGGAGCGTTGCAGTCAATGCCTTACGTGATGAAGCATACTACCACAGGGACATTGCTCTCTTGCGTGCAGCGGAATGGCTATGAGCTCGCCTATTATGGCATTAAGCTTTGGGATGATCAGCCGAGTGAAGAGCATCTTGCTAAAGCAATAATAGAAGCAGGAATAGATCCAGAAGAACAAGCAGGCAACTTGAGTGAATGGACTGTTATGCAGCTGTCTGAGCATGAAGCGAAGATGGCGAATGTGAAGCTAAGCAACGATCCTCGCAAAATGGTTACGTATCGAGAAGGAATCATCGCATTAAAGATTTGAGGATAGGAAGGACTTTCCTAGATAGTTTAGGAAAGTCCTTCTCTTTTTGTATAAGTTGTAAATTTAATTTGTAAATGGTCAAATTAACACCTTTTTTATTCCCCTTCAAAACGTTCTAATAAATGTGACTAGCATGATTATTACATAACGCATTCCCATTTTATTATTTGAAGGGGGAAACTTATTTTGAAACAAAGTTCAAAGAAAGTGTGGAAGCCCGTATTAAAGATTACAACCTTGTTCATCATTTTTAGTTTGGTGCTTAGTATGTTCAACATTATGCCGTCTCAAAATGTAAGCGCTGCCAGTAGCTATTTGCTCTCCAAAGACAGACCGGCTTTTGCCTCATCTATTGAAGGGAACTCATTTACTGCTGATAAAGCCTTTGATGGAGATACTAGCTCGCGTTGGGCTAGTGCTTGGGGGTCTGATCCCCAATGGATCTATGTTGACCTTGGTGCAGTTGCGGTCATAGATCGTGTGGTGATCACTTGGCAGAGCGCATATTCTAAATCTTATAAGATTCAGGTTTCCAATAATGAAATCAATTGGACCGATATTCATTCTACTACTTTGGGAAGTGGAGGTGTCGAGGACATTACGCTAAGTGGAACAGGACGATATGTCCGCATGCTCTCTACGCAACGCTTCAAACCGCAATATGGCGTTTCTTTATTTGAGTTTGAGGTGTACGGAACGGGCGGTGTCAATCTTCCTTCACCGAGCTATGGAACGAATGTCGCATTAAACAAACCTACTTACGTGTCATCCGCAGCACAACCAGCTAGTCAAGCTGTTGACGGGAACGATTCGACCCGCTGGGTTTCTAACGCAAGCGATGATCAATGGATTTATGTTGATTTAGGAAGTGTACGTACCTTAGGCCGAGTCATTATTAATTGGGATAATGCGGGTAGGACGTATGACCTTCAAGTTTCTAATGATGCAACGAATTGGACTACCGTGTTTCGGGAGATGAACGGTGACGGAGAGCCAATTAATTTACCGATCTATGCAAGTAGTCGATATTTGAGAATGAAGGGCATCATTGCTGTTTCTAGCTCAGGCTATTCAATTTCTGAATTCAAAGTCTATGATTATATCACCGGTGATCCAAAACCTACGTATACGATTACTCCGATTCCAGTGCTTTCAACAGTTGCAGTTGGACAGGGCAGTTATGCTCTAAATGATCTAACGATTCGACAGCCTAAAGCTGCGACTTATAAATCGGCTAATGTCACCTCCCCGCTACCCTCCAATGATTGGTGGCAATCGATGCTCATCGATAAGCTAGGCGGTGGAATAATTACTTTGCCACTTAAAGCCAAGTATACGAAACAAGGATTGGGTTTGCTTACGCCTGGAGCGGGATATGTGAAAACATCCGGAAATGGGATTACTGCGGATGGCCCACCGGATTTATATGTAACCGCCAACAATATTAGCCCTGCAACGATCTTGAATCGTATTACTGGGTATAGTGATTGGTCAGTCGATGTTGTATTAAGCGATAATAATGTTGATAAAATGAAAACAACTTTCGTTAAAGGGTCACCGTATCTCTATTCACTTTTCAACGATGCAACAACTCCGGAAATCTATTTGCCTGCAACTACAAGATTTTTTGATGATAACAACAATACGATTTTGACAACGGATGGCGCTACTTTTACAGGTGATCACATCGGTATTGAAATTATTAATTCTGATGGTGCGCCCACACCTTCCATGGTAACAAGATCGTATGGGGTCTTTGCACCTCCAGGTACAGTATTCACAAGAGCAGGAGTAAAGTTAAAGCTATCGCTTGGTGGAGGACAGAACTACTTGTCACTGGCGACCTTACCAGTTCAATCCCAATTGAATTACTTCTATCAGCATGCCTATGCGTTCGTCACAAGTACGAATGTGTCTTATAGCTACAATGAGACGACATCGGATGTGACTACGAACTTTAATGTCGCGACATCACTCAAGCGAACGGGTTTCGCTAACACGACGTTAATGACGCAATTCCCACATCAGTGGAAGATTACAACAACCCCATTAACTGCATTAACGTATCTATCGATTCGAGGATTGCTGAAAGTTGTAGAAGGTAACTCCTTCACGACTGTAGACAAATTTTATGGGATAGTGCCCCAATTTACTGAGCCGGGAGATTCAACGTATTCTCGTCAGACCTTACTGCAATATCTTGCAGTGCTTGATACGGAAATGTCTAAAAATTTAATGCAAAAGGATGCCTATTGGCAAGGAAAGAAGCTTCAGCCACTAGCGATGGGTGTGTTAATGGCTGACCAAATCGGCGATGAGAACTACAAGAACATCTTCCTGGGAAGGATCAAGACTATCTTAGTAGATTGGTACACCTATACTTCTGGCGAACCGAACTACTACTTCGCATATAACCCTGAATGGGGAACCATGTATTATAAACATAGCGATTACAGCTCCAATTCAGCGAATCTGACTGATCATCATTTCACGAATGGCTATTTCGTATTTGCTTCTGCAGTGTTAGCAACTTACGATCAAGATTTCAAGGACAAATATAGCGGCATGGTAGAGCATCTTATTCGTGATTATGCGAACCCATCGAAGTCAGATACATTGTATCCGTTCTTCCGTAACTTTGACCCCTATGATGGTCACTCATGGGCAGGTGGCTATGGCGACAATGCGAATGGCAACAATCAGGAAGCAGCAGGAGAGGCATTGTTCAGCTGGGTGGGTCAATATATGTGGGGCATAGCGACGGGTAATACAACTTACCGCGACGCAGGAATCTATGGCTTTACGACGGAGCTAAAGGCTATTGAGCAATATTGGTTTAACTATGACAATGATAATTGGCTACCAGGATATAATCACAAGACAGTTGGTCAAGTGTATGGAAGCGCGATTAACTTCGGCACTTTCTTCAGTGGCAACCCCTATCACGTCTATGGCATTCACTGGCTTCCAACTGCTGAATATCTCACAAGCTATGCTTTTGATCCAGCAAAAGCAGGAGCGATGTATAGCGGGATGGTTGCAGATAATTCGGGACCAGAAACAGGTTGGTATCATACGATCTGGCCAATCCAATCGTTAAGCGATCCGCAAGCAGTGCTCAATAAATGGGATGTGACCAATATGCAGAAGGATGCAGAAGCGAACACCTATTGGTTCGTACACAATATGGCTACATTAGGTCAACGAACGAAGGATATCTGGGCATCTGGTGGGACAAGTGCCACAGTGTACAAGAAAGGCTCAACCTATAGTGCATTGGTGTGGAATCCATCAAGCAGTTCGATTACAGTAACGTTCCGTAACGCAGGAGGTGTAACCGGTACGGCTACTGTACCGGCTAAATCGCTCATTAAGGTTAATCCGATGCAGAGTGGGTCGCCAGGAGGGGGTTCAACAATTAATCTGGCACTGAACAAAACGGTGACCTCATCTGCCAATCCGAAGAAACCAGCATCCAACGCTGTAGATGGTGACAGTAACACAAGGTGGGAATCGGAACAGAGTGATCCACAGTGGATTCAAGTTGATCTCGGCTCGACTTCAACAATTGACCGTGTCGTACTTGACTGGCAGAACTCTTACGGAAAATCCTATAGGATCGAAACATCCACGAATGGCACATCATGGACGGAAGTCTATTTTACAACGTCGGGTTCTAAGGGGATTAACGATATCAGCTTCCCCGCTGTAAGCGCAAGGTACGTCAAATTAACAGGTATTCAACGGGGTTCGCAATATGGATACTCACTCTGGGAATTTGAAGTATATGGTAGCGGGGGAACGACAACTTTGTCGCCTCCAACTCTTACTGCGGATACCACACAGAATAATGTGGGTCAGCCAATGGAGATTACATTCACTGACAATTCATCTTGGAGAAATGCAATTAGTTCTGTAAAAGTGGATGGGACAATCGTAAATTCATCGCAATATACGTTGACAGCAGGCAAGCTTACGTTGAATACGAGCTTATTCCCGACAGCCCGAACGTATGAAGTTACTATTACTGCGACAGGCTATATGGTTGCATCCGTTCAACAGTCTGTCGTAACACCTGGTACAGCTCTGAATTTAGCGTTGAATAAATCAGTGACTTCATCTGCGAATGCCAAGAAGGTCGCTTCTAACGCAGTAGATGGCGACACCTCGACAAGGTGGGAATCTGATCACAGCGATCCGCAATGGATTGCGATTGATCTCGGAGCGACCTATGCAATTAGTCATGTTATTCTCGATTGGCAAAGTGCATACGGTAAAAGCTATGTGATCGAAATTTCACTGAACGGGTCAAGCTGGACAACCGTTTACTCAACAACTTCAGGAAAAGGTGGAATAGAGGATATTACTTTTACTTCAAGTCAAGCACGTTATGTAAGAATGACGGGTACAGAACGAGGAACACGGTACGGATACTCGTTATTAGAATTTGAAGTATATTCATAATCTAATCGTCTGAATAATAAATGAAGTAAGCCCATGCGTAAATGCATGGGCTTACTTCATTTGCTAGATACACTTTGTTTCAGCATATGATCTTTATGTACTTGGAAAGATGGAGGCTTCTTTACTACCATGTGTGAACAAGAGTTGGTTGATCTTCTGTAGACGTAAGCATTCATTTGGTTTTAACTCAAGTTGAAAGTAACCATACATATAGGCGGCTTCATAGAATGAGAGCTCTGTATAGCAGACAACAGATTGCGTATGGAACGGATTATCAATAATAATTTGCCATTCACCATCCCGATCTGCTTCAGATATCGTTGCCAGCACCTCATTCTTGACCCGAAAGATGCTATCAAACTCATCCCATAGGAGACTCCATGCAGGGCTGAGGCTTCCTGGTTTCGGAAATAAGCGTCTGCCTCTTTTCAGTAGCGTTTCAAAGTGAGTTTTTTCTGTATCCGTGTAGCTTTTTAACCGTGTACGAAATTGTTCGACAAATTGGTAAAAGGGGGAGTAACCGCAGTTTTCCATTTCCGTTTGGTACACTCGTTCAGCTTCTGAATTCTCAAGCTGCATATAATAGCTAAAAGACAAGTCAGTCATCTCGAGAAGCCCCACATTCATATCCATATTTGAGTTCTATAACCATCATTATTATACATGATGCACTGGCAACACGTCCTGTTTTTTATGATATAATGAGAACCAATGAATTCTGATAAAGATCGCTATGGGAGGGAACCGGAAGATGAATCGTCGTTTTGTCATCGAGGCTGTCATGATCGCGATTTACGGTCAGCTTCTGCATCCGAAACATCCTGTAGAATACAGGATTCCGTACTCGACGGTGATGGAGCTATATGAAATGAGAGTTAGCTCTGAGCCTATTATGCCAGAAGCAAACGATGATTATTATGTGAAGTCGATGATGGGTGAGATGATTCAATTTTTTGAAGACCCATTCAATAAGAAAAAGCTAGAACGTGCATTAATTGCACCTTGGCGAGAAAGTCCTCCAATGCCTATTAATGATCATGTGACTTTCGTCGTTGTGAATACGATTGAAAATGCTCAATATGGCGAATTGCTGGATCCGGTTGAAACCGATGTTGTGCTGTTATCGCTTCGCTCGCAATGTCCAATCCTAACCGATCAAATTGATTTCCAAGAAAAGGTCATCCAGAACAGCGTGCCTGTGCAATTATTCGATATTGAAGATTTTGAATTTGCACTAGAGCATAAAGTTACAACCCCAGATGGCCATTCTCAGTAAGGAGTAAGCACCGAAGATGAATAAAGAAATTATTCCTGTATATATTTTTAGTGGATTTCTGGGCAGTGGGAAGACGACATTGCTTAATAACTTGATTAACGACGCCAAAAGCAAAGGACTTAAACCTGCTGTAATACTTAATGAAGTGGGAGATGTCAACGTAGAAGGCGCTTTGGTCGGTACAGATACCCCTTTAGCAGAAATATTGGGTGGTTGCATTTGTTGTTCATTGAAAGGGGACATCAGTACTGAGCTTGTCCAACTGGTACAACAACACCGCCCTGATGTAATCTGGATTGAATCTACAGGGATAGCAATGCCACTTGAATTGATCGATGGGGTTACAGAAGCCTCACTCTACGAACGTGTTGCACTTGCGAGCATTGTGACTGTAGTCGATTGTCGGCATCTTTTAGATCGCGTACGAATAGGTACGGGGAAAACCTTTCGTCTGATGAAGGAACAGATTGCTGCAGCTGATTTAATTGTTCTCAATAAAGCCGATCTAGTTCAGACGCTGGAGCTGGATGAGCTCAGAAGCTATATCGATATTTGGAATCCGTATGCGAGTTCTAAAATTACTGTAAAAGCTCAGCTTGATATGGAGTGTCTTGTGCAGGGTCAAGGTTCGAATTCTAAAAGGATTTCCGAGCACGATCATAAAGCTCATCACGATCACGATCATAAAGCCCATCACGAGCACGATCATGTTCATTCCGTTACTTACTTTTTGAATCGTTCAATTGATAGCCAGGCTTTCGAACTTTTTTTGAAAAGATTGCCTGAGGGGATATATCGTGCGAAAGGGATCGTTACTTTTTCTGATACCGCCAGTCAATTTCTATTCCAGTATGCTTACCGAGAAAGTGATTTTATGAGAATTTCTCCTCAAGGTAAAGTGCAGGAAGTTGCAATTTTTATTGGAGAAAACTTTTCAAAGCAGCAGCTACTAGAACAATTGGATCAGCTATAAAACGCGAATAAGCCGTGCCGACACGTTTCGCAAAGTCGGTATTTAGGCTTATTTTTGTATCGCCTAGCAACTTTTCAGTAAGCGTTACGTTATAGACTATATCCTTAGAATTTGTTAAATAGAAAAAATGCAGTGAAGTAAAGGAGCTATTATGCTAAAAAAATGGATTCAATTATCTCTCAGTATTCTCTTGATTTTATCTTTCTCAATTCCGGTCAATGCAGCAGAAAATAGTAATGGCGAACAAAAGCTTGTTATCGTACAAGATTCCAACCAGATGATTCACAATGGCACAACCGTACTTGCAACAGGTCCTAGTTCAATCATTAAAGGTGTTACATTCGTCTCGGCGCGCTCAATCATTAAAGAGCTTGAAGGTACACTCGCGTATGACAAGAATACAAAGGAATATGCACTTAAAATGGGTGACAATGTCATTAAGCTGAAGGTAGGAGAACTTAATTACACGCTAAATGATACTAGTAAAGTATGGCAAGCAGCACCACTCGTACAGAAGGGTACTTTGATGGTACCGGTAAAGTCGATCGCGGCAGGATTCGGTTTAAAGTTAAAGTTGAACGCCAAGGAAAAAAAGATAGAGCTTACTTGGAAGAAGATTGTTCAACCGATTGCTCAATTTTCAGTATCGACTTCTACTCCATATGCAACACAGACCTATGTGGAGTATACGAATGAATCGTATTCACCTTATGGAGCTAACATTGTCGATGAGAAATGGGAAAATCAAATCCATGTTTTTGATGATGCAGGTTTTTATACGGTTACGCATTGGGTAATGGATGAGAACGGCCTATGGAGTGAACCATATTCCGTTATCCTTGCAGTTAAACCACCCAATCAGCCACCTGTCGCATCTTTCGTAACGGAAAAAGACACTTACAAAATGGGTGAGTATATTCGTTATTACGATAGAAGTACAGATGATGAAAATGCAATTGTGAAAAGCACATGGACGAACCAACAAAATGGATTTTTTGTACCAGGACCACAGACGATTACGTTGCTCGTAACGGATGTGAACGGTGCAACCAATGAAATTTCAAAAACAATTACGATTACAGATGAAACGAAGTATACAGAAGAAGAATTTAATTTGATCTATACCCCTATCGGTGAAAAATTCACGTTCAATGGCTCAGATGTATTAAAGATGACTCAATTGAACTACTATATTTATCCTACGAATCATCAACAGACGCTCTTTCGTTCCAATAGTCCAGAGACTATTGTTGATGAAGGGATCACCTACGAGGATCAAGTACAAGGTAACGTCAGATTCATGCTCCATCATTTTAATTCTAGATTATCGCCTGTGAAGGTTTACATCATTGCTACAAACAACAATGCGAAGACTGCAACTGTGAATCTTGGACCGATCGGAATGGGTGGACCAAGTACGAGCGTATCGTCAGCGGGTCGCCTATCGGTTGGGAGATATTTGGAATCTCGTGAATTGGTTAATAACAGAACGGTATCTATTCCAGCAGGTGAATCACGTGTGTTGTATACCGAGCTAAGCGCTAAAAAAATCAATACTGGAGAAACATACTCCATGATTGGTGACGTGGTAATGGATGCGACACTTAAAGTGCAAGTTGTTGTAGTAGATGCGACCAAAGATGTCATGAAGGTGTTGCCTATGCTACCTAAATTACCGAGCATCGATCGACATGTACGTGGTACATTTGAACTCGCTGATCGCATTCTAACTTTGAATGATTTACTAGGGGAAACAAGAACGCGTATCATTTTCGGTGAAAATGTTGTAGATAAGCCGTTAAGCGGATATGACACATTATCTCAGAGAGAAGTAAATAACACAGGGAATTATGGGACCTTCTATACGGTCCAGCTAAATAATGTGAAGGCAAACACAGCGATCCTATTAAATCCACGTGGTGGCCACTATTCAGGGGCGTTCACAGTGAATGGGGAAGTTGTATACACGACATATAATAGCATTCTGAAAAATCCGAATGAAGTTGGAATGCTATATCGGACCGGAGATGAACTAGAATCAGTAACGATTGAATTCGTGCCTGCTCCGGGTAGTAATCTGCCGATCAACCTATTGTTCGTTCCGATGCCGGAAATTAAATAAATCGATGAATGATAGGAAAGCCACCAGAGTGTAGTTCAATTTGAACTGTACCCAGGTGGCTTTTTTTAGTTATTAGATTGAACCCCATGTTATGCTATAATCGTTTCTATGAAAAGCTGTGTCGATAGGGAGCTAAGAAAAAGATGAAATTTCATCCACGAATGGTTGTCATTATTTTCGGTATTCTCATTCTGTATACGGGAATCAACTTTTATTTAGGTCTAAATTTGATGTGGTGGTTGGATTCGTTAGATATCGGATATTCATCATTATGGCTATGGATGATTTTATCCGTTTTTGCTTATGGATATATCATTGGACGTATTCCACTATCGAAATATATAGCTCCAGTCGCGCGATTACTTAAGGTATTGGGCTCATGTTGGATCTACGTGATAGAGATTGGACTTATTCTTGCACTTATAGTGGATTTAGGTGGCGTTGTTGTCCGATTAGTGGGAGGAGAGCTACTTACTTACACGCAGTTCTTCGGCACGATCGCTATCGTTAGTTTAGTGCTTTCTATGGTCGTGGGAATGAAAAATGCTTATTCACCAATCGTACGGAAATATTCCATCAAAATCGATAAAAAAGGGCGTCAATTTCATAAGCTCAATGTTGTTGTCGCATCGGATATCCACCTTGGAAATTTAGTTGGAAATCGGCACATTCGCAGACTGGTTAAACAGGTCGATGTGCTGAAGCCCGATCTCGTCCTGCTGCCCGGAGATGTGATAGATGACTCAATCGAGCCATTTCTGCGCAAGGAGATGAGTAAGGAGCTTGCCAAGCTGAAGGCCAAGCACGGTGTCTATGCCATACTAGGTAATCACGAGTATTATGGAGGGCATATCGAGCAATATGTTCAGAAGATGAAAGAGATTGGCATTCGCGTATTACAAGATGAGGTCGTTGAGCTTCATGATAGCTTGTACATCGTAGGACGTAAGGATAAAACAGCAGAATCCACGGGACCTGAAGGTAGAGTTGCGGTTGGCGAGTTGACTGCTGATCTCATGAAAGATAAACCGATTATTTTGCTGGATCATCAGCCGACAATGTTTCAGCAAGCCGCCGATGCTGGCGTCGACTTAATGTTAAGTGGCCATACGCATAGAGGACAGTATGTACCGAATCATCTGTTTACAAAAAGATTGTTCGAGCTTGATTGGGGCTATATGCGTAAGCATGCTATGCATGTTATCGTTTCGTCAGGGTTTGGCTTCTGGGGGCCTCCGGTAAGATTAGGGAGTCGTTCGGAAATTATACATGTTACGATTGAATTCGATCTGTGAAACTTGTAAGCCCACTCAAAATAGCAAAGCATGCAATAATGCAGCCTTTATCCCCTTGGATATGGGCTGCATTTTTCTATTCGCTTTAACTCCATTCTTAATACCGACACACTTTAATATAATAATGAGACATTAAAGACACAATAATCAAATATATATTGTGTCATATATAATCATATGATATATATTATATAAAGATTTGGAGGCGATTAAGGATGGAAAGAGAGCTAGCATTAGAGATAGCGCGGGTTACAGAGTTGGCAGCGTTGGCCTCAGCACCATGGATGGGTAGAGGGGATAAGATTAATGCGGATGGAGCAGCTACTGCTGCGATGAGAAAGATGTTTGACACTATTGAAATTAGAGGCACAGTCGTTATAGGTGAAGGCGAGATGGACGAAGCTCCCATGCTGTATATTGGTGAAGAAGTGGGCAATGGTGAGGGAGCAGAAGTGGATGTCGCCGTTGATCCACTAGAAGGGACTGAAATCGTGGCGAAGGGACTTAACAACGCGATGTCTGTGGTCGCGGTTGCTAGCAAAGGGAATCTCCTTCATGCACCGGATATGTATATGGAAAAGCTTGCAGTAGGTCCCGAGCTAGTAGGCAAACTTTCGCTCACTGATCCATTGGAAGTAACATTGAGACGTGCTGCTGATATTTTAAATAAAAATGTATCCGAATTAACCGTAATGCTGCTTGATCGAATTCGTCATGAATCGATCGTGCAGAAGCTCCGTAAAGTCGGAGTTCGAATTAAGTTCATCTCGGACGGAGACGTTGCAGGAGCTATGGCACCTGCCTTCCCTGAAGCGGGGATTGACTTGTATGTGGGCTCAGGTGGTGCTCCAGAAGGGGTGCTTGCAGCGGCAGCCTTGCAATGTTTAGGTGGAGAAATTCAAGGTAGACTTATGCCTTCGAATGCTAAGGAATATGAGCGTTGCATCCAAATGGGTATTGAAGATCCCTACAAGGTACTTACTATGGCTGATATGGTCGGCACAGACGATGTCATTTTCTCTGCAACAGGTGTCACTCCAGGTGAGTTTCTTGGCGGTGTAAGGTATTTGCCAGATGATCGTGCGGAGACTCATTCTATCGTGATGAGATCGAAAACGAAGACGATCCGATTTATTCGAGCCATTCACTATTTACCGAACAAAGCTTTGAAATAAAATTCATAATTTGAACATGAAGCGGTTCCACATTTAGAGGCACGAAATTTCATCTCATTTTAATGTTCTCTTTATATTTCTTTCAGCCTTATCTTGCATAATAGACTTATTCTACTGAACGACTACTCGATTCAGTCATCATAAAGGAGAATCTATTATTATGAATAAGCCAGCACAGCCTTGGGTTTGGATGACAACTTCAGCGATATTACTTGTCGCTTTAATAGTCTACATTGTTATATACCCACCGGGTGATAAAGTAATAACAGGTACAGATGCAGTAGTAAAAGTGAACGATACATCAATTAGCAAGAATGAACTTTTTGACGCTTTAGTTGCAGCAGGTGGTGGGCAAACATTGGATACACTCGTGAGTAGCGAATTAATTCGTCAAGAAATGGAGAAGCAAGGATTAGTGTTAACCGACGAGGACTATGAAAAGGAACTTGAAACCATTAAGCAATCGGTAGGTAGCGAAGAAGATTTCCAGAGTCTATTGAGCATGTACGGCATGACGGTTGAGGATTTAAAGAAGGAACTCAAATCACAAGCGCAATTGCGTAAGCTGCTTGAAGATCAAGTATCCATAACGGATGAGCAGATCAAGACGTACTATGATGAAAATCTAGAAGATTTAACCGTCGATGGTGTAGCTCCAACTCTAGAAGCAAAGACGGAAGAAATTCGTGCGACACTGATGGATGAACAATTAAGTACATTGTCCGCAACGTGGCTCGAAGAGCAAAAGACGAAATCCAATATTGAGTATTTCATTGATCTATAAAGAGAAGCTCGCGTAAATCGCGAGCTTTTTTGCAACTCATAATATGTTCGACAAAAGATATCAATTATTCGATTCAGCCTTATCTCGCAATATTTTGTATTTCAGTGCATAATCCCTATAATGGAAACAAGACTAATTGCAAATCGGAAAGGACATATGTCATGAACTTTGCAAGTAAATTCGTTCAGAAGCTGAAAGGGCGGTTCGCCCAGAACAAGCTAAAGCCTTATATGGATACGCTCGAAGAGATTAAGCAGATCGATCTTTCGTCGTGGGATGACGGCAAGTTGCAAGCGAAAGCTGCTGAGCTTCGTGACCAAGCCTTGAACAATGTACCGCTAGACGAGCTACTTGTCGAAGCTTATGCGCTCGTGTGCGAAGCAGCTTGGAGAAAGTTACGTATGCGTCCATACGATGTACAGATTATGGCGGGGCTGGCACTTCATGAGGGTAACCTAATAGAGATGCAGACCGGAGAAGGGAAAACACTCGCTGCTGTATTGTCTGCTTATCTGAATGCGCTCCCAGGACGTGGAGTCCATGTGCTCACTTTCAATGACTATTTAGCAGGACGAGATGCTGCTTGGATGGGTCCGATCTATGAATTTTTAGGACTGCAAGTTGCTGCGGTACGCGAAGGAATGAGTACACAGCAAAAACAAGAGGCTTACAGTGCCGATATTACTTACGTTACGGCTAAAGAGATGGGCTTCGACTATTTGCGAGACGAGATCAGTACTAACATGAACGACATCGTTCATCGCCCATTCCATTACGTTATCGTTGACGAAGCGGATTCACTTCTAATTGATGAAGCGAGAGTGCCACTCATTATCGCAGGTTCGGTACCTGTTGCAGGTAACGATGGACGGAGAATGGCGGAGCTCGCAGCAAGCTTATCCTATGGCGATCACTATGACTTTGACGAAAATAAACGTAATGTGTTCTTAACGGAAACAGGTGTAGAGTACGCAGAGTCTGTTCTGAAATGCGGGAACTTGTATGATAATCATAATAGTCATTTATTAACGTCATTAAATTGTGCGCTACATGCAGACGCATTATTGAAACGAGATGTGGATTACATTATTCGGGATGGAAAACTGGAATTGATTGACCCCTTTACTGGACGTGTCGCAGAGAATCGTCACTGGCCAGACGGCTTGCAGGCTGCTGTTGAAGCAAAAGAAGGGATGTCCTCCAATTTAAGCGGTAAAATATTAGGCACGATTACATTACAGCATTTATTAAGCATTTATCCTAAAATAAGCGGAATGACCGCGACGGCTCTAGCATCTGAAGATGAATTCGACGATACGTATAGTTTAAACGTTGTACAGATCGCTTCTAATCGTCCTTGTATCCGAGAGGATCTTCCATCACTCATCTTCACACATTTCGATGCAAAGCTAAAGGCATTAGTGACGGAAATCGCCTCCGTCCACGCGACAGGGCGCCCAATCTTGATTGGTACGTCAAGTGTCGATGAATCGGACAAGCTTGCCCAAGCACTTCAAGAGTCAGGAGTAGCGTGCCATGTGCTTAATGCTAAGAATGATGCTGAGGAAGCGGTCGTGATCGCCAAAGCGGGGAAACTAAACGCAGTAACCGTATCTACGAACATGGCAGGTCGAGGAGTAGATATTCGACTTGGAGGCGGAGATCCGATTGAGGCGGAAAAAGTAGCTAAGCTAAATGGCTTATATGTAATTGGTACGCATATGAATGAAAGTATTCGGATCGACAACCAACTACGCGGACGGGCTGGTCGTCAAGGCGATCCAGGTTCATCAAGGTTTTATGTGAGCTTGGAGGATGAAATCTTCGTGCGATTTGGCTATGAGAAGGCGATTCCAGCATCTTATCGCTCCATCAAGCAGGACGAGCCACTCGTAGAAACGTCATTGAATAAAAGCTTAGAGCACTTCCAACGTGTCGTTACAGGGCAAAACTTCGATATTCGTAAAGACTTGAACAAGTATATGGATATGGTAGAGGAGCAACGTAAAATCATACACGAACAGCGTATGTCGATAATAAACGTTGATAATCCGATAAGCCCCGCAGAGAAGCATGTCACTTTATTTTATTTAGATAAAGCGTGGGCAGACCATCTCGCATATGTATCTTATATTCGTGAAGGTATTCATCTGGAGTCGTTGGCCAATCGCAATCCGATTGATGAGTTTCACCACCGGATTATTCACGCATTCGAACAAATTCCAGAAAAGATTGAGCAGGAAACAGCGAAGCTTATGAGAAGAATTGATCAGCAGCAACAAAATATCGATTGGGACAAGCTGGGACTGAAAGGACCATCACGTACGTGGA
Source organism: Candidatus Cohnella colombiensis (assembly GCA_029203125.1). GTDB lineage: Bacteria > Bacillota > Bacilli > Paenibacillales > Paenibacillaceae > Cohnella > Cohnella colombiensis. The sequence continues at coordinate 1,673,359 of CP119317.1, forward strand.
CGTATATGATGAATGATCAGTATATCCAGAAGAAAGTCGACATTTTTGGTTAATAGAGAAAGGAAGAACCGGCCATGAAAGTGCGGAACCTAAGATTATACGACACAGCAAACATCCATTCCGGAGATGACCGAGACGAATTTGAGAAAGACTATGCACGTTTAATCCAATCACCTGCTTTTCGTCGCTTACAGGGAAAATCCCAAGTGTTCGGTGCGGGCTCCGGAGACTATTATCGGACGAGGTTAACGCACTCTCTTGAAGTATCCCAAATTGCTCGTGAAATGGCCAGACGACTCAATAAAAATTACCCGTTTCTCGCCATGAAGGAACATCCTGGTTTAATGATCGATCCTGAGGTCGTTGAGATCGCCTCTTTAGCTCATGATCTGGGGCATCCGCCATTTGGTCACAAGGGTGAAGAAGTGCTTAATGCGTTATTAACTAGGGATCATCAATTAAAATATGAAGGAAATGCACAGAACTTCCGTATCCTCATGTTTTTAGAAAAACGTGCCGGAAGTGATAGCGGACTGGACTTAACCGCATCTGTATTGCTTGCAATCAATAAATATCCTTATTGTGTGGATGAGCCGGGCCGTCAAAAAGGTGTGTATCAGATGGAATGGGACGGTATTGACTTTTTGCGTCAAACTTGGAATATGCCTGACAATTGTGCAACGCTAGAAGCACAGTTAATGGATCTGAGCGATGATATTGCCTACTCCACTCATGATCTCGAGGACGGCATTCGTGCGGGAAAAATTCATATGAACGCCAGTCTATTCGAGGACGACCGAGTCGTCGCTCATCTCATTCAAGAAATTGTTGACGATCCCAGCTACAGTGAGCGAAATTGGGAACAAGTCGATAAGACAGCGATGGTAAAGCAGGTATTGAAGCAGTACTTGGAACAATGGGAGCAAATCTATGCGGAATGCGATCGCGAGCCTTCACGCACACGTCGTGAAATGAAGGCTCGTTGGGTAAGTAAATTTGCTAATCAAGTCGGTATTATCGATGATCCGCTCACCGGTTGGAAGAAAGTAACGTTCGTACGTGAGGGTGAGCAAGATATTGAGTTGTTGCGCACGATGGAAATATTGAAAAAGCTAGCATGGGTAACGTTAATTAAAGATTTTCGCGTTCAGCGCCTACATAAGCGCAGCGAAGTTATGCTGACGCGTTTGTGGGACAGCTTTAAAAATTATGACAGTGGGAAACTCATTATTCCGCCTGACTGGTTGACCTCCTATGAGCAGCATAAAGGGAGTTGGACTTGGGAGAGATTAGCAGCGGATTACATCTCGGGGATGACAGATGCGTACGCGGAGAAAGTGTACGCTGAATTTTTCGCAAGCCGCTCTGGATCAATATACGAAAGAGATTAAAAAATACACTTGACCCTGACATTAATGTCAGGGTTTATACTGCACTCGTAGCCATGAATTGGGAGGGGTTTTCGTGAGAATCGGTGAGCTGTCTGCCCGAACTGGAGTTAGTGTACGTTCATTGCGTTACTATGAACAACAACGTTTGCTAACTTCTGTCCGACAGTCGAACGGTTATCGTGATTACTCGCCAATGATGGAAGATCAGGTGCGAACGATTCAGTTCTACTTAGCGTTAGGCTTGTCAACAGAGCAAATATCAAGCTTCCTTCAATGCGTGCTGATCAATAAAGAGGCATTCTGTTCTCAGATATTGCCGATTTATCAGCATAAGCTGAAGGAAATTGACGAGCAGCTTACGTTGTTAAGTCAGCTGAAGCTGAACTTGGAAGATCGGATCCGGTCGCTACAAGAAGAAGTTTAACCTTGTATGCGAGGAGTGTGTATGAACAATGTTGACAGTCAATGATCGTACATTTCAAGAGAGTATTCGGACGGTAGGGGTAACGTTGGTCGATTTTAGTACGCCTTGGTGTCCACCGTGCAAAGTTTTGAAGCCCATACTGAATGAAATAGCTGATGCGTACGGGGAAAAGCTCGCAGTGTTGGATGTGAATTGTGATGAGTCTCCTGAAATTGCTGGGGAGTATGGCATCATGTCCAACCCTACAGTAATTATATTCCATGATAGACAACCGGTTGAGAAGCTGGTCGGCTTGCGTCCAAAGACGGTCTATGAAAGCTTACTTTCCAAATATTTATGAAGAAAAGACGCTCATGTTAGAGAGGATAGGTTTGGGGTGGATCACCACACCTATTTTGCTCATCAATCCACCACAGTATCATAGATGTGATATGATTAGTCTGTATGTCAATTAAGGGCGGTAGTTTGTTTCGCATTCATTTATTGGGCATCAAGAAGGAGATACGAATGAAAAAGTTATTAATAATTTTATCTCTAATTTCCATACTGGTTATGGCTCTCCCTAATAGTCAGTCAAGTGCTGCATCGAAGCTACCTATTTTCTCAGACATTGAGAACCACTGGGCTAAGAGTGCGATTATCACGGCTGCGAATAAGGGGTATGTGAATGGCTATCCTGATGGTACGTTCCGTCCGAATGATCGTGTCAATGTTGACGAGTTCATCACTATGATGATCCGTTCCCTCATTGAGAAGAATTCGTATGGTGTAATGGACTGGTCTGATGCTTTCTTCGAGAAGCTAAGCTATTCGTTGCAACAGAACTTGGTCGAATCTTACGACTACTTTGATCCTACCAACATCAACAACATCAAGTCTAGTACGAAGTACTGGGCTGACCCCTACATAGATCAAGCTAATCGTATGCTGTTCCTCAAGCGCAATGATTCAGCTTGGAACAATAAGTTCAATGTTCCGCTAACTCGAGAGAAGGCTGCTTATCTCGTAATGTCTCTGCTTGGATGGATCGAGTTCCACGAGAACCCTGGACTCCAGGATCTTGCTTGGAAGGACATTAAGGATAAGAAGGACGTTGTTTATACTACACATGTCATTGAAGCTTATATTAAGGGTATTATCAGCGGTTATCCTGATAAGACTTTTAAGCCAAAGGGTTATATTACTCGCGCTGAGTCTATTGCTCTTATTGCGCGTATTATTGATAACTCCAAGCGCAATCTTCATATTCCTGATCTGACAGGTAAGCATTATACGACTGTCGCAATGCCGAATGGTGATACGAAGTATTATGTTTTCCCGAATGCTGAGTATAATAAACTTTATGATGCGCTCGATAAGGTTAAGGATACTGCTCCTAAAGGTAGTTATCTTGAGGATGCTCGTGTTTTTAAAATTTACTATACTTCTAAAGAAGATTATGACAAGATGATCTATCAGATGCAAAGAAGTATTTACGATTTTCAACCCTCTGTTTTTAGTGTTGGTATAGGTTCCTCTGATACTGATTTCAGTATGAGTATAAACTCAAAATATAGCCATAAGGGATATGAAAAGATTTATGATACATTTGTAAATTTTATGTTTGAGGGCAAGGTTGACCAGTTTAACAAAATATTTATGGGCATGCTTAAGGAGCGCAAGGAGAGCGGAACGATAAAGCCAGTTGAATTCAAGATCAACAACCGTGAAGTGAAGATTACGACTGTGGGTTATGATGGAATTGTGGCCTATGTATCCACAAAAGGGAAACCGTTATTTCAATGATCAGAAGGAGAGAGTACGGATGAAGATAGATTTAACTAACAAGATTGCGTTAATTACCGGAGCGACAGGACAATTAGGTCGTGTAATGGCGCGAACACTAGCAAGTTGCGGTGCAGACATCGCGATTCACTATCGGAGTAATGAAGCACTAGCGCAAAATTTACAGGAAGAAATCACCGCAATGGGACGACGTGCAGCAATTGTTAATGGAGATATTACAAAGCTTGAATCGATTCAAGCGATGCAAGCTTCGATTAAAGAGCAATTAGGCAGCGTGGATATCGTCGTCGCAAATGCTGTTGTACAATATCAATGGACGAGTGTACTAGAGCAATCAGCAGCGGATTATGCGAGTCAATTTGAATCGTGTGTGATGCAAAGTGTTTATTTGGCGAAGACGTTTGTTCCAGATATGATTGAACGTAAATGGGGACGGATGGTAGGCATTAATACGGAATGCTCTATGCAAAACTTCCCGACTCAATCGGCGTATGTTGCTGGCAAACGCGGGATGGATGGCGTGTATCGCGTACTTGCAAAGGAAATCGGCGAACATCAAATTACGGTTAACCAAGTCGCACCAGGCTGGACGATTAGCGACCAAGACCGTGCAAATAATGCGGAGCACAGCGAATCGTATGAGAGCACTGTGCCACTTAAACGCAGAGGAACAGATCAAGAGATTGCGAATGTAGTCGCGTTCCTTGCCTCTGACTTAGCAAGCTTCATAACGGGAGCTTATGTTCCAGTTAGTGGCGGTAATGTAATGCCTTCTATTTAACAGTTGGGAGCTGAGATGAGATGGAAAGAACACAACTAGGGAAAACAGGCATAGAAGTGACTAAGCTTGGATTTGGGGCAATGGAAATTCGCGGACCACGCGTATGGAACGGTCGTCCCGTTGCTGACGAGGATTCCGAGAAAATTTTAAATGCTGTGCTCGATGTGGGTATAAATTTTATCGACACCTCCTATGATTATGGACGCAGTGAAGAGCTGATAGGCAAATTTATTAGCCACCGCAGAAGTGAATATATTCTCGCTACGAAATGCGGGTGCACGCTCGTCGATCACGGTGATCATGATGAGACTCCGCACATATGGACAAGAGAAAATCTACTACATAACATTGAGACTAGCTTGCGCAGGATGAAAACCGACTATATCGACCTGTGGCAGTTGCATGGCCCTACTGTCCAACAAGCAGAAGATGGTAATCTTGTTGAAGTACTTAAGGAGATTCAAGCTTCAGGCAAAGTACGCTCGATTGGAATATCCTCTTACTTGCCACACATCCCAACATATATCCGTTCAGGTCAATTTGATACATTTCAAATTCCTTATTCTGCCTTGGAGCGCGAGCATGAGGAGCTGATTGCCGAAGCTGGAATAGGTGGGGCAGGTATCATCATTCGCGGTGGTGTCGGTCAAGGAGAACCAGGGGCAGGTCGTGGTTCAGAGGATCGCTGGGCTGTATGGAACAAAGCGAACCTAGATGATTTGCTAGAGGAAGGCGAAACACGTACCGGCTTCTTGCTGCGTTTCACACTGAGTAATCCATACCTATCTACGACAATAGTTGGAACGAAAAGTCCAATCCACTTAGCTGAAAATGTAGTCTATGCAAACAAAGGCGCACTCTCTGCAAATGTTTATGAGGAAGCGAAGCGTAGATTAGAAGTGGCAGGCTCTAAACCAGGAACGGTGTACGTGCCTTAAATCTACTAAATACAGCAACATCTGACGATGTTCTGCGTCTAAGCATAGAGACGCTAACATCGTCAGATGTTTTTGCATGGGAGGAAGACTGCATGAGGCAAGTCAGAAATGTATTACTTGTATTACTCGCATTCATTATTAGTGTACCGATTGGAAGTCTATCAGCGTTGGCAACGAACAATCAAGAGATTAGCATCTATTTTAATGGCAGTAAAATCAAGACAGATGCTCCGCCATTTATTGATCCGAAGGTGAACATTACGATGGTGCCGCTTCGCGTCATCAGTGAAAATCTAGAGGCGAAAATTAATTGGGATCAAGCAAATAAGACCGTTACAATTACGAAGGATAACCGCAAACTTCAATTAACTGCGGGGAAATCCGAGGCAATCGTAGATAATGAGCCCATTTCTTTAGATGCATCTGTACAAATCATCAACAGTCGTGTGATGGTTCCGATTCGCTTCGTCAGTGAGCAGCTGGGTCTATTAGTGACCTGGTATCAATCGGCGAAAACGATCAAGCTGGAAACCCGTGATGGCAATAAACAACTGAGAGGCACATGGATCTCTACTGTATATAACCTTGATTGGCCTTCTAAAGCAGGTGTGGATCAAGCTGCAAAGCAGCAACAGGATTACATCAATATGCTGGATCAATTGCAAGGTATGGGAATTAATACAGTGTACGTGCAAGTTAGAGCATCATCAGATGCGTTCTATGCATCAAAGCTCGTACCTTGGTCGAAGTATTTGACAGGAAAGCAAGGCGTAGCACCTACCTATGATCCCTTATCGTTCATGATCGATGAAACGCACATGCGGGGAATGGAGTTTCATGCTTGGTTCAATCCATTCCGAGCGAATACGGAAGTGAAGACGGACACACTAGCATCCAATCACGTCGTAATCGAACATCCGGATTGGATCGTGAAATCAGGCACATTGCTCTACATCAATCCAGGTATTCCAGAAGCGCGTCAGCACATTATCGATACGATCATGGAAGTTGTTCGAAACTATCAGATTGATGGCGTACATCTTGATGATTATTTCTATCCTTCTAACGGTGATTTCGATGATAATGCGACTTATAGCCAATATCAACCTCAGAAGAAGCTCAATAAAGGCGATTGGCGTCGAGATAATATCAATCAATTTGTGCAGCAATTAGGTAAGTCGATTCATCAGGTCAAACCTAAAGTAAAGTACGGAATTAGCCCATTTGGTGTATGGCGCAACATTGCAGATGATCCTACAGGTTCGGATACGAAGGCAGGAATACCCTCTTACGATTACATGTATGCAGATGTGCGGACATGGATCCGTAACGATTGGATTGATTATATAATGCCGCAGCTTTATTGGAGCATGACGTTCTCGGCTGCTCGTTATGACAAGCTCGTTGATTGGTGGACGAACGAAGTGCGGGGCACAGGGGTTAGCCTTTATATCGGGCATGCTTCCTATCGAATAGATAAGGAAGGCAAAGATGGATGGAACACTGCGCAAGAAATCATTGATCAATTACAATATAATCGACAGTATCCTGAAATTGGGGGAGACGTCTACTTTAGCGCAAGAAGCTTAACGAGCAACCTGTTAGGATTATCCCAATTACTTCGCAATTACTACGGCATTAAATCAAGTAATTAACCTTATTAATTATCATTCCACGATGAAGGAGCAGGCGAATATCGCACTGCTCCTTCATCATTCTTACCATTATTGTTCAAGCTGCTCCTTGAGCCAGCTCTTAATCGTTTCAAACACCCGTTCACGCTCTAGCTCATTATGTAATTCATGCTGGAAGCCAGGCCATCCAATCCATGTCACAAGCTTTCCTGCACGTTCTGCAAATATTTTGCTTGTTGCGGATGATGTGACACGATCCTCGGTCGCATGCATGAGCAGCATGGGCACTTGCAATTGATTCGCATGATTAAGTGCCCAAAGTCCTGCGCGTTGAACGCCGAAAAAGAATCTAGCGGTTATGTGTCCATGACCAAGCGGATCGTTCAAATAACGTTCCACCATAACAGGATCGGAAGTTAAGCTTGCTGCATGAAGCGGACGGTGATTTGTATATTTAGGATAGATGTATTGAATGATCTTACCCGCGATCACTTGAATTGGAGGCGGTGCAAAAGCAAGCTTTAACCACGGTCCGGTTACAATCGCACCTTTGAGCTGCGGTTTCTTTCTTAACAAATAATTGATCGTTACATTTCCCCCCATACTATGTCCATATAGAAATATGGGAAGATTAGGATAGGATCGATTAGCTTCTGCGATCAGGTTGTCTACACCTTCAAGCAGTTCCTCGAATTTTGCAACATGCCCGCGTTTTCCAACAGTACGACCATGACCGCGCTGGTCAAAGCCGATGACGGTATATCCTTCATTCACAAGCATTTCTGCCACATGTTGATAGCGTCCCATATGCTCACCCATCCCATGCACAATACCTACGATCGCTTTTGCCGACCGAGTATGTTCTGGAGACCATACACAAGCGAACATTTTATTGCCATCTGCGCACGCCCATTCCATTTCTTTGTAAGTCATCCGGAAACCTCCTCCGATGTAATTACACCTATTATATCGAATTTGATTAACATTGGATTGATTTCTCTTTTTTATTTACAATAGAGATAGGGTCACAATGAATCATGATGAAATGGAGCGATGAATAATGAGTGAGGTTACACATAATGAGACTCAGTTAAAGCAAGCGACATTCGCAGGGGGTTGCTTCTGGTGCATGGTTACTCCTTTCGAAGAGCTTCCAGGCATCGAACGGGTCGTGTCGGGGTATATTGGGGGTCATACCGTTAATCCAACCTATGAAGAAGTGTGCTCTGAGACGACAGGTCATGCAGAAGCTGTTCAAATAACGTATGATCCACAGCAATTTCCGTACGCTAAGCTACTGGAAATTTACTGGAGATCGGTTGATCCGACAGATGCCGGTGGACAATTCCATGATCGTGGTAGCTCTTATCGTCCTGCAATTTTCTATCACGACGAAGAACAGCGACATGAGGCAGAGGCATCGAAGAACGAGCTTCAGCAAAGCGGTCGGTTCAATAAACCGATTGCAGTAACTTTGGAGCCTGCAACGACATTTTATGCTGCTGAGGACTATCATCAAGATTATCATCACAAAAATCCACTGCGATACAAATATTATCGTAACGGATCAGGCAGAGATACGTTCATACATCAACATTGGAATACGGCGAAGGATAAAGAGGCACTCCGTGATCGTCTTACACCGATTCAATTCGAAGTGACGCAAAACAATGCGACAGAAGCTCCGTTCCGCAACGAATTTTATGATCATGAAGCTGAGGGGATTTATGTTGATATTGTATCTGGCGAGCCTCTGTTCAGCTCAAAAGACAAATTTGACGCCGGCTGTGGCTGGCCGAGCTTTACAACACCGATTCAAAAAGGAAATGTGTTAGAATTTCAGGATGTGTCACACGGCATGTTCCGTACTGAAGTAAGAAGTAGAGAAGGGGATTCTCATCTTGGTCACGTATTTCCAGATGGTCCTGTAGCAACAGGGGGCCTGCGTTATTGCATCAATTCCGCATCTCTGAAATTTATCCCGGTTGATCAGCTGGAAGCAGAAGGATATGGTAAATATCGTTCGTTATTCTAAATTATGAACTGCGAATGATTTCAGGATCGTCTGCAAACATTATCACTTGAGCGCAATTTCAAGGGATAGGTGACCAAGGGATAGGTGAGCGGGTTGAACAAAAAAAAATGGGATTTGGCTGCATTAGCCTCAATCCCACTAATTATGACACTTGCGAATTCGATGATTATTCCGATTCTCCCGTTGCTGCAAAAGCAGTTGAATATCGCTGCATGGCAATCAAGCTTAATTATTACGGTATACGCTGCAATATCTATTATATTGATTCCAATCGCGGGATATTTGTCCGATCGATATGGGCGAAAGAAAATCATAATTATCGGATTGACGATTGTAACTGTCGGCGGAGCTATATCGGGTTTAGCAGGTTGGTTACTTAAAGATCATGTATATCTGATCATATTATTTGGTCGATTTATTCAAGGCATCGGGTCAGCCGGTGCCTTCCCTATTGTCATCCCTTTCGTCGGGGATATGTTTAACAGCGATGAGCAGGTGAGCGAAGGGCTGGGTAAGGTTGAAACTGCTAATACATTTGGCAAGGTGTTGAGTCCTGTATTAGGCTCAGCGCTTGCTTTAATTGCTTGGTATGTACCGCTAGTGACAATACCCATTATCTGTATCATCTCCATCGTCGCGGTCTGTTTTCTGGTGAAAACTCCGAAACCAGCGACACAAGATCAGAATAAGCAATCATTCAAAAACTTTGTCAAATCAGTCAAAAGCTTATTGATCGAGCAGGGAAGATGGATCTATGCGATTTTCGTTTCGGGTTGTCTTGTGATGTTTATTTTGTTTGGATTTTTGTTTTATTTGTCGAGTACACTGGAAGATAAATATCACTTTGAAGGTGTAATTAAAGGGCTACTCTTAGCGATTCCTTTATCTGCAATATGCTTAGCTTCATATGTGACAGGAAAAACAATTGGCAAAAAAAAGTCGCGGATGAAATGGTGCTTAGTAATAGGGAGTAGTCTGCTTACAGGATCTATGGTCATGAGTGCTTTCATCCATTCAACGAGTATTACTTGGCTGATCATCATCTTGGTGGTCGGAGGAGCAGGCATTGGTTTAATGCTGCCTTCGCTGGACTCTTTAATTACGGAAGGAATCGAGAAAGAAAAACGGGGGACGATTACCTCTCTATATAGTAGTATGAGGCTGATTGGTGTTGCGCTGGGTCCGTTAATCACTTCGATTATCCTTACAAAACAAGCTTGGCTGTTTGGAATTTTTGCCCTGTGCGGGATCGTTTGCTGTACCGTTTCATTAATAGCAATTAAACCTGAATCATCCGCTAAGTCCGAGTGAACCTATTTGCTTGATTATATTTATCAAGATGAGTTATAATTTTTATAAAATACCGTACTTTTAAGGAGCTTACAATGAGTAAAATTTTAGTTTTCGGACACAAAAATCCAGATACAGACACAATCTGTTCTGCAATCGCTTATGCTGAGTTGAAGAAGAAGTTGGGTGTGGACGCTGAAGCTGTTCGCCTTGGAGCAGTAAGCGGTGAAACGCAATTTGCGCTTGATAAGTTTGGTGTACAAGCACCTCGACAAGTAGAGACAGTCGCCAATGAAGTGAAAGATGTTATTCTAGTTGACCATAACGAACGTCAACAGAGTGCTTCCGATATCGATCAAGTCCGTGTTGTTGAAGTGATTGACCATCACCGGATTGCTAACTTTGAAACTAGCGGGCCTCTATACTATCGTGCTGAGCCTGTTGGTTGCACAGCGACAATTCTTAACAAACTATACAAAGAAAATGGCGTTGCGATCCCTAAAGACATCGCTGGCTTGATGCTTTCTGCAATTATTTCTGACTCCTTACTATTCAAGTCCCCAACTTGTACTGCTGAAGATGTTGCAGCAGCACGTGAGCTAGCTGGAATTGCAGGCGTAGATGCGGACAGCTACGGTCTAGATATGCTTAAAGCAGGTGCTGACTTAAGCGATAAGTCGATTGCACAACTGATTTCACTTGATTCTAAGGAATTCTCGATGGGTAGTGCAAAAGTAGAAATCGCTCAAGTGAATGCGGTTGACACGAACGATGTGCTTTCTCGCCAGGCTGAATTGGAAGCTGCATTGAACGATATTATTAGCACGAAGGGTCTTGACCTGTTCGTCTTCGTTGTTACAGACATTCTTAACAACGATTCGATCGCAATTGCACTTGGTAAAGCTGCAGACGCAGTAGAGCAAGCTTATGGCGTTACGCTTTCCAACAACCAAGCATTGCTTAAAGGTGTCGTTTCGCGCAAATCTCAAATCGTACCTGTACTTACAGATATTCTCAACAAACGTTAATCTTCTATCGACTAGAGAGTCTGCGATTTTCGCAGGCTCTTTCTTTTTGTCCTCATCGTTCGTTATAATCAATGTATTCTTAATAACAAGATAAACGATAGGAGAAAGTGCTTTGAAACATTTTAAAAAGTTCTATGTCGAAATAACGAGCGTGTGCAACTTGTCCTGTACGTTCTGTCCACCAACAGAGCGTAAAGCCAATTTTATTAAAATAGACGATTTCATTAACACCCTGAATCAGATTAAGCCTCATACTGACCATATCTACTTTCACGTAAAGGGCGAGCCATTGTTGCACCCGAAAATTGATGAGTTGCTTGATCTTAGCCATGAGCGCGGATTCAAAGTGAATTTGACGACCAATGGCACATTGCTACATAAGGCCAAAGACAAAATATTAGGAAAACCTGCGTTGCGCCAAATTAATTTTTCTTTACATAGCTTTGATGGACATCCAGGTTCTTCAGATAAAGAGGGTTATGTGAAAAGTGTGCTCTCATTCGCAAAGGAAGCAGTTGCACAATCCAATATCATTATTTCGTTCCGTCTATGGAACTTAACCGAAGATAACGAAACGAATGTACAGACTAACCGCAATCGTGAAATATTAGGGTTTATCGAGGACGCATTCGGGCTAGATTATCGGATTGAAGACAAGTTCGTTCGTGGAGGCGGCATAAAAATTGCGGATCGCATCTATTTGAATCATGAACATGAGTTTAAATGGCCCGATTTACATGAGCAGGAGGATGAGGGTAAAGGCTTCTGTCATGCGCTTCGTAATCAGGCAGGCATTCTTGTCGATGGAACAGTCATTCCCTGTTGCTTAGATGGAGAAGGTGTCATTAATTTGGGCAATATTAAGGACAAACCGTTTTCAGAAATAATTGAAGATGAACGTGCTACGCGATTGTACGAAGGGTTTTCCAGAAGAGAAGTCGTCGAAGAGCTTTGCCGTAAGTGTGGTTACCGTCAGCGGTTCAGTATATAGAAGAGGAGGACGATCATGAGCTCCAGATATATTGCGGGAATTTCGTTAGCGCTCATGGCTGCGGGATTTATCGTTACGCTATTTTTGCCGGACTATACTTGGATTATCTTGTTAAGAGGCGGGTTTGAAGCTGGATTAGTCGGAGGATTAGCAGATTGGTTCGCGGTTACAGCGTTATTCCGTCACCCGATGGGAATACCGATTCCACATACTTCGTTATTATTGAAGAACAAAAATCGAATTGTGCAATCGTTAATTTCTGCAGTTGAAAATGAGCTGTTGAACAAAGAAAGCATTGAAGACAAGCTAAAGAAGATTAATATTTTCAACAGCGTCGCTCGGTGGCTAACAAAGCTACTTCGCAAACGTCATGTTCGTGAAAATATCGTTGCTTTCGCAATTGATGTCGTTCGTAAAATTCCTTTGCAGGAAGTAGTGAGTCCACTTCAGAAAGGGATGGAAGGATTCACTCGTCAAATCGATCTTAAACCGGTGGCAGACACTCTCTTAACGAAGGCTATGGAGCATCGACTGGATGATCAAGCATTAGACTTCGTACTGGATAAAGCTTCTCATTGGATCGCTAAGCCAGAAACAGCTTATCAGCTTGGCAAGCTAGCGAGTGAGAAGCTAAACGCTGTGAATGTGAAAGGATTTATGGGATTTGCAGTGCAGGCGATCTCTGGATTTATGAGTGAGGACAAGCTAGGCGCAATTTTGCAGGGGATGCTTACGTCTGCCATTCGTGATCTTAGTGCGCCTGATAATGAATATCGCGCAATGGTCATTAAGGAATTGCGGATTCAGTTGTTTCAGTTGGCGAGCGATGATGATAAGTTAATGGTCATCAACGAAAAGCTTGCTGATTATCTGATCAGCAAAGAAGGGGAGCAGTTCCTGCATTCCCAACTAGACAATGTACGTTCATTAATGATTTCTAAACTAGATGCTGCAAAAGAAAACGGCGCTAAAGCTGTTTTTCGAGCTTTTCGCGCCATTGTACGTATGTTGAACAAAGATTCGGAAACGATTCAAAGCTGGGAAGAGCAGCTATCATCAGCGATTATAGGAATTGTAGAAACGAACCATCATCGCATCGGGCAATTAATACAAGAAAATGTAGATCGGATGGACGATCAGACGCTCGTAACGATGCTGGAAGAGAAAATTGGCAAAGATTTGCAATGGATTCGTGTCAATGGCGCACTTTGTGGCTTTATGGTCGGGATTGTTTTATCCGTCATTCAACTCTAATCTTGCTTGGAACGTTGAAGCAAGATCGTTAAACTAACGAGGGTGACGAAGATCGTCGCTCCCATATCCGATAAGATTGCGACCCACAACGTAAGCATACCAGGGATCGTCAGCAACAGTGCAATCAGCTTTAACCCGAGGGCCACACCAATATTGAAGCGAATGATGCGATTCACGCGTCTTGCAATATGGATCGCATCAGGAAGCTTACCCAGATGATCTTGCATCAGCACAATATCCGCAGTTTCAATCGCACTGTCAGTTCCTTTACCCATTGCAATGCCCAGTTGAGCGGAGGCGAGCGCAGGTGCATCGTTAATGCCGTCTCCAATCATCCCTACAATGCCTTCCTGCGATAACGTTTTTACTTTCGTCACTTTATCTTCAGGCAACAATCCGCCATACGCTTCAGAAATTCCTAAAGCCCCAGCTACTTTATCGACCGTCCGTTGGTGATCCCCAGATAACATGACCGTCCGCTGAATACCGTTCTTTCGAAGAGAAGAAAGCACAGCCTCGCTTTCATCGCGAATCTCATCCGCCAAGCCGAATATCCCGAGTACACGAGTGTCGTCAGCAAGCAATACAAGTGACAATGAAGCCTGTTTCATTTGCTCGATATGAGCGCTTATTTCATGGGATAGCTCAAGGTGTGAGACACTTCGTTCATTCCCAAGCCAATAACGCACACCTTCATAAGTTGCCGTAACACCGCGTCCAGCGATCGCTTGTACGCTCTCAGCCTCAGCAGCTAGGATCGAGACACCTGCCTGTTGCACATGCTTTACGATCGCTTTAGCTAAGGGGTGAGTGGAGCCACTTTCAATCGCTCCTACTACTGCGTAAAAACGATCAGCATCGTACACTTTCTCTTGTTCCACATAAGGCGTGCCTTTAGTTAATGTACCCGTCTTATCGAATGCGAGCGTATTGAGCTTACCAAGCTGTTCAAGGTGAACGCCGCCTTTAATGAGAATCCCATTACGAGCGTTGCGCGTTATCCCCGAAATAATTGCGATAGGCGAAGAGAGGATGAGCGCACACGGACAACCGACAATTAATACAGCTAACCCTTGATAAAGCCACTCATTCCAGTTGCCACCAAGCACAAGTGGAGGGAGAAGCGTAACGATTATTGCGACGATAATAATTGCAGGTGTGTAATACTTAGCGAATCGATTGATGAATAGCTCTGTCGGTGTCTTCGCAGCTTGCGCTTGCTGTACAAGCTGTAAGATTTTCGCTAGAGAGGAGTCTTTATACGCTTTATCGATGCGAATATGCAGAACGCCCTCATTATTCAAGCTTCCGCCAAATACGGTTTGCTCAGCTGTCTTTTCTACGGATAGAGCTTCACCCGTTATTGCCGCTTCGTTCACTGAGCTCGTTCCAGCAATAATTGTCCCATCTGATGGAATTTTCTCTCCAGGCTTCACAATAACGATGTCATTCACGTTAAGTTCACGAATGGGGACGACAAACTCTTTACCCTCAATGAGCTTAGTCGCTTGCTGCGGTGCAATTGCGAGCAACGATTCCATAGAACGACGTGCTTTTGCCATTCCAATTCCCTCGAGCAATTCGTTTAATCCGAACAGGATAGCGACTAACGTTGCTTCTTTCCATTCCCCGATCGCAACTGCACCAATGAGTGCAATCGTCATTAACGTGTCAATATTAAATCTAAACCGAATCAAGTTGTTTATTCCTCGTAAGAAGGTCGTATATCCGCTGATTACTGTAGAGAAGATATAGAGGATGATCGATACCGTTGACGTCAGTGAAGATTCAAAAATAATGACAGTTAAATAGATAATAAAAGATATAGCTAAAATCCCGATCATTCGATTATTGGTGCTGTGATTGTGATCATGACTGTGATCATGACTGTGATTGTGATCATGTTCGTCATGGTGATGTGCGTGCTCATTACGCATGATGTCCACCTCTTTGTCATATGAGTATCTATTCATATGTTATGCCACATATTAGGGGATGTCAATAATATATGAACAATTATTCATATGTTCATTAACCTTTTCGTTTATGAATCAGCTTGCTATAATAGATCAATGTAATCAAATAGGGGGGGTGGGATGAATATGGAGGTCTTTTCGACTACCGATCAATGCGAAGAACCCTGTGCGGGGACTGAAATCGATCTCATCACGGTGAAAAAAGAAATGGTGGATGAAACAACTGCGAGTGATTTAGCGGAGTTATTCAAAGCGCTGAGTGATCCAACACGTGTGAAGATTATAGGTGCACTGTTACTCAGTGAGCTGTGTGTACATGATCTATCCGTAATATTGGAGATGGGGCAATCGGCAACATCTCATCAATTGCGTTATTTACGGAATTTAAGAATTGTTAAGCGACGTAAGGAAGGGAAGACCGCCTTTTATTCCCTCGACGATTCTCATATTGAACTGATATTCACGTTAACGCTTCAACATCTCAAACACGGACAATAATCGATTGGAAAGGAGTGAACGGATTGACGAATACCATTATCCGAAAAGCGCAAATGAGCGACCTTCCGGACATTGTTAAGCTTGCGAAAGAGAACAATCTCGATCGTATATCGACAGCAAGTCAACAAAAAGGATTTCTAGTTTCTAATTTTTCAATGGAACAATATGAACAATGCATACAACAAAACGAGTTATTTTTTGTGATTGAGGTTGCACAGGTTGTGAGAGGATTTCTGCTTGCATACCGTAAACATGAATTAGATTCGACGAGTCTCATATATCGAAAAATAATGAAGCATGCAAAAGACGACTTTACGCTCATCAAGCAAATTTGTATCGAGCGGAATTCTCATCAACATGGATATGGGAGTCGATTATACGATTACATTATGCTGAACACGGAACATGATATTTATCTTGCTATTGTACTCGAACCGATCAATAAGGCTTCAATTAACTTTCACTTCAAACTCGGATTTAAGCAAATATCCACTTTTATCGGAGAAGATCAAAAGAAGCGGGGGATTAGTTACTGGAATAACCCGCAAAGTGTACCTACTTATGATCCGTCAATCATCTTGCAACAGTATGAAGTTGCTATGGAACTGTACAAGCATGAAGATCAATTGAATTGGTCGAAGATCAATCACCTTTTATACGTTACAGGCGGTTTATTTGCAGTTGTGAGCTTCTTGTCTAATGTCATTAGTCCTGAAGATACATTCTTTCTCTACTTTCTATCGGTAATTTCTGGTGTAGGCATATTAGCCTCATACATGTTCAATATAGCGATTTCGAATGGAGTCATCTACCTCCAGCGAAGGAAGCAGTCTGTTGTAGACATTGAAAAAATACTGGTTCATATGGGTGGCTACAAGGTTGTTTCGGTCAATTATGATCAATTGGAGAAGCACTATAAGCGTTCTCCGACTACAAATGTAATGAAGATGATTCCGAAAGGGATCGGCATCATCTGGTGCTGCGTGCTTCTTGTGACACTAATGTATTATTGAATGCACCTGCAAGAAGGAGTGGCTACATATTGAAAGTTAAAAATAGTTTTAGATCCTATCTCATCTTCGTAAAGCCCTATTGGAAGCTAATCGCTCTAACGATTGTTATCGGTATTATTAAGTTCACAATCCCATTAATATTACCTTTGCTAATGAAATACGTTGTGGATGACTTATTATTAAGCACATTAACTATTGAGCAAAAAGTGGATAAGCTCGTAGTTGTAATGATCTCAGCCTTAGCATTGTTCATCATTGTAAGAGCGCCTATTGAATATCTGCGTCAATATTACGCTCAGCTTACTACGAGTCGAATTCTTTATGATTTACGCAATCGGCTGTATGCCCATATTCAGAAATTGTCGCTCAAATATTACCATAACCATAAGTCTGGTGAGATCATCTCTAGAATGATCAATGATGCTGAACAGACGAAAAACATTGTAGAAACAGGATTAATGAACGTATGGCTCGATATGATCACGTTGTTCATTGCGCTCGGGTTTATGTTCTCTATGGATGCAGAGCTAACGTTAGTTGCAATTATTGTTCTACCGTTCTATGCCTTATCAGTTAAGCTGCTCTACAAGCGGTTGAAAGCTTTTTCGAAATCAAGATCACAAGCGTTAGCAGATATGCAAAGCTATCTCGTCGAACGTGTAAATGGAATTGCGGTCACGAAAAGTTTTGCTTTGGAAGAAGTTGAAGCGAAGCGCTTTGACGGGCGCAATCTTAGCTTTCTTGAACGTGCATTGGCGCTCACAAGGTGGAATGCGCGGACGAATGCCATCATTAATACATTAACTGATTTAGCGCCACTGTTTGTGTTGTTTTATGGAGGCTATCAGGTTATTCACGGCAATTTAACGCTTGGAGCGTTCTTGGCGTTCTTCGCCTATTTGGAGCGGTTATATGGACCGCTGCGGCGCTTAGTGAATTCATCGACTGTGCTTACACAAGCAAGCGCCTCGCTCGATCGTGTAATGGAGCTACTGCAGGAGCCTTATGATCTTGTCGATGCGCCTGATGCAAAACCAATTGGGCAAGTCAAAGGGAGCATCGCTTTTGATCAAGTTAGTTTCAAATATGATAAATCTGAAGACTGGGTGCTTAGAGACATTCAACTCACAATTGCACCTGGAGAAACAGTCGCCTTTGTCGGCATGAGCGGGGGAGGGAAATCGTCGTTAATTAGTTTGGTGCCACGATTCTACGACGTTCAGAAAGGCACAATTCGATTAGATGGCGTTGATATTTCATCGGTTACGTTGAAGAGCTTGCGTAGTCAAATTGGAATGGTGTTACAGGACAATATACTATTTAGTGGTAGTGTACGTGACAACATCTTGTTCGGTAATCCGGATGCCGGTGAAGATAAGCTGATTCAAGCTGCTCAAGCAGCAAACGCGCATGATTTCATCATGAGCTTGCCTAAAGGCTACGACACAGAAATCGGAGAACGAGGTGTGAAGCTATCCGGCGGGCAAAAGCAAAGAGTTGCAATCGCGCGTGTTTTTTTGAAAAACCCACGGATCCTCGTGCTTGATGAAGCAACTTCCGCTTTGGATTTAGAATCTGAGCATCTCATACAAGAGTCTCTACTCACATTAGCCAAGGATCGAACGACATTAATTGTCGCCCATCGCTTATCGACCATTACTCATGCTGATCAAATTGTTCTTATTGAGAATGGGGAAATTAAGGAAAAGGGCACCCATGAAGCGCTAATGAAGCTTGACGGAGCTTATGCGAAGTTATTTAATGTTCAGCATTTATCGAGTCCTGTTAGTTAAACGTACACCAAGCAAAAGGGGATGTCCCAAAAGTCATGTTAAATGACTAGGGACACCCCTCTTTTATCGACTATGTTTTTTCGGGAGTGTATCTCGTTCCGGTTGCTGCTCCACCCCACAAAGTGAAGAAGTACTTCGAAGTATATTCCGATTACTTTGCGGGGACCCCGGGTTGAAATCAGGGGATTTGGAATGAGGTTTACAAGGGTATCCCCCGATTTCAAAGGCAAACGCTTCGCTCCTACACGAGATACACTCCCTTTTTCTATTGTCGATTTAGACAAGGAAATAGCCATTTGAAACACAAAAAGAAACCGTCTTTTGGTAAATTGGAAGTACGACCCACCATCTACGAAAGGAACGATTTCTTTGTACATACAATATACCAAGGACCAACTTTATCTGCCAATGGACTTGGCAGATGACATTCCTTAAAATCATCTAGTACACGTCGTGAATGCGGCGGTCAATCGCCTGCTTGTGTTCACGCAAGCGAGCTGTTCTCAAAGTGAGCTAGAAGTACTAATAGGACATCCCCTTTGCAGAGGTTATACAGACATTGATAGGAGTGAGATTATTGGCTGTGAAGTGCTTTAAAGAACATAAATGTATTCTTCGTCGATTTGGCCTTGTACATGGCCATATCCGCATATTTCAAAAGCATTTGATCATCAATGGAATCAATAGGATATAAGCTCACCCCGATACTGGATGAGATACGAACTTCATGCTGCTTAATGTGATAGGGCGTATGTAACACTTGATTGAATATCGCTGCAATAGAAGCTAGATTGTCCTCATCAGAATCATAAATAATTGCTGTGAATTCATCGCCACCTAGACGGAATATTAAATTTTCCATGGGGTAGTCGGGCTGAGATAGCTCATGTAGCGTCTTATTGATTCTTTCTGCGATTTGAACGAGTAAGATGTCGCCGATGTCGTGACCAAGGGTGTCGTTAATTTTTTTAAACCCATCAATATCGAAGAAGAAGATCGCGAACGGATCAACGTCCTGAACAGCTTGATTAAGCACATCGTAAAAAAATCTGCGATTCAATAAGCCGGTTAAGGAATCCGTATCTGCGAAGATCGCGAGCTGCCGTTCCTTTTCTTTCCGAAGCTCAATCTCCTTAGACAACTTACCGACTAATGTCTGGGATTCCTCAAGCAGCATTGAGCTTTTAATTGCAGTGCTTATTGAATTGCACAAAGCAACTGTAGTGCTGCTTGGATTATTTCCTGGTTCTATCCACGCGATACCAATGATTTCATCATTGATGTGGAGTGGATGAACCATCATTGAAAATCTTTTATTTTTAGTTTGTTTAAATTGCGCAAAAACTTCTTTTAACGTTGCTTCCTCCGGCATTTGTTCCAATAAATTTTGATGTTCTACATAACAGAAGATCGGTCGATAGGATTCGCGTTCATGAGTTCCTGGTTGGTTAAGAAACAACACATTCGTTTGAATTTGAATCCATCCCATCGTGTTATTCAACACTTCCAATATTTTTTGTAGGGTGTAGCATGATAAGAGTCTATTACCAATTTGGTCGATAATGTTATTTAATTCAACTATCTGCATGGAACGTGACACTGCAACTTCATTCTTTAGACTTTTGGCAACATATTTCGTAGCGATCCAAAGTAATTCTGAGTGCTGCTCGAGAGTGGAATGGATTCGAACCTGTGCAAGTAGATGCTCTCTGAATAAATCGATCATTGCTTGAAGATCGACATAAGTTGAATATTGCTTTACAATACGAATTTCATTTTGAAATTGAAGTAAGAATGATTCGAATTGGTACGTTTGAAGTGCATCCATAAACACTCTCGCCAGATCTTCATAGGGAAGATCGATATATT
This sequence comes from Candidatus Cohnella colombiensis, assembly GCA_029203125.1. GTDB lineage: Bacteria > Bacillota > Bacilli > Paenibacillales > Paenibacillaceae > Cohnella > Cohnella colombiensis. The sequence continues at coordinate 1,694,059 of CP119317.1, forward strand.
CTTGCAGTTGTTGTACAGCAGTAGAAGAGAGTAATGGCATATGTACGTTACTTTCAAAATCTCGCGTCATTATCGTGTTGATGTGACGCATTCTAATGTTGTTAAATGTGCAACCGCAAGAATCGCGATAAATAATTTGAGAAGGGACTTCCTCTTCATGTGGAATCGACTGGCCATGAACAAGCTGAATTAAATTGTAGCAAGCTGTACGGCCTAGTTCTAGAAAGGGATAGTTAATTGTTGTAATCGATGGGCATGAGTATTCAATCGATGCGCTATCTTCATAGGATACAATCGCGATTTGGTCAGGAACGATTATTTCTCTTTTTTTCAAAGCTTCAAGTAGCCCTTTGCCATCTGTTTCATTCATCGTGATGATGGCATCGACAGTTAACTTTCTTTCATCTAACAATACTTCTAAGGCACGTTGCATCTTAGAACTCAATTCAACATCTACATATTCAAGTTGGTCATGAGAGACGATATAGTTTTCCGTAGATAAGCGAGCATCATTCATCGCCTCTATATAAGCCTGAGTCCGATGATCGCTAGAGCTTGGCTCAATCACTGCAATGTTATGATAGTTATGATCTTCAATTAGATGTTTTGTTAACATTTTCACATAAGGGAAACCATCTACAAAAACAGATGGTGCATGTAGGGAATCCTTACCGATGCTTATAATCGGGAAATTATGAAAGCGCTCTCTAAATTGCAACCAAAAATCCTCATGATAAAGATTAGACCAACCGATCACAAGCAGGCCATCAAGTTCATATTGTTCAATAATAAATTGTATATAATCGATATGTTGTTCGGTGCTAAGAACTTTAGACTCATAGGAGAAAGAGAGGAAATTAACGTCATGTTGTTCAGCTGCAGCGTTAGCACCATGAAGCATTAACGCCTCCGATTCATAATCTGCATGCTCAGAGAGGAAACCAACTGTAGGTAGTTTTGTTTTGTTTTGCATGCGAAGTGGTCACCTCGAATCAAAATGTAGACTAACAATGTCTATATTTTATCATAATTTATTGTTGATTTGTGCAAATAAAACGCTGGTTTTGTAAACATTTTCCGTTTTTATTGTTTTGACTTATACAGGAAATTTGATTTATAATAGAACCACGCTTAGTTTCCAGCATATGCTGGAGAGCGGGGGAACCATTAACTAGGGGCGAATCATTCTATTATGGAATGTAGGGGACCATCTATCCCGAGTCCGTCAGCTAACCTCGTCAGCGTTGGATGGGTCAAAGCATATGTACATCACAAATGCTTATCTATTGACCCGTTTAGGGTCTTTTTGTGTTATTTGTAGACCCTAGAATAGACAGCTCTCTGTTGTCTATTTCGGGGTCTTCTTTATTTTAACTTAGAGGAGGAATTAATGTGCCCCAAGTTAAACGAGAGATGATGATGCGTTATCGCAAATTCGAGCTCGTCCAGATGAGAAACTTGCACATCCAGTTCAAGACGGGTGTTAGTCGCAATGTAAACAAATTGAAGAAATCGATCGACAATCCGATTAATGCTTCAGATTTACGCTTGCATGTTGTGAATGATTAAGCTATATTAGCCGTAGTAGATTTCTAATCGCATACGATTCACATTGGAGGAGCCTGTCACGCGCAGGCTCCTTTTTGCGTGCAATCGAACGTTTGTTCGAAATCTGCTAAACGCATATCACAACTAGGGGGAAAAGCATGGAACAGCAAGCGATATGGGCAATTACGATCTTTTTACTCATTTATGCCCTCATTATTTCTGAGAAGATTCATCGGACGATTGTCGCAGTATTGGGTGGATTAATTATGGTCACAGTGGGGATCGTCGATCAAGAGACCGCTATCCACCATATTGACTTTAATACGCTAGGGTTACTCGTTGGTATGATGATCATTGTCGGTATTACAGCAGATACTGGGGTTTTTAAAGCGGTAGCACTCTATGCTGCCAAACGAGCGAAAGGTGATCCGGTAACTATCCTCATTTTCTTATCGATCATAACAGCCGTTGCCTCTGCTTTCTTAGATAATGTAACGACAGTCATGTTAATGGTCCCGGTAACTTTCAGTATTACTCGTCAATTAAAAGTAAATCCGATTCCATTTCTTCTTGCGCAAATAATGGCCTCTAACATTGGAGGTACTGCGACACTTATCGGTGATCCGCCAAACATTATGATTGGGAGTTCCGTAAAGGAATTATCCTTTATGTCCTTTATTGTGAATCTTGCTCCGATCTCAGCAATCATCATGCTCGTTAATATTCCGATCTTCGTTTGGCTATTTCGTAAAAGTATTCAAACCACAGCAGAGCTTAAGTCATCCATAATGACCATGGACGAGAAAGCGTACATTACAAATCCACAATTGTTGCGAAAATGTCTCTATGTGCTTGGTGGTACGATTCTCGGATTTTTCTTGCATCAGGTTCTTCACTTGGAATCCGCAACAGTCGCGCTAATGGGTGCGTTCATTCTTTTACTATTGGAGGGAGAACATAGTCTTGAACGTGCATTTACGAAAGTTGAATGGACAACGATCTTTTTCTTCATCGGACTGTTTGTACTAGTTTCCGGGTTAGTCGAAACGGGAGTCATTGCTCAGCTCGCTGAAGTTGCGATTGAATGGACGGGTGGAGATCTCGCTGCGACTTCAATGCTCATCTTATGGCTCAGTGCGATTGCATCCGCATTTCTGGACAATATTCCTTTTGTCGCTACGATGATCCCGATGATTCAAGAGATGGGGCAGATGGGAATAACTAATCTTGAACCTTTATGGTGGAGTCTTGCTCTGGGAGCTTGTCTAGGAGGAAACGGTACGCTAATTGGCGCGAGTGCAAACTTAATTGTTGCGGGACTTTCCGCTAAGGAAGGACATCCAATTTCGTTTATGTCTTATTTAAAAATTGGGTTCCCATTAATGTTGCTGTCGATTGTCATGGCGAGTATCTATTTGTATCTGAGGTTTTTTATATAACAAGGATTTAAAGGTGCGTTTACCGAATTGATAGGAATGAATACAATTGAAGTGAAATAGGAGGCCATCACTGTGGAAGAGACGATACTATCGAAGTTTCATCCAGTGATCTCCAGTTGGTTTCAAGAGACATTCGGTGAACCAACAGAAGTACAATGTGAAGCGTGGCAATCAATACGTCAAGGCAATCACACGTTAATCGCCGCGCCTACGGGTTCAGGTAAGACACTAGCAGCGTTACTACCTTGCCTTGATCAGTATGTACAGTCGTCCTTTAACGGTGAGCAAACTAAAGGCGTCTATATTTTGTATATTTCACCTCTCAAAGCGCTTAATAATGACATCCATCATCATGCACTAAAGTTTGTGGAACAGCTAGATCAACTTGCTGCAGATCTGCAAGTTGATTGGCCTGGCATTCGAAGCGCGGTAAGAACGGGTGATACGAGCCAAAGCATGCGATCGGCGATTTTGCGTCGACCACCCCAACTACTCGTAACGACGCCTGAATCTTTATATTTACTTTTAACGTCCGAAAAGGGACGTGTCATTTTGCAAACCGTTCGTCACGTGATCGTAGACGAAATTCATGATCTTGCAGCGAACAAACGCGGATCCCATCTATCCTTATCGCTTGAGCGGCTGACTGCACTATGTATCACCCCTCCACAGCGTATCGGTGTATCTGCCACACAAAAACCGATTGCACGTGTTGCGCAGTTTCTTGGCGGGTGGGAAAAAGTGCCTGATAGCGGAACCAATCATTCGAGTACGCTACAGCCTCGCCATGTATCGATCGTTGAAAGCGCAATGGACAAGACATTTCGCGTTCAAATCACGATGCCGGATCCAAGCAAACCGGTTGCAACGAGAGAAGCGGTATGGCTACCGTTGCTTGATCGGATCGTGCAGGCGATGGATGGCTGTCGTTCTGTTCTCATCTTTGCAAACAGTCGACGATTATGCGAACGAGTATGCTTGCGATTGAACGATCATGTAGGCTATGAAATTGCTCGTTCTCACCATGGCAGTATGTCGCGTGAACGCCGGTTAGAAGTCGAGCAATTGCTTAAAGATGGGGAGCTTCGTTGTATTGTGGCGACTTCCTCGCTAGAGCTCGGCATAGATATTGGACATATCGATCTTGTCATTCAACTGGATTCTCCAATCGAAGCAGCTCGTGGCATTCAACGAATGGGGCGAGCCGGACATGCTGTTGGCGATGTTAGTAACGGCATACTGCTCGGAAGACAGAAGGCTCTTCTGCCGGAGTTAGCTGTACTCAGCAAACAAATTAAGCAACGTGACATTGAACCCATTCAGATTCCGCAGCAACCGATGGATGTACTTTCTCAACAATTGCTTGCTATGGTTGCGATCGAGGACTGGAACGTTGAACAGGTTTACCAAATCATTAGAAGAAGCGACAGCTATCATCTATTGAAGCTTGCGCAGTTAGAAGAAATTGTGCAGGTTCTATCGGGTTACTATCCATTCGTACGTCCGCTGCTCGATTGGGAGCGCGGGACCAACATGCTTTTACGTAGAAAGAATACTGCAATCGCCACCTTTACAGGAGTCGGGACGATTCAACAAAGCAGCAGCTATCCGGTACATCATCTAGAAAGTCGCGCACATCTCGGTGAGCTTGATGAAGAATTTATTCATGAGAGCCGCGTAGGTGATGTATTTCTACTTGGATCTGGATCATGGATGATCCGTGAAATTCGCAGCGATCGGGTTTATGTGTCTGAGGCGGGCAATCGCTTTAGTGAAATTCCTTTCTGGAGAAATGAGGCAGGTGGACGCAGCTTTTTGTTAGGTCAGCAAATAGGAGCTTTCCTTCGTGAAATCGCGGAACGTCTTCAGCTCGTCGATGAGCAGAATGAATCACAGGCGTTAGATCCGAATGATCCTATTTTTGATTATTTGTTGGACCAATATGGGATGGAACGGATAGCTGCAGAGGAGATGTTATCTTTCATCCGCTCGCAGTATCACGCTTGTGGTTTACCGACAGATCGTCAAATCATCATTGAGCATTATCGTGATGTGATGAATCAAACTCATGTTATTTTACATAATCATTGCGGACGCAAAGTTAATCGCGCTTGGTTATTAGCGATTGAGAGACAATTCGATAAGCTGTTCCCGTATCGCATGTATGCGAATGCGAAGGATAATGGGATTGAATTTGTGCTTCCTGAATGGGATGCTTCATGGCTTCAAGTCATTGGGCAAGTTACACCCTCCAATTTCGAGGAGCTATTATCCGAGGCGGTTACTGGATCACCGCTGCTCGCTATCAATTTTCGCAATATCGCTGAAACTGCGTTGCTATTATCGCGCAGCTTTACACGCGTTCCGACTTGGCAGAAGCGACTTCGCGGGGAACAATTATTGCGCGATTGCTTGCCCTATGCTGAGCAATTTCCATTTCTAAGAGAAGCGATGGATCAGTGTCTGTATGTGGATCTGGCATTTAACGAGCTGAAACAATTGTTGACAGAGATACAAGAAGGTAAGCAAAAGCTCGTTATTCGTGAAACCGCGTTTCCATCACCGTTTGCCACACAGTTTCTCGCGGATTACGTGAATATGCGAATTTATGAAGGGGATGGCGTCGACGAGTCCATTCAGCTTCAGCTGATGAATGTGAGCAAGCAGCTTGCCGGACAGCTCTTTGGAACAGCTGCGTTAGGGGAAGCCATTAATCCTCACGTATTAGAAGAAGAACAGCGAAAATTAAATGAGCTCGATCATCCACCACAAAGCGCAGAACAATTATTAATGTGGTTAAAGATACGCGGTGACTTAACCGCTCAGGAAATCGTCAAGCTCGTTGGAGAAAGTGCGCTTACGTGGCTGCAGCAACTACATGAGGCTAAAAAAGTTATACCGCTTCACTTAACAGATGATGGTGAATTTCGCTGGATCGTATCCGACGAGAGTGATACGTATACACAATTCCCACAAACCACTGCATCAATAACATTCGTGTTAAGCAGACATATTGATCATTTGCTTTCATTTACAGAATCCGATCTATGCGAGCGTTATCCTACACTATCTTTGGAGCAGGCCCGTGAGCTTGTCGATGAATGGCTACAACTGGGCGCAATTGAACGAGCACCACATGCTTCCGATGAGCATGAACGATTGTGGACCAGTGCCAAAGTTGCAGCGAAAATTGTGCGCTTATCCATTCAACATGCCCGAAGTAAAGCTGAGCCTGCCACACCAGCGCGTTGGTGTGGTCAGATATCGATGCTACAATACGCATTACAGGGTACACAGCTACGAGGAGTAGAAGGACTTCGTGCAGTCATTGAACGAATGCAAGGGCTGTTCATACCGCTATCACATTGGGAATCCTTAATCTTTCCTACGCGATTGATTCATTATAAGAAGGATGATCTCGATTTGCTGTGCGCATCTGGTGAAATTCGTTGGATCGGTCGTAAGGAAGTAGGGGATAAAGAAGGCAAGCTTGCTTTTTTCCTTACCGATAATGAATCGCTATACAGCCCATTTCTGCAGCCACAATCTTCAGCAGCAACGAACAATGCAAGCTTGCTCCGCGTGCTCGAGCAAGGTGGCGCGAGCTTCTTAACGAAGCTCAGTCGCGAGATGGAGCTAGCACCATCCGAAGTGCTAGAGCAATTGCTTGAGCTTGTATGGGAGGGGCGAGTGGCGAATGATCAATTCGCGCCGCTTCGTTTGCATGCGAATACTAAAAATTCCAATTGGGCACGAAAAGGTTCAGGTCAAGGAAGATGGTATGCGTTATCGAGCGTGTCTACTCAAGAAACCAAGTCTTTGAGCATGCAGGATCGCAACAATGATCAGCATTCACCCACGCTCGCCTGGATCCATCATTTGCTCAAAGTGTACGGGATTATCAATCGTGAGCTCGTTCAGAAAATATCCCCTCTATCCTGGGATGAATGTTATCCTGTACTTAAGCGATTAGAGCAATGGGGAGCGATGACGCGAGGTACTTTCATTAAAGGAACTACAAATTTGCAGTTTACGACCCGAGAGCTAAGTGATGCGATTAAACAATCGTTACCTGAACAGGTGGAATCGCATTCAACTGTGCTGTCTGCAGTAGATCCTGCTAATCCATTCGGATTAATTATGGACTGGCCTCATCAGCAGCAAGAAGCGATATTTGCCCGATTGCCGAATAATTATTTGGTGTTGAAGGGCAATACGTTAATGTTCTGGATCGAACGTAAGGGCAGACGAATCTACGGACTTCAGAGCGTAGATGAACAACAGCTGACGATTGTGCAGCAAGCCCAAATTTTGTTGAATGCGATACATACGCTGCTACAAAGACAGAAATTAGTTAAGATTATTATTGAGTTATGGAACGGTGTGGCCGTACTGGAAACGGATCTCGGACAACAACTGTGCCAAATCGGTGCAGAACGTGATCTTCATTCTCTCGTCGTATGGTCAAAATCGTAAGCTGGAAATTGGAAAAGCAGCAGGAGATGACGAGAATGAAAAAAATGCAAATATCTCGAATTCACTACTTTACCTTGCATGGGTTATTGCTTGTCATGTTAGCGTTCATTATTCTTTGGTTCAGTGGTACGGAGATACCGATACATTTGTTATTCTCCAATGATAATAAAGTGACAACGATCGGTCATCGCGGGGCATCCGGATATGCACCTGAATGTACGTTAGCTTCATATCAACTCGCGGTGAGGATGCAAGCAGACTATATCGAGCTGGATCTCCAACTGACGAAGGATGGAGAGGTTATCATCCTGCATGACGACACGGTAGATCGCACGACGAATGGGAGCGGATATGTCAACCAACTCACTCTAGCACAGCTCAAAACTCTTGATGCGGGCTCTTGGTTTAATCAGAAGTATCCGATTTATGCACGTAATGAATATGTGAATGAGAAGGTACCTACGTTAATCGAGGTGTTTGAGGCTTTTGGAAATTCAACGAAATATATGCTAGAGACGAAATCGCCAAGCGATAATCCCGGACTAGAAGAAAAAGTATGGGAATTAATCGAGCAATTTCAATTACATGATCATGTCGCAATTCAATCGTTCAGTTCAGATAGTCTCAAAAAATTTCGCGAGTGGGACAATGAAATTCAGCTTTTCCAGCTTTTCTGGTACAACTATCCCGCTTCAATTACGAACACCAAGCTAGAGCAAGTGAAGAGCTATGCGAACGGAATCGGCGTCAATTTCTTAATGATTAATGAGAATTACGTACACAAGGTGAAAAATGCACAATTACTCATCTACCCCTACACGGTGAATTACCAAGTCAATATGGAGCGTGCCATGAATTGGGGAGTGGATGGTCTTCATACGGATTATCCGGATCGCTTCAAGGAGGTCATCGAGCAATTCAACGATAACGCCCCATAACCGCTAAAAAGATTATCCTATCGGATCTATATCCAATCGTGTAAAATGAAAAGGTATATATCCATAATTAGGAGGATGCTGTAATGCTGAATGAGAGCGTATTATGGGAGGGTAAACCCTTCAACTATGGATTTCCTTCATTTACCCGTTATCAAATAACAGAACGTCGTGTCATCATAGAAAGAGGAATTTTTACGAAGCGGCGTGAAGAAATTCAATTGTATCGTATTCGTGATCTTTCTCTTAAACGTAATTTACTCGAGCGGATTTTAAAATTTGGTGATATTACGATCTTGTCAACAGACACAACAAGCCCGCAATATACACTTCGTAATATTCGGGAAAGTGTCCGAATCTCTGATTTACTTAGCAGCTCGATCGAGACTGCTCGTTTGAAATATCGTGCTATGGAGCTTACAGAAGTTCAAGGTTGAATGAATTCAGCTCAGCTTCCGTTTATTGCAGACGATTGTTTGAAAGACAAGTACAATCGTCTGCATTAGACAAAGGGTCTTACGAATCACGTCCACAGACTGACAAGCTTTTTGTAGACGAATAGGTACAATCTTGGTAACCCCTACTTGAAGGAGTGATCCAAGTGAAACCTATACGTAAACAATGGTTTACCCACGTCGTTAGCGCGCTGCTATTACTTATAATGGCGATCTTTTCAGTCACTTCGATGAATCAGATTGTGGCAGCTGCTCACCCCAATAATGAAAATCTTCCTCTTCCAATTGATCTTAGCATTAGCCCTCCTGTAACATCGTTTTTACCTCTGTACTCTAAGCTCAACCCAATACCTGAACAAGTTCAAGAACAAGCTGCAGAACTACTAACGCTACCTGAGATCGAGCCAACAGAGCAAATACCACAAGTTACGATCTCTACCTATGAGATCACTGCTTATTATTTGAATGTACGAGAACAGTCAAATCCTGATAGCAATATTCTTGAAGTACTAAAGCAAGGGACATTAGTTCAAGTTTTATCGACGACAGCTAATGGTTGGTTGCAATTAAAGGATGGCGGTTATGTAAAAGCAAGTTATACAAAGCTAGTAAGTGAGGAAGCTATACTTGCAGTTACAGAACAACCGTCTCTTGAACAGGCGGTAGTCCCGATCGGAGAAGATTTAATGGCATTAAACAACATAGACAACATAGAGCCTTTAAGTCCAACTTCGATAGTTGAATCTGAATCTGGATTAAGTGAGGTACATATTGAGGAGCTTCTTGAAGGAACTGATTTGGAGGATCTTGGTCTAGCCGAAGCGATCCTTGAGATCGAACAGGATTATGGGATTAATGCCTATTTCACGATAGCTGTTATGAAGCTAGAAAGTGGTAATGGAAAGAGTAAGCTCGCCAAGAAGAAAAACAATCTTTTCGGTCTGAATGCAATATCAGGTGACGCCTATAACAAGGGATTAAGCTTTAATACGAAAGAGGATTGCATTCGTAAATTCGGACAACTCATCGCAGACAAGTATGTGGAGAAGGGCTACACTACGGTGGAAAAAATTGCGAAGAAATATTGTCCCGCAAATTCGAAATGGCCAGTACACGTCAAGGCAATTATGGAACGGGACTATAAAAAACTATAATTGGCAACTTTATCGTATTCCATCGCGTCTAGGTGTCAGGAGGCGATGCATATGAAGAAACTGCTAATGATTAGCTTGATTATCGTGTTATCTCTAACAGGCTGTGGAGACAAGGCCGAGAACAAAGTCGTAACTGAACCAGTGGAGTCGGCAATGAAAGTGGAGACACCGTCGACTAAGCAGGGAAGCTCTCCTATTCCGATCACAGAGAGTATCCATGGAATGCGATTCATTGGCCTCGAGAATATCGAGCGATTTTACCAATTGGCGAAGGAGCACAAGACTACTGAAATCCGTGTTATTCAATATACGATTGAAGGTGATCCGATCTACTATGATATGATTTCAGATGGTTCTAGCGTGAATCTGGTCATCGACAATTCGGAAGATGCATTTGGTTCACCTAACATTCAAAAATTCAATTGCAGCATGCTCGAGAAAGAAGAAACAACAACCTTCACAGACTATCAACTATCCGAGTGTACGGGGCTCAATGAGCCGCTATCGGTCATGCATATTAGCTATAACTACGCCGAGCAAGACCTATTCGATTTTAATTTGCAATATGGTTATCATGAAATGAACGTAATTGATACTTTCAATGATCAGTTGATTATTATTGGAAAGGACAGCGAGCTACATACCTTTTCTAACTATCATTTAACCGATGACGAGATGCAGGAGATCTATAGGCAATTCGTACTCTCCAATTATCTTGCGGAGAAGACTTTGTCAACAGTATGTAATCAAAAGCCCCAAGAAAACTATACGATTAACGTGAAAATAAACGGTGGGACACGAGACTTCGCTTGGAGCGAATGTGATCAAAGTGATGATGGGATAGCGATGTCAAAACTCGTGAAAAGCATTGTTGCCATATTAAAACAAAATGCAGACTATCCCGACATAGAAACGCTATTGTATTTGTAGTTGCACAATTTATTTGAACCTACCGTCATGATCGGGCTTGTACAGCAACATACAATGTGCAACAATACAGAATATGGACAGATGATACTACATCATTCATTGCCATTATGGTGTTCTCTGACTGCGTATCATTCTATATGCGAAGGGAGAGTTGAGTGCAATATGTTAAGGCCATCGATTGAGGAATATCCAGTTTTCTTTGATAAGTATGTACAGAAGGTGTCTGATGGAGAAATTGAAGAAGTGCTCAATGAGCAATTGAGCGATGCACTTGCTTTATTATCAGGAGTAGATGACGCAAGAGGGAATTATCGCTATGGTCCTGATAAATGGACATTGAAAGAAGTCATCGGACATATTAACGACTGCGAACGCATCATGAGTTATCGCTTATTGCGAATCGCAAGAGGTGACAAGACACCAATGCAATCTTTTGATGAAAATCAATATGTGAACGCTGCAATCTTCAATCAATTATCGTTAACTCAACTCATAGAAGAATTTACATTAATTCGCAAAGCAACCATTGCTTTAATCCGCGGAATTACAGATGAAGCTTATTCCCGAACAGGAACAGTAAGCGATCATCCAATGTCAGCAAGAGCACTCGCATATGTCGTCGCTGGACATGAAAAGCATCATATGCTGATTATTAAAGAAAGATATTTAGCATAGTCCGTTAGTAAAGGATTCGATAATGATATGACAATTGGATTTTTTGACTCCGGTATCGGTGGTCTCACTGTTCTTGCCGAGGCTCTTCGTAGATTACCGACTGAAAATTATATCTATATGGCAGATACTTTGCATGTTCCTTATGGTCCTAAACCGATCGTAGATGTGAAGGGCTACATCTTCGATGCAATTGAGCAATTGATGCAAGAAGATATTGACGCATTGGTCGTCGCATGCAATACAGCAACGAGCATTGCTGTAGCTGAATTGCGTAATAAATATGCGATCCCAATCATCGGAATAGAACCTGCTGTAAAGCCTGCGGTTGAGATGAATCGAGAAACAGGACGAAGAGTGCTCGTATTCGCCACCCAGTTAACATTGCAACAGCCGAAATATTACGCACTTGTTTCAAGAGTGGATGAGGAGGGAATCGTTGATTCTTTACCGCTTCCAGAGCTTGTAACCTATTGTGAAGAGCTTCAATTCGACAAAGACATTATTGGCGCATATTTCCGTGAAAAGCTTGCTCCGTTTAATTTAGATGATTATGGCATCGTTGTTCTCGGTTGCACCCACTATCCGTTTTATGCGGATCTATTGCGTGAAATATTGCCATCCCACATCGGTATTGTCGATGGGAGTTCAGGCACGATTAAACGTCTTTCAGCGATGCTTTATCGCTATGGTATGACGAAGCTTGAGCAAGGAAGTGGACAAGTTAAATTCATGTGTACAAGCCATGAACCTCATTATATTGAGAAGATGCGGATCGCATTAGATTATGTCATGAACAAGGATTACACGATTTAATATAGGGTATAGAACCAAGCTGCTTACTCCATACTAACGATTCCAGGTACATCTGACATGGACTTCGCTCGGTAAAGGGGGAGCAGCTTGTTTTTACATTCAAGAGTGGTCTTAGTAATTTCGGTTGTAGCTTTATTATTGTTAACCGGATTTACAAATCAACAGCGTCCGAATGATCGAAGCTATTATGAGTCTCGTGGCGAAGTTGTATGGGAAGTGCCGATGAATGAAAAGTTAATCGCATTAACCTTCGATGATGGACCCGACCCGAAGACAACTCCTCAAATATTAGAGTTGCTTAGTCAATATGATGCTCATGCGACTTTTTTCGTTATCGGGAATCGGATGGCAAAATATCCGGACATTGTAAAGCAAGAAGCATTTGAAGGACATGAAGTTGCTAATCATACATATAATCATGTCTACTTCACACCACGAGTAACAATGGCAACGATCCAAGAGGAGATTGTAAAGTCACAGCAGCAAATCGAACAGATTACGAACCAATCTTGTCATTGGTTCCGACCGCCTGGTGGATACTATAACGAAAAAGTGATTCAAGCTGCACGCAGTCATGGCTACACAGTTGTACTTTGGTCGTGGCATCAGGATACGAATGACTGGAGGACGCCAGGTGTTAAAGCGATCGCTGATAAAGTGCTTCGCAATGCACGCAATGGCGATATTGTATTGCTTCATGATCATGTTAAAGGGTCAAACCAGACCGTGGAAGCATTGAAGCTTATTTTGCCTGAATTAAAAAATAGAGGTTATCGACTGGTTACTGTTACAGAGCTGATGGAGCATAAGCGATCGAAAGCGAGTAAAGACGTGAAGGAATAAATTGGAAAAAGGGGCTGTCTCATAAGTCAAAAACTTATGGACAGCTTCTTTAATTCTATCGATTATGGATTTTTCAGTGATGTATCTTCTTCCGGGTGCTGTTACAGACGTGAAATCTGAATGGGAAACCTCTAACGAGGTAATTTCACGTCTGTAAAGGCACACGCTTCGCTCCTCCAGAAGATACATTCACTCTTTTCATTATCGATAAAAGAAGAGGCTGTCTCAAGCAGTCAGCTCACTGACAAGATAGCTCGCTTTAATGAAAAATAAGCGTATCACACAAATAGAGTGGCGAAACAGGCCGTTATTCCTGTATCTCCACTCTTCGTCTTTAATCTATCGTTGCTCCAAAAGCGATCTTTTTTTGTTGTTATATGGGATTATTTTAGCTTAGATCGATAAGGAAAAGAGGGCATGTATCTCCTGTAGGAGTGGTAGCGTTTGCCTTTGAGATCGTGAAATTTCCTTGTTAAGAATTTACTAATTCAGAATTCACGATCTCAATAGCAACCGTAAGGAGATACATCCCTAAAAACCATAATCAATATAAATAAGTTAAGGGATGCCCCATTAAGTTACTTATGGAACAGCCCCTTCTTCATTGTATAAAGCCATGTCGGATATCAAACAATAACGTAAACGAAATGAAGGGAACGAACGCCAATGATGTACTTTTTAATGATCGTCGGTATTGTCGTCATTATTTACGCAGCCATACTCTCCGTCGTCATGGTGCAAAAGCGACAAAATAAAGTAATCGATCAGGGTGTAAGCGAACAAACGGTGAAGAACCCGATTATAGGGAATCCCATTACGTATCTATATATCGGTATTCCAATCTTAGCTGTTATCGGCGGCTTGATTTGGTGGTATTACAAACCTTAAAGGGGAGAGATCGCGAATGGACAAGCGCAAATATTATGTATCGATACAATCCAAAACAATTATGGCAAATCGGGAGGATGCAGCCTATGAGCTGGAGATTGAAGCAACAGACGAGCAGCTCGATCAGCTGCACCAATATTTCGAATTCATGGCAGCTTATGATGATAAGTCTCATTTTCGAACGATGATTCCAGGTATTCCTTATCACGAAGATAATGAGAATGATAAATTTGATAGTTATCTCCATAAAGCCTATCGATTGATCCATGAAACCGGCACTGATCAAACGAAAAGCTTTATTGAATCTAACCATATTTTACGTTAACGGATAACCCTTTTTGTTCGCAAATAAGCGTACAAGCTCATTAAAGCAAAGCCACTAATTGCTCCGCCAACATGCGCAGATATGCTAATATTCGGGACAATAACTGAGTAGATCAACCCAAAGATGAGCGTAATATAGATCGTCTTTCGCGTACTTTCATCGATTGCAAATCTACGGAAGATAGCCAAGTATAGGTAAGCACCGAATAAGCCGTAGATTGCACCTGATGCTCCGACAGAAGGGTAAACCTCACCTGAATACACAATTACACTAAAGACGTTCGCGAATACTCCCGAAACGAGGTAAAACAGAAGGTAGCGAGCGTGACCGAACAATCTTTCGAGAGGAGGGGCGAATATGACAATTGCAAAAGTATTGAACAACAAGTGGTCAAAGCTTCCATGTAACGTAATTGAGGTCACATAACGCCATGGCTCATCTAGTCCATAGTCGTTATAAAACGATTGTGCATAAAACAAACCCCAATAAGTGATTTGCTTATCTAGAAATAAAAAATCTACTGCAAACAGTACAATATTCAGGGCTATGATGCACGACGTAATCGGATAATATTTGAGATAGCCTTTGAACGTTTCATTACGTAAAAACAACATGAAATTCACTCCATTTCGATATCCGTTGGAACGTTAATTATATCATGCATCGATATAACATTGAAAATAGGATTAGGGGTTAAATTGACTTCTTAATGTACACTCACTATACTAATTTAAGTAACGTAAGTTGAGTTGGTAATATTATTCAACTAGAAAATATACAGACGAAATATGGAGGAAATCATCATGAAAATCGCAGCAATTGTAGGTAGCAATCGTAAGGAATCCTTCAATTTAAAGTTAACAAAATTCATACAACAACGCTATGCAGGAAAATTTGATCTTGAAATCGTGAGCATTACAGATTTACCCTTCTACAATCAAGAAATCGAAAATACGCCTCCAGAGGCTGTAACAACCTTTAAGTCAAAAATTAAAGCTGCTGATCTCGTACTGTGGGTAGTGCCTGAATATAACGCTACGGTTCCAGGTATTATGATCAATGCCATCGACTGGTTATCGCGTGTTGAGAAGGTGATGACCGGTAAGCCTTCTTGGATCATCGGAGCATCAATGGGTAATCTCGGTACAGTAAAAGCACAAATGCATTTACGTGCAGTTTTGTTCACTATAGGTTCACCATTGCTACCAAGCAATGAAGTGTATGTAGGTGCAGTACATGAAAAAATTGACGCTTCAGGAACGCTCATTCACGAACCAACTGTACAATATCTCGACCTTGTGGTGAACAACTTAATCACATGGTACGATCGCTATCATAAAACAACTGTGACTGCTTAATTCAAACAAACAGACGCCCTGTTATTCACAATATAGTGATTACAGGGCGTCTGTTTTAGTTACAACTCACTTTAATCCTCCAAAGAGAGGCATAATTTGACGAACGACTCCATAACCCATTCTAATCATCGGCCACGATCTTCTGACCATATCGAACATGCCTCCAAAACCACCTAATCCACCCATGAAGCCTGACGCATTGCCACTAGCAGCTGCTGCAGGATTGCCGGCAAAGGGGGATGCGCTAGACATTGCTGATAAAGCACCACCATTTCCTAGCATCGAGAAGAGACCTGGAAGTAATCCAGAAACCTTTGCTTTTTTCACCCGTGTCGTCTGTCTGCGCTTCATATTTCCCTTACCTTTAGTACCAGTAAGCACAAATTCTCGTTTGTCTACTTGAGAGATATAGCCTATATAATAGCTACCATCCATTAATTCCACATATACAGGTTGACCTACCATCTGTCGTGCCTTAGTATGAATTGCTTTTTGATTTTGAGACATAGTAATCTCCTTTCAATATCTCTTTCTTCATCGTATGCTGACGACTAGACCGTGCTTGTACGTTTAACTATACTTAGAATAGTTGCATTAAAGGAGTGAACTTCATGGATATGGATAAAGTAAAGACAAGAGAGCAATTAGAACAAGCCTTTCAAATTCGAAAAACAGTTTTCGTTGTGGAACAAGGTGTGGCAGAGGAAATTGAAATTGATCAATATGAGGATATAGCAAACCACGTTCTTGTTTATGATGGAGAAAAGCCTGTAGGAACAGGAAGAGTGCGGTTCATTGATCAAAATCAAATAGCCAAACTCGAAAGAATTTGTGTGTTGCCTGAGTACCGTAAGTTACACTTTGGTGAGAAAATCATGCAAGCTCTGGAGCAGATTGCTAAGGAAAGCGGTGTATTGAAAGCTAAGTTACATGCGCAGACACATGCCGCTCCATTTTATGAAAAGCAAGGGTATATCACTTCCTCGGAAGTTTTTATGGAAGAGAATATTCCCCATGTATTAATGATCAAGCAGCTATAAATTGCAGTAACAATGTCTATTGGGGGCTAATTTTTGCAATTCATCTTTTTAGGTACTGGGGCGGGTCGACCGTCTTCTACGCGTAATGTCACGTCCATTGCATTGATTGTATCGGATCAAAAAAAACAATTTTGGCTCTTCGATGTAGGAGAGGCGACACAGCATCGGCTATTGGAACAGAAGCTGAAGCTTAACAAGCTCGAGCGGATTTTCATTACTCATTTACACGGCGATCATCTTTATGGGTTACCTGGTCTACTTAGCAGCCGTTCTTTCTTTGAAGGAGCGGGTCCTTTGCAATTGATCGGACCTCCGGGGTTACGCGACTATTTGACCTGCATTTTTGAAAAAAGTGGTGTACATCTGAGCTATGCTCTCGACATCGTTGAAATTAATGCAGAGGGTCTGCTGTTCTCTAATGACGCTTATACAGTCGAAGTAGCTGAGCTAGAACATCGGGTTCAAAGCTTTGGTTATCGTGTCATTGAGCGCCCCAAGCCTGGGGCATTAAATGTTGCGTTATTATCCCAGTATGGTGTTGAACCCGGTCCCCTATTTGGAAAGTTGAAGCGAGGAGCTGATTTGACTCTGCCTAGTGGTCAAGTCATTCCATCGTCAGAGCTCGTTCTATCCTCCACTCCAGGACGAATTGCTACCATACTTGGAGATACGCGTCCCTGTAACCAATCGATCCAACTAGCGCATCATTCAGATCTACTCATTCATGAAGCGACATTCGCGACTGGAATGGAGATGAAAGCTGAAACTTATGGGCATTCTACAATTGCGCAAGCTGCTCAAATCGCGGCTAGCGCAGAGGTGAAGCAACTTGTACTTACCCATTTCAGCGCGCGTTTATCTGATCAACAATTAGATGACTTTATAACAGAAGCAGCCTCCATATTTCCAAACATTGTAGCTGCTTACGATCGCTTAATGATTCGTGTACCGAACAACTCAAATTATAATTGAGTACATGGAAGAGGTTGCCCAATAAGTTACTTATGGGTTAGCCTCTTTTTTATGATAAAGTAAGATAGGACGATGTAGTTTTTTGTCTATTTATATCGGAAAAAGGGGAGAGAGTGGAATTGAACAAATACAATCAATTCGTGAAAGCATCAAGAATGAAGGTTATGCCTGTCATTCTTATTCCAATTTTACTAGGATCTGCGAGTGCTTACGCGTGGAATGATAGATTTGATCTGTTACTACTAATTATCGCTTTGGTAGGTGGCGGTGCAATTCATTTATTTTCAAATATGATTAATGATCTGTGGGATTATCGTAGCGGGGCTGATGCAACTGCAAAAGCAACAGAAGGGGCAATTTCGACCCATTCAGGCTATTTAACGAACGGAATATGGTCGCTAAGACGATTTGCAACGATTACCTGGGCTTTGTTTGCTATCGCAGTAGTATGCGGCTTGTTATTGGCATGGTTAAGTGGGTGGGAAGTGCTCATTTTTGCAGCTGTTGGCGCACTCATTGCTTATTTTTACGTAGCACCTCCGATTAAGTTAGGTTATCGTGGGAAAGGCTATAGTGAAATTGCGATATTAGTAGCCTTTGGTGTTCTTCCTGTAACAGGAGCCTATTATGTGCAAACCTCGCAGTTCGATGTTCATGCATTGTTGCTTTCAATACCCATTGGATTGTTAACGACATTAATTTTATATAATCATCACTTCTTGCACTGGAAAGCAGATAAACAAGCAGGCAAGCGTACACTCGTTGTCGTGCTCGGTGAGCATAAGGCATTGCAATTTTCCAAACTCTTATTACTTTTAGCTGTACTTTCAATAATTGCATGTATCGTCGTTGAAGTGTTGCCCATTTATGCGTTGATCGCACTTGTTCCAGCTTTTCCGATCACTCGTGTATACCGTACTTTAAAAACAACGAATGAGTCTATTGCTTATTTACCTTTGATGGGGGCATCCGTGAAAGCATCGATGAATTGCGGTATAATACTAATTGTTTGTTTAATTATACAAGGCTCAATATAATACAGTAAATATTCAGAGAGAAGGCATCAACATGAGCAATCAAGATCAAAAATTTGTATTAGGAGATTTCCATTCCATCCTAAATGAAGGTAAAGTGTGGAAGGTTGGCGGATTTCCTCTACCGGACGGTACGTTCTGGGAATATCGCGAGCCAGAGGCCGTTATCATCGTACGCAACGATACGCTATATGTTAGAGCAAAGCTAAGTCGGCAAAATGATCACATCCAAATATTAGATAACGCTAAGCATATGTACTTCTCTAATGAGCCTATACAAGTGCCCGAGTCCGGTGAAATTAGCTTTGAGCTTCAAATGCGCGCAAGAACGGATAATACAGCTCCAGGAGACTTGTATGATGGTTATGTATCGTTAAACTTGCTTGATTTTACAACAGGAGCAGCGCTCGATTTCTTCGCAGGAAATGATAAATACGCAAGTGTATATGCCATATTGCCATTCCCAGGAGTTTCCGTTCCGGATACAGGAAAGACAAAGTACTTCTGCATCTTTAAAGAGGAAACAGACTTTAATGCTCGTGAGTTCAATACGTACAAAATAACATATAACCGCGCATTGGATGAGGCTGTATTTTTTGTGAACGGAAGAGAGGTTCGCAGGGAGACGGGTATTCCAGTTAAGTTCAATGAATTTTACGTATGCCTAGGTATTATGACGGAGAAGGATCTATCCCCACAAGGTAGCGTGTCGGTACATGGACAGACGGTCATTGCAGAATATTCACCTGTAACCATTGAAGTAAAAGCTTAATTGCGAATATGACGTCACATTCCCTAGTGGGATGTGGCGTTTTTGCTTGGTTATACAGAATTTATAAGAAGCCGTTTTTGCTTGAGTGACATAAAATTCATATAATTGACATCGAAATACGAACAAGGGTAGCCCTAATGAGTCATTCGTTCGATGTATAATCGCAGTATAGTTAAATTAATGGTCAGATGAGAATGATATAGATAGAGAGAGGAGGAACAATGCTATGCAACGAACGAAAGTGATATCTCTTCTATTGATCGCATTAGCGGTCGTCTTCACGAGCGCTTGTTCTTCATCACCAAAATCAGAGACCCAAGATCCGGCTGCGGTTGTGATCGATTGGGCCACAGATCCTGTACAGGTGAAGGCTGGTAGCGAGACTAAGTTGACTGCAACTATTTCTGGTTTAATTTATGAGACCGGGACGCGGGTTTCCTTAGAAATTCGCCAAGCAGATAACAAAGCGCTTCCTGATCTCATTAATGAGCTTGAGGAAGCTGGTAATGGACAGTATACGACGAAATATATTTTCAAGCACGCTGTCACTTATCAGGTGTATGTCCACCTATACAATCGAGATTTACATGTCGTGAAGAAAAAGACTGTGGAAGTGAGTGAATGAGGCAACTGAAGAAACGACAATTGTTCGGGATCGTTACAATCGCATTCGCATTGACGTTGTTAATGAGTGTAGATGCTGTAAGAGCCGCCGATAATAACGAGCTACAACAAATAATCGATGGCGCTTCACCCGGAGATAAGATCGTACTTGAAGGACGAAGCTATAGCGGACCTGTCCTCATTAATAAGCCTCTTACATTACAAGGTCAATCGGGCTCAGTTATCGCCTCAGACAGTGGTGAAGCTGCAATTGAAGTAACGGCAGATGAGGTTGTAATCGAACATTTAACGATAATAACCGATGACTATGGTATCAAGTTACGGGGTGCGGATCGAGGGACGATCAGTCATAATGTTATTCGATGGTCCGGTGCTAAGCAAGATGAGACTAGCCATAGCATGGAGAGTAACGGGATCGACCTCTATGACTCACATGACAATCGGATCGAGAATAATGAAATTTCGAATATGAAAGATGCGATATATATTGAAAACAGCCATCGTTCGATCGTTGAAGGAAACCGATTGTTCCATTCACGTTATGGCATTCATTGCATGTATACAGATGCTACAAAGGTCATCAACAACTATGGCGAGTTCAATATTACCGGTGCAATGGTTATGGGCGTACACGATGTCCTCGTCAGTGGCAATACATTTAGTAAGCAAAGTGAAAATGCCAATTCACAAGGTATACTACTATTCGACGTCTTAACTTCGCAAATCGAAGACAACGTTGTCGAAGGGAACCGCGTTGGAATCTACATGGAGCTATCGTATGAAAATACACTTCGGAACAATGCGGTTTTGCGGAATTTCATTGGAATTCAATTTTTAGAGTCAACGGATAACGATTTCACGAATAATGAATTCATCTCGAACGTGATTGAAGCAGAAGCGCTTAATAGTACCGGCAACCGGATGGACAGCAACTACTGGGATGCGGTTCAAGGACTAGATACAAACGATGATGGTCATAGTGATCTCACGTACGCGATTAATCCGTTCTATCAGCAGGTGACGAAGAAACAAGCGGCCTTTCAATTGTTTTTCCAATCACCGAGTATGAATTTTTTGAGCAACTTGTATACGGACAATCAAGAACAGTGGTCACACGATGCATCACCACTGATGAATTTACCTCAAATCGATCCGCAAAATGAAGAACATGCTCCAAAGTCAGGTTGGAGTGTTGCTCTGCTGAGCTTACTCTTATTAGGCGCTGCAACGACAACTATATATATGGGGGTTAGAAAATCATGAAAAAATGGACAGTCGCATTAATGATTATACTCGTGGTATCTGCTTTAACAGCATGTGGAGCGACCAAATATTCTGCTTTGCCAATCGATGAATCTGTTGATGTATGTGCGAAGTGTAAAATGCTCATTAAAGATGACGCCTTCGCTACACAGCTAACGACAAAAGACGGTAAAACGTACAAATTCGACGACCTAGGATGCATGAATAGCTGGAAGCACGCGAATAGCTCAGAAGAAATCGGTATGGATTTTGTTCGAGATTACAATTCATTAGAGTGGATTGAATACAGCAAGGCCTCTTATGTGTATGATGCCTCATTCCGTACACCAATGGCGTATGGGATTGTCAGCTTTAAAGATAAGCAATCCGCTGAAGCCTATATCAATGAGCAAGGTAAAGGAACGCTGATGAGTGCAACAGATCTGACTTCCCATACGTGGAAGCAAAATGTAGAAGGTATGGATATGGATAAGATGAAAGACCACTCTCATTCGGAAGCTGAACATGCATAAGGATGCGGAATAATGAATGATGTGCTACTCGTCGCTCGCCGAGAAATAAAGATCGGCTTCCGAAATCCGTGGGCTTATTCCTTCCTGATCCTGTTCACACTGTTCAGTCTCAGTCTACTACTCATTAATTCGCAAAATATCGTTCAAGGCTATACAGGGATAACCGGCTCTATGCTAAGCTTGATTCTATATCTGCTCCCCTTAATGACACTATTTCTAGGCTCCTTCTCATTAACAGCAGAGAAGGAGGAGGGGAGCTGGCAGCTGCTCTCCACGTACCCGCTTGGCACGCTTTCCTTCATCGCGGGCAAATATGCCGGCTTGTCGGTCGTGTTAATTGTAATCGTTGCTGTCGGCTACGGTTTAATGGGCGTTATTAGTCTCTTGATGGGCGCAAGCTTTGCGTTTCAGACTTATGTTCTATTTCTCGCATTTTCCATCGGGCTAGTGCTGTTGTTTCTAGCGATTGCGATGCTTGTCGGCTCGCTATCTCGAAATCGTTGGCAAGCGATGACGGTGAGTGTAGCCATCTGGTTTTTCCTCATCATCGGATGGGCGACTATCCTCATCTCCTTATTAGGAAAGCTGCCTTATCCATTAATCAAACCGAGTTTAGTCGCTTTAACATTCATCAATCCAGCTGAACTTGTTCGCCTGTTCGTAGTCATTAAGCTCGGAGGAGGCTCCGTTCTTGGACCCGAATACTATGAATGGGTACAATGGATTCGTCAGCCATCCGGTACGTTCTGGTTCGTGGCTGTATGTGTCGCTTGGGTATCCATTCTGATCGCAATTGTGTATGGGATCTGGGAAAGGGGGCGTTCCCGTGGTTAATTCCATCGTCGTGAAAGCAACAAACTTAAGTAAGTCGATAAAGAAGCAAACTTTAGTCGAACCGATCAATTTCACCGTTGCTGCCGGTCATGTGCTCGCATTGTGCGGAGGAAACGGCGCAGGAAAGAGTACGATCCTCCGTATGATAACGGGCATAATGCAGCCGAGTACCGGTGAGATTGAAGTGAATGGCTTACAGTGGAAGCGGGATCGTAAAGGCTTCGCCAAGCTGATCGGATACATGCCTGACGACTATCAATTCAGTCATGGCTTAACGGCATGGGAGGCGTTAGCATTCTGGGGCGCGCTACGCAGTGTGTCAAAGAAACGGATAGAGGAAGTACTTGAGAGAGTCGGATTAGCAGATAAACGGAACAATCGCGTGCAAACCTTTTCCAAAGGGATGCGCCAACGGCTGTTATTTGCACAGGCGATCTTGGACAACCCGCCGCTGTTAATTATGGACGAGCCTACGAATGGACTTGATCCGTTTTGGATGAATGAGTTTGTGCGATTAATTAACGGGGTTAAAGAAGAAGGGAATTGTGTTATTTTTTCCACACATCAGCTTCAAATCGCAGAAGAAATCGCTGATCACGTTATCTTCCTGAACCAAGGTCGTAGCTACGGATATGAAAGTCTAGCGGATTATGAAGCAAAGTATGGTGCTCATCCCCTGCATGCTGCTTTCCAAGCTGTGCTAACTTAATACGATGCCCTAAGTCAATGTTCAAAGTTGTCTTAGGGCTTTTGTTTTGTAAATGGAATGATTTTCACTCCTTTGAGAAAAGCTACCATTGTAACCATCCCATCTCTTGTTATCAAAAGGAGTCCTTGCAATGAGTAGTCAGCTTCCGCAATTTCCACAATCGTATTGGACAACGTCGGTTGACGTCCCTGCATTCCCTATTCTTACTACAGACCTGGATGCAGATGTCGTTATTGTAGGCGCAGGAATTACCGGCATAACAACTAGCTATTTACTGTCCAAAGAAGGTCTAAAGGTGGTTGTACTAGAGGCAGGCCGATTGCTTCACGGAACGACAGGTCACACCACGGCCAAAATCACTGCTCAGCACGATTTGATCTACGATGAACTCATTCAACACTTCGGCGAAGATAAGGCACGTTTATATTATGACGCAAACAACGAAGCGTTGACTTTTATTCGGAACACTGTTGATACGGAAGGAATCTCCTGTGACTTGACCAATGATCATGCTTATATTTACACACAATCAACAAGCTCGATTGGCAAGCTTGAATTAGAATATCGTGCATACGAGAAACTCGGAATCGACGGCCTTCTCACCAATCATATCGAATTGCCCATAGATGTTAAATCTGCCTTAGTCATGTATAATCAAGCGCAATTTAATCCCGTTTCATACTTAGTTGCGTTGATCGATCGATCTGTTCGTGCAGGTGCACAAGTGTATGAACATACGACAGCGATGAAGGTGGTAGAAGGAGAGAAGCCTGTAGTCATTACCGAATCGGGACATCGGATCAGCTGCAAGTATGTCATCGCCGCATCGCATTTTCCATTTCTCGATTGGAAAGGTTTTTACTTTGCACGCTTGCATGCAGAACGTTCTTATTTGCTTGGCGTTCGTGTCAAAGATCGCTATGAAGGTGGGATGTACATTTCGGCGGACGAACCGAAACGATCGATTCGCGTCGTCCATCAAGAAAAAGAGCCTTTATTACTCATCGGAGGCGGGGGTCACAAGGCTGGACAGAACAGCTGTACGATGAATGAATATGACGCATTGAAGACGTTCGCTTATTCTGTATTTGATGTAAAAGAAATTGCCTATCGGTGGTCAGCTCAAGATCTTGTTACTTTGGACAAAATTCCTTATATCGGACAAATCAACGGACAAAACCACAATATTTTAATTGCAACTGGATATCGCAAATGGGGCATGACGAACGGGACTGCTGCGGCCCATCTCCTTAAAAACAGAATACTCGGAATCGAGGACCGGTATCGGGAATTATTTGATCCTTCACGCTTCCATGCAGACCCGGAGATCAAGAGCTTAGTCACTGAGAACTTGGATGTAGCCAGTCACCTGATCAATGGAAAGCTTGAATCTGTACAACGTCGTGCGAATAGTGTTGAAAATGACGAAGGTGCAGTCGTTAGTGTGAATGGAAAAAGAGCTGGAGCATACCGTGATGTTGAAGGTGTTCTGCACTTGGTCGATACGACTTGTACGCATATGGGTTGCGAGACGAACTGGAATAATGGGGATCGAACATGGGATTGCCCATGTCACGGATCGAGATTTTCCTATACGGGAGAAGTCATAGAAGGCCCGGCTAAAGAACCTCTGCATAAGTTGGAGCTTTCTTATGAAGATGGATGATCGTCATGGGATCTATAACATGATATGATTATAAGATATGGTTTAACATTAGTATCTATATAGGTATTTAAGTAAGGGTGAGTGGACAAATGTCGGAACGGTCGTACAACATATCACAAGAGAAACAGCAACAACTTTATAAAAGGTCGCTTTTGATCGTCGTCATTTCACAAATTTTTGGCGGTACTGGATTTGCCGCAGGGATAACAGTCGGAGCATTGCTTGCGCAAGATATGCTCGGTACGGATAGCTACGCAGGCGTTCCAACAGCATTATTCACGCTTGGAGCGGCAGCAACAGCTTTTTTTGTTGGTCAACTTACTCAGCGATTTGGTCGTCGTGCTGGTCTCGCTACCGGCTTTATAACGGGCGGTGTAGGTGCGATTGGCGTCATCTATGCGGCTATATATGATAATCTCTTCCTACTCTTCGCATCGCTTCTCGTATATGGAGCAGGTTCAGCAACTAATTTACTCGCTCGTTATGCAGGAACAGACTTGGCAAAACCAACCGAGAGAGCAAGGGCAATCAGCATCGCAATGGTTTCCACGACACTCGGTGCAGTCGCAGGACCGAACCTAGTTCAAGTGATGGGGAGGTTCGCATCATCGATCAACGTTCCAGAACTAGCTGGGCCGTTCATTCTTGCTGCGGCCGCCTTTATCATGGCAGGACTTGTAATTATTCTATTTCTGCGTCCTGATCCGTTTATCGTCGCAAAAATGATAGCAGTAGGGCAACAGAATCCGCTTGAGGCTTCTTTAAATAAAGGGAGCGAAGGGAAGACAAATACAAATAAAGGCGTAATCGTTGGTGCTAGCATTATGGTCATCACGCAAATTGTGATGGTTGCCATTATGACCATGACACCGATCCATATGAAACACCACGGGCATAGCTTAGGCGATGTCGGGCTCGTTATCGGAATCCATATTGGCGCAATGTTTCTGCCCTCCTTGTTGACAGGTATTCTAGTTGATCGATTCGGACGAAAGAAGATGGTGTATGCTTCAGGGATTACGCTGTTACTATCCGGAATTGTCGCTGCGATTGCGCCTCCAGATTCAATGGCCTTATTGATTATCGCATTAGCGTTGCTCGGAATCGGGTGGAACTTCGGATTAATTAGCGGAACTGCGCTCATTGTAGATGCGACAACCGTTCACACTCGTGCGAAGACACAAGGGACAATTGATGTATTTATTGCCATATTCGGATCTATAATAGGCGCAT
The DNA here is from genome assembly GCA_029203125.1 of Candidatus Cohnella colombiensis. Classification (GTDB taxonomy): domain Bacteria; phylum Bacillota; class Bacilli; order Paenibacillales; family Paenibacillaceae; genus Cohnella; species Cohnella colombiensis. The sequence goes on from CP119317.1 coordinate 1,720,557, forward strand.
TATCGGGTGTCTTTGTGGTCATTTCCAGTTACGCCACGCTCGCACTTGTCGGGGGTTTTCTTTCTTTAGCGCTAATACCAGTCATGGTATGGTCGAAGAAGAAGGAGAGTGTTAACGAATGGGAAAATATCGGGGCATAATCTATACAGCAGCCACTTCGGAGCTCGACATATAACCAAGCTTCATACACATACGGTAGATTAAGAAGAACATCCTAAGGGAGGTCTGCCGGTGTCGAATGAGTTTGTGGCGCGTTCGTTAGAGGAAGTCCGATTTTGGTCAAGAATAATGAAGGAACACTCGTTATTTCTAAGATTAGGGTTTCGATGCGAGGATACACAATTAATTAATGAGGCTAATCATTTTTACTCGGTTTTTGAATCGATTGAGAACAGAGCTAACGCCTTCACGGTTGGAACCGATCCTCATGTGATTAAGAGATTTAACGAGGAAGTCCATCAAGCAGTATCATATATATGGGTGTTTAAGAGAAAAATTCTTAGATTAATTGTGACGTGCCAGCTTCCTGGAGCGAACAACTTCCCATTACTCGTTGACCATGTGAGTAGGGAGGCCAATTATTTCAGAAATCGATTGGAAGAGCTTAATCTCGGTAGGCTGGAACCATTGCCAGATGCGATCATTGATGAAAATGTCTTTTTCCTGAAAATAATGGCAGACCATGCGAAATTCATTAGTCATCTGCTTGATCCTTCCGAGCGAAAGCTGGTCGAACAGGCGAATCATTTCAGTCAAGAGTTCGATCAGCTATTGTTCCAAGCGAAAGACTTGGAATCGATGCGTCCGCAAGCACAAACTGTACCTTTGCTGGACCAGTTTCTTGATCAAAATAGAGTATCGGTTAAATCACTTCGCGATTTCAAGAAGACGGCTCGAGATTTGATCGAAGCCTGTAAAATTAAGAGTATTATTCACCCATTATTAGCGGATCATGTGTTTCGTGAAGCAGAACATTTCTTGTTTATCATCGATATGTTCGATAACAGCCTCACTGGAAATGCTGTGCAAAATGTAAATCACCAATAAACACAATAATGGAGCACAAGTTCTAAATTTCTCGATTAAAGGCTACCGACTTCGGTAGCCTTTTTACATGCGACAACCGAGTTGTACATATATATAGGAAATGAACAGAGGAGGTACAAACGATGGTTCGTACGAGGGCGATGAAGCTGTTGGGGCTAATTTCGGGAATTGTGCTCCTCAATATAATCACATGGTCACCAGGTTTATTAGCGGTTGAAATCGGAGGGAAGAGTGCTTTTCAGACGGCATTAGGCGTTACCATCGTGTTTAGCAGTTTTTTAGTACTCATGTATGGGAGCTACACGATGCTACTAAAGCCTCCTATCGTTACACCCATTAAAGACATTACCTCATCTACTGATTATAGAGCGGCACTTAATCGATACAAAAATGAGAAAGACCTGAATTCCGATATCCTTCTCGCCTTAGATCAGCTTGATCGCATAGAGAAGAAGAACGCTATTCTGCTCGATATCCTTAATCAGAGGTTTGATCCATCAGAATTAAGCTACAAGAAGTTTATTGCGGTCATTCACGATGTGGAAAATTTATTTTACTTCAACATCAGGAAGATGCTCAATAAGCTGAGTGTGTTCGATGCCTCCGAGTATTCCAATCTCACGAGCTCTTTACGGTTTAAACAAATTTCAAACAATCTGCTTCAAAAAAAGCAGGAGCTTTATATGGAGTACCTCGCTTTTGTAACTGCCCAAGTTAGTGCGAATGAACAAATTTTACTGAAGCTAGAACAGCTACTGATGGAGATATCACAATTAGGCAGTGCCAATGATGAAGATGTAGACCATTTACCCTGCATGCAGGAGATCGATGCTTTAATCAAGCAAACAAAATTTTATCAGCAATGAAAGGGAGATGAGTATGGCAAGTAAGGCTAGAGCGACAGTCGTATTAGGGGTAATAGCAATTGTCGTGTTTGTGCTCGTGTATGCCGGGATCAGTGTGACATCCAATTGGGGGAAAACTGAAACTCAAATAACCTCCGAAGATGCAGCCAAACAACTGGAAAAGCTCTATAAAAATATCAATGTTACGACCGCGCAGCAAATTAAAGGTCAAATTGACCTAGATCCTGTTGTCGTTGCTGATTCATTGCCTGATATCTCAAAATTTTCGATATCGGTACCGAATACGACGGATCATTTTATTGAAATATTATCCTCGACGGAAAAGTCAGGAACGGGCAACGATGGTTGGTTAAACGAAGTTGCCGATGCTTTCAACCAAGCCAACATCGTTGTGAACGGGAATGCGGTATCCGTCAAAATTCGAAACATTGCATCGGGTACAGCTACTGATTATATCCGATCAGGCAAGTATGTTCCGGATGCCTTCACGCCTTCTAATGAACTATGGGGAGAGATCGTCAAAGCACAAGGGATCCCGATCGAACTTGTCTCGAAGCGTCTTGTTGGCAATGTCGCTGGTGTTGTGATTACGAAGAAAAAATATGATGAGATAGTAGAAAAGTACGGTTCAATCAATGTGAAGACGATTACGGATGCGATTGCTGATAATGAATTAGCTATGGGCTATACAGATCCATTCGCTAGTTCAACCGGCTTGAACTTTTTAGTGACAGCTCTTGCAACTTTTGATAATACGAATCTTCTAAGCGAGAAGGCGATTACTGGGTTTGAAAAATTTCAAGCAAACGTTCCATTTCTTGCCTCGACCACTTTGCAAATGCGAGATGCAGCGAAAACAGGAATGCTTGATGCATTTGTTTTAGAATACCAAACCTACCTCAATGCAGCTGACCTTAAATCAGGTTATGTATTCACTCCTTTTGGAGTTAGACATGACAGCCCATTGTACGCCATCGGCGATATCTCTCAAGATAAGCGCGATATTGTAAAAGAGTTTGCAAAGTTTGTAACGAAAGCTGAAAATCAACGTCTTGCTGAAGAAAAAGGCTTTAATGGACTTGAAGAATATAAGTCTGAGCTACCAGCCGCTGATGGAACAGTATTATCAGACGCACAAAAGCTGTGGAAGGAAAAGAAAAATGGAAGCAAAACAATCGCCGCCATATTTCTCGCAGATGTATCAGGGAGCATGAATGGTGAACCACTCACACGACTGAAGGAATCTCTATTAACCGGGCAAAAGTTTTTGGGGAGAGACAATAGCATCGGATTCGTTTCATATTCCAGTGACGTTACGATCAATCTTCCGATTGGGAAGTATGACACGAATCAACAGTCCATGTTCGTCGGAGCTGTCAACAGTCTTCAAGCGAACGGCGGTACAGCAACCTTTGACGGAATTGTAGTTGCAATTAAGCTGCTTCAAGATGAAATTGCACTTCACCCAGACGTAAAACCACTGATCTTTGTTTTAAGCGATGGTGATACAAATGAGGGGCATTCGCTTAAGGATATAAAGGGACTCATTGAAACTTACAAAATTCCCATATACACGATTGGTTATAACGCCAATATTCAAGCGCTTCAAAGTATATCTAGCCTGAATGAAGCTGCGAGTATTAACGCCGATACAGACGATGTCGTATACAAAATCAGCAACTTGCTCAATGTTCAAATGTAGCTTTGGAACTCATGAGGAGGGGTAATATTGTCATTTTCAATGGATGTCGTCAAACCTGAAGAAATTCGCTCAACGATTGAAGCAGAGGTAAAGCCTGAGCCTGAAGAAGTACAACAGCTTAAAGCATTAGCCGCAAACAATGTGTCATTGATTCTTGAAATGGACATCGAGTCCGTCGAAAAAAGGCAAGAGGTATTGCAATCGATTGATCGATTCGGAATGAACTCGATGCGGTCATCTTCAGAAAAAAATTCACTCCTGCAAGTTTCAGTCGGAAATTTATCGAAGACAGGCGATGAGGGTGGTCAAGTCGCCAAAGGATTAACCGAGCTACAGCTTCAATTGAAGGATTTGGATCCAAGTGTAGTGGATTTTGCCAAGAGTGGTTTTCTAGGTAAGTTTTTCAATCCTTTGCGAACTTATTTTGCCAAGTACCAAAAAGCAGATTCTATGATCTCAGATATTATTACATCCTTAGATAAAGGGAAGACCGTCTTAAAAAATGACAACACCACATTGGAGTTTGAGCAACAGGCGCTACGGGAGCTTACGAAAAAACTGCAAAAGGAAATTCAACTGGGTGTGCTCATGGATGAAGAAATTGAGTCTCAGATTGAAGCTGCAAAATCGCGGAATGAAACTGAGGATAAGATCCGATTCATCACAGAGGAAGTATTGTTTCCGCTGCGCCAACGTGTCATGGACCTGCAACAAATGATGGTCGTCAATCAACAGGGGATTATGGCAATAGAAGTCGTTATTCGAAATAACAAAGAACTCATCAGAGGTGTAGATCGAGCTAGGAATGTGACCTTTTCGGCACTAAAAATTTCTGTAACCGTCGCAAGTGCGCTTTACAATCAAAGAATTGTTTTAAAGAAGATCGAACTGCTCAATCATACGACTGACACTCTTATTAGCGGCACTTCAAAAATGCTAAAGGATCAAGGCGCTGCCATACACAAGCAATCGCTTGAAACGAGTATTTCTGTTGATACGCTAAAGCAGGCTTTCACAGATGTGTTATCCGCTCTCGATTCTATCAGCACCTATAAACAGGAGGCACTGCCGAAGATGCGAGAGACAATTAATCAGTTCAGGGAACTGGCAGATTCGGGAGAACAACAAATACAGCGCTTGGAAAAGGGCCACAAGCTGGGGTTATAATGCTATAATAAGTACGCCAAACTCATATTTTACGTACTTTCGGTTTTAAACGGTTTAATAAACCATTAACATCTACTAACTAGATAACATCGAGTAGAAATTACATAATAAGAATGGATGAAATGGAAATGTATAGAAATCACATCGTAGAAGAGGTTTATTCGTTACAACTTGAAGCATTCACAATTTGGATGAAGCAATCAGGTTATTCACTAACAACAGAAAAAGAGTATTTGAGAGAAGTTCGAGACTATTTAAGCACATTAAATGAAATACCCATACAACAATCGAAGAAGATGAACGTTGTCGCGTTTTTAGTATCTAAACAGAGAACGTCGGGAGACAAAACGAGAAATCGCACTTTGTCAGCGATCAGATCCTTCTATACTGCACTAATCGATTTTGAGCTCACAACGACAAACCCGGCATTAGAAGTGAAAAAATCTAAAACAGAGAAGCATAGAAATCCAGTATATTTGGATCAATCAGAGCTTGAGAAAGTACTCACTTATGTTGAAGGACGTTATCGTGATCGCAATTTAGCGTTATTTCTTCTTATGGCATATTGCGGTTTGCGAGTAGGTGAAGTTCATCGGATTAATCTATCACACTTTAAGAAGGGTAAAGGGACTTTAGAGGTGCTTGGAAAGGGGAGAAAGTGGAATGAAATTCCACTGCCACCTCTATTAATCCAATATCTCACGAAAGTTGAAGAGGAGCGAATTCAGCCGTACCGTGAAAAGGAAGAAGCGATGTTCGTCTCTCAGAAGGGAAGAAGGCTCTCGATCCGACAAATTCAAAAAATCATTACACAAGTATTCGAAGGATATAAGAAGAAGCATCCATATAATGCTGATTTGAAGCTGTCTTGTCACAAGCTTCGTCACTCCTTCGCGACGATGCTACTGAATCATAATGTGGACATCCGTGTCGTAAAAGAGCTTCTTGGTCACGCTTCAATCGAAACGACGATGATCTATACTCATATTAATGATGAACAAAAGCGTAGTGCCATGACGATGATTAATATTCCGCAAACATGAATGCCACTCGCGATGTACAACTGAACCGAGAGAAGGACACTTTTAGAGTGTCTCTCTCGGTTTTTTGCATGGATTACACTAGCCGTTCATATATTGGAATTACAACTTCTTGTCCTAGTCATCGTATACTTGGCCGAATTCGAATTTCGATTAGGAGGCTTCTATCTCTTGGAACATCTATCCATTATGGGCATAGGCACAGCCGTACCGGCTTATTGTCTGGATCAAGAAGACGCTGTGCGCCGAATGAAGCAAGCTTTGAAGGATCGTCCTGAAGATGCGAAATGGATGCATCGAATTTTTACTCATTGCGGTGTGAATACACGATATACATGTGAACCCAACCTTCTTGAACGTGCGGATCTTTGCCGTTATGTTCCCACGACACAGGATACCAATATCCCAACGACTGATGAACGTATGTCCATCTATCAGAAAGAATCTGTTGGATTGGCGCTAGAAGCAGCTCAAAAGGCACTTGAAGACAGCGGGAATCACCCAAGCGATATTACACATCTGATTACAGTAAGTTGCACGGGTTTATTTCTTCCAGGGCTCGATGCAGAGCTGAGCTGGCACCTTGATCTTCGTAGTGATGTACAACGAATTCCGTTAACTTTTATGGGCTGCGCTGCTGGCTTGACTGCACTACGGGTTTCAGAACAGATCGTTCGAAGTAATCCGAACGCGACAGTGCTCGTAGTTACAGTGGAATTGTGCAGTCTACATATCCAACCTTCTTTTGAAAAAGAACAACTCTTTACCGCTGCATTTTTCGGTGACGGTGCTTCAGCATGTGTAGTCGGGACGGCGGATCTTGCAAACAAGGGTATGTTAACGATCCACAAAGCCCAAGAGGTCATCATTCCGAATACTTCAACAAAAATGAAATGGACAGTCGGAAATTACGGCTTTCAACTGCAGCTTTCTCCAGAGATACCGCGTATCATCGCTAAAGAAGTGCCGGATGTATTTCGTTTGTTCTGGGAAGATGAGTCATTGCCAGATTTATGGGCGATTCATCCAGGAGGTAGAGGGATTATCGATTCTCTTCAAGCAAGTTTCGATCTTACTGATGCACAAACGGAATCTAGTAGATCGATCCTACACCGATATGGCAATATGTCCTCAGCCACCATTTTGTTTGTGCTGGCTGACATAAGACAACGCTTGCTCGACAATGCGGAAGGCGATAAAGATGGCATCGCGCTAGCATTCGGACCCGGTATCACAGCTGAATTGATCCGCTTTTCGTATCATCCATGAAGTGGGGAAGTCGATTTCAACAGCGCTCATCAAAACTCGAGCTTATGGATGATTTTGTAGTAGGTGGAGAACCGCTTCGACATGCTTTACGCCAGTTGCGGACATTAAACCGAATTTTCGGAGCTTCAGGTCCAGTATTATACGGAGTCAAGCGCCTTTGGAAGCAATCGGGAACACCTGGCAGCTTAAGCATTCTTGATGTTGGTTCGGGTTCTGGGGATATTAATCGACATCTACTGAAATGGGCTGACAAACAAGGTGTTCAACTCAAAGTGACTTTAGTGGATGTAACTGACGAAGCTCGAGCCGAGGCTGAGAGTCTCTTCCGAGATGATCCACGGGTCGAGTTTGTTAAACAAGATCTATTTTTCTTGGGTAACCTTCAAGTGGATGTCGTAACTGCCTCCCAATTCATTCATCATTTTCCGCCCGAGCGTTTGCCGTCCATCATTATGCAGATGCTGACTCATTCCCGAATTGGCGTAGTAATTAATGACATTAATCGTCATTGGATAGCGTGGATAGCCGTTTGGATGACAACCAGACTTATGTCCCGTAATCGTTATATTCGGCATGACGGTCCATTATCCGTAGCTAAAGGTTTTCGTCGTGCGGATTTCCACAAAATTTCCAACAAACTGGGAATAACGAATATGATCTGCAGCTGGAGACCGCTTTTTCGTTATGCCGTGATGTTTCCTAAACAAGAAACGGGAGGCCAGTTTGATGAGAACTGACTTTGACGCCATCGTGATCGGAGCAGGCGTTGCCGGAAGTTCGATGGCCATTTCATTGGCCAGGCAGGGCTGGCAGGTCGCACTTATCGATAAAGACTCGTTTCCTCGCCACAAAGCTTGTGGTGAGTTTCTGTCGCCTGAATCTATAGTGTCGTTAAAAGCACTTGAATTGGACAGTGTTATAGATGAGTTTAGACCACCCGTAATCACAACGGCATGCTTACATACGGAAAGCGTATCACTCAGTATTGCTTTACCTGGTACAGCTATCGGGTTGAGCCGTTACTCATTAGATTCCTGGCTACAGCAAAAAGCTTTTGAAATTGGGGTTCAAGTGTATACGGGGAGCACGGTGTCAGCGATCGTTGAGACTATTATTGGCTATGTTGTTGAAATCTCGTCCAAGGAGGGAAGAGTGCAGCTCTCTTCACGTACTGTGATTGCGGCGTGGGGTCGGCGCCCTTTGAACCGATTACAAGCTGCCAGTCAGAAATCTAGCAGCAGAACTTATATCGGTATTAAATCACACTTTACATGCTCTGATTGTGAGCCTATCGTCGATCTTTACTTTTTTCAAGGTGGCTATTTCGGCATTTCTCCCATAGAAGGAGGACGCTTGAATGTTGCAGCACTCCTGACACATGACACTTTTCATACACTCGGAAGCCCTAATTCCGTTCAAAGAATTATGGAATATGCTGCAAAGCAAATTCCCGCTCTTCATAGTAGGTTAGAGAGCATCGATCTTGTACCTGGAACACAAGCGGCTACGTCCCCAGTTATCATTCGTCCTCAGCCTATCGCATGGAATGAGATCGCATGTATTGGCGATGCGGTTGCGGTGATTCCACCTTTTTGCGGAGATGGAATGTCAATGGCGCTTCGTTCAGTTGAGCTATGTTCCCCCCTTGCTAACGCCTACCTCAGGGGAGATTGCACGAAAACAGAGTGGAGAAATACTTATACAGAGCAGATCAAGCATCAGTTTTCTAATCCCCTCAGATGGGGTCGCATCCTTGATCGCCTACTAACAAATCGTAAACTTTCTCCTATATTGCTCCGATTAGGAACATTTGCACCCGGGATAGCAGAAAAAATGGTTCGAGCGACTAGAGTACGCGGCTGAATAGGACGGAGATAGGGGATGCATATGAAACAAAGAGTGGTAGTTACAGGGATGGGTTGCGTTACACCAATTGGTTTAGACAAGACATCCACCTGGATTAATGCGATGGACGGCGTTTCGGGTATCCAGACGATTTCGAATGATCGCACAGATGAATTGCCAGTTAAGCTTGTCGCAGAAATTAAGGATTTTCAACCTTTATTGTATATGGACGTTAAAGAAGCGAGAAGAACCGACCGTTTTGTACAGCTTGCAATTGCTGCAGCCGATGAAGCTGTACAGGATAGTGGCCTAGTTATCGGACATAATGCAGACCCTCTCCGTACAGGAGTGTGGTTAGGCAGTGGAGTTGGCGGCATAATGACCTTCGAGAAGGGGATGCGAGATGTATTGCAGCATGGCTATGGACGCGTGTCTCCATTTGCACTGACGATGTTCCTTCCTAACATGGCATCAAGCCGTATTGCCATTCGAACAGGTGCTAGAGGAATTACGGGCTGTACAGTATCGGCATGTGCATCGGGATCTCAGTCCATAGGTGAAGCATTCAGAGCAATCCAAAGGGGTGATGCAGAGGTCATGATTACGGGTGGTGCAGAAGCTCCAATCTGCTCTATCGGATTAGCCTCGTTTTCCGCGATGCGAGCTTTGTCCTTACAGACAGAGCCCTCGCAAGGGAGTCGCCCATTTGACAAAAGACGCGACGGATTCGTAATGGGAGAAGGTGCTGGCGTTCTCATATTGGAATCATGGGAGCACGCTAAAGCCCGCGGAGCACGAATTTATGCTGAGCTAAGTGGTTATGGATCCTGCGGAGAAGGTTATCATATCGCTGCTCCGCGTCCTGACGGAAGTGATTGGGCAAGAGCGATAACGTTAGCGATGGAAGATGCTTCGTTAACCTCAGATGAGATTCAGTATATCAATGCTCATGGCACAAGTACGCATCTCAATGATTTGATCGAAACGAATGCCATTAAAACCGCATTTGGGCAATATGCTTACGATGTAAGTATCAGCTCTACGAAATCGATGACCGGTCATCTCCTTGGGGCATCGGGTGCAGTGGAAGCGATCTTGTCCATTCTCTCACTAAGAGATAACATTATACCACCAACAATCAATTATAAGGAGCAGGATGATGATCTGGATTTGAATTACACGCCTGTTGTGTCTAGACAGAGGCAAGTGGATACGGTTATGTCGAATACGTTTGCCTTCGGTGGACATAACGCCGTACTGATTTTTAGCAAAATCGGATGATATACCGCAGACTAGCCTCTATTTCGATCAAGTTTTCCACTTGGGTCATAGGCTTTTGGGTCGTTCTGACGTGTTTCTTTGTTCCATTTGCAGCACAGCTACCCTACGTTCTAGGCGATCATGGGTTAGTGACTGACGGGTCATATTCACAAGTTCAACAGATTCTATCCCAACAGTTTCATATGCCAGAAGAACCTATTATTCTTCTATTCGAGAATGATAAAGAAATGCCTAGACGTACATTTCATTCCTTGATCAAGCGAACTTTAACGCAGATAGAACGAATTGGAGGCGTTCATGTTTCATCCTCACCGCTTGAACAGAAGGAGATGGAGAAGGGCAATATTGCTTATGCTCTCCTTTCTGTACCTAACTCCATTCAGGAGAAGAGACAAGCCATAAAGCAAATACGTGAAGCGATTTCAGTAGATCGTAAAATCAGTATCAAACTTACTGGAAAGCCAGTCATACAAGAAGATGTGAACCGCTTAAGCAAGTACGACTTGAAGAGGGCAGAAAGAATCGGTATTCCCATTGCATTTATCATATTAGTAATGACTTTAGGAGGACTTTTATCTGCGATCATTCCCATTGTTGCTGGAGCAATGACTGTGGTCATCGCGATGGGAATCATGGATGTGATCGGGGATTACGGTGGCGTGTCTTTGTCCGTCTTTGTTTACAGTGTAATTCCAATGGTAGGGATGGCCGTATGCATCGATTTTGCTCTGCTAATGATCAGTAGGTTCAAGGAAGAAAATAGGCATTTACCCGCTAACGAAGCTCTACTAATAACGATGGCTACTTCAGGTAGAGCGATTGTCATTTCTGTAGGTTGCGTCATTATGGCATTACTTGGAACGCTATATATACGTATGCCCATCTTCAATACGGTTACACTTGGTACACTTGTTGTTCTTACCGTTTCACTGATGATCAATCTGATATTTGTTCCAGCTCTGCTCTATAGGCTTCGAAAACAGCTTTATTCCAGTCGAAAAGATAAATTTAAACAGAAGGGCAGAAGTCTATGGATGGCCTTCATTTACTTCATCATGAGATGGCCCCAAGCTTCTGCAATATTGGCGATAATAATTTTGTCGGTTAGCTTATATCCTGTTCTCACGATGCAAATTGGAATCCCTGGTCCAGAGTCGCTGCCCAAAAATAACGAAGCTCGTATTGCATCAGAAAAGCTAGCGAAGTGGTTTGAATCTCCGTTTGTTTCTAACGTATGGATAATCGCAAAGGATAAAAATCAAGAAATTCAACAAGACATCCTGCGCACTCTTGAGCAGGACTCCAGAGTTATTCATGTCGATGCAGTCAGGTCATATGTAAACAAGGAAACAACCTTCATTAATGTGTGGCTACAAGGAAATGAATCATCTAGAGAAGTGAGAGAATGGATTCTTGAACGATCAAACCAATTCGCCATGCTAGGCGTTCAAATAGGTGGGGAGCCGAAGTATAAACAGGAAATAGTTGATGAGGTTTTTTATCGATTGAAATATGTTCTATTTATCGTAATCTGCTCTAACTGGATCATATTGACTATCGCTTTTCGTTCATTGCTCATTCCATTGAAAGCGATCGTAATGAATCTAGTTAGCATATTCGCATCGTTTGGCATCCTTACGTGGATATTTCAAGAAGGCAAGTTAGGAATGGAGACTTCAAATATTGCGATTATGATTCCTATATTTATATTTGGTTTGACCTTCGGAATCAGTATGGATTATGGCATCTTTCTGCTATCTCGAATCTATGAGGGATATAAAAATTCATTAGATAACGAGCATTCGATTAGGGAAGGGCTCGCGGTTTCGGGGAAAATTATCACTTCAGCGGCAGCCATCATGATCGCAGTAACAGCCCCGTTTGCTCTAGCCGAAGTCTCAGGAGTAAGACAGCTTGGAATTGGCATCGCAATCGCAATATTTTTGGATGCTACAATCGTCCGTATGGTGTTAGTGCCTGCTTTAATGAAATGGTTTGGAAAGTGGAACTGGTGGTCGCCATTTAACAAAAAACTGTAATAGCATTTATTCGGTTTTGCGGAAGGGCTTCGAGTTTTATTAGGAAGAGGGAGTTATATCTTTCAGATTCAAGTGCCCATTGCATTGCAGAACTAACATTATTAAGAATGCGGGATAACAATGCAATGGCTTTGATTTAAGGTTTAATGGCTTTCCATGGAAGTTGTCCTCCGACCTTGAAGATCTTAAGGCTGTTGCCCCTGATACACCATCTGCTGGCCAGGCTGCATAGTCGTTGTCATCTCTGAATAGGTCTTTTGACAAGCCATGTTAGAAATACGAGGTATAGTTACGATTTCACTTGGATTCAATTGGTTCGGATTTGTAAGGTGGGGATTAGCCTCCTCCAAAATGGAAAATGGGATGTTATATTTGTGACTAATAGCAGCCAACGACTCGCCAGGTTGGGCTTGGTGCTGCACGAATATCATGTCATCCGATTTACCATCTCTGAAAAATGAAAAAAAGAAAGGAGAGAAGGAGAAAAACGGAAATAAGAAACGGTTAGGGAAAAAAGGATGGGGAAAAGGACGAAAAAAGGGGCGACCGAATCCTCCACCAAAACCTCCGCCAAAGCCACCACCGGGAAAAAAACCACGATCCATAAGATAACCTCCACCTATATAGTTATTAGTCTATATAGCTTATTGCCTTGAGATCATATGGTTACAAAAATATTCTCATCTAATCCGTTCGATAAAACTTCTTGCCGCACTGGTAAGCGGCATATTTCGCATGATCATAATCCCCACATGAGAGGGCGGCAACGGTACATCTAATTGGATCTCGAAGAGAGAGCCCTCATCCAGCTCCTTCGAAACGAATTCCCTGGTTACGTAAGAGATCCCGAGACCTCTCTTCGCAAACTCAATGAGAAGATCTACGCTTCCTACCTCGATTTCAGGTTTGAGCGTAAGACCGTAGCTTTGAAAGATTTCAGTAATCGCCATTCGAGCACGGCTATTCCGTGAGAACAGGATGACAGGATGCTGGAGCAGCATATTCAGCGATAGAACTTTGTCCTTAAGCTCCGCGTACCTTGCTCCCGCCACAAAACAATCCTGTAGTTGAAAGCTCTCCCGCACTTCAAGCTGAGAATCAATGATCGGCATGCGAACGACACCAAGGTCGATCCTGCCTTCTTTTAAGAAAGTGATGACTTCAGGCGTCGTTCCGTGATTCAGGTGTAGCTTGATACCTGGATGTTGCTGATGAAAGTCTTCCAGATAAGGAAGCAAATAATGCTTAAACAACGAATCGCTTCCGCCGACCCGCAGCTCGCCGCTGTCCAAATTTTTAAGTGCAGCCATTTTTTCTTCCGCCATCGTGATTAAGATTTGAGACTGCTCGATATAGGAATACAGAATTATACCTTCTTGAGTTAGCTCCACACCTTTGGCATTCCGATAAAACAACGTGTTACCGAAGCTGTATTCCAGCTGTTTGATTGCATGGCTAACACTCGGTTGAGTGATGAATAGCGCCTTGGCAGCCTGGGTCAAGCTTCCCGTTTTCGCCGCCCAATAAAATACTTTGTACAACTCATAATTATTAATCATAGATGTAGTCTATAGCTCCTCTAAAATATATTAATTACATGTATGACCTCTATTCGTATTATAGTTAAACTACAACAAAGATACCAGAGCTTGCACGAGCTCTAATCGAGGGAGAATAAAGATGGAACCGACTACTTTTATCTTGTTCGGGGCAACGGGGGATTTAGCTAAAAGGAAAATATACCCTGCCCTATATAATTTATTCATTGACGGAAAGCTGCCACAAGCATTTTCTTTAGTGGGACTTGGAAGAAGAGAATGGACGGATGAAACGTTTCAAGCTAACGTTGAGCATTCACTTCACCAATTTTCCAGACGAAACGCGAAAGATGCCGGATTAGTCAATCGATTTTTGAGTGCATTCCGTTACAGCGTATTGGATATTGGACATAAAGACGATTACCGAAAGCTGTCTGAGCTGATTAAACAGCGGGAAGATGAGCTTCAAATGCCACCGAATCGCTTGTATTATTTATCCGTTGGACCTGAATATTTCGAAACGATCGCTGCCAACATCCAGGATAGCGAACTTGGGTCTGCGAACGGTTCGAAGCGTCTCGTCATCGAGAAACCTTTCGGCTATGATTTGCAATCGGCTCGGAATTTAAATGAAAAATTGAGCAAAGCATTCGCAGAAGACGAAATTTACCGTATCGATCATTATCTTGGAAAACCAATTGTTCAGAAGCTTGAATCACTGCAACAAGCAAATCCAGTCATTCAAGCGATTTGGACTAATAAATACATTGCCAATGTGCAGATTACTGCAAATGAATCGGTCGGGGTCGAAGAGAGAGCAGGTTATTACGATCATGTTGGCGCCTTGAGAGACATGTTCCAAAACCATATGTTGCAATTGCTGATGATGACGGCGATTCACGTTCCTCACGGCAGTACCTCTGAGCAGGTGCGCTTCAAGAAGAAAAAAGTGATGGAAGCTGTTGAACTGTTGCAAAGAGAAGATGTCAGTGCCCACATCATTCGCGGGCAATACAAGGAAGGTAGCATTCAAGGGAAGCCGGTGATCGGCTATACTTCCGAACCGGGAATCTCGCCAACTTCGATGAACGATACATTTATTGCCGCCAAACTTATGATCGACAATAGTTATTGGCGGGGAGTTCCGTTTTATATTCGAACGGGCAAACGTATGAAACAAAAATCGACGAGAATCGTGGTTGAGTTTAGAGAACCCTTAGAGCAAAATTTATCGACGAACGGTGAGCGAATCGAACCCAATCTACTCGTCATCGAGATTAGCCCTAACGAAAGCATGACACTGCAGCTCAATACAAAAAATCCTGGTCATAACGTGGCGTTCAAGCCCATCCATCTCGACCTGCACTCTAAACAAGAAAACTCTCCTGAGGCGTATGAAAATTTGATTCACGATGCGTTGCAGGGAGATGGGACATTTTTTGCGCATTGGGATGAGGTCGAGTTGTCATGGCAATGGGTACAGCCTATTCTGGACGCGTTTGCAGAGAACAGCGTTCCGCTTCATCCCTATGCTGCGGGAACATATGGTCCTGCAGCGTCCGATGAATTACTTGCGAAGGACGGCTATCATTGGTGGTTTGATGAGCAGCCTACACAAAATAATGAAATCAAAGAAGGGGTACAATATGCCTACAGTACAAACAATTGATCAATTAGCCATCGACACGATTCGCACATTATCTATCGACGCCATCAACAGCGCCAATTCAGGCCATCCGGGACTACCTATGGGCGCTGCGCCAATGGCTTACGCGCTATGGTCCGCACATTTGAATCATAATCCCGGCAACGCCAAATGGTTTAACCGCGACCGTTTCGTTCTTTCGGCGGGTCACGGGTCAGCATTGCTTTACAGCTTGTTGCATTTGTCCGGTTATCGTGTGTCGATCGACGATTTGAAACAATTTCGCAAGCTGAATAGCCTAACCCCGGGACATCCCGAATTCGGTCACACGGATGGTGTAGATGCAACTACGGGTCCATTGGGTCAAGGGATTGCTATGGCCGTCGGAATGGCAATGGCCGAAGCTCATCTCGCTTCAAAATACAATCAAGACGGGTATCCGGTCGTAGATCATCATACGTATGCTCTTGTCGGTGACGGTTGTATGATGGAGGGGATTTCTTACGAAGCCATGTCCATGGCTGGACATATGAAGCTTGGCAAATTGATCGTGCTGTATGATTCCAATGACATCTCACTGGATGGCCATCTTAACCTTTCCTTCGGAGAAAATATTCAGAAGAGAGCCGAGTCAGCGAATTGGCAGTATTTACGGGTCGAGGACGGCAATAACATCACGCATATCGCTGAAGCGATCGCTGCTGCCAAACAAGACGATTCCAAACCAACACTTATCGAGATTCGTACGACGATCGGTTATGGTAGTAAAGTAGCTGGAACGAACAAAGCGCACGGTAATCCACTTGGCAAAGATGAGGCTAAGGCAACTAAGGAAGCGTATGGCTGGAAATATGAGGAAGAGTTCACTGTTCCGGCATCCGTCAAAGCGCATTTCGAGCTACTAAAACAAAATGGTGCTGCAAAAGAAGCAGAGTGGAATAAACTGATCTCTTCCTATTCGGAGCAATATCCATCGCAAGGCAAGGAGCTTGCGCAAGTCATCGACGGTTCTGTGTCGATAGATACCACAGACATCCTAACGTTCGATACTTCCAAAACCGTATCAACCCGCGTAGCTAGCGGGGAAGCTATCAATCATTTTGTGAAAACCGTTCCTTCTATATTCGGCGGTAGCGCGGATTTATCAGGGTCGACAATGACAGACATCAAAGGCGAACAAAAGTTTGCTGTCGATTCTTATTCGGGCCGTAACATCTACTTTGGTGTTCGTGAGCATGCCATGGGCGCTGCTGGCAACGGCATGGCGCTACATGGAGGTGTCAAATCGTTCGTCAGCACCTTCTTCGTCTTTAGTGATTATTTGCGCCCGGCAATCCGATTGGCGGCGTTACAGAAGTTGCCTGTCATCTATGTATTTACCCATGATTCCATTGCGGTCGGGGAAGATGGACCTACACATGAACCTGTGGAGCAATTGGCCGCGCTGCGTACGATACCTGGACTTACGGTGATCAGACCGACCGATGCCAATGAAACGGCTAGTGCTTGGGCATATGCATTAGAGCAAAAGGAAGGTCCGGTTGCACTGATATTAAGTAGACAGAATCTGCCGATCTACGAAGCGACCAAAGGGAATAAGGAAGCAGTAGCCAAAGGAGCATACATCCTAACAGAAACGAATGCTCAACCGGACGTCATTCTGATCGGTACTGGATCTGAGGTTTCAATAGCGGTAAGCGCCAAAGAGGAGCTCGAGCGCGATAACATTTCCGTTCGCGTTGTAGCTATGCCGAGCAGAGAGCTGTTCTCTCGTCAACCCGAAGCCTATCAATCGAGTGTTCTTCCCGAATCCGTCACGAAACGAATTGCGATCGAAGCGGGTATCTCCTTAGGCTGGGAACGTTACACGGGACCACAAGGGAAAATATTGTCGATCGATACGTTTGGTGCTTCGGGGCCGGGTAACGAGGTGTTGGCTCATTTCGGATTTACTTCGGAGAACGTCGTTCATATGACGAAGGAATTGCTGAAATAACACTGTATTAAAAAATTAATAGGAGGTTACTCAAATGAAATTTTTTATCGATACAGCAAATTTGGTAGATATAAAAAAGGCGTATCAAATCGGCGTCTTATCTGGTGTCACGACGAATCCGTCTTTAGTAGCAAAAGAAGGCGTAAAATTCGAAGATCGAA
Source organism: Candidatus Cohnella colombiensis (assembly GCA_029203125.1). Classification (GTDB taxonomy): domain Bacteria; phylum Bacillota; class Bacilli; order Paenibacillales; family Paenibacillaceae; genus Cohnella; species Cohnella colombiensis. Next base: position 1,738,153 of record CP119317.1, read on the forward strand.
TCGCCGAAATATTGCGTGAAGTTCCTGAGGTGGAATCGGTTTCCGCAGAAGTTACTCCTGATGCGCTTACGGCGCAAGAGATGATCGCACAAGCGAACGAATTAATCAAAATTAACGATGGCGACAAAAACATCACGATCAAGCTTCCGATGACGTTAGCAGGCTTAGAGGCTTGCCGTTACTTGACGAAAAAGGGTGTTAAAACAAACGTGACATTGATCTTCACGGTGAACCAAGCGCTCCTAGCCGCTCGCGCAGGTGCTACCTATGTATCTCCGTTTCTTGGTCGCCTTGATGACATTTCGGAAGATGGTGTCCTATTGGTCTCAAAAATCGCTGAGTTGTTCCGGATTCACAATCTAGATGCGCAAATTATTGCCGCATCTGTCCGGCATCCCGATCACGTCACTCGCGTAGCGATGGCAGGCGCGCACATCGCGACGATCCCATTCTCGGTTATCGAACAAATTTCCAAACATCCGCTTACGGATCAAGGGATGGACAAATTCGCTGCCGATTGGAAAAAAGCAGTTCAATAAAAGAAGAAACCTACATCTCATGGATGTGGGTTTCTTTTTTATTAGGACATCAAACAGATTATCCAGCAGATTAAGTTTATCCAAACGATAGTGTTGACACGACACCAAATGGTGACCTATAATAAAAGCGTCACTAAATGGTGTCCTATTTCAATTAATGGCTATCCCTATGGCAATAATATCTAGGAGAGAGTGATGTGACCGAGAATAAGCAGTTTCGCGATACGTTTGACGCGATTGCAGATCCGACGAGGCGCCGACTGATTCGTCTGTTAGCAGAAGCTGAGGAGATACCGCTTCATGAGCTAACGGCACAGTTTCAAATGGGACGGACAGCGGTATCCAAACATTTGGCAATTCTTAAAGAAGCCGGATTAGTTGCTGACCGAAAAGTCGGTAGAGAAACACGATTTCGGCTGAACGCTTCACCACTTAGAGAAATTCATGATTGGATAGCGTTCTACAGCAAGTTCTGGAGTACGAATATGTTACGTTTGAACCAACTATTAGAGGAGGAAGAACAATGAGTTTATCATTATCTTTGGATTATCAGTACACAACAACAATTGAAAAGGCTTGGTCCGCCTTAACCGATTCAAACAAGCTTGCAAAGTGGATTTTGGAAAATGACTTTAAACCAGTCGTAGGACACCGTTTTCAATTTCGCACTCAACCGAACGAATGGTGGAATGGAATAATTGAAGGTGAAGTGCTTGTCGTGGACGAACCAAATCTCTTGTCCTATACTTGGGGGGTCACAGGAGAGGTACACACGGTAACCTGGACGCTGCAGGATTTAGGGGAAGGGAAGGTTAACCTTCATCTCGAGCAAACCGGATTCTCAAATGCTCAAGGGCTTGAAGGCGCTAGGTATGGTTGGGGTAATTGGTTCGGTGGTTTTGAAAAGGTGTTGGAACTTTAACCATGAGTGAAATAAATCAAGAGTATATCGTAATCACGGGTGCGAGAGAAAACAATCTCAAGAACGTATCCTTGCGCATTCCTAAGCGAAAAATCACGATCTTCACCGGGGTTTCCGGATCCGGCAAATCATCGATCGTCTTCGATACGATCGCCGCAGAATCAACGCGGCTGTTGAATGAGAACTTTAGCATGTTCGTGCGCAATTTCTTGCCCAAAGTTCCGCAGCCGGATACGGACGCGATCGAGAACTTGAGCATGGCTGTTATTGTGGATCAGAAGCGGCTGGGCGGTGGTTCCCATTCCACAATGGGTACGATAACCGATATTTCACCCATTCTGCGTCTTCTCTTCTCTCGGGTCGGTCAGCCCTATGTCGGGCCAGTTAACTTATTCTCGTTCAACGATCCGCAAGGTATGTGTCCCGAGTGTAACGGGATCGGTCGCAGGCTAGGTGTCGACATGAGTAAGGCTGTGGACATGTCAAAGTCGCTCAATGAAGGGGCTATCTTGCTTCCAGGCTATACGGTAGACGGCTGGGAGTGGAATATGATACTACAGTCGGGGTCCTACGATCTTGATAAGAAGCTAAGCGATTATCCCGAGGAAGAACTGGAACAGTTGCTATATGGCAAAGCCAGGAAAGTGGAGATGGATTTCGCTGGCAAGGCGATGAACATAACGGTGGAAGGCATCATCGAGAAGTTTACCAACAAGTACATCAAGCAGGATTTGAAGACGAAATCCGAGCGCACGCAACAATCGGTTGCGCCGTACATCACCGAGGGTCCCTGCTCCAGTTGCCGCGGTGCAAGACTCAGTCAGGCTGCGCTTGGCTCCAAGATCAATGGACTCAACATTGCGCAGATGTCGGCAATGGAGGTCGGACAGCTCATCCGAGTCATTCGGGAAATTGACATTGCTGCAGCAGCGCCGATCATCAAGTCGCTAACGGAGCGCTTGCAGCATCTGGTGGATATCGGACTGGACTACTTGACGCTGGATCGTGAGACGGATACGTTGTCCGGCGGTGAGTCTCAGCGCGTCAAGCTAGTGAAGCACTTAAGCGGCAGTCTGGTGGATGTCACTTACATCTTCGATGAGCCTAGTATTGGATTGCATCCCCGCGACGTACATCGGTTAACTGAATTGCTTCGGAAGCTACGCGACAAGGGCAATACGGTTATTGTTGTGGAGCATGATCCTGACGTGATCAAGGTGGCGGATCATATCGTCGACGTCGGACCTCATGCCGGCAGCCGAGGTGGTTCCATCGTGTATGAAGGAAGCTTCCAAGGCCTCCTGGAATCAGGCACGCTGACAGGAAATTTTATGAAGCGATCGCTTCACCTGAAGCAAGATTACAGGCAACCGTCCGGCAAATTGTCGATCAAGAATGCGACGCTGCATAACGTGCAGAACGTGAGTTTAGATATTCCAACCGGTGTGCTGAACGTCGTTACAGGTGTCGCCGGATCGGGCAAGAGTACGTTGATTAACGACGTTTTCCTTAGCCAGCAGCCGGATGCGATCGTCATCGACCAATCGGCTGTAGGCGTGTCAACACGCTCGAATCCCGCGACCTATACGGGCATTATGGATGATATACGCAAAGCGTTTGCTTCCGCGAACAAGGTAGGACAAGGCTTGTTCAGTTTCAACTCTAAGGGTGCATGTGAGAACTGCCAAGGGCTAGGCGTTGTGTATATAGACCTTTCATTCTTCGACAGTGTGAAACTTCCGTGTGAAGTATGCGGAGGTAGAAGGTTCAAAGAAGAGGTACTTGCGTACAAACTGAACGGCAAGTCTATAGCAGAAGTGCTAGAGATGACTGTGGAACAGGCATTGGATTTTTTCCAGCTAAAAGAGGTTGTGCGCAAGCTCCAGGCAATGAGCGATGTAGGTTTGAACTATATTACACTCGGTCAGCCGCTTAGCACGCTCTCAGGCGGGGAATGCCAGCGCATCAAGTTGGCAAGTGAGCTTCATAAGAAGGGTAGCATCTACGTGATGGACGAACCAACGACCGGGCTACATATGTCAGATATCGGTCACCTTCTGGAGATCATGAACCGCCTTGTGGATGCCGGCAATACGGTGATTGTCATTGAGCACAACCTTAATGTAATCAGCCAAGCGGATTGGATTATTGATATGGGACCAGACGGAGGCAGCAAGGGCGGACAGGTGGTTTTCGAGGGCACACCTCTGCAGATCATCCATGCGGAGCATTCGATTACGGGAAAATACTTAAGATAGTGTACTACGTGGGATGACCAACCGCCAACTCAGAGTTGGCGGTTATTTGTGTTGAAATTTTGATTTCATAGACATAACGTGTGATAATGGTTCGACATGATTCCTGGAGGCATATGCAATATTGAAACGTTACCCTTTTGAATACGACCATTCCCGTCCATTTCTACAACAGGTAGGGGAGTGGGTCGCCGATGTGTTTTACGATATATTACCGGAAGCCGGTTTCGAAGTTCGCGATGAGCAAATCTATATGGCTTACCAACTGGAGAGAGCATTTGCCCAGAAGCAGACGATCTTCGCAGAGGCCGGTGTTGGAACGGGCAAAACGCTAGTGTATCTGTTGTATGCAATCTGTTATGCACGGTATACTCGTAAACCGGCGATTATTGCCTGCGCCGACGAATCCTTGATCGAACAGTTGGCGAAGCCTGAAGGTGATCTTGCTAAGCTGGCTCGACATTTGAACCTTGCAATCGACACCAGACTGGCAAAGTCCGCGGATCGTTACCTATGCTTGGTCAAGATGGATCAAGTAAATAGCGATGATGAGGACTCGGAAGCGCTTGGAGCGGTGCGCGATGAATTGCCCAAGTTTGTCCGTCAAATTGAAGCGATGCAGTCGTTTCATGCATACGGAGATCGTAAACAATACCCGTACTTGAACGATCGACAGTGGAACAAAATTAGTTGGGATTCATTTCAAGATTGCTTTTCTTGCGAACAAAGACACCGCTGTGGACAGACGTTATCCCGCGAACACTATCGGAAATCCGACGATTTGATCATTTGCTCGCATGACTTCTACATGGAACACGTATGGACTTATGAAGGACGGAAACGGGAGGGGCAGCTTCCACTGTTGCCGGATCACTGTGCCGTCGTATTTGACGAAGGGCATCTACTAGAATCTGCTGCACAGAAAGCTTTAACCTATAAGCTCAAACACTCGGTGTTCGAAGAATTGATTACTAGATTGTTAAGAGGCGAAATTCGGGAATCATTGGCCGTACTCATTGACGAAGCAATTGACCGCAGTGAGTCCTTGTTCGTGACACTTTCGGGACATTGCGAGGATATCCCAGGCTCCGACCGGAAACGGATTATACTGGACCAACCTCTTCTGGAAGAAGTCCGTCTATTCCGTCAGGTGATTGAAGCGATCGAAGAAGAGCTTGTTTTCGAGAGCGAGCTTTATACCTTGAACGAGTACCAACTGCGAATTGTCGAAGAGCATCTGGAGACGATCCAAAAAGCTTTAAGCTTATTTCAGAATTCTGGCGCGTTGATAAGTTGGGCAACGGAAGCAGAGGACGGACTTACCTTGGTCATCATGCCCAGAGCCGTTAAAGAAGTGTTACGCGAAAGGGTATTTGCACTAAATATGCCAGTTGTATTTTCATCCGCCACATTGTCCGTAAACGGATCGTTTGATTATTTTGCGAGCAACTTGGGAATTGACCGCTATGAGTCTTTCAGCACGAAATCCCCCTATGATTATAAGGAACAAATGGAAGTCTTGGCGCCTAAATTTCCTCACGGGGCTTCGTTCGAGGAGAAAATGAAGGCTGCCTTGAGCCTGCTTAAACGTACAGAAGGCAGGGCGTTGATTTTGTTCAATGACAATGAGGAATTACGAATGTTCAAGGAGTTACTCTCTTCTTATCCGGAATGTGCTGATCTGCGATTCTGGTTTGAAAGTGACGCTGAAATCAGCCAACTTATTAGCAATTTTCAACGAGATGAGGCAAGTATTTTGTGTGCGGTAAGTCTATGGGAGGGCCTCGACATCCCCGGGCCTTCACTTTCGAACGTTATCGTCTGGTCGCTGCCTTTTCCTCCTCAAGATCCGGTATTTATGGCGAAGCGTGAAGCGGCGGCATCTTCGTACGACGAGGTAGATTTGCCCTATATGCTTCTTCGTTTGCAGCAAGGGATGGGGAGATTGATTCGCACTCGTGAAGATCGTGGCATCGTCGCCATCTTAAGCGAGGAAATACAACAAGTCCCGCAACTTCGACAGGCTATTGAGGCATTATTACCGGAAGGGGTTCCATTGCAAGATTGGGAGCTTCATGATTGATCACAAAAGGGGTTTCAAGCCCGCCATTTCAGGCGGGCTTTGTCTTGCCCTCTTTAACCCATTACTTTTTCAATCCAGCTGCAAAGAGAGGGCCATTCACTGTTATGGTGGATAGGATCTGAGCCATCTCTAAAGGCGATTCTTTCCTGCCGCTATTCAACCATTGCTGAATCACTCCGATATGAGCAGATGCAATATAAGAAGCTAAATAAGGTGCTGGAACAAGCAATTGATCTTTCTTAATATGTGAAGTAATTTTGTCCTCAAATAATGATTTCCACATAAATTCTTTTAGTTTTGTTTGGAAAGATAAATCCCCTTTTGAACTTAACACAACCTTCATAAACCTACTATTCTTATTCATATATTCGAAGATAGAAACAGCGATGGTCAAAGGTGTTGTCGGATCAAAGCGTTTATCAAGTTCCGAAATAACATTTGGAAAGTTCTGTTTTACAATGTGGGACATTTCTTGCATGATTTCTTCCATACACTTAGTCATTAAATCAAACTTGTCCTGATAATGAGAATAGAAAGTGCCTCTATTTATTTTTGCTATAGTTGTTATATCTTTCACAGTGATTGGTTCAAAGCCTTTTTCTTCAATTAACTCCACTAACGCATTTCGGATTGCCTCTTTTGTACGAATGACGCGCAAATCCATTTGATTATGCAAGTTCATTCCCCCTTTTTTTATCCAACACATCTCTATGAAGTGTGTTCTAACCAACATATTGGCCATTTGTGATTATTGTATAATGTTAATTTTCGTCATACAATTCTTATAAATAATCAACACGTTGTTTGTTATTATAATTTGATTTATGAAGGAGCACAATCCTATGTTTAAAAACAAACTTTTGTTAGCATCACCCATCATTGCATTGTTGATCGTATTTATTTTTTCACTTACGTTATTCCCATCAGTCCAGCCCCAACCGAAAAATTTGCCTATTGCGATCGTAAACGAGGATCAAGGTGAACTGGGACAAACTATCGTTGATAGAGTTCAAGCTTCGGCAAACGGAGTAGAAGATTCTCCAGTTAAATGGATGGTCGTACAGAATAATGAGCAAGTCCAAGAGGGTTTGGATAATCAAGAGTATTATGCGGCATTAGTGATTCCAAAGGATTTTAGCTCCAAGCAAGCATCACTACAAACAGCAGAACCTTCATTACCTGAATTAGAAATATATATTAATCAGGGAATGAATATGGCGGCATCAACTATGGCGAGTCAAATGTTGAATGGAGTAGTTGACAACTTGAACAATAATGTTCGTACTCAATTACTACAAGGATTTGAAGCACAAGGTACAATGTTGACCGTACAACAGGCTACTAATCTAGTAACTCCTATTACAAAGAAGATCACAATTGTAAATGAGATTGGCACAAATAGTGCAAATGGTAACTCTCCAGTTTCATTATTCCAACCATTATGGATGGCAAGTTTAGCGGCTGCTGCAATCCTATATCTTGTTATTAGCAAACTATCTTTCACTACTAGAAAAGAGACCCTTGCAACAAAGATCAAACAAATATTTCTGGGTGCTGTTATTTCATTAATAATTGGGTTTAGTCTTTCCTGGATCGCTGACGGAATGGTCGGATTGAATATCCCTGATTACATGGATACAGCCTTATTTTTATCAATCACTTCATTTAGTTTCTTCTTAATGATTACTGCTGTACTTTCGTTAATTGGGATAAAGGGTATTCCTATTTTTGTCTTAATCCTTTTCTTCGGTGCACCTTTATTAGCATTGGCACCTGAAATGATGTCTCCATTTTACCGTGATTGGATTTACTCTTGGCTACCGATGCGATTTATGACACAAGGACTTCGAGAACTGTTCTTCTTTGGCAAAGGGTTGACCTGGAATACTCCTGTTACTGTACTTGTTTCAATTGGATTGGTCAGCATATTGATCATACTTGCAACTGCTTTGAAGCGTAATACACGAAAGTAATTGAGGGAAGGGGCACTTAGCATGGCAATCATTGAGATTGATCATCTGACCAAGGATTACGGACAAAATCGAGGGGTATTCGATGTCTCTTTCAACGTAGAGCAAGGTGAGGTTTATGGATTTCTAGGACCGAATGGAGCAGGTAAAACATCAACTATCCGTCACATTATGGGTTTCTCACGTCCACAAAAAGGGCGAACATTGGTATTCCGAATGAACAGTTGGGAACGTGCAAGTGATATTCAAAGGGAATTGGGATATTTGCCTGGCGAAATCGCGTTTCCAGAGTCTCTGACCGGTACCGAATTCATCAGAATGATGGCGGATCTGCGTGGTATCACCAATATGAAGTATACGGAAAGCTTAATAAACAAGTTTGAGCTTGATCCCTCTGGAAGTCTAAAACGAATGTCACTCGGCATGAAGCGTAAGCTCGCGATCGTTACGGCATTCATGCATGACCCCGCCGTACTAGTTCTTGACGAACCGACAAGCGGATTGGATCCAATTATGCAGAACTTCTTTATCGAGTTCATTAAGGAAGAGAAGAAGAGGGGCAAAACGATCCTCTTATCGAGTCATATATTCTCTGAAATTGATGCGACATGCGATAAAATTTCAATTATTAAGGACGGTCGCTTGATTTCCTCATTCGTTGCAGATGAATTGCGCCATAACGAACTTAAAACGTTTGAACTTGAATTCAAAACCGAAGTGGCATATATGCAGTTTGAGGAAAAGGCAAAATCGGTGCCTCAATTGAAGATTGTTTCGTTAACGCCGAACAAGCTGCAGACAACTTTGCAAATCAACGATTCGGATATTAATACTTTTATATCTTTCATTTCCAACTTTGACGTTAAGTTTTTCTCAGAGATCAAATTCACATTAGAAGATTACTTCATGAAATATTACGACCGAAGAGACACCAACTCTAACGAGACAGGAGGTGCCGGTGCCAATGTCATACATTCAAATCAATAACCTGACAAAGGACTATGGGGATGGTCGGGGTATCTTTGACCTCAACCTAGAGATCGAGAAGGGCGAGGTATTTGGTTTCGTTGGTACGAATGGTGCTGGAAAAACCACAACAATTCGTCATATGATGGGCTTCTTGAAGCCACAAAACGGCACCGTAACCATCAATGGGATGAACGGCTGGACGGACGCCGCCGAGATTAAGAAATTGATCGGGTATATCCCTGGAGAGATTGCCTTCCCTGATGCACCAACAGGTACGGAGTTTCTTAAGAGGCAAGCAGAACTATTGGGGTTAACAGACATGTCTTACGCGGAATCCATTATCAAGATGCTGCAGCTTGATCCCACAGCTAATTTGAAAAGAATGTCCAAAGGGATGAAGCAGAAAACCGCAATCGTAGCAGCCTTGATGGCTGATCCAGACATTCTAATATTGGATGAGCCGACAACGGGGTTAGACCCACTGATGCGAGCTGAGTTCGTCAAACTTCTGAACGAAGAGAAGAGGAAGGGAAAGACGATCTTTATGTCAAGTCACATGTTCGAGGAAGTCGAACACACTTGCGATAAAGTTGCCTTAATCAAAGGCGGTAAGTTGATTGCGGTCAAACGGACCTCTGAGGTAAGAAGAAGTGAAAACAAACAATATAAGATTGAGTTTATAACACATGCAGATTATGTGCGCTTCTTGTCCGAACCGTTCAAGATCACAACTAAACGAGATAACCAAAATCAAGTGTTTATCCAAATTAACGATGCAGATATCAATCTGTTATTCCGAACGCTTACGGGGTATCCGATCAAGTTCATTAAAGAAATCAAGTATACGCTGGAGAGTTACTTCAAGGGTATTTATGAGGAGGACAAAGTCCATGCTTAGCAAACCCATACTCAAACAAACGATAAAAGCCAATCTAAGGCTATGGCTCATCTTCACGATGATCATGACTGTGTTTCATGTCGTTTTTATCGCCGTGTTCAATGCAAGCACCATATCAGACCTGTCGAGCTTGGTAAAGGACTCACCTCTTGCCAGTCTACTTGGAGAAACTTCGTTTCTAGGCATGCTTTCCAATACGTTCTATGGGATTCATGGTGCGCTTCTTCCTATTATATTCATCATTATGACAGCGAACGGTCTAATCGCTTCGCAAGTAGATCGAGGATCGATGGCTTATTTGCTATCTACACCGACGAAGAGAAGCACGGTTGTCCGTACGCAAGCAACCTTTCTGATTGCTTCGCTTATCCTTATGATGTTGATCATTACATTGGCGGGGTATATCGCCATTCAAGCGTTCCAAGGTGAAACCGACATCCGTATTTTCGACTATTTTATGCTTAACCTAGGGTTGTTCCTGCTATGGTTTGCGACTAGTAGCATTTCTTTCTTTTTCTCCTGTGTATTCAATCTAAGTAAAAACTCATTGGCGTGGGGAGCAGGCATACCGTTGGCATTCTTCCTCTTTAAATTGATGGGGGACGTTGACAGTAGCTTGGAGAAGTTAAAGTATTTCACCTTGAACACTCTGTTTGATACGAGTGCTGTGTTGAACGGTAGCGGCTATGCGATCCAATATGTTGTTCTTGCTGTCGTTGGAGTCATCCTAAATATTTTGGCTGTACGTGTATTCCAGCGAAAGGATTTGCCTTTGTAAACGAAGCAAAGTAACATATCCGCCTCACCTACAATATGATGAGTCTAGAAATCTAAAGAGGTGAGTCTATGGCAGTTGTAAAAGCCAGAAAACAGGATATTGATATGTTGGCAAGGTTGCTTCGAGCTGAAGCTGAGACTGAAGGCGAACAGGGCATGCTCCTAGTTGGCAATGTTGGCATTAACCGAGTAAGAGCGAATTGCTCCGATTTTAAAGGACTGCGGACAATTCCCCAAATGATCAACCAGCCGCATGCGTTCGAAGCATTGCAACATGGTATGTTCTATCAAAACGCAAGAGACAGGGAACGCCGTCTGGCGCAACGGACTGTGAATGGGGAGCGGAGTTGGCCAGCTAAATTTTCACTATGGTATTTCCGTCCAGGAACGTTCGAAAATCCCGGACCCTGTCCGCCAACTTGGTATAATCAGCCGATCGCAGGACGTTGGAAGAAGCACTGTTTTTATGAACCGACCGCACAAGAATGTGAAAATGTTTATAATACGTTTTAATTTATTAAACTTAGGCTGTGTTAAATCCTGATGTAGATCTTTACGATAAGAAAACCGCCTCGTTGTAGAGGCGGTTTATTGAGGTATCGTACTCCTGAATTTCACTCTAGCATCGCGGTCAGACGATCACGCGGTAGTGAAGATGAACAACGCCGCCTTGGAAGCGGCGCTCACCAAGCAGCTCGAGACGCATGCTGAGGTTGTCCGGCAATGCTCGCTTCCCTCTACCCAAGACAATCGGATTAAGAAGCAGATGACACTCGTCGATTAGTCCCGCGCTCATCGCCTGCCCGGCAAGCTCGGGTCCGCCAATCGTAATGTCGGCTACAGAAGTCTCCTTAAGCATTCGGATCGCATTAGCATCGAATTCTCGCTCTATCCTGGTGCTGGCGCTTGACACTTCCTGAAGCGTCCGGGAATATACAATCTTCTCAGCCGCTCGCCAGGTCTGCGCGAATTCCTGCTTTATCTCCGGTTGATCACCGCCGGCGTCAGCCGTCTCCCAGTACACCATGTTCTCGTAGAGCCGACGTCCGTATAGGTATGTGCCGATCGGTCGCAGGAAGCCAGTCCAGAACGCATACGTCTCGTCATTGGATATCCCCCAATCGAAATTGCCGCGCTCGTCCTCAATGTACCCGTCCAAAGATATGTTATTAGCGTAGATCAGTTTTGCCATTTCAATAACTCCCTCCAATTATTAGTTCGTGTCGTTCACAGAAAACAGGCATGATTTCACCAGCATATTTTACTTATTCGATGCTGTATTCTCATATCCTTTGCTGTCTAAATAAAGAAACCAATCCAAATAATGTTGCAAATATTTAGTTGCGACGCCGTTAAAGCGATCCATCCACTTTTTTAAGCGGCTGTGGTAGAGCTGCTCACAGCCATAGGGACAATTGTGTCGTGAGAAAATGTACAATTGTCCCTATGGCTATAGCCCATTTTACAAACCTTTAAATAGGCTAGTGCATAGAATAATAAAACAAACAATTCTTGAGAGGAGAATGAATATTGTACCGAAATTCATACCATTCATACCAATGGCATAATCCAATACATGACTATTGGTATAACATCAATTGGAGGAATAATTGGAATCATAATTATTACAATGCGAACAACACCAATTGGTATCCTTATAATTTATCGGATTTTGGACAAAGACCTTTTGTGGTGAATATTGACCAAGCCACTAAGCAAAATAATACTTACCGCACTGCTATATGGACAGGGAAACACCTACAAGTGACCCTAATGAGTATTAATGTGGGAGAAGACATTGGTTTAGAAGTTCATCCCACAACTGATCAATTCCTACGTATTGAAGAAGGACAGGGACTTGTACAGATGGGTGAAAGTAAAGATAATTTGAATTTTCAAGAAATGGCATGTGATGGCTATGCTATTATGGTACCCGCTGGAACATGGCACAATGTTACCAATATGGGGAATACCCCTCTAAAAATATACAGTATATATGCGCCACCTCAGCATCCATATGGTACGGTACATGTAACAAAAGCGGATGCCATGTCCGCTGAATAAGGTAAGGTCACCATGTAAATATAGTGGGAAATCAAAAGAGAACCTGGATGAATTCCACCAGGTTCTTTAATATGAGTGCTACTACAACATAATAATCCCCTTAAAACAAAGTATATTGTTGAAATTTCTGAGTATATTTGCTATATTTCGACAAGGGTATATGGAAAAACTGTGCAATAATACTGAATCTATTATTTCATTCAGTTGGTCCGTATGAATGCATCATCATTTGATTAGGGGGATTACATTGGAAACAGTAGTTAACGAAGTTGAAGTAGGCAAGCCTAAGAAAAGGATCGACGAGTGGCTTGAATTGATCATTGTTATTATGCTCGGTGTTACTGCACTTTTCACGGCGTGGGCTACCTGGATTGGCGGTTTGCATGGAGGCAATCAAGCTGCTAATTTTGCGAAAGCGAACAACATGTCGGCAGATGGGAATTCGCGCTGGAATGAAGCCTCTCAGTCGTTGATGAAAGACTACATCACCTACAATGAAATGAACAGCATGGAGATCGACATGGCTTATGCAAATAAGCGTGGCGATAATGAAGAAGTGGATCGTCTCGAATGGAAGATCGAAGAGATGAGAGCGGCGAACATGAGCGAAGAATTCCAGGAAGCGTATGCATGGGCAATTGCACAGTCAAATGAAACAGGAGTACTCGTAACGCCATTCGACAAGGAAGGCTACACCGATTCCTACTATACGGATGCGCAATCCGTATTAAATGATGCAGAGGTTGCTATGGATCAAGGCGAGAAAGACATGGCGAACGGCGATAAATACGGTCTCGTAACAGTCATCTATACGGTCGTCTTATTCGTACTCGGTATCGTAAGTACGTTTAAAGGTAGAAGCAATCGAGTGGCACTCACCGTTGTTGCACTTTTTGCATTCGTCATTTCGACGATCTACATGCTGACGGTGCCAATGCCCTCAGGTTTTGACCTGATTTCCTACATTACAGGCAGCAGTGGCGACTGATTTAATTATGATGAAAAGGTAGATGTTCGATTAACTCGAACATCTACCTTTTTTAATACATTATTATTTACCTTCTTGAACGAACTTCTCTATACGTTCTTTGATGGCATCACGAACCGCGCGGAATTGTTCCATAATTTCTTCTTCAGTACCTGTTGCTTTAGCAGGATCGTCGAATCCCCAGTGCCATTTAATGACGTTAGGGTTAGAGATCACTGGACAGTGCTCATCGGCGTGCCCACACAACGTGATCACGTATGTTGCCCGATTCAGGATCTCCGGATCGATGACGTTCGATGTGTTATTAGAGATATCTACACCGGCTTCGGACATGACTTTAACCGCGCGAGGATTCAACCCATGGGCTTCTAATCCAGCGCTTTGCACTTCATAGAGGTGACCGCCTATCTCATTCATAAATCCATCCGCCATCTGACTCCGACAAGAATTGCCTGTACATAAGAAATACACGAGTTTTTTATCCACGATTGAAAGTCTCCTTTAAATTTAGCGTAACTAGCCGATGAATTTTAACCAGAAGTAGAGGCCCGTGAGCGTAAGGAACAGCACAGGAATAGTTAGAACAATTCCTATTTTGAAGTAGTAACCCCAAGTGATTTTGACACCCTTAGAAGATAACACATGAAGCCAGAGCAATGTGGCTAATGATCCAATCGGTGTGAGCTTTGGTCCCAAATCAGATCCAATGACATTGGCATAAATAAATGCTTCTCGGACTATGCCGGTTGCATCTGTTCCTTGAATGGCCAGCGCATCAATCATAACTGTAGGCATATTGTTCATGATAGAAGAGAGGATAGCTGCAATAAAACCAGAACCAACCGTAGCAACGAAGAGTCCTTGATCTCCTACCCATTCGAACACTTTACCGAGTTGATCGGTAAGCCCGACATTGCGTAAGCCGTAAACGACAACATACATACCGATAGAAAATACAACAACTGCCCAAGGTGCTCCTTTTACAAGCTTCCAAGTGTGAATTTCCTTGCTTTGTCTAGCGAGAAAAAGAAATGCAATCGCTACAACACCCGCAATAATGGACACTGGAACATTGGTAATTTCGCTTGAAAGGTAAGCAATCAGAAGTACCGCTAAGATGACCCAAGAAATCCGAAATAGTCGAACATCTTTAATGGCTTCACTTGGCTTTTTCAACTGAGTCAGGTCATAGTTCTTTGGAATACTTTTACGGAACATGAGATATAAGACCAATAAGCTTGAAGCAATAGCAAAGAGTGTAGGCACAATCATCCGACTGGCGTATTCCACAAATCCGATATCGAAAAAGTCGGAGGATACAATGTTAACTAGATTACTCACCACGAGTGGAAGGGAAGCCGTATCTGAAATGAATCCACTCGCCATGATGAATGGCAAAATCATTCTTTGGTCAAACTTTAAAGCTCTTACCATGGCGAGGACAATGGGGGTTAAAATCAATGCTGCTCCGTCATTGGCGAAGAAAGCCACTACAGCTGCTCCAAGTAAAATGACATAAACAAACATCAAATTTCCGTTACCTCTCGCAAATCGGGCCATATGAAGAGCTGCCCATTCAAAGAATCCTATCTCATCTAGAATAAGAGATATTAATATGATGGCAACAAAGGCCAACGTAGCGTTCCAAACAATCTGAGTGACATCCCAAACATCGTCAAAGTTAACGACCCCGACAAGGAGAGCAAGGATTGCGCCACCGCATGCTGACCAACCAATGTTAAGTCCTTTAGGCTGCCAGATAACAAATACGAGAGTTACTAAAAAAATGAGTGAAGCGATCGTTAACATAAATCCTCCAGGTTCAGTCGCAGCTTTGTGAGCTTAATGCGTTTATTCTATCTTTCATTGAAGGGAGATGCGCAAGGATTTCATTTAAATAGGGCTTGTCATCAAAATTCAATGAATAATAAACCCACTGCCGACGCTTGGTTTCGTTAATAAGGCCACCCGTTTTAAGTTTCTTTAAGTGCTGACTGACGTTAGGCTGTGTAGTATCCAAGATCTGGACAATGTCACAAACACACATTTCTTGTTCTTTAAGTAGGGCAAGGATGGTCAATCTACTCTTGTCGGAGAGGAGTTTAAGGGATTCCAGCATTTCGTCGACATTGGTCATGATAACTTAACTCCTTTCATCGTATCTAATTAAACTAATGCCTATTATACACTTTCAATTATATAAGTCATTTGTTATATCAGTGTTAACTTATATCGATAAATCAAAAAACACGACTCAAATTTTTATTGATAATAGAAATAACCGTACGATATGTATCGCGTGTGGAAATCTGTATGTTATTGTCAGCAATTATTGTGTACACTTGAATCAGGAGGCGATTTAAGTGGTAAATAAATCAAGTGACTTGCCAGTTATGTCCTTTGCCGATCAACTGTCTTTTGAGAGTTGGCTCTATAGTAATTGTGATACTTCACCCGGCATCCGATTACAGATTGCGAAAAAAAATTCTGGTGTGGTTACCGTATCTTACGATGAAGCGCTTGAAAGTGCATTGTGTTACGGATGGGTTGACAGCCAGAAGGAAAAGTTTGATGAAAAAATGTGGGTTCAACGATTTACACCGCGTAGGGCCAATAGCATCTGGTCGAAAGTAAATAAAGACAAAGCAGAGCTTCTCATTACAAATGGAAGAATGAAGCCCTCTGGGTTCAATGCGATTGAAGTTGCCAAAAAGAATGGTCAATGGGATAAAGCCTACGAATCGCAAAGTATCGCTTCTATACCTGAGGATTTCGCAATTGAACTTGAGCGTAATGTCAAAGCTAAGGCATTTTATGATACGTTGAATAGCCAAAATAAATATGCAATCCTGTTCAGAATCCATAATGTCAAGAAGCAAGAAACCCGGGCGAAACGAATTCAACAGTTTGTAGCGATGCTTGAAAAAGGTGAAAAAATATATCCCTAATCAGTCCCGCGCAAATGACGATCGCATTGGCCTTCGAGAGCCGAGAAAAGGTGGATGAAATCGTGAATACTGCGGTGTCCTTGGGCGGGAAATCGTACGAAGAACCAGAGGATTATGGATTCATGTATCATTGGGCTTTCGAGGACTTGGACGGCCATATGTGGGCAATCAACTACATAAACACGGATGCAACTCAAGGTTAAGGATAACGGAGAGCGCACTCATACATATCCCTAATAAGCGATGAATCAGAGATTAGGAAACTAATTTATTAAGTCATTCTTGATAGGAGAAGTCCTATGAAAGGAATAATCGGAGCCATACTTATTTATGTTACCTATATTTTCGCAGGATTAATTATGGATACATATCCATTTAAGAATTATCAAGATATGAGTACTGACGGATCATTAAATTATTTTTTCATTATTAATTCCATTCTATTTGGGCTTCTATATTTATCTGCAAAAATAATCAATAAATATAAAGGGGTTTCTGGAATCCTTATGTTTATTGCATGGTATCTATTATCTACTGTATACGGTATTTTACATATGAAAAAAGAGTTTGACTTATACCATTCAGATGATTGGAGGGGTTTTTTTGGTTGGGAATTTGCATTGTGGGAAGTGAAAGTGCCAGTTTATATAGGTGTCGCGCAATTAATTTTTATAGTTGGTCATTTCATAATTAAAATTTTCTTGGAATCATGGAATTCTAGAAACAAGTCTAGCAACAGATAGAAATTAACTTCTAGGTGCCCAAAGCATGATTGAAACACCGACAACGCAAACAGCGGCACCAATCCAGTCGTATAGATCAGGAGTTCTTTTATCGACCAGCCATCCCCATAAAACGGCCAGAACTACGAATACACCGCCATATGCAGCATAGACCCTACCGAAAGAGGGGAAGCTCTGCCAAGTTGGGATAATTCCATACAGGATCAGAGTAGCACCACCTACAATTCCATACCAGAAGGGCTTTGATTCTCTCAGCCAAAGCCAAACTAGATAACCCCCACCAATTTCAGCTATTCCTGCGATTATGAAAATTATAATCGATAATAACAATTGTATTTCTCCTTTTCTAAGTACAAGTACCCGTATTCTTTATTTTTGTCGCGCATTCTGACCAAGTAAGACACTTACAGCTTAAGCCATCATCTAGTATTTGAATCATAGAATTGATCTGCTTTTTTCTCTCCTCAAGCTCAGTGCGTTTATTTCGGGCCATTTGTTCCCAATTCACTGATGTAGGCATCGTTTCGAATCCTTCGAGAAGTACCAAGATTTCTTGTATCGTAAAGCCAGTTTGCTGTGCAATCTTAATGAAATTGATTCGTTCTACCTGGCTTTCGGCATAACGACGTTGACCTTTTTTTCTCTCAGGAGAGGGAAGTAATCCTGCAGTTTCGTAAAATCGAATCGCGGATGCATTAATTCCAACTAGAGCTGCTAGTTGCCCAATACTAAGACTTGTCAAAGTTAATCACCTCTGTTGACTTAAAGTTAACTTGAAGTATTATAATCAAAATTATACGAGGGAGGAGGTAATGAAGCAAATGAAAAGAGGAATTGCTGTTCTTGGAATTCTAGGAGCGTGTGCGCTCTGTTGTGCTATACCCTTGATTGGAGGGGCAGCCGTATTAGGTATTTCTTCTTTCTTTTTGAATCCGTTGGTCATCGCAATATTGGTTCTTTCCTTTATTATTGCAGGAATCGTAATTTATAAGCCACGTAAAGTAACTGGTTCTTCTTGCATGAAATCAGGATGCAACTGTAACTCCTGCTCGAAAGGGTAACTGATTGTTATACACATGATGTCAAAAATCGCACCTATAAACGACTACTTTTTGATAACTGCTCATGAACATTTTTCTCGGCTTCATCGGCTATTTAATTCACAGAATGAAAAGGGGAAAGAAAGGGTTGGGTTGGCACTATTGAAGAAAATATGGCTTTTCACGGTCTATGCGATTGCTGCATGGTTATTGATTATAAATCGGAAACCCCTTATCGGTTGGATGGAGTCAGAATCGTATTGGCAACAGAATATTCTAATCGTGCTGATCGGCCTGATTATTGCCATTGTTCCGGCTATACCCTATGGCCTGATGGCAGCTGTATTGGGGGCTAAATTCGGGCCGGTAACCGGAACAATTCTGAATGTTTTCATCTCAGCCGGGGCAGCTATGATTCTATTTTTGCTCATTCGTCATACTTTTTCAGCAGAAGGAAGGGCACGGGCGGCCAAGATGAAAGGAATTCGTTATTTGACGGATTACACAGAACGAAATGCTTTTTTTTCTATCTTTTTTGCTCGAACAATTCCAATTGTGCCTGCCCAAGCGGTCAACATCTTTGCCGCAGTAACCCAGATTTCATGGGTTCCGTATTTACTCGCAACCGTTCTGGGCAAAATCCCATTTATCGTCATGGTGACATTGTTGGGAGATCGCTTTTTTCAGAATGCGGATCTTGGACAAATGATGATAATAACAGGACCCTATGGAATTTTCATTATGCTTGTATTTGCTGGATATCGATTTTTTCAAAAATACCAATCGCGTTGACGTTACAATGGACGAAACATATATTTCTACTCTAAAGTCTATATATGGAGCTGGAACCATAGCGATTTTGGCAGTATCCTAAATGGAGATAAAACGAAAAAGTCTGAAAGGGATGTTTTAAATGAAGAAGAAAACCTGGTTAACCATCATAATGATCGTTGCATTGATTGCGTCGGGTTTAATTATTATAAACTTCGATAAAACTAAACCGAACTATGCCAACATTAAACAAATCGTTAATGATTATAGTACTGGTAAAATAACAAATGAGTCTGCGTCTATCACATCTCAACAACTCATTGTTACCAAGAATAATGGTAAGAAAACAACGTTTGAATTACCTGAGAATGAGTTTTTTGTTTCTATCGCGCCGTATATTGAAACAACGCATCCATGCGCGATTCACAGCTTAACGGGTTGTCGAGGTGAATTGATAGATAATGAGTTTGATATACAGATTAAGGATGACAACGGGCAAGTAATCAAGAATGAGAAAATTAAATCTCAATCAAATGGATTTATTGATTTGTGGTTGCCACGCGATCAAACATATCACATCACAATTAAATATGATGGGAAAAAAGTTGAATCTCAGATTTCAACATTCAAGGAAGATAATACTTGTATTACGACGATGCAGTTGGAAGAAACTATTTGATATTGATATGGACGTTAGCTGGATGATTCTTTGTTGAATGTGAATCGTCAACTGCTATCTTCTTTGACTAGGCAACCTTAACGAATAATCAATCATCTATTCGATGTCCGCCAACAACAAGTGTTCAGAACAGCGATTATTATCAATAAATAGAAAGAAACAGCCACCTAATCTCATTGGTGGCTGTTTCAATTTCTCACAAAACTCTTCAAGAAGTATACTGACTTTTCTAAAGTCATTCACATTAAAGGAAAGAAGTTGGCTCATCAAAGTACGGATGAGGTCTGACTTTTCACTTCTTTAATAACTTCATCTTAAATCTCATTTGTTATATTGCATAATCTATTTTAAGTTTTCATCAATATTTTTTGATTAATGGATTGCAATGGAAACAAACGCATGGTAATATAAGTTAATCAAAATAAATTGATTTAAAAGAACGGAGGGAGTCGCTATGATTCCAGAACAACCAGTAATAACGCAAGCCTCATCGCCAGTTGACTTCTCAAAATTTGAAGTGAAGTTTAAAGCTCTCTCTGACCAAAAACGACTTCAAATCATGTACTTACTTACACAACGAGGGAACACATGCGTATGCGATCTTTCCGAACTTATTGAAATGCCGCAATCAAAGCTTTCGTACCATTTAAAAATTTTACTCGATGCAGAGCTCATCAAACGCGAAATTAGAGGCACATGGAGTTATTACGAACTGAATCAATTCGAAGTAAATAATCTGCTATCTCCTGAGCTTTGTTGCATTTTTCGTAAAGATTCATATTCTTCAGGCGATTGCTGCTGAAATGCAGCCTTCGTTAGTTTAATAAATCAAAATATTTTGATATATGGAGGATACAGTTATGAGTGAATGTTGTAAGTCTTCGGTAAATATGCAAACTACCATACAGAACGCGTGCGGATGCGAAGTTCAGGTTTCATCTCCGTTAGATGAGAACAGAAGGTTACCTGTCGCCATTATCGGTGGTGGTCCAGTAGGACTAGCTGCTGCTGCCCACCTGGTAGCTAAGGGAGAATCATTTGTGCTCTTCGAGGCGGCAAGTCAAGTGGCGGGGAATATCCAACAATGGAGTCACGTTCGTCTCTTTTCTCCATGGCAGTATAACATTGATAAGGTAGCTAAGAAACTGCTTGAGATACATGGCTGGAAAGCACCCAAAGATACGGATCTCCCAACGGGGGATGAACTGGTGAAACAGTATCTTGATCCACTTTCTAAATTACCTCAAATTAAACCTTATGTGCACTATGACGCCAGGGTAGTCGACGTAGGACGTAAAGTTATAAACAAACTGAAAACAGCAGGTCGCGATAAGATGCCATTCGTATTGTATGTTGATAAGGCTGGTAAGCGACTCTCTTTCGAAGCAAAAGCCGTAATAGATGCTTCTGGAACTTGGTCCAGCCCAAATCCGGCCAATTCCGATGGGATTTGGACAGAAGATGAACTTGCATTGAACAACAAAATCACTTATAGCATACCTGATGTTTTGGGAAATCAAAGAGAGCGATACGCCAATAAGAAAGTTCTTGTCGTCGGGAGTGGTCACTCCGCCATCAATGCCTTGCTTGATCTTGAACGTCTACAAGAGCAGGAACCGTCAACGAGCATATTTTGGATAATCCGGAAACCTCAAGTAGAAGATGTATACGGCGGCAAAGAGAATGATAGTCTTCAGGAACGCGGGGCGCTTGGCATACGTCTTCAAAGGCTCGTGGAATCGGGTAAAGTAGAAGTACAGACCTCTTTCAACATTCAGAGCTTCAAGAATAGTGGGGGACGGATCACAGTTATCGGCAGCAAGAATGGGGAAACTCTTCAAATCGAAGGCGTAGATGAAATAATCAGTAATACAGGATCAAGACCAGATCTGAGTTTTCTAAGAGAAATCAGGATGGACATTGACCCAGCCTTAGAAAGTGTGAACGAACTCGGCCCACTTATCGACCCCAATATCCACAGCTGTGGAACCGTACGGCCGCATGGAGAAAAGGAGTTGCGGCAGCCTGAAGCCAACTTTTATATCGTCGGATCTAAAAGCTACGGCCGAGCGCCGACGTTCCTAATGGCTACGGGATACGAGCAAGTGCGTTCAATCGTTGCAGCGTTAACAGGTGACTGGGAAGCAGCAACGAATATCGAATTGGATTTGCCGGAAACTGGAGTCTGCAGTGTCGATTTGCAAGATTGTTGCACAAGCGGAACACCTAACAATAACGTTGCCACGAAATCACAATGCTGCGGTTAGGCCCACATCGTAATAGACAGAATGACAGCCGTCTTAAGCCAGTAATACTGATGGCACTAATAACGGCTGTCTCTTTATTTGGGGATTCTATGTTGTACATTGTATTGCCGATACATTGGAAAGAAGTCGGGTTGGTATCACTGGTTGAGGTAGGCATCCTTTTGTCTGCTAATCGATTCATCAGATTACCGCTGAATCCCTTAATTTCAAAGTTGTACACCATTATGAATGTCCGTAAAGGCTTAACCCTTGCTATCCTAATTGCTGGGTCTACAACATTTTTATATGGATATGCTAAAGGCTTTACCTTTTGGCTAATCCTACGTTGTGTTTGGGGTTTGGCTTGGTCAATTATTCGACTGGGTTCTAATTATTTGATTCTTGATTTATCAGATAATAATAATAATCGGGGATATTTGATGGGGACTTACAATGGGCTCTCAAAAATCGGCACCCTAGTCGGGATGTTTGCTGGTGGAATATTCGTTGAATGGTATGGTATTAAGGTCGTAGCTTCTGTTTTTGGAATTGCAACATTTATGATATTACCTGTTATTGCACTTATTCCACGATCTAATAATCAAGCTGCAATTGTGCGGACTTCACTATTTACCTTACCTTTATTAAAGTTGCCAAAACTTCCAATGATGCTGTTAACCGTATTTCTCGTCATGTTTTATTTAGATAGTATGGTAACGGCAACATTAAGCCATTTGATTGATATTCGACACCCCAACACTATTCTTTTTGGCATTGCAATAGGTGCAACTACTGTTGCCGGAATTCTTCAAGCGTTTCGTATATTATGTTCAACTTTCTTATCTCCTTGGATCGGGAAAAAATCGGATGGAAGAGGACAGAGAATAATTTACTTAATATTGGCTCTATTTCTTTCATCTACATTCTTATCCATCGTACAATTTGATCTTCCCATATATATTTGGCTTACTTTTTTGCTTGCACTTTTACTTACATCTTCTGTTCTCATAGTTATTATGGATGCATATATTACGGACGTCATTGAAGGTAAGATGAGAACAGCCGCCGTGACGACATTTGTAATTGTATCTGATATCGGAGTAGCTTTCGGTCCAGTGTTGGGTTTTATATCTGAACGATCATATGGGATTTCAACCACCTACACAATCTCAACAACAGTTTTACTTCTATTATCTATTTTATGGGGAATTGAATGGCTGAGAATGAGATCTAAATCGTTAGCATATTCGAAATCGATATAAACAAAACGCTATCTTGGTGGGTCCAGGAATGTAGTCGGAAAAGGAGGGATCGCACACGCATACTTATGAATATGGGGCTCTCGTTCCAATATCTCCGTCAAATATCACTGACTGTAATAGTCAGCAATTATTGTGTACACTTGAATCAGGAAGCGATTTAGCTTGAAAAAGGCGAACAAATTTATCCTTCATCTCCTTAACATACCCAGCTCATCTCAGGAAGGTAAGGCAAACGATGTCCAAGGTAGACCATATCCTGTCCATTCTATGGCTACTCCGGTCGGGTAGACGAATGACCGTATAGCAGCTCTTGAACGAATTTGAGATTTACAAGATGAGGTGAAGTAAATGGTGTTTAATATTGGGGGAGTGAGGAGAATAGTAATCACTATTATTTTATTTGTCTTAGCAATTACAATTCTTTTGAACTTTATTCCTATAAAATTTGCAATTAAACTCGAGGATGCACAACAAAAGTTAGAAGCTGGAAGATATATTTGTGTAGCAGATTATAAGTCTAAAGTTGCTTATCAATCAGAATGGTTTGCAAGCACACGATTTAATTCACATTTAGAAGGATGGCTAGTTCTGAGATTGACTGGAAATAGTCCAAACAGATATTTATCTGAGAAGGATTTCGAGAGCTTTGAAGTGGACAATAAATTCTTATTAAATGGCAATGTTGAACGTATTGAAAAAATTACTCCTGAAGTTCTAGATACCCATCTAAATGTAGATGATTGGGAAATCGTATATCCGATAGAAAGAGCATCCTTTAGAAAACACTTTACGCCCAGAAGCTATCTCAACATCTATGACTATGACATGATAAAGTTAATTAGATCTTTATGGTAAATGGTTTAATCTTTATGACCACATGAGAGAGTAACACAATTGCTTCACAGGTAAAAAAATCATCATCGTAAAGGGCAAAAAATCAAACTATATACATATGTATAAAATACGGGTTTTGTGAAGAAGTTATGGTTAAAATATCAAATCACTGGTTTAGATCATCAATTGTAACTTAATTCTTTTATCTTCATTTAAGTGACATATGATTTGTTTATCAAAGCAAACGACAGATTAGGAAGTATCTTTCCCTAATCTGTCGCTCTCCTACTTGCTAAAAACATTGATCGATTGATTAATTAGGCATAAAGTATAATCCGGCAGCACCTAGAACGCCAATTTCTTTGCCCAATGTAGTCTTACATAATTTCACATCTTTCCTCAAACTCGGCATGCACCGTTCATGGATCGTTTTTTCCATCTCATCGTAAAGCAAATTTCCGTTTGCCATGACTCCGCCACCCAGAACGATCCGTTTCGGATTAAAAAGATGAATAAGAGTAATCAAACCATTACCTAAATAAAAACCTGCATTTCTAACGATATCTAACGCGGATTTCTCACCTGAATTTGCAGCATCAATCACATCTTTTGTTGTCATCATTCTTCCTGGAGATCCTTTTTTAAAATTAGCCAAATATGCAATTGCTGTTCCGGAACTAAAATTTTCTAAGCAACCATAATTGCCACAACCGCATCTTGATCCTTTAGGATCTAAGGAAATATGTCCAAATTCCCCAGCGCCTTCCGAGTTCCCGCTAACTAACTGTCCACCCGAAACGATGCCGGCGCCGACTCCGGTACTGACGGTCACATAGATGATATCTTCAACCTTCTCCTCGTCACCCCACATATATTCGGCAACTGCAGCAAGATTTGCGTCATTTCCGATTCGCACAGGTAGTCTCAAAATCTCAAAAATATATTGACCTACCGGCACATTTCGCCAACCTAAATTTTTGGCGTAGACGATGCTGTTCGTATACGAATCAACTACTCCCGTACATGCAATCCCTACTCCTCTAACATTTCCACCTCTGAATATTGCCTCTTGTTTCAAAGAAATCAGCGCATCTACAATTTTGCTAAGCATGGTTTCAACGCCACTCTCGGGCATCGTGGCAAAATGGATTTGACTTATCATTTTGCCTTCTCCGTTAACTAGACCAGCGAGTATTTTTGTCCCCCCGATATCAAGCCCGATGGCAAACTCTTTGTTCAACTGGGGCATAACTAATGACATGTCAACTCCCCCTCCCATAATTCAAGCTAATTCAAATAAATGACCGACTTTTTTTTGGATGATTCATACGCTGCGAAAGCGACTTCAATTGCACGAAGACCATCTTCTCCGGTGATAGGCGCTTCCTTTTTCCCTGATCGTATACAGTTTACAAAATCTCTTATTAACTCTTCATCCATGTCATCGCCCCAGAAGGAATGGTTATATCCTAAATAGTTCGAATAGACGTTGAGCTTTTGATTGAATGCATCGACCGATAAAGTGCCTTTCGTTCCGATTATCTCAAGCGTAATGTCTCCCCAAATCGGATAAGTCGCATTTCTGGACCAGCTGCAATCGAGCGAAGCAAATACTCCGTTCTCAAACTCCATCGACAATATTCCTGAATCGTCGATCAAATGATTCGTGAACGTATTTCCGATTTCCGCATAAACGGTACGGACTTCGGACCCAAGAAACCAACGTAATATATCCGTTACATGCACAGTATGATCCAATACCGCGCCACCACCTGACAATTCAACATCAACGAACCAACCGCCTGGACATTGCCCACGGTTTGTTCCTTTTACGGCTATAATATCGCCTAGCACTCCGTTACCGATCATTTCTTTAGCCCGTAAGATGGAAGAGTTGTACCTGACAGGGAATGCTGTTTGCAGAACGACATGATTCGCCTTGCATACATCGATCATCTCTTGCGCATCTGTAATGCTGATCGATATGGGCTTCTCGCACAAAACATGCTTGCCGGCCTTAGCACTTGCAAGGACATGTTCTTTGTGGTGAACGTTTTCGGAGGTTACGATAACCGCATCCATATCTTGCTTAAGAAACTCATCCATATTCGAGAAGTGCAACGTACCGAATAATTCTGAATATTTGCGACCTCTTACGCTGTCTTCATCCATGATGCCAACAAATTCGACGCCTTCAATCCGCCTCAAGGCTTTCGCATAACTTTCGGCATGTATGTGCGCAAAGCTAATCATCCCGATCTTCATACCGATTACTCCTTTATTATGATTTGGTTGCACTTATTGAATTGTAATGGGTTTGTTAGTACGAATGGATTCGATAGCCGACAGAGATATTTTGATTGCTTCCAATGCATCATCGGCGGTTACTTTAGGCGTCTCTCCGGTTTTCAAGCAATCCATAAAATGTCTCAACTCGCGGTAATAAGGAGTTGTTTTCAATGGACTTTCTGGCACGGGAACGCCACCAACTGAAGCTTCTTGGATTCTAATACGAGCTTCGATTGATTTATCTTTTAAGCTGTCATAATCGATAACGCCATTCGTGCCAGCTAGTTCGAATTTCATCGAAAAGCTATCGTGAGCCCATGAACCTTCCACATGAGCAATAACTCCATTTTTAAATCTCAACGTGATTAAAGCATATTCTAATTTCTCGAACCCTTTTCCAAACGTACCTTTGGCATAAACGCGTTCGACATCGCCGAAGCACCAACGTAAAAAATCAATATCGTGGATAACCATATCCAATATTAATCCGCCACTGCTTTCATAGTTGGAATACCAATCGTTCCATCCTCTCGGATAACTACCCGCGCGTGTTGTTCTTGCGACACCGACCTTTCCGATCGCATTGTTGTCCAGCAATTCTTTTGCTCTTTCATATTCTGGAAAAAACCTTAAAACATGAGCGACAAATAACTTCACGTTTTTTTGTTGGCAATATCGAATGCTTTCCAGCCCTTCTTCTAAACTTCTTGCGATTGGTTTTTCGCATATGATATTCAATTTCGCATCTGCGGCTTTCTTTATGAATTCCAAATGTAGCGGAGTCGGAACGCATATATCGACGATATCGATGCGTTCGATTGACATTAGAGCTTCTTCAAACGAAGAGAACACCGGACATTCCAACTCGACATCTTGGCCCTTCTTATCGATAACTCCGATGATTTTAACGTCTTCCATATGACTAAAAGCTTGAATGTGTGTTTTCCCCATCGTTCCTGCTCCGATAATCAGCACATGAAACATTTTGATTCCCCCTTTAACAGAGTGTCATCTGTATATCCCGGCATCGCTCGATAAAGAAAATAAGAACAAATCTTGAAGCAGAATCGAACCGGCGCCAACAAGTTCCGTATCTTCACCGAGAGTTGTCGGATAAATCTTTAGATTTTCAATAAAAACAGTAAGCGCGTGTTTTCTGACATAAGAATCAATTTTTTGAATAAGTACTTCATTGTCTTGACCGATACTTCCACCGATAATGATTAACTCTGGGTTAAATAGATGAATTAAATTGACTATACCCACTGATAAATAGTCTGCGACCTCTGTCATAATGTCAGTTGCTAATGAATCGCCTTTCATTACTGCATTTCGAAATACTGCAGGTGTGATTAAAGCAATATTATTTTGAACTGCATCTGCCATTTCGGTTGAACGGCCTTTCGAAATCAAAGACACAATTCGAGAGTGGACCGCCGACCAACTTACATAATTTTCGAGGCAACCAATATTGCCGCAATCACATCTTATACCATCTCGATCAATGCTCGTATGACCAAATTCGCCGGCATCACCTCGACCGCCCCGAAAAATGGACTCATTCATAATAATACCTGCACCAACGCCCTCGCCAATCGTTACAAAAAGCAGATTGTTGTACATGTTGTATTTACCGAACTTCTTTTCAGCTAGTACAATTGCATTCGTATCATTTTCAACCCAGGTCGTTATCTTAAATCTTTCTTCAATCATTTCCTTAAGTCGTACATCTTTTAGATTAATATTTGTGTTTAGATGAATGATACCTTTCGATGTATCAACGATACCCGGAACAATTACTGAAATACCTTTACACTCTTTGTCTGTAGGACACTTACAAATAAATTTTTCGAGTAAATTCAATAGGTGCGGAATAACCATTTGATTATCCAAATGATCAATATTGGAAATACTTTTCCTTCGAATAATGGCTTCCATATTCATTTCAGCAAAAGTGACGTTAGAGTTTGTGATGGATACTCCCAAAATATAGTGATTATCAGGAGAAAAGCGAAGCATGATTGGCTTACGCCCGCCTTTCGAATTGCCTGTACCAGCCTCGTATACAAATCTTTCTTTCATTAAGTCCGTTACTGCAGCCGCAACTGTCGATGGACTTATTCCATTACGTTCAGCAATTTCGCTTCGAGAAATCGGTCCATATTCACGGATCATATTGAGAATAATGGACCGATTCAATTCCTGAATTAACTTCAAGTCACCCGTTCTCATTTTAGAAATGATGTATCCAACCTCCCATCTATTTCTATTATTTACCTTTAACTCTTCCGCGCATATCAAACCATACCGCTATAAGCAAGACAAGACCTTTAAGTATAAACTGTGCTGCAGATGGAATATTTAGAATGCTCATGCCGTTATTAAGACTGGCCATAATTAACGCGCCGATTACCGCTCCAAATACAGTGCCTTGTCCTCCACTAAAGCTTGCTCCACCGATAATTGCTGCAGATATAGCATCAAATTCAAACTGATTTCCTGCAGCTGGAGTCGCAGCATCCAATCGCGCAGTAAGTATAAGTCCAGATACTGCACTTAAAAGACCCAATAGCGCAAATACTTTCAATCCTTCTTTATTTATGTTGATCCCCGATAATCGCGCAGCCTCTGAATTGCCACCCATTGCATATAAACGTCTGCCGAATCTTGTATTTCTTGAGATGAAACTTACGACAATCATTATGGCTGCCATGATAATGACGGGAATCGGAATTCCTTCATAGTTGTTCATCGTGGACACTAGTAGAGCGCAAATTGCACAAACTGCGACTAATTTCAATCCAAACCAATTCGCTGATGTTACTTTCATACCTTTAGAGGTTTTACCTCTTCTCTTCACAATTTCAAAAACCAAGTAAACTATGATACCGCCAGTAGCGATAATTGTGCTTGATTGCTGAGGTATATATCCATCTCCAATAAACTTAAAACTAGGATTCATTCCTGAAATCGTAGACCCACCAGTTATTAACAATGTCGCCCCTCTAAAGATGAGCATTGTTGCCAACGTAACGATGAAAGGTGGGATTTTTTGGAATGTCGAAAAATATCCGTTTACAACACCGACAATGATACCTGTTATTAGTAGAGCAATAATAGTTGGGACCGTCCCCATTTGCATCTGTGTTTGCATGACAGCCGCAATAGCACCAGAGACGGCCACAATTGACCCAACCGATAAGTCAATATGCCCTGCAACAATGACCAATACCATGCCTATCGAGATAATTCCGATTGGAGTCATTTGCCTGAAGAGTAACGATATATTTCTTGATGTAAGAAAAGTGCCATCTGTTGCAATCTGCAAAGCTATCCAAATAGCAATTAAAGCGAAAACGATAATAAACGATCTCAAATTGATATTCTTTATTAGACTTCTCATGTTAGTCACTCCCTCCGATTGCATAACTCATAATTTTTTCTTGGGTAGCTTCCTCATGCATAACTTCACCTGTAATTGTCCCATCACGCATGACCAATATTCGATCGCATATTCCCATCACTTCAGGAAGCTCAGAAGAAACGACGATTACGGCTACCCCATGTTCAACCAATCTGTTAATAATGTTATATATTTCGAATTTGGCACCTACATCGATTCCTCTTGTAGGTTCGTCTAAAATCAATATCTTTGGCTTGCGCATTAACCAACGCCCTATAATTACCTTCTGTTGATTTCCACCGCTCAAGCTCGTAATTTTGTGTTCTATCGAACCGATTTTTATTTTGAGAGTATCTACAAACATATCACAGAGCAAATTCTCTTCTGACTCCTGAACCATGACCTTTCCAGGGATGTTGTCCAAATTTGCGATTACCATATTTTCCATAATGCTTAAGACAGGGAATATGCCAAGGTTCTTTCTATCTTCTGTAATTAAACCAATTCCTTGTTTCATCGCATCTTTCGGAGAATTGATCTTAACTTCATTGCCTTCGATAAAAATTTGACCTTCGCTTTTTCCGTTGTAGGCGCCAAAAAGGCTACTGACAAGTTCGGTTCTGCCGGCCCCCATCAACCCTGCTATCCCCAGGATCTCACCTTTATGCAGAGAAAGGTTGATATGATGCAGTCTTTCTTTGCTTTCTTTATAATCAAATAACGAATAGTTTTTAAGTTCCAATACCTTTTCGCCTTTAGTTTCTGATCGCTGTCTTTTCGGATATCTTTGACTCAAATCTCTGCCTACCATTAAATTGATTAACATCGTCTCATTCAAGCTATCAATAGACTTCGTATCAATCGTTTGACCGTCCCGTAAGATTGTAACGCTATCAGCAATTCTAAAAATCTCGTCAAACTTATGCGAGATGTATATACACGTGACACCTTGTTCTTTTAAGTTCACCAACAAGTTCATAAGCACATCGACTTCGCTAGTACTAAGAGCAGAAGTCGGTTCGTCAAGAACTAGAATTTTACTTTCCGTCCTTAATGCCTTTGCGATTTCAACCATTTGTTGATGACCAATACCCAGATGTTTCACTAAAACATTAGAATCAATATTTATACCAACGCGATCTAACAGTTCGTTTGCTCGATATTGCATGGAATCCCAGTCAATCAAAAAATGGTTCGTAGGTTCATCACCCATAAAAATATTTTCAGCTATGGACAAGTTACTAGCGAGTGATAACTCTTGATAAATAATACTGATTCCCGCTTTTTCAGCGTCGGAAGTATTTTGAAAGCTTTGCACTCTGCCTTCAACTTTAATCGAGCCAGAGTACGTTCCATGAGGATATACGCCACTAAGAACTTTCATTAAGGTAGATTTCCCAGCGCCATTCTCTCCAACCAAAGCATGGATTTCACCTTTTTTTACTTTGAAGCTTACACCGCTCAGTGCTTTTACCCCAGGAAACTCCTTGATGATATTGTCCATTTCCAATATGCATGTAGCAGTCATGTTCACCAGTCCCCGTTAATAAGAACGGTTCAAAACCGTTGAACCGTTCTTATTCTGTTTATTGAATTACTTAGGCCATTGGTCTTGCGGAACATTTTTGAAAACATCTTCTAACTTTGCAAAGCCCGATTTGATTACAGTCTCGTTAATATTTTCTTTCGTAACGGTTACTGTGCTAACGAAAATCGTCGGTACTTGTTTGAACTTATTGTCCGTTTCGCCGGTTGCGTTCGAAGGCGTCGTTTTCGTTTCAGCCATTTCATAAGCAGCTTTTGCAGCAAGTTCGGCCATATCCTTCGAAGGGAATAGTAATGTCATAGATTGTGTGCCTTCAGCAATTCTTTGCAATGCAGCAATATCTCCGTCAGTACCAGTTACGAATGTTTTGCCTGCAAGTCCTTGCGCTTTAAGAGCTTGAATAGCTCCACCTGCCATACCATCGTTCGAGCTAATAATTGCGTCAATTTTGTTGTTGTTTTGAGTCAATGAATTTTCTACACCGGAGAGCGCATTCTCAGGAGCCCACTTATCAGTGAATTGCTCAGAAACGATTTTGATTTCACCTTTGTCGATAAATGGCTGCAGGATTTCTTTTGCGCCGTCAGCGATCGTGTGCGAGACAGTATCAACAGGAGCACCATTCAGCAACATGTAGTTTCCTGTTGGTACTTTTGCAATAGCTGCTCTTGCAAGGTCTCTTCCGATTCCCGGGATGTCGAATCCGATGTAAGCGTCATAATCAACGCCCGTGATCAATCGAGAGTAGGAAATGACTGGAATTCCTGCTTTTTTCGCTGCTTCTACAGCTGGTCCAATAGTTTCTCCATTGATTGAAGCAATGACGAGAGCATCAACGCCTTGGCTAACCATATTCTCTATTTGATCGTTTTGTTTACTTTCATCATTATCAGCGAACTGAACGATCGGTGTTCCACCAAGCGCTTTTACAGCATCTTCGAAATATTTTGCTTCTTTAACCCAGCGCTCTTCTTGTTGTGTACTTACTGCAAAACCGATTTTGAAGCTTTTAGACTCCGATGGGGACTCCGATGTTGTCGTATCTTCCGAAGTCGATTGTGAAGCTGGTTGAGAATTTGAAGCATTTTGGGATGAGTTGTTGGTTTTTCCACAAGCACTGACGACTAAGACTAGCACGATTACTGCAATAAAAACTGACAAACCTTTTACCTTTTTCATTCGAATACCCTCCCTTTTTTTGGTAAAGCTTATATTCTAAAAAGCTGAATCTTAGAGCTCTTAAGACTCCGCTTTTAAGAAACTAAGATCGCTTAGTTCATTAAATCGCTAACATTTTCTAATATCTAAATTGCACGATAATTTTCTGTAGCTTATCTGACATATCGGCCAATACATATGCGGATGCCGTAATTTCCTGTAAACCGGCTGTTTGCTCATCTATAGAAACTGCGACTTCTCTATAACCTTCAGAAGCTTTTTCTGCAATAGATGTAATAACTTTGCTCGTTTCTTCCACTGCATTAAAATCTTGAACCATATCTTCAATACATGTGGTAACAATTCTATTTTGCCTCTCAACTTCCGAGGATTTTTCCACAATATCAGTAAATGCTTGTCTAGACGCTTCTGCCATCTGAGTACCTTCTTTAATTTCACTTACTCCAATCTTCATACTTAGAGCAACATATTGAGACTCGCTTTGTATTTCTTGCAGAATTTCAGCAATCTTTGAAGCAGACTTTGAGGAGCTATCAGCTAGTTTTTTAATTTCTTGCGCAACTACAGCGAAGCCTTTACCTTCAGTCTTAGCTCTAGCTGCCTCGATGCCTGCGTTCAGTCCCAAAATATTAGTTTGTTTTGCCATTTCTGAAATCGCGGCGACGATCTTTTTAATTTGGCTAGTTTTGTCTTGAAGTTTCTCTGAGCTTACTTGGGTTTCCAAAATCTTTCTCTCGATGATTTCAATTTGCTGAATGAGACTATTTATTTTAATATTGCCTACGATAGCAGCTTGGTTTGCATCAATAGAAACTTGTAAGACATTTCTAGCAAATTGAAGCACCTCTTTATTGCTTTGATACAACTTCGCTACAATTTCTCGAGTTTGCTGTGATTTACCAAGCTGATCTTTAGCCCCTACAGAAACTTCATTGATAACGAGGGAAATTTGCTCAACCGCTTTGGAGCTAAGCTCTACATTGTGTTTTAAAGTTTCTGCTGTATTCGTTACCTCATTGCTGCTTTTATTTGTCTCAGATATAAAAGCTCTAAGATTCTCAGTCAAGGTATTAATAGATGTGCCTAATACGGCTAATTCATCCTTTGTTTTTACATCGACCGAATCAAGTTTCAAATTTTTATTCGCAATATTTTCCGAGTGCCGAACTAATAATGAAATCGTGTTAGCAATCTTAGTTGAAAAAAGAACAGCTCCGCATATGCTGAAAATGGATACTAGCCCAATAGTCATAAAAATGAGATATTTTGTACGTTCTGTTTGTTTATTTAATTGTTCCTTCGTCGTTTTCTGGAAATTGAGTTCGTCATTAAGAAATTCACTCACGCCTGTATTTAAAAATCCAGTAATCTTTACAGCTTCAACATTAGTTGCAGATGCACCAGTCAAATCACCATTGTCTATTAGATCGATAGTCTCAGTTACTTTATGTTCAAAACTTTTTGACAACGCAGCCACAGCATCTAATGCTTTTGAACCTTTATCATCGAGCACAACTTGTTTCAATTTCTCAACACTGCTCTTTATCGAGATTAAACTAGCGTCCACAATCTTCTTTTCATCTGGTGATTGAAATATCATGTATTGTCTTAGAGTTTCACGAATGATATCAGAATTTTCTGTTATTAAACTCGCTGTTAATGAGAGTTGAACCATTGAATCTAACTTTGTCATCGAGGTCTTCATTTGGTAGTAAGTCATCAAGTTTACACTGCTTAATACGATAATTATGGCTACAAAACTTGTAATAAACTTTACTCGTAAGGATAATGATTGTAATTTCAATAGTCGTAAAATCCCTTGATTAATAAATAACGGCATAAATACTACCTCCCTACGATAATAGTTAAAAGCAAAAAAGCACGAGCGATAGAAGCGTATGCTTCCTGTCACTCATGCCCTTTCGGTAACACGTGCAGGTTTATTAAGTTATATGAATACAAAAAAGACATGAACGATAGAAGCGTATGCTTCCTGTCACTCATGCCCTTTCGGTAACACGTGCAGGTTTATTAAGTTATATGAATACAAAAAAGACATGAACGATAGAAGCGTAATGCTTACTGTCACTCATGCCCTTTCGGTAACACGTGTAGGTTTATTAAGTTATAATGAAAGCAAAAAAGCACGAGCGATAGAAGCGTATGCTTCCTGTCACTCATGCCCTTTCGGTAACACGTACAGGTTTATTAAGTTATAGCAATCATAAACGATATTTAATTACATTTCAATATGTAATTTACAAAAGTTTCATTATTTCGTCTTTTATCCGATCGGAGTGCGTCCCGAATATGATCACCACTGAGCCCTGGCCCATCCTCATGACTGCTGCCGCACCTAGTTTTTTCAACTGTTTATCATTCATCAGATTGTCGTTTCTCAGTAGAATGCTCAAGCGGGTAATGCACGCATCAATGCTCACAACGTTATTGGCACCGCCAATGTTAATCAGAACCTGTTGGGCTCGCTGTAATGTTGTCTGCTGTGCCAATGACACTTCCGAAATATTCTCAGACTGTTCCATTTCTCTGCCTGGGGTCGCTAAGTTGAACTTGACGATAAAGTATCTAAAAATGGCATAGTATACGATTCCGAATAAGATTCCAATTGGTATGAGAAGAAGAGGTTTAGATGCTAGTTGATAATTGATTAAGAAGTCTATGAATCCAGCTGAAAAGCCGAAGCCGTGTTTGATGCCTAGAATCGTCGTTATCAACCCCGATACTCCAGTCAAGAAGGCATGAACAATGTATAGTAGTGGCGAGGCGAACAGGAACGCGAACTCGATGGGTTCCGTAATTCCCGTAAAAAAGGATGCCAACGCTGCACTAATAAATATCGTCGTAATCGCTTTTCGTTTGAGTGGATTTGCCGAACGGATAATGGCAAGTGCTCCTGCCGGTAAAGCAAACATCATGATTGGATAATAACCGGTCATAAAGAGTCCTGCGGACGGATCGCCGGCAAAAAAACGTGCTAAATCTCCGTGTATTTCCCGACCGGCCGAGTCTTCGAACACTCCGATTTGAAACCAAACAATGTTGTTAATGACATGATGCAATCCAATCGGTAGCAACAATCGATTCGATGTGCCGAATATAAATGATCCGATTGCATCCAAATCGACCATCCAACGCCCAAATTCATCCATTACGGATTGGATCGGTCCCCATATGATACCAAGAACAATCGCTATTGGGATCATTACCATCGGTGTTGCGATCGATACGAATCGCTTGCCACTGAAGAAACCTAGCCATTCGGGAAGTTTGATTTGGTGATACTTATTATACATATAGGAGGCAACCACGCCTGCTATGATGCCACCCATCACGCCCATATCCAACTGTTCCTGGCTGCTGCCAAATACCGTAGGGATTTTTTCCAAAATGGTATCCAATACTTCATAAGCGATCGCTGCCGCTAGAGCTGCGATTCCGTGACCGGCAAGTCCTATCGCAATTCCTATTGCGAAAATAAGTGCAAGGTTGTCAAAAAGTGCGGAACCCCCGGCCAATAAGAATGGAGCGATGTAATGGTTGATAAAGCCGCCGATTGATTGGCCGAAATGAAAATCTTCCACATAGTCTATCTTCCCAAACCGCAATAAGAATGCAGCCGCCGGAAGCGTTGCGACAGGAAGCATTAGCGACCTACCCATCTTCTGCAATATCGCTATCAATCATTCCACCCCATCCCCGGTCACTTATTCTCTTCCTTGACATGAACATGAAAGAAACGATACAGGTGCATAACCAAATATCCGATTTCCTCTTTAGGGATTTCCGTATTCAAATGTTCTTCCATAATCTTTGCTAGTTTTAGCGCGAGTTGATATTCTTCTTTGAATTTCTGATGCATGTCTTCGAAGAAAGGGTTGTCTATCGCGTTAAATTGAATGATTCTTTCGAAACTGAAGCGTAAATGTGTAATTAAACGAATGTAACCGCTGTCGGTACGTGGTATATGTATGGTTAGACTCGTTTCTATTTCCGCAACTAGCTCTTGTATTAAATTTGTAAACTTAACCAATTCTCCGACAGATACGTTCTCGATTGCGGAATACACATGGAATGTCAAAAAGCCGACTTCTTCCTCAGGAATTTCTATTTCGAAGGCGGATGCGATTATATTGGCGGCTTGCCGTGCAACTTCATATTCTTTGGGATAAGATATCTTCGTTTCATACAAAAAAGGATTAATGATTTCAATTTTGTTCCGCAACCGATAAACCGCGAATTGAATATGGCTGGGAAGGGCTAAATACACTTTGTTGTTTACCTTTTTTTGAAATTCGGACTCCATGAGTTCTATGATGTTTTCTGAAATACGTAATACTTTCGGATCCATCCCTTCGATAAGCGACTGAAATTGTATGACCTTA
This sequence comes from Candidatus Cohnella colombiensis, assembly GCA_029203125.1. Lineage (GTDB taxonomy): Bacteria > Bacillota > Bacilli > Paenibacillales > Paenibacillaceae > Cohnella > Cohnella colombiensis. Next base: position 1,774,961 of record CP119317.1, read on the forward strand.
TCACGATCGTCCAATCGGAACCGTTTTTCGATTCGCTCGTCTTTCGAAGCTATTGTTGCTCCAATTTTGGAAGAAAAGCCGAGTCCTTTGCCGAATAGGACCATTTCAACGCCGGATTCGTCTTTGGACAACACTACGTTGTTTCCGACTATACGGTCGATGACATAAAGGGTATTATCATTCACTCTGTTGCTCACTCCCTCAATGAACCGCCACCTGATATTAATCAATTTAAAATAAAAAAAGAGCAAAAAGAGATTTCTAGTTTGAAATCTTTTTTGGCTCATGCCTTCAACAGTAACATGCCAGTGGATATTTATAAAATTATATTAATGTGTATGTTGAATTTTGTCAATCGATTGAAACTTGTGCCTTTATCCCAAACATTTCCACACTTAAATCGATTAAATGAACTCCATGAACTGCTTATTCCGCGTACGTAGTTTATTTACTACAACAATTCTGTAACCATTTAATTAGAATGTTCAATTGATATCGCTACTCCGCCTCTTTTGCGACCCAATCCTACATACTCGTGGGCTTCAACAATCCGATCCATTGGGTATGTTCTGTCAACAATAGGTTTAATAGACCCGGCTTCAATGATTTCTTTAATTCTAGCAAGGCGTTCCGATTTCAATTCTAATTTCCCATCATCGATGGATATATATTTCCCATCAGAGCTTAGCGCTTTTTTGCACTTTTCTTTAATTTTTGAACTTTTGGCTTTGCCCGCTGCGTCGAGCATAAAGTCATAACGATCGATCAAATGAACAGAATCGTCTTTGGTGTAGTCAATGACCTTATCTGCACCCAGAGACTTTACAAATTCCACATGTGCAGTACTACATACCCCTGTCACTTCAGCTCCATAATATTTGGCCAGTTGGATGGCCATTGTGCCTGAAGTTCCTGAAGCCCCATATATAAGAACTTTTTGTCCGCGTTGAACATTCCCTTCCTCTATTCGCTGTAAAGCTAACAGACCGCCATATGCTGCAGCAGTTGCTTCTTCGTAACTTATATTGGCAGGTTTTAACGATAGACATCCATGCATAGAGTCTGTTTCTTTCATACATTTGTATTGGGCATAAGCGCCAAGTCCAAAACCAGTAACCCCATAAACCTGATCCCCTACTTTAAAACGTTTGATGTCTTTACCTACTGATTCGATTTCTCCTGCTAACACCATGCCTATGATCGATTTTCTCGGCTTTGTTAATCCTAAAAATAGACGCATCGGTATCCAAAATTGAATAGGTATTTGAGAACCTCGAATGTAGATGTCACTCGCGGTTACTGCAGAAGCGTAGATTTTAATGCATACTTCATCGTGCTTAGGTGAAGGTTTGATGACTTCCTTCAGTTGAAGTACTTCTGGTGGTCCATATTTCGTGCATACAACTGCTTTCATGAGCTCAATTCCTTCCTTTGACAACAAGATAAATACCAGCAAAAAACTCAAAAGGAACATACGGTACAGCGAAAACAGAAACTGCATTAACACCATAAATTTTCAAAACAACACCGACAAGTACTAATGGAACGGCAAATAATCCCCATAAAGATAGCCATTTGGGTATCGCATTGGATCTATATAGCAAGTAATAAAAGATAATAGCACCAAGACCAAATGGGATGATATGAATTCTATAAATAAAATCCTTAGTTTCCAGCGCTAATTTCCCCATTAATACAAGTGCATTGTCTCCGGTAGCCACATATTCTTGACTGATATTCAAAAGTACAAAGGCGGCAAATTTACTTACAACAAGAATTACAGCCTCAATAATGTAGAACCCTAGCGCGACAAGTGCCATTGCTTTATTTTGCTTTCCGACTACAAGAAAAAGCATTGTTGCCAAAAAAATAATTCCTAAAGCAGTGATGACGTCTCCGATAATACTTGCATGCACCATGCCCGCATTATGACCTAAATTAAGCATTGTTGTGCTTATATCTCCTGGAATTACAAATGGGTTAAATAAAAATGCTCCACTGATCAGTGAAGTACATGCTTGAAGTAAAAAAGCCACTCCTAAAGCTAATGACAGGTTTCTATTCATGTCATTCGTATTCATATATACCTCCCAATAGTTTCATGAAGTAACTATGTGGTATTGAATATTATCCCATCGTTAGTTATACTCTACAGTGTAATTAACCGACAGTCAATAGTTAATTACACTACACGGTGTATAATATTAATATCATCTTGAGAGGATTGTAATGCGATATGAACGACATACCTAGAGCTACTATAAAAAGAGATACAAGCAGGAAGCATGAATCCATCCTTAACGGGGCTATACAAGTGTTCACAGAAATGGGTTACGACAATGCAAGTATGGATAAAATCGCTGAGATCACTGGCGTTTCAAAACGCACGGTTTATAATCATTTTTTAAGTAAAGAAAATCTGTTTCAAGAAGTCGTTGCCAAATTCCTTGAAGAACAACAAATTCTGAAGCAAATTGATTATGATCCTGCAAAATCCTTGGAAGATCAATTAACTGCATTTGCTAATGCCGAGCTATTCTTGATCAACAGCCCCTCAAGACTCGGATTGTCCCGGGTTCTTACCTCAGTCTTTATTAGAGATATTGACTATGCGAGAATGACAAGAGCGAAATATGCCTCTCCTCTTGAGCCCTTCATGAAATGGCTTATGGCTGCGCACGAAGATAATCGACTGCACATAGACAATCCCCCCCTTGCTGCAAGGGTATTTTACTCCATGATCGAAGGAGCTCTCACCTGGCCTGCATTATTCCAACATGGGATCAACACTGAAAGTGTCAAACCTCTAATGGACGAGCTAATACTCACTTTCATTACTAGGTATCGTAAAGTCGATTAGCTAAAACATATTTGTTTCAACAATCAAGAAAAGGACTATGTTTATGCCGTATTTATTACGACATAGAAGTAGTCCTTTTGACATCTATCCTATTCAGTTAGCTTTAATTTAACGACTTACTAAGCTGTCTTTTTTCACATGATCATCAACAACGTTCACTTCAATCATTTCATTATCCTTCATGAATTTATACACGCCATTATTAAAGTCCGTTCCAACTTCCTTATAGAAGATACCTTCGTATTTATCTCGTTGCGTATGATTGAAGCATAAACGATAGCCATCTGCTACTTCAATCAAATAAGCGCGTATTCCTTTTTCGTAGAAGCCGTCTTGATTGTTCACATCTCGCGATACAGACACAACATGCAAATCAACAAACGAGAGCTCATTGAGCAATATATTAATAAACGACCCCTTCGTAATTTCTTCCCACCGGCTTTTTGCAGTTTGACCGATGACGATCTGAGTAACATTAAGTTGCTTCACGACTTCATTAATGACCTTAACAACCGGTCGTTTTTCTTTGTATTTGACAATAAATTGCTCAGCTCCGAATTGTTCAGCAAGCTTTCTCCATGTGGAGATATAATGGATTTTCTCGATATCCCACTCATCTTCTGGCTGCGAATCTACCGTCAGTACGTAAAGTGGACATTGTAGCATCTTAGCTATTTTTCCACCTCTTCGAATAAGCGGTTCGCCATTGGGTCCATAATATACACAGACAAGTATGCACTCATCCATACGTCCAGTAATCATAGTTGAAGTTTCACCTCTATAAAATGTTACACTAAGCCTACATATAAAATTTAGTGTTGTCAATTTCCATAGTGTATAATAGTATTGAGGTTTGCGCTAAAGATCATCATTTAAGTGTTAAAAACAGATATTATCTCATTGTAGAACGTTATTTCATGAATTACCCTCGAATATCGCAAATTTTATATTCCAATTATTAGCACGCTGATCTTTAGGCATTGCTCATCAAACTCTTGTAGACAGACCTATCAAACACCATTTGGAGAGGATTGATTGACCTTGCTGCACATTGCTGTTTTTTTGCCGATCTTAATCATTCCATTCATCCCGTTGATGTATAAGTACATTCATCGCGTACATACGGGCTGGTTCGTAATGCTTGTCCCCCTCTGTTTGTTGATCTTGTTCGCTAGTTATTATCCCTTGGAGCTATCTTTAGACCCTCAACTGCACTCTGTCGCTTGGATCCCATCATTCAATGTACATTTCACCATTTATTTGGACAGCCTATCGCTCTTGTTCGCCCTACTCATTACGGGGATCGGTACATTGGTCGTCCTCTACTCGATCTTCTACATGTCCATGGAACGCGAGAAGCTCCACTTCTTCTACGCTTACTTGATGCTGTTCATGACGGCGATGCTCGGTTCTGTCCTCTCTGACAACTTAATTGTGCTTTACGCTTTTTGGGAGCTAACGAGTGTATCCTCGTTCTTACTTATCGCATTCTGGTATCATCGTAAAAAATCACGTTATGGTGCACAAAAAGCGATGATCATCACGATGACCGGCGGATTCGCTATGCTGCTCGGGTTTATCATTTTATATGTAGCAGGCGGAACCTTCAGCATTAGAGAGTTAATTGCAATGGGTGATCAGGTTTCTCAACATTCTTTATTTCTGCCTGCCATGTTCTTTATTTTACTTGGCGCGTTTACCAAGTCAGCGCAATTCCCCTTCCACATCTGGCTACCTGATGCGATGGAAGCGCCCACTCCCATTAGCGCCTATCTCCACTCCGCTACAATGGTCAAAGCAGGCGTATATCTCGTCGCAAGATTAACACCTATATTCGGAATTCAAGTGGAGTGGTTCTGGACGATCACGATTGGCGGAATCATCACCTTATTCGTAGGCTCCTTCAATGCAATACGCCAAACTGATTTAAAAGCATTGCTCGCATACTCCACCATAAGTCAATTGGGTCTCATTATGAGCTTGCTAGGCATTGGCTCTTTGGCGCTCCATAACCCGCAAGCTGACAATACGATATTATTTGCAGGTGCAACTCTTGCAGCGATGTTCCACTTAATTAACCATTCCATCTTTAAGGGGAGCCTCTTTATGGTCGTCGGAATATTGGATCATGAGACGGGAACACGGGATATTCGCCGTTTAGGTGGTCTCATCCATCTGATGCCAGTTTCCTTTACAATTACGATGATTGGCGCATTCTCGATGGCAGGCCTACCTCCATTTAGCGGTTTCCTTAGTAAAGAGATGTTCTTCACAGGTTTATTGAGCGCTTCGTCTGCTTTAAATAATGGGTTTGTTATCCTCCCTATTGTTGCATGGATCGCAAGTATTTTAACGTTCGTTTACTGCATGATTATGATCTTCAAAGCGTTCGCAGGTACCTATCAACCAGAACGACTCGATCGCAAACCACATGAAGCACCTATCGGTATGCTTATTTCTCCGATCCTTTTAGCTGCACTCGTTATTGTTTTATTTTTCTTCCCGAATCTTATCGCTACATCTTTGCTTGAGCCAACTGTGAAAGCGATCATTCCTCAAGCATTCACAAGCGGGATGGTGTGGCATCCGCATATTCAGGCGTGGCATGGGTTTAACACTGAATTGTTCATGACAATTGGCGTCGTCGTTATTGGTTCGCTGCTTTACATCAATTATAAAAAGTGGCGGAACTTCTATGAAGCGATGACCTTTAAGCATAGCCTGAGCCATATATACGATCGTGGCCTCTTAGGAATGGAACGACTCGGAACGAAAGTAACTCGCTTCTATATGACGGGGTCGCTAAATCATTATTTATCCTACCTCTTCGTCTTCTTGATCGTCATGGCCGGTGGATCAATGATCGTGAATCAAGCTTATTTCTTCGATTTTTCAAGAAATTCACCCATCGAAAGCTATGAAATTGTACTTGGGTTAACGATGGTCACTGCTGCAATATATATTTTGTTCTCAAAATCGCGATTGATCTCGATTATTGCGGTCAGTGTAATCGGCTATATCGTATCGTTGTTCTTCGTTATCTTCAGAGCTCCGGATTTGGCATTAACTCAGCTCGTCGTTGAAACGATTTCAACGGCTCTATTCCTGCTCTGCTTCTACTTCCTGCCCAAGGTAAGTAAAAATCTATCTACATTAACGTTTCGATTACGCAATGCAATCATCGCAATTGGAGTCGGTTTGACGCTTACGCTCATCGGGCTATCCGCACAAGGACATCATGTCTTCGAGCCGATATCCGATTATTATAAAAACTCTTACGCTCTTGCAGGTGCTAAAAATATGGTTAACGCCATTCTCGTTGATTTCCGCGCATTCGATACGATGCTCGAAATTGTTGTGCTTTTCTCTGCAGGCGTAGGCATCTATACGTTAATCAAACTTCGTCATGCGGGGAGGAAGGACCAATGAAGTTTACTGACGTTTATTTACAAACGACTACGAAAATTTTCGTCTTTATCATTATGACTTTTTCGATCTATGTTCTGTTTGCCGGTCATCACAATCCAGGTGGCGGTTTCATCGGGGGTTTAATCACGGCTTCTTCCCTAGTGCTGCTCTATATTGCATTCGACCTTCAATCCGTACGCGATATCATTCCGGTCGATTTCAACCAACTCGCTGCTGCTGGCGTCATCCTATCTGTATTAACAGGTACAGCGTCCTTTTTATTCGATGTGCCATTCCTGTCTCAAGCATTTACTTATGTGAACTTACCGATCCTAGGGAAAACCGAAATTGCTTCAGCCGTCATCTTCGATTTAGGTGTGTACTTTGCTGTAATCGGAACGACGATGACGATAATTACGAGTATAAGCGAGGATAAAAAATAATGGAGACCTTCGTAACTATACTAGCCGGAGTACTATATACAGTCGGAACGTATCTCATTCTGAACAAAAACCTATTACGGATTATTCTCGGGATTACACTCTTCTCTCATGCCACTCATCTCATGCTCATGTCGATTAATGGATTGAAAAAGGGAGCAGCTCCGTTACTCGGTGAAGAAGTAGCAAATTATACCGATCCTATACCGCAAGCTCTGTTGTTAACTTCGATCGTCATAAGCTTCGCACTAACTGCTTTTCTGCTTGTACTGGGTTACCGCACTTATGTTGAGCTTGGTACGGTAAATATCAAGAAACTAAGAGGTAAATCCGATGAGTAATGTGCTAATTTTACCGATCATTATTCCTCTTCTCACGGGAATGTTTATGATCTTCTTCCGACGAAATATACGGCTACAACAAATCATAGCGGTCGTAAGCTTACTGCTTACAATTGGAGTTGCTGCATATATCGTTCATCGAGTATCTGTGGGAGGAATAATTGTTCTAGATGTTGGGGGTTGGGAAGCGCCATTTGGCATTTCACTTGTTGGAGATATGCTAGCAGCTCTACTCGTACTCGTGGCAACCTTCATCTGTTTGATGTGCTGTCTCTATGCATTCAAAACGCTAAAGCACGATCATAAAGTACACTTTGTATACTGCTTCATTCTTTTGCTCCTTTGCGGAGTAAATGGCTCTTTTCTTACCGGTGATATCTTCAACTTATTTGTCTTTTTCGAAGTGATGCTCATCTCGTCTTATGTACTGCTTAGCTTAGGCGGAAAAAAATTACAACTGCGCGAATCCATTAAATACGTCATCATTAATGTTATTTCTTCCACCTTGTTTGTTATCGCGATTGCGTACTTGTACTCTGTGGCAGGAACGCTCAATATGGCTCAGCTCTCTGAGCGGCTCGCATCGATTAGTCAGGATGGATTGATGATTACGATTAGCTTCATCTTCTTAACCGTATTCGGTTTGAAATCGGGTTTGTTCCTGTTCTTCTGGTTACCTGGATCCTATAGCGCTCCACCACCTGCTATTGCAGCTTTATTCGCGGCCTTGTTAACTAAGGTCGGCATCTATGCGATATTGCGAACATTCACCTTGCTTTTCTATCATCAGCCTGAATGGACACACACTGTCATTATGTATCTTGCTGCACTTACGATGATTTTAGGAGCTTTAGGCGCAATCTCTCATTGGGAAATTAGGAAAATACTCGCCTATAACGTCGTTGTCGCAGTAGGGTTTATTCTATTCGGAATCGGAGTTGCAAGCTTTGATTCCCTTACAGGTGCTATTTATTATTTGTTACACGATATGTTGGCTAAAGCGCTCATCTTTATCCTTGGCGGCGCCATCATCTCCATATTTGGTTCAGATCACCTACGTAACTTCAGCGGCTTGATCTTATTCCGTCCGCTGCTTGGGTGGTTGTTCTTTATCGCAGCGCTTGCTCTTGTAGGTGTCCCTCCACTTAGCGGATTTGTAGGTAAGCTTATTATTATTAAAGGGGGGATTGCGGAAGGGCAAATCATACTGTCGATCATCGGTGTGATGACCAGTTTATTGGTGCTTTACTCTGTCATGAAAATTTTCATTCATAGCTTCTGGGGAGAAAAGTTGCTTAGTGAAGGTGAACAGAAGGATACAGGTAACAGCGCTTTATTACCCGGTACTCTATTGGCCGTGCTCGTGATCGGAATGGGATTAGGCGCGGAATGGGTACTCACTTATGTGAAGCAAGCAGTTGAAGTGTTGAGTAACCCATCTATCTATGTAAACGCTGTGTTCAAACGCTTCGAGCCCTAATGAAACTTCACCATGAGAGGACGTGGATTCGAGTCCAATGACAACACAAATTCTATTAAACCTCTTAATCGCCCTCGTCTGGATGCTCCTCAATGAGTCGTGGAACATCGTCATATTTGGTATGGGCTACGTAATTGGGTTTTTCATCATCTTGTTAATGCGGCGCTTCTTCCCTGAACCGTTCTATGGCCGCAAGATGATTGCAATCATTAAGCTCCTTTACTTCTTCTTTATTGAATTGTTAAAATCCAGCCTTGTCGTCATCCTTCAAGTGACTCGTCCTAAGCTAAATATTGAACCCGGAATTTTCCGTTCTGAAACCATATTGAAAACAGACCTTGAAATCAGTCTATTGACGACACTATTAACATTAACCCCAGGATCGGTCGTCATGGAAATTGATCCGAAGGCGGGTGTCATGTTCATTCATGCAATGGACGCAACAGAATACCGCAACAGTGTTGTCAAATCGCAACTCAAGTTCGAAAAAGCGATAATCGAGGTGATGCGTTAATGTTCAATTCCATAATGTTGCTTGCAATGTTTCTACTTTCTATTTCGATTGTCATTGCGCTTTATCGTGTCATTAAAGGTCCAAGCATTCATGATCGTGTACTTGCGCTCGACTCGATCGGGTATCTCGTCATTGGGATTGTTGCCATATTATCTATTCGACTCGATTCACATGCCTATCTTGAAACGATATTATTAATCGGTATTTTGGCTTTTCTTAGCACAATCGCATTAAGCAGATACCTGGAAAGAGGTGTAGTTATTGGACGCAAAAGTGATGATTGAAATTGTTGTCGCTGCACTGATCCTGTTAGGAACATTGATGAGTCTAATAAGTTCACTTGGGATTATTCGGCTACCCGATGTATATACACGAGCGCACGCTTCAACGAAAAGTGCAACACTGGGTATCCTTTGTATTCTTACAGGAGCTTTTTTCTACTTTGTCTTCACTCATGGTGTGTCGAGCATTCGCTTGCTGCTTGGTATCGTATTCGTCTTCTTAACTGCCCCCGTCGCTGGACACCTCATTATTCGATCCGCACACCGCTCAAAGGTAGCGCTCGCAGACATTAGTGTCCAAGACGATTTGCAGCATTATTTAAACAGTGTGGATCACAATGAGTCTAAAGACTAGCTTACGAACTTCAAGCCGACTGCTGAGCCAAGCACGATTGTAATAAATAACAATCTAAATAGACTCTTCGGCTCACCATAATAGATCATTCCGAGAATAGCACCACCCGATGCGCCAATTCCTGTCCATATGGCATACGCAGTTCCCATCGGAAGTGATTTCATCGCAAGGGAGAGGAACAAGAAGCTTAAACCGAACCCTACCATCATCATCAAGACGGATCGCAAACTGCGATCCTGATTCACCTTGTTGATCGTAACGACTCCGAACATTTCAAAAACGCCAGCTAACAGCAAATAGATCCAGCTCATGATTTATTCACCTGCTTACTCGGTTCATTACTTACGATCTTCAAACCAATTACGCCAAGCAGAAGCAAACCAATTAAGGCGATCTTCGCAAATTGAACCGGTGCATCGAACCACACAATGTCTGAGATCACAGTTCCTACAGTACCTAGACCGACGAATACCGCATATACGGTGCCCACTGGAAGCTTGCGTGAAGCCATAATCATTGTATAGAAGCTCACCACTATGGCTACGAGTGTACCCGCCCACTCCAGAGCAGTAGACGCGTGCTTTAATCCAATAACCCAACCCACTTCAAATAATGATGCGATAACGACGTTTAACCATGTTTTGTTCATTTCGATTCACTCCGTTCTCTAAGATGACAATAAAATAGCCTGAAAGAGATCTGTCTATGCAGATCATCTCCCAGGCTTTTATCCTTCCGTGGCACAGCGATTACGCTGTGAGTTTTCTCTCGGACCAGACCAACGATGTGCGGAACCCTAGAAAACACTTTTATGAAATTCATTCGATCTTACAAAATTCTATCATACTAGTCAAGACGTATATTTTAATTAATGACATTAACTATAAATATGTACTCACGATATCTCGCACTTGTTGGACGAGTTCAGCTGGAGCCCGATCCTTATATCGCATACGACGTGATCGCCAATCTAGGCTTTTCACTTGATCAGCCAAGATGACGCCAGTTATCGATAAATGTTCAGGCAATGCTACCTCAAATGGATATCCTTTACTTTGGTTCGTTATTGGACACACCACAGCAAAGCCTGTTACAGCATTGAATTCATACGGTGAAATCACAATAGCCGGCCGTTCACCTGCTTGTTCATGCCCGGATTGTGGTGTGAAATTGATAAAGACTAAATCTCCTCGGCTTGGAAATGGTGAGGATTCTTCATGCTTTACCACGCTTCATTTCCCTCCGAAGTGCCAAAATCTATTTCTTGATGGCGATTTTCAGGTGTAATCTTAGATAGTAAATCCTCTAGCGTTGGCTTAGATACTTTTGGACGAATAATGACTTCACGATTTTGTAGAAGCAGCTCTACTTCAGAGCCATCTTTAAGATCTAATTGTTCTGCATAAGGGCCCGGGATCCGGATACCTAGACTATTCCCCCACTTTTGAACCTTCACGATTCTCACCTTCGATCCATGATTTGGCTCCATTATATCACCAACCCTGCACAATGTATATATAAAGTATATACATTGTGCAGGGTTGGTATTCCTAAACCTTCTTTAGTTAACATAATAATAATTATATAAACCTTACAGAGTTCAAGCCAAAACCTGCTTTATATATTTGCTCCGAATCGCTACAAAATAGATCATTTGAATGCCAACAAAGGACGCTAACACAAGTAGTGACTCCTTCATCAGTGAATATCCAAACAAATGCTGTAAAGCGGTTAATGCGACAGCGCCATGAATGGTCGCTACAGCGATCGGCACGAGGAATAACATGATAAGCTGCTTCGTGAGTATTCCAGACAGTTCACCCTCCGTTAAGCCCAGCTTCATAATGGAAGTGAATTTTCTCTTATCATCGTCAAGGTCCGTATAGAGCCTGAAGTAAAGGAAGCTCGCTGCGGCTACAAAGAATATAGCTCCAATGAATAGTCCTATAAAAAATACGATGGCATATTGTTGGTTCATTTTGAAGCGTTCATACGCTAGCGAAAAAAAGGTGTTGTTCGAATGCTCAAACTTAATATTTAGCTCCTCGCCTACTTTTTGAGTGGCTGCAACATCTACAGTATCAAAAGCATAGAAAGTCGTTAATCTTTCATGCTCAAGCTTGTTGAATAAGGAATCATCCACCACATAATAAGGTTTAAATATCGGCAATGTAACAGAGCTAATACTTCCTATGACTTCTAGTTGTTGTTCATATTGTACCAATGTGACGTTTTTTTCAGCATCAGCGAAAGGATTAGCACCACTCAACGCATTTTGATAATAGATTAGCATCGCTTGATTGCCCTCTAGCTCGGCGGTTTCTTCACCAGCCGCATTCGCTATAGCATTGAATTGTGAAGCTCTAACTAATGTAACACCTCGATCAGACCCTTTCACAAACTGAATAGACATCTCAGCCTGCATCATTGTATAGTCAATCTGATCGCGAATTAAGGTGCTTTCAATGCTGGATAGTTCCTCTTGATTATGCTTCGTATCCTTGCTTTCAGCTACAAATTCGAATGCGAACGGATTTTCATTCGTTAACATTTCATTCGACATCGTCTTGAATCCAACGAGAGATCCAATCGCACTAAATGCTACCGTCGACAGGATCGCAACCATAAAGAAAGTACGAGCATTGTCCTTCATACGATAAGCAAGATCTGAGAGAAACAACAGATTCGTTTTACGCCAAAATAATGAACGATTTTTTTTACTCTTGTGTATGAGAAATACGCTAAGTTGTGTAAAGAAAAAGTAGGTGCCTATTATGACCATGATAATAACGGGAATCATCACATAGACGACAAAAATTCCTTTTGCCCATAATGCCATTGTATATCCCATGCCAAGTAAAATAACTGCAAGCCAAGACAATATTGCAGATGCCTTAGGTTCCTGCTTCGGTACGCTGCTCCCTTTAATTAGAACGATCAGCTTCTTTGTACGTAGGATCGAAACTGTGAAAAAAGAGATAAAAACAAATAGAAGTATAAAAGCAACAAATGTCAGCAGTACGGCATGAATAGGAATATAAAACGGCAATGAAATTTCTAAATGAAGGGCATTTTCTGCGACGAGCAGCATGAGTTTGGACATGACTAGCCCTAGCACAATACCTGATACAGTAGCAGATAAGCCGATTAGTACATTTTCTAGAAATACCATCGTTCTGAGTTGCCTTTTCGTCATTCCGAGCATTGTAAGAAGACCGAATTCCTTTTTTCTCGTATTGAGAAAAGCGCTCATGGAATACAAGACGAAGAAAAATGAGAACACGTAGATGAGAACTTCTGCAACCTGCATCCCGTATACGACATTTTTATGGATTGAACTTCCTACGATCCCAGGATGAAATGCAAACACAGCATACATAAAAAACACCATCACCGAAAAGCTACTACTGAAAAAGTAAGCAGCATATGTACGCTTGTTGCGAATAACATTGTTAAACGCGAATTGTCGAAAGGTCATGTGCATTCCCTCCCAGCAACGAAAGAACATCAATGATTTTCTGGTAAAAAGCTTGTCGATTTCCACCATAGTTAATCTCATTAAATAACTGTCCGTCTTTAATGAAAATTACGCGGTGACAATAGCTTGCTGCTACAGCATCATGGGTTACAAGCATCATCGTCGTTTCATCGTTCCGGTTAATGTCGCTGAGTGATTCCATTACATCTCTAGCAGCTTTCGAATCCAAATTACCCGTTGGTTCGTCTGCGAAGAGAACTTGCGGTGTATGAATCATTGCTCTCGCAATAGCACATCTTTGTGCTTGCCCACCCGATATTTCATAGATTCGTTTTGAAAGAATGCTTTCAATGCCCAGCTGTTTTGCGATAGCAGCTAGCTTATCGTCCATCACTTTAAGACGCTCGCCTTCCAGTGTTAGTGGTAACACGATATTCTCCGCTACCGTCAATGTATTGAGCAAATTGAAGTCCTGAAAGACGAAGCCTAGCTCTCGTCGACGAAAACGAGCTAGTTCATTATTTTTGAGTGTGTGTGGATTCTTTCCATTAATAAGTATATGTCCTGAAGTTGGTGTGTCTATTGCAGCAACTAGATTGAGCAAAGTCGTTTTACCACTGCCTGAAGGGCCCATGATCCCTACAAATTCGCCCTGTTGGATCGACAGGTTAATGTCAGTCAATGCACGCCAAGGAACTTTTCCACTGTAAATTTTGTTTAATTGATGCACCTGTAGCATAGTCATCCCGAAAGCTCTCCTTTGATTTGTAGATTATATTGTGAGTTTACCGGAACGAACTATACTTCCCAATCGATTTAGCTTTCACGAACCTTACATCTTTGTAAGGTATGAATTGAATCGCACGCGAACTACTGTCCCTTGACCAACTTCAGATTCCAGTTCTATTGTATGGCCTAGTCGATTCCCGATTTCTCGTACAAAATATAATCCCATTCCCGTCGACTCCCGATAGTTTCGGCCGTTATCCCCTGTAAAGAAAGGCTCAAACACCCTTCTAAGATCTGATTGCGGAATGCCTTCGCCACGATCTCGAATTTCTAGAATGGCATCTTTCCCTTTGATCATTGAAGAAAGGGTAACCTTCTGATGCGAATCCGCTGAATATTTAATCGCATTCGTTACTAACTGATTGATCAGGAAACTTAGCCACTTGGCATCACTTTCAACATACAGAGATGGGTCGACAAGTAACTCTGGATAAACCTTGCTTCCGATAAAATATCTCTTATTCTCTTGAATGACATTGGCAGTAATAGTCTTTAACGATATGGATTCAACTTTAAAATCTCTATCAAATGTATCTAGTCGCGCTGCATACAGTACAGTTTCCAATCCCTTCTGCATTCGATCGATTTCCTCTAGCATACTTGCTGCCTCTGGATCATGTCTTGACTCTAACATGAGTCGCATGACGGAAAGAGGTGTCTTCATCTGATGAACCCACTGATTCATGAAAGCAACATGCTCATTACTAGCTTTTTCACGGATATGTATCTGTTCCATAAAATACGAATATTGTGACTTCGTGAGCGCATCTACTGCCACCGATAACGGGGAATTTCCAGAACTGTCCATAATTGATTCGTCCATTGAATGAAGCGGCTCCGAGAGCATGTAATACATTGATCGATGTGTCTGATAACGGAACAACAAATAACCTGTTAAGATAAGAACGCTTACAAAAACAGCATACAGCCCTGTTTCATAATGGGTGTAACCATCTAAGATGTAAATAAGAAGAATGACAACCAACTGAACGAAATTTACAATGATTAATGGTCTATGCTCACGCAAAAATAGCTTCATGTTTCGACCTCATTCATCCATGAGGGTTGCAGCTTATAACCCGAGCCACGTATTGTATCGATCGCATTTTCCACACCAATTTCCTGTAGCTTCTTGCGTAGTCGCGTAATGTTAACGTTCAATGTATTCTCTTCGACGAAGGACTGATCGTCCCATAGCAATTCCAATAAAGCTTCGCGAGTGGCCACTCGAGGATAATGCTGAATAAGCGCTTCCAGCAAAATTGCCTCTTTCTTCGTTAGCGGGCTTCGAGTTCCCATTAACTCCATCTCTTGCCTTTCTGGATAGAGAGTCAGCTCATTGAACTGTAAAATTCTTTCCTCCATATTCGGAGCGTATTCCCCATATGCTCTTCTCATCTGACTACGGATCTTTGCCATAACTACCTCAATATGAAAGGGCTTTGTGATGTAATCATCAGCTCCATATTCCAACGCCAACACCTGATCCATCTCACCGGCTCTAGCGGATATGAAGAGTATTTGACATTTGGAAACCGTTCTAATCTGTCTGCACCAGTAAAATCCATCGTATTTCGGCAAATTGACATCCATGAGTACGAGATGAGGATTAAAATGGTGGAAATAGTTCAGCACATTACCGAAGTTTTGAACGACACCAGCTTCATACCCATACTTCTCTATATTCGTTTTCAAGATCTCTGCAAGCTTCGGATCATCTTCGCAAATCATAATTCGTTGCATTTGGATCATCCTTCCATCATCATACAGAAGCGCTGTTCCCCACATTGTAACATAATGATGGGCCTGCATTTCCTCAATAACGTTTGAACAGAATTTGCTGGTTTATTAAATTTTTAGTTTACATAATAATTATTATGAACCTTCTCCCTTTTTCTTATCATAATAATACATCGCAATCCATACAACAGTACCTATAATGTACAGAGGAATGACAATCACAATTAGCATTGCAAAATCAGCTAAATCATCCCATCCATCCTTGCCGCGTAGCAACTCTCTAAGAAACATGAAGCTTCCGATCGCATAGATCCCGCAAGACCACCATCTGCGCTCCCGTGCGGCAATTAATGGAATAGCAATGAGCAAAATCCCAACTACGTTGTACCACGACTGATTCATCTGCTTCTTCTCCCTTCAATTGCTTCTTCAATCCACCATAAGGCTGCTATTCCGAGATTAGGACCTCTATAGCTTGTAAAATAAAAACGTAGGCAGTACAGTTAAGATGAGGTGAGACGATGAACATTCAGAAAACAAGAGACCGCGAAGAGCTCGACCAACGAATCCCCCGGATGCCTTGGTATGTTGAGAAGTTTATGAACTATAAACTGCCCGACCTCTCCCCATCCTCTCTCTTAGAATATATTAGAGACTACGAAATGTTCTTCTCCTGGCTAAGGGCTGAAGGACTTACAAGTGCAGGTACGATGAGTGCGATTCCACTCGAAGACTTAGAACGTCTTCATATGGACAGTGTAGATAATTATCGTATGTTTCTAGCGACGAAGCGGGAAAATGCGAATTCGAGAGCGACCATCTCTCGTAAGCTGTCTTCCCTGCGTTCTTTGTTCCATTATTTGAGCCAAATTGCTGAAGATGACAACTTCTATCCCTTATTGAAACGCAATGTGATGGCCAAAGTTTCGATCAAAAGAACTCAAAAGCCTAAGGATACGGCTGCCAAGTTAGAAGGCAAGCTGCTACAGGAAGAAGAAATTACAGAGTTCATTAACTACATTAAAGAACATTATGCCCATGATGTGGCGAACAATAAACAAGCAATCTACGCTCATGAGCTCAATCGCATCCGCGACTGTTGCATCGTCAGCTTAATTCTCAATTCCGGATTGCGCGTATCCGAGCTTGTGAACTTAAATAGCGATGATGTCGACTTTAAAAAGAAGCTCGTTTACGTCTATCGCAAAGGTAAAAATGACGATACCTTTAAAACGCCTGTTTATTTCCGAAATGATGCTATCTCAGACCTAGAACAATATCTGAGTCAGCGGGATATCCGTTATAAGGCTCCAAAAAAAGAAAAAGCTCTATTCCTAGCGGTCGCCAATGGAAAAAAAGAAGGTTCAAGGATGACAAAGCGCGCAATTCAAGAAATGGTGATGAAATATGCGAAGCGATTCGGAAAACCCTTCTTATCCGTACATAAGCTGCGACACTCGTTCGCTACAGACTATTACTTAAGTAACGATCTCTATAAGACGCAAGAGCAGCTCGGTCACGCTTCGCCTGAGACAACGCAAATTTACGCTCATCTCACGGATAAGACAATGGCTGAAGCGATTGATCGACGCAAATCTGATAATGAATCCTAAAGAGCACCCACTTCGAATTTACGAAGTGGGCGTTTTTTTAATTTATATGCTATAATAATAATTGCTATAGCAACTATATGACGATTTCGAGGTGAGAATATTGGTTTTAGATCAATCAGTTGGATTTCTGATCAATATTACGGGTAGAAAAATTACGCATCACTTTGCAACGCAATTATCTGCTCATGAAATTACACCAGAGCAATGGTCCGTATTATCGTGTTTATGTGAGCAAGACGGCATTAGTCAGAAGAGTCTTGCTGCACGCGTAGTTAAAGACCCGACGAACATTACCCGCATATTAGATCAGCTTGAACGCAAAGGACTTGCACTTCGGAGGACGAATCCTGTTGATCGAAGATCATTCTCTGCCTTCGTAACGGATAAAGGAAACCAAATGCAAGCAGAGCTAAGCTCGATCGAGGAACAATTCATGAACTCGATATTACAAGGTTTATCCGAGCAACAAATTGATCAACTTAAACAAACCCTGATACACATCGTTAACCAAACAAGCAACATCAACTCGTAAACGATACTCAACTTAGAAGAGGCGAACTAGATGAACAGCAACAAATTGTGGAACCGAAATTTTATAATGTTATGTTTAAGTAGTTTCTTTGTATTTATTAACTTTTATTCCTTAATGGCAACATTGCCTACTTATATTACAGATCATTTGAGTGGTACTCAGAAGCAAGTTGGATGGGCGATTACATCTTTTATGGTTGCAGCTGTATTGTTTAGACCGATTGCAGGACGGTTGGTTGACACCATTGGACGAAAAAAAATTGTCGTACCGGCACTCATCGTCTTTGCATTATCAACACTGTTGTATTTTAGTATAACCTCCTTTATACTGTTGCTTCTCCTCCGCTTCATCCACGGGATGAGCTTTGGGATGGCGACTACCGGGAATGGTACCATTGCCTCAGATTTAATTCCTAAAGATCGTAAAGGTGAAGGTCTTGGTTATTACACATTATCCATGAACTTGGCTATGGTCATAGGGCCATTCGTCGGATTGCTGCTCACTGAACATTGGAACTTCAAAGTGTTGTTGATGGTGTTGTCTGTGACAACGATACTTTCGCTTGTATTCGGCGCCAACATTAAGTTAACAAAAACAGTTCCCGATGCTTCACATCTTACAACCAAACAGCTACAACCTGCACAGGGCTGGAGAAAGTATATTGAACCCAGCGCCCTACCAATTTCCATTTCGGCGATGTTGCTTGCACTTGCCTATAGCGGCATTCTTACTTATGTTGCTGGATATGCTAAGCATCTTGGTTTGGGAACAGTGGCCAGTTACTTCTTCGTCGTCTATGCGATCATGATCATTTTCTCTAGACCCATTACAGGAAAGCTATTCGATCGTTGGGGTGAACATCGCATCATCTATCCTAGCTTAATTCTTTATGTTATAGGTCTAATTTGCTTAAGCCAAGCGAATTCACCGTTTATGTTATTACTCTCAGCAGCACTAGTTGGATTAGGCATGGGCACCTTAACCCCAAGTCTGCAAACCATTGCAATCCGTCATGCACCGCCGCATCGCATCGGACTAGCTACCGCAACGTTTTTCTTACTGTTCGACACGGGCTTTGGGATAGGTTCAATTACACTTGGAAGGATATCCTCAACGTTCGATGAGAGAACGATGTACTTCATATCAGCGTTAATTGTAGTAGTTGGGGCTCTCCTTTATTACGTTCTTCATCACCGCAAACAGCTACAATCACACAAAAGCGCAACCCAATAATATTAAACATAATTTTTATTATGTAAACACATCAACACCGATATAATTAATGCCATTAAATAAACATGCCACCTGTCGCTGCCAAAACTACAACGATCCAAGGAGCCCATTTTAACAAAACAAGCACTATGAATAGCAGTACCGCGAGTCCAAATGCTGATGGAGTTGTAATTGCGGTCGTCCAAAGTGGATCGTAGAGCGCAGCAAGTAAAATTCCAACGACAGCAGCGTTAATACCCTTCAGAGCCCCTTGAATATGGGGGCTTTGTCGTAGTGTATTCCAAAAAGGTAGCACACCAATAACAAGGAGAAATGCGGGTAGAAAGATTGCAATGATAGCCACAATGCCACCTACGACTCCCATCGCAACTGTTCCTAGGTAAGCTGCGAACGTGAACAACGGACCCGGCACAGCCTGGGTTGCCCCATATCCCGCTAAAAAGCTTTCCTTACTCATCCACCCTGCGTTTAACATTTCATGCTCTAGTAAGGGCAATACCACATGTCCCCCACCGAAGACGAGCGATCCCGAACGATAAAATTGATCAAATAAACTCAACCACTTCAGGTCAAACAGATTGCTTAAAAGAGGTAAAAAGATCAATAAGCTAAAGAATATTACTAAGCAAAAGCCAGCGAATTTAGGTTTGATGGACACCACAAGTTTAGATGGTTGTTGCTCGACTTTGCCGCGATAAGCCCACCAGCCGATCAGACCAGCACCAATGATCACTGCAATTTGACTGAACGCCGTCTGCCACACGAGCATCAGTGCTGCAGCAGCAAGAGCAAGCGACATTCGCTTGAAGTCAGGCGTTAGCTTCCGTCCCATTCCGATAACTGCTTGAGCAACGATCGCAACCGCTACAATCTTCAGACCATGAATCCAACCGGCATTGCTAACATCGAAGCCTGTCATCAGTAACGCAAATAAGACGAGTGCAATAGCCGAGGGCAAAGTAAAGCCCAGCCAAGCGATCACACCGCCTAGTAACCCCGCTCGCATAACGCCAATCCCGATCCCGACCTGGCTACTCGCAGGACCCGGGAGAAATTGACATAGCGCAACTAAATCAGCATAGCTGCGCTCGTCCATCCATTTTCTCTTTTGTACATATTCGTTATGGAAATATCCGAGATGTGCGATCGGTCCCCCGAAAGAAGTTATGCCGAGCTTGCAGGAGACGATCAGTACATCGAGTAAATTTCTAATTGAAGATGAAGTCTTCATCGGTTAACGGCTCGACGTGAATTGTTCGAATATAGCCGTTTCCTTTCTTAGAGAAAAAATCATGTTGCTTCGTTCGCGTACTAATTCCGTTCAATACGATTGGATTGATATCTTCTTCTGGGAAGAATGGCTCCAGTCCAAGGTTCATGAACGCTTTATTCGCATTGTAGCGCATGAAGCTCTTCACTTCTTCTTCCAATCCAACCTTCGAGTAGATCTCGTCTGCATAGCCTTCTTCATTCTCATGGAGAAAATGAAACAGTCCATTGAACGTTTCTCTCGCTTCATCCTGTTCATCTTCTGTAAGATCAGCGAACACTTCTTGTGCTAGTACCCCAACATAAAGCCCATGTATGCTCTCATCACGCAGAATAAGATCAATAATCTCTCCGCTGCTCGTCATCTTTCCTTGACCAGCCAAGTATAACGGGTAGAAAAACCCGCTATAGAACAAGTAGCTCTCTAGCAGCACTGACGCAGCCATCGCAAGGTACAAGCTCTTCTTCGAATCAATCGACTTATAGTACGCGGATATCGTCTCTGCTTTCGTCTGCAAATAACGATTGTCCTCTACCCAACGGAATACAGCATCAATCTCTTCATTCGTAGATACGGTCGTAAAAATACTGCTATAGGACTTCGCATGAATTTGCTCCATCATTGCCATAAAGCCAATGACAGCTTTACGCTGCAAGCCATCCACATGCTCGAGAATCCGCGGCATTCCGACACCGCCCTGTATTGTATCGAGCAATGTCAAACCACCAAGCACCTTCATATATAGCTCACGTTGATCGTCGTTTAAGTTCATCCATGACATTTTATCATCTGACAAAGGAATTTCATCATCCGTCCAGAACTGCATAATGTTCTGGTTCCAAAATGTCATCGTAAAATCGTCTTCTTGTCTATTCCAGTTCACAGCTTTAATCGCAGTCAACGTTATTCCCACCTTCCGTGCTTTAAACCGAGCAGCTAATGCAATCTTCGAACGCAAGTCGATTCGTACGCGTGTAATAGAGCGACTTCAGCCCTTTGCGTGCAGCGTAAATATAATATCTAGCAAGCTGCTTCGTCGTCACATCGCTATTGACGTGCAGCACAGTCGAGATCCCTTGATCCACATGCGTCGTAATTTCAGCGATCAGGTCAATGACCTTGAATTGATCCATCCGATACGCTGATTTGTAGAAGAAGAAATTATCCTTCGTCATGAAAGGCATCGGATAATACGTTGTTGAATTCGCATACGTCCGTGTTTCGATCGGTTCCACGATCGGCATCACGCTTGAGGTTGCATTTTGAATATAAGAGATGCTTTGCGTTGGTGCGATTGCAAGACGGTAAGCGTGATACAGTCCATGCTGCTGCACAAGCTGCTTCAGCTGCGTCCATTCAGCAATCGACGGCACAGGCATACCTTCGAACAGTTCCTTCACCTTGCTCGTAACTGGCGAATAATCCGTCGTTAAATAACGGTCGAAATAGTTACCGTTCGCATATTCGGATTGCTCGAACCCAGCGAACGTCTGACCGCTCTCCTTGGCAATTTCCATGCTCTTCTCCAGTGAGTAATAGTTCATCATCATGAAGAACGTACGCACGAAGTCCTTTGCCTCATCGCTTTCATAAGCGATTCTATTCTTCGCCAAGAAGCCGTGCAAATTCATCGCACCAAGGCCAACAGAATGAAGCTCACGATTCGCTTTTACAACGCCAGGAGCATTCTTCACTGCACTCATGTCACTAACTGCTGTAAGTGCGACCATGCCTTCATGCACAGATTCCTTTAGTTTCTTATGACCCATCACATTCGCAATGTTAAGCGATGCAAGATTGCAGCTAATATCTCTACGAATCGTACTCGGATCACCATAATCACCGATTTCCGAAGTTTCCTGCAACTGGAATATTTCCGTACACAGGTTGGACATCTTGATCGATCCAATATTTTTCAGTGCATGTACTTGGTTCGAGTTCGTCTTATTCATAATATATGGATAGCCTGACTCTAGCTGAGTCATTGCAATCTTCACGAGCATGTCCCGTGCGCTCATTACGACCTTCTTGCGAACGCGATCGTCCGCTAGTAGCGTCTCGTACATCTCGTCGATATCTAGATCATCCAGATGCTTGCCATAGGCCTTAAACACCGAATAAGGAGCAAATACGTGAAGTGGCTTGTTCTCTTCAGCGAGCTTATAAAAGATTCCAGGAACGATCAAGCCGATCGATAGCGTCTTTAAGCGCGTCTTCTCATCCGCATTAATCTTCTTGCTATCGAGAAATTCCATAATGTCCCAGCCAAAGATGTTGTAGTACGCCGCTCCTGAACCTTTGCGTTGTCCCATTTGATCCGCATAGGAGAATGCATCCTCCATCAGCTTTAGGACAGGCATAATCCCTTTCGCAGCTCCTTCTACCCCTTTAATCGATTCTCCGCGTCCACGTAGCTTGGACAGGTTGACAGCAACACCGCCACCAATCTTGGATAGCTGCATACATGTGCCAAGCACATAATTGATCGCGTTGAGTGAATCATCCATCTCAAGCAGGAAGCATGACACCATCTCGCCGCGACGACTCTTTCCCGCATTAAGGAATGTCGGTGTTGCAGGCTGTAGACGTTGCTCCATCATTGATGAAGCTAATACTTTCGCTGTATTCGCATCTCCGCGTCCGAGATATAGCGCAACGATCGCTACTCGATCTGCATAGCTTTCCAAATATTGTTTGCGGTCATTGCTGCGCATCGCATAATCGGTATAGAACTTCGATGCCGCCATATAAGAAGAGAACTCGAATTCATAGCTGTGAGTCAGCTTATAAACTTCTTCTACGAAAGCTTCTGAATACTTATCATAGACGTCCTCATAATAATCGTTGCTAATCATGAACTTGACTTTTTCGGTATGTGTAACGAATTTAGCACTCTTCGTATGTATTTCCTTCATCAGCTCGCGAACAGCTTCCTGATCTTGCTCCAATTGAAAAAATCCATCATCACCGTGCTGCATTAATAAATTGTTCAGTTCGATATGCCGCAACCAAGCTCACCTCCTGTTGTAAACTTTCTACATCTCTTTGTGTCCCTGATAATTCAAATTTCCCAAGCACAGGAACCGAATAAAGCTCAGAGATTCGATCTGCACTTTTTGCAAAACCGTCTCCCCAGTTGCGATTTCCACTCGCTACAACGCCCTTAAGACGACTGTGGTTAGCCTTTAAAAACGACATTACTTTATCAGGCACTTGTCCAAAGCCAGTTGTATAGGTCACTAAAATAAAAGGCTGATCTAATGTCATTTCCGGTGTAATTTGAATTGAAGGCAAGTCTAACTTCTTCACGAAGCGTCTTACGTTACCCGTACGTGAATCATAGGCGATTAACATCCCACATATCCACTCCTTTAACGATCTCATTCGACAAAAAAAGACGCGACTAGGTAATCTTAAACCGCTACGTCTATTGTTGTGTCGGCGCCAATATAGCTGTACAGCACGGACGATCATCTCTTAAACCTTATGAGTTGAATTCGTTGATGCAAACGATATGTAGTTGACATTCTCAAATCTAAATCAATATCTAGTGATTGTCAATAGAGTTTCACCGTTTTCATAAACTTAGGTATAAGGTCATAGCTCGTCTCTTTTCGAGTGGTGCAGCCTACGAATTTATACTTTTCTACCCTCATGCAGTTATTATTTACATCATTAAATAAAGCAATTATTGACTGCAAAAAAAGCCAAATTTCAGCACTATACTGAGATTTGGCTTATACTTATTTCGACTAAATGTGAGAAATCTATACATCGCTTTCTTTACATTTACTGTCCCGCTTCCCACTCTGAACGCAATAACCCCATCATAATCACGTCGGCATATTTCCCATTTCTATAATAACGTTGTCGCAATCTGCCCTCTTCTTTGAACCCGCTTTTGACATAACAGTTGTAGGCGCGTTCATTGAAGTCATAAACCTCAAGCTCTAGACGGTTCAAGTTCATCTCCATAAAACTGAACGCTATGAGTACCTTCATCGCTTCTGTTCCAATGCCTATCCCGAGATGTTGCGACGATCCAATAACAACGCCGATACGTCCAGTACGATTTTTCCAATCAATCAGATCTAGATTCACTTGTCCCAAGTAATCTTCTGAACCACGTTCTGCGATCACAAACCCTTTGCGATCATTATCGCCCTCAATCATCGCTTCCAAATAACTCTCGGTTGAATCTAGTCCTTGTGGATATAAGAAGATATCTGAGAGTGTGCTCACGATCGCCGGATCGTTAACCCATTGTCTAATCCACGGCAAATCCTCTCTACGGTATTCCCTCAATATTATTCGTTCTCCATATAGATGTGGCAACCTAACTCCCCCTTAAGCTTCTTCATCCTATATTAACATGCCTTGTGGTTTATATTCAGTTTCATGATGATGAAGCATGCTTAAGTGAAAATATAGGAGTGCAATTTTACTAAAAAGACTGTTGAATGTCGCTTTCATTCGTTATGATAGAGAGGATTGTAACGTTGTCTGAGGGGGTATTATTATGCATCGCTCACTGCGCTTCAAGGTCATTATCTTGTTCGTCATCGCCAATATCCTCTCTTTCATAGCATTGAATTTCATTAACTATGAGGTTTCCAATAAACAGATTAGCAAACAGCTTAAACAGATTACCCTCAATGAACTAAGAACCGCCTCTTCAAACCTCGGAACTGTACTCTCATTAGAAATGAATAAAGCCATTATTTATTCCCATTCTGATAAACTATTATCCGGCACACTTGAACAGAAGCTGATCTATCTACATGAAGAAATTAAGAATAGTTCGAATTCATATGTTTATGACGGCATTGCAGAGCTTAATGGACGAGCAATATTGTCTAATGGAAATGTCCTTTGGTTAAATGGCGAAACTGCATTTGTTAAAGCGATTAATGGCACTCCCTCTTTTACAAATCCTATTGTTGACGATCAAGGTAATCATATTATTTCTGTAATGGTTCCCCAATTCGATCCTTCCAAGCAAGTTAGACAAATCTTGATTATTTCGTTGAATGCCAACGAGATTTTTAATAAGCACTTAAAGATGTACAGTGAAGACGGCCAGATGGATTCTATTCTATTACTGGATCGGAATATGAATTTACTACATACGACTGCTCAAGCTGCGTTCAATGCGGATGATAACTTGTTGGCTTTAGATCCATCTTTTCAAAACTTAGCAATTCAACTAAAGACGACTCAAGAAGGATTCAGTCAAGCAAAAATAAACAACGTGGGGCAACAAATATTTTATGTAAAAGTTCCTGCTTTGGATTGGTACGCTGTATATATAATTCCAGCTAATCAATATAATGCGCCACTGCTGAATTCAATATGGAAAAATATCGGCTTCATCGCGTTAGCACAAATTGTACTGGGTGTTGTGCTCTTCCTCATAACGCAGGTGATGATTCTCCGCAGACTTAAACGCATTGTTAATGTCACTCAACAAGTGGCGTCAGGAGACTTCTATACCCCTCCATTACCGATCCGCAGCATGGATGAAATCGGTTCATTGTCAAGCTCAATTAATCTCATGAGTGAAAAGCTACGTGACCTGTTCGAGCCGTTTGAAACGTTTATTCACCATAACCGTTTCGCAATGATCGTTACGAACGCAAGCTACCATATTACATCTTTCAATTCGTTAGCAGAAGAGATGCTCGGTTACAGCGAGAAAGAAGTGATCGGACGCAGAGCAATGATGCTTTGGTTCGATCAAGCGCAGCTTGAAGAGCGAGCGCGAGCCTATTCTAAAAAGCTTAAAAAAACAGTATCTGCGGATGAAGTTGCGATATTCGCTCTTTCACTAGAGGACCTACTGCCTGATTATGAATGGAATTGGGTTACTCGCCCGGGGTCGAAAATACTTGTATCCATCAATCCAAGCATTATGCGTAACTCTGATGGTTCTATTAAAGGCTACGTCATTATCGCTAGAGATATCAGTGATATTAAGGAAGCTGTTCAATCCAATACACGACTGCTTGAAATTATGGATCGTGCGCATGATCTCGTTGCGTCATTTGATCTACATGGGCGAATGTTCTATCTGAATCAGGAAGGCTTAACCTTTCTTGGTATCGAGGAACTTAACGACGTTAATAAACAGCTAGGCTCCTACCTTACCATTCCAAATGCGCTTAAATTTGCCGAAGGTCTAAATGAAGCGCAGCAACATGGGCATTGGCAAAGCGAGCTCGAATTTGTATCTGTTTCCGGTGCAACAAGGATCACATCAATTACAGTTGTCGCTCATCATACGGATACAGACAATCATCCATACTATTCGACCATCGTGCGTGACATCTCTGAACAGAAGGAAATCGAACATCAGCTCATAGCTGCAAAGGAGGAAGCCGATGCAGCCAATGATGCGAAGGGCTCATTTCTTGCACGCATGAGTCATGAAATTCGTACGCCACTGAATGGCATTATCGGTTTAACTTATTTGCTTCAGCGCTCTGAGCTAACGGAAATTCAACATGATTATTTGAAGCAAATCACAACCTCATCTCAAAATTTACTTCATATCTTGAATGATATCCTTGACTTCTCCAAGCTTGAAGCAGATCAGCTAAAGCTAGCTGAAGTTCCTTTCTGTCTTGAAGATTCTGTATATCGATTAAGTGGTATATTCTCTGTCCTACTCGGACATAAGCCCATAGACTTCATTATAGAGCTTGACCCAACATTGCCACATAACATCCTCGGAGATCCGCTCCGTCTCGAACAAGTGCTGCTCAACCTAAGCAACAACGCAATTAAATATACGAATGAAGGAATCATTCATCTGAAAATTTACGAACTGAATCGCACAGATGACCAAATACATCTGCATTTCAGCGTTAAGGACACGGGTATCGGAATTACTCCCGAGCAACAACAGCAACTGTTCACTCCATTCTTCCAAGCAGACGACAAGCCAAATCGAAGATATGGCGGTACAGGCTTGGGACTCGTTATCTCCCAAACTTTAATAGAAAAGATGGGTGGCTATATTCGTTTAGAGAGTATCCATCATGTAGGTAGCACCTTCTCGTTCGAACTCACGTTCAAATTACCAAAGCAGTTAGAGTTGATCAAAACAACTGTTATTCCATTTAAAGTGCTTGTCCAAGAAGATCAATTGAGCATCGGGGAGTATTGGCTTACAGCACTCCAATCCATCGGTTGCACACCCGTCGTCGTACCAAGTTGGCAATCGGCACTTCCTCTACTACAGGAAGGTCATTGGGATGCAATGATCATTGATATGGAAGCTAGTGATATGCATGGAGAAGATACTTGGTCAGATTGGAAGGAGCAGCTAGATCGATTAAACATTAAAACAATATCTTTAACTACATTGCTCGGACGAGATGCGTTGCAGCATGTTTCACCTTCACTAATGCCTGCGGCAGTTATCGTAAAACCAGTTACAATTACGCAGCTTACACAAGTGATGCAACAGGTGAAAGATTTAATTGATTATTACCAAACGCCCCAATTAAAACAGTCGGAACCCCTCCTTAATCAAGCCGATATCAGGAGGATTATGGTCGTAGACGATCAAGAAATCAATCGACTCGTTGCAAAAGATTTGTTAGAGCAAAAAGGGTTTGAAGTCGCCGTAGCAAAAGGTGGACAGGAAGCTTTACAGCTCATTGAACAAGCGCTTCCTGATTTAGTGTTAATGGACCTGCATATGCCCGATATTGACGGTATTGAAACAACAATACAATTACGTAAACATTATAATGCCATAGAGCTCCCCATTGTTGCATTAACAGCTGACGTTACATCAGAACGGCAAAAGCAATGTCTTCAAGCGGGTATGAACGATATCATTACGAAGCCGATCCAGCCTGAATTGTTATTTTCTGTGCTGACTCGTCTGCTACGCATTCCACAATTGCCAAATGGGCCTACAGTTACAGTCGTCGCTGAACAATTACAGGATGTTCCTGGTTTAGTGATCCAGCAAGCCTTAGATCGTTTAGATAACAAGTCGAAGCTGTACTTGCAGCTACTCCATAAATTTAAGCATCAATATACACACGCTTCTGAACAAATCTCATCATTCATGATTAATGACCAGGTGCAAGATGCAACGAGACTCGCACACTCATTGAGCGGAGCTTCCGGACATATAGGTGCAATTCATATCCAACATTATGCTTCAGAGCTTGAACAAGCATTACGATCAGGTTCGCCTTGGAAACCGCTTCTCACACAATTGAATGAAGCAACTCAAGAAGTCATGTCTAGTATCGATTCGCTAATCGAGCAAAAAAGTTATTAGACGTATACGCTGTAAAAATATATAATAGAGCTAGAGTTAATTGTTAGCAAAATATGAGTAATTCTAACATTCAACAATTAATATTGAAGGGTGTGATTTACATTGACGAGGGTTCTCGTAATCGAGGATGATCCAATCATTGGAGAGATGCTCACACTCTATCTGACAGAAGAACACTTCCATGTCCAGCGAGTAGAAACTGCGCACGAAGGCAAAAGCGCGCTAGCTACATTCTCCCCAGACATCCTACTATTAGATTTAATGTTACCTGATTCTGAAGGAACAGATCTATGTGATCTTTTTCGAAAACTAACAGCGATACCCATTATCGTCATTTCAATGAAGTCCGCCGTAACAGATCGAATATTAGCGATTAGCTCTGGTGCAGATGATTATTTGTGCAAGCCGTTTAGTATGCAAGAGCTTAAAGCTCGAATGAACGCTGTATTACGCCGATCTACACAGCAAATTGTCATGTCCGGTGCCTCCTCGTATGAAGTACAGACGAAAATCGAACAAGCTTCATCGGGTATATCGCTAGATCTAGAGCGAAGAACGATTATCCTTAATAACGAACACATTGAAACTACGTTTTCTGAATATGAAATTATGAAGCTGTTTTTTCAAAACCCTGGACGAGTGTTTACACGCGAAGAGCTCATTAATACGGTTCGTGGCATCGATTCCTTCATTAATGATCGAGCAATTGACGTCCATGTCACAAATCTTCGTCGTAAAATCGAAAAGAATCCAAAAGAACCCCAATATATTAAAACCGTTTGGGGAGTCGGCTATAAGTTTATGAAATAATGATTATTCTCAGCATACATAAGAGGAGCTGCCCCACTCGATTAGGGCAGCTCCTCTTTATTAATTCTATTTACCGAGTAACGAATGTAGTGCTGAGATCAATGCTTCCATCTCCTCATCAGTTCCAATACTGATTCGAAGGAATTGATCAATTCTCGGCTTGTTGAAATATCTGACGAGTATCCCCTTCTCCTTCAATTGCTTGAACAAGTCGGCAGCTAACGCTTGAGGATGTGAAGCGAATACGAAATTCGCTTTCGATTCAATGACATGAAAGCCTAGCTCTCTTAAATGATTCACCGACCACTCTCTTGTCGCAATGACTTTCGCAGTCGTCTCTTCAAAGTAAGCCTCATCTTCAAAAGCAGCAATCGCACCTGCTAACGCCAGTCGATCTAGCGTATAGGAGTTAAATGAATTTTTAATTCGATTTAAACCCTCTATGAGATCCTCATGACCGTATGCCATACCTACCCTTAACCCTGCGAGTGAACGCGACTTCGACAGCGTCTGGACGACAAGCAAGTTAGGGTATTCATTAATGTAAGTAATCGCAGATTGACCGCCAAAATCGATATAAGCTTCATCTACAACTACGACTTGATCGCGATTGGCATCCAAGATCGTTCTTAAAGCAGGTAATGTCATATATTCAGCGGTTGGCGCGTTTGGATTTGGAATAACAATGCCGCCATTCGGAACACAGTAATGCTCCGCATGGATATTGAAGGCTTCGTCCACAGCAACTGTCTCATAGGTTTGACCATATAACTGCGCATATACCGGGTAGAACGAATAAGTGATATCAGGAAATAAAATCTTCTGACTTGGATTAAAGAATGCCGGAAACACAAACGCCAATATTTCATCCGATCCGTTCCCAACGAACACTTGGTTTGACCTTAGACCGTAATATTGTGCTATCGTATCACATAGTTGCTGACAGGTTGGATCTGGATAGAGACGAAGATCATCATTGGCTGCCTGCTTAATCGCCTCGATTACGCGCGGTGATGGTGGGTAAGGATTTTCATTGGTATTAAGCTTAATATACTTCTGATCTTTCGGTTGCTCTCCGGGTATATACGGCTGTAAATTCGCGGTTAAGTTGCTCCAATACTTGCTCATATGGTGTTACATCTCCTATTGCTGAATTCAAAATGTGAATGCTTGGTATATCACAAATCCGAGAAAAATACCTACGCACACAATAATTGCCCATCTCACGACTTGCTGTATACGAGTTGGAATGTGTCCCAATTGTTTCGGATTTTGATAACCTTGGATCGTATCATAATACTTCATGACATCGTTAAAACCTTCTCGTTCATGGATCGGTTCATTGGGCTCTGGTTGAATGATGTGTAATGTCTGATCTTCATACGGATTGTACTTGGAATCTGCCATTTGATCTCCTCCCTCATCCCTTTGCACCTATCATACACTGAGATCAACTCATCGTCCATTTTTTTCACATGTAAGTTTGACTTATAACAAACAAAGTATTATATTGTCTGTATATTTATAAACAATTACGAGGAGCGTTTATGTGACAACTAATACTGAACGATTCTGGAATGCAAATTTTGATGAACTAAAACTGGGCTATTCAAAGCATGATCATACTTTCACGTGCCTGCTCTGTGGCACTCAGACGGAGCAAGGAGTAATCTATGCTCTCCATGACAACTTCTACGATGCTGAAAAATTTATGCGAATTCATATTGAGACTGCACATCAATCTGTATTTGATTACTTGATCAGCTTAGATAAGAAGATGACTGGACTGACTGAGCATCAGAACAGTCTCCTTCGTCTCTTTTATCAAGGGAAGAATGATGCTCAAATTCAGATGGAGATGGATATCGGCAGCGCTTCGACGATTCGTAATCACCGGTTTGTCCTTAAGGAGAAAGAGCGCCAAGCGAAGGTGTTTCTAGCGATGATGGAGCTGCTTAAGGAGAAGGATCAGCATGCACCTGAAATTATCAACTATCACCAGACTGCTACGATGATCGACGATCGTTACAATATGACTCAGGATGAAGCCGATAAAGTTTTGAAGAAGTATTTTCCAGATGGACCCGACGGTCCATTGCTCAACTTCACAATGAAGGAGAAATATAAGATTGTCATTCTGACACATATTGCGAAGCTGTTCCAACATGGACAACTGTACACAGAGAAAGAAGTTAATGCTGTACTCAAAAACTTGTTCGACGACTACGTCACTTTACGCAGATATTTGATCGAGTACGGTTTCTTAGATCGTAAAGATGATTGCAGTCAGTATTGGGTTAAAAATTAAAGGCTGGAATAGGGGTAGAAAATGATGAATCGACGTAAAGAGCTTATTGAACAATATAAAGAAATCAAGATCGAAGCGGGTGTGTACCAAATCCGCAACTTGGTCAACGGAAAAATTCTAATCGAAAGCTCTTCTAACCTGAAATCGTTGAACGGCAGAAAGATTGAGCTCCAATTGGGCACAAGTCGTCATCGTACGCTGCAAGCGGATTGGACTGCGCAGGGTGAAGATGCATTCGTGTTCGAGGTGCTAGAGGTGTTAAAGCCGAATGATAATCCGTTCGTCAGCGTGAAGGATGAATTAAAGGTTTTGCTCGAGCAATGGATCGAAAAGCTACAGCCTTTCGATGAACGCGGTTATAACAGCCCACCCAAAAAGTAGCGAAATCCGTTGAGTTTTAAGTGCACATCGGATTATAATAGTGAGAATGTCTACTATAATCTGATGAAAATAAAGGTGTCCTATAATGAGTATTTTGACAGTAAAAAATTTAACACATGGCTTTGGTGATCGTGCAATCTTCAACGATGTCTCCTTCCGTCTTCTCAAAGGGGAGCATGTCGGCTTAGTAGGTGCGAACGGTGAAGGTAAATCGACGTTTATGAACATCATTACGGGTAGCCTTGAGCCTGATGCAGGTAAAATTGAATGGTCGAAAAAAGTTCGTGTTGGCTATCTCGATCAACATTCTGTGTTGGAAAAAGGCATGACGATTCGTGATGTGCTTCGCGGCGCATTCCAATATTTAATGGATCTCGAAGCCGACATGAATCAAATGTATGAACAGATGGGCTCAGCGTCACCTGAAGAGCTTGAACAATTGCTTGAAGACGTCGGCACGATTCAAGAAACACTTACGAATAACGACTTCTATCTCATTGATGCGAAAGTTGAGGAAATCGCTCGAGGTCTTGGTCTTGGTGATATTGGCTTAGATCGTGATGTGCATGATTTGAGTGGTGGTCAACGAACAAAGGTGCTCCTTGCTAAGCTGTTGCTAGAGAAACCTGACATTCTGTTGCTTGATGAGCCGACCAACTACTTGGACGAGCAACACATTGAATGGCTGAAGCGCTATTTGCAGGAATATGAGAATGCATTCATTCTCGTCTCCCATGATATTCCCTTCCTTAACAGTGTCATCAACTTGATTTACCATATGGGCAATCAGGAATTGAACCGTTACGTTGGAGACTATGACAATTTCCTTCTGCTGCATGAAGCAAAGAAGCAACAGTTAGAATCTGCGTTCAAGCGCCAGCAGCAAGAAATCGATGATCTGAAAGATTTCGTCGCACGGAACAAAGCTAGAGTATCTACTCGTAACATGGCGATGTCCAGGCAGAAGAAGCTCGATAGTATGGACATTATTGAAATCGCGAAGGAAAAGCCGAAGCCAACGTTCAACTTTAAGGAAGCGCGCGCATCCAGTCGTTTAATCTTCGAAGCGAATAAGGTTGTCATCGGCTACGAGGAGCCTCTCTGCCGTCCGATCGACTTGCTGATGGAGCGTGGTCATAAGATCGCGATCGTCGGCGCGAATGGGATTGGGAAGACGACGTTGTTACGCAGTCTCCTAGGTGAGATCCCTGCCCTCTCTGGCGGTGTACAGCGCGGAGAAAATATGCATATCGGATACTTCGAGCAGGAAATTAAGGGTCATGCCGATGAAACGTGTATCGAAACGGTATGGAAGAACTTCCCTTCGATGACGCAGTTCGAGGTGCGTGCAGCGCTTGCGAAATGTGGTTTAACGACGAAACATATTGAAAGTAAAATCTCGGTGCTTAGCGGTGGCGAGAAAGCAAAAGTTCGGCTTTGCAATCTGATTAACAAGGAGACTAACGTACTCGTGTTAGATGAGCCTACGAACCATCTCGATGTCGATGCAAAGGATGAGCTCAAGCGCGCATTGAAAGCCTATAAAGGCTCCATTCTCCTCATTAGTCATGAGCCAGAATTTTATCGCGATGTCGCTACGGAAGTATGGAATTGCGAACAATGGACGACGAAAATATTTTAAGCGCGATATAGCGAGAAAAAGGAACCCGTTTACTTTACGGGTTCCTTTCTTTTTGGTGGATATAATGAAACAATTAGAAATAATAACGCTGCAGTAGCGAAGTATCCACCAATCACGTCACTCGGATAATGAACACCGAGATAGATGCGACTAATGCCGATCATTACGATAATGACAGCCCCCGCAAGTAACGAAATCAATCGCCAACGTCGCTCTCTACTATTTTCCCAAACAATGTAACACAATATGCCATAGAGCGAGAACGCGGCCATCGAATGACCGCTTGGAAAGCTATACCCCGCTTCCTCAATTAGCCGATTAAAGTCCGGCCGCTCGCGAGCAAATAGAAGTTTAAAAACTTTATTTAATAAGGCTGATCCGCATACGACGCTAATGAGCAATAATATTTCCCTTCTGCGTCGAAATCGCATAAAAATGATGATTACTGATGCAATAGAAATCAACGTGATTCCTACTTCAGAAGCAAGCGAAGTAATCGCGGTCATGATGGACGTTAAGGTGTCCGATTGAAGCCCTTGAATGGAAGCGATAATCTTCTCATCCAAATAAGCTGTCCCGTTCATACTTACGAAGATTGCAATGATTGCAAACACAAGGGTACATAATAAGCTAAGCCTTCTAATCGTATTTTGCACGTAATAATTCCATCCTCACTGATGACTGATATATTGATTAATGATTTGATACAACCGTTGCTCTTCTGTATGTCTGATATCATGCCCGGATTGAAGAAATTGAGCCACTTGTAGCTCTGGGCATATGCGTCTATATTGTTCAATATCCTGATCGCTTAGAAGACTATCCTCTCTCATTCCTCTTAATACAAGCACTCTTTTGCCTAAATCATCATTGAAGTTGACCGTCTCTGAATCCCGTTCGATACCGCGAACTGCTTCTGGGCGAATGTTCCGTTGTCTTGAAAATGGAACAAGATATTGCTGCATATACTGCTTCGCCCATCCTTCAGGCATCTGCTTATGCATGGCCGGATAATCTTGAAGGATAAGGGAGTAGACACGTGATCGATTAGCTATCGCATATCCAAGCGCATAAGAGACACCTCTTGAATGCGCATAGAGATGGAATCGATTCATATCCGTCGCTTCGATTACACTTGCCAAGTCAGATACGTGCTCCGCCAATCCATAGCCACTCTGAGGGGTGTCACTCTGCCCTCTTCCTCTGAAAGATAGCACGACACATCTGCGAGGATAGAAGTAGTTCATCATCGATCGATATTCATCTGCTGTTTCAGACAGGCCTGGACAGATGAGTAACGGAATTAATCCGGAATCTGTTTCGGTGTCTAAGTAATGGATTTGAATGCCGTTGTTCATCACTTGCTTGGAGATCACACGCATGCCGACTCCCCCCGCCGAAATGTAACCTTTTTTCCATTATAGACGAAGTGTACGGGTTGTGTAATCTCTATATAAAAACAGTAGCCACTCACTCCGAAGAGAGAATGGCTACAAACCGTATTAACGGTCAGGTAGCTGAGCTATATAACTGTCTGATAGATGTAGCAGCTCCAGCGTTCGCTCATACTCATCTTCAGCGACAAGTGAAGGGTCACCGTTCACTTGAGGTAGCGGAATGTTCGTACCGTCCTCATATCCAAAGCCCGGCATAAACAACGTTTCATTCCCGATCAGAGATCCTGTAGGGAGAAAGTGTCTCATGGGCAGCATGTTCTTCGTTTGATTCAACAGATCTTTACCAAAGTAGATTTGGTCATCAAGTGAAATAGCGTACAAGTTCGCAATCGTAGGTAAAATATCAACCTGCCCGCCTGTATGATCGAACGTCTTTGGCTCGGTCACACCTGGAACATGAATATAGAACGGCACATTAAACATGTCGCTATACGTATATTCATGACCAATTAGCTCATTCATCATCGCCTTCTGTTCATCATCAAGCGAGAACAGCGAAACTCCCTGATGATCCCCATACAGCATGATCACTGTGTCTTCCCATAATCCGCTGCTTTTCAAATCTGCGATGAATTGTCCGAGCGCGAAGTCAGCATAGTTTTGAGCACGCAGATAGTCTCCAAGTAAAGTATCATCATACTTCTCTGGTAATGTAATCTTTAATTTTTCTTCTGGTGTATTGAACGGATGGTGAGCGCTCATCGAAATCACCTGTGCATAGAACGGTTGTTCTTTGTTATCCATCTGCTTTAGTTTTTCGATTGTTTTACGGTAAAGCACCTCGTCCGAAGCACCGAACGCAACATGGTCCTCATCTCCGAAGTAGGCTTTATCGTAGTAGGCATCAAAGCCAAGTGCTGCATAAAGCTCAGTACGATTCCAGAAAGAAACATCATTCGTATGGAAAGTAGCTGTCGTATAGCCGTTAACGCTTAACAGCTTAGGTAGACTTGGTAATTGCTTGGATACGTTGTTTTTCGTTGCAGGTTCATGCTTCGGAACGTAAAGCGAAGTGTTTACAACAAACTCTGCATCCGAGGTCGTCCCCTGTCCAACCATCGTATAGAAGTGGTCGAAATGGTAATCTGCCTTCAGCAGCTTATTCAGATTAGGAGTAATCTCTTGTCCGTCAACCTTAAGGTCGATCAAGAAATTTTGAAGCGACTCCATCTGCAGAATGATGAGATTTTTACCCTTAGCAACACCTTCGAATTGAGGCTGTAACGGTTGCACATCTCCCTTTAGTCTGTCGATTTCCTTCTGTGTTATATCCTCCATCTCGACCCATTCTTCATCAGCGGTACTGTCAGCGAAAATCGTATACATCTCATAATTCAATAAACCCATATCTTCTGCCTTCAAATGCTCATTCATACTCGCTTTATTCGGCCAGATGTTGAATAGACATAGTGCAATGGAGAAAGCGAACAGCACGGTAAGCACAGGCTTTCGAATTTGTTTTACTACAATCGGACGTACAACTGACTTGCGTTTACCCCAAATCAAAAACCACGAAAGTACGATAATATCGAGGAAGATGAGCAAGTAATAGGGATCAAGCAACGAATATGTGCTCTCCCCTACTTGGGTAACTTTGCTCGCTTGATCTAATACGTGATAAGTGGCAATAATGCCATAATATTTGTAGTACATCAGAATCGAGAAATATAAGATCGTGACGAGAAAGTTGAATACCATATAGTAGAAAAGCTTTCTTCGAGTCGCGAACCATTCTATAACACAGAATATTGCCCAAAAGAATGGAATCTCCGTAATAAAGGTTTCGAGAGTAACTCCACTATCAAAGATAACATCCCACGCTAACATTCCTTTTAACGCAAGTATTATCGTAAAAATGATGAAGCGTTTATTAACGAGCTTTATCCATAGAGACACGGTCAATCATCCCTTCTATACCCAACAGAAACGAGACTGTTCATGAATGATCAGCCTCAGCATTAACATTGACGTTAGTCAAACAAATCTGTATGAAAGAAAACCAATATAGTTTCAATCTATCAAAGACATTGTTCGTTCACAATGGTAACTCACGGTAATTCAGGTCAAATTGTTACAGATTAGTTACAGCGATCGATTATTCCTCATCATCGACTTCATAGCTGCATTGGAATCTCTCTACTCCAGCATATACTTCGCCCAAACTTGCGATCGTAAACCCGATGCTACGATAAAATTGTACAGCTTCCTCATCGGTTTCTGCTACGATTGTTGTCGGTTGCTTCATGTGTAGCAGTTCGAGAATCATCCCTCTACCGTAACCTTTTCCGCGATCTTCTGGCAGTACTGCGATATGTTGGATCGTAAGTACCTTTTGATCATTCAGTATGCTTCCAATAATCCCAATGATCGTCTGATCATCCTCGTCATCATCTGACGTATAGCCGAATATTTCTTGGCCACTCTGAACGGATTGATATTGCGCAATCACGTGATTCAATTGTTCTGGGTCTGGAAATACAGCATAGCTGATTAACTCTTGAATTTCAGGTTCATTCAACCTGGATGTGATATCGATTAACATATGCTCTCTCCAATTCTGTTACGGGATTATTAAGCTACATCTCTCTACCAAATTGCTGTGTGAACAACGATTGGATTTCACTTTCATAAGTTTTATTCGAGACATAGTTAATGCCATTAATTTCATGTGGGATAACCGCTGAACTGGTTCACACAACCCTTCTCCCCAATGCAACAACATCCATTTCCACGCCATCCATTTTAGTAACCTTCGGATAATAGCCCCATTGCTCGAATTGGAATTTTTTCAATAAAGCTAAGCTAGCTTCATTATGAGCATATACATAAGCAACTAAATTCGATAAATTCAAGCTTGGCGCTACCTGTATGGCTCTCTGCAACAGAATACTTCCAATCCCTTGTGAACGGTATTCTTGTGCGATATAAACACTGATTTCCGCAGTTGCATCGTAGGCAGGTCGGTCACTAAACGGCTGAAAGCTAAACCAAGCAACGACGTCGCCCTCTTTCTTCATGACCCAAATGGGAAAGTGATCAGAGGTGTGATCTTCAAACCATTGTCGCTTGCTATCTACTGACACAGGCTCAATGTCTGCAGTGACCATACGACTGGCAATTGTAGAATTATAAATTTCAACTATTCGTTCAAGGCAATCCAGGCTTGCATCTTCGATTATATAATCAGTGTACACGGGTATTTCCTCCAGTGATCATGTTGAAAGTGTGTATCTATTATAACGCCTATCGTTTCTCATGCAAGTACGAATTGTTGTTCACTATGCTTATCACTCTTGGTATTGTATTGTTCCCTTAAGAAATCACTCCAATTCGATTTAAGATCTGCTCTATCACTTGCTCCGAATCAAGTTGATCCGTATCGATATGCTCTTGAAATCGATTGTCTCGTAGTGCATTCGCACACTTGTCTATTTGTTGATACGTCCAGCCTTCAGGCGTATCTCCACGCGTATGTAATCTTTGCCTGATCGTAGCTTCAGATGCGATTAAGCAGTAATGGTAAACTTCTTCATCCAAGCTTCGAAAACCGTTATAGATGTATTCAAAGTTATGTATTTTATAAAGGGTCATCGGTACAATAAGATGCCTGTTATACTGCCGTTTTACTTCTATCGCTGTTTTCACCGTCAACGCTTTCCAAAGCTCCATATCTTGAAAATCATCCGTCTGCTCGTGCTCGTATCTCAATCCTTCAGGAACAATTTTGCGCAGCATATAGCCAATCTCTTCAGGGTCAAAGATCATGCTATTGGGAATTAGAGATGAAAGGTGATTAGCCGCCGTTGTCTTTCCCGCTCCAAAAGCGCCGTTTATCATAAGGATCATTGGTTACCTCCTAGGTGATTGAATGAGATTTACGATCATAAAGAAAGGGTAATGACTCCAGCTGTAATTATGATGGACGCAGCAATTCTCGTCGCACCTTGTTTTTCATGTAATAATAGGATACCAAACAATGTACCGAACACGGTTCCAATCTCTCTCATTGGTGCGATTTGTGAGACCGGCATTAAGTTTACCGCATGGAGGAATAACACATATCCTCCCGGAGCCAGTAGACCACCTAGTAAAATCATCTTCCAGTTGACCTTCCATTCATGCCCGATCCCCGTGGATCTAAAAATAACTAGCGAAAGTGCGAGAAAGTTGCCTACATTCGTAATCTCATTCAATACAAACGGTGATACATATTGGAGACTTAGCTTATCAATTACGGTATACATTGTAATCATAGATCCAACGATAATAGCCAAAAGGATGGGTTTCATCGTTGCGTTATTTATCCGATTGAACTTAAAGTCACTAGCAATGAATATTCCAATTACAATACCTACGATCCCAATCCATCCAAGAAAACTCAAATGTTCATTAAGGATCAGAACGCCTATTAAAGGTACAAATAATGGGCTAATCCCTCTCATAATCGGATATACTTGCGATAAATCGCCTATGACATAGGTACGCGCGAGGAGGACCGAATAGATGCCATGCGTTATTACACTACATACAATTAGCGCGATTCCTGCAAGTGGTATGCTTTCTACGTGCCTCATCTCATAAACAAAGGTAGGAAGAAAGATAAGCACCGCTGCAATCTGACAGAACCACAGAAACACACTTTTGTTTACACTTTTCTTCGTAAATAAGTTCCAAATCGAATGAATTAGACCAGATAATATGACGAATAGAACAGCTACATAGATCAACTAACTCACCTATTCTGTTATTTCTTACGTGCAATTATGAAAGTGCGGTCAGACTGTTCAAAGCCGACATGAGGGTAATAGGAAACCGCATCAGGTGCAGATATTAATACTAATGAGCACTGTTCACCTATAATATGTTGTGTACGATGAATGAGCTCCTTACCAATACCTTTACCTTGATATGCTTTATCCACTGCCAGATCTGACAAGTAACAGCAGTAACAATAATCCGTAAGCGATCTAGCGATTCCAATCAGTTTGTCATCTTCCCATGCACTAATAAGAACGTCAGCTTGATCAATCATCTGTTGAATTCTATCCAAATCATCCACTGGTCTCTTAATCCCAGAACTTCTAAACACTTGTGCAACATCAACCGCTTTAAGCTTATGCTCTTCTGAATAATGAATCATTTTACTCCCCCCTCCTTCAATAATCTACCATAATTTTTAATGCCCTTGTTTAAAAAACAAATAAAAACTGCCCGCAATAAGCGGACAGCTTCACTCGTGTACTACTATGCGATTTGCTGTGATACACGTGGAAATAAAATATTGTTCTCTAGATGGATGTGCTGAAACAGGTCCGCCTCCAGCTCCTGCAGTTTGTGGAACGTAATTTGATAGGTCGGACACGCATCCTCTGGGATCTCATAATCGTTTGTCAATGCTCTAATCTGCTTTAGAATGACCCCGCATGCTTCATGCTCATCCTCTAATGCTTCAATCAACTGCTTGCATTGCTCCACTTGAACTGCAGTGGGGTGATGATCCAGCTTCATG
This sequence comes from Candidatus Cohnella colombiensis, assembly GCA_029203125.1. Lineage (GTDB taxonomy): Bacteria > Bacillota > Bacilli > Paenibacillales > Paenibacillaceae > Cohnella > Cohnella colombiensis. The sequence goes on from CP119317.1 coordinate 1,815,704, forward strand.
ATTGCCGGAAACATCTCTAGCTCCTCCTTAGGCAGATGGAGCATCAATTCATCGCGCATCGTCATAAACAATCGATTAACTTCTGCGAGTTCTGGGTGAAGATAGCCATGAACATCTCGAATTGTTAACGTATATTGTGCTAACTCTGGCAATGTTCGCCTGAGATACTCATGATGATTTTTCACGATATGGTCAATTAATTCACTGTAATTAAGCTTTGTCCAATCTGTTAATCCCTCTTGGACACCTACAGGCTGAGCAATAACTGCAAGAATGTCTCTAAGCACTGCATCTGCTGATAGACCCATCTCATTGACAACATCGAGTAGTGGACGATTGCCACCACAGCAAAAATCAATGCGATACGATTTCAACACATCTGCTGCAGCAGGATACTGAGTGACGATGTCTCCAACCATTAATTGATTCATGTTCTTCGCCTCCTGACGCAAATATAACACGCTGAAGTAATCGCATTTATGATGTAGGTCACAGTTAAAGGATTATGATAATGCTACCACGCTAAATATTAGAAATAAAACAACACCAACAATTTCGATTATCCCAACCTTCATCGGACGGATCGACTTTCCGGCTAAAAGCAACGCTCTAACGATCGCGAATGCGTACGCAAGTGCCATTAGTGGATACCCTGCAACAAAAGGAACGATGAGCATTACGATATGGTATATCCGCGAATACCCATGCCAGCGAACGTTATTTTTTTCACGAAATACAGACTTAACGAACAAAGCTGTACCTGTAAAATAAATAAAACTAAAGAGGACGATCATACCCATCTTATGATCCCAAGTACCATCGCCTAGTATATAGGCAGCCGCTCCGCCGATTGCAAAGATCATAATCGCACATAGATCATTAACAATGGCTCTCTCTGACTTTGCCTTTGCATGCCATATATTCACGAGGAGTAGCAACACTAAGGGAATACCAAAGAAAAATAGTTCTGGACTATACAATAAGGATGGAATTAAGCAAATTAGGCCAACTATCCCATAACCGATTCCCCACTGGATATAATACGAACGATTCGCGCTTCTTTTCACAGCTTGAAGGAATGGGTAGGAGGATAAATAGAGGCACAACCATGCCACAAACAATAACGCATGCATATAATTGGGACTGCCCGCCATCATCCCTAATAGGAATGGCACACTCACCATCGCCCAGCCACCGTGCTCATGAGGAATTACAATGGTTCGCTGTTGCTTCATTTCTAATCACTCCTTCGTTAAGAATGATTATATCAATCGCAACATACTGAAAAAGTGATCCCAATCACTCCTTGCAACCGTAATCTTCGATTATAATTTGTTTCGAACGATATTGATTTCTTAGGGAGGGTGTATCATGGCAAAGGTGGAAATTATAGATGAGAAGACAATCAGAATTGCAGTTACACTTGAAGATGCTGTACACATGATTAAAGAAGCATCACAGCATCTAAGTGCTTATGCTTCTGAAATTGTTACGATATTTGAAAAGATGCCCGAGTTCAACTACGTCTACTTTTGCTTCTATGCCTATGATAGTGCCAATTTGTTCGAGAAGATGCTCGAGATTGATCCGAAGCAATATACTTCTTTCTCGTTAGATGCACCTGACTCGTTCTTTTATTCGCTATATGGTGGCATGGCAGGTCTCTACGAAACAGCAAAGCAGATGACTTCTTAGAAACCGTATTAATCTACATGTAATGTTCCTTTTAAAGTCGTGATGGCTTGCCCTTTAATCAATATTCGATTGTCTTGAACAGACAATTGAAGATATCCTTGTCTCTTTGATAGTTGCATCGCTGTTAGCTCGCTCTTATCAAGCTTGTTTTTCCAATAAGGTCCTAAACAACAATGTGCTGATCCCGTAACTGGATCCTCATTCACGCCAATTGCAGGACAAAAAAATCTCGAAACAAAGTCGATACCAGGCCTATTCGTCCTGCTCGTAACGATTATGCCTCTCGTATCGACTCTCTTTAACACATTGAAATTCGGTTGAAGCCCAATTAACGTATCTTCATCAGCAACTTCTACAATGTAGTCAAGACGATTTCTACCTGTATATTGGAAAGAAACGCCAAGACCCTCTGCGAGTTCAGCAGGTGGCACACACTCTTGCTCGATTTCGAGCGGGAAATTAAGTTCGATCCAATTACCATTCTTCCTCGTCGTGAGAAGTCCGCTCTTTGTCATGAACCGAATTTCATTAGCCATCTCATATTGCTGTTCCCACAAAATATGCGCACTCGCTAAAGTCGCATGACCACATAGATCGACTTCTACCTCAGGAGTAAACCATCTTAACGAATATTGCTCGCCCTGCTTCTGTAGAAAAGCTGTCTCAGCTAAATTCATTTCACTTGCGATGCTCTGCATCCACTCATCTGAACGGTGCGAATCTAATATACATACGGCAGCCTGATTCCCATGAAACGGTTGATCAGTAAATGCATCTACAGTGTAGATTTTCATTATGTTCAGCTCCCCCTTTATTTCTCCCAAAGCTCGACTAGTCGACCATCAGGATCTTCAATCCAAATAAATTTTCCATATTCGCCAATCTCTTTTTCCTTAGCAAGAGGTACACCCATTTGTTCAAGATGATTAATAACCTCGTTTAAATTATGCACTTGGAAATTTAACATCACTTGTTGTTCTGTTGGAAAATAACTGTCACTCTCGGCAAAGAAAGAAAAGATAGTCTCATTTCCTAATTGGGGTTTTATCACAGTCCCATTCCAATCTTCTATTTCAATCTTCAACACTTCACTGTACCATTTTTTGATAACCTCTAGATTGTTAGTTCTCCAAAATATTCCTCCGAAACCTTTTATCATCTTATCTATCTCCTGTCTGTCTTCAAATTTTGAATTATTTAACTAGGTTAAGTATATGTGTCTTTAACTCGCGATTTCGATGTTCTAAGAACCTCTTCATATAATGCTTGAGGATCAACCGCTCGACGACTTTACCAATGAATCCCATAGGAGCTTCAAAGTACAATGTATCCGTCATTATTGTCTGATCACCGATTTGCTTAAAGTCATGAATATGTCTTAAGCTCTTGAACGCTCCTCTTTGCATCTCATCAACAAATCGGAATGGCTCATCAAATTCAGTAATCTTTGACGTTAATTTCTGTCTCACTAGAAAATGAGTTGCTTGAAAAGTAACTGTGTCTCCCGCTCCGATTGGCCCAGATGTAACACCTAAAATTGCTCTTTCTCTCGTATGCTTCCATACCGTCTTCGTATGCATATCAATATCTCTTGCCATGTCGAAACAAAGCTGTATCGGCGCAGAAATCTCGATCTCTGTCTGAACAGTTATCATGTCTCTCGCCCCTTTATCTACGACCTCTGCTCTGAAGCGGCTTTTCAATGGCATATAGTTCATCATCGATCTGATTGATCTTTTCAGTAATAAGTACTCTCGCATCCGAAATCGCTTTGTTGTATAAGTAAGGTCCAATCACCTGAATCATAAAATCAATCAATTGTTCCGCTGCTAAATTACCTAGCGTCTCTGATCTCTCTTCCTCAAAATACGCTTGTACCTTATCAATAATCTGTTCTTTGTCTTCCCTTGGAAGCTTTATCGGTGTAATCATCGCTGTAACATCCCCAATTTCTCAATTATTCACTTGCATCTCTGAACACTGATAAATCTCTAATTTTCGCGAAAATATGTGTATGTCTCATCCTAGAACCATCTACAGAAAGATCGTCGTTATGGAACGTTCCCTCTAATGCGAATCCGAGTCTCTCGGGTATAGCCTTGCTCTTCATGTTCAATGTATCACAACGAATTTCAACTCTTCTTGCATGCAAAACTTTAAAAGCAAAGTCACTTATCCCTTCAACTGCCTCTGTCATATAGCCTTGTCCACTGTATCTGGTATCTATCCAGTAGCCGATCTCGAACTTGCGGACTTCCCAGTTCATTCTATGTAAACCTGATGATCCAATGTACACATTGTCTGCCTTCCTGAAGAGAAGTAAGCGTAAATCCTCACGAGTATGAAATTGAGCGTGCGCGTTCCTAAGATTTGCTTCTACTTTCTCTACAGTCTGCTCCTCATGAGCAAACGGCATCCATTGCTTCAACTCATTCAATGATGCTTGAATCGATTCAAATACTGCCTCGCCATCTCCTGGCCGAGGAATACGAATGTGTAATCTACTTGTTGTAAATTCCGTTGGAATATCCAATAGCACCGGGTTCATATGCTCAACACCTTCCACTCGCCATATGAGTGTTATATCATAGCTTTGTAAATATTTAAAATACCGAAACCCAATATAATAAGACTTGAAATGATATTGATAAATTTCATCATTCTAAAACTAATCATTTGTTTTAATGATCCTACAATCGTACTCAACAATAACCACCAAATAGCTGAGCCTATAAATACCCCTAACACTAATTGTACCGGTGATTGAGAAGCAGAACCTAAATTCATTCCTGCAAATATTCCTACAAAAGATATGATTGTTAATGGATTCATGAGCGTTAATAATAATGTCGTTCCAAAAGTTTTAAAATAATCCATTTTGCCACGATCTATTCCAACACTATCTTTAACAGGCGCTTTGAACGTAGAATAGGCCAAATAGAGCAGGAATGTTGCCCCAGCTACATTGATCCAAGTGGATTGTTCAATTAAAAAATTTGAAATAATAGTAAGTCCAAGTGCAGCAATACTTCCATAAATAGCATCAGCTGTAGCTGCCCCCATACCCGAAACAAATCCAAAAGCTTTTCCTTGGGTTAATGTCTTTCGGATACATAGAATACCAATTGGGCCAACAGGTGCAGCAATAGAAATACCAAGTATTATTCCTGTAATAATCGTTGTCATATTTGCTCCAGTCGATCTTTCATCTTTCTTTTTGCTTCCGCAACAATATCTTCAATATCTTGCCTCGACGGTTGTTCCAAGTGGATGCCTACCAATACTGCCACAGTTCGGCCTAGGCTATGGGCTGCCATCTTCGCCAAATCCACTGCTAATTCACCTTCTCGATGTCCTGGCAACGTTAATACGTCCGTATAGACACCTCCATCGCCACCAACATATGCTGTAGCAATTGATCCGATATGTGCAGTTCCACCAGTTACAAGAAATACAATATCATGGCCCATCCTATTGCAGCGTATTTCAATCGGTTCGATCGTTCCACACCTCTCATCCTACTTGTAATCATATCGTTTTAAATATTCCTGAATTGGAACCAGATGGTGTTGATCATGCCCTATAAAATCCTTTAAATAACCAATGACACTAAAATTATGCCCATCTCCATCTACGTAATTGTGATCCAAAGATGCTGCTGACAAAGATAATATCGCATTAACGATCTTCTTTCGATAATCAATTGCTTTCTTAATTAATTCGTCGGCAGTAATTGTTCTTGCATAAAAAATGGCCTTACTATTAAATTCATCGTAATCCAGATGTTTAAGAGTAATCCGTTCACCCAAGGCGATCTTCTCAATAGCCTCCTCATAAAAATACTTATCCCATAACATGATATGACAGATAATATCTTTGATCGTCCATTTCCCCGGTTCAATGCTTGAGTTCCAAGTTACATCATCAAGTGCTTGTAAAGTACTTGTGAAGCTAATCCATTCTTCGAATGAATGTATTAAATCTCTCAACTCATTGGACATGATAAAGTCAATCCCTCCATCATTGGATTCAATAGAGCCAACTGGTCTCTTCTTACTTTCTTTTGATATGAACCGTTTTCGTCTTTTGATCCCAATTTACAACGCAATCAAACGTTTGAGCGACCAATCGAAGTGGAACATAAGTAATTTTATTTTTTATAAACGGGGGATTCTTTGCTTTAATTGTTGTATCATCAAAATTCACTTTCGAATTACCAACTGTAAAGTAAACTGTTTTCTCATTGCTTTCGTAAATAATTAGTTTGTCTATCGTACCTGGAGCAAAACCAAATTTAAGATCTGGTGTCGCGTTAAACGCATCAGCTGGAACAAAAACTACGCCTTTTACCATAAGCGGTTTGTATTGCTCCGTAACGTCTTTGCCACTTACCACAACACGTACACTTGTCGCTGCATTAGATGTACTGGAAAATACAAACATGAAAATCATGCACACAAGAAATGCAAACTTCGTTTTCATATCGTTTGCTCCTTATTTATACTAGCTAAATGTTTACCTACAAAAATACCACTAGCTGCTGCTTGTGATAATGAATGTGTAACTCCTGAACAATCTCCAATTACATATAATCCATGAATATTTGTTTGGAAATTTCGGTCAGTTTCTATTATTGGCGAATAAAACTTTCCGTCCATACCATAAAGCAATGTATCCTCATCAATTGCTTCACCAATAAATTTTTCCAATTGGTTTAAAAATCCCTGCAAGATTTGAATATATAGTAAAGGAATTTCTTTAGTTAAGTCCCCAAATTCAGCGTTTAACGTAGGCTGAATTCGATTATTATACATATTTTCTTTTGTTGTAGACCGTCCCTCCCTTAAATCTTCAAACCGTTGTACTACAATACGGTCTGTACCTTTATTAATACCACCAATAACCTTATGTGCATACATATTGGCTTCTTTTAGAGTAGAAAAATAGGTTGGAGTGAACAAAGTAAAATTCAAGTTAGAAGTTCCATTCTCTTGCTCTCGAAAGTTTTGACCATCAGGCATGACTAAACCTTCTTGATATTTACGAATGATTCTTCCTTTAGGATTCATGCAATAAGTACTTGAAATGATATCTTCATATGCATAAGCAAGTTTTGTTTCAAAGGTATCTTCCAATATTAAACGTAGCTGTTGTTCTGCCATTTCAACTCTAATACCCAAATCTAAACGGGTTTTACCTTGCTTAACTCCAAGACTAGAACATTGTTTATTGGACCAATCTGTTCCAGATCGTCCTGTTGCAAACACTACATGCTGAGTTTGAACATCTCCTTTATTTGTAGTTAAAGTAAAAGAATTATTTTCCTTTTTTATATCTTGTACATCCACCTCAAATTGAATATCTATCTTGCTTGATAAAACATTATAAATTTGTTGAAAAATTTTTGTCGAAAGTGAAGTACCTAAGTGCCTCACCTCAGTAGTTAACATCTGTAAGTTGCATGATTGGGCTCTTTTAGATAGTTCTGTATTAGCTGTAGAATATTTTATAACCGAGTCTCCACCAAAATGACATAAAATATCGTCAACTTCATCCATTAATTGTATAAGATTCTCTCTACCTACTTTTTGCTCTAATTCGCCGCCAAAATCACTTGTATAATTAAACTTTCCTTCTGATTTACCCAAACCAGCAAAACCAAAATATTTCTCGCATACATTACAATTGCATATTTCGCCTCGATCTAAAGGGCAATTCCTATCCTCTAAAGATTTTCCCTTTTCAAGAATTAATATCTTTTGATTACTTTGAGATAAGGTATATGCTAAAAAAACACTACTTACACCTGAACCGATAATTGTAACATCATACATCTATTTACACCTTCTTTAATTATAGCGCCTCCGTTAGGGGAACACCTTGTACGGCTATTTCTCCAACTCATAGCGAGCTGCGATAATGCCCGACTTGAACGTTCGGCTGGACAGCAGCTTGAGCTTGATTTTCTCGCCGCCGTCGAATACCGATTTTCCGCTACCAAGGACGACCGGACAAATCGTAAGCAGGAATTCGTCGATCAGGCCGAGCTCAAGTAACGTCTTCGCCGCACCCGGGCTGCCGAAGATCACGAGGTTTTTGCCGGGCTGCTCCTTGAGTACCTTGATTTCCTCTGCGATATTGTCCTTGATAAGCATCGTATTGTTCCATTCCGTCTTGTCCATCGTACTGGATATGACGATTTTCTTCACATCTTGTATCCATTTGGCATGCTCCAAATCGTGCTTCGACGCATTCGGATTGTTAAGCACCGTGGGCCAGTAACCCTCCATCAATTGATACGTTGTGCGTCCGTAAACAGGCGAGCCGACTTCGGCTACGACCTCCTCGGCATATTTCTCAATTTCCTCGTTGTACGGAATCCATTCCAGTCCTCCGTTTGAATCCGACGCATACCCGTCCAGCGACACATGCATGAACAATACCAGTTTTCTCATGTCCGTTTCTCCTTCGATTTCGAATTTATTTTGTGACTTACTCAAGCTCAAAATACTTTTCCTAATACTGGAAGTTTCCTTATTACATATTGGCTAAATAAAAAACTTAGAGATATTCCTAACATAATAACGATCGCAAATCTGATGTATGCGGATACAGGTATCTGTTCTACTGCATATTGTAAACTAACGACTATGGGGACATGGAAAATATAGATCGAATAAGTATTGAATGAAAATGAGCTCAGCAATGCATTTGTTTTATTTGCTAGTCTATGAAATAAGTAGATTAGCCCAATACATAGCCCTGTACATAAGTACATTTCAGTTATAGAATATCCCAAACTGCCCCAATTCAACCCTCCTGTTTGGAAAGCTGTTATTTCACCTGAATATAATACGAGAGCAAGAACTACTCCTATAACCATCCATGTAACTCCAATATAAGTTGGCACTCTATTAAACCAATTATTTCGTGCAGCAATGATACCGAAAATAAAGAAGAACACATATTGTGGAACATGAGCAAATTCAGTCTGAATAATTCCTAAAAAGCCAATCCAATGATCAATTGGGTATTTAATACGAATAAGAAAGGTTAACAATGCGACAATAAGAGTGCAAAATACAATGAGAAATTGACTCGGAAATGGTCTATCAACATTATCTTTGCGAACTCTTCCAATTCTTCGTGACGCAGAACTGAAGACTGCATATAGCACACTGTAGATTAACAAATGTTGAAGAAACCATAAATGACCAAAGTTTATTTCTGGCAATGAGAATGGTATTAATAATAGAAAGCCAATAACAAGCGGAATTCCTAAGCGAACTAGTCGCTTTTTGATAAAGCCCCTTACACTATTCTTATCCAGTGAAGACGGCACAAAATAAGCAGATATTAAGAAAAAAAGACCCATGAAGAAGGCGGCATTTACAGCAAAAAACGCCCCTAATCCAGGTGAATCAATCGTTTTAAAATACCACCAGCCTTCAGAGCCTCCATACGGTTGGCCTGCATGATGAGCAACTACAAGCATAATTAAAAATACTTTTAAATTGTCTAAAAAATATATTCTAGTCACAGATGTCATACTTAGTGTCGCCCTCTTTTCAATTCTTGGTTTGTAGGTATTCATATCTTCAAAGTTTTGTTTTCAACTGGTAGCTTCAATCCATCTAGCAACTATTACCGTCAATTCCTCTTTTTTAGATTCTACATCACTCATACTGGTAATTTTCATAATTGCTCTATCATATGTAACCCACTCTAATAACCCATTGGACTCCTCAAGGATCGGTCCTTTACCTGTATGTTCTTTCACCTTCGCACCCGTATGAAAGATAAGTCGAATATTACTTTTACCCTGCAAATTAAAGGTCACTCTATCCTCGTTATTGAAGCAAAAACTCGGTGCATTCCATTTAATATGCTCAGTGATGTTTTCGTTTACATTTAAAATAATTTGTCTTACTTCCTCTATTTCTCTCTTCATCGGGTGTTCAAGATTTTTTAGAAATTCAACTACTTGTTCGTGATCAGATAATTTTTTCGATCGCTTGATACTATTTTCGGGAGAATTCCTATTTATTTTCATTATTACTTATCCTTTCATACTTTCTTAAACCGAAAAATGCAAACCGGCGGAATGTCGTACCAATCAAATTTTGCTTCGTCTTTTTCTTTAATAAAGCTAGGTTCTAAAAATCCATCAAGTACAAAGCCTGATGTGAAGAACTGCTTGAAATAATATTCAAGTGGTCTATGGAACATATAATGCTCAACTGACTGTCCTCGAATTCCTATTGCTTGATAAGGCTCAGGAGTCAAGTAATCAAAGATCTGAATACTGTTTCGTGTAATTAATGATCCATTTAGATCTTCTGTCTCCTGTATTTCTCTCATGTTTGGAGTTTGAAAACAAGGATGAGGAATTGAAAAAACCACTGTACCATTTCGTTTTAGTAACGTATGAAGATTCGTTATTAATGGACCAACATCTGATATATCCATTAAAGCCATATTTGAAACAGCTCGATCAAATTTATCTTTGCCTAGCTCAGACAATGCTATGGGATTCGTAGCATCTAAAACCTTATATCTAATATTCAATTTGTCCTTGGTTCTTAATTTAGCTCTTTCTATCATTTTTGAACTATAATCAAATGCCACAACATTGGCCCCGAGATCAGATAATCTACGTGTAAAATTTCCGTTTCCGCAACCAATATCTAATACAATATGGCCTTGTTGAATTTGCAGTAATTGTTCGGTTTGAGATCTTATTAATTCCCTATGAAACCGATTGCTCTCGTCACCCATATAATCATCCCAAAACTCTGCAATGGTTTCCCATCTAACTCTAGATTCGTCATTTAACTCGGTCCATTGCGTCAAATGAAACTCTCCATTCTAAAGTAGTTAGTCATTTCTATTCATGCATTTATACCTTTAACATCTACATACCATTAATAAATTTCCATCTGGATCTTTAAAATTAAACCATTGATTATGCTCTATATCAGTTACTATATTCACCTTTTTTTCTTTCATATATTTGAATGCCTCTTCTATGTCAACGGTTTTAAAATGAAACGCCGGTGCCCTAAAAATATTGTCTTCTGTATAAATCTTACTGTCTAAAACGATACTTGTTCCTTTCATCGGAACAATATATAAATGTCCGTACAGGATCTCACCTTCAATTGGAAGTCCTAAAATATCACAATACCAATCACGAGCGTTCTCAATACTTTTTACAGGTATAAACACTGTTCCAATTTGGTTTTGAATGGGCGACAAATCAATAACCTCCTGAGATTCAATTAAATTTATGTGAGTCATAAATTCCAGGTAACTCCTTTCTAAGTAACTTACTTTACCCATATACTTTCAACTTTCTTATCTAAATAGTCATTAATATATAAAATTTCATTACCATCATTTTTTACATATATTTTACTGTAGAATTCTTTTTCCTCATATTCGTCTTCGTATGGCATATCTATTCGATATCCATGAATCACAATAAATTGTTCTAGAGTGTTTATTTCAGTTATCGAAAATTTTGAATGACTCCATAAATCTCCTTCTTTTATGCCCATTAATTCAATTCCATCCTGAAGCTCTATAAATACATCTTCTTCATCTATGTAGGTCCAAACCCCGAAAAACTTGTTCACTAATAATATGTTTTCAGAAGTCATTTCTACTATGTTTCTATCCGTGTTTTTGTCATCATTATTGCCTGAATCGTAATCTACAGGAGTATCATCCGTTTCAATTCCATCACTTGCTTTATTATTATCTTCATCGATTTCATCAATATTATTGTCATCTAGTTCTACGCTGTTTTGCTCAAATGGTTCTTCCGATTTTGAAATCTCATTTGTCATTTCATTTACCTTATTATTCTCAGGTATGGTATTTTGATTACAACCAGCTACTATAAATACCATAATAATAAGAATTAAGTGAATAGATCTCATTGATCCAGCCTCATTCCTTTGTTAATCATAAAAACAACGCGACCCAGCCTTAGATAAATAATATCTTAGGCTGGGTCGTCTTGTTGTCTGAGCTTCTTCCTTCATTATACATCTGGCAAACACGAAGCGATAGACCCGCCTAGTAACTCTAGCTTCGGCCAAGTCTTTAACCAGTTTTTATTACTGACTCTGGTTCTGAAATATTCATGCTCTTTAAACAGAGGGCTCTTTCGAATTTTCAATTCAAATAAATCATTTAGTCCATATGGAGCAATTATTTTTAGCTTATTATCCTGATCTAATGTTATTCCTATGGCAGTGGCTGTTTCAGGCCACCTCATCATTGCTTCTTCTACGGATTCATATCGTTTATCATTATTTCTAATATGCATTCTAGCTTGGTTCTTTATCGACCAATTGTACTGAGGAACCTTGTCTTTCAATATTCTTTCATAATATTTCTCTGTTGTTTCTGATTCATCTAATAAGTCGTAGTATAGAACGTCAACGTCATTCAACGGTGTACTCTTATTCTGATTATGTAAAAAATCCCACACGAAGTTTCTCACATAACCTGCAGCGATGCACCAATGAGGTAAATTTAATGACTTAACTATCTCAAGGTCCCTGCTCAAACTATGATGAGTAGCCAATATACTCATTAACTTATTTTCAAGCATCATGTCCCCCAAATGTCGTCTTATTTTTCTTTGAGATAACCTAATACCTTACCTTTCACTAACGATTTTGAAAGAGGGCCAAAATTAAGACTTCCAATACTTCTTAATGAATTGTCTCCTAAGACAAAAATATATCCTGCAGGAACTATGATTTCTTCCATATCTGTCCCAAAATAATCATTAACGCTCTTTTGACATTGTGGATCACAACCTGGGTGATCTACCTTCGAGTATTGCTTTTTATCCATTCCATAAGCGAGCAATTTACCATAAAAAGTGTTCAATCTACTCCCGTCAACATAGATTTGACCTTTTTTGATTGAAATTCTCTCACCCTCAATTGCAATTACCCTTATGATTTCTTCTTTCTGTTGAAACTCATCTACAATTGCCTCAGGAGGAATATCATAATAAATAATGTCTCCCCGTTTGATTTCATGATGATCATAATAACTTGGGTTTACTACAACTTTATTATTTGTAAATTCTAGTTTACTTCTTGCCATGCCATCAAATCCGTGATCAACAGCAATATCCTCATTCCCTAAAGCTACATACTCAACACCTTCAACTGTATAGGGATCTGATATTACACTTGCTTTTGAACATCCACACAGTATTATTGAGAAACAAATAATGGTTAGCAATAGCTTCATATTAACAACACCTCGTCAGACTGCACCAATTACTGAATGTGGAACATAAGGCTCTTCCAATGATGCAATTTCTTCAGGAGTTAACGTAATCGAAAGAGCAGCTACGGAATCTTCGAGATGGGACATTTTCGTAGCACCGATTATGGGAGCTGTCACTGGTTCTTTCTGCAACAACCAGGCAAGTGCAATTAATACTCGAGAAACACCACGGTTTTCTGCAATTGCAGCAACGCGCTCCACAATCAATTGATCAGTATTTATTGTCGCATCGTATTTGGATTTCTGGACTTGATCTGTTTCGGAACGTTGTGTTGTATCCGACCAATCACGTGTCAATCTTCCTGATGCGAGCGGGCTATAAGGAATTACTCCGATCTTTTCTTCCTTACATAGCGGCAACATTTCTCTTTCCTCTTCACGATAAATGAGGTTTAAATGGTTTTGCATCGACACAAACCGTGTCCACCCATTTTTATCTGCTACGTATAATGCCTTTAGGAACTGCCAGGCGTACATAGCTGAAGCACCAATGTATCTTGCTTTTCCAGCTTTCACAACATCATGCAAAGCCTCCATCGTTTCTTCAATTGGAGTATCGTAATCCCATCGATGAATTTGATAAAGGTCTACATAATCGGTTCCCAATCGCTTAAGACTCTTATCTATTTCACTCATGATTGCCTTTCGTGAAAGCCCAGCACCGTTGGGACCTTGATGCATTCGAAAATGAACCTTCGTCGCAAGGACAATTTCATCACGATTAGCATAATCCTTTAGCGCTCGCCCAACAATTTCTTCGCTGGTTCCGTCTGAATATACATTTGCAGTATCAAAAAAATTGATACCCAGCTCCAGAGCTTTTTTTATAATAGGACGACTGCGTTCTTCATTAAGTACCCAAGGATGAATCCACCGATCTGCCTCACCAAAGCTCATACATCCAAGACAAAGACGAGATACATCCAAGCCTGTATTTCCAAGTTTCACATAATCCATTTGATTGCTCCTCTCTTTGTCCATCATTCTGTCCTGACAAATTCGTTACCTTCCCAAATAAAAGTAGCCTCAATGTCTTTACCTATTGAGTTATCATAAGCTGTTTTCTTAAATGACACATCATCTAACTTATCTAATTTCGTAGAATACCTATTCGTTCCGCCGCTAATAAATAATTCCGGAATTCCTTTCACTGGCAGTTCTTTTATTTGGTCATCATCTGTTATCGTAAATATTTTATAGAAATTACCATTACTTGACCCGTACTGTCCGATTGTAAAATCAATATTTGCATCACCATTGTAATCATCAAACTCGATCTCAAATAATGCGTTAAAAATGAGATCTTCGGTAAAGTAATCACTTATTTGAAATATACTTTTGACGTTTCCATAATCATCGGATATTACAAGTTGAAACTCACCCGTCCAACCTCTCCCCTTGTATGGACTTGGGGACCAATCTTCATAGTATCTCCCCTTCACGAGTTGAAGGTTTAATAAATAATTTTTCTGGATGATCGGGTACATATCATTACTCGAAATGGTCATCGGTCCTGTAACTGTTATTAAGTCTGAGATTGGATCATTCAAAGAACCTTTTGTTGATTCTACTTGCTCATTTACATCGTTTTCAGCAGTATTTGGGATTGGATTGTTTTCATTGCCACAACCAATGAGACAGAGAAATATAATCATTATAGCTACAGATTTCATTTCGTATTTCCTCTCCTGTTGCCATCATATATTGTTTATCCAGTATCTTTTTATTACATTTCCATCTTCTTCGACGTAATCTGTATCAGGCTCACCCCCATTTTTGATTATGGTCTTTTGTGATCCTACATTCCATTCATCACATACTACCAACACATCTTCAATTCCTAGTCTCTTTGCCTCTATGATAGAAAGTTTCAATATTAGAGTTGCATAACCCTTTAGTCTTTCAGATGGACGGATACCATAACCGATGTGACCGCCAGCGTTATATAGAAATTCGGAAAGTTTATGTCTTAGATTAACTACCCCTAACACTCTATTATCGTTATTGATTAACCAAAATGTTGAATCTGAAACCCATCCCTCCTGTAGTCCAACACCCTCTTCATTATCAGACAATGATTTCAGCATCTCGCGAAAATCACTTGGATCCTTACTAATCACCCAAGGAACCATATCTTCACCGGATTCTTTCCATTCCTGATAAAATGATAAATACTCACTTTCAAGCTTTATTTGAGGCTTAACTAGTTTTATATTGTTCATATTTGTCAATCCTTCGAAATATATTGTTATCCTTTAGATTATTAATTCTCTTCTTTTTGAAATGATATGAGCCACATGGTGGTTTCCATGCCAAGCATACAATCCAAGACAATAATCAAGTCCAAACTTCTGTTGTGATTCTGGATGATAATATTGTTTCTTAAAATCAAATTCGTTCATTGACCTTAACAAAGTAACCCATTTTTTGTGTAATGCCTCGAGCAAAGTTATTGAAATATTAATATCAGTGTTAACAGAGTCTTGAAGTTCTGCCCACCGATCCTCATAGTAAGGTTTTATTGTAGGTGTATCTTCCGTTAAGGCAAGTTTAAATCTTATGTAACTATTCATATGGCTATCCGCTAAGTGGTGTACAACCTGTTTGAACGTCCATCCTCCATCTCGATAAGTTATGTTTAGTTGCTCTGGAGTTAAATCTTTGACAGCTTCCTTCAATTTAATCGGTAATTCATCAATTTGGTTTATCCATTCATTTCTTAGTGTTGAAAAACTTTCAGCATCATATTGAAATTTCCCAATCGGATATCTGCTATCCATTTCTAATCACTCCCGCTAGCTACTATTTCACCAATGATTAATCAGTCACAATCTCGTAATTGTTTACCAATCCATCTTCGTTAAATTCTAAAAACAACCATTCATAATCAATACTAAATATTCCTCTTTCTGGTCCAAGCACATAGATCAGTCTTTTATCTCCACTAAAGTATTTAGTTTCATAGGGTTCTCCTAAAAGTTCAATAACCTCATCTCTATTCATACCGTTTGTCTTGTTTGTCACATAGTCAAGCATATAAAATCTTTCCGAAGTTCCTTCTGATTCAATCCATCTTTGTGTAGTGAAATATGATTTGTTTTCAATATTAATCATTTTCAGTAAAGAGAAAGAAAAATAAAGCACTACTATTACTTGGATAACAATCAAGTATATTTTTTTACCCTTTCTAGAATTGATTAACCAGGATCTTATATTCATCGCTGTAATTCCCACAACAGGGATAATCAAAAATATTAGAGATATCCAAGTTACCCCTACGTAAAAAAATGAAATGCAAAAATATATGATTGATAATACAAATAATATAAATACGATGGAAATAAACATAAAAATATTACGTTTTATTTCTATCATTATATTAATCTCATCCCTTCTTAATCGTTAATACCAATACTTAAATCATGCTCAATTTTTCAATAGCTTGTGCTTCATTGGATAAGAAAAATAAATCCCTTCCATTGTTGCTTTCATAAATAAAATCTTTAAGACTCTTACTTGAATATACTGAGAAATCTCCAACTATAGCGAGTTTAGTTTGATAATTAACAAACTTTTGAACGATTTCTCCAGCAAGTCGCGTTTTTAGATCAAAAAAATCTTCACTTATTACTAACTTGTTTAAAATTATTCGATTGCATCCCACTTCGTAGCTTACAGTAGCCATTAGATCCAAAGCAGACTGGACATCGGTGATTAATACTTCGCTGCTATTAACAATGGCAATCTCTACTCCGTTTTCAATAATCTTAGAAATATTCATAAACATCCTCCAATTATGAGATACTTTCAAGCTCTCTTATCAATGATATGTTTGTTGTTCTTAATATCATTTCTTAGCTCTCTAATTTCAGCTACTAATACATCCAATTTCTTTGACGTATTAGATCCGTCAATTGCATTGCGGATGACTAATATAAATACAGAAAACATAAATATAATAAAAAGTATTCCAAGTATTGCAACTATCCCATCCATTGTTGCCACTCCTTTGTATTATTTTATTATGGTATTAGGTGATGCCTCCTAATCCTATGTCTCTTTTTCTTCATATTCAATTAACCAACAATCTCTGACACTAGCTTTCTAATGCTAAGCTCACCGGCTTGAAATAACATCTTTATACCTCCAATAATCGAGACTCATTATTTAACACCGACCACTTCGCTGTTCCAATCTCTTATTGATATAACACGGAAGTTGCCTTTAATTTGCTGCCATGATAATGAATTAAGATTTAACACATAGTTTCTGTCATCGGAAATGCTCAACAGTGCTTTATCACGAACAGGGTTTACGATAAACCTTCTTGGATAGCTAATTGTTAAGTTAATGTCCGTGTCTTTATTAGAGATAACATCATATACACTCCATTTGTCATATGACGTTCTGATAAGCTTGCCCTTACTCAAATAGAAAAAGCTTTCTCCTTCTCTCGTTTCTAACATATGGGTCTTCCCGCTATTCCAATCCATGATGTAATACTCCCATTGATAGTCGAGAGTGTTTACATTTTCATAATACAGCAATCCGTCTCCAATAATTTCAACAGGCAATGAATGATGCAATCCATCCCATTCTTCAGAATCGGAATGATCAATATATACATTTTCAATAGTCCTTGGATTAACGTCGTTCACACTTTTAAACACATATAGATCAACCCAGTTATCTCCGTTTTCATCGTGATGTAATGATGCAATTAGAACTTTTCCTGAATCAGGATAGTATTTAAAAGAAGCTAAGAACCCTTTAGAGACGGTCCAAATCACTTCTTCTTCTCCACTCAGGATGTCGTAACGAATAACAGATTCTCCATACGAACAGAGCAACGATTTCCCGTCAGCCAACCAGACAGGGGAGGCCATCTTCAACTCCTTTAGACGATTCCCTTTCCGATCAAGTAGGGTATAGCTTGGAAATAATAACGATCCGTCGCTGCTTAATTCCTCTGCCAATATCCACTGTCCATTTGGTGATAGGTCTAAGGAGGAATAGGATATCAAGGAATTGAATAAGTGTTCTTCACTTTGGTTTAGCAAATTCAAACTATAATATTGTTTCCTATTGGTCGGTTGAAAACGAGTGTATTGAGTATCCCACCAGTAATAATCAGACTGTCCCCTTAGCGTTATGTCTCCTTTAAAATGCAATACGTATTCTTCGTATACCTCTAACGCGTCCTCAGTTTTCAAATGTAACGTCAAAGCGAGCGAGCGATCTGACAGCCATTTGATTTCTTTGTTTAATTTTTTTAACATTCTGTCAAGTTCGCTTTCAACGATGTCCTTATGTACTGGTTCTGAAAATGAAATATTATACGTATGAGACTCACCTGTCAGTAAATATTGACGAACTCCTGTTGCACTAATTTGATTATCCGCCTCAAATGGCCTTGAGATTGTACAAGTGAGTGGCTCAACATATTCAAATTGAAATAACATTGGCTCCTGACCGTATTTTTTACTAAAGCTAATTGTTAATGGTAGTTCTTTCGAAGGCTCTATTTTGAAAAAGAGTACACTTGGCTGTTGAGCATAGGTGAACAATTGGACGAATTGAACCCCTCTCCATTCATCTAGCGATTCTATATATTTTTCTTGTATAATCTTCAGATCGTCTGAAGTTGTACTCAAATTATCTGCATAATTTAATTGAATCTCACAATCAACGAAATCCCCGCTGAAATAGATTGTGCTGCTGGGGGAATATTCCCTATGATCACATACCAATATCCCATTCCAATCTTCATACAATTCCAAGATGGAAATTCGTGCTTCTTTATCTTCAACTACAACTTCTGACTGCTTATTTGTAATGGTCGGTTCATTCGTAAAGAGGTTTACCACTTCATTTTCTGGTGAAGGTTTCGCATTGGGGGTTTTACGGTCGCTGTAACTACTAGGGATTAAAATAATAAGAATTAGAAGAACTACCAAGAGATATTTCAAAAATAGTCACCCCCGACAATTGGCTCATACCCCACCGATTGATGTAACATTTTTGTTGATTAAAACACAGATACGCGAATATTTTTTATTCTAGAAAAGATCTACTAGCAAAAAAAATCAAGATAATTACAAAAATTAAAGTCACTAAGAGAATCCTTGTAATATGCTTGTTTCTTCTTACCCTAACAATCAATAAGGGAATTAGTAAAAACAACGATGTACTCACACATAATATTACTGGTAAATATGTAAGTGAAATTAGTAGGCTGATTAATATATAAATAGAAAAATACCAACCAATTGCTTTATTATCAGTCGCAGGCTTTACTTTAGTCTGAATCAACCAATCAAGGAAAATAGAAATTGGAAATGCGATAAATAATAAAACGGGATATCCAAACAAAATTAAGTAAAATAAGTTCCCAATAAAATCATTTATGCTCTTAGAAAAGAATATGCTGAAAACAAATAAAAAGAGAATTGATGCAGTGCAAAGAGATATGAAATGCTCCTTGGTTTTTAACTTCTCTTTATTTAATTTCAAACGTTCCTCGGTTATTCCATTTTGATTTTCATAAGAACAGGTCCAACATAATCCACCTGATGTCTCAATGCATATTTCACAAACATTACGATGGCATTGTTTACAGAACTGTTTCTTAATAGTAGATTCATGATAATGACAGTAATCTATTATTCTCACCTCCTAAAATATCATATATAATCAGCGAACAAATCTTATAAATCACACTGTAGTTGAGGGACGTAGACTCAAATTTCACGGCAATGCAATTGGACTTTTCGGCAACTGGAAGTCCCTACTTACACCTCAATAATCCCTTGTACTTCATATGGATAATCAATTTGTTTCTTAATAATTTCAACTGCTTCCTTATTTACAAGAAGCTCAGTTATATATAATGCGAGGTCTATTGATGTCGATACTCCCCCAACTGTTATTAGGTTTCCATTAGCTATCATTGCTTTATTCAATTCTGATTATAAAAACAGCCCTTATATGGAATTGTAATCCATTAGAGGGCCGAAAGCGATGACTGTCGAAATGATTAAAAAAGCTGTAGCAATAAAGTTAAGTGTAACTAACAATATGAATCTTCTTTTTCCCATCAGATCAACCCTAAAAAATGAATTTTACATGAGCATGAGGTTATGTGAAGTCATTGCCATCATAGATTAAGCCCAGAAAATATCATTATTGTCTATCTCCATTAATTGCTATCTCTATGTCAGTTGCTGCGCAATCTCCCAAACATGTCCTGCTGGATCTACGATGGCAGCAGTACGTACTCCCCACGGCCTGTCTATTGGACCGTTAAGTAGAACAACGCCACGTGAATCCAATTCGTTACATATCGCGTCCACATCTTCTACCCGGATGGTAAACTGGAAACGCGATCCGGATTCTCTGCTTGCGACTGTTCCAGGATGGATCAGACCGTGTGCCTCGGAAATGTTCAGAAGATTAATGCTCATATTTCCGAAGTCGAATACTGCAGACACATCATCTTCATAAACGGCGGATAATACAAATACCTCTTGATAGAATAACCTCACCCTATCCAAGTCCTCCACAAACAACGTAATAACATCTACATTCATCGTCCCTAAAGTCCTCATATGTACACCTCTTCACATTTGGTTTAAAATTCAAACTCAAGTTTTTGATCCAGTTCAACCTTCTGGCGCAGGTGATGGCGAAAATGCATACCCAATCAAAGCTCTATTAGCATATGAATATCTTTAGGCTCCTTGCGATACAATTCTTCATCAATTTCATTTGTTAGTTTACTTCCATTACTCTTATAAAAAGATACTGCGGATCTTGTTTCCGTTGAAGAAATGTATAGAAATTTAGCCCCTCTTCTAATTGCTTCTTCTCTAAGCAAATTAATGATTCTTGTACCAATTCCTTGCCTTCTATAATTCCTGGTTACATACATTAAGTCGACTTGGAGCTGATTTAAATCTCTTCCCCTAATTTTATGTGCAAGAACTCCAAACCCGATTAATCGATCCTCATCAAGTGCACCAACCACCATTCCGCCATTGTCTAGCTCAAAAAGAAAACGTTCTTGTATTTCTTCTATCATCTCTTTAGTCCATGTCGGACATTCATGCCCTGAATGAATTTCTAACAATTTCCCATTTCTTATTTCGTAAATTAAATCTATATATTCGGATCTGTCAATTTCAAGTAATTTATGGGCCTGATCTTTATGCATGGTTTGATAAGTGATCATCGTCGATTACCCTCCGAAATAAGCATTCAAGGTATGATGCTATTTTTTAACTTTAAGATGCTGAATATGTATTCCGATATGCCCTATACCAATTATGATAGCAGAAGCAATCAGCCAAATAACTTCCCCATAAATACCTAATAACAAAAAAGCCATTACAGGCAGACTTGCAAGAGGTACGGGTATTCCATAATAACTACGATATAACATCCCTTCTCTGTGTTTATTAGTAAAATATCTAATCCAACAAAGCTCGTAAATAATCATTAGTAAAAACGACATTGCCAGCCAAACACTCCGGGATGAAAATGCTACATTATCATAATCCTTAAACATTAACACGCTAACCGTACAACCCATTTGTCCAATTCGTTCAAACAATAGTAATATTATGTTTTCATGAGTTTTGTCATTTTCAATTTGTAGACTTTTCGCCCAAATGATATTTGGGATAAATAACATTAATAAATAAATCAGACCAACATATGAAAAGCCAAAATGTCCTGACATAAATTGCTCCTTTACATACTAGAAAAAATTCCCGCATCTCAGGATGTCCATTTCTGGAATTACACGTCCTCGGTGCGGGAATTCATTATGTGTATGTGCTTTATCCATTACATCGTCGTAATGTTAGCCTCGACACCATTCTACTATATTATTTATTATTTGGTAATATGGATTCGTTAAACTTCTCCATTCATTAAATTCAAAAGATCCTTCAAAGTACTTCAAAATTAATGTCATTAAATTCTCATGTGCCACAACCGCAATGTTCTGTTTATGCATCCTCGTTACTGAAATGCCTCTCTGATTCCATTTTTAGCTGCATTTCAATTATATATTGTTGTTGTTCAATTACTTTCCCTAAGCACCAAATTACTATTCCACCAATTAATGATACAGCAATAATTATGCCAGCAAATAACCATCGATAAGGATCTGGTCGATTAAGAAACAATTCGGGATCCGGAGTAACAAAATTATAACCTACAGCCCAACCACACAGCATTCCAATTATTAGAATTGCTATTCCACAGAACTTAAGATTGTATGATAGATTATTTGAGATATTCGTCCACTTCTTTCTTTATTCTATTCTTCTACTTCAAATATGGAGTCTACGATTATTGGTAGATTGTTTCTAACTGACACTGCTCCGAATACTGAACGAGCATGACTTCCAATATCTCCGAATACTTCGAACATTAGATCGGAATATCCATTTAGTACTTTATGATGTTCTTCAAACAGTGGATCTGCATTCACAAATCCTTGTACTTTTACGACTCTCTTCACTTTATCAAGTGTACCTAAAGCATCTTTTAATACTGCAAGCACTTCAATTCCTGCATCTCGAGCAAAATCATATCCCTGTTCGGTAGTAAATTCTTGTCCAAGTTTTCCTTTGGGGTTCCCACTTGGTCCTTTACCGGAAATAAACATTAGTCCGTTTACAGATACATAATTTGCATACTTCGCTGCTGGACTGCTCGCAGATGGGAGAATAATCCCTAAGGTGTTTAGCTTCTTTTCTATCAATCCGTCATCCATGTGGATTCCCCCTGTTTTTCAATTTTATTCATTATTGCATCCACTTGCTTCCGATTCTTTGCAATAATTACTTCTTTCTGGTTCTTTACTTGTTCAAGTTTCACTAATGTCTTCATTCTATTGTTGTGTAAGTATGTATGCAACACTCGATATGGATCTTAATTTGATCTTGTCGTCACATTATCCTTAATAAGGTTTGCCAAAAATTCGTTCTCGATGTGATAATCTAATCTTGGAAAATCTTTTGGATGTAATTCTTCAGGGGGGTTGTTTAGTTCCCATTTGAACGTATTAATAATTCCTTCTTCAAAGCTTACAATCTCTTGAAATCCTAATTGTTCTCTTATCTTTGTTGTATCAATATCCCAATTTTGTTTAAGATTTAATGATGGGTAAATTAATTCTTCAGGCAATTCACCTCTCGGAATAGCCAATATCTCTCCACTCCAATGTAATAATGTTTTAATGTTATGGAGCCATTCATATTCTGAAAGTGTATTTATCTCACCCACATTATAGATTTGATTTGTAGCCCGATCATCCGTCGTTGCTAAAGAAATTGCATGAGCGACATTCTCTACATACCCACGTGATGCACGCCAAGTTGCAAAGAGGTCATCAAGAATAATGAATTCACGATTGTCATGAACACGCTTTGCATATTTATAAAGTCGGTGCGATGGGTCACCTGGGCCATATACCATGGGCAATCTTAATATAGTTCCTGAGATGCTACTACATTTCATTATCAGATCTTCAACATGTATTTTTTCATATTCCCCACCATACGGATAAAGCTTATGACGCAAAGCTGACTTCTCCGACAATGGTGTAGCGACTAATCCATCTTCAGATCCAATTAGAATGCCATATCCGTGGTAAACATCCATACTACTCAACACGACAATTCTATTCGTAATTCCCTCAAATGTAGCAATTGCTGTTTCAGCATCCCGTTTAGTATAAGCTCCCATATGAACTACAACATCAGGCTGAAACTTAAGAAATTCGTATCTAAAATCATTTAACTGTTGTCTATCGCCAGAAATCATTAAAATATTATTATTCAACAGACTTGGATTGGAATTACCTCTATTAAAGATAGCCACTTCATGACCTGCCTGAATAAGTTCCTTTACTACATAAAGACCAATAAATCCAGTCCCACCAATAACTAATATCTTCATTAATTTCACCGTCTTTTATATATTTTTCAAGTCTTATCCCGATTTCTGATAACGCAAGTGTATTCGCGACGTCCATTCTAATATCTTAGGGGAAAAGATGTGTCTGCTACCTGTATAACTCATGATAAAAAGTCGCGGTCCCAGATGAGTGAGGCTCCTTTCTCCATTTACTTATGTATCAAATCCATGTAAATGTTTCCATAATTATGTTGAATCGTGTATAATTTAAGAGTCATGCTTTCACTTATCCTAATATATGAAAGGAAGATCGCAATGAAAATGCTTCGCAATACACTCAGTTTGCTGCTTGCTATATTGCTGCTATTGCCGATGGCTGCGCAGGTTTTCGCTGAATCTGATATAGAGAACGTCAACAAGCCGGAGAGTGTGTACGCCATATGGAAAGTGACCGTGTCGCCAGGCGATTCTCAACTCACAATTTCTTTTCCAAAAACACTCACCTCCGGCATCGTTCCAGATACATTCACTCTAAGGATTGTAGCTGAAGGACAACGTGAAGTACCCACTCCAATCATTCTGTCGACAGATACAATCGAGTCCGATATCGTGTCCTATACCTTTACGAAATTGACCAATAATACCAGATACATTATCGGAGTAGTCGCCTCGAAAGAAGGAGAGCGTCCAGTTATAGGCACCGCTGTCGGCATCCCGGTAATTATTCCGGTCGCAATTGATGTCAAGACGGTTGTTGGGAACGGATCTGTCAAATTGACGTTCAATAAACTAGAAGGAAAAAAGGTACCTACTGTATATAAAATTAACTGGTGGTATAAAAAGGATAAGAAAGGTAAACCGATTTACGAGAAACCAGTGGAGATCAATTCACAGAATACAAAGGGACAAGTAGTCAGTTATACGTTCATCAAGTTGAATAACGGAACGACCTATCATTTCGATATCACAGCCGAAAAGGGCGCGGACATTCTTGGTCAAACTATAGACATCAAAGCGGCACCAAAGGCCCCGCCGAAAAAGTAAACCCATTTTTACGTTTTCAATTACTCAAGTCCTTTCAATGCATCCCTAAAACACAAACTCTTGAATAGGTATCAGCAATTACACATAACGTTCTTGTATTGACGACGCGACCCAGCCTCAGATAACTCTTATCTTAGGCTGGGTCGTGTGTTGTCTGCTATATCTACCATGATTATACATCTGACAGCCGAGGGGCGAAAGCCTCGATGCAAGAATATGGTGTTATGTGTTATTCCTGTGTTCCTGAAATTTAATTCGAATCACGTTTTCTATAAATATATAAAGTAGCCATTTGCATTTAATTCAACTCCAGTTCAGTATTTTTATTCTCTCCTACTTCTCTACCCTATTGATTACGTTGGGCAGCCGCTTCGATGATGCTGTCTCTTAAGGATTTACATCTATTTATTTCGTATCATCATAGGATGGTCTGCTTTCAACTGCAATAGATCCCATTGATTTCCGTACAGATCCTTAAAAACAGCAACTATTCCATATGATTGTTCTTTGGGTTCTCTAACAAATTCAATTCCTTTAGAGGTCATATCGTAATAATCCCTCCAAAAATCGTCTGTATTTAGAAATAAAAACACTCTCCCACCAGACTGATTACCAATAAACGCTTCCTGCTCTGGTTTCGATGCTCTTGCAAGTAGTATTGTTGTTCCTACAGATCCAGGAGGTGAGATGACAACCCATCTCTTATCCTGCTCTGGCTGATAGGTATCTTCAATTAGATGAAAATGAAGCTTCTTTGTATAAAATTCTATTGCCTCATCATAATCCCTAACAACCAGAGCGATATGAACGATTGATTATTGCATTAGTTCAACTCCTTCGACTTTCATACTAAGGTATATATTGAAGCACTGAAGAGAATAAAAATTGAACCTAATATCTTATACAAGTAATTTGTCATATTTTGTACTCCTCTAATAAATAGTCTTGTCAATTCCCTTTGACTGTTTTTGCTCTCGGAAGTTTCCGATAACGTTATCGAATTCACAACGTCCAATCACCTTAAGTTCAAAGGGTAGCCCACACTCGATTTACATATGCTTTTCCATCAATTGGTTTAACTATTTCATATATGTCTGGATTCGTTAAACTTCTCCATTCATTAAATCCAACAGATCCTTCAAAGTACTTCAAAATTAATGTCATTAAATTCCCATGTGTCACAACCGCAATGTTCTGTTCTGATCTTCTATATAATTCTTCAATGACCGAAACTCCTCTTGTCATTGCATCTCGTGAAGATTCCCCACCTGACAGCTTCAATTCCAGATTCTCAAATGTATCTTTAAGTAACTCCATCCAATCCTCCAATTCTACAGTAGATAAAACTCGCTCACATAGCCGATCGTCAATATGTATATTGAGATTAAGTATATCAGCCAAGGGTTTAATGGAAGAGATTGCTCGTTCAAATGGACTGGAAACGATATAATCGATTTGCTTTATAATCAAAATATCAGCCAATTGTTCTGCTTGCGCTTCTCCTTCGGTCGTTAGCTTCGTATTTGGATCTTGTCCTTTTGCCTTACAATGTCTGATAAGATAAATTCGCTTCAGAGAATCACCCCCAGAAAAATATAACTCTTTGGCAATTGCACAAAATTAATACCTACAGCCAAATCACACCTTGTTCGAGTTTACTTGCAAAGCTTCTATCACTTCATTACCAAATTGTCTTATATCTTCTAAATAGTTATATCCGTCAGTATTGTTTAATTGATTTAACATCCGCACTGCTACAGCTTTATATTTCGGAATCACAAGACAAGCACATCCTGTTATTCCGAGTATCTGGAATGAGCCAACAGGCACTCTATTTCCAATTTGATTTAATGGTGTATCACTCTGCAACCACCAAATGAGACCTTGTCTTGGTAAATGAGATGGTAGTGTTACAGGTGTTTGATGGCTGGTGATTCTTTCGAAAATATATTTCGAGAAAACTTGCTCACCATGGATATTACCGTTATTTAGATGAATATTCCCCCATAATGCCAGTTCTCGAGCACTAACGAAAAGATTGCTTTGATTCCCAGTTGGACTATCATTCGGTCCAACCCAGTTATCCTTAACATTATAGTGATTGAAAACTAAATGTTCGTGATATTGAGTGCGCCATCCAGTCTCAACTAGTCCTAATGGGTTAAACACTTCATTGCTAATATAATCAGCGAGTGATATACCTGTTAAGCGCTCGACCATTTCTATTAATATGGTAATACCAGCGTTAGTGTAAGCCCAGTTCTCGCCAGGTAAAAAAGAGTTAAGTAACTTTCCCTCATGAAGCTCTAGACCATGGGTATGAGTTAAACAATGACGAATTGTAATTCCATGTGTGATATTTCTAAGTTCATTCATGTATTGACCGATTTCGTCATCCAAACAATTAATATTTCCATTTTCAATTAGTAAGCTAATCGCGAACGCAAGATATGTCTTCCTAACAGATCCTACGTTAAATTGAGATTGAGCATCAACAATTCTAGAGGAAGCCAAAGAATCATGTCTACCTGAATACCACTCATTAACTACTATGTCATTTTGAATAATATATGTTGCAGCTGCAGTTGCATTTATCTGTTTCTGAATTTCAGAGACATAACGATTCAGTTTATTAAATTGTGTATTATTCATTATGAGCTCCTTGGTTGAATCTGCGTATGATTCCGTCTAACGTTCTTATATTCACTACTTCCCACCGACTTTACGTACACCACTACTCTAATTCACTCTCAAGAATCCCTTTTATTTCTATTAGATCTCTTATAGATAAGTGATGACATCTGGGTTTATCAAAATAGTCATCTTCTTTCCATATCCCTTTCATTCCAGAATGAATACTTGCCTCGACATCATTGATCGGGTGATCTCCTACAAAAATGGATTCGTGAGGTTCTATTTCTAGGCGGTTTAGTGCCCTTTGAAATATTTCAACATCCGGCTTCCTTAAGCCTTCAATTTCCGAAATGATTATCACGTCAAAATAATGACTGATCTTTAATCCATTAATATTATTCATTTGAAATCTACCAAATCCATTTGTTATTACTCCAAGCTTTAATTTCTTATCTTTCAAGTAATCCAGAATTTCAATTAGCCCTGAAAAGCCAATACAATGGTTTTGAAATGACTCAACATAATCGTCCAATAAAGAATGCCATGTCAATTCAAGGTTTAATTCTGCAATAAGCTTCTGATAGACTTGATCCTTCCAAACGTATCCCTTCTGATCCAATTCAATAAATCTTTGAATATATGCATTCATTTCAACACAATGTAAAGCAGGAATACGATTATATTGATTTTGAAGAAATGCGACCAACGACTGGTCACGATCGAGCAGTGTTCCATCTAAATCAAATAAAACACCTTTTATCATTGATCTCGTCCTTTGGTGTATGTTGTATAACGTTAACGGACCGAGGGGTGAATGCCCCGAAGCGTGAACGTGGTGTTAGATGAAGTCAGTCCTTCTCTACATTGCTTTCTATCTGATCCCTTAAATATCTTTCATTCAATCCATTTTCATAAAAATTAAATTTAATTCCAGTCATACTTTGTATCTTATCTATTACTTGTCCCAAATGGTAACTCATGTGTTCTACTAGATTATATAAATCATGTACATCTTCTTCACTAAGCCTAATCTCGTCATTTATATATGGAATTATCGATTGTCTCCAATCATTAATCTGTAACTCAAATCTTTCTATTAGTTCCATTGGTTTTAAATCTTCGATTGGAAAATAGATAACAAAATCGTCCCTAAATTTATCATCTCGTCTTTTCAAATTTAGTTCACTCATTCTGATATGTTCACATAAATGAAGAATAATTCCACCAATTGAATTTGAGTTATTTTCGGACTTCCAGAGTTGTTCTTTTCCAATACTTGTTAAAGAGATCTTAAACTTAGCAAAATACAAATTGTAAATACGATGAAGTGATATCTTTAAAAAAGTTTTAATGAATTGTTCCTGTTTCAAAATAATCACCTTCTCTTCTCTCATTCAATATTCACTTATATTTATATCAGATATTCTTAGTTAGTATAATTTCTAATGGTTCTTTCTCCAATAATAAACAGCCTGAATCTTGATAGCCTAATTTCCTATAAAAGTGCTGAGCTTCTTCGTTTGCTAATGTCGATGTCATCACAAGTTTTAGGCCTTTTTGTTTCATCAGATCTTCCCAGAAATGAACAACTTCTTTCCCAATACCCTTATTCCGATATTGTTCATCAATCCATATCATGTTCATAAACGGGGTGTTATCCCAAAAATATCCGTATCTCATCCACCCGATATTCTGATTTTCTTGATTCCGTAATATATATATTTCTTTATTTAGTATCTTAGATAAAACTAGACTTTCTAGTATATGTCTATCTCGTTCTATAATATATTCATAGTCTGCTTCAGTTGCATAATCAATCTTCATTAATATAACCCCCATGTATGTATTCACTTCTTATTTGTTACCGAGTTCTTCAGCCAAACCTATTAGAAGTCCTTCAATTCCACGAATGTAGCAGAGCCGATACGAGTCCTCGTACTGAACCACTTCGCCAACGAGATGAGCACCATACTTTGTGAGTCTGGATACCATTTCATCAATGTCTTGAACTGTAAACATGACACGTAGATAACCGAGGGAGTTTACAGGAGTAGTCCGATGATCTGATATAGTAGGTGGGGTGAGAAATCTCGAAAGTTCAAGTCGGCTGTGCCCATCTGGGGTAACCATCATAGCAATCTCTACGCACTGAGAACCAAGTCCGGTTACCCGTCCAGCCCATTCACCTTCGACAGTGGCTCTCCCTTCGAGGTTCAAGCCAATCTCTTCGAAGAACGAGATTGCGTCATCAAGGGATTCTACAACGATGCTCACATTGTCCATTCTTAATATCTTGTTTTTTGCCATAGTTTTATCTCCTCATGAAAATAATAAGAAGTCATATTAACGAGACACACACTCCTTTTATTTAATCTTTCTGCTGATCAGACTACGAAACTTACCCGTTTCCTCTTCATTTTTAAATATCCTTTTAGGGATTATCGCAAACCCCCTCCTACTATATTTCAAGTACATAAACTCTTTTGTTTCATTAACCTGTTTATAAAAACTCCATGGAATTGATGACTTTAGAGCACCTGCAGTAAACAATATCTCGTCTTCTAAAAACTCAAGTTGATACTCTTCTTTATATTTGGGTTCCTTTCTGAATACGATCCTAGGTACGATAATGAATCGCGCAATTAAAACAAACATTAGTATTATTGGTATCACAATAATACTTGCTACAAAGATAGTATTTGATCCATTCATATACTGATTGATTCCATATACCAATAAAGCAACCGCAATTAGAGAAACTGGAATAATATGTTTATATTCACCGTCTGACTGATTCATTGCCTTGATAAATTCCCTTTCAGAGTACTTAAATGATAGCTTCATCCAGATTCCTCCTCATAATCGAATAGCACTCGCATTTAATTTTGTAAATCAATTTAGCCATACAGGAAATTAGCGCGAGCCATGTTAATTGGTCAGTTTGCTTTTAGGGGTATCCCAAATTGACAAAACAGAAGGCTTACTAGTCATTGCAATTGATCCCCCAATATGACTTTATCAATAATTATTTAGTATTCCAAAGCATTAATTACTCTTAATCATTAAACAATTCATTTGTCATTTGACCTATCCATATTTTCTCCATTTCATATATGTAATAAGTATCTGGCTGAAAAGTATTCTCTACAAATTTAATATCTGCAATAGGGGGACCACATGCACAATCATCACCCAATTTATAGTAATATAATTGTTTTATTTTCTTTGTTGAAATGACCAAAAAACTATTATTAAAATCATGTTCTGGTAAATTAAATCCTTCCAATCGATATTTCTTGATGTCTTCTCCCCTAGTTAAAACAACCCATGACCAATCCATAGGCAATTTACTTGTAGATGATATATTGTTTACATATCTCAAATCAATGTGATAGAACAAAGCCCTCCATACTCCAAATGAAATTAAGGTAACGGCGATTAGAGTTAGAAAGAATAATTTGTATTTATTTCTCATGATAATTAACTTCATCAGAATCTCCGATCTTCTCAATGTATTTCGCCGATTTCTTATAACTTTTCCGTGTTCACGACTTAACCCCTGCTGGACCGAGGGCGAATGCCCGATGCATGAATATGATGTTAGGTGATTGGGTCGAACTTTTTCGAAATCTCCGAACAACTTATTTAATTATCTTCCTAAATTGATCGATTTGGTCACAATAATATTTTGGTATTTGTGCAAAGTTACTATGACTACCTGGAAACCATGATACAGCAACAGTATCAATTCCTGCTCTATTACCTGCCTCAATATCTGCATTACTGTCACCAACAAAAAGAAACTGGCTCTTCTCTAATCCCATATTATCAAGTATCTTATATATTCCTTCCGGGTCTGGCTTTGGCTTTAGTACGTCATCACCAGTAATAGTAGCGTCGAATAGATGCTCTAACTGTAACTTCCTCATGGAGATATCGAAACTTCTTCTTCCCTTTCCAGTAAAAATGCCTAGTTTATATCCTTCTTTCCTTAGTCCGTCCACTAGCTGCATCATATTAATATCAAAGCTAACGTATTCGTCATGCGCTTGGTCATAATGAAAATAATATTCTTCTATTGCTCTTTCGATTTGATTAGTGGCTTTCAGATTTTGCTGAATGATTCCTATTTCTGATGGTCCAAACATTTGAACAATTTCTTCTGAAGATAGATCTATTTGATCATATCTCTTAAATATTTCCTTAAAAGAATAAAAGCAAAGCGGTAATGTATCAGCAATTGTTCCATCAAAATCAAAAATTATACCCTTATACATCATGTGATACGCCTCCACGAGAATATCAGTTTTGCTACCATTCAGAAAACGTTGTCGTATTGACGACGTCCCACCGACATAAGGCAACGAAGTCGCCGGCTGCGCTTGTGAAGTTAGTCGGTGCGATGTGTCCGGCTAAATATCCCTCTTATATTATGTAATTTCATGATTTTCAAATTTCATTTTCAATTCTTTTAATCGTTTTTTCATTTGATTATTAAATATAATTTTTAGTATTGGTTCAAGCGTTTTAAATCTTGAAGAAAAGTGATATCGAAATATTACCCTTGTGCTAAAATCATCAATCTTAATAAATCTCCAAGACCCTGCAAAACTCTTTAGGATAAATGGACCTTTAGTCATTTTCATTGCGGCAACTTGTGGTTCCTGAACAAAAATATATTCTATCTCCATTCCGATACCACTCTTAGATACACACAATGCTCGAGTTCCGATCTTTACTTCATTTTTTGGTCCTATTAATCGAGCCTCTTTAAGAAATGGATCCCAGTTCAATCTTATATTATAATTTTGAGTCAAATTGAAAAGAGCTGTTTTGTCCCCCAAAATAATTATTTCAGACTGAATATTGGGCACACTATCAACTCCTCTCCGAAATTCATTCAAGTTAATATTTATGAAAAAAGATCTGCATTGCAGACCCCTCTCATTTAAATTTATTTACTTTTACTTAAACTGAATTAATCCAATTCCGTTGCCTACTGGGTCAACTAAATATGCTAAATAAAAATTATCAAATTCCATCTTGTCCCTTACAATCTGAGCCCCTAAATCAATCGACTTCTTTATCGATTGTTCGATATCATCTACTTCAATTTGAATTCTTGTTCCATGAGGGAAATCATGTGGTCCTTTTGATATACCTCCGTTTATTCCCGGAATATTATCATCGCCTGTTGTAACAGGATAGTATCCCCAATTAGGCTCGGCAATCTTCCATCCAAATACTGATGAATAAAATGCTGCTGCACGTTCTGGATCTTGACTACTTAAGTCAAACAAAACAACTCTCCCCACACACAATACCCCCACAATTGGAATAGTTACCCAAAATTATAATATCGAATGTTTGTTCGTATGTAAAGCTTTTTGTTATTTTTTAGCACTTCGCCTAGTGGTCTATTATTAAACGGTTTCTCTATATCTAACTAACTATCTTCTTTATTTTTGAAAACCTCCAATGTTTTTGTTCGCTCATACATTAGAGTATTCGAAAAGGCTTGCGATACATCATATTTGCGTGCAATTGATCCTCCATTACGACTTTATCAATAATTATTTAGTATTCCTAAGTAATAAAATGATGAGGTTTTTTTCAATTTCCCCGAAACTGAAATGCCCCACCGAATCCAATACTAACTTCGTGCCGGAACGAGGGCCGAATGGCTTGAAGCGTGAATATGTGACAGCCTTCTTGAGTTGCTAGAAAATTTACTGATTCCATATATACTCTAATCTTGATGCTGTTTCTATTGCTCTCTCTACTCCTAATAGTCTTGAGACAACATAGAGAGAGGCATCAATTCCAGCAGTAACACCTGCCGACATCACTATCTTGCCATTGTCTATATATCTGATGTCATCTATTATTTCACAATCCTTAGGTGCCACTTGTGCTAATAAATCCATTGCCCTTCGATTAGTTGTTACCTTAAGTCCACTTAATAGATTTGCCTTTGCTAACAATAACGCACCTGTGCAAATTGATAATACAAGTTCTGTATTCTTAGAAGTATTATTGATCCATGATGTTATAACCTCATTATTCATTTCTGTTCTAGATCCTATACCTCCAGGAATAACTAAAATATCAGGTTGAGGACAATCGTTAATATTATATTTAGGAGAAACTGCAAACGAACTAATTGTATTTATTAACCCAGACTTCTCACTCACAGTATACGTATTAAAATCCTTTCCCCAATTGCTCGCGGTAGCAAATACATCAAATGCTCCACAAAAATCTAAGCCATCTACATGCTCATACAATAAAACTGCTACATTCCTTGTTTTGTACACCTAGGTCATCTCCTAAAATAAAATAAGTACTTGATCTCATAAGACCAAATACTTTGCCCAGGCGAACGGCATATGAAGTATGTGCTCCACCGTAGTTATCTACGTTTTCGCCAGTTACACATACCATATTCTTGAAATTAATTATATCTGACAATTCAGATAAATCAATATCGAATATGAAATTCTTGCTTTTAAGCCCTTTGTGGTCATTTCTAATAACGTTATTGAATTCACGACTTCCATTCCCCTTAGACAAGCCAGAGTTCTTCCTCGAGATCCTTCGTGCGGACCAAGGGGCGCGACAGCGACCCGCAGCGTGAATGCGGTGTTATATGATGGATCAGCCATCTTCAAATACAGATTGGGCACATCTGATGACAAAAGACATATGTGCTTCGATTTCAATAGGTTTTCTAATGCCCAAACCAACATCTAGATCTGGAAAGTGAACAGGACAATTCTTAATTGATTTAGAATATCTATACCTTATCGTTTCAAGATAATGACTTAAGAAATACGCCTCATCCATGAATATCACTTTCTCAATTAGTTGCCGATCTTTCATATGACGTCTCTCGTATTCACGAACCCGAGAATTATCCTTCAGAGTACTTTACTAGCTTTCCAGGTTCAATCTTCATATCAATAATATTTAGTAAGTGCTTCCCAAGATCTTCTGTTGATTGTAATTGCCCTGTTTCATGTGCTTGTTTAAAAAATTTCGCTACTTCAAAATCTTGATCATTCTTTCCTCGGGCGACTATCTGCATTTCTGTTTCAACCATTCCCGGGTCAACAGCAATGATTTCGATTGGATTTTATCGTTTCGATTGCTCTGCCCCGACACACTGGGTGAACATATTTATTCCAGCTTTCGCGGTACTATACACGCTCATTGCAGGTGCCGGAAATGTCCCTGAGCCTGAAGATATATTTATTATCTTTCGTCTTGTTTGAACGTTATCCGTTTGTTTAATAAAACATGACGACAATACCATCGGAGCAATTAAACTTATCTGTAGGCTCTTATTAATTTCTTCAGCATTACATTGATCTATTGATTTCAAAGGTTCGAGCATAGCAGCATTGTTAATAAGACAAATTAATCCCGTGTTGTTTATATTGATTTGATCGAAAATCTTGCTCAGCAAATGCTCAATTCCCAATACATCACTTAAATCGAAATTGAAATGTATGTAATTCTCGTACTTATTTAAAACATTAGAATCTCCTCTTGAAATACCGTAGACAAAGTTGCCGTTCTCGAGGAGCATTCTGGCTAATTGTTCACCAATGCCCCTTGATGTTCCAGTGATAATGAAATGGCTTATATTCATTAAATTACCTCCGGTCTTTATTAGCTCCTGCATAGATTGCATCTACGTTTCCGTGTTCACGACGTCCCATCAACTTAAAGACCTCTTGGTCCGGCCGCGATGCGGTTAGGTGAATGGATGTGTCGCCTGAATCCGCTTCCTAGAATTTTTTCCTGACGACCGAGGGGCGTTAGCCCCGATGCATGAACATATTGTTATGTGATGCTCTCGACTTCCTCGATATTGTAATCAAATCGTATTAATTCGTTCTTAATATTCTGATATCTTTGCGCTCCAAGAAGCAATTCACTATATAAAAACATGTAAGTCCCAGGGTATCTGTCAAACTTGCTCTGGTGGTATTTCAATAATAGTTCTACATAATCCTTGTAGAAGTATAAGCATTTCCTTGATTTCCTATTTTCCTTAATTGTACTAATGTAATACGCTAATTCAATGAGTTTCTGTTTTGTATATCTTAAAATATCTTTTATATCTTCTTCACTTAATAAATCATAGGCTTCAGACCTTGACTGCCAATGGTTTTCAAATATTTCTCTTTGATCATTCAATATCTCAAAAATAGGTTTAATTAATTTCAAATCATACTTTAACCGTCGTATTTTAATGTAGTTATTGATTCTTGTAGGAATTAGGTATCACCTCGATTCAATGTCTTTAAAGCTCTTCGGGAGTTTCACATAACGTTCTTCTATTCACGACGTCCATTCCCCTTAGATAGCTCTTGTCTTAGGGGGATCGATGTGTCCGACTATGTTCAGTGTTCCTATGTGACTCTTTCAAATCTTGTACCATCTTCATTACGATTTCCTACTATGTCTTTCTCAAAAATAATCAAGGCTGAATATTCTCCATCATTATCAACGATATATTCTAACGACAAACTGATGTTATCTAAATAAAATTTGTTATTTTCTCTTGGCTTTAATATGTAGTTGTTAAATATGATCAATTCATTATTCTTTATCTCGATTTGAATAGTTATACCCATCTCTTCGTTGTGATATATTCCTATAAACTTCTCCAGCTCTTTCACACTAATTACTGGATCCGGCTTGTGTGATAGATTCAGAAATTTCAAAATATTGTTTTGATATTTACCCCATTCCCAAGCCGTGTTATCAATCTTTATGGAGCACAAATTTGACTTTGAATAAGCTACCTCAGCGATTACAGAGTAATCATGTAAAAAATCAAGATGTAATTCCTTGCCCTGTTGCCCACGATTCTTATAGTATGGTTCATCTTTATACTTCTCATAGGTATGATTTAACCACACTTCACCGCCTCTTGATTCCATCATTCGATGAATTCCAACTGAAGGATCGCTTTGATAAAGATAAATTAGGCTGCAATCTATTTTTGCTAATAAAGCATATAACTGCTCAATAAACTCAGCTATGAAGTTTCTTTCGATATCTAAGTGAAGTAATTTAATAATTGGAGATTGAAACAGAACTGATTCCATTACTATAATCTCATCGCTCTCATTCTTTCGATCTTCTAAGAACTTGATCCAATTAGAAAGGAAAGCTGTTCTCCAATCAACCACATTTGTAATTTCCTCTTCTATTAAAATTGGATGCTGTAAGGTCGATTCATGAAGAAGCCTGGTCTTGTATCCGTTCCTCTCAAGCTGTATGGCGATAAAACGAGCCATTGATGATTTACCTGAACCTGGAATACCCTCAACTATTATTAGCTTCACAGAGATCCTCCTTTGCAAATAATGCAGTTACCGAATTATCTACTGGCCTCCGAGGCAGCTTGTCTGCCGAAGTGTGAACACATATTGTTATCTGAAGGCTAGGACTACATTGAGATACTTTCTACCAAGATGTTTTTCCTGTCGCATGTTTATAAAATGGCGACTCGCTCTTCTCACAGAAGAATGTTATCTCATTGCCACTTGGATCTATAATAAACAATTCATTCATAAGCCCATGATCCATTAAACTAGTAATTCTAATCCCTTTACTCTCAAAGTTCCTCTTTAATTGTGCTAAATCATCTGTTTCAAAGTGGAAATAGACGTTTGATTGAGTTTCATTTACAGCAAATTTTAAGGGGGATACCTTTTCTACTTTAATTAGTGCCAGTAGACTCTCACCTTGATTAAATGAAAAACTCGCTCCTGCTCCCCAGTTATCAATTAATTTAAGTTCAAGAACATTTAAATACCAATTAATACTTTCTTCTAAATCAATCACAGGAATAAAGACTGCCCCTACTCTTACTTTCATAAGTACTTCCTTCTTTCTTTCTTTTTCATCTTCCCCGATTTATCTCCTGGCGACCGAGGTGGCTTGTCTTCCGATGCCTGAACACATTGTTATATGATGTCAATGCCTTCTTCGAACTACACAAGCCAATCTTCTTTTCTTAAAGTCATTTCAAAGTTATTCCACCAAAATCCATTACTGTTCTGATACATTTTCTCTTGATATAGACTCTTTCTAAATCCAATCGATTCATAGCATTTAATTGCCTGTCTATTAAATTCATAAACATTCAATTTTATTGTTTCTAAATTAAACTGATTAAATCCGATCTTAACTAATTCATTTAATGCTATCCTACCAATACCTCTACCCCGATTTATTTCTTCACCAATTAAAAATCGACCAACAATTGCTTCCTTGGTAACCCAATTAAGCCTCCCTAATTGAAATGATCCTATAAACCGATTGTCGTCCATAATCTTGTAGATAAATACAGCGGATTCTACTGAATTATGTCCATTAGAATAATGACCTTTCATTTGTTCGATGGTCAAAGGATATTCATAAGTTGTACCTGCCCACTGCACTAAAAAATCTTCAGGATACTGATTAACCCATTCCACAATTTGCGAAAAATCTGTCTCACTTAGCAGTTCGAGTTTTATCATCATTGAGAACACCCTCATTCTAACTTTGTATTGATTTCATTTAATGTACTAGCCACTTTGATAAATATGATTTTCAATTGTCGTGATGACACTGGTATGGTAATATTTATTTAACGAAGACCAAGTGCGTCAACACTTGGCCCCGACAATTGGCTTGAATGGGATTCCCTTCTGAGTTGATTAAATGTCAAAGACCCACCTCGGCTACGAACTCGGGTGGGTTTTTACTTTGTCTGATAAACCAAAGCAATATATGTTAGAAGTGCAATTACGAAGGCTGCAAAAAGAATCATGATGGTAATTGCATCTCTTAGCTTCATGGCTCACCTACTTTCGAAGGGAGACCACGCCCACCCAAGTTTCAATTGTAATTCCATTCTATCCTAAAGCTGGAAGGCGTACAAGCGTTCCTGTTTTATTGTTTTTCTCCGACTTTCATGGGTCTCACATAACGTTATTGTGTTCACGACGTCCATTCCCCTTAGATAGCTCCTATCTTAGGGGAATGGATGTATCTGCCTGAATCCTATTCCTCGAAATCACTCCGGGCAGATCAAGGGCCGTATGGCCCGCAGTGAGAATATTGTGTTATCTGTAGTTACCGACCTCGTTGTATCTCATACAATTGTCTTTCATTATTTATTCCCTTAACGTTCCCCACGAGATTGAGAAATTAGGTTTTGTTCTTACAATAAGATTCTTTATTCCATTGCCTTCATAAAATATAAAATGTATAAATTCTTTACCGTTTCTCTTTTCTATTTCAATTCCCTTTATGCTTTCTAATTCTAAGTCAACTAGTGTTTCATCTTTTTGTTTCCAAATTACTCTAGCCCAGTGTATTCCAGGTTCTAACTCACATTGGAGTGAACCATTATCTCGTGTTAAAAGATATTCTAGATGGTTGTAATAAAAAGGTGTTTCGTTGTCCTTGATTTTAGGTTCTGATTCGAATACATCAATTAATTCATGTTCCTTTGGAAATGGATTCAAAATTATATCACACCTCTCTTTGAGGATTTAGAAGATTTACACGGTAATTACAGATATCGTTATGGTATTTACGACGTCACACCTTAAGTCTTCATCTTATTAGTTATATTGTTCTCTAGTGAGCCATGAGCACAACCAAATCATATAAGTAAATATTGTGATAATTGAAGATAAATAAAAAAACACTTCCCACAATTCAATCGAATACTCACTATCAACTGATTTGGAATAGAAATACAACAGTAGAAACACAATAAAGTACCCGAGGATTCTTATTACATGTATAAACCATCGATCTCTATACGGTAACCAGATTAATAACTTAAGTTTGTAGTAATTAGAATTAAATATTTGATAGAGGACGATCATAAATACTATCACATGGAATAGACCAAAAAGTAAAATAACTAAACTACTTAATATTGCTCCTCCAATTAGGCTAAATGGCTCGGGGTCTTCAATTCTATTTGAATAACTATTCATCATCCCCACGAAAGAAATGCAGGATATTAATGCAATGATAAAGCTCAATAACCAAAACAACACTTTTAATGTCTTCGAATCTATGATCATCTATATCCCTCAAATCTAGAAAGATTATTGGACTGAATTCTTATTCTTTCTTATGTTTTATCAGTATTCGGAGGCTTCGGATAATGTTATTGAATTCACGACGTCCCACCACCTTAACCCCGAAGGTCGACCGCGATGCGGTTAGGTCGTGCGGATGTGTCCCGACATCAACTTCCTCGACTTATCTCCCGGGACCGAGGCGGCTTGTCCTTCGATGTGTGATCACATTGTTATGTGATGTCCTATGCCTTCTTGAGTTGCTCAATCACTTCACTTCTTAATCGGGAAATATATCTCTATCTCAGATTCCTCTGAGTCTGCCCCTTTATGAAGATCACCATAGACTTCGATATTATATCGGTCATTTAATACATATTCATTCTTCTCAAGCCAAATCGTGTATAAGTAATCATGGACTTTACCTATATTCTCCGCTAATCCTCTGTGGGTAAAAACTATATAGTCGTTTTCCGGTAATGTCTTAGTTACCATACCTTCAGGTACATCGTTAAATGAAGAAACTTCAACTCCAATAAAATATTCAAATTTATCGGTTTCTTGATTATAGTTTTCTGGATCAGTTGACACGCCTAAAACTTCAAGTTTATTTATGTTTGTAGTTATTTTAGAGATTCGCCCTTTAAACTCCGATGCCAACAACTGTGGTTTCTTTTCTGTGATAACCTCATCGAGAGTGACGCTTATTGCCTGACCAATCAATTTAATAGATGGTCTATGAATAATCTTATTTTCCATGGTTTACCCCCAATAATGGTTTTATTGTTTGCATAGGATTTCACATAACGTTTCCGTGTTCACGACGTCCTATCACCCAAAATCGCTCGTCGCACGACTAGTGCGATCGGCTTGGCCGCGACTGCGATTGGGTGATGGGATGTGATCCCGGCCATCTACTTCTCCGAATTATCATCCGGGACCGAGGAGGCAGGCTTGTCCCCCGATCCGTGAACACATTGTAATAAGATGACCCTGACTTCTTGATATACTTCCAATTCGATCTTGTTCATTTATATTTTTTAATATAAGAAGCCAATTTCTTAGGCAGTTTTGTAGATGACTTCTTTTCCTTATTCTTGTCGATTAGTTCTTCATGTGTTATGATTTATTTAACGAAGACCAAGTGCTGCTAACACTTGGCCCCGACAATTGGCTTGGATGGCAATCCCTTCTGAGTTCTAAAGACTCAAAAACCCACCTGCAGCGGTCAAACTTGGGGTGGGTTTTTACTTTGTTTGATAAACCAAAGCAATATATGTTAGAAGTGCAATTACAAAGGTTGCGAATAAAATCATGATGGTTATTGCATCTCTCAGCTTCATGGCTCACCTCCTTTCGAAGGGAAACCATGCCCACCCAAGTTTCAATTGTACTTCCATTCTATCCTAAAACAGGAAGGCGTACAAGCGTTCTTGTTTTCTTGTTTTTCTCAGGCAGCCATGGGTTTTAGATAACGTTCTTGTGTTCACGACATCTATTCCCCTTAGATAGCTCTTATCTTAAGGGGATGGATGTGTTGCCTGAATCTGCTTCTCCGAATTATCTCTTGGCGTCCGAGGGGTAAATGCCCCACAGCGTGAACTCATTGTTATGCGCTGTTACTGCCATCTTCGAATGTTCTTCAGAAATTTAATCCTAATCGATGCCCGTTTCAACGATTCTCAGCTGTAGATTTTTGTACCTCGTACTTGAGGAGCACCATTCCACTGGGATATGTAGTTTGTCCGATTAATTTCAAATTACGACGCACACCTTGCGAAGCAAGCAATGGAACCCCACCTCCCAAAAGGATCGGAATGATTGCTGGTTCGACTGTATCGACTAAGTTCCAGGTCAGAAGTTGGGAAAGAAGAGTTCCTCCGCCATAAAGCCAAATATCTCGACCTGTTTGTTCACGAAGCTCATGAACTCGCGTTTCAAGACCCACACTCACGACCTCAACGTCAGGATGATCTTCTTGGCTAAGTGATCTAGAAGCGACGATCACATGCTTTCCTGGGAATCCGCCCATAGAAGATGCGATTTCATAAGTCCGACGCCCCATAAGGATGATTTCGAACTGTGCATGAAGTGCTTCGAAATCAAACGAGGGCTCTGGTGTAATCCAGTCGAACTCATCTTCCAATCCTGCAATGAAGCCATCAAGACTACATGCAACTTGGTATCGCAATCGTCTCATCTAACCACCTCAATCCCATTTGTTTAAGTCTATCTATTTCTATTGTTTTTAACTCACCGTCAAAATTATACATCCCACTACCTTAAGCCCGAAGGGCGACCGCGGTGCGCTTAGGTGATGTGGAGTGTCCGGCTGATTCCGCTTCATCTATATCCTTCAGTCGGACCGAGGGCCGAATGGACCGATGCGAGAATATGGTGTTATCTGATGTTGATGCCTTCTCCGGATAGTCATAAAAGTGTTATTTCCATCCACCCCATATGGATATCTTATTACCATCAGGATCAAATACTTCAAAGAAATCCCCACAACCGTCTGTTTCATTAATGCCTTCAATTCTTACTCCATTTGTTTTCATATTGTAATAAATTTCTTCTATGTTTGTGACTTCAAGTGTAAGTGCCGACATTTCTGTCCCACCTACTTCAATATAATTCAGGGTAGTTTTCTCCTTAGTCTTAATCAAAAATATCGCTTGGTTATCACCTATTCTTAATTGCACTTGATCTTCTGTCACTGGATTTATAAGTTCTAGGCCCAGGTTCCTCTGATACCAATCAGCAGACTCAT
This sequence comes from Candidatus Cohnella colombiensis, assembly GCA_029203125.1. GTDB lineage: Bacteria > Bacillota > Bacilli > Paenibacillales > Paenibacillaceae > Cohnella > Cohnella colombiensis. The sequence continues at coordinate 1,858,202 of CP119317.1, forward strand.
ATGGGTTAGTAATTGGGATATAAACACATTCAATCTGTTTTACTTTTGCTTTCATCTTTTCATTTCACTTTCCTTTCGCATCAATTTCTGAAAATGTTCTTGTATTCACGACGTCCCACCACTTTAAGGTCACAATGTGACCGGCCGGGATACGGTTAGGTGGTGCAGTTGTGTCCGGCTGAGTCTACTTCCCCGCAGCTGCCAATTACTTTTCCGAATCCTCATCTAACTCCTGCCGGACCGAGGGACGAATGCCCCGATGCGTGAACATGGTGTTATACGACGGAACCTCTCCCCTGATTTCGCTTACTCAAATGTTTAAACATTACCAATCGTCCTTGTTTCTTTCCATTCTTCTAATTTTTCTGTTTGCGGTCCTATTAATTATTGAAAAGATAATGAAGAAAATAATGAAAGCTATGAGAACTGTTATTACAAATCCCGTTGAAATTATGTCTCCAATTGCATATCTAATAAAAATCCATCCAAACATCCAAGATGAAAAAATGAAAATAATCCCTTCACTACTGATGAGAAGCGCTCTTGCACCTATTGATAATATTGCTTTACGCTTAATAAAGTAATTCACTATAACCCAGATTATTATTACAAACACTGAATATATGATTATTGGAGTTGAATAAGAAATATCTATTAATGTTAAGTATATTGGAATTCCAAATAATCCATAAACGAAATTGAACATTACAACCAAGAAAAAGTTGATTTTAATGTTTGTTCCTCCTTCGCATTAAGGTTCTGTCGTATAACGTTCTCGTGTTCACGACGCGACCCAGCCTTAGATAGTTCTTATCTTAGGCTGGGTCGTGTGTTGTATGTTATTTCTACCATGATTATACATCTGACAACCAAGAGGCGAACGCCCTGCAGCGTGAATACGATGTTATACGAAATTACTGCCATCATCGAATATACTAATAACTTATCTTAATGCCACGTACATATCGATCTCATTATCTGAACTTTCCGGTTTGTACCTCTCATCCCAAACTTCAAAGTCATATCCTTTCGGTTCATGTCTATGTTCGCGTGTCCATTGTCCATATAGATAATCATATGACCGTTGCAACTCTGATTCGAGACCTTTATGAGTATATGTTACGTATTTACTTTCAGATACTTGATGGCTCATCATCCCTGGTGGAACTGTATAACCCTCATTGACCTCATAACAGAATATTTGGGTAAAGCGGTCGATCCTTGGATTAAACCCTGGTTTCATCGGGTAAATTTGCATTAAAATCACATTCTCATTCTTCTTAAAGAGAATCTCATCTTTTCTCGATATCAATGAATCATAGGTATTCTTCCCAATGCCAGATTCTAATTCATCTAAGTTTGCCTCAATCCTAAAACCCACAACTGTGAATGCCGGTAATATTACTTCCTTTGCTTCCATGATTATCACTCTCCATTTTTTTATGATTTCTAAATATTATGATGCCAACACTGGCTGGTTTCTATCATTCTCTTTCAGTAATTGCGTATAACGTTCATGTGTTCACGACGTCCAACTCCCTTAAGCCCAAAGGGCCGCCGCGGTGCGGTTAAGTGGTGGAATGTGTCCGGCTGAAAATACTTCCCTGTATACTGAATTGCCTCATCGAAATTCATCGAGTTGCTGCCGGACCGAGGGCCGAATGGCCCGATGCGTGAATATGGTGTAATATGAAGTTCCCACTCTTCCTGAGCTACTATCTCATCAATAATGTTCGTTGCATCTATGTTTTGTATCAGTATTGAGAAATCATTAATATGTTTCCATCACAATCCTTAAAACTAAAACTTCTATGATCTCCATATGTTTCTATTGAATAGATCTCTGCTCCGCTGTTCACTAATGATTGATATGCATCTTCTATATTGTCTGTATTAAATGAAAACACTGGTCTAGTAATAGGCGTTAAATCAATATCCTTGAATAAGTGCATGACATACTGTCCATCAATAGTTAGTTCAACAAAATCGTCAAAATTATGATCTGCAAGTTTAAATCCTAACATCTCACAATACCATGTACTTGATCTTTGTAAGTCTTTAGCGTATAGCATTACGCCAATCAACTTTTCTTTAATTAATGGTTTCAATGGTATCCCTCGCTTAAAAAGATTTGTGGGAATTTCATATAACGTTTTGGTATTCACGACGCCCCACCACCCTAAAGGAACGAAGTGACTGGCCGCGATGCGGTTGGGTGGTACGGGTGAGTCCGGCAGATTCTATTCCTCTGCTACTGAAATACTTCATCGATTTCTCATCTAACTCCTGTCGGACCGAGGGCCGAATGGCCCGAAGCGTGAACATGGTCTTATCTGAAGGTGACACTTCTTAAGCTACTTACAAAAGCGCCTTTAATTTCTCTAGATAAATTCTTTCATTATCCTCATCATAACAAACAAATTGAACATGATTAATGGAGGAGTTGTTCTTCACAAATTCTAATACAGTTATTAATGCAACTTCAGCTGCTTGTTCTTTAGGAAATCTATAAATTCCTGTACTAATGTTTGGAAAGGATATACTACTTATTCCGTTTTTTAATGCAAGATTTAATGAATTACTATAACAATGCTTGAGCTTTTCGGGTTCACTATTGTTTCCATTATTCCATACAGGTCCTACTGTATGTATGACATACTTTGCTTGTAGTTTTCCGCCGGTTGTAATAACAGCTTCTCCAACCGGACAATGTCCTTGCTTGTTACGTATTTTAATACATTCATCGAGTATTTCTTTACCGCCTGCACGATGAATAGCTCCGTCAACTCCACCTCCACCAAGCAAACTAGTATTGGCTGCATTTACTATGCATTCTAATTGAGATTGGGTGATATCTCCTTTAAGAATTTCAATAATTGTTGAATTTATTAAAGCTTCCATGAGATAGCTTCCTTTCATTAGCTCTTGTCACTTTCAGATAACGTTGTCGTTTTCGCGACGTCGATTCCCCTTAGATAGCTCCTATCTTTGGGGAATCGATGTATCTGTCTGAATTAGCATCCACGAAACTACCTCGGGCAGATCAAGGGCTGCATGGCAAGCAGAGCGAATATTGTATTATCTGAAGGAATGTGCTTCGAAGCATAATCTAAACTGTTCTCAGTTATTGAGATATAAAAAAGAAACTAAATTGTTTTCTACTATTAATTTCATTCTTGAAATCAAATCAATCGCCATTGCTTTTTGTGGATCTTCAGGTTGATATATTATCAAAGTTTCTTTGTTTACCTTCATCTCGATTCCATTTATAGAACGTTGAGTAAATGAAACTTCCCTTCCGGATTGATCTCTAAAGTAAAAGTAAAATTTATTATAATACTCAATATTTCCTGCTCGTTGATTTGCAAATTTTGTTCTCATTTTTTTGACTAAGATTCCTTTAGTAATTTGTCCATAAATGAGTAATCGCCTTGCTCTTAAATAATTCATAAAAATAAGAAAGAAATAAATAACAAGTATCATTAAAGGAAATGCAAAGAATATTTGTGAGCTTGATTCTTTGATAAAAAGCAACCCACAAAAGAAACTTAGAAAAAACATTAATAGAAGTAAATTTGCTGGAAAATGCTTTGCTAATAGATCAAACTTAACAGCAAATGTTATACGTCTCTTCATTGATTCACCTCTTTAGGGTTTCATATTCTTTCAGATAACGTTCTTGTATTCACGACGTCCCACCGACTTAAGGTTCCGCCAGGAACCGGCTGAGCTTGCGCAGTTAGTCGGTGCGGATGTGTCCGGCAGATTCCGCTTCACTGCTGCTGAAATACCTCACCGTATCCACTTCTAATTTCTGCTGTACGTAGGGCCGTATGGCCCGAAGCGTGAAAATGGTGTTAGGCGATGCTCTCGACTTCTTTGAGATCCCCAAAGACGTTGTTATTTCGTTACATATCATCGATATTAAACTCACCTAATTTTACAAGTTTTTTCTTTCCTCTGTTTCCTCTCGTAATCTTTTCTTCTCCGTTTTCATTTGTTTTATTAAAAATATAGTCACCTGTAAGCAAATTATAGTCTTCCTCATCAAATGCCATCTCTGTACCTTCTTTAATTGAATGATTCCATCCCATTGATACTCCGATTAAATACCAATCGTTTTCTTGAAATCTAAATCTATATTTGTCATACCATCTTTGACTACTACCTCCGAAATCACTCACTACCACGGATCCTCTATCTATGATGATTCCATCAAATGGATCGCCCCAACCTCCTCCTTCTTGTGCCCCCAAAATTACTTTATCTGCTATTGTTGATAGTGAAAAGGTATGATCCTTGTTTCCAAATGCAATTAATAATGAACGAGTCGCATCATATTCTTCTTGCGTTTTCTCGATAACAATTGCAAGGTCTTGGATACCATCTTTATTTAAATCACCTTCAGCTTTTACAGGTTCCGTATGCTCCAAAATGTGCCATCCCGCCGGAATCAAAGAAGTAACATCTATAGCATTTGAGTTAATGTCATCACTATTTATTTTTGATTTTTCATTCTCTTCTTTATTTGTAGCAAGATTATTATCGTTATTAACGGTATCCGCTTGCTTAATTTCAGCCTCTGGAGAATCAAATTGATTCGATAGATTGTCATCATAGCTACAAGATATTAAACATCCTAAGAGCACAAAAGAGCACAAGATATAAGAGTATTTTTTTATCATTGATGTCACCCCAGTTAATGTTTTAGAGTGTTTCGAGAGTTTCGCCTAACGTTCATGTATTCACGACGCGACCCAGCCTTAGATAGTCTTATCTTAGGCTGGGTCGTGTGTTGTCTGCTATATCTACCATGATTATACATCTGACAACCAAGGGGCGAAAGCCCCGCTGCGTGAATATGGTGTTAGATGAAGGAACCTTTAGTTACCTCAGAAAATCTCTTTTAATAGCCATTTATTTTGTCTTATTGCTTTTATAGCAGTTTTATACACTCTACTCGATTGCCAAACGGATCCCTGAATTCGAATCTCTCATATCCTGGTATCGGTACTGATTCCAGGATTTCCATCCCATTGTCTGTTAGCAGTTTTTCAATAGCTTTTATGTCATTCACTTCAAAAGCTAAATGGGCTTTTGTTAATAAACGGTTTACACCATCTTCAGTTCCAATATGTAATTGTTGATCACCAACAAGAACCCAAAATCCACCTCTGCCTATTAAGGATTCTGGCTTTGTGATTTCTTTCAACTGCAAGATTCCACAATAGAAGTATCTTGCCTCATCCTCTTTGCCCTTCGGTATTGTAATTTGAGCATGATGAAATCGACTTATCATTACGATGCTCCTTTGGTTTTAATCTAAACTGCTTCGTTCTGTCGTATAACGTTAATGTGTTCACGACGTTCAATTCCCTTAAGCCCGAAGGGCGGCCACGATGCGGTTAGTCGGTGCGGATGTGTCCAGCTACTACTATTTCCCCGCTACTGAAAATGCGTCCCCGAATCTACTTCTAACTTCTGCCGGAGCGAGGGCGGATGCCCGATGCGTGAATATGGTGTTATAGGAAGTCAGTGCCTTCCTCGATCGATTAGACTATCAAATCCTCTTTCTATATCTCATTATTTCAAGTTAAATTTTGATTATTACAAAAATTATTTGCAATCTCATGGTTCCATATTTGTGCTTCAATGTACGGTAATCCCGAAGGGATCATTGATTCGAGATTACTCATTACATCAGCCGTCATACTCGCCTTTATTTCTGAAATTGTAAATACCTGCCCATGAAATTTAGCATTGTAATATTCTTTAGGCTTATCTCTTCCAATCCAATATGAAACCATACTATCTGGTACTGTAAAACTGACATCTTTTTCGCTGAAGAGACATAACGGAATTCGTAGCAAATTTAAGTTTAACCCTTCACTCAAAGCATAACTTTCTACCCAATCTGCTGTCTCCAATACAGCATACAATGGATATTTATCTTTTGGTACTCCACCTTTTTCTTTAAATCCGTTTCGTAGCCAATTCTCAGCTTCTAATCGGTTCTCCCAATATTTCTCTGGTTCCTTGAATCTCTCAAAGATCGGTGAATCACTACATAATTCTTCCATGACTTTCATTGCTTCAGATCTTGAGAGTGCAGACAAACTTCTAAAAGGCACTGAATTGTAATAGTGTGTAAGATACTCAAACATCCTCGTTCCTCCAAACGTTTTTAATATGATTTGCACTGATTTCCTATAACGATGTTGTATTCACGACGCCCCACCACCTTAAGGTTACGAAATGACCTTAAGGTGGTGCAGGTGTCCGGCTGATTCCGCTTCCCTGCTACTGCCAATTGCATCTTCGAACACTCTTCTTCCTTCTGCCGGACCGAGGGCCGAATGGCCCGAAGCGTGAACACATTATTAGCTGATGTAACCTTGTGTTACCCCCAAAATTCTTTCCAATTCAATAGCAACCCCATCATTATCGTTGCTTTCAGTAATTTTACTTGCAATATTCTTCAATTCTTTTATTGCATTACCCATTGCAACTGACCACCCACAAGTATTAAATAATCCAATATCGTTATGATCATCTCCAAAAACAATAACCTCTTCGTTTTGAAGACCAAAACCATCGAGTAATTTAGCTACACCAATTTCTTTTGATGCCCTCTTTGACATGATTTGAATCAACTGTCCATTATCAGTTACTAGAATATTTAGGTCGGAATCAAATTTTTCCCTAAGCATTCTTACATTTATATTGCCAGTTATCAAAATTTTTGTAGCATCAAATCCTTTGAGCTCCTCAAGAGATTTTACAATTGGATTCTCTTTTACACTCGTGACAATCGAGTAATCAATCTCTTTCAGACTGAACCATTCATCCATTACTTCAACCCCTATCTCATTATTAGGGTTATCGTTTATACAATGATCAAGAACTTCTGCAGAAGTAACTGAATGGATTGGTTCATGAATATTAATGCCAAGACTAGAACTGGAAATGAAAGCTCCATTATAAAATACAAAAGAGCCAACATCTAATAATTCCTTTGGTAGAAAACTATATACGGCTCTTGGAGGACGAGCAGTAGCAAAGATTATTTGCATTCCTTGCCTATAACAAGCCATGATACTCTTGCAATTTCTGTCTGAAATCTTCTTTTCTGAGTTAAGTAGTGTTCCATCTAGATCTAAAACTACTGCTGAGTACATCATTGATTCACCTACTTACAATATTTATCTTCTAGGTTATTTCAGCTAACGTTCTTGTATTCACGACGTCCTACCACCATAAGCCCGAAAGGCGGCCGCGATGCGTGAATTTGGTGTTATGTGAAGTTCCAGACAACTTGAAAAAACCCTCAAATTAATCTTCTTTCCAGATCCTTTATTGTCTTTACCCATTCCTCAAAGCTTTCAGATTCTTCCCATAGATCTTTAAGTTCTGATTCTAGTAATATTCTATTTAGTGCTTTCTGAGCTTTAGATAATAGCCTTTTCCCATTTCCTTTATGTTGATCTATCCATTCTTTAAGTTCTTCTTCATATTCTTCAGTTCCTGGACTACCATGCAAAGCTGCCAATACTTCAATTGCCCCTATTGCTATTGATGCAGTATCTGCATCAATGTCATCATCTTCAAGAACACATTCTATTGACTCTGTAATAAGGCTCATGTTGTCTGTTTCAAAGAGTTCTTCTATCCAATCAAGCACTGTATCGTTTTCAAGATTTCCATATCCCCATGCTCCCATGTAAACACATCCTAGCTATCATTTTGAGTTCTTTAAGCCCTACGGGAATTTCACATAACGTTACCGTGTTCACGACGTCCATTACCCTTAGATAGCTCCTATCTTAGGGGAATGGATGTGTCCGGCAGATTCTACTCCTCCGCTACTGAAATGCATCTTCGATTTCTCATCGGGCTCCGGCCGAACCGAGAGGCGAATGCCCGATGCGTGAATATGGTGTTATAAGAAGTTCCCGCCTTCTTCGAATTCGCTTTCAAGTTCCCTTATCCATTTTTTATTACCATTTGCCTTAATCATGCTCTGTAATAACCATTTCTTTGAATGATCGTCATTTACTCGATTCAAATAAATCTTAAAATCATGTTCATCTTCTTCTCTTGTATTTAGACTCTTAAAAAGTAGTTGCCATGCTGGATTTATATAAGGTCTTAATTGAGTTCCTTTACTGAATTCATCAATATGCAGTTTGATGTTTCTATTCTTTCTAAATATCACTTCGTTCTCTACTCGATCCGTTACTAATATTTCTAGAAATTCATTCTCTTTAAACATATGTAAACAATATCTTGGCGGATCTAAATCGCCTAATGTTATGAATGGTACTAATCGATGTTCGCCAGGAATCGCAACTTGAATATCCCACTCATTAAAATAGGTAATTACATAAGGTATGTCTTCTCTGAAAATACAAATATCCATGTCTTTATGAGTTCTTGTCATTTCATTGGCTGCGAGATCAATTGTCCATCCACCAGCTATGTACCATGGTCTATAAAATGATTTCATTAACTGTTCAATATTTATGAGTTCTTTCGCGTCAATGATATTCACCTCGCTCTATTGTAGTCCATGCTCTTGCGGGAATTTCTTATAACGTTGTTGTATTCACGACGTCCTACCGACTTAAGGCGACAAAGTCGCCGGCTGCACTTGCGCAGTTAGTCGGTGCGGATGTGTCCGGCTGATTATGCTTCCGCGAATACTGAAATGCCTCTTCGGAATTCTTCAGACTCCGGCCGGTCCGAGGGCGAATGCCCGATGCGTGAATATGATGTTAGACGAAGTTCCCCTCATTCATCGATTAAACCTTCAGCTTCAAGTCTAAAATTTCTGAATTTAATCACTATTATGTTACTTTCTTCTTCAATTCTTATAAGTCTTCTCTTTCCTAGTCTCTTATCAAACCAGGATATAGATCTAATTATAGGGTTTGTTGATCTCATGGCTTCATCGATTGATAGATTTAAGTATTCTTCGATTGCTTTATAGAATTCAAATTGATTATGAATACCTTGAAACTCCATCTCTTTACCTGCGATTCTACACGCTTCATAATACCCTTTCTTCTGTTCCGGGGCTCTCCAATCTAAAGAGTTGGTTTCTTCTCGTAGCATGTTTGCTGTAGTGTTATATTTATATCTCAACTTAACAGTACAAAAATCATGAATGATTTCATTATCAAAAGTGACCCACGATCTTCCAACTTCATCATGGGATCCCCTGTATCGAGTACTATTAAATTTGACTCTACCTTTAAGAGATTCACATAATTTTGATTCAATTTGTTCTTTCATCTTACTCCATTGCAAGTACCTCACCTCGATCTCGGGGAATTTCGTCTAACGTTATTGTATTCACGACGTCCTACCGACTTAAGGTTCCGCCAGGAACCGGCTGCGCTTGCGCAGTTTTTCGGTGCGGATGTGTCCGGCTGAATCTGTTTCCCCGAAACTGAAATGATTCACCGAGTCCACTCCTAACTTCGTGCCGGGCCGAGGGCGAATGCCCGATGCGTGAATATAGTGTTATAGGATGCCGCCGCTTCTTCGAGTTACTCTCAATTCATCTTTATTATATATCCGGTCTTATCTCCTTTCTTAAATCCACAGTTCTCATAAAAGTCATGTGTTCCTTCTATTCTTGAACTTGTCATTAACATGACCTTATAGCATCCGAAATCCTTTGCAAAATCTACAGCGTTCTGAAGTACTAATTGTCCATAACCTCTTCTTCTATGATCAGCATCGGTGATAACATTCTCAATCAACCCATAAGGTCTAGCTCCCCTGGTTAGATTTCTAATTAACACTAAAACACATGAAGATACAATCTTCCCTTCATGTTCAGCAACAATTATCTTCATCATCTTGTCATTCATTATCTCGTTCCAGTGATCCTGAATATCGTCAACATTCAGATCCGGATCATCTGAATTTAATTGTTTATATAGCAATAGTAGTTCTGGTAATTCATTCTTATTAATGAGTCGGACAAATGCATTGGCCATATATATAACCTCATCATTTGGTTTTATAGGTTTGTCTGTTTTTAAGGTTTAATAATTGTGTTTCCGGCGGTTTCCTATAACGTTTCCGTGTTCACGACGTCCCACCACCCTAAGGACCTTTAGGTCCGGCCGCGATGCGGTTGGGTGGTGCGGATGTGTCCGACTGATCCCACTTCCCCGAAATTGAGATGCCTCTCCGAACTCGCTTCGGACATCCGTCGGACCGAGCAGGCGACAGGCTGCGATGCGTGAATATGGTGTTAGGTGATGTTGGAGCCATCTTGTGTTACATACAAATATTTATTCTGATTGCTCAATTTGAAATAATGGTTATAAAGGTCATGGAGATCTACTTTTTCTGATTCATTTAATTTGATCTCTCTACCTTCCTCTATATAAGAAAGTTTAAATTCTCCCGCTTTAACTTTACGTACACCATCAAAAATACAGAGAAGTCCAAACAAACTAGCATCGATTCCTTCTTTAATGAACTCTCTTAACATGACTTTGTCTTTGTCATCTAATGCATTTAACCAATTTGAAAGTTCGACATGTCTTTTCCGAGGTTTTCTTCCTGGAGGTTTAATAAAAAATGTGTATGTACTTTCAATTGACTCATCTCTGAGTTCTTTAATTATTTCTGAAAATCTTTCAGAATTCATATGTGGCACCTCTTTTCATTGTAATTGCGCCAATTTCACTTAACGTTCTGGTATTCACGAAACTGAAATGCCTCATCGAATCCACTCCTAACTTCGTGCCGGGCCGAGGGCGAATGCCCGATGCGTGAATATGGTGTTATCTGAAGGATACGTCTTCTTAGACTAAGCTACCTAGAGCTAATCAATCTTTGACCAAATTAAATTGAAAGTTAGTGCTTGGTATATTATGAACAATTAGATCGATTTTTGATTTTTTATTTAAGAGTTCATATTGTAATTGCAGTTTCTCATTTTTTGAACCTACCAATGATACTTTCGGATAAGGTTCAATCAGTCTGTACTTTTTTTTGTTTTTTTGAAACATTGCTTTCATAATTAATTCATCTCCCCAATATCCAAAAACCGTTATCGTATTAGGTACTCTGGTCACTTGGGAAATCTGATTTGGAAGTTCAATGTAGTTTAGATACATCACATTCATCATGATCTTTGCAGAAGTCTCAGGATCTTCTCTGTTATATAAGTCTGAATGGTCATTAATGAAAACTTCAGGTAATATCTTAAGCTTTAATTCTAAATTTTTACTTTTGGAATTGTAATTTGCTATTTCTTTATTGGTATCCAATATTTCAACTCTTCCGATATGTTGGGAATGAATGTACTCTTTGATAACTTTATCATTCGGAATATTTGTGATTAAGCGAAACTCATCACGAAGTATTGGAAAAATAATAAAAAATGAGATTGGCAATAAAAATATTATCGAAAGAAGTTTTTGCTTTGAATGTGCGGTAATTAGTAAATATACCGCAATAAACATGAAATAGAACATAAGAACAATATGGAATAGACTAAAAATAATTGCGAAAAAAGGATGAATATATGATAAAACAATCATCCCTAACCAAAGTACAAACAATATGTAATTAATGTTCATAAATATCTTGCTATTCATATTAGAATGACCCCATTGTTTAATTATTCTGACTTCACGTATCTTTCAGATGACGTTTCCGTGTTCACGACGTCCCACCGACTTAAGGCGACGTAGTCGCCGAGCGCGATGCGCTTATTCGGTCGGATGTGTCTGACTGAATCAACTTCCTCGATACTGAAATGCCTCATCGAAAAGCCTCGATCTCCTGCCGGACGGAGAGCCGAATGGCACCATGAGTGAATACGGTGTTATCTGAATGCAGGTCCTTCTTGTGTTACATTCAAGTTGGTTTATTAAGCATTATCTGGATTCTTATCGTTCAATTATTTTCTATTACGCTATCCTTTGTATCCTTTGAAGTAGCGATAGCAGCTTTCTTATTTCTCTTAACTATTACCCCAAATAATGCAAAAACACCGCCGATTATCGCACCTATAACTGCCTTTGTTGCAACCTGCTCCCAAAAACTTTGAGGTTCCTGGTATTCATAACCATCTTCATAGTTAAAACTATCTAAAATAGAACTAAAATACGGTAGATCATTAAGATACTCGTTTTCAAGTGAATAAAAATGAAGCGAAATGATTCCATTCTTACCTAACATCATTGCAGATAACGACTTTACCTTACCAATACCTTGAACATCAGTAATCATATTGAACAGAACAGCATTTTTCTCTTGGTATATGAATGGAGAATCATCTAATGTAGCATTTTTGATGATGTCTAAGTTTTCATCTAATTTTTTTAGAGTATCATCACCATATTGCCGAAATGTCTTCTTAACTTCTTCAATCGATACACCATCGCTATTATCTAATCTTTGCATTAGTATGTAGGGGTATTGAAAATATGTTTCTGCTTCTCTTTGGAATCCAGCAAAATATTGCGGTATTTTCATAGGATCTGTGGCTTGTTGCTTCATAAATTGCATTGCTTCATCAATTACCGATTGTGGCATTTGAATCCAACCATCAGGCAATGAAATGCTAAAGTGATCTCTCGAACTAGAATATGAAAGCGAATCTGCTGAGATTGATAATGGCGTACAAATAAAGAGCACACAGATAAACACAATTATCTTTTTAGATAAGGCTAAGTTCGACATAGACATCCCCCTACTTTTTTATGATTATTAGTAAATTCTCTCCTAACTTCTGCCGGTCCGAGGGCGTATGCCCGATGTGTGAAAATGGTGTTATCCGATGCCCCTTCTTCTTCGAGTTTCCTTAAATTCGAATTATTCTCTAAACTTAAATTCCAATTGTTCCCTCAAACCAACCACTAATAAAATCTTTCAATGAAGTACTAACTATTTCTCTGCTTTCATCTTCATGATTCCATACGTAGATCTCCTCGTTATTATCGTTTCCCTCTTTAATTGAGAAAGCGAACAGATCACCATTGCCTGCATCTGAGAATAGCAAAAAATTATTAAAAGTTATTTGCTCTTCAATTCGTATACTTTTGTTTTCTTCTATTATTCGTTCAAGTGGCCATAAAGCATCACATTCAAATTCGTCTAGGACACCATTACTCTCTAGTAGAAGTTCTTTTAATGTCTGAGGGAATTGAACGTTAAGTTCGATTTCAGCAGAATTTATGGATTCAATGGATGCTGGTTGATTGAATGACAACTCACATTCCAATTCACTTATAAACTCTTTCCACATTAGAACTCCTCCAGTTACGATGTGATATTGATTTCAATTGGTACTTAAGGGGTTTCATATAACGTTAGTGTATTCACGACGTTCTACCACCTTAAGCCTGAAGGGCGGCCGCGATGCGGTTAGGTGGTGCGGATGTGTCCCGGCAATCACTTCTTCGACTTATCTCCCGGGACCGAGGGGGCTTGTCCACCGATGCGTGAACACATTATTATACGATGCCTGTGCCATCCTCGAACTAACCACACATCTTTACTTTAGTTTTTATTAATCATTTCCTTATACTTTTTTGGTGCCCTGTTAAGATACGCATCCTCAATCATTCCAGAGGTCTCCGTCCATGCTGCATTTCGATCCAGTCTCATTCCTATCCAACCTAGATGTCCCACATATGGAGGTCTGAAATAAATCTCGGGGTTTGACTCTATTAATATCGATTGAACACCCTCTGCAGCAGATCCCCAAAGAGCAATTCTTCCATCGTTATGATGGTTAACCCAATATTGTACAAAAGATCGTTTATCATTGACATAAAACGTAGGCGTTCCATGACTTAATCGTTCACTGGTGCCAGGGAAAGAAATACAGAGTGTTTGAATCTTTTCAAAAAGAGCCAGATGTTCTGGCGATTGTTTAAATAATGCTTCCCTGTCCATCTTTCAAAACAACTCCCGCACTGGTTTTGTATAACGTTCGGGTATTCACGACGCGACCCAACCTTAGATAGCTCTCATCTTAGGCTGGGTCGTGTGTTGTCTGCTATATCTTCCATGATTATACATCTGACAACCAAGGAGCGAAAGCCCCGATGCGTGAATATGGTGTTATACGAAGCACTTCGCATCATTGAATTACATTCAATATCTCGATTACTAATAATGCTTCTTCTTTATATCCCTCGAGATAGTTTAGTTGAATCCATTCTGGTTCATCATCCCTAAATTGATAGAATCTAATTACAACATCTTCTCCTTCAGTTGTAGAACTTAAAATCAAGATAAATTCTCTTTCAGGATAATTTGATTTTAAATTCTCTTCCCAACAATAGTCTCATTGCTTTATTTGTTCTCATGATTTTCTCGCTTTCGAAGTGTTTCGTCTAACGTTCTTGTGTTCACGACGTCCCACAGACTTAAGGCGAGAAGTCTCCGGGCGCGATGCGCTTAGTCGGTGCGGATGTGTCCGGTTGATTCCGCTTCCTTGTTGCTGCCAATTGCATCACCGAATCCACTTCTAACTACTGTCCGGACCGAGCGCCGAAGGGCCCGAATCGTGAACATGGTGTTATGCGAAGTTTCCCTCTACTTGGAATACCACAAAATGTTAATAGGAGTAAATATCGTTTTGAGGAATTATCAATATTGGAGCACCCGGTAACGTAGAACTTCCATCCCATGAACTCATACCAGTTATGATTAGTGATTTATTTACTAATATGACATCATCTAAACTTCTCTCAGACTTAAAATATTTCCATTCTTCTCCGTCCTTGGAGTACAGTAACCCACGATTCCCTGTAAAATAAAACTGATTATCAAGAGAGTTCCCTGAAAAATTGAGATCACGAACTTTTAAGATCCCATTCCATTCAAGTCCATCTTTAGACGACCAAACCATAGATCCCTTATCATCAATTCCACCAATTGAAATATATTTCCCATTGGCATAAGTAACACTACTTAAATATCCCATTCCATCATTAAACGGAATCTCATTGTATTCCCATTCAATACCGTCTATTGAGGTCGCAGCAATATATGGGCCAACTGCTACGAATTGATTGTCACCAAAACAAATACTCCATAAATTTGTCCAATATAAGCTATCTCGGTGATGCTCCCACTGCACTCCATCTTCAGAAGTAAATACACCCACCGATCCAACTGAAACGAACTTACCATTCCCATAAACTACACTAAAGAGATGATTATCAGCACCAATTCCAATCTCTTTCCATTCACGACCATTTGGGGAAGTATAGATTTTATCGTAACCTACAGCTACAAATACACCTTTAGCAAATATAACCTCGTTAATCAAATCTGAAGGACCATCTTCATATTTAATAAACTCCCACTCTCGACCATCATTGGAGTATCCCAAAAAACCTTCACCAACACCGACGTAAACTCCGTTACCGAAAGCTACAGATTTAATCTCGTGACTCTTAGTAGGAAGCTCAAACCATTCTCCTTGCAGAGTGGATGAGGACTCAATGTATTCGATTTGCTTTGTACTCACAATATTGTCCTTAAAGAATAAGTACATAAAAATAATCGATACTGGTAGCACAACTAAAAAAATTTTTTTGTTCAAGGTTGTTTTCCTGCCTTCTCAGTCTTTATCGATTGGAAATTTCGCATAACGTTCTTGTATTCGCGACGTCCATTTCCCTTAGATAGCTCTTAAGGGCCGAATGGCCCGCAGCGCGAATATGGTGTTATATGAAGGATCGGCATTCTTTGAATTACTTCCAAATATTCCTTTATTATTTCTTTTCCATCAGTTCTCTTCCGATAAAATTTGAACTAACAACTTCTATTCCAATTTCTTTCGACCATATTGAAAGTTGTCCGATATGATGAATTTCATGAACTAAAATGTGTCTTAATACTTCGCCCTTATAGAAAGTCTTATCCATCCATGAAGGATTTACGGTTTCATACTCCATTTCATTAGACCAACTATTTATGAATTTGTTAATTTCTATTCTCAATTTATTTGATAGATTTCTCATTGAATGAAGATCCTTATAATCTTCAAACTGAAAAATAATATCGGATTCATTCTGGATTGCTCTTATCCAACTATATTCAGCATCTATGATATGAAAAAGAGTTTTGAGAAATGATCCTAATCCTGCTTTTCGATCTCTTAACAATTCGATCAAGGGTATAGATTCAAAAACCTGAAGCCATTCATCTCTGATCTGCCAATTGTAATGAAATAGAGTCTTCAATAATCTTACTCCTTTCCCTTTTTTCATGCCGATCTTTCATATAACGTTATAGTATTTACGACGTCCATTTCCCTTAGATAGCTCTTATCTTAGGGGAATGGATGTATCTGCCTGAAATCCTCTTCCTCGAAAATACCCCTGGCAGATCAAGGGCCTATGGCCCGCAGCGCGAATATTGTGTTATACGAAGCATTCATGAATCAACCCACAAGGATCTGAGTATTATCGAAATAAATAAAAAACACCATGGCTTTTAATTAGTCATGATGTCATTTGAGCTCTTTGCGTATTAATCTTCTGGATTGATGTAAAAATGTAATAAGTTCTACTTCTTGCCCTCTAATTCTATAAATGATTCGATAACTCTGATATATCTTTTCCCTTATATTGTCTCTATTGAATTCAGAAACAAGTCTACCTGAATACGGAAATTCTGGAATCGCTGTTGCTGTTTGTATTAAATCATTTACGAATACTCTTGCCATTTCTGTTGAATCTTGTTTAATATATTCAAATATCAATTCCATATCTTTAAGCGCTCTTGGAGACCAAATTAATTCAACCATTTATTTATTCGCTCCATGGCCTCTGAATGAATTATTCCCTTCCCAGCGTCTAATTCAGATAATCCTTCATCAATCCTTGCTCTTACATACAATTTGTATAAAATGTCTTCCACCGTAACATTATCCGGAAGGTCTTGAATTAATTTGATTACCTCGTCTTTGACGCTCATTCCACTTCACCTACTTTATTATGGTGTGATCAATATTATTATAATACACATGCAGGGATGATGTTAGTCGATTTAGATCTTAAATATCACTTTCTTCATGTTTCGTATAACGTTGATGTGTTCACGACGTCCCACCGACTTAAGGCTACAACGTGGCCGAGCGCGATGCGCTTAGTCGGTGCGGATGTGTCTGGCTTCCTAAGCTTCCCCGAAATTCCTCTGCCAGACCGAGGGGGCTTGTCCCCCGATGTGTGAACACGGTGTTAGGCGATGCCGCATTGAGTAGCTCACAATTCAATAATTAATTCCAATTCATATTTAATCAGTGTAGTACTATGCCCTTCAGTGATTTCAATCAATTCTTCTACTTCTTTAAATCCGCACTTATTATAAAAGAATCTCCCAATATCATTCTCTTTTTCTACCCAAGCAATTAGTTTATTAAAGGGCTTTAAGTCTTTAATAAACTCTTCAATGAAGGCTTTTCCAATTCCCAACTTTTGATATTTTGGCCTTACATATATTCTTAAAAGTTCATATTCATTATCATTAATTTGAATGATTTGAGCATATCCAACAGTTTCCTTATTATATTCAGCTATCAAAAAATTCCGCTTCGATCTTTGGATATCTCGTTCTATAGTTCGATTTAGATCTTCCCTTGAGTAAGCTTTCTCTATAAAGTTATTAATGTAATTCAACGAATAAATGTGCTCGTATGTAGACATCCATGTTTCATGCGCTATTGACTGTATGTCTTTTACATCATCCCTTGAAACAAATCTAATTGTTATCATGGTTTTATCCTTCTTCCGTTTTGTTCTTCGCGGTTTCGCCTAACGTTCGGGTATTCACGACGTCCATTCCCCTTAGAAAGCTCCTATCTTAGGGGAATGGACGTGTCCGGCTGTCTCCGCTTCCTCGAAATCCCTCTGCCGGACCGAGGGCCGAATGGCCCAAGGGTGAATATGGTGTTAGCTGATGCCAAAGGCATTCTTGAAACACTACCAAGGTGTGTTGTATTGAATTTTTATTCCTTTATACTTTCTTTCTTGTTTATATTCTTTATACGAGAATCCTCTAATTTCAATTGTGTTTTTATCGGTCCAAAATGCATTGAATTCATGATCTGAAATATAAATATTTGCTGCTGAATTCTCTAATTGAGAGTTTTTCTTGATCACCGACAATTGATAGCTATATGCTGTTGTAGCTCCACAATCTCTCTTAAATACTACCAACTTATAACTACCATTATCCGGTTGTATCTCTTGTGTAATCACCTGATTTCCACACATACCTGAGACTACATCAGATCCAAGATTAATAAAAAGATACAAACCAATACCTAGTATTAATACAGTTGAGAAGAAAGCAATAACCAGTGCACGAGCACCAATTCTTTTTCTTTGGATTTGATTTTCTTCTTCTGATAACCAGTCTTCGGTTTGGTTCATATTTATCTCCTTAGTTTTATATGCCATGCCTTTGGTTTCAGCTAACGTTACCGTGTTCACGACGTCCATTCACCCTAAGCTGCACGAATCGTGCATTAGCACGATCTCGGCCGGCCGCGACCGCGGTTGGGTGAATGGATGTGTCGCCTGAATCTGCTTCCTTGACTTATCTTTTGGCGACCGAGGGGCGTATGCCCCGATGAGTGAACACATTGTTATATGATGGATTCGCCCTCTTCGAGTTACTTACATGAAAATATATTTTTAAATTACTGTTTTGGCTTTCCTCCACCAAATACGACTACATATCCATCTAGATCCTTCACACCAAACTCTATCCAATCTTGATCTTTCATATCTTCCCGTATTGGATCATAAGCAATAACTGCATCCTTTGATTTGAATTCTTCATAGATTGCTAAAACCCCATTGTAATCACTATAACAATATGTATCCCAACCAGTAGGTGGACCTGCCCAACTTTCACTGGAATAATTTGATCTTTCATTTGGTTTTATATCTTCTAGATTATTTGCTTGTTGTAATAAAAACCCTACATTATCCCTTATTGCATGTCCCCAACTGTCAACATTAAAGCCCAAAATTGTCGAATAATACTCGCTTGCTTTCTGTAGATTTGAAACAAGTCTAACTTGGTTTGAATTCTTTAATTGAACTGTCATCCTATAACAACCCCCTGTATTCTATTTTGTTTTTTTGATTTTGCGAATCTTTCATATAACGTTCAGGTATTCACGACACGACCCAGCCTTAGATAACTCTTATCTTAGGCTGGGTCGTGTGTTGTCTGCTATATCTACCATGATAATACATCTGACAACCAAGGGGCGAAAGCCCCGCTGCGTGAATATGGTGTTAGATGATGTCCACGCCTTCCAAGTATTACTCTCAAGTTCAGCTCTTCTTATTGTTTCTCATTAGTTTAGAAATTTCTCTGGCATCCTGATTTTCAGATTTTTCGAGTCGTTCAATGACTCTACGCTGTCTGTCTTCGGAATGGTTCTGACTTAATTTCCACTTACCTTCTAACTTATCAATCTTCATCTTGAAAGTGACAATCCCTCTAGATAACCCTTCAATAAACATCACATTTGATTTATCCAGTTTGTAAGGACTATTCGGTTCTTCATATTTCTGTACTAGTCTCTCTAGTGAATTAATAATTTCATTCTGCTCATTTATTATTTCAATTCGTCCGTATACATGGACAGCTACGTAATTCCAAGTAGGTACACTCTGGTTAGTTTCATACCATGATGATGAAATGTAAGAATGTGGTCCAGTAAATACAACCATTGCATTTTGCCCTTGTATATCTTTCCATTGTTCGTTTGGTCTAGCAAAATGGCTATATAAGTATTCTTCATCTTTGTCTAGGAAAAAAGGTAAATGAGATGCATATGGACAATTATTATGAGTAGAAAATAGAATTCCAAATCCATTGTTATTGATGAAGTCAAAGATCTGAGCACGATCTTCAACTAAGAAATGTTTTGGTATATACATGTTCTTTATCCTTTCATTCTTAAATGGTTTAGCGTGGATTTCATCTAACGTTGTTGTATTCACGAAGTCCCACCACCCTAAGCCCGAAGGGTGGCCACGATGCGGTTAGGTGGTGGGATGTGTCCGGCTGATTCTACTTCCCTACAGCTGAAATGCTTCTTCGAATCTACTTCTAACCTCTGCCGGACCGAGGGCGAATGCCCGAAGCGTGAATACGGTGTTATACGCAGTGACCGCTTCTTCGAACCTACAAATATAAACTCTTGTCATTAAAATATGAGCATCTTATTTGTATATATATCATTAAAAGTATTTTGCTCAATAAAAAACCATTCATTATTAAAGTGCACGGAGAGATTAAGATCCAAATCAGATATAGAATTTATAAAATTTATTATTTCGGTTTCATATACTTTAATATTATCTTTATTGTTCTCAGTATGAATTTGAATTATGATTTTTGAACCAAATACATCTGCATCGCATGTTGAATTTTTGAAGTATTTATATAACTCATTATTACACTTTTGATCTATTTGGTACTTTTGTGTAGATTCCTGTAAGGTATCATATAGCTCGCCTTGATAATTTTCTTTGACACTAAAATGAAGATTTTTATTTTCCATAGGAGAAACATCGCCATAGTAATTCATTTCTTTAAATCCATAACCAATTGAATTTATAATAAATTCATTGTTTGGGTACTCGGAGATCAAATATTTTTCTACCTCTTTTTTTAAAATAATACTTCTTTATTGGATTTCCATTTAGTCCTGAATTAACAAAGAATATGATTGATAATATAAGTAGAGTTGGGATAATGATCAGAAACCAATTTCTTATCCTCATGTTTTGCCCCCTGTCATTCGGTCATTGCGTATAACGTTTCCGTGTTCACGACGCCTCACCACCTTAAGGTCCGTTAGGACCGGCCGCGATGCGGTTAGGTGGTGCAGGTGTGTCCCAGCATCTACTTCCTCGACTTTTCTTCCGGGACCGAGGCGGCTTGTCCGCCGATGCGTGAACACATTGTTAGGTGATGTCACCGACTACATGGCTATTCTATCCATAAAATCATTTTATTCCTTTAGTGGTCCTCCGACATATTCCATTTTACCATTCCAAAAGTCTAATAAATGATTCCACCAAGTATTAGACAATGGTATTAGATAGCTTTTAAACTCATCTATGTCTATATTGTTATTAGATAATTGGTTTTGTAATGTCTCAAAAAATCCTATCGTTGCTACTTCTTTCACGTAGTCGGATCCATCCGAATGCATCAATTCGACTACTTCGAAGATATCTCGAAATTCTTCTGTATTATTCTGTTTATAAAGCTCAATTAGATGTTGAATGAAATAAATCATATCGATGTAAGGAAGTTGTTCCTCACCATCTTCATAGGTTTCAGCAATATACTGTTTCCAAGATTTTTCAAATGATGGACAAGCTTTAATTAATAAGTTCATTACTTGATGCTTTTCGATCATTCTTAAACCTCACTTTTCTTTGAGGGATTTTATATGTATTTTCGGTGATTTCGCCTAACGTTCTTGTGTTCACGACGTCCCACCGACTTAAGGCGACGAAGTCGCCGGCCGCGATGTGGTTAGTCGGTGCGGATGTATCCGGCTGATTCGCTTCCCTGTTGCTGCCAAATTCTTCTCCGAACCCGCATCTGACTCCTGCCGGACCGAGGGCCGAATGGCCCGAAGCGTGAACATGGTGTTAGGCGATGTTGCTACTTCTATGAATTACTAATATGCTCTTGTATTTTCTGAAACTTAGTTTTAAAAGCATTAATTTGCTTTGTATCTAAAATTGAATTAAGAAATGGTTTCCCTTTACCTGTGATCATTATGTCTTTATCTCCAATTGGACTTTTAAGCTTTGTATATGCCGAGAATAAATTACATTCGGTTTCTGTTAAAACAACAGATAATTTTGCATACTCTTCAACTGGAAATTGATTTGATAATTCAAGAACTTCGAGGTGTTTAAGCTCTAATAGTGGTTCTAAAGATTGATCGTCTACTTTAATATTTGTCAGAGTTAATTGCTTAAGTCGGCTTAACCCTGATAAAGGCAATAATGATTCAATATTTATTCTGGTCCAGACTCCACCTGAGAGCTCTAAGATTTCAAGCGAAGCTCCAGTTTTAATTAGTTCTATGGATCTCAGTTTTGAAAAATCAGAAACTTTAAGTTGTCTTAGTTGTTTATTCTTTTCCATATTCCATAACTGAACAGCTTTTGAATTCCAAGTGAGTGATAAGCTTTCAATTTTGTCCAAGTTTTCAATTGGTGATAAATCTTCAACTCTAAATTCATAAAAACTTAGAGAGCTTACATTAAAGTATTCAACAGCTTTTTCAAATTGTTTTTGATTAAAAGAGTATATGTTTAGGTGTTCAACTTTTTTTGAATTTAGCAAATGAATATTTTTTGTATCAGGTTTAACAATAAACTCGTCTGTGATTATTTCAACATTCTTTAAATCGTCTATAATCGTTCTTTGCACTTAAGGACCTCCCATGACCTTAGCAATTTCGCCTAACGTTCCCGCATTCACGAACCCGAGAACCTTAAGCCCCCAACGGGGGCGGCCGCGACGCGGTTAGGTTCGCAGGGTTGTCGCCTGAATCCACTTCCTCGAAATGCCTCTGGCGACCGAGCAGCCGTAAGGCTGCGATGCGTGAATGCTTTGTTATACGACGGAACTTTGAATTACCCTCAAACCTTCCTTGAATTATCAAATCGATAAATAAGTTTATATCCGTCAAAAGTATCTCCACACATCTCGGCATAATTATCATTACTATAATTTGAAATGGTCTTCCTCCAAAATCTTTGCCCTACTATATTTCTTTCAGAAGGGTTAGTAAACAGTTCCCAACTCCCTTTGAATTGCTCAAATACTTTAATAGCAGCCTGTTCGGCTACTCCCTTGCCCCTATAAGGACGGAGTAAAAAGAAATCATTAACAAAATAATCAACTCCCTCTGAACAATGTGGAGGTGTAGCAATGAGAATAAATCCCGCCGGTTTGTCTTCTACTAGAATTAGATAGGGGTATAAACAATCTGGCTTGTCCCACCAAATATTCTGAACATCATATTGGTCGCTCAAAGTTTTATACTCATCACCATCTTCGTAAATTCCATGGGCATTCGGAAATCTAACATAATGTTCTGACAAATCGTACAAATAAAGAGGATATAAATTTTTTATTATATATGCTTCGTTTTTATTGGTTAACTGCACTTTAATCATCATTGATTTTCTCCTCAAATAATAATCACTTCGTTCTGTCGTATAACGTTGTTGTGTTCACGACGTCGATCCCCCTTAGATAGCTCCTATCTTAGGGGGATCGATGTGTCCGGCTGAACTAATTCTACTTCCCCGCTACTGAAATGCTTCTCCGAATCACTTCTAACTCCTGGCCGGACCGAGGGCCGAATGGCCCGATGCGTGAATATGGTGTTATCGGATGTTCGGGGCTTCTTCGATTACTCAAAAAAACTTATCTATCTTCTATTGTTCTTTGTTTCCGACAGCTATCCATCTTCCATCAATATCTTCGAATACAAATTCTTTATTGTTATAATCAGTTTTTGATAATGGTCTTACAATATTAATCCCCAAATTTTTTAATTCATTCTCCAATTCTCTCTGCTCATTTGATATGAAATATGCATCGTATCCATAACCATGAAGTATCCTATTGGGAATAAAATTCTCTTTAATCGATTTAGTAAGAACAATCTCTATGGCATCTCTGTATAAACAGACATGTGGTTCAATAGATTCTAGATAGTAATCTGCTCTAAATCCAATATATTTATAATATTCTGATGTTTTGTTTATATCTGGAGTAGGAAATATTTGAAGACAGTGTGATAGTCCTTGTCTCATGATATGTTTCTCCTTAAAGTAAGTTCTCATTAATGTTTAATTAATGTTTCACCCGAATTTCCGATAACGTTTCCGTGTTCACGACGTCCTACCACCTTAAAGGAACGAAGCGACTGGCTGCGACGCGGTCAGGTGGTGGGATGTGTCCGGCTGATTCCGCTTCCCTGCTACTGCCAATTACTTCTCCGAACCTTCATCTAACTCCTACCGGACCGAGCGGCGAATGCCCCGATGCGTGAATATGGTGTTATAGGATGTCAACGCCTTCTTCGATTAGCTCTCTTTTCTCTTAATAATTTTTTTCGAATATGCTTCCATTACGTACTTACTACAGAACAATTCATAATCATCAGAATCCCTTGAATCGCATACTGTTGTTGGTGTTTTATCCTGATTGAGTAATAAATGAAATCTCCCCTGTGAAGAATCATTGTAATTATGATAATAGATCGTAATACTAATTTGTACATTGGCCTTAGGCAAAATACTGATAACCTTATCAATTTCTTCTATTGTCAGTTTCTGATCGTTAATTTTTGATAAGTAGATTCTTTTATCTCTATAATATAGGGTTTCGTAGTTACTTTTTTTTAGATCAACTTCTAATGTATTTATTTCCTTTGCAAATTGAAACTGCAAATCAGTAATATATTTATCTTCATGGTTTTTTGCATAATAATTTCGATTAGAATCATAAATATTAGTCACAATTTGAATTGCCGGTAGTGATAAAAAGGCTGAAATTAATATAACACCAAGTATTTTGGGAATGAATTTATAAGATTTATAGAGTTTCTTTCCAATGAATATATATATAATTAATCCCGAAATCGCGAGTATTACTGCCAAAAATGCAACAGGTTTATTCTCCTCGCTTATAAAGCTATCTTCAAAATTAAATGCAAAAACAATAAATGCGTAAAAGCATCCAAACCCAACAGGCAAAGCAGAAATTAAATAAATGATTTTGTAAATTCGCTCTCTGGGAATATTCGTTCTCCTCCTTATCTTAGATCTTGCGCTGATTTCCTATAACGTTCTTGTATTCACGACGCCCCACCACCTTAAGGTCCGGAGGACCGGCCGCGATGCGGTTAGGTGGTGCGGGTGTGTCCGGCTGATTCTGCTTCCCCGCTACTGGAATCTCACCTCAGAATCCGCTTCTAACTCCAGTCGGACCGAGGGGCGAATGCCCCGATGCGTGAATATCGTGTTATATGAAGGTGCTGACTTCTTCGAGTTGCTCGCTTGTTCTTATTAACTCATCTCAATATTGTTCTGCAAAGCAACTACATATCTGTTTATATCATTACTTGTAAGTATCTTGCCTTTCTCATCTAGCTCTTCTAATTCATTCAAAACACTTGCAATGCAATCTGCATGTTCATCTGCATACTCATAAAGATCCGAAAACCAGACTATATTGACCCATTCTAATAATTGCTGTAAATCAAGTTCGTTCTTCTTATAGCTTATTAGTAAATGAACTACGTGTTCATTACGAATTTCTACAGGCTGTCCAATATCTAGACTTTTAATTAACTCAAATAATTCTGATTTGTTTATTTCTAGATCTCTATATTGATTTATTGGGCTCTTCATGACTTTAACCTCTTTCAGCACTTTCATATAACGTTATTGTATTCACGACGTCCCACCACCTTAAGCCCGAAGGGCGGCCGCGATGCGGTTAGGTGGTGCGGTTGTGTCCGGCTGCTTTCGCTTCCCCGAAATTGAAATCCCTCTCCGAATCCACTTCTAACTTCGTGCCGGACCGAGGGCGTATGCCCGATGCGTGAATATGGTGTTATATGAAGGTGATGACTTCTCGAACTACTTACAAATTGATCTTAACTCTTCTATTATTTTTGTCTTTACTTGGTCTAATGGATTTTGTGATATATTGTGTGGCTCTACCCATCCGAACCCATCTTCCTTATATCTTGGAAATACATGCATGTGATAATGTTCTAAATCATTAAATATTCCACCATTTTGCATTATTGAAATTCCATCTGGTTTGTAGATTCCTTTAAGTGATTTCGAAATTATTATTGATGCCTTCATCACAGATCTAGTTGTAGACTCATCCATTTCTTCAAGATCTCTATAATGTTTCTTAGTCAAGATTAAAGTATGTCCCTCATTCAAAGGCTCGATATCTAGAATACATGTGACATAATCATCTTCAAAGACTACATTTGTTTCTAACAATTGATTCGCGAGCTCGCAGCCTAAACAATTCATGGATTGTGTCCCTTCGTCTTTAAATATGCTCTTCATCACTTTCGTATAACGTTCTTGTATTCACGACGCCCCACCACCTTAAGTCCCGAAGGGACGTCCGCGATGCGGTTAGGTGGTGCGGGTGTGTCCGGCTGATTCTACTTCCTCGCTACTGAAAATGTCTCTCTGAATACACTTCTAACTTCTGCCGGACCGAGGGCCGACGGCCCGAAGCGTGAATATGGTGTTATCAGATGTCATATGCCCTCTTCGAAATACCGCAAAGAATCATTACAGTCCTTGATTAATTTCAATTAGGTTTCCAGCTGGATCCCGAAAATGAGCTAGTCGAATTCCCCAATCTTCACGAGTTTGAGGTTCATTAATAAAGTTTACGCCCTTATCCCGAAGTACTCTAAAGTATCTATCAACGTCTTCTACTGCAAAAATCAGGGCAATATTATCTTGTGAATCTACTTCTGAAGGGCTATTTGATTTTCCGACTACTTCTGCAATCATTCTTCTTTCATTAATTGCTATTTTTGTATTCCCTGTTTCAAATTCAACATAAGGGGAATTCTCATCCCCCCAGACAATATCAAATCCCAATACATCTTTATAGAAATAAAAGCATTCTTGAACGTTTGAAACTAATAAACGAACATGTGAAAATTTCATGCATCATCGCTCCTTTTATTGATTTTATTGGTTTTGATTCTCTTGCATATGATTTCTGATAACGTTAATGTGTTCACGACGTCCCACCGACTTTAGTCGACGAAGTCGCCGGGCGCGATGCGCTTAGTCGGTGCGGATGTGTCCGGCTGATTACACTTCCCTGCTTGCTACTGCCAATTACTTCTCCGAATCCTCATCTGACTCCTGCCGGACCGAGGGCCGAATGGCCCGAAGCGTGAACATGGTGTTATCGGATGGCCCTGACTACTACGAATTATCATTCAAATTCTTTTCCATCTACTTTCCAAGCCTTCTCAAGCTTTTCAAGATCACCAACAAAGAAGTTAATTGAACCATCCTTCTCGATATACAAATTACAAGAATCTACTTTCTCTTCATGTCTTTCAAAAAAAGCCTTTTGTCCGTTAGAAAAATGAACTGCAAATCCAAATAAGCCTTCTTCATTAGTTAGTAATTCAAACACTTCAAATTGCGGCATCTTTGTAAACCGAGGATATGTTTTAAACCATTGTAAGTATGATTTCCATGTATTAAATAACGCTTCATAAAATGCAAAGCATCTAGTAATAATTTCACTAATGTAACTAAGGTCCTTAGATGTTGAATTTCCACCTTCAGTCCACCTGAATTCATCATCAGTAATACAATAATCTGAGTGGACAAATGCGTTCCTAATTTGATCATCATAAAAAGATTCAATAACTGCTTCAAACTGAGTATCCCCAGATTCAGACGCCATTTTCTTCAGTCTTTTAATTTTTGAATTAGCACTTGGTGGGATTACCGAGAAAGGTGCTCTTTTTTTCACTGGTCTCTGCATATCCATAAATGGCTTTATAACAAATGGTAAACCTGATTTGCATCTAAATATATTAGCAAGTAATTCATGGATTGCAGTCATTTCTATCGCCTGGCAGTACATAAGAAGCCCTACCCTCAATGGCATCTTCCCGCCTTGCTCATTAGCAAAAGAAAGGATTTTATTATAGTCCTCAAATGCTCTACGTAATTCTACATATGGATCCCAATGTCCAAAATGCAAACCAGTAACCCTTAATAGAGAGTAAATGAAATCTATAGGAGAATTTTCTGCCGCTTCAGAAAAGAGTTCCATCAAGTACTCTTTATATTCTTTTCTGTATTCTTCTTGCACAAGACTTCATCCTTTCTTATGATTTACAGGGCTTTCCGATAACGTTAGTGTATTCACGACGTCCATTCTCCTTAGATAGCTCCTATCTTAGGGGAATGGATGTGTCCGGCTGAGTCTACACTTATCTCTTCATCATCTGTCCGGACCGAGGGCCGAATGGCCCGATGCGTGAATATTGTGTTATCGGAAGTCTTCGTCCTCATTGAAATGCCTACTAAAAGTTCTTATATTCATTTGTAATTGCGTTTCCTAATACATAAAAGAAAAGACAAACTGTATATATTATTCCAATTGGAATCAGCTCTAAAAATATATATTTATTTATTGGACTAATATTTATATTGCTTGCATCAATTCTTTTGCCTTTATTCAATTTACTAGTTCTCTTAATACTCTGAATCAATCCAATTAATGCAAGAACACTGGAAATGAAGCTAAGAAAATAAATAAAGTACAACTCAACTTTATTGATCTCAGTCTCAAAAAAGTCGGCAAAATCATTCTCAAATCTTAAAAATAAGAAAACAAATATAAATAATAGAAATGGTTTATTTGTAATTATTCTTTTTGTTATTATTTTAGGTTTAATAATTTTGCTTCCTCCTCATTTACGAAGATTTCCGATAACGTTCGAGTATTCACGACGCCCCACCCCCTTAAGTCCCGAAGGGACGGCCACGATGCGGTTAGGTGGTGCGGGTGTGTCCGGCTGATATTGCTTCCCTGAAACTGAAATGCCTCACCGATTCCACTTCTTACTTCTGCTGGACCGAGGGCGAATGCCCGATGCGTGAATATGGTGTTATCAGAAGTTACTGACATCCCTGATTCGACTTAAATCCTTATACTCTTTCTAGAATAAATACACTAACTTGTAATTTTCCTTCTTTTAGTTCAATCGGATGACTTGACTCCGAAGCCTCACCTATAAAGCTTATGTAATTAAATCCATCTTGACTTTGTAGAGTATATTTCCCTGAAACGTTTTCAAACTTAACTGTTCCATCGGATAAAAACTCTACATTCATTCCTTCATCAAAATGTTGCTGAACTCGCATTGCTTCTAAAACATGTATTTGTCCATATTTGGTCGTAAACTTTTTTGTGTTCACTTGATCATTCGTCACAATCCATTGCCCTACAATGTCTTTTTGTTCTATTGGTTTTTCTCCATTACTACATGCAACAAACAAAAAAAGAAAAGCAATCATAATAATCTGAAAATACTTCATTGTTATTCTCCTTTTTATCTCAGTAATTTCTGATAACGTTTCCGTGTTCACGACGTCCCACCGACTTAAGCGAACGATAGTGAGCGGCCGCGATGCGGTTAGTCGGTGCGGATGTGTCCGCTGAATATGCTTCCCTGCTGCTGAAATTCCGCCCCGAATCCACTCCTAACTTCTTGCGGACCGAGGGGGCTTGTCCCCCGATGCGTGAACACATTGTTATACGAAGCTCTTGACCTCTATGAATTCACTTCAACTCTTCTTTCAATTTCCTCGCGCAATATTTCTACAATGTCAGCTAGTGATAACGATCCATCGACAATAAAGTCCGAATCTGGCTTTATAGTCTTCAACATATGTATGTACGCTTCCCTGCTATGGGATAAGTAACCCAGTAAATCATCCCGAACCACCTCAATGGCAGCGGCTTCAAAATCTCTAAGGATTCGTCTCACGAATGCAATATCTAAAGGTGTATCAATAAATATTGCAAAATCAATATACTCTTTCATTTCTTTATGTCCATATGCAAACGGGTAATCCATTAAAATGTAATCAATCCGTCGCTCACCATCATGTATAACTTTTAGCAGATCATTAATAAGTGGAGATATTGTCCATTCGTTTGGATCTCCTCCACTCTTGACCCATGCAACTATATCTTCAGGGCATTCTTCAAAATCATAATCATCAAAATATATTGCTATAGAATTCGGTAAAACATCTAATAACCGAGAAGTAATTGTAGTCTTTCCACCACCAGACACAGCTGCAATAGCAATGACAAAAGGCTTCTTATTTGTCATACATAGGTCTCCTTCGATTTGTTTCTTTAGATGTTTTTACCGAATTTCAAGAGTTTCGTATAACGTAAGTGTATTCACGACGTCCCACCACCTTAAGCCCGAAGGGCGGCCGCGATGCGGTTAGGTGGTGCGGATGTGTCCGGCAGAATATGCTTCCCTGCTACTGAAATGCCTCTTCGAATCCACTTCTAACTTCAGCCGGACCAAGGGCCGAAAGGCCCGAAGCGTGAATATGGTGTTATGTGAAGTCACATAACTTCTTCGAAAATGCAAACTAAGAACATCTAATATCAAATCCACTTTCTATGGAATCTTCAAATGCTTGTATTTGGTATACTAGTCTTCCATTAAGTGATTTCCCTTCAAAGAATGAGACATTCACATCAGTTTTATGTTTGCCATTTACACTTGGTATTGAAACTCCTGAATAAAATTTGATGATTTCTTCTCTTAATAGATCCGTTTCAAATAATTGCCCTACTATATAATCACAATTATCACCATTACTATAATCAATGTGCCCAATGTCAGAAAATGCGCCTATTGCATATGTATTGCGAGGAGATTCAAGACTTGTTAGGTTCTCCTTATATCTATTTAACTGTCTTGTATGATTAAAACCGATGAGATCAAAAATATTGGTAAGAATTAAAGCTAATATTAAAAAGAATATTGATAATCCATAGAATGTATGGATTCGTCCTTTACTGACCTTAATCTCATCTTCGTTCATTCTTTCACCTCACTTCCTAAGTTTTTATGTGATTTCACATAACGTAAGTGTATTCACGACGTCCATTTCCCTTAGATAGCTCCTATCTTAGGGAAATGGATGTGTCCGGTTGAGTCTACCCTCGTCTCTTCATCATCGATCCGGACCGAGGGCCGAATGGCCCGATGCGTGAATATTGTGTTATCTGCTGTTCCTGCCTTCTTCGATTCTGCTCACAATATTCCTATTCTCTTCATACTCTATTCGCTTGACTTGCCTTGGACCTCCGGCCCGCGGCTCGAATGGGGTTACCCAACTACTCGCTGTCGATCGCGTGTGTTTCAATCATTCATGTTTTTGTTCCGGTTTACAGCCCGCGACTCGAATGGGGTTACCCAACTGCTCGCTGTCGATCGCGTTTGTTTCAATCATTCATGTTTTTGTTCCGGTTTACAGCCAGTGGCTCGAATGGGGTTACCCGACTGCTCGCTATCGATCGCGTGTGTTTCAATCTTTCATGATTTGAGTTCGTAACTGCTCGCTGCTGATCGCCTGTGTTTAAAACTTGATGTAATTGTTCAACAAATATTGTCTCTTAGATGCATTGCAGGAATTGCAGATAACGTTCGAGTATTCACGACGCCCCACCCCCTTAAGTCCCGAAGGGACGGCCACGATGCGGTTAGGTGGTGCGGGTGTGTCCGGCTGATATTGCTTCCCTGAAACTGAAATGCCTCACCGATTCCACTTCTTACTTCTGCTGGACCGAGGGCGAATGCCCGATGCGTGAATATGGTGTTATCAGAAGTTACTGACATCCCTGATTCGACTTAAATCCTTATACTCTTTCTAGAATAAATACACTAACTTGTAATTTTCCTTCTTTTAGTTCAATCGGATGACTTGACTCCGAAGCCTCACCTATAAAGCTTATGTAATTAAATCCATCTTGACTTTGTAGAGTATATTTCCCTGAAACGTTTTCAAACTTAACTGTTCCATCGGATAAAAACTCTACATTCATTCCTTCATCAAAATGTTGCTGAACTCGCATTGCTTCTAAAACATGTATTTGTCCATATTTGGTCGTAAACTTTTTTGTGTTCACTTGATCATTCGTCACAATCCATTGCCCTACAATGTCTTTTTGTTCTATTGGTTTTTCTCCATTACTACATGCAACAAACAAAAAAAGAAAAGCAATCATAATAATCTGAAAATACTTCATTGTTATTCTCCTTTTTATCTCAGTAATTTCTGATAACGTTCCCGCATTCACGAACCCGAGAACCTTAAGCCCCCAACGGGGGCGGCCGCGACGCGGTTAGGTTCGCAGGGTTGTCGCCTGAATCCACTTCCTCGAAATGCCTCTGGCGACCGAGCAGCCGTAAGGCTGCGATGCGTGAATGCTTTGTTATACGACGGAACTTTGAATTACCCTCAAACCTTCCTTGAATTATCAAATCGATAAATAAGTTTATATCCGTCAAAAGTATCTCCACACATCTCGGCATAATTATCATTACTATAATTTGAAATGGTCTTCCTCCAAAATCTTTGCCCTACTATATTTCTTTCAGAAGGGTTAGTAAACAGTTCCCAACTCCCTTTGAATTGCTCAAATACTTTAATAGCAGCCTGTTCGGCTACTCCCTTGCCCCTATAAGGACGGAGTAAAAAGAAATCATTAACAAAATAATCAACTCCCTCTGAACAATGTGGAGGTGTAGCAATGAGAATAAATCCCGCCGGTTTGTCTTCTACTAGAATTAGATAGGGGTATAAACAATCTGGCTTGTCCCACCAAATATTCTGAACATCATATTGGTCGCTCAAAGTTTTATACTCATCACCATCTTCGTAAATTCCATGGGCATTCGGAAATCTAACATAATGTTCTGACAAATCGTACAAATAAAGAGGATATAAATTTTTTATTATATATGCTTCGTTTTTATTGGTTAACTGCACTTTAATCATCATTGATTTTCTCCTCAAATAATAATCACTTCGTTCTGTCGTATAACGTTCCCGCATTCACGAACCCGAGAACCTTAAGCCCCCAACGGGGGCGGCCGCGACGCGGTTAGGTTCGCAGGGTTGTCGCCTGAATCCACTTCCTCGAAATGCCTCTGGCGACCGAGCAGCCGTAAGGCTGCGATGCGTGAATGCTTTGTTATACGACGGAACTTTGAATTACCCTCAAACCTTCCTTGAATTATCAAATCGATAAATAAGTTTATATCCGTCAAAAGTATCTCCACACATCTCGGCATAATTATCATTACTATAATTTGAAATGGTCTTCCTCCAAAATCTTTGCCCTACTATATTTCTTTCAGAAGGGTTAGTAAACAGTTCCCAACTCCCTTTGAATTGCTCAAATACTTTAATAGCAGCCTGTTCGGCTACTCCCTTGCCCCTATAAGGACGGAGTAAAAAGAAATCATTAACAAAATAATCAACTCCCTCTGAACAATGTGGAGGTGTAGCAATGAGAATAAATCCCGCCGGTTTGTCTTCTACTAGAATTAGATAGGGGTATAAACAATCTGGCTTGTCCCACCAAATATTCTGAACATCATATTGGTCGCTCAAAGTTTTATACTCATCACCATCTTCGTAAATTCCATGGGCATTCGGAAATCTAACATAATGTTCTGACAAATCGTACAAATAAAGAGGATATAAATTTTTTATTATATATGCTTCGTTTTTATTGGTTAACTGCACTTTAATCATCATTGATTTTCTCCTCAAATAATAATCACTTCGTTCTGTCGTATAACGTAATTTCTCTGTATTGCAGTTAAATAACGTTGGTGTAGGTGTAGACGTATTTCGGGTATTGTGGGGGTTAGGGAGTATTTCTGTAGTAGTGTGTGTCTCTGCAATCCCAACCCCATAACACTTTCTGTTCACTGGAGATTAGGAGTGATGCGCCTTCTAACATCGTGCTTACTTCCTGATGCACTGGTAACAGATCGCAATCTTTCCCCTACAACCGATCACTATTCTTTCATCTCCCCTGCTACCGATCGCCACCTTATTATCTCCCCTACTACCTATCGCCACTTAATCATCTCATCTGCTCCATTCTCTTATTTTTCGACTCATCGATTTACAATTCCTGCTTATTCATAGGTTATATTTCCAATACGACTCATTGAATTATGTGGATTTAGTACCCGCTCCAATCGACTCCAACACAATCAATCCTCACTAGGTGATGATGTGGAGTCTTGCTGTTCCAAGAAGCGATCAAGGGGGCTTTGGATACGTTTGATGTCTTTGACCGCTACGTGGGTGTATCTTTCGGTGGTTTGGATGTTCTTGTGACCTAAGAGATCTTGAATGTAGCGGATATCAATCCCGCCCTCTAGTAAGTGGGTAGCGAACGAGTGTCTTAAGCTGTGAAGGGTTACTGGCTTATCGATCTTAGCTTTGGAGACCGCGGCTTCGAACACTTTTTGGAGGGTGCGTTCACTGAGATGGTGTCCAAGCTGTTGACCTGGGAATAGCCAGTGATCATGCTGGGGCTCATTGTTGAGATATTGCAGCACGGCTTCATAGGCCGCTTCAGATAGGATGGTGATACGATCCTTCTTTCCTTTACCTTGACGGACATGGACAACCTTTCGAGCTTGGTCAAGATCGGATCGGCGCATTTTGACGACTTCACTCACTCTTAGTCCAGAGGAATAGGTGAGGAATAACATCGCCCGATGCTTTCGGTTCTGGACCGTTGCGAGAAGGCGCATCACTTCAGATTGACTTAATACATTCGGCAACTTATTTTCCTTTTTCGGACGAACATAGGCGATGGTGCCATTCGTAATTCTGAATACCTTTTCCATGAAGAACTTCACTGCACTGATGGCTTGATTCACGTAGGATGCTGAACGTTGATCTTCCAACAATTCATAACTATAACGCCCGATGAGATCATGGACAGAACAATGACGGCAAGTGTTGTAGAATGCATAGAACCGCCGAATATGGCCCCGATAGGTGCGGATCGTCTTCGAGCTGTATCCTCTCTTGCGAAGTTCAAACACAAGCTTAGCCTCTATTTCTGTGCCCCACTGTGAGTCTTCAAGCTCCAGCTTGTGCTGCTCAATCTCGCGTATTGCACGAGCTAGTAATAGATCATTTAAGCGGGGCCATTCTTTTAGTAACCCAGGCTCAACGACGAAGTGAACATCCTCGAATGCAGCGAACAACCGTTCAATGGCAGGCAAAGTGTACGGAATAGTCCACCCACGATGCTCTGGCATCCACCGTCTCTGGGAAAGCATGCGCAGACGATTCACTAGTCCCTCATCGTACGGGAATCGCAACACAAGCAACTTTTCATCTACCCTACTTAGTCTCATTTCCATAGAACACTCACCCTTCCATTTATCTACATCATTACAAACAAAAAAGAGCCCATCCCTGTCACTCAGACAGAAATAGCCTCACGATGCTTTCGGAGTTTAATGAGATATGAATAAACATGTTCTGCCCCTAATATTATCACTAAACCCATATATTGAAAATCCCGATTAGGTTGGCACTTCCCATCCAGCTCCCTATCGACTACAGTAGAAGAATATCCTTGCTGGAGGTCAATAACTGAATGATACCGCGACCGCAAGAAAATAGTGCCCCTACTGTTGCAGTCACAGACGTAACGAAGCGACACCATCTCATATTCGCAATAACTACCGTCCTCTATTGGGCGACTTTATATATCTATGTACCGATTCTTAGTCCTTATCTTCATGATCGCGGATTGTCGATGGGTTGGATCGGCTTCATTCTCGGAAGCTATGGCTTAACGCAAGTAATAACTCGATTACCGCTCGGAATCTATTCGGATCGATTGAGTCAGCGCAAGCCTTTTCTCATTGCAGGAATGTTGGCAGGGTTATTAAGCTGTGTGTTGTTTATGTTACCTGGGACTTGGGAAGGACCACTTTCGGGGCGGTTAATGGCGGGAATATGTGCTGCAGCTTGGGTACCATTCAGTGTACTGTTCGCATCATACTATCCGGCAGATCGGACACATCAAGCGATGGGAACGTTAAGCTTCTTAACCGTATTCGGTCAATTGATTGGAATGAGCGCAAGCGGCGCTCTAGCCGCATGGGGAGGCTGGAACTATGCTTTCATCTGCGGTATTGGAATTGCTGCTATAGGCACATTGATGGCATTTTTCGTCTATGAGCCTAATATTACAAAACCAAAGACTAGTGATACCGCACCCACCGCAAAAGTGAATCGAAACCTTGTGTTCCGTTCCGCGGCATTGTGGAGAGTATCGATACTTTCGCTACTCGCACATGGCATTTTGTTTATTACGATGTTCGGGTTTACCCCGCTGCAAGCGACTGAGCTTGGCGCGGACAAATTCCAGCTTACTCTCATCGTTATCTCATTCATGATTCCGCATGCCCTCGTGTCGCTTTGGACGGGACGCAAGCTTGCTCCCCGCTATGGAAGTCGTAACATCATTATTATCGGATTCATTGCTGCTGCACTATTTACTGCGGCAATCCCGTACAGCACCAATCTCGGATGGCTCGCATTAACGCAGGCGTTGAATGGCGTAGCTCAGGCGCTCTATTTTCCATTGTTGCTGAGCTTAGCCATTCGTGGCTTTCAATCCCAGCAACGGGCTACCGCCATGGGTTTATACCAATCAGTCTACTCGATCGGAATGTTTCTTGGTCCTTATTTAGCCGGGAGCTTAAACAGCTTCGGTAGTCTTCGGCTCGGATTTCTGTTTGGCTCAGCACTTGGAATTGTTGCAGCTGCAATATCTTGGAGCAAGCAATTAAAGGACTAATTTCCGCGCGATCACCCACAACGAAGTGGCAACGAGCATCACTATAGTAACAAAGACATAATCCAACGTTTTAAATCGAAGTACAGTAACACGTGTCGGGCTATGATTTAACGACACTCCCCGACTTTCCAATGCCACTGCAACCTCATCCCCTAACCGAAACATCGCTAACAAAAAAGGGATCGAGCGCTCCGAGAGCTGAACGATGAACCGCCACGGTTTACTCCCGATCGCTTTGCCTCTAGATAAATAAATTCTCGAGAAACGATTCCACTCTTGAATCAGAACAGGAATAAAGCGAATCATCAGCGTTACTGTAAGAATAAATCGATCGATGATACGAAAAGTTCTCCCTCTCACACGAAGCAGCTGATCTAGCGCCCTTCGCAGCGATAACGGCGTCATCACTAGCGGAATACTCAGTCCGAGTAACAACACTAGCATCGTTCTACTGAACGAGAGTAATGTGCGTTGAAATGCGGACAAATCAACTGTAATTTCATAACCATCCATCCCCGCTGCGAATACCGCTGAAGCGAATATAGAAATTACTCCATAGGTGATAATCAGCTTGCGCCATCTCCATAGAGAGATTCGACCGATGGAGAGACATGCCCCTACGACGACAGCTCCGATCGCAACGCCAACCCACGCGACTTGAGCGAATAATCCAATAGACAATAACAGATAGCCTAGCCAAATCGCTCTTGGATCGAACGCCCCTAATCGATGCTTCATCGGGACTGCTATTTTGTGACGATCTTGTTTATCCTGTATTTCAACGCTAATTTCA
Organism: Candidatus Cohnella colombiensis; assembly: GCA_029203125.1. Classification (GTDB taxonomy): domain Bacteria; phylum Bacillota; class Bacilli; order Paenibacillales; family Paenibacillaceae; genus Cohnella; species Cohnella colombiensis. The sequence goes on from CP119317.1 coordinate 1,895,529, forward strand.
TTGACACGTTGTGATTGCGTATCTTTTTGCCTAGTTTCAGTCACTCCCTGTTCCTGCAAAGCTGGTTGATGCTTGACCAGTTCAAATGTAGCGACAGCAGCCTCTTGTGGTTGCCAAATCTGCTGTGCAGGTACACCCATCATCCATAGCTCATGTCCGACTTCAAGCCAACCCGGCACTTCCATATCAATCTCTGCTAACCAATGCGGATGAGCTAGCAATTGCTCTGGACTACATAAGCGTACCGTACCATCCTGAGCCAATAAAAGTACCGAGTCTGCCAGCGGGAGTGCCCAATCGAGATCATGCGAAATCAACATCATACCTGTGCCTGATCGTTTGCGTTCCAGTAATGCTTGCCCTATGCACTGATGCCCTTCACCATCTAAGCCAGCTGTCGGTTCATCAAGCAACAACCATGAAGCTGGGGTTGCGAATACAGAAGCCAACGCGCAGCGACGACGTTCTCCACCACTAAGCTGATATGGATCTCGCGATAACCAAGTGTGATTCCAACCGACAGCCTTTAGCGCTTCAGCGATTTGCTTATCAGTTTCCAATCTATCTGAACGATAGGCTTTAAGAGAGAAGTGAAGCTCTTCCTCCACGCTTCGTGCGAATAGCATTTGCTCGGCATTTTGACACGCATAACTATTGCTATGTAGCGCTATACCATTTAATTTCCGCCTACGACGACCCTCATCCTGCCACAGCTTTTCATTACCGTACGCTATGTTCAGTTGTTCAGGATCACGTAAACCTGCAAGCTTTTCTAATAACGTCGTCTTCCCCACTCCATTGCGACCAATGAGTAAGACGAGTTTCCCCTCGTTAACAATGATGTCGTCTGAAGTGAACTGCTCTTCTACTCCGTTACGCCACATCAAGCCCGATATAGTTAACGCCATTAATCGATTAGATTGTTGTTTCGGAAATTGCCGATTCCCGAGATTGACGTGTGACGCCAATGTCTCCCAGCACCTTTCGCCATTCTATTAAAGTAACAGGCAATGGATCTTCCAATTGCCCTTGTCTTCTTAATTGTATTGCCATCGAAGCTAAGTAAGGCATACGAATACCACTGCGTTCACAAGGAGATAACTCTAACATTCGGTCCCCAAACAGAAAGTCTCTCGTCTCTCCGTCATAGACAATCTGACCATCACTCAGTGCAACAACTCGCCGATCTGGAACTAATTCGTCCAAACGCTGGGTTACCCAGACAACAGTAGTCCCTTGACGATGAAGCTGCTCAACAACTTCCATCACGCGACCACGATGATGCTCATCGAGCATCGCTGTCGCTTCATCCAACACAAGAAAAGGCGTAGCTCCTTCACCTGCTGTCGCGGCTGCAATCACAGCAAGCTGTCGTTGACCACCCGATAGACGCTCCCACGGTTCATCAGCCAAGTGAAGTAAACCTGTTCGCTCAAGGGCAAGCTCAATCATTTCCGGTAATCGAGCAGCAGATACCCTTAGCCATTCCAAAGCAAATTGAACTTCTTCTCGCGGTGTTTCACCGAATAACTGCGCATCTGCTTGTTGTAAAACAATAGGACTCGTCAACTCCCCGGCAAAGCCACGATCGATGTACCCATCTGCCCCTTCAATATAGAGCCCAGCTAGTAACCGAGCAAGCGTTGATTTTCCGCTCCCATTGACGCCGACCATGTAGATCCAGTCACCAGCATTAATCGTCATTTTCTCAATTTGTAGTCGTAGTGCATTCGTTGTACTAAAACTACTGTGAGCATTTACCCTAATATTCGATAGTTCATAAGAAAACCTATGATGCTCGATCATATTAAAATTCCCTCTTTTCATCCTATCGAACTCATGCTACAATCTCAATTGTTAACCAACCATTCATATACAGGTTAACATTTGAGAGGAGTTTTTGCAATTATGTCTTCGTCCACACAATCAACCATTTCTACGAAAAACACACGTGCAGCAACAAGCCAATGGATCAGAGGCGTCGTATTTACAGCACTATTCGGCGCACTATTCATTGCAGGAAGTTATTTGAAGGTTTCCATTGGCTTTACTCCCGTACCCATTACTTTGCAGAGTCTCACTATTATGCTTGCTGGAGGATTGCTAGGCGCGGTGTATGGCTTTTGGAGTATCTTCATCGTCATTCTATTAACAGCTACAGGGCTCCCTCTAATGGGTGAAGGAAGTGGATTATCGAAGATTTTTGGCGCAACGGGCGGCTTTATCTGGATGTTTCCATTCGCTGCTTTCCTCATCGGCTTTGTTACGGATAAGCTGTTTACTGAACGCAAGAGGTTATCCTTACCTAAAGTGATTCTCTTATTTGTTTCGATCTTCGGTTTTGGTTCATTGTTACTCTACGTAACTGGAATCCCTTGGCTTGCACATTTCTCTGCAACACTCGATCTTCAAGGTGCAATTGAGAAGGGAATGGTTCCTTTCTTGACCGGTGATCTCATTAAAGCGATCGTTGCTACACTAATTATCGCTTCGATCAGACCCGTTCTGCCACTTATCCGTCCACAAAAAAAATCACAATAGCATAATCCGCTAAATACTTACGAGAGGTCCCGCAAGGGACCTTTTTGCCTTTACCCGCAGGCTAATGTACAAGCAAATTTCCCAATCGTCACATACGTTGAAGGATAAAATGTAGCTGCGTGACGAAGGAGTGTGTTTTTTTGCTATGGCTAGCGGTCGCTTAGATCTGTTCATCGCTAAAGTCCCCACTAACACAGTTGTGATTACATTAAATTGTTTAGATTCTTCAGCAGAGCTTATGGAAATCCCGCGTAACGTCTCGCTTACACTCGAACATGGGAAAGCTCGTGCGATCGTTCATGTGCAATATCTAGAAGGACGTGAATGCTTTGCAGACTTCATAGAGCTCAGCTATGTGCTTGCTCGGCGATTACAATTACAGCCTCTACGTCGATACGAATTAACTTATAATAAAATAAGTCGCACGATGACCATTCAGCCGTCTCCGATCAGCGATGCACGAGTTTACTTAACGTCACATCACGCGAGCTATCTCTCTATCGGATATGAGCTCATATCGAAGCTAGGCATCCCTGAACGGCAAGGGTTACCCCTTACGATACAAATCAATAAAATATTGACAAGACTTCGTTTGCAGGTGCCCGCGAATCTATCAGATGATCGTATTCGACTACCAGCCACAACGTTTACGAAGTGGAAGCTCGCGCCTAATCGACTCTATGTGCTGAAATTCGATCAGCGCTATTCAGTTCTTTCCATTTCACCAATATCATCGACCTAATAAAAAAGAGAGGAGCCTGTGTTAAGTTACATCACAGGAATCCTCTCTGCTTATTAATCACACTCTTCAGGTGCTTCTGCAGGAGTAGCGGCTTCTACATCGATCTTCTCTGCTACAATATCACGTACGACAGAAATGATGGATTGCAGCATGTAATTGACATCGACCTGACTTTGTTGAAACTGTTGTACGATGGGCATCGTATCAATCTCATCTTGCAACTCAGCGATTTCAGCTTCGATTTTGTCGACCATCGCTTGATTTTTGAACGTCGTTTGGAAAGCGACAAGCTCTTTCTGCTTTTTCTTGATTGTCGTGATCAGCTCTTGAACTTTGGGATGAGTCTGAATCAACTTCTCTGCTTTCTGGAACATTGCCACCTCATCCGTTGTCGTAATGAGATTTGCCAGTTCCTTTGCGCGAGTCATAATGTCTTCGCGAACGACCAGTTCCCGGCTATCGAATACGGGAATGCTACATTCTGAATCGTCATGGTCATGATCATGTGCGTGTGCTGACATGTATTCTTTCCTCCGATCTATGAATTCAGTTCAGATCATTTATACTGCTGCATGAGACGGTTCAGAGACGACCTCTGCCTTCACGTACCATGTTTGTGCCGCAGTGATTTTCACATGGACGAATTGACCAATCCAAGCTTTATCTCCTTCGAAGTGAATGAGCTTGTTCGATCTTGTGCGCCCAGATAAAACGTTAGAGTTATTTTTACTTTCGCCTTCAACGAGCACTTCAACGACTTGCCCGATCAGCTCCTGATGATGCTCAAGCGATAGCTGGCCAATTACCGCATTCAGTCTTGCAAGACGTTTCTGCTTCTCCTCGAACGACACATCGTCTACCATATCCGCAGCCGGCGTTCCCTCGCGTGGAGAGTAAATGAACGTGTACGCGGAGGATATTTTCGCTTCTTTAACGAGAGTGAGCGTTTCTTGGAATTGCTCTTCCGTCTCCCCAGGAAACCCAACGATAATATCTGTCGTTAGCACAGCTTGCGGAATCGCTGAACGAATCCGAGCGACGAGGTCCAGATAGCGTTCACGAGTATATTTGCGACTCATACGCTTTAGAACTTCCGTGCTCCCAGATTGCACGGGTAGATGGATATGCTCCACTAGGTTTCCGCCTTTTGCAAGCACTTCAATCAGATGATCATCGAAGTCGCGCGGGTGACTCGTTGTGAATCGCACGCGCGGAATATCTACTTTACGCATATCGTCCATCAGATCGCCAAACCGATAATTGCGATCCTCGAAGTCTTTCCCGTATGCATTCACATTTTGTCCGAGTAACGTGATCTCTTTATAGCCTTGACGGGCTAGATCGCGCACCTCAGCAATGACGTCTTCTGGAAGTCGACTGCGCTCCTTACCGCGTGTATAGGGAACGATGCAATAAGTGCAAAATTTATCGCAGCCATACATGATGTTTACCCATGCTCTAAGTCCTTCAGTCCGCTTCTTAGGAAGATTCTCAATAATGTCGCCTTCCTTAGACCATACCTCAACGACCATCTCTTTGCCAAAATTCGCATCTTGAAGCAAATGAGGCAGACGATGAATATTGTGCGTCCCGAATACGACGTCGACATGGGCATGCTTTTGCATAATCCGATTGACGACGGACGCTTCCTGAGACATACAGCCACATACGCCTAAAATCAACTCCGGACGTTGCTGCTTGAGCACTTTCAGATGACCAAGCTCGCCAAACACTTTATCTTCTGCATTCTCACGCACTGCGCAAGTATTCAGCAAGATGACATCCGCGTCATTACGCTCAACCGCTGCAACATAGCCCATTTCTTCAAACAGCCCGCGCATAATTTCTGTATCGTGCTCATTCATTTGGCAGCCATAGGTTTGGATCATATACTTCTTCCCAGCACCTAACTGCTTCAGTTCATCTGGCACGACTTGATCGTAATGCACTTGAATCTGCTCTTTGCCCCGTTGCTTCTCATCCTTATATGAGGGGGTAGAATTTACTTGTATGTTACGACCTTTGATACGATAAGTCGTTTTTCCATCTTCTTGACTCAGTACCTTCGCATCGGAGAAGTCGAAGTATTTACTATAATCCTTTCCTTCAGTACTCACTCCATCTTCCTCCTATTCGCTAGTGACAGATCGCTAGATCTATCTCACGAATGACATTTCCTCGTATTATATCACGATCTAGCAGGTGTCGCCATTACTCTACGATCTCGCCGAACTCACCCGTTGCGACGCCGGCTGCATTGCCTTCATCTGTGTCAATATGCATATCGAGAGCGAATTGATCTGAGACCCTTGCAAGCACCTGTTCAAAAATAACCCCACGTTCGCCGCCCACACGCACCTTAAGCAATTGCTTATCAGCGATTCCCCACTTCTTTGCATCTGAAGTATGGAAGTGAATATGGCGTGCTGCAACGATAACTCCCTGCTCTATAGTCACTTCACCTGCCGGACCTACAATCCGAATGCCTGGTGTATCCTCAATCTTACCTGATTCTCTTAGTGGCGGTTTAAGCCCTAATGCGAATGCGTCAGTACGAGATACTTCAAGCTGAGTTGCACTTCTTGCAGGACCTAATATACGAACTTTCGCGAACGAGCCCTTGGGTCCATACACGGCCACCGTTTCATTCGCCGCGAATTGACCTGGCTGCGACAGAGCTTTAAACTCTGATAGCTGTGCACCTGTTCCGAACAATTGCTCTACATGAGCCTGGGATAGATGTATATGTCTAGCGGATACGCCGATCGGTACTCTCTTTGCATCTGTCATAAGTAATAACCTCCTAGTTGAATAGCATGTCTACTCCATTATAACGCATGAGGCGTACGGGACAAACCCGTACGCCTCATCAGCTGTAAGTTTAATTGAATTCTGTCAACAATTTGTCAAAATCTTCGCGCGACAGATGAATATCTTGACCTGCTAAACCCTCTTGTTTGAAGCCAACAATGAGATCATCGTAAGGTTTGCGCTCTTTGTTTTGGTACACAAGACCTGTCAGCATCCCGTTCGTTTCCATAATCTTGTTCATCGCTGCAATGCGATTTGAAGGATCATAATCAGGGAACTGCTCTAAATTAACGATATTTTCTTTAAACCAATCATACGTGTTGATTTTGTTGAACGTTACGCATGGGCTGAATACGTTAATAAGCGAGAAGCCTTTATGCTGTAGCCCTGCTTCAATCAACGCTGTCAGCTGCTTCAGATCGCTGGAGAACGATTGTGCGACGAATGTAGCACCTGCGGACAATGCGATCTCTAGCGGAGACAAGGTAGACTCGATCGAGCCTTCTGGCGTTGACTTCGTCTTGAAGCCTTCAGCAGAACGCGGTGACGTCTGCCCTTTCGTTAAACCATAAATTTGGTTGTCCATGACAATGTAAGTCACATCAAGGTTTCGACGAATGGCATGTATCGTATGTCCCATCCCGATCGCGAAACCATCGCCATCGCCACCTGATGCGATGACTGTCAATTCACGATTCGCAAGCTTAACCCCTTGTGCAATCGGAAGTGAACGACCATGTATCCCGTGTAATCCATATGCATTAATATATCCGGAAATTCGACCCGAGCAACCGATTCCTGAGATTACAGCTAATTGTTCAGGCTCAAGTCCAACATTCGCAGCAGCACGTTGAATCGCAGCTTGGACGGAAAAATCTCCACAGCCTGGGCACCAGTTCGGCTTCACATTGTTGCGAAATTCTTTAAATGTCGCCATCTTAGTTCAGCTCCTTACAGGCTTTATAAATTTCAGCAGGCAAGAACGGAGTTCCATCATACTTAAGCAGATTACGAAGCTTTTGATGCGAGCCATTATTAAGCTTGATTAAGCTTGCAAGTTGACCAGTCGCATTATTTTCAAGTACGATAACTTGCTTCGCCGATTGCAGATGTGGCTCAAGCAGATCGCTTGGGAACGGATGCATCTGACGTACCATAATTTGATTCGTTTTCACTCCATCGTCGCTTAAACGAATACGTGCTTCTTCAATTGTTCCACCCGTCGAACCCATCGCAATAATAAGCAAATCAGGATTGTCATGTGGCGCATCGACCTTGATTGCATTCGTAATGCGGAGTGCTTCGATTTTACCTAGACGTTTGTCCATCATTTTCTCACGGTTCAATGCATTTTCAGAAGGTCTTCCCTCTTGATCATGCTCAACACCTGTAACGTGGTGAATTCCGTTTTTCATCCCTGGAATGACGCGAGGGGATACCCCATCCTCCGTGAATTCATAACGCTTGAACAATTTATTAGGCTCGTTCTCTGGTAATTCACCAGATAAAAGCTTTCCGCGATCGATGATAATTTTATCGTAATCAAGACCTTCGGACGTCTGTTTACCCAATGATAGTTGAAGATCCGTGGCAATAATAACTGGCACTTGATATTTCTCCGCAATATTGAACGCTTCTACCATATCGTAGAAGCACTCTTCTATTGTGCTAGGTGCAATAACGACTTTAGGAATTTCACCGTGCGTACCATAGATAAGTGCATGAATATCGGATTGCTCTTGCTTTGTCGGCAAGCCTGTTGAAGGCCCCCCACGCTGTGTGTCGACAATGACAAGCGGTGTTTCAGTCATACCAGATAGACCAATCGCTTCCATCATGAGCGATAAGCCTGGACCTGCGGAAGCCGTCATCGTACGAACACCTGCATAGTTCGCTCCGATAGACATCGTAACCGCTGCAATTTCATCCTCTGTCTGAACAACTGTGCCACCGAACTTCGGAAGCTTCTTAATTAAATATTCCATAATTTCAGATGCAGGCGTAATCGGATACGCAGCCATCAATCGACAACCCGCAGCGATGCAACCAAGCGCCATCGCTTCATTCCCGATCATGAATAGCTTTTGCTTTCCATCTGCGTCATCTAGCTTAAATTCATCAAGCGGACCACCTGCTTGATCTAACACAAACTCAGCGCCACGACGAACCGCTTCAATATTTTTCTCTACTATTGCCGGACCTTTGCGTCCGAACTCTTCTTGCACCGCATTGTTGAATACTTCCATTGGCAATCCGAGCAATGCCCATGATGCACCAGAAGCAACCATATTTTTCATGAGGGATGTTCCTAATTCTTCTGCGATCGCCGTAATCGGTACTGCGAATAATCGCGCTTGCACACCTTCTGGAATCGTCGGCGAAAACTTCGCATCGGCAACGACAACCCCACCTGGACGAAGCTCAAAAGAATTTAAATCAATCGTTTCCTGATCGAATGCAACCAGAATGTCCAAATCATCTGAGATTGCTCGAATAGGCTGCGTGCTAATGCGGATTTTATTATTCGTGTGTCCACCTTTAATCCGCGAGGAAAAGTGACGATACCCATAAAGGTAGTAGCCTAGCCGATTAAGTGCTGTGGAGAATATACGATCTGTACTTTCCACGCCCTCACCTTGCTGGCCGCCAATTTTCCATGACAGTTGACTGATCACAGTGTCCATCTCCTCTTAAACTTCTTCGTCATCTTAGACAAATTTTCGACACAAAGAGCCAATATAAATATTTTATTAAACATATAAATTTTATGTGTCGCGCGAAGAAAATGCAAGCTATATTCGTGGATTTAACACATAATTATTTTCGATGGAATATATATCATTTTGAGATTGATTTCTGTTTAACAATTCAGTTTATGAGATTTTTATGCAAAAAACGGATGGCATTGTCCGCAATAAATCCTCGCACAACCTGTTCTGGATAGTGTTGTAGCAACGCATTAACAAGCACTGGATATTTGCCAGGGTGTTCGAGCCCTTGCGGATAACGGTCAACACCATCGAAATCTGAACCGAATGCCACATGGTTCACCCCGCCTAGTTGACAGATCGCCTCCACATGACGCAGCACATCATCAATCGTTGTTTGCTCCTTATTTTTTAAAAACGTAGGGACGAATGTCACCCCAATGATTCCTTGACGCTGAATAATTACTTTAATTTGTTCATCAGATAAATTTCTTGGGTGCTCCTTTAACTGTCGGACGTTCGAATGTGAGGCAATGAAGGGACGAGTCGTAAGCTCAGCGACATCCCAGAAGCCACGCACGGACAGGTGTGATACATCAATAATAATGCCTAATGATTCACATTCCTTGATCAACTGCACACCTGCTTTAGTCAATCCACCGCCTCGTGGCTCCATTGCACCGTCACATGCCCAATTCGCATGATTCCAAGTCGGACCTAGCAAACGAAGTCCTAATCGATGAAGCAGTTGCAACACCCACAGCTGACCTTGTATAGCGCCTGCACCCTCTAGCGACAACATGGCGCCGAGCTTTCCACTTTGCCATGCCAATTCCAGCTCTTCACGAGTGCGTACGAGCATCACATCCGGGACAGTTAGCACTTCACTCCAAAACAATTCAACGGTACGAAAGAGAGTTTCAGGAGTATGAGGCATATGTTCTGGGATATAGATCGGAAATACTTGTAATCCTACATTGCCTTCGCTTAATCGGGCCGGCGTCGTATCGAACACTTTTTCTGAACCACTCGCTACCCACTTCACTTCAGGGTTCGTTAGCATTTTATATAACACGTCCGCATGCAAATCTACAACTCGCATCGCGCAACCCCTCCCTTCACTTTAACTTTGTACGATCGATCCCTCAAAAAAAAAACCTGCTGCAACGATGAATTCGATTATTGGAATCGATATCCACCCTCGTAACAGGCTGATCACTTATCATACTATCTCGTAATTATCTTGGCTCTACGATCAATTTGATCGCAGTACGATCCTCTCCGTCAATGACAATATCCGTAAACGCAGGGACACAGATGAGGTCTACGCCACTAGGAGCCACGAAGCCTCGTGCGATCGCCACTGCTTTCACAGCTTGATTGAGTGCACCTGCACCAATCGCCTGAAGCTCAGCTGCACCACGTTCACGAAGTACACCCGCGAGCGCACCTGCTACGGAATTGGGATTTGACTTTGCGGACACTTTTAACACTTCCATGACCATTACCTCCTCTTAGGACAACCAATGCTGCACAGTACAAATTTCATTGGTGTGACAACCGAATACAATCGCATTCGCGAAGCTTCGGTTTTCTTCTGGTTCACAACAACATTCGTTGATGAAAAAGCACTTGTTGCGTTGCGTCCCGGTTCAAAAGGATGGGCCCACTAAACCATACATATTCGGTGAATCGCCCTAAAATTCCTTCTTTTCCAAAGAGGTAAGGTTATTAAATTGTCAATATATTCAGAATATTTCTATATCGCTATCCATGAATCCTCATCCGCAGAAATTAACTGCACCTTTTGCGCTTTACCCGTTGCTTCATCGATATCTACAAACACGCCATTCAGTGTCCATTTTCCTTCGGCAACCGTAAATCGCCCTGGCATTCCTGTAATGAATCGTCTCAGTACGATTTCCTTGTCCATCCCTAACACGCCATCACGAGGACCCGTCATCCCTGCATCAGTTACATAAGCCGTTCCTTCAGGTAAAATTCTAGCATCGTTCGTCTGCACATGTGTGTGTGTACCGACAACTAACGAAGCATAACCGTCCATATGCCAACCCATTGCTATTTTCTCACTTGTGGCCTCAGCATGGAAATCGACTAAGATGCACTTAGTTTTCTGTCTTAGCTCAGCAATCTCTTCATCTGCAACGCGAAACGGGCATTCTGCCGGCGCCAGAAATGTACGCCCGATGAGATTGACTACACCTAGCTGTTTGCCATTGCCCTTCACGATCATACTACCGCGTCCAGGTGTGCCTGGTGCGTAATTCGAAGGACGAATGATTCGCTGCTCATCATCAATAAATTCGAAGATTTCACGGTTGTCCCACGTATGATTGCCCATCGTAATTCCGTGAACACCTAAGTCAAACAATTCTCTAGCAATCGCTGCAGTAATTCCTCGTCCACCTGCCGCATTTTCACCATTTGCTATAATAATGTGCGGCTGATACTTATCTTTAATCCACGGTAGTAGTCGCTTCACCGTATCTCTTCCGACACTACCCACAATATCACCTATAAATACAACCTTCATCTTTTCCTCTTCCTTCCGAGCTAACGATAAAGCAAAGGTGGCTGCATTAGTCGCAGCCACCTCTTAGCCTTCCCAGCAATACGATTGTTATTTCGCGTATTCAACTGCACGGGTTTCACGAATGACCGTAACTTTAATGTGTCCTGGGTAATCCAGTTCACCCTCGATCTTCTTCGTAATGTCACGTGCTAAGCGGAACGCTTCCGTATCATCGATCTTCTCAGGCTGCACCATAACGCGAACCTCGCGTCCAGCTTGAATCGCATACGACTTTTCGACACCCTCGAATGACTCCGAGATTGCCTCGAGCTTCTCCAACCGACGAATATACGTCTCCAGTGTTTCGCGACGCGCACCTGGTCTTGCAGCACTTAACGCATCGGCAGCACCGACGAGCATTGCAATAACCGAAGTTGCCTCTACATCACCATGGTGAGAAGCGATACTGTTAATAACAACAGGATGTTCCTTGTATTTCTTGCCCAATTCCACGCCGATCTCGACATGCGAGCCTTCCACTTCGTGGTCGAGCGCTTTTCCGATATCGTGCAACAATCCCGCACGCTTCGCAAGCGTAATATCTTCGCCCAGCTCTGCAGCCATTAATCCGGTCAAATAAGCGACCTCCATGGAGTGCTTCAGAACGTTTTGGCCGTAGCTTGTCCGGAACTTCAGACGACCGAGAATTTTGATTAAATCCGGATGAAGGCCATGAACACCCACTTCGAATGTTGCTTGTTCCCCATATTCCCGAATTCTCTCATCCACTTCTTTACGAGACTTCTCCACCATCTCCTCGATCCGAGCAGGGTGAATCCGTCCATCTGCAACCAGCTTCTCAAGTGAAGTTCTTGCAATTTCACGACGAATCGGGTCAAAGCCTGACAGAATGACAGCTTCCGGCGTATCGTCGATGATCAGGTCAATACCTGTCAACGTCTCAATTGCACGGATGTTCCGTCCTTCACGACCGATAATTCGGCCCTTCATCTCTTCATTAGGCAACGCTACGACTGATACAGTCGTCTCTGCTACGTGATCCGCAGCACAACGTTGAATCGCTAAGGAGATGATGTCGCGAGCTTTCTTGTCTCCCTCTTCTTTCGCTTGTTGCTCGATTTCCTTGATCAATTGTGCAGTTTCGTGACGCACTTCCTGTTCGACAGTTGATAGAATCATCTGCTTTGCATCTTCTACCGACAGGTTGGATATGCGCTCTAGTTCTGCTAACTGCTTCTTATGAAGCAATTCGATCTGTTCTTGAGTTTCCTCAGTACGTTTCTCTTTGTTGGCGACGAGCTCCTCTTTGCGCTCCAGCGCTTCAAGTTTCCGATCGAGCGACTCTTCTTTTTGAAGTAGTCGTCTTTCTTGGCGTTGAATTTCATTGCGACGTTCGCGAACTTCGCGTTCCGCCTCATTACGGAGCTTGTGCACCTCATCTTTGGCTTCGAGCACCGTCTCCTTACGGAGTGCTTCCGCTTCTTTCTTGGCAGATTCGACAATCTGAATGGCAGCTGTTTCGGCATTCGAAATTTTGGCTTCCGCAATAGACTTTCGTGCGACATAACCGATCCCAAAGCTAAGGACGCCAACAACGAGAACGATCAAGATCCAATAAATGGCATCCAAGGTCTTTTCACCTCCTCGTTGCATCACCAAGGCAACCGCTTGGGGACACTTATTTAATTGTTACTTGCCGGCTTTCAAACCGTTTGATTACATGTCTACATGGTATTAAAAGTCGAAAAATCACGTTCCAGAACCGATTTTGGAAGGAAAAAGGTTAGGAAAGAGTAGATGGAATACGTATTCATTTTATCTTTTGCTAAATTGTATTGTCAAGCTAGTAGCAACTGCGTTTGAACGTCACCGTTTAACTCAAGCACATTATTCCAATAAATCATCCGTAATAACTTCATGAACATCATCCATATCGATCCAGTGCTCATCCTCTGATGACTCCGTTACCACTTGACTTATCGCTGATTTCACGACATCTCCCGTGTAACCCCGCCTCAAGAGAACGCCCAGCAGCTTCTGCTTCTTCTCCCTGTCATTCCCTTTAAGGGTTGGCCAACGCTTGCGTGCCAGCGACAGTGCGCCCTGCTCTTCAACACGATCATCAAGCTGGTTGATCGCCACCTCAATCTGTTGTCGCTCAACGCCTCGTTGCATCAATTCTTGTCGAATCAATCTGCGACCTTTCTTATGGTTGGCTGCCCGTTGCTCCGTAAATCTTACCGCGTAAGCTGTATCATCGATGAAACGGTTAGCTTTTAAACGATCCAAACAGCCTGTTATCGCTTCTGGGTCAAAGCCTTTACGCTTTAGTGCTTTCGATAGCTCCGAGGCCGTTCGTGCTTTCCGCTCTAGCATTTGCAATGCAGCGCGATAAGCTTCTTCCTTCTGTTCTTCTACTTTCAGCTTCACATATTGATCCGCAGTCAACTGTCTACCTTTCAACAATCGCCAGCTCACAAGTGTATCTTCATGTACGGTCACAACGACTTCATCTGCTTTCGTTGCATCAGCCGCACTCGCTATTAATGCATCCACTTCATCTGTCCAATCATTCTCTCCGGTGTCTTCCACCTGATTGTGCAAATGAGTTTCATCCATTCGTTCATAACCTTCAACATAAGTGAGCTGTAATGAAACTCGATACATACTCGATTGTTTAGGATGTGCTTCAACTGTATCTACTGTAGCGCTTGCAATACCTGTGAATTCCGTGGGATCAATACGTTTAACTTGATTATTTACGCCTTTATTGTATCCCGATTTCCCTTTTGAACCTGCTTGTAATCGCTTCGATTTAGAGTTGTACATCACTCTATCACCTCACATTCCAAATAAACAAAAGAGCGGCACAAATTATGCCGCCCTAGCCGATTCAGCGCAAATCGTTAATCATCTGCGAATTCTGTGTCGTCTTCATCATCATTGCCGCCAAGTGAAGCAGCTTTAGCTGTAGCCGAGTTGCTGAGCAACGCTTCACGAATCTGTTGCTCAATTTTATTCGAAATTTCAGGATGATCCTTTAAATATTGCTTCGCATTTTCACGACCTTGTCCTAGACGTTCCCCTTCATAAGAGAACCATGCGCCACTCTTCTGAACAATATCCTGCTCTGCACCGATATCAACGATGCTGCCTTGCTTGGAGATTCCTTCTCCGTACATAATGTCCAAATCCGCCTGCTTAAACGGAGGAGCAACTTTATTCTTAACGACCTTAATCTTTGTGCGATTCCCTACAACATCGTTGCCTTGCTTAATCGCTTCCACACGTCGCACGTCCAAACGTACGCTCGCATAGAACTTCAGAGCACGGCCACCAGGCGTAGTTTCAGGATTACCGAACATAACCCCAATCTTCTCACGTAATTGGTTAATAAAGATCGCTATCGCTTTCGATTTACTAACTGCCCCGGACAGCTTACGCATCGCCTGAGACATTAATCGTGCTTGTAGCCCGACGAAGGAATCTCCCATATCCCCTTCGATTTCTGCCTTCGGTACGAGAGCCGCTACAGAATCGACGACGATAATATCTACTGCACCACTGCGCACGAGCGCCTCTGCAATTTCCAACGCTTGCTCACCTGTATCAGGTTGAGAGAGCAACAACTCATCGATGTTCACACCTAGATTTCTAGCATATAACGGATCGAGAGCATGTTCCGCATCAATGAATGCAGCCTGTCCACCTGCACGTTGCACTTCCGCAATCGCATGCAATGCAACTGTCGTCTTACCAGATGACTCTGGGCCGTACACTTCGATAATCCGTCCACGCGGATATCCACCAATTCCAAGCGCAATATCTAATGCCAATACACCGCTCGATACGGTTTCAACTTGCAGATGTGCATTCTCACCAAGCTTCATAATTGAACCTTTTCCAAATTGCTTCTCAATTTGGCGTAGAGCCATGTCTAATGCGGCGCGACGATCTGACAACACACCCACATCCTTATCTTTTTTAATAGTTTTATCATACCTTGTTTTTTACCGTTTGCCAAGCATTTTAGGAACATTTGTTCGATAAACTTTCGAAAAAAGAACCGCAGCAAAGTAATCTTCGCTACGGTTCTTCCGCAACTTTCGTTTACTACTCTATCACAAACGCTCACAACAGACAAGTAGCGACATATCTTTTCCATCACATTCATCTTCAGCCTTGCCACGCCTACTCTATCCGCGACCTGTCAAAGCAAGCCACAGTGTGTATAGTGCACGTTTGGCCGCACGAATCCGAATCCCTTCACGATCGCCAGATAGCTGGAGCTGCTCCACACGAGTAACTTTGTTGCGTTCAGCAATGCCGATGTAGACGAGACCAACAGGCTTTCCTTCGCTTGAAGCTGGACCTGCAACACCGGTGATAGATATAGCAAAGTCACTATCTACCGTTGCCCGCATCCCCTCAGCCATCGCAATTGCTGTTTCGCCACTTACCGCACCTGGAGCATCCGTACCTTCCAGCATGGACATCGGCACATTCAATGCCAGATGCTTCAGCTGGTTACTATAGCTCACAACTCCACCAACAAAAGCATCTGCACTTCCTGGAACGGTCGTCATTAGCTGAGAGACCATCCCCCCTGTGCAGCTTTCCGCTAGCGTAACCGTTCGTCGTTGCGCTGTCAGCAGACGAATAATAGCGACTTCTATCGGTATATTTTCTTCCGCATACAGGTGCGCTTCGGTTCGCTTACGAATTTCGATTAGCGTTCCTTCAAGCTTACTTGCAGCCTCCTGCTCAGAAGACGCTTTCGTAGATACACGTATAGTTACTTCGCCTTCTTGCGCGTAAGGTGCGATCGTTGGATCAGCCTGCGCACGAATGAGATCTATAAGGAGGTCCTCAAGCCCCGACTCCCCAATACCCGCGAACTTCAGCATAACAGAATGCAATGTTTCAGCCGGCCCAACAATTTGTTTAAGCCATGTAGAACCATCATTTTGAAACATGGGCTTCATTTCTCGTGGTGGTCCGGGCAACAACAAATAATGAGTGCCATCCACACTTAATGCATTCCCGACAGCAAGCCCGGTATCATTGCGAAGAGGTGTTGCTCCTTCTACTAAAAGTGCTTGCCGACGATTGCTCTCGACGAACGAACCGCCTCTGCTCGCGAACATCTCCGTAATTTTATTCATCGTAGGCTCATGCAATACGATCCCGCGTCCTAAATAAGCCGCCAATGCATCACGTGTTAAATCGTCCATCGTCGGTCCCAAGCCACCGGTAAATACTAAGAGATCTGCGCGCTCGCGCCCAATCGCTATCGCTTGCTTCAAGCGCTCCTCATTATCCCCGACCACAGTCTGATAATAAACATCAATGCCCAGCTCTGCCAAACCTCGCGACAGATACTGGGCGTTCGTGTTTACGATTTGGCCGAGTAGCAGTTCCGTACCTACGGCAATGATCTCTGCTCTCATGCTATTTAATCTCCTACCGGAATCAAGTTTTTATTTTTAACAAAGTAATCAATACCTGAGTAGACGGTTATGATCACAGCAGCCCACACGGCTACAACATCTACACGCAAGTCAATAAAGTTAAATGGAAAATTATTCAACAGCAATACGATAATCATCGTAATTTGAACCGCTGTCTTCCACTTCCCCCACTTGCTTGCCGCAAGAACCGTTCCCTCTAGTAAGGCAACCTGTCTTAATCCCGTTACAGCCCATTCGCGACTAATAATGACAATGGCTACCCATGCATCAAGCTTTTGAATCTCAACTAACGATATTAATACAGCTGCCACCAGCAGCTTATCAGCGAGCGGATCGAGCAGCTTACCCAAATTTGTAACGATCTTGCGTTTACGTGCAATGTATCCGTCCAAGCCGTCTGTACTCGCAGCAAGAATGAATAACAATAGCGCAAAAACCTGGTTGTAAGAGATCGAATAACTACTAATTTGCAATGGTGGAACGTCCAGCTTGACGAGCAAGAAAAAGGTCATAATTGGAACAATGAAAATTCTTACGAGAGTAATTCGATTTGCAAGATTCATACAGTTATCACCTCTGACAATCTATGGGAGGGATACCTACATCGCTGTCTATTCATGTAAGTTCTATCGTTCATCGCAG
The DNA here is from genome assembly GCA_029203125.1 of Candidatus Cohnella colombiensis. GTDB lineage: Bacteria > Bacillota > Bacilli > Paenibacillales > Paenibacillaceae > Cohnella > Cohnella colombiensis. The sequence continues at coordinate 1,912,998 of CP119317.1, forward strand.
ACATTCCCCCAAAAGTTCGTCCTTATACACAATAGAGTATAAACGAACGCGGTGGCGTGTGTCAAAAACAGCAAACCGATTATCGATAGTTGCTAAATTGCAGTTCCAATGGCAGTCCTGCACCTCTTAGCAAAGTCATGACCGCTTGCAAATCATCCTTGCTTTTTCCTGTAATACGCAATTGATCGCCCTGTATTTGACTTTTCACTTTCAGCTTAGAATCGCGAATAAGAATGTTCATTTTCTTCGCATGTTCCTGATCAATTCCTTGCTTGAGCTTAATGTTCTGACGCACGGTTGCTCCAGATGCAGGTTCGATCTTACCGTAGTCCATATTGAGAATTGGCACACCACGTTTAATTAGCTTCGATTGCAAAATATCAATAACACTCTTTAGCTTATATTCGTCTTCCGATGAGACGACGAGCTGTTCATTTTCAAAAGTAATGTTACTTTTGCTACCCTTAAAGTCAAACCTTGTTTCAATTTCCCTAAGTGCCTGAGTAACCGCATTGTTTACTTCAGCCATATCTACCTTTGACACTACATCAAACGAATATTCAGATGCCATAAAACTTTGTTCCCTCCGTAACGATGATCATTACTGCGCAACTGTAGCTATTGGAGTAAAGATGAACCGGCTCGCACCTGGCTTATCTCCATCATCCATCACTTGATCATCGATTTTAATAATTGTATTATCTGCACGACCAACAGTGACGTAGGTCTGTTCTGTTAAATCAAAAGTTACCGTTGTCGGTGTATTCGCAGCTGTAAAGCTCTTATTGAGCAAGCTCGTGCCTTTATCGCTAGTCCCGTGATATACACCAACCCAGCAAGCACCTGTAATTTCAATCGTAAGCTTGTGCCCTGTTCCGGATGTAATCTCGAAATGCTTCGTTCCTCTAGGTGTCGTTTCCTTCAAATTCATCGCAAGCGTTGGAGACGGAGAAGGTGTTTCAATTGGAGTTTCAGACGGTGTATTAGTGATCGATGGTGAAGGGCTAGGTGTCCCTGTTTCCGTCGTAATCTGCTGTGATTGATTCAATTCATCAGGTTCATTAGCATCCTTACTAGTCACATAAACATAAATCACTGCGGCTATCAAAATGGGAAACGCCCACATGAGCAACGTTACTGCGACTTTACCCCAACGGTCATTATGCTGTACCCGTCGTCCCGGCTTCATGCGTGGTTCCACAGCGATTTGTTCTTCAATCGCAGACTTCGGTAATTCCTTATGATATAAACGAAGCACTTCCTCTGCGTCCAAGCCAACTGTTTCAGCATAAGTTTTAACAAAGGCTCGTACATAGAAGGAACCCGGAAGCACTTTATATTCTCCCGCCTCGATGGCTTCTAAGTATCTTTTTCGAATTTTCGTATACTCTTGAATATCATCAAGCGTGTATCCACGTTGCTCTCGCGCTTTACGCAATAAAGCGCCCAAGTCTGACATTCGGTTCACCTCCTGCTTTCATGATGAATAGACAAGCTTAAAGATCTTCACTATAGCCCGCTGTTGTAAAATTTTCATACGAAATTTCTTCATCTGGCGTATTGCGCAGTTCAATAATACAATCGAACACATCATAATCGAACTGAGATTCACGTATGAAAATATCTGGATGCTCGATGACCTTCGTCGAGGGCATCGCCATAATATCTTGTAGCAAAGCGTAGTGACGTTCATTTGAACGAATGGTACTTACAATCCCATCCACAATAAATACATTATTCACATTCATCTCTTCTTCAGACAGTTGACTACGTACTGTTTGCCGAAGTAATGTCGATGAGACGAAAGTCCAATGCTTATTCGCACATACACTGCCAGCGATAATGGATTCTGTTTTGCCAACTCGAGGCATACCTCGAAGTCCAATCGTTTGATTCCCTTCTCGCTTGAACAGTTCTCCGAGAAAGTCAACAAGCAGTCCTAACTCATCACGTGTAAATCGAAAAGTTTTTTTGTCATCTGAATCTCGTTCAATATATCGCCCGTGGCGAACTGCTAATATATCCGTCAAGCGCGGCTGACGCAGTTTGTTAACGGTAATATTATCCACCTTTGATAGCATTTTACCTAGAAGCTCAATTTTCTCTTCATCGTTTGTTTGCAGCAACATGCCACGTGTGCGGTCTTCTACCCCGTTGATGGTTAATATATTAACCTCAAGCATACCTAGCATGGAAGCGATATCACCGAGCAAACCTGGGCGGTTTTTATAAATTTTATATTCCATGTACCATAGTTTAGAATCCATCATGCACCTCATTCAATAATAGCGAGTCCTATTCAATAAATCACTATTATTTCTATTCTACAACTCTCCTCATTATCCTGCAAAATAAAACGATATATTGATACATTAGACCTATTTTTTATTGGAAAATTGCTGTAGATTATCGGTCATAAGAGAAGCCTCCGAAAGGAGGCTTCTCTAGCGTGGCTACACTTCCGTTATGTTTGTTGTTCCGCAAGTTTAACCATCAAATGCGCCATTGTCTTACGATCACTTTCATCGCCAACGTCCCAAAGCTCTTTCAGAACGCGCTGCTCTTCATTTTTCGGATCAATCCTCTCATCGAGAAACTGTCCAATTTCATAGGCCAATTTATCGATGGATTGTTCATCAATGCCTAATTTCTTCGCTGCGCTCAACCGATCTCCTAAAAATCCTTTCCAAGAGTCAAAGTTGTTAAGAACATTTGACATTCCTTCATTGCCTCCTCAGGATATACAATTGATGAATCTCAACCATAATATATCCTTAGGTCCAAATCCTTATTCGCTTCGGCAGCGACAGTCAATGACTCGTCACATCTGCCAACCCCCATTTAACCCAATGACTTGACCTGTTATGTATTCCGCTTCATCTGACACCAAGAAACGGATCAACTCTGCAACCTCCTCCGCTCTGCCTAATCGACCTAGCGGAATTTGTTCACACAGCTGCTGTCGTTCATGTTCATCAAATGTAGCTAACATATCGGTATCGATGGCGCCTGGTGCTACTGCATTCACTGTGACTCCACCGGTAGCAAGTTCCTTTGCCATCGATTTCGTAAAAGCCTCAAGTCCACCCTTTGCAGTTGCATATGCGGCTTCTCCTGCTGCGCCGGTCTTACCCCATATGCTGGAGAGGTTTACGATGCGTCCCCATCTCCCCCAGGTCATAGCAGGACCGTACAGCTGCGTCAAATAAAATGCAGCTTTTAGATGCACTTGCATCAGATCGTCCCATGTACGCTCTTCTGTATCTTCCAACAGCCCATAATGAGCTATCCCTGCACAATGAACGATAATATTCGGCACCCAGCCTTCTGCTTCAAGGGTCCTCTTACCTGCTTCCAACGACTCACGCGAACGAACGTCAAGCTGAATCGTGCGTGCTTCATAGCCAGACGACGTACATTGCTCAACTATCGCCAGTGCTGCCTCTTCGGATGCATGATGAGTCACAATGACCGATATACCGTCTGCAGCAAGCTTACGCGCAACCGTAGCTCCAATGCCACGTGAGCCGCCTGTAACGAGCGCAACCCGCTTCACTTAGCCTTGCTTCTAACGATGGAGATCGCCAACTGTGCTGGTTGTGCATGCTCACGTATACGCGCATTGACTTCATCCAAAGTTAAGCTCTCGTATAGCTCAACAACTTGGAAGAGATCACCGCCCTTCAGCAAGTAACGCGTGAATTCACTCGCGATTGCTTCTGGGCTATTCATCATTCGCAAAAATGCGCCAATTCGCTTACGCCGAGTCCGCTCGAACACTTCTTCTGTAATTCCCACTTCGGCCGCCTCGTATAACGCATCCGTTACCCGCTTCACTAATTGATCCGGATCTCTCGACTCTCCACCAATTGCCGAAAACGTATAACCATTCCCTGAATTGAATTCATGACCAAAGCCATCAGAGATCAGATTATCATCGTAAAGCGACTGGTACAGCATGGAACTCGAACCTAACACTGCATCAAGCATGAGCTTGCTCATCAGTTCAAGTCGAACGGAATCAGCATAGTTAACACCTTGTAAATCTTTAAATCCGAACATACATTTAGGCAACGAAACAGGGAGCTCTATTTCTAGCTTCTTCGTTCGAACTTCGCTGGACTCCGTGTCAAACAAACGCTTGATTTCGCCGCTAGGCGCAAAAGATTTGTTTGCTTGATCCCGCTTCACTTGCGCCATCGTTGCTTCTGGATCAACTCCGCCGACGATGAATAGTGTCATATTGGATGGATGATAAAACGTGTTATAGCAATCATATAGCATTTCCTTCGTAATCGAGCGAACAGACGACGCTGTTCCAGCGATATCAATATGAACTGGATGTTCGATATACATCGCCTCAATTAAGCCAAAGTACACCCGCCAATCTGGATTATCCTTATACATCTCAATTTCTTGAACGATAATCCCCTTTTCCTTGTCTACATTCTCATCTGTAAAATAAGGATTTTGAACGAAGTGCAGCAACGTATCGAGGTTAGCAGCAATTTCATCTGTTGCAGAGAACAGGTACACTGTGCGGTCAAAGCTTGTATATGCATTAGCAGAAGCTCCTAGCGTAGCGAACCTAGAAAAGATATCCCCTTCAGGTTCTTCGAACATCTTATGCTCAAGAAAGTGTGCAATTCCGTCGGGTACTCGAATGGTATCCCCGCCCGGTCTTGTGAAATGATTGTCAATTGAGCCATATTGCGTAGTAAACGTCGCATACGTCTTCGTGAATCCCGGTTTTGGGAGGATGAACACATTTAAGCCATTGTCCAACTTCTCATGCCACAATGTTTCCTGCAAGTTCGCATATTGCTGTACAACCATAATTAGTTCTCCTCCTTCCGGTCACGTAGAAAGTAAATCGTATCGAGTGCAACATGCTGTGCTGCAGCGATAACATGTTCTTGTGTGACTGCCTCAATCTCCGCTATGAAGCTGTCACCCGTCCGTTCTACACCAGACAATAAATTGCTGAAATCAAATGAGATCCGCTCATATGCCGAATCCTGTAATTCTTTTAACTGATTTACGATCATCGCTTGTGTGCGTTGCAAATCCTCTTGCGTCATATCGCCAATACGGAGCGCTTCTAGCTGCTCGCGCATAATTTGAACGGCGCGTTCAAAGTTCGGGATCTCGATCCCCGATTGCAAAATAATAATGCCTTTATGCCCATCCAATCGCGAAGATGCATAGTACGCCAAGCTTGCTTTCTCCCTCACGTTAATGAACAGCTTTGAGTGAGGAAACCCTCCCAATATACCGTTATATACGAGTAAGGAAGCATATTGTGGACTGCCATAGGTAAGGCCCACACGCATCCCCATGTTCAGCTTGCCTTGCGCTACATCCATACGATCCTGAACCGTCTGCACCTCTGTTCGAGCAGCAACTAATGGTGTGGGGGAGTACGTTGACGGTTGACCAGTAGGAAGCTTGAACGCTTTTTCTGCTAATTTCGTCACTTCATCGAGCGATGTATCACCTACGACGTATAAGTCGAGTGATGCCCCTGCCACCCACGCTTGATAAGCACTGTATAGTGAAGCGGCGTCAAGACTGTCTAAATCTGCCTTGCGTCCTAACGCAGGAAGTCGGAACGGTTCGTGCTTACACATTTCCTCGATACACCGCTCTGCTGCATAGCGGACTTTATCATTGATAATCGCATCGATCCGTTTACTTACCGTCGTCTTCTCTGCTGCAACATACTTGGAACGGAAATGTCCGTCTTCTTGTGCGGGAGTAGTTAACACTTCACCGAGGAAATTTACAGCTGCGCCAAGTAACGATTCCGTAGCCGATACGAACCGATCATTAATAATATCCATACGGAATTGCACGATCTGATGATCTCCGCGCTTATATAGATCAAAGCCAAAACCAGCACCATATAACTCATCCAGCTTCGCACGGAAAGTCGTCGTCTCCGGATACGATTGCGTGCCACGTCTAAGTACAAAAGGGGTGAGCGCAATCGGCGTCACCCCAGTCTCCGTAAGCGGTGCACCAACATATAACGACAAGGCGAACGTCTTAAATCGTTTCGTCGGTAGGACATGAATGCGCAACCGACCTAGCTCACCTCTGACAAACTGCTCTGACATCACATTCAAGCCCCTTTAAATAAACTCGCTCCTCTGTTCAGCCCCATTCTACCCGATTGGACAACCAGTAGGCAAATGCTTCCTTTCGCTAACGGCAAAAAATATGTTTACCGATCGTCTTGTACTGCGGTCTTGTCCAAATCCATTTCGACGTTGCAGTTTCTGGATTGAAATAATAGAGGCAACCATCGCTTGGATCCAAACCGCTGACCGCATCCTTAACTGCTTTCATCGCGCTTTCGTTCGGCGTAAGCCAGATTTGACCATCCGCAACCGCTGTGAAAGCTCCAGGCTGAAAAATCACACCGGTCGCAGTATTCGGAAATTCCGAAGACTTCACTCGATTGATAATAACAGCTGCAACGGCTACCTGTCCGATATAAGGTTCACCACGCGATTCTCCATACACTGCGTTCGCCATCATTTGCAAATCTTTTTGTGTAAAACCAAGGTCATTCGATGCAGGAAGGTTATTATCCTTACTAGTTGACGTCTCTTTATTTGCCGTTGTGCCACCTGGCAATTCTGCCGCAGTCGGCTTCCAATCTTTCGTCGCTTTCCAGAGCATCAATTTCGTCTTCGCGCCAACGATGCCATCTGACTTTAAGCCGAACTTCCATTGAAACCACGTAACTGCATTTTTTGTCTTCGGACCAAAGATCCCATCTACGTTACCGTTGAAATAACCTAACGCTTTTAGCCGCCCTTGTAGTTCATAAATGTCTTTACCTGTAGTTCCTTGCTTTAAAATTGTCGTACCGAATGTCTCTCGGCTTTGCTCATGATGTTGTAGCTGATTTAAGCCTAATAAGCCAAACACAAGACAAACCGTCCAAATTAAAAGACGATATTTCACAATCACTCACACCTTTCCTAGAGTACATATTCCAGTCTCGAAGGTTAGTATGAGAAATGAGAATACCTCTTATACCCAGATTTGAGCAATAAAAAAGGCCGTATCCGAAAATCATCGGACACTGACCTGTTTCCTCCAGCGATTTGGAGCATCACCACTAGGATGGTATTCGTTGTTGATACTGTTCCATCGTCATAAGCACCTCGCGAGGCTTACTGCCCTCATAAGGTCCGACTATCCCTTTCGCTTCCATTGAATCAATGAGACGCGCCGCACGCGTATAACCTACTCGCATCCGTCGCTGTAACAACGATACCGATGCATGCTTTGCTTCAATAACAATTTGTACAGCCTGCTCAAATAGCTCATCCAAAACCTCGTCAGCCACACTCGGTTCACTATCGTCAATCTCAGGAACGAGATCCTCGTTATATTCCGCTTCTGCTTGTCCACGGGCATAATTAACAATTGCCTCCACCTCGTTATCCGAGAGGAATGCACCTTGAACCCGAATCGGCTTAGAAGCACCCATTGGCAGGAAGAGCATATCTCCACGTCCGAGCAACTTTTCTGCTCCGACCATGTCGAGAATCGTGCGCGAATCGACCTGTGACGAAACACCAAATGCAATCCGACTTGGGATGTTCGCTTTGATGACGCCCGTTATGACGTCTACAGAAGGTCGTTGCGTCGCAATGATCAGATGAATGCCTGCTGCGCGCGCCATCTGTGCAAGACGCGTTATCGACTCTTCCACGTCTCCAGCCGCAACCATCATCAAATCTGCGAGCTCATCAACGAGTACAACGATATAAGGTAATACCCCGTCAGCGTTATCACCACTCATCATGAGTGTATTGTAGCCTTCAATATTTCTCGTACCCGACTTTGAAAACTTCTCATAGCGCTTCTCCATCTCTACAACGATCTTCTTCAGTGCTAACGATGCACGACGAGGATCGGTAACGACAGGAGCTAGCAAATGTGGAATCCCGTTATATACGTTCAATTCAACCATTTTCGGGTCAATCATCAGGAACTTAACTTCATCTGGTTTAGCTTTATAGAGCAAGCTCGTAATAATACCATTAATACAGACCGATTTCCCTGAGCCTGTAGCCCCTGCAACGAGCAAGTGGGGCATCTTCGCCAAATTCCCAACGATCGGAAGACCTGAGATATCACGCCCGAATGCAACTGTTAACTTCGCAGATGACTCTTGGAACGGAGTAGATTCCAGCACCTCACGAAGTGTAACAATACTCACTTCATTGTTCGGAACTTCGATGCCAATCGCTGATTTACCCGGAATCGGAGCTTCCATCCGAATGTCTTTAGCCGCTAGTGCAAGCGCAATATCGTCCGTTAAGCTAACGATCCGACTGACTTTAACGCCAACATCAGGCTGTAGTTCATAGCGTGTAACCGCCGGACCGCGAGCTACATCTAGTACTTTAGCCCTCACACCGAAGCTTTCGAGTGTTGCTTCAAGCTTACGAGCAGTATTCATATAATCAGCTGCATTACCGGATTTCCCAGCACCATTAGGCTTGTCCAACAAATTGACGCTAGGTAAGCGGTAAGGCTTAGGTACTTTCTTAACTGGCTTTGGAGCAACAGGCGCAGATGGAGAAGTCTCACCTTGTTGCACAGGTGACTCTTGACCTAATTCCATCTCGTCTTGTACTAAATTTTCAGGAGCAGCCTCATGCGCAAGTTCATCGTCGTCCGGAATAGGCGCACCGTCATCGTCCATATTCTGATCATCATATTCTTGATATGCTTCTGAATAAAAATCAGTAAATCGTGGTTCATTCTGTTGTTCTACTTCTTCTTGTACATGTCCCTGTTCAGACAGGGGAGTATGTAGTGCTTCATCGCGTAAGTTATTACCCTTCTCCTCGCGTGGCTTTTCTCGTGCCACTATTTCTTCGTCCCATTCGTCTTGCTCTTGTTGCAAATCTCGATCCGCTTTTCCATGGAATAATTGGAAAAATAACGGCGTCTTGCGTTGTCTTGGAGAAAAAGGGGGCTCATCCATTTCATCTTCATGTGTAGCTACGACAGGCGGTTCAATATCATCCTTCCTCTTAAGTCCCCCACCTTGTGATTTTACAGGAATGATCTTCGCCTTTTGGAGCTTGCGCCCTGAAGACAGCCGCGCAGCGAGCAAGGGCATCACCCGCATGATAAATAAACGTACCGTCCGAATCATCTCTACATAGGATCGATTCGTGATCAACATAATCGCAATCGCAAATTCTATAATTAAGATGAATTTCGCGCCATAATATCCGAACATCCAGAAGAAGATTGAATATTGAATCGCGCCAATGAAGCCTCCTCCAACGACCTTTTCAGAGAAGGAAAGCTCTTGACCTGTAGGTAGCTGCCAGAGCTGTTCACGTAATTGCGTCATCGTCTGCTCTAATATAGTTGATGGAGTGATTGCACCAATGACTCCTAGGCTATTGTCGATGACCGACATCGCACTCCACAGTGTAAATCCAAGCCCAACAATAATAAAGCCACTTCGTCTTGCATTCCACCCACGAGGCCAAGTGCGTTTCACCATGACATACAGTCCAACCCATATCCCTGCTAAAGCTAACATATAATAATGAATGCCCAATAAAAAGCCGAATAGCTTGGATAGAGAACGTCCTACCGCTGCTTCGCCAGAAAGGGCAATAATCGATATCGTAATTAATAATATGCCATATACTTCGTATTTCAAGTTTGTTCCAAATGAAGCACGTTTCTTTTTACGCTTTGCCAATCTTGCCACCTCCCGGTTCAATATTATACCACAGTTGCGCTGAAGGTGGCAGAATAACCCGGTTACATAAGGATTGGCATACATACAATATTTTACTTTATTGTTTCCAGGTCAATTGTTCTTCCGCTTCTATCTTTGGCACATATCGAATGCTCTGGCCAGGAGCATATTCATTGTTCAGATAGCTTTGGAGCGGACCGGAGATTACTCTCACGATCCGACCTATGCCCGGGACAGTCGGAATGACTTGAAGCATTACCCCATTGATTGTGACTTCAACGAATGGACCAGGCTCCTGATTCATTCCGTCAAACACAAGCTCATGTGGCATCACTGTATAGATCGTCATTGTGCCTTATCCTCCACTTTCTTCATCTTTCGCTCTGCGATTCGCTTATTCAGTTCCTTTAGCGCTTCGCCAAGACCTCCTACTCCGTCGATCAGCCCATGCTTCACAGCGTCAGCACCGATGACCGTTGTTCCAATATCTCTTGTAAGCTCTCCTGTTTTGAACATCAGATCTTTGAATGTTTCCTCTGTAATATGTGAATGGCGAACGACAAATCGAGTAACCCGCTCTTGCATTTTTTCCAAATATTCAAACGTTTGAGGAACTCCGATAACCAATCCATTCATCCGAATGGGGTGAATGGTCATTGTGGCAGTTTCCGCTATCAATTTGTAATCCGAAGAAACCGCAATCGGCACACCAATCGAATGTCCTCCGCCTAGCACTAGTGTAACTGTAGGCTTGCTCATTGAAGAGATCATCTCTGCAATCGCTAGCCCTGCCTCAACATCGCCCCCAACCGTATTTAGCACAATTAGCAACCCTTCAATCGATTGATTTTGTTCAACGGCAACTAGCTGTGGGATGACATGCTCATATTTCGTCGTTTTATTTTGCGGAGGGAGCATCAGATGACCTTCAATCTGACCAATGATGGTAAGACAGAATATATTCGATTCCTGTGTTGGGATCGATGCTTGCCCTAGCTCAACGATGCTTTCCGTTACCTCAGCATTACGTTCCTCTGTGTTGTTCTGCCCTTCAGTCGCATCCTTCTTCTCACGAGTCGTCTCATCACTCATGTTCTGTCCTCCAGTCGCCTATGTACTTCATCTCTTAAGATCGGCTTGACATAGTATGGACGTAGCGTTGCCAATTATTCTGAGCTCCGCCTCCGTAAGTCCCCTTCTGATACGTAGCAGACTTCACAAAGCGGACATGAGAGACCTTATTTGCCCCATTACGCACATTTTCCAGTCGTAGCGGACATGAGAGCCCTTATTTGCATTTAATCTGACGATTTTAACGTTCAAAAGCACAAATAAGGTCTCTGGTGTCCGATCAACAATAAAAAACTTCACAAAATCCCTAAATAGCGTCCCTCATGTCCGTTACAAGTATTATCAATGTTATACCCCACGATTTTCTCTTTCTAAGACACATAAAGTGGCTTTAATAACTGATTCATGCTGTAAAAAGAACAAAAACCGCTTCCACTGCATGAAATGCAGCTGGAAACGGTTTTAATGAGTGTGGGTTAATACATTCTTTATCTCTTTTATACTTCCATGATAATCGGCAAAATCATTGGTCTTCTTCTTGTTTGCTCGTACAAGAATCGGCCGAGAGCATCCTTCACATTCGTCTTGAGCGAAGCCCATTCGTTCACTTTTTCGCTCATCAGCTTTTGCAGCGTGCTCGTTACGATTCGATTCGCTTCTTCAAGCAAACCTTCGGATTCACGAACATATACGAAGCCGCGCGAAATAATGTCTGGACCCGATCTGATTGTGCCGTCTTGCTTGCTGAGCGTAACGACAACAACGAGTATACCATCCTGAGACAGAAGCTTGCGGTCACGAAGCACGATGTTACCAACGTCTCCGATGCCAAGACCATCGATCAGAACGTTACCCGCAGGAATTTTACCTGCTTTACGTGCTATTCCGTTTTGAAGCTCAACCGTATCTCCGTTGTCCAATAGGAAAATATTTTCCTTCGGAATCCCCACTGCTTCACCAAGTAAGCCGTGATGACGTAACATCCGATATTCTCCGTGAATAGGGATGAAATATTGCGGACGCATTAAATTAAGCATCAATTTCAATTCTTCTTGGCTACCATGACCAGATACGTGAACGCCAGATACTTGGCCTGGACCATAAATGACATGCGCACCTAATCTCATTAATTCATCTACAGTACGCCCTACATAACGCTCATTGCCTGGAATTGGCGTTGCAGCAATAACGACTGTATCACCTGGCAAAATGTCAACTTTGCGGTGTGTTGATCTTGCCATGCGCGTTAGCGCAGACATAGGTTCGCCTTGTGAACCCGTGGAAAGCACGACAACGCGATCTGCCGGCAATTTATTGACTTCATCCGGTTCAATTAACATCCCTTCTGGGATATTCAAATAACCAAGCTCTGAAGCAATTGTAACGACATTGACCATACTGCGTCCGATGACAGCCATCTTGCGATGTGTTTCAATCGCCGCATTGATGACCTGTTGAATTCTGTGCACATTCGAAGCGAATGTTGCAACGACGACACGTTGCTTCGCTCTGCGGAAAATCTCTTCGAACTCCTTGCCAATGTTGCTCTCAGATGGCGTAAAGCCTGCGCGCTCAGCATTGGTGCTATCCGATAGTAACGCAAGTACACCACGGCTACCAATCTCAGCCATCCGCTGCAAATCTGCATACTGCTCGTTCACAGGAGTGTGATCAAACTTAAAGTCACCTGTGTGTACGACGATTCCTTCAGGTGTTTCCATGCATACACCGACAGAGTCTGGAATGCTGTGATTCGTCCGGAAGAATGTCGCTTTAATGGATCCGAGTGTAAGTTCTGATGATTCGTTAATCAGATGACGCTTCGTATCCCCTAACAATCCCGCTTCTTTCAGCTTGTTTTCCACCAAGCCCAATGTAAGCTTCGTTCCGTACAATGGCACGTTAATTTGCTTCAGTACGTACGGAAGCCCGCCAATGTGATCCTCGTGACCATGTGTGAGCAAAATTGCTCGTACTTTTTCACGGTTCTCGATTAAGTATGTGACATCAGGAATGACGACATCGATTCCGAGCAATTCCTCCTCTGGAAATTTCAATCCAGCGTCAACAACAACAATATCGTTGCCATACTGAATGCAATACATGTTTTTGCCGATTTCGCCAACGCCACCGAGCGCGAAAATCAGTAATTTGTCTGGGTTGTTCTTCTTAGACAAGTCTAGTACCTCCTAAATTAATTCGACGATCCCGATCGATATTAAATTTTCAATTTGCATTTTTGTAATTATTATTGGCCGCACCCAATCACTCACAATCATTATACATGAAGCAATTCTACAAATACAAGATGATGTAGATTAGCGTTCCCATCGTCAATATTCGATATCCACTAGGTGTAATTACCCACGAATGAGCTTTTCTACATAGGCTGCTTCAGCATCAGTCACATTCACAAGCGGTAGACGAACTCCACCCACAGGCAATCCTTGTAACGTTAATGCATACTTAACCGGTACTGGATTAGGCACGGGATTCGGGCAGTTGAACAAGCCTTTGAAGTATGGGAAGCACTCTGCATTAATTGCAATTGCATCTTGCACTCTGCCTTCAAGATAAGCAGCCATCAGATCTTGCATACGTGCACCAATGATGTGACTTGCAACACTAATAATGCCATATCCACCTACAGACATGACAGGCAGTGTTACCGCATCATCACCGCTATATACGAGGAATCCTTCAGGAGCAGATTTGACGATTTCTGTCACTTGTTCAAGACCAGCGCATTCTTTTGTCGCAATGATATTCGGAATTTGCGCCAGACGTAACGTCGTATCCACAGAAATACTGACGACAGTGCGCGAAGGAACATTATAGATGATTACAGGTAATGTCGTAGCTTCGGCAATCACACGGAAATGCTGATATATGCCTTCTTGGCTTGGCTTGTTATAATAAGGTGCAACGAGTAAAATGCCGTCGACACCGACTTCTTCAGCTTTTTTAGTTAGCTTAATGGAGTGAGCTGTTTCGTTACTTCCTGTTCCCGCAATAATTTTACAGCGCCCTGCTGCATGCTTCACTGCGAAGCGAAACAACTCCACCTTTTCCTCATCGGTTAAAGTTGGAGATTCACCTGTCGTTCCACTGATGACAAGACTTTCTGATTTTTGCTCTTCAATCAAATAATCGATTAAGCGACCCGTCATGTCCCAATCAATATTCAATTGCTCGTCGAATGGAGTTACCATTGCCGTAATTAGACGACCAAAACTCATTCCCGTTTCCTCCTCATATTTACTTAATCATAAGTTAAATGCAATTCAAATGTACGATGTAAAGCCTGCATCGCCACAGCTAATTCACTCTCAGGAATGAGCACCCATATTGTCGTATTTGAGTCTGCTGATTGTAGGATTGGAATGCCAAGGTTTGTAAGCGTCTCGACAATTCCAGCCATCACACCGGGCTCCTCGTTCATTCCGCCACCGATTATGGACACCTTAGCACAATCCATTCGAATAATTGGCTTGTAACCTAAATCGCGTAATAGCTGAACAGCGAGCTCTGTATCCGGTTGAGAAACCGTGTAATGAACACCTGTTGGTATTACATTTATAAAGTCTACACTTATCCCATGACTTGCCATTGCGCGAAATATTCGGCTTTGTAAGTCAGCAGATACTTGCGGATTTCCAACTGCGATCTGACTGATTCCACGCACATGAGCGAGACCCGTAACCGTTCGATCTGACCATTGACCATTCGAACGAATCTTCTCTGAGCGCGTAACGAGCGTCCCTTCCCCTTCGGAAAAGGTTGAGCGTACACGAACCGGTATCGATGCTCTCATCGCGATCTCAACCGCACGTGGATGGATGACCTTAGCGCCATTATGCGCCATATTACATATTTCTTCGTAACTAACGACGGAAAGCGGACGAGCATCGCTCACCCAGCGCGGATCAGCGGTTAGAATTCCGTCAACATCGGTATAGATATCTACGACACTTGCCTCTAATGCCGCGCCTAACGCTGTAGCCGAAGTATCACTTCCACCTCGACCTAATGTCGTAATATCTCCTTGCTCAGTCATGCCTTGAAATCCTGTTACGATAACGACACGACCCTCTGCCACATGCTGAATGATCGCATCAGGCACAATTCGTTCGATTCGCGCTGCGCCAAATCGGGCATTCGTAATAATGCCAGCCTGTCCTCCTGTTAATACAACAGAAGCTATTCCTTGCGCGTTCAGCAGACCGCAGAGGACCGCGGCAGATATGACCTCGCCGCAGGAAATGAGTAGATCTTTCTCCCTTGCATGAAGATCATATTTCCCTCTACTTGATACAAGCTCTAGCAATGAATCCGTTGCATAAGGCTCACCACGTCGGCCCATTGCGGACACGACAACAACGATTCCATTCCCTGCTTGCTGTTCTCTAACAATGTGACGTAGGACGTGGCTGCGACTATGATCATCGGACAGCGACGTCCCGCCAAATTTTTGTACAATCAACGACATCTTTACTTCCTTCCCTTCACTTTGACCCATATTGATCTATGGCTAATAGGGAGAAGAGAAAGTGATCGTTGCTATGTTATTTATTTCAATGACGCAATATGTTCAGCGATTTGGACCGCGTTCCATGCTGCACCCTTTAATAGATTATCCGATACGATCCACATATTCAGACCACGAGCATTCGATAGATCGCGACGAATTCGTCCGACGAACACATCATTTTTACCTGTAGCATCTAATGGCATTGGGTATTGCTGTCCAGCAGGATCATCAACAAGTACAAGACCCGGTGAATCAGAGAGCAAACCTTTCACATCATCTATGTCAAAATCTTGTTTCAATTCAACATATACGGACTCCGAGTGACCATAAACAACAGGTACACGAACACAAGTCGCTGTAACTTCAAGAGATTCGTCGTCCATAATTTTCTTCGTTTCACGAATCATCTTCATCTCTTCAAGTGTAAAGCCATTATCCGCAAATTTATCAATCTGTGGAATGACGTTGAACGCAATTTGGTGTTTAACAGGTAGCGACCCTGTAGGCAAAATATCAGGATTCACTTCATTACCTAATAAATGCTCACTCGATTGTCGAAGCATCTCATCGATGGCTTTCGCACCTGCTCCAGATACCGCTTGATAAGTAGATACAATAATTCGAGAAATACCATAACGATCATAAAGTGGCTTAAGAGCAGCAACCATCTGAATGGTTGAACAGTTCGGATTTGCAATAATCCCTTTATGCTCACTAACTTTATTAATATTAACCTCTGGAACGATGAGTGGCGTCTGTTCGTCCATACGATAAGCATTCGTATTATCAATACACACTGTACCGTACTCGACTGCATGTGGAATGAGTGCTTTACTTACATCTCCACCAGCGCTGAATAACGCGATGTCAACCCCTGCAAAGCTTTCAGGCTTCGCTTCTTCGATCGTATAGTCTTTACCTTTAAATTCAATTTGCTTGCCGGCAGAGCGCGCCGAAGATAGCAACTTTAAGCTCTTAATCGGGAAGTTGCGTTCTGCGAGTAATTTTAGAATTTGTTCCCCAACGGCACCTGTCGCTCCCACGACGGCGACATTAAACAACTTTTGTGTAGACATTCGTACATCCTTCTCCCCTCAAAAATACAATTATATCTTAAGCGTATAGAAACCGCTCAATGAGCATCGGTTGTAACTGTTGCCCTTTTAAAGCAGCCTCACAGGCATCCATGACAAGATCCATTCTGGCAACGAGTGAGTTCGGCTTAGCTTGCGGATTATCCTGACCAAATGGAACGAAATAAATGTTTTTGGTTATGAGCAGCTTGGCGATGTTCGCCGCGTTCAACCCAAGACCATCATTCGTAGAAATCGCTAGTACTAAGGGGCGTTGATTGCGAAGCTGTGCTTTAGCGGCCATCAGTACAGGGCCATCAGTCATCGCATTTGCTAGACGACTTGTCGTATTGCCAGTGCAAGGTGCAATCGTCAAAACATCAAGCCGCTTTGATGGACCTAAAGGCTCCGCATCAACAATCGACGTAATCATTTCCGTACCTGTAATTTCCCGCAATTGCTCCTGCCAGTGTGCAGAACTTCCAAATCGAGTATCTGTCGTCATCACCGTTGAGGAGACGATCGGAACTACTGTAGCGCCCGCATCAACTAAGCGTTGAATTTGTGGCATGACCTCCGGCAACGTGCAATGAGAGCCAGAAAGCGCATAACCGACCGTTATTCCATGCCAATTCATACTTGATTCCCCCGTAATTGAGTGTCGTCCATAATAATCTGGGTTAGACAGTTCGCGATGATACGACCGGCCGTCCTTGGGGCTACGATGCCAGGTAATCCAGGAGCTAGAAGCGCCTTGATTCCTCGCTTTTCCGCAAAGCGGAAATCGGTGCCTCCAGGCTTCGATGCCAGGTCGATAATACATGCACGCAGGGGAAGTTGTGCGATCACTTGTGCTGTGACTATCATAGTCGGAATTGTATTAAAAATCAAGTCGATATTCCCCGCGTAGCGCGCTAAATCAGGCATGTAGAAAGGGAAAAATCCCATTTCATATGCACGAGCATACGATTCATCTCGACGCACACCCGCTTTGACGTTCGCCCCTAACGCCTGCAACGTTCGTGCCATCGTAAAACCGGTGCGTCCCAATCCAAGCACCATACAATTCGAACCATGAATTGTAATGTCCGTATTTTGAATCGCCATCATTAATGCGCCTTCGGCTGTTGGAATCGAGTTATAGATCGCTACATCATCTCGCTCGAACAGCTCAACAAGCTCCAATTCGTGCTTTGCACACAATGTTTTCAAGTAGGAATTGGCCATCCCCGTGATCACTTTACACTTCTTCGGAGCGATTGAAAGATGTGCATCTGTCAACTTTAATTCCAAATCTGTGAAAAGCGCCGAGATGATGCCATCGTCATCTGTGCCTACTACTGGCAACACTAGCGCATCTGCATGCCGCATTAACTCTGGAGCCCACTCTGCCTTTACAACCCCATTAAAAGAGGTGTCTAATCGATCGAACCCGACTAAAGTTACAGATGCATCCAGCTCAGTCAAGCGACGGATCACCTCAAGTTGCCTCGCATCTCCGCCTGCAAGAACGACCTGTATACCTGTGAGCATCCCATTCCCTCCCATCTGTCGGCTTCCGTTACATAGCACATCGTATGCATTCGCCCAACAAGGGGTGCACCAACAACACCGAATCCACATTCACTTATGCAAGTAAAATACAAAAAAAAGCTCACTGACAGAGTGACCTCTGATCAAGTGAGCTTCCTAAATAAGCTTATTTACCTGTATGTCCAAACCCGCCAGCGCCGCGCTCCGTATCTGGTAGTTCGGCCACTTCTTCTAATGTGATCTGAGGAACACGCTGAAACACGATTTGCGCGATCCGTTCACCCCGCTCAATCGTGAATGGCTCTTGGCCCAAATTAATGAGTAACACCTTAACCTCGCCACGGTAATCTGCGTCTATCGTTCCAGGTGTGTTCAAGCAAGTTATCCCATGCTTGTAGGCTAGCCCGCTCCTTGGTCTGACCTGAGCTTCTAGCTCACGAGGCATCGCCATCGCAAACCCTGTTGGTACGAGCGCCCGCTCCCCAGGTGCTAACACGAGTGGCTCAGCGACTGCTGCATGCACATCAAATCCGGCTGCCCACTCTGACATCTGACGGGGTAGCGACAGATCCTCATTGCCCGGAAGCCGTTTCAACTGAACTGGATACAATAAACTCCCTCCCGATTCCTGATAATACTTTTTTGTTCATTCCGACTAATGCAATTGCACATGGCTGTGCAATCATTGTTTTGATCAAATCATTTACATCGTCTAAATTGACTTTGTCAATTCGGTCGATCATCTCATCAAGTGTGTGGTGTCGACCGAGCATCAGCTCGTTTTTCCCCATCCGGTTCATTCGACTACTCGTACTTTCAAGACTGAGGATCAAATTTCCTTTCAATTGTTCCTTACCTCTTGAAATTTCATCATCGGTTAAACCTTTGTCCGCAATATCGTTCAACAGTTCCATGCTGAGATCGTACACTTCTTGCGTCTGCTTCGGTGCAGTACCCGCATAAACGGTAAACAAGCCGCTATCCGCATGCGAAGTATGATACGAATAGACAGAGTAGGCTAGACCGCGCTTTTCACGAATTTCTTGAAACAATCGGGAGCTCATGCCTCCACCGATCGTATTGTTAGCCAAAATCATCGCATACAAATTCGGAGCGTCGATCGCACACCCCGGAAAGGTTAAGCACAGATGATTTTGTTCTGTCTTTTTTTTATGAAATAGCGCATTTGAATGAAAGATAGGTGAGTTCACTCGCGTATTTTCACCTTGAACGTTAAATCTTCCAAAGTGCTCCTCAATGAGTCCAAGCACCTCTTCACCCACATTACCTGCGATACTGATTACGGTGTTGTTAATTCCATATCGATTATTCATATAGCCACGCAAATCGTTAGCTTTCATTGCATTCAAACGCTCTGCGGTACCAAGAATGGAGTACGCTAGTGGATGATCTTGATAAGCAGCACGAGATGCTAGATCATGAACGGTATCATCCGGTGTATCATCATACATCGAAATTTCTTCAAGAATAACATTTTTTTCCTTATTCAACTCATCATCAGCTAGGAGCGATTCGAAAAACATATCGGACAAAATATCAATCGCAATCGGCAAATGCGTGTCTAATACTTTTGCGTAATAGCACGTATATTCTTTGGATGTAAAAGCATTCACATTACCGCCTATGCCATCAAAGCGATCGGCAATTTCTTTAGCGCTATGACGCTTCGTTCCTTTAAACAACATGTGCTCTATAAAATGTGAAATCCCGTTATTATTAACATCCTCATAGCGGGAACCGGTTTTAACCCAGATGCCGAAAGAAACAGATCTGACGGTAGGGATGGATTCAATCATTACGCGCAATCCATTACTTAGCTCATATTTGTTCATCCGATCTCCCCCTTTTTGTTATTTCCAACCAAAGAATGATACCACTATATCAAATTCCGACATGGACGACAACAACGCTAAAGCCTTGTCGATGACAGTGTCTCAGATACTGTTCCTAGCTCATAGCCTTTGGATTTAATCGCCTTGATCATACCATCAAGCGCTCCAGCTGACGCGGCCGTAGGGTGCATGAGGATGAGCGTGCCTGCTCCAACCTTCGCTTTCACTTTTGCAACAACAGACCATGAAGGTGGGTTTTTCCAATCTATTGTATCGAGCGTCCATAACACTGTGCGCAAGCCTTGCTCTGCAGCAATCTTAACCGTAAGCTGGCTATAATCTCCAGACGGAGGTGCAAACCAGCGATTGGTTACCCCAAGCTTCTTCAATAGCTGTTCAGTTTTGTCGATTTCTTCACGCTGTCTCGCTTCGCCAAGCTTACTCATATCTGGATGAGAATACGCATGGTTCGAAGCTTCATGTCCACGAGCAATGATCTCTTTCGCCATCTCCGTATGGGAAGATAGCCACTTGCCATCGAAGAAAAAAGTCGCATGAACGTTCGCTTTCTCTAACGTATCCAACATCGGCTGCAAGTGTTCATCACCCCATGCCACATTGATCATAAATGCAACCATAGGTTTTGATGGATTGCCTCGAAAAACCGGCAGAGGTGGCAGGTCGTTCAGTTCCACCTTTGGCTTAATTACTTTGTATACCCAGGGAATATTATGGCTTTGAGTTGTCCTATCGAACCCAGACTCCACAAATTTACGATACGTTGCTTGTATGTCAACTTCACGACCTTCATATCCTGGAATTGCTTTCCAAATCCGATCATTCACTGCATCAATCGCTGGGATCGTCTGTGAGACAGCTTCTTGACGCAACCAGCTAAGCAGATCGCCATTAGCCGTCTGCTCAATCTGAAGTGCTTCAGCAGTATTGTTTCCTTGCTTCACAACTTGAATATACGGCTTTAATGGTCCAAAGGTACCTGCAATCCATATCATCAGCAAGCAAATCAACATCATGAATATCCGCTTCGATTTCATCGATTTAAGCAATCTCGCTCACCTCAACTTGTCCCGATTCTCTACCTAAATTGTATGTTGGGCGAGTCAAGATTATGAGCATGGAGAAAAATCAAGCCTATAAAAGCCTTTCTGAGCAAAAACAAAAAGAGACAGCTTGTCCTCGTCTCTTTTGTGGCATACTATGCAGCTGCAATGAAAGGACTATACAGATACTTGTTCTGAGCTAAGTAACGCTTTGCGTGAAAGGTTGACACGGCCCATATTATCAATTTCTGTAACTTTCACTTCGATTTGATCGCCAATATTGACGACATCCTCCACTTTCGCAACGCGCTCATTTGACAATTGACTAATGTGAATGAGCCCATCCTTATTCGGTAAAATTTCGACAAAGCAGCCAAACTTCTCAATCCGTTTAACTGTACCTGTGTAGACTTCGCCGACTACGACTTCCTTCACAATGCCTTCAATGATGCTACGAGCTTTGTTGTTTGCAACTTCGTCCGTAGAAGCAATATACACCGTACCATCTTGCTCGATATCGATTTTAACGCCTGTTTCCTCGATAATCTTATTGATAATTTTACCGCCTGAGCCGATAACATCACGGATTTTGTCCGGATTAATCTTAAGAGAGATAATCTTTGGCGCGAATTTGCTGAGCGATTTACGTGGCTCCTGCATCGTCTCAAGCATTTTGCCCAAGATGAACATCCGGCCTTCTCTAGCTTGCTCGAGCGCATCGGTCAAGATTTGACGATCGATACCGTCAATCTTAATGTCCATCTGAATGGCTGTAATTCCAGCAGCCGTTCCCGCTACCTTGAAATCCATATCGCCAAGATGATCTTCCATCCCTTGAATATCAGTCAAGATGGACGTATGATCACCGTCTTTAATCAAGCCCATAGCAACACCTGCAACTGGCGCTTTAATCGGCACACCCGCATCCATCATCGCAAGCGTGCTTGCGCAAATGCTTGCTTGTGAAGTCGAGCCGTTCGATTCGAGAACTTCGGAAACGAGACGAATCGTGTATGGGAATTCAACTTCTGAAGGAATAACTTTGAGCAACGCACGCTCACCTAGTGCTCCATGACCGATCTCACGACGTCCTGGTGGACGAAGCGGACGTGCTTCCCCAACAGAGAACGGAGGGAAATTGTAATGATGCATGAAGCGCTTTGATTCCTCTGTGCCGATTCCATCAAGAATTTGAACTTCGCCTAATGGTCCAAGCGTACAAATACTTAGCGCTTGAGTTTGACCACGAGTGAACAAGCCGGAACCATGTGTACGAGGCAAGATCGACACATCGCTAGATATCGGACGAATTTCATTCAAGCCACGACCATCTGGACGCACTTTATCATGCGTGATGAGACGACGAACTTCATTTTTCACGATATCATAAAGAACTTCCTTCACATCTTTAAGTTTGCTAGGTGTATCTGTATAGAGATTGCTGAAGTGTTCAACAGTTTCTGCATTAATGGCATCAATCGCTTCTTGACGCGCATGCTTCTCGGAAATACGAACCGCTTCTACAAGACGCGCTTGTGCATAAGCTTGTACATCTTGCTCTACATCAGCGTCAACTGCATGAAGCTTAACGTCCATCTTCGGTTGGCCTGCGATTGCAACGAGTTGCTCGATCGTAGCGACAATCTTCTTAATTTCATCGTGACCGAACATGATCGCTTCTAGCATGTCTTTTTCAGACACTTCATCCGCTTCTGCTTCAACCATCATAATCGCATCTTTTGTTCCTGCGACAACAACAAACAGGTCGCTCTTCTCTTCCTGAGCTACAGTTGGATTAACGATGAATTGACCATCAATACGACCGACAATCACACCACCAACAGGGCCATTGAAAGGTACATTAGAGATCGATAAAGCAGCAGAAGTTCCGATCATTGCAGCGATTTCAGGTGAACAGTCTTGATCGACGCTCATGACCAAGTTAACGATTTGAACATCGTTACGAAAGCCCTCAGAGAACAATGGACGAATTGGACGGTCTGTCAGACGGCTCGACAAAATCGCTTTCTCGCTTGGACGTCCTTCGCGCTTAATGAAGCCTCCTGGAATTTTACCTACTGCATACAATCTTTCCTCGTAGTTCACTGTGAGCGGGAAAAAATCAAGATCCTTCGGCTCATTAGAAGCTGTAACTGTTGATAAAACGACCGTATCGCCATAACGTACAACGATCGCTCCATTCGCTTGTTTAGCAAGCTTGCCAGTCTCTAGTACGAAAGGGCGACCACCAAGCTGCATTTCTACACGTTGTTCCACACAGATTCCCTCCTCTATTTACTTAATTATGTACTTTCGACACTCTTCTCATTATTTCCTGCCTCGTCGATCCTTAGGCATTAGAACGAAATATCATTAGCAGATTAATACAAGAAAAAGCAACCAGGCGCCGCGAGGGCGATAAGCCCTAATCGACTAAGCCAGGTTGCTTTTGAGATTACAATTGCATTAGCGACGCAGACCGAGCTTAGCGATCAATGCACTGTAACGTGCAACGTCTTTGTTTTTCAAGTATGCTAGTAACCTACGGCGTTGTCCAACCATCTTGAGCAAACCGCGACGCGAGTGATGATCTTTCTTGTGCGTCCGAAAGTGGTTCGTCAAACTGTTGATGTTCTCCGTAAGGATAGCAACTTGAACTTCCGGTGATCCGGTATCCGAAGCATGAGTCTTATGTGCTTCAATAAGTTCTTGTTTACGTTCTTGTGTTAATGCCATCCTTGTTCACCTCCTATATTCATAATCGCCATTAGCCTCGCTGACGTTGGAGAATCGAGCAGCCAAGCTAAGGTTCAAATCGTTTACGCACTCGGCACGTGTCCAATTACGCAACTTAAACATTATAGCATTAATAAAAATAATTATGCAAGTAAAAACGTAATCGGCGTTCTCAGACGTCGATTGTGCGTTATTTTAACTGCTCAGTAAGCCATTCACGCGCTTGCATGGCATCCGCAGTAATTTGCGCGACAAGCTCATCAATTGCATTGAATTTACGTTCTGGTCGAAGATAACGATGAAAGAGGAGAGTTATCTGTTTTCCGTACAGATCACCGTCAAAATCGAATAGATGAGCTTCCAATCTCAACTGTCCATCCGGATTATCGAATGTTGGTCGTACACCGACGTTAAGAACGGCCTTGTACGCTGTCGAACTCCCTTTCTCATCAGCGTCCGGAACATCTACTTCAATTGCATATACACCAAAGCGTGGAATTACATAGGACTGATCAAGCTGTACATTCGCAGTTGGAAAGCCCAGCAATCGTCCTCTCGCATCTCCATGAATGACTTCGCCTTTAATCTGATAAGGACGATCAAGCAACTTAGTCGCATCTGCACAATCTCCATCGGCAAGTCGATCCCGAATTCGGGAACTGCTCACCTTTGCCCCGTCGTGGAACACCGGTGAAACAACTTGAACTTGAATTTGTCCATCGCTGAATAGATGGAACGATTGTGGATTGCCTTGGCCCTTAAATCCAAATTTAAAGTCAAAACCGACAATTGCTGTATTCACACCGATTGGCATAATAAATTGACGAACAAATTGCTCCGCTGTCACTTGAGAAAAAGCTTGATCGAAATGGATCACATATGCAGCCTCTACACCTAATTGTGCGAGAAGCGCAAGCTTGTCCTCGAGTGGTGTAAGAACGGTTGTATGCGAATTGAACTGCTCACTCCCGAGTACAGCTCGCGGGTGTGGATCAAAGGTCATCACGGCAGCAATTTGGTTATGCATACGTGCATGTGCTACCGCTTGACGGACGACCTCCAAATGTCCAAGATGTACACCATCAAAGAAGCCGATCGCAAGCGATATTCCTTGCGTCTTACAAGCACCCTCCGGCAATTGCTGTGGGTCACCGATATGTGAGGCAACTACATCGTATCGTTCCACCTTGGTCCTCCTGCTTGATCCGTTTCCACCGATCCTATCCCTCAATCTTCTTGGGGATGAAACACTTTAAGTGGGCGGATCATTTCCAAACTTTCATCGACATCATATAATCCGATAAACAAACCATCCGAGCGATAAACTCGCCACATTCCTGAGCGATTCGGCACTGGCAGCAGTCGAGTTGTTGCGACTGCTTTCCCCTGCAAGGCATAAGTCGCTTCTGGCTGCTCAATCGTCGTACGGGGTACATTCGATAGCAATTCATCAGCTGGGAGCAACTTCTCAGCAATTGCGTTTCGCTCCATGAGCTCACGCAGTTGTTCGAGCGTAACGCATTGTTCCTCGCGAATCCCTGCACTTTCCGAACGAACGAGCTTTGCCATTACAGCCGGAACACCTAACTTACGTCCAATATCAACACATAATGTACGGATATAAGTTCCCTTAGAACACGTTACAGAAAATGTGAGCTCTGGTTGTGCGATGTCAGTCAGCACTTTAATAATCTTAAGATCGTAGATGTGTACAGTTCTAGCTTGACGTTCAACTGTAACCCCTTGACGTGCAAGCTCGTACAATCGTTTGCCATTCACCTTGACTGCAGATACCATAGGAGGCACTTGATCAATCTCTCCGATGAAAGATTGTGCAGCATCTATAATCGCCTCCGAACTTAAACTAGAGGCGTCCTGCTCCTCAATCACTTCACCTGATAAGTCCTCTGTATCTGTTGCCAATCCGAAACGAAGCGTCGCTTCATATGTTTTAGGCAACTCCTGCAAATATTCCACGAAACGCGTTGCACGCCCTATACATAGCGGAAGCACGCCAGTGACAGCAGGATCTAATGTCCCTGTATGTCCAATCCGACGCACCCCGACGATACCACGAGTTTTTGCAACTACATCATGCGAAGTCCACCCTGCGGGCTTCCAAACCGCCAGCACACCTTCTAGTGAATGATTAGTTCCCTTAGACATGTTGTGCATCCAACGCATTCTGCACAACGGAGACCACTTGCTCGATCGCCGCTTCGAGTGGCACAGTTAATCGGCAACCAGCTGCACGAACGTGCCCCCCGCCACCGAAGGTTTGAGCAACTGCGGCAACATTTACCGCTCCTGCAGAACGTAGGCTCACCTTAACGGATTGTTGCCCATTCTGTTTGAATAGTATGCCGACCTCTACACCTTCAATGTTGCGTGGATAATTCACAAGCCCCTCAAGATCTTCGTTCGAAGCTCCCGTTTCCGTTAAATCTTCAGAGGTAACCCATAGCCAACCGATCTGCTGATTCGCACTAAAGGAAAGACGCGATAATCCACGTTGAATCATACGCATCTGACCCATCGTCATTCGCTCAAGCAGTAATTCAGCAAGTTCTGGACCATTTACACCTGCAGCAATCAATCGCGAGGACATTGCCATCACTTGTGACGTTGTACTGGAGTAACGAAAGCCACCTGTATCGGTTAACATCCCCGTGTATAGCGCAGTTGCAACCTGTACATCCAGAGCGCAGCCTATTTCGTCAATGAGCTCAAATATAATTTCTGCAGTTGCTGCAGCATGAAATTTCAATAAATTCACTTGACCATAGCTATCGTTCGTAGGATGGTGATCAATGTTCAGCAGTCTGACATCGTCCGCGAACCATTCCGTTGCTTTGCCTACACGCGCGAAATCCGCACAGTCTACACAAATTATCGTTTTGTATTTCTGTTCGGCCTGATGCAGTTCAACAGATTTAATGTCAGCACTACTCCATAGATAGTGAAGCCTAGAAGGAACGACGCCTTCGTTTAACATCGTATAGGATTTCCCTAACTGTTTAAGCAACCAGCCCATTGCGACCGTCGAACTAATCGCATCCCCATCAGGCTGCACGTGAGAAACGACAAGGAAATCGTCCTGTTCTCGAATGAAATTGGCCGCTTCCTGTAAGCTCTTCGCCCACATGCTTTTTCTCCCCCTGACACTTACGACTGTCTTGATGCCTCATTAATTTGCTGTAGTAACGCCTCAATATGGCTGCCATAGGCGATTGAGCTATCAAATCGAAACTCCATCACAGGTGTATGGCGAAGCCTTACGCGACGTCCCAGTTCGGAACGAAGGAATCCGTTCGCTCGGCCAATCGCCTTAAGCGTCTCTTCCTTCTGCTCCTCACTGCCTAAGATGCTCAAGTACACTCTTGCGAGCGATAAGTCATTCGTAACGTCAACCCCGGTAACCGTAATAAAACCAATGCGAGGGTCTTTTAATTCCGTTTGAATAATGGAGCTAATTTCTTTTTTGATCTGTTCGCCGACTCTTCCAACGCGGAATTTAGCCATGCGCCCTCACCTCTTCATCACGTACGAATTGTTAGCGTTCAACAGCTTCCATAATGTAGGCTTCGATAACGTCGCCAACTTTAAGATCGTTGAATTTCTCTAACGTAATTCCGCACTCGTAGCCTTCTGATACTTCTTTAACATCGTCCTTGAACCGTTTGAGTGATTCAATTTTGCCTTCGAAGATCATCGCGCCATCTCGAATGAGTCGTGCTTGCGAATTACGTCCAATCTTACCGTCGGTAATCATACAGCCTGCAATCATACCCACCTTAGTAACTTTGAACGTCTCACGAACTTCCGCATGTCCAGTAACCTTCTCCTTATATACAGGATCTAGCATACCCTTCATTGCGTATTCAATTTCTTCGATCACTTTATAAATAATCGAATGCAGACGAACATCTACTTTCTCTTGCTCAGCAGTCGTCGCAGCACCAGAATCTGGGGCAACGTTAAAGCCGACTACGATCGCAGAGGATGCTGCTGCTAAAATAACGTCGGACTCGGTAATTGCACCTACGCCGTTGTAGATCGTTTTGACACGAACGCCTTCGACTTCGATCTTTTCCAAGGAGCCTTTAAGAGCTTCAAGCGAGCCTTGAACGTCAGCTTTAAGAATGACGTTAAGTTCCTTGATGTCGCCGTCTTTGATTTTGCTGAATAGATCTTCCAACGTCACCGCTTGGTTAGCTCTCATCGCCGCTTGGCGCGTCTTAATTGATCGCTTATCAGAAATTTCGCGTGCTTTACGCTCATCCTCGAACACCATAAACGGATCGCCTGCTTGTGGTACATTGGTTAAACCTGTAATTTCAACTGGAGTTGAAGGACCCGCTTCTTTAATGCGACGTCCGCGATCGTTCGTCATTGCACGAATACGTCCAAAGCAATCACCCGCAACGAAAGCATCACCGACTTTAAGCGTACCATTCTGAACGAGAATACGTGCGACCGCACCCTTACCTTTATCGAGCTCAGCTTCCATTACTGTACCGCGAGCGCGCTTGTCAGGATTCGCTTTATAATCATTCACTTCAGCAACGAGCAATACCATTTCAAGCAAGCCATCAAGGTTTAGACGTTGCTTCGCAGATAATTCTACGAAGATTGTATCTCCACCCCATGCTTCTTGTACGAGGCCGTACTCTGTTAATTCTTGTTTCACTTTATCTGGATTTGCAGATGGTTTATCAATTTTATTTACCGCTACGATAATCGGTACATTTGCTGCTTTAGCATGTGCAATCGCTTCAACAGTCTGTGGCATAACACCATCATCAGCAGCAACTACAAGAATTGTAATATCTGTTACCTGAGCACCACGCGCACGCATCGTTGTGAACGCTTCGTGACCTGGTGTATCCAGGAACGTAATTTTCTTGCCATTGATTTCAACTTGGTATGCACCGATATGCTGGGTAATTCCGCCCGCTTCACCAATCGCAACCTTCGTCTCACGAATCGCATCGAGCAAAGTTGTTTTACCATGGTCAACGTGACCCATTATCGTTACAACTGGAGGACGAGCAACCAAATCGATCTCATCATCGTTTTCTTCAATCGTTTCGAACTCCAAGTTCTCTACGACGATCTTCACTTCGGTCTCAACGCCATAATCGCCCGCAACGAGCAGAACGGTATCGAGCTCAAGCTCTTGGTTAATTGTTGCCATTGAGCCCATCATTAAGAGCTTCTTAATGACTTCTGAAGCATCTTTATGAAGCAACTTAGCAAGCTCACCGACAGTCATGCTACCGCGAACGATAACTTTCTTCGGTGTATTATCAATTTTCTCACGTGGAGGCTGATTGCCTTTACGGCCGTTTTTACCGCCCTTACCGCGCGGACCTCTGAAGTTGTTGCGGCTATCATCAAAACGACCGTTTTGATCTTTACGCTTCCCTGCTGCTGCAGCTGGTCCATTACGATTAAAGTCGCTCTCACCTGGACGACCCTTCGCATCTCCGCGAGCTGGCGGACGGGTACCGCGTTGTCCTGCTGAAGCAACTGGTGCGCCACCGCGACCTGCGCTTGCTGCCGGTGTGCTCTGCTGTGGACGTTGACCGCCACCACTGCTGTATCCACCTTGGCCTTGCGGTCGTTGACCGCCACCGCTGCTGTATCCACCTTGGCCTTGTGGTCGTTGACCGCCACCGCTACTGTAACCACCTTGGCCTTGCGGTCGTTGACCGCCACCACTGCTGTATCCACCTTGGCCTTGCGGTCGTTGACCGCCACCGCTGCTGTATCCACCTTGGCCTTGCGGTCGTTGACCACCACCGCTGCTGTATCCACCTTGACCTTGTGGACGTTGGCCACCTTGACCTTGTGGGCGATTGCCACCTTGGCCTTGTCCTTGTGGACGTTGACCACCACCGCTGCTATATCCACCTTGTCCTTGTGGACGATTACCACCTTGACCTTGTGGACGATCACGTCCATCGCGCTGTTGATATCCGCCTTGACCTTGTGGACGTTGGCTGGATGGATTCGAAGCAGCTGGTGCAGCCGGTGTTCCTGCTTGAACAGAAGACGTCGATACTGCAGGAGTTGCTGGCGCTTGGGTCGGTGCTGCAGCTGAATGAGAAGGAGCTGCAGGAGCTGCAGGTGCTGCAGGTGCTGATGCTACTGGAGCCGGCGCTGATGTAGAAGCTGCTTGTGTGGCAGGTGCCGGCGATGCAGGTTTAGCACGTTCCTCCGACTTTGGCGTTACAGGTGCCGCTGCAGGAGAAGCATTAGACGCTCCACTTGCTTGACGACGCTCTGCAGCCTGCTTTGCTGCCATCTTCGCTGCCGCGTTAGACTTTACATCGTGGAAAAATTTCTCTACAGCTTGCGTCATGCCATCTTCCATCACACTCATGTGATTGTTCACTGGCATGTTCTGACGCTTTAATATCGTAATAACTTCTTTACTGCTCATATTAAGCTGCTTAGCATATTCGTACACCCGCAACTTATCCTTGTTATCTGTACTTTCTTGTTTACTCAATATTCTCCACCTCCGAATGATGAACCCAACCGCCTTGAATCATATCTGCAAAACCTCGGTCTGTTACAGCGAACATAACACGTTCAGGTTTTCCTACAGCAGAACCTAATTCAAACCGGGTATAGCCTATTAATAACGGGACATTATAGCTTTTGCACTTGTCTGCAATCTTTTTGCCCGTATTGTCTGATGCATCCTGAGCAAGCACAATCAACTTCGCTTCGCCAGAGCGGATCGCTTTGATCACGATCTCTTCACCGCTAACGAGCTTGCCTGCTCTCATCGCTAATCCCAATCGAGATAATACTTTATTCGTCGCCATCGTCGTCAGCATGCTCCTTATTCGCTTCAAACTCATCCTGAGCTTGAATGAATTCCGCTTCAAGTCGGTCATAGATCGCGACATCTACTGGTGCTTTGAGCGCTCGATCGAACGCTTTCGATTTCTTCGCCAGCTTGAAGCACGATACTTTACCGCATAAATAAGCACCACGACCTGGTTTTTTCCCTGTTAAGTCAATTGTGGTTTCTCCAGCAGGAGAGCGCACAATACGAATTAACTCCTTCTTCGCCATCATCTGCTGACAGGCTACGCACTTCCGTTGCGGAATCTTTCTTGTCCTCACGGCGCACCTCCTCAGTCGATTGAGACGCTATCCTGATGCATCGTCGCTCCGGTAGACTTCGAACGACCATATTCTTGTTCAGCCTGCGACTCGCTCTTAATATCGATCTTCCATCCCGTAAGCTTAGCAGCTAAGCGGGCATTCTGACCCTTAATACCGATAGCTAAGGACAACTGGTAGTCAGGGACGATAACACGCGCCATCTTTTCTGCTTCAAACACGATTACTTCAAGTACCTTGGATGGGCTTAACGCATTTGCAACATATTCCTCAACGGACTCAGACCATCTCACGATATCTATTTTTTCACCTTTAAGCTCTGTAACGATCGCTTGAACACGAATGCCCTTCTGACCGACACAAGAACCTACAGGATCGACTTCTTCGTTGCGGGAATAGACAGCAATCTTCGAACGGAAGCCTGCTTCACGCGCAACCGAGCGAATTTCAACTGTACCATCGAAGATTTCCGGCACTTCAAGCTCGAACAATCGTTTGAGCAAGCCAGGGTGCGTACGAGAAAGAATAATTTGAGGTCCTTTGCTCGTATTTTCCACCTTCGTAATGAAGGACTTCACACGATCGCCCTGCTTGAATTTATCCGTAGGCATTAATTCCGTGAGCGGCAATGCCGCCTCCACCTTACCTAGATCCACAAACAGGTTTTTGAGGTCCATTCTTTGAATGATGCCCGTAACGATATCTTGCTCTTTATCAACAAAAGCATGATAGATCAGACCGCGTTCCGCTTCACGGATGCGCTGTGTAACGACTTGCTTAGCTGTTTGCGCCGCAATACGCCCAAAGTCGCGCGGAGTAACTTCAATTTCAGCCGTATCCTCTAGTTGATAATGTGGGTTAATCGCTCTAGCCGCTTCATGAGAAATTTCTAAACGTGGATCTAACACTTCCTCCACAACGTTTTTGCGTGCGTACACTTTAATTTGCCCAGTTGTCCGATTAATGTCTACACGAACGTTCTGTGCTGTATTAAAATTACGTTTGTAACTGGAAATAAGTGCCGCTTCAATCGCCTCAATGAGAACATCTTTGCCAATGCCCTTATCCCGCTCGATATCAGACAACGCTTCGACAAACTCCATACTCATAGCTTGATCATTCCTCCTAAGTACAAATCCATCAATGTAATGATTAGAAAACGATGGCCAGACGAGCCGAGGCCACTTTATCGTAAGGAATTGCATGGGAGTTGCGTCCGATCACGACTGTTAATGTCGTCCCGTCAAAACCTTCCAGCTTTCCTTCAAACTCTTTACTGCCATCAATTTGTTCATATGTTGTAATAAAAACATGCTTTCCAACTGCGCCAGCAACGTCTGCCGCTTTCTTCAGTGGTCTTTCCGCACCTGGAGAGCTTACTTCAAGAAAGTACGCATCAGGAATCGGATCATGTACATCTAGCTTCTCACTCATATACTCAGACACACGGCTGCAATCATCTAGATCGATGCCGCCTTCCTTATCTACGTAGATCCGGAGAAACCAGTTACCGCCTTCCTTCACGTACTCTACATCCACCAGTTCATAGCCGTTCTCCGTCATATACGGAGCTGCGAGCTCCTCAATGATGGTCTTGATTTTTGCAACGTTCAAACGTTATACCCCCCGATGCTTCAGGTCGATCACTGCATGCATGTTTTCAGACAATGTAAACCTAAAAAGTCCAATGACAAAACTTAAAGAGTGGGTTTCCCCACTCTTCTGCAGACAGTGTTATCCACATGATTACCAATAATAATATACCATAACCTTCAAGAGACTGGCAACCACATCTTTGAGGTGCAGCGTTGCTCCAAAGCCCTAGAACAGCATAAGCTGATTGGATTCGGGGAGACCGCGAAATGTGCCTAAACCGGATAGAACTTCGACGACTGTTTTGCTTGCTTTCGAGCGTTGCTGGAAGTCCTCTACAGACAAAAAGTCTCCATCTCCTCTAGATGCTGCAATGTTGCGTGCCGCATTTTCTCCGACACCTGCAATCGCACCGAATGGAGGAATTAAGCTGTCTCCATCCACAATAAAGCGAGTCGCCTCCGAGCGGTACAGATCAATCGACTTGAACTTAAAGCCACGAGCTGTCATCTCCAAACCCATTTCCAAGATCGAAATCATGTTCTTTTCCTTCGTTGTCGCTTGGAACCCCTTAGCTTCAATTTCAACGAGCATCTTCAAAATCGCATCATAGCCTTGACAAAACAACTCTACATCGAAGTCGGCAGCACGAACGGAATAATAGGTTGCATAATATTCGATCGGATAATACAGCTTGAAGTATGCTGTCCGAACTGCAGAAATGACATACGCAGCAGCATGGGCTTTCGGGAACATGTACTCAATGCGTAAACAGGAGTCGATGTACCACTGTGGCACCTTGCAACGCTTCATTTCCTCAATCCACTCGGGAGTAAGACCCTTTCCTTTACGCACGCTTTCCGTAATTTTGAACGCAAGTGAGGCATCCATTCCGGCCTTATAGATAAGAAATAACATAATATCGTCACGACAGCCAATAACGGTTTTAATCGTACAGGTGTTGTTTTTGATCAACTCTTGCGCATTGCCGAGCCATACTCCTGTTCCATGCGACAATCCTGAGATTTGAAGTAAATCAGCGAATGATGATGGCTTCGTCTCCTCAAGCATTTGTCGAACGAATCGTGTACCCATCTCCGGAACGCCGAAAGTTGCAACAGGTGATCGAATTTGTGGTGGCGTTACGCCAAGTGCATCCACGGAATTGAACATGCTCATCACTTTTGGATCGTTCATCGGGATCGTCGTTGGATCAATACCTGTTAAATCCTGCAGCATGCGCATCATCGTCGGGTCATCGTGACCGAGAATATCGAGCTTGAGCAAGTTCTCATCGAAAGCGTGATAGTCAAAATGGGTCGTCTTCCATTCCGAGTTTTTATCATCGGCTGGAAATTGAACAGGTGTAATATCTTCAACTTCAATGTAATCGGGTACGACGACGATGCCGCCCGGATGCTGACCCGTACTCCGCTTTACACCTGTACAGCCTGCAGCTAACCGGTTTAATTCTGCGCCTCGCCAACTTTTGCCATGCTCTTCTTCATACTTCTTAGCAAAACCGAAGGCGGTTTTATCCGCTACTGTACCGATCGTACCCGCGCGGAATACGCTTTTCTCCCCGAACAATACTTTCGTATAATTGTGCGCATGAGGTTGATATTCGCCAGAAAAGTTAAGATCGATATCTGGCACCTTGTCTCCTTTAAAGCCAAGAAACGTTTCAAACGGAATATCCTGACCTTCGCCTTTCATCTTCTGTCCACAATTCGGGCATGCTTTGTCCGGTAAATCGAACCCACTAGGCACGCTACCGTCTAAAAACCATTCACTATGCTTGCACGATGAATTTAAGCAAATATAGTGCGCTGGTAATGGATTTACTTCAGATATTCCTAAAAATGTAGCGACGACTGATGACCCAACTGAACCCCGAGAGCCGACCAAGTAGCCATCTTCATTCGACTTCTTTACGAGTCGCTCAGAGATTAAGTAGTTTGCGGAGAAGCCGTACTTAATAATCGGGACGAGCTCTTTCTCTAATCGTTGTACGATAACTTCAGGCAATTCGTCGCCATAGTATTGCTTTGCTGTTGCATAGCATGTGTTCCGAATTTCTTCATCCGCGCCTTCGAAGATCGGAGAAAATAAGCCATTATCAGTCGGACCGCCCCTCTTCGGAAACATCTCGAACGGTTCAAAGCGGTCTGCAAGCTCATTTGTATTCGTTACAACAACCTCTAGCGCTTTCGCTTCACCAAGGAACTTGAACGCTTCTAGCATTTCATTCGTTGTACGCAGATGAGCATCTGGCTTTCGTTGATCCTTCAGAGGACTGAATCCGGTGATCCCAAGAATCGTAATATCACGGAACAGCTTTTCACGTGGCTCCAAGTAGTGCACGTTGCCTGTCGCAATAACAGGCTTGCCCAGCTTTTCTCCGAGTCGACAAATGGTTCGAAGTGCTTCTTCAAGCTCTGCGCGACTGCCCACTAGTCCTTTATCTAGAAGATGCATGTAAAAATCTAAAGGTTGAATTTCTAGAACATCATAAAAAGATGCTACTTCTTCTGCTTCTGCTATCGATTTGTTTAAAACGGTTTCGAATAGCTCACCCTTCTCGCAACCAGAAATAATGAGCAGTCCTTCACGATGCTCAATCAGCTTGCTCTTCGGAATGCACGCGACCCGATTGAGGTAATCAGTATGGGAAAGTGAGATCAGCTTGAATAAGTTTTTCTTCCCTATAGCATTGAGCGCATATACACCGCTATGAAAGGGGCGTGTCGTCTTCCAGCTATTGTCGTTCACTTCATTAAGTGTATGGAGTCCTGTTATTCCTTTCGTGGCTACATCCTTGAGTAAGCCTGCAAGAACACCCGCTAACGCCAACGTATCGTCAATGGCTCTATGGTGACTTTCGAGTGCCACCTTATACAAGGTGGACAACGTATTGAGTCGATGGTTTTTCATCGTGGGATGAATAAAGCGTGCCAGCTCCAACGTGTCGAGTACCGGATTCATAATCGGTGGTAAGCCGTTTTGCTTGCAGGCTTCTTGCATGAAGCCGATATCAAAGCGCGCATTGTGCGCAACGAGCACTGAATCCTCAATGAAATGGATGAACTCCTTCAGCTTTGGTTCAAGCTCGGGCGCATCGACGACCATCTCATCCGTAATATTCGTTAACTGTTGGATGTTATAGGGAATCGGTTCGTGCGGGTTAATGAAGGTAGCAAAACGATCCAGCTCCTGACCCTTGCACATCTTCACACCCGCAAGCTCAATAATCTTATTGTTCGTAACGGATAGCCCCGTAGTCTCAATATCAAAGACGACATAAACGGCGTCTTCAAGACTTTGCTCACGCGGATTAAGAACCATCGGAATGGCATCGTTAACGATATTCGCTTCAACGCCGAAAAGCACCTTCACCCCGTGCTTCTTCCCCGCTTTAGCAGCATCGGGAAAGCATTGCACGTTCGCATGATCGGTAACGGCAATCGCCTTATGCCCCCACTTCGCAGCTGTCTCAATATAAGTTTGAACAGGCACGATAGCATCCATCGTACTCATCGTGGTATGCAAATGAAATTCAACGCGCTTGTCCGCTGCATCGTCCTTCCGCTGTGGTGGCGCAACAACTTCACGGATGTCATTCGGGAAAATGACGAGCTCAGGTGGATTCGCGAATCGATCATATTCGACTTTCCCTCTAATTTTTACCCACTTGCCATTTGCGAGTAGGTTGAGCACTTTTACGTCTTCCTTCGTCTTCGCGAATACTTTCGCATTTAAAGAGTCCGTAAAATCAGTAATGTTAAATTGGAACAGTGTACTGCCTGTCCGCAGTTCTTTCTTCTCAAGTCCGAAGATCGCCCCTTGAAGGGTAACCTTCTTCTCTTCATCTTGAACTTGCGTAATCGAAATAGGTTCATCCTTAATATCATAGCCATGCTGGAGTACTTGTGGCGCTTCGCCTTCTGCAGCAGCGACCTGCTCCTTCGATTCTGCAATAAGCTGTTGGATTGCGTCTTGTGATTCCTGATGGATTTTTTGCGAAAATTCAGAGTATAGCTCAGGACGAGCTTCTCCGACCGCTAGCTTCACACGCATAGAACGACCAAAACGCACCTCAAAAAACCGTACGGCATGGGCGTCGATTTCTTTCTTTTTCGCAATATCTAGACTTGGGTCGTTAAGTAGTGTTACCGTAAGCAGATCACCTTCAACATCAATCTCTGCTTTTGCTAGCCATCCGTTTACGGACACAGATTCCTGTTGCATCCATTCAACGAAGAGCTGCCAATAGGTCGAAATCATTTGTTCGATTGTGATTGATGAACTATAATTGACGACCACTTGTATATCGGCATGATGTCCTAACTTCTTTTTCATTTGCTCTATTAATCCAACATAGACTGCTGCTGGAAGCAATTGCTCCAAACCCAAATAAAAAGTCCATTCTCTACGAGAACGACTCGTCTCTACTCGATCAATATATCCACGCTTAAAATGCTGTTCGATCCATTCGGCTGGCAGTTCCGCTTGTTGCAGCAGTACCTCGAATCGCTTATGTTGATCTTCCGTCGGCTGCATGTTCACGATCCTCTCCTATACGTCCTCCTATTTTACCCGATCGACACCTGCCCATCAATAGAACTTATGACCAATCTCTGAGATATGCCTCCTTTCGTCGATGCTGCGCGCAGTAGAACAAACCACAAACTACTATCAACCATCGTCGCCACTGCGTGACGAACCATCGTGTTCCACCCGCTATTGCATTCGTGTAATCTGATTAGATTTTTAAGGTAATCACACGAATGCAAAGGCGGGACGTAAACTTTCCACACGATGGTTGTCACTCCGTTGCTCAGGTGTTTGATTATCATTCCAAGCTTAGTTCTACATCTAAGCGAGGGGGATATCGTGACCTCTCAACCGTTCAACACTCAACCTTTTTCCAACCTTCGTCGCTACTGCGCGACAAACCATCACTACTCTACCCATTGCCACCCATCGACGCCACTACGTGACGAACCATCGTGTTCCACCCGCTCTTGCATTCGTGTAATCTAATTAGATTTTTTGGTAATCACACGAATGCAAATGCAGGCCGTATACTTTCCACACGATGGTTGTCCCTCCGTTGCTCAGGTGTTTGATTATCATCCCAAGCTTAGTCCGGTAACTGAGCGAGGGGGATATCGTGACCTCTCAACCGTTAAACACTCAATCGGCGGCTTTGGGGCTAAATTGATGTACTTTTGCAGGAATGTTGGGTGAAGGTGCGGTTGTGAGACTAAATTGATGTACTTTTGCAGGATTATACTCAGCTATGCGTCCATCGATATTAATTTCCTGCACTAAAAAAGCCCCTAGCGCGGAATTGACCCTCGCTAGAGGCTTAAATTCAGTGACTAATAGGCTCTTGCAAATACGACTGTATGCTTAGCAGCATCGCCACATACGAGACATGTCGACTTCGTTTCCTCTGGCTCGAATGGAATGTTGCGACTCGTTGCACCTGTCTCTTCCTTCACTTGATTCTCACAGGCGTCAGATCCGCACCAGCCCGCAAGTGCGAAGCCACGCTTCTCTTCCATCGCTGCCTTATATTCATCAAGCGTATCGACTGAGTACGTGTTCTCATCACGGAACTTGCTTGCACGCTCATACATGTCCGTATGAATTTGCGCTAGCAAGCTTTCCACTTCTGCTACGAGGTTGTCCAAAGCGACTGCCTTCTTCTCACCACTCACACGAGATACGAGCACGCATTGTCCATTCTCGAGATCACGTGGTCCAAGCTCAAGACGAATTGGAATACCACGCATCTCATATTCGTTGAACTTCCATCCTGGAGAGATGTCCGCACGATCATCTATGCGTACACGAATGCCTGCTGCTTTCAGCTGTGCGTATAGCTCATCTGTTTTGCCGATGACAACATCACGCGTCTTCGGAGGACCAATCGGAATCATGATTACCTGTGTTGCTGCTACCTTCGGTGGCAACACAAGTCCACGATCGTCACCATGGACCATGATCAATGCACCAATTAACCGTGTGCTCACACCCCATGACGTTGTATGGCAAAATTGATGTGTATTGTCACGATCCAAATATTTGATATCGAACGCTACAGCGAATTTCGTTCCGAGGTAATGCGATGTCCCTGCCTGCACTGCACGACCGTCTTTCATCATCGCTTCAATCGAGAACGTATCTACTGCACCCGCGAACCGCTCAGATGGTGTCTTCTCGCCTTTAATAACAGGAATCGCTAATACGTTCTCACAGAATTCTGTGTAGACGTCCAGCATCGTCATCGTTTCTTTGCGCGCGTCAGTCTCATCTTCATGCGCCGTATGACCTTCCTGCCACAGAAATTCACTCGTCCGTAGGAATGGCAGCGTACGCTTCTCCCAACGAACAACATTCGCCCATTGGTTAATGAGCATAGGTAAATCGCGATAAGAATTAATCCACTGTGCATACATATGACCGAACATCGTCTCCGATGTCGGACGGATTGCCAGACGCTCTTCCAGCTTCTCACCAGCCGCTTCAGTCACCCACGGCAATTCAGGGTTGAACCCTTCAATATGGTCCTTCTCCTTCTGGAAGAAGCTCTCGGGAATGAAGATCGGGAAGTATGCATTGCGGTGCCCTGTTTCTTTAAATCGATGGTCAAGCTCCTTCTGAATGTTCTCCCAAATCGCATAACCATCTGGGCGGAATACGATACAGCCACGAACAGGCGAATAATCCATTAATTCCGCTTTCTTGATCGTATCAATATACCATTTGGAGAAGTCTTCTCCCTGTGGTGTAATTTCCGTTACAAACCCTTTATCCTTAGACATGTTGATCCCCCAACTCCTGACAGCAGCTTAATTTCTCACTAATCCAACAATATCATTATAGGTTACTACGACCATCAATAACATGAGCATCGCAAATCCAACAAAGTGAACAAGACTTTCACGATTCGGATCAATCGGTCGACCTCGAATCGCTTCTATTGCAAGGAATAAAAGACGACTACCATCGAGTGCTGGAATTGGAAGCAAATTAAAGATTCCTAGATACAAGCTAAGAATAGCTGCCCAGAACGTTAATTCGCCAATCCCTTGCCTTGCAATCTCAACAGTAACTTGTGTCGTTTTGACCGGTCCACCAAGATCATCGAGCTTAAACTGACCAGTAATAAGCTTTCCGAAGCCTTCAAAAATTCGTTTAGTTGAATTGACCATCATATCACTTGAATACGAAAATGTTTCACCAATTGAAGGCGATCTTGTCTCGCCTCCCATATATATCCCGACCTTGCCTTGGCCTTCTACAGAGTTAGGGGTTACCGTGAACGTAATTTGTTCACCGCCACGATCAATGACCCATTTCATCGGTTTACCTGCAGAAGCAACAATCAAGCTGGAAAGTTGCTTTGTATCCCCGAGAATTTCCTCACCATTGACAGATTTGACCCAGTCGTCCTTCTGTAGGCCAGCAACCTCTGCCGGTGAATCAGCGATAATGCCATTTACAAGCACCTTCGACGAGTTTTCTAAAGGGACACCCGTTATGAGCTGGCAAGTACAGAACAGCACAAACGCCAAAATAAAGTTCATTACTGGTCCAGCAAAAATCGCTAGTGCACGCTTACGAACAGGCTTATGCCCGAATTGACGATCTAAGGGTGCGATTTGCGTTTCTTGGCCTCTTGCAATGATGAGCGCAGTAGGATGTACGTCGAACGTTTCTTCTATTCCATCAAGGTCTAATCGGATAATAAGATTTTTTTCCAGATCGATCTGCTTGATTTCACCTCGCAGCACATCGGAACGTTCATCGAGCCGATCTAGGTATAGACGAGTCACCTTATTATCTTTGACCCGTATCCCAATAGTTTGACCGACTTGTACTTCTACAACCTCGGGGTCCTCTCCTGCCATTCGCACAAACCCACCGATAGGTAGCAATCGAAGCGTATATCGCGTCTCTCCCCGTTTAATGGAAAATAGTTTAGGTCCGAAACCTATGGCGAACTCTCGAACAAGAATACCCGCGCGCTTTGCAAAATAGTAATGTCCCCATTCATGCAATGAGACGAGTAGAAAAAACATCAATATCGTCAGTAATGCGACTTGAATATTTTCCATCCAATTACCTACCTCCCTATGGACTGTCGAGGCTCGAATGTCGACGCCCAACTCGTCCGAACAGTTGCTCCTAGATTAACATTATTCCGGGAGGTGATACAAGAGAATACGTTTGTTACGCTCGGTATAGCAATTGCGCTTCAGCTCTCGCCCAAGCATCGATTTGATGTATGGTTTCAAGCTCTGGTGAAGGAATGACAGAATGTCGTGTTAAAACTTGCTCAATAATGCCTTCGATCGCCAAGAAAGCAATCTCACCGCTCAGAAACCGAGAAACCGCAACTTCATTCGCAGCATTAAATACAGTTGTAGCCGTTCCCCCACTACGACCAGCTTCAAATGCGAGTCGCAGGCAAGGATATCGTTCAAAATCCATTGGGCGGAAATGTAATGTCCCTTGCTTAATCAAATCAAGAGGTGACGCTGGTGAAACGATTCGTTCTGGATAAGTTAATGCATATTGTATCGGAACACGCATATCCGGGTTGCCGAGCTGTGCAATGACACTTGTATCAACGTATTCAACCATCGAATGTATGATACTCTCGGGGTGGATCACAACATCAATGGAATCATAATCGATATCAAATAACCAGCGTGCTTCTATAACCTCTAGTCCTTTATTAGCCATGGTCGCTGAATCAATAGTCACCTTGGCACCCATACTCCAATTCGGATGCTGAAGTGCTTGTGCCACAGTGACTCCCTGAAGCTCCTCACGCGTACGATCACGGAAGCTGCCACCGGAAGCCGTAAGTAGCAATCGTTTCACTGCTTTACGATCTTCTCCATTCAAGCACTGAAAGATTGCCGAATGTTCGCTATCGACCGGGATAATCGCGATCCCTTTCTCCTTCGCGCGCTTCATTACGATATGACCTGCAGTTACTAAGGTCTCTTTGTTAGCGAGGCCAATATCAGCCCCTGCTTCAATCGCCGCTAACGTGGATGTTAACCCTAAGCTACCTACCAAAGCACAGACAACATATTGTGCCCCTGATTGTCCGGCAACTTCATTTAAACCCTCTTCACCATATACGATTTTAGTGCCACTAGGAACTTGAAGTGCTAACTTCTCTGCTGCTTCTTTTGAGGCAATCGATACAATACGCGGTTTAAACTGCTGAATTTGAGTTAACAATAGCTCCACATTGCTTCCCGCAGCTAAACCCACAACTTCATAGCGATCCAATGCGCGTGACAGAACATCTAGTGTTTGGGTGCCGATCGACCCTGTGCTTCCTAGCACCGCTACCTTCTTCATCGATCTTCCTCCGCTACTCATGCTTAACCTATGTATACATTTTTATTGTGGCAAAATCGATAACAGATGAACAAAAGGAAATACGATTAGCCAGCTATCTGTTCGATCAAGTACACCGCCATGACCAGGCAACAAATTACCTGAATCCTTCACTCCACGGAACCGCTTATATGCCGATTGAATCAAATCCCCTAGCTGACCCGCAACGGCTGCGGCTATTCCAATGAGAGCTGCCTGTCCGTAATCAAGTAGTGTTGGACGACTATAAGCGAAGATTAAAGCGACAACAACCGCAATAACGACGCCACCTAGCGCACCCTCTATCGTCTTATTCGGGCTGATGGCAGGCCATAGCTTCGTACGTCCGAACGCTTTCCCGACAAAATAAGCTCCTGCATCGGATGCCCAAATACTAGCGAATGTGAGTGCCGACCAGAAGATCCCATTGTCCATATCACGTGTTACCGCCATATAGTGAAAGCCCATTCCTACATAAACAGCACCGAGAAACAATAAGCTTACATGTTCTAATTGAATTTTATTTTTACTAAACACTGTTCCCGCAAGTAGAATGAACATGAATGACCAGATGAGTGCCATGAATGATGGCTGCGTCCAATCAAAGGGCAATTGTGGTAGCACAATCAATGCAACCGCGACAAACCCTAGCAGTACGTCAACTCTTGTCCACGACTGTCCGTTCAATTTCACATATTCCCAGAAGCCGATAAGTGCAAGCGCTAAGAGTAAGCCTGTATAATACCAGCTTCCAGCGATTAACATCCCAATGAACGCTGCGCCTGCGACAACACCTGTAATAATGCGTTGCTTCATGGTGCTAAATCCCTCCGTAACGTCTTGCACGTCGTTGATATTCACGAATAGCATCCATTAAATGCTCTTCACTGAAATCTGGCCAATACACATCTGTAAACCAAAATTCACTATAAGCAAGCTGCCATAGCATGAAATTGCTTAATCGCAACTCGCCGCTCGTCCGAATGAGTAGATCAGGGTCAGGCAAGCCGTTCGATAATAATCGATTACTAAAATGTTGTTCCGTAATTGAATCAGGGTCAAGCTTCCCAGACACAGCATCTTTCGCAAGCTCTCTTGCTACTTCAACCATCTCGTCACGACTACCATAGTTCAATGCAAAGTTAAGGATTAACCCGGTGTTATGTTGTGTCCGCTTTACTGCTTCTTCAACCGCGATAACGGTATGATTAGGTAGCGGGTCCCGGTTTCCCATCATTTTTACTTGAACATTGTTTTCGACAAGCTCATCTAGCTCCAGTGACAAAAATTCTTGAGGAAGCTTCATCAGAAATTCGACTTCAGGCTTCGGACGCTTCCAGTTTTCTGTAGAAAAGGCATATAAGGTCAACACCTTTACACCGATACGATCTGCAGCTTTTGTAATTCTTTTAATCGCCTTCATCCCACTATGATGTCCAGCAATGCGGGGCAGACCTCTAGCTTTGGCCCAACGCCCATTGCCGTCCATAATAATGGCAACATGCTC
Source organism: Candidatus Cohnella colombiensis (assembly GCA_029203125.1). Classification (GTDB taxonomy): domain Bacteria; phylum Bacillota; class Bacilli; order Paenibacillales; family Paenibacillaceae; genus Cohnella; species Cohnella colombiensis. The sequence goes on from CP119317.1 coordinate 1,956,264, forward strand.
AGGGATTTTCTCAGCTATTGGATCGCCATCTTGCTTAAGGTGTATACGTTCTAAATCAGTAGTCGTAACTTTTCCAATTCGCAGCTTTCGAAGCCATCGACGGATTGTATTCATCTTGGTTCCCCCCATGAGCAAGTTAGCTCGCTCACTTCCAAAAAGAGAATAAACCCCACCTGACGGAGGGGTTATACGAGTTCAGTGTTACACTTCCATAATCTCTTTTTCTTTTGCTAATAAGATCTTGTCAACTTCTGCAACGAAGCGATCCGTGATCTTTTGCATTTCATCTTGATGACGACGTGACTCATCTTCTGAAATGTCAGCTTTCTCTAGCTTCTTAATATCATCATTCGCATCTCGGCGAATGTTGCGAATGGCTACTTTTGCTTCTTCGCCGAATTTCTTCGTCGATTTCGCTAGATCCATTCGACGTTCCTCGGTTAATGGAGGAATGTTGATTCGGATAATCGAACCATCATTTGCTGGTGTTAGACCAAGATCTGACTTTAAGATCGCCTTCTCGATCGCAGCAAGAGCTGACTTGTCCCAAGGCTGAATGATCAGTGTTCTTGAATCCGGCGTATTAATCGAACCAAGCTGGTTAACAGGTGTAGGCGTGCCGTAGTAGTCTGCTTGAACACGATCTAGCATAGCTCCTGATGCTTTACCTGCTCTTAACGTCTGAAGATCGCGTTTGAGCGCACCTAGTGCCTTCTCCATACGTTCTTCAGCACTTTTCTTTATCGCTTGAGGCATTATTCAAAACTCCCTTTCACTATCGTACCGATCTTTTCACCCATCACGGCACGTTTAATATTGCCTTGCTCGGTAATCGCAAATACGAGAAGCGGGATATTGTTGTCCATGCAAAGGGAAGACGCTGTCGAATCCATAACACCTAGATTTTTATTTAACACTTCTAAGTACGTAAGTTTTTCGTATTTCTGTGCAGATGAATCCTTGAATGGATCTGCACTATATACACCATCCACTTTATTTTTCGCCATTAGAATGACTTCTGCTTCAATTTCTGCGGCGCGAAGTGCTGCTGTCGTATCTGTAGAGAAGAAAGGATTACCCGTTCCTGCTGCAAAAATAACGACGCGGCCTTTCTCAAGATGTCGTATCGCACGACGACGAATGTAAGGCTCGGCGATTTGCTGCATAGCGATCGAAGTTTGCACTCTCGTTGGAACCTCGATTTGCTCAAGTGCATCTTGTAAGGCAAGAGAGTTCATGACTGTTGCAAGCATCCCCATATAATCAGCAGTTGCCCGATCAATCCCCTTCTGACTGCCAGCAATACCTCTCCAGATATTGCCACCACCACATACAATTGCGACTTCTACACCTAATTCGATAACTTCCTTCACTTGTTCGGCGATCGACAAGATGGTCGTTGCATCGATGCCGTATCCATTGTTACCGGATAACGACTCTCCGCTCACCTTTAATACTACACGTTTATAAACGGGACGTTCCAACGTTTGTACCTCCATCATGTCTTTAGTTTCCTAGCAAAAACGACTTCGGCGTCTTTAAACGCCGATGAAGCTTTGCGGTGACAGATAAGAAAAGTATCGAGAATTATATACTTTCTTATCTGTTAAAAAAGGGGGAACACACCGTGTTCCCCTCATTCTGTTGTGCTTATAGTTTCGCTTGAGCCATTACTTCTTCAGCGAAGTTTTCTTGTTTCTTCTCAAGACCTTCACCAAGCTCAAAGCGAGCGAAGCGACGGATCGAGATCTTCTCGCCAATTGCAGCGATCGTCTCGTTGAGCAAAGTCGTAATGGACTTGTCTTGATCCTTAACGAACGATTGCTCCAACAGACAATTTTCTTCGTAGTACTTGTTCATACGGCCTTCAACCATCTTATCGACGATCTTCTCAGGCTTACCTTCGTTAAGCGCTTGGTTGCGAAGAATTTCTTTTTCTTTATCAAGCTCAGCCTGTGAAACTTCTTCACGAGCAAGGAATTTCGGGCTCGCTGCAGCAATTTGCATTGCGATGTCTTTAACGAAAGCACGGAATTGATCCGTCTTCGCTACGAAGTCAGTTTCGCAGTTTACTTCTACAAGTACACCGATCCGTCCACCTGCGTGGATATACGATTCTACAATACCTTCAGTAGCGATGCGGTCACCCTTCTTCGCCGCTGCTGCAAGGCCCTTCTCACGAAGAAGCTCACTCGCTTTCGTTACATCACCGTTTGCTTCTTCTAACGCTTTCTTACAATCTAACATGCCAGCTCCAGTTCTTTCGCGGAGTGCTTTTACATCTGCTGCACTAATAGCCACTATTTATTCCTCCTCAGCATAGTTACCTAAGACTTACTTGTCCAGGGCTCAATGGATTTCGTATATTTTTTCAAAAAAAGGGCGGTGAGAAGGTTCACTTCTGACCACCCTTTCCATAACGCATTTTTGCTGACAGGGCGATTAGGCCGTAGTGTCTTCACCTTGACGGGACTCTACGATTGCATCTGCCATCTTAGCTGTCAAAAGCTTAACAGCGCGGATTGCATCATCGTTACCCGGAATTACATAATCAATCTCATCTGGGTCACAGTTCGTATCTACGATACCAACGATTGGAATACCCAGTTTGCGTGCTTCTGCAACTGCGATACGCTCTTTACGTGGATCGATGATGAAGAGAGCATCTGGAAGCTTGCGCATATTTTTAATGCCGCCGAGGAACTTCTCAAGACGGTCCTTCTCTTTGCGGAGAATGATAACTTCTTTCTTAGGCAGCACTTCGAAAGTGCCATCCTCTTCCCATTTGTTCAATTGATGCAAACGATCTGTTCTCTTTTGGATCGTGGAGAAGTTTGTTAGCGTACCACCCAACCAACGTTGGTTGATGTAGTATTGACCACTACGTTCTGCTTCTTCCTTAACAGAATCTTGAGCTTGCTTCTTCGTGCCGACGAACAGCATCGTTCCGCCTTGCTCTCCGAGTTGACGAATGAAGTTGTAAGCCTCGTCAACCTTCTTAACTGTTTTTTGCAAATCGATAATGTAAATCCCGTTACGTTCAGTAAAGATGTACTTGTCCATCTTCGGGTTCCAACGACGTGTTTGGTGTCCGAAATGTACCCCTGCTTCAAGCAGTTGCTTCATGGAAATTACTGCCATCTTTCTGCACCTCCTAGTGGTTTTTGGTGAATCTCCTCCGCTAATCGCATCTTCCGTCAAAACTATTCTCGTCAAATGACAAGGTTAGCACCGTTGACGAAATTGAATAGCGTGTGTTTTTTACACCGAAAAATAATATACCATATTGAACGTCCCGAGGCAATGGATATACGGAAAATAACAAAATAAAACCCGCAGCTTAGTTTTTCGCGCGGGTTAATTCAGTCATAATTTGTCGATAGGTAGGTTTTCCTTCAAAAACAGAAGTGCCCACTCGAAGCTGCGTGGAAATAGACCAGGCTTTATCAATAAAATCGTCGCCATCCTCAACGACCCCAAGCTCCTCCAACCTGGCAGCAACCTCAGTTAACGTCATATTCAGATGAACGTAAAGAGTGACCGCCTCAGGTTCTTCAGTATGAAGTGAAGGATTGTCTGTTACGTCCTCGGACGGCTTTACATCCTTTTCCAATGTTTGCTCCGGTGAAGCAGTCGGTGAGTCAGCAGTCGCTGTTTCAGCAACCGGCGACTCATCGTTCAATTTAGGCGCTTGTGAAAGAGCTGCAATGACAGCTTCATCAACCTTTGCCTTTAATTGCTCTTCTGTATAAGTCATTGATGGAAACTCATTAAGACTTTGCTCCTTGAACAAATTGTTCGCAAATATAATCACTTGCAGCATCATTGCTCCAAGCACGATTCCGATCCCTAACCCCATTAACCCGCTTCTATATTTACGCATCGAGTTCACCTTCTCTACGCGCGAGTTGCAATATTAATTGCACCTCTCCATTATTCATCCCATGAGCTTTCGCAATTTGCTCGACTGACTTCCCATTATGATGAAGCGCAAGCAATTCAGCATACCGAGTTCGAATCGATGTATCCGGAATGACAGAGGAAAGCTCGTTCTCCGTCGAAGAAACCGGATTGATAATCTCACTTTGCTCTGCAATCGTTACAGTTAAATCCTCAGCTGCAGCAACTGCTGCATAAGTTTCTATGGTGTCTGCAAAATTCTGAGTAGACTGTACGACAGTCATCTGGGTCGTCCATTGCTTCATTTGATGCTCCATATCAACGATTTTACGACCCAGTTTTTCAACCGTTTCATCTTGCTCGCGCTTAAATTTTGCAACAGCATCTACTAACTCGCGGTTTTCAAGCTCTAAATCTTCAAGCAATTGATCATAGGCTGCGATGTTATCAAATTCTGACTGTTTGCTTGCTTTCGGCATCATCCATGCATAACCTGTAATTGCCACACCTAATAGGACGACTGCTACCCACGGATCCACAATAATCTCCCTCTTCCGTATGGCCATTTAACCAATGAAATCAATATGTTTTCCTTTAAAAGGATGCTGCGCAGGCACAGTCCCCTCTGTCTGCTCTTCCGAATTGTTTTTCTTATTCCCCGAATGCTGTCCGTTTCCTTGATGGGATTCTTGATCGTTAATCCCATGTTGTGAAGCAGATTCTGCTTTCTGACTGCGTTTTGCTTCATGCTCTGCTGTCTTCTGTCCTTGTTGACCCAAGAGTGTCTGATCGTTAGCTGCTCTCTGCTGCTGATGGTGCTGGAGTGAGGACAGCTCAAGTGTACGCGGTATAGAAACCTGCATATCAATCGGCTTATAACTCATGGAATTCACCTCGACTTAAGATTTCCATCGCAATAAAGTACAGTCACCAAATTTAATTAGAAAAATGGAACCAATACAATATCTCCATCTAAGAAACGTAACGATACCCGTTGTGAATTATCCTTAATAAAACGTGTATAACGGCCAATTACGACTTTCGTGCCACCCCATAATGTATTCACTGCATCAACTCGCGCCGTTGATGCATCCTCAAGCGTCTTTTCAATTTCCAAAATCCGCTCTTTTATCGTTGTTACTTCTTCTGTAGATTGTCGCTTTGTCGAAGAGAGCTTAATGCGCATAGCAAGCTTATCAGGGGGTAGTTGACCCGTAGATGCTAATTGATCAAGTAAAGCTAATGCCTTGTCCGTCTTATCAATGTTCTCATTCAATTGTCTGAGTGATACACGCAAATCATTTAGCTCTTGACGCAATTCAGGTCTTACACCAACCTCAATTGTTGTCGGAGTATACATTGAGTTACCGATCATTCGTGCTGTGACACGATCACCTGCTTGAATTAAGCCACCGACGATCAAACCTTTCGCTCCTGCACACTGAACGAGCTTTCCTGCTCGCACATTGGAATGCATTATACTTTGTGTGACAACAATTTCATCACCGGCGATGACATTACCCTCTTGTACGAATGAACAGCGTATGTTGCGTCCCGCTTTCACATAACCTTTATTACTGCCAATAATGCCTCCACTGATTTCTATCGAACCATCGGATTCGACTTCAGCTCCTTCAATACCACCCGTGACTCGGATGTCGCCAGAAGCTCTCACTCGAAAGCCGGTTAAAATATTACCCCTCACGACGACAGTACCAACAAAATCGATATTACCAACTTTATAATCAACATCCCCATTCACTTCAAAGACTGGGAATACATTGAGTTTATCTTTATCGGTCTTGCTAACCAACCCATCAATTGCTGCATACATCGAAGTTTTTTCAGCGTTTAAAACAACGTTTTTGCCAACCTTGAACTGAATGTCCTTACCGTCTTTCGGTTTAATTTCATCTCCGGATACCGACTTTCCTGGTTTACCCTGTTCAGCTGCGACCCGTTCAGCAATTAATTGACCCGTTTTTACATTTGCAAGCTGAGTCACTTCTTTATAATCGACACTACCATCGTCTCGTTCAGTAGGACTATGAGCTTTCTCTTTCGAATCGTAAATATAGTTGATATATCCGTCTTTACCATTGGTAGGCTCTGTTCCGATCGCAACGATATTTTGTGTGAAGTAAAAATCTTGTGGCTTCTGAGCGATTAAATAAAGTGTGTCTTGTAAAATGCCATGACGAATTCCTTGAGCATTCAAATATTGCTCAAGCTCGCGTGGGGTAACTTTCATCGTACCTTCAACACGTTTAAAGAGAAGGAACGCTTGTAGTTTATCCTCACTGACTGTTACTTGTAGACTTTGCTCTAACGGTAAATTCTCGTTTTCTGACAACTGAGTCACCCCTTATTTAGCCATTATGCAGTAATTGGTCCTTATGTTTAGCTAATGCACCTCTAAGTCTTAATATAGCTTTTGAATGTAATTGTGAAATTCGAGAGGGAGATAAACCCATCACTTCAGCAATTTCACTCAAAGATAAATCTTCATAATAAAACAGAGATACTACTGTACGTTCCTTCTCTGTTAGTTTTTCTATGCCAAAGACTAAAGAATCTTTTAAATAAGTATCATGAACAGTAGATTCAGGATCAATAGCCTTATCATCTACTAGTAGTGATAGTCTTGTCTCTGATTCTTCCTCTCGAATCGGATCCTCCAAGGAACATATCGTTGCAACTGCAACCTCTTGAAGCATCTGTTGAAACTCATGCTGCTCAATATTTAAATAGGTGCACACTTCCTCATCTGTCGCAGAACGTAAGTACTGTTGCTCCAAGATGGCGAATGCATCCTCCATTTTTTTCGCTTTTTCACGAACAGAGCGAGGAACCCAGTCTCCTTGTCGTAAACTATCAATAATTGAACCACGAATTCGCCACGATGCGTACGTTTCGAATTGCAGTCCTCGCTTGTAATCAAACTTTTCAATAGCGTCGATAAGGCCCATCACACCATTGCTTGCTAGATCGTCTTTAATAATATTTTTAGGTAATCCAACTGCCATTCTACCCGACACATAATCCACGAGTGGCAAATATCGTTCGATCAGCTGCTTACGCGCATCGGGATCTTCATCTTCTTTCCAACTTTGCCATAAGTCCTGATGGGATAATCGGGAACGGGTTTGATCGACCATACTTGCTTCACCATCCTTATTCATCCGTCAAACGACGAATCGTCTGAACGACATCTTCCGGATTAGGGTTATCGAGTGACACCAATCGCTTTGGCTGCAACGGCTGAAAATCAACCGGTTGCTCTTCTTTACTATCTGCCCAGCGTTCTTTCATAAGATCTGATAACTCATTGCTCTCATCAGGGGTCACAAGATCGAGTACAGTACCCCTCTCCTCATCCGAAACGTTCGTGGTTTGCTTAGTACTGGTTGGGTTTAGTAAGAGAGTCAATAGATGACTAACTACAAACGCGATAACGGTAAAAGCAACCCAAGCATAAATCGTACGTAATAATGTTGTACCAAAAGGATTGTTGCTTAGGGAAAAGATGAAGGTTATGAAGGCGCAAATCGCGCCAAATCCTACCTTCAAGCGTGTAGCACCTATCATTCTAAATCTCCTTTATACCGAATTGAACACTTCTTATTGTGAACAATCCGGTTTGGCTATCCAACTCAACGGTGCGTCCGTAGTTTCCTCCGGTATCTTCTGCAACAAGAGGAACAGAGTGCGTTTGCAGTGCATGCTTCGTAGCTTCAACGTTACGAGGTCCAATTCTCATGGAATCCGAACCGCTAACGAATGCGAACATTTGAGCGCCTCCGGCCATCTTAGCGACAAGCCGGTCTACTTGAGCACCATTCGCTTTCAAACGAGCAATCAGTTCAGGAATTGCTGTATCTGCATATTTAGCGATATTCAATTGACCTTCTCGTGCAATATCCGAAGAGGGGAGCATAATGTGTGCCATTCCTGCTAGCTTCAACTTCGTATCATAGAGCGTTAATCCAACACATGAACCAAGGCCAGTCGTTCTAAGTAGCAAACCACCTGATGCAATATTCAAATCAGCCATGCCGACTTTAACAATGGAACTATCACTCATTCGAAAGGCACTCCTAATGCACTAAATAGCTTCTCAAACGATTCAGGATCAGGAATAAAAAAGAAGTGGCCTTCTGCCTCCTGAGGTCCTTCAATAAACGTTGTATCAATCAATAAGGCATCATCCCCCATAGTGCCAAATTGGTGTAATCCATAGCTTAATATCGCTCCAGCCATATCAACAGCTAATGCAGGAACTGTCGGGGATAATCGTAGTCCAGTAAAATCTGCAAGAGATGATAGGTAGGAGCCTGCTAAGATGTTGCCAATTTCATTAAGTGCAGACAATTCCAGCTCCGAATAATCATCGTTCTCCGATGCTTCGAAGCCTAATAGACCTCTCAAAATTCGTCTAGCTGGTTCACGATTGATGATAAAAAACATGTTGCCTGGTGCATCACCGTCTACACGTAAGAAGATGGCAATAACAACAGCCTCTGAACCGCCTACACGTTCAGCAATCGCATCGAAAGGGAGCAGACTAACTGTTGGAACAGCCATGTCAACTGGCTTATCTAGAAGCAAGGATAACGATGTTGCTGCATTCCCTGCTCCTATATTGCCAACCTCACGAAGCACGTCCATTTTAAAATCTGAGTTTGCATGAAACGGATTCACGGCTACTCACCTAACTGTTCTAATTGTATAATTTCACCACGATTCAGCACCTCGGAAAGGTTGAGCAATATCAATAACCGAGTTTCACTTACTTTAGCCACACCGCTTAAATACTTCGCTCTAATGCCACCAACAACTTCAGGTGGGCTTTCAATCGTGTCACTCATGACATCAATGACATCATTCGCAGAATCAACAATAAATCCAACCTCAAGATCATTCGCAGCGACAATAATGATTCGTGCGTTTTCACCTAGATCTGATTCTGGAAGTCCAAAGCGTCCACGTAGATCAATTACAGGGATCACAACGCCACGCAAGTTAATGACACCTTTAACGAATTCTGGTGTCTTCGGTACACGAGTAATCGAGGTGAGACGTTCTATTGTACGAACTTTATCTACTTCAATTCCGTACTCTTCTTTTCCAAGAGTAAATACGATTACTTTCATTTCTTCTGCCATGAATAACCCTCCCTATTAAGTACCATCTTTTACTTAATGAGTGCATTTGGATCAATAATTAATGCCACATAACCGTCACCAAGAATTGTCGCACCCGACACCAGACCTAAGTTACTACTTAAATATTTTCCGAGTGGTTTTAGTACGATCTCACTTTGTCCGATGAATTCGTCAACGAGGACGCCTACCATCTTGTCCCCTTTTCGAACGATCAACAATTCCGATTCTTCCTCTTGCTCATCATTAAAATCAGGACAATCTACAAGCTGCGATAAGGATACCACTGGAATAATCGAATTGCGATAATCGATAATGCTTGTGCCATGCAAAGAACGAATGCTCGATCTTGGAATCGAACCTGTCTCCACAATGGAAGAAAGCGGAAATGCGTACTTCTCAGAACCTAGCTTAATCATCATCGCCGTAATAATCGAAAGAGTGAGCGGAAGTTGAATGGAAAACTTCGTACCAGCTCCATACTTTGATGTAACAGATACATGTCCGCCTAAAGCGATAATCTTCGATCGTACAACGTCTAGTCCGACTCCACGACCAGAAATATCTGACACGATGTCTGCTGTACTGAATCCAGCAGCAAAGATCAGCATATTGATGTCGTCATCGGTAAGCTTCTTAGCTTCATCAGGAGTAACGACACCGCGCTTGATTGCTGTCTCCAACACCTTGTCACGATTAATTCCTTTACCGTCCTCCTCTATTTCGATGAAGACGTGATTGCCGCTATGAAATGCTCGCAAATTTACAGTTCCAGTTTCTGACTTGCCAGCCTTGACACGATCAGAGATCGATTCAATACCATGGTCGACCGCATTTCGGATTAAGTGAACAAGTGGATCGCCAATTTCATCAATGACTGTTCGGTCTAGCTCTGTCTCCGCTCCAGTAATAATGAGATCGACTTTCTTGTCTAGTGACTTCGCTAAATCTCGTACCATTCGTGGGAAGCGATTGAATACACTCTCTACTGGAACCATGCGAAGCTTAAGTACGATATTTTGCAAATCTGTGCTAACTCTTGCCATATGCTCAACCGTTTCAGTCAAGTCGTTACGATGAACCTCTGAAGCTAACTGCTCTAGTCTAACTCGGTCGATCAATAACTCACTGAATAGGTTCATCAAGGAGTCAAGTCGCTCAATATCTACCCTGATCGTACGTGGTGCAGCACTACCTGAACTCGGTGCACTTGCTGCTGGACGTGCTGCTGTTCCATCCACAGGTTTCGCTATTGCTGCTGCAGTTTCTTGCTTTGCTTCTTCTTTGATTTGCTGATTCGTCGCTGTTTCTTCGAGCTCGGAAAGTGATCCCTGATCCAGCTTCACTAGTGTCACAGATTCAATCTCTGAAACTCGTGAAATACTTTCCTGCAGCGATGCTTCGTCCACTTGAGTAATGTAATAGACAGAAAAACTTCTTTCAAACTTCTCTTGCTCGATATCTTGCACAGAAGGATATGATTTAACAACTTCCCCGTTACGCTCAAGTACATCGAACACCATATATGCACGTGCAGCTTTAAGTACACAATCCTCACGAACCATAACTTCAATATAGAAGGCACTGTGACCGCCCTCTAATGACTGGGAGAGAATCGAGCGTTGATACTGATCAAGCTGAATCGAACCACGTGCGGAACCGATCGTACCTGATGACGATTTCGCTGTCGATTGGGATGTTGCTGGTGCTGTAGCACCGACATCTCCTTTTACGATCCCTTGAAGTGTTACTACGAGATCTTGAACGTCGCCAGTACCCATTCCGCCATCGATGACATCCTGTACCATTGCTTCCAGTGCGTCAAGACATTTGAACAGTGTATCGAAGATGTGACTATTCATGCTCAATTTACTATTGCGCACGAGATCCAGTACATTTTCCATCTCATGTGTAAGTGCCGCAAGATCTTTAAACTCCATCGTCGCTGACATTCCCTTGAGCGTATGCGCTGAGCGGAATATCACTTGAACGATGCTAATGTCTTCTGGCTGCTGCTCTAGCTGAAGCATTTTTTCATTGAGAGATTGCAAGTGATCATTAGCTTCATCAATGAAGATCGATAAATATTGGTTCATTTCCACAGACAGACACCTCCTGGTTGGCTGAACTTACAGTCACAAATTTGCTCATTGGTTCGCCTTCACTTTTTGAACTATCATGGATGAGATCTGCTCAAGCGGTAGAATATGCGATGCAGCTCCTAACTCAACAGCAGAACGTGGCATTCCATATACGACACAGGTTTGCTCCGCTTCAGCAATTGTTGTAGCTGCTCCATCCTCCTGAAGCGCCTTCATTCCTTTTGCACCATCGCTACCCATGCCGGTCATAATAACCGCATGTCGTTTCAACTGTTTAAACCCAACTAAGGAATCGAACATCTCATCCACGGAAGGCTTATGTCCACTTCTAGGCGCCCCTTCTGTCAGATTGATGCGATATGCACCTTGTACGTCACAATGTAACGTCATATGCTTGCCCCCAGGCGCAATATAAGCGGTGGCGACCTCAATCAGCTCATTCTGAACAGCTTCCTTAACGTGAATATTGCAAAATGTATCCAACCGTTGCGCTAGCGAATGCGTAAATTTAGGAGGCATATGCTGAACAACGAGAATTGGTGCAGGGAAATTTGCCGGTATCCCAGTTAGTACCTCATGAAGCGCACGTGGACCTCCGGTTGAAGTTCCAATTGCGACAAGCTGTGTAAAATGTGATGAGCCTTTCGGCTTTGCAGGTTCCACAACTTGAGCTATCGGCGGTTTCGGTACATTCACCCTTTCATCCTTCTGCTTTGGAGTAGCTCCGCTCGCTTGTTTTGATACGCTTTCTTTTTTCTGCGGCGCTGTTTTCCTAGCAGATGATAATGGGGTATCTATTATATTGGATGGTCTCTTAATCGTTGAAGATGGTTCTGGCCTCGTGATCGATGGCTTCGAAACCAGCTTCTTAGGCTCAACGATCGAACCGGGTGGTGGCTTTGTATGCTCTATTCTCTTCGATGGTGGATCTACAATGTGATTGCGCTTTGGTACACTACCCTCTATTCGCAGTTCAGTACTACCTTCTTGATCCAGGGTAACTTGTACCTCTTCTATATCCTGCTTTGACGATTTATCCTTATGCTGCTCTACTCTTTTGACCACTCTGCGAGAGGGAGGCAGTTGGAGAGATTCGGAGATTTTCCGATCCACAACTGCGGGAAGCATTCGGAAAGCGCCTCCTTTGACAGCATCGATTGCAGTGTGTAACTTGTCAATTAGTTGACCACATACTGTTCGAATATCGAGATTTAAAGCACCGTCTGGCTTTCGAATAAAGTCGAATGCACCATACTGCAAAGCAAGTATCGTATCTCGTGTTGCATTATCAGACATCGCAGAGAGCATAATTACAGGAGTAGGACGAGATGCCATGATTTGTCGAAGTGCCTCAATCCCATTCATCTGAGGCATCTCCATATCCATCGTAATGATATCAGGCTTTAGCGTTAACGCTAATTCGACCGCCTCTTCTCCATTCGTTGCTGTTGCTAACACTTTAAAGACAGCATCTGCAGCAATAGCATCACTAAACACTTTGCGCATGAATGGAGAATCATCCACAATGAGCACATTATACTGTGACATCTCTACATCACCTCCTGTTCCTCTAGCTGCTTTACGATCTTATGTAATACGAACATACAACGTAGATATCTAACTCCACAACTTCCTCATCCGAGAGAGAAATCCGACTACACCTCGCTCATGAGAGCTCGAACGGCCCTCTAGCAGAAAATTCGACGCGATTCGATCAATCCCTTTCGATGCTGCACTATTTGGGAATGCTACCGTTAATGGCGTTTGCTTCTTCACTGCTTTTGAAACGTTCGTATCATCAGGTATGAATCCAAGAAGTGGAATTTGAATGTCTAAATACTTTTCGGCTACTTGTTGCATATTGTTCGCTGTTTGATTGCCTTCTCGATCATCCGTAACTCGATTGACGACTAAGCGGAATGTCACTTGATGGCCCATCGTCTTCAGCATCTTAATCAGTGCGTAGGCATCGGTAATTGAGGTTGGTTCAGGTGTCGTTACGATAATGGTTTCCTCGGAAGCCGTAATGAACTTCACCGTCTCTTTCGATAAACCTGCACCCGTATCAAACAGGATGTAATCTACATAACCATTCAGTTTACTAATCTGCTCTGCAAAATACTCGATTTCCTTTTCGCTCAAACGAACTAAATCTTGAAATCCAGAGCCACCTGCAATAAATTGCAACCCACTCGGACCTTTCTGGATAATTTCCCAGATCGATTTTTCACCTTTGAGCAAATGAATCAAATTATATTTCGCGGGTGTTCCTAACAACACATCGATGTTCGCAAAGCTTATGTCTGCATCGAATAACAAAACGCTAAAGCCTCGACTTTGAAGTGCAAGAGCGAAGTTCAAGCTGAAGTTGGATTTGCCAACACCACCTTTTCCACTCGTTATCGTTACAATTCTCGTCGTTTTTGCTTGCTGGGCATCCTGCGATTGAACTAGATGTCTGAGTGCTTCCGCTTGATCAATCATCATTCGGATCCCCCAATAATTTTTGAATCAAATCTTCAATATCAAATGGCCGAATATCGTCGGGAACCATCTGACCACAGGTGATATATGAAATTTGGAACGAGTACTGTCGCGCCAAATTTACAATTGAACCAAATGTATCTGTTTCATCAAACTTTGTTAGCAATAATTGATGGATACCGTATTTCACAAACTGCGATGCTACTAGCTTCATGTCGCTATACTTGTGGGTCATGCTCAGAACGAGAAACGTTTCGGACTGTTCACCCGGAGCGAGCAAGCTATTGACTTCAGATACGAACAGTTCATTACGATAGTTGCGTCCCGCTGTATCCATAAAGATTAAGTCGCTATCGCTCAGTTTGTTGTATGCGCGTGTTAGCTCGCTTTGGGAAAATACGACTTCAAGTGGGATATTTAGAATATCAGCGTACGTGCGTAGCTGGTCTACCGCTGCAATACGATACGTATCCGCTGTAATAAAGCCAACCTTGCGATGATGTGTGAACGCTTGTTCCGCTGCAAGCTTAGCAATTGTTGTTGTCTTGCCAACCCCTGTCGGACCCACAAAATGAACAATTTTCGTCGTTGGATGAATCCCCGTACCTTGAGAAGGCTGTAACCAGGACAGCAACGTTGCTCGAGCAATCTCATAAGCACTATGGGTATCATCGCCCTGAAGTTCTAACTGCCCATGAACAGCCTCTGCGAATTGTTCAACATAGGCTGGCTCAACTCCATGCTCTGCTAATCGTTTACTGAGCTGCATAACTGCTTCGGACATGCTGCTCATCGTCTGCTGTTTAGTCAGCTTAGTCATCATATCTTTCATGCTGCGTAGTTCTTGGAGTAATGCTGATGTTTCATCAAATTGTCCTTTAGCATCACGTGATTCATAAGATTGAACTACACCACTTAGTCCATCTGCTTGAGTAGTTGGCTGATGACTTTGGGTATGATCGGGAGTTTTGCGCATCACATTCATCGCCGCAATGAACTGTTCCCCTTCAGATGACTTGTCCTCTTTATCTAGCAATTGAGTTGCTACAGGGGTAGAACGGTATGTCTGATCTGCAAATGGCTGTTGTGAATATCGGTCACGCACGACATTGGCAGGAATCTGCGTCGATGACGCTACTGATTCCTTAACCAACGGCTGCACTTGATCTTCTATTATCGAAGCTCGAATCGGTGCAGCGGGTGAAGGCTTTCGGACGGGTGGTTTGTTAGAACCTTCATCGATAGCTGCAATGACTTCCATACGCTTCTTTCGAAACATACCAAGAAATCCGCCAATGCGGATTTCCTTCGTATTGAGAATTACTGCATCCGAACCTAGTTCGCTGCGTATCATCTGAACGGCTTCCGGTAGATCGTCAACAATATATCGCTTTACCTTCATGCGCTCACCACCCCTACGCTTTGCACTTCTATACTTGGTTCTAATTCGTTATAGGAAAGGACCGGAATATCTTGCATGCTACGTTCTAACAGTTGACGTAGATACATGCGAATTGTCGGTGATGTTAGAATAATCGGCTGCTGTCCAGACTGGATCAGACGGTTCACTTGTTCTGTTAGTCGTTGATAAATTGCTTGCGTCGAAACCGGATCCATCGCTAAGAAGCTTCCTTGTTCCGACTGCTGAACCGCATCTGCAATTTTCTTTTCGACTGAAGGACTAACTGTAATCACTTTAAGAGGCTCAGCGGCATTTGCATACTGCTGCGTGATCTGTCTCGACAAGCTTTGTCTTACGTATTCTGTTAGTACTTCCGCATCCTTCGTGTACTTGCCATAATCAGCTAACGTCTCAAAGATTGTGACTAAATCTCGAATCGAAATCTTTTCCTTAAGCAACTTAGCTAACACCTTCTGTACATCCCCAACCGATAAAATCGAAGGGATAAGCTCCTCAACCAGTGCAGGATAAGCATCCTTAACACTTTCGACAAGCGATTTTGTTTCTTGTCGACCAATCAACTCGTGTGCGTATTTCTTAATCACTTCTGTCAGATGAGTTGCTACGACAGATGGTGGGTCAACGACCGTATAACCGGACATTTCCGCACGTTCTTTCGTCGCTTCATCGATCCATAGTGCAGGAAGACCGAATGCTGGTTCTTTCGTCTCAATGCCAGTAATCGACACGTCGTCAAAACCTGGACTCATTGCTAAATAGTGATTAAGTAACAATTCGCCATGAGCCACCATATTTCCTTTCATTTTGATGACATATTCATTCGGTTTTAGTTGAATATTGTCGCGAATTCGGATGACTGGAACAATTAGACCCATTTCAAGCGCACATTGTCGTCTAATCATAATGATTCGATCCAGCAAATCGCCCCCCTGCTGTGTATCTGCAAGAGGAATAAGACCATAACCAAATTCAAATTCAATCGGATCGACCTGCAACAAGCTGATCACACTTTCAGGACTGCGAACTTCTTCGATCTGCTTTTCTTCAACGAGCAATTCTTCTGCCTGTTGTTGTCGAGTTAGGTTTTTTTGAAGACGGAAACCTGCGAATACTAGTACAGCCGCATAAGGAATCGTACTTATGAAAGGGATTGGTGTTGCAATGCCTAATAAAGCAACAGTACCCGCAACGATGAAGAGCAGTCTCGGGTAACGAAGCATTTGCTTCGATAAGTCCTCAGCCAGATTCCCATCAGATGCTGCGCGTGTGACGATAATACCTGACGCCACACTAATGAGCAACGCAGGAATTTGACTGACAAGGCCATCACCAATCGTTAAGATAGAATACGTTTCAAGTGCCTGCATAACAGGCATCCCATGAATCGCCATACCGATAATGAAACCAGCAATTATGTTAATAAGGACGATGATAATCGACGCGATCGCATCTCCCTTAACGAACTTACTTGCCCCATCCATCGCACCATAAAAATCGGCTTCTTTCTCAATCTTCTCACGTCTTGCTCTTGCTTGCTGTTCATTGATGAGTCCCGCATTAAGATCCGCGTCAATGCTCATCTGTTTACCAGGCATCGCATCGAGTGTAAAGCGTGCACCAACTTCAGCTACACGTTCCGAACCTTTTGTAATGACGATAAACTGAACGACGACTAAAATTAAGAATACGACGAACCCAATTGCAATTTCGCCACCTGCGACGAATCTTCCGAACGTCTCTACGACATGTCCGGCATCGCCCTCTGACAAAATAAGCCGAGTCGTCGATACGTTAAGTGCTAATCGAAATACAGTTGTAATCAATAATAAAGTTGGAAAAATCGAAAAATGTAATGCATCCTGTGTATTCATTGCAATGAGTAGGATCATAATCGCAATGGAAATATTAATGATGAGCAGGATGTCTAATAGCCAGCTGGGGATTGGAACGACCATCATCAGGACAATTCCGATGACACCGATCAATATACTCAAGTCCCGAATTTTCATGCCGCCCCACTCCCTTCTTTGTTTAATGATCTATAGGTTATGCTCTACGTCGGCCCTTCAAACGATATACATATGCCAGAACCTCTGCAACTGCTTGGAACAGATCAGCGGGGACGCTATCCCCGATCTCCGTTCTTTCATACAGTGCACGCGCGAGCGGCTTATTTTCCATCATTATAATATCGTGCTGCTTGGCAATCTCCCGAATGCGAAGTGCCAAATAGTCTTGACCTTTGGCGATGACTCTAGGTGCGTCCATCTTACTCCCGTCATATTGCAGAGCGACTGCGAAGTGAGTCGGGTTCGTAATAATGACGTCCGCATTTGGCACTTCTTGCATCATTCTCATGAGCGCCATCCGTCGTTGTCTTTCACGAATTTTCCCTTTTATTAGCGGATCGCCTTCTTGATTCTTGTGTTCGTCTTTAATATCTTGTTTACTCATCTTCAAATTTTTCTCATGTTCATACTTTTGATACATATAGTCAGCTATCGCAAGAATAATCATCAGTGCTGAAACATATATTCCAAGCTTCAGCACGAGTCCAGCCACATAACTGAACACTTCTTGAATAGGGACTGTCGCTAACGTTAAAAACTTCGATCGTTCTCCCCAAATTACGGTGTATACAACTAAACCTACCGAGAGCATCTTGAGAGAGCTCTTAAAAAATTCAACTAAAGCTCGGGGTCCGAAGATGTTTTTCGCACCTTTGATCGGATTGAGCTTGTTTAACTTCGGCTTTAATGGCTCCATCGTAAGCAACCAACCGATTTGGACATAATAACCGACAAAGATAATTACGATTACGATTACAAAAATCGGTAGGAGGAAGATAATAATTTGAACCATGTACTGGTAGAGCATGCTATACACATTTTCAGTAGTAACTTCCATCGTCAACCGATTAAGAAAAACATCATTAAACAACATCAGTATTCGATCACGAAAAAATGAACCGAGCATCATTAAGCAGCTAATACCCCCGAGCAATATGAATGCGCTCGGAATTTCTCTACTCTTGGCTACTTGCCCTTTCTTTCGACTATCTTGACGCTTTTTAGGAGTTGCTTTCTCGCTTTTTTCTCCTGCGAACAATTGTAAGTTCATCCTAAGGCGAACTGCTATCATTACACGCCCTCCTTGAAGATAAACTTCGTTCATACGCCTGCTTTAAAAATAACGAATAGGTTCTCCAATGCGTCAAACATAGCGTCGAACAAAATCTGGAACAATACACCAAAGCCAGGCAACAACAACAGTAATATTGAAAGACCTGCCAATATTTTAATAGGAATCCCAATAACAAAAATGTTGAATTGAGGTGCAGTTCTTGCAAGCATCGCTAGTCCGAAATCTGTAACAAACATCGTAACGACAATCGGTGAAGCAATTTGTAAGGCTAACATGAATGTATGAGCAAATGTGCGAGTTAAAAATAGAGTAACATCGCCATGATAATAGACTTCGAACAAATTATTATCAAGTGGCAGCCATTTATAGCTGTCCATTATCGCTGCTAACAAATAATGATGACCGTTAATCGATAAGAAGATGACGATCATCAGCATAAATTTCAAATTACCTAACATTGGAGCTGATACACCGGTAATGGGATCGATTATATTTGCAATTCCGAAACCCATTTGCATATCTGAAAATGCACCTGCAGTTTGAACGATTGTGAAAAAGAGATATGCGACAAATCCGATTAGTAATCCCGCAAAAATCTCACGTATGATTGAAACAATATAACTCGCATTCTGCGCTGTAATGCTCGTATCGTAACCAATATTCAAAAATACGATAATGGAAATGAAAAAAGCTAAACCGATCTTGACCATCGTTGGAAACGAGCGGGTTGAAAATATGGGTGCGACGACAAAAAAAGCAGAAATCCGACAGAGCACGAGCAGAAAAGCAGGGAAAACCTGCATGATCAGATCCATTTATGCATCATCCAATATAATTCGCCAAATTTCCGAGCACATTGCTTGCAAAGTCAATCATTACATTCAGAATCCAAGGCCCGAAAATGAGGATGGCCAAAAATACGGCAATGATTTTCGGAATAAAGGCCAGTGTTTGCTCTTGAATTTGTGTCGTAGCTTGAAAAATACTGACCATTAAGCCGACAATCAACCCAATACCGAGCATCGGTGCGCTTACTTTCAATACTGTAAACAGCGCTTTACCAGCTAATCCGATTACAAATTCCGTACTCATCAGTACCCTCCTACATCATTCCCATCAAGTACTAAAGCTGGTTAACAGTGATTTCACTACGAGATACCAACCGTCAACAAGCACAAAGAGCAAAATCTTGAATGGAAGTGAAATCATTACGGGCGGAAGCATCATCATCCCCATCGCCATCAACGTACTCGCAACAACCATGTCAATGACTAGAAAAGGTACAAAGATCATAAAGCCCATCTGAAATGCTGTCTTTAATTCACTAATTGCATACGCAGGTACAAGCACCGTTAACGGAATATCCTGATAGGATTCAGGCTTCTCTGTATTCGTGTAGTTCATGAATAAGAGCAAATCTTTCGTTCGAGTATGCTTGTACATAAATTCTTTCATTGGAACTGCAGCTTTCTCAAGTGCCTCGGTTTGGCTGATCTCGTTTTTAAGATACGGCTGCAATGCAGTTTCATTCACTTGAGATAAGGTTGGTGCCATAACGAATAGTGTCATGAATAAGGCAAGACCGACTAAAACTTGGTTCGGTGGCATCTGTTGCGTCCCGAGAGATGTTCTCACGAAACCTAGCACGATCACAATCCGAGTAAAGCTTGTCATCAGAACGAGAATGGCCGGTGCTAAGCTTAGAACGGTAATCAGAAGCAATAATGAAAGCCCTGAAGCACCAACTTCTCCATTTTCATTGCCCGTTGAGATGGATATTATCGGACTTTCAGCAAAAGCTGTACTCCCAAATATAAAGACCGCTGCCTGCATCAGCAAAAATCCGATACCTAGTTTTTTTTTCATCGCTGATCATTCCTATCATCGGAGCTGCGATCATCCATCAGCTCTTCTACCTTCTGCCTTCTTTCAGAAAGCTGGCGAAGGCGATTTTCCAATGTTTGCTCGAAGCTTGATGATGATAGCGTTTGGCTATCTTCCTGTTTATCGACGTTATTACCTTTACGTTGGCCCCATTTGCGAAGCCATTCTGGTAATGTAGCATTAGTTTCAGCGCTTGCGGTATCAAACTCTGCAAGTAAGACAGCAACTGTATCCGGATCTGTGATTGATTCCAGCAAGGTGATATCGTTACCAACGCCAAGAACGTAGATCCGACCGTTCCATTCTACGATTTGCAGCGACTTATTCGTACCTAGTGTATGCCCACCTAATGAACGAAGGGAACGATTCATCCACCATCCGCGGTTACGCTTACCTATAAATTTGAGTAGCAGTACGATTAACGTAATGATGATACCGAGGATGAATAATACCCAGAGCAGATCCCATGTGGAACTTGTTCCGGAAAAGTCATCCGCAACTAAATAACTGCGCATGAATCTTCAACGCTCCTGACATTAACCCAGTGTTTTCTTGATAGCTTCAATTACACGATCGGCTTGGAACGGCTTAACGATAAAGTCTTTCGCACCTGCTTGAATCGCGTCGATAACCATCGCTTGTTGACCCATAGCAGAACACATAATAACTTTAGCGTTCGTATCCAGCTTACGAATTTCTTTAAGTGCAGTAATGCCATCCATCTCAGGCATCGTAATGTCCATCGTAATCAGATCTGGATGTAACTCTTTGAACTTCTCAATTGCTTGAGCACCATCTTGCGCCTCGCCTACAACCTCGTACCCATTTTTAGATAAAATATCACGAATCATCATACGCATGAACGCTGCGTCGTCTACAATCAGAATGCGGTTTGCCATTTCAATTTCCTCCCGATGTGATTATTGGATTTTTTGGACTCGATCCCATTGGCTGACGATATCAGTTACACGTACACCGAAGTTTTCATCGATGACGACGACCTCGCCTTTGGCGATCAATTTGTTGTTTACTAGGATGTCTACAGGCTCACCAGCCAGTTTGTCAAGCTCAATAATCGAGCCTTGGGACAATTCCAATATCTCCTTAATCTGCTTTTGGGTGCGGCCAAGTTCAACCGTAACCTTAAGGGGAATATCCAATAACAGATTGAGATTATTATCATCAACTTGCGGATAGCCACCACCTTGAAATGATGCGAATTGAACCGGATTAACATTTACATTTCGGCCCGTCGCACCTAAGGTTTGTGGATAGGATGGCATTGGCGCTCCATATCCCGGCGGAATGGATGCCGACATTGGCGGTGCAACCGGCGCAGCTTCAACCGGAGGTGGCGCTACCGGTGGTGCAGGCGGTGCTACCGGTGTTTGCGGAGCTTGTTGCTGCACTGCAGGTTGTTCTTCTTCCATACCACCCATTAAGGAACGAACGAGTTCTTTAGCGAAAGATACAGTAATAAGTTGCATAATCGTAGAATCGATCAAGTCGCCAATCTTTAAGCGAAATGCAATTTTGACATATACACTTTCATGCGGGAGGTTTTCTACACCAGAATTGTTCTGTACGTCCATGATGTCAATGCCAGGAGGTGAAATGTTTACCATCCGATTGAAGATCGTTGACATCGATGTTGCGGATGACCCCATCATCTGGTTCATCGCTTCTTGAACGGCGCTAATATGAATTTCATTGAGCTCAACCGAAGTTACATTGCCATCTCCGCCAAGCATAAGATCTGCAATCACTTGTGCGTCATGTGATTTAATAACCAATGAGTTAATTCCCTCAAAGCCATCTACATAACGGACATACACTGCAACATGCGGAATTGGAAACTCTTCTTCGAACTGCTCTCTCGCGATGACCGATACAGTTGGCGTCGTAATATCAACTTTCTTGCCCAGCAACGTCGATAACGCAGTAGCTGCACTTCCGAAAGTAATATTTCCGATTTCTCCAAGAGCATCTTGTTCCATCGCCGATAAATAATCATTAATGGAGAGTGCACCAGATGAAGTGGATTCAGTACCTTCATCACCTGCATCAGATGAACTACGCAATAGCGCATCGATCTCCTCTTGAGATAAATAATCTTTACTCGTCATTGGCTTCTTCCACTCCTTCACTGACGATTTCATGAATTTGGATCGCCATCTTATCTCGAACTGTGCCCGGGCTTGCTATGAATTTCAGCTTGTCCCCAACTTTAACATCCAAGTTACCTTCAGATTGCTTATGTAATGCGATAACATCACCTACGTTTAGATTAAGAAACTCATGAACCGAAATATTAGAGCTTCCTAATTCTGCAACGATTGTTAGCTTCGCTTTACTCACTCTCTGTTCTAGTACTTGCTGCTCTTCAGGTGCTCGTGTACGTTTCTGTGATACAAACCAATGATGTACAGAAAGCCTTGGCATAATAGGTTCAATGACAATATGTGGAATACAAAGATTAATCATGCCTGTCGTATCGCCAATCTTCGTGCTTAATGAGATCAGTGCGATCGTCTCATTCGGAGATACGATCTGCATAAACTGCGGATTCGTCTCCAAAGCTTCAAGTCGTGGCTGAATGTCGACAATGGTACGCCATGCTTCTTGCAAGCTTTCAAGCGCTCGACTAAATATCTTTTCCATGATGATCGTCTCAATTTCAGTTAAACTACCGATTTTAGAAGGAGCAGCTCCTGCACCGCCCAACAATCGATCTAGCATAGCATAGGCTACGTTAGGATGTACCTCCAAAACGAGTCGACCTTCTAAAGGCTCCGCTTCAAAGATATTTAACACAGTCATCTTCGGAATTGAGCGGATGAATTCGTCGTAGGGCAGCTGTTCGACTTGCACAACGTTGATTTGTACGAACGTCCGCAACTGTGCTGAGAAATACGTTGTTAGAAACCGTGCAAAGTTCTCATGGATTCTAGTTAAGCTTCGAAGGTGATCTTTAGAAAATCGCATCGCACGTTTAAAGTCATAGGAACGAATTTTCCTTTGTGTTTCTTCCTTTTTCAGCTCTTCTGCATCCATCTCTCCAGAAGAGAGTGCTGCGAGCAACGCATCGATCTCATTTTGCGACAGAACATCAACCAAACCTCTCACCCCTTTCCGACGCAGATATTCATTATTTCATCATAATGTCGTCATTATGAAACTCGTA
The DNA here is from genome assembly GCA_029203125.1 of Candidatus Cohnella colombiensis. Classification (GTDB taxonomy): domain Bacteria; phylum Bacillota; class Bacilli; order Paenibacillales; family Paenibacillaceae; genus Cohnella; species Cohnella colombiensis. Next base: position 1,979,547 of record CP119317.1, read on the forward strand.
ATATCGACATTATTCACTTTGCCTTCAGATAAAACCAAGTTAATCGAGTTGATCAGATCTGCTTTCAGCTTATCTTTTCCACTCTTGGAACTCATCTCATCAGGTGTGAGATTCCATAGTGCGGAATTAACTATTGATTTTATTTTCAATGTCTTAATCTTATCAAACTCGTTTTTCGCTTTCACACTATCTAATTGGAATGCGAAACCCATAATTACTACGTATTCCGGATCTGCTAGATTTGTCTTGATATCAGATAACTCAGATGTAATCTTGACCAGTTCATCCGCAGAGATCGACTCAGCCTGTACATTATCGACACTTTCCTTGGCGATTTGATCAGGGGTTTTACTATCATCCCCAATGATCTTTGGCCAAATCATCATGACGACAATGGCAATCAGCGTAATCGCCAACAATAGCGAAACGAGCCATGGCAACATTTTTTTCATGACGTAGCTCCCTCCGATTCCGTGTTTGCTTTACTAGTAACTGCAGCTAACACGCCGATACTGCGAATGTAATGTCGTATATCACGAATTACATCCGAACAATTTTCTTTAACCATGAATTTCTTTCCAGTCGTAAGCGTAATAAGTGTGTCGGGTGTTTCCTCAATCGTTTCGATCAATAATGCGTTAATGTAAAACTTAGTTCCATTTAACCTCGTAACAACAACCATCGATCAATTCCCCCATACTACTTGGAGAGAGTTAACTCTCCCCAAGTAGGACATCAATTATCGTTTCAGGTTCACGATTTCTTGCAAAATCTCATCAGAGGTTGTAATAATTCTTGAGTTCGCTTGGAAACCACGCTGTGCAACGATCATTTCAGTAAACTCGTTCGTCAGATCGACGTTTGACATTTCCAATTGTCCGGAAATAATCGATCCTGTTCCGAGTTCCAAATCTGCTGCGCTGCTTACTACAAGTTCACTTTCAGGATTCGCATTTGGAGTCATGCGGTACAAGTTGCCACCGACTTTTTCCAAACCTGAGGGATTAACAACCTTCGCAACACCGACTTTAAAATCCGTAGCTGTTGCAATACCGTTTTGGTCGATCGCAATGATTGTTCCATCTTGTGCAATAGAAAATGCTGTAACTGTCTCATCCAAAGTGATGATCCCTGCATCATCCGCTGCCATTACGAACATACCATCTGCGTTCACAAGCTGACGATTCGCATCGAGTGTGAAATTACCCGCACGAGTCAAATATTGTGGTCCGCCATCCGTTGGACTGACGACGAAAAATCCGTCACCATCAATCCGTAAATCTGTAACGACGTTCGTCGTCATTGCACTACCGCCAGTGTGAATCGTGTCTATGGACGCAACAGATACACCCAGACCAACTTGCTTCGCATTTACACCACCAGATGTACCTTCTTGAGGTGCTGTAACCCCAGACATCGTTTGGCTCAAAATATCTTGGAACATAACGCGACCAGCTTTAAAACCTACAGTGTTTACATTCGCAATATTGTTACCAATGACATCAAGCTTTGTTTGGAATCCGCGCATACCGGAAACCCCAGAGTACATTGAACGCAGCATTTATTGCCTACCTCCCAGTGATTTAGGAATAAGGTCGCTTCAATCGATCGGCGACTATGGGCCCCCTAAAGTAGGACCAGCCCAATTACATTTCATTGCGTATTACTACTAGCTAACGACAACTGCGCTATCGATTTGAGTGAAGATATGTTCTTTCATCGATTGACCGTCCATAGCAGTTACGACAATTCTGTTCGGAACGTTGACGATCATAGCAATGTCTCGGAATAACACTAACGAGTCTTTCGCACCTTTAGCTCCTGCTTGATCAATCGCACTTGAAATCCGTTGTAATTGATCGGCTTGCAGCTCGATTCCTCTTTGCTGTAAGCGTTGCTGGGCATGAATACTGAACTTGAGCTCCTGTTGCTGTTCAAGTATCTTCTGGAAAGTTGCTGAACCTTGTGTGTCAGCACGATTCGTGCTGCTACTGCGGGTTCCTTGCAAGGGTACTGTTCTTCCAGTTGATAGTTGACCTACTAAAAACGTGTTGCTCATTTACTCCACCTCCGGTTCACTAGCAGTTGCAGAACCGTCCGTTGTTGAAGGGCTTGAAATTGATTTAATTTCGTCAATTGGAACTTCAGCATTGCCCACTTGAACATATTGAACATTGTTTTTCCAAAGGACTGAATCTACAACCCCAACATACGTCTGAGTTACACCATAGTAATCTGTATCCTGCCATGTAACCTCTTTACCGATTAACGCTGCGACCATCCCTGCTGACTGTCTTAAAGCAGACATTTGGCTAGACATGTTCACCATCTGCTCAAGTGAGGAGAATTGAGCCATTTGTCCGATAAATTCGGTATCTTGCATCGGTTGCATCGGATCCTGATTACGAAGCTGTGTAATTAAGATTTGCAGAAACTGATCTTTCCCCAGCTCTTTGACCGGTTCTCTTGCTGCAGCCTGTACGTTCTTTGTCGAATAGTTCGGCCAAATATTCGATGTACTAATATTGCTCGCCATTGGATTCACCTCCTATTGCTTACATTAAGCAGTGACGTTAAGCGAGCTTCCATAACCAATATCGCGCAAGTAGGTTGAACGATCTAACTCAGATTCGAATTCATCTAACCCTTCATACATTCCATCTTGATTGTGTCCACTCGTTTCGTTACGATTGCCACCGAAGCTTTGTTGACGTTGATCTTGATGCAAGAACGAAGTGTTCGTTGATGCGGTTTGTTGCACCACCTCAAGACGTTCTACTTGAAGACCTTGGCTTTGTAAGGAAGTTCTTAGTTGCGCCATCTGATTATCAAGAAGTTCTTTTGCCATTGGATTGTTCGTCATAAACTGTGCAGTCATTTGCCCATTCTGCATCACAATCCGAACCTCAACTTGACCAAGATGCTCTGGTGTTAGCAACAGCTTCGCTTCAGAAATCCCATTACCTTGCGTTAGCAAAAATTGCTTCACTATTTGCTTGTCCATCTGCTCGGCAAATTGTTGAACGGGTACTTGCGCAGGTTGCGAAGGCTTTGCTACCTGATGCGCTGCTAATGTTTGGTCATTGTTCATCAATGTCCAAGCTGGCTTAGCGTCTGCTCCAGCAGATTGATCCGCTGAACTTGAAGTTACTGCAGTGACCGTTGTTGCAGTCTTTTCGGACGCATCAGCTTCTGAAGAATCGACTACATTCATCTGCCAAGCGACATCACGAAATAGTGGCGCTGCACGCTTCACTTCAGTCGTTACAGCTACAACGTTTTGTGCATCCGTTGAAACCGGCTGCTGAATCAATGCTTTGACATTCGCCTGAGCTGTGCGTACTGCATCATGATCTTTCACATTTGTCGCTGTCTTGCTTGCTTCAGCATTCACCTTCGTTAACTGATCTGCTAGAACATCCAAAATCGCTTTCATCTCACCGTTTTGCACGGCAGACATTGGAATGGATGACCCTTGATTCTCGACTGCAACGATCAGCTGTTGCAACAATTGAATCGCATGGGTTGCAAGTTGTTGCATACCTTGCGCACTGGATTGCTGCTCCTCAGCTGTGATCACTGATGTCTGCGATGTGTCAAAAGAACTTTGCAAAGCTGTACGCTCTGTCGTTGCTGACGGGTCAAGCTGACCTAACAAGTTCTGTAGTGCAGCCATCAATGCAGACAACGCTTCTTCAGCTTCCTTCGTAGCAACGTCTTGCTGTTGGAATTGCTGTACTTGATCCAGCAGCTTACCAAGCAATGCAAGAACGTCAGTCGCTTGTGCTTCATCTGGTTGTTGAATGAATTGCGCTAGCAAACTTGTTGTACTAAGTGCAGCAGGAACAGAAGCAGTTGTCGTACCTGTTTCGCTCCCCCCATTGATCGCCTGAACTAAAGCGCCCATGAAGCTCTTTCCATTCGTGCTTGCTCCACCTGTTGAATTCGCTGAGACAGCTAAACCATTTGGTGTTGCAGTTGATGTTGGTGTGGCTGATACCATCATGTCCATGTTTTCTCACCTCCTCTCAATAACGATTAATTGGGTTGCCTTAAGGAGTAATCGGAATCAATTTGCTCACTAGCATTGCGGTCGTCTTTTTGTCCTCATCTGCCATTGCTGTAAGAATACTTGAACGCGAAGCGTTATCTAGTACTCCTAAGATATGTAACACACGACTTTGACTCGTCGTCGCTAGCTGCAACAATAATGATGCGGCTTTCACGGGAGTCATAGCTGAAAACGTACGATTAATTTCTGTTGTATCCAGTTGATCTGACCCTTGACCACTACTCAATTCAAGCTCAGCTATCCGCGCTTGTAATGCTGCAATTTCTCGATTGTCAACGGTGTCAGAATCTTTCAACTTTATCGTGACATCTGCTGCACGTTTAGGTGTCATCTTCTCGAGCACTTTACCGCGAACAGTGTCCGTCATCTCGCCTAAAATTAGCGCCGCTTCTTCCAATGTCATATTTTCAAATATAGGAGCGGCTTTACTTGGAGTCATCTTAGCGTACATATTCGCAAGCGTGACGATTCGTTCTTTGTAGGCTTCAGTTGAAATCGCTTCAGCGTTCGTGTCCTTTGTCAACAAATCAAGCTGAGCCTGAAGCTCTTCTATCTTCTTCTGATTTGAGACGGCTTCCTCTGTCGCCTTGGTTAAAGCCGCTTCTTGATTGTTAATAGTGACCTTAAGCTCGTCTACCTTTTCCTTAGCATTGTTCACCGTCAGTTCATCGTCTGTGCGCACAACCTCAGTTGATTCAATAGATGGATTAGGCAATATCGATTTAACTACTGGAATCTTGTTTCCGAACTCTAATGCTGAATTGCGCCAATCCGGGTTGAACATAAAGAGCAGCACAGCAACGAGTATCGCGGTAAACAAGATTGGGGTTACAAAAAAGAGAAACCGTTCGAATCCGCTACTGCTTTTCTCCACATCTGCGTTCGCCATGTCTCTCCCCACCCTTTCCTGCGTATGATTTCATCTTTTCTACTTAACCGCGTGATACGGCAGCAGAGCGAACGATCGCAATTTCATCCAATTCACTTTGTTCTTTATTGAGCCATTCTGTTCGAAAACGCTCATAGGCACGATCCTTAGCGTTCAACCACACTTTCTCATCAACCATTTTATCTTTGAGCTGACTTTGTCTGCGTGTTACTTGCTCGCTTGCGATCCTTACCCCTTCATGCTGTTCCCTAATCCGTTGATCGATAATTTCGAAATAGAGATGAAGCTCTGTCAGTCGATTAAGTGCTGTCGGGCGTTGTGTCGTCTCCTCCAACTGCCTCACAAGTGCTCTACGCTCTTGCTGCAAAGTCTCCATCCGCTCTTCTTCCTTGCGGAGAACGCTGAGTGAAGCGGCAAATTCCCATTCTGCCATTGATTTCTCGCTACCTTTAAGATCTACGACTTTCTGTAAAGGGTAATGGAATCTTGCCACGTTAATCGCTCAGCTCCCGCCTTAGTCACATTGGATGGCCAGCATGCGTCTATCGTTTGTAGAAATCTACAATCAATCGCTCGACCGCTTCATCTAATGTCACTTTCTCATTCGTTCTTTGCGTGGTGTAATTTCTAATTGAATCGTAATATTCAATCGCTTTATCGATTTCTACATTCGAACCTCGGTGATAAGCTCCAATATTAATCAAATCTTCGGATTCTCGATAAACCGACAATAGTCGTTTTAATTGTTCCGCCGCTTCTTGCTGCTCTTCGCCGATAATATCTTTCATTACTCGGCTCACACTTGCTAACACATCAATTGCAGGATAATGACCTTTATTCGCTAAAGCACGTTGCAATACGATATGTCCATCAAGTATGCCTCGTACAGCATCCGCAATTGGCTCGTTCATATCGTCTCCATCGACTAGAACGGTATAGAATGCGGTGATCGACCCTGTTGGGCCTGTCCCTGCACGCTCTAGAATCTTAGGTAAGGCTGCGAATACAGATGGTGTATATCCACGAGTAGCAGGAGGTTCGCCTATCGCCAGCCCAACTTCACGAAGTGCCATCGCATATCGGGTTACCGAATCCATCATCAGCATGACATTCTGTCCACGATCACGGAAGTATTCGGCAATCGTCGTAGCAATTAATGCGCCCTTCATGCGAATTAGAGCCGGTTGATCCGATGTTGCAACGATAACAACAGAACGTGCCAACCCTTCAGGACCTAGATCCTTCTCAATAAATTCGAGCACCTCACGTCCACGCTCTCCGACTAATGCGATCACATTAACGTCAGCAGAAGTGTTACGTGCAATCATACCCAGCAATGTACTTTTTCCGACACCCGAACCTGCGAAAATCCCGACCCGCTGTCCTTGTCCTACAGTAAGTAATCCGTCAATCGCCCGCACACCAATTCCAAGCGGTTCTGTTACACGTGGTCGCATGAGCGGATTGCCCGGAACGTTATGTGTAGAATAATGTGGCATCCGCGTTGGCAAGTGAGAACCATCCAGTGGTCTTCCTAAGCCATCAAGCACTTTTCCCAGCAGTTCAGAACCAACCTGTACGGTAAGCGGACCTCCTGTCGCAACGACATCACAACCAGGACCTACTGAGTAGAGCTCGCCGAGTGGCATTAGCAGAACACGATTGTTACGAAATCCAACGACTTCAGCAAGAACAGGTGTACCACCCTTCATCGGATAGATGGAACAAACATCACCAATGCTGGCATCCGGTCCTTCGGATTCAACGGTCAAACCAATGACCTGCATCACCTTGCCGTTAACTCTAACGGGATCTAGCTGCAGAAGCGAATCCCTATAACGCTGTACGTCAAGTTGCGACATCCCGGGTTCCCTCCTCAGCAGAATGAGCTGCGACTCGCAACAATTGCTGCCGAATGGCGTCTAGTTGCGTATCCACACGCGCATCGATGCTACCGAAAGCGGATCTAACAACACATCCACCTTCTTGGATCGTTAAATCGGGGACAATCTGAAGCTCTGCTTGAGAATCCAAGCTCATACTTAGTTCGTCCTTAGCAGCTTGCACAAAGGCAAACTGCGAAGGTGCGACGCAAAGCACGATTACACCCTGTTCCTTCCTACGCGATAAAGTTTGAGCGAATAGCTTAATGGCTAATTCAGGCGCATTCGTAAGCTCCTGACTCAAAATCTTTTCCGCGATTGAACAGCTAAGCTCGACGAGAAATTGTTCACCCTCTGCGATGACTGAATGCTTTGTCTCATAGGCTTGTTCGACAATCGTTTGAGCTTCCTTTAAGCGAGCTTCCCAGCTATGTGCAAGCTGTTGTTCAGCGTGGACGCTTCCTTCTGCAAAGCCTTCTGCAAAGCCTTGGCGACCAATCTCTTCTCGGAATTGGCCATCTTCAGAACGACGTGCATCCCACCATGCATCTATCTCTTGCTCTGCGGCAGCCTTCATCTGTGCGATTGTAATCTGAGCATCTGCTATGATCTGCTGTGCAGTCTCTTCAGCATCACTCAGTATTCGCGCTTTCAACGAATGACTTTCGACATCAACCTCATCATTTCCTTCGCCTTTTGAAGCGGAGTTTGAAATATTTTGTTGTCTGGAGATGATGACTGGACTCGCTTCTAGTCGTTTAAGATCTTCTAATGAAATTACATTAGTGGATTTGATGAGATTAGACAATGATATCGTCTCCTCCACCACGCGCAATAATGATCTCTCCCGCTTCTTCTAGTCTGCGGATCGTAGCTACGATGCGAGTTTGCGCTTCCTCGACGTCTCTGAGACGTACGGGTCCCATGTACTCCATTTCTTCCTTAAATGTTTCTGCCATACGTTTGGACATATTGCGGAAGATTGCATCGCGGACTTCTTCGCTAGCCACTTTAAGCGCAAGCTGCAAATCTGAATTCTCGATATCGCGAATAATGCGTTGAATAGAACGATTGTCGAGATTGACAATATCCTCAAACACGAACATCCGCTTCTTAATTTCTTCTGCAAGCTCTGGATCTTGAATTTCGAGAGAGTCGAGAATCGTACGCTCTGTTCCACGGTCAACGCCATTCAAGATTTGAACGATCGCTTCGATTCCACCCGCATTCGTGTAATCCTGCGTTACAGTTGCTGATAGTTTCTGTTCAAGTACTCTCTCCACCTGTGCAATGACTTCAGGTGAGGTGCTGTCCATCAGAGCAATTCTTCGTGCCACATCTGCTTGCTTATCCTGTGGGAGCGATGAGAGCACGACAGATGATTGGTCAGGCTGCAAATACGAGAGAACGAGTGCAATCGTCTGCGAGTTCTCATTTTGAATAAAGTTCAATATTTGTGAAGGCTCAGCCTTCCGTGCGAAGTCGAATGGGCGTACTTGCAATGTAGCCGTTAATCGATTCAGAATATCGAGCGCCTTCTGTGATCCGAGCGCCTTCTCCAAAATTTCCTTCGCGTATGAAATACCGCCTTGAGAAATATATTCCTGTGCGACACATATCTGATGGAACTCGCTGAGAATCGTTTCCTTCTCATAGCTATCGACTTTACGTACGTTAGCGATCTCAAGCGTAAGCTGCTCGATCTCATCATCACGCAAATGCTTAAATACTTGAGCTGATACATCAGGTCCTAACGTAATTAGCAGTATGGCCGCTTTTTGCCGTCCGGACAATTGAAATTGTTTCGCCATCACTGCCACCTCTATTCATCCACAAGCCAAGTGCGGAGAAGATTAACAAACTCATCCGGCTTGCGCTTAGCTAGGCTTTCCAATTGTTTTCGTACTTGGCTTTCGTTCGCCACGTTATCAATATCGATAGTTGGCAATTCGACTTTAGTAGCTGCAGCGAGCTCTTCAGCCTCTTGAGCTGCTTTTTTGCGGCGATACATTACATAACCAACAACTGCCAGCAACGCAATTGCAAGTAGTCCAAGACCAGAAAATACAATTGTGCTCGTGGAAACTCCACCTGAGCTCGTATCCTCACTTTGGAACGTTCTGGACATTACAGATACACGCTGTGTCAACGCTTCGTCAGTCAGCTCCAGACCAGACTCTGCAAGCAATACTCTAACGCTACTAAACAATGAGTCTTGAATGCCTTGTTTAAGTTCGTCAGTCATTACCGCAGCATCGACACCAACATTTATTGAAAGATCCTTAACTTTATAGGGTCCGTAGTCGATATTATTAATAATACGACTAATTTCCCAATTGGTGATCGATGAGGCTTCCTCAGATGTCGAGCCTCCAGATCCTGAACCAGAAGGATAATTCGCAATATCGGTTTCGCCAACACCAACAGGTCCTGAAGAACTACCCGCACCTGTATACGTTTTTGTTGACTCTTCTCGGCTAATTTCAATTCCGCGATTATCATTGTTTGGCAGTGGCTGCACAATATTTTCTTGAGATGTCTTCTTATCGAAGTTAAGCGCAGATACGACACTCACCACAATGTTATCCATGCCGACAAGTGGAGATAAGAAAGATTGAATGTTCCTTCTTAACTTGTTATCAAACTCTTCTTGGATAGCGAATTGTGTCGCATACAATTCTCCGCTAATGCCGCTTTGACCACCTAGCTGTGCAGATGGTGTCAAATCTCCCGTGACTGAGCTACTGATGCGAATATCTTCGATTGCAAGATTAGGAACAGCTGATTTCACTAAATTATAATAGCTATCAATATCCGTTTGCTTCGGTCTAAAACCAGTTTGGAACGTAATGACAACTGCAGCAGTCGCTTTGTCCTTGTTCGAGTCGTTCAAAAATACAGTCGCTTCTGGCAAAGTCACAATCGCTTTTACTTTTGAAATCCCCTGCATGTTTAATAACAATTGTTGAATTTCGCCATTATACATGTTGCGATACTTTACGCTGAATTCTTTGTCTGTCGTACCGATAGAAGAAGATTGGGACATCTCCGCAAAGCCAACTGAGCCACTTTGCACAAGCCCTTGAGATCCAACATCCACCTTTACTTTAGATACGGAAGCGCTTGGAACAGAAATGCTCGTCCCATTTAACTTGTAGCTGATCCCATTGCTTTCTAGGTAGTCAATGACAGCAGCTGCATCTGCATTATCTAAGTTCTGATAAGCAATCTCATATTCAGTTTTCGTAAAGTACATCGTCAAAAAGATAATGATAAACAATAACAGTACAGCCGTAGAGGCAAGCACCCATTTACTCTTCTTGTCGTACTGGCTCCAGAAGTCTTTCGCTTTCCCTTGAACCATTGCCCACTTCTCGTTCACACTGTCACCTCACCTGCGGTTAACACGGTACCTGCAGACGAACTGTACTGCAGATTCGCTATGTATTGGCTACGTCGAATAATAGAACTACATTTGCATCCGCATGATCTCTTGATATGCTTCGATGACTTTGTTACGAACTTGAGCTGTTAAAGATAAACTTAATTCCGCTTTCGATGCGGCAATAAGAACATCGTTAACATCTGCTTCTCCAATAAGAAATTTATCATTTACCTTATGTACATTCATTTCTTGAGCAGCCACACCATCCAACGCATCCTTCAAAAAGCTCGCAAAGCTTTCTGTTGCCTCAGCTGGCGTCGCTTTGTTTTGAACCGGATTGATCGTTCCAGAAGCGATACTCATCGGATTGAACTGTATCATTTGTCTTCCTCACCTTCGTTGTAATACCCACTATATGCTTATCGACCAATTTCCAAGGACTTAGTGAACATCGCTTTGCTGGCATTGAGTGCTGTTACGTTCGCTTCATATGAACGAGAAGCAGCAATCATATCCACCATCTCTTGTACCATATCCACATTCGGCATATAGACCATTCCATTCGCATCAGCATCAGGATGTGTAGGGTTATACACTTGCTTGAATGGTGTAGAATCTTCCCTGATCTCAGTAACCTGAACACCTTTGGGGACGTTACCGTTAATCTTTGAATCTAACATATCCTTGAATGAAGTCGTTACCGGTTGCATGACTACAGTCTTTCTTCGATAAGGTACGAATTGACCGTTAACATAGCTAGCTCTCGTAGTTTCCGCATTTGCGATGTTCGCAGAAATAACGTCCATTCTGAGTCTTTGTGCAGTTAATGCTGATGCACTAATATCAAATCCACCTAGCTTCATCCGTTAACTCCTCCCTTCTGTTCCAATTCGGATCATCTTCACATTGTGATTGATTTGTTGGATAAACAAATTGTATCTGAGTTGGTTTTCTGCTAATAACGCCATCTCACGGTCAATATCAACATTGTTACCGTTGTTGTTAATGATTGTTGACTCGTCTGTAACCACTTTAGGAGTTGGCGTGGCAGCACCACCCATTGGAATGTGTCGCGCATTTGTCGTCTTCAAACGCAAAGAACTCCCATTAGAGCCGATCGCACTTGATAAGATATCTTCAAATGCTACATCTGATCTCTTGAAATTAGGAGTGTCTCCGTTAGCTATATTATTTGCGTATACCCGTTGACGAGCAGAAGCAGCAGTTAGTGCGCCTTCAAGTCTTTGAAAGGAAGCTCCACCTAATAAGTCCATTACGCCGCCTCTTTCTTTGTACAAAATTAGAATAATTAAATTGCATCTCACATTAATTCAACGTACAACTGCAATATCCTGCTTTTTTCGACGATTGTTTCGCAATAAATCTTAAAAAATTACATCGCACGACAAAATAATAATTTTCTCATTTCTATCATCAACGACATGCTTCTTTGTGGCAATACGAAAAAAGCCCTAATCTTGGTGAAAGATTGGGCTTTTCGTTAAATCAAGCTATAGAAACCTATTTCCTCAGATGCTCCAATTCATGAACCAGTTGGTAATTCAAAATTCGTATATACGTTCCCTTCATTCCTAACGAGCGCGTCTCGATTACTCCTGCGCTTTCGAGCTTTCGCAACGCATTGACGATTACAGATCTTGTTATCCCAGCTCGATCTGCAATTTTTGAAGCAACTAGAAGCCCTTCTTTACCTTCAAGTTGCTCGAATATGAGCTCCACAGCTTCAAGTTCACTAAATGACAAGGAATTTATTGCAACTGAAACGATCGCTTTGTTTCTAGCTTCAACCTCTCGTTCCTCAATACGTTCTCTCAAAATTTCCATACCAATTATTGTCGCACCGTACTCTGCCAAAATGAGATCATCATTCCCAAATGACACTACTCCATCTCTAGATAGGAGTAAAGTCCCAAGACGATCGGCACCCCCTTGAATCGGGACGATAGTCACAATTTTGTTAGAAAACGCAAAGTCTACTGGAGATAACGTGGGAAATGGATCAACATTTGCAACTGTTTCAACAATTTTCAGTAGCTGGTCGTTTGTCTCCGTTGGAAATCGCATTTGCTCTGTCTGATCCGCATTAAGCCAAAATTGCGGAAAGCTTTCCGAATGTGCACATCCTAATATCTTTCCTTTACGACTAACGACAAATACATCCCCCTGCATCGTTTCCCGCAGTCCATCTGCCATCTCACGAAAATTGAGCGGGTTTCCAGCAGCCTTCTGCAGCAATTGGTTCAGAGTACGTGTTTTATTCAACAACGTCATGAAATTATAATCCTCCTATTGCGACGACAACAACGTATTTATAAAATATATTGACTTAAATCACGATTGTTGGCTATGCTTGATAGCTTCTCTCGCACATATTCCGGTGTAATCGACATCGACTCAAGCTGTAATTCAGGTGCTTCGAAACTTAAATCTTCCAATAGCTTTTCAAGTAATGTATGCAATCTGCGTGCCCCGATGTTCTCTGTATTATGATTGACTTCTTGCGCCATACGGGCAAGCTCTTTTACAGCCTCAGCTGTAAAGCTGATTTCGATTCCTTCTGTTGATAAGAGCGCTGCATACTGCTTCGTAAGTGCATTCTCTGGCTCTGTAAGAATCCGGATAAAATCTTCGTCGGTTAAGCTACTCAGCTCAACACGAATTGGAAATCTGCCTTGCAGCTCAGGAATCAAATCTGATGGTTTCGCGATATGGAAAGCACCTGCTGCAATGAATAGGATATAGTCGGTTTTAACCGGTCCATACTTCGTCATTACTGTCGAGCCTTCAACTATAGGTAAAATATCTCGTTGAACGCCTTCTCGGCTTACATCAGGTCCTTGACCGCGACCTTGACTCGCAATCTTATCGATCTCATCGATGAAGATAATACCGGATTGTTCTGCGCGACGGACTGATTCTGTGTGCACATCATCCATATCGATCAATTTATTGGCTTCTTCTATGATGAGCACTTTACGTGCTTCCTTCACACTGAGGCGTCTCTTCTTGTGACGTTTCGGTAAAAACTGTCCGAGCATCTCCTGCATATTTTGCCCCATCTGATCCTGCCCAGGACCTGAGAACATATCCATCATCGTCGGAGAAGTATCTTCGACTTCTATTTCGACAAGCTCATTCTCTAAATCTCCGCCCGCTAACCTCGCTTTCAAATCGCGACGCTTATCCTGCAAAGAAGGATCTACCGGTTCAGGCTCCTCATTTGGCGATCCACCGCCAAATAGCATTTCAAGTGGGTTTCGTTGTGACTTTTGCTTAATAGGTGACGGGACTAGAAGCGCAATTAAACGCTCATTCGCAGCTTGCTCCGCTTTATCCTTTACCTTCTCCGTACGTTCTTCCTTCACCATGCGAATCGCTGTCTCCACAAGATCGCGAACCATGGATTCAACATCGCGCCCAACATAGCCAACCTCTGTAAACTTCGTCGCTTCTAGCTTAACGAATGGCGCCTGAACAAGCTTTGCAAGTCGACGTGCAATTTCCGTCTTCCCTACACCTGTAGGTCCAATCATTAGAATGTTTTTCGGAACGACTTCATCTCGAATGTCCTCAGGCAATTTGCTCCGACGATAGCGATTGCGCAATGCGACCGCAACGGAACGTTTAGCCGATTTCTGACCGACAATGTATTTATCAAGCTCTGCCACCACTTGGCGAGGCGTTAAATTCTCATGCATCATCATAAACCTCCTTAAATCTCTTCTACAACGAGGTTGTTGTTAGTAAACACACATATTTCCGAAGCGACTTCCAGAGATGCACGCGCGATTTCTTTCGCTTCCATCGATGGAGAATGACGCTTTAAGGCTCTCGCAGCCGACAGGGCAAAGCTCCCACCTGAACCAATTGCCAATATCCCATCATCGGGCTCGATGACTTCCCCGTTTCCGGACAGCAACAGCATTCCTGTCGCATCAACAACAATCATCATCGCTTCTAGGCGACGTAACACGCGATCTGATCGCCAATCTTTCGCAAGCTCGACAGCAGAACGTTGTAAATTACCATGATGCTCCTCTAGCTTGCCTTCAAACTTTTCGAACAATGTGATTGCGTCTGCAACCGAACCTGCAAAACCAGCGAGTACTTGGCCACGGTACAATCTTCGAACCTTTTTCGCAGTGTTTTTCATAATCATGCTGTTTCCGAATGTCACTTGTCCGTCACCCGCAATTGCGCCTTTACCATTATGACGAATTGCGCATATTGTCGTTGCATGAAAGCTCATATCCATTTGCTTACCTCCCTAAATAAAGCATCAAAGCAGCAACAACGAAAAATCCGTTGTCACTGCAAATTACACCGAATAACTTTGATCTTGTGTGAGCTCATTACGCAATACGTCAATCTGTGCTAGCGCCCTTGCAGCAACAGCATCATTTTTCTCCTTCTTGCTACGCACTCGAAAATCAAGCGGTGGAAAAAGACCGAAGTTCGCATTCATCGGCTGGAAGTGCTTAAAATCAGCTGTTGTAATGTAATTCGCCATACTGCCTAGCGTCGTATCCACAGGAAGTGTCAAAGGCTCAAGTCCTCTAGCTAGTCGGCCTGCATTTAAACCTGAAATGAGTCCTGAGGCGGCAGATTCCACATACCCTTCCACACCCGTCATTTGTCCCGCAAAAAACAAATTAGTACGTTGTCTAAATTGGTACGTCGGAAGGAGGAGACTTGGTGAATTAATAAATGTATTGCGGTGCATGACACCGTAACGAACGAATTCGGCATTTTCCAATCCTGGAATGAGTGAAAACACTCGCTTCTGTTCCCCCCACTTCAAATGGGTTTGGAATCCAACAAGGTTATACAGTGTGCCCGCAGCATTATCTTGTCTTAGCTGAATGACTGCATGGGACTTAACGCCTGTACGTGGATCAACTAAACCGACTGGCTTCATCGGGCCATATAGCACGGTCTGTTTCCCTCTGCTCGCCATTACTTCGATCGGCATACAGCCTTCAAAATACATTTCCTTCTCGAAATCTTTAATTTCAGCTGTTTCGGCAGTAATGAGAGCTTCATAAAACCGCTCGAATTGTTCCTCAGTCATCGGACAATTCAAGTAAGCCGCTTCACCTTTATCATATCGAGAAGCAAGAAACACTTTATCCATGTCGATTGAATCTTTCTCGATGATCGGCGCCGCTGCATCGTAGAAATAAAAATATTCCTCGCCCAGCAGTGACTTAATACTTTCAGAAAGCTCAGGCGAAGTTAACGGTCCTGTAGCGACTACTACAATGCCCTCACTAGGAATTTGTTTAACCTCATCATTCACAACTGTAATCAGCGGATGCTCTTTCAATCGTGTAGTTACTTCACCTGAAAATCCGTCCCGATCCACCGCAAGTGCTCCACCTGCTGGTACAGCATGCTGATCTGCACAGCTCAAAATCAACGAGTCAAGTCTTCGCATCTCTTCCTTTAGCACTCCGACTGCATTCGTTAATCCATTGGCGCGCAAGCTATTGCTACAGACTAGCTCAGCAAAACTCGATGTATGATGTGCTGGTGTTTGTTTAACAGGACGCATTTCATATAATGTAACGGGAACGCCTTGCTTAGCGATTTGCCAAGCTGCTTCACTGCCAGCAAGACCTGCACCAATTACAGTTACAGACGTAAGATCATTCAAAACATTTACCTCCCAAAGCCTAATACGATTAATCTAGAGCCTCATCCGTTTCCTCTGGCTCCTCTACATGAGTACAAGAAGTACAATGAAGCTTCAGCTCGCCTTTCGCTCTCTTCTCCACCATCATACTGTCACAGCTTGGACAGCGCTTCACGACTGGTTTATCCCATGATACGAAGTCACATCCAGGATATTGATCGCAACCGTAGAACATCCGGCCCTTTTTACTCCGACGTTCGACAATATGTCCCTTTCCACATGTCGGACAGAGGACACCGGTTGCCTTAACAATCGGCTTCGTATTACGACAGTCTGGAAATCCTGAGCATGCCAAAAATTTGCCAAAGCGGCCCATCTTGAACACCATCTGGCTTCCACATTTTTCGCAAATTTCATCAGATGGCTCATCTTTAATTTCAATTTCCTTCATTTCGTCTTCAGCGAATGCTAGACGCTTCTCGAACGATTCGTAAAAATCCCCAATAACATTAACCCAATTTTGTGTCCCTTCCTCGACATGGTCTAAATCACCTTCCATGTGTGCTGTAAATTCCGCATCGAGAATTTCAGGGAAAAACTCTTCCATCAATTGAATGACAAGCTCGCCTAATTCAGTAGGTACGAACTTCTTCTCATCAATTGCAACATAATATCGCTTCTGAATTGTCTCTAGTGTAGGCGCATACGTACTCGGACGACCTATGCCTAGCTCTTCAAGCGCTCTTACTAGGCGTGCTTCAGTATATCTGGGAGGAGGTTGTGTAAAATGCTGCTTAGGATCAAGCTCGGTAAGAGACACCTCCTCACCCACTGCTAGCGCTGGCAATAAGCGGTCTTCATCTGTCGTACCATCATCATTACCCTCTACATATACCTTTGTAAATCCTGCGAACTTCATCTTCGATCCATTAGCCCGGAAAACAACTGGACCATTATTTAAATCAACAGTCATCGTATCTAGAATTGCCGATGACATCTGACTAGCAACGAATCGCTCCCAAACGAGCTTATATAGGCGAAGCTGATCCCTAGAGAGGAAAGCTTTCATCGATTCAGGGTCACGAAGGATGGATGTTGGACGAATCGCTTCATGCGCATCTTGAGCGTTTGCATTCTTTTTAGCATATACACGAGGCGTTTCTGGAAAGAAACGATCCCCATACTTCTCTAAAATGAAACCCTTCGCTTCTTCTTGCGCGACTGGGGATATTCTGGTTGAATCTGTACGCATATACGTAATAAGACCAACTGTGCCTTCCTTGCCTAACTCGACACCTTCGTATAACTGTTGCGCGATCTGCATCGTCTTAGATGCACGGAAATTCAGCTTGCGAGCCGCTTCTTGCTGCAATGAGCTCGTAATAAATGGAGGCGATGGATGGCGCATGCGCTCCTTTTCCTTCACTTCACTGATTGCAAAGGCTTGATCTTTAATTTGATCTACAATCGCTTGCATATCCGCTTCACTATGCAATTCAATCTTCTCGCCATTCAAGGAATGGAACTTCGCTTCGAAGTTCGACTTCCCTTTCATTAGATGAGCGGTAATGCTCCAATATTCTTCAGGAATAAACGCTTTGATTTCATTCTCACGGTCATAAATTAATTTCACCGCAACAGACTGAACTCGGCCAGCGCTTAAGCCCTTCTTCACTTTCTTCCATAATAATGGACTGATCTTATAACCGACTAGACGATCAAGTACACGACGAGCTTGCTGTGCGTTGACGAGGTCCATGTCAATCGGGCGTGGCGTCTTAAATGCATCTTTAACTGCTTGCTTTGTTATTTCATTAAATACAACGCGGCAAGCATCCTTTTCATCAATTTCCAAGTAGTGTGCCAAATGCCAAGCAATCGCTTCGCCTTCACGATCCGGATCGGCTGCCAGATACACTTTTTTCACCTTTTTACTTGCATCTCTTAATTCCTTTAGAATGTTGCCCTTGCCACGAATCGTGATGTATTTCGGATGAAAGTCGTTTTCAACCTCCACCCCAATTTGACTCTTCGGTAAATCGCGAATATGACCCATGGACGCTTTGACGATAAACTTACTTCCAAGGTACTTTCCGATCGTCTTCGCTTTTGCAGGTGATTCTACAATTACTAGCGAGTCTGCCACGGCCATTCCTCCTCTCCTACGGTCGACAAGTCCTGATGAGCAGACTTATGCTCTTTAAAGGACATTATATACAGAACCGGGTTGCTGGTGAATTCGTCTTTTTATTGTTAAAGATAGCAGAACCGAGTGTAAATGTCCAAACGACATCCCAGATTTGTCCACTATTTCATCTATAGAGAGCGGTTCATTGTGCAAAATATCATAGATGAGCTGCTCGTTTGGCGTTAACTTTTCCCCTT
Organism: Candidatus Cohnella colombiensis; assembly: GCA_029203125.1. GTDB lineage: Bacteria > Bacillota > Bacilli > Paenibacillales > Paenibacillaceae > Cohnella > Cohnella colombiensis. The sequence continues at coordinate 1,997,817 of CP119317.1, forward strand.
CACTGCCTATAAGACGCTTTGTTGAATGTTCCTTTGCGGCGCTTCCGTTTATGTCTATATCATGCTGATAGACAAAGAATATATCACTCTCGTCGAGTACAGGGTAAGCTCCTTGGCGAAAATAATCGAGAGCACCTTGACTACTGGGTGAAGTTACCGGACCCGGTACGATAAACACATCCCGATTATATCCCATCGCTAAGTCTGCTGTAATTAGTGCGCCACTTTTCAGAGCGGCTTCTACAACGATAACTCCGCGAGATAATGCGGCGATAATCCGATTGCGCATCGGAAACATCCCTTTATGAAGCTTTGTGCCTGGAGCTACCTCAGTTACGATTAAACCCTTTTGTGCAATTTGCTCATAAAGTTGGCGATTTTCTGGAGGATAGCATTGATTGATAGGTGAAGCCATTACGGCAATCGTACCGTATTCGCCCCGCAGCGCCCCAATGTGCGCCGCTGTATCAATTCCCCTAGCTAATCCGCTCACAATCGTCAACCGATTCGCGCAGCGGGCTGAGAGCTCCTCAGCAACTTTGCGTCCGTACGCTGTCGCTAAGCGCGTACCGACTACACCAATACATAGCTGAGCGGTCAGCTTCCAATTCCCTTTATAATACAAAACCCAGGGCGGATCAGCAATTTCTCGAAGAAGTGGTGGATAACCTTCATCCAAATAGGTCACCAATTGAACCTCATGCTTAAGATGCCATTGGACTCTACTAGCGAGCACATCAGGTCGAAAGCTTGCAACGATCGCACTTGCTTGTTCCGGCTTTGCACCAAGCTCCCGCCACTCGCCTTCACGCAATTTCGATGCATCACTTAACGATGGATATAGCAACTGGTACCCTTGGTCTACTATTTTTCGAATTGTGGCGTTTCCGATCCCTTCCGTTTCGTGCAACACAATTAAAGATTCACGAGTTATACCTGATTGTATTACGTGCTCGAATATCGGTGGTTTCACTTCTTGCTCTGGCTTGATCCGATCTGGTCTTACAATACTCATTCCTCACACCTCTTCTAGAACAAAAATAAAAGCAGCCCTCCACGCCCTCCTGTGAGGGTGCGGAAGGCTGCTTGCCTATCCGTTGTTATTATTGAATGGTACAACTATACCATTAAGATTTGCATTTTTCTAGCATACCGCGCTCTTCGAGCACAGATACGAGTGTCGAACCCATGTCTGATGGTGTCGGAGCTACACGAATGCCACATGCTTCGAGTACTGAAATTTTTTCCGCTGCTGTACCTTTACCACCAGAAATAATTGCACCCGCATGTCCCATACGTTTGCCCGCTGGAGCAGTCGCACCGCCGATAAAGCCTACAACAGGCTTCGTCATATTTGCCTTAACCCATTCTGCTGCTTCTTCCTCCGCAGTTCCGCCAATTTCCCCGATCATAATGACCGCGTAAGTGTCCGGATCTTCGTTGAATAGCTTCAGAATGTCGACAAATTCCGAGCCCTTGACAGGATCTCCACCAATACCAACAGCACTTGATTGTCCGATACCGACCGAAGTGAGTTGATGAACAGCCTCATACGTTAGCGTTCCCGAACGGGAAACGACACCGACGTGACCCTTCTTATGAATATAGCCAGGCATGATTCCGATCTTAATCTCGTCTGGTGTAATTACACCAGGGCAGTTCGGACCGATCAGACGCGTTTTCTTGCCTTCCATATAACGCATCACTTTAACCATGTCTAGAACAGGAATTCCTTCAGTAATACAGATAACGAGATCAAGCTCTGCATCTACTGCCTCAAGAATTGCATCTGCCGCGAACGGCGGTGCAACGTAGACAACCGATGCAGTTGCACCTGTTGCTGCAACCGCGTCGGAAACTGTATTAAATACAGGTAATGACACTGTGTTGCCATTCTCTAATGTAATATCAACGTTCGTGCCGCCTTTGCCCGGCGTTACGCCGCCGACCATCTGCGTACCATAATCCAAAGCACCCTTGGCGTGGAACAAGCCCGTTGCGCCCGTAATGCCTTGGGTAATCACCTTGGTGTTTTTATCGATCAAAATACTCATGATTTCACACTCCTCGGTCGTTAGTCCCTAGTCATTTCACGAGCGACACGATTTTTTGCGCGCCGTCCGACATCGAATCTGCAGCTACAATGTTCAAGCCTGAGCTATTCAAAATTTCTTTACCTTTAGCTACGTTAGTGCCTTCTAGACGAACAACAAGTGGTCGATCTAGACCAAGTTCGCGAACCGCAGCAACGACACCCTCTGCGATAATATCGCACTTCATAATGCCACCAAAGATGTTAACGAAAATTCCTTTTACATTGTGATCCATCAGGATAATCTTAAAAGCTTCCGTTACTTTATCCTTCGTTGCGCCGCCACCTACGTCCAGGAAGTTCGCAGGCTCGCCACCAAAGTATTTAATGATGTCCATCGTAGCCATTGCAAGACCAGCGCCATTGACCATACAGCCAATGTTGCCATCTAATGCAATGTACGAGAGATCAAACTTGGAAGCTTGGATTTCCTTCTCATCTTCTTCATCCAAGTCACGAAGTTCGACAATATCCTTATGACGGAATAGCGCATTGGAGTCGAAGTTGAGCTTCGCATCAAGTGCCATAACATCGCCGGAGCCTGTTATAACTAAGGGATTGATCTCTGCAATTGAGCAATCTTTGTCCTCGAACGCTTTGTATAATGCGAGCATGAACTTGACCGCTTTATTTACAAGCTCTCCAGGAATATTGATGTCATAAGCCAATTTGCGCGCTTGGAAAACTTGCAAACCAAGAGCAGGGTCTACGACAACTTTAATGATCTTCTCAGGGGAATGAGCCGCAACTTCCTCAATGTCCATACCGCCCTCTTCAGATCCCATCATGACAACGCGGCCAGTGCCACGGTCAACAACGACACCGATATAATATTCTTTCTTAATGTCGCAGCCTTCTTCGATCAATAGGCGCTTCACTTCTTTACCTTCTGGACCTGTTTGGTGTGTAACGAGTACTTTACCAAGCAATTCCTGTGCGTAGCTCGCGACATCGTCGACACTCTTCGCAATTTTTACACCGCCAGCTTTACCGCGACCGCCAGCGTGAATTTGCGCCTTAACGACGGTTACAGGGCTAGCAAGCTCCTTCGCTGCATTGACAGCCTCCTCGACTGTAAACGCAACTTTGCCACGTGGCACGTTAACGCCATACTGTCTTAAGACTTCCTTGCCTTGATACTCATGAATATTCATGATCCAAGCATCCTCCCGTTCAGTAAAAGCTATGTACCAAAACCTCTACTATTGTATCACTTTTTTTGACGGCATTCCTCTATTTTTCATCAATATTTTAGTTCAAAATAGCAATGGTTTCATCTCACTGTGAGATGAAAGGGATAATTGACAGTATTTTAGTGGCATATTGGTTTGAAATGCGACTTTATCTTCCTCGTTGCTTACGCTTTCCAATCATTGACAGCATTATCCATATGAAGTAGACTAAGCTCAATTAGAGAACGCACGGAAAGGAAGCACCTTTCTCTCGTACAATTACGACGGAGGAAGGTGCTTTTTTGTTATGTATGTCAAATTGTTGAGCGCAAGCGTATTCGGAATAGAAGGACGCTTTATCGAGGTTGAGGTAGATATTTGCTCAGGGTTGCCCCAAGTCAGTGTTGTTGGACTTCCCGACTCCGCAGTACGTGAATCTGTCGAGCGTGTTCGGGCAGCCATTAAAAATGGCGGGATGAAGTTCCCTATGGATCGCATTACAATTAATCTCGCACCAGCAGATTTACGTAAGGAAGGTAGTGCCTTCGATCTCGCGATTGCAGCAGGCATTCTATGCGCAAGCGGTCAGGTGAGTCCGCAGTTGCTAGAGGATACGCTATTCATTGGTGAGCTCGCCTTGAATGGTTCAGTGAGAAATGTGCCTGGCGTGCTGCCCATGACGGAATTAGCAAGACGTGCAGGGGTTCGAAGAGTGATTGTCCCAAAGGACGCAGTTGTTGAAGCATCTCTAATTAACGGAATTGATGTTTTCGGAATTGCATCATTGGATGACTGGGTGAGCGGAACGTTAATAATGAAGCAACGTGGTCGTAGTCTTGTTAATACTGATAAAGAACGCCATCTTGAACCTTCATCTTTAGATGAGGATAATGCACAGACCGTTCATCAGCTTGATCTAAGCGATGTAGTTGGACAAACCCAAGGGAAACGGGCATTGCTCGTTTCCGCAGCAGGCATGCATAACATTATGTTCATAGGACCTCCTGGGACCGGTAAGACGATGCTCTGCAGGAGATTGCCAACCATTATGCCACCACTAGATGATGAAGAGGCATTAACCGTAACGAAAATTTTCAGCGTTTGCGGCAAGCTAAGTAATGGCCATGCAGGACTTATTCGAAAGCGACCTTTTCGTGCTCCGCATCACTCGATTTCAACCGCAGGTTTAATCGGGGGTGGCTCCATTCCGAAACCCGGAGAAGTGACATTATCCCATCATGGCATTCTTTTTCTTGATGAGATGCCAGAATTTTCACGCACCGCCCTCGAAGCACTTCGTCAGCCACTAGAGGATCGTGAAGTGATGATCGGACGCGTGCGCGGCGTATGCCAATTCCCAGCTCGATTCATGCTCGCTGCGAGCATGAATCCTTGTCCGTGTGGTTATTCGGGTGGAACGAGTGAAGATCGAGTGTGCACATGCTCACCTGCAGCAATTAGTCGTTATCGCGCGCGCATGTCTGGACCGCTAGCGGATCGCCTGGATTTACAGGTGGAGCTGCCGAGGCAATCCGTTCGTACCCAAGAGAAGGATGGCTTGACCTTGACCTCGTTGCAGGCGCGCGAGCAAGTCATTGAAGCAGCGTCCCGGCAACGATTGCGCTATTGCAACCGCGGAATTCGTTGGAACTCCGAGCTTCAGGGTCCACTACTCCAACAATATACGAAGCTTTCAACCGATGCAGAAGATTTACTTCACCTAGTCTATAATCAACTGGGTCTAAGCTTTCGCGCACATGATCGCATTCTTAAAATGTCGCGAACGATTGCCGATTTATCGGGACGAGAAACGATCTGCTCTGATGATGTAGCGGAGGCGATCAGCTATCGGTGTTTAGATACGCTCACTTAGACAGATATGAGTTAATTTGTTCCAATTTTCCCACATGAAGAGCACCAAATTTCAACTTTTTTTGAAGCATCGTGGAGTCCGGAAGAAATGTAACAGCCTTGACTCAGTAAACCAATCATATTACTATTAATAAAGGTAGATCACTAGGTAAGCACGATATACACCTCGCCTTGATCTACTTAATTACTAAATCTGTTTCAGAAGGAGGTGCGAATATGAAGCTCCAAAGACTAGGTCCTTCCAGAAACCGTGGCATACATCTAATTGTGATACTTATGTTTATAATCAGTCTATCATTCATGTCGGTCCAACAGATTGAGATGCGTGAGACAGCGCAAAACTCCTCTAAGATTTCCGCAGAGAAAAATTTCAAGTCAGTTGTTACGAAGCCTCGCCATGTTGCTTCCACTCTAAGAATCGTCTGGACACCGACGATGATATTTAGTGCGCTCATTCTTTTGCTTGTCGCGATCGTCCTTCTCCTCACGACCCCTGTATACAAAAGTTTATCCTCTATTTCACTAATCATTAAACGCTTATTCCTAATGCCTATTAAATTCACATCCACATCCATCTAACCCCTTGAAATCCCTCTGCTTTACTAACACTCTATTTGCGTATGTTTATTGATCTGCTTATAACCATCTTTTTTAATACCCTTATTTAGTTATGCCCATGTAACCTGTCGAACAATAACTACGACAGAGTACTGTTTGCTATACCCAAAATTGACTTCCTCTTGTCGGTAATTCTGTATCCAAACTTTTACACAAAATTAGCACTTATACAATTACGAAGGGAGTTGAATTGAATGCCCTATTTAAAAGTAGATGGGTCATCAATTTACTATGAAGTATATGGTGAAGGGGTGCCTCTTATCTTTATTCACAGCCATGGACTCTCACATCAGATGTTCTCTCCACAAATTCATTACTTCCGTAAACATTATAAGCTGATTCTTGTTGATCTTAGGGGAAATGGACGCTCTGGAGCTTTAGGAGTAAATAATAGCCATATTCTCCAAGCACAATGTGAGGATTTAAAGTTATTGCTCGATCAGCTTGAAATATCGAATGCCGTATGGGTAGGCGTATCCGATGGAGGGATATTGGTTCAACAGTTTATGGAGCTCTATCCCCAGTATGTGAGTGCTATCATTCTATCGGATAGCTACAGTCAGAACAGGAGCAAAGGCTGGGTAGGTAAGCTAGCTTCAGCGCTTCATACTGCCTCCTCTGTAACCTCTTATTTACCAAATGAATTTTTCACTCGCTCGCTCAAACTAACCTATTACAATTGGGATTTCGCGTATCGAGTTCTACGAAATGAGATGGTGCAGAAGAGACCAACAGAATGGATCAAACAGCGAGCTGCCTTGAAGGAAGTTGATCTTACCCCATCCTTAAACCAGATCAATGTCCCCGTCCTTTGTGTGGTTGGAGATTTCTCGCAGACGGCCATTCAACGAATGCAAGAAACCGTCAGCTTCATCCCCGATGCTACGCTTCAAATTATTGAAGATTCATATGATCCGAGCAACCTCTGTCAACCGATGAAGTTTAATGAAGCTTTAAGAGATTTTCTAGAGCTACACAAAGAACGACTGATTCTCGATTCAGCTTAGTCGACAATGATACGACAAGAAGGGGCTATCCGAAGTTCAAATGAACTGGATAGCCCCTTCTTGTATTTCGCGCCCTAATCCTTACCTTGACCAGGACCCAGCAGCTCTAGGAGGGCAGCAGGGATTTGGAATTGCTCATCATTAATGCTGAGCGACTGAAGTTCCTTATTCATCGCGATATTGTTATTTTCTTTGATTTCGGCAATTTCTTTATGCAAGCGTTCCATCTGTTTGTCTAATGCAGACGCATTATCAGCCGCTTCCTTCAACTCCTGCAGTAGTCTAGGAGGCACTGAAGCATTGTACTTGTAAAAAATTTTGTGCTCTAGGCTTGCCCAGAAATCCATTGCGATCGTACGAATTTGCACCTCTACGGGTACAATCTCTTCCCGATCCGACATATACACAGGCACTTCAACAATGAGGTGCAAGCTCTGATAGCCATTCGGCTTCGGATGAAGGATATAGTCCTTCGTCTCAACAATGTTCAAATCCGATTGTCTGTGCAGCATATCGCTAATCCGATAGATATCCGATACGAACGAGCAGGTGATCCGCAAGCCTGCAATATCTTTAATGTTGTTACGAATGCTATCGAAGTTTACATCAAAGCCTTTTCGAAACAGCTTATTAATGATGCTTTCCGGTGTCTTGAGTCTCGTCTTCGTATGCTCGATCGGATTGTAATCGTGCAAAAATTGAAATTCTTCTTTCAATATTTCCACTTTTGTTTCAAAAGAATCAAGTGCAAACTTATACATCATCATGAATCGAGTAATTTCTTCCTTAAACTTCGTGATCTGTTCCATCTGCAGTATGGATTTGGCCAAACAACTCACCCTTCACTGACGCTTATTTGCCTAAAAGTATTCGTGTATACGGAGAATCAATCGGCAACAAAATGACAGGTTCATTTTGCAACGTCGTCACATAGCTCTGTAATGTCCGATATAAGCTATAAAATGCAGGATCTTTCCCATAAGCTTCGTTATAGGTTTTCGCTGCGCCTTGTTCACCTTCAGCGATAATCTTCTTCGCATCTGCTTCTGCCTGAGCAAGCAGCTCGGTTGCTGAGCGATCGGCTTTCGATGTAATCTTGCGCGATTCCTCATCCCCTTCGGAAAGATAACGCGCTGCAATCGATTCTCGGTCCGAGATCATCCGGTTGTATACACTTTGCTTATTGCCTTCCGGTAAATCCGTTCGCTTAATGCGCACATCAATCACTTCAATACCATAATCATCTTTAAGTGCACTAGCAACATCTTTCGTAATCTCATCGTTAATGTTACCACGAGCTGTGTTTTCACTAATAATATTATCATAATTAATTTCAGAAAGCTTGCGTCGTACCGAGTTATAGACAGCTTCATCTATCCGCTGCACACCGACACTGACTGTTTTTACTGTCTTTAAGAAATTTTCTGGACTTTCGATCCGCCAAACGGTGTAGTTATCCACGATAATCGGCTTCTTATCCTTCGTCAGAATAGACGTGGGATCACTTTCGAATGTCATTTGATATTTCGGAAGCGTAGACACGCTTTCAACGAATGGAATCTTTAATTTTAATCCAGGATCCTTCACAATCCGAACCGCTTCACCAAATTTCAAGACGACTTTATACTCGCCTTCCTTAACAATGTAAAACGAACCTGAACCTATAATGATGACAGCGATGAAAATCGCAATACCTAAAATTAGCTTTTTACTCATTGTGCTCCCCCTCCTTGTGCTGAACCCGCTGCACTCGTGGTCGAGCCCGTATTGCGAAGCAGTTCATTGATCGGCAAATACTTTACGGTGTCGCCACTTGAGTCGGAGATGAAGATCTTCGCATGTGGCAAGATTTTTTCCAACGTTTCTATAATTAATCGGCTTTCAGTAACACTCGGGTTTTTCACATACTCAGAGTAGATCGCATTAAATTGTGCCACATCCCCCTCAGCATTGAGCATCCGCGATTTTTTCACAGCTTCTGCATTTTCGAGTAAAGCTTGCGCTTCACCACGCGCCTTCGGAATTTTATCATTTTCATATTTTGCTGCATTATTAATCTTCGTATTTTTTTCCTCGCGCGCATTTGTTACTTTTTGGAAAGCTTCAGCAACTTGACCACCCGGAGGCTCAATATCCTGGAACTTAAATCCAACAATCTGGATACCGGTGTTATATTTCGTTTGAAGCTCTAGCAATCTTTCCTTTACCTTATCCTGGATGACTGTTTTACCATCGGTAATCGCATAATCGAGCTTCTCTGAACCAATTACAGAGCGGATCGATGAGCTCGCCGCATTCCGTAAAAACATTTCTGGATTGTCGATATTGTACAGGTAAGCTTCGATATTGCTAATCTTCCACTGTACAACTGCATCTGCTGATACGATATTTTCATCCCCAGTAATCATGAGCGCTTCTTCTTCAACTGGAGTTTCAATATTTCCATTTTGACGGTAGCCAATATGAATGATCTGTGTGAGCTCCGCAGGAACTTTAATGACCTTCTGAATCGGATATGGCCACTTGAAATGAAGCCCCGCAGTCGTTTCTCCTGTATACTTCCCAAATGTCAGCACAGCTGCACGCTCTTGCTCTTGAACGGTATAGAAAGATGAATAAGCGATGAGAACGACAAAAAGTGCAACAATTGCTAGAACAATCTTTTTCAATAACCCTGGTGGTAATTGAATGATATCGTTTGAATTGCGCTTGCGTTCAATTTTAATTAGTTCCATGCGTTCAAACTCCCCCTCAACTCGTGTGTAATAAACAGTTCAACAATAATACGATCCAACTACAAATTGGTTCCAATAAATTAATTGGAGAACGGGATCGGAAGTGCGATTGAACAAGCAAAATCACCCTTGGCGTCTATAACGTCAAAGATACTCTGCAAGTATATTTAAAAAAAGAATGTGGCGGATTTTGCAAGTTTAGAAAGCGTTACTAATATGTAATAGTTCGGGTTCTAAACCTGTTAGAAAAGTAACTGCCACAACATCAAACCGGATAGATCGCTCTGACTGACGATGATGCTTCATATAAAATGATGCTGTCTCACGAACTTGACGACACTTGCGTGGTGTAACTGCTTCAATTGCTGTTCCAAATTTACTCGGGTTCGTACGAGATCTTACTTCAACGAATACTAGCGTTTCATCTACTTCGCAAATTAAATCAATTTCACCATGGCGACAACGCCAATTGCGTTCCAAAATCCTAAAGCCGTGCTTGGATAAATATTCTGACGCCACAGCTTCGCCCTGACGACCGACCTCAGTCCGATTGATGCGCTCTCTAGCTGCAGAATGAGAAGATTGCGGGTTTGGTTCATGAGATGAATCCATCGCTATAGTCTCCTTCAGATCCTACGATTCGATTAGGATCGTTTGTTGCTACGAGAATGCCCTGCGCGTTGATCAGATCGATAGACGAAGCTAAGAATTTCTGCGACTAGCTTATAAAGCTCGGCTGGTATTTCTTGCTCAATATCGAGCTTTGATAACACTTCAACTAAGGAAGCATCCTCTTGAACAGGTACACCGCTGTCCTGTGCACGACGCAATATCTCATCAGCGATTACCCCTTGGCCTTTGGCAATAATGACTGGTGCCGAACGCTTCTCCGGCTCGTATTTGAGGGCAACTGCTTTTTTCGGCAGCAGTGGTTTCTCCTCAGCATTGCTCTCGCTCATGCTCTAAAGTCAACTCCCTTGTACGGTTTCGTTGCGAAATCCGCAGTAGGAACAAGCTTTTCCAGTGGTGTAGAACCGACACTCCCAGCCTCAGACGCCACTTCTAAATTCGTTCTCCACTCAGGCAATGGGGACACGGATAAGGATAGCAATTGATATCCTGTAGCTCGCATTCCATTTGTGAGCTCTTCTCGTGCCTGCTCGATCATCTCAGACATTCCAGGGAAATCATTCAGCAGTTTAAGTGATACGATCCGATCGACGACTTGAACGTCCACTACCGTATCCCCGACATTTTTCATACGCAAATCAAACAATAGTCGGCAGTTGTCCGTGTCCCACTCCCCACGCCGGCTACGTCGCGCTTGTACATGTACAGTTGCCGTCGTATCGCCTTCTCCGTTCTTCATCGGGATGAACAGCGTCATATGGCTGAATGGCGCAGTCTGCCCCCGTTCGGAGGAAAGCATTAGCTGCTGGCCGGTCACTTGATTGGCAAGCGTCGATGCTGCCTCACGCAGTGCAGGCGGCACATCATCGCTCGCAGCAAGCGCGAGCAACGCGCTCTTGAGCGTGTCCGCGGCGCGTGCATCAGAGGCAGGAGCCGGATTATCGGCTCCTGCCTGCTGCGCGGGAAGACCGGCGGCATTGTCGCCGGGCAACCGCGCTAGCGGCTCGGTGTTGTGCAGGAGCTTATGCTCATGCCCAACGCCGAGCCATTGCAGGAAGCGGCCAATCCATGCCGCTTCCCCCTTCGGTGCAGACGACGCAGAGGCGTCTGCAACGTTGCCGCTAGCAGAGCGCGCGGCTATGTCCGCCGCAGGCGGCGGGGTTGCGGCGGCGGGGGCGGGGCTATTGGCCCGCGCCGCCGCTTGAGGCTCAGCCGCCAATGGGGCGGGCTGTGCTTGTGCTGTGCCGCCGCCGATTGGCGGGCGGGCGGTGGCTTGCTCTGGGGCAGGGCGACTTGCTCCTGCACCTCCAGCATCATTTGCCCCAATCCCTGTGTTGCTACGTGCTACGTTCAATGTAGCATCGCGCACGACAGCATGCTCCTGCTGCGTCCCATTTACAAGGCGAGATGCATCAGCTCCGGTTGGTGCTTGACGATTTCCGACTAGCAATTGAGCTGATCTGGCACCATCTGCTTGTGGCTTTGCACTCGTAGTAGCAGCTCGACTAGCATCTCCCGACAATTGCGCTTCACCTTCAGCAACGATCGCCGCGCCTTGACTGATGACCTGTTGTAGTCGCGCACCTAAAGCCGATCCTTCTGCTGTCACCGGAGTTTTGCCACCTAACCATTCTCCGAGCGCTGAGCTGAGTTGTTGAAGCCCCTGTTGCAATGGCGTATTAAATAACGCTTGTCGAAGCGCTGACAACGTGGCCTCCGTCGGAGGTAAACCCCGGCGGAAAGCAACGTCAGCCGTTCCCATCCAAGTCTGCATATCTACATTCGCAGGCTTTGCCGACATCGCCGTTTGATAGAAAGCGGCTGTATCCTTCGATAACGGAAACCCGTCTCGCTTCAACCCACGCAATAGCTCCATCGCACCCTTTTGCTCAGATAAACCGAAAGCCTTTAAAAGATCCTTCGGTATATCATCTAGCGAAGCCTCTGTCGCATCAACAAGCGGTTTGAGCGCCACAAGGCCACCGTTCGAATTTGGCTGTACTTGCAAGAGCATGCTGCGTCCAACAGGCATATCCGCCTCTAGCTTCGCACGAACTTGTACACCGTTAATATTGAGCATTCCCTCTTGGTTGTCCAACATCTCGATCAGAACGCCTCTTACAATTTGACCGATTCTCAGCTCAAGCGCACGCGCACTATCCGCAGGCTGCGCATCCCCCATCATCGCTTTCAACATCGGTCCAATGTTCATTCCCATTTTGCATCCCCCCGCACACAATCCTCTATCCTCTATATCGGCTGATTCACTCACTCGGTTTAATTGTTCATACCCAATGACATTGTTGTCTATTGGCGTTCGTGCACTCGTTTGGGCAGAAACATTGTTTCGATTTCAAAAGTAGATATCGTATCGGACACCAGGGACCTTATTTAGCTAGTTTTAGCACTTTTCACACACATAGCGGACACCAAAGACCTTATTTGTCTCCATCCACGCGATTTTCACGTCAAATGTACCTCTGTCAATAAAGTGGACACAAAAATAACGAACGGCCTCGGATTTTAGGACGCCACCATCTTGAAATAATTCAACTCAAATTGATGGGCGGTTTTGTATCCCAAAGTTGAATGAAACCGCAATCGATTGTAATCGAACTCAATGTAAACATAGAGTTCTTTCTCGGCCTGTTTACGGGTTCTGAACTTTGTTTGGTACACCAACTCCTTTTTTAAGGTGCTGTGGAAGGACTCGATACAAGCATTGTCGTAGCAATTGCCTTTGCGGCTCATGCTGCCAATCATCCCATAATCGACAAGCCGCGCTCGGTATTCCTCACTGGCGTACTGGGAACCACGGTCGGAATGATGAATTAAGCCGGGTGCAGGGTTTCGTCTTTCAAATGCTTGATCAAGAGCATCTATTACCAACTCCCTGGTCATTCGCGATCCTACTGACCAGCCAACAATTTTACGTGAGAACAGGTCCATAACACTAGCCAAGTAAAGCCAACCTTCGCCCGTCCCGATATAGGTAATATCCGTTACCCATACTTTGTTCGGGGCCAAAACTTTGAACTGTCGATCCAGCACATTGTCGAATACCGGCAAGGAGTGGTTGGAGTTGGTTGTTGCCTTGTATTTGCGCACAGTGATTGACTTTAGCCCCATCTCGTTCATGAGGCGAGAAACAGTTCTTGAGGAGACACGGCGGCCTTCCTGGCGCAACGCTTCGGTGATTGTTGGGCTACCTGCACGGCGCTTGAAGTGATAAAAGAAGTACCGAATGCGCTTCATTAACCGTCTCCGTTTAAGCTCGCGTGCGCTTGGCTTGTCCCTATACTTTAACCATTTGTAATAGCCGCTTGACGAAACTTTCAGTACATCGCACATCTTCTCAACACGGAACTGCAAGCGGTGCTTGTAGATAAACGGAAATATTAGTCCCGGTCTTTCGTGAAGAAGTGCATCGCTTTTTTTAGGATTTCGTTCTCTTCCTGAAGATCTTTATACTCTTGCTCCAGCCTTTTGAGGCGCTCGTAATCGACAAAGACCTGCGTTTGTTCCTTGGTCACATTGCTACCATATTGCTTAATCCATGGACTTAGCGTACTTTTAGAAATCCCTAATTCTCTCTGGATATCGATTGGTTTCTTGCCGGTTGCCTCCATGTGTTCGATTGTTTTGCGCTTAAATTCTTTGGTATACCTTTCTCGAACGTCTCCCATGACAACACACCTCACCTATTTGATGTATCTATTATAAAGGGAGTTCGTTAAGGTGTGTCCACTTTTAAGTCTAACAACAAAAACCCCACAATAAGGTCTCTCATGTCCGTTCCCAATGCCAAAACCCCAAAAAATCAATAAATAACGTCTCTCATGTCCGATCGGTAAGGGAGAAAGGTTGTCGGTTGTCGGTTGTCGGTTGTCGGTTGTCGGTTGTCGGTTGTCGGTTGTCGGTTGTCGGTTGTCGGTTGTCGGTTGTCGGTTGTCGGTTGTCGGTTGTCGGTTGTCGATATTAATAAATTTTAAAAGAGCTGCTGTTGTTCTGCAAACAAATTACCTAAAAAACTGCGGCGGTGTAATGGGGTTGGTCCATGCTTAAGCAAAGCTTCACGATGCACCTTCGTACCATAGCCTTTGTGTCCTGCGATCCCATACTGCGGATATTGCGAATCCCAAACGTCGACGCATAAGCGATCCCTTGTCACCTTCGCGATGATCGAAGCCGCTGCGATTGATTGACTGAGCGCATCGCCTTTCACAATCGCTGTTTGGACAATGTTTAACTCAACGCTCTCCGCATCAATAAGTAAGTGCTCGGGGATTACATTCAACGTTTCTACCGCCTGTCTCATCGCCAATCTTGAAGCTTGTCTAATATTTATCGTATCAATAATCGACGATTCGACCCGTGCCACCGACCATGCTACAGCCTCAGACACAATCAGCTCATAAAGTCGATCTCGCTTTTTTTCGCTAAGTTGCTTTGAATCATTCACTTCATCTAGTACAAGCCCAACAGGTAAAATAACTGCTGCTGCGACAACATCTCCAAAGAGACATCCACGCCCTACTTCATCAACACCTGCAATCGCTGTCAGCCCTTGCGACCACAAAGCTGTTTCATAGGCTAATCGATTGACTTCTGTCATTCGCTATATCACTCCATCACTCACTAATCATGCTTCTATTTTCCGCTATCTGCACTGATCTGCCAAGCGTTAATTCATCAATATTCGCTATTCAAAATAATAAAAGGCCATACAACAAGCGAGCGTACTCACTTGTTATATAGCCGATTAGCATTTAATCCCGCTCCGGTGCCTCTAATGACATTAACCCGAGCTTGCCCGCTCTTAGATCACGAAGCAACAAGCCTGCCGCTTTCTCGTAATCCACATGACCACCACCAACGAGACAGCCCCGTTTGCGACCGATATTTTCCAAAACCTCGACAGCTGCTTGTAGATCAGGGAGCTCCGATGGAAGTTGCCCTAGTCCGTAGCGTTCAGATAACACAGAACCATAGCGCTCAACGAGTGTCCGCAGCACGAAGCACGCTACTTCATCGATGTGAAGCAATTGCTCTTTAATGGCTCCAGTCGCTGCTAATCGGTAACCCGCTTCTTGATCGTCGAACTTCGGCCATAAAATTCCCGGTGTATCGAGTAACTCTAGCTCTCCACCTGTTTTGATCCATTGTTGGCCTTTCGTTACTCCTGGTCGATCACCGGTCACCGCAATATTGCGTCCTGCGATTCGATTAATGAGCGTTGACTTCCCAACATTAGGTATCCCAACGATCAATGCGCGCATCGGTCTAGGCTTCATGCCTTTATCGATTTGCCGTTGAATCTTTTCTTGCAGCAATTCCTTTGATTTCGCGACGATTTCCTTTAACCCTGTGCCGGCATTCGCGTCAATCGCCAGTGATTGACGCCCTTTCGAGCGAAAATACCGATTCCACTCTGCAGTCACCTCAGGATCGGCTAAATCTGCTTTGTTTAACAAAATCAACCTCGGCTTCGATCCAGTAATCTCGTCAACCATCGGATTTCGACTCGATTGAGGAATTCGTGCATCCAACAGTTCAAACACAACATCAATCAATTTAAGCTTTTCTTCAATTTGACGCTTTGCTCGGGTCATATGCCCGGGAAACCATTGTATTGTCATGCTACATCCCCTCTCATTCTGTTAGTCACGAAAGGGGGGGAAGCCCTTACGTTCTAATTTTTAGAAATAAAGTGGAAATCCTTCAGTGGCCAAAACACTAAATCTGCGCGACCGACGATTCGATCCTGAGGAATATAGCCGATCATCCGACTATCCTCGCTATAGGAACGATTGTCTCCTAAGACGAACAACATCCCTTCAGGTACGACTCCGTCTTCAAACGTTCCGTTCGGGAAGTTGCTGTAAAATTTATTATCCTGGTTGTAGAGTTCCCCATTCGCATGAGCTTCTTCAAACGCTTCAGCTAAATAGGTTTCATCCAAAGGTTCACCATTAATCAATACAGTGTCTCCCTTTACCTCAATCGAATCTCCCGGCAATCCGATGACTCGTTTAATGAAGTCACGTCCTTCTTCAGGCACGTGGAACACAATAACTTCGCCACGCTTTGGCGCACGAATATCATAGATCACTTTATTAACAATAATGCGTTCACGATCCCAAAAGTTCGGTTGCATCGAAGCCCCTTCGACAATGAACGGACTTACTAATAGCCAACGAATGATAAATACGAGCAAGCCCGCTATGGCGAGTGCCTTTATCCATTCGACAATTTCTTTTGAGGCACGAGTCGCTTTTACCGAATTTTTATCACCCTGTAGGTCGGATTGAACCTTAGACATGCTATCGTCAAGCTTAGATTCACTATTATCTACATTTGCATGAGTTGATTGTGAATCACGGACAGCTTCTTCAGCGTCTGCTTGTGATCTTACATCATTTGATCCATCACGATTTCCATTACGCTGTTCCATATGTATCTGCCCGCCTCATTTCTTCAGAAGTCCAAATACAAAAAGGAGGACTTGAACACAGCCAAGCCCCCCTTTGATGCTATTATCGAATTTCTTTGATCCGTGCTGCTTTACCACGCAGATTGCGTAGGTAGTACAGTTTCGCGCGACGAACTTTACCGCGACGAGCCACTTCGATCTTCTCGAGACGTGGGGAATGTACTGGGAATGCACGCTCAACGCCTACACCGTAAGAAATCTTACGAACTGTAAATGTTTCGCTAATGCCACCGCCGCGACGTTTAATTACAACGCCTTCGAACAATTGTACACGCTCACGGGTACCCTCGACGACTTTTACATACACTTTCAACGTATCGCCTGGACGGAAGCTTGGGATGTCCTTGCGAAGTTGCTCTTGTGTAATCGCTTGAATAAGGTTACTCATGGGGTCTTCACTCCTTCCGTATCAGACGTTCGTACCCCGCTCCTCGAATGCTCACATTCGGATCTTGGCGTGCAGAGGACCGTCCTACATAAAACAACATTTGCAATTCTACCATAAACCCATATTAATTACAACTCTAATGCTTTGTTCTTTTAATGTTTATCCGTATCACGCATATTGTGCAACCATCGTTGTTCCTCTGGCGACAGCGACACGCTCTCTAACAGCTCTGGCCGTCTGCTGTAGGTACGCTCCAACGATTGCTGTCTTCGCCACTTCTCTATGTTTACATGATGACCAGACGTGAGCACATCAGGCACACTCATGCCGCGAAATTCAGCAGGACGCGTATAATGCGGATATTCGAGTAAGCCGTCACTGAAAGAGTCTGTGACTGCAGAGTTTTCGTTGCCTAACACGCCAGGTATCAGCCTAACGACAGAATCGATGACTGCCATCGCTGGAATCTCCCCACCAGTTAGCACATAATCGCCTATCGATAGCTCGTCCGTAACGAGGTGCTCACGGATCCTTTCATCATAGCCCTCATAATGTCCGCAGATGAAGATCAGGTGGCTTTCATGCGATAATTCCTGCGCTCTCTGTTGTGTGAAGGTAGCGCCTTGTGGACACATCAGAATAATGCGCGGCTTATGTATACCAGAATTTATCGTCTCATCAGCCTTCGACTGAAGCAAATACTCGACGGCATTAAAGATCGGCTCGGGCTTCAGTACCATTCCACCGCCACCGCCATAAGGCATATCATCGACTGTGTTATGCTTATTATTCGCATAGTCTCGAAAATTAACAGTGGACAGCGATACAATTCCTTTATCACGAGCTTTCCCCAAAATACTCGTTCCAAATACTCCCGTGAACATCTCCGGAAACAACGTCAATACATCGATCCGCATCGTTACAGCAGCCCTTCCATCAGATGGATCTGCACCTTGCGCTCGATTATGTCAACAGAAAGGACAACATCATCAATGACTGGAACGAGTAGCTCTTTACCTTTATCCAGCTTAACAACCCATACGTCGTTCGCACCTGTTGTAATAATGTCAGTAATTGTACCGAGCGTTTCGTCTTCATCCGTAATTACCGTGCATCCTACGATATCTTGCACGTAATATTCTCCCTCGGATAGCGGTGCTCGTTCACTCTCTGTTACTTTCAATTCCCAGCCTTTATATTGCTCAACCTGATTGATGTTATTGAATGCTGCAAGCTTTAAGATGAACATCTTCTTCTGCTCACGCGCAGCAGTTACTTCCACAGTTAACCGCTCACCAGTTTCAGGCGAAATCATAAGTAGCTTATTACCGGCTTTAAAGCGAACATCTGGAAAATCGGTTTGCGGCCATACTTTTATTTCTCCACGGATTCCGTGTGTGTTGACGATTTTACCTATATTGAGCAAGCGTTCTTCCACCATGGAAGCAACCCCCTTCAGACCTTTAGTTAACGAGAAAGGACCGAAGCGCGCATGACTGCATCGCCGGTCCCCTCGATGTTATTTAGAAACGATATCCACAATAACGCGCTTCCGCTCTTTCACAGCTGCGGAAGACACGACAGTCCGAACCGCTTTAGCGATTCGTCCCTGCTTGCCGATGACTTTGCCGACATCCTCGGGATGAACGGAAAGCTGGTACACCAGGCCTCTCGCGTCTTCCTTGACCTGAACGTGCACGTCTTCCGGATAATCCACTAGAGCTCGGGCAATGACCTGAATCAATTGTTCCATAGTTCAGCCCTCCGATTTCGGACGATTACTTCTGGAGCTTGGATTCGTGGTATTTCTTCATTACGCCTGCTTTGCTCAATAGGTTGCGAACTGTATCGGACGCTTGAGCGCCGTTTTGCAGCCATTTCAAAGCTTTTTCCTCGTCGATTTGGACTTGTGCTGGTTGAGCGACCGGATTGTACATCCCGATCTCTTCAATGAAGCGACCGTCACGTGGCGAACGGGAATCGGATACAACTACACGATAGGATGGAGCCTTATGAGCACCCATACGTTTCAAACGAATACGAACTGACATTACTTTCACCTCCTTGACGAAATCAACGAATTGTTGAATTAGAATGGAAACTTCATATTGTTTTTACCACCATTTTTGCCACCGCCACCGAACATGTTTTTCAGCGCCTTCATGCCGCCTTTCGGACCCTTCGGACCCATCATGCCGGAAAACTGCTTCATCATCTTCTTCATATCCTCGAATTGACGTAGCAATCGATTGACATCCGCCACCGTCGTACCGCTACCTGCAGCGATTCTCTTGCGACGACTGAAGTTAATAATGTCTGGCTTCTTCTTCTCTGCCTTCGTCATTGATCTTGCGATCGCTTCTGTACGAGAAACCTGCTTCTCATCAATCTTGAAGTTCGGATTGCCCTTCAGCTTGTTCATCCCAGGCATCATATCGAGCAATTGATCAAGTGGTCCCATCTTACGAACCTGCTCCATCTGATCAAGGAAGTCGTCGAATGTAAATTCCGCATTGCGCATCTTGCGCTCCATCTCAGCGGCTTTCTCGGCATCCATGTTCGTCTGTGCTTTCTCAATCAATGTTAGCATATCACCCATACCGAGTATACGTGATGCCATCCGCTCAGGATGGAAAGCTTCTAATTGATCAATATGTTCACCCGTCGATGCGAACTTAATCGGACAACCTGTAACTGCTTTTACGGATAATGCTGCACCACCACGTGTATCGCCATCAAGCTTTGTCAGCGCTACACCGGTTAGTGCAAGCTGATCATGGAAGCTCTTAGCCACATTGACCGCTTCTTGACCTGTCATCGCATCAACAACGAGCAATACTTCATCTGGGTTGACTGCCGAGTGTATATCTTTGATTTCCTGCATCAGCTCTTCATCGATTTGAAGACGACCGGCGGTATCAATGAGTACATAATCACAGCCTTGCTCTTTCGCTTGTTGTACGCCTTGCTTCGCAATTTCAACAGGGCTCACTTGATCGCCCAATGTAAACACAGGAACGTCAATCTGACCACCTAGTACTTGCAATTGCTTAATGGCAGCTGGGCGGTAAATATCGCCAGCAATGAGAAACGGCTTATGGTTCTGAGATTGGAGCTGCTTTGCAAGCTTGCCGGTTAGCGTCGTTTTACCTGCCCCTTGCAAACCTGCCATCAGTACAATCGTTGGTGGCTTGTTCGACTTTGCTAGCTTGGACTGAGATCCGCCCATGAGCTCCGTCAGCTCTTTGTTGACGATATCGATAATGACCATCGCAGGCGTGAAGCTCTTCGTTACTTCCTGACCGATAGCTTGTTCTTTCACTTTATTAATAAAGTCTTTGACAACTTTAAAGTTTACGTCGGCTTCAAGCAATGCTAAGCGAACTTCTCGCATCGCCTCGTTTACATCGTCCTCAGACACTTTGCCACGCGTCTTTAGCTTTCCAAACACGTTTTGCAAGCGTGCTGATAATCCTTCAAATGCCATGGTCCCATCCCCCTTCGGAACGGTTCTATTGGTATATCATTATTTCATTATTTCATTATCTCATTAAATGTCACGTTCTGCACCTCGAAGCGCATCAATCGTCTGTTGTAAAGACAATCTCACGTCAGGCTCCAAGTCAGCGACTTGCAGTTCTAACCGATTTAATCCGGTTTGCACAAACTCATGACGAGCGACAAGCCTTAACTTCTGCTCGTATTCCTCAAGCACCTGCTCAGCACGTTTCAAATGTTCATAAACCGCCTGACGACTGATTTCGAAGTCTCCAGCAATTTCGCCAAGCGAAAAATCATCCTGATAATAACACTTTAAGAAAGTCTGTTGCTTCTCTGTCAATAACGAGCCATAGAAGTCAAACAACACATTAACGCGGTTCGTCTTCTCTAGTGCATTGTCTCCTTGCATGAAGGCGGCTCCCTTCGTTCCCTATTACGTAAAGGGAAAATACTTTACAGCCTAACCTACTTTCTAATAGTAAATAAAAACAAATAAGATGTCAAGGCATTTCCCTTAACATCTGATCGTAAATCAAAAAAGTGTTCCTACTCTCTCTTAAACAACTTGACGCCCCTGTGCGCTCACCATACGATACTTCTCCGCTTGAAGATTGAACATTTCCGCATACTTGCCGTTCAAATCCATCAGTTCATCATGAGTACCCTCTTCGATGATCTGTCCATGTTCAAGCATGTAAATGCGATCAGCCATCCGCGTCGTCGATAATCGATGGGAGATGAAAATGACGGTCTTGTCTTTCGCAGCATCAAGCATTGATTGATTCATATGATATTCACTAATCGGATCAAGCGCGCTCGATGGCTCATCCAGAATAATATAAGGACAAGATTTCGCGAACACACGAGCAATCGCGATTTTCTGTGCTTCTCCACCCGACAGATTCGTCCCGCTTTCATCGAACTCACGAGTTAGAGCTGTATGAATCCCGTGCTCCATCTGATCTAACCGATCTGTAAATCCGCTGCCCGCTAACGCTACTGCGATCGTATTGGCTTGTTCTTCACGAATGGGAACGGCAACCTCATCCATCATCACATTTTGTGCGATAGTCGCAGCGAAGAGCTGATAATCTTGGAATACGGTTCCATAGCTCCGCCGATAGGGTTCTAATTGATATTCGCGAATATCTTTGCCATCCACACGGATTTGACCGTCACTCACATCATAAAGACGCATTAAGAGCTTAATCAGTGTCGTTTTACCCGCCCCATTATAGCCGACTAGCGCGATCTTTTCATGAGGTCGAATCTTTAGTGAGATGTTTCGAAGCGTATAGCCTTCTTCCGACGGATACGAAAAGCTTACATTGTTCAATTCGAGCAACCCTGGTTGTTTTGGTATTTCAAGGGGATGCTCCTGCTCTACCACCGTCTGCTCATACGCCATAAATTTTCTAATTTTCGCAATATACAAGCTGTTCTCTTGGACTTGACTCACTAGCCCGCTCAGTCCCTGTAAGCTTTCATTCAAGCTCCATACCGATCTGGCAAGCGCCACCGCTCCTCCATAGCTGAATGCATGCTTTACAAGGGTCATGTAGCAAATGTAAAGCAAATAAAGCCCATCCAGCACTAAATTTCTACACACACACTCCTGCAGGAACGAATACCAGATCAGTTTTTTCGAACGTTGCTGGACGATCTCGCGAATGCCTAGATTCGTTTGTGTGAAATCCGTTAACAGTTTCGGTGAAATGCGATTGAGTCGAATTTCCTTTGCATAATCAGCCAAATAAAATACACGCTTCATATAGCTTCGCTTACGCTCCACTGCATTCATCGCAAGGCGCATCTCAAATCTAAGCTTATTCACTTTCATGCTAACAAATAACGTAGAGATTACGACGACTGCTACAAAGATGAGTCCAACCTTATCCATAAAGAGAAAAAATCCGCCCACAACGAACAACAGTGCCACGCTGGAGCAAAGCTTACTCAATTGATCAATTAACTTCTTAATCTGGTTGTTCACTTCGTTAATACTAAGTACGAATTCATTGTAATACTCCGGATCGTCATAGCAAGCAAGATCGATCGCTGCAGCTTTCTCATAGAGTTCTGTTTTTAGAGCGAGATTAAGCTTCTCCAGTCCTTTTGCTTGAATGACATGCCAGAACCATCTGCCCAATGCAATGGACACAATGATCAATACACAGATGAATATAATATATTGAATTACTTTGGAGAATGGCTTATGGTATTGAATTGCATCTGTGATGTACTTTATGCCCAACGTATGCTCGATGTAAATGACGATCGACTGAAAGGCATTGTAGAAGCAAGTAAAAAAGATAAAAAAAGGAGCATTTCTATATGCAAATTTGAGCAAAAACAAGTTGTTGTCGATGATCTCCTTCATTGTCTTCTTTTGCTTAGTTTGAGTTTGATCTACACTACTCATGTTCCACCGCCTTTACCAGACGATCACGAACGCTTGATTGCGGTACATCGTTCTCTACGTACTGTTCGGCCTGCTTCTTGAACATTTCCGCATACTTGCCATCAAGCTTCATCAGCTCGTCATGTGTACCCTCTTCGGTAATCGCTCCATCCTCGAACAGATAGATGCGATCAGCCAACACTGCACTTGATAAGCGATGAGAAATAAACAACACTGTTTTATCCGCGCATCCTTCACGAATACTCTCGTATAGTTGATACTCTGCTATCGGATCAAGAGCGCTCGTAGGCTCATCCATAATGACGAAGTCTACATCCTTTGCAAACACTCGAGCGATTGCAATTTTTTGAAGCTCGCCACCAGACAACAGTACCCCTTCATCGTCGAACTCGCGGGTCAATATCGTATCGATTCCTTTCGGGAGACTCATTACCCTGTCATAGACACCGCTCTTTTGGAGAGCTTCGATGACTCGGTCACGTTCCGCCTCTGTCTCGATTTCCTTCATCAGCACATTTTCCGCAATCGTCATCGAGAAGACTTGATAATCCTGGAATGCTGCACCGAACAAACTACGATAGTCTCCTAGATGATAAGCTCGGATTGGTCTCCCGTTCACTTCGATTTGTCCCGATGTTGGATCATACAATCTCATTAATAGCTTGATGAAAGTCGTCTTTCCCGCACCATTATGACCGACTAACGCAACTTTCGCTTTATTAGAGATCGTTAAGCTGACATTGCGCATGGAGCTACGCTCTGCACCTATGTAGGAGAATGAAACATCAGAGAACGTAATCGTTGCCTCATCTCTGCTTGGAACTTCGCCACCCTCATGTTGCTCAACTTCCGATTGATAATTTAAAAAATAATGCAGATTGTTAATATATATGCCATTCTCATACACCTTCACGAAGCTCTCTGACATGTGAATGAGCATCCACGCTCCCGATACCATAGCTGTTGCGAGCACAGAAAATTCGCTGAGCGTAATCGTCTCCGATATCATCGCGCGATAGGCGCTATAGAGCAGAACACCTTGGAAGATAACCAGGAAAGTGAAAAAGTTTCTCCAGAAATCGACGAACATCACTTTCCCCTTATATTTATCAATCACTCGCAATACGCCAAGATAACCTTCATAGTAGATCGATTTCAAAACATTGAAAATGTTCGATAGTCGAATTTCCTTCGCATAGTTGGATAAATAAAGCGTCCGATTTACATAATCCATCCTGCGAATCGAAGGCACGCTGTCCATGTACCTGTTGAAATACATCTTGTTTAACCGCTTTCCAATAAGAAATTCACCTATGATCGGGCAAAGTGCAAATAATACGACGTAAGGGTCGATGGAAAACATAACGGCGAACACACTAATCGCAGCAATAATTGAAAAAATGATATTAGAAACCGTAGCAATGACCGCACTCACACGCGTATCCGCTTCATTAATCGCAACCGTATACTTATGGTAAAATTCCGGGTTTTCGTAGCAATTGAGCTCTACTTGGCCAGCTTTTTCGAATAGCCTTACATAAAGCTTCTCATAGAGGATGGTGTCGCTGATCGGTTTAAAGCGATTTTGAAACCAATGGCCCCAGAAATTGATGAACGTAAATACGATAGTGGAAACAATAATAAAGATCGCCACATTTTCGAAGCCATCACCTTTCTCCATCGCCTCTAGCAAATACCGAATAAAGATTACGGTAAAAAACACTCTAGAGCCTTGTTCTAATGCGCTTGAGGCCATCTCAGCAACCAATCGCTGGGGATGGATTTGCCAAACGAGTTTTAAAATATACAAGTTGTTGGAAAATGCTTCTTTCGTGCCGCCACCTTTAATGGCTTCTGTATCTGTCCGACTTCGACGTCTCCAGCTTTTCAGCATCGTGTAGGCACACCCTTATCGCAAATATCATTTCCACATTAAACCAAATATTGTATGTATTATCTCAAAGCAATTAGATGCTGACTACCCTTTTAAGTGTACAAAAATTGAGCTCCTCTGATGTAATCGCATCAGAGGAGCTTGTCTTACGAGCTTAGAGCGTGCGGTTAAGCGAGTTTGCTGTCTGTAAGACCGTATTGCGAGCTTAGACCATTCGACGACAGAAGGGGGCAGTCCTAAATATAGTAAGCTCCCTTTCATGAAGAAAGAACGAATCAAAACAAATAGAGTGGCGAAACAGGATTTGATATGCTCCCCATACGGTAGACAGGTGAAATAATAAAAGCCTGTTTACTGTAGGGGGAGCATTTTTCATGCCTAGAAATAAACTAAACGCTTTAGAAAAATTGGCTATCCTTCAAGAGATCGAAGCTGGTCATATTGGAGTGAGAGCAGCTGTTAGGAAGTATGGCTGTGCCATATCTACGCTTGCAAATTGGCAACGTCGTTTTCGGTTATACGGTTACGAGGGATTAGAGATCCGCACACACTATCGTAGTTATTCCGAAGACATTAAGCTTCAAGCGGTTATGGATTATCTAAATCGGGGATTGTCGCAGAACCAAGTGATAGATAAGTATAGGATAGCTAGTCGAGCAGCTCTCTTCAATTGGATTAAGAAGTATAATGGTCATAGCAGCTTAAAAGCCTATACAGGGGGAACAACAGCTATGACTAAGGGACGCAAGACAACATGGCAGGAGAGGATCGACATTGTCCTGTACTGCCTTGCGAATGGACAAGACTACACGAAGACAGCAGAGCAGTTCCAGGTTTCTTACCAGCAAGTGTACGGATGGGTGAGAAAGTATGCAGAAGGCGGTCAGGATGCTTTACAGGATGGTAGAGGGCGTACCAAGTCGCCTGAAGAGTTAACCGAAGCCGATCGACATAGGCTCGCCACGAGGAAGTTGGAGTACGAGAATGAGCAACTCCGAGCGGAGAATGCCTTCTTAAAAAAGTTACAAGAGTTCGAAAGGAGGCGTCTTTAAGCCAACACCGACAAGAGAATTTCTACCTTGCCATTCAAGCCGTACAGCAAGCAGAGTCATTTAGCATACAGCTTTTGTGTGAAATTGCAAAAATCTCACGGTCGAGTTATTACAAATGGTTACAACACAAACCCAGCTCTCGTGAGTTGGAGAACAAAAAACTGATGGAAGTCATGATGTGCTTGTATAAGAAGGTCGAGGGTACCTTCGGCTACCGTCAATTAACCCTACACATGCGACGTAAAACCATGAAGTCTATTAACCACAAACGTGTACAGCGCCTCATGAAGATAAAGGGGATCCAGTCGGTCATCCGTAGAAAGAAAAAGAGATATGAACGTTCCACTCCGCAACAAGTAGCTGAGAACTTGTTAAACCGTGAGTTTCAAGCAGAAGTGCCGAATGAGAAGTGGGTAACTGACGTGACGGAATGCAGATACGGCCATGGTCAGAAAGCATACTTAAGCGCAATTCTCGATCTTCATGACAAAACGATTGTTTCCTATGTATTGGGACACTCAAATAATAATCCTCTCGTATTTCAAACGCTGGAACTAGCTTTAAAGGCAGCACCGGAAAGCACGCCGTTGCTACATAGTGACCGTGGTTATCAGTATACGTCTCTACGTTTTAAAGGGATGTTAGACGAAGCTAAAATGAAGCAGAGTATGTCCCGAGTTGGCCGCTGTATTGATAATGGACCGATGGAATCCTTTTGGGGGACGCTAAAATGCGAGAAGTATTATTTGCATACCTACCGAACCTTTGAAGAACTTAAAAAGGACATTGATGACTATATTCACTTTTACAATTACGAACGATTACAGGCAAAACTAAACGGCCTCAGTCCAATGGAATTCAGGACCAAGACCGTCTAATTGATTTTTATTTTTGTACTGTCTACTTGACGGGGTGCAGTTCAATTTAATCCTGAATCGCCACTCTATTTGTTTGTCAATCGCTACTCAAATTAGTAGTTATTACTTATGAGACTGCCCACGCGATCAATCTTCAGCCTGTTCTTCCTCTTCTGTACCCGCCAAACCAGCAAACAAAGCATGCACGAATTGATCGGCATCGAACTGCTGAAGATCATCCATCTTCTCGCCGAGACCTACAAATTTCACAGGAAGCTCTAGCTCGTTGCGAATCGCAATTACGATGCCGCCCTTTGCTGTTCCATCAAGCTTCGTTAGTACAAGTCCAGTAACACCGCTCTTCTCGCCGAACAGCTTCGCCTGCTGTAGCGCATTCTGTCCTGTCGTAGCATCCAGCACAAGTAGCGTTTCATGAGGGGCACCCGGAATTTCACGTTGAATAACGCGATGGATTTTAGATAGCTCTTCCATGAGGTTCACCTTGTTTTGAAGTCGACCGGCAGTGTCGCAGATGAGCACATCTACATTTCGTTGCTTCGCCGCCTGCACCGCATCAAACATGACCGCTGCAGGGTCCGCACCGGAATGCTGCTTAATCACATCGACTCCAACACGTTCTCCCCACACTTCCAATTGCTCGATCGCACCTGCACGGAACGTATCACCCGCAGCTAGCAATACATTTTTACCTTGCTGCTTATAGCGCCAAGCGAGCTTCCCGATCGTCGTTGTCTTCCCAACACCGTTCACCCCAACGAATAGGATGACTGTAATGCCATTCGGATTACTCCTAAGATCAGGCTCTCCATCTTTACCCTTCAACATCTCCACGAGCTTTTCAGACAAGATCGGTTGCAGTTCAGCGGGTTGCTCAATCTTACGCTTCTTCACTTCAACTCGAAGCTCTTCAATAAGCTCCATCACCGTATTCACACCCACGTCCGCACCGATGAGTATTTCTTCAAGTTCCTCATAAAACTCCTCATCAATCTTCTTGCGACGTGTGAATAGCTCTACGACTTGACCGACAAACACATCGCGCGTCTTGGCCAAACCATCGCGAAACTTATTCGTGACTGCTTCTGCTTTCGAAGCAATGCTCTCTTTCAATCGCTTAAAAAAACTCATGCTTATATCCCCCACCTATTGCTCAAATCTATCTCTAACCTATAATCGCACTACATATTCGTATCATTAGGCCGTTGCAATCATCTCATCCGTTTCTTCCAGACGAACCGATACAAGCTTCGATACGCCGCCCTCTTCCATCGTTACACCATAGAGAACATCTGCTTCTTCCATTGTTCCTTTGCGGTGTGTTACAACGATAAACTGTGTCGTATCGGAAAATTCTCGCATGTATTGTGCGTAGCGCGTTACGTTAGCTTCATCGAGAGCAGCTTCAACTTCATCTAGCACACAGAAAGGAACTGGTTTAACATTCAGAATCGCAAACAGAAGTGCGATTGCGGTAAGCGCGCGCTCCCCCCCTGATAAGAGCTGCAAATTTTGCAGCTTCTTCCCTGGAGGCTGTGCAACGATATCGATCCCTGTATCCAGCGGGCGATCCGGCTCACTTAATATTAAATCTGCGCGTCCTCCACCGAACATACGCGAGAACACAACAACGAAGTGTTTACGAATCTCTTCGAATGTCGTGCGGAATCGCTTCGACATCTCATCGTCCATCTCTTTGATGATGCCATGAAGCTTCGTCTTCGCTTCGATGAGATCATTTTCCTGCTCAGACAAGAAGCCGAAGCGTTCAGCAACACGCTTGTATTCTTCAATGGCTCCCAGGTTTACATCGCCAAGCGCACTAATTTTACGCTTCATGTCGCGTACTTCATTTTGCGTCAATGCGATATCCTCTGGAACAGGGTAACGCTCCTTGGCAAGCTCAAAGCCTAGCTCGTATTCCTCACTCAGCTTACGTAGCAAGTTATCCAGCTCGACATCCATCCGATTGACCGCGATTTCTGCTTGACGCATACTTTCTTCTACCGCTCTAAGCTTCGTCCGCTGATCCTTCGTTTCGCTTTCCTTAAGCTCAAGCTCACGATGAAGACCTGCACGATCTGAACGCTTGAATTCGATAGTCTCTGTCAATTGCTTTCTTTGAATTCGAAGCTCATTGAGTCGTTCTTTCTGTTCAACTGAATCGGCAGCATTGCGTGCTGTTTCTTCCGCATTTTGAGCTAATGCTTCTTTAAGTTGCTGTAACTCTGTATTCAATCGAACGAGCTCAGAGCGGCTTCGAGCTTGCTGTTCACCAATCGCTGTACGATCCTGTTCTAGGCGAGCGATTGACACCTTCATCTCCGTAAGTGAAGTTTGAAGCTCCTCGCGTTCTGTCGCACTGCGACGTCGCAATTCTTCCGCTTCACGCATCCGCTCTTGAATATGAGCTTCTTCTTCTGTCAGCGTAGCAAGTCGCGCCTCTGCTTCCTGACGATTCGTTGATAGGCCACCTGCTTCAGAATCGAAAGCAGACTTCTCAAGCACGAGAGCAGACTGTTGTTCCTCTAACAGTTTCTCATCTTGTAGCAGTTGTTGACGCTCTGTCGCTACTTGCTGTTCATTGAGCCGTTCTTTCTCTCCTTGCTCGCGCAGTTGCTCAATGTTTTGGGCAACTTGGGATATTTCCAGCTTGAGATCATCCATCGATCTTCGCGCAGCTTCGCGCGCTACTTCGGCATCCTTGATCTCACGTTCCAAATCCTCAAGCTGCCGCCCCCGTCCGAGTAGACTTGACGACTTCTTCTGCAAGCTACCCCCGGTCATAGATCCACCCGCATTGACGATGTCACCATCGCGTGTAACGACACGATAACGATATTGAAGCCTGGAAGCGATTCGGTTCGCTTGCTCCAAAGTCTCTGACAGCAATACATTACCTAGCATACTGCTAACAATCGCTCTATATTTCGGATCTGAATCGACGAGCTCTGCTGCAACGCCAATAAATCCTTCAGCTTGGTCAAGTAATCTACGATCTTGATCAGAGATATTGCGCGCACGAATGACGTCTAACGGAAGTAACGTCGCACGACCGGATTGACGTTGCTTTAAGTACGCAATAGCCGTCCGCGAGCTTTTCTCGTCTTCCATAACAATGTGCTGTAATGCTCCACCAAGTGCGGTTTCCACTGCTGTTTCTAAATGTGCAGGTACTTGAATGAGCTCTGCTACTGCGCCATGTACACCATGTAGCTGACCACGTTTTGATGCTTTTAACAATTCACGAACACCATGCTGAAAGCCATCATAATCATTTTGAAGCTCTTTAATTGTATCTCTACGTGACACAAGCGCCTCGCGCTTCTGTTCAAAGCTACGTACTGCCGCTTGAGTTTCTTCTAGCTTGCGACCAAGCTCACTAGAACGAGCGCCTTCAGACACAAAGCGATTACGAACATCCTCAAGCGCTTCAGTTACAGCCGTGTATCGCTCATCTAACGTTGCTCGCTTAGTAGCAAGGCCTTCTAGCTGTTCACGCCATTTTGTTTCCTCTTCGGCGATTCTAGCCATTCTGCGGTCGAGCACTTCCCGCTGACCTTCGCCATATCGAATGTCGTTGCGCGCTTGCGCCATTGCATTCAGCGTATCGAATAGCTCCGCCTTCAGCCGTTCCTCCGCTTCAGAGCTTCCATCAGCGATCGCTAGTTTTTGTTCTTCTTGAGTAAGTGTCGCTGAAAGCTGTGAGAGCTGGTGATCAAGCTCAATTCGCTTCCCTTTCATACTCTCTTCTTCGGTAGCGGCTAACTTTTGACGCTCCTCAGCTGCTGAATAGGATTGTGTAAGCCCCTCGCGATTGCGCTCCAGATTCGTAATTCTCTCCTGCAGCAGCTCCCCGAAGCCTTCAGCCTTTTCGGTCTCCTCACTGCAACGCAAGAGCTCGTCCTGCAGCTTCTCCAAATGCTCCTCTAGCCGTTGAAGCGCTTGACGCTCCTCTTCGAGCAATGCATCGTGCTTACTAACGAACGTCGATAATACCGTCTGCTCATCACGAAGTGACGCTAGCTTCTCGTTCGTCTGCGTCCAAGAAGTATGCACCCCTTCAATTTGATGCACATATAGCGCGATTTCTTTATTTTTCAAATCATCTCTTAGTTGTTTGAAAGCTTCTGCTTTAGCAGATTGCTCTTTGAGCGGCTCAATCTGACTTTCAAGCTCACTCACCAAGTCGTGAATACGAAGTAAGTTGTTTTCTGTATCCTCTAGCTTTTTCTGTGCTTCACGCTTGCGGCTTTTGTACTTTACAATACCTGAAGCTTCTTCGAAAATACCACGCCGATCCTCTGATCGCGTACTGAGAATTTCCTCAATTCGTCCTTGTCCGATAATCGAATAGGCTTCACGACCGATTCCCGTATCCATGAACAGTTCAGTAATGTCCTTCAATCGACACGGCTGCTTATTAATCAAATATTCACTATCGCCAGACCGATGAACACGACGAGTTACCGTCACTTCAGTAAAATCTAACGGTAGTGCTTTGTCTGTATTGTCGAGCGTCAATGAAACTTCACCGATGTTGACAGCTTTTCTAGAATCACTTCCGGCAAAAATAACGTCCTGCATGTTGCCACCACGAAGCGATTTCGCACTTTGTTCACCGAGTACCCACCGGATTCCGTCGGAGATATTGCTCTTGCCACTCCCATTCGGACCAACAACAGCAGTAATTCCACGAACGAACTCTAGCTCAGTCCGATCAGCGAACGACTTAAATCCTGCCAATTCGATTCTTTTAAGAAACATTTGCTAACATTCACCTCTCGCGTCGGTCGTTCTAAATTTATCCGATTTCAATTATGAAGGATATTGCTTAGCTAACGTCTGTAATGCTTGAGATGCCGCTTGCTGTTCTGCTTCCTTCTTCGAACGGCCGATGCCTTCACCCAGTTGCTCTTTATCAATGAGGACTGCTACAACGAATTCCCGATCATGTGCAGGTCCACGTTCTTCCACAATCCGATAATCTAACGGGCCTGAAGATAACTGCTGAACCTTCTCTTGAAGAACCGTTTTGAAATCTTTCATCGGTGATTGACTATCATCAGGCAGCAGTAAAAATAAATGTTGATCAAGAAAACTACGTACAGCATTCAACCCTTGATCCAAGTAGAGTGCACCTAAGAATGCTTCGAAAGCATCTGCGAGTAAGGAAGGTCTCGTTCTGCCTCCCGTTAGCTCCTCCCCTTTGCCGAGCAGCACGATCTGCCCAAATTCGAGCGCCTCGGCAAAACGGACAAGCGATGGTTCGCATACAATACTAGCTCGCATACGAGTTAACTCACCTTCAGGACGGTCTGGATACCGCCGGAACAAATATTCAGACACGGTCAATTGAAGCACAGCATCACCTAGAAACTCCAATCTCTCGTTATGCGCTAGCTTAGCTCCTCGTTGCTCGTTCACATATGAAGTATGTGTAAAAGCTTGTTTCAGGAGCGCCATGTTGCGAAACGTGATTCGAATGCGTTGTTGCAGCTGTTCAAACTGATCACTCATGTAATCACCTCTAGAAGTGACGATCCCTAATCTGCATCGCTTCATATAAACAATCGACGCAGGCGGCATATGCCGCCTGCGTCGACGTTCACGCGCCTATTAGGCTTCGTATTTGCGCATAATAATTGTCGCGTTATGCCCGCCAAAACCGAATGAATTCGAAAGCGCTACTTTCACATCTGCTTTACGAGGTACATTCGGAACATAATCTAAATCGAGCTCTGGATCTTGATTGTCTAGGTTCGCAGTAGGTGGAATGAGTCCATGCTCCAAAACCAACCCTAGAATGACAGCTTCTACGCCACCTGCTGCTCCAAGTAGATGACCTGTCATCGACTTTGTAGAGCTTACGGCAAGCTTATAAGCGTGGTCTCCGAAAGTTTTCTTGATCGCAATCGTTTCCGATTTGTCTCCAACTGGTGTTGAAGTACCGTGTGCATTAATATATTGAACATCCTCTGGAGTAATGCCTGCATCCTTAATGGCCTTGGACATACAGCGTGCAGCGCCATCCGGGTCAGGCTCAGTCATATGATAAGCGTCACCGCTCATGCCATAACCGATAATCTCACCATAAATACGGGCACCACGTGCTATCGCATGCTCAAGATCCTCAAGAATTAATACACCGGCACCTTCACCCATAACGAAGCCATCACGATCTACATCGAATGGACGACTCGCCTTCTCAGGCTCATCGTTACGTGTACTCATTGCTCGCATCGAACAGAAGCCCGCCATCCCTATCGGACGTATCGTCGCTTCAGCGCCACCACAGATCATAACCTCTGCGTCGCCACGTTGAATCATTTTAAAAGAATCGCCAATCGAATGTGTTCCCGTCGCACAGGCCGATACCGCTGTCGTATTCGGACCTTTCGCTCCAGTAACCATCGATACTTGTCCACTCGCCATGTTCGCAATCATCATCGGGATGAAAAAAGGGCTGACACGACGCGGTCCTTTTTCCATCAAGATCGTATGCTGCTCTTCCCAGGTCCCTAAGCCACCGATCCCTGAGCCTACGATTACGCCAACACGTTCTGGATCTGCGTTCTCTCCAAGCTTCAAGCCAGCGTCTTCAACCGCTAGCTTACTAGCCGCAACGCCAAATTGCACGAAGCGGTCCATCTTACGAACATCCTTCTTATCGATGTAAGCAGAGGAATCAAAGTTCTTAATTTCCGCTGCGATCTTAGTTGTATATTCAGTCGTGTCGAAAGCTTCAATCTGACTCACACCGGATTTACCGGCGAGTAAATTATTCCACAATGTAGGCAAATCGCAACCAAGTGATGTAATAACACCCATGCCTGTAACAACAACACGACGTTTCAAAAAATGTTCACCTCTTCAAGGTATATCAATCCATGCATTGACATGGCAAATTAATGCTGAATGTGGAGAAGTCCCGTTAGGATAACGGGACCCGCTTGATCATTACGCATGAGATTGTATGTATTTAACGACTTCTCCCACCGTTGTGATCTTCTCTGCATCCTCATCTGAAATCTCCAAGTCGAATTCGTCTTCGAGTTCCATAACGAGTTCTACCACATCGAGTGAGTCAGCGCCTAAGTCGTCTTTGAAGGATGCTTCGGCTGTTACCTCCGCCTCTTCTGCTCCTAGGCGTTCGATAACGATGCGTTTTACGCGGTCATAAACATCGGACATCCGGTTCACCTCCCTTAACATATTATACGTGAATCATAGACAAAAAGCCAGTCGTTCAATCAACTACATGTACATTCCACCATCAATATGAATCGTTTGTCCAGTCATATATGCAGCAGCGTCGGATGCCATATAGACAACAGCAGAAGCGATGTCTTCAGGACGCCCCATACGTGCGAGTGGAATATTTGCGAGCAGCTTCTGCTGATATTCTTCAGGAAGCTGATCTGTCATATCTGAGACGATAAAGCCAGGAGCAATTGCATTCACTGTAATGCCACGGGATGCAAGCTCTTTCGCAGCGGATTTCGTTAAACCAATTACGCCAGCTTTCGCCGCTACATAGTTCGCTTGCCCAGCATTGCCTAGTGTACCCACAACGGAAGAAATATTGATGATGCGACCATAACGTTGCTTCATCATTGGACGAGTTACCGCTTTAATCCCGTTAAATACGCCTTTCAGATTCGTTTCGATGACTTCATCGAACTCTTCTTCCTTCATTCGCATAATCAAGTTATCTCGCGTAATACCCGCGTTATTAACGAGAATGTCGAGCTTGCCAAAAGCATCAATCGCTTTCGTTACCATCTCATCAAATTGCGCTGTCTTACCTACATTTGCTTGAATGATAATCGCTTTGCGCCCGAGTGCTTCAACAGCTTTAGCTGTCTCGGCTGCAGCCGCTTCACCGCCGGCATAATTAATTGCAACATCCGCTCCTGCTTCTGCTAGAGCGATTGCAATCGCACGACCAATTCCACGGGATGCCCCAGTAACGAGTGCGCTCTTGCCGCTTAAGTCCCACATCGCCATATCCTTATCATCCTCTCATCCATTGTCGCTGTTTCCAGCTCATTGTGCAACTGTTGGATTACATGCATCAACATTGTTGACCGTGATGACTTGTACTGATTTGTCAATTTTCTTAATGAGCCCTGACAAAACTGTACCCGATCCGATTTCTACAAAGGTATCGACACCTTCTGCGATCAAGTAACGAATCGAGTCTTCCCACAACACGGGTGACACGACCTGATCGACGAGCAAGCTTCTTAGTTCATCACCAGCAACGACTGGCTTTGCGTGTACGTTGACGACAACAGGAACAGTTGCATCCTTGAACTGTATGTCTGCAAGCTTAGCCGCCAATGCATCTGCTGCGGGCTGCATTAAGCTCGAATGAAACGGACCGCTCACATCAAGTGGGATAACGCGCTTCGCACCCGCTTCTTTACCACGCTCCACGACAGACGCAACACCTTCAGCTGAGCCTGATACAACGATTTGACCTGGACAATTCACATTCGCCAGCTCCACTCGGCCAACAGTAGCTGTTACATCTGCACACAATGCTTGCAGGGAGTCTCGCTCCGCACCGAGTACGGCAGCCATTGCACCTAGTCCACTCGGAACTGCCTGCTCCATAAACTGCCCGCGCGCACGTACGAGTCGAATGGCGTCCTCGAATGAAAGTACGCCTGCAGCAACAAGTGCGCTATACTCCCCGAGCGAATGACCAGCTACGTAATCAGGTTGCACAACTTGACTCTTATATGCCTCTAACAGCGCAATACTCGTTGCTAGTAGTGCAGGCTGTGTGTTCGCTGTCTGTTTCAAGTCCTCGTCCGGGCCTTCGAAGCAAAGCTTAGAAATAGAGAAGCCTAATGCCTCATCGGCACGATCGAAGATCGCACGAGATGCAGCGATTAACTCATACGTGTCTTTCCCCATCCCAACAGTCTGTGCACCTTGACCTGGAAATACAAATGCGATTTTACCCATGAATGAAGTCCTCCTTGATTACCAAGTCAGAACAGAAGCTCCCCAAGTTAGACCGCCGCCAAAACCGACCAACACCAGGGTATCGCCTTCCTTGACACGACCTTCTTCAACCGCTTCAGCAAGCGCCATCGGAATTGATGCGGCTGACATATTGCCGTACCGGTCGACATTGATCATGCATTTTTCCTGTGGTAAATTTAAACGTTCAATTGCAGATTGGATAATTCGAATATTTGCTTGATGAGGAATTAAGAGATCAATGTCTTCCTTGCTGATGCCCGCTTTCGCTAATGCTTCATCAGCAGCGCTTCCCATAACACGCACTGCAAATTTAAATACATCCCGACCGTTCATCTCGATGAAATGACGACGATCTGCAATTGACTGCTCTGTTGCAGGCATTCTGGAGCCTCCACCACATAAGCGTAGCAGCTCTCCACCCGCTCCATCAGCACCTAATTCAAAAGACTTAAAGCCGCGTCCTTCCGCAACTTCGCCAAGCACTACTGCGCCGGCACCATCACCGAACAGAATACAAGTGTTGCGATCTGTATAATCTGTAATCCGCGAAAGTGTTTCTGCGCCGACAACGAGAACGCGGCGATACATTCCCATCTTCATGAATGCCGTTGCACTCGCCAAGCTGTAGATAAAGCCCGAGCAAGCTGCAGACAAATCAAATGCTGCTGCTTTTTTCGCGCCTAGCTTTTCTTGAAGAATACATGCTGTTGAAGGGAAGAGCATGTCCGGAGTAATTGTCGCAACAATAATCAGGTCAAGCTGATCCGCGGTAATACCCGCAGCTTCAAGTGCACGAACTGATGCCTCATAAGCCAAATCAGAAGTCGCTTGCTCCGGTGCAGCAATTCTTCTTTCACGAATACCTGTCCGCGAAACAATCCACTCATCATTCGTTTCAACCATCGATTCCAATTGTTGATTCGTTAAGCGGCGCTCCGGCGCATATTTTCCCGTACCAATGATCCCAACGGAAATATCGTTCATGCCGTTCACTCTTTTCTGCTAAATTCTTCTGCAAGTGCAGTTATTAAGCCATTGTCAATTGCTGCGCGCGTATGACGTATTGCTGTCTTCATCGCATTTTCATCCGAAGAACCGTGACCTTTAACGACTAATCCATTTACACCTAGCAACGGTGCACCATTATATTCGTTATAATCCATTCGCTTCTTTACTTTCCGAAACCCTGGCTTCATAACTGCAGCAGCCAGCTTAGAACTCCAAGACGACATCAATTCTTCTTTCAATAGTTTGAAGATGGCGGATGCTGCACCTTCAATCGATTTCAACATTATATTACCGGAAAATCCATCGCACACAATGACATCGCATTTATGCTCAAGCACATCACGTGCTTCAATGTTGCCTACAAAATGAATCGGCGCTTGCTGTAGCAGGTCAAATGCCTCTTTCGTCAGTTCATTTCCCTTCGCAGCTTCCGTGCCTACATTAAGCAAGCCAACACTCGGATTACGGAGTCCATGAACTTTCTCGCGATAAATCGATCCCATCATTGCGTATTGCACCAGATGCTCCGGTTTCGCATCCATATTGGCACCCATATCTAATGCCAATACACCTACGTTATCGAGCGTCGGAAACATCGGGGCAAGGCCTGGTCGATCAATCCCTGGCAATCGCCCAACAACAAGCAAGCCAACTGCCATTAATGCTCCGGTATTCCCTGCGGAGATCATTGCATCGGCGTTACCTTCCTTTACCATCCGTCCAGCAACAACCATTGACGAGTTCGTCTTCCGTCTCACAGCACGAACAGGCTCGTCATCGCTTCCGATCACCTCGTCAGCGTGAACGATGGAAATGTTTGCTGGTGGTTCAGTACCCAGTAAAGGGGATAGCACCTCCTGGTTCCCTACCAAAATCAATTGTGTATCTGGCCAATCAGCAGCTGCAGCGAGCGCACTTCTTACTTGTGCATGAGGGGCATGATCGCCTCCCATAGCATCAATCGCAATCCGCATCTGTGTCA
Organism: Candidatus Cohnella colombiensis; assembly: GCA_029203125.1. Lineage (GTDB taxonomy): Bacteria > Bacillota > Bacilli > Paenibacillales > Paenibacillaceae > Cohnella > Cohnella colombiensis. Next base: position 2,035,558 of record CP119317.1, read on the forward strand.
CTCCTTTAATGTTTTCGATTCCACTGCGGACCGGTAGATGACGAAATTGCCTTGAAACACCATTTCATCACCTACATATGTGCACACTTCCACTTTAGCTTTACCCTTTTGTCCGCCACTCGATCTAACATAAGCTTTGGCAATACACTTTTCACCTAAACGCGCAGGTCTTAAAAAGCGAAGGTCCGCTGCAGCTGTCAGTGCGATCTCATCATTAATGACGGCGACCGCAAGTGAGTTCGCTTGAGCGAATACATGATGTCCGCGCGCTATCCCTGTACGAGAGAATACATGCTCTGCGCTAATCTCAAACAAGGAGATTCCACTCTTATCTAGCTGCAAATCAACAATATCGCCTATAACTTCATCCAATGGAAGTGATTTTACAGAATCATAAGAGCGTTCAGCCATCAATTTCAATCTTTCCCGTAGCTCCGGAATTGACAACTCGAGTCGATCTAATCGAATCGTCTGGATGCTCACCTTAAGTAGACGGGTCAGTTCCCGGTCGGTTAGAAACGGATTTTCATCTAACAGCTGACCTAGCTGTTGGTGACGCTGTCGTTTCGGAAGCCGTTCCATCGCATTCCACCGCCTTGATTAGTGATAACCTTTAATACCAGGTGCCAAAAATTTATGAAACAAAAACGCGCCTGCTTGCAGCGAAGAGAAAAACCGCACTCGTCTTCAAAAGTCGATTGCGCTCCCTCGTCGCGATAGCTGACGCGCTTAAGTTTGTTATTGCTTGATCACTTCACGTGATTTGTACGTACCGCAAACTTTACATATACGGTGTGCCAATTTCAACTCACCACATTGATCACATTTCACCATGCCTGGAACGACCAATTTGAAATGCGTACGACGCTTATTTTTGCGGGATTTAGATGTTTTTCCAAAAGGTACTGCCATTGTTCCCACCTCCTTATCAGAGTGCTGATCCGCTTCATCCCGAAGGCAAGCTTATTCTTGCTGAGGATTAAACCAATCTTGGAGCGCTGCAAGGCGGGGGTCAATAGCCACCGTATTACAGTCGCATGATTGTTCATTTCGGTTCGTTCCGCATTCCGGGCACAACCCCTTGCAGTCCTCCCTGCATAAGGGTGCGTAAGGCAATTGGACGAGTAGCTCTTCCGCAATAAACGGGGCTATCTCAATCCGATCTTCCGACACCGGTATGGCTTCATCGTCTTCATCGAGCTCGGCATCTAGATCGCTAACGATTCGATAAACTTCCTCGAAAGGTAAGTTGAGTCGTTCGTCCACGGACTCTAAACAGCGTGAGCATTGCATGCGTACGTTGCAAGAAAGTTGACCCGTTACGATAATCCGATCATCACCAAACGCTTGTGCTGTCAAGTTAAATTCCAATGGACTTGTCGGAATATAATCCGTATTTCCTTGAAAAATATCGGCTGTATCGAGCGTTCCTTGCAATTGAACCGGCTCCTGCCGGGACACAAGTTCCTGTACTTTTAACAACAATGAGATCACTCCAAACAAACAAAATTTATTATATCGAGTTTTACGGTCATTTGTCAATAACAATACTAGATCTTGACTTCACTATTATGCGCCTTCATGATATATTGTGGCAAAGATTAGGTTCTATTGAACACCAAAGGAGATAGCCATGTCAACAGTAGGTGTCATTGTAGAGTATAACCCGTTGCACAACGGTCATCTCTATCATTTACAGCAATCGAGGAAAATAACAGGCGCTTCCAATGTCGTAGCCGTTATGAGTGGTCATTTCCTGCAGCGTGGTGAGCCCGCACTCGTTGATAAATGGACACGTGCGGAGATGGCACTGCACGGGGGCTGTGACCTCGTCCTAGAGCTTCCAGTCGCTTATAGCGCACAGCCTGCGCAATGGTTCGCCTACGGGGCTGTATCTATTTTGAATGCTACTGGTGTTGTAGATTCGCTTTGCTTCGGCAGCGAAAGCGGTGACATAGAAGCGCTTGATCAAATGGCCTCACTGCTCGTTGACGAGCCACCAGCTTTTCATGACTTATTGACGAAGGAGCTGCAACAAGGCCTGCCTTATCCGAGTGCTTTCAGCGTTGCTGGTAAAGCCTATTTACAAAGCATCGGGTTAGCACATCTCGCCTTCTCCTTAGATCAACCGAATCATACATTAGGGCTACATTACTTAATTTCCCTTCGAAAAATAAAAAGTCGAATCGTGCCCACAAGTTTGCGTCGTGAAAAATCCGAGTATAATCAAGCTGATATTACAGATTCTCAGATCGCGAGCGCCACAGCTTTACGTAAAGCTCTGTTAGGCGAATCCGGCTCCCTTGCACTTCTTGCTCCTTATGTACCCGAATCCACCTTATATTTGTTACAGCGCGATTTTGCAGCGGGCAAAGCACCGATTCAATGGGAAAGCTTTGCTAGACCGTTATTTCATGAATTATTTCGTTCAGACCGCGCGACACTTGGCGCAATCGCTGAAGTCAATGAAGGGCTCGAGCATCGTATCGGAAATGTGCTTCCAGAGCTTAGTGAATTAACTGTAGAATGCTTACTTGAAGCATTAAAGACAAAACGCTATACGTATACGAAGCTGCAAAGGATGCTGCTTCGCATATTGCTCGGTCATGAGCAAAAGCTGCTAACCGCTGATCGCTTAACAACGGGAATCGATTATATTCGTGTCCTTGGCTTTAACGAACGCGGTCAGAGGCTGCTTCATGAAATGCGAAGTAAAGCGACAGTGCCCGTACTGACTTCAGCAGCACGGGGGTCATCACCTTACTTGCAGCTCGATGTCCAAGCGACAGCGATGTATGCATTGGGGTTCAAGCATACTAAGCCATCCGACGCTTTCCGCGATTACACCGAGCCACCGATTCGTATTCGCTAGTCTCTTTTCGGACATGTTGGTCTATCCCTCTCGCTCAGTACGTACATTGTAATGTATTTGTACGCGAGGAGGCCCAGCTATGCACCAATTTACACCTAAAGGAAACAACGCAATCCGTCTATCGATCTTGATGGGATTCGCTTCGCTTCTCGTTGTCGCAGGTGTTGTCTATTCGCCGAGTGAGGCGTTCCGCGCTTCACTTACTGGTCTCCAAATATGGTGGACACAGGTGTTCCCTGGTCTGCTCCCCCCACTTATTCTCGCTGAATTACTTGCCACTTCCGGACTACTGCATGGACTAGCCACTTTGTCAGAACCACTTACTCGTCTTTTATTTCGATTACCCGGAGCATCCGGTTGGGCTATTGCATTCGGTTGGTGTGCAGGAATACCAGTCGGAGCACTCGAAACGTCACGTTTAAGAGAGCGAGAATTAATTCAAGATGATGATGTCGATACTCTCCTCATTGTTTCTCATTTCCCGAATCCCTTTCTCATTATTTTGGTTATAGGCTGTGGATTTCTTCAATCTCCGATGCTTGGATGGGCAATCGCGATCGGTTTATGGCTGTCCGTGATTATTACAGGTATCATTTGGGCGCATTTTGTAAAAGGAAAGAAATACACTCGTATCCACGACAGCTCGAATACTACACCTGAAGATTTCCGCGCTTCGGATGCTCTTGCTTCTCCATCATTGTTTGAGCGCGCGCTCGACGTTGCATCAACTGTTCGTGAGAGCGATTCTCGACCATTTGGCAAGCAACTCGCTGATTCGGTATCTCGCACGGTGACCACATTAATGATCATTGGCGGCTTGATGATGATGTGCTCCGTGTTCATTCGTCTTTTGCAAATATGGATGCCAGGTAACGACTTTTGGATCACATTCGCTGGACTATATGATATGCACCTAGGTGCTTATGAAGGTAGCAAGTCAGCGCTGTTTGCATCTGCTCCGGTGTATACTGCAGCATTGTTAGCTGCCGCTCTTGCATGGAGCGGCTGGAGCGGGCTGCTCCAAGCTAGGGCTGCGTTTGGCGCTGCGTCCCCTTTTCCGTGGGGGAGGCTTATTGCAGGTCGACTGCTACATGGCGGAATCGCCTTGCTCATTACTTTCCCACTTGCGAGCTTCTTTACCTCAGAGCAAGTCGCATTGTTCGCAAATCGCTATTTGCCATTCCACTGGAGGTCCGTCGATGCATGGGCTTCCGATCAGCCGTTGCCTAACGGATGGCTGCACTTATCCGATACGCTTATCGTGGCCATTGCAAGCTTCTCTGTGTTTCTCCTGCTCGCCCTTGCCGCAGCACTTATCAGGCCTAAGCCTCCTAAGAACCGGGATTGATCTTAAGACGGACAAGAGAGATTTTCGGTGTGGGGAAGTGGCAGAATGAGGAAGGGAAGCTAATGATCGTAATAAAGAAGGCACTGGCTGTGTTAAGGTAGGTGCAGCGGTCAGGAGTTCCGTTAATTGACGACTTAGTGCCTATATGGAAAATGAGCGGTCACAGGATCCGTTAATCGAGGAGATTGGGGCTGGAATCAACGGGCAAGAGGACAATAGTGGATCGTATGTCCGAACGAACTGAAAAATACATCCAAAACCGTAATTAACGGAACGTATGTCCGCGTATGACTGCGTATGTCCGCTTATATCCGCTCATATCCGCTCATATCCGCTTATGTCCGCTCCGCCTCTGAATGCATCAAATCACGTGTGTGTAAACACCATCATGGCAAAAAAACTCCGAAGCTAAATGCTTGGAGTTAAATATCTACCTTGTGAAACCATAACTATTTCTTTTCGGCGTACTTTTGCTTCAGTGCTGATTCAACTAGCGGGGGCACAAGATCATGTACGGATCCATCAAATTGTGCGATTTCTTTGACGATACTCGAGCTTAAGTAGGAATAACGAGGATTCGTCATCATAAATACAGTTTCAATTCCATCATCCAGTTGACGATTCGTAGACGCCATTTGCAGCTCATATTCGAAGTCAGTGACAGAACGTATGCCTCGTACGATAACTTGCGCCTCACGTGAGCGCATATAGCGAACAAGCAAATCACGAAAGCTGTCAATTTCCACATTCGGCAAATCCTTCGTCACTTCCGCCAATAAATCTTTACGCTCCTGCACGCTAAATAACGGACTTTTCGACGTATTGTTTAGAACCGCTACAATGACGCGATCGAATTGCTTTGCTGCCCGATGGATAATATCAAGATGGCCTAGCGTTACCGGATCGAAGCTTCCTGGATAAACAGCGACCCGCTCCTCACGCATGTGTGTCTGTTGATTTTGATTCATCTTGTATATCCTCCTTTGCTTCCATTACTGCTTCAAACTCCACCGATTCTTCAATGGCGCTATAACGATAGATTGATAAAGCAATATCCCCATACACGACATATCTCGTGCGCTCAAATGCACCAATCTTCTCCGAATATTCGACCTCTGGATGATGCTCGATAACTGCAATCGCTCGATCTGCTACTAGCCCACGCGATGCTGCATCCAGAAGAAGCTCATTGCAATCTTTCATCGCATATGGCGGGTCAAGGAACAACAGATCGAATGCTTCACCTTTACGCTCTAACAGCTTTAATGCTCTGTGAGCATCGTTACGATAAACCTCAGCTCGAGCGATGAGCTTCGTCGATTCCAAATTTCGCTTCACAATTTCGATGCTTTGTGAGCTGGAATCGATAAACACCGCGCTTGCTGCACCTCTACTGAGTGCTTCAATCCCTAAACCGCCAGTACCCGCAAACAAATCCAATACCCGATCTTCTTCAAAGTAGGGTCCAATAATGCTAAACAAAGATTCTTTCACTTTATCTGTCGTTGGACGAGTATTGCTCCCAGGCACCGCCTTCAGCGGATGCCCCTTCGCTTGTCCAGAAATGACTCGCACAGCTTCATCCCCTGATCGTACATCGCTTATGTAATCGCTATATTGACAGCTAAGATGTTACCACAATCCTCTAAAAATCAAAAGCATCGACCGCAACAGACCACATCTGGGCCACTCAATTTATTTTATCGCATGTGTATAATTTCCAATCGAAAGGTGACAATGATAGTACCGACGCCGAGAGGTGTCGGGGATAACCGCGGAGAAGACTTACGTTTCCCCATAAGCTCTTCGTCCGGTTTCTCCTCTCCCATGAAGACCTCCGTGTAAAAAGCGGGGGTCGATTTTTTGTTCACCGAACAAACCTCTTCATTGTATATGAAATTGGGCATACCTCATGAAAATAAAGGAAAATGGGCGAATTTGTCGAAAAAGATATATTGACTTAAACTACATGATGAAGGGTGTTTTCATTGAACGAAGTTACTACTCGCCGAAAAAGCAACAAGGTCATTATTTCAATTTTAATCGTTATTTGCCTATGTTTAGTCACTACGGTTCTCTACTTATTAGATGAAAAATACGGATTTATCAAATCAAGTGGTGAATCCAGACCTCATTATGACTTTTCACCAGGTTTTTATACCAATGACGATTTAAGTGTCTTTGACAAACAAACAGGAAAAAAGATAACCCTTGGAATGCTACAGGATGATGTTGAGAAGATATTAGGCAAACCCAAGCAAGAAAGGAAGCGGCTGACGCACGCTAACGAATATGAAGGTGGAATTGATGTATACTTTCGAATTGATCGTGCTGCAGCAATCTTTATCACTGATTCCGATCGATTCGTCACAATGAGAAATATTGGCTCATCCAGTGAAAGATATGAGGTCCAAATCGCTTATGGATCTCCAATATATTCTGGCTCTAACGGCCTAAACACATATGTATTTGTTAGAACGGGACTAAATTCTTTTGAAAAATCGGATAAATTAGATATTGATGGAATAGAAAGCACTTCGATTTATCTTATGGATTTTATTAATGACGACAAGAGAATACAATTATTCGATCGATACTATGCAATGACCTTTAATTGAACAGTTAAATGAAATATACGAGCCTATAGCTTAATACCTTAGGCTCGTTTTTCTTTGATGTTTAAAGGAATCAGACGTAATTCAATAGACTTAAGTTATACCAGGCACATCATGGGAACCCGCAACGTACCTGTCGTGAATGGCTGTTTTACATAGATGCTTTTTGGTACTGGCTACGGTAAGGGAAATTTCCCTGTGCTCTTCAAATCAAAAGAATAAGCCCAGTCAACTCGACTGAACCTCACCTTGCTTAGCCTCTATATTTCTACACTTAGGAAATGTAGAACATCCCCAAAACTCTCCTTTTGGTCCTTTCCGGAGTACCATTAGATTCCCACAGCGACTACATGTGATTGAATCTTCTATTATCTTACTTTCTCTGCCGATTCTAATTCTGCATTTTTCTCTACAACCACAGCAATAGGCTTATATGTTCCCGCATTAAGCTTTAGACTCATTTCTATTAGCTGTTCGCGATCAATCAATTTAACGTTATTCGACTTCGCTAGGGTTATAGCAGCTTCATATATCCACTGTTCGATATTACCCAAGTTCAACAGCTCCGTAATGAGCAATCGATGCCTGCGCCTCCTATACCGCCTTGATGCCTACATTCTTTGAATACCGTTTAGTCTGGACGACTAACTTACGCCCATCCTTCGAAATTACAAGATCAGCCCCAAAGTCGCCTGCAGCTTGTGTGACAGTTACGGAAAAACCATGAGCCTTGAATAGATGATTTAAGTAGTGCTCAAATTGTCTACCGCTCATTTTGTCTATGTCTGCAATGCCTGATTTCTTAAGTCTCTCTACTTTAGCTTGATTAACAAGTAAGGCAATCATCGCATATATGACAACTGCAATAACTGCAACAAAAACGCCAGTAGTCATTGACTTCGTGATGTAATATGTACCAAATAGAGAACCAACCATCAATACACCTATTAATCCCTGTAATGGATCTGCTTGTTTCTTTCTTCGTGCCATTATCCACTTTTACGATAGGAAACTCTTAATATTTCCTTTTGATTCAGATTTAAGTGCACTATAAACTAAGCCCAGTTTGGGCTTTTTCTTTTTATGCCCGAGAACCACAGCCCCCAGGCATAAAAAAGCTAAGCAATTACTTAATCAATCTTGCAGTAGTGCTAGCAATAATGTTTGCGTTTCTTTGGATCCCTTTAAAGTAATAGATTATGCTTACAACAGCAAATACCAATACCGCGATTTCTTTCATTTGTCATTTCCCCCTTTCCATAAGACTGCCCCAATTATTATTACAACTCCAAGAATAGCGGCAATCGCCCCTAATACTTTAAGCGAAGGCTCAATTTTACCTTTCTCCATTCCAGATACCGTTTGCTGTGTTACATCAAGTTTTTCTGCAAGATCACTTTGCGTCATCGAGTGCTTTTTCCTGATTTCCTTTAACTTCTCAGGGAAATCATCTACTGATATTTCAACATGCTCCGGTTCGGTCTTCACTGGCTATTACCCTCCAATACAACTTTAAGTTGTACATGCAGCACTTGTACAAGTATAGATTGTATTTACATTTTTGTCCAGCATTTTTCTGGAAATAAAAAACCCGAGAGCCGAAGCCCCCGGGCAATCTACTCATCGGGAAATTAATATCCCATCATTCCAACCTCACTAACACAAATTGAATTCCCACCATGGTTTGCAGTAAAGTTTAATCTATACTTTCTGTAAGCTACAGTATTGTTGAATGAATATGAACTCGGACTTGTAGGGGACCAGTCTGTTTGTTTCGTTGTTTGGGTATCCAGTGTAACCCATGACTGAGTTTGCTCATCATACGCTTGGAATTGCCAACTCTTAGGTGCTTGGCCATATGTGTAATTAGGGTCGTTTTGTTTCATTAGAATAGAATATTTATTAACTGTCTTTGCCTCGAAAAATTCATATTGTAACCATCCAGTCTTAACATTGAGTGCTGTAGAGAAATTACCACATGTATTATCAAAAGCATAGAATGCCTGTGCATTGTGTTGCGTCATGTAACTACTAGAACTTGCAATTCCATGAGAAGAGGTATTACTAGTCATTGTATGGATTAGAGAGTCCACATCAGTCACACTACAAGCATCAATCGGTGTATTTATTGGTGTTGGTCCAGGTGTTGGTTCAGGTGTTGGTTCAGGTGTTGGATTAGGTTCTATACCAGAAGATCCACTGTCCCACGGTTCGCCATTGTTAATCAAAAGGGTTACATTGCCAATAGATCCGTCAACCCATCCACCAGCAATTAATTTCGAATCAGTAGCGCTAGAAATTGAACCGTAGTAAGGACGTTCAGAACAACTGTTGGAGTTTCCACCAAATGTAATATGGTATGTTTCCGAACCATTTGAATCTATATCAATCGGTGTCCCTGGCGCTATAGTTGACTCAATTCCGTTATACGAACTTCCAGCAGTAGTAAGTTCTGATCCATCTTTCTTAAACAACTTTAAAATAACATTTGCCTTGTCTCCGCTAAGGTTTGAGATGTTAATCGACAAATCAGTTGGATGAGAAATGTCACAATAGGAATTCATAGGGATTGTAAAGGCTTTGTCTTCACTCTGGATATTCGTTTGGTTAGAAGCAAATGCAAATGACGATAGTGAACCTGCTAGTAAAATCAAGATTAATACCGAAATTAATATAACTTTATTTTTTTTCAAAGTTAAACCTCCTAATTTGTAATAGAACAATCATACACAGTAAAAAAAGGTAATGAAAGACTGGTTTTCTACAAATTTCAACAGCATAATTAAGAGTTAAAAGTAAACCCGAAGGCGTTACCCCTCGGGCTAGCTATTACTTCCTCCCTTTACCTAGACCTTGAGACCTCAATGACAAACGCCAAAAGTCAGTCAATCCAGTCTTTGTGTCAATCAATTACAAGGCACTATCTCCAAACTCTTAGACAAGCCCCTTCGGAGGTTCGATCTGTTTCGTAGCCTTCGCCATCTCTCTTATCCGCTTTAAGCGCAATCTTCAGAGCTGCGTTATCATTCGCCAACTCGTTGACAACTCTACTACTTCCAATGCTTTCATCTCGTCTTCATCCTCCATATATAATGATGCGTAATAGTCAAAAAATTATTGTGTTGGCTCAACAACCCCTGTCTAAGTCGCTGTTCCAACCAATTAGACATCCAAAACTAGGGCTGACTTATTGACGGATTGTTGAGCTATATTTCATATAATCCCTAATACAACAAGGATCATCGGTAGTCATCGACAACCATTCTCCTCTCTCCCTTGAAGATCCGACCCTAGTTTAAAAAGCAGGGGTCGATTTTTTTGATTAGGGAACACTGATTTTAAAGGAGATGATCGAAATGCAAACCGTATGGAAAGGCGCGATCAGTTTCGGCCTTGTGCATGTGCCCGTTAAGATGTTTACCGCAACTGAGGATAAAGATGTGCATTTTAGACAACTACACAAAGATTGTGGGATGCCCATCTCCTATTCAAAGAGCTGTCGCCATTGTAATAAAGAAGTTGCACCGGAGGATATCGTCAAGGGCTTTGAATATGAAAAGGATAAGTTTGTAATCATCAAAAATGATGAAATAGAAGCACTGCAGCCAGAGATGGCTAAAACCATTAGTATTCTCGATTTTGTGGATCTTGCGGAAATTGACCCTATCTATTTTGAAAAGCCCTATTACCTTGCCCCGGATATGGCCGGAGCTGGAGCTTATCGTTTATTAGTTGAAGCCATCAAGCAAACAGGTAAGATCGGCATAGCAAAGATATCCATTCGTAATAAGAGCAGTCTTGCAGCCATCCGAGTTGTCGATAATTGTATCTGCTTGGAAACGATGCATTTTCCAGATGAAATCCGTTCATTAAGTCAAGTTCCCAATCTTCCCGAACAAACAACCGTAAATGAAAAAGAATTAGATATGGCTAAAATGTTAGTTGAACAACTCTCAGCTCCATTTGACGCGTCCAAATACACTGATGATTACAGGACCGCACTTCAACAATTAGTACAGGATAAGATCACAGGTAAAAGCCCAGACATCATTAATGCTCCTACAGCTGAGCGGACGAATGTTATTGACCTTATGGCGGCGTTGCAAGCTAGCATTGAGGCCACCAAAGCACCGACTGGTAGAGGTAAACGTAAGACAGCGAAAAAGGAGACTGTTTCGTGATCGATATGCCCTTGCCCTCCATTCCCATGGCCCCCGTCACTTCATCTGAAATTCCTATTGGGCCCGAATGGGGTTACCAAATAAAGTGGGACGGTGTGCGCACCTTAGTTCGCTTGGATGGTCATGGTGGAGTCGAGATATTTGGCAAACGTCTTGAACCACGTAACCACACATTTCCGGAAATCGCTGAGCTATTAAAACCAATTAGAGTTGGTCCTTGTCTATTAGATGGAGAAATTGCCTATTTTGATGGGAAACGTCCAAACTTCCAGCGTGGTAGGCGTGACGGCTTGATTTTTGTTATGTTCGATCAGCTATATCATGAAAGCAAGGATATCCGGGGCTTACCCTTTCAGGATCGTTATAACCGTCTTAAGGAGAATTTCCCTGAGCGTCAACCTCGCCTATTTGTATCGGATTTATTTTCGGATGGTCAAGCTTTGTGGGAGTGGGTAGAGGAGCGCGAGTGGGAAGGAATAATTTCCAAACGTTTATCAAGCCCCTACACAGAAGGTAAGAGTCATAAGGACTGGTTTAAAAAACGAAAGTCATTGCGGCTCGCAGCTGATGTTGTGGGCATTAAGTTAAAGGATGGTCGTGTATCTAGTCTGGTTTTACGTTATAACGATCGTTACATAGGACATGTATCGTTAGGGTTGGATAATGCCTCTAAGCAAGTATTGCAGCAGTTTCTTAAAGAGCATCCAGGACAATGTCCTTTCACCGAACTAACTTCAGGAATGAAAAAATCAGAGGTATCGTGGTTAAGTGCTCCATTTAAGTGCCGTGTGACTGCATTGGAGTTTACAAACTCAGGATTATTGCGACATCCCAAATTGCTTGGGTTTGGGGATGTATAAATGAAGAGCAGCGAGGTTTAAACTGGTCTCTTGCTTTTGTTTAGATTTCAAAAGCCTACCTATTCGATAGACTCCAAAATATGGTATATTTGATTAACAACAGAAAAGCTTGCAAGGGCGGTCGGCTAATCTCCCAGAAGGGAGGTGATGCCGTTGGAAACGAAAGACGTTCTAACCTTGATGCTCGGGACAGCGACTCTAGTCGTATTGTTTATCGGACTCATAATTACGTTGATCGAAAAGTTCCAGAAAAGGAAATAGACCGCCCTGGCCAAAGGTAGCGGTCTATTTCTGCCCGTAACACCTATTCAAGCTTGCCGCCCTTAAAAGCGGCTGTTGTACTGAGGGGCGGTTCCAGCCGTCCCTTTTGTGTATTACAAAAAGTATTACAGTCATTATATAACGTAACATATGGTGATGTCACTTGAAATTTACAGGGTAAATATCAAGTGACATCACCATATTGCTAATATACGACTTCACCCTGATCGACATCGCCAATGTGTTAATTGCCTCCTTTATTGCATATGTTGTTTCAAAAGGTGGGAATTACATGTACCGAAGCGAGGATGTCTTCTGTCAACAAATTGGGTCCATTCTCGGGGGTGAAGCAACATTTGAAAATGGTATTTGCACTGTGGCCAAACCCAGAAACATGCAAGTAACAATCTTAGGAAGACCATCAAAAGCTGTTGCAAATTTAGAGTTTTCTTTTGAATCCTTTGATCAAACTGGACTAGCGCTATGCCTTGCCGAACTTGTTCTTCTACAAGAAGAAATCCAGCCTATTTGCAACATTTTAACAAAGTACAACCTTCAAATATCTGCTTTGCATAATCATTGGATATATACAAATCCAACGATTCTGTATTTGCATTTTCAATCTGTTGATTACCCTCAAAGCTTCGCTTCTAAAGCTAGTGAAATAACTAAAATACTTAGATAGTAATTACCAAACCTAATTAGAAGCACTTTTCGACAAATTAAGGATCATCCACTCCGTTGACGGTGTAAGGTGTTGACTATGTTGCGGAAAGATTGATCGCATATTGCGATGCAGCAAATCCGATATTCTTATCCAATGGTCTACGTAAGGCTCCTCTATGATCGTAGGATGTCGAGGTCGCTTTCTAGTACTCTGACAGTTACATTACTCCTCAAAAACAGAAATAGACCGCCCTCGCCAAAGGTAACGGTCTGTTTGGTCTATTTCTGATCGCTTATCCGAAGCCAACCGCCTTTAAAACCGGCTGATGTAAAGAGAGAACGTTTACTTCTAACCCTGCAACAGTCCCATTACCTCTTGCTTCAGTGCAACGAACGCTGGATCTGTCCACGCATCCTCACGTCTTGGGCGTTCTAAGGTAACGTTGATCTCCTTAACGACTTGCGCAGGTGCTGCGGATAGCACGTAGATCCGATCAGATAGCATAAGCGCTTCCTCTACACTATGTGTAATAAATAAGACTGAACGACGATCCGCTTCCCATAGTTGCAGTAGCCAACGCTGCATATCCGCCCTCGTCAACGCATCCAGTGCAGCAAAGGGCTCGTCCAGGCACATCAAATCCCGTTTCATCAACAAAGCTCGCAGAAACGATACCCTCTGCTGCATGCCCCCAGACAGCAAATGCGGATAATCTGCAGCGAATGCACCTAAGCCAATACGCTCCAGCCACTCCAAAGCAAGTTGCTTCGCCTCCTGCTTCTTCACTCCTGTCGTCTCCAAAGCTGACGATATGTTACCCGCTACGGATAGCCACGGGAATAAAGCAGCCTGCTGAGGCATATAGCTAATCTTTCCCCGCTGTCCAGTCACTTGAACACCATCGATCCAAATAGCGCCCGAATCTGGTCGTTCGACACCTCCAATAAGACGGAAGAGAGTCGATTTCCCGCTTCCAGACGGACCAAGGAGCGTTACGAACTCTCCAGCTCGAACGTGTAACGAAAGCTTATCAATAACCGGAAACCGACTCTTACCACGATAGTAAGCTTTCGAAACATCTTCGATAACGAGCTTCGATGGAGCTTGTTCCTTCATGATGAAGCCTCCTTCCAGCTTTCCTTCGCCGGTGGACGCCAACGTATAACGAGACGCTCCAACAGCACAGCAGCTCCGAAGAACAATAAGCTTAACAATACGATGCACACGATGGAAGTAAATACACCAGGAGCTTCGAATCCTTTGAACTTCAATTGCAAGTAATATCCGATTCCTTTACTTGCTCCTAGCCATTCCGCAACGATCGCTGAGGATACGACATAAGTCGCCGCCATTCGTAGTCCAGAGAACAAGTAAGGCAATGAAGCCGGGAACTCTAACCGCTTAAGTTGCTCCCATCTTGTCGAACCAATCATCGCTAAATATTCTCGCAATTGGGGCTCTGCCTGTCCGAGTCCGACGAGCATGGACAATGTAATCGGGAAAAAACAGACGATAATGAGCAAAATCAGCTTAGGTGTAATGCCGAATCCAAACCAGATCATCAGGAGAGGTCCCAGCGCGATTAACGGTACATTTTGAGAAAGCACTAATAGTGGGGCAACTGCATCTCGGAAAATCGGAACAAGGTGGATGACGATCGCTACAACAATGCCTACGACCAATCCCAATCCTAGCCCCAACAAAGATAAATTAATTGTAGCCACCACATGTCCCCACAGCATGGCAGAATCCATATACATTTTCACTGCGATTTCTGATGGCGCAGGGAGCGTATAGGTCGGAATCTCAAACAGCCAGCAGCAGGCTTGCCATAGACCAATCGTAATAATTAGTGTAATGATTGGCAATCCAATACTTCTGAGCATGTTATTGCCCATCTGGATACTTCGTCAATTGTTTCGCAATCGATGCTTCTCCGGCTTTGTTGACCACGAGTTTAATTTGTGACATCACTTGCGGACTCCCCATCTCAAACATTGCATCATTCATCTGCTTAACGATGGCAATTAGATGATCAAGTTCACCTTCAAGTGTCGTTTCCAACGGACCTACACGGTACGTAACTCCTGACGCTTTAATGACTTCAATCGCACGATCAACATAAGGAATAACGTCTTCTCCGCCATTTACCTTCGGTAAAATTTGAATACTTAATAGTGCTTGCGCCATTCAAATCATCTCCTTATTATTTCGTTTAAGTAAATTACTTAGGTAAAAATTCATTCGTAAACATCGCGTCATAATCAAGCTCTTTCGTCAACAAACCGTTGCTCGTAAGCCATTCTCCATAACCGGACCATATTTCTTTCTTCTGCTCTCCCCATCTCGCTGCATCATCCTGATATTTCGGACTGAGCCACTCTTGGCTCGCTTTGACGAGCTCTGCATTGATCTCAGGTACAGCCTCTATGAGTATGTTAGCTGCTTCATCAGGATTTGCAATCGCATACTGATACCCCTCAGATGCTCCGGCTAAAAACGCGCGTACGACATCGGGCTTCTCTTTAATGAGCTTTTCGTTCGTTAAAATAAGCGGTGTGTAGTAGTCCAATTGTTTGCTATAATCCGTTAGATAAACCATATTGACAGGTTCATTGCGAAGCTCAGCTTCGATCCCTGTCCAACCATAGAAGATCCATTCAAAGTCGATCCCCTTTTTTACAGCGGTAAAGAAGTCAGCAGAGCCTGCACTAACGAAATTAACTTTTTTCACATCCGCTTGTTGTACGTTCATGATCGATCCAATGACCGCTTCTTCGGCAGGAGAACCCCATCCTCCATAGGACTTGCCTTCAAAGTCTTTAGGCTCCTTGATGTTCCGATCGACAGGTGATGCGAATCCTGATGTGTTGTGTTGAATGATCGGTGCAATCGACACGAGAGGCAGTCCGTTCTCTCTAGCTAAAATCATACTTTCCTGCGCACCAATTCCGAAATCTGCAGATCCGCCCGCTACGAGTGCGCTTGCCCCTGCCTCTGGTGGCAAAATAATTTCCACCTTCAATCCATGCTTCTCCCACAATCCTTGCTTTTGTGCGACATACAAGCCGGTATGGTTCGTATTTGGCGTCCAATCGAGCACTAATTTGACCTCTTGAAGTTCACCAGCTGCCTTCTCCTTGCCCCCGCACCCTGTTAGCATCAACACTGTTCCAAGTACAATGACTCCACACATTTGCCAAACTTTTCTTCTTGCCTTCATCTTTCTCTCCCTCTCGCTAAGTATTGATATCAGCGAGTATCCCACAAAACAAAAAAACGCCCCCCGATTCCGGAGGGCGTTATATTATTATAGACGCACGCCACGACGATCCTTGCGATTCGTCGCGCTTCCACCTTCCTACGCTGGTACTAACCAGATCAGGTATAAGGGTCTGCATCATCAATGGGATGCACTCTCAGCCGGCCTAACTCCAGCTCCCCCGGGGCATATTCAGTTGTTGGTACTCACATCAACCAACCTCATTATAGCAAACAAAACCAATTTGTCTACTTGTTTATGAAAAAATCTAGCGGAACATGGTCCACAGCTTGATCAGATGTAACGGATTGTTCGGGTCTATTTTTTGAGCAATGACGAAGCTAACGAGTTGTTCCTCTTGCACATCCGACATCGGTTCGTTCAACACTTTCGAGAATGTCTTCACCCATCTTCGCACCTTTACCCGATCCTGTAAATCTGCCTTAGTGATCCCCTCTAACAGTCCCTTAATTCGTTCCTTCATCGCTGGATTTTTCATCTTCAGCTTAACGCGCTCGATGAACTCCGGCCTGATCCCGTACTTTTGCCAGCTTCCACTCACCTTCATTATCCCCCTCGGCAGCTATTCCGTTCATCATATGCCGTAAGGTGACTTGAAATGACAAGAAGATCAATCGAGAGGCTCAACAACATCATTGGAATCACGCTGTAGCTGTTCTCTCAGTAAATGATATTGTGGAGAACTCCACCAATCTTCACGTGCAGTGAGCGCAACTGCATCATCACGTGCCTGCTCAAGTACTTCGAAATCAAGCAGCAAGTTCGCAAGGCGAAATTCAGGCATTCCGCTCTGCTTCGTCCCGAAGAAATCTCCTGGTCCACGAATCTCCAGATCACGACGAGAAATTTCGAACCCGTCATCTGTCTCTGTCATCGCACGCATGCGCTCTTGACCATTTTCCGACTTCGGATCCGCAATGAGAATACAGAACGATTGATGCTCTCCACGCCCCACCCGTCCACGAAGCTGATGAAGCTGAGACAGACCGAACCGCTCCGCATCCATCACGATCATGAGCGTCGCATTTGGCACATCCACGCCAACCTCAATCACAGTCGTGGAGACGAGCACATTCGTATCTCCTGCTGCGAATTTCCCCATTGTAGCTTCCTTTTCGTCTGCAGACATTCGACCATGTAATAAACCAATCGATAGCTCCGGCAGTCCTTGGACCAATTGCATATGCAAATCGATCGCATTTTGCACATCAAGCTTCTCAGATTCCTCAATTAACGGACAGATGAAGAATGCTTGTCTACCCGCTTCAGCTTCTCTTCGAATAAACCCAAGCACACGATCCATCATCTCATGTTTAACCCAATAAGTCTTAATCGGTTTGCGCCCCTTGGGACGCTCACGAATCGTCGATACATCCATATCTCCGAACACACTAATCGCCAGCGTCCGTGGGATCGGCGTTGCCGTCATCGTCAGCACATCAGGGTTCATCCCCTTACGTCGCAATACGCTTCGTTGCTGTACGCCGAATCGGTGCTGCTCATCGGTTACAACGAGTCCTAGGCTGCGGAAATAAACATCTTCCTGAATCAGAGCATGAGTGCCCACGACAATATCAAGCAATCCCATCTGAAGTGCAGCAATGAGATCTTTGCGCTTCCGGCCAGACACGCTCCCCGTTAACAAGCCAACAGTAATTCCGAACGGCTCGAATATCTTCTGCAATGACCTCATGTGCTGATCAGCTAATATTTCTGTTGGTACCATTAACGCACCCTGATGTCCCGCCCTAACCGTCGCAAATAGACCAACCGCAGCAACAACGGTCTTGCCTGACCCTACATCCCCTTGAAGCAAGCGATTCATTACAAACGGTTGCTTCATATCGTGTAAAATTTCGTTAATGACTTGCTTCTGTGCAGCTGTTAATTCGAATGGAAACTTGCTTACAAAATCACGAATTTCATCATTATTGACGAGATGCACCAACCCATCGTGTTGCTTAAGGTGAGTTGCCCGATAGTTTTGGAGCTTAAGTTGAAATAAGAATAGCTCCTCGTATACCATGCGACGACGGGCCTCTTGCCCTTCTCGCGTGTTCTCAGGGTGATGGATGCGCATAATCGCTTCACGTCGTTCCATGAGACGGTGCTTAGCAACAAGCTCCTCAGGTAGCAGCTCAGGGATCAGGTTGCCATATTGCGTCAAAGCACGTTCAATTGTCTTCCGCATCCAAGCTTGCGTTAGCGTACCCGCGATCGAATAGACTGGCTGCACCGTGCCTGACCGCATCACTCCTTGATCAGGGAATTCAGACTCTGCTACAGTAATTTGCTTGCGACGCTGTTCCCATTTACCTGTTAATGTGATTTCTCGACCGGGAACCAATTGACTTTGCAAAAAATTCCGATTGAACCACACTGCCGTTAGAAGCAAGCCATCAACAGTGACTCGACAAAACAATCTCGATTTCCCACCAAATCGCTGCAATACGGGTACACTCGCAATCGAACCTTGAACCGTGACTTTCTCCCCATCCTTCACCTCGTGGAGAGCTCGAATTTGATAGTCCTCGTATCGGAAAGGATAATACTCGATCAGTTGCCCTACAGTGAAAATACCTAAGGCGTGCAGCTCCTCGGATTTCTTGGAGCCCACGCCTTGTAATTGGTTTATTGGAATTGTGAATAGATGAATAGCCATAACTCTAACCCCATTTAGTACAAAATGCTGTGATCAAACAGGAGTTACGAAAAGTCCAATCGTGCCTGGGCCTGCATGAGCCCCGATGACAGGGCCAATTTCAACTTCAGAGTAAATTTGTACATTCAAATTCGACTTTGCCAATTCTGCCATTTCCGCAACACCATTCTCGAAGCCCGGCGTCTTCGCGATGGCTAGGTTGACAGGGCGGTCTGAGAAATCTGCTTGCAGCATCTCCACAATACGATTCATCGCTTTCTTATGTCCACGAACTTTATCGATTGGGAATATGCTGCCCTCGTCATCGATAGACAGGATCGGTTTAATATTCAGCAATGTGCCAAGCACAGCTGATGCTTTCCCGATTCTACCGCCCTTCTGCAAATATTCCAACGTTTCAACGAGAAAATATAACTTTAATTGATCGCGAAGACGACTAATTTCAGCGACAATTTGCTCGGAAGTTGCTCCTGCAAGCGCCATTTCCGCAGCCTTTACAACAAACTGGCCGTAGCCGAATGAAGCCGATCTGGAGTCTATAACAGTGATATCCACATCATCTTCGAACATCGACTTCGCAATACATGCTGACTGATAAGTACCACTCATCGCAGACGACAAATTGACACAAACGACAGCGTAGCCTTGATCGATCAAACTGCTAAATACTTCGAAAAAATCTGCCGGTGATGGCTGCGACGATTTCGCAAGCTGACCCGTCTTCGTGATCATTTCGTAGAACTCCACAGGCTGCAATTCAATATTGTCCAGATAGGATTGTTCACCCACAATCACTTTCAGCGGAACCATCGCAATGTTCAGACGTTCACGTACATCTTTAGGTATATCTGCTGTACTATCAGTAACGAGTGCAACTGCTGCCATGAGCTTGTCCTCCGATCTAATGTTACATTCACGATTCTACTGCGAATAAATACGGGTAGAGAGGCTGACCTCCAACATGAATCTCCACTTCAATGTCAGGATATTGCTCAGTTATCCAGTCTTCAAGCTGCTTCGTCTGAACTGAATCCGCATCCTCGCCTGTAAGGACTGTAATCATATCTCCCCCGTCAGCAAGTAGGCCTGCAATTAGCTGCTCACAAGTGCTGAGTATGCTGCTTGTGGATACGACAATTGTTTTGTCCTTAATTCCAATATATTGGCCTTCTTTAATATCAATGCCATCCATAACTGTATCTCTCACGGCCAAAGTGATTTGACCCGTAACCACTTGCTCAGACGCCTTCGTCATACGTGCAAGATTAGATGATTCCGATTCATTCTCATGGAAAGCAAGCATTGCTGCCATCCCCTGCGGAATCGTTCGTGTTGGAACAACCGTAACCGCGCGATCTGTAAGCTCTGCAGCTTGCTTTGCTGCTAGGATTACATTCGGATTGTTCGGCAACAAATACACATGATGCGCTGACAATGAAGAGATCGCACTTAACAAATCCTCTGTGCTCGGATTCATGCTCTGACCGCCCGAGATGACGATGTCAACGCCCAGGCTACGGAACAATTCTGCATTTCCTTCGCCTACGCTAACGACAACAACACCATAAGCAGCCATCTCATACACATCAGGATTAGGCACACTTTCCGGAGATGCGGTTACACCGGGCAATGCTGCAACACCTGGCAATGAATAGTCCACCATCGGTTGCAATTCTGGCACATGAGCTTGCGAATCATTCGATTGCAGCAAATCTTTGTGCTGTTCCTGCATATTCAATATATGAATATCCGTAATATTTCCATAAGGTAAAGCCGCATTCAGCACGTCACCTGGACGTCTTGAATGAACATGTACCTTAATAATATCATCGTCATCGATGAGTATAATTGAATCGCCATCGCGCTCAAGCACTTGACGGAAGCTGCGTTCAGAATATGATACAGATGTAGCTGTACGCTGGATGAAAAACTCCATATCGTAAGGGAACATGATGCTCTCTGTCGAAATTTTCGCTTGCGCAGGTGCATTCGTTGGAACAGCTTTTGCAAGTCCGAACGGCGCAGCAGAACTGCGGTTTGTAGACGGAGACTTTACATCTACAGCACCATTCAAGTAATTCAGGAATCCTTCGTAAATATATACAAGCCCTTGACCGCCAGAGTCTACAACTCCGACCTGTTTAAGGATCGGCAACATTTCTTGCGTTAGCGCTAATGTTTCAGAAGCCTTGTCATACACTTCATGCATCCATTCGACAATATCAGCTATACGTCGAGAAGCTTGAACGCCATGGCGAGCCGCTTCACGTGCAACTGTTAAGATCGTCCCTTCAACAGGCTTCACTACCGCTTTGTAAGCGGTATCAACTCCTTGTTGCAGTGCATTAGCAAAAAGAGGTACTGTAAGCACTTGTTGACCTGCTACCGCTCTAGAAAACCCGCGGAACAATTGTGACAGTATCACTCCTGAGTTACCTCTAGCTCCCATGAGAAGACCTTTGGACAGCACTTCTGCAGCCCGACCCACATCATCTGTAGGCTTTTTCATTAATTCAACGACACCTGCGGACATCGTTAAATTCATATTGGTTCCCGTATCGCCATCCGGCACAGGGAACACATTTAGAGCATTGACGCGTTCCGCATTATGCGATAGCTTTTCCGCGCCCGACACAATCATGTCTGCCCATTCTTTTCCATTCAAATTACGTTTGCTCAACGTTGCAGTCCCCTTCCTATATCGTTAGCCTATTACGCGAACACCTTGAACGATGATATTCACGAAATCTACTTTTAGGCCCACAACTTCTTCGAGCACATATTTTACTCTTGACTGAATATTGTGTGCAACCTCAGATATTTTTGTACCATAACTTACGATAACATAAAGATCAAGATGGAATAACTCGCCTTCTTGACGAACTTCAACTCCCCGGGACAGATTTTCTCTGCCAAGTAGTTCAGCCAATCCATCCTTCAAGCTTTTGCGAGAAGCCATTCCAACGAGACCATAACAATCGAGCGCTGCCGAACCCGCAATGACAGCGATCACTTGATCTGCGACATCTATTTTTCCGTTTTCCGAAGCCAGTTGCATGGGCATGGAAATTCACTCCTCTATGCCTTTATTATGGACTATACCTCATTGTACTATAAAAAATGTGGAGAATGAAGCCGTAATCTAAGGAAACGTGTTGAATGCTTGTTTTTATGCGATAGGAACCCGTTCCATTCGGTTTTATGAGCTTTTTGTGAACATGTCAGAAAGCATAAAATTATGTATGCTTTTCTGAATGTCTCCGCAATGCTTCTTCCACGTCCAAGGACGCTGGAGGGCGTTTTTGCTTGTTGCAAGGCGTCTTTCCTTATGTTAAGATAATTTAGTGTTTGTATGGACGTCGCAGGGAGGTGTATGTTTAGTGGCTCGTAAATGTTATGTATCTGGGAAGAAGCCGGGCTCCGGCAACAACAAATCTCACGCAAATAACACTACCCGCCGTACTTGGGGGGTTAACGTACAAAAAGTGCGCATTCTGGTGAATGGTAAACCGAAACGTGTTTATGTCAGCGCTCGCGCTTTGAAGTCCGGAGAAGTGACTCGCGTGTAATTGCCGAGTCGATCAAGAAGAGGGCTGCAACAAAAGTATTTATACTTTTGTTGCAGCCCTCTCTTGTATTTCAGCATCATTCAGATGCCGATGGTGTTATTGAACGGGGACAGGGTTAGCTCCGTTAGTTTTTATGAAAAGTGTTGAGAATTGCTTTGACGAAGCCGCCTAGAAATCTTGGTAGCTTGATGGTGTAAAACTTCATCTTCCCATCCCTCCTCCGCAAACTGAACCCTTACGATTCCAATATATGCGGATACGATTTTGTCCTATGACAGACGAAAATCAATAAGTTAGCGAAGAGAAGAAATTGCTGCCGCACGATCTTTCTGCCCAAATACATAAGTGCCTGCAACGAGTGAATTTGCTCCTGCTTCCTTCACAAGCGCTGCCGTTTCCCCATTAATTCCTCCATCAACTTGAATGTAGATGTCAGTTCGACTACTCGCTTCAAGCATCTCACGTAGCTTCCGAAGCTTAGGTAGCATAGATGGCAAGAAAGCTTGACCGCCAAATCCAGGATTGATCGTCATAATAAGGACCAAGTCGATTTGGTCCAGTACATATTCGAGTACAGAAAGCGGTGTATGTGGATTAAGTGCAACCCCTGCCTTCATGCCGAGCTCTTTAATTTGTGATAATGTTCGTTCCAAATGAACACATGCTTCTGCATGGACCGTAATCCGATCTGCACCTGCTGCTGCTAAAGCCGGAAACAGCTGTTCCGGATGCTCAACCATGAGGTGAACATCGAAGAAGCATTGTGTTACCGGTCTAATATTCGAAATAATTGGCGGTCCAAATGTTAAATTCGGCACAAAGTGGCCATCCATAATATCAATATGAATCCAATCGGCTCCACCACGATCGATGTCTTGAATTTCTTCCCCTAATCGGGAGAAGTCTGCCGCTAAAATCGAAGGGGCAATTACAGTCATGATTAATACCTCCGTCTCGTTTCTTTCCATTCCGTTAAAAAGCTAACGTAATGCTCATATCGACTGCTTGCAATGAGACCTTGCTCTTTGGCATCAAGTACGGCACAGGAAGGTTCATGAGTATGCGAGCAGCCCCTAAATTTACACTGATGAGATAACGGTCTGAATTCGCGGAAGCAGGAATCAATTTCATCAATTCCAAGCTCTGCAAAGTCCAGTTGGCTGAAGCCTGGCGTATCGGCCAAATATCCGCCACCTTGCAACGAGATAAGCTCTACATGTCTGGTGGTGTGCTTCCCTCGTCCTAGCTTCATACTAATTTCATTCGTTTCTAACGTAAGACCCGGTACGAGCGCATTAAGAAGTGACGATTTACCCACACCTGATTGTCCCGCACATACGTTGATATGTTGTGCTAGTGCGAGCTTTAAAGGCTCTAATCCCGTTCCTTGATGTGCACTCGTCAAGAACACTTTATATCCAAGCGAGCGATATAAAGCTTGTGCAG
Source organism: Candidatus Cohnella colombiensis (assembly GCA_029203125.1). GTDB lineage: Bacteria > Bacillota > Bacilli > Paenibacillales > Paenibacillaceae > Cohnella > Cohnella colombiensis. The sequence continues at coordinate 2,059,322 of CP119317.1, forward strand.
CTTCTACATTACGACGAATTTGATCGCCAACTTCACCATCCGGAATACGATCTAGCTTCGTAAGTACAATCACAGCATCTAAGCCTGCATGCTCTGTATGTACGAGAAATTTATCAAGCAAAATGAGGCTTAGCTCTGGTCGGACAACAGAAAATACGAGTACAGCTAAATCTGCATTTGCGATGGCTGGACGGATCAATGCGGACTTGCGCGGTAATATTCGTTCTACTGCACCTTCTCCATTGTCGGTGAGCGTGTAAATTACACGGTCACCGACTAAAGGAGACTGTCCACGTTGCTTCATTATTCCACGACCACGGCACTGTATGGTGTGTCCGCCTTCATCATTTTGCACATAGTAGTAGCCACTCAATGCTTTCGTAATTAAACCTTCAGGCATTAAAGCCTCGACTCCTTCAACCTTCTACTCGGATGTCGTCATTGAGCTACATCCTGATCCCCAGCGTCTGTGTCGCTCGCAACAGGCTCAGTACTCGGTGGTTCATTGTGAGCACTCTCATCAGGCTGCGTTGTTTCAGGTGGCTGTGGTGATGTGTCGGCCGGTATGACTGCGTACGGGAAAGTATATTTCCTTAAAAACTGATCATCCCGATAAACTAGAATTTGACCATCCTTACCTGGTGCCAATACCAATGTGACGGGTATTGTTGTTGTCCTCGTAATTTTGCGTTCTGTTAAATCAATGTTATCACCACGTGCATCCGAGTATACGATCTTAATCGTACTGCTCTGTCCATCTTGCTGAGGTGCGACTGTAATATCATACGATTCCTGACGCGATTCTGCTGGATATCCATTGCTGATCCAGATCTGTACTTCTTGACCTTCAATAACCATTTCATTCTGCTCTGCAGGGAACTGCTTAAATACTGTTCCTTTAGGTGCATAACTGGAATCGTACGAAATCTTGTCTTCAGGCAAAGTCAAGTTATACTTCGCAATCATCGCCTTCGCTTCATTCAACGACTTCCCAATCAGTTCGGGCATTTTAAATGCCTCTCTGCCTTTGCTTACTGTTAAAGTAACTGTTGTATTCATCGGATCGATGCTCTCATTCGCCTTTGGCACCTGACGAAGCACAGTCCCTGGCTCACTATCATCGTACACTTCGGTTGGCAATACATTTTCTTCATCTACACCGAGTTCTACGAGCATTTTTTTCGCCGCATCAAACGATTGATTCGTTACATCAGGCATTTCTGTTAGCTCTTCACCGGAACTAACCGTAATTTGGATTGTTGCGCCTTTGGCAACCTCCATATCCTGTTTGTTTTGCTTAGTTACTATACCGACCGGTACCGTCGCACTCGTTTCCTCTAATACGACAGGGTCAACGATCAAGCCTGCTGCTTCTAACGTGTCCCGCGCTTCTTTCTCCTGCATTCCTACAACGGTAGGTACTTTAATATCCGGTGGATTCATAATGCTACCTAAAGCACTTATCGCCCAGATGAGAACTCCAATGAGCCCCGCGGCTAGTACACCTAGTACCGTTGGTAATATCCATCTGTTTTTTTTACTCTCTAGTCCCTCCGAATTCCAACGGTTACCATTGTCTTCGGATTTCACAACCGGCGCTTCCATCGTATTGATCATATCTGGACGTATTGCCGGAATGACACGCGTTCTCTCCGCTTCTTCATCTTCGTCACTTGGAAAGTAGACGATAGGTTCATTCAAACGCGAAGGTTGAAGACACGTTTCTAGATCACGCAGCATCTCATTAGCAGATTGATAACGCTCTTGCGGGTTTTTGCGCATCGCTCTCAAAATGATATTTTCAACGCTTTGTGGAATGTATGGATTCACTTTGCGCGGTTGTTCAAACGGTTCCTGTAGATGCTTTAACGCAACGCTAATTGGGCTTTCTCCCAAAAAGGGTAATCTTCCCGTTAACATCTGATACAGTACGATCCCGAGCGAGTAAATATCCGATTTTTCCCCTGTCGTTACCCCTTTCGCATGCTCAGGAGAAAAATAATGTACAGATCCAACGACAGAACCGGTTTGGGTAATCGTAGAAGAAGTGACCGCACGAGCAATGCCGAAGTCCGTTACCTTTACTCTGCCATTATTCCCAATAAGAATGTTATGAGGCTTAATATCTCGATGGATGATTTGATTATGATGAGCATGTTCTAGCGCATCACAAATTTGTGCTGTAACTCTAACCGCTTCTTCTACTTGTATCGGTGCACGTTCACGTATAATTTCATTCAGGTTCGCACCATCTATGAATTCCATTACAATATAGTGGGTATCCTCAACTTGTCCCACGTCGTAAATACTTACAATATTCGGATGAGATAATGAAGCCGCTGCCTGCGCTTCACGTCGGAAACGTTTGACAAAATCATCATCATGTGTAAATTGCTGTCTCAAAACCTTTACCGCTACGAAACGATTTAATAATAAGTCCCGTGCTTTATATACAAGTGCCATTCCTCCGCCACCAACGCGAGCCAGCAACTCGTAACGATCACTTAAAGTTAATCCGATCATGCTGTCCCACCTCCTGTGGCGTTAGCACCTGCATCATCTGCAATGATAATAACTGTAATATTGTCGTCGCCACCAGCTTCAAGAGCAAGTTCAATTAATCGTTCTGCTTGCTGCTCTAAATTCAATTCTGACTGTTCTAGCGTTGCTTGTATGAGCTCATCTTCCACCATTCCACTTAGGCCATCGCTGCACAATAGCAACCGATCACCGATTTGCCAATCGATGACTTGTACGTCAATTGCCACCTCAGGATCAGTACCAAGCGCCCGAGTAAGCACATTGCGCCTCGGATGCTGGGCAGCTTCTTCCAGGCTGAGCTGTCCTGATTTCGTTAATTCGTTTACTAAAGTATGGTCTTCTGTTAATTGCTCAAGTTGACCACTACGGATGCGATAGGCACGGCTGTCCCCAATGTAGCCGATCAAGCCACTTCCTTGACTAATCATAGCCATCACTACGGTCGTCCCCATATTATGGTATTGTTCATTCAAGGAAGCCGTTTCAAAAACAGTTGTATTCGCCGTGCGGATGATCTCGCGAAGTGAAGGAATAGCATCAGCGCCCAGTTCGAAATTGTCCCAATTTTGCAACGATTCGACTATGCTGTTCACTGTAAGACCACTCGCAACTTCACCTGCGCGATGGCCTCCCATCCCGTCTGCAACAATTGCAGCGAGTGCATGTCCATTCACTTGACCGAACCAAGCTTGGTCCTCGTTAATTTGTCGCACTTTACCAACATGACTCCGTAAAGCCGTCCTCAAATCAATCACCCCGTCGTCGTCTCCATATGTTTCGCACGCAATTGGCCGCAAGCAGCTGCGATATCATGTCCTTGTTCTCTTCGAATCGTTACATTCACATTTCTCTTCTGCAATATGCGTTGAAACTCAAAAATATCATCACGTGGTGTCCGAACGTAGTCGCGCTCAGGCACGTAGTTAACTGGAATCAGATTCACGTGGCAGAGCATTCCTTGCAACACGGTTGCGAGCTCTTCGGCATGCTCAGGTCGGTCATTCACACCGCCAATTAACGCATACTCGAACGTGATCCGTCGCCCAGTCTTCTCAATGTAATAATGACAAGCATTGATGACATCGGCAAATGGAAAACGGCGATTAACCGGCATCAGCTTCGAACGAAGCGTATCATTCGGCGCATGGATCGAAATCGCTAAATTAATTTGTGTGCCTTCATCCGCAAAGCGAATCATGTTCGGTACGATCCCGCTCGTTGAGACAGTTATATGTCTAGCTCCAATGTTCAGTCCCTTCGGATGAATCATCAGTCTCAGGAATGTCATTGTCGCCTCATAATTTTCAAACGGTTCTCCCGTTCCCATAATAACGATGCTCGACACCCGTTGTCCCTCAGCATCTAACACCCGTTGCGATTGCACCACTTGAGCAACGATTTCACCTGCAGTCAAATCGCGCTTTAGCCCACCTAAGGTTGAGGCGCAGAATGTACATCCTACACGGCAACCTACTTGTGTCGTTACACAGACGCTGTTTCCGTAATTGTGTCGCATAATTACAGTTTCAATCGCATGGTTATCATGAAGTCCGAACAGAAACTTCACTGTTCCATCTTTGGAATTCAGCTTAGTAATTTCATTCAACGTTACAAAGCGGAAGCTATCGTTTAACTTATCTCGCAGCGATGCAGGCAAGTTCGTCATCTCTTCAAAGGAGACCACTCGTTTTACATACAGCCAATCAAAGATTTGGCCCGCACGGAAAGCAGCTTCGTCATGCTCCTTAACCCAATCTTGAATTTGCTCTAAAGTATAATCATAGATGAAAGGTTTGCTTTCCCCTTCATTCACTTCTTTATTCATGATCGTCACCACCATTCGCTTTATTTTAACATAAACTCAGAACAGGCATAAACTATACCTTTACTGCTATTTATTGAGATCTCTTTTTTCGTAATCGTGCGATAAAAAAACCATCACTCCCGAACATATGCGGCAGCAGCTGTAACATCCCTTTAAAATCTGAAGTTACGATCCCCGCATCCTGCAGTGGACGCAGCACGTCCTCAGTCCAGTTTGCATCGAGCTCAAAGTCAGGAAATTCATTCATAAAATGTTTGATGGTTTGCTCATTTTCCTCTGGTGCAATTGTACATGTACTATATACGAGTGTTCCACCCGGTTTAACCAACTCCTGTACTCGCCGTAACAATTGACTTTGCAAGATCGCCAAGCTGGCAATATCGTCCTCTGTTTTGTTCCACTTAATCTCAGGCTTTCGTCTGATGACACCTAAACCTGAACATGGAGCATCAAGCAATACAACGTCGAACGATTGCGGTGAAAGCCGCTCCGCTAAATCTGCCGCATCTGATGTCATCGTCTCGATACAGGACAATCCTAACCGTTCTGCTTGCTTTCCAATCAGTGCCTGCTTATGAGGGTGTAAGTCATTCGCTACCACTTTGCCTTCATTGCGCATCAATTCAGCCAAGTGGGTTGACTTACCCCCTGGTGCCGCGCAGCAATCTAACACTGCCATTCCAGGCTGTGGGTCAGCTACTGCGGCAACGAGCATAGAACTCTCATCTTGCACGGACATACGACCATCACTATACCATGAGGTGTGTACAAGATTACCTGCTTTCGAAGCAACAACACCCTGAATAGAAAGCGGAGAAGCGTTGGCTTCAATCCCGATGCGAGTCATCTCGGTCAGCAATTCCTCTCGGTTCATCCGTAGCGGATTAACCCGCACTGACGAATGTGGCGGTTCGTTGTTCGCTGCACAAATTGCTTCTGTTGTAGCTTGTCCATAATCGCGAAGCCATCGCTTAATGAGCCATTGTGGATGACTAAAACTAAGTGAGATACGCTCCTCGATACTCATTTGTTGCGGTAGTGACTCATCGATTCCATCTCGAATAACACTCCGTAACACGCCATTCACTAGCCCGGCAATGCCCGAGTGTCCATGTTTCTTCGCGATTGTTACAGCCTCATCAACAACCGCATGAGGGGGTACTCGATCTAGCCAGCGCAGTTGGTAATAGCTAAGTCTGAGCAGACAACGCACCCACGGCTCGACTTTCTTAGGCCAGCCCTTCACCCGACGTTTCAACACATCATCAATTGTATTTAATCGCTGAATCGTGCCATAAACCAACTCAGTTGCAAGAGCTGAATCTGGACGTGAAAGTTCGAAAGATTCTAGCGCGTGATTCAAAGTCAGACCGCTATATGCACCTTCTGTTTCTACCTTAAGCAGCACCTGCATCGCAACCTCGCGTGCACCTTGCGGTTTGCCGCCACCTATTTTACGATTTGATTTCGTCATTGCTCGCATCCTCTTGATTTAAATGAGAAAAAAAGCTCGGGTGCAATTACCCGAGCATGTGACCAGCAGCAAGCCGCGCTCCGCGAGCATATTCTGCCGCAGACAATGGTTTGCGTCCAGCCGGTTGTACTACAGTTAACATAATGCTGCCATCACCGGTACGCACACGGATTCCATCTGCACCGCTCTCAAGTATTGCACCAGCTGCCATTGCACGAAATTCGGATGACAACTGTTGATCTGCTTCAGTAGGCACACGACAAGCCCATACTTTAAACACTTCATCGTTCAACTCGGTAAATCCGCTCGCCATGGGATGAAGTCCACGTACACGATTAAAGATGGATCGAGATGTCGCTTTCCAATCGATTCGCTCATCCTCACGCGTTAAATTCGGCGCATAAGTAGATTCCGCCTCTACTTGAGGGATTCGACCTGCTGTACCTTCAACAATACGTGGTAGCCAATCTAAGAGCAAGTTCGCCCCAGCTATGCTAAGTTTTTCGAACATCGTACCCGCTGTATCTTCATCCAATATCGGAGTCTCAACCTTTGCAATCATATCGCCGGTATCCAAGCCTTCTGCCATATACATTAATGTGACACCTGTAGCAGATTCTCCATTAATGATACTGCGCTGAATCGGAGCGCCCCCTCGATATTGAGGTAGCAACGAGCCATGCACATTAATGCATCCCAGCCGTGGTAGATCCAATATCGAGCGAGGTAAAATTTGACCATAAGCAGCCGTCACGATCAAATCAGGTTGATAAACCGATACAGCCGCTACACCTTCAGGCGAACGTAGCTTTTCAGGTTGAAGTACAGGGATATGATGGGCTAGTGCACTCACCTTCACAGGTGTCGGTGTCAACTCGCGCTTGCGCCCAACCGGTCGATCCGGCTGCGTGACGACAGCGATAATTTCATAACCACGCTCAATGAGCAATTCCAACGATGGAACTGCGAAATGAGGTGTGCCCATAAACAATATTTTCATACTTACTCCTCATCCTGCTCAAGCACTTTGCGGGCTTCATAAACAGATTCCGCCAAATCGATAAACAAAACACCTTCGAGGTGATCGATCTCATGCTGGAATGCTCTCGACAACAATTCTGTACCTTCATATTTAATCGGATTACCGTGACGATCTTGTCCTTCTACTACGACATGATTCGCCCGACGAACATCACCTTGAAGACCGGGAATGCTTAAGCAGCCCTCTGGTCCAAGCTGTTCGCCATCCATCGAAACGATTGTCGGATTCACTAGCTCGATGAGTCCATGTTCGTCCCCTACATCAACAACGATTACACGTTTGGAGATGCCAACCTGTGGCGCGGCTAAGCCGACTCCATCCGCATCATACATCGTCACTGCCATATCTTCTAGCAGCTTGTGCAGGTTTGCGTTGAACTTGGTCACTTCTTTGGCTTTTTCCCTCAATACTTCATCAGGGTGTTTCACGATTAATCGAATCGGCATAACAGCATCCATCCTTTTATTAGAGCATCATCTGCGGATCAACGTCTACACTAACAACTAAACCACTTCGTTTGACAGCATCCGCGATTTGTTGCAAAGCTTGTGAAACGAGACTACTAGCGTCAACGCCTCCTCGATATTTTACCATACATTGAAACCGGTAGCGATCTTTCAATCGTGCAATTGGTGAAGCAACCGGCCCTAGCACTTCTAATACGCGATCATCTCGGCTAAAATCCGTTCCAATTCCATGAAATTTCGCCAACTCTCTCACACGCGTAGCGAGTTGTTCTCCGATCGAAAGGAGCATGGGCACCGATTCGTGGGATAGCGTCACGGCAATCAAGCGACCATAAGGCGGGTATCCAAGTATGCTGCGCAGCTTCAATTCTTGTCTAACGAAAGCTTCATAATTGTGTCCTTGCACAGATGTAATTGCAACATGTTCTGGGTCATACGTTTGCACGATCACCTCTCCCGGGAGCTCATGTCTACCCGCACGTCCAGCCACTTGTGTAAGAAGCTGAAAGGTACGTTCAGATGAACGAAAATCAGGGAGGCGTAGAGCGGAATCCGCGGCAAGCACACCTACTAGAGTAACATATGGAAAATCGAGCCCTTTCGCCACCATCTGTGTGCCGAGTAGCACATCTGCTCTTCTTTCACGAAATTCGGTTAGCCACTTTTCATGCGAACCTTTCTCCGTCGTCGTATCTACATCCATCCGAATGACGCGAATGCCAGGAAATGTAGCAGCTAACGCTTCCTCCACCTTCTGTGTTCCTGTTCCAAAGAAGCGGATATGTGGGCTTTCGCAGCTAGGACATGTTTTCGGTTCAGCTTCGGCATAACCACAATAATGGCAACGCAAATTTTGCGAGCCACGATGATACGTTAGTGAAATCTCGCAATGGGGACATGTTGCCGTATAACCACAGGATCGGCACATGACGAATGTGGCATACCCCCGACGATTGAGCAATAGAACCGTCTGCTCTTTCCGCTCCAAGCGTAGGTTGAGCGCATCTGTTAAAGCACGACTAAACATCGTACGATTCCCCAGCTTCAGTTCCTCGCGCATATCAACAAGATGAACCTCAGGAAGCGGACGATTCGCTACACGATGTGGCAATGCAATATAGGTGATGTGACCTAGCCCTTCTGCACGTCGGTTAGACCTTGCCGCTTCATAGGTGTCAAGTGCAGGTGTGGCCGATCCAAGCACGACTGCAGCCTGATGAAGTCGTGCGCGTTCAATCGCAACATCACGTGCATGATACTTGGGACTTTCTTCTTGTTTATAGGACGTTTCATGTTCTTCATCAATTACAATTAAGCCTAATTGAGAAAAAGGGGCGAAAATGGCTGATCTTGCGCCTACCGCTACTTGTGCCCGACCGTCTCTAATTTTACGCCATTCATCGAATCGCTCACCCTGTGACAAACGACTATGGAGCACCGCGACTTTCGCTCCGAATCGACTTTTGAACCGTTCAACCATCTGGGGTGTTAACGCAATTTCCGGGACGAGTACAATCGCTTCACGCCCGTCGGTTAGACAACGCTGAATCGCCTGCAAATACACCTCGGTCTTACCGCTCCCTGTTACCCCATGAAGCAAAAATACTTCGTGCTGATGATTTGCAATCGCTCGTTCTATCGGTGCAAGCGCATCAGCTTGAGCCACAGTCAGCTTCATTGGAACAGAAGGTACAAATTCACGATTCGCATAAGGATCACGATCTTCTGTAATCGTTCGAATTTCTACCCAGCCTTTATCAGCCAGAGTCCGAATCGTACCCGCTGTCGTCGCTGTAGCTTCAGCAAGGCGCTGCACCGCAATCGGCTCTGGAGCTGTAAGCAAATATTCGAGCACCTCATGTTGCTTGCGCGCACGTGGCGGAACCTGCTGTATCGCTTCAATCAGCTGTTGCTCGGAAATAACGAATACGGTTTGTACTTGCTTCATGGAAGCTCGATGTTCAACTTTACCTTTAAGAGCTGCAGGAAGCATCGCTTGCAACGAAATCGTCAAGGGGCAAAGCCACCGTTTGCTCATCCACTCCCCCAGCTTTATAAGCTCAGAGGTCAGTGAGGGGATTTCATCGAGCACATCCGCGATCGGCTTCATCCGCGCTGCTTCAACCTCTGCATCGACCGCAAAATCGGTAACGATTCCTTGCAGGGTACGCCCACCGAATGGCACTGCAACTCGACTTCCAATATCGACTAGATCCTTAAAGCTCTCAGGAATCAAATAATCGAAAGTACGATCCGTTTGGCGACTAGGCACATCTACAATGACACGCGCAACCGTCATCTCTCTAGACCTTTCTCAGCTCCGATTCGAGCAAGCACGATGTCCAATACTCGTTTTGCTACATCCTTTTTTGATAGTTGTGGGAGCTGCAACAACAGTCCATCAGCATCATATAAACTTACAATATTCGTTTCTGTTCCAAAGCCAGCTCCCGATTGCGAAACATCATTGGCTACGATTAAATCGCATTTTTTACGGTTCAGTTTATCCATTGCATACTTTTCCAAATCATTCGTTTCCGCTGCGAAACCGACGATGAACGGCAATGTCGTCTTTCCTTGCTGTTTCAACTGTTCTTTCCACAGCCCAATCGAATGTAAGATATCACGATTACGAACAAGATCGAGCGCTTGCACTTCGTCCTTTTTCTTTATTTTCGTCGTCTCTTGAAGCCGTGGTCGATAATCCGCAACAGCCGCAGATTTGATCACAATGTCCTGCTCTGGCAGCCTAGACATTACCGCTTCATACATTTCATCCGCTGATGTAACCGACACTGCATGAACTCCTTGCGGTGGCGTGCTATCTACCCTGCCATAAATAAGCGTAACCTCAGCACCCCAATCTCTAGCTGCCTCAGCAAACGCAAAGCCCATTTTTCCCGAAGAATCATTCGTTATATATCGAACAGGATCAATCCGCTCGATTGTGCCTCCAGCCGTAATTAATACGCGCTGTCCACGCAACGGACGAGAACCTGCAATCTTCTCCACAATACAGCTTACGATTTCATCTGGTTCTGCCAATCTCCCTTTACCTACATAACCGCAAGCTAGCTGTCCTGTGCCCGGCTCAACAAAAGTAACTCCACGCGCTGCAAGCTTCTCCACATTGTCAACAACTGCAGGATGCTCCCACATATGCACATTCATAGCGGGTGCAACAAGTATCGGTGCAGTAACTGCGAGCAGCGTCGTACTTAACATATCGTCAGCGAGACCATGCGCCATCTTCGCTATACTATTCGCAGTTGCTGGTGCAACAACAACGAGATCAGCCGCATCTGCCCAATCAATATGCTGAACAATGGACGCATCGCGTTCATCAAACACATCAGTCGCCACAGGGTGACGTGAGATCGTCTGTAAAGTTAGTGGAGTAATGAATTTAGTTGCCCCTTCGGTCATAATGACTCTAACAGCTGCACCCAGACTAACAAGACGACTGCATAATGTAGCGGCTTTATATCCGGCAATCCCACCGGTAATTCCTAATATAATCGTCTTTCCCGTGAGTGGCTTGTCCATCGTTTCCCCTCTTCCCTAGAAAAAAAACAACCGCAAGGGTTGTTCTTCATCGATTGCCTTATTGCTTAATATGCTCGACATGTATTGCTTCTTTGTAGATCTCTTCGAGCGCAACGCCCACATACTTGTGAGACTTAGGTGCACCTACGCCACACAATGCACCTTCGCGTAAATCACGTGCTCTCTTCGATGCAGCAACGACTAGCGTATATTTGCTATCGACCTTCCTTACAAGCTCGTCGATGGATGGATATAACACAACGATCACCTCTTCCTTAAACGTTATCTGCTGCCGCTACGGCATCTATATCTGGGAGCAATTCGTGGAGAAATCTCTCTCTCTTGCAATGCTCCGCAGTAATGATCGCACTGATTCGATCGCAAGCGAGTTCAATTTGGTCGTTTACGACTGCATAGTCATAATGATAGAGCAAATTAATTTCCTCTTGCGCCATCGATAGCCGATGGTCGATGACCGTTTGGGATTCTGTCCCTCTGCCTGTAATTCTAGTCTTTAATTCATTCAATGAAGGTGGCATGAGGAAAATAAATACGCCCTCAGGAAACTTCTCCTTCACCTTGAGCGCGCCCTGCACTTCGATTTCGAGAATAATATCTTTACCTTCAGATAATGTCTTCTCCACGAAGTCGCGTGGCGTACCGTAATAGTTCCCAACATATTGAGCATATTCAAGCAATGCGTCCCGTTCGATCATTTCTTGAAACTGCTCACGCGATTTGAAGAAATAATTGACCCCGTCTTGTTCTCCCTCCCGTGGCGATCGTGTCGTCGCAGATACAGAGTAGATAAGATCTGGCAGTCTTTTGCGCAATGCCGCGCACACTGTTCCTTTGCCAACGCCAGATGGGCCTGACAGTACGAATAATAAACCTTTGTTCATGGACTTCCTCAATTCATTCATCATGTTCGTCATCTTTAGTTGATAACCGATGTGCGACCGTTTCTGGTTGAACAGCAGACAAAATGACATGATCACTGTCCGTAATAATCACAGCTCGGGTACGGCGACCATATGTTGCATCAATCAACATATGTCGATCTCGCGCTTCTTGAATAATCCGTTTAATCGGTGCTGATTCCGGACTTACAATCGAAATAATTCGATTTGCTGATACAATGTTACCAAATCCGATATTAATCAGCTTGATCGCCATAGTGACACATTCCCTTCGGGCATGCTTATCCATAATAAAAAAAGATATATTGTTTTATTGTACTTCAAAACCAAAGGGTGGACAAGTACATGTCATACGACTTTATTCATCAACAACGATCGCTCCGCTTTTCTCATGAACATAACGCGTTAAAGCGACCGTCATCTCATAAGCCATAAATGGAGTCATCAAATAAATCCCTTTGAAATGAGTCATCGCCACATCAAGCAACTCTTGTGCAATCTTGACACCTTCTGCACGACCTTCTACACCTTCTAGGCCCTTCATTCGCTCTAGCACAGATTGTGAGAGCTGAATTCCCGGAACCTCATTATGCAAATATTCTGCGTTACGACCATTCGCAAGTGGGAAAATGCCTAAGAAAATTGGTACGTTCAGATGCTTCGTCGACTCAGCGATGCGCTCGATCAGTTCTGCGTCATATACGGGCTGAGTCATAATGTAATCGGCGCCTGCTGCGATCTTCTTCTCTAGTCGTTGTACAGCTTTATCCAAATACTTCACATTCGGGTTGAAGGCTGCGCCAACAATAAACTTCGCCTTCTGCTTTAAAGGTTTACCTGAAAAAGCGATCCCTTCATTCAACTGCTTGATCATCTTAATAATTTCAAATGAGGTTAAATCGTACACGGAGCTTGAGCCAGGCAAATCACCAAACTTTGCAGGATCACCAGTTACAGCAAGCACATGGTCAATACCAAGCGCATCAAATCCCATCATATGCGATTGAGTACCGATTAGGTTGCGATCACGGCAAGCAATATGTGCAAGCGGACGGATACCAACACGTTCCTTAAGCAATGCAGCAAGCGCCAAATTGCTCATTCGAGTGACCGCAAGGGAGTTGTCCGCCATCGTTAAAGCGTCTGCCTTCGCTTCTTTAAGCGCTGCAGCGCCTACAAGAAACTTGGAGATATCTAAGTCGCGTGGTGGATCTAACTCAACGATGACCGTATGGCGTTGCTTTACAAGTTCAACAATATTAGGCTCATCATTGCCATTCGAATGGCCACCGACTTGCTGATCCGGTGCTTGATACTCCGTCACCTCGATCGTTTCAACAGCTGTCGTTGATCTTTCCTGTTGCTCCTGAGGACGTTGCTCTGGATCATATTGACTGAGTGCTTGAGCAATTGCTGAAATATGCTCAGGTGTCGTTCCACAGCATCCCCCGATTAAACGAACTCCTGCATCTGCGAATTTCAGAGCTGATGCACCGAAATATTCTGAAGTCGCTGAGTATACGACCTTTCCATCGACATACTCAGGTAATCCTGCATTCGGAAACACACTTAATGAAGCATCCAAATCGTGAGGGATCGAAGAGATCGCACGCAAAATGCCATTAGGACCACTCCGACAATTAAAACCGAGCACATCGGCTCCTTCACCCTTTAAGCGACGAAATGCTTCAGCAAGCGGTGTTCCATCAGCAGTACGGTGTGGGTCTTCGACTGCAAATTGGCAGATGACACTAATATCGCTTTGCTTCCGAATAATTCCGAGTGCAAGTGATAGTTCTTCAAGATCGAAGAACGTTTCTAAAATTAAGCCATCGACCCCCGCTCCGATCAGTGCGCCGATCTGCTCTTCGAAATCTCTTTTCACCGTTGCGAGCTTTATATTTTTCCCTGCGCCACTGCGGACAGAACCGATTGAACCTACGACATATGCGCTTGAGCCAACTGCATTACGAGCAAGTTGCACTCCGGCGACATTAATCTCTTCTGTCTGCTTCTCCAGTCCAAACTTCAATAGTTTATTGTACTGCGCAGAATATGTATTCGTCTCTATGATTTCGGCACCAGCAGCCGCATATTTACGATGAACATCCGCAATAACTTCAGGTTTCAGCAGATTATATTCCTCGAAAGATACACCTATTGGTAAACCGAGTTGATATAAGTAAGTAGCCATTGCACCGTCGCCAACTCTTGGCCTTTGTGCAAGCGCTGTACGCAAATCCGGTTTCATGAATTTTCCCCATCCATTCCATACATAAAGTACTCTTAATGTAGCATAAATTTGAACTTACGAACACAGCAAAGCAAAAACCCGGCAAACGCCGGATTCATGTTCTACCTCATGATTTAGCTTATAACGAGCCAGTAAAAACTGTCGCCGCTGGTCCCGTCATGTAAACGTGATTGTCTGCTTCATTCCAATGAATGAATAAGTCACCACCAGCAAGTGAAACCGTCGCCTGACGCTCGGTCAAACCATTGAGTACAGAAGAGACTAGCGTTGCGCATGCTCCAGTTCCACATGCGAGTGTCGGACCTGCCCCTCGCTCCCATACCCGCATCTCGACGTGCTTGCGTGAATTCACTTTTGCAAATTCCACATTAATTTTACGCGGGAATAACGGATCGATCTCCAGCTTTGGCCCCCAAGACGTCGTATCGAATGTAATCGCATCTTCCACATAAATGACACAGTGAGGGTTACCCATCGATACAGCAGTAAATTGAAACTCAACGCCTTCAACAGTTACAGAATGTCCGAGCACAGGATTCGCATCGATTGTCGTTGGAACGTCCAATCCGTTCAAGATTGGCTGCCCCATATCAACCGTCACTCGGCCTACCTCACCGTTATCGATTTCAAGCTGAACCAGCTGCACACCTGCACCGATCGTCTCAATCGTAATATTGGTTTTGCTAATCAAGTTATGATCATAAACAAATTTCGCAACACAGCGAATGGCATTGCCACATTGCTCGGCTTCGGAACCATCTGAATTGATAATTCTCATATAAAAATCAGCCACATCAGAAGGCAAAATAAAGACCAAGCCATCCGCGCCGATTCCGAAGAAACGGTTGCATAGCTTGATCGCTAGTTGTCCGACATTGTCCGGAAGTGCTTCCTGTCCTGCCACAACGATAAAGTCATTGCCTAGTCCATTCATCTTTGTAAATTCCATCAGGATTGTCCTCCTATATACGTTTCCATTCGTCACACCTCTTCATTAATCATAAGAGTTATGGCGAAAGATGAGCATACAGCAATCCCTCGATTATTTGCACTTTTCCGCTGTCTTTAAAACCTTAGTCGCTGATAATCCGAAGCTTATCGAGCGCTTGCTTTGCACGTTGACGCGCAACCTCGACGGTATCGCCTGTGGATAATGCTACCGCCATGCGGCGACCGAGCTTAGTCACTGGTTTGCCAAATACGCGAAGCTGCGTATGTGGCACTTCCAACGCTTGATCCAACCCTTCAATGTGATACGACTCTAACGCTTCATTCGCTTTGAGCGGACGGCTTGCACCGGGTGCGATGAATGCAATGTCCGGGATCGGTAGACCTACTATTGCACGTACATGCAACGCAAATTCAGACAAGCTTTGACTGACTAGCGTAACTAACCCTGTATCATGTGGACGAGGAGATACTTCGCTGAAGATCACACGGTCGCCTGCGAGAAATAACTCGACTCCGAAGATCCCTGCACCGCCGAGCTCGTCTGTTATTGCTCCCGCAATCCGCTTCGCTTCAGCAAGCTGCGACCCCGTCATGTGGTGGGGTTGCCACGATTCAATATAATCGCCATCCTGCTGGATATGACCAATCGGTTCACAGAACTTCGTACCGTTCACCGAACGAACCGTTAGCAAAGTGATCTCTGAATCAAAGGCGATGAACTGCTCTACGATGACACGCATTTGCTGAACACGGCCGCCTTCCATCGCGATCGTCCAGCAACGGTCAAGATCTACTTCATTTTTGCATACACTTTGTCCCTTGCCCGAAGAGCTCATCAGTGGCTTCACCACACATGGAAAGCCCATTTCCTTGGCGGCTTGGCCAAATTGCTCAAAGTTATCCGCGAAGCGATATTCCGCAGTGGGTAATCCTAGCTTCTCAGATGCGAGTCTACGAATGCCTTCTCGATCCATCGTGAGCTGGGCAGCACGTGCAGTCGGGATGACACGGAACCCTTCTTCTTCTAGCTTCACTAGCTCAGCAGTCGCGATCGCTTCAATCTCAGGAACGATCAAATCCGGTTTCTCCCGCTCCACCAACTCACGAACCGCTTGACGATCGAGCATATCGATCACATAACTGCGGTCAGCAACGTGCATCGCTGGTGCCCCTGCATAACGATCGACCGCTATCGTATCAACGCCAAGTCTTTGCGCTTCGATAATAACTTCTTTACCGAGCTCACCTGATCCTAGCAGCATTAGCTTTAAACTTCTATACATGCTTCTATACCTCCAACTTTCGTTGTTCGATATCGATCATTATACACGAAGAGAATCTTTGTAAGTAACCCTCTGTCCCTTCGATTTTTTCGACGTACCCAGCACACTTCCAATGCCCATCGCAAACGTGGGTATGCCTGCAGCGACGAGAACTAGCGCCCAATCACGCATATCTAATGATACTGTCTTGAACACAGGTTGAAGCGGTTCGAGATAGAGCACCGCAAGCATTAGCAACAGTGACGACAGTACCGCCAACACCAAATATTTATTTTCCAAAAATTTACGATGGAAAATCGATCTAGAGCTCCGGCAATCGAATACATGGATTAATTGCGCCATAACAAGTGTAGCGAATGCAACAGTCTGCGCATGAATGAGTTGTTCTGAATGTCCCGCGCCTTCATGCAAGGCAAGCACAAATGCACCTAACGTACAAAAGCCGATGAGCAATCCACGACTAATAATTTTCCAGCCCAGTCTTCGAGCAAAGATGTTTTCCTTCGCAGAGCGTGGCTTATGCTGCATAAGGTCACTTTCCGACTGATCTACGCCTAATGCCATTGCAGGCAAACCATCAGTGACTAGGTTCACCCATAAAATTTGAATTGGTACGAGCGGTAAGGGGAAACCCATCAGCATCGCCATGAACATCGTCATGATCTCGCCCACATTCGAAGCCAGCAAATAGCGAATGAACTTGCGAATGTTCTCATAGATGCCACGACCCTCTTCTACTGCTGCAACGATGCTTGAAAAATTATCGTCAGCGAGAACAAGAGCAGACGCTTCCTTCGTCACATCGGTACCCGTAATGCCCATCGCAATTCCGATGTCCGCTGCTTTCACCGCAGGTGCATCATTGACCCCATCTCCTGTCATAGCCACAACATGGCCACGTCGTTGGAGCGCTTGTACGATGCGTAGCTTATGCTCAGGAGATACGCGCGCATAGACGTTTACATCGTCGGCGATCGCTTCAAGCGCACGATCATCCATCGCCGCTAGCTCCTGCCCTGTTAATACACGTCCATCACGACCTATAATGCCAAGCGTACGTGCAATTGCCTCTGCTGTAATTCCGTGGTCACCCGTAATCATCACAGTCTTAATGCCTGCATGACGACATTTCGTAATCGCGTCCTTCACTTCTTTGCGTGGCGGGTCAATCATCCCCATTAGACCTATGAACGTGAGCCCATGCTCCGCGTGTTCATTCGTCTCGCACTTTTCGCTCGTCTTCATTTCACGATAGGCAAATCCAAGCACGCGCAAAGATTCTTTAGCCATTCGCTCATTCGCTTGTAGCACCTTCATCTTTAGCGAGCCCGTGAACGGAATGATGTTGTCACCCCAAAGCACGTATGCACACTGTTCCAACAATAAATCTGGTGCACCCTTCGTACAGATCAACTGACCACTCTGATGGGACACGCGAACCGACATTCGTTTACGTTCTGAATCAAAAGGAAATTCCTCTTCCCGCTTATATAACCCATCTAATGAAGATTTGTACATACCCGTCTTCGCAGAAAGCACGAGCAAGGCACCTTCAGTAGGATCACCTTTCACCTTCCATTCCAGCGCTCCTGAAGCTGTTGCATCTGCTTTGCTTGATTTCCGCTTCTTCGCATCCTCAGCAGCTTGCTCCTGAACAAGATCGGCATTATTACACAGTGTAGCAATTTGGGTAAGTCGACGCAGCGGGGCATCACCTTTCACTTCAATCCATTGACCCGCTTCCTTTAGTCCACCAACTGGCTCATACCCCTCGCCAGTCACTTCCACTTCTCTTCCTGCGACCCAAATTTTAGTCACTGTCATTTTATTTTGCGTTAACGTACCTGTTTTGTCCGAGCAGATGACAGACGCGCACCCAAGGGTCTCGACTGAGGGCAACTTCCGCACAATCGCTCGTCGCTTAATCATTCGCTGAACGCCAAGCGCAAGTGCAATCGTTACGATCGCAGGTAGCCCTTCTGGAATCGCAGCAACCGCTAAACTCACGCCTGCAAGGAACATGTCATACAGCGGCTGACCGTGCAGAATCCCTGCAACAACGACGACAACTGTTAATATGATCGAGACGATAATCAGTATTTTTCCAAGCTGTTCTAGTCGATGTTGTAAGGGTGTGTCAGCTTCCTCTGTTTGTTGTATGAGATCAGCGATTTTACCCATTTCTGTGTTCATTCCTGTCATTGTGACGATCCCAGTTGCTGTGCCGCGTGTAATCATTGTACCGAGGTAGCCGCAGTTTTTACGGTCACCTAATGGGGGAGACTCCTCTGCGATTACCGCTGAAGATTTCACAACGACAACGGATTCTCCAGTAAGTGCTGACTCATCAATCGCAATTTGATTACATGTAATAAACCGAAGGTCGGCAGGTACCCGATCTCCACTTTCCATAATTACAACGTCACCGGGTACGAGCGAGCTTGCTGGAACGGTTTGATGCGTACCCGCTCGAATGACCTTGGCAGATGGAGCTGAAAGCTCCTTCAATGCACGTAAAGAACGTTCTGCACGATATTCTTGATAGAACCCGAGCACACCATTAATAATGATGATGGCGATAATCGTCAGTGCATCGAGCATCTCACCTAGTAAACCTGAGATGACTACGGCACCTAATAGCACAAGCACCATAAAATCTTTGAATTGATTGAGCAACAGCTTAAGAGGAGATTCACTTTTCTTTTCCAGCAATGCATTTGGACCATGCTTTTCTAACCTACGTGTAGCCTCTTCCTCCGTAAGTCCAATTTCCAAATTCGTATTCAGCAGTTCCACTAGTTGTCCTTCATTTAGTTGATGCCATCCCTTTTGTTCCAAGACGACTCTCTCCCTCCTGCTTATCCACTTTTACGTCTATATGTATTCAGACAAGCAGGCAATTATCCCCTTCGTTTCGAACTGATCTGCGAGTGGCTGTTTACTTTCCCTTTTACGCAATGTATGGCATCATAGATAGCAACAAATCTTTCTTTTAATTGACTTTTAGGAGCTACTTCAAATGTCTTTAGACGGAATCGTAACGCGCGCGCTCGTACATGAGCTTCAAAGCTGTATCCATGCGCGAATTTATAAAATTTATCAACCCACCGACAACGAGATGCTCTGGCACATAAGAGGACAAGGTGTTAACGGCAAGCTATTGCTGTCCGCTCACCCCTCAATGCCACGTCTCCATTGGACTGAACAGACTTGGGCGAACCCTGCAGAACCACCTATGTTCTGTATGCTATTGCGCAAATATTGCGAAGGCGGCGTAATCGAAGCGATTCGACAAGTAGGAATGGAGCGAGTCATCGAATTCGATATTCGCCATCGCGATGAACTAGGTGATTATTCACTTAAACGCGTTGTACTCGAAATTATGGGACGTCATAGCAATTTAATTTTAATGGATCCTGCAACAGGTGTTATTCATGATGGCATCCGCCATGTTACACCTGCGATCAGCAGTTATCGGGTCGTGCTGCCTGGCAGTAGTTATGTATCGCCACCCTCTCAGAACAAGAGCAATCCATTACTCGAAAATGAAGCGAATTTCCGCGTTGTGATGTCGCAAAATCTAGAGTCTGTTGACCAATCATTATTACATGCCTATACAGGGATCAGCCCACTAATTGCGAATGAGCTTGCATCGCGTGCACAAAGCGCTCCCTCACTTTGGTCTGCTTTCTCCGAGCTAATGAGTGAGCTCACCCTGCACCAATACGAAGCCAACATCGTTGAAACCCCTTCAGGTAAAACGGTATTTTCTGCAGTTGCATTAACGCATGTACATGGCCAAGTTCAGCCATTCAGTTCTATTCATCAATGCTTAGACTTTTATTACCACGACAAAGCTTCGCGCGACCTCGTGCGTCAGCGGACGACCGACTTAAATCGGTTATTACTCAATGAAATTTCTAAAAATGAGAAGAAGCTGATCAAACTACGCGAGACACTCCAAGATGCGAATGAAGCAGATCAATTCCGGAAAACAGGTGAACTATTAACAGCCCAGCTCTATGCATTTCAAAAAGGGGATACGAAAGTCGAGCTTGTCGACTATTATGATGAGCAGCAAGCAACAATTACAGTAACACTCGATCCACTGCTTACCCCGAACGAGAATGCACAGCGCTATTTTCGCAAATATAACAAATTGAAAAATAGTCGTACAGTCGTCGCGGAGCAGCTCAATGCGACTGAAGAAGAAATTCGTTATTTGGCGTCTGTACTTCAAGGTCTAGATACGGCAACACCTAACGATATTGAGGAAATACGCGAGGAAATGACAGATCAAGGTTACATCCGTGCGCGTGGTCTAAAAAAAGGGATGAAGAAGCGCAAGCAAGCTCGGCCTGTCATTTTATGCTATACATCGAGTGAAGGTATTCCGATTTATGTAGGGAAAAACAACACGCAGAACGACTACATTACGAATAAACTCGGAGTGCATACGGATACGTGGCTACACACGAAAGATATTCCCGGCTCACACGTCCTCATTCGCAGTCAGCAATTTGGAGAAGAAACATTGCGTGAAGCTGCGATGCTAGCGGCTTATTATAGCAAGGCAAAGCAATCGAGCAGTGTACCTGTCGATTACACCCGAATCCGCAACGTACGAAAACCAAGTGGAGCTAAGCCTGGATTTGTGATCTATGAAGGACAGAAGACGCTTATTGTTACGCCTGATGACGCCGTTATCGCACAGCTCCCTTCTGAAAATAAATAAAAAAGCGGCTGCTTTAGCGATTATCGCTTGAGCAGCCACTTTTCGATTTCAGTGATATCCACTTTACGATTACCGATAGGTCCGTGATAAGCAACACCTTCACGCACGCCATGGAAATCTGAACCACCCGTAATGAACTTCTGTGCATCTATCGCCATCTTCTTGTATCTCTGTTCTGCCTTATCATCGTGATCAGAATGGTATGCCTCTATCCCGTCTGCACCTTGATCCAAAATCTCTTTCACAACATTATCATTGTGATAGATGCCTGGATGAGCGATAACTGCAATCCCACCTGCATCATGTATCCACGAGACAGCTTCTACTGGTGTAATACGCAACGGGCTAACATACGCAGCTTTCCCTTCCGCTAAGTAAAGATCAAATGCTTGTTGCATGTTGTTCACGAAGCCACGTTCTACAAGTACTTGAGCAATATGCGGTCTACCGATTGTCTCATCGTCTCGCTCTGATTTCCCTTTAACAGCTTCTACTTCCTCAAGTGTAATCGGCATACCTAAGCTTGCTAAACGTTCAAAGATCAACTCGTTCCGTCGATTGCGCACTTCGCGCAACGAGCGCAGTCGATCTAGAAACAGTGAATTGTTATAATCGACGCCATAGCCTAGCATATGAACTTCATTACCATCAACTGCAGTACTGATCTCAACACCAGGAATGACGAGGATGCCGTACTGAACTCCCGCGTCCAACGCTTCATTTATACCAGCTACTGTATCATGGTCGGTAATTGCAATCGCATCCAGTCCTATCTCACTTGCCATTCGAACGTTATCCGTAGGTTCGCAAATTCCGTCCGATGCTGTCGTATGCGTATGCATGTCTGCAAATCTCATTTCTATTCAACTCCATCTCGTAACCGTTAACGTTTCTTCCGATTGGTTTTTATTAGTGTCATTCTTCTTGAATGGCGCAGCCATGAATAATATTTTTTCAAATCTCTTAATTCCATCGTCTCGGACATCCGACCAAGAAATGTGACTACAATCATCTTATGTAGAGGTTCACCATTCACATCTGTTTCGGAATCGCTCTCAGAAAACTCCGCAACAAATACAAGATCATCATCGATCGTGTATACATCCTGCTCATTCCGATAGTAAGAGACGATCCTACTCTCTTTCAGACATTCCCACATAAACTGCAAAATATCTGAATGACCTGTCTTCTCATTTTCAACACGGGCAGTCCAACGTTCACGAGCATGATTCGTAATAATAATATCGACAACTTTCTTATCTCTTAATAGGATGTGAGAAGGCTCGTGATCCTCACTAAATTCCGTTTGCTTATCCATCACCGGGCCATCCCCTCCCCCGATTATAGGTCTTTAGACTCGTTTCCTAAAGCATGGAGCAACGAAGTTAAGTCTATTGTACCGCACTCGTCCTTCAACACACAACAACAAAATAGGGGATAGGTCCCATTGTTTCGGAACCTCCCCCTATTTACTAGACAGATTTCTACAAGTTGTAAAAACGTGCCTTGTCTTGTGTGTCTTTTTCGTATTCGGTTTTAATCTCATTGCGATAAGACCGCTCAATTTTACGAACATAAGGAAGCTTTTGCAAGTTTTTGACGGCTTCCTCTGCTACATCCGCATTCATGTAGAGTACTGCATATTGCATCTTGCGCGACACGTAATGAAGCGTCCCGTATTTATCTAATCCTCGAGCAGCTTTCGTATCACTGAACCATACGATATAACCTGTCCGTTCTGCAAACATGTGTGACCTCCACCAATACGATATTGAAGCTTAACTCGCTTACTCAGTACATTCCATCATATCTAAAGTCAACCACATCCGCCGCCACTGCTACAGGAGCAACTTCCGCCATTGCCACAGCCTTTCGGATTCGGATCGTTGTCCGGCACCTTAATGGAATTCGACACTGCATGTGCAATCGTTCGTGAAATTTCACCTAACAATTCATCTAGTGATGCTTCTGCCTGCTTATAGCGACGAACACTTTCTATACGATCAAGGCTAGCCTCGATTTCGTACACGCGCTCAAGTGCAGCGTTATAGTCGGGATGAAATCTCCCGAAGCGCTCGCATTCTGCGAAAGCTTCCTTTGCTTTATCGAATTGCTTAATTATACGATGTGCCTCGTCGTCCTGTTGCACTCGTTGTTTCCAATATACATATTCTGCTGCGAATGCAGAATTATTAATCCAATCCCCCAGCTCGAAGGCATGTGAGAGAAGCGACCCAAAATCAGCAGGTGCATCACCCATCCAGTCACCTTGATCTGCTACAGGGAAGGTTTCTGTTACAGCGACCATTTGGTCTCACCCCACCCAATTGGTGAATTCATACTTTACTATCATACCACAGAAGGCAGATGCTCGGTCAATTGATTAATTTCCCACATTCCACATGCCGAATTGCCTATTATTGTTCAATCTTAGCCGCATCATCAGATACAGCAATTAACAGCTTTGCGCTGCTTAACATCGCTTGCTCTACAATATCGAACTGCGGATGATGGTGCGCTGCAGATGCCCCATCGGGTAAACCTGCGCCTACAAAGAAGAAACATCCCGGCACTTGCTCTAAGTAATACGAGAAGTCTTCTCCAGCCATCACTCGATCACATATTATGGCGCCTTCTGGCATCATTTCTCTAGCAACCTTTAGCAACCGCGTAGCTTCTAGATCATCATTCACGACAGGGGGATATCCCATTTCTGTCGTCAGCTCGTAATGACAGCCATGGAGCTCACAGATATGATGAACGGTATCTTTAAGTCGTTTATGCATCAACTCGCGAAGCTCAGGCTCAAAGCTGCGGATCGTCCCGCCCAGGTGACAAGTGTCTGCGATAACATTGTTCGCTGATCCCGCAGAAATATTGCCAATCGTTAATACTGCACTTTCCAGCGGATTAACATTGCGTGATACAATGGTTTGAAGCGCGAGCACAACTGCCGCACCGGCTACTAGCGCATCTGCACATTCATGGGGTAACCCTGCATGTCCTCCGCGACCGATAATTTCAAGCTCAAATTCATCTGGTGATGCCATAAAAGGTCCTGAACGTGTTGCAACCACACCATAGGGCATAGGCGACCACAGGTGTACACCATAGATTGCATCGACGCCTTGAAGTGCACCTTCAGCAATCATACCGACAGCCCCACCTGGTAGCATTTCTTCGCCTGGCTGAAATAGGAATACTCGTGTTCCCACCAGTTCATGACGATGGATGCTGTAATAACGAGCTACTGCAAGTAGCTCCGCTGTATGACCATCGTGACCACATGCATGCATAACACCTTCAACCAACGAACGATACTCGGTCTTTTTTTCATCTTGAATCGGCAATGCATCGATATCTGCTCGAAGAGCGATCGTCTTTCCTGGGAGTTCGCCTACAATCTTAGCGATTACACCCGTTCCAGCGGCGCTTCTAACTTCTAACCCCCAGGAGGTGAGCAAGTCTATAATCTTAGCTGATGTGTTATATTCTTGGAAGGAAAGCTCTGGATTTTGGTGCAGATGACGGCGCCATTTCACCATGTCGCTATAAAGCGATTGTAACGTTTGTTCGTTCACCATTTTATTAGCGCCTCCAGTCCGAAATCTCTATTCATCTATTATTATTGTAGCAGAAAGCATTCGTTGCTGTAACCGCAGAACGATCAATTGGTCTTAAATGTCAACGATTGTTCGAACTTCTATCGCACGTAAGGGTTGCAGAAGGTCATCAAACCGACTATCATGAGTAAATAAGCTTGTTTTTTTTACCTTCCAGAGGAGGACTTTTCATGATTATTGATAATACGGGTTTAATAGGAATAAAATGCGATCTAGGTCATCTAGATGAATCTAGTGATAAGCTTGGTTTCGTTCGTTGGCAATGGGAGTATCGTCGTGCTACCTACGATTTGAAGCTCACGGATCGTTCTAAAGGCGAAGACTACTTCTTGAGAGTCAACACGCGTGCTGTAGAAGGCAAGCTCGAAAATCCTGACGCAATCTTAGAAGTAGAAGCAGTCTACATTGGCCGTGCAACATTCCCACACGGACTTGATTATGAATCACCTATTCCTGCACCGATTTTGGATGCAGCTAAAGATCGGCTTCAAGATTTGAAGAAGCTACTCTCATAAGTAGTGTGGAGGATTGAGGAATGAAAAACCCGGCAAGTGAACACCGCGGTACGCCGGACTTCTTATTGCTAATACTTACACTGCTTTTAGTAGGATTCGGACTTGTCATGGTTTTTAGTGCAAGCTCTAGTATGACCGTCGTTGACCAGAAATATGGCAACGACGCTTTGTTTTTCACGCGAAAACAGTTAATGTGGGCTGGAATTGGTACTTTTTTAATGCTCATCATGATGAATATTAATTATGAGAAAATCCGTAAGCTTTCAGGTCTATTTTTCATATTCGCATTGATCTTGCTTATGATCGTTCCATTTGCAGGCGTTTATTTAAATGGCGCACGCAGTTGGCTCAGTATTGCCGGCTTCAGTGTACAGCCAACAGAATTCGCTAAGCTTGCGATTATTATGTACTTAGCAACGATCATCGCTAAGAAGGATGAGAAATTCCGTGAATTCAAGCGTGGGCTATTGCCAGTCATGATTGTCGTTGGTTTTTTTGCTTTTTTAATAATGCTTCAGCCTGACTTAGGTTCCTGTGCGATTCTCGTCATCTGCGCATCTGTGGTCGTCGTTGCAGGCGGATCGAATATGAAGCATATCACGCTGTCTGCAGCCATTCTCATCGGATTAGCCACCCTCGGCTTGAGCGTGTACCTTCTGTTCAATCCTGAATTTGACGGGGGCTATCGATTAGCAAGATTTTCCGCCTTTCTGGATCCTCTTGCAGACTCACAGAATAGCGGATGGCAGCTGACGCGATCATTGGAAGCATTCGGTCATGGGGGTCTAACAGGAGCTGGACTCGGGCATAGCGTTCAAAAGCTTTTTTACTTGCCCCTAGCATACAATGACTTTATTTTTGCAGTCATTGGTGAAGAGCTTGGTTTTATCGGTACGACGATCTTTATTTTGTTTTATCTATTGTTCATCTGGCGTGCATTGATCGTATCATTGCGTTGTCCTGATATTTACGGAACGCTCGTAGGCATTGGGATCGTCTCACTGATCGCTATTCAAGCGTTGATCAATATGGGCGGTGTAAGTGGCGCAATTCCTGTAACCGGAGTTACATTACCTTTCATCAGTTATGGGGGCTCATCGCTTTTAGTGATGCTCATAGCGATGGGTGTCCTTCTGAGTATTTCCAGAGAATACAATCGCGTCATTAAAGTTAACGAACATCGATGATCTGATAACTAAAGAGGCACTGTCCGCTCAATATTGATCGGAACAGTGCCTCTTTATATTCGCATTCATTATTTCACTCGTTGAACATCCTCAACTTCTTCATCCTTGAAGGCGACGCCTTCTACCTTCACATTAACTTCTACAACCCGTAGCCCGGTCATGTTCTCAACTGCTTCACGAACATTATCCTGTAGTCTACGACCGACCTCTTGAATCGGTATACCATATTGGACCACAACTCTTAAGTCGATTGCGGCTTCAAGTTGACCGACTTCAACTGATACACCCTTCTGTGCATTGCGTCCGCTCAGCCGCTTTGCCAAGCCTTCAGAAATTCCTCCTGACATCGCTGCGACTCCTGGAGTCTCTAGTGCTGCTAATCCAGCTATGGTAGCAACGACATCGTCTGAAATTCGAATTAATCCTTGCTGTTCTTCAGTCATCGCGGCTCACTCTCCCGAACCTGTAATACTTCCATTGTAATGGAAGGCTAACAGATAATCAACCGAAAGCGTTCACATGATGTCAGCTTTTGATCTCTTCTCAAAATCAAAACTGTTTCTCGTTTACGAATGCTACTGTTTTGGATATAGTAAGTACCAAGTAAAAACGTCTTCAACGTCCTTGGACGCTGAAGAAGCTTTACGAAGGTTATACAGTTATGGATAAGAGTGAAACATATAAATACTGTATAACTGGAATTGAAAAACCATCCTATTTAAGGTGCGAGGTGCGTGCTTTATGAATAAATTGTTCTTCCCGCTGCTCGGAATCACATTTTTACTTAGTGCTCTCGCACATTATGGTCATTGGGGCTCAGGCATAGTATTCACGTTGTCAGGACTTGCGATCTTGTTCGCAGCCGGGCTATTAGGTAAAGCAACAGAATCTGTCGCTCACTATGCCGGACAACGCCTAGGCGGATTTTTGAACGCAACGTTTGGAAACGCGGCTGAATTAATCATTTGTATTTTCCTCATCAAAGAAGGGTTGTTTGACATTGTAAAAGCCAGCTTAACTGGTGCTATCATTGGCAACTTGTTGCTTGTTCTTGGGATTAGCGCTTTCGTTGGCGGCTTGAAGTATCGCGAACAGAAGTTCAACCTTCATCTTGCAGGACAGAATGCATCTCTAATGCTCCTTGCAGTTATCTCTCTCTTCATCCCTGCCATCTTTGTTAAGACAGAGCACCTTTCCGTTGAGAACATACATACGATGAGCTTGATCGTTGCCGGAGTACTGATCGTCGCTTACTTTGGGTGGTTAGTCTATTCGATGTTCACACACAAAGATTTGCTTGAAGATCATATTGATACTCAAGCCGCTCACGGAGAACCTGCACAGTGGTCAAAAAAGCTTTCCATCGTATTTCTCGTCGTAGCGACAGTTATGGTAGCTTTTATTAGCGAATGGCTCGTACATACGCTAGATTCCTTCACTTCAAGCTTCGGCTTGTCTGATCTATTCGTAGGCGCATTCGTAGTCGCTGTTATTGGGAATGCAGCGGAGCATAGCGCTGCAGTCATGCTAGCGCTGAAAAATAAGATGGGAGCAGCGGTCGAAATTGCCGTGGGAAGCAGCTTACAGGTCGCATTATTCGTTGCACCTATACTCGTCTTCATTAGTTTGCTGTTCGAGCAACAGATGGATCTCATCTTTACAACAATCGAGATTGCAGCGATCGGCGTTGCCGTGTTCATCGCAACCTCGATTACACGAGATGGCACAACGAACTGGTATGAAGGTAAATTGTTGCTGCTCATCTATGTTATTTTAGGAGTATGCTTCTACTTCGTTTAACCTGTATGATCGAATCTCCTGTATGGTTGAGGTAACAGCTATTTGTTGCACAAAAAAAGGAGCAGCACGCCCAATGGGTGCTACTCCTTTTTACGTTCAAGCGCTTCATATAACATAGCCAAATTTCTTTCAAGCTGGCTAATTAAGAGCTTGCCTGCGCCATCCTCTATTAACCCAGCTCTCACCGCAAAATCAACCGCTCTTGAGAAGCCGTACATTTGGGTATCCAGCACTTCCTCATATAGCGGGCATTTGCGGGTCGCCAAATTTTCCATTTGGATCGCGATTAACTTCTCTATCTTGGCGGCGTCCTCTTGAAGTAGACGTTGTGCCTTCTGATTCAAATCGAGCATTGTGTCCGATGTAGTCATTCCTACTCCCCCTGTGCCCCTTACTACCATCCCTTTCATATTAGACGATATTGGTCAGAAGTACAAGAACAGCGCATAAAAAACCCCCAGTCCTTACGAGAAATTAACTCGAGGCACAAGGGGATTCATTGGTTCACATTAAATTTTAATGATTAGTCCACTACTGTTACGTTCAAGCTGTGCTTAGCGAAGATTGCACCTAGTGCCGCCTTAGCTTCTTCTGCGTCAGGACCATGGACATGAAGTTCATAAGCATGGTGTCCAAGCAGTGTTGTAAACAAACCCAAGATGCTCTTCACATCTATGTATTTGTTTTCCGCTTGAAGGACAATAGACGAACGGAATTTGTTAGCGGTTTGGGACAACTCCACGATTGCCGCATTGTTTGACATCGGAATCCCTCCAATTATTTGACTGTTCACTCTTCCATATCATACCTTGTTCTCCCAAAGTGACGCAAGAGAAAGATTTGAACAAATCACTTTAACGCATCAGGGTTTAACCCTTGAAGCTCAGAGATCATGAACATGCCATCTTTACGAATGAGTACATCATCAAAGTATACTTCTCCACCACCATACTCTGGACGCTGAATGAGTACTAAATCCCAATGAATCGATGACCGATTGCCATTGTCTGTTACATCATAAGCTTGTCCTGGAGTAAAATGGAGACTTCCTGCGATTTTCTCATCAAACAGCGTATCCTTCATTGGATGTAGGATATGCGGGTTGAAGCCAAGACTGAATTCACCGATATACCTCGCACCTTCATCACTGTCTAGCAATTCATTAATCCGCTTCGTATCATTTGCTGTTGCATCAATAATTTTTCCATCCTTAAAAGTAAACGTGACGTTCTCATAGGTAAACCCATTATAGACACTCGGCGTATTATATGCGATCGTACCATTGACTGAATTGCGCACAGGACAAGAATACACTTCACCATCTGGAATATTCCGCTCTCCTGAACATTTCTGCGCTCCAATTCCTTTAATCGAGAAATTCAAATCCGTACCTGGAGCAACGATCCGTACTTTATCCGTACGACTCATTAGTTGCTGCAGTGGATTCATTGCAGCGTCCATCTTCGCATAATCCAGATTACATACGTCAAAATAAAAGTTCTCGAACGCCTCAGTGCTCATGTTCGCAAGCTGTGCCATAGACGCATTCGGATAGCGCAACACAACCCACTTCGTCCGCTTAACCCGCTGCTCCATATGTATCGGGTGTCGGTAAATTCGATCATACAGCTTCATACGACCAGCGGGTATATCTGCAAGCTCATTGACATTTGTCCCTGCTCGAATGCCGATATATGCTTGCATCTTTTTCATTCGTTCAAGATCGTAAGCCGCCCATGTTTCAAGTTGCTCTTCAGTAGCACCGCTAAGTAGGGCACGCATGACAGAACGATCTTCTATCTCTACAAAAGGATGCCCACCCAGCTTAGTCACCTCTTCAACCAAGCTTATAAGTAAATCTCGCTCTGAGCCAATCATTTCGATCAAAACATTATCACCCGGTTGAACCTTAATGGAATATCCCGCTAAATTTGCTGCCAGTTGCTGAATTCTTGGGTCCTTCATTTTTCAGTTATTCCTCCTCATGTTCAATGTATGAACTATTTTACCATGCTATTTACTCGGTAGGAAATGCGTTTGCGACACTCTCTTTTCCTGTAGCATGTTGTTTTTCCACTGATATCGCATTGTCGTCTCCACTGACAACTGACTTGGAAACCAGCTTCGACTGCTCGCGACCCATCTACACTCCGTTGTCACTTGCAGACGAGCTAATTTTTCCTCTAGTTCCTGCTTAGCTTGTGCGTATAGTCGCTGAGCGCTTGCAGATTGCCTTAGAAGCTGCTGCTCATCTTCAGCAATCGTATTGAGCTGTGTACGGAGCTCGTTGGCGATATGAGCTCGTGATACTTCATCGTTAAGCATCATGATTAGCTCGAATTCATCTTTATTTGCTGTTTGCTTAGCATACCGAACGGAAGCTTTATTTCCTTTAATGAGATCCAATATCTCAAGAGGCTCAAATTCCTCCATCTGCATCTTCTGCTCTTTCGCAGATCGTTCTTTGAACCCTCCATTTATCTGACCTTCCTTTTCAGCCCTCCATTGCATATTCAATTTTCCATGTTCAGAAATTTTCCCGTCGTAAAACAAATGGCTTGCAATCATTCCACTTGGATTAATTAATGTCACTTCACCTGAGACGTTATAACGCTCACTGCCCGATAAAGCTGACGCCGATAGCGCTAGCGCCTCCTTGGCAGATAACGAGCTTGTAGGAGCATTTAAACATCCCTGCAAACAGATCCATACACCTAATCCTCCAACAAAAGTCCCATAACGTACGAATTGCCAAAGCATAGACGATCACTCTCCTCAGTCCAGATTCGTCCTTATTAGCATGTCATCTTTCACAAAAAAATAGCCCCCGCAACTTCACGAGGGCTTCATTCGTCTATTTATGCTTACTAACCAATTACGATGCAGTTCCGTCCACGATGCTTCGCATCATATAAGGCCATATCTGCTTTATAAAATAGCGACTCAACACTTACTCTGTCATCTGTAGAATGCCACTCTGAAATGCCACAGGACACTGTTACTTTCGGATTCGTCTCACTTTCAACCCGAGTACGAATTCGTTCAGCAACTCTTCGAGTCTGATCAATGCTTAGCAACGGTAAATAAATCGCAAGCTCTTCCCCACCCCAACGTGCGGGGATATCGGTGTCACGAATTGACGTTCGAATAATATGACTGACTTGTGTTAAAATATCATCACCCACTTGATGACCATATGTGTCGTTGATCCGTTTAAAATGATCGAGATCGACGACAATGAGCGACCCTGAAGTATCCTTTGACTGCTTTCGCCCAATTCGCTCATTCAAGTAATGACGTGCATACAGTCCTGTAAGATTGTCTGTTATGACCATTCTGCGAACTTCTGCATGCAATGTTGCATTAGATAACGCTAACCCAAGGTGAGCAGACAACACTTGAAGCAACTTATAGTTATCATATGAAAAGTGATTAGCGGTACGTTTGGAAATCATGACAGCACCTATGACATCACCATTGAGTAATAGTGGAGCAGCCAGCAAGGAACGTGAGTCCGTAATATCCATCAAATGTGAACCAACAGGGGATGATGCAATATAATCAGACAAGATGATCGGTTCCTTAGTCGTCCACATCACACCGCAGAATCCGTAATCTCTAGAAAAAATTTGACCGACCATCTCAGGAACATTCGAAGTAATCACAACAAATTGTTGTGCAGTCATATCATATTGCAATATACAGCAGGAATCCGATTGGAAGATGTTAATTAATTCTGTTGAAGCGAATTGCATTGTATCCGTTAGCTTTAAACTCCGATTCAAACGCTGTGTCAATTCATTGATTAACCGCAGTTCACCAATTAAAACATTAGCTTGCTCATGTAGCTTCGCCTTCTCAAAAGCAGCTCCTGTCGCTGTAGCAAGCATCGATAAAAAGCTAATATCTGACTCATCAAACCCGTGATCAGGCAAATCTAATCGGAGAACACCATACACACCTTGCTTCCCTTGCAACGGAAGCGCCAATTGATGACGACCGGTATCCCGTTCCTCGCGAATTTGACCTTCAACGAAAGCCGCTTTGCAAAGATCCATATTACTCATATGAAAGGCAAGTGGTTTAACTTTTTCATTACTGCTATTATAATCCTGCGAGAGGAATAAGTCAGTTTTACAAATCGGATATAACTGCTCTAAGCTGTTCAACACTTCTGTAAGAACATCTTCAACATCGATATGGTCGTTTAATCTACGCATGACATCAAATAGAATGTTCCGGCGCTTCTCTTCCTTCTGGGTTAAACTCTGATCGCGAAGCAAGCCACCTACAAACAGGTTTTCGAACTGACGATAGATACAGCTCCGATAATGCAGTGCTGCAGCCTGAAGCAGCTTGAGGTCTGCAGCTTGAGCTGTTGCTACAGGGAATATGCAGGTTAACAGTGCACATGGAATACCGGATGTGCGTGTAAATATCGGGACTGCAAGCGTGTCGAATCCATATAACGATGATGAAGAGTGCTCTTCGCCTCTCATAAGCGTCGGACGACAAGTCTCTAGAGCTGCACTAGCTGCCGTGTGACCGAGCAGACTAATTCCTCTTGAGAAGGGATGCTCCCTCAGCTCCTTCTCCCCACTACACGCAAGACTAGATCCATCCGGATGTAGTAATACGATCGATGAAATCCACGGATATCCATCGACTTCTTCTAACCAATCTGAGAAGCTGCTTGCTAATAAACCATGTATATAAGGTAAATCAGCTTCATATAAATCCTGTTTATGTAACCAACCTGGAAGTTCTTGACGAGTGCGAGTTGGAGAATCAAGCTCAACTACTGAAAAATCAGCATTGCGTCTAATTACCATTCTCGCCACCTCCGTCCGATCACTATTTACTATATAACTATACTAGATAAATATGATTTTTGCACTAACTTTAGTATACAGCTAATCAGACCTTAGTACTGATCTTTATAAATTTTTAATGAACTTTGTCGCAAAAATCATCTAGGACCTTGACAAATATTCATTCTCTCATATAATATATCTTGTTGAATACTGTGGGTCTTAACATTTGTGGCACCCTCTCGAGCTTCCCACCAGCGGGCTGCGGCTGAACATCCCTGACTGGAACCGTCCTATGGATAGGTTACGGAGAAATTCGCGCAATGAAACCCCATTTTCAAAAATTAATTTTGAAAAAGGAGCTTCAAACATTATGTCAAGATATACAGGTCCTAAGTTTAAACTAAGCCGTCGCCTAGGAATTTCTTTGGGTGGCACAGGAAAAGAATTGAAACGTCCATTCCCTCCAGGTCAACACGGTGCTAACACGCGTCGTAAGATCAGTGGTTATGGCATGCAACTTCAAGAAAAGCAAAAGCTTCGCCACATGTATGGTTTGAACGAGAAGCAATTCCGCAATCTCTTCGACCGTGCAGTGAAGCAACAAGGTATCGCCGGTGAGAACTTCATGTTCTTGCTCGAAAGCCGTCTAGACAACCTCGTGTATCGTCTTGGCTGGTCTAACACTCGTTACGGCGCTCGCCAATTGGTATCTCACGGTCACGTGACAGTCAATGGGAAGAAAGTAAACATTGCATCTTACCTCGTACAAGTCGGTGATGTAATCGGTCTTCGTGAACGTAGTCGCTCATTGAAAACGATCAAAGAAGCGATCGAAGCACGTCATCACTTGCCTAACTATGTTGAATTCGATGCTAACACAATGCAAGGTAAATTCGTTCGTTTTCCAGACCGTGGCGAATTGTCCCAAGACATTGATGAAAAGCAAATCGTCGAGTTCTACAGCCGTTAATTGCTTGGAGGCCAACGAGCTATTCCCATTTCGATGGGATGGCTCGTTTTTTTGTTTTTCGATTAGGCTTTATACGGTCATGTGTCTCCTTACGGTTGTTGTTGAAATCAGGAAATTGGAATAATTAAGCAATGTGATTTCCCGATTTCAAAGACAAACGCTGTCGCTCCTACAGGAGATACATGACCTCTTTAATTTATCGATATCTGTATGACTAAAAAACAAAAGTGGTGATGCAGGAGACTCCTGCACCACCACTTTGACTTCTTTCTCCTATTAGCTTACTTCTTCACTATATCTCTAACAGCCTTATCGAGCTTAGCGAGCAACTGGTCACCAGTCGTTTGTTTGCCGAGGTATTCTTGCATTGCGATACCCCATTGCTGTGTAATACCGTCTGGGAAACGATCCCAGTTCCAGCTTTTAACTTGATCAGGGTGCTCTTGGGAAAATACTGCGAAGTCACCAGCGATTTTACCTACTGCTTCTGGATTAGGATCAATCGAAGTCAACGCAGGTACGAATTGGAAGTCAGTTGAAATGAATTTCTTACCTGTAGTGGACGTTACCATCCAGTTCAAGAAAGCTTTCGCTTCTTCAGGATGAGCAGATTTGTTGTTGACAATCCAGTTGTTCGGAACACCTGTGAACACATTAGGTACATCAAGCAATGGTACAGGCATCATTCCCAAGTTCATACCCGGAGATACTTCATCAACCATACCTTGAATCCAGTTACCATGTTGAATCATTGCATATTTACCAGCTGCGAATTCTGCAACTTGTGTATTGTAATCCGTTGTGAGTGCTTTTTCTTGACCATTTGCATTCATAATATCAACGAGGCGCACCCATTGCTTCATAATTGGGTCATCAGCGAATGTCTTCGTTCCTGCTTTGATTTCTTCGATGAACGCAGCTGGATCTGGTTGGTTAGCCAGTGCGATATTCAACGTGTGAATACCCATGGACCACCATTCACTCGTAAGTGCGAAAGGAATAATCCCTGCATCTTTCAACTGCTTCGCTGCAGCTTCGAGCTCATCTAAAGTTTTAGGCAATTCAGTAATGCCTGCTTTAGCAAAAAGATCTTTGTTGTATGTGAAGCCATATGCTTCCAAGTTCATTGGCATACCGAGAAGCTTACCATCACGTGTAATTTGTGGTCTAGACGCTTCTACGAGATCTTTAGCCCATGCTTCACCGGAAAGATCCGTTGCACGATCCATATAAGGATCGAAACCTGCCCATCCGCTGGAGTTGAAAATTTCCGGCTCTTCGCCCGCTGCAAGATTTGCTTTGAGCAATGCGCTGTAGTCTTCGCCACCACCGTGAGTTTCGATTTCTACTTTAACACCCGTTTCCTTCTCATATTCATTAGCCATTTTTTGCAATGCCTCTGCAATTTCTACTTTGAATTGGAACACTTTAATGGTTACATCTTTCTTCTCAGCTGGAGCAGAAGATTGTTCACTTGCACTAGGTGAAGCTACGCTGTCACTAGCTCCTTTAGTACTAGCACTTCCTTCATTGTTGCTTTTGCCACATGCGCTGAGTACAGCTACAAGCAATACAGCAAGCAGTGTGAAGATAGTAATTTTCTTTGTCAATTCATTTACCCCCTAGAGATGATCTTAATTCTTACATTTTTATTATAGAATGCAAACGTTTGCATGGTACACCTAGAATATTGAACATGTAGGTGTAAAATCTTGTTTAACCTTAACCTTTTACCGAACCTGCTGTAATTCCTTCAACAATATATTTTTGCAACGAGAGGAAAAAGAGAACGATCGGAATCGTACTTAACGTCAAAGCCGCCATCGCCAAGTCCCACTTTCGTGTATATTGACCGAAGAACTTTTGAATCGCGATCGGGATTGTCGTAAACGTGTTATTTACTACAAGGACAGGTAGCAAGTAATCGTTCCAAATCCACAAGACGTTTAAGATGATTACAGTAGCTGTAATCGGCTTTAGTAAAGGGAATACGATTCTTATGAATACGCCATAAGGGGAACATCCATCAACGA
The DNA here is from genome assembly GCA_029203125.1 of Candidatus Cohnella colombiensis. Classification (GTDB taxonomy): domain Bacteria; phylum Bacillota; class Bacilli; order Paenibacillales; family Paenibacillaceae; genus Cohnella; species Cohnella colombiensis. Next base: position 2,095,302 of record CP119317.1, read on the forward strand.
CTGCCGCCTCTTCAACTTCCCTAGGTACCGATTTAATAAAACCATGATAGAGGAACATTGACAATGAAATCCCGAAGCCTAGGTAGCAGATAACAATTCCGTAAACTTCTCCTCTAAGCTCGAACAATGCCGTAATTCGCATAAGTGGTAACATGACCGATTGGAATGGAATAATCATTGCTGAGATTAACACTGTAAACAAGATTTTGTTGAACACGGTTGGTCTTCGTACAATTCGGTATGCCATCATCGACGCAAGTACGACAAGTCCGATAACACTTAAAGATGTGACTACTAAGGAGTGCATGAGCACCACTGGAAAATCAATCGCAACCCATGCTTTTTTGAAATTGGCGAACGAGAACACTTCCGGAAACTTAGCCGCATTCAGCAAAATCTCTCTTAGCTTTTTGAAAGCGTTGATGATTAAGAAGTAAAAAGGTGAAAGGAATAACAATGCCAATAAAATCGCTACAATTTCTGCAATTAACAATCCGGTAGAATAACGTTTTGTCGTCTCCATCACTCTTCTACCTCCATCTTCTTGGTGAATAACACTTGAGTGACGGTGATGAGTGCAACACCGATGAAGAAGATCATCGCTTTGGCTGTACCGAGACCATAACGATTGTTCGTTAAGCTTTCGCGGTATATGTTAAGCGCAATCGACTCCGTAGAGTAGCCTGGTCCGCCTCCTGTAAGCGATAGATTCAGGTCAAACATCCGAAAAGCATTGGACGTTGTCAAGAACAAGCAGATCGTAAGAGCAGGCATGATGAGTGGAATCGTAATGCTACGCAACATTTGCCAACGATTAGCACCATCAATTAATGCGGCTTCTGACAGCTCCTTCGGAACACTGACAAGAGCTGCAATGTAGATAATCATCATATAACCTGCAGTTTGCCAGACGAATACGATCACGATTCCCCAGAAAGCTGTTGCAGGTGTGCCCAGCCAAGTCAAATTGAAAAATCCGATACCTGACCATTCCCCGATCGTGCTGAAGCCACGAACAAATATGAAGTACCAGATATACCCGAGCAATAGACCCCCGACTACATTCGGTAGAAAGAAAATTGTTCTTAAGCCGTTTCTTGTCTTCAGCCTACGATGAAGTAGGCTCGCCAACATAAAAGCGAGAACGTTCGTAATAATGACCGACACAACCGTAAATCTGACTGTAAACCAGAATGAAGTCCAGAAGCGATCATCCTCTAGGAAGATCCGATTAATATTATCCATCCCGATCCACTTTGCATTACCTAAATCTAACCCATTCCACTCTGTAAACGTGTAATAAAAGCCCATCATAAAAGGTGTGAATACGATCAACAAAAAGAATACGAGACCCGGTCCTACGAATACCGTTTGCTGAAGCAATTCGCTCCACCTTTTCCCCCGATTAACCATGTGCAGAGCTCCCTTCCTGTTGTTATCATGCTAGCTCCATGAAATCAGTATAGTAGTCTGACGGGCAAGCCACTACCTAGGATCATGATGTTGAAGGTGGAATATATTGACCAACACACAATCTTCGATTACTGTTTATGGAAGAAGCCCACAGTGTGAGGAGAATAGATGATGCGTAAGCTAACTCTCGTACGAAACACGATTCGCAATAAGCTGATGCTACTCCTACTCATCGCAATGATTTTGCCAGTTGCCACATCGATGATCATTTCATATAGCTCAACTAAAAAATCAATTTCCGAGGAAGCATACGAGAATAACACTTTGCTCCTCTCGCTAGCGCAAACGAATCTCATGAATTACATTCAAAATATTAATCAGAAGTCTCTGGCTGTCTATAACTCCATCAACGTCCCGCGCTCCCTCTACTACATCCTTGAACACAGCATGGAAGATGAAGTTATCCCGAACTCAATCTCGGATGTAATCAATAACCGTAATTTACTTAAAGATCATCTGCTTAGCATCTATCAAAGTGTAAGTGAATTCCAGCAGGTTCGGCTTTATGTCGTCAGTCGTCAAACGAACTATGTGCTCATAAGTGATGACAATATCAAGCAAGGAACGTCTGCAATGGACATCACTGAAGCATCTAAACGTGCATACATAGAGCCAAGTCACCCCATTCATAGTTATGGGCTGAGCTTCAAGCAAAGCCATCCGGATGAACAAGTGTTTACATTGCATCGCCCGATTTTCCGTGCGCCAAGTGAACAACTGCTAGCTATTCTCTCAATTGACGTCAAACTGAATGTACTCACCGAATTAACACGCCAGCTCTACGATCCAGGTGGTGAAAACTTTTATATCGTCGATTCGAATGGTCAACCGATCATTTCTTCCCCTGAGCAAAAAGAAGGGCAAATCGTTCCTGCAAAGTGGCTGGAAAAAATCCGTCAAAATGATGTGAATAGTGGCTATATGAGCTGGGAAGATGATTCCTTCAAGGGAATGGTGTTCTACAATCGTGTCACATCCCCGATCATGGATTGGTACTTGATCAAATTAACACCGTACAAGAAGCTTTATACGACAGCAGATCGCATTGCTCAGATTAATACTTGGGTTGGAGTGCTCTTTCTCGCAGTCGCGGCAATTGCAACGTTGTACATTTCCTATCGGTTTACAAAGCCGTTGCTTAGCTTGATTGGTTACGTCAATCAAATCGAACGTGGTAACTTAGATGTCGATATAGAAATTGGCAGTCATGATGAAATTGGCTTGCTCTCTCGAAGATTTAAATCGATGATGCAAACAATTAACAACTTAATTCTAAAGGAATATCGACTGGAGATCGCCAATAAAACGAATCAACTTAAAGCTCTGCAAGCACAGATCAACCCCCATTTTATAAATAACGCCTTGCAATCGATTGGAACAGTAGCACTGCAGCACAAAGATCAGCAGGTTTATTCTCTCATAACATCACTTGGAAAAATGATGCGATACAATATGAATACGGGAGAAACGATCGTCGAGCTTGCTAAGGAAATCAGCTATATTCAAGCGTATCTCGACTTACAAAAGCAACGCTTCGATACGTCACTTGAGCTAGTAATCGATATCGATCCCCATACGCGCACAATACTAGTGCCGAAGATGATTTTGCAGCCGATCGTAGAAAATTTTTTCGCACATGGCTTTGTACCCTTACATGATCGACCTGCGCAGTTGTGCATCACGACGATGTTAAAGGAGAGCTACTTAATCATTTCCATTCAGGATAACGGTGAAGGTATGACTGAGGAGCACCTTGTCAGCATCAATCAACGTCTACAAAAAGAAGATGTTACACAATTAGGACAAGATAATGGGATTGGACTGCGTAATGTACTTGCTCGCCTACAGCTGCAATTTCATGAATCTGCTTCAATCACACTTGCTCCTGCTGATCCCAAAGGATTGCTCGTTCAACTGTTGATTCCACTAGAAAAGGAGCAAATAATGAATGAAAGTGTTGCTAATTGACGATGAGAAGCATGTTCGAGAAGCGATTCATTTACTTGTTCCATGGGAACGCTTCGGGATCGATACTATACTTGAAGCAAGCGATGGTTCTAGTGCCATCGAACTGATATCAACTGAGCAGCCCGCCATTATTTTCACAGACATGATGATGCCTCTTCTCAGTGGCAAAGACCTGCTTGAATGGACCGCTAAGCATGCGCCAACGAGTAAGATTATCGTCATCAGTGGGCACGACGACTTTGATTTCGTAAGACAAACCGTTAAGTATGGCGGGATCGATTATTTGTTGAAGCCTCTAGATGAAGATCAATTGCTAAATGCACTAACTAAATCGATAGAAGCATGGAAAGCAGATGAAGCCGTACGCAGTCGAGATCTTCAATTAAACATTGAAATCAATAAGCTCAAGCCGATTTATTTAGATAAATATTTTTCCACCTTATTAACTGACTCCAGTGAGTATTATTCCATCCAAGAAACGATTCAGCAGCAATTCGGAGTCGCGGAACCGATCAATGCTGCTCGGCTCTGCGTGCTTAGCCTTGAGCTAGCTTCTCCTACCATCCAGAACAAGTACGCATCCTGCTGGGATCTACTTCACTTTTCATTGACGAATGTATGTAATGAATTTCTTCGTCAGCGTGGCAATATCGGTTATGCTTTTAGAAACTGGGGCCAAGAAAATGAAATCGCTCTGCTACTGTGGTCAGAGCATGATCGTGTTGAAATATTGCTTCATGACATCAATGAGGGCATACATAAAGCACTTAATTCACGTTTTGGAATTGGAATAGGACCCGTCGTTGAATTTCCGATAAAGATTGCAGATTCCTATCGAAATGCTCGTAAAAGCATTCGTTATCGCAATATTAAGCAGATGAAAAAGTGGATTCAATCGTATGATACTGATCAATTCCCGATTAAAAATAGTGCGTTCTTCTCCGATTATGAGCAACGAATTCGATATGCCATTCAAAGTGCAGATGATGAGCAAGTGACCTCTGCTTTAGATGCATGGTTTAATGCTGTTGCACAGGAAGAATGGATCACATTAGAGCAGTTGCACCTTTGGTTGCAAGAATTCCGCGTCGCACGTTCCATGTGGACAAACGGTGCAATCTCCGATATGACAGACGATCAACATGTCGTACAGCTCACCACTCCTCCCGTGCTAAACGATGACTTGTGCTTCGATCAAGTTCGATGGAAACAGCATCAGCTTGATGAGGCGCGCTCCATTATGAAGTGGCTTTCTGAAAGTAATTCAGAGCAGATTACTCCAATGCAAGCCATTGCAAAATATATAGAGCAATTTACGAACGAGGAGCTCACTTTACAGAACATTTCCAATCGTTTCTTCTTAAGTCGTGAATATATTTCGCGCAAATTTAAACAGGAAATGAACGAAAATTTGAACGATTATATCACTCGTGTTCGCATCGTGAAAGCAAAGGCGCTACTTATTGAAACACCGCTCAAAATATCCAAGATAGCAGAAATGGTAGGCATTCATGATGAAAAATATTTCAGTAAAGTTTTTAAAAAGCAAACCTCCTATTCCCCTAATGAATATCGCAAACAATCCATTCAAAAACTCTAAACACTCTAGAGAATGAACAAGCTAATAATGGCTAATTATGCTATAATAGTTCTGTTTGTTGAAGGAGGCTATTGAATGAGAAATGGTAAAAACCCTAATCCACCGAAAGCATTCAAAGGACAACCCTGGATAACAACTGTGAAGATTATGGGACTAACCGTCCTATGGTTAATCTTCTTCGGTGTCATTGGTGGCTTGGTAGCAGCAGGTGCTGTAACGGGTTATGTAGCATCACTCGTACATGATGACCCAATACGTTCCAGTAGCTATATTGAACAAAAAATTAACGAGAATGCAATTACCGGATATGCGTACTTCAATGATGGCACATTAATCGGACAGCTCCGTACCGAGGAAGATCGCACACCGGTTACTTATGACGAAATTCCACAATCGATCATTGACGCAGTTATTTCGATAGAAGACAAAAACTTCTTTACCCATCCGGGGATCGATGCAAATGGACTTATACGTGCAGTCAAACAGCAATTACTCAATGAAAGTATTCAAACCGGGGGCAGTACGATTACGCAGCAGGTTGCTCGCCGCGTATTTTTAAGTCTAGATCAAACATCAAGCCGTAAAGCGAAGGAAATATTTCTTTCCTTACGTCTTACACGCACATTAAGCAAAAAGGAAATCATGACTGCCTACTTAAATAAAATCCCTTATGGTAATGGCTCGTCAGGCTATCAATTGTATGGCATTAAAGCAGCTGCCAAAGGTATTTTCGGCGTAGACCAATTAGACAAGCTTAACGTTGCCCAAGCTGCCTACCTTGCAGGTGTGCCACAATTACCATCGGTATATTCTGCTTTTACAGGTAAGGGTGCGTTCAATTCAAAAAATTTCAAACGCGCCGTTGAGCGTCAGAAGCTTGTGCTATTCCGGATGCTCGAAGAAAAAAAGATTACTGAAGAGCAATACAATCAAGCGCTCGCATTCGATATTAAAGGTTCGTTAGCTGCGCCATCAGAGAAAGCATACAACACCTACCCCTACTTAATGCTTGAAATTGAACGTCAAGCATCTGAGCAACTGGTGCTCTTGCAAAATCCTGATCTTACCAAAGAAGACCTAAAGAAATCCGCAAATGCCTGGATGATTGAGGATGCACGTGCTGAACTGCTTCGGGGTGGTTATAAAGTAACTACAACTATCGATAAGCAGGTTTATGACCTCATGCGCGGCATTGCAGAAAATCCTGAATTGTTCGCAGCGGATCATCCCGTTAAAGGTGTAGAGCAGGTCGCTTCCATCATGATAGATCAGAAAACGGGAGCAATCCTCGGGATGATTGAAGGACGCGATTTCCACATCGAGCAAATGAATTTCGCAACTCAAATGACGCGTCAGCCTGGATCTGCAATGAAACCGATCGCCGCCTATTTACCGGCTATAGATCGTGGTCTCATTCAACCTGCTAGTGTTATTGATGATGCACCGATTATTCTGAAGAGTGGCGGTGGCGGATATCATATCCCTAAAAACTACAACAACCGCTATTCTGGTCTTGTAACTGCGCGTGACGCTCTTAATAATTCATACAATATTCCTGCGATGAAGATTTTTCTCGATAAACTTACGATTCAGGAGTCGTGGAAATTCGTCCGTCAGCTTGGGATTACAACGATCGTACCTGAAGATGATGGCGCACAAACTGGTGTTATCGGGGGGCTTAAATACGGTGTAACCGTAGAGGAGATTACGAACGCCTATGCTGCAATTGCAAACAAAGGTGTGTTCAACGATTCCTACCTCATTGAGAACATCTACAATTCTCAAGATGAAGTTGTCTATCAACATAAAGCTGATCCGCAACGTGTCGTATCTGAGCAATCGGCTTACTTGATGACAGATATGCTTCGTACAGTCATTACGGATGGCTCTGGTAAATCGATCAAGTCAAAATTCGTGAATTATGGAAAGATTCCAATTGTAGGAAAGACCGGAACGACTCAAAACTATGGTGATGTCTGGTTTGAGGGCTACACACCGGATATTACACTTGGGGTTTGGATCGGTTACGAACAGGTCATTCATTCTTTATCAAGCGACAGCCACGGACGTGCTCGTTCGATCTGGGCAGAGATTATGAACTCAATTACGACAGCAAAACCTGAACTGTTCCCAACGATGGCATTTGATAAACCCGATGGTATAGTTAGCATGACCGTATCTAGTGTCAGCGGTAAATTACCAACGGATTTAACCATTTCTGCCGGAAGGCTCGTCACAGACATCTTCAACCGCAAAGATATCCCTACGGAAGAAGACGACGCACTTGTAAAGGTTAAATACATCTCCTATAACGGTGTCAACTATTTACCTCTACCGGAAACACCTGAAGATTTGTTGCGTGAATCGGTCATGATCGTCCGTGAGACACCGCTCGACACCTTGATGGAGCAGTTAAAAGAAAAGCTTGCGAAAACACCAGCATCATCACGCAAGCCTCTCTCCTACTACTTGCCAACGGACGCTGCACAAAGTGCACCATCACGGATCGATCCACGTGTAGATGATGGTCGTGTGCCTGATCCACTCACACACATCGCAGTAGAGACGCTTAATGGCGTCGCTCGAATTACGTTTACACCGAGCAAGCAAGAAGACGTAGCCGGTTACCGTCTATACCGTTCAATGGATGGTGGTCCGTATGAGAAAATCGAAAACTCTGTCCCAACCGGTGAAGAACCGAGATTCGCAAACTATATTTCAAAAAATCATACGTATAGCTACTATGTGACTGCTGTTGATGTCGTAGGTAATGAATCGAAGCCAAGTGAGATAATTACATCAGATGGATCAATCGGCGATATTATTGACCCAACGATACCTAATAGCACAGGACCTGGAGATATTTTCTCACCTGATCTGCCTGGTGGCGAGTATGATAATACAACACCTAGTCCTACACCATCAGAACCAAAATCACCTGATGCTAGCTTGCCTAGCTCGCCCTCCGGTCTTAGAGCGCAGGCAGCTGAATTTGGAATAACTTTGCAATGGAATGCTAACCCGAGCGGTGAAGGTGTAACCCAATATCAAGTCTGGTACAGCACCTCTAGGGGGGGTAAGTACACGTTGTTAGGCACAACGGATGCTACCAGCTTTGAGCATGTCGCCACGGTTGGAACAGGATGGTATCAGGTGGTCGCAATAAGTCCAACCGGAACATCTCCTCCATCCGCTGAATTTGAAGCCAATGTAAGTGGATAAGCAAAAACGGCTTTGCCGTCCTTAGACGGTGAAGAAGCTTTGCGGAAGTTATACAGACAATGATAAGTGTGAAACTTATAAATTCTGTATAACTAAGTAAAAGCTCCTCAGTTTGGTGGGTGATTTCCCACTAAACCGAGGAGCTTTTCTATACTAATGGATGGAGCTGTACAAGTTAATAATAGCTAAGCTCTTGTTTTAGCTAAAAGATATAGAAAGTAAGGTGCACCTATTACAGCAACAACAACGCCTGTCGGAATTTCCGAAGGCTGTATAATCGATCTTCCGATCGTATCCGCAGCAATGACTAATAATGAACCTGCTAATGCGGATGTTGGAATTAATATGCGATGCCCAGAGCCAACGAGCCTACGTGCTAAATGCGGGGCGATCAGACCAACAAAACCGATGCTCCCGCTAACGGCTACGCTAGGTCCTGCTAGTCCTACCGCAGCGGCAAGCAACAGCAGTTGATGCTTATTCACCGAAGCACCTAGACTAATTGCGCTATGATCTGCTAGGCTGAGCACATCCAATGTTCGCGCCTTAAAGTATACCAACGGTATGATAATTACAATCCAGGGCAATAAAGCAACGACCTGCTTCCAGTTGCTGTTGCCGATACTCCCCGCAAGCCAAGAAGCAACCTGCTGGTATTTTTCAGGACTAAGCTTAAGTGCAATGACAATCATCGCTGCACTGAACGCTGCAGAAATCGCAATCCCAGTATAGAGCATTCGAATGGGAACGATACCTGTATGCTTCTCATACGAGAGTGTGTAAATAATGAATGCTGCAAGACTAGATCCTATTAGTGCAATTGCTGGTAGAACCATCGTTGATGAAGTTGCAATAGACTGAAATGAAAATATATAAAGCATAACCATCATTCCCGCCCCGCCATTAATACCGAGAATACCGGGATCAGCAAGTGGATTACGTGAAATTCCTTGCAATAGAACGCCTGACACCGCTAGCCCAGCACCGATTAACAATGAAATGATGATACGAGGTAATCTGAATTGAAACAAGATCAACTCTTGCTTTTCAGTTCCAGAACCAAATAACGTCTGAAAGACATCCTCATACGACATCCTGCTCGAACCCGCATTTAAACTAATGAAAAACACGATAATGATAAGTACGCTTAATGTAAGCAGTACGATGAGACTTCTTCTCTTTCGTGCTTGCTCTCCTGTTGAGAGCTTGGATGGAGCATTCACTAAAGTTTCCTCCTTTCCTTGCGAGCGAGATAAAGGAAGAACGGTACTCCAATGAGACAAATTATTGCTCCCACGGGTGTTTCATAAGGAGGATGAACAATTCTACCCACAAGATCAGCCCAGACAACGAAGATTGCACCGATAATTGCCGAGCAGGGAATAATCCAGCGATAGTCAACCCCTACGATGTATCTGGTCACATGTGGCGCGATGAGACCGATAAAACTGACTGCGCCTACTATGGAAAATGATGCTCCAGCTAAAATCAAAACAATTAATAAGCTAAGTATTTTCGTAAGACCTACGCGTTGCCCGAGCCCTCTAGCTGTGTCCTCTCCCAAACTCAACGTTGTAATTGATCGCGACAGCATTAATGCTCCAGCGATCGCACATGCAAACCAAGGAACGATGAGATCAAGTTGATCCCATTTCACACCACTAAGCCCGCCAGCAAACCAAAAGGCCACTCGTTGTCCTACGCGAAAATAAAGTGCAATTCCATCACCTAATGCAGCCAACATCGCGGACACTGCAGCACCTGCCAATATCAATCGAATCGGAGTAAGTCCCCCTCTTGTCATTGAACCTATGCCGAATACGAGCAATGCTCCAATTCCCGCTCCGACAAAGCAGACGATGAGAATATAATGGTAAGGCAATGCCGGAAAAATTGATAAGCAAATGACAAGTGTAAATGCAGCACCTGAATTCAAGCCTAGAAGCCCGGCATCCGCAAGTGGATTACGAGAAATACCTTGCATGATCGCCCCAGATACAGCAAAAGCGGCACCAATCAATGCCGCACCCAGTACCCTCGGAAGTCGAAGCTCCCATATGACAAGATGATTCGTAAATTCGGAATTATAATGAAACAGCGCTGCCCAGACTTCATCAAGCTTAATATCTTTATATCCTAATGCAATTGCGATCGCTAATGAAAATACGAGCACTCCTAAACCAATCACTATCGTTAATATCGCTGTTATCGGGCGAGAACGAAGCTCTGCATGTTCAGTGGTAGCTTCGGGATATGTAAGTGTCATAGCATCACCTTTATTACAGATATGATAATCGTTCTCAACTATTATAGACAATCGTACAATAACATTCAAATAAAACGTAAAAAAGACATCAACCTACTGCCCTGATTTGAACCCGAAATACAAAAAAAAGCTGCCACAGACGCAAAATTGCTCTGTGGCAGCCCTATTGAATCATTAATCTTCTATCGTCGATAGATCGCCCGTCGGTAAATTAAGCTCCCATGCTTTTAAGACACGACGCATAATTTTACCGCTTCGCGTCTTCGGAAGCTTATCTTTAAATTCAATCTCACGCGGTGATGCATGAGCGGATAAGCCTTCCTTTACAAAGCGTGCGATATCGGCTTTCAGCTCGTCAGAGGGTGTATATCCTTCACGCAACGAGATGAACGCTTTAATAATTTCCCCACGTAGCGGATCAGGCTTACCTATTACCCCTGCCTCTGCAACTGCAGGATGCTCAACCAGCTTGCTCTCTACCTCGAACGGTCCGACACGTTCGCCCGATGTGTTGATGACATCATCGATTCGGCCTTGGAACCAGAAGTAGCCTTCTTCATCCATGTAAGCAGAATCTCCAGATACATACCAGCCTTGTAATCGGAAGTATTCTTCATACTTCGCTGGATTGTTCCACACTTTACGCATCATGGATGGCCATGGCGTACGAATTGCTAGATTACCCATGCGATAAGGTGGCAGTTTATTGCCTTGATCATCAATAATTGCCGCTTGTACTCCTGGAACAGGCTTACCCATCGAGCCTGGCTTAATCGTCATGCTTGGGTAGTTGCAAATTAACTGCCCGCCCGTCTCCGTCATCCACCACGTATCGTGAATCCGGTGTCCATATACTTTGAAACCCCAACGAACAACTTCAGGATTGAGTGGCTCCCCGACACTGAGTACATGACGTAAACTAGAGAGATCGAAGGACTTGATCACATCTGCACCTGCACCCATAAGCATCCGGAACGCTGTTGGCGCACTGTACCATACCGTTACTTTATATTTTTCTATTGTTGCATACCAATCTTGTGGACTAAAACGACCTCCACGCACAACATTCGTTACTCCATGAAGCCACGGAGCGAAGATCCCATAAGATGTACCGGTTACCCAGCCTGGATCGGCTGTACACCAGTAAACATCGTCCTCACGCAAATCGAGCACGACCTGACCCGTATGATAGTGCTGGAGCATTGCATTATGAACGTGGAAGATTCCTTTCGGCCTACCTGTCGAGCCCGAAGTATAGTGAAGGATGAGTCCATCCTCGCGATCTAAAAAAGTAATTTCCGCTTGCTCTGAAGCTTCCTTCATCTCTTGCTTGAAATCAACAATACCGTCGCCCGTAATAACATCATCGCCATACACGATAATGTGCTTAAGTAGCGGTAAATCTGCACGAATGATACGTCCAAGCAAAGCAGGCGTCGTTACAATCGCAACCGCTTCGCTATCTTGAAGACGATCGCGAACAGCAGTTTCCATAAATGCTTCGAACAGTGGACCGACGACTGCCCCCACCTTCAATGCACCTAACAAGCTGAAGTATAGCTCAGGTGTCCGCGGCATAAAGATGAATACTCGCTCTCCAGCTTGAATTCCAAGCTTACGCAAAACATTAGCGAACTTATTGGATTGCTGAGCAATCTGAGTGAAAGTATAACTCTCATCTCTGTTATTGTCGCTATAATAAAGTGCGATTTTGTCCCCTTTACCATTCTCTACATGGCGATCGATTGCTTCATAGGCCATATTCACTTTCCCAGTTGTTGCCCATGAAAATTGTGCCTCAATATCTGACCAATTAAAAGAGTCTACCTGTTCGTCATATGAGCTCATGTTGGAGTTCGTCACTGTTGCAGGGAGTCGCTCGTCTTGCTGGAGTGTCACCGTCCATCACCATCCTATTAGAGTCCAAACATTCGATTAAGTATGCGCTTACAAATAAGCTCCGATACTCGACTTCAAACATTGCCATTATACCATAGTGTACGTCGGATCGGGATAACCTTTTCAGACAATTTAATAATGTTGGTGTATAATTGCATCAGTAATCTCGAAAGGAGATCGGCATGGAACATATCAAAATTTATGTCCACAATCTCTTAGATCGTCCGAACCATCAATTGATTGTTGAAGGTCCGGTTTCCCCCGATATACTCCGTGAATGGACGCTGCATCCTGAGTTGGATGCTTTTCGAAGACCTGCTGAGCAGCATCTTGCACTTATAGAAATCGCTGAACTGCCAGAAGGGCGAATTATAGTTGCTAGAGAAGGAACGCTAATTGTAGGTTACGTCACATTCCATTATCCGGACGAGCTTGAACGTTGGTCTGATGGCGGTATGGATGATCTCGTTGAGCTTGGCGCGATTGAAGTATCTAATGCTTACCGCAATCTTGGGCTCGGTAAAGCAATGATCCAAACAGCGTTCGAACATGGTCAATTGGACAATGTAATTATTTATACAACAGAATATTATTGGCATTGGGATCTCGATGCAAGTGGACTCAATGTATGGGAATACCGCGAAATGATGGAGAAGCTTATGAAGTCAGTCGGAATGGTCTGGTTTGCAACCGACGACCCTGAAATTTGCGCGCATCCAGCGAACTGCCTTATGGTGCGAATTGGTAAAGATGTCCCACTCTCCTCTGCTGAGCAGTTCGATCGTGTAAGATTCCGACAACGCTTTATGTACTAAGTGAAAGGAAGGCGACATTCCTTGAATTCTCGTACTCGATGGATTGATCATTCAGTGGCTTCTCGCTATCATTTTCATCATGATCATCCTTTTCATCCGATTCGTTTGGCGTTAACAGAGCAATTGCTACGCGCATCTAACGCATGGGATCAGAACCTTGTAATTACACCGCAATGGCATGAGGAAGCTCGTGAATTGATTCAAGAAATTCATCGCCCTGACTATGTTTCGATCGTTAGTGCGCTCAGTGATCCGAATCCCTCTACCCTTACAATTGAAAATGCAGAGCAATATGGACTTGAAGCGGATGGCGATACCCCCTACTTCATTCATCTCGATCAGGTATCTACCGCACTAGCCGCTGGCTCGATCACGGCAGTTGAGGAAGTGATGTCAGGACGAGCAGATCGCGTATTGCACTTATCAGGCGGGCTGCATCATGCATTCCCAAATCGTGCATCAGGCTTTTGCGTCTATAATGACGCGGCGGCAGCCATTACTTGGATTAGAAAAAAATATAACGCACGTGTCATGTACATTGATACTGATGTGCACCACGGTGATGGAGTTCAATGGTTTTTCTATACCGATCCAGATGTATTCACCTTATCTATTCACGAAACAGGTAAATTTCTATTTCCTGGAACGGGCTTTCACCATGAGCGCGGCGATTCAACCGGTTATGGTGCTTGTCTAAATCTCCCAGTGGAGCCTTATACCGAGGATGACTCATGGCTAGAATGCTTCAATACTGCAGTCCATAAAGCGGTGCAGCAATTCAAGCCCGATATTATCATCAGTCAGCATGGCTGCGATGCGCATGCATACGATCCGCTCGCACATATCGAGTGCAGCATGCGTATTTATCGCGAGATGCCCCGGATAATCCACCAGCTTGCGAATCAATATACGGATGGTCGCTGGGTAGCGCTAGGTGGTGGTGGCTACGATCATTGGCGTGTCGTACCGCGTGCATGGTCGCTGCTGTGGTTGGAAATGTGTGATCATCCTCTACTCGAACAGATCGATACGATGCACTGTGGAGGAGAGCTACCACCCTCGTGGATAGACCCATCGACCTCAATCCACCGTCCGACAGACATTTCATTACCGACAACTTGGCTCGATCATGTAGCACAGTGGACGCCCATGGTCCGCCGAGACGAAATATCGTCCAACAATAAAACGATGCTGGACATTGCGCTCCAGCACCTGTAAATCAATCTATATGACGATTCTTGACGGGTGTAGAGCTAGTCTCTACATCCGCTGGATCATCTCGTTTACGATGGCGTACGAACGATTAGCTGCTTCTACTACAAATTGGTCATAGACGACATGTGCAGAGCCATCAGCTTTATCTGACATGGATCGAATAATGACGTGAGGAATGTCGTTCATATAACACACTTGTGCAACGGCCGCACCCTCCATCTCTGTACAAGCACCCTCGAACTCCTCATACAGCATTTTCACGATGGAACGATCTGCAATGAATTGATCCCCAGACAACACCTTACCTACGATGCAATGATCTGGATACACGCTCTGTCCTGCCTCCACCGCAAGCGTTATGAGCTGCCCATCTGAAACAAACTCAGATACTTCCTGAAAGGGAATCGTACCACGTGGAAAGCCAAGTGCACGAACGTCCATATCATGCTGCACACTGCTGGACGAAATCACGATGTCACCGATGTTAAGTCTCGGATCAAGTGCGCCAGCAACACCTGTAAACACAATCTTAGATACCGCATATCGATCAATCAATATTTGTGTACAGACTGCTGCATTCACCTTACCAACACCGGATTGGGTAAGCACGATCTGTTTATTTTGATATGTACCGAAATAATAGGTTATCCCAGCATGCTTTTCTGTTGCTACCTCTTTTAGTTGCTCCAGTATAAGCTGGATTTCTTCCTTCATCGCACCGATAATTCCAATTGTCTTCCCCGCCATAATAATCACCTCATAAAGATACCCCACAGCAGCGACAATCCGCTGGTGCGGGGCTCAACATTAACTTTTCTTATTTACTAGCTTTAGGTGCAGCAACGGAAGCACGAGTAATGAGCTCATGAGGAAGAGTAACCTTAGCTTGCTCTACCGTTTCTTTCTTCATCAGCTTCGTAAGAAGTCTCATGGAAACTGCCCCAATATCATACATAGGCTGTGCAACAGTCGTCAATAATGGACGAACCATCGAGGAGATCCGGCTATTATCAACACTAATGACGGAAATGTCAGCAGGTACATTCAGTCCGTAATCTTGGATGCAATGAATCGCACCGATTGCCATCTCATCCGTAGCAGCGAATATCGCAGTTGGACGCGCTTCCAATTCTAGGAAATACTTAGTCGCCTCTATGCCTGATTCATACTTATAGTTGCCGATACGTACAAAGTTTTCTTCATACGTAATACCAGCTTCTGCAAGTGCTCGCTTATACCCTTGATAACGCGCAAAACCATTGGATGGATCTTGCAAAGTGCCACTAATCATCGCAATCGAACGATGACCTTGCACAATCAATTGCTTCACTGCATCGTAGGCTGCAGCCTCATGGTCGATATCCACAGATGGGATGGTACCTTGCTCATCCGTCGTAGCACAAAGTACGATCGGAACGTTCGAAGTGCGGAATGCCTGCACATGCTCCTCTGTTACTGCACCACCCATGAACAGCAATCCATCTACTTGCTTCTCTAGCAATGTGTTAATAACGCGAATTTCTTTGTCCTTCCGCTTATCCGCATTGCTAAGAATAATATTGTAGTGATACATATTCGCGATATCTTCGATTCCTCGTGCGACTTCTGCAAAGTTAACATTCGCAATATCGGGAATGACAACGCCAACTGTTGTCGTCTTCTTACTCGCTAATCCACGTGCAACAGCGTTCGGACGATAGCCGAGACGCTCAATCGCTTCATATACTTTTTTTCGAGTTTGTGGCTTTACATTCGGATTGTTATTGACGACGCGTGATACTGTCGCCATCGAAACTCCGGCTTCTCGAGCCACATCGTAAATGGTTACCGTCACAATCATTCGCCCCAATGTCGTCATCGGAAAAGATCAAATAGTCAACTTGTCCGATCTGGATTTGTAAGGTAATCATACGATAATTCCGCATCTTTAGCAATCTTTCATCCGATGTCTGACGTGTTTTAGTCGCCTATCGATCTAAGATTGAGACGGATTACCTAGTTTATCAGATAGAAAAGCATACGTAATGTGCCAGTGAGATGTATCCCATACCGCTTTTCCATCCTGTACCAATATGGCTTGGGGAGATGCATGCTTGACACCCAGATCTTCTGCGATCTGATTGCTCACTGGACGCTCCTCAATGACGTGCACAATTGCAAAATCAACCGGAGCCTGTTTACCGTCGCGAACAACATCTGAGACATAATTCATCACTTCATCCTGTGCCCCAGCGCTCACTGAGCAGCTGGTACTATGCTTATAAACAAGCAAAGGCTTTGTGCTTGAATTCTTTAATACTTCATGCCACTGCTCAATCGTCATCAATTGCTTCATATTTGCCATTTTCAACACTCCTAATTGTAATATTTTCCTACGACGCTCATTTACCATCCTATGGATGTACCATACGACTCCACTTCCCAGTGCCGCTCCGATTGTATCATTAAGGATGTCATGTACATCAGGCGTTCGTCTTGGAACAAATGATTGATGCCACTCGTCCGTTAATCCATAGATGACGCATATCGCAATCGCAACTAAAAAGCCTTGCCATGTTGCAGCACGTTTGCCTAAAGCGTAAGCTATTGTAAGTGCTAATACGAAGTATGCCACAAGATGCATCGGATTAAAATCACTCAAGCCCGGCAAAAACTTTTGCACCCAAGGGAGTACACTATCCAATTCATCTCCACTTCGCGAGGACGAGTAAAAAATAACACACATCCATAAAATAGCAGGCAAGTAACGAATATGGCCTCGTTGCCATAATCGAGAAATAGACATGTTATTTCGATGCATACTGGTGCACACCTCTTCCCACCTGTTATTGACGTCCAATTGATCTCCACCCACATGATCGATCGAACTATTTTTGCTACAATAGATGTTGTAATCCAATAATGACATTGCAATGGAGGTTATACACTTGTCAGCAATTAAGCGTGTCATCTGTCTATTAGACGATGAATTCGAAGATTTAGAGCTTTGGTATCCCGTTTATCGTGCACGAGAAGAAGGCGCAGAAGTGCTTTATGCAGCTCCTGTGAAAGGCCATAAGTATATCGGAAAATATGGCGTACCCGCCGTATCGGATATCTCGTATGATGAACTCGACGCGAAACAATGCGACGGCGTGCTCGTTCCTGGAGGCTGGGCACCCGATAAAATCCGCCGTGATCCACGAGTACTTGCCTTTATCCGTGAGATGAATGAAGCGAATAAACCGATTGGCCAAATCTGTCATGCAGGCTGGGTGCTCATCTCTGCGAAGATTCTTGAAGGAAGGACAGTGACCTCCACTCCGGGCATTCGCGATGATATGGAAAATGCAGGCTCAACCTAGTTGGATCAAGAAGTCGTGATCGATGGCAACATTGTATCTGCTCGGCGCCCACCTGACCTTCCGCCGTATGCTAAAGCGTTCTGCGACTTGTTATTTGGCCGGAAACTTTCTCAATAATACACGTTCCGCGTAAAATTGTTCGACCTTGCTACGAATGTCCGCAGTCGTTCGGCAACTAAACAGTTCTTCGAGCAGCAGGCGACTATCCGAAGCTTTCGTTCTGAGCATATTCTCTTTAATCGGAAGAATCGCCTGTGCGGACAAGCTTAACTCATCAATCCCAAGCCCGAGCCAGATCGGCAACGCACGAATATCTCCTGCAAGCTCACCGCAAATATTAACGGGAATCCCCTGCTTACGAGCCGCATTTACGACTGTTCGTAGCATGCGCAATACAGCAGGATGGTAAGGTTCGTAGAGATGACTGATTTGCTCATTCATCCGATCTACCGCAAGCGTAAATTGGATTAAATCGTTCGTCCCAATACTAAAGAACGATACTTCCTCTGCGAGCAAATCAGCTATAGCTACTGCTGCAGGCACTTCTATCATGACCCCAACAGGAAGATCTGCGCGATAAGGCACACCTTGCTCATCGAGTTCCTTCCGAGCCACAGCAAGCACTTCGTTCGCTTCACGATATTCCTCTATGGATGTAATGAGTGGATACATGACTTGTATATCCCCATATGCTGACGCCCTTAGAATGGCACGTAACTGAATTTTAAACAAATCTTTACGCGCCAAGCTAAACCGAATCGCCCGAAAACCTAAGAAAGGATTGTCTTCCTCACGCATCTCATTATAATCCAGATGCTTGTCCCCTCCGATATCGAGCGTCCTTATAATTAGCGCTTTTCCGTTCAACTTTTCAACAACCGAGCGATATACTGCGAGCTGTTCCTCTTCAGTAGGGAAATAGTCTCGATCCATATATAGAAACTCTGTGCGGAACAGTCCGACTCCATCAGCGCCATTAAGCAGTGCAGCATGAAGCTCCTTCACCGAGCTTATGTTCGCTGCTAGTGTTAGTCCGACTCCATCAGGTGTCAGCGCTGGAAGTTGCGCTATGGACTGAAGCTGCTCGCGAGCCGCATGCTGCTGTCGGCGAATGACTGTATACCGAGAAACAGTGTCTGGCTTTGGATCAATATGTAATAGCCCTACCCCACCGTCAACGATCAGCAGATCGCCTGTCTCAATCGCCACGCTTAGTTTCCCTTCAACACCCATAACCATCGGAATCCCGAAAGCACGCGCCATAATGGCCGCATGTGACGATGGACTGCCTACCATTGTAACTATACCAAGGACGAGCTCCGGTTTCAGATGAACGAGCTGAGAAGGTGACAATTCGCGTACAACGAGAACGAATGGCTGCGTATCTTCCGGTAATGCGATTTCAGGTGCTCCAAGCAAATGCTTGAGTAGACGATTACCGACATCCTTGATGTCGACAGCTCGTTCCTTCATGTATTCATCATCAAGTAGATCGAACATCGTCACGAAATGATCGATCGCTTCTTTGACTGCAACTTCTGCTACCTTGTATTGACGTTGAATAATCCCTTGAATTTCATTCATGAACACAGGGTCTTCTAAAATCGCAATATGTGCATCAAAGATGCTGGATTCCTCAGAGCCCACAACTTCATCCAGCTCTGTCTTCATCTGCGCGATTTCCGTCTTCGACATGCGCACACCTTCGTATAAGCGATCAAATTCTTTGGCGAGATCAGTCACATCCAGTCTCTGATCCGGAAGCTCCCACTCCCAATGAGGCAGGACGAAAGCTTTGCCGATTGCGATCCCATCCGATGCTCCCAATGCTTGAATCATTTGCCCGCCCCCTTTTTCTCTATCTCTTGTACGACCACTGACATGACAGCGGCCTGACCCTTTTTCACTGTTTTATAGGGTGCGAATCTCCACGACTTTACAATGTCCGAATTCGTAATGACCATCGGAGTCGCCAAAGATTTCGCATGCTTCTTTAATGTTGGAAGATGGAATTTGAGCAACAGTTGACCGGGTAGCACATCATCGCCGATCTTTACTTTCGCGGTGAAGCCTTTACCACCCATTGAGGAAGTATTAATCCCCACGTGGAGTAGTACCTCAAGCCCATCGTCAGTAATAAGTCCGATCGCATGGAGTGATGGATGAATATGAACGATCTTTCCTTTAATCGGTGCAACGAGTTCACCACGTTCTGGGATGAACGCAACCCCTCTTCCAACGAGACGTTTAGCGAAGATCGGATCATCGACTTCGTCAAGTGGAATCATTCTTCCTTGAACAGGTGAATGGAATTGAACCTGCTGAACATCGGTCTGCATGAGCTTTTGAATCTCGTCTTTAATTAACTCAGAATAAGTACCAAACACAACCTGTACATGCCCGCTACCTAATCGAATGATACCCGCTGCCCCTAAGTGGCGAAGAGACTGTGAATCAACCTTGCGATCATCCTCTAAAGTTAACCTTAACCTTGTAATGCACGATTCCAGTCTACCAATGTTAGATTTTCCTCCGAGCGCCTGCAATATTAGTGGGGCACGGAACGGAATATCCCCCCCCCAATCGTCGAATCGCATCGCGTCTTCACGGCCAGGCGTCGATAGTTGAAACCGTCTAATACTCCAACGAAACACAATATAATATAAAATACCGACAACAAGCCCGATCGGCAACAATAACCAACCTTTCGTTGCGAGCGGCATATTCACTATAAACTCAATTGCTCCCGCAGAAAAGCTAAATCCGTGAAGAATGCCCAGCTCATACACTAGCCACATAATGCCACCAGAGACGAGGGCATGAATGATGAATAAGTAGGGTGCAACGAATAGGAAGGCAAACTCCACAGGCTCTGTAATGCCGGTTAGAAACGAGCTCAACGCCGCAACGCGAAACTGTTTACTTGTTTTTGGCTTAAGGTCTTCACGCGCTTCATGAATGATTGCGAACGCAATGGCAGGCAAAGCGAACATCATCGTGGGGTATAACCCTGCCATAAATACGCCAGCCGTAGGGTCGCCTACAAAGAAACGCGGGAGATCACCGAATACGACTGAACCATCAGCTGTTTCATATTGGCCTACTTGAAACCAGAACAGATGATTGAGGAGATGGTGCAAGCCGAACGCAACTAAGATGCGATGAAGAAAGCCGTAAAGGAACACACCAAACCCACCTGCAGAATAGACGATCGTTCCCGCTGAGTCCGCCCATCCTCTAATTCCTTCCCCTATCCCAATCATCAGCACAGCGAACAAGAGAGCAAACGCGCACATAAATAAAGGAACGAACCGCGATCCGCCAAAAAACTGCAAATATTCAGGTAGCTTTAACGATTTGAATCGATCCTGTGCCCAGCCAGATGCAATCCCAATAACCGCGCCTGCAAACATTGAAGGCTGAACCCCTGCAGGATCGTAAGCTACGGTTACACTATGAAAGATTAGCATAGCTACTAATGCCGCCATCCCCGCAGAAGCGGTTTGACCTGAAAGACCTAATGCAATTCCTGTTGCAAAGATGAAGGGAACATATTCGAACAGCGCCATACCTGACGTATGGAGCATCTCTGGCACTTGAGTCCACCCTAGTGAATCCCAAGGCAGTCGTGCAAGCATGAGAATAATTGCGGCTGCGGGCAACACTGTCATTGGCAGCATCATAGCTCGCCCTAACCGTTGGAGATAACCAACGCCGAACATGATCTCGGTTTCCTCCATTCCTTGCTGAAAATAAGATATCAAATGAACAAAAAATAAAGAGATACGCCCCTTTATTTTTTGTTCACTGCTTTATAGTTTACCGTGAGGGAGTAGGATAGAATCCTCCACCTTAATACAGCGGTCCATAATGACCCGCAGATTACCCGCTTCTGCAATCGCAGCAGCCTCTTCATTCGCAATGCCAAGTTGGAGCCACAACACTTTTGCCCCTACTTCTACCGCTTCTTGAGCGATCGGAGGCGTGTGCTCTGGACGACGGAACACATTCACAATATCGATCGCATCAGGAACATCCTTAAGAGATGGATAACAGACTTCGCCTAGGATCGAGGTCGCCTTCGGGTTGACCGGTATAATACGATAGCCTTTGCTTTGCATCGCCTCTGAAACCATATACGATACTTTTGAAGGATCATCAGATAGACCGACAACTGCAATATTGTGCGATTGATTTAAAATCTCTTTAATTTGCTCACGAGACGGATTTTCAAATGACATAACTATACCCCTCCCAAACCGATATTTAGTTTACCCATTCGACTTGTGCGCCAAGTGCTTTCAGATGGTCAAAATATTGTGGGTACGATTTCGCAACGTGATGTGCATCTTTGATCCGAATCGGTTGCTTCGCGCGTAAACCAACGATGGATAGCGCCATGATGACCCGATGATCGATATGCGCATCAATCTCGACACCGCCCTCGACACCTTCAGGACGACCGTGAACGATAATTTCATCCTGCTTTTCCTCAACACGAGCTCCCGCTTTGCGAAGCTCTGTTAAGTAATCGGTAATCCGGTCGCATTCTTTGTAGCGCAAGTTCTCGACGTTGTAAAATCTTGATGTGCCTTCAGCGAACACTGCAGCTGCAACCATTGCAAGCACGCCATCTGTAAATTCATCACCATCGAATTCACCTGCCGTTAGCTTCCCATTGCCTTTCACATGAACGATACCGTTCTCATGCGTTAACGGTACATTCATCGCTTTCAACACATCGACTACGGCACGTTCTCCTTGCTTGCTATGCTCGAGTAGACGATGTACAACAACATCAGAATCAACGACTGAAGCAGCAGCAAGAATTGCTGCAGATCCCGGATAATCACCTTGAACCGAGTACGTTTGAGCACGATATTGTTGCTTGCCAGCAATCCGGTAATGCATCAGATCGTCCGACGCTTCAATAACGATTCCTGCTTGTTGGAGCACTTCTAACGTTTGCCCGATGACAACCTTCGATTTCAAATCATGCAAAACTTCAATTTCACTATCCTCATCGAGTAACGGAGTCAAGAACAAGAGTGAGCTCAAAAATTGTGAGCTTACGTTACCGGACACTTGAATTTTCCCGCCACGAGGATTACCGCCACGAATCGTGATTGGGAGACGGCCATTTTGATGCTCGATTTCTACACCCATACTTTGCAATGCAACGATGAGATCATCATGTGGACGCTTGCCGAGTGATTGCGGATACGTATTTACGAATGTAACCTCTGGAAGCAATGCTGCTGTAGACATTAAAAACCGAAGTACTGCGCCTGCATTTCCGACGTCGAGCTCCTTTACAGCTTTCGGATGACGACCGAAGCCTGTAATGACGATCTTCTCTTCATCCTCTTCAACAATTGCCCCCAGGTCGCGAATACAACGACGCATCGCTTCCCCGTCTTCGCTATGTGCGGGATGTAAAATCGTACTCGTACCCTCTGCCAGCGCAGCAACGAGCAAATAACGAGTCGTATAATTTTTAGAAGATAATGCTTGGATCTCACCTTGTAATCGGCCTGTCGGGGTAACGATCATATCCATGACAATGAGCACACTCCTTCATACATTATGTAATCAATAAATTAGTTATTAGTGCACCTAGCGCAGTCGCAAGTAGTCCTCCTGCATAAGTTGCAATTAAATATACGACTAAAGTCAACCGTGATGCAGATGTACGAAGTGTGACCTTCTGAACATTCAAAGTGGAATACGTCGTCAAGCCACCTAATATTCCCGTTGCGAAGAAAGCATATGCCGCTATATTTTCCTCATTCCAATGTAATCCCATTACAACACCTATGCTTAAGCATCCAACAAGGTTAACAATCAACGTTCCGTAAAATGTAGGCTTACCCTTTCGTTCTAACAGTTTGCCTACACCATATCGAAGTAATGTGCCAATTGCTCCTCCAGATCCAATGGCAACAATCATCGCCCACTCATTCATACGGCTCTCCCCTTAAGTCCCAAGGAATAGCCTGCTGTCGCGATGATCCAGCCACCTACACCACTGAGAAGAACATATATGATTGCGTAGCTATAATTTTGCCCCTCAATGAGCTGCCAAAGTTGTCCGCTAAAGGCACTGAAGGTTGTATATGCTCCAAGAAAGCCTGTTCCCGCTGCTTCTTTAAACCAATGAGGTACTTTATAAGTAGAGGCGTACCCGAACAAAAGTCCGAGCAAGAATGATCCAGTGAGATTCACGAATAGTGTCGGCCAAGGAAATGCTGAAGCTCCATTAGCTGTAGTAAACCACAAACCGATCTCATATCGTAATACCGCGCCCATAAAACCTGCAACACCCACTGCGACAATAAGTCTCATCGCATCCTCCCCATACCCATTTGACAGTGTATCTGGCATTTCATTATGATGAACCTATCGATAAATGAAAGGAAGTATTCATAATGAGTCCATATGGTACAACAACTGTTGAAGAACTAAAAGCACGTTTAGATAAGGGCGAGCATATTCACCTCATTGACGTCCGCGAAGACGAAGAGGTTGCACAAGGCATGATTCCTGGCGCTATTCACCTACCACTTGGACAAATCCCTGATCGCTTAGCGGAAATTCCGAAAGAGGAAGAAGTAATCATCATCTGTCGCAGCGGAGTCCGTAGTGATAATGCATGCCAATACTTAAGCTCACTCGGTTATACAGGCACGGTCAATTTGGTTGGTGGAATGCTTGCGTGGGCTCATCTTCCACAAGACTAATCCCAACGTTAGATTCTAGAAATCCTTCAGCGTATGTAGGAGGTACTGCGTCACTTCAAGCGGTGTTCGGTTCGTTGTATCAATTGTCAGATGTGCAAAATCATAGGCATTTCGCCTCGATTCAAGCAAAGCATGGACACGAGCTTCAGCATCACCTGCGAGCAATGGCCTAGTACCTGCTGCACTAGCACTCGTCACACGGCTGATTAGGCATTCTCGATCAGCAGTCAAAGAGACAACCCAGCCTTGCTGTAACATGACATGTCTGTTCACTTCACGTAGAACAGCTCCGCCACCGGTAGCAATTACTTTGGGGCTTCCAGATAATACGTCCTGAATAACTGCTGTCTCCATATCGCGAAACACTTCTTCGCCATTATCTTCAAACAATTGTGGAATCGACTTCCCCGCGCGTCTTACGACTTCATCATCCGTATCTATACGATCCCAACCAAGACGTTCTGAAAGCAACCGACTTACCGTTGATTTTCCTGTCCCCATAAAGCCTACAATGACAATACTTCGACTCTTGTCGAATTCAACCATTGTCCGTTCCCCATTCCTTCAATCTACACTTTTTCTATCATATCATATCGTCCTTAAGGTATAAATCAGCGATTTCGTCCGTAAATTGATGATGTACACACTCTGTGATGAAGGTGATGTTCCTTTTGCCAACGATACCTAGTCAAATACAGTTCGACTACCCGTTAAATCGGCTACTTGATCCATCCTATCCACTGTGTAGAGACGATGTGAAAATCGCATTAGACTATATCAAGCAAAAAGTGGCCGAAGGTGCACCCGAATGGTCGGGGCTCGATCGGCCACAGTTACTAGCTCACTTTGTTTGTTTTGCGGATATGGCCATGCTCCTTATTCATCGGCGTAGTCCAAGCCTTACTGAGACGGCTTGCTTTCGCGCAATGCTAAGTCAGTTAATTCCACAAATATCGGCCACGACAACGTCTTAGGAGTTCAACCAATTATGGTGGAAGCTACCTTCCTTATCCAAACGCTTAAATGTATGTGCACCGAAGTAGTCACGTTGCGCTTGAAGCAGGTTTGCAGGTAGACGCTCCGAACGATAGCTGTCATAGTAAGCAATTGCGCTTGCGAACGACGGAACCGGAATTCCGTAACCAATCGCTGTCGATACAACTTCACGCCATGCATCTTGATAGGACTCAACAACGTTCTTGAAGTATTCATCAAGCAACAGGTTGCGAAGCTGCGCATCGCGATCGTAAGCATCTTTAATATTTTGCAAGAAGCGTGCACGAATGATGCAGCCTCCACGGAAGATCATTGCGATGTCGCCATAACGCAAGTTCCAACCATACTCTTCAGACGCGGCACGCATTTGAGCGAAGCCTTGTGCATAGGAGCAGATTTTGCTTGCAAACAATGCTTTACGAACACTTTCGATGAATGCGGCTTTATCGCCTTGGAATGCAGAAGTTTTCGGTCCTTTAAGCACTTTGCTAGCAGCAACGCGCTCTTCCTTCATTGCAGAAAGGAAACGTGAGAATACGGATTCTGTAATGATGGAAAGAGGTACACCGAGGTCGAGTGCACTTTGGCTCGTCCACTTGCCTGTACCTTTTTGACCTGCTGCATCCAAAATAACATCGATCATTGGCTTACCCGTCTCAGGGTCTTTCGCAGCAAAGATATCAGTTGTGATTTCGATCAGGTAGCTATCAAGCTCGCCTTTATTCCACTCTGCAAAAATACTGTGAAGCTCGTCTGTGGACAAGCCCAATACATCCTTCAACAATTGGTAAGCTTCGCAAATTAATTGCATATCGCCGTACTCGATCCCGTTATGAACCATCTTTACATAGTGGCCAGCGCCATCGGGTCCGATATATGTACAGCAAGGATCGCCATTAACCTTAGCGGAAATTCCTGTAAGAATTGGCTCGACTAGACGATAAGCTGATTCAGGACCACCTGGCATAATCGACGGGCCTTTAAGCGCTCCCTCTTCTCCACCTGATACACCTGTTCCAATGAAGTTGAAGCCCTTAGCTGTCAATTCCTCGCTACGACGTTGCGTGTCAGGGAAATAAGCGTTACCACCATCAATGATAATGTCCCCTTGATCTAGATACGGAATCAGAGAATCGATTGTCGCATCTGTTCCTGCGCCCGCTTGAACCATAATCAAAATTTTGCGTGGCTTCTCAAGCGAATTAACAAACTCTTCTACAGAGAATGTTCCTACTAATTTTTTTCCTTTGCCATCCGTATTCAACAAATCATGTGTTTTCTCTGCGGAACGGTTATATACCGCTACAGTGAATCCACGGCTCTCAATGTTTAGAGCAAGGTTGCGTCCCATTACGGCTAAGCCGACGACGCCAATGTTTGCATTCGACATTTTTCCTCATCCTTTAATACAAAATTTTCACAATATCTATATTGTACTCTTTTTATGAGAAGAAGAAAACCTTCAAACATCGTTCATTCTTGAAATGTTTTTAGAAAATTCTTCTTGCTTTTTTTATTAACTTATTATTTAATAGTAACTATACAATACTTAGGGAGATGATTAATATGTCAGCAAACACTTGGAATTTAGACAAATCACACAGCGGGATCAATTTTAGTGTGCGTCACATGATGATTACGAACGTTCGTGGATCGTTCAATGACTTCTCAGCAGAAGTTACTGCCGACCCATCCAATCTGGCAGGTGCACAAGTTAAGATTCAAATTGCTGCTGCTAGTATTGATACGAAGGATGAAGGTCGCGACGGTCACTTGAAATCGCCAGACTTCTTCAACGTAGAACAATATCCAAACTTGGAATTTGTAGCAACAAGCCTTACTCATAAGAGCGGTGATGATTATAAGCTTGTTGGCGATCTTACAATCGCAGGAGTAACGAAATCCGTTGAATTGGTGACTGAAATTTCTGGTCCTGCTAAAGATCCTTGGGGCAACGAGAAAATCGGTGTTGTAGCAGATGGAGCAATTAGCCGCGCTGAATTCGGATTGACTTGGAATGCGGCTCTTGAAACAGGTGGCCTCCTCGTTGGCGATAACATCAAGCTGCACATCGAGCTTGAATTCGCGAAAGCTTAATAGAAGCTAAATACTAATATCAATCAATACTAGGGGCTGTCTTATCAGCTTCCGTGAAATAGGCTGACCCATAAGTAACTTATGGGCAGCCTTATTTTTTTATCTCGATTATGGTTTTTGCGGGTATGTATCTCCCTCCGGTGCTATTGAAATCGTGAAATCAGATTGGATAACCCCTTAACAAGGTCATTTCACGATTTCAAAGGCACCGCTGTCGCTCCTCCAGGAGATACATACCCTCTTTTCTTTATCGACTTAGGTAAGAATAAGTCCTATAAAACCACAAAATGGGTAGCACAGGATTAACCCCCTGTACCACCCATTATCTATTCATTGGCCACCGATTAATCGTTTACAATTCTAATTGCAGCATCTCTGTACGCATTTCGATTAACTTTGCTTTACTCGCTTCCACCTCTTCGGCTCGCCCTTCTTTGAGCGCTTCGAACAAGACTGCAAGCTCGTAGTCTATTTCTAAACGCAGCACTCCAACTCGCAGTTCAGCGCGCTTAGATTTGTAGGCTTGAACCATGTCTTCAATCGTGATCTGCGGTCTCTTCTGAAATACAATCCGATGTTCCATGCCGGACACCTCCACAAGACGGATTATTTCACCGAACATGATATTTTCTATTACGAGCACTTGACGATCTCTAAACCTCTTTACAACAGCATGACCTCGTGATGCATTGATGAGCTTTTCAATCCACTGCCCCAGTTTCTCATCCTTAATTAAATAATCTCCAACTAATTTATAGCGATTCAGGACACGTTGAAACTTCAGCTTTAATAGCTTTCGACCCGTTCGCACAGACACAATGAACAAATGCTCATTTTCGTTCCAATACAGCGAATAACCTTCCTGGATCAGCTCTCGGATTAAGTTTTGGATTTGTCTACGATCGAATCGGAGCTCCAGATTACAATATTCTACTTCGTGGCTGTTGCTCACGGCCATCCCCCCTCCAGCAACCTGTGCGCGGCTTGAGATATTGACCGAATGTTCTGAATACTTTGACTTACTTCTATCTTATACTCCATCATATGTTATGGCAACTTGGTTTCTTGACTATTTTTTGAAGAGAACCGAAACGATTACCCCGATCTTTTATCAATGCTATACTAATTGTGCATATTCATTTCAAAGGAGACACCCACAATGAGCAGCACTGCTATATCATCTACTCTTCCTACCTCATCTTTTTCAGGCTTTGGTGAGTCGGACTTTAAAGTATTTGAGATCGCCGGACTAGAACCGCGCATGGATGCCCTTATTACACAGGTACGACCGAAGCTACATCAGCTGGGTAATGAGCTCTCAGGCTATCTGTCACAATTGTGCGGAGAAGAAATATTTCCCCATGTCGCAAAGCATGCGCGTCGCAAAGTTAATCCGCCGAACGACACATGGGTTGCATTTGCGAACAATAAGCGAGGATACAAAGCTTATCCACATTTTCAAATCGGCTTATGGGCTTCGCATGTGTTCATCCAATTCGCAATCATTTACGAATGTCCGAGCAAGCAAAGATTTGCAGAACGTGCATTAAAGGAAATCTCCACGATTCGCAAAACGATCCCTTCCTCCTATGTTTGGTCCAAGGATCATATGGTGCCAACCGGTTTAGTCCATAGCGAGCTTTCGAAGGATGAACTCGCAGAGTTATTTACAAGACTGAAGACAGTCAAGGCTGCAGAGCTTACTTGTGGCATTCACATCGGGCGCCATGATGCACTGCTTGCAGATGAAGCAGCTTTCATCGCTAAAGCAGAGCAAACCTTCGCTTCCGTTCTTCCACTGTACAAGCTTGCGATGAGTTAGATGTTATGCTAACAAATCATATTATTGATTAATTATTAAATATATATCTATTGATTAAAACCGGCTGCCTTCGGGTAGTCGGTTTTACGTTTCTTTCACTACATTAATTTGTTATCTAAAAGTTAGGTGTTGATTAATAACAAATGGACGAATATAATACACATTGAAACCGTTTACATTTTATGGACGTAAACGGAATTAAACCATGATATAGGGAGGTTTTCTGCAATGAAACGATCTGTATGGCTGCTTTTTCTCACTGTTTCGCTCGTATTCACGGCAATTGCATCAGTGTCGGCACACACCGTTTCACCTGTCAACTCATCCTCGACCCAGAAAACGAAAGATACTCTGAACTGGCTAGCGCATCTGCCCAACCGAGCAAGCGGCAAAGTATTATCAGGTTTCTTCGGCGGTTACAGCAACAACGGGTTCTCCACATCGCAATTGAACTCCCTCGTGTCAGCAACAGGTCAATATCCTGGAATTTTCGGTTGCGACTACGGTGCAGGCTGGGCAACAGCCTCAGATCCGACAACGCTCATTAATTACAATTGCAACTCTGATCTGAAAAGCTATTTCAATAGCGGCGGACTCGTAACTGTTAACATACATTACCCGAGCCCCGGCAATGCAACCGGTGGAAATTTGAATACGAAGCTAACAAATTTCAGCGATCTGCTTAATACGAGCACAGCGACAGGCTCACGATGGAAGGCATATCTCGATAAAACGGCCGCTGGTTTGCAGGATTTGAAAAATTCTGGTGTCACCGTTTTGTTCCGTCCTTTCCACGAAATGAATGGAGATTGGTTCTGGTGGGGCAATCAAGATGCAACAACGTTTAAAAATGTTTGGATCAATATGTACAACTACTTCACGAATACAAAAGGCTTGAATAATCTCATTTGGGTTTATGCGCCTGACTATAGCCGCGGTAATCGAACGTCCTATTATCCTGGCTCCAGCTATGTTGATATCGTAGGTTTAGATGCTTACAGCGACAATCCTTCAACGGTAACCGGTTATAGCGAGTTGACCGCGCTTGGCAAGCCATTCGCATTTACCGAAATCGGACCATCGACAACAGGTGCTTCATTCGATTACACAAAATGGATTACCGCAATTAAAAATAACTTCCCTGCAACTGTCTACTTCTTTGCTTGGAACGATGGCTGGTCTCCAGTCAACAACTCGAATGCTTACGCTTTTATGAATGACAGTGCGGTTGTCAACCGCTCTGGTATTAATTTGTCATCCATCACTGAGTCAGGTGGTGGCGGCGGTGGCACAGCGACTCTCTTATACGGATTTGAAAATACGACCAGCAGCTGGTCAGGGAGCGGCGTTACCGGTGGACCATGGTCAATCAATGAATGGGCGGCATCTGGCAGCTACTCCTTGAAAGCCGACATTGCGCTCGGTTCAGGCCAAGCGAGTCTATTTAGACAATCTGCCCATAATTTTAGCGGTAAAACAACGCTTAAAGCGACGGTAAAACACGCTAGCTGGGGCTCTCAAGGAAGCGGAATGCAGGCAAAGCTCTATGTGAAAACAGGCTCATCCAATACGTGGTTTGATGGCGGTACAGTTACGATTAATTCGAACAGCACTGTATTAACGCTTAATTTATCTAACGTCACTAATTTAAGCGATGTGAGGGAAGTCGGCGTTCAATTTTTGAAAGCATCCAACAGCAGCGGTACTTCTGCGATCTATGTAGACAACGTAACGATACAATAATGATCGCAACACCGTAAATCAAGCCAGCCTCGAGCTACCCGTCCATGTGACGTTAGTTCGAGGCTTTATTTTGTCAATAGAAGCTGATGTGCAATATTTCACTATGCAGGTCGTCTAGAAAACTTATAATAAAAAGATAGATGGCGATTTCAAAATGAGACAAAAGGGGAAATGACAATGACCCACCCACGACCTGATCATGAGGCGTCCACGCTCTATATTGAAGTCATTGATGCCAGAAAGAGCTTTGGTAAAGTCCCAGTATTGGAGCAGATCACTTTGAGTGTGGGACGTGGCGAAATATTCGGCTTGCTCGGCCCTTCAGGATCGGGCAAAACGACACTTGTCAATCTGATTACAGGTCTCACAGCTCCTGATCAAGGAACGGTAACATTGCTTGGAGAACGAATGCCCCAACTTAAGCTACTCAGTAAAATCGGATATATGGCGCAGTCAGATGCCTTATATGGCGAGTTATCCGCCTATGACAATCTTACTTTTTTCGCATCGCTCTACGGACTTCACGGTGCTGCACTTAAGCATAGAATTGTTGAGGTTGCTGAGCTTGTGCAGCTCAGCGAGCATCTCAATAGACCTGTAAATCAATATTCAGGTGGGATGAAGCGCCGTTTATCGCTTGCGGTTTCCATCATGCATAAGCCTGAAGTGCTCGTGCTGGATGAGCCGACTGTAGGGATTGACCCGGTATTGCGCAAAACGGTGTGGGCGGAACTCAATCGTTTTCGGCGCGAAGGTACGGCGATTCTCGTTACGACGCACGTCATGGATGAAGCTGAAAAATGCGATCGTCTAGCTATGCTACGGGATGGCCGCATCATCGCGATTGGCAGTCCCGAGCAGCTGAAGCTACAATCTCAATCTGAATCGATGGAAGATGCATTTATCGCATTCGGAGGTGGCGTAAGATGAGAATTCGCGCGCTCGTGCTTCGTATTGCCAAACAATTCATTAAAGATAAACGCACACTCGCCTTAATGCTGCTCGCGCCATTGCTCGTGCTTACGTTAATGAAGTTTGTATTTGACGGTCAAACCGTAGCGCCACGAATCGCAGTCGTCAATGCGCCGGAAGCATTCGTGTCTGCTCTGCAGCATTCCGGCGCGGCAGTATCCGTATATTCCGATATGGATGAACCTGAGCGATTGATTCAGAACGCAGAGCTGGATGCCATCGTGACGATAGATAACTTAAAGCCACGCATTATTTTGGAGGGCAGCAGTCCAAGCAAAAGCTCAAATGCGATGGAAGCGATCCAGCAAGCATTAAAGCAGCTGCTGAACTCCTCACTTATACAACCTGAAATTACTTTTTTGCACGGTCAAGGCGAATTTAGCGCGTTCGATTATTTCGGGTCGGTACTCGTCGGCTTTCTTTCGTTCTTCTTCGTTTTCTTAATTGCTGGAGTGTCCTTTCTCCGTGAGCGAACGACGGGCACCTTACAAAGATTACTTGCAACTCCGCTTAGACGCACAGAAATTGTAATAGGCTATTTAGTCGGCTTCGGCATCTTCACATTGTTGCAAGCATCGTTAATCGTATGGTACTCCACCTCGGTACTTGGCATCGCCTTAGAGGGGTCTTTCGTTCTAATTCTGCTCATGAATCTCGTGCTAGCCGTAACCGCGTTAACACTTGGCACCTTGTTGTCCGCTTTTGCGCAGAACGAATTTCAGATGATTCAATTCATTCCAATTGTAATTATTCCGCAAGTTTTCTTCTGTGGATTAATCGAACTCGATTCGTTGCCTGAATGGCTTCAATATGTAGGCAAAATACTACCGCTCACCTATGGCGCAGAAGCTCTCCGGTCAATTATGCTGCAAGGAGCAGGCTGGTCAGAAGTGTGGAATGATTTCCTTATCTTGATTGGATTCGCAATTGTATTCGCAGTTTTGAATGTGCGCGCCTTGCGCAAGCATCGTCGTATTTAAGCAAAAAAATAAACCTTCGGTTTCTGCACCGCGCAGATCCCGAAGGTTTGTTTGTTTATACTCGCTTTATACTGTTGATTTCCCTTTATCCAAGTTGCGGAATTGTGCAAGTAATCCAAGCGCTCCAAGCGATAGTAAACCAGATACGACGAATGGGAGCCAGTCCGCTGCCCACAAGAGCGTTGCACCAAGTAATGGGCCTACGATCCGCCCTAAGCTATCCATGGATGAACTCAACCCTGACGCAATCCCTTGACCTACTGTTGTCTTCTGAGTAATCAGCGAGCTCACACATGGCTTAATGAGTGAATTCCCAATACCGAATACACACAGGTATACGGATGCAAGCACCCAGTTCGTTGCAGTAAGCAAGAGGAAGAATCCAGCTGCAGAAATAATGAGTCCCAGAGCAATATATCTTGCCTCTTGCCCTGGCTTTACATGTCTGCGTACAACACCGCCTTGGACTACCGCTCCTGCCAATCCACAGAAGAAGAACATTAGCCCAATCTGCTTTGGTGTTACCGCAAAATGGGTAATTCCGTACAACTGCAAAGTCGCTTCTAGAATCGCTAGTGAGAAAGTAACAAAGAACGCTAATACATATAGAAATTTAAGTGGTCCTTGAAATGCAGCCCAACGTGAAACTCGCACAGATGCTCGCGCACTCGCTCTCTTTTCAGGTGGTAATGATTCCTCTAGCTTAAAGAAAGCGAGAACAAACACCAAGAATGAAAGACCAGCTGCTGCGAAAAACGGCGTATGTATCGTGATTTCACTTAAATATCCACCGAATCCTGGGCCGAACGTGAATCCAAGTCCGATACTCATCCCAACGACTGCCATTCCTTTGGTCCGCTGCTCTGTTGTCGTAATATCCGCAACATAGGCAACGATACAGGATACAACCGCACCAGAGAATAATCCACCAAGGACGCGTGAAGCATACATGAGGACTAGGTTATCTCCGGATATTCCGAATATCAGAAAGCTTACACTGAACCCGAGCACACCCGTCATAATAACCGGTCTTCTCCCAATTCGCTCTGAGAGTTGTCCCCACACAGGGCTTAATACAAAAGACATTAAGGAGTAAACGGCTAACATCGCTCCTGTATGCCATTTCGCTGATTCAGAACTCACCTGTGTCACAAGCTCAGGTAGTACCGGAATGATAATCCCGAAGCCGATAAAAACAGTAAAGAGCATAAGACCGACGATCATTAATTTGCTTTTCAACACATTTCTCTCCTCATACATGCAAGATCGAAGCTACGATGATGGGTTTATTCATTATACATGATGGTAGCATACACTTCTCCTTGTTCCAAATCCCAACAGATGGCTTTTTCGTGACAACTTGAGGTAAAAATCAGACAGCTTCATCAGAAATATTGATTTCCCGCATATTTTTGTTATACTCATGCTTGTTTGTATAATGCAATAATTCCTCAAGGAAATCCGGTTAGAAAGGCAGTGATTAATTTTGGATCAAGCACGCACCCCCCTATTCGATGCACTTCGCAAGCATGCGAATAACAATCCGGTACAATTTCATATACCAGGACATAAAAAGGGAGCCGGTATGGACCCTGAATTTAGAGAATTCATCGGCGATAATATTTTGAACATTGATCTTATTAACATCGCACCATTGGATGATCTTCATCAACCGATCGGAGTCATCAAAGAGGCGCAGCAATTAGCCGCAGAAGCTTTCGGTGCAGATGCAACGTACTTTTCAGTACAAGGAACGAGCACAGCGATCATGGCGATGATCTTAACCGTTTGCGGCAATGGTGATAAAATTATCGTTCCGCGCAACGT
Organism: Candidatus Cohnella colombiensis; assembly: GCA_029203125.1. Classification (GTDB taxonomy): domain Bacteria; phylum Bacillota; class Bacilli; order Paenibacillales; family Paenibacillaceae; genus Cohnella; species Cohnella colombiensis. The sequence continues at coordinate 2,130,281 of CP119317.1, forward strand.
TCATAAGTCGATCCTATCCGCAATCATCTTTGCTGGTGCACGCCCTGTCTTCCTCTCTCCGGTTCGCGATACGAAGCTAGGAATCGATCATGGCGTTACTACACGTTCTGTTCGACGCGCGTTAGAGCGTCATCCCGATGCCGTAGCTGTATTGGTCATTAACCCCACTTATTACGGCGTCTGTACGCACCTGAAGGAAATCGTCGAACTTGTACATGAATATGACATTCCGGTGCTTGTCGACGAAGCCCATGGCGCATTAATCCACTTCTCAGACGAGCTCCCCCTCTCTGCTATGCAGGCAGGGGCAGATATGGCTGCAACGAGTATACATAAGCTCGGGGGCTCTATGACACAAAGTTCAATACTTAACATTCGTGCGAAGTTGATCAACCCACAGCGTGTACAAACGATTCTTAGCTTGCTGACAACGACATCAACGTCATATCCACTGCTCGCATCTTTAGATACAGCTAGACGCCAGCTCGCGTTGCATGGGAAACAGCTCGCAGAGCGCACATTGCGACTAGCGAATGCTGCACGTGAATCGATTAATCAAATAGATGGGTTGCATTCATTTGGCGAAGAGCTGCTTGGTGATGAAGCGACCTATGATTTCGATCCGACAAAGCTATCAATTCACGTTAGACGTCTAGGGATTACGGGATATGACGCAGAAAATTGGCTTCGTGACAACTTCAATCTCGAAGTTGAACTAAGCGACATGTACAACATCCTCTGTCTAATTACTCCTGGTGATGATGAAGCGTCCATCAGCATATTAGTAGAAGCGATCCGCGCACTTTCTGCGGCTTATTATCCACTTGCGGATAATGTGCCAGAGGTTGTCGTCGAAATTCCGGATATTCCGCATCTTTCGCTAACGCCTCGGGATGCGTTTTATGGAGAAACAGAACTGATTCCTTTCCGTGAGTCAGCAGGCCGCATCATTGCTGAATTCATCTATGTATATCCACCGGGCATTCCTATTCTGTTGCCGGGTGAAATTATTTCGCAAGAAAACATTAATTATATTGTCGATCATATCTCTGTCGGCCTTCCTGTCAAAGGACCTGAAGATCGCTCTGTCACCAACGTGAAGGTCATTGTAGAGGAAACTGCGATATTCTAACTGTTCTGTCATAGAGGGACCCTCTCTTAATTAGAGAAGGGTTCTTTTTTAATAAAAATAAAGAAACATTTTCCATTAACTTTCGTCCAATGTTTAGAGAGCCTTAAATGGAGAGGAAGTTTTCGTCTATGCAGCTAATGAAACGAATGAAACGAATGGTTGTACTCCTGTTGTCCACTGTACTTCTTGTACCTACGATAGTCACGGCTAGCAGCACAACACCTCCTACATATCATTTTGAATGGCAAGAGGGTGGCGGTGTCAATGGGGAAGTCATTATGAAAAAGGGAATTTCCTATGTCGATTTGGAAAACATAGCGCAACTGGCAGGCATGTCTCTTAATTGGGATAACAAGCATCTTCTTCTACAATTATTTGGGATTGATAAAACTATTGAAATCCGAGTAGGCGATTCGATCGCTTACTTAGATGGAACCAAAGTGAACATGGGCGGAGTCCCGTTTATTCAGAACAAAACACTGTATGTACCTGCACGTTTCGTCGTAACTGCCCTGCAAGGGGCAGGATTGAAATGGGACAAAAATAAACAAATATTAAATGCCGTTCAAATTCACAAATATGACAGAAAGACCAGCACGTATGGTGGGCTAGTGTATTCTGTCGACTACAACTCTGGCAATGTCTATACGACTAACGGTAAAGGGGTTAAACGGCAAATTGCAACACAAGGCTCCCCTTTCTTTGAGTACATCACCTATCAATTTCAAAAGACAGCAGGTGGCTTGCTCCTTGTGACCATTTCCGATAATTATGGCGAGCCTCATGTTCATAATCAAGTATTATATTTACTTATTAAAAACGGGAGTGTCGTTAGGCAGTCCAAAGTGAATTACTTCAAACGGTATACTACAAACGTCACTTTCTATGATGGTTTTATCGCGCTTACTGACGGGAAAAAGCTCCGCATTTTTGAAGATGGGACAGCGAATTTAGTGGATTCGATCAACCTCGTCAAGCTTGGCGACAAAGATGATAACTATTTCATTGAAGGAATCGATAAGGAGTTTATCTTGTTCCGCGCGAATGCTGACGGGATTTTGAAGCTCTACAATCGATACACAAAGGATGTGGTTGTTCTTTCGGAGGAGCTATTAAGTGGAAAACAGCTTGAATATGCACAAACTAATGACCTCCCTTATTGGGGTGACGGGCTCGTATATCTTGGTCGCGAAGGAGACAGTTTGATGTTCCGCAATGATATGATGATCGAAAAAGATACAACCATTTACAAGTATACGCTCCCTGATTTGTCCTGATCTAACCTTTACACACTTCCCATTGTCAACCAAGGGAGGAAATGCTATCATGAGCGTGGGGGTGGGATCAATGGGTCAAAGCGCTTACATTTCACTTGTACAAGGATCCGCTTTAGCCGAGATCGACTTAGAGGGTGTAAAAAATCAACTCAATCAATATTGTGAACAGGTTACCTTAACGGGTCAGCAGCTCGATTGGGACTATGCCCAAACTGCTTTTCCCTATAAGATTGAAAGTAAGCCCGAAGCAGCAGATCAATGGTTTTACTTGAAGGGGAGTAATCCTCTGTATCGTTATATTGTATTTGGAACAGGTATTCGTGAAGAAGAAGGAGCTAATATTCCTTACATTCATGTCGTTCTGCCCGACGGATCAACGCATGGCGATAAATCTAAGGCGAACGAGTTATGCAAGTGGATCGGCAAGAAGCTCCAAGCTAAGGTACAGCTATTCAACGGCAGAACAATGTACTTCAACCCACGTAAATAAATGAAAGAAGCCTCTTCCGATCAATCCGGAGGAGGCTTCTTTGCATGTACAGAAGGATTACTCGTTGTTGCTTTCCGCAACAAGCTCCTCGTACTTATTCATCACTTGTTCCCATTCTGCTTCGTCTTCGATATTCACTAGAACCTCGTCTTCACCTTCGGTATCAATCCGCAAAATGACAGCATCGTCTTCTGGATCGTCACGATCTAGCAAAATAGCATACTCACGATCATCGATTGCAAACGAATCGACCAGCACCATCTTGTACTCAGTGCCATCCTCATCCGTAAGAACGATTATATCTTCCTCTTCGTGCTCATGCTGGCAATTCTCATCATGGACATGATCGCTCATAGTAAACCTCCGTTCAAAACAATAAATTTTTACCTTCTCACGTATCGTATCATTTTCCACCTTCACCGGTCAAACAGAAAACCCCTAAACAAAGTCGTTTCTGACTAGTTAGGGGTTGATCGCTTTCTTATCGAGACATAATCGCTTTCTCTGATACGAGTTGGTAAGTGGTTTCGCCCGAAGGTCTCATCCAGAACTTAATCGTATACACACCTGCACTATCAAAGCTATACAGGATATCCCTTGTTGTAATCCAGAAATTATCCTTGCCCTTATCAGGGAAATTACTATCATCGGTTGTTCGAGCTTCAATCAAAGTCTCTTCACCATAAGGTTCTGTAATTGTAAGCTTAAATGCCGACAGATCGACCTTCAAAGAATCCACCTGTGCGAAAATATTAAATTTGAATTTCGAGCCTTTGTTCACTTCACCAAAGATCGTGCTTCCATTTCTAGAGAGCATATGAACGTTAGGTCTGTATATGTTAATCTTCTTATCTTTCTCATCCCAGAGCAATATACCTTGAAGCTTGTCTCCGATTAAATCTGAAGAGATGTACAGTTGCTTATCAACAAGAATGCTAGTGGAGTCCACTTCCTTCTTGTTAATCCATATTCTAATTTTCTGTCCGATGGAATCTGCAGCATAAGCCACTGTCCCACTTAGCAGAGTAAATGTTAACACTAACAACAACATTTTGCGGAATTTCATACCTAATATCCCTGCCCCTCCGACGTTCTTTCTTCTTGGTAATTAGTTATACTAATCCCCCATTAAAAAGTTGCGCCAATTGGACAATTTTTATGAGAACTCCTTCATTTTTTTAATATACTAATTATTTACGACTGGAACTTGGACTCGGAAGCGTCAGTACGCAAGGAACGCCATAGCCGATTGCACCAGGTTCTTTCATTCTATCTCTATATGCAATTCCCCGACTACAAGGTGTTGGACAGACGATGCATTTATCAACTGTAACGATTTTCATTTGAGGCTGAAATCGCTCCGACTTCAATTTCGTTTTTTTCTTCGCTTTAGCCACTTTGTTCTACCTCCATTAACGACACAACGTTGTTATTCACAACAGCCTATGCGAGGCAGATTCTCTTTGTTACTTGGTACAGTTATTTTTCAAAAAAGTCGCTTCTTTCACTAGGCAGAATATGGTACATTAATGAAAGTTGCAACTGTCCTGCTACCATTACTCTGTTCGGGAGGCAATTACATGAAGCTTAGAATGTTGGGTACTGGAAGTGCGTTCTCCAAAGTTTTTTACAACACAAATGCTCTCCTGACTAAAAATGAACAAACGCTGATGATTGATTGCGGAAATACAGCACCACGCGCATTGTATGAACTAGGAATATCTCTCAGTGAGATCGACGCAGTGCTAATATCGCATATTCATGCTGATCATATCGGTGGATTAGAAGAATTTGCCTTTCAAATGAAATTTCTTCATGGGCGTATGCCTAAACTATATATTGCCGACGTTCTCGTCGAGCCTCTATGGGAAAATGCATTAAAGGGTGGGCTTTACCAAGAAGAATTCCCTTCTCTTGAGCACTATTTCGATGTGTATCCCATGAAACCGGGTGTGATTTATGAGGTGTTACCCGATTTGAAGATCAAATTAATTCAAACGAGGCACATCCCATCCAAGGCTAGCTTTTCACTTATTATCAATGAAGGATTCTACTATTCTGCGGATGCAATATTCGACCAAGAGATGCTTTTATCACTTGAAAGAGATGAGCAGATCAAGCTATTCTTCCATGATTGTCAGTTACATCCTCCAGGCGCTGTACATGCATGTCTGTCTCAACTGCTCACATTACCAAGCTCCATACAGGAAAAGATGTATTTAATGCATTATGGCGATGATCAGAAAGAGTTCATTGGTCGTACAGGCCTGATGCAATTTATTGAACAACATACCCATTACCTAATTGATCCATTAACATTTTCAATTCAATCCGTTAAGATGGAATAGAACTACGAATGAAAGGATGTTCAGCATGGTAGCCACATATATTATTTCCATCATTATTCTAATTCTCATCACTTGGCTCGTTCTTGGAGTCACGAAGAAAGCCTACTCACGCCGATGGGAAGATGACGAAGAGACTCCGAGAAAATAACTCGGAGTCTTTATTATTAGAAGAGGCTTTAGAAGTGCCCAATCCTTAATCTAGGCAACTGCATATGATGGGTTAACTTGATCTAAGGAGTGGATAATTTGTATCAGCAACATCCAAGTCAGACGCTTCCGACTCAACTGAGTCCTAACCAAGTGACCTATGTATCGCACATTGATCCGTATGTTGTGGAAGCACTTTGCAGATTGAAAGGACGCTGTGTTTTGTTGGAGACAACACGAGGAGCAATAGAAGGAAAGATCGTAGATGTAAAACCTGACCACGTTCTCTTACAATTGCACTCTCGACAGGCATGTGTACGTATTGCGGAGATTGTATGGACTATGCCCCTTTAATTCTAATGGAACTGCTTAGGCAGTTCTTTTTAATTTATTGAGGCGAGTGAGTTTCATTCTAACGATGGAGTCATCCATCCAAGCATCTTATTTGTTATTCCATATAATTAAATAAGGAGGTGGCATGATGAGTAATACTATTCCCGAGTTAAATCATACCGCAGCGGTGATTACATTTATTGGAGCAAGCCTACTCGTTATTGGAGCTGCAGTCAGGATTAAGGCCACATCGCTTGACCTAAAAAAACCTCGCTAATATTCCATTAAATAGTTTTAATTAACTGTTGCTGCCTTCGACTATACGGCAGCAATGTCTTTATCGTGCAACGGAACTTGGTTCAAAGTTCAATAGTACAAGTCCTTCGGGGCTCTTTTTTTATTCAAGATACTTCCCCCACAATTATTACAAGGTATATTAAGAAATTTGTCGAATCTAGTAGTGTTCTAGGAATATGAAGCATAATGCTAATCTATTTTGATGAAGGTGTGAGTTCGTGGACATAGATGTTCGCAATTTGTTGGCATCGCGAAGTTGGTTTCAAAAGTTTATTATGGTGGCTCTGGTTGCCTTATACGGACTGATGTCTTATCAATACATAGCTATCCTTATCAGTAGCAAGCCGGGGTATCATGTTGATAAAGTTCTCCTTAATATACGTTTTATTTTTAATTTCCTGTGGTTCAGTTTACCTATATCATCGACTAACACAGAAATTGATGGAGGGTATTGGTACTGGTTCCTTTTTTCAGCATTAGCATTTATCGTATTTTTTGTTGCATTGGTGTTACGTACAAATAAAATATCGATACATGTTTTACTGATCATATTTATCTCAGCACATATTTCACAGATGGTCTTCTTTTGGAATCTCTATCGGAGGTCAATACATGTACTTAGTAAGTTCGATCTTGGAGTTCCTATACTAGTCGGGGTTATAAGTATAATCCTATTCGTCATCTTATTTCGGGCTATAGATAACCCCATAGATCCTACCAAAATAATTATCTTTTCATTACTTGCTCTTACTGCTGCCGTCCTCTTTATTGCCCATGATTTATATAATATCTATAATGCGTATTTGGTCAGAGATTTTAATGCTTATATGCTCAGACAGCATAATGCGTCTTTGAACATAGATTTCAAACAATTTTTTGATTTTTTAACTGAACGTTCTTCTATTCATCAACTCCCTTTTCTGATTATTAGATGTTGTGTTGTTTTTTTCTACTCTAACATCTTTATCTCATCGTTAAAGACTGCTCTAAATATGAAGCGAGAGAACAAAAAAGTTCCGGAATACACCAGAACCCAAACTGCGATGCAAAAAACACAAGTTACAAATGTGACAAAGAATTATGAAATCATACAACAAGAAAAAACAAATTCGAAAGCTCCTCCTAGACAAACGAGTCCTATACCACCTTTGAGTGAAAAGAATACCATTGCGAACCCAATAATCGATATAAAAGAGAAAAATTCAATAATGTTAGGTTCTATACAGTTTTACACATATGGTGGATATGGTATGAAAGTGTATGTTAATGCAATTGTGAAGAAAGAAATATCACCGACAACGAAAAGCAAATCCGGCGAAATTTATTGTAATAAAATAAATGGAATTAAGGTCGGTGATAGATTAAAGTTCGTCTTAACAGATGGTTACTGGGCTACAAAAGAAATCAAGGTGTTATGTGAAATTACTGCAAATGCAGATTCGTTTTCTGGATACTTAAATACTGAAGAAGGAAGGTTTGTAATTATCTTCGGCATGTAACACAAGAACAGAGGTGAAGTCACTTGTTGAAAGTTATTGATTCTGTCGGTGTGATTGATTATGTATGTAATCGAACTAATTTCAAAAATAGATTCAAAATGTACTATCCTGCTTTGAATAATTCCAACATCAAATGGGTCTGTCAAACATTTTGTGTAAACTCTCTTAATGCCTTCCCCCAAGGGGGATTTATCTTAAATGCTGACCGATGCGATCCGGAAAGAACACGGAGAGCTGCAGTAGCATTTGACCCCAATTCTGTACACGGCCAGTCCATTTACGAGTGACATCCATGGTGGCCAGATAAAGCATCTTCAATAAGGATTCATCCGTTGGAAAGATGCTTTTCCCCTTCGTTACTTTGCGTAATTGACGGTGGTAACTCTCAATAATGTTAGTCGTATAGATGATTTTGCGGATCTCTGGTGGGTACTTAAAGAAAGTTGCGAGCTCATCCCAGTTATTACGCCAAGAGCGGATAATGAGCGGGTATTTACTTCCCCAGGCCTCTTCGAAGCGATCTAGCTCAACTAGAGCCATCTCTTCATTAACAGCTTTGTAGATAGGTTTTAGATCAGCTGTTACTTTCTTCAGATCTTTGTATGAGACGAAACGAGTAGAGTTTCGAATCTGGTGGACGATACACTTTTGTATTTCTGTCTGAGGATAACAGGCTGAAATCGCTTGTGTGAAGCCCGTTAAGTTGTCTACGCACGTGATCAGGATGTCTTGTACGCCACGGTTTTTAAGGTCATTTAGGACACTGAGCCAGAACTTGGAGGACTCGTTCTCCCCAATCCACATGCCAAGCACATCTTTGCAGCCATCCAAATCAATCCCGATGACCATGTACGCTGCTTTGTTTACAATGGCTCCATCTTGCTTAACCTTATAGTGAATCGCATCAAGGAATACAACGGCGTAGACCGCTTGTAGTGGACGATTCTGCCATTCCTTAATGAGAGGTATAATCTTGTTCGTGACATTGGAGATGAAGGTAGGTGAGATCTCAATGCCGTAGATGGTTTGGAGGTGATCTTGGATCTCCCGCGTGGTGACACCCTTGGCATAAAGGGCAATAATTTGATCCTCAATACCGGTTACATTAGATTGATGCTTCTTCACGACAAGTGGCTCGAATTCACCTTCACGGTCACGAGGAACAACGATCTCTTGTTCACCATACTCACTTATGATGCTTTTCTTGCTCTTACCATTGCGGCTGTTATTCGTCTGCTTCTTCTGCACATCATGTTTCTGGTAGCCTAGATGCTCATCCATCTCGGCCTCTAACATCTCTTGGATCGTCTCAGCAAACAGATCCTTTAATGCATTCTGTGCATCCTGTGCGGATACCAATTTGTTCTCCTTGATGAAAGCTCTTAGTTGCTGCTTTGTCCATAATCCCATGTGTTCTCCCCAACCTCTCTTATACTTCCATTTTACTGGGTTTATGAGTTTACACAATCTATTTTACAGACTCGAAAGTTTGACGATGAAAGTATCTTTGATGTTGCTCTTAACACTGTGGAGGATTTCTGCGATTTATATAGTACATTAAATTGTTATGAATTGTGTGCACATTATGCTTCAAAAATCTAATCCCAAAAAGAAGCCTTACGTATCAAGGCTTCTCGAAATTTGCATTACAGACAAACAAACTAGAAATATATTAATTGAGTTTTGTACTCATTAGTGTAATTTACGTATGATACCAATACTTGGAGGCAGATGGCTGTGAATACTCCGCTTATTCTAGTGATAACACTTTTACTATTAGCAGTTAGCGTTATTATTATTTCCATAGTAGCGATGGTTAATATTCGTAAGCAACATTCAAGTCAAGAGCAGGAGGCTATTATCAAAGCTACACCCATTGAAACTACAGTAAATCGAATTGGTCAAGCTGTCGTATCTTTCATCCTTAGTTTGCTTTCCATTTTAATTTTTCTGGTAATGTTTAAGGGGATGCTGAAAGTTAGCGATAGGATAGGAAACGGTTTAGAAATTAATTCTAACACCCCTAAATTTTACGCAGTGTTTTTTTGTATATTTTTGTTAGTTTACCTTTCAAGTTTTATACTCGGTGTACGAGCTATGAAGTCCGTATCGGGTAGAGGACTAGCAGTTGCTAGTATTACATTGAATACATTACTTCTGGTAATTATCCTATTGATTACTTTATTAAGCGTATGGTTCATGAGACAAACCTTTGATGACCATAATGCTATTGCATCTAAGTCGCCTAGTTCTTTTTCCAATAATTCAACTTCTAGCTCTGAGTTTATGGCTACGCAACAACAAACCGATAGATGTGATATTGACTATTATAAAATGGCTATCGGTGATCGTAATATGACAGTGATTAAGGACTGCCTGGAAAGTGGAGTAAATCCAGACATAACTAATGATGAGGGTCTAACAGCGATTGCTAGTGCTGCTACAAAGGATGAGATTGATATTATAAAATTAGCCTTATCTAAGGGGGCTAATCCTGATGTAAGGACTAAAAATAGTTGGAACACTCTTTTTTATGCAACGAGTGATAACAAAGTAGAAATCGTAAAAGTTTTACTGGAAAATGGAGCAAATCCAAATTCAAAGGATAAATATAACTATACTCCACTTCATATTGCCACTATAGGAGATATAAAATTAGAATCTGCAGAATTGCTTCTACAATTTGGGGCTAACCCAAACATTCAAGATAACCAAGGAAACACTCCTCTTATGTATGCTGCTTCTAGTGGGAGTATGGATTTAGTGTCCTTGTTACTGTCACACGGTGCAGATACAATCTTCACGAACAATGACGGTCTTACAGTACATGATTTTGCTGACCGTTCTGTAGCTGAATATATATATGAACAAGAAGGGTTAATGTACGATTGAGAAATATTTTTATATCTCTGTGCTTCGACAGGTAAGATAACAACACCTAGAGTAATATCTAGGGCATTTGAGTACGCCATTAAAAAGGCTGATGTGCCACGAATTAGGTTCCATGATCTCCGTCACACCCACGCAAGCATGTTGCTCAAGTTGGTCGTAAATTCAAAAGTCGTTCAAGAGCGACTAGGACACAGTACTATACGAATGACTCTCGATCTGTATTCGCATCTATGCCCGAACATGCAAAGCGAAGCTGCAAATGCAATAGGTGAAGCATTGTTTGCAAACACGATGTGACACTAATGTGGCAAAAAGCCGAATGGGAGCAAATTTTTACTCTATTCATTCGGCTTTAATTATTATTAACAAAACAAAAAAAGAAGCCTTATGTATCAAGGCTTCTCGATCGCTTATGTATGGTGATCTGAACAGGGATCGAACCTGTGACCCCCACCCTGTCAAGATGGTGCTCTCCCAGCTGAGCTATCAGATCATATTGTAAACAGCGACATAGAATATAATATCAATTTGTAGGTGCGAAGTCAATCCTTTTTTGTGTATTCGATGTGAATCTCTCTTGTTATTGTTCTCCTCCCCCTGCTACCAACACTTGAATAATCTACACCAACTGGGGAAATCTATTGAGTAATATTACGAAAGGTGTGATCACAATTAACATTCAAACGGACAACTACAAGATTGCCCCACTAGTCGATCATAAAGATATCGTGAAATTAATTGAAGAGACCGAATCTGCCATTGCCCAAATCACTGGGAACCCAGTTACTTTGATCGCATATGAGAGAAAACCGCTTCAATAGACCCCCTTCAACATTCAGACCTTATCCCCACACCGCATTACGCGAGTGGGGATTTTGACATATGATCATTAAATCCATCTAATCATTCTGTACCTATTTTTCCTCATGTAAGCAACAATTTCCATAACACCTGCGTCTAAGTGGGTAACCTAGGGACAATTAAGCTTATTTCAGGAGGGAAATTAATAATGTCAACAAGTTCACGAACGTCCAAATCCGCAATTTTACTGTTAGTACTTACCCTATTCACTACATTGCTAAGCGGTGTTGCATCAGCACATTCGAATAACGGCAAGTCACAAGAAGCTCATCACAAAAATGAAAACAAAAGCAATAAGAACGAAATCACTTCAGCTACAGCAATCAAGATGATTGTAGACGGTTTGAAGCTCAATATCGACAACATAAGGTTTATTAAGCAACCGCTTGCTAGCGATTATTACACACGAATTAAGAATGACGCTTCCTATGCTCAAGCTTTCATAATCGCTTTCCACAACGGTTTAGAAATTGACAAGGACATTAGCCCTTCCGCTAAAGTTTCACGCGAGCAATTCGCCAAGTGGCTCTATCAAGGTCTCAGCCGGACAGGTGATTATGCATCGATTGAAATCTTTTATGATTTTAAAGACGCTGACAAGGTAACTAAGGGTTACATGGATAGCATCCAAAAGCTGTTAATCGCTAAAATTGCAGTACTCGACAAAAACCAGAAGTTTTTCCCGAAGCAGAAGATAACGAAAGCGCAAGCAACGACGATGATAGATAAAACGAAGAAGTTTATCAAAGACGCAAAGTCACAGACGCCTGAAAATCCGCAGCCGACTAACCCAGAAATCGGTATTTTGAGCAACGTCACTCTTTCAACGGAGAAATGGTCAGATGACCTTACTCGAGTTACCGTCCGTGCAACTGTACCGCATCGTGGATATGGAATCGATATAGCAAAGATTGAATTTGTGAAAGATGTTGCCATCATTAGCTACCGTGTCGTACAGCCTGATCCTGCAGCTTTTTACGCACAAGTGATCTCTGATGTTGAGACCTACGCTTATATTCCAAGCCGTTACAAAGCTACATTAGGAACTCAACTGCTGTCCGAACCGAGAGCATAATCATCGCGCTCCAACGATTATGCTACTCAGACTATATAATTGCTGGAATGTGCCAATCGATCTCTTCAACACCATTTTGGTTAAGAAAAGTATTGGTTTGTGAAAATGGTCGGCTACCGAAAAATCCCGCATAAGCAGACAATGGACTTGGGTGCGGGAAGTTCATGACGAGATGGCGCGCTGTATCGATATATTGTCCTTTGTCCTGGGCATGTCGCCCCCATAGGATGAATACGATCGGTCGCTCACGCTCGTTCAGCGTCGTTATGATGCGATCTGTGAGCTTCCCCCACCCATACTTGCGATGCGAATTCGGAGCTGCCTCACGTACAGTGAGCACGCTATTAAGCAGCAACACCCCCTGTCTTGCCCAATGCTCTAGGAAGCCGTGATTGGGAGCCTCGCAACCTATATCCTCTTGAAGCTCCTTATAGATATTTTTAAGCGATGGTGGCAGCTTCACACCTGGTTGCACAGAGAAGCTAAGGCCATGCGCCTGACCAGCTCCGTGATAGGGATCCTGCCCAAGAATAACGACCTTAACAGCATCATATGGCGTCAACTCTAATGCTCGAAAAATGTGGTCTTGAGACGGGTACACGGTTTCTTCTGCATACTCAATCGCCAGTTTCTCTCGGAGCTGATGCATATAGGGCTGGTGCAATTCCTGTTCAAGTTGCTCTGTCCATCCTCTTGGGATCTGTATTTCGAACGACATCGTCTTTTCCTCACTTTCTATCGATTTCATTATAGTAGAATATCAAATAAAAATCCCCTTACCCATCAGTTTTCAAAGGATAAGGGGATTTTCTATGTACTTCGAATTCGAACATTGATTACGCTTGTGTGTTCCGTCTGTACTCTTGTTCAGCCATCATATCCTGATCTTCTGCATTGTCGCGCGTAACCTTCTGAACAACAATCGCACTAAACGAGATTAGCAAGATCACCGCGATGTAATAGCCTTTCACATTTAACTCGAAAGGGGCATTAAATAGCCCAATTGCAAACATACCGAAACCAATCAACATTGATGCATAAGCCATTCCCGTAAACGCATTTGTATTACGCTTTCTGTGCTTCGGATTGTCTAATTGCGCTTCTCTGTCCTCTGCATTGTCACGAACCACTTTCTGTACGACAATACAAGACATCGTGATCAGCACCATGCACAGCAAGTAATACCCTTTCACGTTCAACTCCCAGTCTGCATTGTAGACGCCAATACAGAACAATAACATTCCAGCCGCTAGTGCGAAGTACGAAACGCCAGTGAAAGCCGGTGTATTACGCTTACGATACCGTTGAGGATTCATACGATTGGATTCTCCCATTAGTCATTTTCGTTGTATCACCATACCAACTATTCCCAGTATATACGAATAGAGCACTATACGACAAGATTTGATTCTTTTCGCAATGCCAAAGGCTACGATCTGCCCCCACCTGCGTAACTGAATAACTTTATGATGACTTTTCAAGCACATTAGATTTTGGAATCAAATAAAAATCCCCTTACCCATCAGTTTTCAATGGATCAGGGGATTTTCTATGTACTTCAAATTTGAAATAATAAGTGGTGCCGAGGACGGGGGTCGAACCCGTACGGTAGTCACCTACCGCAGGATTTTAAGTCCTGTGCGTCCTTGCCAATCCGCAAACCCGCGTGGATACTGGATTCTGCACTATCTGCACCGCTTGAGCTCAACAGGATTCATTGCCTAATAAGATAGTGAATCCTGCGTGTCTATGAATATTATAACACACCTCAACCCAGAACACTAGCTCTCATTTATATAGTGCCCCTTCTGATATGGTAGGTGGAGCCGATCCCTAGTACTAAGACAACGACATAGGTTTCTATGGGTATAGTGACAGTTTTGATGTCACCACCCTAAATACTCTCGTCACCCGACCGAAGATCTAAATCAATACGAATATAGTTGGTCAAGCAGTTGCTTAATTCTAGTTCTTATTCTAAGTGTATTAGGACGCAATACCTCTCTTAGGTTCTCTCCCTCCTCATATGACTCGTTTCTAAAGATCAAAAACCTTGTTGGTTCATATAGCCTAAAAAATTTAATAGAGAGATACTGTTGAAGCTCACATATTTCATTAATAATATCTAGTTTTGTATCCTCAAGCAGCTTAAGTTCAAATATTTTCTTTTTCTTGCTCCACTTACTGACTAACGAATCTATTTTATCTGATAACCCTATGTTAACAAGTTGTGCTGAGAAATCAGTGTCAATAATATATTCAAGAATATCCGTAAAGTCATCCTTGAATGCTTCTAATAATTTCTTATCAGCATCCGATTTTTGATCAGCTTTTCTAGGTATCTTTTTTATCTTCTTATAGAAATCATCTCTAATTTTCTTAAGTTCTTTGCTAGAGTACTTTGTACCTTTAGGATGACGTGTATTATATGCACCAATTGTGGCATGGCAATTCAAGCAGACAGGAATTGCATTATCAAATGTGTTTGGTCCCCCATCCGCCTCTTGGATAATATGATGAACCTCCATGTTCAGGCCGCTATACTTTTCACAATAACAACAGTATCTCTTACAAGCTAGTAGTGCCTGCTCTCTTATGCTCTGTGGAAAAGGCATTATAACCCTCCTTTCAAAGCTTTACGATATTGGTTGTCGAAATATAAAGCTTCTTATTCTTTTATATTGTTATCCATTATTGCTAGAACTATATTTCTCCCCTCATGGTGAAAATATTCATAAATCTCTATTTCAAAATGTTGGAGGTCTAATTTATTTTCCGTTACCCCTATAATAAGTTTTGATTCTAAATGAGTGAAGTATTCATCTGATATGTTGAAATCAAATAATATTATAAAGATTAATAACGTGAAAATAGCTACGTAGTAATCCTTTCGTTTGGCAAAACCATTTTCATACTGGGAAAAAGTATAAGCCATAGCATATTCCGCGTTCCTATTGAAGAGTAATTTGTAGTTATAAATATACTCAAGTACTATTTCGTGAATGAATTCCCTTGTACTTTGTTGTTCTTCGAAATCCCTAATGTCACCATCCATTAATTATACTCCTTTCAGTAGCATTGCTGATCGAAATAAAAATTAACATCTATATTGGGGAAATTCCCAATAAAATCCGCAGCTACCTTCTGGCAACTTAGGCAAGGCTGCAGTTTTGTATAAATACAGACTTTACCTGTTGTTTGAACCAATTTGATACTATGCAACCAATCATGAAAAGTACAAAAGATTTTATATTCTGTATCATTATGCCTAGGATATGCCCCTATCCCCCCCACTACTCCAGAAGAGTTAACGGACAAAGGGGTATATAGCGGGTGATTATGATAGTGGACAGCAAATTCGCTATCCATTAACTTTGCTGTTTCGATAAGCCTCTGTTTTGTTCTAAAGGTCCATGGTCCTAATATTACAGGGCCTGTCGTCATAGAATGTATTTGGCTACTTGAATATAGATACTTTGTTAATGATCCTGCGATAATCATTCCGACAGCAAAATTATTATCAAACAAAAATGTTTCACGTGATTTACGACTAACTCTACCTTCGATATGAAACTGGTTAAGAAGAGCCTCCATGGTAACGTATTTTTGACGGAGAGTTAATCCTGTCCGATCATGAAAATAAAAAAAACTGTTAACGGTCGACAACTAATCCACCCCTAAAATAATAATCAATGCTCCATAAACGAATTGTGTTCCGTACATAAGTTCATTGCAGCATACACTTCAAATATTGTCCTAAAGTACTCATTTTCTATCGGTAACATCCTTACATTAAATCGTCGATACATATACTCTCTTGCTGTTTTCATACATAAAATTCCCTCAATGTCTTGTTTCCAAAGTCTCAACCCTAATGTAGCTTGTGTCTTCTGAATAGCTCTATGATCTGTTCCAATACGTTGAGCTAATGTCTTGGAACGTCCTACATAGACAGGTGTATCATCCTCAATATCACTCATTAAATAAACACCTGGGACTGCGTCTTCACTCCCCAGTATCTTCTCAATCTTCCCCCGAGTCAGCGTCCTCAGTGGATATTTCTCTGCGCTTAGAAGTTTCTCAAGAAGAACTGGTAATTGAATATGTACATCATTATAAGAAATTGATTTCTTATCAATCGAATTCAATTATTCTTCATCCCCTTTATACAACGTTATCACTCATTCCCTCTACTACACAGCTTTCTACAAATGAAGAGATAGTTTGATGTCACCCTAAAAACTCTCTGTCACGCTCAACCTTAGGCACGTCCCATGCCATTTCCCAAGTGGGCATATTTCCGTTACCTAGTGAATAGTTTCTACTGTTCCGTAACCTAATGTAACCTAATACGAATATTCTTCATCCTAACATCAAAAAACAAGTATCGATTAAGGAGGCAACATGACCAACAACCTACAAACCAAAGTTGAGTATGATGTAGGTGACATCATCCCAATATTTGAAGTGGATCTCGATGACTGGTATGACTGGACTATTCGTTGCAAGAAGTGGGATCCGACGTCGAATCATTATGCTTACTTTTTGACAAGGCCAGGATATGAGGGATGGTTCACAAAGCCCTACCTGAGTAGGCAAATTACGAATTACTACGAAAATATATGATTTCGACTATGAGTCAGTCGTACAGACTGTCTTTTTTGTCGTTTCATCAATATAATAGTCTATTTTTGGAAAAAACGATATAATCTAAAGGACAACACCTATCCGACACCTATTTAAGTGAGGTTGGTCAAATGTCCACACACTCTTCTGCCTCGACGAAACGTGAGTTAAATGAAATTCAAGATGCTACCCCAAGTTGGAGTGGCTATAATTATCAGGGAAAAATAGCCTTGTATCTTGTCTTAAGTACATGCAATCAATTAAGGCAAGTCGGTTCCTCTACCGATGAGTACACTGTGGAAATTGAATACCTTGAGGACATCGCCATACTGCAACACGGCAAGTATCAGTCCCTTCATCAGGTCAAATCAGAAAATAACGATCGATTGTCTGCATATCAGGACGCCATATGGATTTTACTCGGCAAAATGGAACGCCACAGCCCTGCAAAAGGAGTTTATT
This sequence comes from Candidatus Cohnella colombiensis, assembly GCA_029203125.1. Lineage (GTDB taxonomy): Bacteria > Bacillota > Bacilli > Paenibacillales > Paenibacillaceae > Cohnella > Cohnella colombiensis. Next base: position 2,147,720 of record CP119317.1, read on the forward strand.
TACATACCGTCCGAGCGATTCGTGAGCATACGAAAGATGATGTCAAAGGATTAGGCGCTTCCGCCAATGTGGCGGACATCCGTGAACGTGTGTTGAAGAAATTCGGCTCACTTTACCAAAAGTTTCAAATCCATCGCTATCCTTCCACAGGAAATGTTTATTGTGCTTTGGATGAAATTGATCGGGAAATAGACGCTCAGCTCGAAAAATATTTGTCCGTTGCTGGCATCATGGGTCAGGATATTGTAAAAAAACGACTTAAATTACTAAACATCATTCATGATCACATTTTCAATCGACACCTTGAGAGACAACGGATTGCACAAGGGACATTAGATGCCAAACGTCAAATTCCCCAACTTCCATTCTCCCACTTTGAAGAGTCCTTGTGCCTAGACCACGAAGAACCCGATGATTTTTATCTACTTTGTCGGCTCAAAGAATGGTTCACCAGTGTGTGTGACGAGTACGTTACCCAGCAGTTGAATAACGGTCAGTCTGATTTAAATTATCTATTAGATGCCGCACGCTTGGTTGGTTCTTTAACCTACGAACAGTTTCAGCACTTTTGCCGAAAGGTCAACCCTCATGTTCCTTGGACAACCCTTGACCTGATAAAATTCAAAGGTCTCTTTGAGAAAGATTCTACGAGAGCCTCGCTGTTGTTGGCCATTCGTAAGATCACTAAAACGCTTCATGAGGTACAGTTTACATATGAAAGCAACCAACGATTTTACATCCCGACTACAATTCGAGGTGGTCCGCAAGACGAGGACTATGAGCTCGACCGAAAGGAAAAGGCAAGAAGCATTCTCCACAACAGGGCACTCGATGAAATCATAATGGAAGCCAACACTTTCATTACTAGTCATATGGACATGCCATCGTTACAAGAAGTGGCAATGGATACTGTAGAAGAAGCAGACCCCGATTCGAACGAACGAAACCATATTACCCGCCTAGGTCGAATTAACATGATCACTTTGGAGCAGGCATTGGGGGAAATTAAATGACGATGCAGCACCTCATTTCACGCATCTTGGTAGAGAGCGATTTTTCTATTGAGCGTGTTAACTATCCCTCTGTAGAAAATCAGCTATCAGCTTCTGAACAAGTATCAGAAGGAGATTTTATGCTATTTGGTTCTTGCCAAAAACCAGGCATTGACAACCATTGCCTTGCGGTGTTTCTTAAAACGATCCCTATGGAGTTCGTAACAAAACACATTTCCGCTTACTACATCACCCTACGCACTTACCTAGGAGAACGTCTAACTCAGTCGATGATTCGTAACTTATCACTGATCGTTTGTTTACAGCAAGAAAATAGTGCGTTATATGATGCTAGAGTACTTGAGATCGAAGAAGATCCTTTCGATTTCAAGAAATATGTACTGGTTTATACCAAATCCGACGTAGAGGAACTCCAGCATGCGTGGGAAACATCAGAAAGTGATTTGATTCCCTATTTGAATCACTATTTGCACGAAGACGGTTCCTTTACTTCCTACAAACAACAAACGGCTCCTTCGACATACGGCCTCGTCACGCGGCTTTTTATCAAGATCCCCTTTATTAAACTGGAGGTAAAAGAGCGGGCATTTGAGGACCTACAAGCTGTCATTCGCGGCCATCTCGGGGATAACCTCACGATTATGCTTGACCGACTCTTGAAGGCATCACCAGACGATATCTTGAAAAACTTGCGTGAAATGGAGGGCGAACAGCCATGAAACCTTTTAAAATTGGAAGGATTCATATACGTAATTTCAAGTCTATTATTGAATTCGAACAGACGTTTCATCGCGATCTAATGATCTTCGATGGCCCTAATGGATTTGGCAAAACAACTATCTTTGACTCATTAGAGTTAATAATGTTCGGGCGCATTAAACGAATCGATGACTATAAAATCGTTGATCAGAAACAAGGATATCGTGACTCCTTGTATTTCAATGATCCCGATCAAGATGTTCTCATTCAAGTCCAGTTTTATTCTGAAGAAAAAACCTATGTGGTAACGAAGCGGTTACCTAGCCGAAAGAAAACGAGAAAAAAACCTCAGGTCTCGACCGCCAATGCTCCTACAGCTTGGAATCAGTTTGAAACGTATATAACTGATGATTTTGTAGAGCAGTTTGAAACCTTCAAACCAGTATCACAAGAACAAGTTCATGAGCAATTAGATGTCACACACTTGATGCGAGCATTTCATTTGTTTTATTACATTCAACAAGAGGAGAAGACTCACTTTATTAAATCAACAGAAAAAGATCGTCTCAAGGTACTCAGTGATTTATTTGACACAAAGAAGGAAGAAGAGGAACGCAAAAAACTGGAAGAAGTTCACAAGGCTCTCAACAAACGTCTAGATGCCTTAGATACAGAGATCGATGCTCTGAAAGAAACAGGAGACACTGCCACAGCGGAAGGCATTAATACAAATCACGTGACACCCTACTCATCTTTAATAACACAAAAAGGGCAACCACTTTGGGATAAAGAGCTCACTTCAGTTACGCCTGATTTACGCCAAAAGAGCCATGAGGAATTGGATATCCTTAAAGACTTAGTGCTTAATGTTCAGGCATTTGAAGCTGCAACCTTCAACAGACGATTGAGCACCTACATAGACAACCAGAATCTAATGCAGGCAACTGTGATTCTGTTCGCCCACTTATCACTTAATCCAACTCAATTTCGGGAAAAAGAGCAACTGCTAAAAGACTATCGTCTGTGGTTCAATCGACTTGCTCGAGAGCATTTAGTAGATGAAATCAACCGAGATGGCGTTTATGAAGCTTTGCTTAAAATTGTAAATACGCAACACTGGCCGATTAAAGAAGAAGCCTTATTTGACCTGATTAACCAAATTCGACAGCAACGAAGAAACTCAAGTGAGTTAGAAAACATAGTAGTTCAAATCAACGATACACGTAATGCCTTGTTTGCGAAGAACAAACAATTTTTGTTGGAAGCAAAGGATTCTTCAAGCAGCGAGTGCCCAATGTGCGGTCAAGACTGGATTACGTTAGACCAACTAAGTAAGCAACTGGATAGTAAGCGGCTGGTATTTGAGCGGTACTATACGGATTCGGCACTTGCCGTCTCTGAACTGACTGATGAGTTATTTATGAAACACATATCAATTATTCGAGAAAGATTGCTGGAATATATTACTCATCCTGACCATATAGTCGATTCGTCATTCTTTAAGGAATGGGAAACATATGTGAAGTTTCAACCACAAGTAGAGGCTTTTGCCGAATGGTGCGAAGCAATGAGCTGTAATTTAACCCCCTACGTGAACAACCAAATGACTGGAGTTGGACAACAGCAACTCGATAGTTTGGTGGCAAAACTACGAGAATATCTCCGTTCCCAAATGTTGCCCGTCGGAGCAGACTACCATCACATCAGCGACAAACACAGCTCATTTGAACGCATTGTTCGGACCTTCTTTGACAATGACATCGCCAAAGTTAAACAACTGCTTGTAGAACAGATTGAACAAAAGCGTACCTACATAGATCATTTGTTCTACCGAACCAATGCCGAAAAACAAGCGGCAAAACAGGCAAAGTTACAACGGTTGTACGGTGAACAAGAACGGTTACGTAAGTACGTAAGCCAAACTTCAACCATCATCGATACGTATGATACGGCCATTCGTGAACATTGGGCAAAAATCATCAGAGACATTGAAGTGATTTTTTATTTGTATTTTTCAAAAGTTACACAGTATTACCAACGGGGGCTTGGGATGTTTATCCAACAGCAGCGGGAATCGGACAAGAATCAAGGAATAGCGAAGGCCCTCAGATTTGTCTGTCACGCCGACTCCGACCAGGATGCGATTAACTATCTAAGTTCAGGACAACTCTCTGCGCTGGTAATCGCCTTTACACTAGCACTTAACCGTGTTTACAACCGAGGACTTGGTATGTTGTTGATTGACGATCCTGTGCAAACAATGGACGACATCAATATGGCTTCTCTTACGGAGTTATTGCGGAATGACTTCCGAGATATGCAGATAATTGTCTCGACACATGAAGACCAAGCAGCTAGATACCTCAAATATAAATTCTTAAAGTATGGCTTGGACGCTGAACGCATTAATATGAAGGACAAGTCCCTTCAAATAGTTTGAGGAATTTGTGCAGCAAGGAGAATTTTGAATTCTGAATAAATTATCTGACGATGATTATTTAATGAGGACAGCCTTAGCTCTAGATTTCAATCACGAGCTCATCCGTTTAGAAACCCTGATTGGTTACTACTCTCACCGCTTCGTCCAACACCTAATAGACACAATTTGAAGAGACATTTATTAGTATGAATACCACAAAATATCATTATGGTATGCACCTTTTCCTTCAACAAACCGAAGTCCGAAAACCATCACTACAGCATGCTTTAAGACTTCGGTTTGTTTAGTTATTCCATTTAATCTCCATGTAGTTCAATACCACATTATTATTTCCAGCAATTATACGTATTTATCGTTCAACTCTTTTGCTACCTTAATTACGTTGATGTTATTATTGAGAGTTTTTGTTACAGCATCCTTTCAGCCCTATAGCGGTTTACTCAAGTTTCTGAAGGTAATGCAAAAAAGCCATTGGACCACGATTCGCATACTTATTCGGTAAAATATCTAATGTTTTGTAACTGAGTCCATAGCCATCAATGTTCCAATCATACTCCATTGGGTTTGCGCATGCCATTACAATGCCAGTAACTCCAGGATACCTTTCCCTTAATCTGCAGTAGTATTGAATATCAAAATAGTCAATAAATGCATCGGGTAAACGTAGACTGGATGTATGACTGAAGTAGTTATCATACAAAAGCTCCAAAGCACTCAGGCCAACCCTTGAATACGTATCTTTGAGTACAACAATCTTAAAGATATGGTCCTTCGTGAAGTATTCCCCAAATTCACGGCAAATTCTAAATAGGATTTGGGATACTTCCCAACCATCCTCAGTCCCCCTTATCTCCAAACCAAGCCCAACCACTTTATCTACGATATCACCTATCGTGGTAAGAACCAGACTACGACCTGATTCAATCCTATTGTTAAGCAGTTCCCTAAATGCTTTAGCCATTGATTGGTGTTCTTGTAGGTTAATCATCTGTTCTACTTCAAAGAGCAACTTTCTGTATTGAAAGTCTGTTTCTTTCTTGGCAATATGCTTCCATTCTCCAGAAAGCCCACTTTCAATCGTATTTACTTTTGGAATCTCAACCACTTCTGTTGCTGGGAGAGAAACTGATAATCTGCTGCTATTCAGGGCAATCCACTCTTGCAAATACAAGTAGTAACATCGTTCATTTAATAGGTCAACTACCACAAGTATTACAGGAAGGGCATACGATTCATACTGCAATAAATATGATTTTTCCAGTCGTATCTTAACGTATCTTAGATCATTTACATTTAAATGATCCGAAGATTTAACTTGAACCTTTACTGTATGACCATGGCTACCAGTTTCCATTAACTCAGCTTCTATATCAATTCCATAGTCGAACTGTTGCATCCTAGCAATCCAGCTTCTACTCTTTAATATCTCATAGCATGTAAGATATTCGCCTATTTCTCCAATTATTTGGGACTTACTTCGACTAACCATGGCATGGTTCCTACCCTTACAGTGTTTTAGTCAAAACTAAAAGTCCGAGATCTTGCTTCAATGCAGGCCCATTCGCATGTGGACTCGTTGCGTTGTCTTACTCAATTGATGTTGGGCTATTCACGTTTAAATCAAACTATGTCGAAGGAGGGAGGAAAGGATCGAGGGAGATGGATAGTTGACAAAAGAAAATGCCCGAACACTTACTAATAAACGAGCTTTCGTTAATAAGCATTATATCTTCCCCATGTGAAATAACGCTAACTAGAAATCGTTCTTGTGTGGCTATCCAAAGGTAATGACAAAATACTTACGGTTGATCCCCGCGCTTCCAATGCGGTTAGATTATATCATGTGGTTTTGGTTGAGAGGACTTGAGTTTCCACGATATTGCTATCAAGCCTCTCTCAATCTCTCCTCCGCTCACCTGATGTATCCACGATCATCCTGTCTCCATAGTGCTACCACGAGACTTTGCACATAGAGAGGCCGCGCCACTTATGACGCAGCCTGCCTGAAATATTTTAATATGATTGCATTGAATCAAAGCGCAACACTCTATCCAAAATATTTTTATCATGTGTTTCATCGTACTCAACTGTCAGCCAACGATCCTCATTTTCCCAGTATACCATCATAACCTTTTTGTATTCTGGGTGCACTGCCTGAGCTTTTAATTGAGCATTTTGATTTTCATCATTAATTACTCGCTTAACTTCAACTAATAATATTCCATTCCCTCTAGTCCGATTCTTGATTCCTACGATAAAATCTGGATAAAAGTTAGGCTGACCAGGAAGCGGTAAACATACTGAATAGTCTTTACGCGGGAGGTTCCTATGCCACCACACTATGATATCATCCAGGTCGTTGTCCATATCTTCTGCAAATGCAGTTTCCCAAGTATTTAAATCACTTGGATAGACTCCATATATATTCAACCGTGAATAAGCAAGTTCATGATCAGTTATAATGTAGTCAGGAATGAAACTTGCGTTTTCCACTTCAGTGTTGAGAGCGATCGCTTCATCAACAGCTTTCTTTAACGCCTCAGGGCGTAGAACTAATATTTTATGGAGACCTTCTCTAACCTTATCGGGAGTAGTCATGTGCATCCATCCCATACGCTCTAACTCATTTTGGAGTTTAGCAGCCAGCGCGGCATGTAAGGAACGAATATCTATAATTCCGTCCCTGTTAGTACTAAATAATGATTGTTGGGCTAGCTTGTCAATCTCCACTTGCGCTAATAATGCATTAATCTCATGAGGCCTATCCCTTCGACCTTCAAATATCTCAGTTTGCTCCATAAGTATCCTAGTAGCGCTCTGTTGTGTGGCAGATAAGGTCCTTTCATCAAATGCAAACTTGTTCACTATTTCCGTTAATATCTTCGAGTTATCCAATGACACAACTGCTCTTTTAAATTGCCTTGGATAGCTTATATCTGTACGTAATCGATATGTGTATGATGAAGGGGTTCTACCAGCAGCTTCAGTCGCTCCAGCAGTTCCAGCAGTTCCCTTAGTTCCATTAGTTCCTATGTGTCCATCAGTTTCAATAGATAAAGTAGTACTATACGGATCTGTTGCTTCATTAACGAAACCCCAAAAATTAAAAAGGTCAAACTGATAGGCTTTCTCTTCACTTGCGTTACTTGTTGGACTATCCACTTCTGCTACCTCTGTATGTCCCGATGCTTCTTCCTGTTCAGCAGTAAATAGAGAAATCTGTCCATTATTAACGTAGTGCACATCGTTGTCGATAGCAACCACATCTGTCATACGCGTTAAAGGAGCTAGTTCGCTCTTAATAGCATTGATTCGTTGTGCTGCACTTGTTAAACCTGTTTGTCCTTCTTTATCTGATAAAAATACGTATCCATACTTTAACTGTTCGGGGATAGGATTATCACCTTGCAACCTTTTGTCAACTCGCATTATCCGCCCAACGATTTGTATACCAAAATCAGAATCCCGACTTGTTCTCATTGACACAAGAGTAAAGGCTCGAGGAGCATCAAAACCAGTTGCAACAGACATTTTGAATATCAAAGCTTCCACACTTTCATCGTGAGCAATCGCTATCAAGTGTGGATCAGGTTCATCCGCCGTGTGTACTCTTATGTTCTCTGTTCTAAATCCAAACTCATGTAGCCAATTAGTGATCTGCTTAATACTATCCTCACTAGAATCTGCCTGAATTAGCAGTAACGGCGTTATATTCTGCCCTTGGTCAGCAAGTATTTGTTTAATTTCTCTGTGCGTTCTAACACCGCACTGTAGTGCAGTCTTTCGGAAATCAATCAAGCCACTAATATTCGTGTTTGCTTTAAAAACGGCAACCTTAACACCACTTTTTAGTAGCCCAGCATCGATACCTTGCTGCCTTGAAACAGAAATACGATGTACATATTTGATATCATGAGATTGAATAAAGTTATCAACATCTACGTCTTTTGGTGTGGCAGTCGCCATGATCGTAATATCTGGATTTATTACATCCTTGTAGAAGGAAAACGCTTGGCTTTGCCCCCTGAACGAGTGATGCGATTCATCAACTACTACACCAATATGAAATCCTGCTTTTTTAGCGTACACTATCATTTCATCAATTGAGGGCATGGTCTCTGTGTTCTGCCTGACTTTACGACTTTCCGCATTGGAAACTGCGACACTTGACCATGTTGTAATAAATACATCTCCGCTTCTTAAATTAGCTACATGCCTCTCGGTGTCTACGGACTTGGCTGTTAATTTAGGGAATTCCGCCTTCACCGTATTAGTAGCTTGATCAATCAACCCACTAAATGGTGCAAACCAAAACCACAAAATCTTATGTTTCTTACTGAGCTCCTCCATTGTGCAGCCAGCCATCAATGTTTTTCCTGTTCCTGTGGGAGCCTCAAATAATAAACAGCCTTTGTGTGCAACTATTGTTTTTTTCTGTGCATCAAAAGTCGCAGATAATCTTACTTTTTCGATATCCGATAAACAATCTGATAGTACTGAGTAAGCATTGTCAATGGCAGCTAGTTGGAAACCCTTTGGCACAATACCCATACTACTGACTACCTCCGAAGCGCTCAATTAAAACATCAGGTAAATTTTGTAAAAAAATATGCTCACTGTGTATCTTTTGTTTAAGTAAACCTGATTGCCAAGTATAGACAATGGTTGGTACCTTCCGCTTTTCAAATTTCGTCATCGCAGCAAGGTATGATTCACTATCCAGTTGAGGAATGTAAATAATTAATAACGATTCTTTCTCAAATATTTGAATTGGACTTTTATGAAGAAACGGAGTAATGGAGTCTGCGTACATTTGTTGAAGCGCGTACCAAATCTGGTCATGATTTATATCAAGGTATAAATTGTTATGCGGTATCCTTTGGGTTTTAAAATATGCAAACGATCCACCAAGACCTTCGACCTTCTGAATACCTTTAGCGGTACGCCAACTATACCCCTCGATGGCAGCGCGTAATCTTTTCGCGGTAATATCACGGCAAACATTTTTTTCTGGGTCAGCTATAGTAGCTTCTGTACTGGACACAAGAATATACCTTCTATTACCATCATCTTCTGCGTTAACCTCCATTACTGCATGGCCAGTCGTCCCACTTCCAGCAAAAAAGTCCAGTACAATATCATTTGAACTGGAGTCTGTGCTCTGACGAACTAGCGACTTTATTAAAGAGAGAGGTTTAGGGTATTGGAAATCCTTGTTCCCTACCATTTTCGATAGTAAACTAGTTCCCTCGCTTGTATAGCCCACTGTAAAAGCAACTACTTCTTCTAAGTCTATTTCTTCTAAATCAACCTTCTTTATTGATGACGGAAGGACCCAAGTAGACAACGGTTTGTCCGTCTTTTTAATCTCAGAAACATATCGTTTCAATCTGGGTTTTCCCATACCAATCTTTTTGCCAATCCAAAACTCGAAAGGAGGAATATTCTCTAATATCCTCGCATCTGCAGTACCATTCACAATTTCTTCTTTAAGCACTTCGTATCGTTCGTACACTCTTAAATTATGTGGCGCCGAACCATTTTCCAACGCCTCATTTAATTCTTCCAGAGAATTGTAAGTGACAGTCTGTTCATTAGCAGGCCATGATATACGATCTTCCTCAACAAGTTCCTCCATATACTTTGTCCGTATTTTTTTACCAGCTTTTGCTCTTTCTATGGTTGCAAATCGCCATACACTGTCTGGATCACACGGATACCATGTATCAGTTACAGGATTAAATATTTGATAGTAGGATTCTGGTCTTTGTTTAATATCTTTCCCTTGATTTAGTGGTCCGTCCACCCATGGGCCTCGGTCATCTCCATCATCAGTGGCCTTTGACCAATCTTTATTAATCCCTGCGAAAGTGAATCCTGGGTTAGCGTAGCATAATATATATTCATGGTCTTCGCTTACAAACCAATTCTTTTCATCATTCGCACCACTTCTTCTTCTCCAAACAAAGGTACATACTTTCTTCCCAGGAAATACTTGTTCCATTAGTAGTGATAGATGTGAGTACTCTTCTTCACCAATTGAAACAAAAATGACACCGTCAACAGATAAAAGGTCCTTGGCAAGTTCAAGACGGCGATAGAGATATTCAAGCCATTTGGAATGCCTCCAAGCATCTTCCTTATCGACGAACCGATCGTTGTAGATGAAGTCTTTGTTCCCTGTGTTATATGGTGGATCTATATAGATACATTTCACACGACCTTTATAAGCTATATTTAAATAACGTAATGCATCAAAATTATCCCCTTCGATTAGCAAGTTATCATAAGGAGCTTCTCCTAGACTATAGTTCTGCTCGAAGTCGAGCGTTACAAAATCATTATTCAGACTCTTTTCATGATCTAGTTCATCTCGCTCCCATACAAGTCCAATCTTTCTTGAAGAATCACGACTTAATAACAATGAAACAAGCTCTTCCTTAGATAAATGATCATATTTTGTATTCAAGTCGGTGCACCTCTTCACATTTAAGTCAGTACTGTTGTTAGTTCGGCAAAAAAGTCAGTACTGTTGTTAGTTCGACAAAATATTCGATTTTCCCTTTTTATCAATTATTGCTGGTTGAAAGTACCATAGTGGGAATTAACATAATCTCTTACTTATCATAAATAAAATCATTACTAATGACCACTCCACAGTTTGCATGCGATTCCTAACAGCAAAAGGCCAGGTCTCCTCATAGCATGTGATTTACCTACAATACATTCTGAAACTCTCTTCGATATTTTCATAGAGTTGTTGGTGTCCTCAAATATCCAATATAAAGCTGAATAGATGTGGGAACCCTTCCACCGCCAGGAACGGTGAATGGCCCCTTGAGATGTCCCGTCGTATACAACATCCTTAATCCAGTTAATATCTCTATAAACTCAATAAGATCAGCCTTGTTTTCTAGTGCCGTTAATGCATTCATTCTGGCCGACACAAACTCATGAATAACAAAAACGGCTTGTTCAGCCCCTTGTTCCTGAGCCTCAATTAGTGTTTCTGCCACAGCATGAATTAATTGTTACCTTAGCTTGCTAACATCTTTATTACCGAAAAGTGTATGAGAAATCTAGGCAACTCGTTCAGGTGTCTTTGTACGCGGATTTTTCGTCACTTTCATTGATACATAGTCTGCTACGCTCTCTCCAAATGGTTCTTCTACTTTAGATTCATTTCCAATAAGGGTTTTCTTCCTCGCCGCGCAACCAAAGACGATAAGATCATGATTCTGCCCATTACCCTTGAAAGCATCTGACTTGGTTTCAAACTCTGGAATAGCCCTTCAACATGAAAATCAGCGGTATCTTGATGAGTTGAAAATAGCTCGGCAAGATCGGATGGTATTTGCGGGCCAGTGTCGGTCATCCAAGCTTTAGCAAGTTCAGTAGTAGCTCTACGTCCATCCTTTAAGTGCTTTTCACCACTATTTGGGGGAGCGTAAGCTAACCAGTCATCAAGAGTATGTATTATTGAACCACTCTAACTTTTAATTATCAAGGAATCATCGTCGCCTTTATCTATCATTCGACAAAAACAGCAGTTAACCCTACTCAAGAGCATCTTCCATGTTAATTCGATGCGACTCATTCGTATATATAACACTTAGTACATCCGACACAAACGAAAACAAGAGTCTCCATTGATAAAAGCAGTATTGTTCTGCGTTTAAATCTTTAATCTTAGGTTGGCTAATAAGACCGTATTCATGCTCGAATCCCCTGAACTCGGTAAAGCTTCCGTCATGCAGAATCCGATCTCGTACTTGCCTACCCTCATCGAACCAATGCATGTTTTTCTGATAGATTTCTAGCAGACTTTTCTTCAGTCCCTTTTGAGTGCTGCTCATTAAATGTTTGATTAAACTACCATGCGTCGTCTGTTTGATATTCAAGACACAACTGACAAGCTTAGCAAGCACATCAAGACATGATCTCACATTACTTATGAATGCTTCCAGTTCAGATTTTAATGGAACATCAATCATTACAACGGAAACATTACCTCTTATTGGATCAAGCGGTATTTGTTCTAGATTGAGTAACCTTAGACGATATAAAACCTGCTTCTGATGATAACGGATAGAATTAAGCCGATCCTTCAAGTTGGTTAAGCAAGGCGATAATCGATCAATATCATCTTTAGTAGCTCCAATTTGCCATGCTTTTATTAATGTGCCATCAAGCAACTGGTTAATGGGGCCAAATTCCTGATTTGGGTTTATCATATGTACCGATACTTTATGATCTAGGGGTATTTCTCTATCAAAAGAGTCAAGCAATTTTGACTCTACACTTAAACTCGTATAAGCATAATCCCTCGCTGCGATTGGCGGAATGTCAGGCAAGCAGCACTGGCTCAGAAGTTGACCACTTCCACATGGACATTGAGAATTGGGATTTCGCAAACTTAATACACCTCGACAGTCCTCTTTAATATTGTTAGAGATTACCTGTGTAATTAACCCTCTATAGATCGGGTATGTCGGCAATCGGGATACCTTTTGCACCCCAGAAACTCAGTTCCTTGCTTATCTTTTCTTTTGGCCATTGAAGACCCGCATAAACATATGACAGATGTTGTTGCGACCACCTCGGCACGAGCTTCTGAATTCACTACCCTCATTAGAGACTTGTTATTCGATGACTTCTGCTTCTTTCCTGGCTGCCACTTGCCCCACATACTAAGTTTCTGCTCAACAAGAGCTCCATGCCAGTAATCAACCTTGAACTGATCAGCTTCTTTCCTAGCTTGCGAAGTTAAATCCGAAGAAGTTATTAGCAGTGTAAGAATACAATCATGGTTTCTTTTTGCCGCTACTAGCTCACGTATTGTCTTTACTCCTACAGTATTATGGTCAGCATAGCACTTCGCTTGAACAGCAGTTTTTTCGCCCCGCTTATTAATAATGACAAGATCTACACCGCCATCATTACCTCCAATACCGACTTCATTTACGACATATCCTTGATCTCGGAAGTAAAGCGCTAGTAGGCGCTCAAATTCCGCACCAGACAAATCCTCTAATCTGCTTGTCAATATAACCTCATCTGGTCGGCGTCCTTTCGAAGCACGCTTAGATTGTGTCTGACCTGATTTTCTTGATGTTGATCTCTTCTTAGTACGTCTTTTCTTTGTCCAAACTGCTCCAAAGATATCAGCTATGATTACCGAGCCGATTAATATTCCAAAGAAGAAGCCCCAATGCAAGCCAGGTATATTGAAATAAATAGCAAGTCCGCCGATAATAAATAGCCCACGAAGTATGTATGCAACTTGTCTTCCTTCTGCGTAGTATGTTCTAGTCATTTTTCGACTCCTTGGTCTCAGAATCTAAGAAAATATCATGTGCGTCTGCTTAATACTGATGACCGATCTGTCACGTCGTCATATACGTAAGGTACCCTCTTGCAATCTGAATGTCGTTATATGACGCACCAAGTATCTCTGCTTGTGCGTTGTAATCACTAATCAGTTCAGGTCTTACATCCAATAGATGGGCTAATTTTAGTGTTAAACCAAGTGGACTATGTTCTAGCAAATCAGTATGATGAACAACATATGCATTTTGATAACCTACCTTCTCTATTGCCCCAAACTTCCTTAAGTTTTTAAACCTTTTAGCAACCGTAGTTTGGGACATACCTAACCTAAACGCTATCTCTGACTGAGAAATTCTACATATTCCGTCCGTCCCCTTATGGTTGAGCAACAAATTAAGAACTGAATAATATGCTTCTTTTATATAACTAGCTTTTTCGATTAACTTATTCTCTTCCATCATAGCCTTCTTCTTTCCATTACCTTTCTTTGCTACAAGAATTCGACAATATTATCACATTTCCTTTTGGTAGGAACAAAAAATCGCCACTAGGGCGCTATTGCTACTTTGTCATGGTTGATGTTTCAAAATCAGACTTGTAAGTCATAGTCTGCTTATCGTCGCGTAGACTCAAAGATTTGACTCGCTCCAGCCCCCATCTCCACTTGAAGTTCGTATTCGTCAACATATGTTACTCTGATGGTGGCTTCTGCAAGTGGTGTGATCAGTCATATGGGTTTGTACAACATGGAGAGCAACGAAAACGAGGATTCGCGACCACGACCGCAAAAGCTTCAAGGTCTGGTCAACTTTTACCAGGTAGCAGTGTCAATATTTACCGCCAATTCTCCAGAACGCTTCTTCCTTGGAAAACAATACGAGGACGGGGACGGTTTGTCCAACATTCGCGGAGCGTCCTACACCGTCGAAATCAACTTTGCATTGCACACACCAGAAGGTGTAATTACCGTTGAAGAATCGCTTTCCATGAAGCTACGACACTTGGATGCGGAGGAGCTTCTATCACGTTTGAAGAATGAATTGGCCTTGATAAAAAAGCGACTCGATCAGCAAAAGAAGTTGGATGACGCATATTAATTGCTCACGAAGAAGTAATCATCCCACCTCACTGCCCCATGAGGGGCCTGTTAAGGCGCTGCCTAAACAATCCGCACTTGAACGTGGCCGTCCCTCGGCCATTAGGTCGAAGAGAATGGATAAGTGTCGGCGATATGATCACCCGTCAAGGCTGAAATGAACGCTTCGCGGCCTTGACTGACTTACTATCATTTGATTGCAGTTGGAACAAGCCCTTAGCCCAATTCTCTACCTCCACATTGCCTTCAATGACGAATTCTTGACCTCTGCCCACGGATTGCAACGTACAATGGTCATCGCGCAGTTCCCATACTCGCTTTCCAGACTTGCTGTACAAGTCCTCGTGGTAGCTCATTCTTGTCCCGAAGCTAGGATGAAAGTAACGTGGTAGTTGCTGTACAGAATGCTTCCGCTGTCCCACATGTGTCAGAACCAACGAATTTGAATGTCCCGTAACCTGGAATGGAGTTATTAAACGACAAAGATGGAGCTGCGATATATGCAGTATTCATGTCCCTGTCTCGGCATTTGTAATGAGGGTGAGGCAACTTCCATGCATCATACTGCCCCGCTCTATCTATTGACTCGATCTCCCCTACTTGCATGTAACCCCAAATGATGTGCCTGTGAGTTCCCCTGATGTACTTGTATTCTAAACCTGTTCTGGCAGCATCCTTAAACCACCCAAAGAACAGAAACAAATTTCCCACCTGTACGTTCTTTTTAGCAAGGTGTGTTTTGGCAGCGCTTGATTGTCCGAATATCCCGCGCCAATCAGAATATGACTCAATTCTTCTCTATGCAAATAACTGGCTTCAGATGAAGACTTGGCGAGATGCAGTTAAATAGTCTAATGAACTAGATTACAATGAGACTTACGAGGTGATAAATTTACTGAAGGAGTATTGGGTGATTTAGAATCACCATATGAAAGCATATATGCTATCCCTGTTATCGGTGAATTCGCACAACTCCTTGAAGGGCAATTTAGAATAACCGTCTTCTCTGATCACTTATGGTTCTATAGATTCACAACACCTTATTAATTAGTGGTGGGTTTCGACAAATACTCTTCTCTGTTCTTTCTAAACCAGAATTAAGAGAGAGCTGGAGATACTTCATTTCAGTAATCCCTTCTCTTACAGGCATAGCCAACGGTGAGGAGGTGACATCCAGTGGGGGGTGATGTAGGAATCGCATTAGGCGGAGGTAAAGCATTTGGAGTTCCAGGAATTCTTGTCGTACTTATCCTCGTTTTTGCAGCAATTGAATTAAAAGACTGTTTTGAACAAGTAAAAAAGATCGGAGCGCATATCCACTGAAGGGGAGGCGCTCCTACCATACGTAAACATAAAACAATCTCGATAAGCTACTGCAATATTACCAAGAACGGATTCAGTTCTTTATCCTCGCAGGTGCTCTTCTCACCTTATTCATTCTTACCTCCATAATAAAAATCCTCCTCGCCTTTGCCTGTAATTTGAGTACAGACAGTGCAAAAAAGGATCTCACGCATGAAGTCGTGTGTGGCTGGCAATGCCACTTTTAGGTTCTCAGGATTCATCATCTTTTATGGTTTTGAGGATTGCTACCCTTAAGGGAAATCCCTTGTTTAAGTAGTGGTGCCCAGGACGGGGGTCGAACCCGTACGGTTGTCACCTACCGCAGGATTTTAAGTCTTGAACAGGTCATTTCTCCCTCTTCTCTACATCCAGTAAATCCTGAACACAAATCCTTTAACCATGCAGGTTAAAGGCGTTTTTTAAGGTCCTTGAACTCTGCGTTCAGGAAGTTACATGCGGAGCCATGTTAGCAAAAATGTTAGATAATGATTGGGGCAGGAGTCATGTGCTCCTGCTCTCTTTTACGTCAACTCACACTTACATTTGAGATCTATCCATTTATATATGCTTAGAATGAAATTCTAATTCAGACATTTGCTAGTTTCAATCCCCAGCACGGAGCCAACTAACTGATATGCACCGTATGCGGGAGGCGATCTCATTGGTGTGCCATCTGTTACATTCGTTTTATACGATGATGATATATTCGAGATGGGGAAACAATGAACAGTCAGCATTTTTACATCAACGATACCTTCATGGAGTTCTACCACATTGCTGCAGTCAATTTTACATGAAAGTTAAAACTCGATCTTACATAAACACCCTTACATTATTCGGAAAATCCATCATAGAGACATTGTTTTTCATTGGCTCAAATGTCGCCATATAACGAAGATTCCGCTTGATTCTCGTAACTTCCGCAAACCCTTCTTTCGTACAGATCCAGCGTTGGAGAAACGGGTGTACTCCCTCCTCAAAAGGGCCAAAAATCTGTTCCATCCACATCATCTTCTTACCTTGCTTTTCCCACACCAATGGGTTTGCAATTGATGGTTGCCAGCCCAACGACCGAAATACTGGGCTTGGAACCAAGTGGACTGTACTACAATAAGGGATTTTCTGCCCGTTAATATGATTAAACGTATGGAACAGATCTGGACTTGACTCTCTAAAGTTTGCTTCATCGTTGTAAAACAAGAACGATCTTCCACTTGCCGTTGGCCTGTTAATATCCCAACTTTCTGATAATCCGCAAGTAAAGTAGTAACCTTCTACGATGTTGAAATGGAACAGGGCTGCTCCGAGTAACTCCTGACCGTCCCGCATCCCTTTGCGGGTCTGCTTCATGAACTGTATGCAAGCATCCTCCGGATCAAATTGCGACATCGCCATTAAACCAAGTTTCAACCATCCAGTTGAACTCCTAAAAGCACGTGGTGGATCCAAGAGCAGGAAGGGGTCATCACAAGGAAGGTAGGCCTGTACTTCGTTATAAACAGAAGTTCGCTCCCAAGTTCCTTTCTCTATCCGTTTCTCTATGATATTTAACAACTTTTTTTCCGGATTGGAATTCGAAACTTCTGAATCTTCCATCTCACCAAGCAACTCATTTACAAGGTCAGGAAATATACTGGCGATTTGATATAATCGTTGATTAAAGTGACGATCTTGAAATGGTGGGTAATCAATAATATGTACTCCTTCCCTCTCATTGCTACGAGCAAACCGGGAAATAAATGCTCTAAGTTTTTGTAGCACCCACGGTTTAGAATTTCCCCTTGCAATACCCTGCCTACGTTCAAACGTCTCAATAATCACTTCTGCCTGTGTGCTAATCTGTAATTCTCCACGGGATTTTAACTCAGCTAGTAAGGGTTTCATTGCTTCATAATAGGAAGGATACGTTGCAGCTATACGCTCGAATAGCATTAGTAACCATTCCTCCCCATAATCACCTAGATTCCCCCAACCGGAAATCAGATCACAAATAACTGTATGATCCCATTTAACAAATCCCCACAAACCCTGTAATGCCGCTTCAATTTGATGTTCATTACGGCTTGATAAATTACTAAGCAAGACGTTCAAGGTGAACTGTCTCCATGACATCCGATTCAGTAGATGTGATGGAGAATAGATAGCTGATGTCACATCCACATTCCAGTCGAGCCATTGCCTATATGTGCTCAGAACCCTATTAGTAGCCTCTTCAATTTCCTCAACACCTACTTTCACTGCCCTTGCCTGAAGCATTTCTTCCAGTTTGACAATGAAATACGAAAGCTCCCTATAGTCTATACTTCCCGGTATAAGTGGATCCAGCAGTCTCCATCTTGTCTTATCATCCGCAGTAAGATTAATAAATGCAGAATAAAAGTCTTGAATATAATGCTCATTTCTGTGGTAATTCGCTACTGCATGAGTTTCTGCAAACTCGAACAAAATATTGGTATATTCCTTATACCGATAAGAAGGCTCTGTACTTAATTTGTGAACTAAAACCTCAGCATAATTAAAAGCTACCACATGATCCATACTTCCACCATGAGGATCTAAATTATTGACTACACGCTGAAAATCATCAAAAGCTTCTTCCATAGATAATTTTCTGATCTTACGTTCGACACGTTTCCAAGTGCTGTCCCAAGACGGATGACGTTCTCTTCTCGTTATAAACCATCGTTTCGGTCTGTTGTCACGATCTCTGTTATTATGAATGTCAAAATGATATGGAGTCGATTGTTTCATGTAAGCGCCTAGACCCGAGTACCCAAGTCTATGAGCCGCTTTCAAAATGCATTTTCTCATATCTTCTATGTATGCCCTACTACTTCTATCTCTCCAGCTCATCCCACCAACTGTTAATATCCATAGGGCTGCTAGATCTTCTTCTGTAAAGAAAGTATCCCTTAGCACACGAATTAACACATCGAAGGTCACTTTATATTTTGAAAAATCATCCACATCGAGCATACCATTTTCGTTAAGAACAGCCCAAAGTATCTCGACTCCATCCTTTTGAGCCGCAGCCATTACAACACTTACCGCATAATCGGTTACTAGGTTAGACTCACTATCGAGTTGTCTACACAGATCAAGTAGTTGCTTCCCTTGTCCTTTCCATAATGAAGGATTAGCATACAGCAGAATCTCTACCCATTGCACAATATGATTTAGGGATGATTTTCTTGCCGATATGCCGAACCATCTTCTTGCAAACTGCTCTTTAAGATGCCGTGCATTCTCCTGTAACTGATATTTTTCACCAAGTGTAGCTAACTTCTCGACCCAATATGTTACTCTTTGGAGGTTGTCATCCCAAATTATCCCTTTCTCATTCGTCCACCGTTGGAAAATGAGTTCCATCGATGTTCGATCCCCATGACTATCTAAAAACCCCCAAATAAGTTCCATATCCAAATAAAAAATTTCGCCCTCAATCATGCTGTCCCTTATAACGGGGTATAACAATTTATCCAATGCCTTATCATTTCGAGATAAAAACATTGCCATTCGCATAAAGAAAGAACGAACTTCTATGTAACCGACTAAATGGTAATAGACAGACTGATCCATTAAATAGAGGCGTTCCAACAGATAAAGAATCATCGTTATGTCTTGCTTGGAAAGTTTGTACCCTTCCTGCATTGAAAGACAATAGTAAGCTCCCATTCGATAGGTACTATGAAATAAAAGACGAATCATATCCGTAGTTCTCGGATCTCTGTCGTAGGAGAAATAAGCTTGAATCGCTTCTTCAGCATGCTGTTTTAAATCGGATTCTGCGTAAGACCATCCCCTAAGAAAACAGATACAAGAGTAGAGCTTTGCATCGGTTTCATAGTTCATTTTCTTATGCTCTAAAATGTCATATCCTTGTTCTACAACAGGACGAACGAAGCGCTCAGTCTCGAAATTTGCTATGGCACTATACATGGCCAGTTTAATTCGATGCTGGAAAGATGGAATAAGATGATCTGTTCTCTTAAGGATATAGCGTAATTCTGTCCACTTCTGTTCATCAACCATCTGTTCGACTAATACTTCTCTTTTCTCCGGCACAAGATACTGTAAATACCTCTTCAAGCATCTAAAGAATGAGAGTCCGCTTCGGTTGAGTGATCCATGAAGAAATCCGTCAGAATAAGCACTTGCCACTTGTTCTTCTAAACTGTTCCTTATCTCCTCTTTTTCAATTTCCCATTCGTAAATTAAAGCCCCCCCTGCTAGTTCCCCCCATTCACGAATCAATTCAAGAAACCCCTTGGTCAAGTTATCACGATGGAAACTAGACTCAAAAACATAGTATTCCTCGAGAAGATCGATCAATTGAAAGGGGGTCACGTTATTTCGTTTGAACCACCGTTCCATGATTTGACGAGCACGGTCATATTCTCCGAGTTTTACTAGTCGTCGAACATCATTGAATACCTGATTTAACAGATGCATCTTCCATGTCTGGGGTGGCTTAATAATTCCTTCAGATGGTACGAAAGCAGGTACGCGTTGATCTTCCGCAATGAAATAATTCCGTTCATTTGCTTTTTCATACGATACTAAAAGTTGTTGAACAGTACGAAGCGCCTCAAGCACTCTACCAGCATCATTCCAGTTTTTCCGCTTCTTAACGACGGCCAACATGTCCCTGCATTGTTCCTTGATTTCATCGATAGGTCTTCTTATCGTCCACGCTTCCATAATGAACGATGGATTGAAAATAGAGACGATCTCTTCCATTCGTCCACTTTGTCTTAATAAGGAAAACAAATCAGCATGACGCGCAATCTTATAAGAGGGTTCAGCCATGTAAAAATCTGCAAGAGAACCGGCAATGTCCTTCATAATACCACGGTGGGTTCGAATATACCTCATAAAGTAGACTCGAACATCATTATGAAATAATACGAATTTCCCTCTGTCCTGCTCTATAACAAGCGGCTCCAAATCCTTTAACAGGTAATTCCAATCGGATTCCGTATGTAACAGTTCCCTAAAGATCCACTTTAGTGTCTCGCCATCTAGGCGTTCGCTTGACAGTGAAAAATAGCTCGACAGCTTCTCGTTTAAGTATGCTATCTCGTAATTGACTTTTGTCTGGATTTTTTGTACTGCATGAATCCAAATATGATCATAGTAAGCATGAATACCATCATGCAACTTTCTCGCCCGTAGTCTTTCAATCAATTCTTCGACTGTCGTACAGCCTTTTGCTTCTCTAACCGCAAATACGGCGGCAAGGGTATTATCTACTGCATTTTCACGAATCACTTTAACAGCTGACTCTATGAACTCCCTTGGAAAATCGTGTGAGAGCATCTGGCGGATATCACTCTCTGTAACAACCGGCACTTCAAGATGGAGGACCTCAGAACTGTCCTCCTTTAGCCACTGTGGGTATGCCGGGTATCCTTCCGGAGGCTGACCCGCCAGCAGAAAAAGTACACCACTAGGAACTTCTTCGGGATGAACCAGCCACGGAAGGAACGTATCCTCGTGCTTATGAGAGAGGTATCCTGCTCTAGCTGCATGATCAATTCCATCTACCGCAATAACAGTCGGTCTATGGTTAATGTTCGACAGTTCCTGAGCCAGCCGTAATGTATGATTACGAATTTCATCTACCGTCAAATAATCGCAGCGAATTGGAACTTTATATTGGTATAGTTTACCAGTTAATTCTGCTCGAATCTGATCTATCAACGCCGTCCAGAATACACGAGGATCTACAGTTCGGCCTGAATCGGGAGGGATTTCTTTCATTTCAGGCGTAATTGGCTTGAAAGCGTGATATCGAAGATTAATGATGGTTGGTTCTTCATAGGCCAATTGGCTTATTAGGCTACTCTTACCGCTACCGGGGCTACCTTTCAAGAAAATAATACTATGTTTACGAGAACCAAGTTGTTCTATTAATCGTTCCATAAAAACTAACCGCGACTTGAAAAAGGGAGCTGGAGGGCGAATTAGATGATCTCTGTCACCAACTTCTGTTTGCAAAGATAATCGGTTATACACTTCTTCCGGATAGACGAAATCCACCTTACCTTGTATCGAAGTTATCCAAAATCGTAAACTAGCTGCGAGCTTTTCAAAGATTTCTCTTTGGAATGATGACGAAGATATCCCAAATATTCGACCAATTTGTTCGTGCATCTGTAACTCAAGTTCTTCTAAATCGGGCCTGCTGAGACGTAATCGCAACTTTCTTAGGAATTCATATTTTTTTATATCTGTTTCGAGCACACCCAGTTGTGCAAGAAGATCAGTCCACGCCGCGCTATATGTTGAATTCAAGCGGATAGCAGAAAGGTTCCCTGCTTGTTTCAGATCTTTTCTAAGTGCTTTCCAAAATTCAGGAAGCGGAGGATAGGCCGAATCGCTTGCCGTTCGTGACCACTTCTTCCCTCCACGCCTATTTGTGTAAAGTTCTGGGATGCAGTTTGGAATAGTCTTTAAACCTTCCTCCCATGCAACGGCCATGTCCTGAAGCAAGGAGGATGAATTTCCACCTGAAGGTCTGATAAGATCACTTAAGGTTAAATTATTTTCCGCTCTCGTATGCTTAACTTGTATGCAAAGTGAACGGCCATCCAAATATTTCACAATAACATCATCTAGTTTGTTAATCGTTCTGGCTTGAAAGGCGACCGCTTCAATACCCGAATCTGTGTCGAGCATTTTCAGAACATATTTGAGACCTACAAAAGCCTCATACCAGTAAGGATCATGTTCACCTGAGTTGTAGTTATTCAATTAGGAGCCACCTCGTCAACGTTAAAGCACTTTGGTTTTCAACTTTTTCTTTTATTTTCAAGACAATAATTCATACTTTGGTTTATATTAACTTTAACAGTGAATACTTTTTAGAGTTCATGCTTTTTAGTAATATTCTCTTGCTTCTTCGAGGTACTACTCTATCATTTGCTTGAAATTACTCCCAACTCAATCCCAGAGGTTTCCTTAAGAAAATTCTCAGTAACCCCTAGCAATTGCAAGATATCTTCAGACGGATTAGCTTTGGACAAACTTGGTTGAACTATAAACATCTTAAATTGCATTGGCATTTTTTTCTTCGCAAATCTTAATATTCTTTCTAAATCGTCAATAGTCCCTTTTTCAAGTCTTGAACTTTGAACTCCATTTTTCTTTTTAGGTTCTCTTCTTAATAAATGCGTCAGAAATTCCTTAGAATCTTTATTCTTCCACACGCCTGATTTCTGTGCCTGCCCGCATACTTCATAAAAATTATCTATGCGACTACTAACCAATCCTCCCTTTGCAAATTTCAAATGATAAAGTTCAACGTAAATTACATCATCCTGAACTCTCATTGTAATTACATCTGCAATTTCCCCACTATAATCATCATCATATATAATTTCATAATCTTCATTTTTTAAGTAATTTATCATTTGGTACTGAATAGAATCCGCTATTTTCGGAGTTACTCCCTGTGACTCTTTGCTTAAATCGGTCATTGACCAATCAAAATCAATAATTTTTTCAGTAGGGTATAGTCCTATTCTTTTCTTCAATTTGATGTAGTCATTTCCAGTAAGTGATGACCCATCGGCAAACCAAATCGTTGGAAGGTATTCGTCAAAAAAATCAACTGCACTTCTTCTCTGTGATCCGTAAACAACTTCTACTTTTTCATCGCTAACTTGTAATGTCTTATAGTTAGGGAATTTGATGTCGGTATTATTCAGAATATCTTCAAACAGATGAAGTTCAAAAATCACGTTGCCATCCTCTGTATTTAAAGAAAAAAATAAATCTCCATCTAACGTAGGTTCAAACAAACTAATCTCGCATGTTGATAAATTATATTCAGTACCATTGATTATAAAGGCATATTTAATCTCATTGTATTGCAAGATTTCCGAATCCAATTCGATCCAGATCGGAAATAAAGGAGGTCTAATAATTACTTTTTCAGGAATCAATGTTTCTCTCAAAATAGTATTGGGATCGAGTTCATCATTTACCAATTTTTCTCCTACGTTAAAGCACCATTCTTTAAACTCTAACAAGTCTCCTTCTTTCTTCGTCCATATTCTCCCCTTATATGAACACCCAATATTAACTTTATTTCCACCTTCATACCCTGCCCCTACAACGAACGCTTTTTGACCATTTTGCTTCTCAGCTAGGGTAAGCGCCTCGCCTACATCACTTCCTACACTCATTCTAAATCTGATATCTCTACCTAAAAAAAGTTTGAGACCAACATTTTGAAGTCTAATCCGATTGATTCCATGTAATGCTCTAAATACATTCATATGGTTGATAAGTTGTGCTTCTTTCCCTACTACTGCTTTTGCCAAGTCTTTATACAGACTGCCGTTATCGGAGCTATTGATAAACAAGAGATTATTCTTTTCGTCCCAATACATTACGATAATATCCCAATTTAAGTTATAGATGTCCTTATGATTAATCCATTCAGGATATAAGCTTTTGGCAGATACAAAGATAGCAATATTTTCATTCCTGTTAACATCAAAAAACTTATACTCTATTTGATTATATGCCTGTATTCCTTTATAAAAATTGTATGGGTTCCAAGTTTTCCCGTGGCTCTTATAAACTACCGTACTGAGCTTAGGACGTATATTTTGAAAAGGAATCTTTGAATTGTTCAGCTTAGTAAAGCCATCCATTAGTTCCCTATATTTAATTTCACTATCTATTTTCAAATGACTTATATCCGACAGAATTTTATTCCAGTCAGCATCTTTAGCATATAATTCTTCAAGTTCTTCCGTAACATTTAAGTCAGCAATATTTGCAATAAAAGAAGCTTTGCCTAGTTTTTCATCATATTTAGTTCTTGTGAATCGGCCAGTAAACTGTAGGGTAATGGGAAGGCTTTTCCTAATATCATGAAAAGCAGCAATTTTTAGTTCAGGTAAGTCAAAGCCTTCTCCCAACATATCAACACATACAATAATTCTATGCTGTTTATTTATGATGGACTGATATATTTCATTTTTATTCCTAATAGTTGAATGAATAAGAACGGGATTGTGCATCGTAAACTCTTTGTATATATTAAAGATTGAACTTGCCCTCTCTTTAGTAGCACACCTAGCCATTAAAATGTGAGGAAGTCCTTTTTTATGATCTTCCTCTAATCTTTGAACAGCTGCTTGAGCGATGGTTAAGTCAGCTCTCGATGAGTCATAGTCTCTTACGGAAATAAATTCAATCTCTTTAAAATATCCATCTTCTTGAGCTTTTAACAGTGGGAAATTAAAGATAATCTTTCCATCGAGTCTTTTCCCATCATTTCTAAATGGAGTAGCCGTGAAAAACACTATTTTTTCTTTAGTAAAACCTAAGCGGAATCTTTCCCATGATTGTGCTTTCACATGGTGTGCCTCATCAATAAATACATGTGAGATGAGTTCGGACATTTCTTCCAGTTGTTCTTTAGAACTGTCAGATAGTAAAGGCATCGTAGATACAACTACATTGCATTTTTCAAAAAAATTACGTAAGTCTTCAACCGTTTTAAAATGTTCTTTAACAACCCCTACAATTGGAAATAAAGCAGATTCACTAACTATTCCGAATCTTTTCAAAAGCCCTAGAGTTAGAAACTTCTCTGATATTTGCTCACGTAATGCATCGCTTGGAACAGTAATCAGCAATTTCTTACACTTATTCGCAATCAAAGCTGAAAGCATCGTTTCCGTCTTTCCAGTTCCAGTAGGCATAACAACCGTAGCAATATCCAACGGAAGTTGAAAATGCCCCATAATCATATGCAGAGCACCTAATTGCGGC
Organism: Candidatus Cohnella colombiensis; assembly: GCA_029203125.1. Taxonomy (GTDB): domain Bacteria; phylum Bacillota; class Bacilli; order Paenibacillales; family Paenibacillaceae; genus Cohnella; species Cohnella colombiensis. The sequence continues at coordinate 2,173,437 of CP119317.1, forward strand.
CTTCTTAATCCAACAACGTTTCTATTTACGTCTTCTACTTTATAATCAAATTGATCGTTCCAAGATTCGATAACTTCGTTTGCCTCATAAGTCTCTAAAATTCGTGGGTGCCTTAACCATCTTTCTAATTTTAGCGAACCATCAAGTACATTGGTTTCAGTAGGTATCTGCTTTGATAAAATGACATAATCATAGGTCATTGGTATACTTGAGGATTTAATTGTAACACAATACTTTTGTTCTGAGTCTTCAAGAATAACCATATTTATATCAGAGGACGATACATTTAATTGTGTTTTCTTTGCAGGAACAAGAATTTGTTTAATGATATTCTTCTTTCCATTCTCCTTAAAAAGAACTCGTTCCAGCGCTGGCAAGGTAAGTTCAGTCATAATATTCACTCCTTTGAGCTAGACTTAATCCAGAGTTATGTAGATTTGAACCTAACTACAATTTCGACTTTTTCCGTCAATATCCTTTTTTGGGAACCTATAAAAGGAGACTTTTTGCTCAATAAAAATCGAAAAATAGGGATTCTGAACTCTATATTATATCCCTGATCCCTATGCATGATAGGTAGTCCTCGCGAGAGGCTATTCATGCATCGAAAGGTCGTACACCGTCAAACGTGTACGACCTTTTTTGTGTCCATCAAATCAACGGAGGAAACCCAATGAGCCCTTATCCACCAACTGAAATTAAACGACTTATCTCGGAATCCCTAAGAGAAAAGCACGATAGCTACGTGATTCAAGAACTGTTTCAACAATTCCCTACAACAACGGAGTTATTGGAAGCAAGCGAGCAGCAATTAACCATGATTAAGGGAATCGGGATAGGTAAGGCTCGCCAGATAACTGCCTTGCTTCAACTGGCTAAAGCCCTATCCCTTCCCTCTCATGATCAAGTTGCAATTCATTGTCCAAAAGACGTGTACGATCTGCTAGCACCTGAATTACGGCACTCTCCCAAAGAACATTTCACTTGCCTATTTCTGAACACAAAGAACCGCGTGATCTTTAAAGAAATCATTTCTATCGGCTCTCTGAACTCTGCAATCGTACATCCAAGAGAAGTATTTCGCGCTGCGATCAAGCGCTGTAGCGCATCCCTAATATGCGCTCACAATCACCCGAGCGGTGACTCAACGCCCTCCCCAGAAGACATACATTTGACTAAACGCCTTGTAGAAGCTGGAGAAATCCTAGGCATAGAAGTGCTCGATCATGTAATTATTGGCGGCAATCAATATTACAGCTTGAAAGAACATGGTCATTTTCACTAGAGCCTAAAACCGAACTTTCTATTATTAAAATCTTTATCCACTCTTTCAGTGCGTCGAATTGATTGATTTCGTATCTATAACTACTGATTTCGTATCTGCATCATGTTGAGACACGCACGTAGGAAGTCTATCATTTTTGTGTAGGTGATTGACATGGATTCCGCACACACGATTGGAGATAAAATTCGTCGTATGCGTCTTCTTAAAGGAATGAGCCAAGAGCAATTAGCGCTTAATTCCGGCATGAACGTTTCATACTTAGGACAAATTGAGCGTGGCACAAAACGCAAACCCGAAAAGTTCATAAAAAAAGAGCACCGTTAGCAAAATGTTAGCAAATTCACTTTTTGAGCATGAAAAAAGGCTCCAGCCCAATGAGCTGAAACCCTTGAAATCCTTGATATAAGTGGTGCCGAGGACGGGGGTCGAACCCGTACGGTAGTCACCTACCGCAGGATTTTAAGTCCTGTGCGTCTGCCTGTTCCGCCACCCCGGCAAAAAAAGAACATTAATTAATATATCATGACCCCTACAGTATTGCAAGCCAAAACGCGGTAATTTCAAAAAAAATGCGAAAAAAACTTCATTAGTTTGGTGGGTTTCAGTGTCCAATGTGATGCAACTTCCATATACTGGCGAAACGGAAAAATAATCAATAAGTAAGGAGTTGATAAGCCTCAGATGGATATCCCTATTACTGGAATCATCGTTCACTCAGAAGATGATGATTCAAACCATTCACATAAATTATATATCACTTCGTGGGACGGTAGGCCAGTTCACGTTCATCCTTTTTCTGGAGTGACCTCTTATGATGTTGGACATCAACATCATTACGCTGGCATGACCAAACCAGCACCAAGTGGCGTCCAGCATGTTCATAACTATTACGCCGTAACTTCATTTAATGACGGTCATACTCATATAATTAGCGGGACAACAGGTCCATTGATTCCACTTCCAAACGGAGGACATTACCATCATTTCGAAGGTCATACCACTGTGAACGGTAGCATACCGCACACCCATATGTACCAAGGAAGTACCGGTAATGAGGAATGAGATTAATTCGTAACAATGATCACTCCGCTTTTGTAGAGAAAAGCAGCGAGGTTATCCCTCCTGCTCTTTTTTATGTAATCATTCTCTGTAAATGAGGTCATTCATACCCCGCCCATTCAACTTAGCCTAAAAAACCATATATTGCGTGAAAGGGGAGTTGATTAACGATATGCCATACTACCACATCATCGTTGATTTATCGGATCGAATGCTGTACTTGTTGGATGGAAATCAAGTAATTAGAGGATTCCCTGTTGGTATTGGGAAGATATTGACACAGACCCCAGAAGGAACGTATACGATCATCAATAAGGCTCCTAATCCTGGTGGTCCATTCGGAGCTTTCTGGATGGGTCTTTCTAGACCTCATTACGGTATTCATGGTACGAATGATCCTTCTTCAATCGGTCATGAAGTGTCCCACGGTTGTATTAGAATGTACAATGACGATGTTCTCCAACTGGCGAGTACTGTGCCCATTGGGACGATCGTTACGATTAGGTAGTAAGATACACGCGGATTAATGAGTGATCTGTGTGAATGTACTAGCGTCAAGCTCATCCATGCATATGATATCTATGTGATGAACAATCACAATTACTAAGCGGTGGTGAGTTTAATGAGTGAAGTTGTTGGATACGGCGGTATGGGCGCAGCTGCATTTGTACTTGTGCTTTTCATTCTGTTAGTAATTATCCTGCGTGCTGGAACTGGGATCTACTAAGTCGGATTGGTTTGCCTTCATAATCTTACCCCATTATGCTACAGGCATAGTGGGGGTTTTTATTATCTTGAGCATTCCAAGTATCGCCATTTAGTAAGATATAATGTAAAATGATGACGTCTGGTAGTCTTAACAACTACCTCATTCGATGTAGACGTGTAGTATAAATCACCTTAGAACGAATGTGCATAAATTGAAGGGAGTTAAAGTATGAAATCATTATTAATTATTGTTGTTTCGCTTGCGCTTTTAACTGGATGTAATAATACCGCACCAACCCAAGATAATGCCAACCTAGCTTCAGAGCTCGAAAGAGTAAATAGGGAGATTTCAACTCTCCAAGCTGAGAACACTAAACTCAAAAATGAATTAGAAGATTTAAAGTATGGTCCAGAAAAACTCCTTAGTGAAGCGAAGAAACATTACGGAAACAAGGATATCGATGCATTGAGCGTAACATTAAACACACTAAAAGATAAACATCCAGGTGCTATAGAGATAGATGAAGTAATAGCATTACATAGTGAGCTTATGATTACATTAGCTAAAGAAAAAGAAGAACTTGAAAAAGAAACAGCCTTAATAGCCGAAGCTAACAAAAAGAGGTTAGAAAAGGCAACTAGTAAAATGAGGAAAACTTACGACGAAGTCACTGAAAATAATATTTATGTTGATAAAACTACGGCTGAGTATGTAAACGAAAATAGCTTTCACGCTATAATTTCGCAAGATAAAGACGGGGTACCAACACTATTAATGAGAATACAGTATAGTGGGGATGACTGGGTATTTATTGATAAATATATTTTTAAAATTGATGATGAGACAGTGGAAATTACACCATCCTACGGGGAAGTAAAGCGCGACAATGGTTATGGCGGTGTATGGGAGTACTATACAAATTATGTGACACAAGATAATCGTAATCTCATAGAATCAATTATTTCGTCAAAAAAGACAATTCTCAGGCAGCAAGGTAGTCAAAATCGTTCCGATAGAACAATAACCGAAAAAGAAAAAACAGCATTACAAAATGTGTTGGATGCTTATGAAGCGCTTGGTGGAGGAAATCCGTTATTCTAGTTGCCTGAATAAAGCCCGGGAGCTCCTCGAGCTTTTCTTTTTCATCAATAATAGAACATACATTCGTTAAATCTTACAGACACTTCATAACTCCTATAAAAAAGCAAAAAAACCTTGCAAGATCAAGGTTTCTTGTGGTGGGCCTTGAGGGACTCGAACCCCCGACCAATCGGTTATGAGCCGACCGCTCTAACCAACTGAGCTAAAGGCCCCCGTCTCGGTCCAGAGAAAGGTTGGTTGCGGGGGCAGGATTTGAACCTGCGGCCTTCGGGTTATGAGCCCGACGAGCTACCGGGCTGCTCCACCCCGCGTCATTATGACTATGTTGCTGTGATTAGCGACAAATATTAATATACCTCAGAAGCAAGCTCCATGTCAACTGAATCCTAAACTAAAGAAAGGTTTAATCGTGTTTATCTTCTTTATTCTCACCTGCTGCTTGTGCCATTTCAGCAAGCTTCTGAAGCATAATATGCTGTGGCATATGCATTAAGTTCTCCAGCGGTACCTTCATGAACTCGGCAAGCTTTACCGCAGTTTCTGCAGAGATCGGCAGTGGCCTCATTCTCTTCACTCCTTCTTTCTCCCTGATTCGGTCTCAGCTTATCATACAAAGCAGCAATTGCCAACCGCACTGAGCGAGCGGGATATCGTGACATCTGCTAAATACTCCATGCAATCAAGCAATAAAAGAAGCTACCCAACCCCACTTTCGAGGCTGAGCAGCTTCTAAACTCTATAAGCTATTCCACACCGACTTCTCCCGATGCTATTTTCAGTGCTTCTTCATCACTTGTAGAAGCACTTGCAGAAGCACTCGAACTTTCTCCGTCCACTGTAGTTTCCTCGAAGGATTCAGTTGTTGCCTCAAAGTGATCGAATGGCATCGGTCTACCCCCACCATACATCCCACCGTCACCATAGAGCTCTTCACTGACTCCATCAATTTCTCCTGTAGGCTGAGTCTTAATCTTCTGAAGAATGTCTGTCCCACGTGTCTGCCACCATGCTAACGCTTCTTTAGGAGTCTTGACCCCCTGCATCATATCGGAAAATGCCTTATTTCCGTACTGTGAAATTAAGTTGAGGTTCGGTTTTTGCTGGAACATCTCTTGTTCCTTCAAGCTATTTCCACTGTACATGGTTGGCTTCACTGTTGTAAATGCTTCGATATTGAAAGGGTCCATTCCTTCGCGAACCTTAACATAATCCTTAAGAGCTGACATTTCGTACGTACTACGCGACTTGAGCTTTGCCCACTCTTTGCCTGTCATGAACTTAATGAAGTCCCAAGCATCCTCAGGGTTCTGTGCATTCGCATTAATTCCAGCTAAGGTGTTAAAGTAGACAGTGCCACCTACACCTGGGTTTTCATTGAAGTAAGGCATCGACACGACATCAAACTCTAGCTTATCGATCTTATACTTTTCTGAATTGCTGTTCATCTGTTGAATTTCATTCACCAGACTGTAATCGCCAATCGCCATCGCAACGTTACCTGTCAAGAACATCCGTCCTGTATACGGATTATAGATATTAGTGCTGTTATTGCTGTTAGCTTCATTTTGTCTATTATACATCTCTTGAATGTCATCTTGACGTGGCATGATGTGCGACTTGTACAGATCGTAATATTTGGTCCAATAATTTTCCCATAACGGTGAGTTAACGGTCATTGTCTCTGCTTTATCATCGTACATCTTCAATTGCAATGGCTGTGTGAAGTTTTGGAATTCATAGAAGTTTTCTCCTGAACCCCATTGGCTGATTGAAAATCCAAATACGGTATCTGCACCTTCACCAGACTTCATCCGCTTTGCAAGATTAAATACATCATCCCAACTCATTTCGTTCGTAGGTGCGTCTACATTTGCTTTTTCGAACAGCTTTTTATTGTAATAAAGCGCTGATGGCATGAACGTAGAAGCTAAAGCGTAGAGGTACCCGTCCCCTTGATCCTTGATACCTTCGATTACAGTAGGAACAAACGAATCGGATTCAATTCCGTCTTCCTTCATAAGAGGTTCAAGCTGCTTCAATAAATTTTCGTTGACCATTTGGCTCAATATACCCATATCAACGATCATGACATCGACAGGGTTATCGCCTGTCATAATTGCTTTTACTTTAGCCATCACATCAATAGGCTTCTGCATTCCAGTCTTCTCGTCATACTCCATTTCGTTATAATCGATTGCAGGCACAATCTCGATGTCGACATTCGTATGTGTTATTTCGTACATATCCGTATACTGCTGACGAATATAAGAGTCTTCCGTTTTACTGCCATACGTCACACCTACGCGAAGAACATGCCGCGTATCTGCATCCTTTGCTTTGTTGAAATTACATGCTGCTAGTATAGGAATCAACAGCGTCAGTGACATTGTGACGAATATCCACTTGCGAATTCCAGCTCTCTTTGTGTTCATGCACTTTCATCCTCCCCTAATGTTTTTGGTGCGGTAATTACAATCTTGTCCCCGTCAAACTCCATTGTTGCTTTATCACCAATTGAGAGTGCATGCAAATACTCTTTCGGTATTTGCATGCGACCAACGCGATCTACGACAACGAATGCTTCATGAACATCATCAAGCGATTCACCATCGCCAATCGGCAATGAATGATCTAAATTCGGATTTCGTTTAATGAACTCTGTACTCGTTAGTCCATCACGAATCGCAACGACACGGTCGACCTTGCCTGCTAATGTTAGATCATGAGTAACGATAACAATTGTCAAACCTAGCTCGCGATTCAACCTACGGAAAATATCCATAATGATGTCAGAGGTCCGCGTATCAACCGAGCCTGTAGGTTCATCGGCAAGCAGTAGTTGCGGACGATTGGCTAATGAGATCGCAATGGCAACCCGCTGCTGCTCGCCCCCTGAAAGCTGTGTGAGCTTGTTGTGCATCCGTTCCTTTAAACCGACCCACTCGAGCAGTTGCTTCGCGTAGGCACGATCTAGCTTTCCGGAGAACATCATCGGCATCTCCACATTTTCCAGCGCTGTGAGAAACGGCAGTAGATTGCGTGCGTTGTTTTGCCAAATAAAGCCGACTGTATCCCGTTTGTACTTCACCAAGTCCTCGTCGCTGACCTTAAGCAGATTCCACGGACCAACCTGTACTTGCCCGGCTGATGGTCGATCTAATCCTCCTAATATATTAAGAAGAGTTGATTTCCCGCTACCACTGTTCCCGATAATCGCCATCATTTCACCCGGCTTAACTGACAGGTTCAGCCCTTGAAGTGCAACTACCTCTAGATCATCAGCTTTATAAATTTTTACAAGTCCTTCGCACGTGATCATAGATTAGCGCTCCTCCCCTAGCTTGACAGCTTGATGTACCTTCAGCTTGCGAATGTGTGTAACGAGCAATAGGATACCAATACTCATCATTACTCCAACGACAATATATAGTCGATTCGTATCTGCAGCTTCAAAGATGACACGGAATGGTGGAATCTGATTTGCAGAATTTTCTGTCGTCTGCAGAAACGGTAAGAACAGCATGCTCGTCAACTTACCAATCCCAATCCCGATTCCGATGGACAGTCCGGCTGTGAACACTTGCTCAAGTAGGAGCATCCCTGTGAGCTGCTTACGAGATAAACCCATTGCCCTTAATATCCCTATCTGTACGACACGACGTGATAGATTGAAAAACCAGAATAACAAATATCCAGTTAAGGTGACGACGATCGTAACCATGAACCCAAGGCTCAAAATTCCGAATACGCCTCCGCGTGCGGGATGCTTACCCTGAATGATCAATTCGCTACGCATATCCTCAATAGGGAGCAACTCAATCCCTTTATTCTGCAATACCGGAATGATTGGCGCAGTCAAAGCACCAGGCTCCATCTTCAGCCACACTTCATATGGAATCAGTGGCACCTGATCGTAAATATAATCTAAATTCGCGATCAAAAATGGCGATTGATCCGGATATTGACTAGGCCAATAAGGGAGCACATCAAGAATAATAAACTCCATTGATTGCTCCTGGATGACTACTTTAACGGTATCTCCCCGCTTCAAATCGTACTTGCGAGCGACATTCGAGGAGATAAATCCACCCTCCGCGTATTTCCCCATCCATTCCAAATACTTAAAAGGACTGACAGGATACAGGTCATCTCGGAACCACGCAACTCTAGCGAAATCAACATTGTCGATACCCATTACAGTTACTTGACCTGCAGACTTACCTGATACCGTCATACTTCCTTTTGTTTGAAGCACTCTTGCAGCATGCTCTACACCCGGCAATGAACGGAATATCTCAAATGGAGGTTCATTGTAGTTAATGCGAGATGGAGTTGGATTATTGCCACCACCACCATTACCGCCACCGCCACCGTTTCCTCCACCATTACCGCCACCACCACCATTGTTGTTGCCTTTTTGTGGAGTGTACTCTGCTTGCCCTTCCCACACCGTCTTCACGACGACGTCAGCACCATACTTATACATGATGCGTTCCTCAGAATTAAGCCCAATCGTACGTGCAGCCGAGGAATTATACACCCCGAGTCCCAACGTTAAAATGAGCAAAATCATGAGCGGGTAATAGGAGCTTGATGAGCGCGATAGCTGTGTTAGCGTAAGGTACAGAGGTACCGGCAATATCTTCTTCCATATTGCGTTAAAGATCTTGAGCAATAGTGGGAACAATCTCAAAAATACGAGCCCACCTGCGAATATGCTTATCGCTGGTACGAAGAACAAAAATGGCTGAACATTCAGCTCATCTGTTGTCGCTCCAGTCGTAAAGCTCACCATCTGCCGTTCGTTGAACAAGTACCAGCCATAGCCTGCAACTCCGACTAACACGACGTCTATAAACCATTTTTGCCAAAATGGCTTACGGTCCGAACGAGCGATCTTGCGCTTGTAATCCACAATCGAAGTTCGTGTAAATACGAGAGCTGGAATAATCGCAGCACCAATCGCTACAACTACTGCTGCCAGCCCTGCTAGCATACTGTCTGTAGTGAAGCCGACAGGAATCGATTTGCGATCTACGAAATGTAGAAATCCGCTAGCCGAACCGATACTCTTGGCCATAAACCAACCAAAAGCAGGACCTGTCAGCAGTGCAACAATGCCGAGCAAGGAGCCCTCCATTAAGAACAGCATGAAGATTTGCCTTGTACTTGCTCCACGGCTTCGAAGCACAGCAATATCCGAACGTTGTTTCTCCAACGCCTGCTGCGAGTTCATCGTGATGAAATAGAATACCATTGCAATCATCGGTGCAGCCAAAGTGAATAGTAGCGTTTGAAGCTGTATGCTATCTCGTCTAAATTGATCGAGCATGCTTGTGAACGATATTTCCAGCTTCGTATCGTTGAGTCGCTTGTAAACTTCAATGTCAACACGTTTGAGCGTATTTGTAAGAGGTGATAGCTCACTCGTCTTAATTTCTCTCAAGTCATATACCGAGTACCAGCTCGCAACTTGAATAGGTACGCTCATTTTGCCAACAAGCCCGTTCACAAACGCATCATCTGAAATGATGAGGCTATTCATCATTCCTTCAAAGCCTTGGTACCAATAATCGCTATTCTCATCATTCGGCTTGAACGAACCGACGATTTGAACGCGAAGCTCTCGTCCGCCAGCAACGGGATAGAGCAGTACATCCCCAACGTGCAAGTCATTACGGTATAAAGCTTCCTCAAGCATAAGTGCTTCAACCGTACCGTCAGCTGTTACTGCATCTCCATACCATTTACCCGTACCTTGCTCCACGTAATCCTTCAAATTGCTGAGCGATGCTATCATCATCTTACGATTTCGACTCGCATCCACTTTCGTTGGATCTTCCGGGTAAACATTGGTGCTACGTAGCGTCAAGCTTCGTTGAAATGTCTCTAGTGGGAATCCGATATTTTGTTTTACATCTTCTTGTATGTAAGTATCTACGTTGTTAAAGTCATTAATATTTGTTTTGCCACTAGTGGATTGATAGCGAATGAGCATCGACCCAGCGGGTAAACCTTGACTATTATCCTGCAGTGATTGGGCAACAACACGCTTCAGCGCTCCATCCGCGTACATCGGAATACTTGTCGTGAACGCAACTGCGATGAACAATCCAGCGAAAGTACTTAAGGTTAGCCAGCGTGTGTTCCACATTTTGCGAAAGAGGAACCGGATTAGCGCAATCATCTCTCTACCTTCCTACGACTTTCTGTCCTGGCGTTAAGCCTTGCACAATTTCGATATCCGTTGAAGTCTGCTGTCCTACCTCAACATCGACCTCACGTTTAGTTCCATCCGCTTCTGACACCTGTACGTAGGTGCGCGCGCCAATGGTGCGTAGTGCAGAAATCGGAATGACGACCACATTCTCTTTACGATTTACAACAACCGATACGGAAAGTGGCGTACCTCTTGTCGCAGTTTCAGGAAGCTTAGGAACATCAACGAGTAAATATTGTTCAAGACTCTCTGTCTTTCCAGATCCGTTCTGATCCGTTGTCGTAGGTTGTGGCAGTTGCAACACTGTTCCTGTCACTTTGCCTGCATTGTTAATGTCTACTTGAACTTCCATACCGAGCGCAATTTTTTTTAGATCTTCCTTGGATAAAGTGGCTGCAACGACAAGACTTGTCGGGTCTGCGATGACACAGATCGAAGCATAGGCTTTAACCTCAGCCCCTTCTTGTGTAGATATCGAGACGATCGTTCCTGAATACGGTGCGTATAAAACCGCCTTATCTATTTCTTCTCTCAAATCAACAAGCGCCTGCTGTGCAATTTCGAAATCTATCATCGCTTGCTCGAATTCTGCAGGATCCATTTCATCTCGATTACGAAGCGTCACCTTCATCGCAGCTTCTGTCTTCTTGAACGATAGCTCCTGATTACGCAGTTGCTTCACTTTATCATCCACATCAAGCTCGGCGATAATTTGTCCTTCTACAACTTGATCACCCGTACGCACATATAATTTCTTCAATCTCTTATCCATTGAAAAATAGAGCGTCTTTTCGTTCGTCGACATCATCTTTCCGGAGCCTGATACTTTTGTTTCAAGCGTCTTCGTTGTCACATCGTACTTCGGCTTCTCCGAAATTTTCGGTAATTCAATCGCGGACAAATCTTCCTCTACCGGTTCAGATGGAAGTAGGCTACAGCCCGAAAGTGCTACAGATAACGCCAACGTAGCAAAGACAGTCTTATTCACCCGAGATCTACGTCGGCTATGCTTTGAATTATTAGTACTAATTGGAGACGAAAACTCCGTCAACCATTTCATAGACATGGTCTGCTACCTCCATTATTGTTGGATCGTGTGTTGTCATACAGATGGTTACATCCTCTGTTGCAACAATTTCTTTAAATACTTGCATCACCTGTGCTGCCATCTGGCTGTCAAGCTCTGCAGTAGGTTCATCTGCGAGAATTAAGCTTGGTCTGTGAGCAATCGCCTTTGCGATCGCGACACGCTGCTGCTCACCACCAGATAACTCAAACGGGCGATGGTGCATTCGCTTGGCAAGCCCTACTAGACCTAAGCAAGCGGTCACTCTAGCTTTCCATTCACTTCGAGGAACATTGGCCATTCTAAGCGATAATTCCACATTTTCATAAGCAGACAGCAACGGTAGCAGTGCATAAGCTTGGAAAATAAAGCCGATATCTTTACGACGAATGTCAGTCCGCTTATCATCGTTCCACTTATGAAATGGTCGCTCTTTGAAAAAAATTTCACCTTCAGTCGGAGTATCCAATCCCCCCATCAAATTCATGAGTGTCGTCTTACCCGAGCCCGATCGTCCTCTAAGCATGACAAGCTGCTTCGGATAAAGCTCTAGATTGATCCCCTTAAGTACCTTAAGCTTACTACTCCCGACGTTGAAGGAACGTTCCACATTACGAACGGTAAGCAATGGCTTGTCGGTCGTCACGTTATTATCCTCCTTAATTGGCAACTCTACATAAACTATAACGCGTGAAACTTAAGAAAAGTTACATAAAACATTAAAGCTTTATCATTTTTTTAGATTTCGGGAGATGACTTTGCGCAATTTTGTCTATCCCCCTTTATATTCAATGGCATTTTTGTGTATGATGTGTAGATAGACATGCTACAGTGAGGAAGGTTGATCGGTTTGGAAGCGAAGACGGCATCATCACATTTTATTAAAAACATCGTTATCGAAGATTTAGCAGCAGGGAAAGTGAAAGAAATCGTCACGAGATTCCCTCCTGAGCCTAATGGCTACTTGCACATTGGACATGCCAAGTCCATTTGCCTTAACTTCGAGCTTGCTGATGAGTTTAATGGAAGAACCAATTTAAGATTCGACGACACCAATCCGGTCAAGGAAGATACGGAATATGTCGAATCGATCAAGCAAGATGTGAAATGGCTTGGCTTCGATTGGGACGGATTGTTTTTTGCATCCGATTACTTCGGCCAAATGTATGAGCGTGCACTTCTACTCATCCGAAAAGGACTTGCATATGTGGATGACCAGAATGGGGATCAAATCCGTGAAACACGCGGTACGTTGACTGCACCGGGGCAAGACAGTCCTTATCGCAACCGGACAATCGAAGATAATCTTGATCTCTTCCAACGGATGAAAGCAGGAGAGTTCGCCGATGGACAAAAAGTGCTTCGCGCCAAGATCGATATGGCCTCACCTAACGTGAACCTGCGCGATCCTATCATCTATCGTGTTGTACACGCGCATCATCACAATACTGGAGACGAATGGTGCATCTATCCGATGTATGCTTTCGCTCATCCGATTGAAGATGCGATTGAAGGCGTCACTCATTCCATATGTACGCTTGAGTTCGAGGACCAACGTCCATTCTATGATTGGGTTGTCCGTGAATGTGAAATGCCATGGGTGCCTCATCAATATGAATTCGCAAGGCTTAATATTACGAACACGGTCATGAGCAAAAGAAAGCTAAAGCAACTCGTCGACGAAAAAGTTGTAGACGGCTGGGACGATCCTCGAATGCCTACCATTTCAGGATTACGTCGTAAAGGGTATACACCTGAATCGATTCGTGCATTTTGCCGTGAAATCGGTGTTGCTAAGAGCTACGGTATCGTAGATGAACGGATGCTTGAGCATTTCATTCGGGAAGATCTCAAGCTCAAGGCGTTGCGTACGATGGCTGTTTTGAGACCGCTGAAAGTCGTCATCACGAATTATCCTGAAGGACAAACCGAATGGCTCGAAGCGGAAAACAATTCCGAGAATGAAGAGATGGGCAATCGTCAGATTCCTTTCTCCCGTGAGATCTATATCGAGCAAGATGATTTCATGGAAAATCCTCCTGCCAAATATTTCCGTTTGTTCCCTGGTAATGAAGTGCGATTGAAGCATGCATACTTTATTAAGTGCGAAGAAGTCATTAAGGATGCAGACGGCAACGTTATTGAATTGCGCTGTACGTACGACGTCGAAACGAAGAGCGGCTCAGGCTTTACTGGACGTAAAGTTAAAGGGACTTTGCACTGGGTCGATGCAGCACATGCGATAGCTGCACAATTCCGTCAATATGAACCGCTTATCTCAGATGAGGCAGAAGATGATGGACAATCATTCCTCGACCACATAAATCCAAACTCGCTTGAAGTACTGCATGGCTTCGTTGAACCGCAGATGAAAGAAGCGGCAGGCGGCGATAAGTTTCAATTTTTCCGTCATGGCTACTTCAATGTAGATCCGAAAGATACGACGAGTGATCGTCCGGTATTCAACCGCATCGTATCTTTGAAAAGCTCATTCACAATTTAGTACACTCATCACAAGCTCCCGCTCCCTTATTGAAGGAAAGCGGGAGCTTGTAAAATTCAGGAGGTATTCGATGTTCTATCGCCCCAACCGCTCCTACCGACGTTCGATCCTGCTCTTCCTGCTCATCCTCACAATCGTTGTCTCTGGATGCTCCAAGAGTAACGAATCAGAGCCGATTCCACCCGCTCCGATCGATGTCGAGCAGCCTACCCCATCGTCAAGTGAAAGCCAAAGCGAGACTTCATTAACCCCCGCTCCTTCGGAAGAAGTCGATGATTTGACGAAGCTCATCGATAACTTGACGCTTGAGGAGAAGATCGGACAACTTATCCTTATAGGCGTTGAAGGTACTGCCATCGATGATACGTTAACAAAGATGATTCAAGATAAACACTACGGGGGTATTATCTTTTATCAGAACAACTTGTCCAACCTTGCCGATTCTGTAAAGTTAATCAATGAGTTAAAGGCTGCAAACTCTTCCAATCCTTTACCTCTATTCCTTAGCGTTGACCAAGAAGGTGGAAAAGTAAGTCGACTCCCCTCCGATTTCGTGACTATGCCTAGCGCTGCCACAGTAGGTCGAACAGAAAACCCCGAGCTCGCGAGCCAAATGGGGAAAATATTAGCTGAAGAACTGAAATTGATGGGATTCAATGTGAACTTTGCCCCTGTACTCGACATTGCAAGCAATCCTAATAATAAGGTGATTGGCGATCGTGCTTTCGGTGATCAAGCCGATCTCGTTACGAAGATGGGGATTGCCCAAATGAAAGGTATGCAGGACAACGGGGTCATTCCAGTTATCAAGCATTTCCCGGGCCACGGCGACACGTCAACGGACTCTCACCTTAACCTTCCGATCGTTAATAAGACGATTGATGAGCTTAAACAGCTTGAATGGATTCCGTTCCAAGCTGCAATTAAGGAGCAAGCTGAAGTCGTTATGATTGCCCATATTTTGTATCCGAACATCGACAAAGATGCGCCGGCAAGCTTTTCACATATTCTCATTCAAGATCAGCTGCGGGGCAAGCTTGGCTTTGAAGGAGTAGTTATTACCGACGAGCTCACGATGGGGGCGATTTCCAACCATTATGGCGTTGTCCCTTCTGCTATTAACGCAATCAAAGCAGGGAGCGATATTGTCATGATCGCACATAACTACAAGCAAATGAATCTCGTTTATAAACAGCTATTGACCGAAGTCAAGAATGGCAATATTACAGAAGAGCGCATTAACGAAAGTGTTAGAAGAATCATTACACTGAAGCAGAAGTACAATCTCACAAACGAACCCACACCGATTCCTTCGCTTAACGATTTACCGAATGCTGCAATCAAGGAATGGTTAGACAAGCTTTAGGGACGCTTTGAGCGCCCCTAAAGTTTTTTTAACGAACTTCAATTTTCATTTTCCGATAAATGATAATAGCAAGCGCAAACGAAATGACACCCCATATAGCAAGAATACCTATTCCAGTCCAAAATTCCGCTGTGAACATTCCGCTACCATATACCATGCCATCGCGCATTCCATTTACGAAGTATGTGAGCGGCAACACTTTGCTTACTGGCAATAGCCATTCCGGAAAACCACTCGTTGGGAAGAAGATCCCGCTGAGGAACATCATCAGGAAGCTAGCAATATTTGCAATCCCCATGTAAGCTTCAATCGATTTACTGAATGAGGAAATCATATATCCGATCGCATTAAATGTGAGTGCCCCGACTAGGAATGCCACGATTAATGTTGGCGCATCAATGTGCAACTTCGCACCAAAGCCTAATACACCAATGGCACTTAAAATTAACACTTGAACGATTCCCAAAATAAATCTTACGAGCAAGCTTCCTGTGCCGAGTAATCCCATCTTAGCTGGTGTCATCCGAAGACGCTTGAGCAACCCTTTGCGTCGCATCTCTACCATGTCAACCATTCCGAACAATCCACCCTGCGCTACGGCGAGTGCAATCATTCCTGTTAATAGAAAATCGACATAGGTTAGATCCTCGCTTCCCCCAGATACAGAATCAATCGTCAAATTGAAAGTTGGAGTAATTCCGGCAACTGACCAATTCACCTGTTCAAGAAACTGTCCAATAATTCCGGAAATCGCCTGTGATGTCGCATTTTTTTCATTTTCTTTATTGTAAATGAGCTCTAGCGATTTTGTTTCCTCAGATGCCGGCAGCACGATGACCGCATCTACCTTCTTGTTCTTAATCCAATCATCTGCTTGTTCCATTGTAACCGGCTGTTCCGACTTCCACTCGAACACTGGCAAATGCCGAAGTTGATCCTCTAGCAGATTAGACGTCGCATTTTCTTGCATTTCTACTACTGCAATTTTCGCCTTAAAGTGACTGCTATCGCTCGAACCGAAGATGACCATGAAGATGACCATCAATATAATTGGGAAAAATATATTCCAGAACCACACTTGCTTTTCACGAAACATCATTTTCAAATTTGCACCAAAGAGCTTGAACAATTGTTTACGATTACTCATCTCAATCCCTCCATTCTTTGCCTGTGAAGGCAATAAACACATCTTCAAGGCTTAATTCGAGAATGGATACTTGACCGATTCGATACCCTTGATCTTTCGTAAATCCGAATAACTCATACAAAGTTTCTTCCGGATTAATCGACCACACGTGTAAATATGTACCCTCCAGTGATGTGCGTGTAACTGTTGGCAAATTGCTTGCACGTTGTTCTGTTGCAATCGCCGCTGCATCTCCATCAGTGAATTGCAATCGAATTTGGCGCTCCTTAGTCAACTGATCAATCAGAGCAGCAGGAGTATCTAATGTAACGATGCGACCTTGATCGACAATACAGACTCGATCGCTGAGCTTCTCAGCTTCCTCCATGTAATGCGTAGTTAATATCGTCGTTTTACCTAGTTCCTTCAACTGAAGCACAATGTCCCATATATTACGACGTGCTTGTGGATCTAATCCTGTCGTGGGTTCATCGAGAAAGATGATGTCAGGATCACTAATCATTGCAAGACCAATCGCTAATCTCTGTCTCTGCCCCCCGGACAGTGACTTTACTCGCTTGTTGCGATGGTCGGTTAAATTAATCATTTTCATAATTTCCTCTATTGGCTTCGGCGTCGGATAGAACGATGCGAAAAGATCCAAATTTTCTTCAACGGATAACAGATCGAACATTGCTCCAGTCTGCGGTTGCACGCCGATCTTGTACTTGATCGCCTCCGCGTCCTTCGACCATACTAAACCATCTACTTTGATCGTTCCTTGATCCGGCGGAAGCAAACCCTCGATCATCTCTAAAGTTGTCGTCTTCCCTGCTCCGTTCGGACCGATAATCGTAAACACTTCCCCCGATTCAACAGTAAAGCTAATTCCATCTACTGCAGTAACTGCTCCGAATGACTTGCGCAAACCTTCAACTTCCAAAATTGCCATGAGCGACTCTCCTTTTCATCCATCTGAATGATTCCAAATTATACCCTTATTGTAGCGAACATGAGTCTAGTCATCTACCGTCTTAAGTACGCCTCGAATCTACGACTTGCGACTGAGTCGGATCAAAAAAGAGGTTAAGCTTATGGACATGTCCACTAGCTCAACCTCATGTGCTCGAATATGATTTATTGAGAGTCTCTAGATATATATGTATTCGCTTTAATTCGTTCCTTTAGAAGACGATCCTGCTCGATCGCATATTCAATATCATTCTGAATCTTCGTTGAGCATGATAGACATAAAGTACCTTTACGAATTGGTGCTTCACAATTGTCACACGAGTCCGCTAAATTCGGGTAATCATGCAATCTTAATTTACCTGAGCGAATCAAGTATCTGATCTTATCTTCTGGAATCGCAACTTTAGACGAAAGCTCAGCATTCGATAACTGGCGATTGCGAAGCAACTGCTGTTCAAGCACCTTGAGATGCGTATCTTCCTCAGTAGAACAGCTTTGACACAAATTCCGTATATTTCTTTGAAATATTTTTCCGCATTTCGGACAGTTCGCAACATTTAATTCATTCGACATGATCAACCCTTCTTCATCTCGTACTTTTGCACTAATAATAACATGGAAAGGCTAGTATTGCCTATTTAATAATTGTTCTTTTTCACTAGATTTTTCTATCTTCTTAAAGCTTACAAGCTCTCGATTCATATATTTTTCTTCCCCGAATAGTATAACACCGATCGTTCTGACTACTATTTTAATATCTAGCCACAAACTATAATGATCCACATAATAGACATCATAACGATGACGCTCATCTAACGATATGTATATCCCCCCACTAACTTGCGCTAGACCTGTTAATCCTGGACGCACGTTAAAACGTTTAAGCTCCTCTGCGGTATATTCAGGTAAATAGTCGATACGTTCAGGCCGCGGCCCTATGAGACTCATTTCGCCCTTTAACACATTAAGCATCTGTGGAATCTCATCCAGCTTTGTTCTTCTTAGCAGCTTCCCAATCGACGTAACGCGATCATCATCTTTCATAACCTCATGACCTTTGATCATCGTTTCTGACCCTAATTTCATCGTTCGAAATTTATATACTCCGAAAACTTTCGTTCCCCGCCCAGGTCGATCTTGCATAAACAGTACTGGACCAGACGAAGTCCATTTAATGAGCAGCGCTATAACTAACCAAGCGGGTAATAAAAGAAGGAGCACAAGTAATGCGATCGTAATATCTATTAATCTCTTCATAAAGTGTCTACCCTTCATCGTATCTTGATAGATTTACATATATAGGTCTATTATACCATATATGACGAAGAGTGGCGATACAGTTCAATGAGCCCTGTTTCACCACCCTATTTGTTTGACTTGCTTATTTAACATTAAAGCGAGCATACTGCTTTTGGAACAACTCCACTTTGTTATTTGCCAAATGCTTGCGGATCTTCTCTCCAGGATTGCAGTAAAGCAACATCCGCAGATTGAATGGTTCCACGTCGAAGCGCTTCATCAACCAACGATGTGTAATTCGATAGCGTTTCTAAAGGGATTCCCGCATCAATGAAAGCTTGCTCCGCTTGTGCGAATTGGTACGTGAAGATCGCCAGCACTCCCATAACCTGCGCACCCTCTTCACGAACAGCAAGTGCAGCTTTGAGTGAGCTACCCCCTGTCGAGATTAGATCCTCTATGACGACAACCTTTTGTCCCGGCTCGATCCGACCTTCAATTTGATTTTGCTTACCATGCCCTTTAGCTTTATCGCGAACATAAGCCATTGGCAGATTCAGCTTCTGTGCCACCCAAGCAGCATGTGGAATACCTGCAGTTGCAGTACCTGCAATGACTGTTGCATCCGGGTACTTTGCGCGAATGATCGAGGCAAACCCCTCTGCGATCGTGTCACGTATAATTGGAAAACCCATCGTCAAACGATTATCGCAATAGATGGGAGACTTAATACCCGAAGTCCATGTGAATGGATCGTTCGGGCGCAAATGTACCGCTCCGATGTCTAACAGGTGACCCGCAATTGTAGCTGGAAGTTGCGTAAGCTTTGTCTCACTCATGATTCAGTCATCTCCTTTATGATTCGATTGAGCGCTTCTGCTGGGTTATCAGCTGCAGTAATTGGTCTACCTATAACGAGATAGTCCGTACCACACTTCACCGCATCGTAAGGTGTCATTACACGTGATTGATCTCCTAGTGCAGCACCTCGTGGACGAATACCCGGTGTTACGGTAACAAAGTCTGTGCCGCAAGCAAGCTTGATCGCCTCTACTTCAAGAGGTGAAGCGACAACACCTTGCAACCCTGCTGTGCGTGCTAGCTTCGCATAGTGCACCACTGCTTCCTCTAGCTGTCCAGAAATTCTAATCTCTTCATTCAATACCGATTGACTCGTACTCGTTAGCTGCGTAACTGCGATGATCATTGGCAAGTGCTCTGCTTCACCAGCTGTAACGGCCTCTTGCACCCCTTCAACTGCTGCGCTCATCATCGCCAAACCACCAGCACCATGCACATTAAACAGGTCTACACCTAGGCGAGCAAGACTTCGTGATCCACCGCGCACAGTGTTCGGAATATCATGCATCTTCAAATCGAGGAATACGCGAAACTTACGTGCTTTCAACTCGCGAACAACTGACGGTCCCGCTGCATAGAACAGCTCCATGCCAACCTTCATCCAGCAGCCTGTTCCTTGGAGTTCACTAGCAAGTCGAAGCGCTGCATCTGCATCCGGCTTATCCAATGCGACCATGACCTTACTCGCTGCCTCTGCCATCGTTAACGCTGCCATTGCACTCATCCTCTCATATAGAAGCCCGATCCCCTGCGAAGCTCGCAGAATGACCGGGCAATTTTCAAACGATTACTGTTGGAATGCAGGCATCGGTTCGCTTGAGAAGCGAAGCGCCTGAAGCATGTTGAGCAACGCTCTTACTGTATCAAGGGAAGTCAAGCAGACAACACCATTCTCTACAGCTTCACGGCGAATCCGGAAACCGTCACGCTCTGTCGCTTTACCCTTCGTCAACGTGTTGACGACGAATTGCGCTTCACCTGTACGAATCAGATCGAGAATGTTCGGAGTACCTTCCGACAGCTTATTCACACGACGTACTTTCAAGCCTGCTGCTTCAATGGCATCTGCAGTTCCGCCTGTGGCGATCAGCTTATATCCAAGATTATAGAATCCTTTAAGAATTTCAATCGATTCTTGCTTATCTTTATCTGCAACCGTCGCAATAATCGCTCCCGATGTCGGAATTTTCATCCCTGAACCGATCAAGCCCTTATACAACGCTTTTGCAAAATGACGATCGCGTCCCATGACCTCACCTGTTGATTTCATCTCAGGTGTAAGCGTAGGATCAACGCGACGTAGTTTCGCGAAGGAGAATACAGGAACCTTCACCGATACGAAATCATCCTCAGGCCATAGACCCTCTTGATATCCAAGCTCTATTAGCTTCTTACCCAAGATCGCTTGTGTCGCCAAGTTCGCCATCGGGATGCGCGTTACTTTACTTAAGAACGGCACTGTCCGTGAAGAACGAGGGTTAACTTCGATGACATACACTTTCTCATGCCATACGACGAATTGAATGTTTACAAGACCGATTGTCTTCAATTCTTTCGCAATCTTAATCGTGATGTCTATCGCTTGCTGCTTCACATCTTCCGACAGTGATTGTGGAGGATATACTGCAATGGAGTCACCAGAGTGAACACCTGCGCGTTCGACATGTTCCATAATGCCTGGAATAAGCACTGTTTCTCCGTCGCAGATCGCATCGACTTCGATTTCTTTGCCAAGCATATACGTATCGATTAATACGGGATGCTCCGGATTAATCTGAACAGCAACTTCCATATAGGATAGCAACTCTTCGTCCGAATAGACAATTTCCATTGCACGACCACCCAGTACATACGATGGACGTACTAGAACAGGATATCCAAGCGATTGCGCAGCACCAACTGCTTCATTAACTGAAGTAACTGTCGTACCCTTAGGTTGAGGAATGTTCAGCTTGCTTAGCAACGCTTCAAACCGTTTGCGATCTTCTGCTTCGTCGATGCTGTCGAGCGAAGTTCCGAGAATGCGCACGCCTGCTTTCGAAAGTGGCGCAGCTAAGTTAATCGCCGTTTGACCACCGAATTGCACGATGACACCAATTGGCTTCTCTTGTTCGATGACATTCATTACATCTTCGAAGAAGAGTGGCTCGAAGTATAGACGATCAGACGTACTAAAGTCAGTAGATACTGTCTCCGGATTGTTATTGATGATTACTGCTTCATAGCCAGCATTGCGAATTGCCCATACCGCATGAACAGTCGAATAATCGAACTCAATCCCTTGACCGATCCGAATTGGACCAGAGCCTAGTACGATAATTTTCTCTTTCGCACTTGGAAGCACTTCATTTTCTGTCTCATAAGTGGAGTAATAGTATGGCGTTGTTGCTTCGAACTCTGCCGCACAAGTATCAACCATCTTATATACAGGCATAATTCCCTGCTCTTTACGGTGCGTACGAACGTCCGCTTCAACTGTTAAGCTGCTACGTCCTACTTCTGCACGTAATTCAGCGATCGCACGGTCTGTAAAGCCGTTGCGCTTCGCTTCAAGCAATAGCTCATTCGTAAGCTCAGTTTCTTGACGGATCACATCCTCGAATAGAACAATGCGCTCTATCTTATCAAGGAACCACCAATCGATGCTTGTCAAATCTTGAATGTGCTGCAGTGTCCAGCCACGACGGAAAGCTTCTGCGATCAGGAACATCCGCTCATCATCCGCTTTGATGAGACGTGTGGTCAACGTTTCGTCATCGAGTTCATGAGCTCCCTTAAGCAGGAGACGGTGAACACCGATCTCAAGCGAACGAACCGCCTTCTGAATGGACTCCTCGAACGTACGGCCAATCGCCATAACTTCTCCGGTTGCCTTCATCTGTGTACCCAGCTTGCGATCTGCTGAAGTGAACTTATCGAACGGCCAGCGTGGAATTTTGGACACTATATAGTCAATTGTAGGCTCAAAGCACGCGAATGTTTGACCCGTTACCGGGTTAACAATCTCATCTAGAGTGTAGCCTGCTGCAATCTTCGCAGCCATCTTCGCGATCGGATATCCTGTCGCTTTCGATGCAAGTGCAGAGGAGCGGCTGACCCGTGGATTAACCTCTATGACATAGTATTGAAAGCTTTGCGGATCTAATGCGAACTGTACATTACAGCCACCTTCGATGCTCAAAGCACGAATAATCTTCAGTGAGGCCGAACGAAGCATCTGGTTCTCACGATCAGAGAGCGTTTGAACGGGTGCCACAACGATACTGTCTCCTGTGTGCACGCCAACTGGATCGAAGTTTTCCATATTACAGACGACAATACAGTTGTCGTTCGCGTCACGCATAACCTCATATTCGATTTCCTTCATCCCTGCGATCGAACGCTCAATTAAACATTGTCCGATTGGGCTATAACGAATGCCGTTCGTTGTAATTTCACGAAGCTCTTCTTCATCCGCTGCAATTCCCCCACCGGTTCCACCTAATGTATAAGCAGGACGAACGATGACAGGATAGCCTAAGCCATTCGCGAATTCAACCGCTTCTGCTACTGTCGTAACGATCGTGCTTTCTGGAACAGGCTGGTCCAGCTCACGCATGAGCTCACGGAACAAGTCACGGTCTTCTGCACGCTCGATAGCACTCAATTGCGTTCCAAGCAGCTTAACGCCTTCTTGCTCCAATACACCTGCTCTTGCAAGCTCGACAGCCATATTAAGGCCCGTTTGCCCGCCTAATGTTGGCAATAGACCATCTGGACGTTCTTGACGAATAATCTGAGAGACAAACTCGAGATTGATAGGTTCGATATATACGCGATCAGCAATATTCGTATCCGTCATAATCGTTGCAGGATTGCTATTGATCAATATGACCTCATAGCCTTCTTCCTTAAGCGCTTGACACGCCTGTGTACCCGCATAATCGAATTCTGCAGCTTGTCCGATAACAATCGGTCCAGAGCCGATAACGAGAAGTTTTTTTAGATTGTTATTTTTGGGCATAGTGTAACTCTCCTCTCAGCGTCTCCGACAGGTGCGCTTGACGTGCACGCATAGGATTTGCGCGCTTGTGCTCTCTAATCATCTCTATGAATCGGTCAAAAAGATGGTTGTTGTCCAGCGGTCCCGGTGATGCTTCCGGATGATATTGGACTGAAAAAGCAGGATACTTCTTATGCTTAAGTCCTTCTATCGTCTTATCGTTGTTGTTGATGTGTGTCACTTCGAGCTCAGTACCCTTAATTGATTCATCCAACACAGCATAGCCATGATTCTGTGAAGTAATGTAGCAACGTCCAGTAGAAAGCTCCTTAACAGGGTGATTGCCACCGCGATGTCCAAATTTCAGCTTTCCTGTATCTGCCCCGCTCGCAAGCGCGAACAGCTGATGCCCTAAGCAAATTCCGAATATCGGATATTCGCCAATCAATTGGCGTATCGTTTCAATCGCGTGAGGAACGTCCTTAGGATCTCCCGAGCCGTTGGACAATTGAATCCCATCGGGATTTATGCGACGGATTTCGTCTGCTGACGTGTCATGAGGAACAACAATCACATCACAGCCACGCTTGTTCAACTCGCGCATAATTCCATATTTTGAACCGAAATCAATCAGTACGATCCGTTCCTTCTCACCAGGACTCTTAAAAAGAGTCGGAGTCGACGTACGTGCGACCTGATCACGTAACAACGGTGTAGCGCCAAGACGCTCCAGTAGCTCCTCCACTCGCTCGTTACCTGTTGTAAGAATCCCCTTCATCGTCCCGAACTGACGAATTCTACGTGTCAGCATCCGAGTATCAATATCGCTAATCCCGATAATCCCGTAAGTTTTGAGTAGATGATCCAGGGAGTATTCTGCACGCCAGTTGCTTGGAATTGTCTCATGCCTTCTTACAACGAGGCCATGAATATATGGACGGAAGCTTTCGAAGTCATCTCTTGTAATCCCGTAATTTCCAATTAAAGGGTTCGTCATCGTTACGATTTGTCCGCAATAGGAAGGATCAGACACAACCTCCTGATATCCCGTACCACCTGTATTGAACACCACTTCACCGACCGATTCACCCTCCGAACCAAAGCCTTTACCTGTGAATAGCGTTCCATCTTCCAACAATAATCTTGCTTGCATCTCAATCACTCCTTAGCGGTTAATGCCTTGCTCTTGCGACCAAACTACCTTGCCTCCCACGATTGTTGCAGCAGGCCAGCCATATAACTTCCATCCTGTGAACGGTGTGTTACGACCCTTCGTCAGAAACGTATTCGGATTAACTTCACGTTCGTGCTCAAGATCAATCAGAACGATATCTGCAGGCGCTCCTTCTTCTAGCGTCCCGTAAGGGAGACCGAACACGCGAGCAGGATCACTCGTCATACGACGCAGAAGGAATTCCAGTGTCCAGCGACCTGTGCGAACGAACTTCGTGTAAAGCAGCGGGAATGCTGTTTCAAAACCGACAATTCCGAACGGTGCTCGCTCTATCCCACGCGCTTTCTCTTCTTCACTATGTGGCGCATGGTCAGTTACGATAATATCAATCGTTCCTTCTTCAAGCGCTTGAATGCAAGCTTCCACGTCTCTTGGCGTGCGAAGCGGCGGATTCATCTTCCAGTTTGCATCCATGCTGTCAGGAATGTCCTCATCAGACAGAATCAGATGATGCGGACAAACTTCAGAAGTAACATTGATGCCAACTGACTTGCCTAAACGTAGCAATCTTACCGATTGCTCTGTGCTTACGTGACACACATGATAATGTACCCCTGTCGCTTCCGAGAGCAGAATATCGCGTCCCACATGAATCGCTTCAGATTCATTCGGAATCCCTTTAAGGCCATGCTTGCGTGAAAATGCACCTTCAGTTACGAACGCACCTTCAACCAATGTATCATCCTCACAGTGCGCGATAATCGGCATATCGAGTGAGTGAGCGAGCGTCATTGCATCTTTCATCATTTGAGCACTTTGCACGCCGACACCATCATCCGTGAAGCCAATCGCTCCTGCTTCTTTCAGTGCAGCGAAGTCTGTCAGTTCGCGTCCGAGCTCATTTTTGGAAATGGCTGCGTAAGGCAATACACGCACACTACCTTCTGTAGTCGCTTTATCGAGCACATAGCGAATCGTCTCTGGTGTATCCATTACGGGTCTAGTATTAGGCATCGGTGCAATCGTCGTGAAGCCACCTTTGGCTGCTGATTGCGTACCGCTTGCGATCGTTTCCTTGTATTCGAAGCCAGGCTCCCGAAGGTGTACGTGCATATCGATCAATCCCGGAGCGATTAGCTTGCCTGATGCGTCGATAATTTCGCAACCTGCAGTGTCTGGCTCAGACAGTGTTGCTGCATCTACCCACTCAGCGATTACACCATTATCCAATCGTACATGCTTCGTCTCAAGCTTTCCTGTCTCTTTGTTTAACGTCTGTCCATTCAATATCCATGTTGACATTACAGGATTGCCTCCTTCTCGGATAGAGTTACTCTTCTGATTCAGCTGGATGAATAATCGTTACACAATCACCCTTATCAATTTCAGTAAGCGAAACCACGATCTGTTCATGCCGTGAAGTTGGTACATTCTTCCCGATATAGTCGGGTCGAATCGGCAGCTCACGATGCCCTCGATCGACGAGTACAGCAAGCTGGATCGATTGTGGTCGTCCTTGATCCATAAGCGCATCCATCGCTGCTCGAATTGTACGTCCCGTGTAGAGTACATCATCGAACAAAATGATTCGCTTATTGTTTACCACATACTGGAGTTCAGTGTCTTGAACATCCTTGCTCTCATCTTTGGTTCCTGCGCGATCATCCCGATATTGCGTAATATCAAGCTCACACACCGCAACCGGATGACCTTCAATTGCTAGGATAAGCTCTGCAACTCTGTGGGCAAGATAGACGCCTCTCGTGCGAATTCCGATAAGAACACAGCCATCAATGCCTTTGTTCTTCTCGACAATCTCATGCGCGATTCGAGTCAGTGCCCGCCGAATTGCGGATTCATCCATAATAACGCGGGAGTCCTGCATGGAAAGACCTCCATCACACGATATTGGCACAAAAAAACCTCCAAGCGTCAGACGCAAGGAGGGTTCAGACAGAAGTATAATATCACCGCATAATGACTCCTTGGTCAACAAGGATAGCCACTTGTAACTATGTAGCGGGATATTGCTTACAATTCTGCGACACCTTGCCAGCCTCACGGGACTGAGTTAAAGGCACTCATTCATTAACAAGAATTATCCCATGATCAACAAAAGCTGTCAAGCAGAATCGCGTATAAATCGCAACTTAAAATTCAAATTCGACATCGGAAAGACGATGTTTAATTTCATCGATAACTCGAAGCTCTTCAGCCTCACCCTGCGCAATAAATGTGACCGAGAAACGAATGAAATTGCCCGCATCATTCCAAGGTACAATGGAGATCAGTTTTTCACGGATTAAGTATTGCGAGAAGTGTTCTGCACACTCAAACCGCTGTCCGCCCTTAATGCCTTTCGGCGCCTCTACATAAAGGAAGAACGAGCCCTTAGGTTTCTCGGCATGAAAACCAATTTCATTAAGTGCCCCCACTAGCATATTGTGACGACGCGAATATTTCTCAGAGATCGCTTCTGTTATCTCCGGATGCTCAAGACCATAGATCGCTGCTTTCTGAATCGCGATGAACTGCCCAGAATCATTGTTATCCTTCACATCGCTGAACGCTTTTATGATAAGTGGATTACCAGCAATGAAGCCGATTCGCCAGCCTGTCATGTTGTAGGATTTAGACAAAGAGTGAAGCTCCACTCCAACGTCTTTTGCACCGGGTGCGGACAAGAAACTTAACGGTTTTACGCCATCGAATGTCAATGCAGCGTAAGGAGCATCATGAACGACAACGACGTTGAACTTTTTCGCCCACGCAACGGCCTCTTCAAAAAATTGTGCAGTAGCTGCTGCCCCTGTCGGATTATTCGGATAGTTCAAGTACAATAACTTGGCACGCTGAGCAATTTCCACTGGGATCGCATCAAGATCCGGAAGGAAATTGTTCTCCTTCGTCAACTGTACATTGTAAACCTCTCCACCCAAATACTTCGTATGGGTACCAAGGACCGGATAACCCGGAACCGTTAAAATCGTAACGTCTCCTGGGTTAATAAACACACTCGGAAGCATTGCAAGCGCAGGCTTGGAGCCGATGGAATGAACAATTTCCGTATTCGGGTCAATGCCATCGACAGCAAATACAGCTTTCAAGTATTTCGCTGCCACCTCTTTAAACTCAGCAATACCATTATCCGCATAACCGCGATTTTCTGGCTTTGCAGCTTCTTCCGCTAGCTTCGCAACGATACCCGCATCCGCCATCTCATCAGGTTCGCCGACACCCAAGTCGATCAATTCAACATCGGGGAATGCTAACTTAGCTGCAGCCTTTGCCCGCTTTATTTTTTCAAACTTATAAATATTCGTATCTTTACCATAGTTAGGCCCGCCAATTCTGCTCGCAAATTGCTGCTGAATAAACGTCGTTTGATAGCGCTCCACACTCACAAGCCAACACTCCTTAGACACATGTTAATGTTACTTTAACTATGCCTCAGAGAGTGAAGATGCTCCATGGATTATCGCGTCTATCATTTGCATTACACTTCCTTAACGTGTCCGCAAAATATTGAGCGCATTTTCCAAATCATCAGGTATTGGTGTAGTAAACTCCAAGTACTGACCTGTGCGTGGATGCTCAAATCCGAGCACACCTGCGTGTAGTGCTTGACCTTTCATGTCGAGTGTACGACCGCTTTTGCCACCATACACAGGATCTCCAACGAGTGGATATCCAATGTACTTCATATGCACACGAATTTGATGCGTTCTGCCCGTTTCGAGCTTGAGCTCAACAAGCGTATAATCTCCAAAGCGTTCCAATACGGCAAAATGCGTCACCGCATGCTTGCTATTTTTGCTCGTAACAACATACAGCTTGCGATCTTGATCTGCTCGTCCAATTGGTGCATCAATCGTCCCTTTATCATGCTCCATATCGCCATAGACAAGAGCGTGATAGCGCCGTGTTACTGTATGTGCTTTTAATTGCGCAGCAAGTGAAGTGTGCGCCAGATCATTCTTCGCCACCATTAATAGTCCAGAAGTATCCTTATCGATACGGTGGACAATACCCGGTCTCATTACACCATTAATACCAGAGAGGTCTTTGCAATGATGAAGCAACGCATTGACGACCGTTCCACGCGGATGTCCAACAGCTGGATGAACAACCATTCCCCGTGGCTTATTGATTACGATTACATCACTGTCCTCGAATACAACATCAAGCGGGATGTCTTCGGGAAATGCTGCGAGTGGTTCCGGTTCTGGAATCGTAACACGAATGCTGTCGTTAGCTGTAACTTTCATATTCGCTTTCGATGTTTGGTCGTTAACCCTAATCGCACCGATTCGAATCCACTCTTGAATTTGTGAGCGAGAAATTTGCTTCTCCGACAACACTTCTGTAATATGCTTGTCCAGTCGTTCTCCGGATGAGGATTGTTCTACAGTCCACATCATTTGACGATCTTGTTGATCTAATTCCACTTCCGATTCCCAATCGTCAGCCGACAGGGTATTCGTTAGGTTGTTCTCCGTTGTCATGAGGTTTTTTCTCCTCTTTCGCGGCCAACAGCGCATCCAGTATGACTAGAATAACTCCACCACAGATAGCGGAGTCTGCTAAGTTAAACAATGGAAACGTGTACGATCCGAAATTAAATTGTAGAAAATCAATGACTTCTCCAAAAAGCGCGCGATCTAAGAAATTGCCAACCGCTCCGCCTAAGATCATCGCAAGCCCAAATAGCAATATGCCACGGCCTGTACGATAAGATTTCTGCAAATACCAGACGATCCCTGAAACGACAACAATCGTAATAATCAAGAAAAATATACGCTGCTCTTGTAAAATTCCGAATGCTGCGCCTTTGTTGCGAAGGTGTGAAATAATAAAGAAGTTTCCGATGACACTGATCGTCTCTGTTCCTAATTCAACCGTTTGATCAATAATTTTTTTAGTTATGTAGTCAATAAAAAACACAACAACCGCAACTACATAATATGCCCAATTCGGCCAACGACGTAGCATATGATATCGCCCCTCCTCATTTCTCCTGCGAGATGATTTTATCACATTGCTTTCCACTCGTAAAACAAGCTAAAGCTGAGAAAACTACACCAAGACAGAAGATGAAGGGAGTGTACGTCTTCATGGACCCGTTAAATCATGCAAACATCCAACATTTGAAGCGTCGATTGATGGAGGAACGAGCTGAATTAGAGCAACGTATAGGTAAAAATGGACATTATGGATTATCAGATTCCTATCGAGACTCAACAGGTGATTTGTCAGGGATCGACAATCATCCCGGTGATGCAGGTACGGAAATGTTCGAACGCAGTAAAGACATTGCACTTTTGGAAAAAGAAGCACTCAGACTTGAACGTGTAGATGCAGCTCTGCTTCGAATGGAAACTGGGGAATATGGACATTGTGTAAGCTGTGGAAAATTTATTCCTTATGAGCGATTAGAGGCATTACCTACTGCGATCTATTGTATTGAACATGAGCCTCGCCAATATAACCCTGAGCGCAGACCTATAGAAGAAGAAGTGCTGACACCCCCATTCGGTCGCACAAGCTTAGATGAACGCGATGATCAAAATGGGTTTGACGGAGAAGATGCATGGCAAATTGTCGAGGCATGGGGTAGCTCGAATAGTCCCGCGATGGCAGAAGGAAATAATATCGATGACTACAGTGTGATGGCAATTGAAGCCGACGAGAACGATGGCTTCGTTGAACCACTTGAAAGCTTTCTAGCGACGGACATTACTGGAAAGAACGTTTCGATCGTGCGAAATCATGCTTATCGAGAATATATTGCGAATAACGAAGGTGATTCGCTACTGGAGCCTGAACCCTATTTAGACGAGCAATAATGTCACGGTATCCCCTTCGCTCAGTTGCGTTGCCCTGTTGCACCTAATGTCACGGTATCCCACTCGCTCAGATGTGTTGCATTATTGCACCTAATGTCACGATATCCCCTTCGCTCAGTTGCGTTGCCCTGTTGCACCTAATGTCACGGTATCCCTTTCGCTCAGATGCGTAGCCCTGTTGTACCTAATGTCACGGTATCCCCTTCGCTCAGTTGCGTTGCCCTGTTGCACCTAATGTCACGGTATCCCCTTCGCTCAGTTGAGCTCTCAATCAAGCGTTCACGCTATCTGAGCGAGGGGGATATCGCGACATCACCCTATTCAATACGGGTTGATTTCCAGCTGTCGCTGTACAATTCGCACAATATCCGCAATATAGTCACCTACAATAGGCAAATTCAGTGCACCGAGCAATTGAAGTAGCCAAACGATCGTCGCCGCAAAAAAAGTAAACCCTAGAGCAATCCCAACCCCACGAGACAATCCTGCAATAAAATTTCTCCAGAGCAATTGCCAAGGACGCTGCATCAAATTCACATAATCCTTCAACTGCGCTTTCTCTAAATCGTTCGCTAATCGATCCAATTTCTTTGATAGAAATTCCATCGTTTTGCGAATTACGCTTGCTTCTTTCGTTAGACCTTGTATCCCATCCTGATCATCTTCCACTTTGTTCGAGCGATCACCCATTAGCTACAGCACCTCTCAGATCACCTCGATCACCTCGCAACGAACGCAAAACGAGCCCAAAAAAGCAGCTCGTTTCATCATCATCCTTATTATTTTCACAATATCGTCTGTAAATTATGCTTATAACTTCATAAGCACCTATTTATGCATTCAGAATGACCGCAACGCCAATTTCCTTATCACCTGCTTGTAGCTTTTCCATATCGCCTACGCGACCGAAGCTAACTGCATTCACAAGCACATTCTCACGGAGTACATGATCAAATGTGCGAAGAGCTGCTTCTAACTCTCCGTCCACATCGAGTACGAGATCTACGCGCTTTTCGATTGGTAAGTCGAGCTTTTTACGTGTATCCTGTACAGCACGGATAACTTCTCGGACCCACCCCTCTTGTTCGAGTGCCGGTGTAATTTCTGTATTCAATGCAACTGTAAGACCACCGCCCGATGCCGATGCAAAGCCTGACTTCGCTTCTTTTTCCACAAGCAATTCATCGAGTACGATTTCCAGCGTCTCACCTTCTGGAGATATAAACGCAAACACACCCGATTTTACCACCTGTTGAGCATCAACTGCAGATAATCCTTTAAGAGCCGCTTGAATTGGACCTACGTTTTTGCCGTATTTTTTCCCAGCGACCTTTAGATTCAACTTCAAATTAAAGTCAACAAAGCCACTATCATCGCCTACAAGTGTAATCGACTTTACGTTGATCTCATCTTTGATGATATCCTCGTAGTCCGGCAAATTGAATGCTCCACTTAACGATACAAGCAATTCGGACAAAGGCTGACGCGTCTTCAAATTCGATTCGTTACGAATGTTACGAGC
The DNA here is from genome assembly GCA_029203125.1 of Candidatus Cohnella colombiensis. Taxonomy (GTDB): domain Bacteria; phylum Bacillota; class Bacilli; order Paenibacillales; family Paenibacillaceae; genus Cohnella; species Cohnella colombiensis. The sequence goes on from CP119317.1 coordinate 2,205,468, forward strand.
AAGTTCAACCATATTTCGTGCTGTAGCCATATCCCGCTCCAGCTCCAAATCAATTGCAGCAGTATCTGCTGTTGGATAATCCGCCAGATGAACACTGCCCGCTCCACCCAGGTTGCCGTAGATGTCTTCAGCTACGAAAGGAACGTATGGTGCAATGAGACGAGACAGCGTAAGCAGCACTTCACCGAGAGTTTGATAAGCGGTTAGTTTATCTTCCGTTAATCCGCTACCCCAGAAACGATCACGGGAACGACGAACGTACCAGTTCGATAGCTCATCAATGAATGCTTCAATCCCTTTTGCGGGATTCAAGAAATCATTAACTTCCAGTCCTCGAGCCACCTCTGCGACAAGCGTATTCAATCGTGACAAAATCCAACGATCCAGCTTATGGTTGGACTTCAGTTTTTCATGCTCGGATGCCACATAACCGTCGATCGTGGCGTAAAGCGCATAGAAAGCATGAGTATTTACGAGCGTGTCAACCACTTTAGATTTCGCCTCGGCTACGATTCCTTTAGAGAAGCGCTTGCTGTTCCACGGTGCACTATCTGCTAAAAGCGCCCAACGGAAAGCGTCTGTACCGAACTCATTAATGATTTCCCAAGGATCGATTACGTTGCCCTTGGACTTACTCATCTTTTGGCCGTTCTCATCAAGCACGTGTCCTGTTGAAATAACAGATTTATATGGCGCTTTGCCGTTGTACAACGTAGATACTGCTAACAAGCTGTAAAACCAACCGCGTGTCTGATCGATTCCTTCGCAAATAAAATCGGCAGGATATTGATCTGCGAAAGTCTTTTCATCACCTAGCGGGTGATAGTACTGTGCGAATGGCATCGAACCACTATCAAACCATACATCAATGACTTCTGGCGTACGATTCATTACACCTCCACAGCTACAACGTAGCTGAACGGCATCCACATAAGGCTTATGCAGCTCTAAATCCTCAGCGACATCTCCAATCGCTAGTTCACGGAGTTCCGCTCGATTGTGAACAGCCTTTTCATGACCGCATGATTCACAGCTCCAAACGTTGAGCGGCGTGCCCCAGTATCTGTTACGGCTAATGTTCCAATCGACAAGATCCTCAAGAAATTTACCGAAACGACCGTCACGAAGATGCTCAGGGTACCATTGGATGGACTTGTTGTTTTCGATCAACTGGTCTTTGACTGCGGTTGTTTTAATAAACCAGCTTTCCGTTGCGTAGTAAAGCAAAGGTGTTTTACACCGCCAGCAGAACGGATAACTATGCTCATATTTTTCCTTGTGGTAAAGCAATCCACGCTCTGAAAGCATTCTAACAATCTCAACGTCACAATCTTTGACGAAGCGTCCAGCAAGCTCGGTAATTTCATCGATATAGCGACCTGCATTGTTTACGACCATCAGCATAGGGATGTTGTGCTCACGAGCTACTCGGTAGTCATCCTCACCATGTGCCGGTGCAATGTGTACAATACCCGTACCACTTGAATCGCTAACATAGTCAGCATCAATTACACGGTAAGCATTCTCAACTTGCACATAGGGGAAAAGAGGCTCATAATTTTGACCAACTAGCTCTCTACCTTTAAGAGTCGACAACGTTTCATATTCACCCTTAAGCACCTTTTCTGCAAGTGCGCTGGCAACAATATATACGCCATCTTGTTGACGAACACGCACATAGTCAATCTCAGGATGAACGGCAAGAGCAACGTTCGCTGGCAACGTCCAAGGAGTCGTCGTCCACGCAAGAACATACTCTCCACTATCCTTCAGCTTAAACTTCGCAGTAGCAGTTAAATCCTTAACATCCTCATAACCTTGCGCAACCTCATGCGAGCTTAAAGTCGTCTGACAATCAGGGCAGTATGGACTAACCCGGTGTCCACGGTATAGTAAATCCTTTTCGTGAATCGTCGCAAGAATATGCCACACGCTTTGGATATAATCATCCTTCAACGTAATATACGGATCATCTAAATCGGTCCAATACGCAATCGCTTCTGTCAATTCCCGCCATTGGCGTTCGTACTCAAATACGCTTTCGCGACATTTGATAATGAACGGTTCAACACCATATTTCTCAATTTCTTGCTTTCCTGAAATGCCAAGTTGCTTCTCGACACCAAGCTCAACTGGCAAACCATGTGTATCCCAGCCTGCTTTACGAATGACACGATAGCCGGACATTGTCTTGTAACGGCTAACGAAGTCTTTAATCACCCGACCAAGTACATGTCCGATATGTGGCTTTCCGTTTGCTGTAGGCGGTCCTTCGTAAAAAACAAAGTTCGGACGTCCTTCACGATTCTCAATCGACTTGCGGAACGTGTCCTCCTTATTCCAATGCGATAGTACGCGCTCCTCGCGGGCTCTTGCTCGTTCTTTGACATCTACTCGACGCATGATGGATCACCCTTTCTCATGTTAACAGTTGTTCAAGCAAAAACGACTTAAGCGTCCTTGGACGGTGAAGGAGCTTTGCGGAGGTTATACAGAAAATGATAAGTGTGAAACTTATAAATTCTGTATAACTGAAAAACAGAAAAACCCCATCCCTGGAAAGGGACGAGGTTAGCTCGCGGTACCACCCTTGTTCCACTTCACTCTGTATGAACAGGAAGTGGCAACTTGTGCTCCCATTAACGGCGGGCTCCGGTCTCGCTTACTGGACAACGATGTGGCTCCATCGCTGTGTTCAGAGAGACGTCTCGGGGATGATCTTCAGCATACATAAAGCATTGGCTCGCAGCGACCGCCAACTCTCTGGGCTTTGTAATAGGCTTACTTTTTCCCGTCAAAGACTTTATAATTCGTGTTTCATATAATCATGTTATACGTTTTGTTGTCGCTTTTGTCAAATCCAAATCAGAAAATCCAGATCAGAAAAAGACCCCGAAGGGTCTTATGTAGGTTACTTATGCTTCGATACCTTTAGGCTCACGATTTTCTAAGGAGTCCCAGCTATCATGTGTAAGTAGCTCCATCTGCGTCTCGATCAAAGCACGGAAGCGAGCACGATAAATGGCTGCTTGCTTTTTCAACTCTTCAACTTCAAGTGCAACTTTACGGGATTTCGCAAGTGCATCGTTAATGATGCGATCTGCATTTTTCTCTGCCTCTTTAACGATTAGCTGCGCTTCCTTCTTCGCATTCCCTCTCAGCTCATCTGCTGCTTCTTGAGCAACAATAATCGTTTTGCTCAATGTCTCCTCGATGCTTGCGAAGTGGCCCAACTTATCTTGTGATGCAGCAACATGGGCTTGAAGATCTTTGTTTTCGCGAATGATCGCTTCATAGTCTTTAATAATTTGATCTAAAAATTCGTTAACTTCATCTTCATCATATCCACGCAGTCGGCGGCTAAATTCTTTATTATGGATGTCCAATGGCGATAATGGCATTGGCGCACCTCCCATTTCAAATTATGCATATAAGCTAAACACATATCTTAATCTCAATTCGACGAAATCTGTGTAATTCCTTCTTGACTCTCACACAAATTTACCGATTTTGATTCGGATTCTTCCACTCTTCGACATCCCCTCGACCTCGAGCACTTTAAATCGCCCAAACCCTTTCATCGATACGATGTCTCCAGCATGCAATGCTGTTGAAGGATTTTCTTCCGCTTTCCAATTGACACGACAACGACCTGCACGGATCGGTTCTACAATTTTCGTACGACTTAGTCTAAACACATCACTAGCTATTCCATCGAGTCTCATGGATGCAACAGATAACTTTTGCTCTTCAAGCTTTACTTCTGTAACAATGAGCTCTCCATGTGGCCTAACTGCGACTGAGACCTCTAAACGATGCACCTGTTTCATATGTCCAATGAGAAAATCACTGATCTCCTCTGTAATGAGCACATGACAACCTGCTTCACTTACGTGAAGATCACCAATCTTATCTCGTTTAATGCCTAGTCCTAATAATGCACCTAAATAATCTCCGTGATCGAGATCTGCGATCCGTCGGTCGTCTGATGTAATCGCCAATACGACGATCCCCATGTCCTCGTCCTCAAGCGGACGATAATCGGGTGCGATCACAGCTCGACAACGTTCCGCTCGATCGCTTCCCCCATCTAATCTAATTTTCACATCACGTTCACGATTCGCTAATGAACACAAAATAAACGCCTGACGAGGATCGAGGAAGTCCGTTCTCTTCGTCTCATGACGCAGAGCGGAACGCTCAATCCATTCCCAGGCGCGGTCAACGAATGGTTTTTCGTCAGGGTGAAAGTGCTCGTAAATTTCTTGATGAGACATCGAATACCCCTTTATTATTGAAGCTAGAAATTGAATAGACTAAGTACTTTTTTCAAACCTTCTGCCAATGGCCACAATGCGAATAGCGCGATGATGGGCGATAAATCCATTACGCCACCAATCGGAGGAATAATTCTGCGGAAAGGGCGCAAATAAGGCTCTACGACACGTCCTAATAATTCCCCAACATAGCTTTCGCGCACAGAAGGTAACCATGACATAAACACATAGATCAAAATCATGTACCTATAGATTAGCGCAACATAATCTATAAGCGTATAAATATTGCTCAATCCGTGGTCACCTCATTTTGGAGTGTTCGGCATCCTCTGCCATCATCTCCGTGATTGTTCCAGATACTTCAACTGAGTCCGGTGTGCACAAGAAAATTTCAGCGCCCACTTTAGAAATATGACCACCCAGTGCATAAACCGTACCACTTAAAAAGTCTACGATCCGCATCGCTTGATCTCTTCTTACACGTTGCAAATTAACGATCACTGCACGACGGGATTTGAGATGATCCGCGATTTCCTGTGCTTCGTCATAAGTCCGAGGCTCTGTCAACACAACACGCGCACTCTTTTGCGAATGAATGCTTACGACATTGTTCTTACTAGACTGTTTACGTGATTCAAACTGTGGGGTTTCAACAACTTGTTCATCTTGATATGGACTGTTATGATCCTCATACTGATTGTTGCGTCCTTGTCCCTCAACTTGTTCCAATTCTGCTTCATCCTGTAAACCAAAGTAGTTTAAAAAACGATTTACTACACCCATTATTATTCCTCCTTTATTCTTCTTTCCCGACTAATACGGTTCCCAAACGTACCATCGTCGCGCCTTCTTCAACAGCGACTTCAAAATCGTTAGACATCCCCATAGATAGTTCTTTAAGTGGGGTTTCTAATGCTAAATCATGATTTAATTGATCTCTCAGTTGTCTCAACGCCCTAAAAATCGGACGCGTCTCTTCTGGCTCACTCTCATATGGAGCCATCGTCATCAGTCCGATGAGACGGATGCGAGGGTAAGTTGCTAGCTGTTGGATAAAATCGCTCACATGCTCAGGTGACATCCCATGTTTCGATTGTTCACCAGAAACATTTACTTGAACGAGACATGGAATCACGATGTCTAAAGTCTCCGCACGTTGAGCAATAGCCTCTGCAAGCGATATTCTATCTAAAGAATGAATGTAGTCAAAGCGCCCGACTACGTCCTTTACTTTATTCGTCTGTAGAGAGCCTATGTAATGAAATACAGCTTGTCCTTGCAGCGATTCCCATTTGGCTTTGGAATCTGGCCAACGGTTTTCACCGATATGTGTGACTCCTTGGCTCACAACAGCATCAGCTGTTGCTACTGATACGTACTTCGTCACTGCGATAACTTGAATGTCTTTGCGATCTCTGCCACTTCTATGGCATGCTTCCTGCAGTCGACTCTCCACGTCCCGCAGACGGTCCTGTAACGTCACGAAACGTTCACCTCGATTTTCTGCCTAACCAGCTCATCATACGTCCTGTATCACCCTTTTCCATCCGATGGGAAAACAAAAGGTCTGTACGACAGCTCGTACATAATGATGTTATTTCGATGTGCCTCGGCAATATTCCTGCTTTTATCATAAAGTGTCGGTTCAATTGTTTCAAGTCTAAATGGGCACGCCCGTCTGTTGTATGAGATATGACATCCTTATCAACCCCAAATGGTCGAACATGCTTCAGCACTGCTTCATCGACTTCATAGCAGCAGCTACCGATTGAAGGACCAATCGCAGCATTGATATTTTCCGGCTTTGCCCCAAAATGAGAGCTCATCTGTTCAATTGTTTCGGCTACAATATTAGCAACTGTCCCTTTCCAGCCCGCATGAGCTAGACCAATCGCATTCGTAACTGGATCGTAAAAATAGAGTGGCACACAATCCGCAAAGAACATGACGAGAAGCAGATCTGGTTCATTCGTTATGATTGCATCCGTATTTTGAAAAGCGCTTTCTCGATCATTACGACCACGACCGGTGTCATTGCGCTTCGCAACATACACCTGTTTACCATGTACTTGCTCCGCACAGGTCCATGTTTCAAAACTCCAATCCAACAGTTCCGTCACCCTCTTGCGATTAAGCAGAACAACTGATGGATTATCTCCTACATGCAGTGCAACGTTGCCTGTCTGTCTGGTAGTGAAACCTGCTGTGATGCCATCTGCGTTATTACACCAAGACTTTAGCTGCAAAAGTGAAGCATCATCTTTGTCCGTATGCAGAAGAAATGGTTCCATGATGAGTCACCTCCAATATCCAGTGTACCATAGCTCAAGAGGTCTCACTATCGCACAAACGTCATGCTATTTTCATCTTATCACTTGTGGTTCCCCATCCTCTAATCGATATGTCGTGCGTGCATCCTCTAATCTAACTAATACAACATCAGCACCGATCTTTACAATGTTGCGCCATGGAATTACGATATCCGTCCCACCTCCAAACATACCAAATAATCGCGTTGATGTAGGAACGACAATCGCATCAATTCTTCCTTGCCTCAAATCAAGTTCCAGATCGGTCACCTGACCCAATTTCTTGCCGTCTACAATATTAATAACATCCTTCGTCTGAAAGTCCGATATTTTCATATCATCACACCCTTCATAACAACCTCCATCTCAGTATATGAGCGACGAAGCCTTGTTTATCTGCACCCAATAAAATAAAAAAAGGTGGAGCTCTTCAAGAGCATGCTCCACCTTCATCTTTCTAACGAAAACTATACTTTCACATTTTTTTGCATTTGATGGATTGCTGATTTTTCTAATCTAGAAACCTGCGCTTGTGAAATTCCGATTTCATCAGCCACTTCCATCTGTGTCTTCCCTTCGAAAAACCGCATCGATAAAATCATCTTCTCACGGTTATTCAGCTTCCTCATCGCTTCACGCAACGCAATTTCTTCTATCCATTGAATATCCTTGTTGCGTTCATCGCTAATCTGATCCATGACGAAGATCGGATCGCCACCATCGTGGTAAATCGGCTCGAACAAGGAAACTGGATCTTGAATGGCGTCTAGCGCAAAAACAACATCCTCCTTCGGAACGTTCAAAACTTCTGAAATTTCTACAATTGTCGGCTCTCTTGCATGTTGATTCGTCAATTGATCTCTAACCTGTAGCGCTTTATATGCAATATCGCGCAAGCTTCGAGACACACGAATCGGATTGTTGTCGCGCAAATATCGACGAATTTCCCCGATTATCATCGGAACAGCGTACGTTGAGAAACGGACATTTTGACCTAGATCAAAATTGTCGATCGCCTTCATTAAACCGATGCAGCCGACTTGAAACAAATCATCGACGAATTCACCCCGGTTGTTAAATCTCTGGATCACACTCAGAACTAATCGCAAATTTCCATTGACGAGCTTTTCCCGAGCTGATAATTCACCCTTTTGTTGCAGGGATTGGAACAATTCCCTCATCTCAGCATTGGTCAGCACAGGTAGTTTTGAGGTGTCCACTCCACATATCTCCACTTTGTTGCGGGTCAAGGCAATTCCTCCCGGGGAGCAGCATTAATGTAAAGTATCTCCGGGTGGCGCATTTTTATTCCGTAAAATATCACTTATACGCTTCGCAAACATTGTCGAACAACGTAAATACTCGCGTAAAAAATCAAACCATTTTATTGAATTCCTTACGTAGACGCTTAATAATCCGTTTTTCTAGGCGCGAAATATACGATTGAGAGATGCCTAAAAGATCAGCAACATCCTTTTGTGTTTTTTCTTCTCCATCTGCTAAACCGAACCTAAGCTCCATAATCGTACGCTCACGATCACTAAGCTTTTCAAGAGCTTTATGCAACAATTTACGATCCACTTGTTCCTCAATATTCCGATAGATCGTGTCGTTCTCTGTCCCTAACACATCTGAAAGCAACAATTCGTTGCCATCCCAATCAATATTTAACGGTTCATCGAATGAAACCTCAGTTCGCGTTTTACTGTTTCGGCGCAAGTACATTAAAATCTCATTTTCAATACATCGTGAAGCATACGTTGCAAGCTTTATTTTTTTCTCAGGATCAAATGTGTTTACAGCTTTAATTAATCCTATCGCGCCGATCGAAACAAGATCTTCAATATGAATCCCGGTATTCTCAAATTTACGTGCAATGTAGACGACCAATCGTAAATTTCTTTCGATGAGCATAGCGCGTATTGCAGCATCCCCACTCGAAAGCTTACCTAATAAATACTCTTCTTCATCACGGCTCAGAGGCGGAGGAAGTGCCTCACTGCCTCCAATATAGTACACTTCTTCGCTCTTCCAGCCAAACCAAAACATAATGCGGTAGAACGATAATTGAGATCTTAGCTTCAACTTCACGAGCATGTAGACAATCCTCCTGTCACGCGGGCTGAGTGAGTACCGGCGCCTATGCACCGGCTTGAACCATGTCTGGATGGACAATGGCTCTATATGCGCCTTCAGACGATAACGTGCCCCCGTCTAAACCAATCAATATCCGTTGAATCTGTTTTGCTTCATTTCCTTCATACGAAATAACGACAGAGTCAGGCTTTACTGCTAATATCAAACGTGAGCTTCCATTTACCGCTCGATAAGGTATAATGCGAAAGCGATGACTCCAATCATAATTTTCAGAGAATGAGGGGTCTAATTCACTCAATAGTAAATCAACCGATTCATCCTTTAATCTTTCACTCCATCCTTGAGGGAGCTGTTCCTTCCATAATTGTGCTTCTACAATCATTACCGGTATCCGTGTAAGTGGGTCATAGAGTCTATTACCTGTGTCTAGTAAGCCCTTAATCATCCATGATTGCTCTGCTATTTTAATTTCCACATCCCAGATCAGTGACTCTACGTTTTGTCGCTTTTGTCTTGTAACCGAAGCCCCATGAAACAACCATGAAGATAGTAGAAAAGCTCCTATCAACAAACCAAGCTGCAACTGCCACTTCAACACGATCCCGCCATCCGACGTATATCTCATCCCTCCCCAGTCAGAGCCAGATGATTGTATCAAGTAATTGATTCCAATAACCCCACCTAATGTTGCAAAATTCACCGTATAGAAAGCAACAAAATTTCGGGTCAATTGCAAAGGGCCACCATAGCCAAACGTAAGTACAACCATTAAAAGCGAGATCGCTATCTTTGCTCCAAACGAATAAAGATAGGGGACATTAACCCAGAACATCGCAGCGGCATAAATTGCACCTAGAAATGCAGCAACAAATAGGCGACTTCTGACTGGGCGAATGCTACGGACCTTAGCCGTTAAAAGAAGTACAGAACCGTCTAATGCCAAATTGGTGAAAAAAACTAAATCCACATAAACGGTCATTCAAATCCACAATCCTTCTTCGTCTAACGCGTTTTTGCAGACTGCTTACTATATGCTATAAGAAAGGTTGAACCCAGTATAATCGCTTTCCAATTCGGAGTCTGTCTAATCCTGTTGACCATTCAAACCTTTTTTTGTCGATTGCAATCTCTCTATGATGTCACGATATCCCACTCGCTCAGTTGCGTACTCTATACTCTCTATCCAATGCCACGATATCCCCTTCGCTCAGTTGCATACACTAAACTCTCACCTATTGTCACGATATCCCCTTCGCTCAGCTGCGTACTCTATACTCTCACCTAATGTCACGATATCCCACTCTCTCAGCTGCGAACTCTAAACTCTCACCTAATGTCACGATTTCCCACTCGCTCAGTTGCGTACTCTAAACTCTCTATCCAATGCCACGATATCCCCTTCGCTCAGTTGCGTACTCTAAACTCTCACCTAATGTCACGATATCCCCTTCGCTCAGTTGAACGACTCCAAAAAAATTAACAGTAAAAATCATCTTTTCTCTTGAAATAGGAACATATGTTTGCTATAATTTAGTAAATTAAGAACAAATGTTCCCCTAATGAGGTGAAATTATGAATGTAATTTGGGATCTTTCTGAATTTAATGCGTGTTACCGGAATGAAGATGATTGTGTTCGTGCATTGTTTAATAGTAAATGGCCCGCTGGATTCCGATGCCCACAATGTAGTCATCCTGTTTGTTCTAACATCAAAACTCGCAGTCTCCCTTTATATGAATGTCTCAATTGTCATAAGCAAACCTCATTAATATCAAATACCATTTTCCGAAATACTCGTACATCTTTACTTTCATGGTTTAAAGCTATGTTTTTATTGTCTAATCCTAATGGTTCATATGGTGTTAATGCCAGGGAGCTGGCCCAGATTATCCAAGTAACCTACAAAACGGCATGGCTAATGTATCATAAGATTCGATATGCGATCAGCCAAGCGGACTCAGAAGTACTTTTAACAGATATCGTTCGAGTTTCAGATTCTATATTGCATCAACGGATGTTCCAGCTGAAAAACTGGTATGAAACAGAACAACCAGTAATTGCAGCATCATCTGAGGATGCAGAAGGTAACGTTAAATATGTAAAAATCAAACTACAACCACGTCCGCTTCAGCCAATTCGCGGTTACCCTCGAGACGCAACTTCATTCATGAAACAGCATGTGTCGCCTGAAGCGGTCTATACAACAGATATATCCATGAAGTGGGGGCGAAAGAGACAAAACCATAAACTTCGTAGACTCTGTGTTTCCGCTGCTTACTCGATTGCAACAACTTATGGCGGTATCGGTTCGAAACATCTGCAAGCTTACTTGGATCAGTATGCATATATAGATAATCACTTTCACGAGCCCATATTTGACATTCTTTTATATGAGTGCTCGACACGTTCAACAATTACTTATTCTTGTTTAACGAGAACTGCCCCAAAACGATCAAACCGAATAACTAGAGCCTCAGAAGCAATGATCGTAATGAGTTGTTAAAGATACAAAGTGTCTTCATTACTTTGGATTAACTATGATTTACATAAAAAGTTCTCTTTGAGTATGTTGTAACTGATGGACTATACTCACGGCGTTACTTACTGCTTCAATCTGAGCGAAGGGGATATCGTGACATCCGGGCAAAGGAGGATACTCCGTTACTTGTAACTGAGCGAAGGGGATATCGTGACAGCGGGGCAAATGAGGATACTCCGTTACTTGCAACTGAGCGAGGGGGATATCGTGACATCGGCACGTAAAACAACAAACCCCCGCACCATGAATGGTTCGAGGGCTGAAAAATCAATTAGAATGATCATGTCAGACTAGCGATCAGTACGTGAGCGATTTCTGATAAAAGCAGGGATATCTAATTGATCGCTTGGTGCATTCTGTGTTCCAAAAGGTCGGATATTACCAGAAGTACGCGAATCATTGGATTGTACGCTTGCTGAAGACTCTTCTTGATTGTTCTGTGGAACAGAAGATGATTGTGAAGATGGGGTTCCTGGACGACGAGCTACAGTTTTGTGTTCAAAACCAGTCGCAATGACAGTAACTTTGATTTCGTCCTTCATGTTATCGTCGATGCTCGCACCGAAGATCATATTGACTTCAGGATCTGAAGCAGAAATGACGATTTCAGCAGCTTCATTGACTTCGAACAAGGAGAGGTTAGAACCTCCTGTAATATTCATAATAATTCCGCGTGCACCTTCGATCGAAGTCTCAAGAAGTGGACTTTGAATCGCTTTGCGAGCTGCGTCCATTGCACGGTTCTCGCCGGAAGCAACACCGATGCCCATCAACGCTGAACCACGTTCTGTCATGATCGTCTTAACGTCAGCAAAGTCAAGATTGATAAGCCCAGGGACAGCAATCAAATCTGAAATCCCTTGAACGGCTTGACGAAGAACATTATCAGCTTCTCGGAATGCCTCAACCATTGGAGTTTTCTTATCAACAATTTCGAGCAAGCGATCGTTCGGAATAACGATCAATGTATCTACTTTGTCTTTAAGTGCTTCAATCCCGAGGTCAGCTTGTCCAGAACGTTTACGACCCTCGAAGGTGAATGGGCGAGTAACGACACCAACCGTCAGCGCTCCACATTCCTTAGCCAGCTCTGCAATTACAGGAGCTGCTCCTGTACCTGTACCGCCACCCATACCTGCAGTTACAAAAACCATGTCTGCATCACGGAGTGTGTTCGTAATAAACTCACGAGATTCCTCAGCAGCTTTTTTACCTACATCTGGATTAGCACCTGCGCCAAGCCCGCGAGTTAGCTTGTCACCGATTTGAAGCTTTTGTTCTGACTTCGTTAAATGCAATGCTTGCGCATCTGTGTTAACTGTAATAAATTCTACGCCTTTAACGCCATTTTCGATCATTCGATTAACAGCGTTACTTCCACCGCCACCTACACCGATGACCTTAATTTTAGCGAGTGGCTCCATTTCAAAATCAAATTCCAACATATTTCCTAACTCCTCCTCGCTTCGCTCGAATGGTTCCTCGTAAGCGGCGGCTTAAATAAATTCCTTGATCATGTTTTTGAACCATTCAACAACACCAGGTTTGGACGCCGTGCTTCCGGAAGGTTTGGCTTTACTGCTAGGACGTTTTGGTCCAGCCACACCGCGTGTACGAATATGTTTAACAACAAATTGGATCATACCCACACCACTGCTGAAGGAAGGATCTCTTACACCGATGAAATCTGGCACAGAGATTCTAGCATTCGACTCTAATTCAGCCTGTGCTAAAGGTAAAACGCTAGGCAAAGACACTGATCCACCTGTAAGAACATAACCGTTAATTTTGTCTAGATAACCTAGACGCTTCACTTCTTGTCTAATCATGTGGAAAATCTCTGACATCCGTGGCTCTATGATGTTCGCAAGATCAAGCTGTGAAAACTCCATCTCAAGGTTGCTACTGACCCGGTTCACTTTGAACTTCTGATCTTCTGCAGCATCTTCGATCCGAGCACAGCCATACTTAAGCTTTAGCTTTTCCGCATGCTCTGTCTGTGTTTTGAGTCCATAGCAAATATCACTTGTGACGTAATCTCCACCAATTGGTAGAGTAGAAACTGCCGCAAGACTTCCACCTTCAAAAATTGCGATCGTAGTCGCTCCGGCTCCAATATCCGCTAACACTGTGCCCATCTGCTTTTCATCTTTCGTGAGTGCCATCATCCCTGATGCCAATGACATCAAAATAACACCTGATATACGTAAACCAGCTTTCTCTACGCATCTCATCAGATTATGTACAGCAGCTTTAGTGCCCGTAATAATTGTGCACTCTACCTCAAGACGAACGCCAATCATCCCACGCGGATCTTGTATGCCCGCAAGACCATCCACAAAAAATTGTTTCGGCAGCAGACTAATAATTTCACGTTCAGGAGGTAATGCAACAACTTTAGCAGCCTGCAACACTCGTTCGATATCTTCTTCGCCTATCTCCCGATCTTCATTGGAGACGGCTACAACACCGTGGTTGCTTTGTAGTGCAATATGGTTGCCTGCAATCCCAACGTATACTTCACTAATTCCAATGCCTACCATGCGTTCAGCATGATCTACAGCATTGCGGATGGATTGAACGGTTTGATCAATATCTACAATGGCGCCTTTACGAATTCCATCTGAATCCGCTGAACCAACACCAATGATGTTAATGGCCCCGTTGCTAATCTCCCCGATAATCACCCGAATCTTCGACGTTCCAATATCCAGGCTGACGATGAGGTCATTATTACTCAACCGGTGGCACCTCCCGTAGTTCGATGAAAATATCTGTGAAAAAGGGATGCATCACTACTAATTCCACATTCACGAGATTTTCCCTCTTTTTTCAACATTTTTTTTATGAAATTCTCAAAAGCATTTTACAGTTTTTATTATACAACTTTATTTTTCACTCATAAAAGAAATTCTATCATTTATTTCGATTATTGAGTAGTGTCCTTTTCCTCAACTTTATCGGCTTCTTGAGACTTTTCATTCTCACTTTCTGCCGAATAGGACAAATAAGTGTTTGCTTCAAGCATAATGACTTTGCCCGGCTCGCGATTTTGCACAATATCACTCAAGTAAGAGATGCGTTCTGAGAGCTTACTTACGGTGGTAATGACTTCAAATCTTGAGCGGGTATATAGCTTAATCCGATCAGGATATGATGTCGAAGGGTCCGGGTGAATTTCGGATAAATCCGACAACATCGAGCTTGGTAAGTTGTTGAGCACTTGACAAAGTGCGATAAGATTCGCATCATCTACTTGCCAACCAGTCAAAATCGGCTTGTCCGGTGTCGAACCCTCACGAATCGGGACAATGAATCCATTCGAAAGGATTGAAGCAATTTGACCTTCAGCGGACAGTTGAATTGCGACTGCCTCAAACTCTTTAACCTTCACGCGAAGCACACCTGGAAACCGCTTTTGAATCGATACGGACTCTACTTGCTTCAAAGTGAGTACACGATCTCTTAGTACATTTGCACTAGGGAAAAAGAATGAATCACCTGTATGTACATCTAATGCTTGTTGAATATCTTCAGGATCAACAAAGATCGTTCCCTGCACTTGAATATCAGTAAGCTTAGACAATGAGGACCGGAAAAACAACACGATTGAAATAATTACAAAAAGTGCTATGACAATCGCAATTAATCTGCGAGCACGGAATGATTTGCGTGCATTTCCCTGCTTGAGTGCAGGGATTCTCTCCGTCATCCGCCGCCCCCTCCTTATATACGAACTATGCTTGTACAAGTTTCTCACAAAAAAGCGCCCCGCTATCGTAATTCCATGATCAACGGGGACTTTAAGAGGATTCGCCCAAGCTAGAACGCTTCACTCACAATGAGCACCTACATTTATTAGCTGTACACTCTGCTTTTATAGGCTTCTCTAACAATATTTCCACCGATTTGTGTAAACATCTCTTCAATTCGATCATACCCACGGTCAATGTGATGAACATGTTCAACGACAGTACATCCTTGGGCGGCTAAACCGGCAATAACAAGTGCAGCTCCAGCTCTTAAATCTGAAGCTCTCACTGTTGATCCATACAATTGTGGGACTCCGCGAATAAAAGCGCTGTTCAGATCAACTCTAATGTCCGCTCCCATCCGGCAAAGTTCATCCACATGCTTGAACCTGCCTTCGAAGATCGTCTCTTTCATAACACTTACACCATCTGAGATCGCAAGCAATGTCATCACTTGTGCTTGCAGGTCAGTTGGAAACGCAGGGTAAGGTGATGTCACGACACGATCTACAGCTTTAGTACGCTTATACGCACTAACATTCATTATATCACTGCCAATATCAATTTGAACACCTGCTCGTCTTAATACATGGATTAAAGATGTCAAATGAGCAGGACATGTTCGTTCAATTGTTACTTCTCCACGAGTAGCTGCTACAGCGACCATAACTGTTCCTGTTACGATACGATCTGGAATAATTTCAAATTCACACCCGTTAAGAGACGAAACTCCTTCGATCGTAATCGTATCTGTACCCGCTCCAGATACACGTGCATTCATTTTGTTCAAGAACTGCTGCAAATCTTGAATTTCAGGCTCACGAGCAGCACCGATAATCGTTGTACGTCCTTCTGCCAAAACAGCAGCCATCATAATATTTTCCGTAGCACCTACACTTGGAAAATCTAAGCTAATCTCTGCTCCCTTAAGCTTCTTCGCGGAGCAGATAATACGACTGCCCTTTTCTTCGATCTTGGCCCCAAGTGCAGCAAGACCTCGTAGATGCAAATCAATCTTACGCTCTCCTATCGCACAGCCGCCTGGTTGATAGAGATGAACTTCTCCGAAGCGAGCAAGCAATGGCCCCATCAAAAAAACAGATGATCTCATCTTCCGCATTAGTGTTTCCGGGATATGACCAGAGGTAACCGTTGCAGGTTCGATCGTTACCACCCGATCCTGATGTCGCGCTTTACAACCAAGATCTCGCAAAATATCTAGCATGACCTCAATATCGAGCAAATTAGGTACGTTGCCAATCGTCACCGATTCATCCGCAAGCAAGCTCGCAGCCAAAATCGGTAATGCCGCATTTTTGGCTCCGTGGATACGAATGGTGCCCGAAAGCGGTGCTCCGCCTTCTATCACCAAATTGTCCAAGGGTTTCACCTCCGGGTTACCGCTCACCCATCAAGAGAACCTCCGGCACAAGCTTTATTCCGTCTTTTTGTTCGATCACTTGTTGAACTCGTCTCATGAGGGTCAGAACGTCCTCAGCTCTCGCGCCGCCATGGTTAACAATAAAGTTCGCATGAATAAGAGAAACTTCTGCAGCACCCTCGCGAGTGCCTTTAAGTCCAGCTGCTTCAATCAATCTTGCAGCATGATCGTTGGGCGGGTTGCGAAACACACTTCCCGCAGTCGCCATTTGAAGTGGCTGTGTCCGTCGTCTACGGTCCTTATACGACGCCATCGCTGCTGCTATCTCTTTACGATCTCCACTTGCAAGCTGGAACACAGCACGTGTGACAATGCCACGCCGGTCATGCAAAATGGAATGCCGGTACGAAAATTGCATCTCGTCTTTCTCTAATACAGACTGACTTCCATCTTCCCATACGACACTAGCTGACTGTAAAATGTGTGAAATATCCGAATGGTGTGCACCGGCGTTCATGTACACTGCCCCGCCAACCGTTCCTGGAATTCCCCCTGCGAATTCTAGTCCGGTCAGTCCTTCCTTGCCAACCATAACCGACAGCTTGATGAAGGAGTACGAAGCGCCTGCAGTCACTGTATCACCCTCAATAGACAGCTCATCGAAGCTATCTCCAAGCTTAATTACAGCCCCTCGAACGCCTTTGTCGGACACAAGTGTATTGGATCCCCGCCCAAGTACGCACCATGGGATGCGATAACGGTTCAACAACACGATCGCCGCGATAAGTTGTTCCTCGTTCGCTGGTACGAGAAACAAATCGGCTGGTCCGCCAATTTTCCAAGTTGTATACTCCGCCAGTCTTTCATTGAGCTTCACTACGCTTAGCTTCGCCGCTTCTAGCTCCTTGATTAACTGTTGCATCGTAGTCGTCCTCCTTGCGCTTCGTTCAGGGCTGTGCAATACATGCGTTACCTGTTGTACTACACATTCGGCTGTCACGTTTACGCTGTATCTTATGACAAGTAAAGAGCGGTGGTGACAAACGCCTAAATGTCGCTCCTGAACAATGAAGCATGATGTCTACCGGACAATCCGGTGAATTTGATCTAATATCGTTTGAGCCGCATTCGGCATTCCTAATGTAAGTGAAGCCTTCGCCATTTGATTATGACGCGAAGTATTTTCAACGATATCAGAAAGCTCATTAAACAATGTGCTTCCTGACAAGTCGCGTTCCAATATCATTTTCGCCGCACCCGCATCTACGAGACTTTTCGCGTTCGCCTCCTGATGATTGTTCGTCACATTCGGTGACGGAACCAAAATCGCAGGTATGCCCAAGGCTGTAATCTCAGCAATAAACGATGCTCCAGCGCGTCCCACGAACAATGAAGTTGCAGCGAGCACTTCGGGCATATTATGAATATAGGGGATGAGGTGAATCCGATTCGACACGATCGGGAGCACTTTCTTTATCGTTGCTTCAGTTTCCTCGAAAAATCTCTCACCTGTTACAATGACAATGTGCACAGACTTCAGCTTTTCAAGCATTGGAACGACCTCTACGATCGCCTCATTAATCGCTCTTGCACCTGTGCTACCACCCACTACGAGAACGAAAGGCGTATCTTGAGGTAAGCCTAACGAAGCAAAGCCTTTACTCCGATTCGCACGAAGCACCGCAGTCGAGCAAGGATTTCCCGCATGCACCACATCTGGACATGGGCGAAAATATTGTTTTGATTCTGCGAAGCTAACTGCGACAGCACTCACATATCGACGCAGAAATTTGTTTGTAAGTCCTGGGATTACATTTTGCTCGTGAATTAAGGTTGGAATACCAAGCTTTGCAGCTGCATACACAACGGGTCCACAAACGTATCCGCCTGTACCTACTACAACATCCGGCTTGAAGCGTCGCAGTAACTCCTTCGAACGTTTAACCCCTTTATAAAAACGAACGAGCGTGCGTACATTTTCCCAAGAGATTTTACGCCTAAAGCCTGTGATATCTATATGTTCAAATGCAACTCCATGTTGAGGGACAATCCGGCTCTCCAAGCCACGACGCGTTCCGATATAGAGCAATTGTGAATCCGGATGTTGCTCCTTCACCGCTTTACCGATCGCAAGCGCAGGATAAATATGTCCCCCTGTGCCTCCGCCAGTCATAACGATCCGCATAAATGTCACCTCGAGTATCGGGATAAGTTCAATAAAATTCCAAGTGCTGTAAGCAACAGTGTAAGTGACGATCCACCATAGCTGACGAGTGGCAACGTAATGCCTGTAACCGGCATTAATCCGATAACCACACCAATATTAATAATAACCTGAACAGCAATGATGCCGACAATCCCTGAAGCGAGAAAACTACCGAATGGGTCAGCAATTGTAATCGCAGTTCGCATACCGCGCCAAATCAAAAGTAAAAATAACAGCAGCAGTAATGCGCCCCCAATAAAGCCAAGTTCTTCAGCTATGATGGAGAAAATAAAATCGGTTTGTGGCTCCGGTAAATAATTATATTTTTGACGACTGAGTCCTAAGCCTAAACCGACTAGCCCGCCTGGCCCAATCGCATATAGCGATTGAATCGATTGATAGCCCGCACCGAGTGGGTCCTGCCACGGATCGAGAAAAGCTGTAATCCGTTGCAAGCGATAAGGTGCTGCTGCGATCAAGCCCCCTAAACCTCCGAGCCCAAGCAACGCTAAGCCACCCAGATGAGACAATCGAGCACCGGCAACATAGATGACGAGTAACGAAGCGCCAATCATAACGGCTCCAGTACCTAGATCCGGTTGCAGCATAATGAGCCCGAACGCTAATCCTAATATACTGAGCAGAGGCAAAAGTCCCCTTGTAAACTGTGTAATATGATTTTGCCTCTCTGAGAGCAGCTTTGCAAGAAATAGAATCATAGCAAGCTTCATAAATTCAGATGGCTGGATGCCAAACGAGCCAATACCAAGCCAGCTGCGAGCACCGCCACGCCATACCCCAATGCCTGGTATAAGCACAAGGATAAGCAGACCAAAGCAAATCAATACGGCAGGCAGCGCCCATTTGCGCCAAAATGAATAATCTAAATTCATCGTAACGAACATAGCACCGATGCCAAGCACTGCGAATATCATCTGTCTTTTCACATAATAAAAAGCGTCCCCATAATCATGAAAAGCAGCGACTGCACTAGCACTATAAACCATCACAATACCGATGGCCAGAATTCCAAGCGTTGCGGCAATCATCCATAGATCGGGAACAGAGCGTGTTTTGGCCATGAACCGGACACCTCACGGTAAGCAGAAGTGGAGACGAGCCCCCTTCTACAACGTATGCGCCGAATGTTTAAAAATGCGACCTCGCACCTCATAGGATGTAAACATGTCCCAGCTAGCACACGC
The DNA here is from genome assembly GCA_029203125.1 of Candidatus Cohnella colombiensis. Classification (GTDB taxonomy): domain Bacteria; phylum Bacillota; class Bacilli; order Paenibacillales; family Paenibacillaceae; genus Cohnella; species Cohnella colombiensis. Next base: position 2,225,233 of record CP119317.1, read on the forward strand.
AGGTGACAGAAGAACGATGTCTCCTGGCTTAGCCATTGCAGCAGCTTCCATTACAGCGCGGTGAAGCGTACGTTCGGCGTCCTCTTCAGGTTCGACGATTTTCACCAAACTTAAACGAGCGATCTCGGCAACTTTGCCCAGCTTATCCCTCGTCTGTCCTATTGCGACGAGCCCTTTTAAGCGATCGCGGAAAATGGGAACAAGCTCCATATAATCTGAGCCGCGATCAAGCCCGCCCGCGATCAAAATTATTCGTGCAGGAAGCGATAAAATCGACATTGTCGACGCCATCGGGTTCGTCGCTTTTGAATCATTATAATATTTCACACCTTGAAATTTGCCTACATATTCGAGACGGTGCTCAACTCCGCGGAAATCGCGCAATGGATCGGCAAGCCGCTCAGGCTCTGCACCAGCAGCAAGCGCAATGGCCACTGCCGCGAGCGCATTCGCCGTATTGTGACGACCCGGGATTCCCACTTCTTCTACGCGTATAATACGTTGTTCAACCCCCGCATCTGTGCGGTATACAATCCACCGCTCAGCGTCGCTATCTACTTCATCAGCGCTCGGGCGAATGTCCGCATAGGGCGGCTCCACTGACACCCCTTGAGTCAGGCGCCGTGTAAGTGAAAATGGCATGTGACGACCGTTCATAGCTTGCGACAACTCTCGACAAAGCGCGTCATCTTCGTTGTAAACGGCAACATCTGTCTCATGCAAATTCGCAAACAGCTTCGCTTTAGAGCCTACATAATCGTCCATCGTTACATGGTAATCCAGATGCGTCTCTGCAACGTTAAGCAAGCACGCAATGCGTGGACGGAAATCAACCGTCCCCTTCAATTGAAAGCTGCTTAGCTCCGCAACGAGCCACCCGTCCGCTGCAATCTCTTCCGCAGCTTCACAGAGTGGCCGTCCGATATTACCCGCAACGATTGATTTCAGCCCTGCTGCTTCTAACAGCACCCCCGTTAAAGTCGTCGTTGTCGTCTTTCCGTTTGACCCGGTAATCCCAACGATTGGAGCTGGTGATAGCTGCCCTGCAACTTCAACCTCACTCACGACTTCAACACCTAGTTGCTGCGCAACTACAATTGGCTCTGCCGTGTAAGGAATACCCGGATTTTTCACTAGTAGAGCAGTTTGCTCCGTCACCAGCCCTTCCGGATGACCTCCGCATACAACAGCAATGCCCAAAGCCGTTAATTCATCGGCTTCGGGACATTGTTCATGCGTTTTCATGTCGTTCACCGTAACGATCGCACCGATCCGATGAAATAGCTTGGCCGCAGCTACGCCACTTCTTGCCAAGCCGAGGACGACGACTTCGCGCCCCCGATAGCTTGTCAATTCCTTCATCTCGTTACAGCCCCTTATACAGAATCAAGCCCGCAACTGCAAGCAGCAAGCCGATAAACCAAAATGTCGTAACAATCCGCCATTCTGACCAGCCTGACAGCTCAAAATGATGATGAATCGGGCTCATCTTGAATACTCTTTTCCCACGTGTCTTGAAGGAAGCCACTTGAATAATGACCGAAAGCATCTCGATCACAAACACTCCGCCGATAATAATGAGCAAAAGCTCTGTCTTCGTTAAGATCGCCACTGCGGCAATACCGCCTCCGATGGCGAGCGAGCCTGTGTCCCCCATAAAAATTTTCGCAGGATGCTTGTTGAACATCAGAAAGCCTAAAACGGCTCCGATCATTGCTGCACTAAATATTGCAGCATCAGACTGCAACGCCTCCATTGCGATAATCGCATAAGCACCAAAAGCGAGTGCACTTGTCCCAGACAGCAGACCGTCCAATCCATCCGTGAAGTTCACCGCATTACTAGCGGCAAAAAATATGATGACTACGAGTACATAATAGCCCCATCCTAGCTCAAGCGACCAGCTTGCGCCCGGGAAGCTAATATCCGTAGAATGTCCCATATCATATAGCATATAACAAAACAGCAATGAAAACAGCAATTGTCCAACCAGCTTTTGCCTCGCGGTTAATCCGAGCGAACGTTTGAACGCAATTTTAATATAATCATCAAGAAAGCCCACGAGCCCAAATCCGAGACAAGCGACCAATATCGCCCAAAATTCCGGACCTCGATCAGCGAACTTCAGAAACGCCAACGTCAGGGCGACAACGATAATGATCCCGCCCATCGTTGGCGTTCCCGTCTTCTTCAAGTGGGACTGTGGGCCATCATCTCTAACCCGTTGCCCGAATTTCATTTTGCGTAGAAGCGGAATAAATAAAGGACTTATAATAACTGCAAGCACGAAGGAAACGGCTACTGTCCATAATAATGTTGAATAGTCCATACGATCACCCCTTCAGGCCGCTTTGTAATGCTGCGACGACTTCTTCCATCTTCATTCCACGCGAAGCTTTAACGAGAACCAGATCCTCTGGCTCGAGCTCTTGTAATAGCAATGTGGTCAATTCTTGTTTCTCTGTAAAATGTTGCACGCACTCTGGCGCATACTTTCCACTAGCCTCATTGGCTGTATGGATCGACAACGATCCATACAGCAGTACGCGATCAGCTTTTGACGGTTGCAGGGCTGCACCAATGTCTCGATGAAATTGCTCCTCATCCGGTCCCAGTTCGAGCATATCGCCGAGCACGATCCATTTGCGATGATATCCCTTTAGCTCTGCAACAAGCTCAATTGCGGCCTTAACTGACGTAGGACTCGCGTTATAGGCATCATTAAGAATAACAGCACCATTATTTGCGCGACTCCGTTCAATCCGCATGCTTGTCAGCTTTACTGCCTGTAAGCCAGTGGCAATTTCAACATCGCTTAAACCGAGTATACGGCCAATCGCGATCGCAGCCAATGCATTCACTGCATTGTGTCGCCCCGGTATCGGAAGCTCATACGTTGTCTGCTGCTCAGATTGTGCGCTTTCATTGACAGTAAATGAAGTAGACGCATCTGTGAGCTTGATCTCTTGAGCGATAAGATCACAGCTCTCCGTTTCCCCATAAGTGAGGAGCTGAAGCCCATCTGGAAATATAGATTCCGATTTACCTTGCATAATAACTGCTAGCTCTTCACGAAGCAATGGCTCCTCGCCATAATAGACGAGCGTTCCCCCTGCTTTCATGCCCTCGACAATTTCCAATTTCGCACGTGCGATATTCCGTCTAGATCCTAATTGTAACAGGTGTGATTCACCGACGTTCGTAATGACAGTTACATCTGGTTTAGCCAATTTAGAGAGAAACGAGATTTCACCGCGCTCACTCATCCCCATCTCAAGTACGAGCACATCGGTGTCCACCGGAGCATTTAATATGGTCAGCGGCAGTCCTAGATGATTGTTATAGTTGCCCTCTGTCTTATGTACGACAAATTTCGTTGCTAATACTGCTGCAACAAGATCCTTTGTCGTCGTCTTTCCATTGCTTCCAGTAATTCCGACGACCTTCGCTTGTAGACGCTCCAAATATCCCGCAGCAAGCGCCTGTAAAGCGGCTACCGCATCCTCAACGATGATCAGCGGAATTTCCACACCGCTCGGTAGCGGCTTGCTTCGCTCCCATAAGGAAGCTACCGCGCCTGCAGCAATCGCTGCTTCAATATGATCGTGCCCATCCGAACGCTCTCCTGCTAGTGGCACAAACAATTGACCCGACGATATCCGCCGGGTATCAATAGATACACCTGTCAGTAAACAGGTGTTTTCTTGCTCTATTTTTAAGCTATTACACCATCCGGCTATGTCCCGAATCGTTGCTTGCATCAGTTCGTTCGACTCCTTATCGCTTCTTTGGCTATGAGACGGTCATCAAAATCGTATGCGACGCCGTTAATATGTTGATAGGTTTCATGACCTTTCCCCGCAATCAATACTACATCTCCTGGGCTAGCAATTTCAACCGCTTTTTCAATGGCGACCTTTCGATCTGGCTCTAGCGTGTATCGATCAGACCGAATTGCCGCAGTTAAAAGTCCAGCTTCAATATGTCTTAAGATGATATCTGGATCTTCCGAGCGTGGATTATCGCTTGTAATAAATAGGATATCTGCGTGCTCTGCTGCAATCCGCCCCATCATCGGACGCTTCGCGCGATCCCTGTCTCCACCGCAACCGAACACGCATATTACCCTTCCCTTTGTCAGCTCTCTGACTGTTCGCAGTACATTGTCTAATCCATCAGGGGTATGCGCATAATCAACGATAACCGCATAATCTTGTCCCTCATCAATGGCCTCGACACGTCCAGGTACACCGGTAATCCGCTCTAAGCTACTAACTGCATCAACAATATTAATATTTTCACAGATAGCAGCACCTAGTGCTGCTAGTGCATTATATACATTAAATTTACCGACAAGCTTCAGATTTACTTGGCGACTGCCCCAAAACGAATGCAACGTAAACGATGTGCCACTTGCAGATATCGTAACATTCGAAGCACGAAGGTGCGCTTCACGATCTATCCCATAGGTAAGCACCTCAGAAGCAGTCATTCTCATCATATGAGCTGAAGTCGGATCATCCACATTCAAGATCGCATAAGTGCGTCGTGCTTCATCATCAATGTAGGTATTCCCCAATCGAGAAAACAGTAAGCCTTTTGCCTCTTCATACGCCTTCATTGAGCCATGATAGTCCAGATGGTCCTGTGTCAAATTCGTAAAGATTGCCGTGCGGAAATAGCAGCCCTTCACTCTTCCTTGCGCCAAAGCATGCGAGGATACTTCCATTATACAACGATTCGTCCCCGCCTCCACCATTGCTTTGAATATCCTTTGCAATTCAATTACATCCGGAGTCGTTCCGGACATCGGAAACCGACTTCCCCCGAAACGTGTTTCGATTGTACCAATTACACCTGATGTAATCCCTCTGTCTAACAAGATTCGTTCTATTAAGTACGTTGTCGTCGTCTTCCCATTCGTACCCGTAACCGCAATTGGACGTAGCAACTGCGACGGTCGCCCATAGTAATAATCAGCGATCATCGCCAGTGCTTGCCGTGTGTCCTGTACGATCAGTTGCGGAATGTTTAATGGTAGCTCACGAGCAGTCACTAGCGCGACTGCGCCATGCTCAATCGCTTGTAACGCGTACGAATGGCCATCATCCTTCAGACCAGGTAAACAGAAAAACAAGCTCCCAATCCAACTTAGCCGTGAATCTGAAGCTAATGCGGTAACCTCCACATTTGCATTGCCAACAATATGTGTCACTAATAACTGATCAGCGAGTTCACGCAATCTCATTCACATGTTAGCCCCTCTCAATAGGTTAAGGCTGCGAATTAGCTAAGTAAATCCGAATGACAGAGCCACGCTCTACCTTCGCCCCTGCCGCAGGCGCTTGTCGGATAACAGTGTTTCCACTACCTGAAGCAGACAGCTGGAAGTTCATATTCATATCCTCATAAATATCCGATACCGTTTTCCCAACTAAATTTGGCACTTTGACAATTGGTGTATCCCCATATTTAAATTCTTTCTCTACTTGATTCGTACGCGGCTGCACGCCTAAATATGGCAATGCATCTGCCATAATGTTATGAACGATAGGGGCAACGACGACACCCCCGAACTGAATACCCTGTGGATTATCGACTGCGACATAGACGACAAGCTTTGGATCGTCGGCTGGTGCGAAGCCTACGAACGATACAATATGCTCATTCGCTGAGTATCGTCCATTCACGACCATCTGTGCGGTACCCGTCTTGCCACCTACGCGATAGCCCTCTAGAAATGCGTTACGCCCTGTTCCTTGCGCGACAACGCTCTCCAGCGCCTCACGCACCTTCTTAGACGTCTCTTCAGATATCACCTGACGGACGAGCTGGGGCTGCGTTTCTTCTAGCACCATACCCGTATCCGGCTGTATCCAAGATTTGGAGACAAATGGCTTGTAGAGCTTGCCCCCATTAATCGCAGCCGCAACAGCAGCGATTTGCTGAATCGGGGTTACAGACACCCCTTGGCCAAACGCAGTCGTCGCTAGCTCCACAGGACCGACACGAGCTAGCTTGAACAAAATCCCATTTTCTTCCCCTTGCAAATCGATACCTGTCTTTTTCCCAAAACCAAACGCGCTAATATATGAAAATAACTTTTCTTTCCCTAACCGTTGCCCAAGAGCGACAAACCCGGGGTTGCAGGAGTTTTCTACGACTTCGAGGAACGTTTGACTACCGTGTCCGCCCTTCTTCCAGCAACGCAGCTTAGCGCCTGCTACGTCCACATAACCAGGATCGTAGAAATGCTCATGTTTAAGATCGACCTTCTTCTCCTCGATCGCTGCTGCAAGTGTAATAATTTTAAACGTGGAACCCGGCTCATAGGTCATCCAAATAGGCAAATTACGATTATAAACCTCTGAAGCGACTTCTTGATATTTATCCGGTTGGAATGTCGGCCTACTACCCATCGCTAGAATTTCGCCTGTGTTCGGGTCCATCGCTATCGCAATCGCTCCACGAGGTTGATACTGGAGCATCGCCTGATCAAGCTCACGCTCCACGATCGACTGCACCGTCTGATCAATAGTGAGCTGTAGCGTCAAGCCATCCTTTGGAGCATTGAACGTGTCAGATGAATTGGGCATCTGTCTTCCTGCAGCATCTGCCAAATAATTGACACCGCCTTTAATTCCAGTTAATCGATCATTATATTGGAGTTCAAGTCCAGTTAGTCCTTGGTTGTAGCTTCCTGTAAATCCCAGCACATGAGATGCCATGTTGCCAAATGGATAAAAGCGTTTGTTATCTTCGGCAACTACGATGCCAGGCAGTGAAAGATCACGGATTTGTTGTGCTTTCTCGGTCGTAACTTTACGTCCCCCTGGCTGAAGACCAACGATCATCGCTCGTTTCGTTAGCAGACCATATATTTTATCCTCAGACATCCCCAACACACCTGAAAGCTGATGTGCAGATTCTCTCGCATCTTTAATTTGTGCTGGAATCGCCATTATCGTTGGAGAACTAATATTGTAAGCAAGCCGGACACCATTGCGATCCGTAATTTCTCCACGCTTTGCTGCGTAGGGAATGTTTCGCCGCCATGAATCCTCCGCTTTCTTCGTGATGTCATCACCAATTGCGAGTTGAACATAACCAAGCCGTACAAGCAATGCCAGAAAAGCAACAACTGCAAAAATAAGTGCTACATAAAGCCGTTTGCGCACTGTCACTTGTGATACTTTCAACTAAAAAAACCCCCTTCGCCGGAACGTCAGAACAAGCTATTGCTTAGTTCAGACTATTCTTGGACAAAGGGGGATAGAACAAGCTATTCCGCAGGTTGACTATCGTCAATCGTGCCATCCTCGGTTGTGGGATCATCCGTATTTTCACTGTACAGTTCTCCGGAGAAAGTAGATTCTCCTGGTGGTGAGAGCGTTAAGCTGATTGACCATTTCTCACCATTCTTCACTGCTTTTTGATCGATTACATATCCTGTTCCCGTAATTTTAAATTCAGCTTGCAACAATGTGCACATCTCGATCGCATCGCGAAGTGACAGTCCTCTTAAGTCAGGTACGCTACCGGGCTTGGCATCTGTCAACAGATAGACGCGCTGTGAAGGTGGCATTGCAGTCCCGCCCTTAGGAAGCTGCTGTAGCACCTTATCCCCTGTACCGAGGACGCCAACAGGGAACATCCGTTGTTTGATCATCGTGTGTGCTAAGGAAACGTTCATCCCCACTACGTCAGGGATTGTCGCTGTAATCTCAACTTCCTTCGTCGAACTGCTGGAATCTTTGGCCATTGATTCTGCCTTTACTTTTTCTTCTTCAGTCAAATCTGGAAAAATCCCAAGGCGCTCTAATGATTTCCGCATGATTTCTTTAAAAATTGGTGCAACCAGCGCACCACCACCCGCATTTTCTACTTGCGGTTCATCAATGATGACATAGAGAACAATTTTCGGATTTTCGACAGGTGCGTAACCGATGAACGACACAACATACTTATCTTTAGAGTATCCGCCATTTTCGGATTGGACAACTTTCTGCGCAGTTCCTGTCTTTCCTGCGATGCGATAGCCGGGAATGTAAGCTCTGCGTCCCGTACCGATAAGCTGATCGCTAACGACCTGTTCCAAATAATCGCCAACTGTACGAGAGGTCGCTTCTGAAATGACCTGTCGGATGAATTTCGGCTCAGTTTCTGTAATCTCACCCGTGTTAGGATCAGTAATCGATTTCACAACGTGAGGCTGCATGAGCTTACCACCATTCGCTACTGCAGCTACAGCAGCCACTTGTTGAATCGGTGTAACCAACACTTTACCTTGCCCAAGCGCCGCAGTAGCCACTTCAGATGGATAGTTTAAACTGAAAGAACGAGAGATCTCATTCGGTAGCTCAATACCTGTTTTCTGTCCAAAGCCGAAGGCGTTAATATATTCAACAAGCTTCTGCTTACCTAGCATTTGATAGCCTAGCTTGACAAAGGCGACGTTACTAGAATGCTTAAGACCTTCAAGATATGTAATTTGACCCCACCCAACCCAGTTATAATCACGGATCGGTCTATCTTTTTCATAGTAAACGATCGAACCCGACTGATAAACGTCATCCGGCTTGAACAGTCCTTCCTCAACAGCGGCTGCTAACGTTACAATTTTAAACGTGGAGCCTGGTTCATAGACCGATTGAACGGCATTGTTATGGAATGACGCTTGATTTTTCGTCTCCCAATACGTATTGGGATCGAAGTTCGGGAAGCTTGACATTCCGAGTATTTCCATCGTATTGGGATCTGCGGCAATCGCGGTTATACTCGCTGGATTATATGCTTCATAGGCTTTTTGGAGCGCTTCATCAAGATAAAATTGTATGTCACGATCGATTGTAAGCGTGACGATCTTTCCATCGACCGCTTGCTTATACTCGATTTCACCGTTCGGCAGCTGATTTCGAGCACCATCCTGTTGATATTTTATAAATCCAGGCTCACCCTTCAGCTCACTATCCAGCATCTTTTCCAAACCTATCACTGCATCGCCCTCTTTACTCACATACCCAAGAATGTGTGAGGCCAGAGAGCCACTCGGATAATAACGCTTCGAATCTTCAACGAAATATAAGCCGACATCTTTAGTTCCTGTCAGCTTACGCAATTCATCACGGAATTCGCTTAATTGATCCTTGATTTCTTTATCAACTTTCCAACCTTCAGGACGCACCTCGCGCTGGTCTCGATAATCACCATTATCCTTTTTGGAAACGACCATATCATTTAAACTGCTCACTTTCGTACCGAGCACTTCATTTAATTTTGTTACAATTCGCTCTCTAAGCTTCCATTCTGGGTGTTTTTGTTCTGCTTCGGCGAGCTTCTTAGGACCAACAGCAATCGTATAGGCCGCAGCATCCGCTGCAAGTACCTTGCCATTACGATCAAGAAGCATACCTCGCTCTTGTGGTAGTTTCTCGCTTGTGATCCATGTATTCATCGCCTGCTCAGCCCAAAAATCAGCTTTTACGACCTGAACCCAATATACACGAACGATTAAACCGACAAATAGGAGGGTAAATATCCCCCCCATTATTAGTGAACGTAATTTTATTCTCTTCGTCATATGTTATTCCTCTTCATTTCCCGGTCTCACAACTGCTTATGGCTTCATCGCCACTGTGTTACGACCGTCAGTTGAAGTGATCGTTATGCCTCTCGAATCGATCGGTACCATGCCGTAGCTGAGTCCCATTTCCCTAATTCTCTTCGAATCACTGAGGCGGTCGACTTCACGCTGCATTTCTTTAAGCTGTTCTGTCGTCTTGTTATACTCATTGTTCGACTGTTGAATTTGACCGTTAATTTGATAGATTTGTGCATAACGAAAAATAATAAGACCTGCAACGAGCACGACAACCGCAATCGTGAACAAATAGAGTAGCTTTTCTCCGATCGGAATCGGCCGATGACGTACAGCCTTGCTCGTGTTGGTGCTTGTGCGTGTTGCTGTACGATAGTTAACTTGTGGTTGTCTTTGCTCTGTTCTTTGCTCTGGTGCGCGTTCAGGTCGAAGCGCTAAATTTCCGTAATATTTCATTTTGCTTCGTTTGCCCCCTTAGAACGTTTTTATATTTAAATATCGTTTGATAACTTCATATTGATCATTTAAGCTTCTCTGCTACTCTAAGCTTTGCAGATCTTGCACGAGGATTAAGCTCCAGCTCTTCAGCTGATGGTACAATCGGCTTGCGCGGTGTTAACTTCAGCCTTCCACCGCCTCCACCACACACACATATTGGGAAGTCAGGCGGGCAAGTGCAGCTCGCAAGTTCTTTCACAAAAGCCTGCTTACATATGCGATCTTCCAATGAGTGGAAGGTGATGACGGAAATTCGTCCTTCTGGACTTAAACAGTCTATCGCTTGTTCAAGAGCGTCCTTCATTGCTCCTAGTTCATCATTAACAGCAATTCGAAGCGCTTGGAATGAACGCTTTGCAGGATGAGGTCCTGTGCGACGTGTAGCAGCCGGAATTGCATTTTTAATTAACTCGGCAAGCTCACCTGTCATTTCAATCGGTGCTTTTTCTCTTGCTTTTACGATATTCGCTGCGATTTTGCGGGCGAACTTCTCTTCTCCAAAGTCACGGAGAATGTTCGCAATGTCACGCTCTTCCCACTCATTGACGATAATCTTCGCAGTTAATGGTTCATCACGATCCATCCGCATGTCGAGCTCAGCGTCAAGATTATAGCTAAAGCCGCGGTCTGCTTCGTCTAGCTGTGGGCTCGATACACCAAGGTCGAACAAAATGCCATCTACCTTAGGGCTACCGTCTTGCTCTGCCACTCCTGCTTGTTGCAGCGCTTGCTTCAGATTTCTAAAGTTACTTTTCACCAGCGTAACTACCTCATTGTAAGGAGCTAATCTTACGCGTGCATTTGCGAGTGCAACTTCATCCTGATCCAGAGCGATTAGACGACCCTGTGGGCTTAATTGACTTGCGATCATTTCGCTATGTCCTGCTCCACCCAAGGTACAATCGACATATATGCCGTCTGGACGAATGTTCAATCCATTGACTGCTTCTTCTTTTAGCACGGTAACATGGTGAAACATTCGCATTGCCTCCCGGCCCTAGTTCGGGTCCGAATATTAGAAGTTAAAGTCGAAATCAACCAGTTTCTCAGCGATTTCATTAAAGGAGCTTTCAGATTGCTGTGAATATTGCTCCCAAGTTGCCTTGTCCCATATTTCTACTCTGCTGGATACGCCAATTACTGTACATTCTTTGTCTAGCTTCGCGTATTCACGCAGGTGATTCGGTACGTTTACCCTTCCCTGCTTATCCCATTCGCATTCAGATGCTCCTGAGAAAAGAAGACGAGAGAACGCTCTTGCATTCGCTGCCATAGAAGGCAATGTCTTGATCTTCTGTTCAAGCTGTGACCATTCATCGCGTGGATAGACGAACAGACAGTTGTCCAGTCCGCGGGTAACAATGAAATCAGTGCCGAGAGCATCGCGGAATTTCGCCGGGATAATGATTCTTCCCTTGTCATCAATGCTATGTTGAAATTCACCTAAAAACATCTGCTCTCTACACCCCCCATTCTCCACCACTTTTCACCACTTTGAGCCACTTAAGATGATAATTCGCCTTATAAAATAAAAATCCTGCCTCGTGAGCAGGATTTTAAAAAAATATTTTAGGGGATTAACAAGTGTTACTCTACTTCTTCAGTCTGCTGGTTTGCTTTATTTAATGTCGCTCTCTTCTCTGCAGCCTGCTTTGATCTCGCAATATGACGTTTACGTAATAGGATAAAGGTTGGTATTCCGATAACAGCGAGCACAAGCAATGTAGGGAAAATCGCCACAATTACGATCAGCAGCCCCTCACCAAACATCCGTAAGCCTTTCATGCTGCTATTAAAAGTATCCGCAATTTTCGTTCCAAATGCTTTGTTATCCTCTTCAAGGCTCGATATCGCTCCAGCACCTTGGTAAAGTCGAAGATTAACTGTGGAAAAAGCAACATTCTGATCTAAGTACCGCATTCTTCCTTTGATCTGCTCAATTTGCTCTTGAACGTTCGCAAGCTCATTAGAGTAACGAAGCAGATCGTCCGACTTCGTCGCCTTATCCATAAAATTCAACAAACGCTCTTCCACCGTTTGCTTCGCTTTCAGGCGTGATCCTAAATCTACATATTCCTCAGTTACATCGCTACCTGTAACGTCTCGTTCAATTTTCGCTTCGATCTTTTGTAGGTTTTCTAAAAATGATGAGAATCCAGAGGACGGAACTTTGATAACATAGTTCGCACCCACTTCGTTCATATTTCTACTATCCGAAAATTCCAACACATAGGCGCCACCAAGATGAATTAAATTAAGAAGCTGTTCCTCTGCTTTTGCAAATTGCTCTACCTTCATTACCATATTCGCACGATAAACCACTTTGCGGTCAAAGCCCGAATTGGCGTCTGCAATCGTTCCGATGCCGCCATATTGAGCACTGTTGGCAGCTTCTGAAGAACCTCCCTCGCCACTAGCTGTCTCACCATACTGATCTGACATGGAAGTAACTGTCACAGACTGTGATGACGCTCCGCTCATCTTGTCTAATTGAGCACTTGGTGCTTTATTTTCTGACATCAGTCCACTTGATTTACTCGATCCGCAAGCGACCAGCCCAAGCAATAATACAAACACAATACAGCTTACACCTAATTTGTGCAGGACACGAAGCTTCTTTGTCTTTTTTATCATCTAAGTGATTCCCCCTTTGTCGTATCTTCTTTCATAGACGCATCCAAAAGGAAAATGTTACAACTCTACGTAATGTTTTACCAACTTGCTTGAACGAAACGATTTAACCCACTCGATATTAGGAAAATAGCAGGAAGAACCAGTGTTGATACTGCGTTATTACTAACTCTAAAATAAATTAACGTTATGCCATCGTCTTATATCAAGTTAGCACACTTTCCCAATCCACTTAACACCATCCCATCGTCTTATTTGCCGTTAAGAAACCCAAAACCATGTACTCTAAGGGCAATAACGTTACTCCATCATCTTATTTCTGTTCTTCTTGTTTAATCATTACCAATAGCGCCATTGCATCACCTTATTTACAACTAGGGGATGGCGGGGTGGCGGGGTGGCGGGGTGGCGGGGGTGGCGGGGTGGCGGGGTGGCGGGGTGGCGGGGTGGCGGGGTGGCGGGGTGGAAAACAAAAAAAACGGTCTGCAAATGAATCCGAGATCGATTCATTTGCAGACCGTTAACCCTCAATTAGTGAGCTGCCCAGCTCTCCAAGTACGCTTTCTGTTCTGCAGAAAGTGTATCAATGGAAATTCCGAGAGATTCGAGCTTCGTACGAGCAACTTGCTCGTCCAAGTGGTAAGGAACTTTAATAACTTGCTTACCCATTTCTTTATAATTCTCGTTCACATATCTCAATGACATAGCCTGAAGTGCGAACGTCATATCCATAATTTCAGCTGGATGTCCATCTCCTGCTGCAAGATTCACCAATCGGCCTTCAGCAATGACATAAATTTTGCGCCCATCTTTTAGCAAGTATTCTTCAATATTGCGACGAACGGTGCGTTTGCTGACAGACATCTCTGCCAACTCTACGAGATTCACCTCAACGTCAAAGTGACCTGCATTCGAAAGAATTGCGCCATCCTTCATATTCGCAATGTGCTCTCCGCGAATAACATCTTTGTTCCCTGTTACTGTCACATAGAACTCTCCAACTTTAGCTGCATCAGCCATGGACAGTACAGTAAAGCCGTCCATATACGCTTCAACCGCACGGATCGCATCTACTTCAGTGACAACAACATTAGCTCCTAGCCCTTTTGCGCGCATCGCTACGCCCTTACCACACCAGCCATATCCATTTACGACAACTGTTTTACCTGCAACAACGAGGTTAGTCGTCCGATTAATGCCGTCCCATACTGATTGTCCAGTACCGTAGCGGTTGTCGAACAAATATTTGCAAAATGCATCATTAACAGCGACCATCGGGAATTGCAACGAACCATCCTTCTCCATCGCCTTCAATCGGAGAATACCCGTCGTTGTTTCTTCTGCACCGCCACGGATTTGTGGCAACAGATCTCTTCGCTCAGAGTGTAGAATCGTTACTAAATCTCCACCGTCATCGATGATGAGATCAGGTTTCGTTTCGAGTGTCTTCACTAATAGATCCTTATACTCAGCTGCATCGGGATTGTATTTCGCAAAAACAGTAATACCCTCTTCGGCCAATGCCGCGCAAACATCATCTTGTGTAGAGAGTGGATTACTTCCCGTAATAACAACTTCTGCGCCACCTGCTTTAACTACTTTAGCAAGATAAGCTGTCTTTGCCTCTAAATGAAGGGAGATGGCTACTCGAAGACCTTTGAATGGCTGATCGCGCTCAAACTCCTCACGAATTCGATTCAATACAGGCATGTGTGCTTGTACCCAATCAATTTTTAGCTTTCCTTCGGGTGCAAGTGCTGCGTCGCGAATAATGCTTTGCAAAGTTGTCGTCATTAATGAATTCCTCCAGTTATGATAGATTAAGCTTTTTCAACAAGTCGTTGTCCACCAGTCACTTCAAAGGGAACATCGATCCAATGGGCAAGCCAGGCAGGCCCATAACGGTTCAACAAATGTATTGTACCATACACTCTTTCTTGTGGACGATCTAGAGGTTTTAGCGCTTGGTGGATTCGATCCCATTGACGCAATGCAGCATCGTGCTGCTTCGCAAGTGCATCCAACGCTCGCGATTCCATATAGTTGATCTGCTCAATGATCTTTTGTTGATTGCCAAGCGCCAAGCTTGTAAGGCCTGGTTGCATCTCCGAAACAGTATCTATAATTGGATCATAGAGCTCGACGAATTGCTCACGCGCTTGCTGGAATTTCTCCTCAAGCTTCCACTCATCTTGTGCACTTAACCATTGCGTTTTTTTTACTTCCCAATCATTCAACGCTTCTTCCACAGTTAATTCATATTTCTCCAGTAGCTTTGCCACTTGATTGTCCAAGTACGTGAATGATTGACGCGGTATCAGCAATGGAATTGAACGATTGAACAAATGGAACGCTTGACCAAGGATTCCCCAATAGGCAAGCTCAGCAGGTCCGAGTACAGCACCGAGCACTGGAAGCACATAATCCTGCATCAACGGCCTCGTCAAAGCATTCGTACTCAGCACATCAGGAGATTTGACCGTTAATTCGATCATTTGTTCCTTGGTTAAGGACACGATCCCTTTACGATCCTTAAACCGATCTTCATCTTTATGAATCAACAATCTACCTTGATCATGATGGAGAAACAAGTTCGCACTCGCCTGCGCCGTTTGTGCCTGTAAGGGGAATCCACGCTCAGTGACGCGACACTCCCCCTCCTTCAAAGCCTGTTCTAATTCATTATTCCGCTCTATGAGTTCACGGAACATTGGAGCTTCTAATGCACGCATATTCGGATCGTCAGCATCAAGTAAAATGAGCCCTTCACGTCCAAACCAATCCGCTAGCAACCTTGCAAATGCTAGGCTAAGCGTTGGGGCGTCAGTTACATGACTTTTCAATCGTTGAAGCAGTGCTGGCTTATACTCCGTATCCGGCAATTGCTGTGCTAGCTCCTGCAAAGCAGACCGCCAATCCTCAGACGTGAGCGACGTTCTGCTTACCGCTAGACGCGGACCATCCGGCCGTTCAATGCGAACACGCCTTACATGGCCTTCATAGGAATGGATATTCACATGGTTCGCTTCATCGTAGTCATGATCTTCTCCTGCGATCCAGAACACAGGAATGACAGGTCGATTTAATATTTTCGAAGCATGTCGAGCAGCTTGTACTACCGTTAATGCCTTGTAGAAAATAAGTAAAGCGCCGCCAAATAGCCCTGCCTGCTGCCCACCTACAATGACGAGAGCACCCTCTTGTTCGAGTTGATCCAACGAGGCTAATGCCTCCGGATATGTAGGTAATTGCGCTTGATAGCTACGAAGTGCCGCAGCAACTTGTTTCATATTGGCTCGGTGATCCGTAGTTTGATCTAATACTGTTGCACGATGCTTCCAATGTTCTTCATTTGAAACATGCGATCCAAACAACTCCACCGCATTAGAGTGACCTCGTCGATATTGCTCAGCAATTGAAGAGGACTGCTGTTCATTAATTGTAATTATATTCAAAGGGAGTTTTCCCCCATTCTGTCGATTGACCATCATTTTTGATTGTACACAATTGGCACTATTCACGTCAAAGTTAATAATCGCTCTTGTTAGATCAACTAGTACAATAATAAGCCCACTTTCAGCATTTGCTGACAGCAGGCCTATCGTTTACTCGTCTATTCATTTTGTAAGTGTAGGCCAAATTAACTCCAGCGGAGTCAATAAAACGTATAGAATTGTTAATATGAAAAAGCTCAATCTCCAAATCACTTTCACAATCTTAGTTGCATCCACTTTACCTTTTTCACGGTTCTGAGCGTTACCTAACAGCCCTCCCGCTATGAGCATTACTAACACGATAAAATATAAACTCAGTCCAATACCGAGTCGACCATTCAGCATTGCGGCCACACAGCCAAGCAGAAAGGCTGTCGTCACATCCATCGCCAGTCTAATTGCTCGTTTCCGATCACCGTGAATTGCAACAGACGTTACGACGACAAGCACGAACGGAATGATGGGTAGAAGTGCAATTACACCATAAACTTGGACTAAAGAATGAAAAATGGAGCTCATGCATTATTCCCTCCTGTTCGAATGACTCGCTTGTATAAGAGCTGTGATCATCGTATTCAAAGGTGCCTCTAAGCCTTGCTGTCTTGCAAGCTGGCAGATCGCACCATTAATCGCGTCAACCTCTGTCATACGATTCGCTTTAATGTCCTGAAGCATCGATGACTCGTTATCTTTCGTTTGTTCACAAACTTGCACTACCCATTGCCATAACGATTGTTGTTCCTTCAAACCATGGGCTTGCAAGATTACGAACGTCTCTGTAAACAAAGAATGCATGAGTGCAATACGCTCATCTGTGACAATTAAATCTCCATTGGTGACGCGTAAAAGAGCAGTTAAGGGATTAATTACTGCATTGACAAGCAGCTTTCGCATGACTGCCTCTCTTAATTGATTCGACAAAAAAGCGGTGAATCCTGCCTCTTGAAGCACACCTTCAACATCATTTATCGTTTTTCTTGAGTCTACAAGCCTATTTGTGTGTTGATTTTCCTGCTGATCTATCATACTGGAGCCCCACTCGCCAAGCTGCGTTTCACCTTTCCCCGTATGTCGAACCGTCGTCCCATTCAGGCGCAGTGCAGCTTCTGTCGTTACTGCAACAACAATATGGCGATTCGGTAGCTCCTGCTGTAATCGTTCGACATGACCGATTCCATTCTGAAATAACACCAATGATCCGCCGACAGGGACCGTCCTTGCTAACTGCTTATAAAGTTCTGATGTTAATGCAGTCTGCTTCACTGCTAGCAATATCGGTCCATGTTTGAAAAAGGTAGCTTCCGTATAATGCACCGCAAATACACGACTTTGATGTAGGGTCATCCCCGTCGGATCTTCTAACGTTATTCCATATCTATTAAGATCGTCCGCCTGCCGCTGCGTTCTTGTCCAAATCGTCACATCATAACCTGCAGCGGATAGCTTTCCCGCGAGCAGTAAGCCAATCGATCCACCACCGATTACTCCAACCGCTGACATACATATCCTCATCTCTTGCTAGCTTTTCTCTTACAATACCAAAGCAAAGCCCATGAGGATAGTCCTCATGGGCTTTGCTTGCATTAATCAATCCGTTCCAAGTTACCATTCGCATCCATCTTAAATCTTGGACGGTCCTCATCTATCTCTTCACTCAAGAAAGCAAGCCGGCGCGCACGGTCCATAATTTGGATCAGTGCCTTGTAATCGTCGTTGACGACACGGTGTTCAGACTGTACTTCATTCACTTGCTTTGATAAGCGTTCGTTTCTCTCTCTAAACTCATACAATCGCTCATCCTTATCTTTCAATTCTTTCTCTAGTTGTCGAATTTGCCGGCTCATGTCCTGTACCGTGCTTTTCCATTGACGTAGATAGCGAATAATCGCTTCTAATGACAATGACTCTGCTGATAATAGTTCAGCCTTCCCTTGTTGATCCACCTCTTCAATCGCAAAGCGCTCGGCACCTGCAATTGTCGTAACACCTTGCTTCTTTAAATAGTTACGCTTCTGTCGCTGTTGCTTCGCCATCCCAATGGCATCATCGTAGCGCTTACGAACGCAGCTATTCCAACGAAATCCGCAAGCGGCGGAAGTGCGCGCGATTCTTTGCCCTACCTCTTCGAACGCGGCCAACTGGGTGCTGCCGTCCCGGATATGACGTAATGTAACCTCTGCCAAAATGAGATCATCATCCGGGCTCCATGCGTCTTGTCTCACAGCCGTCATGGGTGCCACTCCCTCCTTATCGTCCTGTCATAATGACTATTTACTTCATTTCTATGCCCGCAGTAGAATTCATAGAATCTATCGGATACTTCTATGTATATCCAATTTTCCAATCACTATACCTATTTGACAGCAAGCGTACTTTTCAGGACAAATACATATTACAATTGATTGCTACACATACTACCCCAGTGCTGAAAAGTTTGCCAATTCGTCACGAGTTTTAGTTTACACCCCAATGTCCAAACGGTATAATATGCTTTAGTAAGCAAGCTCCCTCGGTGTCTTTATGATGCAGATGTAGCTTAGTGAACGTTGTTAGAGAGGGGGATGCATCGTGGCACGTATGTTTCGAGTACTTGGCTTCTGGACATTAGTCATCGGATTAATGGCATTCGCTGGAGATCTGTTTGAGATGGCGTTGTTGTTCTTCTTCCAGACTGCTGTATTTTTCTTGTTAGGCTATTTGAATCTTACCGAACGGACGTATATGCTCACTTTCTGGGCCTACATGGTTCTGTCGTTCCTAGGCTTCACCTACTGGACCATCTTCGAAATGGGTATTCCAGTTTAATCACACAAACGAATAAAAGCCGGGTACCATCAGCCATGAAGCTGGGGGTACCCGGTTTTAATTTGGTGTGCAGCATTTATAGATGTATTTGCTTGCTGGATTATTTTCTCGCTAGCACTTGAACTTTAAATAACTCGCTCATCCCGTCAGAGAGCAACAGCTGTCTGATCGCACGATTACGTCTCACTTCAG
Organism: Candidatus Cohnella colombiensis; assembly: GCA_029203125.1. Classification (GTDB taxonomy): domain Bacteria; phylum Bacillota; class Bacilli; order Paenibacillales; family Paenibacillaceae; genus Cohnella; species Cohnella colombiensis. The sequence continues at coordinate 2,244,451 of CP119317.1, forward strand.
GGTGAAAAGGATCTGTATGCTGATGTGCAGTGAGCTTTGACATGACACCCGTCTGCACTAAAAAATGCTTCTGCGTGCCATACCACACCTCTTCCCACCCGCAATCCATTGCAACATGGCGAACAAGACTGAAATTGACATGTGCCGTGAGATCTTGTTCCCCTGGAATGATATATGGATCATTATGCGCGCGATGTTGGTGATAGCAAAGCAAAGTTCCATCCATCCGATGGGAAGCCGTTAACTCTGCTGTCTCATCTCCATAATCGATCAGGATAACGACAGCTTGATCCATCCTCGTCGTTAATGATCGGATCCAAGTATCTACTTCCAAGTTGATTTCGAATGTCATCTGATCAATTAAATCGATCTCATATTCCTGCAACCTAGAAGACCAATTAAGTTCAGGCAAATCAAGATGGCATGGCGCAAACCGTTGCTGCGAATCATCCCAATACACACCCCATTCTCGCACTTGGTTGCCCCTGCGAACAATCCGATGAACAGGAAATGCATCAAGCAACTCATTCGCAACAACAATTACCGGTTTCCCAACCCACGACAGCTGCTCTGCTTCATCTGATGAAATAATTCGCGCCTGGTTTTGTTCGATATAAGTAGCTAACTGCACACCCGCAGTTTCTCTATGCTCTGGATTCCCTTCAATAAGCGTTAAAGTAAATTGCTTATCCGTCTCCTTATTTTGCGTCAGCTCATCCATCATCTGCCGACTTAGTCTTCCTGTTCCACCGCCCCAATCCAACAGTTCAATATGTGTTTCGTGAGCGAATCTCTCCTGACAAACTTGCAAAATATAAGCAGCCAATTGGGCACCCATTAAATCACCAATATAAGCACTCGTATAGAAATCTCCCTGCCGCCCGATTCTCGACGAACCAGAGCGATAATATCCAAATTCGTGATGATATAGACAAAGTGTCATATACTGATAGAAGGAAATCGCTTTTACGGCAGTTCCCTGGGCAATCGTACCTCTACTTATCGTTTCAGAAAGGATTTGCCTAATGTGCTGAGTCAATGCATTTGGTTGTTCCAGTGCGTCCACACCTTTCGCCATATCATCTGTCATATTATAATAACATAGGTACAGACGAGCGCGTGAAGGAGGGCATCAGATGCGTAAAATAAGGTGGACTGTACTCTTTACATTAGTCCTTTTACAAGTTGTCTCTAGAGCTGGAGCGCTTCACCCGGTCTATGCGGAACCACTCCCTGATGAGACAAAAAAATTACTAGAACAAGGTTTATCTCTTGTTGAATTAGATCGAGAAATCGAGCGAATCTCGAACCTGCAAGTTCAAACAGAGGCTTCGATAAGAGCTAGTGAGCAACAGCTTCATAAGCAAGAACTCGCCATTACTGTACAACAAGAGAAAGCAGATCGCGTGCTGCGCTCCTATTATATGGGCTATAAAGATTTTTTACTTAACGCACTACTATCTGCAAACTCGCTATCTCAATTGCTAGAGGTTTGGGATACGATGGATCTCATTCTCGAATCTGATCATCAAACGATGAACAACTATGGTGAACAATATCGCGCAATTAAACAGGGTTATGAAGAGCTGAAACAACACAAAGATGATCTCGCCGATGTAGGCAGTCAATTAATTAAGCAGCGTGAGCGCCTTGTTGCATTACAGCGTGAAATCGATTTAGCTTTATCGCAAAGTGGTCAAGAGATGATGCTGCTTCGTCTCATGGAGGAGCTTCAGGCATATTGGCGTAATGTGGGGTTATTCGAGGTAAAGCAACACTTCAAAGCACTTGCGGGTGCAATGAATGAATTGCCTGAATGGATTAAAGAAACACCCGGAATCGTTCAATCGACCGGATTGAAAACGAAAATAACGATAACAGACAAGCAACTTAATGAGTTTGTTCGATCGAAGGATTCACGCTTTAACGACTTCAACTTTACTTTTCAAGACGGATTATTGACGATGGAAGGTGACAACGGCAACATTCAAGTAAAAATCCAAGGTCATTATACGATTGAAGAAGCTCCAGAAAATGCGATGTTGTTTCATGTAGATTTACTTCAGTTCAATGGACTAACTTTGCCGGATACTACCCGGGCTGAACTTGAACGTGAATTTGATCTTGGTTTTTATCCACAAAAGCTAATCAAGTTTATCAAAGCCAAAAGCGTCTCCATAGAAGATGGCACACTCACCGTACTCTTATCGCTCGGTTAAGCGACTGGGGTCCACAGTCGCTTCCAATCTTCACTTGTAAGCAACCCCTCTGCAAACTTATTCCACATATTACCGAGCTCTGTCAATCGCAACACCATCTCAGGATCAGACGTGCTCGGAGCCACACTAGGGAAAGCTTGTTCATTCCGATTCGGGAGCAGCTTTGATAAATTCGCTATGGAATCATAGATCGATCGATATACGGGCAATACTTGCAATTCATTATAATTTTCCAGTTGAATATTAGACTCCGTCATCTCTGAAATCCAGATATGAGCAGCCTCATCTTCCGTTGTATGTGATGAAATGGCGTAGCTCATACCCCGTGGCCATACATAAGGAAGCTCCCATGATGAAGCATCCACTTCGAAATTGAGCTTTTCCGAGGATTCAAGTTCACTCATGAACTTCATCGCTTTAGAGTAAGGGACAACACTGACAAGTGAATCATTATCCATTAACCGTTGATTCGATACTTCAACAGAACTTAATAAGCGGATGCCTGAGCGATAGGTTTCTATCAACTGAAGCGCTTCGATAATTGCAGCTTTATCATCTTGTTGTTCGCTTTCATTCCATATGCCATCTGTTTGCTCATCCGTAACATTCTCGATCCAGGAAAGCAGAGCGATCGGATCAGATGGATCTATAGTGAGCCACGAATGCTCACCCTCCACCTGCGTGCTAATCGCTGCAACTGCTGCCCATTGCTCCTTAGATATCGGAAACTCAACTTCTTGTCCAAGCCAACTATGTAACAACGCCACATTCCAAACGAGCACATAAGGATCATAATAAAGTGGAACGCCCCATGTATAGCCATTCCATCTCAATGGAGCAGCCAATGCATCGAATTGTTCTGCTAATGCTTTACCGACAAAAGCCGCATCGGCAGGTAGCAAATAACCAGACACAGCGAATTCTTTCACCCAATCGGTTTGTAGTAGCACAACGTCTGCCGCTTCTTTCATTTTCAGCGACTGCTTTATCGTGCTGTATAAATCTTTATCCTCAAGTCGAATAAACGTCACCCCGATATCCCGATGACGCTTATTAAATAATAGGTTTTGTTCCATAAGCAATTGAAACTCAGTCTCGTCCATTGCTACTGCAACTGTTATGGACACAGGCTCCATCAAGGTCTCTTCTGGTGTTATAGCGGCTAGGTTCCCCTCAGGGATCGCTACCGTTGGAGAAACAGGCTCAGGCACATTTGTCCAAGGTGATAGCAATACAACCATCATACCAAGTAATATAACAACTAAGGCAGACTTGCGACGTGCCAAAGCCTTCACCTTTTTCCGATAAATTAAGAGAATGTGTCTCTTAACTCTCATGATAACAGGATCAGATGGCCGTGTCGCGTTATTTCAACATTGTAGAACGAGAAATATCCGACATAACGTGTTAAAATGATTGAAAGGGGCGAACAACATGATGCGGACTGAGCGACTAATACGGATGGCTGGACTGGAAGTTATGATTCTCGATCATCCACTTGAAGGCGGCATAGAAGCCGTGATGGCTATGCTACGACAACGCGATCTATCATTCGACCAGTACGAGGAGCTATTCATCTTCGAATCGGAAACACAACTAAACAGCGCGATACAATGGCTGGAAGCGCAAGACATTGAGACCATTCGGTGCGAGCTTATGCTTTTACCTAGTGACCGTGTCACAGCAGGTGAGCTATTCGAGGACTATATCATCCATTCCAAGCAAAATCATGTCTATCTCGATTTAGCTATATCTGCAATCTTCTCTCTAGAAGAGAAACAGCCCGGAGCGGAACCCGTCCAGGCTGCTTGGCAATTAGAAGAGCACTTAATTGGCACAATAAAGCTCGATCATGAACAGATGTACTTGATCGATCGTCAGCTTGTCGAGCTAGCAGATCGGATTGCGCACGCCTACGGCTGTCAGACAAGCTGGCAAGCTTAGAGCAGCTCTGTTGCAAGCTGTGCAAGCCGTGAACGTTCGCCTTTCTCTAACGTGACATGACCACTAATGCCTTCTTTCTTGAATCGTTCCACGAGGTAGGTGAGACCGTTACTTTGTGAATCAAGGTACGGATGGTCTATCTGCTCAGGATCGCCCAGCAAGACGATCTTACTGTTCTCACCAACGCGTGATACGATCGTCTTCACTTCATGCTTGCTTAAATTTTGCGCTTCATCAATGATAATGAATTGGCCAGGAATCGATCGACCACGAATGTAAGTAAGAGCCTCCACCTGAATACTTCCTAGACCCATTAATATTTTATCCAAATCCGCTGACTTCTTCGTATCAAATAAAAACTCTAGATTGTCGTAGATGGGTTGCATCCATGGGCGTAACTTCTCATCCTTCTCCCCAGGCAAGTATCCAATATCTTTACCCATTGGAACGACAGGGCGCGCGATCAATAGCTTTTTGAAGCGATGCTCATCCTCAACCTTCAGCAATCCCGCAGCTAACGTAATTAATGTCTTCCCTGTTCCAGCACGACCCGTTAATGTCACTAGCGGTAGGTCATCGTTCAACAGTAATTCCAGCGCCATTCGCTGCTGCGCGTTGCGCGCCGTAATGCCCCATATCGGATCATTGCTCATATGCAACGGCTCTAATTTTTGCCCATCCGAGGTTACTTTAAGCAGTGCTGATTTAGAAGTACCCAGTTCATCGCGAAGAATAACGAACTCATTCGGATACAGTGTCAATTGAATGCCAAGTTGATTGACATCCAGCTTGCGATACGTATAAAATTCATCGATTACCGAGGGGTGCACTTTCACGGATCGATGACCTGTATACTGATCCGAGATTGAAACAGTTCTGTCCGTTAAATAATCTTGCGCTTGAATACCTAATACATCTGCTTTTACCCGCACAAGTACATCCTTGCTAACAATAATGACTGGTCTTAAAGTGCCTTTCTCTTGCTCTTCTATATGATAATTTAACGCCACCGCAAGAATCCGGTTATCATTCGTCATCTCACCGAATAGCTCTTGCACTTTAACGTAATGGCGGTGATTCATCTCCACTTTCAGCAATCCACCATTGGGCAATGTTACCCCATTGTGCAGTTCACCTAAATCCCGAATTGAATCTAACTCACGTGAAATATTACGCGCATTTCGACCAATTTCATCGACAAGTCGTTTTTTTGAATCGATTTCTTCTAATACAACTGCTGGAATAATGATTTCATTGTCTTCGAATGCAAATAAGGAGAGAGGATCATGGAGTAACACATTCGTATCCAGTACATAGATTTTTCTCAAGGTCATTCCCTCCCATGTCATGAATCGGTCTGTTACTTAAACTATTCATATCCATCCAACTGCCTTACATAATATGTTCGTCTTGGGGAATACTACATTAATGAAATTACCTAGAGTAGCCAAGCTAATATCTGAGCTTTGGCTGAATGGGCATCCCTCCAATCAGGACGGTGAGATCAATGAAATGTTATCGAAGAATCCGCATGGGAACCTTTACAGCACTTCTCATCGTTGCCTTGATGAGTGTTGCAGCATGCGGAGGACGGTCATCCATTAGTGATAACCAGTTCCAAGCACAGTCCGCTAAAGGGTCCACCATGGACGGAGTCGACAAACCACAGAATGTGAGTGCACATCTTGAGCAATTGGCACTCGGTGTTCCTGGTGTGAAAGGAGCAAATTGTGTCGTATTCGGCAAATACGCTATTGTTGGAATTGATGTCGACGAGAAGATGGAACGTTCTGAAGTTGGCACATTGAAGTATTCAGTTGCAGAAGCGTTTCTCAAGGATCCCTACGGCGTCGATGCGATCGTAACCGCCGATATTGATCTCGCCCAGCGACTGCGTGAGATCAAGGTCGACATCAACAACGGACATGCATTAACAGGCTTTGCTAATGAGCTAGCGGACATTATGGGGCGAATCATCCCACAAATGCCACGCAACATTATACCGCCTAAAACCCCAGAAGATGTAGGAAATCAGACGCTGAATAACGTTCAAAAACAAGCAAAAACGCCTTCAGCGTCCTAGACGCTGGAGAAGCTTTGCGGAGACTTTCAGAAAAGTATTGATGATTTTTTACTTTCTGAAAGTTGCAAAAAGCCCAGTGCAAATTCACTGGGCTAATTTCATAAAGAGAGCTGAACCGTCACTGAAGCGAGCGGTCGATGTCTTGTTATCATCAATTAAGCGTTCCGTTAGAGAGGTACAAGCTGCTGTCATTCGCAGTCCTCCTAGGAAAATCTGATTTGATTATAGCATAAGACAACTCTTGATTCCATCGGTCTTTCATCTCGGGTATATTGAGCATCCACAGGAGCTGAGAGACTCCGTCCTAATGGTGATAATTCCTCAGCTAATGCTTGCTTCGCTTCAGCGAGCTTTTCTTTGTTCAAGTTGACGTAGGGACTTTTCCAAGTTCCTTCTAGTGCAATGAAATGGATGTCTGAGCGATTAATTCCGAGGTACGTTGCGATCATGTTTTCGATCTGAGCCTCCGGGATATCTGTTCGCATATTGTCGCCAACTGCATTAAAGATACTGTCGATCTTCCATACTGTCCCGAATGACTTCAACTTATCTGTAATCGCTCCGAGCACTTCCTGTTGCCGCGCATTTCGTTCAAAGTCACTCGATTCTGCTGTGCCTCGATTCGATTTTCGGTAGCGAACGAAGCCAAGCGCATCTTCACCCTTCAGCGTCTGCTCGCCCTTAGTCAAATCAATATTCGTCCCATCTGCTTTGTCGACATATCTCATATCCTTATCGACTTTAACATCAACGCCACCTAATGCGTCAATTACATCTACAAAGCCTTGAAAATCAATAACAGCCGTGTAGTTGATTGGAATCTCAAAAAACTTTTCTAGCATTTCTCTCGTCTTCGTACGCGCGTATTGCTTTGCATCTTCCGACTCTAGCTTCTCTTTGTTTTTCGCTTGCATATAAAAGTTCGCATAGTAAGCATTCGCTTTATGCGTCTTATAATCTGCTAGATTGAGATCACTGTCCCGTGGAATCGAGACAACTGTTGCAGTCTTTGACTTTGGATTAAAAGCAGCGACCATCATCACATCTGTGTTCATACTACCCAATTCTTTGCGATAATCAAGTCCAAGCAATACAAGTGAAATCGGTTTTACTTGAGCACGTTCAGATGAAGGAATTGGACTTGCAGCATTCTCATCCTGAGATGCCACTTTATGTATAGTATCTTTATATCCTAAGTACAAATATCCGGCATAACCAACTAAACCAACTATAACCAACGAAACAGCGATTAATATCGCTCTACCCCAGCGAAATTTATTGTCTTTTACATTCAATTTACTGGTAGCCATTTGTTTACTCGTACGTGGGGGTAACGGACGATCGCTTCTCATTGTCGTTCCGCCTCCTCTTCATCTTCAGCGTCAAGCTCATCAAACGCAGCTTCTTCGCCAACTCCGAACATTTCACGATTTAATTGCTCCACCGCTTCTTGATCGAACCAAACGGTACGTCCTGCGCCATCCTTTGTTGTATAGGTGACATAAACTTTTCCACCTTCAACAGAACTGACATCATACGATATCAATTCGTGGTTTTCCGACAGAATTTGAGCAAAAAAGAGAAGTGTATCGCTCGCCGCCTCATCATCAGGACGGGTAGAGGTTACCCACTTCATCTGCAGCCAATAAAACAGAGCGTCCATTAATGACATGATCGCTCCCCCTCTCTTTAAGAAGGCTTCTCAGTTTTGTTTTTATGCTTGTCGTAATACTGCCGCATGCGGAGCATTCCCATCATGAGTACAGCAACCGCCATGCACTGTATGATCGGTAACTTATCTAATTGGAACAACAATAACAACGTACAGCCGGCCGCCATCATAATATAGACGACGACCTCCTTCAATATGGGTAGCCGTCCGGGTCTAAATACATTGTTGAAAATATAGATCGTACAGGCGAGAATGATCAAATATGAAATCAATGGGTGATCATGAAACCACTGTTGCATCGAGATCCCTCCTCACGATGTTAACAAATTATACGCCAGCTTCTACCGTACGACGTTGCTTCTCATAACGCTCACGTTCGCTCTTGTTCAGCACCTTTTTACGAAGACGGATGCCCTTTGGTGTAATTTCACACAATTCATCTTCATTCAAATATTCAAGCGCTTCTTCAAGCGACATTAGACGTGGAGTTTTCATCTTGACAGTCTCTTCCTTATTCGCAGTACGAATGTTGTTGACTGCTTTCTCCTTACATACGTTAACAACAATATCATTGTCACGTGTATGCTCTCCAACGATCATACCTTCATAGACATCTGTACCAGATTCAAGGAACAGAATACCACGATCTTCGACTGACAGCATACCATAAGCCGTACTTGTGCCAGACTCACTTGCGATAAGAACACCTTGATGACGTCCGCCAACTTGACCACCGACGATTGGACCATAGCTATCAAATGCATGGTTCATTACGCCGTAACCACGTGTCAACGTTAAGAAATTCGTACGGTATCCAATGAGTCCACGTGCTGGAATAAGGAATTCAAGACGCACTTGACCGGATCCATTGTTGATCATGTTAACCATTTCCGCTTTGCGCGTTCCAAGACTTTCCATAACCGCGCCCATGCTTTCTTCAGGTACATCGATCATGAGACGTTCAATCGGCTCGCTCTTGACGCCATCAACTTCCTTAATGATAACTTCAGGTTTGGAAACTTGAATTTCGAAACCTTCACGACGCATATTTTCAATAAGGATCGTTAAGTGTAGCTCACCACGTCCACTTACAATAAAAGCATCAGGCGTTTCTGTTTCCTCAACACGTAAGCTAACGTCTGTCTCAAGCTCCTTAAATAGACGTTCACGCAACTTACGGGAAGTTACCCATTTCCCTTCGCGTCCAACGAATGGACTGTTGTTGACGAGGAATGTCATCTGAAGCGTAGGCTCATCAATCGTTAGAACAGGTAATGCTTCAGGGTTTACTGGATCAGCGATTGTTTCCCCGATGTTAATATCTTTAATGCCTGCGATCGCAACGATATCACCTGCTGCCGCTTCTTCAATTTCAATCCGCTTCAAGCCTTGGAATCCAAATAGCTTTTCGATCCGTGCTTGATGCGCTTTACCTTCGCGATCTAATACGGCAACAACTTGACCTTGCGAGATCCGTCCACGATTGACACGGCCGATCGCAATACGACCCATGTAATCGTTGAAATCGAGCAACGTAACGAGGAATTGCAATGGCTGTTCCGTATCTTCCTTCGGATATGGAATATGCTCAAGAATCATCTCATAAAGAGGTTCCATCGTTGGTTCCAATGTGTCAGGTGTGCGACCTGCGATTCCGTTTAAACCAGATGCGTAAACAACTGGGAAATCCAATTGCTCATCATTCGCTTCGAGCTCAATGAACAGTTCAAGCACTTCGTCAACGACTTCAGCTGGACGAGCAGCCGGACGGTCAACTTTGTTTACAACAACGACTGGTGTCAGCCCATGTTGCAAAGCTTTGCGAAGTACGAATTTCGTTTGTGGCATACAGCCTTCAAAGGAGTCAACGACAAGCAATACACCATCAACCATCTTCATAATACGTTCCACTTCGCCACCGAAATCGGCGTGTCCTGGTGTATCTACAATGTTAATTAGATTGTTCTTGTACTGAATCGCCGTGTTCTTTGCAAGAATCGTAATTCCGCGTTCACGTTCCAAATCGTTCGAATCCATTGCACGCTCTTGAACTGCTTCATTATCGCGAAACGTTCCTGATTGACGAAGCAATTGATCCACCAAAGTTGTCTTCCCATGGTCTACGTGCGCAATAATTGCGATGTTACGAATGTTTTCTCTTGCTTGCATTGTTCCACTCCTCATATTTATCTCTGATTACCCTTATAGGGTTCTCTAAATCCACAAAACAAAACGTCGACACGAGGCCGACGTTAATTTGCATCACCGGTACGACCGACACTTACCTACTTAGATTAGGAAGCATCTTCATCCCAATATCATACACCATAAAACATGAAAAGAAAACAAATTTCTGTAATTGCAACACTTACCATAGTTTAGGTCTGCGCGTTACCATCCATATCCCTGAACCGATCAGTGCAATTGCAAGTAAATAGATACCCCAAGACCAAATTAGCGTGATCCCAAACAGAATGAGTGAGACAATTCCGAGACCTAACACAACCGTGCTAATATACTGCGAACGCACAAGCCCGAAAGTATTGTACTCATATAAGCCAACAGCAACCGCAAAAATAAATAAGGGCCACAAATACTTCATTAGTCCCCAACCAAACCAATTGCCAATGAGCAGTATGACGGATACCACTGTCAAAATACCCGCTGGAACGAGTACAATTGGAGGTGCAATTCTACCGAAGTATAACACATGCAATAAAATGCCAGGAATGAGAATAAATATTGGCCAGAATACCGCTCCTATGAATGCGAATACGCCAAGCTTACCCAACAGGATGATCAATCCTACAGCCAACACCGTAATTCCGACTGCGGCGGATTGTTTGTTCACGTCAGTTCCCCCACTTATTCATCTATTTCCTCTAGTGTATCGGAAGTTCAAAGAAAAAACCAGTTGGAACATGTAATATTTCCTAAAAACAAGTTAAAGCTTGACAATGTCATGAAGATGCGCGACGGCGAATAAGCAAAGCGATTGCGAGCAATAGAGCAATAGAGGCATAGGGGAATACGTCCCACGTTGTTTGCGACACACCTGACGTTATTTTTTTTATTCCAGGATCCATTACAATCATTTCAGATGCTGTATAAGCGAGTAGCGCTCCTCCTACATAAATCATTCCCGGCAGTCGATCCATCAAGCGCATAATAAATGAACTCCCCCAAATAATAATGGGTATGCTCATTACGATACCAATAATTAGAATGACAGTATCACCACCTGCTACCGCGGCTACGGCTAGTACATTATCGAGACTCATGACGAAATCAGCAACGACGATCGTCCATATTGCTCCAGCCAAGGTCACTGCCACCTGTACCTTCGTAGAGTGTTCTCGATTATCAACGAGCAGTTGCAGCGCAATTGCAAAGAGCAACAAAGCTCCTACAGTCTGAAGAAATGGAATATGTAATAATAACACAGCACCAATCGTCAATATGACCCGCAATAATATTGCTGCTAGTGCACCCCACCACACTGCACTTCTTCTTTGATTTGAAGGCAATCTGCGCCCGACTAACGCAATTACGATCGCATTATCACCACTGAGTACGATATTAATGATCATAATTTCAATGAACACCCACACCTGATCCATCAAATCCATACTTGCACCCCCCCATAATCAGGTTTATGTACAAGCCGATCAGGTTATGAGAGTACATTTAAAACCATTCGTCTTCAGATGGTGTCGTCCGTCCAGTTGATTGATCTGGATCAGCAAGCACTCTCTTCTCAGTGTCCTCGCTGTCCTCGTTGTGCTGCGCTGTTGCTTGTTGTTCTGAAACTGTCTTTTCCGTTAATATAAGTGTTTCGGTATGTTGAACAGCTTCCTCGATTAATCGCTCCAAATCCGCTCCAAGCATCCCCTCAGCCTTCTCCACTTGCTTCATGCTAGGATGAATCGCCGGCGATTTCGGAACAAATAGTGTGCAACAATCTTCAAAGGGCAATATCGAGGTTTGAAATGTTTCGATTCGTTCAGCGATTTCAATAATGTCTTGCTTGTCCATCATAACGAGTGGTCGAAGCAATGGAAGCACCGTCGACCGCCCTATGACATTCATGCTCGCAAGCGTCTGACTTGCTACCTGTCCCAAGCTATCTCCGGTCACAATCGCAAGTGCATTACTGCGATCAGCTAGTCTTTCCGTAATTTGAAGCATCGAACGTCGCATCAGCGTAATTATCAAGCTCTCATGCTTCGTTTGCGCCAATCGTGTTTGCAATTCTGTGAACGGAACAAGATGAAGCTTGATCCGACCACTATAATAGGACAATCGCTTCGCGAGTGTGATTACTTTCTCTTTCGCCTGCTCACTCGTATAGGGGTAGCTATGGAAATGGACAGCCTCAATTGCTAATCCTTTTTTAAGCGCCATCCAGCCTGCGACCGGACTGTCAATGCCACCAGACAACAACAGCATCGCTTTACCGTTCATTCCTAATGGAAACCCACCAGCGCCTTTCTCAACGACACAATAGATAAATGTGCCCTCGAATTGGATATCCAGCTTTAGTTCAGCTTCTGGTTGTCGCACATTGACACTGAGCTCCGCTGTATTACGAAGGATGTGCGCACCGACTAGATGATTCATCTCTAGCGATGTATGTGGAAATTGCTTCCACCCTCGGTTCACACTCACCTTAAATGTTTTTGGAGTTGGCTGCAGTCCACGAAATAAATGCAATGCGGACGCACGAATGGCTTCGAGCTCATGCACTACACGAACGACAGGACTGAACGATAATATTCCGAAAATATCCTTCAATCTCAAAGCGATCGGCTCATAGCTTTCACCATTCAATTGAATATAAACTCTGGCGTAAGCACGCTCATAGGTTAGCGCAGTAAAATCGCTCAAAGCTGCCTGGATTTGCGTCAGCAACATTTTCTCAAATCGATTGCGATTTTTACCCTTCATCGTAATTTCACCGAAGCGTACTAATATTAGATCGTATTTCATCGTCTACTCCTCTCAAGCGGCTTCAACTTCGTAACTGCCATCTGTAATCGCACCGCTATTTCTTCGATATCCTGTTCGTTAAGCTCATCACCAAAACTAATTCGAATACTACCTGTCGCACAATCTTCGCCCTTTCCCATAGCAAGCAACACCCGAGATGGCTTTAAGCTCTTTGAAGAGCATGCAGATTGTGTAGATACGAACACACCTAGCTCTTCAAGCGTGTGTACAAGCACCTCAGGGCGCATACCCGGATAAGAAAGATTGACAATATGTGGCGCTACTTGATCTTCAGTCGCTTCCATCCCGTATCCATTTATGATTAGTTCAGGAATATTCTCAATCTTATGAATGAGTTTACGACGAAGCTCATACATCTTTTCCCGTCGTAGGGCCATACTTTCCATTGTCAATCGCACAGCTTGCGAAGTGCCGACAATTCCCGGTACATTCGGCGTTCCCGAGCGTACGCCTGATTCTTGGCCACCACCATTTAATATCGAAGAAAGATGTATCCCTTCTTTTACGAGTAAAAAACCGACACCTTTCGGACCACCTAGCTTATGTGCTGATCCTGTATAGATGTGAACTCCTGCTTCTTTCCACACAAAGGGCACTTTTCCGATGGCCTGTACACCATCCACATGAAATCGCACATGCGGATGAGATGCAACGGCCTTGGCGATCTGTTCAATCGGCTGAATCGTTCCGACTTCATTGTTGACGTGCATTACACTTATGAGCACCGTATCTTTGCGAATTGCTCTTTCTATATGGTCAACATTAACTTTACCGAAGCTGTCAACGGGCACGAACGTTACTTCAATACCATGACCCTGTAGTTGACGAGCAGTTTCATACACAGATGCATGCTCTATCGCTGTCGTTACAATATGCTTCGTCGGTCTTGTTGTACTCAGTAAAGAGCCTTGTATCGCAAGATTATTGCTTTCTGTGCCTCCAGATGTAAATACAACTTCCGAAGGGGTTGCTCCGAACCTTTCTGCAATACTTACACGAGCACGTTCCATCAATTTCATCGCGTCCGTGCCTGCACGATGAAGCGACCCTGGATTTGCATAATGAAGCTTCATAAGCTCAGAAACAGTGTCGATGACCTTCAAATACATCGGTGTTGAAGCACTATGATCGCAATAATAAGTACGCATCTGATTTATAATCCCCCGGTTCACAATAAAGGGACCAACAACGGCAAAAAGCATCCGTCTTGATCCCCTAGCAGTACGATTGTTTGTCTAATTAGCCAGCAATGCGCCAGTTCTGAGTCGCACCAAGCACTTTAGAAATGTAGTTCTGTGTTTCTTGAGGCAATTGCTCATAAGCTGCTGCTAAATCTTGATCGTTAGTGATGCCCAGTCGATCAATTCTACCTGGCCCAGCATTATAAGCTGCAAGAGCTACACCAATATTGCCATCATATTTGCGCAACAGGTATGAAAGAAACCTCGTTCCGCCATCAATGTTCTGCTCAGGATCAAAGGAATTCGAAACCCCTAAACCACGAGCTGTACCATCCATTAATTGCATGAGCCCTTTCGCTCCAGCCGATGAAACAGCATTCGCATTGAAGGAAGATTCAGATTGAATAACACCTTTAATTAATGCAGGTTCAACACCGTATTTATTACCAGCAGCAAGGATCAGTTCATCATATGCTGAGAACGAGCCTGATGAATTCGCTAATTGTCCAGACCAAACTGATGATGTAGACATGTGGCCAATGGCTTCTAATGACAGCAATGAATTTAGAGAGGATGATCCTGAGGATGCATTCTGCTCATTCGAATTCATATATTGCTGCAATAACATATCGAACACAGTTGTACCAGTAGCATCCGACGAGTCAGTCGTCGAGCTTGCTAGCGGGTTTACTCCGGAGCTCCACTGTGCGAGAAGCATTTGCTTGACGATACGAGGATCTGTCGATACATTCACGTCGGTCGTCTCCAATCATTGTTGTCCGTATTAGTTACTCCAAAATACAGTTATAACTTATTGTACAACAACAATCGACGTCCGACTAGTCCCGACATTGTTCGCATTACCTACTCCTTAGGTCCTGGCATCATCAGACAGCTTAGATCGGAACGTTAAGCAGCAAGTGACGGAAGAAGTCGACGCGTTATCCTGGTGTCCTTCAAATTCCTGCGCAAACTCCTCAGTCCAATGCTTATTCGCGTGACCATCAATTTCAATCGTAATTTCCTTCGCTCCACACTGATTGCCTGCGTCCCAGAACGCACAATTACTCACACTGCATGCGACACCCTTTGGCAATAAAATCACCCCTCTGTTAGTGTGCTCCCCGTGGGTACGGTTATGCGAACAGAGGGGTGGTGTCTATTGGTAGTTAAGTTACTTGGATTGACCTTGCATACGACGATGCGTTAAGTAGTCACTTTCATAATAGGAGAGATCGTCACGAAGCTCCTCATATACACGCGAAATGCTAAGCACAACATCACGTGCAGCACGGACTGGCTTCGTACGGAATCGAATCGCATCTTGACCCGTATATGCATAGCGACCATCCTCGGAGTAGCATTCATTTCTCGGATAGAAAAATGAATTTACACCATTATGATACACTTCGTACAATGCACGCTCAGCTAATTCGATATCGAAATTCGGGCGTCTTAGCACTGCACCAAGCTTCTCATAAGCGACTTCAGAAAAAACGAGCAAATGACGCATATCTGATAACAGACCACTGTAAAAGCTGACTGCTTGTTCGTTATGATCTTGGACGAGCTGAGGTAAAGCATTCGCATTTAAAAATTGTTCAATTTCTTCAATTGCTGTCTTCAATTTACTGCGACTGGATTCAGCAAGTTCTTTAGTATTCATTGCCGACATGGGTTGCTCCCCTTTCTGTTTTAGCAAAATCGGTTTGATCAGGGATATCTAGCCAAACTTCTATCATCGTACCACAAACAAATCGGAAAAGGTACTCCAACCAACGAAAAAGCTTGTATATTTTCGCACATTCACTTTCATGCTAAGGGTGTAACTTCGACCTCAAAAGAATATGAAAAAAGGGGATCATCCACATGCGTCGACCGCTGCTATATGGAACTTTTTTTGTACTTGCCGCTGTATTATTCACAATTCCACTAATCGCGACTCCTAGAGTTCATACTCCGCTCAATCAGCAGGCTTCACCGAATCGCATCTCAACTGCTGGAGAAAAGCATTTCAAACAGTTGACGGTACAAAATGATATGAAAGCGACCGAAATGCTATCGCGTGCACAAATTGTACGTGACCTAAAATCATTCCTGAGTGTCAGTCCTGGTAAACGACCTACATTATCGAATTGGGTAAAGCAACATCCCGAAATTATGCGTGCTGAGTGGTCGCGTGGTGCTAAGAAGCAACAAACAGGCACACTTTCCTCTGAATTAGAAACAATGGCTAAAAAACCACTTTCCGAAGCTTATTCGCACATCCGTCGCAATAAAGCGTATGTTTCCCCCACATTTACATTCGATAAAGAAAGCTATTATGTCATCGCAGTGACCTCTTCATCAAAAGAAAGTCTGATCGCCTTGGTCAATGCAGACGTCATCCAGTCCGTAGAACGTCATCAACTCCGTAACCTGCGTCTCGTTCCATATCCATCTGAAGGTCGTTATCGTATCGAATCCGTCTTACCAAATTCAACTTCAGATACAACGGTTCGAACAGGAGAAGACAATGGCAACGCCAGCCATTATTCTGTCGACGAGGTCGTCGTGAAATTTCGCAAAACGTTAACGGATCGCGAATTGTTGGAGCTTCGTAAAACACTGGGGCTAACCGTCGTTCGTCATACACGTGAAATCTATATTTTCCGTTCTACAAAAATGAAAACTGAAGAGCTTATGACCTATTTCCGCAAACATTGGAACCCTGAATTTGTTGAACCTCACTACCTATACATGACGAATGAGCTACCATCGGGACAGCCTATCGTGCCAAATGACACGCTTTATTCTGAATATCAGTGGAATTTACCTGAGATAGCAACTGAATATGGATGGGATTTAAGTAAAGGCAGCAAAGATATTGTTGTCGCAGTCATCGATACGGGAGTTCAAGCTGATCATCCCGATCTTCAAGGGCGATTAGTTGAAGGGGTGAATATTGTTGATCCCTCTAGTCCACCCGACGATGATGTCGGTCATGGAACCCATGTAGCAGGTATTATCGCCGCAGAGGTAAACAACAACGAAGGTGTTGCGGGAATGACCTGGTATACGAAAATTATGCCCATCAAGTCGCTCGATAGCTCCGGAGCAGGTTCAACCTATTCGGTTGCTGAGGGAATCATATGGGCTGTTGATCACGGCGCTAATATTATCAATATGAGCTTAGGCAACTACGCGGAAGCGGATTTTCTTCATGATGCATTGAAATATGCGTATGATCACGGTGTGCTCCTCGTTGCCGCAAGCGGAAACGATAATACTGACCGCCCTGGCTACCCTGCCGCGTACCCTGAGGTGCTTGCTGTTGCCGCTACCGAGCCCGATGAATCGCGAGCAGAATATTCTAACTTTGGCGATTATATTGACATCGCTGCACCAGGCTCCTCGATTCCGAGCACATATATCGGTAGTCGCTACGCCGCATTATCCGGAACCTCGATGGCATGTCCGCATGTTGCTGCTTTAGGATCATTAGTTCAAGCGATAAATCCAAAGCTGAGCAACGCTGAGATTATGGATATATTAAAGCATACAGCGAAAGATCTCGGAGCAGTTGGTAAAGATAACGAATTCGGTTTCGGCCAAATTGATGTGACTTCGGCACTACAGGCTGCAGGTGGTCAAAGCCAATCGTTACAGCTACTTCCGAACCAATTCCGCAAAGAATTAGAGCGATTAAAAGTGCAATAGCGTGGCTGAAGCTGTCTTAGGTGGTTTGCGTTTTATCGATTATGGGTTTTAGGGATGTATCTCCTCCGGTTGCTATTGAGATCGTGAAATTTGAATGGGTAACCCCTTAACAAGGTGATTTCACGATCTCAAAGGCAAACGCTGTCGCTCCTACAGGAGATACATTCCCTCTTTTATATATCGATTTGTACAATCAATATTCCATGGATTACTTCGATCGCTTAAACAAACCATCTACATATACATTATGACCGAAGTAGCCATCCCCTGTCGTACTTACTCGAAAGGTATCATTCGAAAAAAAAGTAAAGGTAAGAGTGAAGTCGAACCCTTCTGCCTTGTACACAGCTTGATTACTAGTGAGTATTGCAACTCCTTGATCAATATTTCCTATATTCACATTTCCATTCTCGATCCCTTTGTCATCGCCATTCACATGAAAGGCATCTAGAGTAAAAGCAACGCGATCACCTTTGATTTGATGAATCACGATCGTGGATTCGTCGTATTTCGTTGAATCCGCATTTATAAAATTACCGACAAAGCTTTCAACGTCGACTGGTTTGACTAAACTATATACTTGCTTCATAGTTATTGTACGATCTGTGATAGCATCCAAGACACGTTCTTCCAAGACGAGATCTTCGACAAAGCCACCCCACGAATCATTTTTGAATATAAACACATCTGAGAACGGATTCACCCCGTCTTGACCGACGCCAGTAATGAAATTGGCAATAACAACAATATCCGTATAACCACTCTTTAAGCTTTCCGGATCGATGTCCTTAAAGGCGATCGCTTCGAAAGAACTGAACATCGGATGACTGTCACCGCGTTCAGGAGTCAGCACAATTTGTTTATCTTCACCCCTCAGCACTAACACTACTGGAAATTCCTCTTCGAGGCCATACCGTGTAAGAGGAGTCACCGTTAGTTCCCCGATTTCCTCGAACTGCTGGGTAAACACATGTTCCTTCTCAACTTGGTAACCCTGCTCAATCAAACGCGCTAGCTCCGTCTGTACAGGCGGCGTTGCTTCGGAGGATGTTTCTGGCAATTGCTCGGGTAGATCAGTCGCTACAGACTCGGTTTCCTGATTGTTCGCTGATTCTGAAGGTTGTATCGCTTTAGTCGCATCGGATGCAACATTGCTCGAAGCACAACCACTTAATACCATAATCATTAGGATCATTATGTACATTTTTCGCATCTCATTACCCGCTTCCATATCAATTGCTGACATTGTAATAGACGACAGTGAACATGCTTTAGTTTCAAAAAAAAAGCCAACTCCTGAAACTTACAGGAATCAGCTTGATTGCGTCAATAAGCTTCAACTTCTGAAATTTGAGCAGCAGGCCATGCTGTATTCGTTACGACAGTCAATCGTACGAATCGTGTATGGGTTTCACCAAGTTCGATGACGACCTCGTTTGCCTTTTTCGGGTCGAAGGTGTACGCCTTAGATGGGATTAAAGTACGGAATGTGTTCCCATCAGCGCTGACCAGCACTTCGATCTCTTGGTCTCGCGCTTCCCAAGCGTCCTGTGGTGGTAGCTTGAGTATGAGCTTGCTAATCGTCTTTTCGGCTCCTAAATCCAGCGTGAGAGATTGCGGGAATTTTTGAGATGTGCTTTCCCAGTAGGTATATGGGTCGCCATCAACCGCGAATTCAGGTGCAAACGGTTCAGCGGTCATCGAGGTTGCGAAAACCTTTTGTCCGACTGCGACGTTCATTTGAACTTTCACTTTCTCGAACGTTTCTTTAACTTGAATTGCAGCCTCGGAACTTGTTAGCTCTACATATGCAACTTTTTGATCTTTGATGAGAGCAATATAGTCAAATTCCACAAATCCCGCTTGCTCTTTCACAGCCAAATCGGCAATCTTCTTACCGTTCGCTTGATAAGCTGTCGCAATTGCATGCGGCCATCCCGCACCTTGCTCGATGCGAAGTGTTGTATCAGCACCAATCGGTTGATAAATTACGATTTTGTCCTTATTTCTCACTTGTACGATATGATGCTCACCTTCATCTAATTCAAGCCCATTCAATCTCGAGTAGCTTCCTGCCCGACGATTCGCTTCAGCTACAATGACCTCGTATCCGCCAGGAGCAAGTGTTGTATTTCCATCTACGTTATAGGTTTGTTGTTTATCCCAGTTCGCTGTTACGACCGCTTTACCGAAATTTGTGCGTGTCACCGTTGGTGTCACTTGTTCGTAGCTCTGTACGAGAGCATCGACATACGAGGACAGAATATATTTCTGATAAATCCCAGTCAGGTCGATCCATGGATTTGAAACACCGTTAAACAAGTCCGTGCTTAAGTTATAGCCCATCGCCAAGTTCCAACGCAACATATCGGGATCATCTGTCATCGTCTCAGCAGCCAAATCATGATGAAATAACATCACTTTATCACGAAGGAGCATACTAGCCATTGGATAATACTCTGTGTACATAGCTGTGTTTTTCCGATAACCAAGCGTATCCCACAAGTAGGTTGAGCCCATGAAGCCAACAGCATCGTTTGCGAGTACGTCCGTTCCATCCTCCATATACATCGGGTATGTTAGCGCTTTGAAGTAATTTCTAACTCCTTGAAAATAGGCTGAGGAAGGATCAGTCCCCTCAGGAATACTCTCGTTAAATACGTACGGAGAATTTCGAATGCCCCACTGATCCTCGAAAATACCGTTAAAGCCCGCTTCCTGAATCAACTTCTGATGTTCTATAGCTGTCCGTTCCGCGAAGAATGGGTGCCCCGTATTTACAACAAAGCCACTATGCCTGCCGTAGTCTTCCTGCATCATCGCCCCATTATCCTTGCGAACAATTAAGTCTTCCATCGTCGTTCCACTAGGCAATTTCGCTAATGTAGGAGAATGGTTGCCCCACCATGACATGTTCGTATAGGGAATGACTAGATTGCCTTTATCTTTCGCTCCCTTTACGAATGCTTTGAAAGCAGGCTCGCCTCCCCATTGCGCATCAGGCGGGTAAAAATCTGGGTAATTCTCGTCATGTCCGCCTTTTTGAAAGCCAACGAGATGCAAAACGCCCTCGTAATTCAGTTTGTTAACATAATTGTTCGTAAGATTGCTCCAGCTGCCGTCCTTAATCGCTGAAATATCAAGCTTGTAAAAGGGAGATTGATAATACTGCTCTTTCTGCTCACCCAGCTTATCGGACAAAGCTCGATACTCATCTATTTTGGAAAGCTCTCGGAAGCTAGCGATCGTAGACTCATACCCACCTAGCTCTAGTACAACGGAAGGACTGGTCCATTTCATTTGTGGGTTAATCCACGTTTTGTAATTGTGAACGATGCCTGTCTTGCCGGAATCATCGACCTGGTTTTTGAAGCCGAGATCGACGGTTGCGACTACGTCATCGTGCAAATCATATAGGGCCAAATCTCCGCCTGACGTTCTCAGTCCTACATATGGAGCGAACATCACACCCGGATATTGATCCTGGTAGGAATTGCTTTCCTTGAAAAAGGCATCTTTCAGCTTAGCTCCAGGAAGCATAGGTAGTAACGCATCCTGTACAACATTCGATTGTACCTTTAACTCGTTTGGAAACCGGAACGACTTAATAGGCTGGTTCGATTGATTATCTACCTCAGCAGTGAAGTAAATGCGACTATCTTCGGAAAAACGGACTTTAACGTCGACTCCAACAACTCCACCATAGTGGAAGCTTAATTGCCCTTTCTGCCTGCTCCAATCATAGCTGAATTCGGCTGCCTGCTTTCCATTCAGCGACTTGTCGTCCTGCAGAAATGCCCACCACAACGTATTTTCCCGGTTACCTAGCGTTACATTCTCACCTGTTGATGCATTGTTCAAATAGGCGATTGCTCCATTGTCTTCATAAAAGGCGATTTCGTAATTGGAATGCTTCACAATTATTAAACCGTTATCTTTCGTAAAACTCGCTACACTTTTGAATGGTGCATAGATTAGTAATAATGCCACCCCCAGCAGGACAACGATAAATCCGCTTACAATCCAAGTCACTTTGGATTGCATCTTCGGTTTAATCACACACTTCTCTCCCTCTATTGAATTTGTAATTCGAAGGAATGCTGCGCCTTGATTGAACAAAGGGTTGCCCCCTTGCAAACCTTCGTTTGCATAGGCAACCCTTTGTGATATGACTATAGTTTGATTTGATCGAAGAATTTCTCTTGAACTGTTTTAGCTGCTGCATCAAGTTGTGCCTTTAAATCAACATCTTTTTTCGAGAATACTTCTTGAATGACGTTCGTCATTGCAGCGTAGTAGTCTTGAGTATTGAATTGTGCTTCTGGCTTACCATCCAGCAGCCCCATCAGTTCGTTGCTGTATTGATATACGTTGTCATACTTGTCATAAACCGCTTTTACCTTCGCACCATATTCGGAATCTTGTTTAAAGTATTGAATGACTGGCGGTACGAAAAATTTGTTATCTGTTTTAAATGCACTAATGTTTGTTTCAAGCGACGCAAGACCTGCATCTGAGAAATAATCAAACACAGCATATTGGAACGCCATTTGTTGCTCTTCTGGAGATGCGTTAGGATTGATTACCAAGAAGTCTCCACCGAGTACACCAGTATGCTTACCACCTGCTGATGCTGCAGGCATTGGATAAACGACGAGATCCTCAAGCCCCATTCCGCCTTGATTCAAGCCTTGATCGAGCGGACCATCAGGACCTGCGATAACCATTGCTGTTCTGCCCTGTGCGAAAGCACCTACCGCATCACCCCAACCAAGTGCCCAGTCTGCAGGAATTACGCTTGCATCCTTCAGACTTTGATAGAATTGTAACGCTTTCAACCCTGCTTCAGAGTTGAACGTTGCAGTAACCTTTCCACCTTCATCACTTTGAATTTCTCCACCTGCTTCGAACAAGAAGTTAGTCCAGTTCCAGCCTGCTTCGTTACCTTTACCCATCGGAGCAATACCTGAAATCCCTTTAGCTGGATCAGCTACTGCTTTCGCTGTAGTCAGAACGTCATCCCATGTCCAATCTAACGGAGGTACTGTTACACCTTTGTCTTTCAGCATCTTTGTGTTGACAACAGTGCCAACGACATATCCTTGCTGAGGAATCGCATAGATTTTGCCGCCAATGTTGAATTGATTGAGCAAGATAGGGTTTAATTGATCTTTTTTATCATAGCTGTCGAACAGTGCTGTAATGTCAGCAGCCCAACCCTTTTCTGCTAGAAACTTTCCTTCAGTTGCATAGGTGTTAAACAACGTTGGTGCTTCATTAGCACCCATTTTGATTCCGATCTCATTGGGATTGTATTGCCAATCGCTCTTGACGATTTCTACGTTCGGATATACTGCATTAAAGCGTTTGATCTTATCATCTTCAATCGCGCGCTTTTCCGTTTGGTCCGGCGTTGGATAGTAAATACTAATCGTCGCTTTAATTTGCGTTGGGTCAACTACAGGATCAGGATTCGACGCCGAGGATGAATCCGCAGGCTTTGATGATGCTGGTTGTGAAGCGGTAGGTGTATTGTTGCTCTTTCCTCCGCAGGCAGCCAAAACGAGACTGAATGCTACTAGACAAGCAATGATGATTGATAATTTACGCATTGTTCATAATCCCCTTTTCTCCATTTAATTGGCTTACACGCTAATCATAATAGGTGCATAATCGCTTAGGCGATGTGTATTCCTATTCCATTCATGTGCAAATTTACGCATGACTTCATTCGTAATTATCCTTTAACGCCACCCATATAAAGTCCACGAACAATATATTTTTGGAAGAACAAAAATACGATTACTGGAGGGAAGGTGATCATTGTTAAAATGGCAAAACGTAAGTTCAAATCTAACCTTCGCGCATTAAAAACATACTTATAGATCGCCGTTGCTAATGGATATCGATCATTACTGGATAAAATTAACGATGGCCAATACCAATCATTCCATGCCGTTGAAAACACGAATATGGCAAGTGTTGCAAAGATCGGAATCGAAAGCGGGAAAGCAATTTGTAAAAATAGTCTTAACTCCGAAGCGCCATCGATTCTCCCCGATTCGAACATCTCCATATTGATGCCATCGAAGAATGTCTTGAGCAGCAATAGAAAGAATGCATTGGCTCCTGCTGGCAGCCATAGCGCAAAAAACGAATTCATCAATCCAAGATCGCGCAAGTTTAAAAAGTTTGGAATGATATACGTTGTCGGGGGAATGAACAATGTAAATAAAAAGAAATATTGGATGACATTTTTGTACGGTACATTCAGTCGCGATAGACTGAACGATGCGAATCCGACAACAAATACAGTCATAACCATATTACCTGCAAAGATGAATAGTGTATTCCTTGCAAACATAGGCAAGTCGATATAACTCCAAGCCTTCTTGTAGTTTTCAAAGTGGAACTCTGTTGGGACAAAGGTCGGCGGGAAAGCGTTAACCTCTGTATTCAGCTTTAGCCCATTGAATAAAATAACGAACATGGGATACAGCATCGTGCACACCATTAACAGTACGCACAGCAGCATGAGGTAATAAACAATTCTTTTGCTCGGTACCTTCAAGTCGTAATTCGATACAATACCTCTCTCATGTGTTTTCACTGCTTATGCCCCCTCTTTGTTAGACATGCGGTATTGAATGACCGCTAATATTCCTAACACCAAGAACATAAGCACACCAAGCGCTGAAGCTGTACCATAATCTTGACGAGTAAACGCGTATCGAACGACTAACAAAGCGTATGTTAGCGTAGCGTTGTTCGGACCGCCTTCTAGCAGCGCATATTGCGTTTGGAAATTTTGTGAAGTTGCAATCAATTGCAACAAAAATAAAAGAATAATTTGATTTTTAATAGCCGGTAGCGTAACATAGCGAATTCTTTTCCATACCCCCGCACCATCAATTTCAGCAGCTTCATACCAATCGCGTGGCACGCTCATGACTGCGGCAAGATAGATTAGCAGTGCGGATCCAAAACTTTGCCAAGTTTCCATAATAACGATCGAGATCATTGACCAAGCTTTATCAGGTAAAAATAAGATTGCGTCGAAGCCTAACTTCGTAATGATGCCATTGATCGGACCGACTGGATCGTAGAGCCATCTCCACAGTCCATACAATACGACAAAAGGTACAACATAAGGCAAGTAAGCTGCAATTCTTGCAAAGCCTTGGAATCTTCTCATCTCTGAGATGGCGATGGCGAAAAAAACCGGGACCCAAAAACCAATTAGTAGCCCTAATGCCATGTAATAAAGCGTGTTCTTAATTGCGATGATTACTTCTGGATCTTTAAAGATTCGCTCGTAGTTGTCCCAGCCAACAAAAGCATTCCCCTTCACAAAGTCGATGTGAAATAAGCTGAAATAAATCCCTTTGCTGATCGGCATCCATAAGAAGACAAAGAATACAATGGCTGCTGGCAATAGGAATAAGTACCCCCATAGATGCTTTTTCCATTTTGCGGGAGGTCTCTTGGATGGGGTGTCCAAGGAACTTGCTGGTATGGTAGCTGTTTGACTCATTGGGTCTCCCTCTCCTCTAATCTACTAATAAACTCTATTGTAGAAAAAGAAAAGTAAAGTGAACATGTGTGTATCTATGGGGATCATGGGCGATCCTACTTCTTCATCTCACTCGGACTTATCCCGAAATATTTTTTGAAAATTTTGCTGAAATGCTCAGGTGATTCATATCCAACTTTTTCTGAAATCTCATATCTCCGCAAATCCGACTTTAATATTAAACGCTTACTCTCTTCCATACGCAATTTAATGACATACTCCCATAAATTAATTCCTGTATTTTTCTTGAACAAGTAGCTTAAGTAGTTCGGACTCACATGATTTTTTTGTGCGATTTCATTTAATGTCAAGCCTTTCTGTGCATAGTTCGCATTAATAAATTGCTGTGCTTGTTCCACGATTAAATTGTTCTGAGTTGCAATATCTTCCTCTGACGGATCCTCTGTGATTAGCTCCCACTTGAAGTCTCCAAAGTAGAACACATGATGATCCGTATGCTCACGATTCCATACGATTGCTTTATCCACTTGATTGTTCAACTCTGGTATAAACTCGCGCCCTTTTAATATTTGACTGATGCCAACAACGCTTTGTAAGCCTAAAAACTTTACGATATTGAAATGCAAGCTGCGGCCCACCATTTCAAGCTGATTCATTTTATCGACACTTGAATCGCCGTATTCGGCTTCTTCCCACTGAATGATAATGCTAATATCTCTATCCGAGGAGTAGAACGAATAATGCTTCCATTCCTTATCGAGCAGCTCATTCACAATGTTCAGCATCGCATATTGCAGCAGCTGTACATCCTTCTCATCGCGGATTGCTGATTTATTGCTAGCATCCAAGTCCATACGAATTTTGATCATCGCATAATAAGGACCCTTCAGCTCGATTCCATTTTGCTGTTCTAGCAATAATGCCTCAGCTGTTGTTTCGATACGCCCCTGTTGCACAAGCTGGTTCAAGATGTTCGCTCGTGTAGGCTGTGGCTGCTCCATGTGGAAATGCTCTCTTAAATCGGAGATCAATTCAGAATGATCCTGTACAGGTCGATCCATATTCAGTAGCACATTTCGAACAGAGTGAAGCAACTGATCGCTATTAAGCGGTTTGATCAAGTAGTCACGTGCTCCAAGCCGAATCGCGAGCTGAGCGTATTGAAATGTTTCATGCGCTGAAATTACGATGACCTGTACCCAAGGCTTAAATATTTTTGCCTGCTGCATCAATTCAATGCCGCTCATCGCTCCCATTTGAATATCGGTGATCAACAGATCGATATTTTCAATCTTCAAATAATCCAAAGCTTCATACCCATTATGTGCGGTATACACATGCTGAATATTAAGTCCGGACACTTCGAGTAAGCTAGCAAGACCACGACAAATCAATGGCTCATCATCGACAATTAGTATGTTATACATGATTATCCCCTCACTCATTTCAATAGTTAAGTTTCCTCTGTGTTAGTTCGCATAGGCAGTTGCACTTTTACTATCGTTCCCTCTGGCTCTCGTGCAAAGTATTGTAAACCGAAGTCTTCGCCAAAATGAAGCTTGATGCGCTTGTTTACATTTTTAATACCATAACCGGAGGAATAATCTGATGACGGTTGAACGATCATTTGATTGATCGCTTGATGATCTGTAACCTTGTAGCCATTGTCTTCAACTGTAATAACTACATGTGTTTTGTCTGAATATGCGGTGACAACAATTTCTCCGTCCTCACCCATATTGATAACTCCATGTATAATCGCATTTTCAATAAGTGGCTGCAGTGTAATCTTTGGAATCAATTGGTTGACGACTTCATCATCAATATTCCATCGTATTGTGAAGCCATATTCGTAACGTTTCTGCTGAAGACTAGTGTACGCTTTGGCGTGCTCGAGCTCCTCTGCAATTGTTATCAGTTCTCTCCCTCTGCTTAAGCTAATCCGCATTAGCTTCGATAGCTCTTTAATCATCTCTGCAGAACCCGTATTTCCCTCCAAAGTGCTCTTCCAATAAATACTTTCAAGCGTGTTGTATAGAAGATGTGGATTAATCTGCTCATAGAGCAGCTGCAGCTGTGATTCCTTCTGTTTAATTTCCATCACATATTGCTCATTAATCATCGTGTTGATCCGGTTCGCCATGTTATGAACGGAGAAGATCAGAACGCCTACCTCGTCGTTTCTTTCTTTGGTTGGGATTTTCGACAATGGTTTCCCTGGCTCATGGGAACGCGCGAACATCGCAAGCTTGCGAAGCGGATTCATGAGCGATCTCCAGAAATAGATCATGACAACGAGGGCAATGATCGAATAGACGATCGAGATGAGCTGGATGACCTGCTTAAGCTCACTTTGCTGCTGCAACAAAGCTTTGGTAGGAATTCTATATACCAGCTTCTGATTCAATGCGTATTTCGTATGAACGACGTAAATGTACCCATCTGTTACCCGATTGTAGGTTTCCTCCAACGTTTGGTCGGCAGATAGATTCAGTGGAAAAGACAAGAAGCTACCCTGCTCGTCCGTTGTCGATACGAGAATCCGATTCGACCAGTCTGTTAAATACAATTGTCCACCTTCCGGCAGTGACACGGTTCTAAACGACTCTTCGATTTTAACGTCTAGCTTTGTAGCTACGAGCACACCTACAACGCTTTTTCCATTCGAAATGCTGTTCACAGCTCTAAGATATGCAAGTGTCTTCTGATCACCCTTGGGACCGAAATTATCGATGAGAGCAAGGACGCCTTTCCCATTGGCCTTCAATGCTTGCTCAAGCCACGGGGTATTTGTTGGGTCTGAATAGAAAAAAACGGACGATCCATTAATTTTACGATTAATATCTGGGATGGACGGGGCGAACGTACTACTATCTGAAGGGTCATAGACGAACAGAAAAAAATAGACGGCTTCCCCCCCATTCAAACCTACCGTATTGTTGCCAAGTAGTGTGCTCATATCGCTATATTTCAAAACCCGATCGTATTCGTTCTCCATTTCGTTGTAAATCATGCTTTGGGTTAACGAGTTTTGAATAATCGTCGTCATAATACGACTAACCGTATCAATGTCCCTATTAATCAAAAAGTGATTTTGCTTATTGAGCTCTTCGTATGCACTTGTGACATGCTCCTTCAAAATTTGCTCAGCCTTCGTATTCGCATACCAATTCAACAAGAACACTGGACTAACTAAAATAAAAAGTAGAAGGAATAGCTGCTGTCTGACATTCATTCTCGTCAGAGGATTTTTCAACTTTGTATACACTGTGATTCCTCCAACTTTGCGACTTATTCGATCACTCTTCTCATACTCTATTATGCATCCGAATTCATTAATATGGCTTAATGGACTTCAAATCTCGTATTTGTTCACCTAGTTCTCGTGGAATAACACATTATTTGTTTTATTTTTATTTCGACATTTGTTGCCATACTCCTCGTTGGTATAATTTCATACAACCATACAACGTTGGGGCTGTCTCATAAGTGGAAAACTTATGGACAGTTTCATTAATTCTATCGATTATGGTTTTTAGGGATGTATCTTCTTACGGTGCTTTTGAAATCGTGAAATATGAATAGGTTAACCCGAAACAAGGTGATTTCACGATTTCAAAGGCATCGCTGTCGCTCCTCCAGAAGATACATTCCCTCTTTTCATTATCGATTTATATAAGTTAAGGGATGCCCCATTAAGTTACTTATGGGACATCCCTTTTGGCATTTAATCGGATGATCATAACCGATTTAAACAAATTTAAATACTGAATCCACAGGAATGAAATGGACTGGAACGGTAGCAAACATCTTACTAAGCCGTTCGGCTAGTCGTTTCATGCCAGGCTGTTCGCTTTCTAGGTGACCGAGAACGAGAAGCGCTTTGTCCTCGCCCATATGGACAGCATCTCTTACATACTCAGGCGTCTCCCACTCTGGACCCTCTCCGTAAACAATTAGATCCAATCGATGCTGTTCGAACAATGGGATCGCTAGCTCACTCCCCCCTCTGTTGCCCACAAGCAGACCGATTCTGCTACAGCTCTTAGTCAGGTCGCCTACGACACGAAGGGTACTGATACCGAGACGCATCTTGACATATTCCGCAGTTTCACTAACCGAAATGGCGGGTATCGTAACGACCGTAGCCGTTGGGAAAGTTTCATTAACATAGGGCTCCCAATCCAATGCTCGGATCAATCCTTCCATAATGGCGTCAGGATAATTGCGATGCAAGAAGTCGTGAACGCGATAGACAGCGAGATCGTTTTGTTCAATAAACTGTTTCTTCGCCTTGAATACAGATTCATCCGCATGAATCTGCAAGGAATGATGGTGGCTGTAAAACGCCCCTTCATGTGTAAGAATCAGGTTAGCTCCGAAACGATGTGCCTGCTCCAGAACATGCTGAGTCACCATAAACGTGACAGCGATGCCACTAACGATCGTTCTGTCGTTTCCAAAAAGTAATTTGTCCACACTGTTTGGAACTGCAGTAGCGGGCGCGGTTAAGGCATCCAACACATCCTGAATAATGATAGTCATGCGATCCCCCCCTATAAGCTTAAATATTAATAAATATGGCGGCCGTAATCGTCCGAAATCCCGGATTTGCGATTAAAGTAAGTGTTCACAATATCACGCCATTCTAAGGCATGCTCCGCTTGATGTATGAGTCGCTCTCGCACTTGCTGATACCTGTCTCTATCAATCTTGTTCTCTATTGAATCCCATAATACAATCATATTAGCTGCCCGATCCGCTCCACTGAAATGCGAATCGTAAATATGCTGGATGACCGTCTTACCGCTCTTTAGCATATGAGTATACGGGACATGGTGGAAAAACAGCAGTAGCTCATCCGGACAGTGCTCAGTCGTTTCGAATATTTGCGATACTGGAGAATGGTATTGCCCAGTGTATCCTGTTCCAGATTGCATAGAACGGTCGACTCCTATCCCATTGCAATCCGCATAGTGATAGGTACCCCATTTAGAATATTCATAACCATCTATGTTAGGACCGTAATGATGCCCCGGTTCGACCATCCAACCCACACCAAGTGGTGATGTATATTGTTCGTATATCTCGTAAGAACTAAGAAGTATCTCAAGAATAACTCGCTCTAATTCGTCTTCCGATCCGAATGTCATCCGTATCCATTCCTGCGCTATCTGTTCTGAGCTTAAACTCGAATTCCACGCTAGGCGTGCATAACCGTACCAATTAGCTTGAGCGAGCACATGACCCGTCCAGTTCGCGTCATTGCCAATATTCGCAACCGCGGCTAATCCTCCCCGCTTTCTTCCAGATAAGGTGCCACTTGCAGCCTTCGAGACGGTCGAACCTTCCCCTTGTGCGTAGGTGTCGAAATCAAGTACCTGTTTCCACTGTGGAACCAAATAACAGAGATGCCTCTGTTGTCCCGTATACTCCTGAGTGATCTGTAGCTCCAGTAATTGATTTGTTCTCTTTAACCCACCGAACAATGGGGATGCGGGCTCTCTGACTTGAAAATCCATGGGTCCATTTTTGATCTGCAGCAAAACGTTATCTCGGAAAGTGCCGTCTAGAGGCATGAAATGATCGTAAGCAGCACGTGCCCGATCCGTCGTACGATCTCGCCAATCCTGCATACAGTTATAGACGAAACAGCGCCATATGACTTCGCCTCCAAATGGTTGCAACGCATCAGCTAGCATGTTCGCGCCATCCGCATGAGTTCGCCCATAGGTGAATGGACCAGGCCGAAACTCTGAATCTGCTTTGACAAGAAATCCGCCGAAATCGGGAATGTAGCGATAGATGTCCTTCGTCGCATCATTCCACCAGGAAGAAACTTCAGGCATTAATGGGTCCGCAGTGTCCAGCCCACCAAGCTCCATCGGACTCGCAAAATTGATGCTTAAATAAAGGCGAATACCATAACTTCGGAAGACACTCGCTACTTTCGCTACCTCGGGTAAGAACTGTTCCGTAATGAGCTTCGATTCGTGAGAATGTACATTTACGTTATTAATCGCAACCGCGTTGATTGCCACTGATGCCAGCAATCTGGCATAGTCACGAATACGATCAAGCTCACCGGTGAATTGCATGTCGCGAAAAAAAATGCTGTTGCCAGCATACCCACGCTCAATGGACCCATCCATGTTATCCCAATGATCGATCATACGTAGGCTATTGTCTGGAATTTCCCGAATCTTAAGCTTCTTGATGCAATCCCCTGTTTGCAGTAGCCGGATAAAATGAAAAGTGGCATATAACACACCTTGATCTGTAGCCGCCGATAGATAGATTTTACCGTCGTCTGAAGTGTGAATGACATAACCCTCTTCACCAAGCTCATCGAAATCGTATATACTCGTCAACCAATCAAATAGCTTCGAACTACCGAAGGTACCGATTACGATCCCTAACCCTTGCACTAGGATCTCGCTCTGCGGTGGCTCTCCGAGCATTTGAGTAAGTGCATGCATCAGTTCTTTCCGCGCAGTTTCGTTTAACTCCGTTTTCCCAATAACAACCATACTTGAGCACCGCTCTGAATAGACTTTTCGTAATTCGTTGTTATCTATGAACTTATAACCCAACCAACAATCATAACTGCTTGGACTACTTATTCGAGCCATAATTGCAAAACCACCTTTATTTTCTGATAGATCAAATAGAGCCCCTGTTTGACGGAGACTCCATTCTCTCTCATAACTATAGGTCTACCCCATTGCTTACCAAATCCGGAAGTGTCCACTTAAGGCTAATAGGGCAAATAAATAAAGACAATTATCGTAGTATCGTCGGTTTCCTTCGCGTACAGGTGTATTCCAGAACAGCTCTACGCTCGCCCGCGCATAGGTACCTTCCGGATAAGCTAGCGACGCCATGGCGTTTGTAGCAACAAGACCAACAGGATGAAGAGATTTTTCCTCGAACGGCTTCCCCGAGATCGTATAGCGTCTATAATCATCTGGGTGTTTGTTCGCGAAGAAGGACTGGATACAATCCACTTCCTTACGCATCCATCCACTCGTGCCAAACCATTCGGCATCTAGACCGATATTGGCAGCAACGCGATAGGAATCACTGAAGAAATGTCCAAAGCCGCGTTCATCGTTTGGTGATCCATCGTAGTATGCATATTCCGGCGCTAGCCCTGTTACAGGGTGGCATGCTTGCGTTAAAAACTGTCTGCTTGCAACAGCAGCTTCATTCCAAAACTGCCGATCCGCTTCATTCGCCCACAGAGCGAACAGCTCATAGAAATGTGGGAGATGATAGGACGGGTCAGTAAACTCACAGTTCGGGACGAATTTAATGAGATGATTGCTCCTATTCCACATGGGATATCCTTTGCCATCTTCACCATTATGCACACAGTCGTGAAGTAACGCTCGTGCCTTTACGCCATAATCTAGCGGCGACGATTGATCGCCCCAACGATGCGAGGCGAACAAAAGTGCTAGAGCGAAATACTCCTCCCCATCTGGAGCTGGCCCGTTGGCACGTTTTGTCCCATCTGTATTGCAGGACCAGGCAAAATACCCTTTATTCTCTCCAGAAGTCATGTACATATAGAGAGATGCCCATCGCCAAAGCCGATCGAACACATCCTTCTTGTCGAGCTGTACAGCCATCATCATGCCATAAGACATGCCTTCCGTACGAACATCGAGATTTCCAGTGTCGAGGATATATCCCATCTCATTGCCTACAGGATAATAGATTCTCGTAGCTTCATTGTCGCCGAACAGCTGCTCCCAGGTTAATTCGAGTTTGACAGCAATTAGGTCTTCACTATATCCATAATCAAGCAGCAAGTTGCGATAATGACCTGTTTGATAGGCGCCCATCCTATTCAAGTTATTCATTATTACTCCTTCACGCCTCCCAATGTCATGCCTTTGACGAAATATCTTTGCAGGAACGGGTAGATCATAATAATCGGTGCGCTTGCAACAATCGTCATTGTAGACCGTATTGCAGTAGGTGTTACAAAATTAGTAGCTGCCCCTCCTGAACCATCCATACTGCCCGAACCAGAAATCGATGCATTGGAGTTCTGAAGCATCTTCATCAATTCATATTGGAGGGTACTTAAATCAAGATACCGAGAATTATAAAGGAACACATCGAACCAAGAGTTCCATTGATAGACTGCGGTGAACAGCGATGTTGTCGCTAATACAGGCATAGACAACGGTAGCACAATCCGCATGAATGTTGTAAACTCGCCTCCGCCATCTATTCGAGCCGATTCCAGTATACCTTCAGGCAGTTGCTCGATGAATGAACGGATGACGATAATATTAAAGACACCAATGATTCCTGGGATAATATAAACCCAGAAGCTACCCATTAAATTGAGCTCACGAATGAGTAGAAAGTTAGGGATCAAGCCCCCGTTGAAATACATCGTGAGGACGAATGCAAGTGTAACAAACTTTCTAAGCACAAAATCAGGTCTGCTAATTGTATACGCAACCATGGCACAGCAGAACGTAGAGATCACAGTCCCTAGAATCGTACGCGCCGCTGAAATGAAAGTCGCATGAACGATTGCCCCTTGCTTGAACACATATTCGTAATTTTCCCAGGTCCATACACGAGGCCAAACATAAATACCGCCTTTAATTGAATCCATCGCATCATTCATTGAAACTGCAAACATATTAACGAATGGATATAATGTAACAATCATCAGGAAACACATAAAAACATAGTTTGCTAAATCGAACACCCGATCGCCCGTAGATAAACGATATTTGATATTGCTATTCGTCTTCGCCATTTCGTTATCCCCCTTAGAACAATCGGTCCTGTCCCATACGCTTCGCGAGATGATTGGCAGAGAACAGTAAGACCACACTGATGACTGTCTTAAATATGCCCGCAGCGGTAGAAAGTGAAAAATTGCCCAATTTCATGCCATATTTGAGAATAAATATTTCAAGATTTTCAGAATAGTCAATATTAGTTCCATTCCCCAGCAAATATTGTGGCTCGAATCCGGTTTCCATAATTTGACCAATATTAAGTATAATTAGAATGATAATAACAGGTCTGATACCTGGCAATGTTACATGCCAAATTCTCTGGAAACGTCCCGCACCATCAATCTCTGCCGCTTCATATTGCGCGGGGTCAATGGTTGTTAATGCAGCTAGGTAAATAATCGTATTCCAACCTACGTTTTTCCAAACTTCAGTGGACCCGATTATACCCCAGAAATATTTCCCTTCGCCAAGCCAAAAGACGTTTTCACTTATGAGGCCTGATCCTAACAAAATCTTGTTAAGAATGCCTCCATCAACGTCCAATGTCGATTGGACAATCGTTGCGGCTACTACCCATGAAATAAAATGTGGTAAATAACTAACCGTCTGAACCACACGTTTGAAAATAATACCCTTCAGTTCATTAAGAAGAATGGCTAGTGTAATCGCTGTAACGAAACCAAGTACAAAGTTGATAGAGCTCATCGCAAGCGTATTACGCAACACTGTTAAAAAGCGATCATCCGAGAACATAAAATTGAATTGCTTGAATCCAACCCACGTTTGGTCATTGAATGATTTCGCGGGTTTATAGTTTTGAAAAGCAATTGTCCAACCCCACAGTGGCACATATTTAAACACAAATAACCAGATTAGAAACGGAACAGACATAAAAACGAGCGTTTTTTGTTTGATCAGCTTCCGAAGGAATAGACTAAGTCCGGATGTCCTGCCTAGAGGCAACGGGTCAATTGATGTATCGAGTTCGGAGTTTCTTATCATAGTGGTCGCACCTCTCTCTTGTTACCTAACTCAACCGGGTTCGAGTTATGAAATCGGATAGAGCCGGAATCCGTATAGGCTCCGGGCTCCGGCTCTTATCCTAAATCAGTTACCTCTAATCTTTGCAACCTTATCTTTGATTAACTCTGTCATCGTTTGCTCATATTCTGCAACCGGCAACTTACTGTATTCATTTAAATATTCGTCCCAATAAGCATCGAACTTACTTGGATCAGCTAGAACAATTTTCGCAAAATATTTACGTTGAACATCTGGCTTTTTCGCTGTGTATATTTGTGCTTGCGATCCTTGCTCAAGCGCGATACTCCAAGCAGGATACCATGGACGATCGTCTGGAATAGCGAACATTTGAGTGAAAGTCTGAACACCATACTTAGCTAAACGCTCTTTGACAGCTGGTGTAAAGGATAACGCAGCAACTTCAGGCTGACGGGAAGGATCCGACGCGTTGCCATCTGATAATGTAGAGCCTTGTGCATACATCGGCCAATAGTACTGGAAGTGGCCTAAACCAACATCACGGTTATAATCGTTATCTTTCAACTTATCGATCTGTTCTTGAGTTCTGTAAAGACGACCGCTCGCATCTTTCTCGTACGTCTTGCCTAGAATTCCCCAGTGAGTGAGAATTTGATTTTCTTCTTTTAGCATGTTATCGAAGAATTGAATGATACGTACTGGATCCTGAGCTTTCACAGTAATCCCAATCCCACGATTATTAATGAAGGAATCTGGATCAATGTACTGATCTTTAATGCCTTCATCGAATACGATTGGCAATGGGAAATATCCAAGTGAATCATCCCCGCCATTGTTTACCGCATCAGCTGCGATCGTTTGGTTCGCTTGGTTAACTTGCCAGCCATAATCGAAGAATCCCAATACTTTACCAGAAGTAATCTTTGCCAAGTATTGATCGTAGTTATCAACGAATGAGGACTTGTCGAACAGACCCTTTGAGTTAAGATCATTCAACTTCTGTAACCAACGCTTCGTGCCGTCATTTGTCGCATAAATTTTGGCATCCATCGTTTTCAAGTCGACTTGAACTTCACCATCATTCGGATATCCTTGCAAGTGATTCGGTGGATTCGTTGTAGCGAAGAAACGCCAGTCATGTGTTAAGCTCATAAAGCCTGTTAACTTATCACTCTTATGGTTGTTAGCATAAGTCTCAATTAAATTGAAATATTCATCGAACGTCTTTATTTTCGGATAACCTGCTTCTTCCAATACCCGATTTTGAATCCAAAATGCTCCTTGATCAATTACCGAGTTAGGCGTATATTCTCCAACTAACGGACTGAACGGTAAGAAGTAAATATTGCCGTCAGCTGCTTTCATGAGATTAAAAAATTTACCATATACTCTCTTGATGTTCGGACCGTATTGTTCGATCAAATCGTTCAGTGGGATGAATGCCCCTGCTTCGAGGATTTTATCGATTCCAATATCCGGCTGCATAACATCTGGATAGTCATTACTAGCGATCATTGTTCCGATCTTCGTATCCAGGTCACCAACCAAATACTCGATCTTGAAGTTGACACCTGTCTGATCTTCCAAAATTTTTCCGACATCAGTTTGATTAGTATCCGTATCTTTGTTTGCTGTCGCGTTGAAGTAAGTGAAAGTCACAGGGTCTAACTTAGGCTCCTCACTTGGACTTGGCGAATCAGACGCATTCTCCGTGGAGCTGCTTGCACTCGGTGTGGTGCTGTTTGATGAATTGTTTTTGCTACTAGAGCATCCGATAACAGAAATTACTAGCACAACGGTGAATGCACTCAATAGCCATTTTTTCAATTTCAATGTTATACCCCTTTCTAGACTCTTTTTTTGTAAGCGCTTTTATAATGCAACTTAAGTATACAGTCAGGGGTTTTCTTTGTTTACCCGATAAACTATATATCGCACTTTGGAAATTAAAGAGGATGGTTTATCTCAATCTCAAACGTTGTCCCCATACCTTGTTCGCTACTTATTTCGAATCGAACGAGATCCCCATAGAACAGCTTTAACCTCAAATATACATTTTGTACGCCGATTCTTTCGCCAATCTCCTCGCTGTATCGGAGGTTATCGAGCAACTCATTTAACTTATCCTGTGGAATACCTACCCCATTATCACGGACTGTAAATTTCGTGCCCGCTTTTGTTTTGTTCACACATATCGAAATCAGACCTGATGTTTTCAATGGCTCAATACCATGAATACTTGCATTCTCAACAAGAGGCTGTAATGTCATCTTCGGAATTAAATCCGTCAGACATTCCTGATCCACTTCGATGCGATAATCCAGCTTATCTCCAAAGCGATATTTTTGAATTTGCAGATAGCTTTCAACTAGGTCCAGTTCATCCTTCACCGTCACCTGATCTTTACCCCAAGTGAGTGACTTACGGAATATTTTGGCCATATGACTGATTATCTTCGCCGTCTCCTCTTCGGATTTCATCAGACTCCTCATCCGGATCGTTTCAAGCGAATTAAAGAGAAAATGGGGATTAATCTGACTCTGTAGTGCATGAAGTTGAGATTGGTTACGTTTTAATTCAAGCTCCTTCTTCTGAATGTCGGCCATGTAAACATCACTTATGAGACTCTTAATCTGTAACGTCATTCGATTGAATTCCATCGTAAGCTGGCCAATCTCATCCTTAGTCTCCTCGTTGTCGATCGTCTCAAAAATGTGGTTCTTTACTCGTTTCATCTGCTTGAGAATTCGTATGATGCGTACATTCAATGAGCGTGTAAACCAAATGATGATCAAGGAAGGAATAACGACGTTCGGGATCGCCATATAGATTACGAATTCCCTTGATTTTCGGACAGCCACCAGCACTTCACTTTCCTGAAACTCTCCTAAAACACGCCAATTACTTAAATATTGAGTATTCGGAAAGTCTTGTTCCAATATAATAGCGCCCTTCTCTACCTCATCAAATTTATCGTCGGCTCGAGCTATGTCGCCATTGGGAGATGCTTGATAAAGGACAACATCATCAGCGAGTAAATATACACTACCCTCGAAAGTAACGTTGTTAAATACTTGCTTAATAAACTCAGGATGTATATCAATCTTCAAAGCTTTCGCATATCGAGCTTTAGCAGTTGAACTACTCAGCTTTCTGACGATACTGATCGTTGGTTGAACAGTTGCGGTCAAATCCTGCACGATAATGGGGTTCAACGTATTCGACTCTTCTAGCCGCTTATACCATTCTTGCTCTTGCGTCGATTTTGAGAATGGAAGAACATGTCCTCCATAAATAATCGTATCATTGTTTGTGTATAGGGTTATTTGTATGGCTCTATACACAGGCGTATACTTTTCCAGCATGCTCGTAATATAGGAGTGGTAATTAATAACGTAATCCGAAGATTGTTCGTATTGTTGATCCAAATATTCATTTAAAATTGTATCATTGTATAGAACGGATGAAATTCCGATTACCGTATCGATCTGATACTTGAACTCGTTGCGCATCTGCTCGATGGCCAAAGAGAGATCCTGAAGCTTCTGCTTCTTAACGTTATTCGTCGTAATATTATAAAAGATAACATTTGTGAGGATAACAGGGACGAACACAGATAAAAAGTAAATGATCAGCATTTTGTTCCTAAGTCTTATATTATTCAAGTTGCCCTGCAACCTCATCGCCCCACTCTCTCCCCGTTGCTATTTAGACTTTAGCAAACATGGCGTTCTTATATTCTGTAGGCGATTTCCCTTCCACCTTCTCAAATTGACATACAAAATAATCTGCATTTCCAAATCCAACGTTCGCAGCTATCTCGTATACCTTATTGTTGGTCTGCCTAAGCTGTCTCTTGGCTTCCTGAATTCGGATTTGAAGTAAAAACTCGTTGAAATATAGACCATACGTCTTTTTAAATAGTTGACCTACATAAACCGGATTCATGTAGAAATGTTTGGCAATGCTCTTTAAGTTGATATTGCTATCAAAATGGCTCTCGATATAGCTCTTGATTTTTCCGATATCACCATTTCCAATCTTACTTCGAAGCTCAACGATGTAGGCTCTACATTCAGCTAGAAAATCAATGAGCAGCTTCTTAACTCCTTCAAGTGTTCTTGGTTCATGATGCCATTGCCTAATCGGTTTCAAGGAAACAAGTTGATTCTCATCACCATGCATCGTCTGAATAATTCGGGTAGCCCCATGTACACACCTGGATATCGAGTCCGTTATCGACTCCAATGCTAATCCTTGCTCTTGAAATGCGGTAAACACACGATCTACAAGCTTCAACATCGCATCGTAATCATGCTCTTCAAGTTGTTCCATCAATTCTGAAAATAAAGTAGGATCAATTTCCTTGAAGTGCAGTGCAGTATCTTTTGCATCGTCATAGATCGTTACACTGTGTTTATCCATGGCAAATTTATATCTCTTCAATTCCTTTGCGGATGCGTAAGAAGCCTTTACTTGGGTAACATTCGTAGACAATGCGCCTACGTATACCTTTGGAACACCTATAATAAGATTAGCACTCGCTTGAATAAGCTCTTCTGCCCATATTCTAATTTGCTCAGGTTCCCGTTCGGAATGGATGAGAACACCGATTTCTACAGCATTTCTGACAGAGACAAATGGCTCATTCTCTTGGTTATATTTTTTTAAAACCTTGCTTACAGTTTCCTTTAATTGCTCCATTTGTCCAATTTTCTGAGACTC
The DNA here is from genome assembly GCA_029203125.1 of Candidatus Cohnella colombiensis. GTDB lineage: Bacteria > Bacillota > Bacilli > Paenibacillales > Paenibacillaceae > Cohnella > Cohnella colombiensis. Next base: position 2,284,294 of record CP119317.1, read on the forward strand.
GCTTAAGCTCATTGGCACATCGTTAATTTCCAATGCAACGTAGCGCAATGATTTATCATCTGATAAACCTAATAATTGCGCTGACTCTGATAACATCTTCTCCTCTTCTTTTCCTAATATAAAGTTTTCGAATATAGATGCTTGAATATAGAACTGTTCCGCCTCAGTCCTGACAGGACTGTTATTTAACATTTGATCAATTCGTTGTAACGTATCAATAAGCTCATTCTCATCTATCGGCTTTAGCAAGTAATCCTGAACACCATAACGGACCGCTTGCTGAGCGTATTTGAAATCTCCATATCCACTAATAATGATGAATTTAATCGTATTTCCGCTACTTTGTCTCACTGCCTGAATCAATTGCAAGCCATCCAGCACAGGCATACGGATATCTGTAATGACGACATCCGGCTTATACTGTTCAATTAAAGATAACGCTTCTTCCCCATCCTTTGCTTCACCGACGATCTCGAATCCGAATTTTTCCCAGGGGATAAGACCTACAAGACCTTTGCGGGCAAATATTTCATCGTCTACCAAAATGACTTTTCTCATTTTTACTCCCCCGCTTCGTATATGAATCGGAATTGAAAACGCTTACAATTAAAATGAATCAAAATAAAAAATATTGTGTAAATGCATCAATACTATTCTACTAGAATAAATTCCCTCTGTATACTTTGTAATGTATAGATATTACTTAGTTTTTGATAGATGTAAGTCGCAATAATCTCGATTGCTCCATCCCTCAGCAGCTTTCATCAACTAAAACATGGGAGCCTCTGAGCACGACAAAATATAAAAACACCCGCTGGTCCAATGACCATGCGGGGTTATGTACAACTGGGAAGCTTGCCGTAAGCCGGGTTCTGTACTTCCGGTGGTAGTCGCGGGCAGCGTACGCCACCCTCCCACGATGGAAGCGACAATCATCTTTCTAGGCCGTTCATTGCTAAACGGCTCAAGCGACCAACCCGAACGCACCCCGGGCTAGGGCTGTAGCTTAAAGCTACTACGTTCTCCTCGGTCTTGCTCCAGATGGGGTTTACCAGGAACAAAGTCACCAGTGCTCCTCGTGGTCTCTTACACCACGGTTCCATCCTTGCCTGTGCCATCATCCCTCTTGGGGATAAAAGGCCATCGGCGGTCCATTTCTGTGGCCCGATCCTTCAGCTCGCGCTGACTGGACGTTATCCAGCATCCTGCCCTATGGAGCCCGGACTTTCCTCTCGTGGCGCGAAGCCACCAGCGATTGTCTGTCAAGCTTACCAGTTTGCAACGATTAGTATAACGCGAATCGTTCATAATAACAACGGAAATCAATGGAGAATTTATCGAAGCTTGAAAGGCTCTGTGTTTACTTGTGATGCGAATATTTCTGTTGTATAGCCTTTTTCTTTTAATTGCTGTTGTAGCCATTCCGCTGTTTTCGCTTTCATTATCTTTTCAGCATTATGACCTGGATCAATGACTGCTAGACCCATCGCTTCCGCATCCTGTGCAGTATGATAATCGATGTCGCCCGTGACAAGAACATCGGCTCCCGCAAACGAAGCATGACGAATATAACGTCCGCCAGATCCTCCGAGTACCGCTACTTTCCGAATCTGACGCGAGCCGTCGCCGACCAATCGAACGAACGGTACATCGAATGCTGACTTCACACGCTCGGCGAACTGATCAAGACTTTCTGGCGTATCGAGTACACCTACGCGGCCAAGACCGAAGGAGCGGCCTTTCAAATCCATAGGATACAAATCATAAGCGACTTCCTCGTACGGATGTGCCTTTAGCATTGCTGCGATAACCGCTTTACGAACACTTTGCGGGACAACGGTTTCGATTCGAATTTCCGCAACGTGTTCCAGTTTCCCTTGCTTTCCAATGAAAGGGTCAGTCCCTTCACGTGGTTCGAAAGTTCCCGTACCTTCGGTATTAAAGCTGCAATGACTGTAATTGCCAATCCAACCCGCACCTGCGCCAAACAAAGCAGCACGTACTTTATCTTGATGCGTCTGAGGTACAAACACAACAAGTTTGAACAGTTGATCGGTATGTACTTCTTCAAGCACTTCACGGCCTACGAGCTGGAGCGCTTCTGCCATCCAATCGTTCATCCCACCGTCAGCAGTATCCAAATTCGTATGAGATACATACACAGCAATGTCATTGCGAAGCAAGCTTGCTGCCAAAGCACCTGCTGGCGTATCTGTTCGCAAATGTGCGAGTGGTCGATAGATGACTGCATGATGCGCGATAATTAGCTCTGCACCTATTTTTGTAGCTTCCTCTACAACTTCAGCATTAACATCTAGCGCTATTAACACACGTCCAATCGGCTTCGCAGCTGATCCGACCTGAAGGCCAATCTTATCGTCGGGTACAGCATAGTGCTTTGGTGCGAGACGCTCCATCAATTGGATGATCGTTTCACCTCGGGCAAACATGCGAGCACCTCCTTTATCTGACGCACATCTTCCTGCCATTCACTCGCTTTCTCTGCTGCACCTGGTGCTTCAGAGTAACTTAATTGCAGGATGACACGCTCTCGTTTTGCAATTTCCTGCTCCCAATTTTTATAAAACTCAGGTGATGGATTGCGAAGCAGTAACGGACCCATCTCCTCCATCCACACTCGCGCAATCCTCGGCAGCACGGGTGATAATAATGTTTGATCATACAAGCTGGCTTGACGCTCTTGCGTCACTGCTTCACTATTCAAACGAACTGCACGTATTAATGTGTATATGACCCCATCTTCTTCTAACAGTAGCTCTTGATCGATAACATAATGATGCTTAACTAACCACTGTCTAACCGAGCCTTCTGCAACATGCGGAGACAAGACCAAGGTCGAGACACCACTTAACTTGTCTATCCCTTGTTCAAGTATTCGTACCATTAAACTACCACCCATACCGGCTATCGCAACTGTATCGACTTCGCCTACATTGAGCACTGCGAGTCCATCTCCGAGTCGCACTGAAATAACACCCTCAAGTCCCGCATCGCGAACTTGACGAGTCGCTGCCTCTACAGGGCCTTCATGGACGTCTCCCGCAACAGCATAGCTGATTCGTTCCTGACTTGCCAAAAAAACAGGAAGCAGCGCGTGATCTGTCCCAATATCTGCAAACCGAGCACCCTGCGGCACCCAGCTTGCAAGTGCAGCTAAGCGCCGGGACAATTTCACACCTGCTCCAACGATTCCCTTTTCCATCATCATCTAAGCAACCCATTCCATCCAATGTTTTCTAAGCCAGAACAATAATGATCCGGATAATGCAATTTTGATAGCTAACAACACTTTTATCGAGCTTACATTAAGCTGATACAGTGCTGAATAAATTTCAGGCATGATCCATAATATCAGTGCTGACACAAAGAACACAACGCCAATCGATTTATTCCGCACTTGCATAAACCAGCAGAGCCATAAGAACAGCAGCGACGCGGGTATCCAGAACACTTGTGTTTCTAACCAGCTCGGATCTGGCATCTGATGTGACAGCAATCTCGAATAGATGACGATGACAACAACCCAACCGAGCCAATGGAATAGCGGAAATTCTAATGCAATCCCACATAAAATCCATATTACTGCACACAGTGATAAGAATATTATCGAACCCCACATATCCGTCCATCCATGAAGCTTTAAGATGGCCATACCCATACCGAGCAGGAACAGCATTCCTCCACCAACAAATAACAACCCTCGAACTGGACTCTTTTCTTTCAACCAGCCTCCAATACCGACTAGCGCAGCAGTTCCAATTCCAGTAACCGCAATTTGCAATAGTAAGGGAAACACGCTAAAATAAAGAGCAACAAAGCAGATACAGGTAAAAATTCCAAAAGTAAGCAACCAATACTTCCCTGAAGCTTGTCCAATTTTACTCACTGTATTTCCTACGAGCCCTTTAGGACGTTCATTCATATCATCCAAGTAAAGGTTGAGTAAAAAGTTACAATATTGCTCCGGTAGAAGCTTAGTCCGACGCCAAGATTCAATTTCGCTCGTAATGATTTTACGCTTTTCTTCATCTAGAACAGCCATTCTGTTGTTCCTCCTCATCCCATTGGAAGAAAAAGACCTTCAACCATTACGGTAAAGGTCTCAACATGATTTGATACGATATTTATTCTAAAAAATCTTTCAACCTTTTACTGCGGCTAGGGTGACGAAGCTTACGTAACGCCTTCGCTTCAATTTGACGAATGCGTTCACGAGTAACACCGAAAACTTTACCGACCTCTTCTAACGTCCGGGTCCGTCCATCATCTAAGCCGAACCGTAATCTTAATACTTGTTCCTCGCGATCGGTCAACGTATCAAGTACATCTTCAAGCTGTTCTTTCAGTAGCTCATATGCAGCAGCATCTGCAGGTGCGAGTGCTTCCTGATCCTCAATGAAGTCGCCCAGATGTGAATCGTCTTCTTCACCAATTGGCGTCTCTAACGATACTGGCTCTTGTGCAATCTTCATAATTTCGCGCACCTTCTCGACACTAAGCTCCATCTGTTCAGCGATTTCTTCAGGCGCTGGTTCTCTACCAAGTTCCTGCAACAGCTGGCGTGATACTCGGATGAGCTTATTAATCGTCTCGACCATGTGAACTGGAATCCGAATCGTTCTTGCTTGGTCCGCTATTGCTCGAGTTATCGCTTGACGAATCCACCAAGTGGCATAAGTACTAAATTTAAAGCCCTTCTCATAATCGAACTTTTCCACTGCTTTAAGTAGTCCCATATTGCCTTCTTGAATGAGATCAAGGAACAGCATGCCACGACCGACATACCTCTTTGCAATACTTACGACCAGTCTAAGGTTGGCTTCCGCTAGCTTCTTCTTGGCATCGTCGGCATCATATCCGCCATTCTCGATCTTTTTAGCCAATTCAATTTCATCATCTGCACCCAATAAAGGTACGCGTCCAATTTCCTTTAAGTACATCCGAACGGGATCGTTAATCTTAATGCCTGGCGGGAGAGATAAGTCATCATCGAAATTAAATTCGTCGCGCTCTCTTTCTTCCCCTTCTCCGTGTCTGCGCAAATCATCATGATCATTCACAACATCGATTCCAGAATCTGCTAATTGCTCAAAAAATTCATCAATTTGCTCTGGATCCTGATCAAAAGGAGATAGTTTCTCCATGATGTCTTTATAGGTTAAGGCAGACTTCTTCTTACCCTGCTCCATCAGTTGAGCTTTCACTAGCTCTAATGTTGCTTCTGTTTCTAGTCCGGTGTGTTGATCGTTAGCCATTACGACTCCCTCCTCCCTAACTCAGCGAACAGCGTTTATTTTTTACGTTGCTGCTTCAGGGTGCTCATCTCTTGTGCAATTTGTGCAGCTTGCAGGTGCTCACCAAGCTTCAGTAAGCGTTGCATTTCCTCATTCATGCGATCTATCTCTCTCATGAAGGTAGCATCTTCAATGGTGCGAAAATAACCCTCCAATACGCGCTCGTCAAATGGGAAATCCTCTAGTGCAATTGAACTTGCAGTTCGCTCCAAGCGATCATCTTGTAGGAAAGCCGTGAAGCGACCTACATCCGGCGATTGGCCTTGAGCATAGTATGAATATAAATAAGCAGCAATAGCTGCGTGGTCCTCTACGTTAAAATGAGCACCTATTCGAGATTGAACAATAGTTGACGTATCCGCATCAAGCATCATCCAAAGCAATAGGTGACGTTCCGCTTTAATGTAGGCTGGGGTAAGGGTAGGAAGTTTGGGGGATGATCTCTTATCATTCCATACATTATTCCACGAACTTGCAGGAATATCCCCTATGTTTCCCAATTTCTCCTGTTGTCTAATTTCGACGCTTTCCTGCTTCAACGTATCTAGAGAGACGCCGAACTCTTGAGCGAGCTCCTTCAGCAGCAATTCACGTTCTGTTGGAGAATCTCGGCGAGCGACCAGCTTTACAGCTTCACGCAAATACCGAATTCTTCCATCTTCTTCTAGGAGTATATGGGATTTCCTTAAATATATAAGTTGAAATTTCACAGTTGATACAGCTGCTTCAATCACTTCGCGCATAAACGTACTTGGACCCTTTGCAGTAATATATTCATCTGGGTCCATACGATTCGGAAGCTCGCATACCCTGACGATTAAGCCTACACTTTCTAAGATCGGAATACTCTTGATCGCAGCAGCTTGTCCCGCATCATCTCCGTCGTAGCATAGAACAACTTCTTCAGCGAACCTCTTAAGCTGTGTAGCATGCTCAGATGTAAGTGCAGTACCCATCGTAGCTAAGCCATTATGGACACCCGCAGACCATGCTTTGATAACATCAACATAGCCTTCGAATAAAACCGCTTGCCTAGTCCGCCTAATTGTAGCTTTAGCAGCATGCAACCGATAAAATGTACGACTTTTGTTGAACAGCGGCGTTTCTGGAGAATTCAGATATTTCGGTTGACCATCAGACATGATCCGTCCGCCAAATGCAATGACTTGTCCATTTCCATCTTGGATCGGAAAAATAATTCGATCACGGAATCGGTCGACATAGCCTTCGCCTTCCTGACGTTTCGAAAGTAATCCCCCGAGCTCCATTTCTGCTGCCTCGTAACCTTTGCGCTCAAGTGCTCCAGTTAATGTGTCCCATCTTGAAGGGGCATAACCGATTGCGAATTCCTCAATCAACGTATCCGTGAACCCTCGCGTTCGCAAGTATTCCATCGCTGGCTTTCCAGGTTCCGTATTCCGAAGAATGTAGTGGTATAGCTTCGCACTGTACTCATGTGCTTCAACTAATGTAATCTTTTCTCGTTGCCGTGGCGAAGGCTCCTCATGACCTGCAGTTGACCATGTAACAGGTATATCTGCTTCAATCGCGAGCATCTTAACCGCTTCTGGAAACGAAATCGCCTCCATCTCCATCACAAACTTAATGGCATTTCCGCCCTTTCCGCAACCGTAACAATGAAAAATTTGTTTCTCTGGTGTGACGGTGAAAGAAGGCGTCTTCTCAGAATGAAATGGACAAAGCCCCTTTAAGTATTTGCCATTTTTGACGAGATGAACAACCTTACCTACGGTTTCGGCTATATCATGGCGGCGCAACACTTCGTCAATGACGGTTTGAGGGATCGATCCGTAATTCATTTCAATCCACCTTATCTTCCTAAGACAAAGCCATCCGACAATTATGATTAATTAGATTGGACGGAAACTTCGTCGTAATACTATTCGCTAAACGTTGTGCTTTTCCTGCATTCCCTGCAATAGAGTTGTCAGTTTTTGTTGAAATCGATCACGATCTTCGTCTGTAAAAGGTTTTGGCCCTTTCGTCCTCTGACCCCCGCGACGCTGTTTTGCTGAAAAATGTCGTTGCGCCAACAATCCCTCGATATCCTCTTCACGAATCAATTTCCCGCGAGGGGTAATTACAGCCGCGCCACGTGCAAGACCTAAAGCTGCTAAGCCATAATCGCCAGTAACTAGAATATCACTTTTCTTGAGCATGTTCGCGATATAGAGGTCTGCGGCTTGATCGCTTGCATCTACGGTAACGACTTCTACAGAAGGCTCTGGCTGAAGCACATGAGCATGACTCGATACGAGTAATGCTGTCGCTCCACAACCTCTTACAGTTCGAGCAATTTCCGACTTTACTGGACACGCATCGCCATCTACAACGACACGATTTCGTTCGAATGTCATGAGGTTCACCCATATCCTAACCAAAGTTTGCCGTATTATTATATACGCTAACCGCAGACGAAATCCTGCATTTGAACAATTAAAATAATTGAAAAGAGAACCTTTCGGCTCTCTTCTGAGTTCAAGTTATCATTCGTCCAACAATTACTTCTCAAAATGTTCTAAAATCAAGCTTGCTGTTTCTTCAACCGCTTTATTGGATACATCGATGACGTGACATCCAAGCTTGTCCATCACTTGTCTAGCATGCTCATTCTCCAACCGAATTCGTTCCGTAGTCGCATAAGGCGCTGTGCCTGGCAAACCAAGCGCCTTCAGTCTTTCCTTGCGAATCGCATTCAATACATCTGTATTAATCGTTAAACCGATAATTTTCTCCTTTGGTACACGAAACAGTTCTTGAGGCGGAGCTAATTCCGGTATGAGCGGTACATTGACGACTTTGAACGTTTTGTGTGCCAGCACCATGGACAACGGTGTCTTAGAAGTTCGAGAGACTCCTAACAAAATGATATCCGCCTTGAGAATACCTGTCACATCGCGAGCATCATCATAACGCACAGCGAATTCAATCGCCTCAACCTTCCGGAAGTAATTCGCGTCGAGTACATGATTTAATCCTGGCTCATGACGCGACTCAATCCCTAACGAATGTTCCAATTTAGCGATTAACGGCCCCAACAAATCAATTGCGATAATCCCCAAATCAACAGCCTGTTCCTTCATGTAGTCTCTCAAAAAAGGAATAACTAGTGTGTACAGCACGATGCCTTTATCTATTTTAGCTACGTGAAGCACTGCATCGATGCTCTGTCGGTTTTGGATAAATGCTGCACGTCGAATTTGAATGTTTGTCGGATGGAACTGAGCGGCAGCTGCTCGCACAGCAAGCTCACCGGTATCTCCTGCAGAATCGGACACGACGTAAACGGTTATGCTTTGCTCAACCATGCGGCAGCCCCTTTCGTTATCGTTATTTCAGCCAGTCAACTTGGAAAAATCAGCAATCTGCTTAATATCATCAGCTACAAGTGACAATAGCGCCAAGCGATTGCGACGAATGGCTTCATCATCCGCCATGACCATTACCGCTTCGAAATAGGTAGCAACGGTATCGCTCAGTGAGGACAATGCCGACAATGCAACGTCCATGTTCGGCTCGGCAAAGGCAGTCACAAATTGACCATGAGCATGTTGCCACGCTTCATATAGTGCCACTTCAGCAGCATCTGCGAACAGATGAGCATCCACTTGCTTCGAATCTGCTTTCGACGCTAGATTGCAAACACGATTGAACGCTTCAACAGCAGGGCGGAATGCCGCCTTATCCCCTTCAGCAGCGACAGCTTGTAGCGCCTTAGCCCGCAGCACAGTACGTCGAACATCCTCAACACCGGCACCAAGCACCGCATCAACGACATCGTACCGAATCGCTTGCTCTGACAACACATTCTTAATACGCAAGTTGAAAAACTCCTGCATATCTTTGCTAATCTCATAAGCTTCACGCTTCAGTCCACGATCACTGTGAACCTCGAGTGCGATGCGGAATAACTCATCAAGTGGCAGTTCCATATCATGAGCGAGCAGCGTATTCACAATGCCCGCCGCTTGTCGACGCAGCGCATACGGATCCTGCGAGCCTGTCGGAATAATGCCGATGGAGAAGCAGCCTGCTATCGTATCGATTTTATCTGCAATCCCTACAATCGCACCTACGATCGAAGCGGCAGGGGTGTCACCTGCATTACGTGGTGAATAATGCTCGTTAATTGCACGCGCAACGCTCTCGCGCTCGCCAGCTTTACGTGCATAATCCTCACCCATAATGCCCTGAAGTTCAGGAAACTCATAGACCATCTGAGACACAAGGTCGAATTTGCAAATGTCAGCCGTGCGGCTAACATCCGCTTGAACCTCATCACTCGTTAACAATTGTTGTGCGATTCGATCTGCAATGACTCGAGTTCGGCGGATTTTATCAGCGACTGTACCCAGTTCTTCGTGATAGACGACATTCTCAAGCTTCGCGAGCGCGTCCGCAATAACGAGCTTCTTATCTTCTTCATAGAAAAATTTTGCATCCGAAAGACGTGCGCGAAGCACTTTCTCATTCCCTTTGGATACAGCGTCTAGCGACACTTGATCGCCATTACGCACAGTAACAAAATGAGGCAGCAATCGACCTGACTGATCGAACACTGGGAAGTAACGTTGATGCTCACGCATCGATGTGATCAGCACTTCCTGTGGAATGTGAAGGAATGAAGGATCGAAAGACCCGCTCAGCACCGTTGGTGTTTCAACAAGGAACAGTACCTCTTCGAGCAAATCATCCTGAATTGCAATTTTCCAATTGCGCTCTGAAGCTAAGCTTTCAATGCCAGCCAAAATGACTTGCTTGCGCTCTTCTACATCAACAATGACATTCTGAGCACTCAAGCGCTCTACATATAAGCTAGGTTCCTCAATAACCGTATCTTGACCTAAGAAACGATGACCGCGAGAAACATTTCCCGAAGCAACATCTGTAATTTCGAATGGAACGACTTCCTTGCCATACAGCGCTACCATCCAACGGATTGGACGAACATAGCGAAGCTCATAATTACCCCATCTCATGTTTTTCGGGAAAGTGAGTGACATAATCAATGCTGGTAGCGCTTCTGGCAACAGCGAAGCAGCTTCAACACCGATACTGCTCTTTAGTGCAAATACATATTCGACATTTGCTACTTCTCGAATGAACAGCGTGTCGGGTTCGACATTTTGACTGCGTGCGAAACCAAGAGCAGGCTTACTCCACGCGCCAGATTCATCGTATGCGATTTTACGGGACGGACCTTTAACTTCCTCATTGATATCAGATTGCTTATCTGCTAAATCACGAACAAGTACCGTTAATCGACGAGGTGTTGCATAGGCTTTAACTTCAGTAAAGCCAAGTCTGCTTTCTGTCAGCCACTTCTCTGTTTTATCTTTAAGCTGTTCCATCGCAGCACGCACGAAGCGAGCTGGAACCTCTTCTAAACCGATCTCCAGCAACAAATCTTTAACCATTGTGCACCGCCCCTTTCTTAAGTAGCGGGAATTCGAGCCGCTCTCGCTCCTGTAAATACGTAGCCGCAACTTGACGAGCCAAATTGCGCACTCTCGTAATATAACCTGTTCGTTCCGTTACACTGATCGCTCCTCTTGCATCAAGCAAGTTGAAAGTATGGGAACATTTCAGCACATAATCATAAGCTGGGAACACGAGATTGTGCTCCATTGCGCGTCTTGCTTCAGCTTCATAGGTGGAAAATAGCTGGAACAGCATCGCAGGGTCAGAAACCTCAAACGTATATTTCGAATGCTCAAATTCAGGTTGTTTGAACACATCACCGTAAGCAACACCGTTTACCCATTCAAGGTCGAACACATTTTCTTTCTCTTGAATGTACGAAGCAAGTCGCTCCATCCCGTAAGTAATTTCAACTGCGACAGGATGACAGTCGATACCGCCAACTTGCTGGAAATACGTAAACTGTGTAATTTCCATTCCATCCAGCCATACTTCCCAACCAAGACCCCAAGCACCTAGCGTTGGTGATTCCCAGTTATCCTCGACGAACCGAATGTCGTGATGAAGGGGATCAATACCAAGACGCTTCAGGCTTTCAAGATAGAGCTCCTGAATGTTGTCTGGTGACGGCTTCATAACGACTTGGAACTGATGATGCTGGTACAGACGGTTAGGATTTTCACCATACCGTCCATCTGCCGGTCTGCGCGACGGTTCTACATAGGCTACATTCCATGGCTCTGGGCCGATTGTGCGTAGGAAGGTCATCGGGTTCATTGTGCCGGCACCCTTCTCTGTGTCATACGGCTGAACGACGATACAATTTTGTTCTGCCCAAAATTGCTGCAGCGTCAGCGTCATTTGTTGAAAATTCATCGCTAATCTCTCCTTTTATTCGAATGGACGGACATTATTTTGACGTGTCAGAAGCAAACAAAAAAGAGCCCCCCTCCCACGTCTGCCTAGCAGACATAGGGACGGGAGCTCATCACTCTCGCGGTTCCACCCTACTTGGTTTTCTGTTCTTTCCAGAAAACCCGCTTTTACGACCTAACTCACTCTCCGGAGTGCCATTTCACCTAATCCGTTTCTCCAGGCTTACACTTTCCCTGGCTCGCTGCACTTGCAAACGGCAATCGGCTACTTTCTCCTTCATCGAGATCATATTCAAGTATGAAGCCATTCTAAACTAACACGCCACTACTGTCAATCCGCGTCATTGGTTACTTCGCGATCAGACAACGGCTCTTGATCAGCCATCGGCTTGGGCTTGACAAGCATCTCCCCGTACTTCTCTAGCTGATCTAGAAAATGTCGCGACTTCAAGTTCAAGTTAAGATGCGTGTCCATCCACTTTCTCATCACAAGTTGCAGTTGAATTTTAGTACTATCCTTCACCGTAATATGCCCTAATCTTCGCAAATCCAAATGAGCAAACAGCCGAAGCAACTTCCACACTCCATCCATGAGCTCGATTGCACCTGGATCTCTGTGCCGACAATTATGGCATAATGCCCCGCCTGCCACAAAGCTAAATCGAAAGTCTCCTTCTTGCTTTCCACAATGTACACATTCGTCCAAAATCGGTGCATATCCTGCCGTACTTACAACTCTCATTTCATATACACGCAATACAACTTGTGGATCCTTATCCTCTGTAAGAGCTGCTTGACAAGCTTTCAATTGGTGAAACAAGAACGCAGCAGTCTCATCATCATTAATCGCTCGATCGGTTAATTCAGCAGCGTAAGCTGCGTAAGCAGGCTTCTCTAAACCTTCCCGTAACTGGTAGTATGACTCGATAATCTCGCCACTGTTCAATGTGCCGAGCGAGTTGTTTTTGTAATACGAATATTCTCCATATGTAAAAAGCTGCGCTAAAGCACCGTAGCGACTTTTCAGCTTTTTAGCTCCGCGCACGACAATACCCTGCTTCCCAAAATCGGGTGTAAGCAGGGTAATTATTTTATTACCTTCCCCATAATCAGTGCTCCGAATAACAATCCCTTCTACCCGGTAGAGCATCGGCTCTCATTCCTCGTCCCCACGAATAGCTTCATCTTCCAACAACCCATCTTCAACGACTTCTTGAACGTTACTATCATTCATTTCCCGATACAATAAATAAGCCTCGATATCTCCGGTTTGCTTAAACACATGCCAAGTGAAATCACGCATTGCGTCTCATCCTCTATCGGCTGAATTGTGTTGCTCTCTCCACCCTTAGGATGTCCTTCGTACTCTGCGGTATCCCTGACAACATTTTGCTTGTGTGAGTTTAATCGTTACGGAAGCCTAACGTCTTTAATACGGACTCGCGATTACGCCAATCCTTATTCACCTTTACCCATAATTCCAAAAAAATCTTCGAACCAAGCAAACGCTCCATATCTTGCCTTGCTTGTTTGCCGATTTCCTTGAGCAACGCTCCACTTTTCCCGATGATAATCCCTTTTTGCGAGTCGCGCTCTACATAGATAACTGCACCAATCTTAACAAGTCCATTATCCTCTTTACTCATGCTTTCGATTTCAACGGCAATCGAATGCGGAATTTCATCCCGTGTCATCTGCAGGATTTTCTCGCGAATAAGCTCCGCGCATACGAATTGTTCAGGATGATCCGTAATCTGGTCTGCCGGATAATACATTGGACCTTCGCTCAAATAACGTGAAACCTGCTCCAGCAGTGCGTTCACATTGTTACCTTGAAGCGCCGATACAGGTACGATTTCTGCGAAATCATGTAGCTTCCGAAATTTATCAATTACCGGTAGCATAGCCTCTGGATGAATTTTATCAATTTTATTCAACACTAGGAAAACAGGTGTCTTTACTGACTTCAACCGCTCGATGATGAAGCGATCTCCGCCGCCAAGCTCTTCTGTTACATCGGTAAGAAAGAGCACCGCGTCAACTTCATTAAGCGCACTCTCTGCTGCTTTCATCATATAATTGCCGAGCTTGGAGTTTGGTTTATGAATACCTGGTGTATCGAGGAAAACAATTTGCGTATCGTCCGTCGTATATACCCCATGAATTTTGTTGCGTGTCGTTTGAGGCTTGTCTGACATGATCGCGATCTTCTGTCCGATGACCTGATTCATTAATGTCGACTTTCCCACATTCGGGCGTCCCACAATGGCGACGAACCCTGACTTAAATCCTTTTTTTTGCATAGTTACTCTCCTTCATTAACCGTTAAGGTCTTGCGAGGTGAACGCCCCAGGTAGCAGCTCTGATACTGTTGTAACACGGAAATTTCCATGCAAATTGCCTAACACGACCGGCATATCCGGTGCACAAAGTTCTGCTAGAACCTGACGACATACGCCACATGGACTTATCGGTCCCTCTGTATCCCCAATAACCGCAACGACTTTGAAATCTCCCGGTTTCTTCCCATCGGCAACTGCGCGAAATAGTGCAGTACGCTCGGCACAATTCGTCGGCCCATAAGCTGCATTTTCAACATTACAGCCAAAGTGGAGCAGATCGTCACAATCAAGTGCCACCGCTCCAACTTTAAACCCAGAATAAGGTACATAAGCCCGTTCACGTGCATTCGACGCTGCTTCCAGCAATTGATTAATCGTTAAGGGTAGGTTGTCTACACTCATCGTTGATTCCTCCAAAATAGTCTGATAGTCAAGAGTTTCTCCGCCACTTAGCCTGTCAATCGCGACCAGAACGGAGGACCGAGTACGATAAGTCCTGCTGCAATAGCAAACAGTGCTGCAACCAAAACAGCTCCAGCAGCAGTATCCTTTGCAGCTTTTGCGAGCGGATGAATTTCTAATGTTACGAGATCGACAGTACGCTCGATCGCCGTATTAATAAGCTCTGCAATCCATACTGCCGCAATTGCCCCTAATAGCCAGAGCCAGTCGTTTCGCCCTACCCTCAGCCATAATCCAACAGCAACGACGACCACTGTAGCAACGAGATGGAATCGCATATGGCGCTCACTTCGAATCGCCGATGCGATTGCTAAGCTTGCTTCACTGAACGAGCGAAGTTCGCGTGAACGCCATTTGCTCATCTCGTCAGCCCCGCTTCCGCTAGTACTGCCTCCTGCTTCGAGAACATTTCACGCTCCGCTTCCTCGTCTCCATGATCGTAGCCAAGTAAATGGAGAAATCCATGCACGAACAAGAAGCCAAGCTCACGTTCGAAACTATGCCCATACTCTTGCGCCTGAAGTTCAGCTCGAGGCACAGAGATTACAATATCTCCAAGCATATCCGCGAACGGATTGTTCGCTTCTGCTTCATCCACCCATTCCTCTTGTCCTTCTTCAGAAGCCTCATATTCATCATCATAGTGAATATCAGCTTCTTCACCTTCCAAGAGGGAGAACGATAATACGTCAGTAGCGCTATCCAGTCCGCGATATTGACGATTCAATTCACGAATGCCTTCATCATCCGTTAAAGTCAACGTTACAATGCCACGTGCTATTTCCTCTTTCTCCCCTGCAATATTCAAAAGCTTTTCCAGCAAATCCATCCACTGCTCTTCCTTCTCACCTGCACCGTTGTCCCGTTCATCGATCCATTCCAAGCTCAAACTCATTGTACAGTCTCCTTCGCCAGCTTCATCTTTTTCAATTCCGAATCATCCGGATACTCGATTCTCGAGTGGAACATCCCGATGACCGTTTCCTTTAATGTTCTAGCAATCTTATCAAGCTCTCTCATCGTTAAATCACATTCGTTGAACTGATTATCGTCCAAGCGATCTTTAATGATTTTGCCAATAATGCCTTCAATCTGCTCCACAGTAGGATGATTCAACGATCGAACAGCAGCCTCTACGCAATCTGCAATGCCGACAATGGCCGCTTCCTTCGACTGCGCTTTCGGTCCAGGATACCGGAAATCATCTTCCGTCCACTGGCTCTCAACACCTTGCTCCTGCGCTTGTTTAACCGCCTTGTGGTAAAAGAATTTCAATAACGTCGATCCATGATGCTGCTCTGCAATATCTCGAATCGGCTTAGGAAGCTTATGTGTCTTAAGCATTTCTGCCCCATCTTTAGCATGAGCAATAATGATTGACGCACTCACACGCGGATCGAGCTTGTCATGCGGGTTACCGGCAGCATTCTGGTTTTCGATAAAATAGAGCGGGCGCTTCGTCTTGCCCACATCATGATAGAATGAGCCTACTCGACAGAGCAACCCATTCGCACCAACTGATTCCGCGGCTGCTTCTGACAAGTTACCAACCATTAAGCTATGATGATACGTTCCCGGAGTTTCCGTAAGTAGCTTCCGCAACAACGGATGGTTCGGATTCGAAAGCTCGACGAGCTTCAATGCTGACAAAATCCCAAATGATACTTCGAAGAAGGGCATTAACCCGATGACAAGTACAGCAGTCAATAGTCCACTAGAGAATACGAAGATAACCGACTGAATAAGATCGGCTCGACTTGGCGTCGGATCTACTAACATTAGCGCTAATACACCAATTGAGCCAAAGAGACTAACCATTATCCCTGATTTCAAAATGGCTGACCGATGGCTTGCACGATGAATCGCCAGTACAGCAGTAAAGGACACGACTGCAGTAACGAGACCATATCGGAAATCTATGATTTGCTCTGGATCCACATTAAGCACAATGCTCGAGACGAGCGTAAAAATAAATCCGCTGACAATACCGAGGTGGACATCGATCAACAAAGTGACTAACATGCTGCCGAGAGCAACCGGAGCTAAATAGCTCACATAAGCCCATTGCTCTGTATGCGTTAATGCGACAAGGTGCATTATGAGCAGATTAAGGGCATAGATGAGTAAAAGCATTAACCAATGCACATTGTTTTTTCTTAATGCAGAAGATTGGTTATTCACGGACATTAATTCTCCAAAACCGTATAACGCCAGTGTAAACAAAATGGAGAATAGCATGACGCCGAGCTGTGGAAAATAGTTTTTACGTGCCTGGAGCAATCCAAGATCATCCAAGCGCTCATATAAATCAGATGTAATGACTTGTCCAGCTTTCACTATAATGTCGCCTTGTTTGATCATGACTGGCTCTGTATTTTGCCTTGCTAGCGCTTTAGCTTCTTCTGTCGCTTGCTTGTCATAGAACCGATTCGGTGTAATCGCGAATCGTGCAAGCTCTTGAACGATTTCCCGTTCTGTCTTCAAGGAGAGCGAACTGGCATTTACTAATTCAGCAACTTTCGTACGCGCAGATTCTGCCTCTGGTAGTGAATCAGACATTAACTTACGCACGACTTCCTTACCCACCTGCTTCATCTCAGTGATCTGAGTCGTTGTTAGACGAGGAAGCTTATAATAGGTTTCTTCTGGAATTTGATATTTTTGCGCGAGTACGACTTGCCCCAGCTCTGACAGCAAGCTCTCAGAGTATTTATCTGAGCTTGCATTCGTCTCAATAAACTTTTCAATATATTGATCAAGCCGCTCTGGGATGATCCGACGATAAATATCAACTTTATTCTCAAGCGTAATTTGATCATCCTGATTTAATTGCTCAATTCGTGAGAATATTTCATCCAACAACGTATCGTTGCGCAATGAAATAATTGGATTAACTGGTCCGACCCGGTTTGCAGCAACTTCTTGTGCTTGCAATGTCGCTTCTTTGTCCTCAAATTGCTTCGGTGATTTAATATCACGATCGCTAGTCCCATTAAGTGTAATATTATAGGTTTCCGGAACAAGACGAGGTGAAAGCGTAAAATAAAATAAAAACACAAAAAGCAGGAGCAGGAGCCAACGCATCGCTACGCTGTTTTTCCATCCTGCCGCTGCCTGAGATAAGCTAAGTGGATTGCCGGGTGGCACGTGCTTTTGCTTTTTCAGCTTCATTCGGCACTCCCCTCCCTATCGTGATCATTAGTCACTGGATTGATTATAAGCTACGATAATTTTTTGTACGAGGGCATGTCTGACAACATCCTGCTCCGAAAAGTACACGATCCCAATCTCCTCAATATCCTTCAAGATCCGCTGTGCTTCGATGAGCCCCGATTTTTTCCCTTTTGGCAAATCAATCTGCGTAACGTCACCTGTGATGACCATGTGAGACCCAAACCCAAGTCTCGTTAAGAACATTTTCATCTGCTCAGGAGTCGTATTTTGCGCTTCATCGAGAATGACAAAGCTATCATCCAAAGTACGCCCACGCATATAAGCAAGTGGAGCAATCTCAATTAACCCACGC
Organism: Candidatus Cohnella colombiensis; assembly: GCA_029203125.1. Lineage (GTDB taxonomy): Bacteria > Bacillota > Bacilli > Paenibacillales > Paenibacillaceae > Cohnella > Cohnella colombiensis. The sequence goes on from CP119317.1 coordinate 2,302,256, forward strand.
TCTAATGCTTTAGCAACTCCGTCTAATCCAAGCACATCATTGAGCGCATCATAAAGTGGTCTTAAATAAGGATCAACCTTCTCTTGAAGATCACCCGGAAGGAAGCCCAAGCTTTCGCCTGCTTCAACTGCCGGACGTGTAAGCACAATCCGTTTCACTTTTCCTTCTTTAAGCGCAGCAACAGCGGTAACGACTGCAAGGTAGGTTTTACCTGTACCTGCTGGACCAATACCGAAAACAATATCCTTCTTCCGTATGGTCGTTACATAATGACGCTGCCCTAATGTTTTGGAAACGATTGGTTTTCCGCGAAAAGTCGAAGTGATTTCGCCTGTAAACAAGGAAAGTAATTGATCGGCTTTCATGTCTCTAGACAGTTCATATGCATAACGCACATCACGCTCACTAAGTTGCAGTCCGCTACGTATTAACTGAAGCAGCGTCTCAAACAGTTGCTGCAGGGAGCGGACTTCATCCTGCGCACCATCAATAACCAGCTCTGCTTCACGGGTATGAATTATCGAAGTAACTTCTTGCTCGATCAGACGCAGGAACTTGTCTTGTGGACCAAAAAGCGCTAAACCTTCAGCTACATTTCGTAGAGGTATCGTAATCGTCTGTTTCAGTTGTTCCAAAAAAACTCATTCCCCCTTACTGCTCGATGTCGGAACCATTGGCCGTGGAATCGCAATGGATTGCTCCACTTCAAATAGAACGGTTAACACCACTTTACCATTCTCCGTTTGTTCATGCAAAATGTTTTCCGCTTTAATAACCGCTTCTTTACCACTTTTCTCAAGCAATTGAGTTCTGGCTGCAAGTAGGCCTGCTTGCTTCGCTTGTTCTTCTGTTAGACGCTGAACCGATTCAATAGTTTCCAATTCCAGCTCCTTCATGGTACCAAAAGGAAGCACCCAGTTGCGAAGCTGCGTCCGCTTTACGGTTGTCCGAATTTGCGAGTCGGCAAACGGTTCTTCGCGATATCCCGAAAGTTGCAGAGCGCGATTACCAATCACTAGATAGCTTCGTTGCTGCGTGCCACCCGTATAGCTTTTGATCTTCTTCGTCATCGGCGAAGTGATTTGGATTTCATGCCATACAAGCCCCATAACCGTTCCTTTGGAGACGACTGATTTATTATTTTTCTCATCTCCAATTAATCCGGATATAAGCACATCGCCTTTGCGTACGCGATCGTTACGTTCCACCTTCGGTCGTCCATTCTCTGCAACGATTCGGGTAATGACCGCATCTGTCTTTGCAACAAGGTGTGATGGACTCTCTAGTGGCTTCTGCTCCGGCTTTGTCGAGTCTACAATCGTTACAACGAGCGATGTGCCTTGCTTCTCTATGCCTACCCACGCTGCTTCTGGAAGCTGTTTAGTAAGCCGCTGCGCAAGGGTAGCGGTATCGGGCAAACGATAAGACCAGCGGAAAGGTACAATCCCTTCAGCAGCCATTGCCTGACGTATTTTTTCTTCTGGAATTAATGAGTCACCTTCAAGCCTCACATTCCATATGAACGAGGACAAAATAAAAAGAGCTACAACAAATCCAAGCATACCGATTGCAAACACTTTTCGTCGTGCTAACCGCGCCATTCGAAATGGCAATCCATGCCGTGAAATGATCTGTGTTCGTCCTCCACAACGCTTCAACAATGGACGCAAGTTAAAAAAATCAGGGATGGATACCCCGAAGGTCATCTCTCCCTGTGGTGTAAAAGCAATATTCCACAACGTAATACCCGCTGCTGTCGCCTCATTCAGCAGCTTTTCACTATCTCCGCGGAGTAGCTTGACCCACACGAAACCACGCAAAGTCGAAACCCATGTCCCCTTCATCGTTCGATCTCCTCCTACTTATGTAGACGAATACCTTGAATAACACCTTCAACGAACACTTCCTCAGGCCCGATGTTGCGAATGATGAGATCTTGTCCTGAAATCTCAATCTCCCCTGCATCCATCGAAAGACGTAGTAGGTCGGAAGAAAAATGAAGCACATCGCGATAATTTTCCACCGTTAGCTGATTGCCCCCGATCATCGTAATCCGAGGTAAATTAAGCACCACATCTTGCGGTAGGTCGAGAACGGATGCAGTCCATTTTCGCAGCTTTCGACTCACACGCGTCATGCCTCGGTCCTCCCCCCAAATACAACAATACGGTTAAACATATGCTTCATAACTACGCTTTATGAAGCGACATCAACAGCACACCGATAACAATTACGCCTGCACCTACCCATTGCCGAAGCGTAACGATCTCGCCGAATACAAGCCAAGCGATCAATAAACCTACAGCATAAGCTATACTTTGGAAGGGATAAGCTACACTGAACGGCAATCTCGAGAGCACAGCCAGCCATATGATCGTCGCAAGCGCATAAAGAAGCGTCCCTCCGAGTATCCACGGAGAGACGAGAACATGAAAAAGTTGTTTGAGGTGAAGCCCCCCCACTTTACTTAATCCGAGTTTCCACATTGTCTGACCAGCCAGCATGAGAATAATGTTAATGAACAGTAAGAAGTATGGCATCCTTCCTATTCACTCCTTTGATTAGGCTCATTAATCTCATCGGCAGCAATCGCATAATAGGCGTCACTCATTCTTTGTAGGCGATGCTCTTGTAGGGCTAATGTTTGTGTTAAAACGATAACTTTAGCTGTAAGTGAAGAGACTGCTAATGTCAGATGGAGCAACAGAAACAATACCGCAACAAAAGCAAGCAAATAAAGCAGAGAAGGTGCATAGGTAACCTGGATGAGTGTCGCGAGCCGGTCGAGTATGCTCGGAAACAGCGACAGCACCATCATCAAAATTCCTTGAATGAGCCATAACATCGCGTATTGCTCTCTTAGCTTTCGGCTTCTTATTAAAAGGATGACTGTAATTGTGAATGATAGCCCGATCCAGAAGCTAATGAAATAAATATTAGGATTCATAGCGAATGTTCCTCCCGCTTCGCTTTCGACTCTTCGCAATGAGTACAGCAAGGATGACTTTCGCCATGTAATAGACCGACTTCATAGCTGAAATACTCGATATACCGCCCACTCTTTCTTTCATGATAACAGGCACTTCTACAAAGGTTCCTGAAGCGTTGTCCAGCTGTACTAGCGCTTCCACCTCAGGGTAGTCCGTGGGGTAATGATTAGCAAACAGCGCGATCGCGCGTCGACTGCAAAGGCGATAGCCGGAAGTGGGGTCTGTCACTTGTCGTCCGAGCAGCATCGTCAACAGCTTTGCTAATAAATCTATCCCTAGCTTTCTAGCAAAGGTAGATTGATAGCCTTGGTGTTCGATATAACGCGAGCCGACCGCCATATCTGAGCCTGATCTATGTAAAGCATCTAACAAGAGATGGAGCTGCGCCGGATCATGCTGTCCGTCTCCATCAATTTGTGCAGCGTAAGCGTAGCCTTGTTCATAGGCGTAGCGGTAACCCGTCTGAACTGCACCTCCAATCCCCAGATTAATAGGCATATGGACAGTCAATGCACCTGCTTCTTCAGCCAATCGCCCTGTATCATCTGCTGACCCGTCATTGACGACAAGCACATCCGCTCCGGTCAATTGCCGACGAATAGATGCGATAACTTCGCTAATCCCTTCTGCCTCATTGTAAGCGGGGACAATAATTAATAGGGAATGCTTACACATTGGATTTCCTCCTTAGATTGGGGACCAACAAGCATGCAACGATGATCAATATGGGCATGGCTGTGACGTTATAACGATATTCAGGTACAAATGCGAGTCTCATCAGTGACAAGATGACAACGATAAAGACGAGTAAAGCTGCCGGCTCTCTCCATCTACGCAAAACGAATATTGAAGAGAGAAGAGAAAGAACAATAATCGACTGATGTAGCAAATATCGGAACGGAATAACCGGATATAGAGGGCGGTGACCGCTGCCAAAAAACATTTTTCCATAGATGTACTGAAGCTTTCCAATCGTATACCATCGCACAAATTCCATTGTGTGTTCTGAGAAACCTACACGCAGTCGCTCCATCGCAACTTCCATTTGTGACTTGCCTTTACGATCAACAAGTCCATCATCGTAATTTTTATTGGGGTATGTACCCGCAGCGAAAGGATTGACTTGCGTTGCGGAAATAATAGGCTCGTGTAATGTAACCAGATTACGAATGAACCATGGCGATAACATCACTGCAATGCCTGCACTAGCGATTAGCAACAGCTTTAGCGTGCTCTTCATGTTACGATGCCATAGCAGATGTAACGTATAGGCTGCGGGTACGATAACTAGAAATTCCGATCTTGTAAGTACGAGCAATCCAATTGCTAATCCTGCTAATACGCTGTACCTTCTGTACCTTTTCTCAAAGCACAAAAGCAAGAAGTAAATACTTGTCATCAATAACAAGGTAGCGAGCGTTTCCGTCAACACTGCGCCGTTGATCCAAATAAATGGAGGATATACAGCTGCAATCGACATTGCACAGAGAGCAACGACTTGTCTGCTTATTCGCATCGATATCAAATAAATAAGGGCTAACGTAATCAGACTCATGCAAGCCTGCAAATAGCGGATAATTGGAAAAGGATCATTCGTTTTATAATCAACAACACTGTATACGATGGCCATGAATACCGGATAACCTGGCGGCACTTTAGCGTTCGGTTGTTCACTTTTGTACGCATACACCCCATCTTCAAGCAGTTGCCTAACCATCTTATCGTAATGAACCGTATCGTGAGAGTTGTGATGATTTGTAGAGATGAGAAAATCAAATCTGAAATAAGCCGCAACAATGAAAATGAGAACAAGCACCACAGTCGAACGATTCAATCTCATAGTAAAACCTCCTAGCTACGCAAAGAAAAGAGCCGATATGCACTCCCTATGCTTTCTAAGTGAAAGTATAGAAAAGAATGCTTATCGGCTCAGTACATAAAAACTTATCATTTGCTTAACATTTCCGATGATTTTATTAAACTTGATCTTTAAACTTCAATCGGTAGGCTGACCATAAACTGCGTTTGCTCGTGGTGACTGCTCACCGTAATCGTCCCATCATGTCTCTCGATAATACTTTTCGTTATAGCAAGCCCCAGACCCGTCCCTCCTGTATCCTTCGAACGAGATGTATCCGAACGATAGAAGCGGTCGAAGAGGAAGGGGATATCACGCTCGGGGATCGGTGCTCCATAATTCGTCACCGTAATATGTGCTATTCCTGATTTCGAATGGACATTAATATCTACGTAACGTCCCTCACGTCCATAACGAATCGCATTTGAAATTAGATTTTCAAAGCTACGCACTAATAAATCTCCATCAACGGAAACGATCAGCGATTCGTCGATCGCATGGACTCGACAGATCATATTTGCGCCTTCTAGCTGTGGAACGAACTCTTCCGCCAATTGATGGATGAAGCCTACAATGTCTATTGGCGTTAGTTGAAGGGGCATGCCATTATTCACGCGCGTGTATTCGAACAGGTCGTCAATCAGCTTTTTTAACGTAAGCGCCTTATCATAGACGATGGTCAAATAATGTCGCAGCTCAACCTCGTCGCGATATCGATCTTCATGGATCACTTCTAGAAAACCAAGTATGGACGTAAGCGGTGTTCTTAAATCATGGGAGACGCCCGTAATCAAATCATTTTTCGACTTCTCGGCATTACGCTCGTCCGTAATGGTGCGTTGCAACTGCTCCGCCATTCGATTAATGCTCATTGCTACTTCTGCAAGCTCTCCTGAACGCTCTACAGCATCGATCGGCTGATCGAGACGCCCAATCGCGACATGCTGTAAGCCGTCTAGGATATGTCTTAAATCATCGCTTAACACGTTAGACATCTCATGAATACTGGTCGACAATTGTGCAATTTCATCCTTAAACTCTTGATCAGGCTGATCGTTATCGAACTTCCCCTCGCGAATTCGAACCACTGTCCGTTCTAGCGCTTCAATCCGTCTTATCGTCCCGCGACTTAACAGAAAGAAGCTAAGGATATATACGCTCACGCCCATTATGATGGCTACGGGGATCGAGCCGAATCGATTGACTAAAAAAGCCACAGGGTCATTAATCGATGGATTTGATAAAATAACACCGCCGAGCGCATATCCTGAATAGAGGAATGCAGCAGTAATTCCTGCGCTTAACAGTGAAAATCCCAAAAATTTCATTCGTATAGAATGAATCCACTTTTGCAACATTGCAGCACATCTCCTCAAACTTGTGCATCGATTTTGTATCCGATACCCCACACCGTTTTTATTATTTTTGGACTTTGCGGGTTTCGTTCAATCTTTTCCCTTAGCTTGCGGATGTGAACCATTACTGTATTTTTCGACTCCATGAACGGTTCGTTCCATACTTTCTGATAGATCACATCCATACTCAGCACAACCCCTCGATTGTAAGCGAGAAAATGGAGAATGGCGAATTCCCGAGGTGTTAGCTTTACTTCCTGTGAATCCACTGTAACCGTATGTGTCACAACATTAATAACCAAATCGTCAATCTCTATCACATCTTCTACGTTGCTTGTTTGCATCTTAAAGCGTTGGTATCGTCGTAGCTGGGATTTCACTCGTGCCATCAGCTCGAGTGGATTAAATGGCTTAGACACATAATCGTCTCCCCCAATGCTTAACCCCGCAATTTTGTCGATATCTTGGCTTTTTGCAGAGAGGAATATAATGGGCATATCATGCGATTCTCTTATTTTCATACACGTTTCGATACCATCCATATGTGGCATCATCACGTCGAGAATGATGACATCGACATGATTATTCTCAAGCTGGTTGAGTGCCTCTTGACCATCGGATGCTGTCAACAAGCGATAGTCTTCATGTCGAAAATAGATTTCCATAAGCTTTACAATCTCTTTCTCATCGTCCACCAATAAAATCGTCGTTCCCGAAGACATGATATCCTCCCACTGAAGCTGTCATCTATGTATCTACTGACAATATAGCATAATCATTACAATGAAGTTCTTAAGATCCGCTTAACAATTAGCGGGGTCGATTCAAAAGAAATTAACTTTGGCACAGCTTCTTTGATATACAAAAAAACTGTCTCATAAGTTTCTACTTATGAGACAGTTTCAATCATTTAACAATTGTTATCTTCTATGAGGTCTACGCGCTCTTGGTGGGCCTAAAATCTCCGCCCACATCACTGCTCGTGCCAAATCCTCCTGCCGCAACCTACCCACAGATGCTTGCGATTGGCCAACATGACTGCGTTCTTTGTCACCGCTCTCACGATGCTCTGCAAGCGTATAAGCATCCTCAACCTCTGTCGTCGGGATGAGCGTCACCCGTTCCGGATGAGGCCGCTCGTGGCGGACATCTGTGCGAATCGTCTGCTCACGTGGAGCCGGTGGCTTCTTCGAACGCTGTGTCTGTTGTGGCTGATGAGTTTGCGATGGATGTGTCTGCGTCGGATGGGAGGGGATTGGCGAGTTTTGCCCGCTATAATCCGGCATCCGATTCGGTCGTTGCCCTTCCAGTGGCGATTTGCGGAAGAACAAACGATAGATCAGACCGATCGCTATAACGACGAAGACGATATTATTCGTGATGAAGGAAATCAATTGTTCCACCTTCATCCTCCTTCCTGAACGAACTCTCGTGAACGTCTATCCATTTAACGAATAACCCATTTTATTTCTATTCGCCATCGTTGCGTGTCGTTTCGTTCGTACGTCCTATCGAACCGCGCATTTGCGTATCCGCTTCGATATTTTTCAGGTTCATATAATCCATTACTCCCAGTTTACCTGACTTAAGCGCTTCTGCCATTGCAAGTGGCACTTCGGACTCGGATTCAACGACCTTCGCTCTCATCTCGACAACGCGCGCCTTCATCTCTTGCTCTTGAGCGACAGCCATTGCGCGACGTTCTTCCGCTTTCGCTTGCGCAATCCGCTTATCTGCTTCCGCTTGCTCAGTCTGCAAGTACGCACCAATGTTTTTTCCGATATCTACGTCTGCAATATCAATGGACAAAATTTCGAATGCAGTACCTGCATCGAGCCCTTTGCTCAATACCGTTTTCGAAATCAGATCTGGATTTTCCAAAACAACCTTATGAGACGCTGAACTACCATTCGTACTTACAATACCTTCACCTACACGCGCTAAAATGGTTTCCTCACCGGCACCCCCGACGAGACGATCAATATTAGCACGAACTGTAATTCTCGCTCTAACTTTAACTTCAATCCCGTCTTTCGCAACTGCGGAAACGACAGGTGTTTCAATAACTTTCGGATTAACGCTCATTTGTACCGCTTGAAGCACATCACGACCTGCAAGGTCGATTGCTGCTGCTCTTTCAAAAATAAGCGGGATGTTCGCACGTTGTGCTGCGATCAATGCATTGACGACGCGATCTACGTTACCTCCAGCTAGAAAGTGACTTTCAAGCTGATTAATATTAAGACCTAAACCCGCCTTCGTAGCCTTGATCATCGGATTAACGATACGGCTAGGTACGACACGACGCAAGCGCATCGCAACGAGTGTAATAATCCCAATCTTTACCCCTGATGCACGAGCAGAGATCCAGAGCATAAATGGGAAGAAGCTTAGAAATACCGAAAGCGCAATAATGACTAGTGCTACAATTACCAAGAGTTGTACATCGAGAGTATCCATTGAGTACCTCCACAAATTTATTGGAAAATCAAATTGCTATAAACAATATTTCTATACACGATTAACCTTTTCCTTCACAACGATACGCGTTCCATCGACAAGCTGTACTACGACTGCAGTTCCTTTTTCAATAAATTCTCCTGAAGAGACTACATCTAGCCGTTGACCATCGATCTCAACAACGCCTGCTGGTCGGAGTGCACTCAGTACAATTCCTTCTTGTCCTAGCCACTGATCTCGATCTTCATTAGGGACATACCCTTGCTCTGACGTAAGCTCGTCGTCCAAAATAAACCGATTCCATACGCCCCGCTTGCGGAAAATATAAACAAAAATAGCGACAACTACGATTGCTACAACAAATGCGATTCCTAGTGACTGCAACGCGTTACCCGTATCGTACGCCCCCATTGTAATTCCGAAAATAATTGCAACTGTACCCACGACGCCGAGTACGCCAAAGCTCGGTGCGAACATTTCGATGATTAACAAAATTATCCCGATTATGAATATAACGATCGATTCCATACCCGCAAACCCCGCAATCGACTGTCCAAAGAAATAAAGACCAAATGCGAGCAAACCAACTATGCCTGGTACACCAAATCCAGGAACGAGCAATTCAATAGCAACCCCTGCAATCCCTAATATGAGGAGTACAGTAGACATTGTTGAGCTTGTAATAAACTCAGAAATCCGCTCTGCTAATGATGGCTCCAGCTCTACAATCGTTCGATCAGAAAGTCCTTTCCAAGCAAGGATCTCATCTACCGACTTTGCTGAGAGTTCAGAATAACCTACCTTCAGAGCTTGGTCTGCTGATAATGACAAAATCGTTCCTTTTGTATACGAGAGGCCGAGATCTTTTAACTCAAGCACGCGATCAGGGTCGACCATCTTTACAGCGATGTCGCGATTACGTCCATTGAGCTCAGCAGCAGAAGCCATCTCCTCGCTCCAAAATGATACATATTTCGGATTTTCAACAGCATTGCCTGATTGATCCACAATCATTGCAGCACCGATTGTCGTTGCAGGAGCCATCACAATATCACCTGCATTTAGAGCTAAATAGGCACCTGCCGACGCAGCTTTACCCGTAACGAATGCGACGGTTGGAACTGTCGTTTCACGAATTCGTTGGCCAATATCTTCTGCCGTGCCCAATCTCCCACCGGGCGTGTTAATATCTAGAATGACAAGTGATGCCTTTGCTTCCTCTGCTTCAGTAAGTGCTCGCTCTAAGAAAGATTCCAAGCCACTCTCCACTGTCTGATGAACCGGAATGACATATACCGATCCTGCAGTTTGCGTCTCTTTAGCGCTTACATTAGAAGCAACAATTGCTAGTAGCGGCAATCCCAGTAAAACGCAGAGTAACATGATTCTCCCGTTTTGCAACCAGCGATCTCTAAAACGATTACGACTAGTCTCCTTCGGAAACAATTGTATTCCCCCTTCTGTCATACTGTAAGTATTATACCTTAAATACGGACGGAGATGGGTAAGCGTTTCATTTTTCTCATTTTTGACGGGTGTGCAAGTCGATGCCCTCGTATCCCCTTCGCTCAGAAACGAAAAAAGCACTCCCATAGGGAGTGCCTGTCGTTTGCTTGGAATTCATTGCAGAAATTGTTGAACAATACCATTAACGAGCTTTCCGTCGGCGATACCTTTCACCTTCGGCATTAGTGCGCCCATCAATTTCCCCATATCCGCTTTAGAAGAAGCACCGGTTTCTTGAATGGTCTGCACAACAATGGCTTTGACTTCTTCTTCGTTCAGCTGTTTAGGTAAATATTCGGATATAATCTCGATTTCTGCAGTGACGTTACTCACCAAATCTTCCCGACCCGCTCTTTCGAAGTCTTCAAGGGAATCACGGCGCTGCTTGAGTTCACGGCTCAATATCGTAATTGTATCGTTATCATCAAGTGGGCGACGCTGCTCGATCTCTTGGTTCTTGATCGCTGCTCGAATTAAGCGAATCGTCTGAAGGCGGAATTTCTTCCCGTCTCGCAACGCTTGCTTCATATCTTCGTTCAATCGTTCCGCAAGATTCATGGTGCGGATTCCTCCTAGAACTTACGTTTACGCGCTGCTTCGGACTTCTTCTTCCGTTTAACGCTCGGTTTCTCATAATGTTTGCGTTTCTTCACTTCTGCGAGAACGCCGTCTTTGGCAATGGAGCGCTTAAAGCGGCGGAGTGCAGCGTCGATTGTTTCATTTTTGCGTACTTTCGTTTCGGACACCTGTTTTCCCTCCCTCCGCAACAGACCACAACACACGGTTATCAAACTATATTATATGTGATACACAAAGTTGGTGTCAACTTGAACTGTGATTAGATTAATGAGTATTTCCGAGAGGTGCTAATTTCTCTCCACCGAGTACGTGAAGATGTATATGGAAGACGATTTGACCTGAATCCGGACCACAATTGTTAACGATTCGGTATCCTTTTTCTTCAAGGCCTGCTTCCTTTGCGATCTTCTTCGCCACGAGCAAACAATAACCTAGTAATTGTGCATCATCATCAGCTGCATCGTTCATTGAAGCAATATGTTTTTTTGGAATAACGAGCATATGTACCGGAGCTTGAGGCTGAATATCATGAAAGGCGACTACGCGGTCATCCTCGTACACTTTGCGGGACGGAATCGTTCCTTCGACAATTTTACAAAAAAGACAGTCCATTAAGTTACCTCCAAAGTATATTCGTATAATGACATCATAACGTATCTCGCATGATCAAGTAAAATACGTAAGCGAGCAAGATAGGTTTAAAAAAGCCTACGGTAGCTCCGCAAGCTTTTTTACTCGTTTCTTACGGCTTTCAATAGTAAGGTAATAGCGATATTGCTGTTAAAGCAGCTAATGGAAGGACTAACCGATTAAATCTGCGTGGCCGAAATGGCGAGAAAGGACCCGCAATCGGGAAAAATCCGCGCAAACCATCCACCGATCCTGGAACTGCGAGACAGAGCCACTCATGATCTACATGCTCCACAACTCCATCATAACAGAAGCCATCGACTGCCTGTACTTCAACATAACGATGCATATGGGATTCGAACATCGACTTGTGAGGCTTTGCCGCAGTCGTCTGCATCGCAGTCGGATAAACCGCCTGTCCGCCTACCGGATAGGTTGCATGAGCAACTTGCGGTAGGGGCTGAGCATGCTGCATTGGTTGCATATGCTGCATAGGCTGCATTTGCGGTATTTGCTGCATTTTTTGTACTTTCGGAACTTGCTGTACTGGCTGTACTTGTTGTGTTGTCGGTTTATTCACCTTTTTCTCCATTATTTCTCCTCCTTGGGCGCTTTCACCTTTAGCATATGCTCCACTAGGCGAATGGCTACCCATAGCGAAAAAATGGGCGCATTAGCAGTAACCAACAAACACACCTTTACTGCTTTAATTGAGCTGCTAGCTGCTCCAATTGATTTTTCGCTTCTAGCGTCACATCAAGCCACTTATCACTGGATACCATTTGACGGTATCCCGCTTCACCCGATGGTGCACGAAAGAGACTGAGCGCTTGCGCAACTTTGTCTGCTCCATCTCGAACGATGACCAAAGTTTCTAACTCATGTGCTGTCAGTTCACCATCATGCTCTCCTATTCCAAACATGCGACTATTCTCGCCATTGATTTCGGAAATCAACGCATTTACAGCTTCCTCCACCTCAGCACGCGGCCGATTACCCGATCGCATTTCAACTTCGATCAACAGAAGCTTTACTTCTCTAGAAGCGAATTGAGCCTCCCCCAGCAATACTTTAGACTGTAACCGCTCAACCTCGGTTTGTGCGTTCAACAGCAACTCCGCACCCTTTTGTAGCTGATCCGCATATACGACCGTATCGTTGTACTTAGTCGCAAGCTCCATTCCAAACTCAGTCTTATTCTCTTGCTGAAGCAGCAATAGCTTAGAATAGACTAAGACGAAAAAAATCGATAATCCGAACAAAATAATTAATAAAACAGGTACTGTATACGTTCGTTTTTTCACTTCTTCCATGTTGTTCCCTCCGCATAGTCTAACTCAATCTTACAACCTGTCCCCCATCGAAAAAGTACACAAAAGCCATGTCCACAGGTCGATTGACAATATGCCCGACTGCCTCGCTGTATTGTTTAATTTGAAAACGATGCTTTTCCGCAGCTTCATCAGCTGACTGCATCGCCAGTGAATCCGTCTTGTAATCGATTAACACTAATCCTTCATCATCTTCGAATAAGCAATCGATGACCCCTTGAATAATGATTGTTTCGTGTTCTGCAGAATCATTAATACCTGGATATACCGCTTTTGCAGTCAATCCGTACGTGAATGGCACCTCGCGCCAAATTCGCGTAGCTGAGCACATTCTCTTATAAAGATTTGTCTGACAAAATGTAGCGATCTCGCGGGCGTCGATCGCTTCGCGTTGCTCAGAGGACAAAATATGTCGATCCACCAATGTGTCGATCAATGCTACAACTCGAACGGAGTCGGTGCCGGCCTGAATAGGCAGATGCTGCATGACTAAGTGATACGCAGAGCCTCGTTCAGCACCCGTTAGCTTCTTGGCTGACATAAACCGAGGCCGACGAAGCCGGAAAGTCGCATGTTGTTGAACAGCGTCATCGGATTGCCCAATCTCCGCTATACCCTCTTCCAACCATCGATGTTCCTCTTCATCTCGTTCAGTTGCTTCAGGAGTAAACCACTGTTGCTGTCCCTCTCGCTGTTGCTTAAGCGCAGTAATCGAAGTTTTCGCTGCGACTTCTGTTGCCGCTTGATTCGGATAGCTCCAAGCTAAAATCTGTGCGATCTGCTCCCCAGAACTGGCAACTTCAGCATCCTCCGCCGAATGAACGACAGCTTCACCCTGAATGACTGCTGACCAACGCTCATCAGCATTGGAATCGGTCGCTTGTTCACTAGTGGATTGCTTCATGTAGGTCGATGAAGAAACAACACGACAATGCCATTTTCTAGTCGGGTCTGCATCATGCATGGCTATCATTGCCGCAGGTCCGAGCCAATCTAAATAACGATTCGCAGATGCAACCGCGTGCTTCGGCAGTCCTTCAGATGATACCATTGCAGCTGTCTCTTCCCACTTCTCCCACTGCTTCGCTGCATCTTTACTCGTCCCAATTAAAAACAGCTTCTCTTTCGGACGAGTCAGCGCTACATAGAGCACCCGCATTTCCTCCGCTAGCATCTCTGCAGCCAGCTTACGACGTATTGCTAACTGTGGTAAAGTCGGATAGGTTATGCGCGTATCAAGCTCCACCATCGTTGGCCCGAAGCCCAGCTTCTTATGTTTAAGGAAACGACTGTTTAAATCTTGTTTGTTGAAGCCTTTTCCTAACGAAGCTGCAAACACAACGGGAAATTCAAGTCCTTTACTACGATGGATAGAGATGATTCGAACGACATTTTCACTCTCACCTAAAGCGCGAGCTGCGCCTAAATCCGCACCTGTGTCGCGCATTCTACCTAGAAAGCGCAGAAAGCGGAATAAGCCTCGGAAGCGCGAAGACTGCTCATATTGCGTAGCACGATTTACGAGTGCACGCAAGTTCGCTTGTCGCTGTCCCCCGCCCGGCAGTCCACCGACATAATCGTAGTAGCCTGTTTCCCGATATAACATCCAGAGCAATTCACCAAGGGGCTCTCTTCGAGCATAATCTCGCCATTCGTTAAGCTTCAACACAAAGCGTTTCAACTGCAACGATAGAGAATCGTCCACACCTACTTCTTCCTCAGCTGTCGCGATCACAGCTTCCCAGAACGAACCCTTACGATCTTTTAACCGCACTTGTGCCAAATGCTCTGCTGTAAATCCAACGATCGGCGATCGTAGCACCCCAGCGAGCGGGATATCCTGATGTGGATTGTCTATAATTGAAAGCAAAGAGAGCATCACATCGACTTCTGTAGCGGCAAAATAGCCTGTCGCTAAATCAGCATAAGCAGGAATGCCAGCAGCTTTAAGTTCATCGAGAAATACAGGTGCAAGCGACGATACAGCACGAAGCAATATGACGATGTCCCGATATTGGACAGGCCGATATAGCTTGCTCTTCCCGTCGTAGACAGAGAATGGCACCGCTCCATCTTCACTATGCCCCATCAGCTTACGGATTTCTGCAGCTACACATCTCGCTTCCAATTGTGCCGCTTCCACGTCTTCCGTATCTTGACGTTCATCTTCTGATGAACCGCTCTCGTCAGCATCATTCTGCATCGCAGCGGTAGCACCTTCTTGCCCTACATCCTTTGTTGCATCAGAGCCATCAAGCAAAATCATTTCAATGGCATACGGGTTTGGTTCTCCTGCATCCGGATATCCTTCACCATAAATCAATTGCGCGCGATCATCATAGTCCATTTCTCCGACAGGTTCACGCATGATCAGTCTAAAGAGATGATTAACGGCATACAAAATTTCGCGTCTGCTGCGAAAGTTGCGTGCAAGGTCTATTCTAACGCCATCCACATTATGAGCCTCTTGTGAAGACAATTCCTCATTGAGCAAATCATATGTACGGTACTTGCCCATGAATAGCCCCGGCTCTGCTAAACGAAACCGGTAAATACTTTGCTTCACGTCGCCTACCATGAAGACGTTGCCGGGTTCTCTTCTTGCAATTAAGGAGACGATTGCCTCCTGTACTTCATTCGTATCCTGATATTCATCCAAATAAATTTCAGCGAACCGATTGCGGAAGCTACGAGCAGCAGCCGACGGTTCACTATGCTCAGGTGTAGATGAAGGATCCCTAAGAATTCGCAATGTATAGTGCTCTAAATCGCTAAAGTCGAGCAATCCCTTCGCTCGCTTTGCTTGTTCGTAACGCTGTCCGAATGTAATTGTCAGCTCCGCTAGCTGCTCCATATCTGGTGCAAGGACATTTAATTCAGCGACGTATTGCTCTGGAGAACGCACGAGCCATTCTTCTGAAAGCTTACTCACCGCTTTTTTTACTGCATCCCGCAATCCTTTAACCCGCTCAATGAGTGCTGCATTATAATCGTCACCTTTGCATGGTTTCAGCCGTCCGAACGCGATATTCGCCACCGCTTGTTGCCACTGCTCCCAACCTCCGGCGCGTAAAGTTTCGGATAAGTGCTCTAAACCAACAAGCTCGATTTGTATCGTCTCAAAATAGGGTGCAGGTCCATCAGGCTCTTGTGCGATATGAAGTGCAGTTCGCATCATATTCAATATTCCATCAACCTGTAATATGGTGTCTCCAAGTAAGCTTCGCACCCATAGCGACTCTAGCAGCTTGTCTGCGTCGGCCCCTTGGAATTGCTCCGCCATCTCCTTCAGCCAAGCTTCTGGCCATGGATGACTTCCTGCAAATTCGTGCAGCTCTAGCACAAGCTTATGAAGTGGTTCATCACTTCTTTCCCCACCGAATTGATCAGCTAAACGTGCTAATGCTCCTTGCTCGCCTTCCTGCTCATAACGCTCCTCGAACAATTCATCCAGTGTATCTATACGGAGCAGCTCAGATTCTGTCACATTCGCCAAACGAAAGCCAGGATCAAGATCAATAAGCGGTGCATAACGCTCGACGATTTCCATGCAGAACGAGTGAAGTGTCGTCACTGATGCTCTTGGTAGCAGTGCAAGCTGTCTACGCAAGTGTCTCGATTCAGCATCTTTCTCCAACGCTTCTTCTAACGCGTGACGAATCCGTTCCTTCATCTCCGCAGCTGCAGCCTTTGTAAAAGTCGCAACGAGCATCGCATCGACATCAAGTGGACGCGATTCATCTGCAATTCGTTTTATAATCCGTTCGACGAGTACTGCGGTTTTCCCCGAGCCTGCCGCAGCAGCAATGAGTAAATTCGAGCCGTCTGCAACGATGGCCGCCCACTGTTCATCTGTCCATCGACTTCCTTCAGGCTTGACTGGCCAATGACTAGGCAGCTTCATCATGCTTCTCCTCCTTGCTGATCGATGCCACCTTCAAGACGCTTCCAAAGCTCCTCACGGCTTGTTGCCTTCGATAACACTTGATAGGAATTGCCTTCGACTTGAGAATCGATATGGCATACCGGTCGAAATTCACAGAAAGTACAAGGACTCCGGCGATCAAGCTTATATGGATTTATCGCAACATCGCCCTCGACCATTCGTTGACCGATTTGACGAATTTGGGATCGAACAGACTTGCGAAGGACATTCCATTGCCCCACGTCGGCCACTTGAGAACGTGCAGAAAACTTACCATCCTTCTTATATTCCACAGGTATAATTGCTGATTTACTTTCATGATTCAACGATTCATCCATCAGCTTGATCGATTGGTCGTCCGATAACAATAGCCCTTGCATCCGGTATTGACGGAACAGCAAGTCATCCGCTTCCTGTTTTGAGATCCCATTGGTCGTACGAATGAATGGATTTTGCACATGAAAATAGAGCACCCCAGCCGGTTGTGCAGCTTGTCCTAACCAATGGGGCGCATGGGTTACAACAACATCAAGATAGGTTAGCATCTGTAAAGACAAGCCGTGTGCGACTTCATCTAGCTTCAATTTCATTGCACTCGACTTATAATCCATAATCCGCAAAAGCAGTCCATCTGTTGATTGTGCTGCGTCGACGCGATCGATACGGCCTGCAATATCAATGCTTCGACCATTGTTCAAATCTAGCGAGAGCGCAGGCAATAAGCCACCAGGTCCGAAGCTAAGCTCTAAGCCGACAGGCTTGAACGCAGACAGCGCGGCTTGCTCCCCCAGCATTGCTGATGTTCGGCTAACGATCTCTCTTAGCTTCCGCGCCATCACTTGGTGACGGTTGGATGATAATAAGATTTGGGATTGCACTCGTGGCAATAAGCGGTCCACTGCAGCAGCAGCTTCCTGCTGCCAACGAACTGAATCAAGCCCCACAATCCCTTCTGCGAATAGCTTCTCCGTTGTCTGTCGCAATGCCGCATGGAACAATTGACCGATATCTGGAGCATCTACACGATAGAGCTGACGCTCCTTCAGCCTAAGTCCATGAGAAGCAAAATGCTGAAACGGACATGCAACGAATCTTTCCATTCGTGAAACGCTAGCAAGCAAGCGTTCACCATAAAGCAGTCGACTCGTTTCAGCCGCTAATGGCGGCTCTTCATTCGTGTAATGCAACGATTGAATGAGAGAATGAAGCTTCGGCTTCCAACTCTCTTGACTTCTTAACCATTCATAGACAGACCACCAGCCAGGAGCAATCGTTTCCCCTTGTTTCCAGCTTCGCAGCCTTTTAATGAGATGAGTTAGCGCTCTACCTGGATGTACTGCGAATGCGAGCTGCTCCTCATTCGAATCGGTCGCTTGCGGTTCAGCAGCAATGACCGATTCTTTAATGCCAGGAAATATGCTTTTCAATTTCCGAATCCACTCTGAGGGGAGCAGGCTCGCGCCTTCATCATCTGCTACCGGATAACTAACCCACAGATGCTGACTCGCCGTCGTTAACGTTAAATAGATAAGAAACCGTTCATCTAGTAATCGTCTGCGAGCACCAGGCGCCATTGCCATACCCGCCGCTGAGAGCTCTTCTCTTTCTTCTTCTGCTAGCAAGCCATTTTCTGAAATCCGCATCGGCATCACGCCATCATTCGCACCTAGCAAATAAACGACCTGCAATCGATCCGAGCGCGTTCGTTCAGGACTGCCAATGAGTACACTATCTAGTGATGGCGGAACGACACCTAGCTTGAGCTCCTCTAAGCCAGAATCAATCATTCCTGCGAAAAGCGCAACATCTTTTGGCTTCGTTCCCATCAACTCTACCAATTGGTCGAGTAAGTTCAGCACACCATCCCATAGCGGTCTGTGTATAGCCATACGAGCAGGTTGGCCTTCTGCAGCATCTTTCGCACGCCAGCGCTCTAAAGTGTCGGGTGCCCCTGAATCCTCAAGAAATTGATACAGCGTTTCACATAGCTCGCGAACTGTGCCTGCTACTTTCATCGCATCCTCAAGCTTTTTCAGCGGATGGAGTAGCGCATCACGTACAGCAAAGAGCCGGTTCATTTCCACTTCCTTACTTTCCTCTGCCAGCTCGTCTTCCAAATCCCCGCGTCGCAACGCAAACCACGCACGATCATCGTGCCAGCGCCAACCATCGATTCCTGCTGCCAGCGTATAGTTTTCCAACCGGTCAATTTCATCACGCGACACTTTATGATCACTAGCACCCAGCATGTCCGTCTTCGCACAACGAAATATCGCCTCAGATCTCCAACCGCCCGTGACGCACTCCAGAGCTGATCGAATAAATTCGACGAATGGATGATGAGAAACCGCTGCTTTTCCATCTAAGTAGAACGGAATACCATAATCTCCGAGCACATTCGCAAGCACATCGCCATAATCATCAATACGGCGAACGAATATCGCATGATCACGCCATCTGCCACCATTTTCACGCGCCCTGCGAAGTAAATCTCTTGCAACAGCTTCCACTTCAGCACGACGATTCGCTGCACTGTGCAAGCTAATTCCGCACGAAGGATGATCAGGCTTTAAGATGGAAGCATCTCCCTGCCACCTGTTGCGACTGTCCCAGCTCTGATCTAAAAATGCAACCAATGGATTGTGTTGAAATCTTGGCGACAAATCCGGTGTAATCACGACTGGTGGCTCGATTTGAATCCGAGCTGCATCTGCTATTTCACACAGCTGTGCACTTGTTTCCGCAGTCTGATGAAACGTTGCTAATTCGTCTGGACGTTCGCCTGATTGATAGGGCCGATCCAAGCAGAGAGTCACGCTGACGCGATCTACACGCTTCAATAACGCTTCAATAACGGTGTGCTCATTAGGCGTAAAACCATGAAAACCGTCAATCCATATTTCTGCATCTTCTAAAAGAGATGACGTACTCGCTCCTTGTGCCAGCCAACGCAGCATATCTTCTCCATCAATCCAATGACCCGTCAATTGCTTTTCCATCTCTGTATAAATGAGAGACAGATCATGAAGCTTGTCCGATAATAAAGACTCTTCAGCACGTCCAGTTGCTCGCTTCGCTTCTAATGTTGCTTTGTCTGCCAGGAGATCGCTGTCGACACCGTAACGCTTCATTTCTGTCAACAAGTCGTTAATCCGGGAAATCAATCCCGTTTCCGTAGCTCCACCTCGGAACAGCTTCAAACTGTCCCGTTTTGATTCTAATATTTGATGTAGTAGCATCGCTTTACCATTATCATGAATCGGCACAACCGCAGAACCGCCCGTTTCCTGCATGACACGGAAGGCTAGTCTGCGAAAGCTAAGCACTTGTGCGCGCATAAAACCGGCTAAGCCCGGTGTTGTCACCATGGCATATTCTGCTTGAAAGGTTGCTTGTTCAGGCACAAGTAAAATCAGTGGCGCACCTAAAGAGTTATCCCGTAGCCTGTCTCTAATTTCATCCATAACTAGACGCGACTTCCCACTGCCGGATTTCCCTGTGATGAGTCGTAATGTCAACTCGTGCACCTCCCTGTCATCCGTTGTCAATCACTTACTCCATTGTATCAAAAAATGCATTGATCGAGAAATGTAAAGGAGCTGCATCATCGCCAATGCGGCGAGTCGCAGCTCCTTCTATATTCCTATCCTCGTACATTACGACTTACGAGATGTTCATGTACCACTTCGTGCCATCATCGTATTGAAAAATCGCTGCATCAGACCACAGTTCAATAAATTGAACATGTTTCCAGCGACGGCGAAAATCTAAATCATCCGACATGGAGCGAATTCGTGAATTAAATCGACTACGACTGGATTGTGCTTTTGCTCTATTTTCCAGAGGCACAGCACGTTTTCCGAATAGAACAACATCTTGTACCATGTGTTTCCCTCCCGTATCCATAAGCTATATCATAAGGATAGTCGAAAGAAGTTAGAAATGTTCCTTACTAGGTATTGTTATTGATTAGAATTTACTAATACTTTCTTAACATATGCAACTATATTATTTATAGCGAGTTACGACTACGCACTTCAAAAATCCCGAACTTCAAATAGTGCCCTTCCTCAACTCCCGCTAATTGCGGATGATCTTTGCCAGCTCCTTGCCATTCAATGCGACGAATGATCTTACCAGCGTCTTTAGCAGCCTCTAGAATCGTCTCTAGAAACAGCTCCGGCCGAACGTGATACGAGCAGCTCGCTGTAACCAAATAACCGCCCTCATTCAATAACTTCATCGCTTGGAAATTGATATCCTTATAGCCTCGACGAGCCCCCTCCACTGCACGCTTCGTCTTCGCGAACGCTGGAGGATCCAAAATAATGACATCCCAAGTACGACCTTCTGTCGTTAACGGTATGGAAGTATCGATCTTAGCACTGCTTTCCTTGCCGATTGCACGCATCTGCCGCAGTTCTCGACCTTTGACCTGTTCACGCAAATATTCAAATGCATCAGCTGCAACAAACTCTACTCGATCGGTGAACCCATTGCGCTCTACATTGTGTTTAGCTGTCTCCAAAGCATGCTCAGAGATGTCCAAGCAGGTCACTTTCTTAGCACCATATTTGCACGCATGTAAAGTGAAGCTACCCGTATGCGCAAAGCATTCCAATACAGTCGCACCATCCCAATAAGGAAAAGTAACGGTATTACCCTTCGCATTCACCGGCACGAGCATACGCTCACCATTATCCGTCGATTGCTCGACAAGTTTAATTCCACTGCGTGCGCCCCAACCGGTAACGAGAGGTGCAATTGAAGCCCGATTTTCACGTTGATCAAAGAAATAGCCCGTCTTTTGTCCGCCTTCAATATCAACCTGCACCTTTAACCCATTTTCCTCTATTTCAACATAGCGCGGACAATCTCCGTAGAGCACACCTGTCCGTTCCTCTAGCCCCTCTAACGTTCGAACGCCAACATCGCTACGCTCATAGACCCCGATCGGAGCGAACACTTCAATCAATGCAGGCAGCCACGCATCTCTTGCCTTATCCATCCCAAGCGTTAATACCTGAACGACAAGCACATCGCTAAAACGATCAACGATAAGACCTGGCAAGAAGTCCGCTTCACCATAGACCAATCTGCAAGATGTATTATCCTTAACAAACCTCGTACGATGGCTTAAAGCTTGCTCGAACCGTTTGCAAAAAAATGCGGTGTCCATCGCTTCAAGAGTCTCATATGCGACCATTCGCACAATAATTTTCGATGCAGGGTTCCAATAGCCTGTTCCGAGTAGCATCCCCCGATGATCACGAACCTCGACAAGATCGCCTGGCTCGACACCTTCGCATTGCTGCTTCGTAATTTCATTTTCGTAAATCCAGGGATGACCTTCTTCTAAACGAGACCTTCTCCCTTTCATCAACATAACCGATGGTTTTGTGCTCACGATAAACACTCCTCTTTCGTTCATAAACTTGTCCTAGATTTGCATAGTTATGAAAATACAGCTATTTCTTATACAGGCCTCAAGGCAGGAAGGAATATCCTCATGTTTACGAGTATTATTGTCCCATCCTTACTTGGGCTTGCATTGCTATTAACAGGAATGAAAGTAATGGAAACTGCGCTAGCAAGGTGGGCAGGCCATAAGCTTTCATTCTGGGTTGCACATTCCACCTCAACACCACTCCGCGGCTTCGCAGTAGGTACTGTTGCTTCTGCATTGCTACAAAGTAGCACCGCCGTCACAGTGCTCACGATCGGCTTCGTGAATGCCGGTTGGCTCTCGATGGGGCGCAGCTTTGGCATCATTCTAGGAACGAATGTCGGCACTTGCTTAACGACTGAACTCATGAGTCTTAAGCTTCACCGCTATGGCATATGGTTTGTCCTCATCGCATTGCTCGGCTGGACTTATACAGCGCTTCGCAACGAAATGCGCCACACGTCCCTTACCCCACAGCAAGGCTTCATGCAAACGTTGCGTTATGCATCTGTCGCACTTGGAGGCTTCGGTCTCCTGCTTGTCGGCTTTCAGTTACTGCAAGGGATGGGATCGACACTTCAACATAACGCAGCCTTTGATACACTGATGACCCGTGCAGATGCTAGCCCGATTAGTGGCGTCCTTGTCGGCACTGTGCTCACTGCACTCGTTCATTCCAGCGCTGCAGTTATCGCCATATGTATGGGTCTTTCAGGTGCAGGTGCGATAACGCCGGAAACCGGGATCGCGATCGTGCTCGGAGCGAATATCGGCACTTGCTTCACTGGATTGATTGCCTCTTTAAGCGGTGGAAAAGGCGGTCGCTTCGTTGCCCTCACTCAGCTTGCTTTAAATTCAAGCGGTGCGCTGTTGTTCTTTCCTTTGATTGGATTGCTCCATCAATTGGCTGTCTTCCTGGCACCAGAAGATCCGTCAGCACAAATCGCACACGCGCAAACGATCTTCAACGTTGTCTGTTCTTTGATTGCATTGCCAATTGCCTATTTACCTCAATGGCGCAAAATGTCATGAACACAAGCAAAAACGCCTACAGCGTCCTTGGACGCTGTAGAAGCTTTGCGGAGACATTCAGACAAGTATAGAGAATTATATACTTTCTGACATGTTCAAAACACCACGACCGAAGCTCGCACTTCTATCGTGGTGAACGTTTTTACGCTTGCATAATGACTCGTTCCATCGGACGTGCCGACGTTAACGCGTCAACGACTTCAACAAGCTGACCTTGACATTCATTCACGCCGGACTCTGTTATGAGAACACGGCATAGTTTGCCGACTAACGAATCGTCCCCCTTGAACACTACCTGAACATAGTTATCCGTATAGCCAGATACATACTCTCTGTCTGCTACACCTTTCGGGCCTCGTTCAGGAATGACATCGAGCACATGACCAACCCACTGGCTAGCGTACTCTGCTTGCATCCGCTCGGATAGATCGATCAGCTTGTGAACACGTTCATGCTTAACCTCTTCATCCACTTGATCTTCCATTCGAGATGCTGGAGTTCCCGTCCGTTTGGAATAGGGGAATACATGCATCTCCGCAAACTTCAACTGCTCCATGAAGCGGTATCCATTCTCGAAATGCTCTTCTGTTTCTCCAGGGAATCCTACAATCACATCGGTCGTAATTGCTACACCTGGCATCGCTTCATGTAGCCGACGAATCTTCTCCGCATATTCCTCCGTCGTATATTTACGACGCATCCGCTTTAATATTTCATCGTCACCTGCTTGAAGTGGGATATGCAGATGACGGCACATCTTAGAATTGTGATTCATTAGGTCGATCATCTGATCATCAATTTGACTCGCTTCAATCGAACTAATTCGAATCCGGTCCAGTCCTTCGATTTTCACAAGATCTGTAAGCAAATCCGACAGACGATAATTTTCGAGATCATCGCCATAGCCGCCTGTATGTATCCCTGTCAGAACGAATTCCTTATAACCCGCCGCCACGAGCTTACGAGCTTGTTCTAATACGCTTTCCGGTTTACGGCTACGAGAAAGCCCGCGAGACCATGGAATAATGCAAAACGTACAGAAGTTGTTGCAGCCCTCTTGAATTTTCAAAAAAGCTCTCGTCCGGTCAGCGAAATCCGGTACGTCCAGCTCTTCAAACTCGCGCGTTTTCATTATATTGCGAACCGCATTCACTGGCATACGGTCGTTCTGAATGCCTTGTACAAATGACATCAGCTTCTCGCGATCCTGTGTTCCAATCACAAGATCGACACCCGGAATCGCCATAATTTCAGCAGGCGATGTTTGTGCATAGCATCCCGTCACCGCAATGACTGCATCGGGATTGCGACGAACCGCTCGACGAATAATTTGACGACTCTTCTTATCGCCCGTATTCGTCACTGTACACGTATTAATCAAATACACGTCCGCAGTCTGTTCGAAGTCTACCTGCTCGTAGCCTTCATTTTTAAACAACTGCCATATCGCCTCTGTATCATAGAAGTTTACTTTACAGCCCAGCGTATAAAAGGCAACACTAGCCATTGTTCATTCCTCCTAGCTCACCGGACGCATATGCAAGACAAGCAAGGGCATATAGCGCAGCCGTCTCCGTCCGTAATATTCGTTTACCTAGCCCTACCAAGCTTGCACCTGCCACTACTGCAGCGTCTGCTTCTTGTTGCGTAAAGCCCCCTTCGGGTCCAATTACAATTAATATTCGAGTAGTTTCTTTCCTCTCGCGCTGTTGAAATTGCTCAACAATGTCACGGAGACCAACGCCCTTCCGACCTTCTTCTTCGTAACAAAATAAAATCAGATCATAGGCTGGGAACTGTGTTAATAGCGCTTTCCAAGAGCATACTGCACTGACTTCAGGAATGAGAGCACGATGACTTTGCTCTGCCGCTTCCTTTGCAATTTTACGCCAGCGTTCGATCCGCTTTGCTTCTTTACGTTCATCATATTGAACGATCGTTCTTGCTGATAAGAAGGGAGTGAATACAGCCGCACCCGCTTCTGTGCCTTTCTGAATGACAGTTTCGAGTTTGTCCCCTTTAGGCAAGCTTTGAGCAACTGTTATCCGCCAACCCATCTCCACGTTTGAACTCAACTCTTCGATGATTTGAGCTTGAATATTATTTTTATCAACTTGTACGATTTTAGCCAAAGCTTCGCGACCTTGTCCATCACAAGCGATAAAGCAATCACCAGGCTTGCTACGCATGACTGTAGCTAAGTGCCGTGCATCATCGCCCTCAAGCGATACTGCATCCGCACTCATCATCGCTGGTGTCACAAAATATCGTTGCATTTGTTTGCCTCCTGCTCCATCTTACAACCTTCATCATACCGTGTTACTCATCGTTTCGCTACTACCAGAACAGACGGAAAAACGCAGACAAACTGCCCCCTGATCCTGAAAATAAGTGACTCAGCACCCATACCATACTATCAAGAATCGGTTGCTTAAGTGTGAACAGTGGATCAAGTGTCACTTCGCGTAATGGAGGAACGAATATGATGAGCAGGAAAATCAACGATATCCATTGTGCATTTTCTCGAATCTTTAGCCATATTTTCATCGGTAAAAATTCTTCAACAATTCGATAACCATCCAGCGGTGGTAGTGGAATTAAATTGAATAAGAACAGAATCAAATTAATGTGCACCCAATAATAAGCGAAAATATTAATTTTTTGAATCATGGATTGCGAATCTAACGAAATTACACCTACTGCATGCAATACATCGATCAACAACATAAAAATGAATGCGAGAAGCAAATTACTGATCGGTCCTGCTGCAGTTACGAGAATATTCATCAGTCGCGGCTTTTTAAACCGACTACGCCTCACTGGTACTGGCTTCGCCCAACCGAAGCCTGCAAGCAATAAGCAGATCATCCCGATCCAATCGAGATGGACCATCGGATTTAATGTGACACGACCTTCACGATATGCGGTGTCGTCGCCAAACTTCCAAGCTGTCCATGCATGTGCGAATTCATGTACTGTAAATGCCACTAGCATCACAAGAACAATGATCGCCAAATGCTCGATCGGAAACCAGAAAAAGCTCACTAAGCATCCCCCTCGGGCTTTCTCGCTACGAACGCAACCCAATCTTCCTGCTTCAACGTTTCAACAAGCTCAAACCCCGCAGCCTGTAGCCCTGATTCAACGAGTTGCTCTTTGTTCTTATAGATGCCTGAACAGATATAGAGACCGCCTGGCTTTAGCACTTCCATAACATCGTCAAGGAACAACATAATAATTTCAGCCAAGATGTTCGCTACAACAATATCCGCATTCGCCGCTGCTCGATCGTTTGCATTCAATACCCCTAATAAATCGCTCGTTCGTACTTCAACCCGCTCTTCAAGACCATTGAGACGAATGTTATCTTGTGCGCTCGCGACAGCTACCGGGTCAAGATCAACAGCTAGCACATGCTCTGCACCTAGCTTCATCGCCCCAATTGCCAGTATACCTGATCCTGTCCCAACATCGATTATTTGCTCTCCGCCTCTAATCGCTTGATCAAGCGCGACTAAACACAGGGTAGTCGTCGGGTGTGTCCCTGTTCCGAATGCCATACCTGGATCAATCTCAATAATAACCTCATCTTCACGAGGAGAATATTCCTCCCATGTCGGTTTGATCGTCAATCTAGGCGTAACAGCAACCGGCTTAAAATATTTCTTCCACGCGTGCGCCCAGTCATCCTCATGTACATCTCCTGTTGAAATGACAAACTCTCCAGCATCATATCCATATTCAGGAAGGCCACGCAATAGTTCTTCCAGCTGCGAAGTAATCAAAGACAGATCTGTCTCTTCAGAGAAATAAGCTTTGAATTCTGCATAACCTTTTCGAATCTGATTGAGTGGTCCATCGTACAATTCACCAAAGGTTGTATCTCTTGGTTTATCTTCATCCCAGCCTTCTTCAACCGAAACTCCTGCTGCACCAAGCTCTGTTAAATAATGGGTAACCATCTCTTGAGATGATTCTGTCGCTAAGACAGTTAGTTCATGCCAACGCACTCTAGTTCCTCCTCTAACGACATATAACATGTATTATACACGGTATAAATTCATTGACGCAAAGCTTCTATGACTCCCCTTTTCTATCGACTTTGTTTTTACGGGGGTGTATCTCGTTCCGGTTGCTGCTCCACCCCACAAAGTGAAGAAGTGCTTCGAAGTATATTCCGATTACTTTGCGGGGTCCCCGGGTTGAAATCAGGGGATTTGGAATGAGATTACAAGGACATCCCCCGATTTCAAAGGCAAACGCTTCGCTCCTACACGAGATACACTCCCTTCTTTTATTGTCGATAATGACGGTAATACGTTTTGAAACGAAAAATGGCGGCTCAGGGATAGCACCCCTGTAGTCGCCATTTTCATGATCTTTTCGAGTTTCTTGCAAGCGAGCTACAGCCCTAGTGTAACTGTCCACCAGCTTGAGAGATAACCGTCTGCGCCATCCCAATCGCTTCTTTAGGCACTTGGGCTGTAAGCTCGAAAGCATTAAAGGGTGCTTGATCTAATGAGATTGAGCTAATCACTCCTTCAGAAGAACCTAGCGATCGTAATGAGGCACCGTTAGCGATTCCTGAAGTTAATCCGAAATCAAGCGCATTGACAAAACTAGATTCGGTGGCTAAACCTGAATTCGTGCTCACTCGTTCAAGTCGAAATTGATCGCTACGAAGCGATGCAAGCTTCCGTATTGCTGTTTCTGCTTGTTCCTGCGTGGCGAATGTCGCTTGCAGCGGTTGCATATCCACTTCCGTCACTCTCCTGAAAATTGATCTGCACGATAATCCGCTGCTGCTGCTCGAGCTTGTGCTTCCATATCATCTGCATCAGCTAATTCTTCCGAGAATTCAACATCCTCAAATGAGCCAGTTGGAACTTTCTTTCTGTTAGATGCATCATCTGTAGTGTCACAACCGCAATTCGTATTCATTTCGGACATGAATGATGACACCTCCTTCCTGCGAATAGCCACAAGGACTACGCCAAGATGCATTTAGCTTGCGCATCCTTCGCAGCGCTTATTCACGTGAAGTGGTTGTGTAAATCAGGATAGCATCATGTAAAAATTGAGCTGTTCCTGGCTGAAGTTCATCATAGTAGGCTTTAAACCGTTCATCCTCTACATACATCTGAGCAATGCCTCGATGGGCTTCTTTGCTATAGGTTACCCAGTAATGCGACAACCACTGTCGATGCAAATCGGCCGATTGCTGTGCCAACGCGCTTGCAGGATCTCCAGTAAGATAAGCTTGAGCTAACGCATTTTTAATTTGCTGCTCGAGTTCAGTCACTTCTTTTTGTTGCTCGATCGTCCTACTCTTCAGCTTATCATTTGCAGTATTCACTGCATCATCACCGTATTTTTCACGAATTTCTTGACCATATTTCTGCTCATTGTCATCGATCTGCTTCTGTTTGAAGCCTTCAAATTTTTCATGATCACTCATCGGTATTCCCCCTTCATATGATGCGATCGTCTTCTCGACATTCGCAATGAGTACATCTAGCTGCTCTCTGCGATGGAGCAATTGCTCATGATGCAGCTTCAGTGCATGGGCAACATGAAAGGATGGATCGTTCATCATCTCTTTAATATTTTCCAAGCTAACGCCCAGCTCACGATAAAATAAAATGTGCTGTAAGCGATCGACCTCGACTGTACCGTAAATCCTGTAGCCCGATGAATTCACTCTCGCCGGCTTGAGAATGTCCATCTGATCGTAGTATCGAAGTGTCCTCGTACTTACACCCGCTAATTGGGCCAGCTTTTGCACTGTATATTCCATTGCATAACCTCCTCGCACTTTTAATGTACAGCTTTACGTTACGTCAATGTCAAGCGACAAAAAGCCGCTAGGAAAAGTCCTAGCGGCTAATAAATTGCGATTAATCGCCTAGTATTGCACGTTTCATTCGATCAAAGATCGAGCCATGCTGCTCATGTGTCGATTCCCCGTTTTTCGAGGATAATTCACGTAGCAAATCCTTTTGATCATCCGTCAATTGAGTTGGTGTAACGACTGTAACTTTCACTTGCTGATCACCTTGACCGTAACCACGAAGCTTTGGAACACCTTTGCCCTTTAAGCGGAAGTATGTTCCCGTCTGTGTACCCGCAGGAACCTTCAGCTTCACCTTCTCGCTAAGTGTTGGAATCTCAATTTCATCACCTAACGCTGCTTGCGTGAATGTTAGTGGGATTTCACAATAGATGTCGTCGCCCTCACGTTCAAAGAAATCATGCGATTTCACACGCAACACGATATACAAATCGCCTGATGGACCGCCACGCACACCACTTTCGCCTTCACCAGTAACACGTAGTTGCGAGCCTTCATCTACACCCGCTGGAATCTTCACGTGAATTTTGCGTTGACGCTTCACTTGACCGTTACCGCTACAAGTACCGCAACGTTCTTTAATGATCTTACCGCGCCCGCCACAACCGGTACATGCACGACGATTCACAACACGACCAAATGGCGTATTTTGCGCAACCTCCTGCTGACCTGTACCTCTACAGAGCGAGCAAGTGTCGACCTTCGTACCCGGCTTGGCACCATTGCCATGACAAGTATCACAAGTTTCAGTACGCGGAATTTGAATATCCGTTTCTTTTCCGAACACCGCTTCCTTAAACTCGATCGTCATCGTATATTGAAGGTCATTGCCACGCTGAGGCGCATTCGGATCGCGACGATTACCGCCACCACCAAAGAACATATCGAAGATGTCCCCGAATCCACCACCAGAGAAGTCAGCACCGCCTCCGCCAAATCCAGCAGAAGGATCCTGATGACCGAACTGATCGTAACGTGCACGCTTCTGATCGTCGCTCAGTACATCATAGGCTTCTTTAACCTCTTTAAACTTTTCTTCAGCATCCGGTGCTTTGTTAACATCCGGATGATATTGCCGTGCTAGCTTGCGATATGATTTCTTCACATCTTCCGCATTGGCACCCTTTTCCACACCTAGCACATCATAATAATCTCTCTTATCGGCCATACCTTCACCTCCTCATGAGGAAAGTCAAAGCCTCATTGCATTTGGCAATGATAGCTTTGACTTTCGGTCTATCCTAGCATGATTATAACATGCTTAGTCTTTCTTCTCTTCGTCAACAACTTCATAATCTGCATCAACGACGTTATCGCTGCGAGGTGCTGTACCCGCATTCGAACCTGCATCTGCATCTTGGCCTTGTTGAGAAGCTTGCTCATACAGCTTTACAGAAAGCTGTTGTACAACTTCGCTCAGTTCCTCAGTCGCTGCTTTGATTTCTTCCAGGTTTTCACCTTTCAATGCTTCAACCAGCTTTTCCTTTGCTGCATTAGCTTTATCGATTTCACCTGCATCTACTTTATCGCCAAGATCTTTGATCGTCTTCTCAACAGAGTAGATCAATTGATCGCCGTTGTTTTTCGCTTCCACAAGCTCGCGACGTGCTTTATCTTCGTCAGCGTGAAGCTCAGCTTCCTTCTGCATACGATCGATTTCTTCTTTGCTTAAGCCACCAGAAGAAGTAATTGTAATCTTTTGGCTCTTACCTGTACCCTTATCTAGAGCGGATACATTAACGATACCGTTCGCATCGATATCGAATGTAACTTCGATTTGCGGTACACCACGTGGAGCTGCAGGGATATCATTCAGAACGAAGCGTCCGAGTGTCTTATTGTCTTTCGCCATTGCACGCTCACCTTGCAGAACGTGAATTTCGACCTGTGTTTGCATATCTGCATAAGTGGAATACACTTGCGATTTACTCGTTGGGATGGTCGTATTGCGATCGATCATCTTCGTTAAGACGCCACCAGCCGTTTCGATCCCTAGGGAGAGTGGTGTAACGTCAAGCAATACGACGTCCTTCACTTCACCTGTTAACACGCCTGCTTGAACTGCTGCACCAAGTGCAACAACTTCATCTGGGTTAACGCCTTTATGTGGTTCCTTGCCCGTCAATTTCTTAATTGC
The DNA here is from genome assembly GCA_029203125.1 of Candidatus Cohnella colombiensis. GTDB lineage: Bacteria > Bacillota > Bacilli > Paenibacillales > Paenibacillaceae > Cohnella > Cohnella colombiensis. Next base: position 2,333,356 of record CP119317.1, read on the forward strand.
TTCCTGCACCGCAGGAATCCGTGAAGATCCACCGACAAGTACGATTTTATCAAGTTCCGCTGCACTTAGCCCGGAATCTGCCAATGCTTGGCGAGTAGGACCAATCGTACGCTCAACAAGAGCAGCAGTCAATTCATCGAATTTGGCACGGCTAAGCGAAATCTCAAGATGCTGAGGAACGCCATCTACTACAGTAATAAACGGCAACGAAATTGTCGTCGTTAATACTCCGGAAAGTTCCTTCTTCGCTTTTTCGGCTGCATCCTTCAGTCGTTGTACTGCAGATTTGTCCTTCAGTAAATCAACACCTTGTTCTTTCTTGAATTCACTAGAAAGCCATTCAACTACAACTTGGTCAAAGTCGTCACCGCCAAGGTGATTATCCCCACTTGTCGCTTTAACTTCGAAGAAGCCATCGCCAAGCTCAAGAATACTTACGTCGAACGTACCGCCACCTAGGTCGAATACAAGAATCGTGTGATCCTCTTGCTTCTCTAAACCATATGCAAGCGCAGCTGCAGTTGGCTCATTCACAATACGCAACACTTCAAGACCGGCGATTTCACCTGCATCTTTAGTTGCTTGACGTTGGCTATCATTAAAGTATGCAGGAACCGTAATAACGGCTTGCTTAACAGGTTGCCCTAAATAAGCTTCTGCATCGGACTTAAGCTTCTGCAAAATAATTGCAGAAATTTCCGGAGCTGAATAAGCCTTATCATCAATCGTTTCTTTATGGTTTGATCCCATGTGACGCTTAATCGAGCTAATTGTACGATCTGGATTTGTGATCGCTTGACGCTTAGCTGTCTCGCCTACAACCCGTTCTCCATCCTTCTTAAAACCTACTACGGATGGCGTTGTACGATTGCCCTCCGCATTCGCGATAACGACAGCTTCTCCGCCTTCCATTACCGCTACGCAAGAGTTCGTTGTACCTAAGTCAATTCCAATTACTTTGCTCATTGCAAGTTGTGCCTCCTCGATATTTATAGAAATTATTAACTACTTACTTTAACCATCGCTGCGCGGAGCAATTTATCTTTTAGTACATAGCCTTCTTGAACGACCTCAACGACGATCCCTTCATCATGCTCCTCACTATCGACTTGCATAATCGCTTGGTGCAGTTCAGGATCGAAAGGTTTGCCAACTGCATCCATTTGTTTCAAGCCTTCGGCTTCAAGCACTTGGAATAGCTGGCGATAAATCATTTCGTAACCCTTTAAGTATGATGCAATTTCAGCGTTATCAGAACCCGTTTGTAGCGCTCTCTGGAAATTGTCCAGCACGGATAACAGCTGTGAAATCACTTTTTGTGAAGCGTACGCAGCTAATTCTTCCTTTTCCTTCAAAGAACGACGACGGAAATTATCAAAGTCAGCTTGTGCGCGTAGATAACGATTTTGATTTTCTTCAACGAGGCGCTCTAGATCTGCGATTACAGTGTTGCCTTCAACGCCTGCTTCAGCTACTTGTTCTTCATTCATTACGGACTCTTGATCTTCAGTAAGTTCCTGATCGATATTTACCGAAGTGTCTACCTCATTAGTCATTTCTCCAGACTCCTTCGTGTCATTGATGCTCATGCAGGTTTCACCTCCTTACATTGCCACCATTAATCAGCAGCTATCCACCTTATTATTTGTACCACCTTGACATCAGCAAGGTGATATCCTTGGATAAATAATCAAGCAAACTTATTACCTTGCCATACTCCATACGTGTCGGACCTAGAATACCAATTGTACCAAGCGACTGCCCCTCGAAGGAATACGTCGCAGTAATTAAACTGCAGTTATTAATCGCTTCGACAGCATTTTCTGTACCTATGCGAACTTGAATACCTGCAGGATTCGATTGGAACAGTTGCATAAGCAGCTGTGTCTCCTCGAGCGTATCAAGAATGCTCTTCGCCTTGTCGACATCCTTAAACTCAGGCTGAGTCAGCATATTAGAAGCACCGCTGAAATGTACCTTAGGCTCCTGATCCTCTGTAATCGTAGCTTCAAGCAATGCAATAATTTCATCGCAATGATCAACGTATCGGCTCAGTTCCTTCGCAATTTCACTGTGCAGCACAGCTTTCACTCGATAAAAAGGTACCCCTGTCAATTTCTCATTCAACAGATTGACAATTTTATTCATGTCATCCATAGACATACCGTCAGGAATACTTATTGTTCGATGCTCTACATGACCTGTATTCGCCACAATAATGGCTACAGCAGACATCTCATTGATCGGAACAAGCTGGAAATGCTTTAACGTCGTACTGAACATTTCAGGTCCAAGCACGATCGACGTATAATTGGTCAATTGAGACAATATCGTCGCTGCATGACCAATAACACCTTCCCAATGATTGATCTTCTCTGCGAAAAATGTACGAATTTTGCGCACATCATGCTCTGATGCATCTCCCAAAGTTACAAGGTGGTCAACATAATACCGATATCCTTTAATGGAAGGAATGCGACCCGCTGAAGTATGAGGCTGCTCAAGTAAGCCTAGTTCTTCTAGATCAGCCATTTCATTGCGAATGGTTGCCGGACTGAACGCCACATCATCACGTTTGGAAATACTGCGCGAACCAACTGGCTCAGCCGAACGAATATAATCATCAACAATTGCGCTTAAAATCATTCGTTGCCGTTCACTTAGCATCCAAGTCCCTCCCAATATCCTTCTATGTCGTTAGCACTCCATAGGGGTGAGTGCTAAAACCTAATACAAAAATACCAAACCAAGGTCGGTCGTGTCAAGAACGTTCCTACATGGTTTGGTATATAAAATTAGATTTGTACGTAGTCTGTCGTTAGTTGTTCCGGTGCAAACTCAACGAGTCTCAACACCGCAATCTCATCACAATTGTTCTGCTTCGGACAATTTACACAATCGGTCCATACTTTCTCTGGGAAAATTTCCTTTTCCACAACTGTAAAACCATTTTTCTGAAAGAATGCTGTCTCATACGTGAGTGCCATGACCTTTGGAATTCGCTGTTCCTTTGCTTCAGCCATCAAAGCGTCAACGAGCATGCTCCCCATGCCTTTTCCTTTATAGCCGTCTGCGATTCCAAGCGACCGAATCTCAACGAGATCAACTCCGAGACGACACAATGAACCACAGCCAATGAGCTTACCCTGATCCTCCACTACGACGAATGTATGAATACTCCGTGAAAGCGCATCTTTTGAGCGTGGTAGCATAATTCCTTTAGCAGCATAATCCTGGATCAGCTCGTAGAGCGCTTCTACATCCTCGGGCACTGCCTTACGGCAAATGATTGACATTGTGAATCCTTCTCCATCCTAACGAATATGATGTGAATAAATATACAACATGGCGAATGAATACTCAATAGGAAATTTACACGAACGCACCGAAAACTTCATTGCCGAACAAGATCCCTTGAGTGGTTAAATGATAAGTAGCCCCTTCGGGCGTTTCCAACTTTGTTAATAGCCCTTGATGGATAAGCTTATTCAGCGTCTGACCGAACAATTGTTGAAGATCAGCGCCGTCGAATTGACGAGCAAATGCCGCTTCATTAACACCTTCCTGCAATCGCAGGCCGACCATCATAAAGTCACCCATCGCTTCATCGATCGGAACGCTATTTTGCTCCAATCGAGGTAACGCTTTATTCGTAGCATCAATATAAGGCTGAACACCCTTAATATTGATGTGACGTAGTCCAAGCGCATAGCCATGTGCACCCGCACCAAGTCCATAATAGGGCTCATTGTGCCAATAGGTTGTATTGTGCTGACTTTCATAGCCTGGGCGAGCGAAGTTGCTTATCTCATAATGACGATAGCCTGCATCAGTAAGCCGTTGAATGAGGTGCTGATACATGGCTAACTCTTCATCTTCTTCTGGAAGCGGTAATTCATCTCGCTGATAAAGCCGGTGAAACAACGTATTCTCCTCTACTTTAAGCCCATAAAGTGAATAGTGGGGCAGATCTAGCGAAAGTGCTGTACTCACACTATCCTTTAATTGCTGCAACGACTGGTTTGGCAGTCCAAACATCAAATCGATTGACAGATTTGTGAAGCCTGCCGCCTTTGCATTCGCAATACTCTGAATGACATCCTGAGCCTCATGTATCCGTCCAATTGTAGCTAGTAATTCATTATCGAACGTCTGCGCACCAAAGCTTATCCGATTTACGCCACCCGCACGCATCGCGTGAAGCTTGTCGAGATCTGTTGTACCTGGGTTAGCTTCCATCGTAAACTCCGCATTCGGAGCGATTGGAAAGTGTCTATTTACCGCATTCAAAAACCGAGTCATCTGCACAGGGTCTAGTACAGTCGGCGTCCCGCCCCCAACGAAAACAGTATCAATCTGCTTCGGTGGTAGCTGTGCGACCGTCTGAATCATCTCCTGCTCTAGCGCATCCAAGTAAGCATCTATCGGCTGTCCTGCTGCAATATAGGAGTTGAAGTCACAGTAAAAGCATTTGTTCGTGCAAAATGGGATATGGATGTAAAGCGCTCTAGGCGTCCATTGATGTAGCGACGGTACACTTTGTTGTTTGTCGGTTTGATCATTCATCTCTTTCGTTCACCTCTATCACTGCTGAAATACGAAAGCGGGCTAGCCGCCCGCTTCGTCTACACGCGTATCCATTAATCGTCATCGAGCCTGAGCACGGCCATGAACGCTTCTTGCGGTACTTCGACGTTCCCGATCTGCTTCATCCGTTTCTTACCTTCCTTCTGCTTATCGAGCAGCTTCCTTTTACGTGAGATGTCACCGCCGTAACATTTGGCGAGCACGTTTTTGCGCATCGCTTTTATCGTTTCACGCGATACGATCTTCTGCCCGACAGCAGCTTGAATCGGAACTTCGAACATTTGGCGTGGAATCAGATCCTTCAGCTTCTCACAGATTACACGACCACGGGAATATGCCTTATCCTTATGGACGATGAAGGAAAGTGCATCGACCTTCTCTGCATTTAGCAATATATCCATCTTTACAAGACTGGATTGACGATAGCCTGTCAATTCATAGTCGAATGATGCATATCCCTTCGTACTCGATTTCAATTGATCAAAGAAATCGTAGACGATCTCTGCAAGGGGGACATTGTATTTAAGCGTTACACGATTCGTGTCCAAATATTGCATGTCGATGAACTCTCCACGCTTATTTTGGCACAATTCCATAATTGCACCTACATAATCATTCGGCACGATAATCGATGCTTTTACATATGGCTCTTCAACATAATCAAGTTTAGCTGAATCCGGATAATCCGCAGGGTTGGAGATTTCCATTACTTCCCCGTTTGTTAACGTGACTCGGTAGATAACGCTTGGCGCTGTCGTAATGAGAGGAATGTTAAATTCACGCTCGATCCGCTCTTGAATGATTTCCATGTGAAGCATCCCTAGAAATCCACAACGATAACCGAACCCTAACGCCTGTGAAGATTCCGGCTCATATCTGAGCGCTGCATCGTTAAGCTCCAATTTCTCTAGTGCGTCGCGCAAATCGTTATAGTCGGTAGAATCAATCGGATACATACCGCAAAACACCATCGGATTAATGCTCCGATAGCCTGGTAACGGCTCCGTAGTCGGATTTTTCATGTCGGTGATCGTATCCCCAACACGAGTCTCCTTCACATTTTTAATCGAAGCACTCACGAAGCCGACATCGCCTGGCCCTAACTCATCAACCACGATCCCACGTGGCATGAACGTTCCCACTTCAACAACTTCAAAATTCGCACCTGTTGCCATGAACTTCATGCGTGTTCCTGCACGAATCGTTCCCTCAACGACACGAATATAACAAACTACACCTTTGTAGGCATCATAATGAGAATCAAATATAAGTGCCTTAAGTGGCTTGTTGCGATCCCCTACTGGTGGAGGTACGATCTTAACAACCTGCTCAAGGATTTCCTTAATTCCAATTCCATTTTTGGCCGAAGCAAGGACAGCATCACTGGCATCAAGTCCAATGGTGTCCTCGACCTCTTGCTTGACACGGTCAGGCTCGGCACTAGGTAGATCGATCTTATTGATTACGGGTACAATTTCCAGATTGTTATCTAGCGCAAGGTACACATTCGCAAGTGTCTGCGCCTCAATCCCTTGTGCCGCATCGACGACTAGAATAGCGCCTTCACATGCTGCCAAGCTGCGGGATACTTCATAAGTAAAGTCGACGTGTCCCGGTGTATCGATCAGGTGAAGCATATAGGTTTCACCGTCGTCAGCTTTATACAGCAATCTTACAGCTGTCAGCTTGATCGTAATTCCACGCTCACGCTCTAGATCCATCGAGTCCAGCACTTGCGCTTGCATTTCACGATTCGTAAGCGTCCCAGTATATTCAAGAATGCGGTCGGCCAATGTCGATTTCCCATGGTCGATGTGCGCGATAATACAGAAGTTACGGATATTGCTCTGTTTAAATGGTGCATTTGCCATTACAGTAAGAACCTCCAGCCGATTCAACAGGTCAATTGATAATCACTTCATTATAGCAGTGAAGCTCCGTCCCATCAATTACATTCAATAATGGAGGCGCTCATGCTCAATTATCAACCCATAACCCGCTCAAAAAGCGATACGACAAACTTGATTCCTCCGCGCGACAGCTCATGTAAGGTGTCTCCAGCTGCACCGGAGACGCGATCAACGATTGGTTTACGATTATTTTGCGGGACACCATATAATTCTTGATCCCAATCCGAGATAGCAGAGTCAAGGGTATGATCTGGTGTTTGTGACGGGAGTTGCCACTCGTCTGAGCTTACGGTTGAATTGCTCTGCTGTAAATCTCCATTCACATCTTTAATCCCCTTTGCACTAAGCTCCATTCCATACAGCACTGCAAATCCAAGCACGCCTGCAAGTATTAACAGTTTCATAAAGTCCCGACGCATCTTTATTACCTCCCCGAATTAAGAATTGAGATTTACTTTGATCGCATCCTGTTCATCCCAATATTGCTCCGCAATCGCATTCGCTAACAAATCCACCGTTCGATAGCATTCTTCTAAGCTATTATCGACACCACCGATTTCGATAAGCACGCTGTTTTCTGCAACGGACTGATTGTATTCCCCGTTTCCATTTGCAGCCGTCTTCCCCCATACGCCACGCGAGAGACCTGGATAGTCCTTTTCAAGTCGTTCGTGTAGGGAATTTGCATAAGCTTCATTTTTACGCCAATTTGAATTTTTATGACCGATAATAAAATAAACCTGAGCGTAGTCCTTACCGTTAATCGTTGCTGTTGTTTTGTTACGTTTTTGTGAATCGCGATGAATATCGAAAAAATAAGTGAGTTGCTTATTGCTAGCCATTGCCTCTTTGACAGTTTGTAGCGAGTATTTATATGAATTGTTCCAATTGTATCCTTTAATTGTTGAAGGATAATCTTTCGTCGACTGCGAGCTGCCAATCCCTAGCTTCTCAAGTTGCTTTGCAAGTCGCTTTCCTACTAATGTCACATTAACTTTACTGGAATTGGGATCCTTCGCACTGCTCTTTAGCTCTGGATAGTACGATTCGCGATTATGAGAGTGATAGATAAAGACGACTTTACGCCCGTCGGTCGTCGGATGCTCCTGTACATTGTCAGGCTCGTTCTCTGGAGGCTGTGATGGTGTAGAAATCTCCTCTTCAGGAGTAGGGGTTTGTGCAGCTTGCGGTGGCGAATTGGGTATGTCCAGCGCAATCGAGTTGTAATCCTCAGGCGCTTCAGGCTCATTCGATCCCGGACGGAGCAGTACGGAGTGATCGCGTTCCATGCCCGGCATCTCGCTTGCAAGCAAGCTTTTCGGATCCTTAAAATTAATATCCGTAATGAACCTTAACAGAAAAGCGGCCATTTGCCCTGTTTGCAATGGAGAACTCGATTTTACCTCTCCCTCATCCATGTTCGGTAGCTCAATTCTCAGTAGCATTTGAAAAAAACTGCCCGTTAGCGATGCCGTTAACCCCTTCATCGATGATCCGGGTGAGGTCATCATCGACTTCTGTAGCATTCCGCCAATTCCTAATAATATAAACACGATCATTGAGCACAGACTTAAAACGATGAAGGCTCTGCCTGTAATGAGCATCCGTCGCCATCTCGCTCGCATCATCGGACCATTCAGCACTACGACGACTCGCTTCACGCGTATTCCTCCCTTACAAATGCGTCTGCAGCATTCTCTCGAATGATTTGCTATATTGCATCCTATGAGAGAATGCATTTTGATAGAACCGATCATTTGAGAGGTTCATAGAAATGCAATATATATTCGGGTAAATGATAGTGCCATAGTGCCCTGTGCAAGAAAGTGTATCCTCCCGCTCGTTGATCGATGTCACGATATCCCCTTCGCTCAGATCCAAGTCCCATCTTCATGCAGCATGATGTCACGATATCCCCTTCGCTCAGAATCAAAATCGTGCACGCGATGAGGTAGTTACCCGATTTTTTCGGGCATCACCGCTCAAAGTAGCTCAAATCGCCAGTGTTACCCAATTTTTTCGGACAACTCCTCCCAAAGAAGCTCAAACCGCCTGCGTTACCCGATTTTTTCGGACATCTCTACCAAAAGTAGCTCAACCCGCCAGTGTTACCCGATTTTTTCGGGCATCTCCACCCAAAGTAGCTCAAACCGCCGGTGTTACCCGTTTTTTTCGGACATCTCCGCCCAAAGTAGCTCAAACTGCTCGCGTTACCCGATTTTTTCGGACATCTCCACCCAAAGTAGCTCAAACCGCCTGTGTTACCCGATTTTTTCGGGCATCTCCACCCAAAGAAGCTCAAACCGCTCGCGTTACCCGATTTTTTCGAATATCATTCCCCAAGCACAGCAGCAAGCAACTTAAATCTTCTGAGCGAGGGGGATATTGTGACCTCTCAACCGTTCAGCCCTCAACCCATTGCCACCCTTCGTCGCTGCTGCATGACGAACCATCGTGTTCCACCCGCTATTGCATTCGTGTAATCTAATTAGATTTAATGGTAATCACACGAATGCAAAGGCGGGCCGTAAACTTTCCACACGATGGTTGTCCCTCCGCTGCCTAGGTGATTGCTATTCATTCCAAGCTTAGTCCGGTAACTGAGCGAGGGGGATATCGCGACATGTGCACGAATAACGATTTTACACGTTACAAAAATCACATAAAAAACCGGCCCTAAGGCCGGTTACGTAGTCGATATCATTTAGTGAGTGTAAGCTGCAACGTTGTCAGTATCTACTGCTTCGTGCAAAGCTGCATTAAGTCCACTGGCGATTATATTCGCGATGTCTTCCATAAACTTATCTACTTCCTTCGGAGTCACTAATAAATCATGCCCAATCGGTTGAAGCACCTCCTTCACCAATTGAAGACGCTCATTTTCCTGCATTGTCCCAAACACACCGAATAACGACTCGCTTTTCGCTGTGTGCTGCTTCATATGCTCGAATACGAGCTCCATTGTGTTGTTTACGATCGTAGAAGCATATACGACGGTTGGAACTCCAATTGCAATACAAGGCACTCCAAGAATTTGTTCTGTCAAACCCTTTCTTTTATTACCAATTCCCGATCCCGGGTGGATGCCCGTATCTGCAATTTGTATCGTCGTATTGACTCTTTCCAAGCTTCTTGCAGCCAATGCGTCAATTGCGATAACGAGATCTGGTTTGGACCTATCCACAATCCCTTGTACAATGTCGCTTGACTCAATTCCCGTTGTCCCTAACACCCCAGGAGCGACCGCGCTGACAGGACGATATCCCGGACTCACTTGGTCAGGCATCAGCTCAAAAAATTGACGCGTCACCATCACATTATCAACGACTAACGGACCCAATGCATCCGGAGTGACACTCCAATTTCCCAGTCCGACGATTAACACACTGCTCGAAGCACTAATTCCAACACGTTGCAAAAAAGCTTCAAATTCCTTTGCTACAACAGTTGCCACTTGATCCTGTAACTCAGTATCCCCTTTACGTAGCTCTGGTACGTCCAAAGTCACGTAATGTCCTATCATTTTCCCAATCTTACGTGCCCCGTCATCTGTCTGAATGTGCATTCTCGTAACCGTTATGCCATTATTCGTTTCCTCCTGCGACCAAACGCCTGGAATCTGTTCACCTGATGAACGGGCAAGCTCCTGCGCTTCTACCGCTAAGTCAGTACGAATATTATACATCGCTAATTCTTGATCCATATGGAGATCATTAACCCCTTTCAAATGCGGAATGTAGTGAGCATTCACGATGGAATTCAGCTTGCTATTTGCCCCCTTGCATGATAGAATGTTACAAGTTGTGTGGAGACATACTTCTGTTTTTTTCAGGAGGTGAAAAGAATGCCAAACATCAAATCCGCCATTAAACGGACGAAAACTAACGAAGCGCGCCGTATGCGCAATGCTTCGCAAAAATCTGCTCTTCGTACAGCTGTTAAGCAAGCTGACGTTGCAGTAGTTGGTACAGACGTTGAAGCTGCTAAAGCAGCACTGGTTGTGGCTCAGAAGAAACTGGACAAAGCGGTAACTAAAGGCCTCATTCACAAAAATGCAGCTGCCCGCAAAAAATCCCGTCTAGCCCAAAAAGTTAACGCATTGTCCGCACAAGCTTAAGCCTGTGCCTGATGCATATGTGGCAAACGAATACTAGTGATTCGTAGCCAAGCGAAAAAAGCCATTCTAATCGTAGGAGATCCTGTGATTAGAATGGCTTTTTTCGTTATGAAATACACAAAGTATTAACTTGCTCCTGCTGAACCTGTACGTAACAGAAAAAGCTCTAAACCAAATACTTTATCCACTTGACCTGTCTTCATTGCGTAGTCAAGCTCTGCGAGCTCTGAGAGCAGTGCAGCAAGACGCTCTTGACTGAATCTGTGTGCCTGCTCTAATGTTAACTTCACAGCATAAGGGTGCAGACCCAACTGACCTGCGATCTGTTGTGGAGAATGTCCTTGTCCGCTTAATTCCTTTATGTATAGCATATTGCGAAATTGACGTACAAGCAGTGCCATCAGCTTGATCGGCTCCTCGCGCTGCTTAAGTAGATCATGATAGATCGTAATTGCCTGTTCCGTCCGCAACGTAGCCAACATCTCCGTTAATCGAAAAACATTCTGTTCTGCTGCGATCGGTACAAGCTCATTAACTGCATCAATCGTAACCAATCCGGCTACCCCTGCATGTAAACAAAGCTTGTCCAATTCCGTCACTATCGCTTGCATATCTGTACCGATTCGCTTCAATAGCTCCTCTGCTGCGTCTCGATCCAATGTCCTACCCTGAGCTGTAGCACGCTTAGTCATCCACTGGATCAATTCTTCTGCAGGTAACGGCGTGAATGCAATTGTCTGATGCTTCGACTTCGCTGTCTTAACTATTTTTTTACGTTCATCTAGTTTCTCATAGGGGACAACAAAGAGTAAAACAGTTGATTCAGCTGGTTCATCCATATAGGAGAGCAATTGCTCAGGTACATGTTCCACACGGCTTGATGGCTTTCCTGTTGCGAATAGCACACTGTCACGAACGATAATAATTTTATGGGGTACAAGAAAAGGGAGTGTCTGTGCTTCTTCCAAAATTACCGAAAGCGCTGTATCTCCTGTGTCAAATCGAATAAGTGCCATCTCCCGGTGTTCAGGCTCGATGAGCGATTCAGTTAACCTTTCAACGAACTCATTCATCAAAAAGGCTTCGGTGCCATAGCACACATAAACGGGTGCGATGTTACCTTGCTTGATTTCACGAAATGCTTGTTTAAGGTCCATCACGTTTCCCCTATCTCATGTCGTTAATATACAACAAAGAGATCACCCCGCCAGCGGCTGGTGCGATCCCTCTGTCCTCGGACATCTATATCAACGTTCGCCGGCCGGCCCATGGTGCCGTGCGCGAACGACCGTGACGTCATCCGAAGGACGAACGTCAACTTCCTCTATACACAATACGCAGCTTCCTCGTATTTGGTGACAAAGTCATTAACGTTCTGTTTCTTTATTTGATGCGAGCTCGAATGTAAGTGTCTTAGATACCCCTGCATCATTCGTCCAAATGTAGGTTACGGCTGTACTTTCCTCATTCCATGTGAGCTCCTGAATCATTCCATTACGATGGTCCGATTGAAAGAGCAGACTACCATCCATCGCATTATAAATTTGCACAACCGCTGTCCCATGTTCGACAATCGCTTGCCACAGCCCATTCGGTGAATAAGCAAATTGAGTTGCGTCGGCACTACGTGAATCTAACGCCATAATACCATTCCCCATCTCTGGGGCTCCCAACTGCGGTACTGCTTGCTCCGAACTTTTTTCATTCGAGCCGTCCGACTTACCTGTAACTGTCACTTGATCCTCACTCGAAGTAAACTTCGGCTCCTCAGGTGATGAACTTGGTTGTGCTGAAGGCACATTTGCTCTTGGTTCAACGGAAGAAGGAATACTACCCGTCAATTGCTTTTCCGTTGTCTGATCATCGACAGTCGCTTTTTCTTCGTCGGTATCGGATGATACCTTTTGTAAAGCACTTGAACCATATTGATCGTTCAACAAGCTTGATCCTTCTTCACTCTTCGTATCATTGTTCCCTTGACTCGCGCTATCAGAATCAGCAGCGCTTGCTTCGATGCGAAGAGCTGAAGCGTCGCTACTATGCTTACTTTGAGAAGAGAAAGACACTCCCTTAAGCTGTGTAATCATCAGGAATACTAAAGCCAGTCCTAGCGCAACAACACCAGATACTTTGCCCACCGACCAACGATTCAGTCTTCTTGAACGTGTTCGTACGAGTTGTTCTCCGCGAATCGTCGCGGTAGGTTCAAGCTTCTCGAGTGCTGGGAGAATTGCATCCACCAAGCTAAATTTAGGCATGACTTGTGGCAACTGCTCAAGTTGGCTAGATAACATCTTCAATCGTTGTAGCATAGCGGCACAATCCGGGCAATCCCCAATATGTCTCATCATGCTCTCTGTTTCATTTTCGTCTAAATCTCTGTCAACATATCGTTGCATGAGCTCGATCACCTCTTGGCAATTCATCCCCGGACACCGCCTTTCTGATATTCATGTAGTAACGATTGAAGCTGTGAACGCGCTCTAAATAAATAGGATTTCACCGTATTAAGTGGTAAATTCAAAGAATCTGCAATTTCGTTATATGAAAAGTCCTGCAAATAGCGAAGAACAACAACAGTCCGATGATGATCAGGAAGCTTTCCAATCGCCTCGCGGATATCCTCAGCAGCGTATGCTGAAAGAACCTCGGTCTCCACGTCGTCCCGTGATTCGAACACCATCTCATGTTCATCAATGGATACGGACGGTCGCTTGCGTCGAAATTGATCAATACATATATTCGTTACGATGCGCTGCACCCAGGTGCGGAATTGCGCTTTTTCCTCATAAGAATGAATCTTTGTATAAATTCGAATGAGTGCCTCCTGTGCTGCATCCAATGCATCCTGCTCATTATTCAGCAAGTAGTATGCAGTACGATATACCTGGTGTTCGACTTCGCGGAGTAGCGTAACGAGAGCATCCCGATCGCCCGCTTGCGCGGACTTGATGAGAGCCGGCTCCACCACAGAAGATCCTCCCCTCATGCACCTTCTCAGACGCAACAGTCTGAAAAAAGGTTGCAATATATTTATAGAATTTTTATATTGTTGAATTCACTATTCTACTCTACCCTTATCAGTCTAGCAAAAAACAACGAAAAGGCATAATGTTTTATATAGAATAGCATTTCAATCTAGATATAAGGTCTCGACCAGTCGTTTCGTTCTGCGTTCCATCGATCCATCAGAAGTGATCCGATATTGCACTTCGCCATTAAGGTCGGTGCGATACACTGCAACACCGTAATCGTTCAGCCGTTCCATTACAGTAGGGTGCGGATGTCCGTAAAGATTGTTCCGGCCAACAGAAATAACCGCCTCAGCGGGATGCCATTTTACCAGCCATCCCTCCGTTGTAGATGTTTTGCTACCGTGATGTCCAACCTTAAGCACATCAATCGGAAAGGATATGATGTTCTGGCTAGATCCCGCAATCACCTCACTTTCTCCTTGCGCTTCAACATCGCCAGAGAGTAGAAATGTTCTTCCATAAATTGTGGCCAGCATTACTATACTGAACTTATTTTGCTCATTCGAAAGTGGTAGCGTACCATTAGGCTGTATCATGACTACATCCTCTTGCATCGGATAGAGAGCACGTAATGTCATCGATTCGTCTATCGTCCAATCCATCCCGGCATGCACCGCATAACAAGGAATCCCCTTAGCTCTTGCTAATTCGAATAGTTCGATAACGGCTGATGAATTCTTTAACGTTCCATTAAAAAAAATCGTGCGAACTGGAATGTTTTCGATGATCGCCTTCGCCCCGCCCATATGATCCGCATCCAAGTGTGTAATGATAAACGCATCTAGTTCCCTCACCCCACGGTCTAACAATAGCGGTACGATTAATTTTCTTCCAACCTCATAAGGATCGCTTCTTTCCTTCCATTCTTCACCCTGCTTACGAAAATTGACTGTTCCTCCTGCATCTATAAGGAGATGATGTCCTTCACCTGAGCGAATCAATATGCTGTCTCCTTGCCCAACATCCAGAAACATCACTTTAGCCGTAGCGTCCAGCAATACCGGTCGAATGCCCCACAACAGCCATAGCGAGATCAAGATAACAAGTCCTACACTCATCCCTTTAATAACTCTAATTTTATGTATTGTGTAAGGCAATATGCTGTTCTGAGATACGCTACTCTCACCTGTCTGTTCCATCCACCACTGTTGCTCTTTTTTTCGCATAAGCCTAATCTTTAATAATATCGCTACACAACCCATGAGCATAAATCCAACAATGACCCACAACCAATTACTACGGGGCCAAATTGTTCGTAAACTGGTTATCTCCGTCATCTGGTCAACGAGATAGAACGTTACCCGATTGCCCCATGTCGTGACTTTCGCCAAAATCATGCCTAACGGAAGCCACATCGCTCCTAGCAGGACAGACGCCATCCCAAGCGGTAATATAAGGAAGCTGATAAACGGGACAAACACGAGGTTCGCGAGTAGCGAAAGTAGATGCACAGAGTGAAAATAAAACGCAGTAAGCGGAAAAGACACCAGTTGTGCAGTAATCGCAATGGAAAGCGACAGCTTAAGTGTGCGCCTTGGGATCGGTAACGAAGCCGTAACGAGAGGAGCGAACAATAGCAGCCCTGTTGTCACAATGAAGCTAAGCTGAAAACTAATATCCTCGACAAGACGCGGATCCCAAACCAACATAATAATGGCCGCCGCCGCTAGCAAATGTAGCCCGTCCCTCAAAGCGCTTCGGCGAGCTAGCCAGAGTGCTAGCATCGCCATCAGGCATGCCCGAACAGCTGACGGCGATGCTCCAGTTCCAACCATATATACAGGCATCATCATGATGGTGATGTCGATCGTTCTTTCTTTGGTCAGTCGAAGTAAAGTACCTAACTGAAGCAGAAGGTACACAATGACTCCAACATGCAATCCGGATATGGCCAATATATGTGTCAGACCTAAGCGAGCAAAAGCATCATATTGCTGGGGATCGAGATCGGCGCGAATACCTGCGACTAATCCTTTCATATACCCTGAGTCTTCCTTCGAGTAGAGACGATCCATTAAATCACTAATATGAGTTCGCCATCCGTCAATCATTCGAAGTGGCTTAATCATCCATGGGATAGCGCCATCAATACGGTTGACAGATACAGTTCCTTTCGCACTTAATTGCCAATGCACACCTTCTTTACGAAGATAAGCCCGATAGTCAAATGCATCGAAATTTCCCGCAGCACCCGGCCGCTCTATCGTGCCTGTAATTTGCAGTTGATCTCCTCTTAGCCAAGCTGCTGCAACTTGTTGTTCTTGTTGCATAGTTAGCTTAATTCGAATAATGATCGTTTCGCTTAAGGACTGGGACTCGCCACGACCAAGCTGTTGTATTTCAATCACCTTGAATCGGAAGCTCGCTAAGTCTCCATCCACCTCCACTATGTTTGCAACGAAACCTTGCAGAATGACAGTAGATCCTTGTTCTATTTTCATCCGTTCGATCTCCGAGGTGCTTCGTTGCTCCACCCACCTCCGCTCGCCAGAACCTATCATTAATACCAATATGCATATAAAAACCAGCTTCCAGCCTGCATATCCACATATACCGATCCCCAACAAGATAAGCACTAGCCCAGCCAGAACGAGTCCGATGAGGTTACCGTGCCATAGCGACTGTAACGCACTGCCAACGATAAAAGAACATGCAATCGCCACGATCGGTCTTCGATTCATTCGACAACTCCTCTCTGGAAAAGAAAAAAAAGAACCTCTCCACCAATATTGGTTAGAGAGGTTCTTCCTCAAGCTAATTATAAGACGTGAACTGCTGGCAATCGTTATGATCCGTCCTGCACTTCGGTATCCGGCGGAGCATTATAATTCGCAATTTGACGGAACAAGATGCCACGTTGCCTCATTAAGCTTGCTACCTTTTCGTGGTCCTTCGGATAAGAACGATGATATACAATCTCTACGATCCCGCTATTCGCCAGCATATTGGCACACGTCCAGCAAGGTTGATCGGTTACATAAACGACTGAGCCTTCACGGTCGACACGGTCAGTGAACAGGAGCAAATTTTGCTCTGCGTGGATCGTACGAATACAACGTTGTTTCTTGATCATCTCGGAAGATGGAGAATCGTCAGGCGGAGCAGTAAATTCCTCCACGATCATACATCCAGCTTCTGAGCAATCCTGCACACCCATGGGCGCACCGTTGTACGCTGTTCCAAGCAGCTTTTTACCCTGTACGAGCACTGTGCCCACATGTCTGCGAGGACAGCGTGAACGAGTGGATACCATAAAAGCAATGTCCATGAAATACGTATCCCAATCTTTACGTAGGGATGTCATGCGTAAACCCTCCGATTCTGTTGCACTTATTGCTGACTTGCGTTTAATGCTTGATTCAAGTCATCAATAATATCTTTGATTCCTTCTGTACCGACAGACAGTCGGATCATTCCTGGTTGAACTCCTGCTGCAGCTTGATCTGCTTCTTCCAATTGTTGGTGCGTCGTGCTAGCAGGATGAATGATTAGCGACTTAGAATCACCGACATTCGCAAGATGCGAGAACAATTGCACCGCATTGATTACTTTTTTACCTGCTTCAACCCCACCCTTAATGCCGAACGTAAGAATTGCACCTTGACCATTAGGCAAGTATTGTTGTGCAAGCTCATACGAAGGATGGCTAGGCAAGCCTGCATAGTTTACCCACTCGACTGCTGGATGGCTTTCAAGGAATTTCGCAACAGCAATCGTGTTGCTGCTATGACGTTCCATGCGCAGGTGAAGGGTTTCAAGTCCTTGCAATAACAAGAACGAGTTGAATGGTGAAATCGCAGCACCCATATCACGCAACAACTGAACGCGCATCTTAATAATGTAAGCAACCGGACCAACCGCTTCCGTATACACAACACCATGATAGCTAGGATCTGGCTGTGTCAGTCCTGGGAATTTACCGCTTGCTTTCCAATCAAATTTACCGCTATCAACGACTACGCCACCAATTGAAGTTCCATGACCACCGATAAATTTCGTTGCTGAGTGGAGGACAATATCTGCTCCATGATCAATCGGGCGGCATAGGAATGGTGTAGCGAATGTGCTGTCGATAATGAGTGGAATCCCATTGTCATGTGCAATTGCCGCTACAGCTGCAATGTCAAGAACATCCCCTCTTGGGTTACCGATCGTTTCAGCGAAGATCGCCTTCGTCTTTGGTGTAATTGCCGCGCGGAAGTTTTCTGGATTCGATGGATCTACGAATTTAACGTTAATTCCGTATTTCGGTAATGTGTGTGAGAAAAGGTTATATGTTCCGCCATATAGACTAGCAGCGGATACGATTTCATCGCCTGCGCCAGCAATGTTCATGATGGAGTATGTAATCGCAGATTGCCCAGATGAAAGAGATAGTGCTGCCGCTCCGCCTTCTAGTGCAGCGATACGTTGTTCAAACACATCAGAAGTTGGGTTCATAATGCGAGTATAGATATTTCCAAATTCCTTCAAAGCGAATAGATTCGCTGCATGATCGGTGTCGCGAAATCCATAAGATGTCGTTTGGTAGATCGGAACTGCTCTCGATAACGTCGTCGGATCTAACTGTTGACCCGCATGTACA
Organism: Candidatus Cohnella colombiensis; assembly: GCA_029203125.1. Lineage (GTDB taxonomy): Bacteria > Bacillota > Bacilli > Paenibacillales > Paenibacillaceae > Cohnella > Cohnella colombiensis. The sequence goes on from CP119317.1 coordinate 2,351,590, forward strand.
GCAAGCGTTTCTAAAGAATACGACTTTTCGTTTGACATTCAAGAATCCTCCCAATAATAGATGTTAATGATTTCTAATTCATTCTCTCATATTTTAAGAGAAGTTGAAAGCGGTTATTAGATAAATCTCATTAATTTTGTAGGAATACTATATTTTTACCAGAGATGAAAGCTTTTCATAAATTTTTGGTCCGATTCCTTTCACTTTAAGCAACTCATTCACCGCTCGAAAGCCTTGATGAAGTTCACGATAAGCAATGATCGCTTTCGCCTTGGCTGCTCCAATTCCAGGAAGGTCTTCAAGCTGAGCCTGTGTCGCCGAGTTCAAATTCACAAGGTGCGCCTCAACTTCATTTGCTTCTGAAACAGGAACAGGTACGTTTGGTAACTGTGTACTCGAGACATTGCCACCGTCGTATAATGGCTCATTCGAAACAACAACAGGTGCAGGTGCCTTTACAATTTCTGAAGGTGTTGGGGTGGATGATGAATTCAAATTTCCTTGATCCACAGGACGCTCTGGATGCAGGCTTTCTAAAGTTAATTTTAATTGGGCTGCGACAGGCTCCCATCCTGGAATGGCATCATTTGACCGAGTGAAAAATAGCGAATAAATGATCAAAATCATACCCACCCCTATTAAACCGATGACCCCAATAAAGTTTCGTTTACTCATATCGTTGCTCCTTTTTACAAATATTTATTTATCGCCTTTTTGAAGTCATGTCGCCCAAGCACTCGCTCATACAATGGGATGAAGAAGTGTTGCTTGAGGAGGACGCTCGATGAAAATCGGATTTATCGGCACTGGAAACATGGGAAGTCTATTGATTGGAGCGTTTATACGCGCTGGTATCGTTCAACCCACTCAAGTGATCGCTAGCTCTCGCACCCTCTCAAAGTTAAGAGCTTGCGAAAGGGAACACCCTGGCATTCAAATTGCGAGCTCCAATCGACAAGCTACAGTCGGTGCTAAATACGTATTTCTCTGCATTAAACCGCTTGATTATCGAGAAGTGATCGAAGAGATTGCACCCGCACTAAGCGCTGATCAAGTTGTTGTTTCCATTACAAGTCCGGTGATGCTAGCTCAGCTAGAAGAGTTACTCCCCTGCAAAGTAGCGAAAGTCATTCCTAGCGTCGTAAATTCAATCGGCAGTGGTGCTTCTTTAGTCATGTGGGGCTCTCGCTTAACGCAATTAGATCGCGTAGAATTGCATCAGCTCCTATCTGCAATCAGCCGTCCAATCGAGATTGAAGAATCTGCAGTTCGCGCCGCGTCGGACTTGTCCAGTTGCGGACCTGCTTTTTTAGCTTATGTGTTAGAGGACTTTATCGTAGCGGCTGTGCTGATGGGCATGGATCGTGAAACAGCTACTGAGCTTGCTGGAGAGATGATGCTTGGAACCGCACGATTACTGCTAGAGCGGCCATGTACACCTAGTGAGCTTCAAGCGATGGTCGCCGTACCAGGTGGCATTACGGAGGCAGCGCTCCAAGTACTAAGAAAATCAACACGTGGAGTATTCACTCAAGTTCTTAACACCACGCACGAAAAATTTACAGAAGATCTCGATCGTGTAGACAGCTCACTCTTTCCTCGAGAGTACACGTAACTGCGTCTTTTCTCTCGGTGATGTCTCGATATCCCCCTCACTCAGAGCGGGGATTTTTGCACATCATTTTGCCCATTGGGTGGAATTTACGGGCAAAAAGCGATACTTTTTATCACAATATGCAACGAGCTCACCAACCAACCTTACGCCGACCGTTGCTACTTAACCAAAAATACTCAAACTCATCATCAAACATCGATATTCCTCCTTCATGGAAAACTATTGTTAATGCTTTTAGTGCGTTTAGTGCGTTTAGTGCGTTTGGTGCGTTTGGTGCGTTTAATAACTCTACTTTTTATCGGAAAGGACATGAGAGACCTTATTTGTACCATTTAGGCTCATTTCGCTGACCTAGCGGACATGAGAGACCTTATTAAGACAAAATCGGCCATATATAGCGACTAAAATGTGAAATAAGATCTCTGGTGTCCGCTCCTTCCTTCAAAACCACCAAAATACACATTATAAGGTCTCTGGTGTCCGATAGGTATGAGAAAAACCTTAGTTGCTGCGATTAGCGTGGTTGGTGCGGTTCGTGCAGTTGGTGCAGTTGGTGCAGTTGGTGCAGTTGGTGCAGTTGGTGCAGTTGGTGCAGTTGGTGCAGTTGGTGCAGTTGGTGCAGTTGGTGCAGTTGGTGCAGTTGGTGCAGTTGGTGCAGTTGGTGCAGTTGGTGCAGTTGGTGCAGTTGGTGCAGTTGGTGCGCTTGGTGCGCTTGGTGCGCTTGGTGCGCTTGGTGCGCTTGGTGCGCTTGGTGCGCTTGGTGCACTTGGTGCGCTTGGTGCGCTTGGTGCGTTTGGTGCAGTTGGTGCAGTTGGTGCAGTTGGTGCGATTAGTGCAGTTGGTGCGATAAACCAACAAACGCCGCTCGCTCCCACATTAGAGGGAACGAACGGCGTGTGCTTCACGCAATATGCTGATCTCGAATCTTTTAGTTTGCAACGATGTTAACGAGCTTACCTTTAACCGCGACGATCTTGCGTACGGTTTTGCCTGCGATGAGTGCTTGCACTTTCTCCAAGCCTAGAGCAACCTCTTGCATGCCTGCCTCATCTAGATCAGCTGCAACCATTACGCGATCTACAATTTTTCCAGTTACTTGGACAACGATTTCCACCTCAGCATCAACCGTTAAGGAAGCATCATATGCTGGCCACTCTACATACGATACAGAGCCTTCGCCACCAAGCTTCGACCACAGCTCTTCGGCGATGTGCGGCGCTAGTGGGGACAACATCTGAACGAACTGCTTCATCGCTTCCTTCGGCAAAACATCCGTCTTGTAAGCGTCGTTGACGAAAATCATCAATTGGCTAATCGCCGTGTTAAAACGCAAACCATCGTAGTCTTCGCCGATCTTCTTCAACGTCTTATGCCATACACGACGGAACGTGTCATCACCTGCAACATCTTGAATTTTCTCATGCACATTGCCATTGTCATCAATGAACAACCGCCATACGCGCGCGAGGAAACGATGTACGCCCTCTACTCCGTTTGTATTCCACGGCTTCGTTGCTTCTAACGGTCCCATGAACATCTCGTATATCCGCAACGTATCAGCGCCAAACTCATTAACAATATCATCCGGATTAATGACGTTACCGCGTGACTTAGACATTTTTTCCCCGTTAGTGCCGAGGATCATCCCTTGATTGACAAGCTTATGGAACGGCTCCTTCGTGTTTACGACTCCAAGATCGTACAGCACTTTGTGCCAGAAGCGCGCATAAAGCAAGTGAAGAACAGCGTGCTCTGCGCCACCGATATACAGATCAACTGGAAGCCATTCGCGCTGCTTCTCAGCAGAACAGATTTCCTCCGTGTTGTGCGGATCAATAAACCGCAAGTAATACCAACAGCTACCCGCCCATTGCGGCATCGTATTCGTCTCACGACGAGCACGCTTACCGTTACGAGGATCTATGATATTGACCCACTCGGAAACATTCGCAAGCGGCGATTCCCCAGTGCCGGAAGGTTGGATCGCATCGACGTCCGGAAGCAGCAACGGAAGATCTTCTTCTGGGATCGTATCCATTGTGCCGTCCTCATAGTGCAGTACAGGAATTGGCTCACCCCAGTACCGTTGACGACTAAAGAGCCAATCGCGCAGACGGTAAGTGACTTTGCCCTTTCCTTTGCCGTCACGCTCTAGACGAGCAATCATTGTTGCAATCGCTTCTGTAGTTGACAATCCATTCAAAAAGTCAGAATTGACGAGCTTACCATCACCTGTATAAGTCGCTTCTTCTACATTGCCACCAGATACAACTTCGACAATTGGCAATTCGAACTTTTTCGCGAACTCCCAGTCACGCTCATCATGACCTGGAACAGCCATAATTGCACCTGTACCATATCCACCTAATACATAATCTGCAATCCAGATCGGTATTTTGCCACCATTCACTGGATTAATCGCATACGCCCCTGTGAATACGCCGCTCTTATCTTTTGCAAGATCAGTACGCTCCAAGTCGCTCTTACGCGCAGCTGCTTCGATATAAGTCTCTACAGCAGACTTCTGTTCACCAGTAACAATGGCACCTACCAAATCATGCTCTGGCGCTAATACACAGTAGCTTGCTCCGAACAAAGTGTCCGGGCGAGTTGTAAACACAGTAAGCGCAGACTCATGCCCATCAATCGCAAATACAACCTCTGCCCCTGTGGACTTTCCAATCCAATTACGCTGCATATCCTTAATGCTTTCGGACCAGTCAAGCTCCTCCAAGTCCTCCAGCAACCGCTCAGCATACTCGGTAATTTTTAGCATCCACTGACGCATCGGCTTACGAATTACCGGGTGTCCACCACGTTCACTAAGACCGTCGATCACTTCCTCATTCGCAAGCACAGTGCCTAGTGCAGGACACCAGTTCACTGGAACTTCCGCTACGTAAGCAAGACCTTTTTTATACAATTGAATAAAAATCCATTGTGTCCACTTGTAATAATCCGGATCAGTGGTGCTGAATTCGCGCTCCCAGTCATAGGAGAACCCCAACGACTTAATTTGGCGACGGAAATTATCGATATTTTCAACTGTAATATCTCGCGGATGACGACCTGTCTGTAACGCATATTGCTCCGCAGGCAGTCCGAAAGCATCCCACCCCATTGGGTGAAGCACATTGTAGCCTTTCATTCTCTTATAACGGCTTACAATATCCGTTGCCGTATACCCTTCCGGGTGACCTACGTGCAAACCCGCTCCTGATGGATACGGAAACATATCTAATGCATAAAATTTCGGCTTACCCGCGTCCTCTGTTGTACGAAATGTATGGTTTTCGTCCCAAAAACGCTGCCATTTTGGTTCAATTTCTAGCGGTTTATAGCCTTGTTGAGTAGGTTGTGACATCTTCAGTAACTCCCTTCAAATATAAAAAAACCTCCAGTCTCTAGCGACATCGCTAGGGACGAGAGGATTTATTCCCGTGGTACCACCCTAGTTGACAGCTGCCTGCTTGGCATACTGCCCACTCGTCCTCTTAACGCGAGGTCACGTCCGACTTAGCGAACCCGAAAGGTTCGTTCAGTTCAGAAGCTCCAAGGCGAGTTCATCTTCCACGTTAATCGGCTTTCACCTTGCACCGATTCTCTGCATAACGTGCGACAGATTACTACTCCTTATCAAAGCTCAAGTATGCCATGATTATAGCCAAACATATCGAACACTGTCAAGCGAATGACCCGTCACTCCGCTATTTCGGACCTATCCCATCCCAGAATAGAGCAACGATAGTCTGTGCGAGTTCATCGCTCGCAAATTCATTTACGGTTTCATTTTGACGATTTCCTACCATAAGTAAAGAAGCAAATACATGAGACAATAACATGGGATTGCCCTTAGCAATATGCCCCTCTCTCATCGCGCTTTCAAAAGCTTGAGCAAGCACATCATGTATCCTATGCTCTGCTTTACGAATTTCATCCTGCTGTTCCAGTTCTAGAAAAGGAATCGCTTCACTCATCATCGACTCAAAATCTACATGTGTTCGCGCTAGCTTATTTACTGCAATTCGCTCTAACTTCGTTCGAATATCTGTGTCCTGATTAATAATTTGATTCGTATAAAAACAAATTCGGTTCATCATTTCTGTTACAGATGTCGTAAATAAGGAAGCTTTATTATTAAAATAATAATATACCGATGCTTTAGTGACACCCGATTTTTCTGCAATCATATTAATTGACACCGGTTCATAACCAAGTTCCATAAAAAGAACAGATGCCGTATTTAGGATCGTTGCCCGCATGGAGAGATCCCCTTCCCCAGCTTTGGGTCTACCTGGGGGACGCTTCATGTTCGTCCCTGACGACTTCATCCATACTTCCCTCCTTTTTATAGATTCTAGTTGCATAATTAACCTTCCGGTATATATAATTATATTAGGTTAAATAAATTATAGCTCATATTTGCACATTTTTCATCGAAAATTGTTCTAGGAGGAACGGTTGATGCAACAAAAGGATAGCTTTTTAGGAAAATGGGTGGCCGGAAGCCGCAGTAAATGGATTACACTGATCGTCTGGATATTGGCAGCAGGCTTATTCAGTGCTTTACTGCCGTCAGTCAATAAGGAGGAAATCAATAACTCTCCGAACTTAAGTCATTCCAAACCTTCTGTTGTTGCGTCATCAATCGCTGAAAGGGAATTTCCGAGTGGAGCTGACATTCCCGCATTATTCGTTTGGCACAGAGGTGAGGGTTTAACCGAGACAGATATTCAAGGCATTCAGCAGTGGACCGCGACTCTCACGGAAAAGCTTGTAAGCTATCAAACATCAGTGCCTCCGCTTTTTCAACTTCCGCTCCCTGCGCTCCAAGCTGAACTTTCAGAGGATGGCAGTACGATCGTTGTTCCCGTTTTCTTCGATAGTAATCTTGAAACTGACCAGCTAAAAGAAGGTGTAGAAGCGATTAAAGAGATGACGAAGGATCAATTCGGTACAGATCCCTACACTGTCTCTATTGAAGCAAAAGATGAATTGAGCATCCGTGTAACCGGTCCTGTCGGTGTCTCCATCGATGCAACAGGTTTATTCAAAAATGCAGATGTCTCATTATTACTTGCGACGGTTTCACTCGTATTGATTCTGTTATTGCTCATCTATCGTTCACCGATCTTGGCATTCATCCCGCTTATCGCAGTCGGATTCGCTTACGGTGTTATCGGACCGATTCTAGGCTGGATGGCGCATGAAGGCTGGATCGTCGTTGATTCCCAAGCGATCTCTATAATGACAGTGCTGTTATTCGGAGCCGGTACGGACTATTGTCTCTTCCTGATCGCACGCTTCCGTCAGCTTCTCAAAGTTGAAGCCAACAAAGGAAAAGCACTCTATTCTGCAATCACAGGAGCTTCTGGTGCAATTGCAATGAGTGCATTAACCGTCGTACTCGCATTATTGGCACTGTTATTTGCGAAATATGGCGTATATCACCGCTTTGCAGCACCTTTTAGCATTGCCATTCTTATCATGGGAATTGCAAGTCTTACACTCGTCCCTGCATTGCTTGCGATATTCGGTCGCGCATCATTTTTCCCATTCATTCCTCGTACGGAAGAGATGCGTGCACAACGTGCGAAGCGTAAAGGTAAAACCAACCCATTGAAGCCAGAAAAAGCACCACGCAATTGGTTCGGTCGTTCTGTCGTTAGCAAGCCATGGACAATCCTTCTCGTATGTACGATTGTATTAGGTGGTTTCGCAGCTTTTACATCGCAAATCAAGTTTACGTATGATATTCTATCCTCTTTCCCTCAGGAAATGGAATCCAGAGAAGGCTTTACGTTGATCGAACAGCAATTCACACCAGGTGAACTTGCTCCGGTCAAAGTGATGATCGATACAGAAGGAAAACATATTGCACTCGACCAAGCTCTATCTGCACTATCATTCGTCGCGAATGTATCCGAACCAAAGAATGGGACTGTTAATGCCAACATCGTCGCTTATGACGTTGAATTCAACATAAATCCTTATTCCTTAGAAGCAATGAACCATATTCCGGATCTTACAGTTGCCACTGAGCAAGCACTTTCCAGTGCAGGAGTGTCTCCAACTGCTGATCATGTATGGATAGGCGGTCAGACTGCAACACAATACGATACAAAAGAAACCAGTGATCAAGATACGTTGCTCATTATCCCCATTATCATTGGGTTAATCTCACTGCTTTTGCTCGCATACCTTCGTTCTATTGTCGCAACGGTCTATCTTGTCTTAACGGTTATTCTTTCCTATTTCTCTGCGCTCGGATTAGGTTGGATCATCCTCCATTATGGGTTGGGAGCAGATGCGATTCAAGGAACGATTCCACTGTATGCGTTCGTGTTCCTTGTCGCTTTAGGTGAAGACTATAACATCTTTATGATTTCGAGTATTTGGCAAAAGAGAAAGCAAATGCCCCTTAAGCAAGCGATAAAGGAAGGGGTAGGAGAGACAGGTTCCGTGATCACTTCAGCGGGTCTCATCCTCGCTGGAACGTTCGCTGTACTTGCAACACTTCCGATCCAAGTGCTCGTACAGTTTGGAACGATTACCGCTATCGGCGTATTGCTTGATACGTTCGTCGTAAGACCGTTCCTTGTTCCTTCTATTACGTTATTGCTTGGCAAGTGGGCTTTCTGGCCAAGCAAGCATGAGGAAGTTAAAAATTCAACAGCTGTAAAATAAACACTAATCAGAAGCAAAAACGCCTTTAGCGTCTATTAAATGCTAAAGGCGTTTTTGTTGAAACATTCATAAAGGCATAACATTCTTTATACTGAGTAAAGAATTCTGCAAAAATGCAGCATTATTTAGGGAAATCTGATCATTCGCAGAATTATTCTAAAATAAGCGTCACTTCTTCAGTAACACAATCTACACATACCCAAGCAAAAACGCCTTCTTCGCCTTTGGACGCTGAAGATGCTTTGCGGAGACATTCAGAATAGGATAGAGAAAAATAGCCAGGGACGATGATTCTCATCCAATAATTCCCTATGCAAGAAAAACGCCTTCGGCGTCGTTTTGCACATTTTTGGAGCTTAGCGGACATCAGAGACCTTATTTACTTCATTTTGCACTTTTTTGGTGCTTTGCGGACATCAGAGACCTTATTTGCAACAAATGATGTGATTTCGGTGCTCAAACACACATATAAGGGCTGTGGTGTCCGCTCATTACTCGCAACCCCACTAAATTCAAAAATAGCGTCTCTCATGTCCGATAACATCGGATCATCAGATGATACGACACAAGCAAAAACGCCTTCGGTTTCCTTGGACGCTGAAGAAGCTTTGCGGAGACATTCAGATAAGTAATGAGAATTATATACTTTCTTATCTGTTAAAAAAGACGATTCTCTAGCTCACCTAGGGAATCGTCTTTTTTATGGCTTCCGTACAATATAGAATAATCGCTCAGACTGTTCGGTTGGAGCATCCAAAGTAAAATCCGCACAGCGTTGTAAAATCTCAAAGCCTACAGCTTCAAGCTGCTCTACGATCCATTCTGGATCATAAGCGCGCTGAGAATGCGACTCCTCAAACCTGCGATATACACCATCGCCACCAGCAGTTGCTGCCTCATCACGTACAAAAAACGTAAGTTCGTGATCAATGATTTGCTTACCCGGATCGTAATCACACGTCCATAAGTAGGCTACATCCTTTTCGTCATAGACGAAGGGTTGATCATCAGCATAACGCTCTAGCGTCTTTGGGGCATGCATATCGAATAGAAATAATCCGCCTGAGGCAAGCGCTGCATACGTTTGGCGAAATGCTGCTGTAATATCCTTCGCTTCAGTTAAGTAGTTCAGGCAATCACAGAAGCTAATGATCGCATCCGCGGGGTTCGGCAGCTCCCAATCTCGCATATCCTGCTGTAGCCAACGAATGGTACCCGGCTCATCTCTCCCGCCTAGAGCTGGAGGTTCATCCCACTTGCTTCTTGCAATCGAGAGCATCTCTGCTGAAAGATCAATGCCGATGACAGCAAACCCTGATCGCGCAAGCGGAATTGCAATATTGCCTGTTCCACATCCGAGATCGACAACCGTTTTCGGCATCCCATACTTTTGCCAACAACGTCTAGCGAATATTAACCATTCCGCATAAGGCATCTCTTCCATTAACCGATCATATACAGATGCGAATTGTCGGTAAACACTCATAGCGTTCTCCCTGTCTAAGCTGTAATGTGGAATTAAACATCAGACTGAGGTTTATCGTCCTCAGTATCGCCAACGAATCGAGTCCAGTTGCCCTCTTGGGTCACAATCCCATCTTTCATAAGCTTGCCAAGTGCGCGCTTGAAAGCAGATTTACTTAGACCGAAGCGACGCTTGATATCCTCTGCGCTAGTCTGATCCGAGTAAGGCATCGATTTTCCAGGTCGCTCCTTAATGAAGGCTAATAGCATATCCGCATCGTCAAATCGTCCAGTTTCTTTTGCAGCTCGTATACTTAAATTGACTCTACCATCCTCGCGGACCTGTGTAACACGAGCATTAAATTTTTGACCGACTCGTAGCGGATGAATCATCAAGGATTGATGAATATAACCTAATGCGCCATATCCAATCACACCCCCGTCGACGAGCGTAAATACGCCATCGCGGAACACATCTGTGACCCAGCCTTCTTTCCACTCATTGTTCCAAGTCGAAGGTGCGCGAATAATAACAGATTCGAAGTCATCAATCTTTGCTAACCGCGCAAGCATCCGACCTTCCTTATCATGCTTCATCACAACGTGTAGCTCGTCGCCTTTCTGAGGCCACACTTCCCTGCGTTCCACTGGGAATTGCTTGAGCGGGAGCAACAATTGCCGTCCAATACCGATCTCCAAAAAATAGCCAAATCTAGGGTGGAAATCTGCAACTGTTAATCGCGCCATCTCACCTAAGACGAGTAGTGGTTTGCGTAGCGTTGCAGTAATACGTTCTTTGTCATCATGGAAAATAAACACCTCGATCTCGTCACCGACGCTAGGTGTTGCTCCATTACTCTCACCGTATGGAAGAAGAACTTCTGGTCCGTCTTCTGCACCAAATCCTAAAAACCATCCATTAGGTGATACTTCACGACGCACCCGCAGCTTCGTCATCGTTCCGGCGATTAAGTTCATCCGAGTTCAACTGCCTTCGCGTCTGACCAGAGGCGCTCTAAATGGTAATACTCCCGCTCATCACGATGGAATACATGCGCTACAACATCGCCCATATCAATCAGCACCCAGCGAGCAGTATCCATACCTTCTAAGCGCACACGTGCACCTTGCTCTTCTGCACGCTTACGAATTTCTGTTGCGATAGACTGCACTTGAACATCGGAATTACCGTGACAAATGACAAAATAATCCGCGATTAACGAAATTCCTTGTAAATTTAATGCGACAAGCTCCACTGCTTTCTTTTCTTCTGCTCCATTAACGACTGCTTTCAAGAGCGCATCTACTTTTGCTGTCATCCACTCATCCTCCATATTATCTATTGCTATTTTCACGATTTGATCTGCCTAATTAAATCATTGCGGGAAAGTACAGTAAGCGGGAAGATGAGCTTCCCTTTCTCTACAAGCAGCTCAATTGTCCCATCATAACCTGCGACAAGCGCTTGCTCCAGACTTACCTCTGCAAGCTTTCGAAGCTTATTCACCCCTGGATAATCGCGTCCAGGCTCAATATAGTCAGCCAAGCAGACAATCTTATCAAGCATCGTCATCTGTACACGACCAGATGTATGATATCGAATCGCATCTAGCACTTCTTCATCGTCGATGCCATGCTCGTTTTGCACGGCCCAAGCCCCAACGTGTGCATGCCATAACTCTTTATCATAAACTAGGAGCTCCGGTGGAAGCTCCTGTTCACGGATAATCTGTTCCATTCTACCGATCTCCCACGCTTTCGCATAATCATGCAACAGCGCGGCTAGCTCGGCCTTCTGAACATCTCCACCATACCGCTTAGCAAGCTCAATCGCACTTTCTACTACTCCGAGCGTATGCTTCCAGCGTTTTTCGGGCATCTGAGAACGTGTGGCTTCTCTTAGCTTCTCAAGTTCCATAAATGTCATTCCCCCGAATAAATGCTAACACAGCGTTAGGTACCATGTAGCGTACAGACTTTCCTTCCCTCACTCTATGGCGAATATCAGTAGATGATATCCCTAGAGGTGGCATCTGTGCACGCACTAGTTTTTTTATTATCGAGCTAGGCAACTCAGATTCATCAATCGGCTGATCAGGTCGTTCCAGTCCGATGAACGATACACGCTCCACAAGCTCATCGATTTTACGCCAATTCGGTAAATCATTAACCATATCCGAGCCAACGATCCAATAGAACTGCGTATGGGGATGACGCTCCTGAAGTTCATTTATCGTATCGATCGTGTAGGATGTTCCCTCACGCTCAAGTTCGACAAGCTCTAGTCGAAAGGCTTCATTATCTCCGATTGCTGCTTCGATCATCTGACAGCGTGCACGAGCATCTGCTCCCGGCCCTGGCTTATGAGGTGGAATCGCAGTTGGTATGAACCAAATCTCTTCTAAATTCGCCGTTTCCCTTGCCGATTCAGCCGCGAGCAAGTGACCGAGGTGAATTGGATCGAAGGTTCCCCCAAACAAGCCGATTTTTCTCATAAACTCACGTCCTTCGTCATTTACGAGGAAGCACAATCTGCTTATTATCGCGCGATTCTTTGTAGAGCACAATCGTCTTTCCGATCACTTGAACGAGCTCAGCGCCTGCGCGCTCTGCCAGCTCCGCTCCGATCTCACGAGGATCATCCAGACAATTGTTCAGCACAGACACCTTCATCAATTCTCTCACTTCAATGGCTTCCTCAATATGACGAATAAGGTGGTCATTCGTACTTCCTTTGCCTACTTGAAAGATGGGTTTCAAATGATGGGCTTGTGCTCGTAAATAACGTTTCTGTTTCCCTGTTAACATTACTGAGTTCCTGCTTTCTATTGTGAAAATGAGGTTTCGAAAGATTCCAATACTGCTTGGACCATGACTTCAACAGGTGCACGCTGACCAGTCCAATATTCAAAAGCATACGCACCTTGATAGATGAACATACCTAGTCCACCATGGACAACGAGGCCCCGCTCATCTGATTGCTGAAGAAACTTCGTCTTGAGCGGATTGTAGATCAAATCGCTAGCAACAGCACCTGGTTTAAGCCAAGATACGTCAAGTGGCACAGCATCAACGTTGGGGGCCATCCCGATTGACGTCGTGTTGATAACCACATCAGCATCTTGGCACGCCGTTTGTAGCTGCGACCATGCAATTGGCGTGAGGTTAGCTTCAGCAGACAAGGTTGCTACAAGCTCTCTGGCTTTCTCTTCTGTCCGATTTGCAACAATAATTTCTGCCGGATGTTCCTGTGCTAGCGCCCACACAATTCCTCTTGCCGCTCCGCCTGCACCAAGTACGACGATCTTTGAGTCAGCAAGATTGGAAGCTGCTTCTTCCTTCAAAGATCTTACGTAGCCTATTCCATCCGTATTATATCCAATCAGTCGCCCTTGTTCATTGACAATCGTATTGACTGCACCTGCTGCAAGTGCTCCAGGATGGATCTCATCCAAGTGAGCCATGACATTCACCTTGTGAGGAAGCGTCACATTGAGACCACGAAAGCCTAGCGCCCGAATGCCTTTGATAGCCTCTCCCAGTTTCTCAGGAACAACGTGAAACGCACCATAGCTTCCATTGATCCCAAGAGCTTCGAACGCACGATTCATCATCACAGGTGATTTCGAATGACGAATCGGATCACCAATGACGCCAAATAACACGGTGTAGCTATCCATGAACGATTAACTCCTCCGTTAATTAAAGCATACTATCGCGAAGCATTACCTTCACACCACGTGGGGCATATACGTCCACAGTAGCGCCACTCGTTCCGTTCGCTTGAATCCATCCTAGTCCCGAAATAAAGATGTCCTGCGAAGAGCCTGAATCTATCCGAAGCCGATGTCTTGTCCAGGCTGGCAATGTCTCAAGATCCGCTAAATCTGGTGGACTGAGCATGACTCCACGATGCTCCGCATACAATTCATCCGCTCGCTCTAACTTCGTACGATGGATCTTTAATTCCGAAGCTACATATGCAGTAAAGGATTGCCGTTCGCCCTCTATAAAGTCAAACCGGACTAAGCTTCCAAAAAACAAAGTTTGCTGCGGGTTCAACTGATAGGTCATCGGCTTGAGTGGCTTGTCTGGCATCACTTTCGCCAAATCCTTGCGAACGACAAGCTCTGTCAGACGTGAAGGATAAACAATTCCCGGCGTATCAATGATGCTCTTCCCATCATCCATAGGAATATTAACTGCATCTAATGTTGTACCTGGATATCTCGAAACGGTTAATTCTCGCTTCAGATCACTGAAGTCGGAAATCAATCGGTTAATGAGCGTACTCTTCCCAACATTCGTCGCTCCGACCACATACACATCACGCTTACCGCGCAACGTTAAGATCGCTTCAACTACGCGATCGAACCCTATGTTTCTCTGTGCGCTGCACAGAACAACATCTTCTACCTTTAGCCCATTTACTTTAGCCTGCTTTTGCACCCAGTTTTTCAAACGATTCCAATTCGTTACACGTGGTAGAAGATCCATCTTGTTCACGACGAGCAACACTGGATTGTTGCCGATGAACCGTTGAAGACCTGAGATGATACTGCCTTCAAAATCAAACAAATCGACGATGTGCACGACCAAGCTGTCTGTTGAAGCAATACTCCCTAGCAGCTTTAGAAATTCGTCCTGATCGACAGTAACAGACGAAGCTTCATTATAATGCTTTATTCGAAAACAGCGCTGACAAATCGCTTCTTCTTTTTCCAAAGATGCCTCCGGAACATAGCCTGCAACTTCCTTGTTCTCACTTTGTAACGGAATGCCGCAGCCGACGCATCTAGGTGCTGTATTCTCTGAATGAGCCATGCTAGCGTCCTCCCTTATCTTTTGGCCATAAGCCTTGTTTGCGTAGACGAGATAAAGCAACTTTCTCAATGACACGATTAATTCGCGTTCTCCAGCCTTCCTCGCTTCGAGCGATCGGCGTAACAAGAATCGCCTTTAAACCCGCGCGGTGCCCACCTAATACATCTGTCATCAGTTGATCACCAACGACAACGACTTGCTGTGGCGCTAGCCCAAGTTGCTGTAACGCTTGGCGAAAAGCAGCTCCTGCTGGCTTCCGAGCGGCTGGAATGTACGGAAGTCCGAGCGGCTCAGCGAACTTCGCAACTCGCCTACTATTATTGTTCGATAAAATAACGACCTTAAAGCCACGATCATGAACACGATCCAGCCATTGTATAAGCTCTGGTGTTGCAAGTGGTGTTCGTGCACTCACGAGTGTATTGTCCAAATCTGTAATGATTCCCCGGACTCCCTGGGCACTCCATTCATCCAAATCAATATCGTACACCGTGTTCACGATCTGATCTGGAAGCAAACGCTTAAACATTTTCACAAAAACCCCTGTCTATAAACCGATATACTTCCTCAAAATATACCACACCCCGGTGTGACAAGTAAAACAGCTTTATAGCGAGTACAGACGATCCTAAGTTAGAAAATGAGTAATGACGCCACCCTAGATGACGTCACTACCCAGTATTCCATACGACTAGTTGATCTACAGTGCTTTACGAATATTGTTCGCAGCCTTATGGAAATCATGAAGGCGCTGGTCACTTCCGCTTTCTTGACCATAACGTGCATGCTCGAAATTCGTGAGTGCTCCATCGAAATCTGATTTCAACGAGCTGAATCGACCACTCCACCTTGTAAACGATTCACGCATCGTCTCGTTCTGGTCACGCTTCAACCCTCTACGATTCATGAAAACAATTAGCTTTTCCATCTCGCGAACGACACGTTGATCCGCTGAATTCCCTCGCGAACGTACACGATTCCATATCCGATCAAAGCCACCACGTTTCCGGAAAATTATGTAGCCAATAGAAGCGATGACCATCACTCCACCTAAAATGCCAGATACAATTATCCACAATTTATTGTTGTTAACAGCATCCGTTGGATCTACATCCGTACTTAGCTCGATGTCTTGATCAGGCAAAGTCGTACTAGCTGTAACTCGTGGCTGTGGCACCGAGAAACCGGATGTCGGTTCAAAGGGAATCCAACCATAACCTTCAAAGTAGATTTCCGCCCATGAATGTGCATCTGCATTACGTACCGTATACGTTCCCGCACCAGTTACATCCAATGCTGATCTACCGTTAAAACCACCAAATCGTTGACGCTCTAATTCAACTGGATCATATCCTGTCGCGTATCCTTTAACCCAACGTGCAGGTAATCCGACAGTACGAGCCATTATCACGAAAGCAGAAGAATAGTAATCACAATAGCCCTCTTGTATTTCGAATAAGAATGCATCCACGAAATCGTCGCTGACTTGCTTAGATAAGTCAGGCTCGTTCGTATACAAATAATTTTTTTGCAAAAATTGTTCCAGCAGCTTCCCACGATCATAATCATTTGTTGCGCTAGTCGTTTGCTCGTTTGCAAGCTCACGTACGCGCTCCGGTAAGCTGTTCGGAAGCTGGAGATAAGGTGTCAAATCGATCTCGCTCGAAGATTCCAAATGTGGTTGTTTACGCAACGCATCCTCATCCAGCACAACTACCTCAGAGATAACTGTATAGCTTTCCACTCTCGTCGGCTTCGACCATCGCAGTTCCCATTCAATAGGATTCCACAGTGGCTTGGCTTGATTATCACTTTGAACTGCGGATATTTCCGTCGCTGGACCAGCGGCGAATAGAACGGAGATTTTATCCTTTCGAAGCACGTTCACCGTCTGAACAACTTCCTTCGTCTCTACACCTTCGGCTCTTGCCGGTAGCAACGGTAAAGAGGTATTTTCCTTAGTGTTTAAAAGTGTGCCTAGCCCCTTATTATCATTCCAACCCTTTCCTGAGTAGACAGCCTTAGACTCTCCGCGCCAATAACTGCGCTGAGATGTCGTAATTGTCATGACAGGTGAATAATCGAATTGGAAGCCGCCACCTAGACTTGTGTCGTCTCTGCTATACCCAGATAAAGATGAACCTGATCGTTTCGGATTTACAGGATTCGTTTCTCCACCATCACCGTTGAACTTAACCCGTTCAATCCCTTGAGCCTCAGTCCACAGCGTATATGGATCTTCTAATATAACAGGAGCACGAGGCATAATGACTCCCAAAAACAAGATGAGTCCTATAATGAATACAGCAGGTATTGCAAGATCGAGTGGCCTCTCTGCAAGTGCTTCCCAACTATCGGGATGCCTGGCTTGCAATTGACGCAGATGGATAATGACGAGCCAGGTTAAGCCTGTAACGACGATCCAAGCGATGTTCTTCCACAATTCCAAAGGGAAAAAGGAATCCATTACCGCCATCATCAATATCGAACTTACAATAATAAAGATTGCTCCAGCTCGGCTTTTCCCGACCCAAGACAGCAGATGAACAGCGCAAAGCGTTGCAACGGTAATTTCGAAAAATGGATGTAACTGCTCCGCATTAACCTGGACAAAATCAACGATCGCATCCCATTTTTTCCAGCTGCTTGGCCAACCATACCATTCGAATGGAGCATTTCTAAAAATAAACAACAGTGCAGCTACAAATCCGACTAAAAAGCGTCGAATAGAACCCCGTGTGAACGAAAGCTCCACAACTGCGACGACAATCATTGTGCCGTAAATGATAGAATACGTCTCGTCCCACCAGTCATCAGAGAATACTTGAATAACTTGCATTCCGATAATAATAACGAAGAGGCGATGAATTCGCTCGAGAATGAGTCGATGCCAAAATCGGGCACCTAGAATGTGCTTCAAGACACCGCCACCCCCAATACGCGTGGCAGATTTTCAAGCTGCGACACGGTGCAGAAATCCCATTGCTTCGATTCACAAAGCCGTTGCCACTTCCGTAGTTGCACAGTTTGATCCTCTGAAGAGTGCATCTGCCCAATATGAATGACGCTCGGGACCATACGATGGCTCTCTAATGCGTTGATTGCAGCGACAATATCCTCATCAATTGATGCGCCAATCATTACGATCTGGATTCCGGGTTCAAAACGCTCTGCCACTTCACATAGCAATTGACCCATCGACAATGTTCCGTCTGCCTCTACATCGATAAGATGCTGAAGTACATGCTCACGATGCACAATCGTCCGATCTTCACCGAACCACATCGCATTTTGCCCAGCAGAAACAAAACCAATTGGCATATCTTTGATCGTTATTAATTGAAGCAAGGAAGCTGCAACAGAAACAGCAAGCTCGAATTGCTCC
This sequence comes from Candidatus Cohnella colombiensis, assembly GCA_029203125.1. Taxonomy (GTDB): domain Bacteria; phylum Bacillota; class Bacilli; order Paenibacillales; family Paenibacillaceae; genus Cohnella; species Cohnella colombiensis. The sequence goes on from CP119317.1 coordinate 2,369,565, forward strand.
AAGGATTTATAAGCCTCACGATTACGATCTAGTACAAAAACAACACGAGGTAGCGCTTCACGCTCGAATTCCTTCGATTTCCACTGGCCTGTCTTTGCAGTCGCATTCCAATGAACGCGCGACAGACGATCGCCATGTATATACTCTCTTACACCATCAATCTGCGTCGTTTCTCTAGCCCAAAGAGAGGATAATGTATGCTGAAATACGCCTCGTTGCGAGCGGCGAAACATATTCCAATCTTTCAATTCAATCGTACGTGGCAGTACCTGTATGTTCATCGGGTCAGTGAAGCTGCCCCGATGCTCAAACAATCCGAAGATGTCTCGGGTTGAGCAATCCGTTGCATGAAACTGATATCTACCTCTACGTAGTGGAGCCGTCTCATAGGAAATTTCTCCACGTCTACGGTAATCTGGAATAAAAGATAGTTCATACACTTGACTATCAGTGCCTGTCGTGCGGACCAACTTTTCTTTAACGATAATATATGGCAGAGGCCACACACCAGGAATATACATTTTGATTTTAACTTTAAGACGCATTCCTGCTATTAGAATCGCTCTTGAAGAATCACCCACATCGAGGAATCGTGTACCTTGAGCACCCGTAACGCCACTCCATCTCCCGAGCACCAAATAAATAATGAGTGCATTTAAAATCACGAAAAGCATTAATGACGTTTTGCCACCTTGGAAGAGGAGGAAGAATGCGGCAACAAAGTACAAGAGTATACTTAACCATCCTGCACGTAACAATTGCCGGATCATCTTAACGCTCCACGCCTACAGGCACTGGAATCTGCCTTAGTAGGTCTTGCACAAGATTAAGCGTTGTAATCCCTTGCATTCGTGTCTCCGAACGTAAATGAATGCGGTGTCCGAGTACAAGCGGTGCCATCGCTTTCACATCATCTGGTAGCACAAAAGTACGATGTTCAATGAAAGCATAAGCTTTCGATGCTGCAGTTAATGCAACAGCTGCACGTGGACTTGCACCAAGAAGCACGCCTGCATGGTTACGCGATCCACGAATAATAGCGAGCAGGTAATCAGCAACACTATGATCGATATGAATAGATTCGACAAGCTTCTGCATCTGAGCAACATCTTCCACGGATGCAACCGCTGTCAACGATTCAGCTGCACGACTTACACCAGACTCCAAGATGAGACGTCTTTCCGATGCCTCGTCAGGATAACCTAACTTAATTTTCATCAAAAAACGATCTAATTGCGCTTCTGGTAGTCGATATGTTCCTTCGAAATCTATCGGGTTCTGAGTAGCGAACAGTACGAACGGATGTGGCAGCATATGGGTTTGACCATCTACCGAGACACGACGTTCCTCCATTGCTTCGAGCAATGCAGATTGCGTCTTAGTCGTCGCTCTATTAATCTCATCTGTTAATAATATATTTGCCATAACTGGTCCTGGACGGAATACAAATTCCTCAAGCTTTGGATGATAGATAGAAACACCAGTTATATCTGTTGGTAGTAAATCGGGATTACATTGAATCCGATGGAATACTCCACCGATCGATAATGCGAGAGCCTTTACTAGCTGCGTCTTGCCTGTGCCAGGCACATCTTCGATTAGAACATGCCCTCCTGCAAGCATCGCAGTAAGCATCCATGCGATTTCTTGTTTTTTACCATAGATACATGATTCCATATTTATTCTAATCTTATCTAACAGTTGCATTGCACCTTGTTGATCCATTGCCGCAGCCTCCTATGGAACCATCTTGTTTATAATGATGTTACGTTCCTATTATACCGGAATCTGGATAGTGCCGTAAATTTAGATTTCCACAAAAAAGAATAGAAAAATAGCCAAATCTCTCATGATTTGGCTTTATAAATACGCCCTATGCTACATATTTACATATCAGCCTTTGGGTTTAACTACGAGCGCTGCAAGGAATGAAAATACGATCGCAGCGGACACTCCCGCACTTGTGACCGTGAATATCCCTGTTATAACGCCAATCCACCCGTCTTTTTGCAGCTCCGATAAAGCTCCATGTACCAATGCATTACCGAAGCTAGTAATCGGTACTGTCGCTCCCGCTCCTGCGAAGTCAATGAGCGGATCATACAGCCCAAATGCATCGAGCGCCGCTCCAACAACAACTAGTGTAGCCATCGTATGTGCAGGGGTCAACTTTGCAACATCAAACAAAAGCTGGCCGACGATACAAATTGCTCCACCAATGAGAAATGCCCACACGTAGGGCATCATAGGCTGGCCTCCTTATTAGATCATGATTGTTGTGCTTGTTGTGCTTCAATCGCGACTGCATGTGCAATACACGGAATCGTCTCTCCCTGTTGGTAAGACAATGGACTCAGAAGCGCTCCTGTCGCTACGACAAGAATTCGTTTCAACTCGCCACTTTCAATTCGCTTAAGTAAGTGACCGTAAGTAACGACCGCTGAGCATGCACAGCCACTGCCACCCGCCTGAACCTTCTGGTTGTTAAGGTCATAGATCATCAAACCGCAATCAACAAATTTCGTCTGTTGCATTTCCACCCCGCTACGCTTCAGCAAGTCTGTAGCAATCGGATGCCCTACACTCGCTAAATCACCTGTAACAATCAAATCGTAATACCCAGGCGATCTCCCTGTGTCCTGTAAATGGCCTTGAATGGTGTCTACAGCAGCTGGCGCCATAGCTGCACCCATATTGAATGGATCCTTAATTCCTAGATCCATAATCTTGCCGATTGTAGTCGCAGTAATTACCGGTCCTTTACCTTTCGCGGTAATGATTGCAGCTCCCGCTCCTGTTACCGTATATTGCGCAGTTGGTGGCTTCTGCGAACCATATTCCGTTGGGTAGCGGAATTGCTTCTCCGCTGTGCAGTTATGGCTACATGTAGCCGCCATCACATATTTACCTGCTTTTGCTGCTACGAGTTGTGACGCCATCGCTAAAGATAGCATTGATGTAGAGCAAGCCCCGAATACACCAATGTAAGGTGCGCCTAATTGTCTTGCAGCAAACGTATTACTAATGATCTGATTCATCAGATCACCACCAACAAAGAAGCTTAAGTCATCCACATTAAGGTTTGCGTGCTTAATCGCAAGATCGGATGCCTGTTCCAACAGCGCACGCTCTGACTTTTCCCATGACGGTTGACCGATTTCCAAATCTTGGTGCACAACATCGAAATCACTCGACAATGGACCCTTGCCCTCATCTGGCCCGACAACTGTTCCAGTTGCGATAATGACAGGAGGTTCATCGTATACCCATGTCCGATCACCCCGTAACATCATGCCATGCTCCAATCCCGAACACCCAGTAGATGATGCCGACAATGAATGCTGCGACAACACCGAACACAATTACTGAGCCCGCTAGCTTGAACATATTTGCTCCTACACCAAGCACTAAACCTTCGCTGCGATGCTCAATGGCTGCAGAGCACATTGAGTTCGCGAAGCCTGTTACGGGTACAGCACTGCCTGCACCCGCCCATTGAGCAAGCTTGTCATACACTCCTAAACACGTCAAAATGACTGAGAGTAATATCATGACAGCTACTGTTGGGTTTCCCGCTTGCTTTGCGGACATGTCGAATACCGCCATGAAAAACTGTTGAACTCCCTGGCCAATCGCGCATATTGCACCACCGACGACGAAAGCTTTTAGACAGTTCGTCCATATTGAACGAGAAGGCTCTCTCGCTTGAGCGAACGCTTTATACTCCTCTGCGGACATCGACAACGGTTTATACGATGCCTTGCTTCCCCCATTTCCAGCACTCTTCACTGCCAAAAAAATGCCCCCTTCCAAAAAAATCACACCGCGCTGTCGCGTTCATTATTTCCCTCCTATGGGGGTTATCATTCGTGAAATTTGGTTTTTACATACAAGCACGGATAGGCGAATACACACATAGAATGATAATGCTTCTGTTCTGCATGTCGTACCTACATTCGGAGGTGGCTTAATCGTGACTGGTTTATTTACAACGATCGCCCTGTTTCTAAAGCAACTATCCTTACTTGTTTCCTATGTGAAAAATAATGCGTTCCCACAACCACTCACTGACGAGGACGAAGCGTTGCATTTAGCACGACTTACGGAAGGCAATGCCGTCTCACGCAACCTCCTTATCGAGCACAACTTGCGATTGGTTGCTCATATCGTCAAGAAATTCGACAATACTGGAGAGGACCTTGAAGATTTGATTTCGATCGGCACGATTGGACTCATTAAAGCCATTGAAAGCTTCCAGATTGGCAAAGGCACCAAGTTGGCCACCTTTGCTGCTCGGTGTATTGAGAATGAGATCTTAATGCACCTTCGTTCATTAAAGAAAACAAAGAAAGATGTGTCATTGCACGATCCTATTGGTACGGACAAAGAAGGTAACGAGATTACTTTACAAGATATTCTGGGCACAGACCCCGATGAGGTCGTCGAGCAAGTCCAATTGAAAATTGAGAAAAGTAAAATATATCGCAATCTCGACATCTTAGATGAGCGTGAGCAAGAGGTTATTCGAGGTCGCTTCGGGTTGGACGGCGGCGGAGATGAGCGGACGCAGCGCGAAATTGCGCGGGAGCTGGGGATTTCGCGATCTTATGTGTCGCGGATTGAGAAGCGAGCGCTTATGAAGCTGTACCATGAGTTTTATAAGGCGAAGCGGTGAAGGAATACAAGCATTTGCGAAAAGGGCTGTCCCATAAATAATTTTGCTCCCTATTCAGTTAGCTTACCTGGATTAAAAGACGTGAAACGAAGAAATCACTGTGCTAGGGGGTTATCCCTGCACAACGATTGCTCGATTCCCGCCACTACGCAAATTAGTGCGACTTTCTCGGCTTATTTCGCTCGATTCCCACCACTACGCAATTTAGTGCGACTTTCTCGGCTTATTTCGCTCGATTCCCGCCACTACACAATTTAGTGCGACTTTCTCGGCTTATTTCGCTCGATTCCCGCCACTACGCAATTTAGTGCGACTTTCTCGGCTTATTTGGCTCGAATTCGGCTACTACGAAAATAGCAGGAAGTGACCTATAAAATACTTATAGGACAGCTTCACTGCTATATACTCATTTGAATCTTGGACTACCGAGCACTACCCTCAGTCTATAATCGACTCAGAGAACGCTCTGAAACGAATATCCGGCAGACGACCGTTCGACACAACTGGCGTCTCGAACACAGCTGCTTCCCTCTCCACACATGTGATTGTCACTTCTCTCTCTTCTCCCGCGAGCAACGTTAGATAAGCATCGTCTGCTGTCATCCAATAAGCGCCCGTTTGTTCCTCCGCTCGGATGAAATAGATGGGGGCGCTTCCCGTATTCTGAAGACGATAGGTTCTGGACAATAGAGGCAAGCTGAACCCATCCGCCGATGCTTGCCGCCAATCTGTAAGTTCGACAACTTTAAGTTCCGATGAATTCGCTAGTAGATGCTTGTCTTTATACCATTCACTTCTGTTCATCGTGAAGTAGTACTCATTGCAGCTAATAAACCGATGATCCATGTCTCTTGCTTCCAACCTCACAACAAAGATGCCACTCGCATCCGCAGGTAGTCGATAAGCCAAATTCCCGACTAAGACAGCCTGTGCATCATCCCACTCCACTTCAACTCTCTCACAATAGAGCTGTTTTCCCGCCCCATCATAAATTTGAGCTTCAACGATACCCGTCCCTTGTCCAGTGTTGGCATGCATATAGATTCGGCCTGTGAAGTTTTCACCTGGCACATAATCAAGCTTACGGTAATCGAAAGAGACATGCAGAGGCGAATACGCTTGACGAACCCAATAATAAGCCATTTTCTGCTCACCATAATAGTCGACCAAATTCGTACAGGATACATTCGGCCATAGTTCATTGAATTGCCAGATGATACTTCCGCTATTGCGGAATTTCCTGCGCTGGTTCGCCTCAAGAATAAATCGCAGGCCTTCAGCTTGAACCCACTGGCTCCCATCCGAGAATGCTTGCAAATCATCGGTCTCTCCGAAAAATGCAACATCTCGTTCGTACGTATCCCACCATTCTCCATGATGCCGCCAGACTAAATTATTGTTCATCGATACAGGCTCATCCTGTTCTTTGCCCACATTCAGGAACTTGTTCAGGCTCTTCAGCTCGCTTACCCCTGGTACGCCGAACTCGCTGTGGAACAAATAATCGTTCTCCCCATACTCTTCGTAGTGAAGCGGATTTCCACGGTAGATCCAATGTCCGTGCACATCGTGACCTAAGCCTTTACGGTCCGTAATATACTCGACAGGTCCCGAAGCCGTTGTTGGCAGGAACAATCGCTGTACGTCCAATTGCCCGACCAGTCGCTGCAATAAAGCAACATTCTCATCGTCATACGTAACCGGCGTATTCTCAGCGCTCATTAATTCGTTGCCCCCACACCAAATCGTAAGCGATACGTGGTTTCGTTTGACTTTAATCGCACTAGTCGATGCAGTCTTCAGCAGTTGTAGGAATTGTGGAAGCTTGGACGGAATATTATCCACTCCTGAGCTCGATTGAATAAAGTCTTGCCAAACCATTATTCCGTGCCGATCACACAGCTCGTAGAATATGGATTTTTCTATAATGCCGCCGCCCCATACCCGCACTAAATTCACATTTGCCTGCTTCATTAAGTAGATGAGCCACTCATACTGCTCTTCTGTCACATTGCCATATAGATGATCGAGTGGCGTAATATTTACGCCCTTAATATAAATGCGCTGGTCATTCATTATAACGGTGTAAGGCAGCGAATGCTCAGGAGCCCCCTCATTACGGCTGAATCGTAGGCTGCGTATGCCCGTCTGAATCTGACGTTCGTCAAGTAGCTTGCCAAGCCGCTCTAAGCGAATATGAACTTCATATAACTTCTGCTCGCCATATCCGTTCGGATACCACAACGATGGCTGCTCAATGAACAACTCTGTTTGAAAGCCGCCATTCGATGAATCCAACTTACCCATTGCCGAAGCCCTCTGATTCCCTTCCGAATCGATGATCTCTACAATCAATTCGAGCTCATCTAAGGAACAATCCGCGCTTGCAGTACCCACATTCAACCGGATATCTACAACGCCAATGTCATTGCGAACATCTGTCGTTACAGCCATTTCATGGATAGAGCAATCCTCATGAACAACTAGCGCTACATCGTCCCATATTCCGATATTCACTAAACGCGTCGAGAAATCCCACTTGTATCCAAACCTGCTCTTTTGCGTGAAAGTTAGCGAGGACCGGCCGATTTGTCCCATTTCGTCAGGCGCATGCTTAAAGAGGACAATCAAATTCAACGTTTCATGCTTGTGGAACAATTCAGTCAGATCAAACGAAGCTTGATCGTACATCCCGATATGATCGCCAATCCATGTTTGATTCACATAGATGGAAGCCTCATAATCTAGTCCCTTGAAAATAAGTTCTATCTTGGACCCGACATATTCTGGACGCCGCAAGACGGTTCGATACATCCACCAGCGATTTTCAACCCATTCGCACTTAAGCGAGTTCTGATCCACGTATGGATTGTCGATTAATCCTGCTTGAAACAAATCATGATGCACTCCACCAGGGACAGTAGCAGGAATCCATTCTGTTACGCCCATTAATTCCTGACCTATTTCCATACTTTTGTTGAGCAACGGCACCCATGGCCAGTAACCCTTAACGAACCATTCGTTCTCGTTTTGGGAAAAAGCAATCATCGTAGTCATCTCCTCATTGAATGTCGCAAATCAATATGTAAACAGAATGTTAATATAATTTGTTTACAATCTCAACTAAAATGATGTTTACAAATTAGTTTACAAAAAGTAAAATTGATGAAACTGTCACTATTATAGGAGTGTCCCCTTTATGAGTAGCGCAAAAATCACCCTGCAGGTCATTGCCGACCAGTTGAAGGTATCCAAAACATTAGTCTCACGTGCGTTGTTGGGTAAATATGGGGTAAGCGACGAGATGAGAAAGAATATTTTGCGGACAGCTATAGAACTAGGATACCCATTGCCCGCAAAGACAAAAGGATCGGCAGCAGATCTAACACGAAATATTGCAATCGTTATTCCGAGAAGCTTCCTTAGCGATTTGTCCTATTGGGGAGCTGTGTTGTCTGCATTAGAAGCAGAGCTTCAGCAAGAGGGTTATTGTATGATACTCGCTCCTGTCGGACCCGAAATAGAAGAAGCAGAATTGCCTACAAGCATCAAGGAGCGCAAAGTGGATGGCGTGTTCCTATTAGGCAATGTCGCAGATTCGCTGAATGTACAAATTATTAATACCGGCCTACCTGTCGTGATGGTGGATGGTCATTCCAGTCATGATCTGAAAATCGATCATGTTCTCGCTGACAACTTTAATGGCATGGCTGACATGACTACCTACGTCTTGCAAGCAGGCCACCGTAGAGTGGCTTACATCGGCGATCCTGCTTTTTCACTCAGCTTCGCAGAGCGACTTCGCGGGTTTCAATTTGCTGTAAACCATTTTGCTAATGAACAGAATGTGATCAACACCACTGTTATTTCTGACATCAGTGGTGAACACAACATAAACAATCTGGAACAAGCATTGAATATACTACTATCAGCGCCAATCAAACCGACTGCTGTCTTGTGCGCGAATGATTCCATTGCGATCAATCTGCTGCTCGCTCTGAAAAGCCGCGGCTTGAAATGCCCTGAAGATATTTCGGTAACTGGCTTTGACAATATCAACAGCAGTGAGCCGTATGCGCTAGCATCCGTTGATGCAGGCAAACAAGATATTGCTGCCCATGCGGTGCAATTGCTCATGCAGAGAATGCACCATCGTCAGAGACGGCCCTGTACATTGTACGTAACGACTGAATTGGTAGATCGCAGGTCTATAGCAAAGATTGACTGAACACCTACCGATCAATAAGGGAGCTTGGATGCCGTCACTGGCTCCAAGCTCCCTTCTATTTATTATTCTATGGACAAATGGTATAGGAGTTGGCAGTCAAACTATTAATTGACACTCCAAATTGAATAAGTTACGTTAAACCTACAAGCGACTAAAGCGAGGAATGGGTTCAAGTGAGAAAGTGGGCGGATCGACTTATCAATTTGAAAGAGATCAACACCCTGCGAAATCAAATTTTCGTCGGTTTTACGCTAACAATGACACTCGTGCTTACCTTTGCGGGTGTGTTTATCTATGGTGAAGTGTCCGTGCTCCTTAAGCAAAGTGCGGAAAAACATATTGAACAGACGGCGATTCAGGCAAACGGGCGACTGGAAGCTCTATTGAAGCAAATAGATTGGCTGACAACCCAGGTAGCTACTGACAGCTATGTTCAGAAACTACTATCGAAAGAATTACAGGGGACCCCATCCAACTTTAATGAGCATCAATCACTACTGCAAATCGCCAACAATTATATGGCATACTCATCCGGAATAAGCTCGCTTGAACTATACACGTTAGATAATAGACGATTGTTCCCACTTGAAGATTCCAGCTTAACTAATCGCATATCCGAGAATGCGCTATCAGCAGCGGATCAGAAGAAAGGACGCATTGCCTGGATCGGAATTGATCCGCGTTCGCCAGATACAGTGCTCGCGATCCGTCGTATCAACATGCTCAACAATTCATACTTGCCTGGTGGCTACCTAGTCGTTAATGTAAACCGAGAATACTTCAATATGTTTGAATCAGAGGGAAATGATCCTACTGAACGACGTGAATATATGTTGCTCAGTGACAATAAAGGTAATCCGATCATGTCGGATATTGACGACGAAGTGGCACAGTCGGTGCTCGCGCAAACCGGTAGCACCGTTACCATCGGGCAGGAGCGGATGCTCGCGGTCAGACAGCTTTCCGATGTGGCGGGCTGGAAGCTCGTATTGCTCATGCCGGAAGAAGCTGCAACTGAAGGAATTTCCGTATTGCGAACGGTCATTTATGTGTCTATCAGCGTCGCTGCCTTTGCATTTTTACTAGTAACATTACTTCTCTCTACAATGATAACACGTCCAATCCAACGATTGATGAGAAGTATGCGCAGCGCCAAATTCGGAGGGCTAAAGCTGAATCCTGCCAGTCGTAACCGTTTTCGGACATTGGAAATCAACGAACTGAACAACACATACAATCGAATGGTGACTCATATGAATGAACTGATTCAAGTCGTCTATGAGAAGGAAATTACGCAGAGCCGCACAGAGCTCAAGGCGCTGCAAGCGCAGATCAATCCTCATTTCCTGTTCAATACTCTAGAAGCCTTCTATTGGTCGTTGGAGGAAAAAGGAGAAAGCGAGCTTGCCCAAACGATCCTCTCTATGTCTGGACTGTTCCGCTATATTATTGGTAGCTCCGCGGACAATGAAGAGTGGGTAACGATTCACGACGAGCTTGAGCACGCACAGCGATATTTGCAAATTATGAAAATGCGTCTAGTCGATCGGTTACATTGGAATATCGATGCAGAAAAGGAGCTATTACAGGTGCCGATTCCTAAACTGATCATTCAACCCCTCGTGGAGAACGCCATTTTGCACGGTGTTGAAAGTCGTATTAGTCCCGGATCGGTCACGATCCGTGTCTTTTCAACCAAGCCAGGTTTAGCGACAGTTGCTATCTTGGATAACGGGTCTGGTATGGACGAAGAGACATTGGCCAAGCTCTTGCAAAGCATCGAGGGTATAACCTCAACTACTCCTAAAAAGGGAGCTGGGTTGGCCATGTCCAACGTACAACGACGTCTTAAGCTGTATTATCCGATTGCGTCTGAACACGACAGTGGCTTGCAAGTTGAAAGCGAGGTCGGCGTCGGTACGATTGTACGCTTTAATATTACGATTCCTCCGAAAGGAGACGAAGGATAATGAAAACGATATTAATTGTTGACGATGAACCGCGCACACGCCTCGGGATACAGAAGACACTCGTCACTTGGTCTGCTGGCAGACATCGAATCGAGATTGCTGCGAGCGGGGTAGAGGCTTTAGAATGGCTGAAGGTGAATTCCGCCCATATCATCATTACAGATGTACGGATGCCCGAGGTTGACGGTTTGCAGATGTTAGAGATTTTGGCAATGCGCGGGCAACTGCCTGTTGTCTTTGTCATCTCCGGCTATGCCGAATTTGAATATGCCCAGAAAGCATTGCAGCTAGGCGCATTCGATTACCTTCTCAAACCTCTTGACAAATCGAAATTAATAGATATCGTGAAAAGAGCGCTAGAGCTCGATAGCGGTAGAGAGCGACTTGGCGCGATGGAAAAACTGGTTGATTCGAAGCTGCTTGTTGCAGGCATAGATGAAGCACGCTACTCCACCGTAATCAAGGACGCGATCAGTTACATCTATACACATCTACATGAAGCCATCAGTATGAAACAGATAGCAGACCTTCTACACTTGAATGCGAGCTATTTCAGTGTGCTGTTCAAAGAGCAGACAGGTGTTACTTTCAGCGACTATTTGACACGCAGTCGTGTGCAAAGAGCGAAGGAGCTATTAGTTACTTCTAGAATGCCAATTTGGGAAATTTCCGAGAAGGTCGGATATCAAACGGCAAAATATTTCATAAAAGTATTTAAAGACAATGAGGGAATAAGCCCTAGTCAGTATCGGCATCAGGTATTGGACGCTGAACAAATTATCCAATAATAATGGAATTTCTCCCAATCGGCAGTTCCTTGTGCCCTTTCATTGCGAATTTTATAATGAAATGGTTCACAGAACAATGTAAGCGCTTAAAAAAAAGGGAGGAAAAAAGCATGAAACGGTATTTTGCTGTAATCACTGTAATTCTCATGTTGGCTTCTGTTCTCGCCGCATGCGGCGGAAATTCGAACAATTCCAACAACGCAAGCGACCCAAGCCCAAGCCCCTCAAAGAGCTCCGACACTTCGTCGGGCAACACTTCCAAAGAGAAAGTTACAATCAATCTTTGGAGCTTCACAGAAGAAATTCCTAACATGACTACTAAGTATCTTGCAACTCATCCAGACGCGAATGTTGAGTTCAAAACAACAATTATCGCAACTACAGATGGTGCTTATCAGCCTGCTCTTGACCAAGCTCTTGCAGGTGGCGGCAAGGATGCACCAGATATTTATGCAGCAGAAGCAGCTTTCGTCCTTAAGTACACACAAGGTGACGCATCTGACTTTGCAGCAAATTACTCCGACCTAGGTCTCGACAACACAATGGTACAGGACGCTGGCATTGCCCAATACTCAGTCGACATTGGTAGCAAGGATGGCCAACTTAAAGGTCTAGCTTATCAAGCTACTGGCGGTGCATTCATCTATCGTCGCTCAATTGCAAAAGACGTCTTTGGATCTGACGATCCTGCAACTGTGAAGGCTGCAGTCGGTCCTGGTTGGGACAAGTTTTTCGATGCAGCAGCGAAGCTGAAAGCTAAAGGCTACGGCATCGTTTCCGGCGACGGTGATATCTGGCACGCTATTGAAAACAGCTCTGACAAGGGCTGGATCGTAAACGGCAAGCTCCATATCGATCCTAAGCGCGAACAGTTCCTTGATCTCTCCAAGAAACTGAAAGACAACGGCTACCACAACGATACGCAAGACTGGCAAGAAGCTTGGTTTGCGGATATGTCCGGCACTGGTGCTCAACCAGTCTTCGGTTTCTTCGGTCCAGCATGGCTGATTAACTATGTTATGAACGGTAATGTTAAAGACACGAACGGTGACTGGGCTGTAACTGAACCTCCAACTGGATTCTTCTGGGGTGGTACTTGGCTCATAGCTAACAAGGATGTAACTAAGAACGATGCTAAGAAAGCAGCCGTTGCAGATTTCATCAAGTGGGTTACACTTGATACTTCCGAAACAGGTCTCCAATATTATTGGGCTAACGGCACAATGAAAGATGGCGAGCAAGGCACGAAAGACACTGTTTCATCCGCTGTTGTAATGTCCAAATCTAATGGCGAAATCGCATTGCTAGGTGGGCAAAATATGTTCGATGTATTCGTTCCAGCTAATGCGGGCGCTTCAGGTAAAAACCTTACTCAATTTGATGAAACGATCAACAGCTTATGGCGCGGACAAGTACGTGAGTACACCGCAGGTAGCAAGAGCCGTGACCAAGCGATCGCGGACTTCAAGCAACAAGTTAAAGATCAATTGGAAATCGATAGCGAATAATTCGATGCCAAAGGGGCGGGTTAGTTTTCCCGCCCCTTTATATCAATGAATGGGGTGAAAGCCATGCGCCGCAAGGGCGTCAAATATTCTAAATATGGCTACATTTTCAGTTTGCCTTTTTTGCTTGCGTTTTTGGTTTTCTCGTTATATCCCACTTTGTATACCGCAGTTATTGGGTTTACCGATTTGAAAGGATTAATTCCGAAGCCGGTTCACTTTTTGGACAATCCCTTCAAAAACTTCATAAATTTGTTTTATCACAACGTTTCGTTTAGGAAGTCACTTATCAATACTTTGGTGATCTGGTTCTTTAACTTCGTACCTCAAATCCTGCTCTCGCTATTACTAGCAGCCTGGTTCACTAACCAGCGTTTGAAAATACGGGGACAAGGTACGTTCAAAATTTTGCTCTATATGCCGAATATTATCACTGCGGGTTCGATCGCCGTGCTATTTAACGCTTTATTCTCCTATCCAATAGGTCCTGTGAATAGTTTCCTTGAGATGTTGGGTTTGATTGACTCTCCTGTCTTTTTCCTTCAAGACAAGACGACAGCAAAAGGTATCGTTGCGTTTATCCAGTTCTGGATGTGGTATGGAAACACGATGATTATACTTATTGCTGGTATTATGGGCATCAGTCCTACATTATTCGAAGCCGCGTCCATTGACGGTGCAAGCGGTTGGCAAACCTTTTTCCGTATCACATTGCCAAGTCTTAGAACAATATTGCTCTACACGTTGATTATCTCGACGATCGGCGGTTTGCAAATGTTCGACATCCCGCAATTGTTAGTCGCACCGGGTGGTGGGCCAGACGATGCTACACTTACCACATCAGTATTCATATACCAACAAGCGTTCAAGGGCAGTTACTTGTACAATAGCGCTGCTGCGGCAAGTATGGTCATGTTCGCAATTGCGGCGGCACTTTCTGGACTGCTGTTCTACTTTATGCGCGACCGCGATGCAGGAAGGCTCAAGAAAGCACAGAAAATGCTTAAACAAGCTGCGCAAGCGGAGACAAGGAGCGTATGATTTATGGCAAAAGTTCAAAGAAGCACTTCAGCCTCCATTAAAATGAATAAGACGATCATCTATGTCGTGTGCATCTTTTTGTCGTTGCTTAGTATCATGCCTTTCTGGATCATGATCGTCAACGCTACGCGCTCGACACCGGAAATTCAAGGCGGACTTTCTCTATTGCCATCGATACACGCCATGAGTAACCTGGATGTGCTGCTCAGCAAGAGCTTCGATCCTCTTAAGGGATTCTTTAATTCGTTAATAATCTCAAGCTCCTCGACAATATTAGCCGTCTACTTCTCGTCTCTGACCGCTTACGGGCTTGTCGCTTACAACTGGAAATTGCGTCAGCCTTTCTTTACGGTTATCATGTGTGTCATGTTGATTCCGTCGCAAGCAAGCGCTATCGGATTTTATCAGTTCATGTATCAATTACATTGGACGAACAACTTCCTGCCTCTGATTCTGCCTGCCATAGCAGCACCAGCGATTGTGTTCTTTATGCGCCAATATTTACTCGCAACGCTTTCGATTGAAATGGTTGAGGCTTCACGTGTTGACGGAGCGAGTGAATTCTACACCTTCAACCGGACTGTCTTGCCGCTCATGATGCCAGCAATTGCGACACAAGCCATATTTGCCTTTGTAGCCAGCTGGAACAACCTATTCATGCCGATGATTTTGCTCACACAGCAGAATAAATACACGTTACCCATCATGGTAAGCCTACTTAAAGGTGATATTTACAAGATTGAGTACGGCTCGATTTACATGGGGTTGACGCTAACAGTGTTGCCACTTTTTGTGATATACTTCCTGTTGTCGAGGTATATTGTCGCGGGCGTCGCGCTTGGTAGCGTGAAAGATTAAGTTCGCCATTCTATCCAAAACGCATTCTGCTAGATTGGCATGATGTTTGACGGAGGATACGAACGTGTACAGAAAAATTCGAGCATTATTGGCAGTTGTAGTTAGCTTGGCTCTTATTGTTACGAGCTGCGACAACAGTTCAAACGTTATTAATCGTGTCCCGAAAACCATATCGAGTGAAAAGGTGACCATCAAAATGATGCACCTATGGCCGGAAGCAGGTGCATCCGGCCAATTTCACATTGTGAGCAAAATTATCGATGAGTATGAGGCTGACAATCCAAACGTCACCATAAAGCAAGTCGTTTTTGAGAATGAACAATACAAAGCCAAGATGAAGGTGCTCTCTGCTGTCAATGATTTGCCGGACGTTGGCATGACATGGGCAGCCGGATATCTTCAGCCATTCGTCGAAGGCAAGCTATTCACACCACTTGATGACCTGTTACATAGCAAGTTGCAAGATTCGTTCGTTGCGGGCACTACGGAAGCTTATGCTGTCGATGGCAGAACCTACGCGCTACCACTAGAGTTCAATATTGCTCCGGTATTTTACAACAAGAAAATTTTCGCACAATATGGCCTGCAGGTTCCAACGACTTACGATGACTTTCTACATGTCGTGGAAACACTTGTAGATCATGGTGTAAAGCCAATCGCGCTTGGCAACAAGGATCGCTGGACGGGTTCACTTTGGTACATGTATATGGCTGACCGTATCGCCGGCACAGAGACGCTTGCGAACGCAATTAAGGGCATATCCTCCTTTACAGATCCGGGTCTTATCGAAGCGGCGGAGCATATTCAGAATCTTGTCGATATGAATGCCTTTAACAAAGGCTTTAATGGCCTGTCAAATGATCAGAGTAAAGCGGAATTTATGAATAGCAAGACGGCTATGTATCTAGTGGGTACGTGGGAGCTTCCCAATTACACAACAAACCAGGGCATTCCACAGCCGTTTCGCGACAGTATCGGCTTCTTTAAATTCCCAACCGTAGATGGAGGCAAAGGAAATATCGATAGCTGGATAGGTGGTCCCGGTGTTGGCCTATTCATCGCTGAGAATTCCTCGGTAAAATCGGAAGCAAAAAGATTCGTAGAGTACTTCGTGAAGCGTTGGGGCGAAGAATCAGTAACTGGAGTTGGAGTTATCCCAGCTACGAAGGTAAACACATCGAAGATCCAGCTTCCACAGCTTTATATTGACCTGCTCAACGAGGTGAACAAGGCTACGAACATTACGTTGTTTGCCGACGTGCAAATGAGTTCAAGCGCTGCCGAAGAACACCTGAACCAAATCCAAGCGCTATTCGGCAAAGAAATTACACCAGATGAATTCGCCAAAACACATGATGCTGCATTCAAGAAAGATAACTAAAAGGAGTTAGGTTCATCGATGAAATAAGTTGATTATTCACCTATTGAACATCTCATTTTATTTACGTTCAACTTGCAGTGATGATACTTTTTTCACCGAATACGTATTTTGAAGAATGTCCTCTTTAATTACTTTCAATTTCACCAAACTAGCAATTTTAGTCGAGTCCGCCTTCGAAACCATGCGCCACACTTCTGAATCCGGTAAAGCTTTATACAACTTTTCATCATCGTACTCTCTTCGCTCTTGTGCAACTATTTTCACCTCGTAATTGCCCAGTAAAAGTGTTTTCACACCTTGTTCTGAGCAATGACTTAATATCTGTTCACGAAGTTCAATCAGCTCTTGTTCGGTTTCCTTCAGCTTCTTCTTCAATTCATAGTAACGTTTAATCACCTTGTCCATTCTTCTCACTCTCCTTGTTGCTATATATATGAATGAGAATTTTCTTTTAGACAAACGAACCGGTACAAATTAAAAGCGCCCACAGTGTCCTAAGACGCTGGAGACGCTTGGCGGATATTTGGAAGCTTCTATAGTGCATATTCTCTTAAAAATGCCTCTGTCGTTTCTTGCTCTACCTCTGCTTGGAGCAACAATCCCTTCTCTTGCCAGCATGCGATGCAATCTCGTTCATTCTGACACTGATGCGCTTCGTCACATGTATAGCAAAATTTCAAGTAGTTGTTCGTTAGTACGTCCATATTTTCTCTCATGATGGCCACTCCCTTTATGTAATCTACAAGTTATTGTGTGTGCGATGATGTTGCTTACTTGTTGTAACTTTATTGTACGATGATTTCACCTTTTATAATGTGATTATTTTCACATAATGATACACACATTATTAATTTTTTTCGCTACAACGTAAATCCTTCCTGTCATATTAAAAAAAACTACCGAGACAATTGTCTCAGTAGTTAAATTTTCTCCTACTCCTCGCCCCATTGAAACTGATCGTCACAAAAAGGTACGAATTTCAGCTTCGTCTGACCGAGCTCAATGATGTCATTCGCCTTCAAATCCGTTGCAGTAACAACTTCCTCATTGTTTAAGTAGACGATGCCTCTGCCTTCACCTGGAATAACTTTAAATTGATTATTTTTCGGATTGTAGCTAACGATTCCATGATTTTCACGCGATACAGTCTGATCGTTGACAATACAAATATCCATGCTCGGACTACGACCTATAAAATTCCGTTCTGCACGGATTCTATAGTCTTTGCCTCGATCTGCGCCTTCCACACACACAAGCCATCCCACGACCGGATCTACGTCAAGCTTTTTACGATACATACCAACTGTTTGACCTTCGTTGCTTGAAGCCACACCTCCAGCCATTGGCGATACAATCGGGATTCCTTCTGCTAGATTATTAGCTTGACCTTGGTTAATGACCGATGTTTGTAAGGGTACATATGGAGCTGAAGCAGACGGTACAGCCTTATCGACACGCACTCCGCAATGTGGACAAAAATTGTGTTTCACCGGATCAAAAAAATGACCATTTGCACAACGGATATTTTGCATAATAAGCTCTCCTTCTCAAAATAATTTTAATTACTATATACAGCGCCATCACGGTAAATAAAGTACTTTGTAGATTTGAAATCCCACGTTTCTTCATCGTACTCGGTATCTAAAATCAAAACATCATTGTACTTATCAAAGTCAAAATCTCCAAGCAGTGGCATAGCACTATAGCTGATACCCGTCAAATCGAATACTTTAGTGAAAATAAGATCGTTTTGTTCTGGGATCCACTTCCAATATCGTCCCTCTAATCCATCGCCCATGCTGGAAATCGTAACCACTTCATGCGTGCCATCATGATCTACATCAGCTGTATAAAAGTTATAAAATAAGTTTCCTTCTCCGAATGTTGTTGTTGCAACTTCATCAAACTGCTGTCCATTCCATTTTAAGATATGAACCTGGTTGTCACTGCCGAAATAAAGCATTTCACTGATTCCATCGCCATTAAGATCAGCTAGCCTTAAATTACTTACAATAGAGCCAAGTCGCTGTAGTACATTGCTCGATCCATTTGATAATTGGAAAGAAACCGCATACTCATTGGTCCCATCTTCTGTAATTTGCAAGAAAGCAAAATCTTCAATATCATCTCCATCTAGCGACCCAACTGCCAGTTCATAGGGATGGATATCCTGTTCGTATTTGTCGACGACAGGAATATTGCCCTCGTCAATTCGAAGCTCATATATCGCTGAATACGTGAGTGCGTAAAGCGCCTCTCGATCACCACCACGATAAGATCTCGTCAAGTCATAGACATAATCAGGAACAGTAAATGTGTACCAGATGACAAATTTGCTACCATCCCAAATATAAACATTGAGATATGAGCCATTTGCATCATCAGTAGACGTTGTTACGAGCTCCATGACGCCGTCACCATCAAAATCGACAGCTTCGTATTTGTAAGGGTTCGACTTTTCGAGCGTCCCAGCAAAGCCTACAAAATACTGATCCGAAGCTGCTAATTGACCCTGAGAACTTTCAACCGGTGAGATTGACTCCTTTGACGGAGGTGTAGTCGCGCTCGGCTCTGCCTCCTTGACAGAATTCTCGTTCGACTTCTTCTTTTCCTTCCCTAGGCTCACGAAAAGAACGACAACGTCACTACTTTTCAGTTCCGTTCCTGAGGACGGTTTTTGTCTGATGACCTTACCGGAATCAATGTCATCATCATATTCCTCCTCGACCTCATATCGTATTCCACTGTCCTTTAGTAATTTACGTGCTTCGGATATATCCAATCCCTTATATTCCTTCATCACTTTCGAATCGTCCGATGGGGAAAAGAATAGAAACGCCCCGATGCCCAATGCAACGACAACAACTGCAGCGACGAGACCTACCCATAACGGTTTTTTCGACTTCACAGTCGATTGTGCAGGTGCCTGCACTACTGGTTGGGCTTGAGCTGGTGGTGGGTAAGACTGTGCAGGCGATTGGCTCATCTGTGCCTGTACCTGAGAAGGCATATACATTGTAGGCGCATCTGATGCATGACTTTGCGGGCTTACTACAGTCGTCATTTGCTCTGGTTCAGCCTTCGATAATACCGGTGCTCCGCCTAACAATGCAGTCTGAAATGACTTAATCGACTGAAACCTTTGCGGTGCTCGAACAGATAATGCTTGCATTAATGCTGCTTCCGCATCTGCTGTAATATTCACTCCCAGCTGCGATGGTGGCACTAATGTATCCTCTTGCATCCGCTCTAGTGCTTCAACAGGCACGATCCCTGTAATCGCACGATAGATCGTCGCGGCAGCAGCGTATACGTCCGTCCACGGTCCTTGCCTTCCCTTAGTCCGATATTGCTCCTCTGGTGCGAAGCCTGGCTTAAGAATGATCGACAGGCTCCGATTTTGTTCATTCACTGAATGGCGGGCTGCCCCGAAATCGAGTAGCTTCACTTGACGGTTCGTTGTGATGTAGATATTATCCGGACTAATATCTCGATGCAACAATTGAAGATTATGTACTTCAGCTAATGAATCCAGTACCGGATTCATTATTGAAATAGCCGTTTCGTACGGAATTTTGCCACCCATCTGCTCTAAGTATTGCTTGAATGTGATACCATCTAAGTAGTACATAACAAGATACGCTGTATTGTTTTCACGGAAGAAATCACGTACGGAGACAATTCCAGGCGAATTGTTGAATTGAGCAAGAATTTTTGCTTCCTCAAGAAATTTCTCCAACCCATATTCGAAATGGGTTTGATTTTCGCCAGAATAAACAGATACCGCAGTTTGCTCTAAAGACCTGGATGCGAAATCACGAGGCAAATATTCTTTAACCGCGAGTTTCGTGTCTAGATTAATATCCCATGCCAAGTAAGTTATGCCAAAGCCACCTTGCCCAAGTACTCTACCGAGCAAATAGCGACCATTTAGCAATGTACGCGGAGCAAGATGCTGGGGCGCTTCCGGAGGAGTACCTTCGACAAATCCGCAATTGGGACAAACCTCCACTTCGCCTACCAACGTCATACAGCCCATACATAGTTGCTTAAGATCCATGCCAATCACCTCTTCCCTATCCCAATTAAGTTATGTTCCAACGATTATTGCAATCGACGAATAATTATCATGGTCGGGCTTTGCTCTTCGAACGAGTCGGTCATTCATTCGGTTCAGCCATTGCTCGGGTGTCGTTGACTTAGAGAGATCAACTTCCATCTCCGTCTCCGTCACATACTCCCAGAAACCATCACTACATAGCAAGAACGCATCTCCCGGTTTAACTTGAACCGGCGCCCTCACATCTGGACGAACTGCACCTTCTGCACCAAGAACACGCAATAAGCGACTGCGATCCTCATGCTGTCGAATTTGTCCCCTAGTGATTTCCCCCATACTAACAAGACTTTGGCAAACGCTATGATCTTTCGTTTCCGTGAAAATTGTACCCCCGCGAAAATGATACAACCGTGAGTCTCCGACATGTGCCCATGACGCTGTCCGATAATCTGACGCAAGCATGACGATTGTCGTTCGCATGCGAGAAAGCTTCATCTCTTGCTTCTGATAAGCATGTAACGTTTCATGAGCCTCTTGGATGTAATATCTCATAATGGCTTCAGAATGTAACTGCTTCCGTCCCGCTGCTTCAATCACTCGTTGAACAGCAAGACTAGACGCCATTTGCCCACCTTCATGACCGCCAAGTCCATCTGCAATAATCCAACAACCATATTGATCTAGTTGTATAAATTTACAGCAATCCTCATTGACCTTCCTACCGCCAACTTCACTACTAGAAGCTGTCATGAATTTCATCACGGTCCTCCTGATTCACCTAACAATTATCTTACTTCGAACGTATAGTTAGGGTTAGCAACATAGAACCTGTCTCCACGCTGGAGCACATAGTAACTGCCTGGCTGGAGACGCTCTCCAGATTGTAAAAATGTACCGTTCGAGGATCCATGATCTTCTAAAATAAATTGATTATTCAGTCCGTCGTATTGAATCGTACAGTGCTTCCGACTAATATCAGGAGTTCCAGTGAAAACAAGCTGACTTTGTAATGGATCACGACCGAGTGTAATCGAATTCGTAGTTAAGTCATAGGAGGAATCTTTAAATTCACCTGTTAGACCATAAAGCGATGGCGATCCCGCAGTACTAATACCTGAACCTACCTGCGCTACGTTGCTAGGGGAGTGATGTTGTGCAAGTGGAGTCGCTAACGATTCCATAGAATGTCCAGCATGACTTGCAACGGCTACAGGTTGACTACGATTTTTCCGGACAATAAGAAAAGCTCCACCGACCAGTATAACTGCGCCCCCGATTACATATGAAATCGTATTGTCAGATTTGCTGTTCACGGTTTTTTCTGTTGTCGTACTCTTCTCGTCCTTACCGGATGACTCGCCAGTATCCGAGCTCTCACTGCCATTCTTTCCTTGCTTCCAACCGTCTGCAAGCTCATAGGGTACGTTGTTGTCCTCAAGTAGAGGAATCAATTCGTCCACTTGTACAGCGCCGAACAGCCCTTGAGCATCCTCGCCAACGATCGTAAACGTATTAATCCCGATAACCTCTCCGCGATCATTCACAAGTGGACCACCCGAATTCCCGTGATTGATTGCCGCACTAACTTGATAAACCTTACGGCCCTGGGCCTTATCTTCAACAATTTTACTAACATTGCCTTGGTTAATCGTCACATTCTCGGGTCTCGAATCGAACTCCTGATCTTTACCGTAGGCTTGATCGGCAAGTCCAGGAAACCCTAATGTCCAGACGTGCTCTACAGCACTTACATGATCGCTCAATGTTAGTTTAAATGGTGTAATCCGGATCGGCTCGCTGATTTGTAGAATCGCCAAGTCCTTACCATCTTGCGAGTAGTAGTCAATAACCGTTGCGGGTATAAATGATTCCTGATCATCATCACGATGGATATAGACATACTGCATATCCGCAATGACATGATGGTTCGTTATAAAATATTGAACGCGATTCGATGTGCCAACGGGCCAGCCAGTCCCCGTTCCACCGTTGCCATCATCGTTAAAAGCTAGCACTCGAACAACACTTTCTCTAGCTTTCAGCACCGTTTCTTCAGCAGAAGCTGCACTTACTATGGGAGTAAGTGCAATTGCAACTAATAGTATTGAAAAGATTAAGCTAAACCCTGTTTTTACTCGTTTACTCTTCAATTGGATAACTCCTCTACTTATAAGCTAACATCGCGACTGTCACATTATCTTGGTTGTCACTGTTTTTCGACAACACCTTATGTACAAGCATCTCTGTTAATAATTGAATGTCCGAATGTCCCGCAAAGCATGAGACCATTTCTTGCTCTGAGAGTGTCCCATGGAGTCCGTCGCTGCAAAGCATAATAACATCCCCATGCCGAAGAGGATACGAGGTCCAATTCTGATCCACCTCTTCTACCTTAGGAATACCTAAATAGCTTGTCAGCGTATTACGTTCTGGGTGCGTTAACGCTTCTTCACGAGTAAGCTTACCTTGAATGACTTCTTCCTGCAGTTTACGAGCATAGTTGTGATCCTCCGTGAGCTGGGTTAAATATCCTTCTCGATATAAATATATTCGACTGTCCCCAACGGATATCCAATAAAGCTGATCTTCTCGAATAACTGCAGTCATGAGCGTCGTTCCAATGTTATATTCCATATTGGATTGAACCGCCAATTGGCATACCGCTTCATTGGCAGCTTGTAAAGAACGAAGTAATGCTTGTGGCACCGATTCATTCTCAGAATGAGCTGCATACTGTTGCAACATGACTTTTACAGCCAAATTACTCGCTTCGCTACCCTTTGCGAGACCACCCATTCCATCTGCTAATGTCACAAAGATTCCCGCTGTTTGGACAACAGAAATATCGTTAAAGTCTGAAAACCCAAACGCATCTTGTTGTTCCTGACGTCTACCGACATGTTGAGCATTTCCAGGCTGTATGTGGAATTGAGGAGGTTGGAGGATGACCGTTTGTAGGTCTACAGAACGATCTAGCGGTTTGAGCATGGTAACAGATTTTTTGGGCCTTTGCTTCTGCCGTGTAGAAATAATCCACCCGCATGCGAAACTAGCAGCTACGCCGGCGAAAATCATGAGCCCAATCCCCCACATATGTAACATCATCTATCCTCCCAAACTTGTTGAAAAGGTGCTTTTTTCCTAGATATTTTAACCCAATTATACTAAGATTTCTTATTAATACAACCAAATTCAGCTTAAATTAATGATAATATTTAGTAGCTATGATTTTCTTCACCTTGAATATGTGCAAATCCAATAACACCTACTTTATTTTCATTCAGCAGCATTCCCTCTAATGTAATTATTTTTTCCCTGACAAAAGTCACATAGAAGTCTATAATAACAGAGGTAAGCATTTACCCATTTATGTCTTTTTGAGGTGCATGAAGTGACCATTATTGTATATGACTTAGAAATGACCGTAAGACGAAAAAAAGGGCAGATCGCCGAAATCATTGAAATTGGGGCAGCGAAAGTAGACATTGTCGATGAAGTTCCACAAATCATATCATCGTTCCAGGCGTTCGTTAAGCCGACGATCGTTCCTCTGTTAACTGCAGACACTACAACGTTTACCGGTATTACACAGGAAGATGTGAACGGTGCATATTCGTTAGCGCAGGTGATACGTGATTATGTCGAATGGATTGGTCCTGATGAATATTATTTGTGCGCTTGGGGTCCTGACGATCTTCGTCAGCTCGTACAGGAAAGCAGACTTCATCACATTCCCACTGACTGGATTGTGAACCACAACAACCTGCAGAAGATGATCTCCAAAATCTATAAGTTAGAAAAACATCAGCAAATGGGACTTAAACCCGCTCTTGAAATGCTCGAAATCCCTTTCTCAGGAACACACCATCGGGCGATGGATGATGCAATGAACACCGCACATATTCTAGTTAAGCTCTTCGATCAGCTCCAATTTAAGCGCAATAAGCTTAGTGACGAGACTCACATCGAAAGCGAGGTTGTCTACAAAACCGAACATTATGAGAACCTACCTTTTGCGGGCCTATCGAAATTGTTCTCACAAGAATAAGTGTGATAAAATAATATTTATTACAATCTGGATAATAAGAAAGCGAGGGATTATCGATGTCCGCCAAAAAAATGCGTTCAGACATGATTACTAAAGGCTTTGACCGCGCTCCCCACCGTAGCTTGCTACGTGCTGCTGGTGTGAAGGAAGAAGATTTCGGCAAGCCTTTCATTGCAGTGTGCAATTCATATATTGATATTGTTCCCGGCCATGTTCATCTCCAAGAGTTCGGTAAAATCGTAAAAGAAGCAATCCGTGAAGCAGGCGGTGTACCTTTCGAGTTCAACACGATCGGTGTCGATGATGGGATCGCAATGGGACATATCGGTATGCGCTATTCTCTTGCAAGTCGTGAAATCATCGCTGACTCTGTCGAAACAATGGTCAATGCCCACTGGTTCGACGGTATGGTCTGTATTCCGAACTGTGACAAAATTACACCCGGAATGATGATGGCTGCACTTCGTGTCAATATTCCTACGATCTTCGTTAGTGGTGGACCAATGAAAGCGGGTCGCACAAGCGATGGCCGTGCAATTTCATTAACGTCTGTTTTTGAGGGCGTTGGTGCTTTTATGACAGGTAAAATCGATGAAAAGAGCTTAACAGAGCTCGAACAATATGGTTGTCCGACATGTGGCTCCTGTTCCGGAATGTTCACAGCAAATTCCATGAACTGTTTAGCAGAGGTGCTTGGATTGGCATTGCCTGGCAATGGTACAATTCTTGCTGTCGCTCCAGAACGTAAAGATTTTGTTCGCCAATCTGCTCGTCAATTGATGGAACTCATTAAGAAGGATTTGAAGCCGCGTGATATCGTTACGAAAGCATCGATCGACAATGCTTTTGCTCTTGATATGGCGATGGGCGGTTCGACGAACACTGTTCTTCACACGTTAGCGCTAGCTCATGAAGCTGATATTGAATATCCAATCGAACGGATTAATGAAGTAGCAAAACGAGTGCCTTATTTGTCCAAGCTTGCTCCTGCTTCCGATCATCATATCGAGGATCTGCATAACGCTGGTGGCGTAAGTGCAATTATTAATGAGTTGTTCAAAAAGGACGGCGCATTGAATGGTGACGTCTTGACTGTATCCGGAAAAACGTTGCGTGAAAATGTCGTTGGCTGTGAAATCGTTGATACGAACGTCATTCGTCCAATCGATGATCCGCATAGCAAAGAAGGCGGCTTGTCCGTTATGTTCGGTAACCTCGCACCTGGAGGCTCGATCATCAAGGTTGGAGCGGTAGATAAATCCGTTGGTGGCTATCACCGTGGACCTGCAATTTGCTTCGACTCTCAAGAAGAGGCACTCGCTGGTATCGCAAACGGCAAAGTAAAAGAAGGGCATGTTGTCGTCATTCGCTATGAAGGACCGAAAGGCGGTCCAGGGATGCCTGAGATGCTCGCTCCAACGTCGCAAATCGTCGGTATGGGACTGGGAACGAAAGTTGGTCTCATTACAGACGGTCGATTCTCAGGTGCATCTCGTGGAATTTCGATCGGTCACGTTTCTCCTGAAGCAGCAGAAGGTGGTCCAATCGCCTTCGTTAATGATGGAGATATGATTGAACTCGATATGAACAATCGGGTAATGACACTAGAAGTAAGTGACGAAGAGCTTGATCGTCGTCGCGCAGCATGGGCCGGCTTTGAACCGAAGATTAAACGCGGCTACCTCGCACGTTATTCTGCGCTCGTAACGAACGCAAGTAATGGCGCCGTAATGAAGATTTAAATGTAGTAAATATGGGTATCTCTAAAAAATCAACGCACAAAGTAAAAATGAGGATGGAGCAAGGTCCATCCTCATTTTTTTTTGGTCTTTTGCAGCCTTCTTCAGAAGATTGTGTGCAAGCGAAAGCTATCCAAACTCTAGGCTTAATTTCGATCTCCATTTTTTGATTTTATAGGACTTATTCTTACCTCAATCGATAAAGAAAAGAGGGCATGTATCTCCTGTAGGAGCGGTAGCGTTTGCCTTTGGGATCGTGAAATCTCATTTTTATGAGTTACCCGTTCAGATTTCACGATCCCAATAGCAACCGTAAGGAGATACATCCCCGCAAAAACCATAATCGAGATAAAAGAAGAATGAGGTTGCCCAAAAGTTACTCACTTTTAGGACATGCCCATTTCGCTATATTGCAAATCATACAACTAAAATCTGATCTAAAACCATCCGTTACGATTATGTTGCACATCATACAATCAAATCAGCTATACTCTCCCTTAGCAGTGATCTTCATGTGATTTCATTGTACGAACTGCAACATAGATAACAATCCCGTGAAGATAAGCTAGTTATATTGTTCAAAATACAACGTGCAATGGGACGCCCTCTATTTAATCATCGATTTAGGTAAGGAAAAGTTTATGCACAATAGCTTTTAAGATTCCCATACCTCTAATATTTCTCGGGCGACACGTTCCCATGTGAAGTTCCGCTCCACCAAGCTGCGTCCCCGCATCCCCATCTCCCGACTTTGCCCCATATCAGATAATAGTTCATTGAGCTTTGACGCATACTCCCCCGCATCATTCGGATCTTGAATTAAGATCCCATTGCCATCATGAATGACTTCGGGATTACCGCCTCTTGCTGTCGTTAAGAATGGAAGTCCTGTTGCCATAGCTTCGAAGTGTACTCTAGCAAGTGGCTCATCCCAGATTGATGTACACACGAATACGTCTCCAGCGTAAAACCAACGTTGTACCTCATGAGCTGGTACATATCCTGTCAGGATGACGGGAAATTTCGATTTCTCAACAAGAGAACGCACATAGCTCACGTAATCACTGAACACAGTATCCTCTTGGTACCAAGTCCCTCCAACAATAACTAATGCAGCATCGGGATGTTTAATATATTCCATCGCTTTAACTAGCACATGAGGACCTTTATTTCTCGTCATTCGTCCAACAAACAAAATTACCTTCTTCGAGCTTAGCTGATGCTCCGCGCGAAGCTCCTCTCTCGCTTGTCGTGCTTGCGCTGATTGCTGCCACGGTGTGAATCTGTTCACATCTACACCCGAATAAATTGTCTTGAGTAGCGGATTCGCTTCCGGATATAATTCTGAAATCGTATTTCCAATATAGTTGCTGATCGTAATAATCGTATCAAGCTCATATAGCGCAGCATAACCCTCAGCTTTGGACAGCTTCTCCTGCTTAAACATATCATTGTGCATACTAAGAATAAGTCGTGCTTCAGGGGCTACCTCTCGTACAATAGGCACCAGCTTAGGACGATTAAACATATGGATAATATCGAACTGTTCTGGGCTCGCTTGCAAGTAGTCAAACACTTCTTTTGCATAGATTTCAAAAACATTGTCAGACTGAACGCGAACATATCGTATACCCTCTACCGTCTCGTCATCAGGCAGATCAGGATCGGTTCTTCCGATAATCGTAATTCGATGACGCTGACTTAATATTGGAGCGACACCACAAATATAAGTTTGAATAGCTCCTCCACGTATATTCGGCACAGGCAGCTTTTCCGTGCAGATCATTAAGATATTCAAAAGTCATCCTCCCTCCGCTCGTTAAGCCGCCCTTTAACGCCTAGAACTCTGTCTTTTATGGGATGATATCGATCTACGACGCGTTATAGATTTTTTCAATTTGTTCGATTTTTTTATTTTTTTAATCGTTCTCGTTTTCAATTTCGTAAATCGCTTTGACCCTAATGCGAGCTTCGAGTGTTTCCGCACACGTAGTCTTAGTCTCAATCTTAGCTTCGTCTTTCTTCTTCTTTTTCGGATAAGTGGTAGTCTGACCCGCCGCCTGCGAACAATACCTACACGCTGCCTGATTTGTTCTACTGAAGCGTTCATAGCAGGAGAGAGTAGTGCTGGTGATTTCAGAGCTACAGGGTCTAATGTCACAATGCTCGTTGCGATCACGGAATGCTGTGGTAGATTTTCTGCTGATTCGTTCAGACGTTCTTCCAGCTGAGCAGAATCCTCTATATGCGGCGTGCCTTCTTCAAACGTTATACTATTCCTTTCCCGTACTGTACCCAATCTACTTCTTCTTAAAGACGAATCCCATACGACTTCTTCGATAACATAGTCACCTGCAGGATATTTCTCAATGTCTTGCTGCAAGTCAGCTAATGCAGCTTTTTTACTCTCTTCCGTCGCAAGTACACGCAGCAATATCGCCTCGAGTTCTGTGTTCATGAATACGACCGGATCAAAAATCATTTCTTTGATATGCTTGTAAAATTCATTCGGAAAGCTCATGTCATTCAGCAGCAGCACAAATGTTTCTCGATTGAGCGGATTTGCTTCATGATAAGCTTGAATCATCCCTCTAATCCATACGGTATCCCATACACCCATGTCATCCATCGTACTCGTAATTAATTTACGCAAATCACGAATAGGGAAATCATAAGAGACACCATCCAAGTCAATGACCCATATCCCATCAGGACCCATCTGCCCATTAGACCATCCATAATCCTGATGTACTAATCCCCAATGAGGCTCTCCCTTACTTGTCATTAACTCGTAAGGGGAATCAATGAATCGTGCGTAAGCTTCGCGTGCCTGTTGTTCAAACTGTTCAACTTCAGCTAGTAATCGTTCGCTGCCGATCGTTTCAGGATACGCTCTAGCTATATCTCGGAACCAGCCCATTTTCTCGATCATTTTAGCGTAATGCTTCGGCCATTTATAAATTCGTGAAGATTTAGTCGCGGTCTCAGGAGGGATATAACCACGCGTATGGGCATGAAACTCACCTAATCCATACACTAGTGCCATTGCTCCCTCTAGATCGACCTTAGAAGCAGGGGTGAGCTCAATCCAGTCTGTCACAATCCAGAGCTTACCGCCTGCTTCTGTATAGATTTGTCCATTCTTCGTCTTAATAAGTGCAGGCACTCGCGCTCCCTGCTCCACCAAGTATTGCTGTGCGTACACACTGTACAAGCTTCGCCTTGGCTCACGATGCAACACCTTCAAGCTCCGAGGACCATGGTCGGTTTCGATGCGCCAGATCGCTCCACCTTTGTCCGGCTTAGAAGTAATCAGTGTCATTGAACTTACGCTCATCTCATATTGCTCGATGACCCTCTGAGCAATCTCTTCAACTTCCGGTGGTATAAATTGTTCGCGATCGCCTCCGAGCGGTACCGTGACTTCGTCCTCCCACGGACCAATACGATACTCCTCCAACGACATCTCCTCCCACGTGGATTAATCTTATGCCTATGGATAGTATATGGAAGCCTACCTTGTAACGCTTGGGTACTCGCCGTTGTGACTTACACCGTAATACTCAAATCCTAATCTGATTAACAATTGACGATCCATTGCATTTCTACCATCAAAAAAAAGACGACCGTTCAAGCTAGCTTTGAGCTTACTCCAATCTGCCTTCACATAATCCGACCATTCTGTACAGAGGATTACAGCATCTGCTCCTGTCAATGCACCTTCAAGCGATTCGTACTGTGAAACTTGATCTGTTAATAAGTTTGCAGGTAGCTTTGCCAGAGGATCATGAACACGAATTATCGCTTGCTTCGCTGACAAAGCTGGAATAAGAGTTAGCGCAGGAGCTTCACGTAAATCGTCTGTATTGGGCTTAAATGTAATTCCTAAAACTGCTACCGTCATTGCTGCAAAGGAAGAAACACGTTGTTCCCATTGTGATAGCACGTGGACAACCTGTGATCGATTGATTTTCGCAACTTGTTCCATTATCGATAACGTTAACCCATTACGATCAGCTGCATAAAGTAACGCATCAACATCCTTTGGAAAGCATGATCCCCCGTAACCAATGCCTGCCTTCAAGAATGAGTTGCCAATTCGCGGGTCGTAACCCATCCCTTGTGCAACATCAACAATACTCA